>NZ_LMDP01000002.1 GCF_001425835.1 Afipia sp. Root123D2
GCCGGTCGGCGCTGAACGGCGGTATGGTGTCGCCGTAGATGCGCTTGCCCTCTTCGGCAAACCACTCGATGAAACTCGCCGCATAGGCGATCTCGCCACGGCTCTCGGTCAGCGGCTTGCCCTGCTCCGCCGTCATCAGCGCGGCAAGGTCCTCCTGGTTCGCCATGATCAGTTCGAACCATTTGCGCAGGATCGCCGAACGCTCCTTGGCGATCCTGGCGCGCCATGCCGGCAGCGCCGCATTGGCCTGCTCGATCGCGCGCCGCGTCTCGGACGCCCCCATGTTGGGAACGGTACCGACAAGTTCACCGGTCGACGGATTGTCCACCTTGATGGTGCCGCCGCCGTCCGCCGCAACCCACTCCCCACCCACATAACACGCATCGCGCAACAAGGACGGATCTTTCAGTTTCAGGGATGAGGTCACGAGTTTTAACGAAGCTGTCATCTGGAGTGCCTTCTTGTCTGGGCGGGTGCACCGGGACCGGCTATCCGGTCGAAGCGTGGCGCGAACATCATCACCGAAACCGCATGGGAATGGAACCTGCCAGCGGGAGCCACGCGCCGAGACAATGATCTCGATTTTTCTTCGTTCCAGCCTGCACGACGGGCTGGTTCATCGAAATTCGCCCACCTCGAGGCGCCTCAGTCGTAGGCGTCAGCGCCCTTGCGCAAGGCTTTCCATTCCGCATCGTCATGGCTCGCGATCACCGTAGCGCCGCCGGCCTCGATCCGCCGGATTTTCTCCATCGACTTGAGGAACAGGTCCACGTTCCAGGTGTTCTTCGGCACGGTGTTCTGGTCGAGATTGGCGCGAACGCTCAACGCATCCGACGGCAGCAGGAATTCGCCGCTCTTGTCGAGCCTCACCAGCGCGCCGACCAGTCCGGGGGAATGGCCGGGCAACGGCAGCAGCGTGATCCGGCCGTCGCCGAACACATCGTGCTCGCCGTCGATCACCTTCATCGGGATCGGATGATCCCAGTCAGCAGAAATATAGCCGCGATTGAGTGCGTCAGGCGCACTCGCGGCCTCCAGTTCGCGGGCATGGACGATGATCGTCGCCTTCTTGAAGAATTCGTTGCAGCCGCAATGATCGGTGTGGAGATGCGAGCAGACTACGACGTCGATGTCATCGGGGCCGAGACCGACAGCCTTCAGACCATTCACCACGTGATCGCCGGGCGACATGATCGGGATCATGTACTTGGCGATGACGCCGAGGCGCGCTTCGGGATTTTCCACGATCGACGGATGGCAGCCGGTGTCGAACAGCACGTTGCCCTGTGCGTGCCGCATCAGCATGCACGACACCGGCAGCTCGAACATCTCGCCGCGTTCTGCATCGGGATAATACGTGGCCTTTCGCATTTTCAGGCGGCCGCCAGACAGCACATGCATCTTCATCGCGTATTCCTTTCAGCTCATTCGATAGCGCGGCAGCGGTGTAAAGAAAATCACCCAAACCACCTCAAAATACATATGAGTATGTAAAAAACTCATAGTCAATTTGACACGGTTCTTTAGCGCACGCTAACGTGGCCGTCATCGCTTCTTTCCGTGCGGCCTCCAGGACATCACAGCCGGTTCAGCCCGATGACGGGGTAAGCGACGCGGCCTCGATCCGGAAACGGATCGGCCGGAAAAACGGAATGTGATGGGACAGGCGGAGTTGCGCGCGGTCATGTACACGGTTTTCAGCACGTTCGCGGCAACCGCCGACGCGATGCCAGGCAGGCCGTTTCTCTGTATTCCGCCGCGCCCTGACCGCGCCTACATCCCCGCCGGCGCCGAGTTCAACTACGGAGACATCGCCGAAAAGATCGGCAGCCTGCGTGAGCGCTACCACGATGCGGGTTACGGTCATGGCCATCGCGTTTGCCTGCTGCTCGAAAACAGGCCGGACTTCCTTGTCCACTGGCTTGCGCTCAATGCCATCGGCGCGTCGATCATTCCGATCAATCCCGCCTATCGCGCTGCCGAGATTGCCTATCTCATTTCGCATGCCGAGCCGGACCTGATCGTCGCACTGCATGGCCAGTCCGAATTGAAAAAGGCCATTGCAGAATCCAGCCCTTCCCCGCTGCTGCTTCAAGTCACCGGCGACGACCTCGGCGACAGCGTTCAGGACATTCCGCCATCCCGCACGCGTCCACCCGCCGACGGCATCCCGCACAGCCGGAGTGAAGCCGCGCTGCTCTACACATCGGGCACCACTGCGCAGCCCAAGGGCTGCATCCTGTCCAACGAATATGTGGTTTCGACCGGCCGCTGGTATGCAAGCCGCGGCGGCGAAGCGACCTATCATGCCGGCACCGAGCGGCTCTACAGTCCTCTCCCGCTGTTTCACATGGCAGGGCTTACGCTCACCACCATGGCGATGATGCTGACCGGCGGATGTCTCATTCTACCGGAACGGTTCAACGCCAGATTTGCCTGGCAGGATATCGTGACCTGCCGCGCCAGCGTGCTTCATTATCTCGGCGTCATCGTCGCCGCCCTGCTGGAGCAGCCCCCCTCTCCGCAGGAGGCGATGCACACCCTGCGCTTCTCGATGGGTGTCGGCGCCAATCCGGAACTGCGTCGGAAAGCTCACAAGCGGTTCGGGATTCCATTCGTCGAAGGCTGGGGCATGACGGAAACCGGCCGCAGCTGCTTCAACACGGTCGAGCCGTATCATCTTGAGAGCAACACCATCGGCCGCAGCGAGCCGGGCTTCGAGATGATCGCGCTGAGCCCCGACGGTCGGGAGGTGCCCGCCGGGACACTCGGCGAACTGTGCGTCCGCCATTCGGCAGAGACTCCGCGCAAGGGGTTTTTCTCGGGTTATCTGAAAGACCCGGCCGCGACGGAAGAAGCCTGGCGGCACGGCTGGTTTCACACGGGCGACAGCGTCTGGCGACATGAGGACGGTGCCTTCGTGTTTGTCGACCGGCTCAAGCACATGATCCGCCGGGCCGGCGAGAACATTTCCGCTGCCGAGGTCGAGAGCGTTCTCGCGGCATCGTCTCTCGTCAGACAGGCGGCGGTGGTCGCCGCGCGCGATCCGGTTCGCGAGGAAGAAGTGGTCGCGTTCATCGTCGCCAATGACGGCGTGCAGCCGTCCGACGAAGCCGCAGAACGTATTTTCAATCACTGCGCCGAGCGCCTTGCGTCCTTCAAGCTGCCGGCCTGGGTGGCATTCGTCGACGCGCTCCCGCTCACCGCCACCAACAAGATCCAGAAACACACGCTTTTGGGTCCGGACAAGACGCCTTTGCCGGACGCGAAAACCATCGATCTGCGGCGGCACAAGACCAACGCGATCAAGACCAGCAGTTCAAACAAAGATAACGGGAGACAATAATGAAACTCGCAATGCACGCCGCCGCCATGGCAACCGCCGCAATTCTATCGCCGCTTGCCACGCCGGCCGCGCACGCCCAGATCTCCGACAACGTCGTCAAGATCGGTGTGTTGACCGACCAGTCCGGTTCGTACGCCGACGCCACCGGTCCGGGATCAGTGGAAGCGGTGCGCATGGCGATTGCGGATTTCGGCGGTAAGGTCGCCGGCAAACCGATCGAGATGGTCGATGCCGATCACCAGAACAAGGCCGACGTCGGCGCGGCGATCGCACGGCGCTGGTACGAGAACGAGAATGTCGACGTCATTGTCGATTTCGCCAATTCGGCGGTCGCACTCGCGGTCCTTGAGCTGACCAAGCAAAAGAACAAGGCGATGCTGATTTCGTCGGCGGGCTCCTCGGACCTCACCGGCAAGCACTGCTCGCTGAACTCGGTGCAGTGGACCTATAACACCTACGCGCTCGCCAACAGCACGGCACGGGCGTTGGTAAAAGAAGGCTCCAAAAGCTGGTATTTCGTCACGGTCGACTATGCGTTCGGACATGCACTGCGCAATGACGCCGCGAAAACCGTCGAGAAGCTCGGTGGTACCGTGATCGGCGACGTACGCCATCCGTTCAACAACATGGACTTCTCGTCGTTCCTGCTTCAGGCGCAAAACTCCAAGGCTGACGTTATCGCTTTCGCGAACACGGGCGGTGACCTGGCCAACTCGATCCGCCACGCTCAGGAGTTCGGTCTGACTCAAGGCAAGCAGAAGGTCGCGGCGTTCCTGATGCAGACCAGTGATATTCATGCGATCGGCCTCAAATCCGCTCAGGGACTGATGCTGACCACGGCATTCTATTGGGATCTCGACGACAAGACCCGCGCCTTCGCCGACAAGTTCTTCGCCAAGACCAAGCGGCGGCCGACCATGGTGCAGGCTGGCCTGTATTCCGCCGTCATGAACTATCTCAAGGCGATCGAGCGGGCCGGCACCGATGATGGTCCGAAGGATATCGCTGAAATGAAGAAGATGCCGATCGACGATTTCTTCGCCCGCAATGCATTTCTGCGCGAGGACGGACAGTTGATCCACGACATGTATCTCGTGCAGGTCAAATCCCCGTCCGAGTCGAAAGGTGCGTGGGATTACGAAAAGCTGGTCCAGGTGATCCCCGGCAAGGATGCGTTCGTGTCGCCCGAGGACAGCGCCTGCTCGCTTCTCAAGAAGTAACCCGAAGCACCGAAGGGCAATCCGATGAGTGAAACCCCGCTTCTGTTCACGCCGCTGCGGCTGCGCGATCTCGAACTCAAAAATCGCGTCGTCGTCTCGCCGATGGCAACCTATTCGGCGCGTGATGGCCACGCCACCGACTGGCATGTCCAGCATATCGGCAAGCTGGCGGCGGGCGGTGCCGGCCTGGTGTTCGTAGAACAAAGCTCCGTCAACACCCAGGGCCGGATCACCCATGGCTGTCTCGGGATTTGGGATGACGCTCATCTGGAAGGCCTGACCAAGCTGGCGGAAATCATCCACCAGTTCGGCGCCAAGGCGGCGATCCAGATCGCCCACAGCGGACGAAAGGGATCGTCGCAACGCCCGTGGGAGGGCGGCGGGCCGCTGGGCGACGCCGACGTCGCCGCGCGCGATGAAGGGCCGTGGCCGATTGCCGCCTCAAGCACCGTGCCGTTCGACAACGGATGGCCGGCGCCGCACATGATGAGCCACGCCGACATTGACGGCGTGGTTGAGGACTTCCGCATGGCGTTCCGCCGTGCCCGCAAGGCCGGCTTCGATATCGCCGAACTGCACTGCGCCCACGGGTATCTGATGCACTCGTTCCTGTCGCCGCTTGCCAACAACCGCAACGACGACTTCGGCGGTTCGCGCGATAACCGGATGCGCCTGCCGCTACGTGTCGCCGCCATCATGCGTGAGGAATGGCCGGACGACATGCCGGTGTTCGTGCGCATCTCGTCGGTCGACGGCGTCGACATCGGCTGGTCGATCGAGGATTCGGTCGCATTCGCCCATGAGTTGAAACGCGTCGGCGTCGATGTGATCGACTGCTCATCGGGCGGCATGAAACTGCCGCGCGGCAACTCGCTGGTGTCTCGCGAACCCGGTTTCCAGGTGCCTTTTGCCGAGCGAATCAAGCGTGAAGCCGATATGCCGACGGTTGCGGTCGGCCTCATCCGTGAGGCGGATTACGCGGAAGACATTCTGAAAAACGGCAAGGCGACCCTGATTGCGCTCGGCCGCGAGTTGTTGTGGAATCCGAACTGGCCGGCACAGACCGCGCTGCAACTCGGATGCGATCCGGAATGGTCGGGATGGCCGGAGCAATACGGCTGGTGGCTCAAGCGCCGGACTGCGCAGCAAGGGCGATAACGGAAGATCGATGGTGGTGAAACGAAACTCAACCGGCGAAATCACGCCTGCCGATCGCGGCGTTCGCGCAGCGACATCCGCGCCGCCAACTGCGCGCGGCGCCAATTCCGTCGTCCGGCAGAAAGCGGACAGTTCGGTCAAATCGGCCAAGCGCGTATTCGAAGTGCTGGAGTTCTTCGAGGAACATCAGCGCGCGGCGTCCACCATCGAGGTCGCGAACGCGCTGAAGTTTCCGCAATCAAGCACATCGGTGCTGATGCGGACCATGACCTCGCTCGGCTATCTGCGCTACGACTCCAGCCGCCGCAACTACATCCCGACCGCACGCGTGTCGACGCTCGGGCACTGGCTCAGCCCCGCTTTGTTCGAGCGTGGACGCCTGATCAATCTGATGGAAGACCTGTCGAACAAGACCAACGAAACAATCATGGTCGGCCTGCAGAACGGGCTGACCGCACAGTATATCTATGTCATCCAGGCCAAGCTCCCGATGCGTCTTTACGTCAGAGCGGGAACGTTGCGGCCGCTGGGACGATCAGGCCTGGGCTACGCGCTGTTATCGAACCACAAGGACCAGGAGGTCCGGCGCATCGTCAAACTGCTCAACGCCCACGAGCCCGACCCTGCGCGCCACATCAACATCAAGGAGTCGCTGGCCGAATTGGCCAACGTCCGCCGCAAGGGCCACGCTTTTTCCCTGAACCTTGTCACGCCGGGCGCCGGAGTCGTCGCGATGAACCTGCCGAAGATCGCTGAATCCCAGCAGCCGCTGGTGGTCTGCGTCGCCGGACTGACCGATGCGCTGATCAGGCAAGAACAGGACATCGCCGACCTTATGCGGCGCGCGATCGACTTTCATCTGTCCGACTGAAGCCGGTTTCAGCGCTGCTCCGCGCGGGCGGACATTTCACGCAAGGCGGTCTTGAGAATCTTTCCGTAGTTGCTCTTGGGAAGTTCGTCGAGCTGCACGTAGCGCTTCGGCCGCTTGAACCGCGCGATCCGCGCGAGACAATGCGCATCGAAGATTTTCTCATCGAACTGCGCGCCGCTCTCGACCACCACATAGGCGACGACATTCTCGCCCCACTCCGGGTCCGGCACGCCGATCACCGAGACTTCGCGGATCGCCGGATGAGTCAGCAGCGCTTCCTCGACCTCGCGCGGATAGATGTTGGTCCCACCGGAAATGATCACGTCCTTCGAGCGGTCTGACAGTGTCAGGAAACCGTCTTCGTCGAGCTTGCCGACGTCACCAGTGCGCAGCCAGCCATCGACGATGGTCTCGCGGGTCGCTTCCGGGTTGTTCCAGTAACCCAGCATCACCGGCGGACCCTTGGCCTCGACCTCGCCGACTTCGCCCGGCGGAAGCGGACGCCCCTCGTCATCGGTGATCCGCACGGAGACAGCGCTTTGCGCGATGCCGACCGACGACAGGCGCTCGATATAGCGCGGATTGTCCCGGTCCACATGCAATGCGCGCGGCAGCGACGTGATCGTCATCGGCGACTCGCCCTGTCCGTAGATCTGGATGAAGCGCGGTCCCAACACGGTCATCGCCGCCTTGATGTCGTCGAGATACATCGGCGCACCGCCATAAACGATGGTCTTCAGGCCTTCGCCGTTTTCGCCCCGCGCTTTCGCAGCGGCCACCAGCCGGTTCACCATGGTCGGCGCACAGAACATCGACACCGAACCGAGCGCGCGGCCAAGGTCGAGCACTTCGTCAGCATCGAAGCCACCGGATGCCGGAATAACGTGACGCGCTGCGTGGCGGACATGGATAAAGTTATAGAGGCCGGCGCCGTGCGACAGCGGTGCCGCATAGACCGCGGCATCGCGCTGCTCGACGCTGTCAACATCGGCGAGATAGCACAGCGACATCGAAACCAGATTGCCGTTGCTGAGCATGACGCCCTTCGGCCGCCCGGTTGTTCCCGATGTGTAGAACAGCCACGCCAGATCGTCGATTTCGCGTACGACCGGTGAGCCGGTCGCGGTCGCATCGTAAAGCGCGGAAAACGCGGCGCTGTCCGTGTCCAACAGTACGATCGGATCAGCGTCGTTTGCCCGCGCCTCGCCGAGTGTCACCAGCGTATCGGAATCGACGAAGGCAAGCTTCGCGCCGGAGTTGGCGCAGATCCACGCCGCTTCCATGCCGTGGAGCTTGGCATTGATCGGCACCGCAACCGCGCCGGCCCACCAGATGCCGTAAAATGCTTCGAGATACTGCGTGCTGTTGCCGAGAAACAGCGCGACCCGGTCGCCGGGCTGAACGTCGTATGTCGTACGCAGATTGGCAGCAATCGCCGCAGCGCGCCGCGCGAAGGTCGCATAGTCAGCGCGGACCTCGGTTCCTTCGAGCAGTGCGGGGGCAGCCGGATGCAGTCGCGCGGCTGTCGCCAGCCATTCGGCAATATTCATGGATCAGCGGGTCGGCTCAAGAATGGAAACGTAGTTGGCGACGGCCGCGCCACCCATGTTGAAGATGCCGGCGAGCTTCGGATTCGCCAGTTGCATCCCCTCGGGCGCCTGCCCGGTGAGCTGCATCGCGCTCATCACATGCATCGACACGCCGGTGGCGCCAATCGGATGGCCCTTGGCCTTGAGGCCGCCGGACGGATTGACCGGCAGCTTGCCGCCGATCTGGGTCCAGCCTTCCTTGATCGCCCGCGCACCCTGCCCCTTCGGCGTCAGCCCCATCGCTTCGTACTCGATGAGTTCGGCGATGGTGAAGCAGTCATGGGTTTCAACGAAAGACAGATCGGAGAGCTTCAGGTCGGCCGCTTGCAGCGCGCGCGCCCACGCCACCGAGCAACCCTCGAAATCGATGATCTTGCGCTTCGACATCGGCAGAAAATCCTGCGCGTGCGCGGTGGCGCGGAACGAGACTGCCTTGCGCATGGTCTTTGCGGTTTCCGCATCCGCCAGAACCAGCGCGGCAGCGCCATCGGACACGAGCGAGCAATCGGTGCGCTTGAGCGGACCCGCGACGAACGGATTCTTCTCGCCTTCAGCGCGGCAATAGTCGTAACCGAGATCCTTGCGCATCTGCGCGTAAGGATTGGCGACGCCATTCTTGTGGTTCTTGGCGGCAATCATCGCCAGCGCGTCGGACTGGTCGCCGTAACGCTGGAAATACTGCTCGGCGATCTTGCCGAAGACGCCGGCGAAACCACCCTTGGTCTCACCGTCTTCCGGCAGGTAGGACGCCCGCAGCAGATTGCGGCCGATCTCCGGCCCCGGCGTCCTCGTCATCTGCTCGACGCCGACCACCAGCACGACGCGAGCGTCGCCCGCCCGGATGGCCCTAAGCCCCTGCTGGACCGCGGCAGAACCGGTAGCGCAGGCGTTCTCGACGCGCGTCGCCGGCTTGAAGCGCAACGCCGGATCAGCCTGTAGAACAAGAGAGGCGGTAAAATCCTGCGGCGAGAAACCGGCGTTGAAATGGCCAAGGATGATTTCATCGACATCGCCTGGTGCAATGCCGGCATCGGCCAGCGCATCCGTCGCGACGCAGACGACCATATCTTCGACAGTCTGCGCGTCCATTTTTCCGAACGGGGTATGAGCCCAGCCGACGATGGATGCTGCCATGATAATCTCCTGCCTGATTGATGAGGCCGCGCGCGGGGTGGCGCGGCCAGAATTTCGCATCAGTTTAATCGCCACCGATGGGGCTTGTCCATCGGCCGCACACCCGGCAGCGGCCTGCTATTTGGCCTCAATCGCCGATGCCAGAAAGCGATAGATCGCGGTGTGGTCGGCGTCCTTGTCGAGCTGTTCGCGCGCTTCTTCCCACAATGACGCAATAGTTTCGACATTGGAATCGTCGAGCCCCACGCGCTTCGACAGGTCGGCGGCTATCCGCAGATCCTTCGCCATCAGCGCCAGCGAGAAACCGGACGCGAAACTCTCCGAGATCACGAACTGCTTCATCTTGACGTCGGTCGAATTGTTCTTGCCGGTCGAAGCGTTGAGCACATCGATGATCGTGTCTGGTTGCAGTCCGAAGCGGCGACCGACCAGCAACGCCTCGCACGCCGCCACCAATCCGGCGGCCGAGACATAGTTGTTCAGTGCCTTCATTGCGTGACCCGATCCGAGCGGCCCGGTGGCGAATACCGATTTTGCCATCGCCATCAGCAACGGGCGCGCACGTTCGACATTGGCCTCCTCGCCGCCCGCCATGATCGACAGCGTTCCGTCGATGGCCCGCTTGACGCCGCCGGAGACCGGCGCGTCGACCAGCGCGATGCCTTTCGCCACCAGCGCCGTGCCAAGCTCCTGCGTGTCGAACGGCACCGACGAACTCATGTCGATAATCAGTGCGTCCTTACCCAGCACATCGGCGATGCCTTCACTGCCGAGAATGGCCTCGCGCACCACCTGACTGTTCGGCAGCATCGTGATCGCCACCGATACGCCCGTCGCAGCTTCCCGGGCGGTCGCGAAAGCCTTGCCGCCAGCGGCCGCGAAAACCTCCCGCGCCGCCGCGGACGGATCGGCGCCGCGCACGTCGTAACCGGCTTGCAGGCAACGCTTCGCCATCGGCACACCCATCATGCCGAGGCCGACAAAGGCAATCGCCGACGGCAGCGTGACAGGCTTAGTCAATGCCCATGTCCTTGAAGACTTCGCGCGCGAGGCGGAAGCTGTCGATGCCTGCCGGGATGCCGCAATAGCACGCGATCTGCAGCAAGATTTCCTTGATCTCGTCCTTGGTCAGGCCGTTCTGGATCGCACCTCGGATATGCAGCTTCAGTTCGTTCGGACGATTGAGCGCGGCGATCATGCCGAGGTTGAGAATGCTGCGGCTGCGGCGATCGAGGCCCGGCCGGTTCCAGATCTCATCCCAGCAATATTCTGTGCTGAGCTGCTGCATCGCCCAGTTGAAATCGTCGGCGCTTGCCAGCGATTTCTCGACATACTCCTTGCCGAGGACCGCGGTGCGGGTTTTTAGACCGCGTTCAAATTTTTCCGAGCGCGGGCGATTTGCGGACATGCGACGACTCCATTTTTTGTTTGCTGCCCGGGTCGGACAGACTTGATTGCACACGCCACATCACCGCGCATCGCGGCGAACGGTTCTGATGCTTCACCTTTATGCCGCATGGCCCCCTGCTATGCCAGCTTTGCAACAGGCGGAAATTCAACCATGGCCTCGCCGGTCGCAACCTTCTCGTCATTCTGATTGCGCACCAGCACGTCGATCAGCACCCACCGCGAATGGGCCGTGATTTGCGTGGCCTTGATGATGCCGACCGGCTGGATGGTATCGCCGGGCCTGACCGGCTTAACCCAGCGCGTTTCGAGACGGCGATGGATAGCTCCGGCTGGATAGGCCCAATCGGTGATCATGCGGGTGATCAGGCCGAAATTATTCATGCCGTGCATGATGATGCCGCCGAAATTCGTCTTGCCAAAATTCCCCTTCATGTAGTCGTCGTCGAGATGCAGCGGGTTGTAATCGAGCGAGCCGTCGCAAAACAGCCGGATCGATTCTCGCGTGACCTGTAACTGCGGACCCTCGATCGTGTCACCCGCAACCAGCTTTTCAAACGTCGCCGCCATATGATCGCTCCCCGCGCGTTACATCGGCCGGATGGTCTGGCCGCGGCCGGAACAGATAACTTCGCCATGCTGGTTGAAAAACACGTTGTCATGAACCACGAACAGCCGTTCGCGCTTGATGAATTTGTCAAGCGCACGCGCCTGCAGCGTGATGGTATCGCCGGGGCGCGCTGGGATATTGTAGCTCCACGACTGACCGGCGTTCACCGTTCCCGGCGTGCGCATCCAGTCATCGGCCGGCGTACATGCGAACATCAGCAGGATATGGATCGACGGCGGCGCGATCAGCCCGCCATAAGGCGTGGTTCTCGCATAAGTCTCGTCGAAATAAAGCGGATGGTTCTCGCCAACGGACCGGCAGTAAAGCTGGATCGCTTCCCTGGTCAGAACGTACGGAATTGTCTTGCGCGGCTCGCCGGGAACAATGTCGTCCCAGACCTTCCTCAGTTCCGCATCTTTCCAGAAATCGGTTTCGAAGCTGGTTTGCGAACTGGAACGTTCCGCCATTCATCTACTCCCGACTAGCTGTCCGGCGAGAATGTTAGTTTCGATTGATCCCTCTTGGCAATGCGAATGCGAACCTTCGCATGCCGCGAATGCAACGTCAGGGCATTGGGAGTGCCCTGACGGTACCGACGTTATTTCTTTGACCAGGCCTGGTAGCGCGCCTTGGCTTCATCGTTCGGTGGATAAAGGCCCGGCAGCGGAACGCCGCGCTCGACCTCGCTCATGATCCAGGCCTCGAGCTTTTCCTGCTCTGCGCACAGACCGGCAACCTCCTCGACAAAAGCTTTCGGAATGACAACCGCACCATCGGCATCGACCACGATCAGGTCGTCGGGGAACACCGCAACGCCGCCGCATCCGATCGGCTCGCCCCAGTTGACGAAGGTCAGACCAGCGACCGACGGCGGCGCGGCAGCGCCGTCGCACCAGACCGGCAGACCGGTATCGAGAACGCCTGCGAGGTCACGCATCACGCCATCGGTGACGAGAGCTGCGACGCCGCGCTTCTGCATCCGCGCACAGAGGATGTCACCGAAAATTCCCGCATCGGTCACGCCCATCGCATCGACCACCGCGATACATCCTTCGGGCATCGCCTCGATTGCGGCCCGGGTCGAGATCGGCGACGCCCACGAGGCAGGGGTTGCGAGATCCTCTCGCGCGGGCACGAAGCGCAGGGTGAAGGCGCGGCCGACGATCCGCGGCTGGCCGGGCTTCAGGGGCTTGGTGCCGCGCAGCCATACGTTTCGCAGTCCCTTTTTCAGGAGCACGGTCGTGATCGTTGCCGTCGTGATTGTCTTGAGGAGCGCGAAAATGTCTTTGTCGGTCTGGGCCATCTCGGAGTCTTTCCTGGGTCGAGGCGCGAAGGATGGTTATGCCGTCGCAATGAGCGAAACATCAACACCGATGTCTGTAAGCCGGAAAACCGCCCCGTCAAAACCGAAAATGGACGGACGGAGGACAAAACAAAATATGGATTATTATATTTTCCAAAGTTATATTTTGTATCGATGGATACCAACTTCCTGAAGACGTTTCTGGTCGTCGTCGAGCACGGGTCGCTGGCCGAAGCCGCGCGCCGGCTTGGCCTGACCCCTGCAGCCGTTGCCCAACGCATCAAGGCGCTGGAGAGCGAGATCGGCACCGCGCTGTTGACGCGTGTCGGACAAACAGTCCGGCCGACAATCGCCGGCCAAGCCATCCTGAGCCGGGCGCAGGACATGATCCGGAATGTCCGCGATCTCTGCGCGCTTGCGACCGACAAGGAGGTCGCCGGCGAATTGCGCCTCGGTGTCATCACGACAGCCACCACCAGCATGCTGCCCGACGTCCTGTCGCGAATGGTCGATCGCTATCCCCGGCTTGAAATCTACGTAAAACCTGGCACCTCGGTCGAACTCTACCAGAGCGTGCTCGACGCTGATATCGACGCCGCCCTGATGGTCGAACCACCAATGACCATTCCGAAAGCGCTGGAATGGCAGACGCTACGCCATGAACGGATGATCCTGATCGCGCCGGTGGCGATGGCGAAACGCGATCCGCTCGATCTGCTCAGGAATGAACCGTTCATTCGCTACGATCGCAATCACTGGGGTGGCCGTCTGGCGGATACCTGTCTTCAGCAACTCGGCATCCGTCCGCTGGAGCGTTTCGAGCTCGATTCACTGAGCGGAATTACCGTGCTGGTGAGTCGCGGCCTCGGCGTTTCGCTGATTCCGGACTGGGCACCGCCATGGCCGGAAGGACTCTCGCTGGCCAGGATCGATATCCCGGACAGCAAGATCGCCCGGCACATCGGCCTGCTCTGGCCACGCAGCTCCGTGCGCGTCAAACTGGTTCAGGCATTTCTGGAAGAACTAAAGAAAACCGAAAACATCGACGGGCGCACCGTCAAGCCGAGTGGGAAAACATCCGGCGGCCGGGGACGTCGAGCTTCGCAGCCAGAATCTGCCCGGTCTCGGACTCGGTGATATAGAGCGTCCGCCGATCCGCGCCGCCATAGGCAACATTCGTCGTCAGCGGACCGGCACAGGAGCGGATGCGCGCAATCGGCTCACCCATCGGGTTGAACAGCCAGACCGAACCGAGCCCGAGATGTGCGACGGCAAGATTGCCAGCCTCGTCGATCGCCAGCCCATCCGGCCCGCCGCCGCCGGACAGCCGAATGAAAGCGCCGACCTTGAAGGCCTTGCCATTGGCCATCATCGGCACGCGCCAGACGGCGTTGTCGCGCGTCACATTGACGAACACCGCGCTGTCGTCGAGGTTCAGCACAAGCCCATTCGGACTGGGAATACCCTGAAGCACGGCTTCGAGGCGTCCGTCTTTCGCAGACAAGCGATACAGCCGTCCGGTCGGATCATGCAGACCGGTCAAGCCTTGATCGGTGAAGTAAAGATCGCCGTTGTCGGCAAACACCAGATCGTTGACGCCCTTGAAGCGATCGAGTTCAGCGCGATCGAGGAACGGCGTGACCTTTCCGGACGCCGGATCGAGATTCATGATTCCGTGGCGATAATCCGCCACGAAGATGCGGCCGTCGCGATGAATCTTCAGCCCGTTCGGCTCGCCTTCATATTCAGCAACCAGATCGAACTCACCGGCCGGAGACACCCGGAAGATCCGGCCCCACGGCACGTCCACAACATAGAGATTTCCAGCCTTGTCGAATGACGGTCCTTCGAGAAACGACCCTGTCGGCGCACCGTTGCGCTGAATGTCCACCCATCGTGAACGACCGCTGCTCACCCGATAACGATCCGGCAAACGCGCGAAAACCTCGGTCTTGATATCGGGCGGAACGGCAAACATCGCTTACACTCCGGATCTCTGAATTTCGCCGCATCGCGTCATGCGCATAGCAACGCGCATCGGCGGACGGTGAGCCTGACGTGTGATGGAATGATCTTCAACGCCGGATGGCGTTGGCATGGCTGGCAGGATACGCGCAAAAAAAGGCGGCGGCTGTAATGCCGCTCTTGTTCATTCGATGAGCGCCAAGCTTTTTTATCAACGGCCATTCTGGCTTCTGTCTCGTCAGATTGATGCTTTTGCGGAAGAAAGAAAATATCACTATTTCTATCTTCCAACATTGATTTTTATTTCGACGGCAGTCAGCTCCGCATCTCAATCCGCCGTCAGACCGAGCGCAAGCCGCGTCCGCGCCCGTGCATAAGCGCCGTCGCGAACCGGAATGACGCGCTGATATTCCTGCGTTGAAATCTTCACCACCGCAACGTGAGGTGAATCGGCAATCGAATGGGCACGAGCCGCCAGCCGGTCGACATCGGCCATGGTACGCACCGTCATTGCATCCGCGATCCCGCAGGCCTTCGCAACTGACGCGAGGTCGGTCCCGCTTGCGACGTGCGTTTTTTGCCGGCCGGTTTCGCCATACAGGCCGTTATCAAGCACAACGACAGTCAGGTTGCCGGGCAGCTGCTGCGCGATCGTCGCAAAGCTGCTCAATCCCATCAGCATCTCGCCGTCGCCGGTCACGACGATCACCGGCACATCCGGTTGCGCCAGCGCGAGGCCCAACCCCATCACGGCTGCACCGCCCATCGCGCCCCAGAGATAGAAATTGCGATCGTGATCGCCCGCCGCAGCAACGTCGTAGGTGGCGCTACCAAGGCCCGTAATCACCAAAGCCCTGTCGCGCGGGGCCAAAAGCCGGGCCACCACCTCGCGCCGATCCAAGCCGTTCTCATCCGCCATGGCTCACTTCTCCGCGAAATTCTTGGCGCCGACCAGACGTTGCGACAGCAGCACCGCCATCGGCACTCCGCCGCCGAACGCCATCGATGCCGCGGCCTGAACGACATCACCGACTTCGCCGGGCTCGCTGGCACGAAGCACCTGGACGCCCATCAGTTCGAGCGAGGCCTGCGTTGCCGAACCCATCGGCACCTGCCACGGATTGAATTCACCCCATTCGCCGCGCATGGTGATCAACGCCAGGAAAGGGAATTTACAAACCTTGATGAGCGACAGCATGTTGATGCAGTTACCGACGCCGCTGGACTGCATCAGCAGCGCGCTCCGATGACCGCCGAGCCAGGCGCCTGCGCCCAGCGCCACGCCCTCCTCTTCTGTGGTCAGTGAAACAGCGCGCATTCCGTTGTCGGCCTGAACGCGCTGGATCAGCGATGCATGGCCGCCGTCCGGAACAAATGAAACTTGCGTGACCTGGAATGTCTTTAAAACGTCGTAGATCGCCGCCGGCCAGTCGATGGCGTCCGTTCCCTGTGACCTCATTCCATTTCAACCTCGCAAATCCAGCCCGGCGCAACTTACCGGGAGATCGCGCACGAATGAAAGTGACACCAGCGGGATGCAGCCATTTCAGTTTGCCGGATGCGCGCCACGTTCGCATGGCACGAGGCTATCGTGGACCGCCTCTCGCGCTGCAATATTGTCATGATGCAATTTGCGTGAACGCGCGCGTAACTTGTGCAGACGGTTCGGGCATGCAATGCTGAGCGCGCCAACAATCACAAAAGCCGCCGGCGCATATACTGGCGAGCAAAAATGGCACTTGGGTGGGAACGCTTACAAGGATTTCAACATGACACATCGGCATATTGCGCGGTCGCTTGCCCCGTTACTGGCTCTCAGCCTGCTGGCGACTCCAGCCTTATCGCAAGACAAGACCGTCAAGATCGGCGCCGTCTATCCTCTCAGCGGCAACGCGGCGAGCGCCGGCATTCACGCGAAGGCCGCCCTGGAAGTCGCAGTCGATATCATCAACAACGCACATCCCGAACTCGGCAATCTGCCGCTTGCGAAAAACGCCGGACTCGCCGGCCTTGGCGGTGCCAAGGTTGAAGTCGTGTTCGCGGATAATCAGGGCAGTCCGGCCGTTGGTCAGAATCAGGCGCTTCGTCTGATTACAGAAGAGAAAGTCGTCGCGCTCAACGGCTCCTATCAGTCAGGCGTTACCCTCACCACCAGCGCGATCGCAGAAAAATACGGAATCCCCTATGTGAACGGGGAATCGGTTGCGGCAAACCTGACCGAGCGCGGCTTCAAATGGTTCTTCCGCACGACGCCCGTCGCGTCAGACTTTGCGAATGTCTATCTCAACTTCCTGCACGACATGAAAGCAAAGGGCGTCAAGACCGACACCATCGCCATCGTGCACGAGAATACCGAGTACGGCACATCGGTGGCCGGCGTGATTTCCAGTGTCTTCAAGGAAAAAGGCATCAATATCGCCCTCGATGTCGCCTATTCCGCCAACACCACCGATGTGCAGAGCCAGGTTCTTCAGTTGAAGGAAAAGAAGCCGGACGTCGTCATCATGGTGAGCTACGCGTCCGATGCGATCCTCTATGCGAAGACCATGCAGGCGCTCGACTACAAGCCGCCGATGATCATCGCGGACGATTCCGGGTTCTCCGACCCGTCGTTCATCAAGACTGTCGGCAAGATTTCAAAGGGCGTCTTCAATCGTTCGTCATGGGATGTCGGCGCGCCCGGCAGCGTCACCCACAAGATCAACGATATGTACAAGAAGAAGAGCGGCGACGACATGGACGACACGTCCGCTCGCCAGATGCAGGGGTTCCTGGTGCTGATGGATGCCATCGATCGCGCCAAGTCCACCGAACCTGCCAAGATCCAGGCGGCCTTGAAGGCGACCGACCTCAAGCCCGATCAGCTCATGATTGGCTACAAGGGTGTGAAGTTCAACGACAAGGGACAGAACACCCTGGCATCCGGCCTCATCATCCAGCTGCAGGATGGCGCGAACTATGTCGCGGTATGGCCGAAGGATCAGGCCAAGGCCGAGCCGGTGACGCCTTACCAGGGCTGGCAATAAGAGCAACTCATGGGCGGGACAATGTCCCGCCCATTGTCGCTTTTGATATCAGCCAGCGAGACATCGGGCGCATGTCAACCATTCTCATTCAGGTCATCGTGGGCGGACTGCTGCTTGGCGCAGTCTACGCCTTGTTCTCATCCGGCCTCACGCTGATCTGGGGCATGATGAACATCGTGAACTTTGCCCACGGCGATTTTGTCATGCTGGGCATGTATGTCGCATTCATGGTCTGGACCCTGCTCGGCGCGGGCCCGTTGCTCGGTGTGCCGATTGCCGCTCTCGTGCTGGCAACGCTCGGCATCATCATCTACTTCGCAATGATCCGCGACATCATGAAGGGGCCGATGCTGGCCCAGATTCTCGGTACCTTCGGACTGGCATTGCTGCTGCGCTATTCTGTATTCTGGGCTTTCGGCGCCAACTTCCTGACGTTGCCGGAGAACATCGTCGGCGGAACGTTCGACGTATTCGGCATTCGTATCCAGGCTTCGCGCCTGCTCGCAGGTGTCGTCGCCCTGGTCGTCACACTCGGACTTCACGCACTGCTGACGCGCACCTCGATCGGCTCGAAGATGCTCGCCGTGGCCGAGGATTCGACCGCCGCCGAGTTGATGGGGATTCGGCCCGATCATATGCAGGCGGTGGCCTGGGCGCTTGCGGCCGGCGCGACCGGCATCGCCGGCGCGTTGATCGCCACGTTCTTTTATATCTCGCCCACCGTCGGCGAAACGCTCGCGATTGTCGCGTTCGTCACCGTCGCGCTCGGCGGCTTTGGCAGCGTACCCGGCGCCCTGGTCGCGGGACTTCTGATCGGCGTCATCGAATCACTTTCGGCCTATCTGTTCGGCGCGGTCTACAAGGACATCGTGGTCTATTCGCTGTTTCTCGCGTTCCTCTGGTTCCGGCCGCAGGGCCTGATGGGGCGCTCGTGATGAAGCGTTATGTCTGGCCAGCGATCGCGATCGCACTGATCATTGCCTACCCCCTGCTGTTCACTACTCCGTTCCAGCAGCGACTGGGCGCTTTGATCCTGCTTTACGCTATCGCCGCGTCCGCGTGGAATATCGTCGGAGGATATGCCGGGCAGGTGTCTGTAGGTCATGTGGTGTTTTTCGGCTGCGGTGCTTACGCGGCGATGGGCGCCTACACGCACTTCGCGCTTTCTCCCCTGATCGGGATTCCGGTCGGCGTCATCGTCAGCGCAGCGATCGCCGCCATCATCGGCGTGCCGACACTGCGGCTGTCCGGCCACTATTTCAGCATGGCGACCATCGCCGTCGCGGAGCTGGTTCGGCTGATTGTCACCAACACCGAATATCTTGGCGCTGCGGTCGGCCTCAGCGGCCCCACCGTTCCGCGCAATGTATTCGATGTCTCCTTCACCTCAGCCCTGCCCTACTACTACCTGTTCCTCGCGATCCTCGCGCTCACGCTCGGCTCCACATGGTGGATGACCCGTAGCCGGATGGGCTTCTATCTGCGCGCGATCCGCGATTCCGAACGCGCCGCACGCTCGCTCGGCGCGCCCGCCGCCCGGATCAAGCTTTATGCGTTCATCCTCAGCGCCGCGTTCACCAGCGTGGCCGGCGCGCTGTATGCAATGATGTTCGGCTTCGTCGACCCGGAATCCGGCCTGGGCATCCTGATCTCGGTAAAGATTCTCATCATGGCCGCACTCGGCGGCGCGGGCATCCTGTTCGGACCGCTGGTCGGAGCCCTGATCCTCGTGCCTCTAGAGGAGATCTCGAACAATCTGCTCGGCAGCAAAGGCGCCGGACTGACATTTATCGTCTATGGCGCGATCATCGTGCTGATCTCCCGCTTCCAGCCGGCGGGCATCCTGCCGGTCCTCAAGCAATTGTGGTCGCGGCTGTCGCGCCGTAGCCAGACGACCAAGATCGCGGATGGAGGCAACCTTGCTCCTTGAAGCGCGCAACGTCACCAAAACATTCGGTAACTTCAAGGCGGTCGACAACGCCTCGGTGGCGCTCGAACAGGGTGACATTCTGGGGCTTATCGGCCCTAACGGCGCCGGAAAATCAACATTCTTCAATTGCCTGACCGGCGATCTGAAATCGACCTCCGGCACCGTGCTGCTTGAGGGCGCTGACATTACCCGCATCACCCCCGAAGCCCGTGCCCAGCTCGGGCTGGCGCGGACTTTTCAGGTGCCGCAGACCTTCGAGAGTATGTCGGTTCTCGAGAACGTCATGATCGGCGCATTCCTGCGCACCCCCCATCGTTCGGAAGCCGAGGCCAAAGCACGCGCCGTCCTCGACCGTGTCAGCCTGACTCCGTTTGCCAATGCTCCAGCAAAGTCGCTCGGCACACCGGGACGCAAACGGCTCGAGATCGCCCGCGCGCTCGCCACCGATCCGAAAGTTCTGCTGCTCGACGAAGCCATGGCCGGGCTCAACCAGCGCGAAGTGCAACTCGCCGTCGAATTGATGCGCAATATCCACAAGTCAGGCGTCACGCTCGTCATCGTCGAACACATCATGGAAGTGATCATGTCGCTGGCGACGCGGGTGGTCGTGTTCCATCAGGGTCGGGAGATCGCGCGCGGCAGTCCGCGCGAGGTGACCGGCAATCCCGACGTCATCGAAGCCTATCTCGGCAAGCGGGCCGCGCGGGCCGCCGAAGCGCATGGACGGCATCCATGACGGCACCACTGCTCAAGATCGAGAATCTCGAAGTGCACTACGGCGATCTGATCGGCGTGTCGGACGTTTCGCTTGAAGTCCCCGAGGGCAGCGTCGTCGCGCTGCTCGGCTCCAACGGAGGCGGAAAAACCACAACGCTGAATGCAATCGCCGGCCTCATTCCGGTTCACTCGGGGTCGATTACCTTTCGCGGTGAGCCGATCGGCAACGTGAATGCCTCGTCCATCGTGCGCAAGGGCCTCGCTCTGTCGCCGGAAGGCTGGCGACTGTTCGTCCAGCAAACGGTCGAGAACAACCTGCTGCTCGGCGCGACGCCGCTTCGCGACAAGGCTCGTATCGCGACGCTACTCGACCGGGTCTACACGATTTTTCCGAAACTCGCAGAGCGGCGGCGTCAGCGCGCCGGCACCATGTCGGGCGGCGAGCGCCAGATGCTGGCGGTCGGACGGGCGTTGATGAGCGATCCGAAACTGCTAATGCTTGATGAGCCTTCGCTTGGCCTCGCCCCTGCGGTCGTGGAAACGATGTATGAAACACTCAGCCTCCTGCACAAGGAAGGGCTGACGATCCTGCTCGCCGAACAATCCATCGAACTCGCACTCGAAATGTCGGATTTCGCGACCGTGCTCCAGGTCGGCAAAAGCGTGCTCTCAGGCACCGCTGACGCTCTCGCCAGGGATCCTCAGGTCCAGAAGATCTATCTCGGGATCGAGTAGAATCGGGAATTTCCGCGCAGGCGGAAATCTGCCTTGCTAGTCCTCTGTTCCGGTCAGAAAATCGAAATCGCAACCTTCGTCGGCTTGAAGGATGGTTTCTGCAAACAGCTTGGCATAACCGCGTTTCGGTGTCTTCGCCTGCGGGAGTTTGGCTTGCGCCGCCTGCCGCTTCTGCAACCCGGCGTCGTCCACCAAGAGTTCGATGCGACGCGCAGGCACGTCGAGCCGGATCATGTCTCCGGTCTTGACCAGCGCCAGCGGGCCGCCCGCCGCCGACTCCGGCGTGATGTGCAGCACGATGGTGCCGAATGCAGTGCCGCTCATGCGCGCGTCCGAGATACGCACCATATCCTTGACGCCCTGGCTGCCGATCTTTTTCGGAATCGGGAGGTAGCCAGCCTCCGGCATGCCCGGCGCGCCCTTCGGCCCGGCGTTGCGCAGCACCAGAACGTCATCCGCAGTGACATCGAGCTTCGGATCATCGATCCGGTTGGTCAGATCCTCGACCGACTCGAACACCACGGCCCGGCCGGTATGCTGCATCAGCTTCGGGCTTGCCGCCGATTGCTTGATGACCGCACCGCGCGGCGCGAGATTGCCGCGCAGCACCGCCATGCCGCCTTCGGCCTTGATCGGATTGTCGCGCGAACGAATGGCGTCCTGCCCCGGGACATCCTCGGCATTCTTCACCACATCGCGCAACGTACCGCCGGCAATGGTTTTGGCGTCGAGATCGATCAGATCGCCGAGTTGCTTCATCAGCTTCGGCACACCGCCGGCATGATGGAAATGCTCCATGTAGTGGAGACCCGACGGCTTCAGATCGACCAGCACCGGCACCTCGCGCCCGATCTGGTCGAAAGTATCGAGATCGATGCGATGTTTGGTCCGGTTCGCAATCGCAGTCAGATGGACCAGCCCGTTGGTCGATCCGCCGATCGCCTGCAATACGACCTGCGCGTTACGGAATGCGGCCGGCGTCAGCAACTCGTTCGGCGTCGGGCCGCCAGCCACGGCCATTTCCGCAGCGCGACGGCCGCTGGCCTCGGCGCTGCGCACGCGCTCGGCATGAGGCGCCGGGATCGTCGCGCTCATCGGCAACGACAGACCGAGTGTTTCGGTGATGCAGGCCATCGTGCTGGCGGTGCCCATCACCATGCAGGTGCCGACTGACGGCGCCAGACGGCCGTTGACGGCCGAAATTTCCTCTTCGCCGATCTCGCCGGCGCGATGCGCGCTCCACAGGCGGCGACAATCAGTGCAGGCGCCAAGCACCTCGCCTTTATGATGGCCGACCACCATGGGGCCGACTGGCACCACAACGGTTGGGAGATTGGTGCTCACCGCCGCCATGATCTGAGCCGGCAGCGTCTTGTCGCAGCCGCCGATCACGACAACCGCGTCCATCGGCTGGGCGCGGATCATCTCCTCGGTGTCCATCGCCATCAGGTTACGCAGATACATCGAGGTCGGGTGCGCGAAGCTCTCGCCAATAGAGATAGTCGGGAAGACCATCGGCATCGCGCCTGCCAGCATCACGCCGCGCTTCACCGCTTCGATCAGCACCGGCACATTGCCGTGACACGGATTGTAGTCGCTATAGGTGTTGGTGATGCCGACGATCGGGCGGTCGAGCGCGTCGTCAGAGAATCCCATCGCCTTGATGAAGGCTTTGCGCAGAAACAGCGAGAAACCGGCATCTCCGTAGCTGGTGAGACCCTTTCGCAGGCCTTTTGTCATTGGCTCTTGATCCTTGTTGTCGCGAGTGCCGGGGCACCCGCAAGCTATTGCGCCGGACGGCATTGTCAATAATGATCCCGGCCGGCTCAACCAGCTCGATATGAAAGCAGGACAGACAAATGGACTACCGCAGCCTCGGCCGCAGCGGCCTGAAAATCTCACCTCTCTGCCTCGGCACCATGATGTTCGGCGACGCCACCGATGAAGTGACGTCAGGGACCATTGTCGCCAAGGCGAAGGACGCCGGGATCAACTTCATCGATACCGCGGACGCCTACTCAAAAGGCAAATCGGAATCGATCGTCGGGCGCGCGATCGAGAAGGCGCGGCACGACTGGATCCTCGCCACCAAGGCCGCAAACCCGATGGGCGACGGCATCAACCAGCGCGGGCTATCGCGCAAATGGCTGATGCAGGCGGCCGAAGAAAGTCTGACCCGGCTCGGGACCGACTATCTCGACATCTACTACCTGCACAAGGAAGACCACACGACGCCGCTGGAAGAAACCGTGCGGGCGATGGAGCAACTCATCCGCGACGGCAAGATTCGCTATTTCGGTGTTTCCAATCATCGCGCCTGGCGGATCGCGGAGATCTGCAACATCTGCGACCGGCTCGGGATCGATCGCCCGGTAGTCAGTCAGCCTTACTACAATGCCATGAACCGGATGCCGGAAGTCGAGCAGCTTCCGGCCTGCAATTTTTACGGCCTCGGCGTGGTGCCTTACAGCCCTCTCGCGCGCGGCGTATTGACCGGGAAATACGCACCGGATGGACGGCCCGAGCAAGGCACCCGCGCCGGGCGCAGCGACACGCGCATGATGCAGACCGAATGGCGGCCGGAATCCCTGCAACTCGCACAAACGATCCGCAAACACGCCGAGGAGCGCGGCATCACCGCCGGCCAGTTCGCGGTCGCATGGGTGTTGAACAACAGTTTGGTCAGTGCCGTCATCGCCGGCCCGCGCACAGAAGAACAGTGGGACGATTACGCCAAGGCGCTCGACTATCGCTTCACCGCCGAGGACGAAGCCCTGATCGACAGCCTGGTCACCACCGGCCATCCGTCGACACCGGGATTCAACGATCCAGCTTATCCGATCGAAGGCCGGCCCGCAAGCACAGCGTCTGCGTAACGCCAGCAGCAAAAAGGCGGACATGCGATGATCCGCATGCCCGCCTCTTTTCGAGATTATTTGTGGAGATCAGGCCTCAACCACGCGCTCGCTGAACACGCGGCGGCAATCCATTTCATATTCCAGATCGACCACTGGCGGCCGGTTGAAATGCCAGGTCAGGCCCTGGTGAAATACGCCGCGCTTGGCCAGTTCGTTCTCAAGGAACGGGAAGATATCGTGAACCGTGTAAAGCTGCACTCCGGTGAGCTTGCTCCAGGTTCCGTCAAACGCGCCCATGCGGCGCTCCATTTCGCCCAGAACCCACTTTGCCTTTTCCAGCATGGCCGCAGGGCTTGTATCGCCGAGACGAATGGCGTGATCGCGATAGTCACCTTTGCCTTCCGGTGCTTCGCCGCTGCCCGCGACGACAAACGAGTCCGGAGCGTTCGGGGCAACGATCGTATAGCAGAACGCGTGGAAGCTCGCCTCCGATGGCGGGCCGACCTTGGGACAGACGTTGCTGCGCGCGACGGGATTCGCACCGCCCTTCAACAGGCCCCATTGATCGAGAACGCCGGTGTACTCCGCATTGAAACTCTTGAAGCCGCTTTCGGTGAACGGCGCCGGCGAACGGAGCTCGCAGGCCGCGAATGCCGTCAGCGGACGGCCCGCGCCCTTGATAATCTCCGCGGCGCGCTCAAAGCCCTGTCGCAACGGCACAGGATTGGCGAATCGCACCCGCTCGATGCTGAATCCCGGCAGTGCTCCGACGCCCGCGGAATACTGAGCGACGCCCGGGATAAACCTGTAGCCGCCGTTGGGGGCTTCAACCGTTTTGGACATGATGGTTCTTTACCTCTTTTGATCTTACGGAGATTGGTGGTTCCGGGTCTCAAGGAAAGCCTAGCCCTTGAGAACGCCCAGATAGGCCTCGCCGATGATCGGGTCGGCGAGAAGGTCCTGTCCTGAACCGGACCTGACGATCCGGCCCATATCCATGACAAAGGCCGAATGACACAGATCCAGCGCGGTGATGACATCCTGCTCGACCAGCAGAATCGACATCCCTTCCGCGTTCAGCGCGCGCAGCGCAGCCACAAGCTGCTCGACAAGCAGCGGCGACAATCCAAGCGACAGCTCGTCGATCATCAGCAGCTTCGGCGCGCTCATCAGGCCGCGCCCGATCGCACACATCTGCTGCTCGCCGCCGGAGAGCGTGGCCGAGGCCTGGTTGCGCCGCTCGAACAGCTTCGGGAATGTCGCGTAGACACGATCGAGATCGCGCTTGAGCTCCGACGACGACACCTGTCGGGAATAAGCGCCCATCAACAGATTGTCCTCAATGCTCATCGCGCCGAACAGCCGCCGACCTTCCGGCACATGGACGATCCCATGCGAAAGAATTTCCGCCGCCGTCGCCTTGGAAAGATCACGGCCATCGGACCGATAGGAGCCGGACTGAATCGGGATCAGGCCGGACAGCGCGCGCATCAATGTCGTTTTGCCGGCGCCGTTCGAGCCGATCAGAGCGGTGATCTCGCCGTTACGGACCACAAGATCAATGCCCCACAGCACCTGAACTTCGCCGTAACCGGCGCGCACACCCTGCAATTCGAGAATCGGAGTATCAGCCAGTTTGGTATCAGCCATGGGCGCCGGTCCTCTGCGCGTATTGCTGCCCCAGATAGGCCTCCACGACCAGCGGGTTTGTCATGACATCACGCGGCTGCCCGTCCGCAATCAACTGCCCGTTGTGCAGGACGACGATCCGCGAGCAAACGTTCAACACCACCTTCATCAGATGCTCGATCATGACGATGGTAATGCCGTTCGCCGCGAGCTGATGGATCAGTTTCGTCGCGCGCTCCACCTCGGCGCTGTTCAACCCGGCATTGACCTCATCCAGGAACAGCAGCTTCGGCCGCATCGCCAACGCCTTCGCCAATTCGAGGCGCTTGCGCATCGCCAGCGTCAGCGTTGCCGCAGGCTGTTCCGATTGAGCCTCGAGTCCGACGAATGCCAGATGCTGGCGAGCTTCTTCGCGCGCCGATTTCAGGCTCTCGCCACGTTGCGAGAACAACGCCGCTGCGGCCACATTATCGAGCGCGCTGAACTCGGCGAACGGCTGAACGATCTGAAAGGTGCGCGACAATCCAAGCCGCGCCGACTGATAGGTTTTGACCCGCGTGATATCCTGTCCGTCGAATGTCACGGTGCCGGAGCTAGCCGGGGTCACGCCGGTGACGACGTTGACCAGCGTGGTCTTGCCCGCCCCGTTCGGCCCGATCAGGCCGAGCACCTCACCCTTGTTGACGTTGAGCGATACATCACGCAACGCCTGCAGACCGCTGAAGCGGCGCGACACCGACTGAAGCCGAAGAATCTCAGACATTCTTCGCCCTCCGCGGAATAAGCCTGTCGCGCAGCGACATCAGGCCATGCGGCAGGAACAGGAGCAGGACGACGATGAGAACGCCAAGAACACCGCTGTGGATCTGGATGTAGTTCCGCCAGACAACTTCTTCGAGGCCGAGATAGACGAACGCACCGACGAAGACGCCGAGCGGAGAACCGAGCCCGCCGATCAGCGCCATCACGATCGGCTTCACGGAATAAAGAATATCGAACACATCCGACGGGTCGATATAGTGGACCCAGGCAGCATATACGCCGCCCGCCGCGCTGACGAAACAGGCAGAAAGGCCGAACGAAATACTCTTGTAGAGCGTGGTGTTGAGGCCGACCATATTGGCCGCGGTTTCGTTCTGCCGAATGCAGGAGAAACCGAAGCCGAGCTTTGAGATCGACACCAGGATCACCATTACCGCGGTCGTAAGCAATAACCCCCACATGACGTAGAAGAAGAACGTTGCATCCGCCATCACGCCGGCGCTTGCCGTCAGTGGAATATTCAGGCCCATGCCGCCGCCGGTCAGGTCAGTGGCATTGTTGACCAGCTCACGGAACACTTCGATCAGCGACAGGCTGGCGATCGCGAAATAATGTCCGCGCAAGCGAAGAAGCGCGGCGCCGAGCAGCGTCGCGAGCACGAACGACCCGATACCCGCGACCGGGATCGCAATCGCGAGCGGCACGCCGCGCGCCAGCAGCACGCCGGCGGTGTAGGCACCAAGACCGAAGAACGCCGCCGTCGCGAACGACGGATAGCCGGCAAGCCCCCCTACCACGTTCCACGACAGCGCCATGATCGCGTACATGCAGGCGATGGTGCCGAGCCTGAGCGCATAAGGCCCGCCAAACAGGGGCAATGCCGCGACGCAGGCGATCAGCGCCAGCAGGATGAGATTCGAGCGGGTCATTCGAAACCCTTTCGGCCGAGCAGTCCCTGAGGTCTCAGGATCAGGAACACAATCAGCAGCACGAATGATAGCGTCGTCGCATGCGCAGGCCCGATCATCGCCGAGCCGATGCCTTCAATCAGCGCCAGCAAAATTCCTCCAGCCAGCGCACCCGATACGCTCCCCAAACCGCCGAGGACGCAGACCACGAAGGCCTTGCCGAGATAAGCCGTGGAGGTCAGCGGCGAGATCGGGAAAATCAGCGCCATCAGCACGCCGGCGCATCCCGCGAGCGCCGCGCCCAGTCCGAACGCGATCGCATAGATCGAATTGACATCGACGCCCATCAGCACCGCGGCATCCCGATCGAGCCGGACCGCAACGATCGCGCGGCCGACGCGAAGGCGGCGCAGGATCAGATACAGAACACCCGTGAGCGCCAGCGCTGCGACAGTAGCGATCAGACGGTCGACCGGAACGACGACATCGAAAATCGAGATCGAACCCATCGGCGGCGTCAGCGTCAGCTTCCGGTAGTCGGCCTTGAAAAAGTAGATCATCGCATTGTTCAGGATCAAATCGAGCCCGAACGTCAGTGTCAGCGTGACCAGCACCGGCGCCGCGATCACCCTGTTGAGAATGAGGCGCTGCATCACGTAGCCGAAGACGAAGAACAGCGGCGCCGCGATCGCCAGCGCGTACCACGGCGAAATGCCGAAGGACTGATACAATCCCCACGCCACATAGGCGCCGAGGACGATGAACGAGCCGTGGATCAGGTTGATGACGTTAAGAACGCCCCAAACCAGCGAGAACCCGATCGCGATGCAAGCATAAAGACAGCCCAGCACCAACGCGTTGATCAGTATCTGGGCCGCAAGCATGTCGGGTTCTCGCCTTCTGTCTGCGGGTTACGTCACTGCACGCCGAGCTTGAATTCGCCCTGCTTGATGATGTCCGGCGACAGAACGACAGCCTTGCCGCCCTGAAGCTGGAACACCGGTGGTTCGAGCGAATTGATCTGGCCGGTCGTGCCGAATTTGACCGGACCCCAGAACGTCATGACGTCCGTGGCCGCCAGCGCGTCACGCACCTTGTCCTTATCGAGCGAGCCGGCCTTTTCGATCGCCATCTGGAACAGCGCACCCGAGACCGATGCCGAAGCCTGCGCGTAATCAGGTTCCGATTTGAACTTCTCGCGGAACAGTTTCACGTAGTTCGCGGTGGTGCCGAAGATATCCTTGCCCTGATACTGTGCAGCAGGATGCCACCACGCAGCACTGGTGATGTTTTCGCCTGACGGACCAGCCGCATCGATGAATTCCTGATAGGCTGGCCCCGCGATCATCGAAACGACATCAGCCTTGATCTGCTGATCAGACATCTGCTTGCGGACGAGCAGAAGATCATTGATGTAGCCGGTGACGAAAATCCACTGTGGCGACAACGATTTGATCTGCGACAGCGTCGCGGAGTGATCCAGCGTGCCGATGGCATACTTCTCGAAGTAGACAACATCGAATCCATTGGTCTTCGCCGACTTCTCCATCTCCTGCGCGATCGCGAGCGGGAACAGGTCGTTGCGCGCGAGGATCGCTATCTTCTTCACGTTCGGCGCCTTCGCCTTGACCATTTTGGTCAGCGGCGTGGTCAGGGTATCGTTGGGCGTAAAGGTCCCGAACAAATATTTGTAACCCTGGTCGTAAACCTGGGCCGACGATGCTGTCGAGGCGATGGTCGGCATCTTGTAACGCTCGGACACGCTGCTCGCGGCCTTGGCCGCACCTGAGCCGAACGGACTGAACAGGAAGTTGACCCCGTTCTGGGTGATCATCTGCTCGGTGGTCTGAACAGCGCGCGGCGTATTCGACTGATAATCCGAATAAACGATCTCGACCTTGTACTTCTTGCCACCGACCGCGATGCCGCCGGCCTTGTTGACCTGCTCGGCCCACAGATCATAGCCCTGCTGCTGCTTGATGGCTTCGGGCGCCAGCGGACCCGTCAACGGGAGCGGCGCACCAAACTTGATGACGTCCTGCGCGAGAGCGCCGGACGCAGATAACGCCAAGCCCGCCGCGACAAGAAGCGAGTTCGACATACGCGCGTAACGGGTCAGAAAACGGGCCATCTTCGGGATCCTCCATCCAGGTCGGCGCATTGCTTGCGGCAAAAGCATGTCAAATTCGAAAATCGATTAAAAGCGTTGAAATTCGAAGCGAGCGATCTCAATATTAGAACGTTGTGCAACGCAGCGATCACTTTTTCATCTTACCTGCGAAGCCCCCAAGGAGCTGAAAGAAATGATTGAATCGACCGCCATCAGATATTTCCGCGAGGTGACCGCGCGCGGTTCGATTAAACAAGCGGCAGAATCGCTGCGGATTGCCCCCAGCGCCATCAGCCGGCAGATTCAAGGACTCGAGGATGAGCTGTCGACGAAACTGTTCGAGCGCGGCGCGCGCGGCATGAGGCTGACCGATGCCGGCCACCTGCTCTACCGTTATGCACAGGAAAACCAAACTCAGCTCGATCGAATCCGCACGCAGGTCGAGGAATTCGGTTCGCTTCAGCGCGGCCATGTGAGAATCGCGACCGTCGAAGGATTGCTAGCGAGCTTCCTGCTGGATTTCATCGTCGATCTCGCCCGGGAGCATCCCGGCATTTCAACATCCGTCACAGCGGTTGGGTCCCGCGATGTCGCGGACATGATCAGCCGGCACGAGGCTGACCTCGGTCTGGTGTTCGGCCGGGCGCCGCGTCGCGACCTGATCGAGCTAGCCCGGATGCGCCAGTCGCTGTGCCTGATGGTGTCGCCGCATCACAATCTTGCAGGCAAGAACTATTGTACGGTCAAGGATCTCGCGGGATTGAGTGTGGTTCTCCCTGACCCGTCCTTCGGCATCCGTCAGGAAATCGACCGTGTTTGCGCGCAAGCAAATGTCCGGCTCGAATTATGCAACGAGACCAATTCGCTCGCATTCGCGCGTTCGATCGTCGCCCAGACCGGCCTTGGCACCTTCCTGCCACGCGAGGCGGCAATGCCCGAACTAATCGCCGGAACGCTGATCGCCATCCCGCTTCAGGACAAGCGACTAGAAGCAACGCAAGTCACGCTGGTTCAACTCGCATCGAGGAACACTTCGTCGTCCAGCGCCCGGATCGCTCAACGGCTCATCGCGTGCATGAAGGACCGCAGCGATTGAAAGCTAGAACACGCTATAACCGCCGTCGATGACGATACAATCCGCAGTGTGATAAGCGGACGCACCGCTCATGAGATAGACGGCGATACCGCCGAAGTCTTCCGGCCTGGCAAACCGGCGCAGCGGAATACGCGGCACCGCGTTGGCCATGAACTTGTCGTTTGACTGAAGACCCTCCGTCATTTCGGTATCGACCCAGCCCGGCAAAATCGCATTCGCCGTGATGCCAAACCGGGCGTGTTCGACCGCAAGCGCTTGCATGACGGAATTCACCGCAGCCTTGGACGCGGCGTAATGTTCGTTGCGCGCCGTACCAAAGAGCGTGGCCATGCTCGACGTCGCGACCAGGCGTCCGAACTTGTCACCGTGCGATGCACGTTCGATCATATGACGTGCGATCGGCTGAAGCGCATGAAATACACCGTCCAGATTCACCGAGAACATGCGCCGCCAGTCTTCCGGGGTCCTGTCGATAAAAGCATGGCGCCCGCCGCCGCCGATTCCCGCATTGGCAAAACATCCGTCGATCCGGCCAAACTGATCGAGCGTCGCCTGCGTCGCGCGATCAGCCTGGATACGATCCGAAACATCGCAAACCAGCGTCTGAACTCGCCCGCCCGCATCCTTGATTGACGCCTCTGCCGCAGCATTCTTGTCAGCATTGCGGCCCCAGATCGACACGGCACAGCCATGCCGGGCCAACGCCTGCGCCATTCCCAGGCCGATGCCGCCGTTACCGCCGGTAATCACTGCTACGCGGTTACTCAAATCAAACATGGACGTCATCGGTGTCTCCCACACAGGTTTTCAATAGCCGGATCGACGAATCCATCCCGCAGATCAGGCGACAACGGACGACATCATAGCCTTGCCTCCGGCGACGTGTCTGCGGTCAATCGGCCTTGTTTCACACTCCTGAAAACACTCACCCATGATCCTGAATGTTAGCTACCAGCATGTGCATCGAATAGTCTCACGTGACCAAGGAGAAACGAAAATGAAAAACACACTGCTGTTTTCACCGATGCAGCTTCGGGATCTCGAACTGAAGAACCGCATCGTGGTTGCACCGATGCATCAGTACTCCGCCGAAAAGGGCTTCCCAACCAACTGGCATCTGGTCAATGCCGGCAAATTCGCCGCCGGTGGCGCGGGGCTGGTGATTGTCGAATCCACCAAGGTCGAGCGTCGCGGCTGCGGAACGCTCGGCGACCTCGGCATATGGGACGACAAATTCATTGAGCCGCTCGCCAACATCGCGCGTTTCATCAAGGCCAACGGCGCTGCCGCAGGCATTCAGCTCGGCCACACCGGCCGCAAGGGCAAAAGCAGGCGGCCATGGGAAGGCGACGGCCCTCTCTCCGCCGAAGCTCTCGCCGAGGTGGAAGACCTGAAGGATTGGGACATCATCGCGCCAAGCGCCCTTCCCTTCGGCGAAGGCTGGACCCAGCCACGCGCGCTCGAGCGCAGCGAAATACCCGGTGCCATCGATGCATGGGGCAAGGCGGCCGCACGCGCCGACCGCGCCGGCTTCGACACGCTCGAAATTCACGGCGCCCACGGCTACCTGATCCACGAATTCCTGTCGCCGGAAGCAAACCAGCGAACCGACGATTACGGCGGGTCGGAACAAAACCGAATGCGTTTCGCGATCGAGGTCGTCGAATCGATCCGTGCCCATTGGCCGCAATCCAAGCCGCTGTTCATGCGGCTGTCGATCGAGGATGAGGCTGGTTGGGGTCCCGCCGAAAATGTGCGGCTGGCGAAAATTCTCAAGACGAAGGGCGTCGACGTCATCGATTGCAGCACCGGCGGCCTGAACAGCAAGATCCCGAATTTCTTCCGGCTCAACGAATACGGCTATCAGGTGCAGTTCGCCGACCGGATCAAGCGCGAAGCCGACATCATGACAATGGCGGTCGGGCTCATTATCCATGGCGACCAGGCCGAGACCATCCTGCAGAGCAAGCAGGCTGACCTCGTCGCGGTCGGTCGCGAATTTCTGAACAATCCGAATTGGGCAATGGACGCGGCGCAGAAGCTCGGCGTCGATCCGACGTTCAGCCAGGCGCCCCAGCAATTCGGCTTTTGGCTTGCCAAACGCGCCCGGCGCGGATTCGGTGGCAACCCATCCACCTGGCAAAACGGCATCGCCGCCGACAAATAAGAAACCGAAAAACACAAACGAAAACGCCGGTGCCTTCGCAAGAAAGCACCGGCGTTTTCTAACGCTGTCAGAAACCGTAGAGCTTCGCCGGATTGTCCACGAGAATCTTGCGACGAACTGCCTCGTCCGGCACGCATTTGAACAGCAGGCGGATCAGATCGGCTTCCTTCGGGAACGATTCCGGGGTGTGGCCGACATGCGGCCAGTCTGAACCCCAGACCAGACGATCCGGATTTGCTTTGACCAATGCCTGCATGAAAGCCTCGGTGTCGGCATAAGGCCTGCCTTGCCGGGTGTTGCGGTCGGCGCCCGAAATCTTGCACCAGTAACGGCCGGTCTTCAGCCGATCGCAGAACTTCCGGAAACCGGGATAGTCGACACCCTTGTCGGTCATGGTCCGGCCCATATGGTCGATCACGAAATTCAGCGGCAGCTTTTCAAGTTCAGGCGCCATAGCATCGAGATCGCCGGTTTCGATCCAGAGCTGAGCGTGCCAGCCGCGCTCGGCCAGCCGCGGCGCAAGCGCCATAAGATCATCGAGATTCATGCCACCGGACGACACCGGCTTGCCGTCCTGGCGCAGCAGATTGATCCGGCAGCCCTTGAAACCCGCGTCCGTCATCTCGTCGAGGCGACGGTCGGTAACGTCACGCTTCAGGATGGCGACAGCGCGTAAGCGCTCGGGATAGCGGCGCAAGGCGTCGAGCGTGACTTCATTGTCATCACCGGCTGCGAGCGCGTGAACAATGACGCCGCGCGCAATCCCAATCGAATCCCACATGGCGAACAGCGACTCGACGGGATTTTCCTGCGTCGGTGAGAATCGTCCCTCGCCTTGCACGGGAAAGCGATCATACGGTCCGTAGATGTGAACGTGACAGTCACTGCTGCCCTCGGGGAAATTGAACTCTGTTGCAGCCGCCATCACACGCACCTTTTTAAACGCCGAGATATGCTTCCTGAATATCGGGGGCGTTGGCGATCTCGGCCGCCGATCCGGCCCGCACGATCCGTCCCACGCGCAAGACGTAAGCACGGTCCGCGATCTTCAGCGCCGCGCGCATGTTCTGCTCGACCAGCAGCGTGGCGATGCCTCTCGTCCTGAGTTCGGCAATCGAGCTGAGGACGAATTTGGTCAACACCGGCGACAATCCCAGCGACGGCTCGTCAAACAGGATCAACCGAGGCCGCGCCATCAGGCCGCGCCCGATCGCCAGCATCTGTTGCTCACCACCGCTCAGCCCGCCGGCGAGTTGCGAAATACGCTCCTTCAGACGCGGAAACATCGTCATGATATCCGCGACATCGAACTTCGGGCCGCCGCCATTGGACTCAACGATGCGGAGATTTGTCTCGACGGTCATGTCCGGGAAGATCTCGCGGCCTTCCGGCACGTGGCTGATGCCGAGTCTGCTCGTCTGCCACGGCTTCTTCCCGTCGACGCGCTTGCCGTCGAACGAAATCTCGCCACCCGTGATCGGGAGCACGCCCGAAATTGCGTTCAGCAGCGTTGTCTTCCCTGCACCGTTGGCACCGAGGATGGCGACGATCTCACCCGGCTGGATCGAAATCGACACTTCGCGAAGCGCAGTCACCTTGCCGTAGGCAGCCGAAATCGCATCGACCCGCAACAACTCAGTCATCTTCGGCTCCAAGGTAGGCCGAGATGACCTCGGGATGTTTAAACACCTGGTCCGGCGCATCGACAGTGACAGGGCGGCCATCAACCACCACCAGAGCCCGCTGGCACAGCGCCTTGATCACCGTCATGTCATGTTCGACGATGACGACAGTGCGGCCTGGCGCGATGGTCTCAATGAGCGCGACGAAATCGGCGGTCTCGCGCCCGTTCATGCCTGCGGCTGGCTCGTCGAGAAACAGGATTTTCGGATCGGACATCAGCGCCACCGCCACCGCGAGCCGCCGCTGCACGCCATAGGCGAGCACGCTGGCCAGCCGGTCACGCTCGTTCGACAGGCCTGACAGCGACAGCACCTGCTCGGCCTTGGCCTTGAACGCATCGCGCTCAGCGCGGTAAGTCGCACTGCCGAACATCCGTCCCATCACGGAGTGGCGAAAGCCGATATGACGGCCGTAAAGCAGATTGTCGTACACGGTCGCTTCGCCGAATACCGCAGTGCGCTGGAATGTGCGGCCGACACCATTGCGCGCGACGAGATGCGGACTCATCTGGCCGACATCCTGGCCAAGGACCTCGATCTGACCGCTGGTCGGCTTGGTAATGCCGCACAGGATATCGAACAGCGTCGATTTTCCGGCCCCATTCGGACCGATGATTCCGAACACTTCGCCTTCTTCGACAGTCAGGTCCACGCCATCGAGCGCGACGACGCCACCGTAACGCTTGCGGATGTCGGTTGCACGAACCGCGACAGGCGGACGTCCTTGAGATGAATCAGGTCGCATCGGTTGCACCGCGGCCTCCTCTCATACGATCGAACAGCCGTGTTGCAATCTGGTGCAGCCCTCCGGGGGCAAACACCATGATAACGATGATCGCCGCGGAAAAAATCAGGATGCGAACGTTCGGATCGAGGCTGAGATAATAAGGAATAATACTGAAGATCACGGCACCGATGATCGGGCCGACCAGCAGGCCGGTACCACCGATCAGAACCATCAATAGCGCATCAACTGTATTAGCGACCGAAAAAACTTCCGGCGTCACGATCTGGGTATAGGGCACACAGAGCGCGCCACCGAGCGCGGCGATCGGAGCGCTGAGGATAAAAGCCTTCAGGCGTTCGCGGAACACATTGACGCCGACGGATTGCGCCAGATGCTGGTTTTGCCGGATGCTTTCGATGGCACTGCCGAACTTGGAGGTTCGCACTGCCGACAACACGAGTACGACCAACAGTAGAATTGCAGCGGTCGCGAAGAAATAATTTCGCGGCTCGGCGAGCAAAAACGGGCCGATCTTGATCGGCGGGAAGCCGAACATGCCAAGCGGCCCGCCGGTGATATCCGAGAGATTCAAGGCTGCGACCATCGCGACGCCGGACATTCCCCACGACACGATAGCAAAATAAGCACCGGTCAGACGTAATGTCAGCCAACCGATCATCGCGGCGGCGACGATCGACACCAGCATCGCCAACACGACTGCCGCCTCGAACGGCAGGCCGAGCTTGATCGTTCCGATGCCTGCGCCATAGGCGCCGATACCGAAGAAAATACACTGCCCGAGCGGCACCTCTCCTAATCCGCCCAGCATGATGTTGATGCTGAGGGCAAACAGGGCGAAAGCGCAGGTATAACCCGCCAGCGTGACGATAAAGGCGTTTTCGACCAGCGATCCGAACAGAACTGCCGCCACCACGGCCGCAGCGATCATCCAAAGCGGCGACCGTGAACGTTCTGTCTTCGGAGGCAGAGACGCTGGTGCCGGCGAGGCCACAACAGAGGATATTTGCGACATGACGATCAATGCCTATGGAGCTGCGGACGCCCCATGAGACCCTGAGGCCACAGAAGCAGAACGGCGATCACCAGAATCCAGCCAAGAGCCGGTGTCCATGAGACCGAGACGTAGGTTTCAAACATCGCGTTACCGACGCCGATGAGCAACGCTCCGAGCAACGCGCCGGAGATGCTGCCCATGCCGCCGAGAATGACGACCGTGAAACCGGTAATCAGCGTCGTGTGGCCCATCGTCGGATAAGCGGTGACGATCGGAGCCATCAACGCGCCGGCGAAACCCGCCGCGGCGACGCCGACGATAAAGGACAGGCTGCGGATCATTGGAACGTTGATGCCGGAATAGAGCGCGCCACGCGGGTTCTGCGCCACTGCCAGAAGCTGTTGCCCCTTGATCGTGTAACGCAGCCACGCTCCAAATCCCGCCAAGACCAGGGCGGAAGCGATCACGATGAAAATGCGCTGGCCCGCGATCAGAATGCCAAGCCCGGACCATGTGCTGTGCGCGAACGGCGAACTGATCGGATGCGGGTCAGGACCGAAGATCAGGATCAGCGCCGCAATCAGCGCCTGGCCGGTTGCAAACGTGACGATGATCGAACCGTGATGACTATCACCATACACGGCATGCCGGATGATGACGTACTCCGTGATGAAGGCGACGAGCGCGACAATCAGAACTGCAAGCGGCAGCGTGGCCAGATAAGGCACACCCCACATATTCAGGAGAAGAACTCCATACGCACCGATCGCAAAAAAAGCGCCGTGCGCGAAGTTGGCGATGTGCAGGATCCCGAAGACAAGCGTCAACCCCACCGCAATAACGGCATAGCTTGCCCCGAGAACCAGCCCGTTCACCAGCGTCTGCAGAAAAAGATCCATCGTACTCGCCGCCTTGCGTTACTGCGTTTTGACGGCTTCCAGCTGGGTCAACTTGCCGCCCTTGACCTGCTGGATGAAGAAGTACGGCGCACTGGCGCGGCCCTTTGCGTCGAATTTCAGTTCGCCGCGGGGCGACGGCCAGACGTTGTCGCGAATGGTTTTCGAGATCTTGGCATAATCGGTCGCGGTGCCAGCCTTATCCATCGCTGCTGCAATTAGATGCACCGACTCGTAGATCACGAGATTTCCCTTGCCGGGATCGACGTTATACTTCTTGACGTAAGCGTCGATGAACGCCTTGGTTTTTTCCGTCGGCGCCGGGACCATGAAAATCTCGCCAGTAATCACGCCGTCCATCGCGCCCTCGGCAGGGACAAGCATGCCGGGCGACACGACGCCAGGCGACATGGCTTCCTTGGGAAAGCCGCCGAGCTGCCGGATCTGCTTCCAGAGCTGAGCTGCGCGCGCCGGATAGGCATCCGACACATAAAGAAGGTCGGGGTTCAGCGACTTGATCTTGGTGATGATCGAAGTGAAATCGGTGGTGTCAGCATCGTAGGTCGAGACGTTGACAAGTTCGATGCCGGCGGCCTTCAGCGACTCTTTCAGAAGATCGAGTACGGTTTTGTTGAACTCGGTGTTCTCGCCCATGTAGGCGACGGTCTTGGGCTTCATCGTGTTGACGATGTAGCTGTTGAACGCCTTTGAGTTGCCCGAAACCGTATTGTTGACCTGAAACAGCCACGGGCTGCCCTGATCGGTGATAGCATCGGCCTGCGCGGCAGCGTTCACGTGAAGGATACGATTGCGCGTCACCGACGATTCAGCCAGCACCACCGAACTGTTAGTTCCGCCGGTCACTGCATTGGCGCGGTCGATCGACATCAGCTTCTGGACCGCTGCGACACCGCCCTGTGGGGAACCCTTGTCGTCTTCATAAACCAGCTCGATTTTACGGCCGTTCAGAATTCCGCCCTTTGCGTTGATCTCTTCGGCAGCAAGCTCGGCGCCGCGCTTGACATCCTGACCATAAGTCGCGGCTGCGCCCGACAGTGGCGCAGCGATCCCGATGCGAACAGGGTCGGCCGCGAATGCGGAACTTCCAGCCAGCAACCCGGCAGCAATCGTGAGAGCAATCGGAATCGAACGGCGCGACATTGGTTGAGCCTCCTGGTGTTTGATCTGATGTCTTCAGGCAGCGAGCGTGCGGCGGAACATATCGAACAGACGTTCCCAATGCCGCTCGGTACTGGCCTTGTGAAATAAACGCCGTGCCGGAAACGCGAAGCCGTGCTCGGCTTCCGGATAAATTTCAATGCGCGCGTTGATCTTCGCTTTGTCCAGAATCTGCTGCAATTCTTTCAGCGTTTCAGGTGGCGCGTAGATATCATGCTCGGCGCAGGCGAAATACATTTCGCCCTTGATCTTCGAAGCCAGGAGATGCGCGGAATCAGGCTGATCCGTAATCAATCGCGCGCCATAGACCGAGGCGGACGACGCCACGCGATCGGGAAAAGCGCCGGCAACGCGGAAAACGTAGCGGCCGCTCATGCAGTAACCGACGATGCCGACCTTGCCTTTACGTGCGGTTGAATCGGTATCAAGGAAGTCGAACACGGCCTGAGTGTCCTGCTCGACCATCGTATTGGACAGATGCCGGTTGAGTTTCCACATCCAGGCGAGATTTTCGGCATAGGCCGGATCGTGAAGGCGATTGGCATCGAGATCGACCGATCGCGCAAGGCGATAATACAGGTTCGGCATGATGACGTAGTAGCCGACGGTCGCGATGCGGCGGCACATATCGCAGAGCTCTTCGCGAACTCCGACGGAATCCATATAGAAGACAACGACGGGAAAAGGTCCCTCCCCATCCGGACGGAAGATGAAGGTGTTCATCAATCCGTCCTTTGTCTGGATATCGACGACGGATTCCTGCATCGCGGTCTCCTGCCCTGTTCTTGTCTTGATGACGGCTCTTGGGCCGTTTCGATCACAGCATTATGAGGGGCAGCAGACGGTTGATCTAGAATTTTCAGATGAGTGATGACACTTCCATACTTGTGAAAATCGTCCTGGGGCTATTCGCCGCGATCAACGAACTTCGCGATACCGGCGCGCAGTTCCGTCAGTATCTGGTCTTGCTTTTCTTCGAGCCGATCGACTGGACCACCGACACCGATCGCAAGAATCCGGCCATGACGCCGTATCGGCAACAGCATGCCGATCACGCCTGCGCCCGCAGTGACCGTGTGGCGGGAAAATACATATCCTTGCTCGCGGACTTCGCGCACCCGCGCCATCAGGTCCGGCAGCGCGATCCGGTCGGCCGGCTCTTCTTCGATATTGATACGCCGCAGTAGTCGATCGATCATTTCGTCGGTGCGCGCACTCAACAGAAGCCAGCCGAGACCGGAGCGCGCAAGCGGACGAACGGTTCCCGGCTTCAGATGAAAGCGGATGGCATATTGTGATGGGACAATATGGATGTACTGGGCGAACAGATCGCTCTGCGTGCCGACGCTGATCGTTTCCTTGGTGATTTCGCTCATGTGCTTCATGAGCGCGAGAATCCGGCCCTCACCGAATAACGCGCCCTGCACCCAGTTTCCGAGTGTGGCGATCCGCATCGTCGGCATGTAGGTCCGCGAGTAACTGTCGTAGTCGAGATACCCCATCACGACCATACTCTTCAGAAGAGCCGACGCACTCGATACCGGATAGCCGAAGTGGATCGACATATCCTTCAAGCTGATTGGCTGCTGAACCTCGTCGAAATACTCGAGCACTTCGAAGATGCGCCGCGCTGTTTTGATGACGCTGTCTTGCGCCGACACTTCACCACCCCTTTCATGGATGTGAAAGCAACTTCTCACTACTGGAATTTATTTCAGCAAAAGCCAGTGTTTGCTAGGTCGATCATCAATGGAGTACCGCATGGCTGAGCTGCAAGAAATCCTGATCGAGACATCCAACCGCGTTGCCACAATTACCCTCAACCGGCCGGACCGGATGAACGCCTGGACACCGTCCATGGAAGCCTTGTTCCGTCAGACGATCGAGAGCGCCGCAAAAGACGACAATATTCGCGCCATTGTTGTCACCGGCGCAGGGCGCGGCTTCTGCGTCGGCGCGGAGATGGGAAACCTGGCAGCTGGTTCCAGCGGCAAGGTCACATCGTCCACACGCGAACCGGCGACCGGCAATCTCGACCAGCGCTACAGCTACCTGCTCGCTGTGCCCAAACCGATCGTGGCAGCAATCAACGGCGCGGTTGCCGGTGTCGGCTTGTGCATTTCGCTGTATTGCGACCTGCGCTACATGGCGGCGGGCAGCAAACTCTCGACCGCTTTTGCCCGGCGTGGCCTTATTGCCGAACATGGCAGCGCCTGGATGCTGCCGCGCCTGATCGGACCGATGAATGCCGCCGACCTGCTGCTCTCGGCCCGAACAGTGCCGGCTGAGGAGGCGGATCGCATGGGTCTTGTCCGCGTTCTTCCGGCGGACGGATTCCTTGCCGCTGTCCAGGCCATCGCATCCGATCTTGCCAACCTGTCGTCGCCCCGTGCCATGGGCGTCATCAAGCAGCAACTGACACTGGCGCCGTTTCAGAATCTCGCCGAGGCAACGCGGCTGTCCGAGGACGAAATCGCCAAATGCCGCGGCACTGAAGACTACAAGGAAGGCGTCGCCCACTACGTGGAAAAGCGAAAACCCAACTTCACCGGCCGCTGACACGAGCGGCCGGCGCGGGCCAGGCTCTCAACGCCCAGCGAAATTCGGCACCCGCCGCTCTGCAGTTGCCTTCACGCCTTCCTTGAAGTCGGCGGTTTCGCGCAGCCAGCTTTGCTCATCGAGTTCATGGTCGGTTGCGGCCTTGACCCGATCCGCCAGCCCGGCCCGCATGGTCGCCCGCGTTGACACCAGTGCCAGCGGCGCATTCTCCGCTATCTCGGAAGCCAGCTTGAGAGCAGCCGCTCTCACCTGATCCTGCGAAACGAGAACGCTGGCAAGACCCATCTTGAAGGCATCTTCTCCGGTTACGCGACGGCTGGTGTAGAACATCAGTGCCGCGTTGGTCTGGCCAACAACCTCCGGCAATGTCACCGTCAGGCCGAACCCCGGATGAAAGCCAAGCCGCGTGAAGTTCGCGGCAAAACGCGCTTCCGGGCATGTGACGCGAAAATCCGCCGACATGGCAAGGCCGAAGCCACCGCCGATCGCGGCGCCATGGACAGCGGCGACGATCGGCTTCTTGTTCCGGAAAATCCGGACTGCTTCGACGTAGAGTTCGCCGGAATTCCTGCGCTTTGAATCCTTTGTTGCTTCCTGTGCGGACGTATTGAAATTTGCTCCCGCGCAGAATGCCTTGCCATCCGCGCAAAGAACGACGGCGCGGCAATTGTCGTCGGCGTCGATACGATCCAGCTCATCCGCAATGCGGCGGATAAGATCGAGATCGAAAAAATTCAGCGGCGGCCGCCGGATTTCGATGGTGGCGACGTGGCCCGCGGTCGAGACGTGAAGATCGGTACTGGTCATTTTTATGTTCCGGTAAGAGAGTATCAGCGCAGGCCGAGACCGCGGGCGATGATGCCGCGCAAAACCTCGGTCGTACCGCCCTGGATCGTCAGTTTCGGCGCAATCTTGAGATAGAACGCCAGCCTGTTTTCAAGCGTTTCGTGATTGGTCGAGTCCGGCGACAGGAACGCAGCGAGTTCACGAGAGCGATGCGGCAGCGCCTGTTCCCAGATCGTGCCGAGATCCTTGACGATCGCAGCCTCGACCACCGGCTCCTTGCCGGCCTCGAGCATTCCGGCAACAGACACCGACATGCGCCGCAACGTATGAAGTTGCGCAACCAGCCGGCCGATGCCTTCCGCTGCCCGAGTATCCGGATTCGAGCCGATGGCGCGCACCAGTTCGCTCAACGCACCGTAAGTTTCAAGAAATCGTTCAGGGCCGCTGCGCTCATACGCAAGCTCGCTGGTGGCCTGCTTCCAGGCGCCGTCGATCTCACCGATGACATGGTCATCAGGGATCAGCACGTTGTCGAAGACGACCTCGTTGAATTCCTTCTGGCCACTCATCTGCCCGATCAGATTGCACTTGATGCCCGGCGTCTTCATGTCGACGAGAAACGATGTCAGCCCGTGACGGCGGTTTTCCTTGGTCGGCGCCGACGTGCGGAACAGGCCGATCATGTAGTCCGACTGATGCGCGTTGCTGGTCCAGATCTTGGTGCCGTTGATCAGCCAGCCGCCATCGATCTTGGTCGCCTTCGTTTTCGCCGCGAACAGATCCGATCCCGAGCCCGGCTCACTCATTCCGATGCAAAATCCTACTTCGCCGCGAACCATACGCGGAAGGAGGTTCTGCTTGATGCTTTCGTTGGCATAGCGAATGAGCGTCGGCCCGCTCTGGCGGTCTGCGACGAAGAAGCGGCGTGTCGGCGCATTGGCGACGCGCATCTCTTCCGTGACAACATAACGCTCGAGAAAGCTTCGTTCCTGACCGCCGTACTTCTTCGGCCATGTCATACCGATCCAGCCGCGCTCGCCGACGCGCCGGCTGAAAGCATCGGCGCTTGCGGGATCGGCTTTTGGATTTTGCGGATTGAAAGTGCCTTTCGCCACTTCATCGGCGAGAAATGCCCGAACCTCGGTGCGCAATTCCTGACAGTGCGGCGGCAAGCGGATCGGATCGAAACGAAGGGCGACGGTCATGGCCTGCTCCTGATTTCTGATTAACGGGATGCGACCAGCGGCCACAATTCATCAGCGCCGCGTGATGCCACGAACTCCCCAAGCTTGACGCTCCAGTAGCTCTCGTTGCCGAAGTCATCGCGCCAGGCCAGCGCACGCAAGGTCAGCCGATGCAGGATATGTTCATCGGTGAAGCCGATCGCGCCATGAACCTGATGGGCAATCCCCGCTCCGCTTTCCGCGGCTTCGCTGCAGCGGATTTTTGCCGCTGCGATTTCCAGCATACCGACGTCATCGCTCAGGCTTCCAGCAGCCACAGTGTCGGCCGCGGAACATGCCGCGGCGACGGCCGCCGCCGTCTCACCACCCAACCGCGCCAGATTGTGCTGGACCGCCTGAAATTTGGATATCTGCTTTTCGAACGCAATCCGCTCGGTCGAATAACGCACCGAAATGGCCAGCATGGTTTCCAGTGCACCGGCGATCTGCTGGGCGCGCACCGCCGCTCCCATCAAAAGCAGAGAATTCGCAGCGAACCCGGCCGGTGCATTCTTGACCGACAGCGGTTTGACGCCGGCAAACTTCACCGTGTCGGTTGCCTCTCCTGCGAGGTTCTCGCCATGCAATATCTGGCACGATTTTGTATCGACGAGCGCGATCTTCGCCCCATCGGAGCCTTCAGCGATGACCGCCAGATGCGCCCCGTCGCGCGCAAACGGCACCTTTCGCGCAACGCCGTTAAGGAGGCCCGATTTGTCGATCGTAATGCGATCATGCGGATGCGCAGGCGCTACACTCATCGTTCCGGAAGGCGACGAAATTCCACTCCGTGCCAGCAACCATCCGGCCAGCATTGTCTCGGCCAGCGGCACGGAAAGTGCGGCGCGACCAGCCGCGCGCAACACACTAAACCCGTCATCCACTCCCGCGCCCGCGCCGCCTTGCGCCTCGGGAACCCACGTCAGCGTCAGTCCCGCACCTTCAACTGCCTGCCAGGCCGGAACCTTCCAGTCATCGTTCTTCGCGTTGATGATGGTCTGGGAGTCTGCGAGATCGGCGAAGATGCGCTCAGCCGTCTCGATAACGATATTCTCGCTTTCCACGGTTTTTCCTTTTTTGCGACTTACCGGTTTATACCTCCGGCTTTCCGATCACGCCCTCTGCCTCGAGCCGATCGATCTCCGCCTGATCGACGTTCAACATCTGTCCGAGAATTTCATGATTATGCTGACCCAGGCGTGGTGAGGGCATTCTCTCCACCGGATCGGCCCCGTGCAGCCGCAGCGGGCTATTCGGCACAACGATTCTGCCGAACTGCGGATGGTCGATCCATTCGAGCATCCCGCGCTCATGCATGTGCTTGTCGTTGGTCACTTCGATCAGATCGCGCACCGGCGCTGACGGCACCTTGTGCTTGCGAAACGTATCGAATGCTTGCGTCTTGGTGTGGCGCCGCGTCCATTCGGAGATCAGTTCATCGGTCTCTTCGATATTCTTGACGCGCGCCGGCCGGCTCGAAAAACGCTCGTCACCGATCAGATCCTTGCGTCCGATCGCCCCAAGAAGATTGTTCCAATGGCCTTCATTGATGCCGATAATCGCGATGTAGCCGTCCGATGCCGGGTAGACATTATATGGAGCAGCGGCGAGACCGCCGTGGCGGTTTCCGGTGCGCGGCGGCGCGATTCCCTTGTCGTAAACAAAGGCGAGGTTCGATGCCAGCGCGGGATAGACCGCTTCCTGCATCGCGACTTCGACCAGCCGGCCCTTACCGGTGAAAGTCCGCTCATAAAGCGCCGTCATGATGCCGGCATAGAGATGAACGCCGCTGAGAAAATCGACCACGGCAGGACCGGCCTTGACCGGCGGACCGTCCGGAAATCCCGTCACGCTCATCATGCCGGACGCGGCCTGAACCGTGATATCCATCGCGAGATTATCGCGGTCCGGACCGGACAAGCCGTAGCCGGAGCCCGATGCGTAGATCAGACGAGGATTGAGTTCGTTCAGAACAGGCCAGCCGACGCCAAGCTTGTCCATCACTCCGGGCGCATAATTCTCCAGCAGAACGTCCGCGTTAGCGGTCAGTTGCTTGAGGATTTCACGACCGCGGTCGCTTTTGAGATTGAGGGTGATAGCGCGTTTGTTCGCATTCAGCATGGCGAACGGAACTGCCGCACCCTTGCTGACATGAACACGCTGCCGGATCGGCTCGCCGCCAAGCGGCTCGACCTTGATAACGTTGGCGCCAGCTTTCGCCATCAGGAATGTAGCGTACGGGCCCTGATAGACTTGCCCCAGATCGATGACCGTTACGCCGTCCAGCGGAAGGTTTCGTCTTTCGGTCACGCGCCAGCTTCCTGTTTTGATCAGAATGTCGATTCGGCATGCAAGCCGGCGGCCGAAACCGCCCGGATGCTCAATCGCACAGGCGAACCTGACGCATGCCCTTGTCATTGGACCATGAAAGAGCAGTCATCAAAAATCCAGAGTTACCACGTGGATGGATGCATTTGCATATCCGTGAAAATCCCACCGCCGACGTTGCGGACAGGAACACGTGCTCGATTGCGCACGCCCACTTGAGACGCTCGCTTGATTTCGGCAACAACGAAAATTGAAACGAGACCAGACTTGCGGACTGGAGGTGAGCAGATCAGCACACCGCCGTCAGTACGCAGCAGAGCGCGCAGTCGCTTAACGTGTCGTTGCGATCTGTCAGCGCCTGGGGCGCAAGGTGAAAAAGGCGCACAGCGCGACAGGCACACCCAGCGTCAGCCACGACAGACCATCCCATACACCGTCGCCGACGAGGGCCGAGATCAATCCAACAACGCTAAGACCACCGATGACCGCCGGAGCGGCAAAAATCTGTCTCATCGTCTGGCGCCGAGAACGTGCCGTCATGATGTGAACACCGGTTGCTCCGCAGGGCCGGCTGACCCCGCGACTGCCCGCTCAATGCTGACACCGGACTTGCGGCGTCGTAGCCACAGATAAAGACCAGTGATAAGTATCACGATGGTGATGATATCGAGAACTGCCCAGATAATCTTGAGTGGCATTCCGCCATAGTCGCCGAAATGCAGCGGCTGCGACACCAGAAGCGTGGCGACGTACCATGGCAAAGGCCGGCTATCGGTCAGCTTCCCGGTTTCCGCATCAATCAAAGCCGGCTTGAGCAGCTTGGCCGTCAGTGGCATGTTGCCGCGCATGAAGACTGCGTAATGAGTCTTGCTACTGAAGATAGTTCCGGGAAATGCGACGAAAGCGGGCTTCATATCCGGCTCGGCCTGCCGGGCGGTGCGCACCGCGGCTTCGATGGATGTCGGGTTCGCCGACAGCGGCTTGTCCTTATACTGCGCGGTCATCTCGGCGAGCTGGCCAAATTGCCAGACCTTGATGACAAGATCCGCCCACGTATTGATCACGCCGGTGAAGCCGACCACCAGCATCCAGATCACCAGCAAAATGCCGGTCAAGTTATGGATATCGAGCCAGCGCACCACACGGCGCCGCTCGCGACGGTACGTGCCGAATTTCAGCTTCCGCATCGACGGCGCATAAATGAAGATTCCCGAAATGATCGCAACGCAGAACAGAATGCCCATGAATCCGAGAAACAGCTTGCCCGGCAATCCCGCAAACATATCGGTATGCAGCTTGAGCATGATGTAGGTGAAGCGCTTGGTGACATCCGGTGCGTCGAGATAGGCAGCCGTGTGCGCATCGATCCGCACGATCCGGTTGGTGGACGGATCGGCGTTGATGGTCTTGCCGATGCTCACCATCAGCGAGTTCGGATCATCGTCGTCCCAGATCAGAAAATGAGCGACCTGACCGGACTCATGCTTCAGCGTACTCGCAACCACGTCATCCAGGCTGGCGGGCGGCGTTCCCGGAGGAACGACCGCGGCCTCGACCTCCTCATGAAGAAGATGGTCGATCTCGTGATGAAAGATCAGCGGCAGACCGGTGATGCAAAGCATCAGCATGAAGACGGTGCAAATGATGCTGGACCATTTATGCACCCATCCCCATCGCCGCAGTGATGCAGTTCCCGACGCCAAACCGCCTCTCCTTACTTCCAGCTATACTTCAAGGTTCCCAACACCGTGCGCCCCGTACCCAGGCCGCAATAGGCCAGCCCCGTCAAACAAGAGGCCACATAATAGCGATCCGTCAGATTGGTGACGTTGACCTGCGCCTTCCAGCCCTTCAGATCGGCGCGCGCATAGGCAAGATCATAGCTGACGCTCGCATCGACCAGTGTGTAAGCCGGGATGACGAAGGTGTTGAACGCATCGCCGTAACTCTCACCGACGTAGCGGACTGCGGCACCGAGACCCAAGCCTGCGAGTGGCCCATCGTACCAGGTGTACTTCGCCCACAACGAGGCTTGATCTTCTGGAACGGCCTGCAGGTTGTTGCCGGCATAACCCGCGACGCTCTTGGTAACTTTTGGATCCATGTGCGTGTAACCAGCAGCAATCTCCAGCTCACGCGCGACGTTGCCCTTGGCCTCGAATTCGAAGCCGCGCACGCGCGCCTGATCGGTCTGTGTCATGATCAGACCCGTGAACGGGAGCGGAATGCTCGGATCGGCAACGACAACGTCGTTCTGAGTGATTTCAAACAGCGCGGCCGTGAACATCAGGTTGGTGCCAACCGGCATGTACTTGATGCCGACCTCCTTGCCTTCACCCGTCGTAGGCTTGAAAGGTTTCTGGTCAACGCCAGCGCCGGTATTCGGCACGAACGAGGTCGAGTAGTTCGCATAAGGCGATAGGCCGCTGTCAAACAGATAGTTCAGGCCTACGCGTCCGGTCTGCGCGGAATCGCTGCGCTGATATGTCCCCGGAAGAGGGTACCACGCTGGGGATTTACTAACGAGCCGGGTATTAACGAAATCCTGCCTGCCCGTCAGCGACAGTGTCCAGCGGTCGAGCTTGATCTGGTCCTGCACATAGAGGCCGACCTGATTGATGTTCGAGTCATTCAGAATGAACGACGACAAAGAATCAAAGGACGGGACCGGAGCGCCATAAACCGGATTGAAAGCATTGATCGGCAGAATGCCTGCGCTTCGGTAGTCCACGTGTCCGGTCTGATCGAGGTAATCAAGGCCGACAAGAACCTTGTGGGTCAGCGGACCGGTTCGAAAATCGGCCTGAAGCTGATTATCGATGGCGAGGTTCTGCGATTCTGCCTTCACGTAGTTATACGTACGCGCCACCAGAGAGTTGCTGGTCGAGGCAGGGGTCGGAGGAAAGGTCGTAGAAAACATGCCTTCGGAGCGGACGCTCTGAAGATCGTTAGTCACCTCCATGTAGCGGACGTTCTGCCGGAACTGGAGATTGTTGTCGAAACGATGCTCGAATGCATAGCCGATCGAGGCCTGCTCCAGCTTGTATCCGTCCAGATTTGGCTCGCCGATGTAGCGACTGTACGGAACACGTCCGTTCGGATTGGGGAGGAACGACACGTTTCCGGGCACATACTGCTGATAGCCCTTGTTGTCGATCTTCTGGTACTGAGACAGGATCGTGAAGCTGGTGTCGTTGGTCGGCCGCCAAGTGAAACTCGGCGCGATGAAAAGCTTGTTGTCCTGCATGAAGTCGGTTTGCGTGTCACTCTGCCGCCCAAGGCCGACAATGCGATAGAGGTACTCGCCGTTCTTGTCGATCGGACCGCCGATGTCGAATGCACCCTGGATACGATTGAACGAACCGAACACGCCCTCGACATCGTAGTGAGGCGTTGCCGTCGGACGTTTGCTGACCATGTTGATCAAACCGCCAGGCTCGGTCTGACCATAAAGACCGGAGGAAGGCCCCCTCAGAACCTCGAGCCGCTCAAGACCATAAGTCTCGATCTTCGGTATCGCGAACGTCGTGCTGTCGGCCGGCAGACGCAGACCGTCAAGATAGCTCACAGCGTTGAAGCCGCGGATCTTGAACCCATCAAAGAACGCATTGGCACCATAGCTCTGCAGCGACACGCCAGGTGTGTATTGCAGTGCCTCCTGAACGCTCTGCGCGCCCTGGGCTGCGATCTGGTCCTGGGTCACGACCGAGATTGACTGGGGCGTTTCGAGAATCGGGGTGTCGGCCTTGCTGGCGGTCGCACTCCGGCTCGCCGTGTAGCCGCGAACCGGGCCAAGCGCACTTTCGGTTTCCTGCGACGCGGGATTCGGCGCAACCTGTGGGGCCAGGCTCACACGGGCGGGCCGCGCGGCCGGACGGCGACGCGCCGTCACCCGGACTTCGGGAAGCGGAGCTGCCTGCTCTACCGATGGTATTGTTTGGGCGGCGGATGGCGCCGCCTGAGAACAGCCAACGAAAGCTGCCGCGCCAAGTGCCGCGTTCATCGCACCGCGCAAAGTCCAACTCGAAAGCCCCCGCCTCGTCATTATAGAATCCCCGTCGTCACACTCATGTGTTTGCGGAGAAAGCAGATTTGAGTCGGAGCCGCCTTTGCGATTGCGCAAAATATCTTTGATCTTGCGTTGAGGGCTTCGAAGCTGGAGCTAGAAACGCCTTAGTTGTGGCGAGTTGACGCAAGCCTGCGGCTGCTCGCTCGCCATCGGCTTTAAATCTGGATCGACTCTAAATTTTGCGGTGGCCTAACCGCGACATCAGCTCGGCGCGATGCCAAAACGCTTACGGAACGCGGTCGCAAAATTGGCCGGGCTGGAATAGCCGACATGATACGCCGCTTCCGCCACCGACATTTGCTGATGAACCAGCGCCTCACGGGCCAAGTCGAGCCGGCTTGCCCGAAGATAGTCGATCGCGGTCATACCATAGGCGGCGCGGAATCGCATATTGAACGATCTGCGGCTTGATCCCGCTCGCCGCGCCAGTTCGGCAATGCTCCAGGGATACCGCAGATCGGAGTCGATCACATCCTTCACGGTCTGCAAAAGCGCCCGCCTTTGATCGACCGGAGTATCGATGCTAACATGACGCTGCAACGCGAAGATCGATCGCGCGAGAATTTCCGTCGCCTGCGCGCAAAGTAGCAGGTGACCTTCCCGGCCCTCGATGGATGGCGACAACATCTCGCCTGCAATTGCCTGAATGCGTGGCGGTGCCCGTAGCGCAGCGAAGATCGTCGAGCGACCGGAAACGTCGAACAGATCATTGAAGGCCGTGCCCAACCCCAGCCGGTCGATCGACGCGCGAGGAAAGGCAAGGCCAGCCGCCCGTATGTACGTTCCGCGTTTGGCATCTCCGCCGCACGGTGTCGGCTCGCGGATCGCCATGATCACCATCTGGTTCTCGGAATAGCGGAGCTTGACCGATCCGTCGCACGGTCCGCCCTCGCCTCCTCCCGCGAGCACAACCGACAGGAAAAGGCCCGGCTTCATGACGCCGGTACTCCTGAGATCGCTTGGCATGTGGAAGTCATTGCGCTGGAAGACGCAACCCGGCGTTTCGAGCCACTGCGCACAACGAGACAGCGTGTCCTCGATCGGGCGATCCTGGCTGTCGACAATCTGGTAGTTCTCGAAGATTCGCTCGTAGATATGAGGCATCGCACTCTGGTTGCTGTTCGCCGCAAAGCTAGGCGATCAACCTTCGTTCTCACAAGATCATGCGATGCAATCTAGAGACGTTCGAGACTGGAACGAATCTAGATTTCCGCGCGCATCAATAGCCGCGCGCAAGATCGATGACGTTATCCAGCGCCTCTCCAGCCTCGAACCGCGCGATCTGGCGCGCGACATATCTGGATATTTCCTCCGGATCGGTATCCGCCGCATTGTGGGGCGTTATGATCACTCCGGGATGGTGCCACAGCGGGCTGTCCGCAGGCAGCGGTTCGGTTTCAAATACATCGAGCGTGACGGTGCCGAGCGTCCCGTCGTTCAGGCACGCGAGAATATCGGCTTCGACCTGAAGGCCGCCGCGCCCGGCATTGATCAACACCGGCGCGCCGAGCGGGCTGCTATGATCGAGCAACGCGAACACGCGCCGGTTCAGGACATGCCGCGTGTCCGGTGTGAGAGGAAGCAGACACACCAGAATGTTCGTTCGCTTGAGGAATGGCTCCAGACCATCCGGCCCATGAAAACTCTCGACGCCGTGGATGTCTTTCGGGCTCTTGCTCCAGCCCGCGACCTGAAACCCAAGCCGGCGCAACGCTGATGCCGCATCGAGGCCGAGCGTGCCAAGCCCGAGAATTCCGACCCGGATTGCGCCCGCCGCCCACTGAGCGCGCGGTTCCCATAAGCCCTGACGCTGGCAGTTCCACAAATAGAGCTGCTGCCGATGATGCATCAGCACGTGAAGGACGACATATTCAGTCATCCGCTTGGTCAGATCATCGACCGACACCCGGACGACAGGCACCTTTGGCAACGTGCGGTCGGCAAGTAGCGCATCCACCCCCGCGCCCAGATTGAAAATCGCGCGCAGATGCGGGAATGCCGCGAGGGCGCCGGCCGGCGGCTTCCATACCGCAGCATAGTGAACCTCGCCCGGATCGACTGCTTCGTCAGGCAACAATACGATCGGCCTGCCGGCGCAAACGTCTAGGAAACGCTCCTTCCACAAATGCGGCAGCCAGTTCTCGCCGCCCCCCTGCACCAGCAGAGCCAACGCGCCCTTTATCATTCCAGTCCGCCCCGCTCGCCCCGTTCGTTCCCGGCCCGCGCGAACGGAACCATCGCAGCCATTATATCCGTTTACGCCCGCTTCCAAGGCTTGCGTTCGAGCGCTCCGTCTATTAATATGTCACTAATATGTTAGATTGACGCAACGCATGAGACAGGAGGGCACCATGGAATTGTCCCAGACGCCAATGACCGAACGACAGCGTAAATATCGGGCGAACTACCGTGAGCGCGTGGCCGGCTGGTACAACGGCTGGCTTCATGTCGCGCTGATCTACACGATCGGATTCACGGCGCTGTATGTTTACACCGCGAACGTTCATGACGTGCGCTGGAGGGAGTGGCTGACCATTCCCGCGATTTTCATGGTCGCCAATTTCTTCGAGTGGGCTGTCCATCGCTATGTGATGCATCGCCCGTCCAACGTACCGCTGCTTCGCGCCGTCTATAGCCGGCATACGCTGATGCACCACCAATTCTTCACCGAAGAAGAAATGCGGTTCGCCGATCATCACGATTGGCGCGTGACGTTCTTTCCGCCCTACGCCCTCGTCGTCTTTACATTCATGTCGATCCCGGCGGCGATCGTGGCGGGCTACCTGATCTCCGCCAATGTGGGATGGCTTCTCATCACCACCACGACCTCGATGTACCTGATCTATGAGTTCATGCACTTCTGCTGCCACGTCGACGAAAACTGGTTTGTCCGCAACATGCCGTTCGTCAACACGATCCGCAGACATCACACCGCGCACCACGACCAGTCGATCATGATGGAGCGCAACATGAACCTGACGTTCCCGGTCATGGACTATGTTTTCGGAACATCGGATCTTAATCGCGGACTGTTAGGCCACGTCTTCAATGGCTACAGCACCCGGTTTGTGAAAACGGACATGCGCCGCACCTCGCGCACGCCGCGGGTCACGCCCTCATCCGTCCCTGCCGAATAACCGTCACGGTCCGGTTGTCGCCTCCCCGGCAGCCGGACCTTTTTTCCACGGAGCCGCCTCATGAGCCAGATCGAGCCCAACGCCATAGCCCTCTGCTGGTTCGCCGTGCTTTGGAGCATTTGCTGCCTCAGCTTCCTTCAGCTTGCAGGCATGTACCCGCTAGGCAACCGGTCCGACGACGCTCCTGCCGCATCATCGACGTTCGTTCTCGGCAGCACGGTGTTGTGGCTGATCCTGCTTGTGGGAACATGTCTGTTCGCTGCCGCCGAATTGCGCTGGACCAGTTTCGTGATCGTCGCCGGAATCCTGTTTCTGTTTCTGCCGGAACTTTTCCAGGCCATCCCGTTGCGATGGCGAAATGGCGGAACCGGACTGGCAGCGACCGGGCTGATGCTCGCAGCAGCGCTCGGGCTTCTGGCGTCGGTTGCCTCGGCGCCACTCAAATCCATGCTTTCGTAATCAGACGTTTCCTTGACCGCACCGAATCCCTCGGAGACTGCAATGCCACACCACATCAAGTTCATGCTTTCGCTGGGCTGCCTCGCGACCGCCGCGGCCGGCTACTTTTTCATGGTACATCTGGGACAGACCGGGCCGAGCTATGCCGTCGCCTTTCTCGGCGTGTTCGCGACGGTGGCCATGTGGGTATTCCCGGAGGTCATGAAGAAAGACATCAAGACCAGCAAGCAACACTCCTGATCTTTTACATACCTTTCCGACCGAACGCCCTCGGAGACCAACATGACGCACTACATCGGTGATCGGACCATCGACGGAATTTCCGTTCAGGCCGATGACAAACCACTCTCGCCATACTACGACCAGCTTCGGCTCACCGAACACGGTTTCGAATGGAGTTATGAAGGTCGCGAGCCGGCACAATTGGCGTTCGCCCTGCTTTACGATCGCCTGCAGGATGCAGCCAGGGCCAAAGCCCTGCACAAGGCTTTCATGGAACGCGTCGTCGCCAACTTCGGCAACGAGTGGGAGCTGACATCGGGCGATATCGATGATGCGATCCAGGCGCTCAGCAAGCCATCGTAAATTGGCCGATCAGTTCGCGGCTTCGGAAAGCACCTGACCTCATGGCGTTGCCGTATCGCGCGGCCGTCCTCCACAAAAGCGGCACGCCCCTCTCTATCGAGCAAGTTTCATCGCCTGCGCCCTCGCCAGGCGACGTGGTCGTGCGGATGCGCGCAGCGAGCCTTTGCCACACCGACCTCGAAGTCATCGATGGATCATTGCGCTATCCACTGCCGATGATCCTCGGCCACGAGGCCTCGGGGATCGTCGAGGAGATCGGAAGCGCCGTCACCGATGTCCGCGTCGGCGATCATGTCGTGCTGTCGTGGAATCCACATTGCGGCCACTGCTTTCACTGCGATCGCGATCAACCGATCCTGTGCGAAACCTATCTCGGCGAAGGGCCGAAAGGCGTCCATTTCGATGGACAGTCGAAGGCGGCTCTTTCGCCCGGCCAGCCGCTGACCCATCTGATGTTTCTCGGCGCCTTCGCCGAATACTGCGTGCTGCCGGCACAACAGGCGATCGTCGTACCGAAGGACATTCCCTTCGATCGCTCATGCCTGATCGGGTGTGGCGTGATGACGGGCGTCGGTGCCGCACTCAACATTGCCGATATCCGCCACGGCGACACTGTCATGGTGATCGGCTGCGGTGCCGTCGGGCTAGCGGCAATTCAAGGCGCGGCGATGTCCGGTGCCGCCAACATCATCGCGGTCGATCTCGATGATAAAAAGCTGGCTCTCGCTGCACGGCTTGGAGCAACCCAGGGGGTGAACGCGGGCACACAGGATCCGGTGGACGCCGCCAAACAAGCGACCAAGGGGCGCGGCGCCGACGTCGTTCTCGAATCCGCCGGTCATCCGGTCGCTTTCCGGCAGACAACCGAAGCTGTACGCCCCGGTGGTCAGGTCATTTGGCTCGGCAAGATCGACGTCACCAAGGACGTCAGCTTTCGCTGGGGATCGCTGATGGGAGAAAAGCACCTTCGCCGGTCGAGCTACGGCGGTGCGCGACCGCGCCGTGATTTCCCACTGCTCGCGCAGGCCTATCTGGATGGCCGCCTCAAGCTCGATGAATTGATCACGAACCGCATCAAGCTGGACGACATCAATGACGGCTTCGACCTGCTGCGCCAGGGTAAAACGATCCGCACCGTGATCGAGTTCTAAAACGACGACGCCATCACAACGTCGAGCGCGCGAAGCTTTCGATGTACTCGATCAGACGATCGGACGCCGCGGCTGCCTTCTCCGGATCGCGACGCGCAATCGCCTCCGCGACTTCGGCATGCAGGCGAGCAGCCAGCGGCAGATCCGCCGTTTCCCGATAGTGCTGGTACCAGAAACGCCGCGACAGGCCGTGCATCAGGCCCATCGAGCGGCTCGCGAATTCGTTCCGTGCCGCGGACGAAATCAAGGTATTGAGCTGCTGATCGAACCGCATGAAGGCAAGGTCGTCAGCCTGCTCGGCCGCTTCCCGCATTCCCTCGGCGATGCTGAAGAACTTCTGCCGCTCATCTTCTGTTACCCGCTCGGCGGCGCCACGCGCCATCAGGCGCTCAAGCTCGCGCCGCACTTCGAGCAAGCGAAGCTGCACCCGCAGATTGATCTCGGAAACGAGGATGCCCCGGCGCGGCAGGATATTGACGAGGCCATCCCGCGACAGCCGTTGCAGCGCTTCGCGAATGGGTGTTCGGCCGATATTGAGGCGTTTGGAAAGAACCAGCTCGGACAAGACCGCGCCGGGCGGCAATTGCAGCGTGACGATCATTTCCTCGAGCTGGGCATAGGCCAGATCGGTCAGCGTCGCATCCCCTCCGCCTTCCAGCGTCGGGCGTCCTGGTTGTGCAGATGCCGGCTTTGCCTTGCTGGCGCTGCCCGTCGCTCGGCCCTTGTCCTTCATCGCTCGCAAGATCGATGACCGCTTTCCCGCGGCGCCCCAACTCCTGAGCGCAGCTCTCTGACCAGATAACCTGATCAAAGGTATCCCACACGCGGTGCGGACGGGCAAGCGAGCCGGTGCGCGTCCCCGTGGTATCTCCCTGAACTTCGGGGCTGTTACGCCGACAGTTCTCGGCCGATAATCAGCCGCTGGATCTCGCTGGTCCCCTCGAGAATGCGCAGCACCCTCGCCTCGCCAATAAGGCCGGAGACCTCGAACTCCTCGAACGCACCGTAGCCGCCATGCACCTGCAGTGCGATGTCCGCTGCCTCGCTCGCCATCTCGGTGGCGAACAGTTTCGCCATCGACGTTTCGAGCCGGAACGGACGCTCGGCATCGGCCAGGCACGCGGCGTTACGGATCATCAGTTCGGCGGCATGGATATTGGTCAACGTATCCGCCAGCGGGAAAGTGAGACCCTGATTCTGGAAGATCGGGATGCCACCGACTTTCCGACTTGCCCCGTAAATCTTTGCTAGATCGATCGCCTTGCGCGACAATCCAAGACCGGTCGCGCCGACAAGGATACGGCCGATGCTCAGCGTTGTCAGAATCTGCTTCAGGCCTTCGCCCCGGTTTCCAACCATGTTGGCTTTCGGCACACGGCAATTGTCGAGGAACAGTTCGACGGAATCGGCAATACGCCAACCGATCTTGCGGCCAGCCTTGCCTACCGTGAATCCCGGTGTCCCGACCGGTACCACAAACGTCGAGAGACCCTTCGCGCCGAGCTCGGGGTCGGTCACTGCAACGAATGTCGATACCCCGTGCAAGGCGGTGCCCGCATTGGTGGAGAATACCTTCGACCCGGACAGCACGAAAGAGTCGCCGTCCTCGACCGCGCGCATCTTGATGCTGGCGACATCCGATCCACCGCTCGGCTCGGTTACCCCGAACGATGCGATAAAATCGCCGCGGCAAAGCGGTTCGAGCCATTTCCTTTTGATATCGTCGGAGCCGTAACGGGCAATCACCGTCATCGGCGCACTGTTGCAGAGATAGATCGCGGCAAAGCCGGGCTCCGCGCGCGCCAGCGTCTCGGCGACAATCGCGGCACCCCGCGTGCCAAGCCCGCCACCGCCGAAATCAGGGTCGTAAGCCGTTCCCATGAAGCCGAGCGCGAGGAATTCCTTGACCAGATCGGTCGGGAATTCGTGCTTGTCAGCGAAAGGCTTGATCCGCGGCCGCAACGCCCCTTCCGTAAATTGCTCCAAGCCGTTTTTTAACAGAGTTTCGTCTTCGTTGAGGTCGAGAAGCATGAGGCCGCTCCTTGGGGGTCTGTGGTATCGGGTTTGCAGCGCTCAGCGCTGCCGGAATTTATCGAACGTCACCTGTGCCGCCTGCTCGCGGCAATTATCCAGGAACAGCCGGTTGGCTTCGAAATCCATCGCTTCGGCGTCATCCATCAGATAGTTCGAGAAGAAGCGCTTGGTCGCAGCGACAGCCGGGCGCGGCAGCTTCGCCAGCTTCTCGGCAATGCCGATCGAGGTGGTCAGCGCCTCGCCGTCATCACAACAATAATCGATCACACCGATGGCACGGGCATCTTCGGCACTGAGAGGCTCGAGGCAGAAACACAAGAGCCGCGCCTTGACCAGACCGACGCGCGCGACCAGCGACTTGATGCCCCACGGCGTTAGCCAGCCATGCGGCACTTCCGGCAGGCTCCAGCTCGAGCTGCGTCCGGCAACAACAACATCGCAAGACGTCGCAAGCGTGAATCCGCCGCCGATCGCGAACATCTCCACCGCTGCGACCACCGGTTTGCTCAGATAGCCGATCAGACGCCCGAGATCGCCGCATTCCTGCTCAAAGCGGCCCATTGCCTCGAGATCGAGCGCGCTGATGAACTTAAGGTCGCTGCCGGCGGAAAACCCCGGCGCGGCGCCGACGAGAACGATCGCCGAGACGTCCTCATCTCGATCGAGTTTCAGTAGCGTGGCTTTCACGCCATCGACAAGCGTCTGATCCATCGCATTGCGGCGCGCGGAGCGCAGCATGGTGACAACGGCGATGCTGTCCCGCTTCTCAAGTCTTACGACGTCTTGTTCACTCATGGATCTTCCGATACAGCGCGCGCTGTCAGGCGCCGAGATACATTTGCTTGACCTCGGCCGTCTCCGAGAGGTCTCGGGCATTACCCGACGTCACGATATTTCCGGATTGCAGGACATACGCGCGGTCGGCACAGCCAAGAGCCATCACCGCGTTCTGTTCAGCGAGCAAAATGGTCAGACCGTCGCTCGCAAGATTGCGGACGATCTGCCCTAACTCCTCGATAATAATCGGCGCGAGACCGAGAGTCGGCTCATCGAGGAGCATCAATCTCGGTCGCGACATCAGCCCACGGCCGATCGCAAGCATCTGCTGCTCCCCGCCGGACATCGAACCGGCTCGCTGAATACGGCGTTCGCGAAGCCGAGGGAACATCACAAATACCCGTTCCAGATCGTCATCGACATCGTCGCGATCGTCCCGATGATACGCGCCCATCAGAAGATTTTCGTGGACCGTCAGCCGTGGAAAAATCTGGCGGCCTTCCGGCACCAGAACCAGCCCGGCCTTGACACGATCGACGGTCGGGAGCGCTTCAATGCCGCGCCCGTCGAGTTTGATGCTGCCCGAATCCAATTTCTTCAGGCCAGCCAACGTTCGCAGGGTCGTCGATTTTCCGGCGGCATTCGAGCCGATAAGAGTGACGACTTCGCCTTTGTCTAGGCGGAAGGCCACGTTTCTAAGGACTTTCTGCTTGCCGTAGCTGACATTGAGGTTCGATACATCAAGCATGCTTCTTACCCAGATAGGCTGCGACAACGGCCTCGTTCGCGAGAACGTCTTCGGTTTTTCCAGTTGCGATGACGGCGCCATGGTGGAGCGCGATCGAGCGATCGGCGAGCCTGCCAAGAAAGCCAACCTTGTGATCGATAATGCACAGGGTGACGCCGTGCGATTTCAGGTCACGCAGAACCGCATCGAGGTTGGTGATCTCGTCATGCCCAAGGCCCGAGGCCGGTTCGTCGAGCAACAGCAACTCTGGATCGCAAACCATGCCCATCGCCACACCGAGCATCTTCTCTCCGCCGTAAGACAGTGCGCCGGCTTCATCGTTGCGCTGGTTTGCCAGCCGGCACAGTTCGAGCATCTGGTCGATCTTGCGCGTCAACGTGCGATCGAGCTCGGCGGGCATCCCACCGAACAGCGTCTGCAGGCGCTTTGCACCGAGCGCGCGCTTGACGTGCAGATGACAAGCAATCTGCATGTGTTGCGCGACCGTCAGCTCGGAAAAGAGCTGCGGGTTCTGGAATGTTTTCACCAGACCCTGCTGAGCCACCTCGAATGGCGTCAGCGCGTTGATATCGCTGCCCTTCCACAGGATAGCGCCCGCGGTCGGTTTCAGAATGCCGGCGATCAAGCTGAGAGTCGTCGTTTTGCCGGACCCGTTCGGCCCGAAAATTCCGATGATCTCCCCCCGTTCGATCCCGAAGGAGACGTTCGAGACGGCAGTCAGACCACCAAAGCGCTTGGTCAGGTTCTGGATATCAAGCAGCATTTTTTCTGCTCGTAAGTAGTCCGACAATACCTTTCGGCATTACCAGAATGACAAAGATGAGAATGGAGCCGTAGAGCGCGATTCGAAGTTCCGCGCTCAGTTCGATGACGTGCGGCAAGGCTGTAAGCACGAGTGCTCCGATCACCGGTCCAATCAGCGAATTCACGCCGCCCAGCAGCACCATGGCGATGATGTCGAGGCCCAGCGGAATGGAGAAATAATGCGGCTCGACGAAGCCGGAATAGAAACCGTAGAACGCCCCGACCAGTCCGGCCAATACGCTGCCGACCCCGAAGCTCAGGAGCTTGTACTTGAAAACGTCGATGCCGAGAGTTTCGCCGAGCTGATCGTTAAGACGGATCGCCGCCAGACACCGCCCGATCCACGACGCGAGGACGCGCTGACAGACGATGTAAACCACCACCAACAGCGCCAGAGTCAGATAGTACCAGGCGACACCGCTTGAAATCGCCATACTGCCTGACGGCGTCCAGATGCTGGGCTTGTCGACCACCGTAATGCCGAGAGACCCGTTGGTGACGCTGTTCCAGTTCAGCGTGATCAGGCGCAGCACCTCTGAGAATGCCATGGTGACGACGGCGAAATAGAATTCCTTAAGCTTGAAGCGGAAGCAGATCGTTCCGACGATCAGCGACAGAACTGCCACCACCGCGAGAGCCGGCACGATGGCCAGCCAGAAATTCCACTTAAAAGTCGTCACCAGAATGGTCACGACATAGGCGGATACGCCGAATGACGCCGCATGGAACATCGACAATTGGCCGGTGAAGCCGAAGATCAGGTTGAAGCTCACGGCCAGCGATGCTGCCATGAACCCGTAGATGGCGATGGCCAGAATCGAGTCACTGTGGATCGCCGCGGGTGCGGCAATGGCAAGCAACAGGCCCACTGCAATGGCGTACTTCATGACCGATCTCCGAACAGGCCGCTCGGGCGGACAAGAAGAATGGCGATCAGGAACACAAGACCGTAAGCATCCCGGAACGCCGATGGAAAGAAGACGGAGCCAATGTTCTCGCTGATGCCGAGAATGATGCCGCCGCCGAGCGCACCGATGACACTACCAACACCGGCAAGGATCGCGGCCTCGACGGCCTTCAGAATATAGGCGGAGCCGATCGTCGGCTCGATCGAATACATGCTGGCGTAAAGCCCGCCGCCAAGCCCGGCAAGCGCCGTGGAGTAAACAACGACGATGGTTTGCAATCGCCCGGTGCGAATGCCCATCAACGCCGCGGCTTCGGGATTCTGCGCGTAGGCGAATGCAGCGCGGCCGAGCCAGGTGCGCGTCAGCGCCAGATAAGTGCCGAAAATCACCACAAGGAACACCGCACAGACCGCGACCTTGATTTTCGGCAGGACGATGCCGGCAACATGGAGTGCACCCGGCAGCACATAGGTGAGGTCCTTCGGCGTTGTCGTGAACGCCGCAAGCACCAGCGCCTCGAACACCGAGATCATGCCGATCGAGACCAGCAGGCCGTTGACCAGATTACCGCGCGTGAACTGAAACAGCGCCAGATCAGAGATGTAGCCAACGATACTGACGACGATCACCGCACCGAGAACAGCCGCGGGGTATGGAAAACCGACCACGTCGTACAAATACCACGTCGCATATGCACCGAGCATCATGAAGGCGCCGAGGGCGAAGTTCACGATACCGGTCAGTCCGAATGTAAGCGTCACGCCGAGCGCGATGATGCCGTAGAGCGAGCCCACGATCACACCGTTCAGCATCTGCCCGATGACTAGCTGCGTCATTGAAATGATGTCCGTTGAAAAGACACACCTGGAGAGAACCCTTCCGATGTCGACGGAAAAGCGCTCCTGGGAGGCAAGCGCTCCGGCAGAGCCGGAGCGCCACGATCGGGTTTATTCCTTGGTCGGATCGTACTGGACGGTCTCGATCACTCCGCCCTTCTTCACGTGGATGACGTCAAATCCGAACACGGCTTCGCCGGTCTTGTCGTATTTGATCTTCCACAGCCCGTCGTAAGTCATGCTCATGAGCGCAGCGCGGATCTTGGCGACATCATCAACAGTGCCGGCCTTCTGCATGGCTTCCACCAGCATATAGACGTGATCGTAGCAGGACGATGAGCACAGCGGAGCCTGATCGTAGGGGAAATCCCGCTTGAAGATCTTCTTGTAGCTTTCGATGAAAGCCTTGACCTTCGGCTCGGTCTTCTCGGCGCTCTCGAAGTACTTCGGAACATAGGCGATGTAGTCCGCAATCGCGTCCTTGTTCTTGAGCGCGGGGCCGATCGAGCCGCGAACGAGGAAGAAGCGATTGCCAAAGCCGGACTCGGTGGACTGCCTCACGATGTCATACAGCACCGCGTCGGAGTAGCCGGGGAACAGAATGTCCGGCTTGCCAGCGGCAAGTTTCGCAAGCGCGGCGCTGAAATCCTTGGTGCCCGGTTCGAACAATTCAACCTGCAGTTCGATGCCGGCGGCCTTGAAGAGGCCGGTGTAGATGTCCACGGCGGTCTTGCCGAAGGCATCGTTCTGGAAAAGCATCGCCACCTTCTTGGTGTTCAGCTTCTTCAAATAGTCGACCATCAGCTTGCCGAAGCCGACAGGGCCCGCATCCCAGTTCCAGGTGCGCAGCAGATAGTCGTGATCCGGCTTGCCGAGCGCGTTGTGCGCGGACGTGGCACCGGCGAACAACAGAAACTTGCCGTTGTTCTGATTGGCAATCGGCTCGATCGCGTTGAACACGTTGGTTAGAAACGGCCCGAAGACGAAACGGACCTTGTCTTCCATCATCTTGCGGAACTGGACGGTCGCTTCCCGCGGCTCGCCGCGCGTATCCATCTGCAGCAATTCGATCTTGTAGGTCTTGTCGCCGACCTTGAATCCGCCCTTGGCGTTGATCTCTTCAACCGCGACCTTCGTCCCCTGCGCCGACATCCATCCGTATGTCGCGGTGGCGCCGGTCAATGCTTCGATCTGTCCAAGTTTGACGACGTTCTCAGCTTGCGCCCCCTGCCCCAACAGCAATCCAGAGGCGACTATCCCTGCAAGCAGGGTTCCCTTCGACCCGAGCATTTTCACGAACTCCTCCCTATAGTTTTTGTATTATTCGAGTGACGTACTAGTAATATCTTACAAAAGGTTCGTCAACCCGCTATTGAACGGGCAGCCCTTCGGATGGACGGGCGGCACGTGATGGGAGGGGGACGATTTCGACCTGTTATTGAAGCCAGCACGGCAATGGCGACTAAGATATAGTTGCGCATTGCCCACCCGGGCCGAATGCTTGAGTCCAAAGCGCAGCCGGGGATATTCGCAATCGTGACCAGATCACTTCGCTACTTACCACTTACAAAGGTTTCGCTTTTCACATGGCTAAAAAGGCTGAGATTGCCCTTCCCCCCGAGTCGCAGGCGGACACGGCACACCGACGACTCGAGGAGATGATCGTTACGTTGCAACTGCCGCCCGGCAGCCATTGGTCCGAAGAAGGTCTGGCTGAGAAGATCGGTATTGGCCGCACGCCGGTTCGCGAGGCGGTCAAGCGCCTGCAGGCGGATTACCTCGTCAGCATATTGCCGCGGCATGGGCTGATGATCACGGAGATCAAAACCCATGAACAATTGCTGGTGATCGAATTCCGGCGTGAGCTTGAGGCGTTCATTTCGACCCGCGCCGCTCGCCGCATCATGTCTGCGGACCGCGAGCGTCTGCTCGCCATGGCCGACGAAATCGAGGCCGCCGGCGAGCAAGGCAATCTGGAAAAATATCTTCGCGAAGTCTTCAAGGCGAACAATTTGATCGCGAAAGCAGCTGGAAACCCGTTTGCGGCACGATCGATCTCGCCGCTTCATGCGATGTCGCGGCGCTTCTACTACCGTTATGAGTCAGATTTGCAGAATCTCGGCGCGATGGGCCACCTTCACGCAGAACGCGCGCGGGCCGTTGCGCGGCAGGATGAGAAGAAAGCCCTCTCGAATGTCCTTGCCCTGATGGACCAGATCGAAGCCTATACCCGAAGGATATTCGAAGTCAGCGTAGGCTCGACCCCCTAAGCGGAGTCCGCAGGTTCAGGCGGCATTCCAGCCGGCTGCCGCCATCACCTGGCCTTCATCCAGCCTTGGCCTGTAGCGGCCGTTCGATAAAGAACTGCGCGTCCATCATTTTCAGATCGTCCGCCACCTTCCAGGGCGCAAACTCCATCTGATCGAGAACATCGCGGCGGACGTCAATTCCCGGCGCGACTTCTGTCAAAATCAATCCTTCCGGAGCCACCTCGAAAACCGCACGTTCGGTAATCACCTGCGCGGTCTGCCCGCGCTTCACGCCGCCGATCACCGAATACGTGATGTGCTCCACCTGCGTGGTGAACTTGCGCACCTTGCCTTCCTTCACAATCCGCAGCTTTCCGCCTTCAAAGCTCACTTCAAGCCCACCGGTGGTGAAGGTGCCAGTGAACACCAGCCGCGTCGCACTCTCCGCGATATCTATGAAGCCACCGGCACCGGGGTTAGCGACACCGAACTTGGAGACGTTGACCACTCCGCGCTGATCGAACTGTGCGAAAGCAAGTGCCGCGAAGCGGCACAATCCGCCATCGATCACGTCGAACTGGCTGACCCCGTCGAGAATGGCGTCAGGGTTCAGGTTGGCCGAGAACTGCCAGCCCGACATGACGATGCCGCCGTACGAACCATGTTCAGTGGTGAACCAGTAATCTTTCAGGCCATCGCCTTCGAAGATGCCCTGCTCCGCCATGACCAGAGGAACGTCGGCCGCGGCGCCGAAACCGAAGATCGAAAGCTCTCGCTTATGAACCTCCTTCGCAGCCCGAAGGGCCACGACCTTGTCGGCCGTCAGCGGAATCGGCGGAAGCTGAGACAACGGCTTTCGCTTCCCGCCAAAAAAAGCAGCATCGAATGCGACGTCGGTCGTCATCATCATGGCAGGATCGACCACCACTGCATCGACCAGCACACCCGGAATACGGACCTCTGACGCAGGCCGTGCGCCATACGGCACGGACCGACGCACCTGCGCAATCACACGGCCGCCGTGCGCTTTCGCCGCCAGCGCCAGCGCGATGTTGGAAGACACCAGCGCTTCGTTCTCGAATGACAGATTTCCGAATTCGTCGGACGATGAAGCGTAGATAAAGACGGTGTCCAGCTTCCACGACGGATAGAACAGATACGGCCGGCCTTCAAAATCGATCTTGCGGACGAGATCGTCGTGCGCCTTCTCGGTAAACCGGCCGCCGCCGTTTTCGGGATCAATGTAAGTGCCGAGCCCAATATGGGTCATATAACCGGGGCTGCGCCGCGCCACCTCGCGAAGCCAGTGCATGGTCGCTCCGATTGGCCACGAATAGGCTTCGATCTTGTTCTCACGGATCAGCCGCATCAGTTCCGGGCGCTTGCCGGTCACCGGATCCACCGGATTGATATAGGATCCGCCGACGATACGCTTCATCAGGCCTTCTTGCGCGACGTGATCCATGCCCTTGATGCCCTGGGCATCGCCGGTCCCGACCGGAAAGTAGAACGTCAGATTCTTCGGACTCTGGCTGTGACGAAACCGGTCGCCCAGCGCCTTGAGCAGGGCGTCCGGCGTGACCCACCCGATCACACCAACGCAACCGACTGTGGACCCGTCCTGTATTGAAGCGACCGCAGTCGCAGCATCGACGATCTTGCTCACGATTTCACCGTAAAACGTTCGAAGGTTTGGCGAGAACTCGGCGTCTCGCAGTTCAATGCAAATTCCCGGGTTGCGACTTCGTCGAGACGCTCCGCATCGGCCATCACGAAGGGCTCGAAGAAGCGCTTGGTGGACGCGATCGCTTCTCGCGGGACCGCAGCCAAACCGTTGGCGACATCCACTGCGTGGCCGAGCGCCGCGCCCGGCTCGGTCACGTCATCGACCAACCCGATCCGCGCTGCCTCGACCGCATCGATCGGCGCCGCTCCCCATGTCAGTCGGCGCGCGCGCACCGGACCAACACGCATCAGCAATGCGGTCAATCCCCAGGGCGGCAGCCAGCCGTTCGGCGCCTCGGGCAAATGCCAGCGCGCATTCGACGCGCTCACCACGATGTCGCAGGACGCCGCCAAAATGAACCCGCCGCCGAGCGCATAGCCTTCGACCGCTGCGATCACAGGCTTGGCGCGATAACCGATGGCCCGCGCGAAAGCCGCCGTGTCCGATTCATGCTTGCACATTTCGGCGATCGACAGGCCCGCAAGCTCCTTCAGATCGCTGCCCGCGCAGAAGGCTGGCGGCGCGCCTGTCAGCACCACGGCACTGATGGCATCGTTGCGCTCGGCGTCCGCCAATGCTGCGCCGAGATCGTGCATCAACTGAGACCCCAGCGCGTTGCGGCGCTCGGGGCGGTTGATGGTGACGACAGCGACCGCGCCCTTGATGTCAGACTGGATCATTGACGAGTGTCCTTATCAGCCGATACGGGCGCCATCGGCGTTGACGGCGGCCCTGACGTCCCGGCCATCGATGTCGCGCGGCGCGATGTTGTTGCGAACGGCCATGACGGCGGCGTGGCCGATGGCATGGCCGTAGGCGAAGCATTGTGCCGTGACGCGCGCGGATGCGACTGCCTCATGCTCCGCTGACAGACAGCGACCGGCGACAAGAAGCCCTTCCCCGCGCTCGGGAACGAAGCAACCGTAAGGAACTTCGTAATAATCATTGAGGAGCCATTCGACCTTGGGCTTCTCACCGGCGTGCAACTCGATCGGCCACGGCGAAACCGCAATGCCATCGGCAAACTTGGTGCCTTGCACGACATCGGAATTCGTCAGCCGCTTGACGCCGGAAACCTGTCGGGTCTGCCGTACGCCGACCTGAACCCCGGTATCGTTGAGGAACGCATTCTCGCATCCCACCAGATTATCGTGGAAGAAACGGGCATATTCCCGCGCCTGAAGCCGTCCCTCGATTTCGGCGTCGGTGAAATCCTGGTGGAACAGCGTATTGAGTTCGCGCCCATCGGGCCCGATCACACGCGTGCAATTGCAGAGGAGTTCGTTCGGCCGCGTGGTCGCAAACAGCCAGATTTTCGCGCGCGGCAGCTTGTAGTCGCCGGCATTGTGCTTGGCGCGAATCATGGCGGAGATTTTTTCCGGCATAATGGTATCGGTGCCGTATTCAGCGGTGAAGCGCTCAACATCGACGCCCATCATCCGGAAGATCATGGTGGGGTTCTGAACCTTGCCGTCGTCGCCGACAAAATTCGGCAGACCGGCCATCGCGACGACATCAGCATCGCCGCTGGCGTCGATCACGATCTTGGCGCGCGCGTCGACCGGCCCCTGCTTGGTCCAGATACCCAGCCCTTCGATCTTGTCGCCGTTCATGTGGACATCGTTGGCGACCGCGTGGAAAACGATACGGACACCGGCCTCGCGCAGCATGGCATCGGCGGCTTCGCGCCACACGAGCGGATCGTGAACACGCGCCCAGGTCTTGCCGTAGAGCACCGGATCGGCGAGCCCGCCCATCGCTTCCAGCCTGCGGCAGAACTCGTCGGCAAAGCCGAACACAACCTGCTTCGGTCCGGCGGCTGTGTTGTTCGTTGCCTCATAGAGACCGCAAACGGTGCCGGACAGCCCGGCCACCGCTCCGCCACCGCAAAATCCATAGCGTTCGACGAGCGTGACGCTCAATCCCTGACGGGCAGCGGCAATCGCAGCCGCGACGCCGGCAGCACCTCCGCCAACGACCAGCACATCGCTATCGATGCGAGTGGAACTGCGCGTATCCAAAGGTTGCCCCTATTAGTATTTCACTGGTGTACTACAAGTATTTCAAATAATCCGGCATTGCAAGCACCCGACCTACGAAAAATCCGCAGACCTGGCTCCCGGACCGATGTGGAAGATTTAGTGCGCTGCGCCATCCGGCTGCGGTGCCGTGATCGACGGCAAACAAAAATGGTGGGCACGCTGTGCCCACCATTTGCTTCAACCGTTATCGATGTTCTGTTTTACCAGGTATCGATGCAGGGCCGCTTGCGATGGTCGCGCGGCGCTGGCTTCGGCATCGAGCGCAAGCCGGCCATGATCCAGTTGCGCGTTTCCGCAGGATCGATCACCTCGTCGATTTCGAGAACGGAGGCGATGGAGACCGCCTTTCCGTTGGCGTAAAGCTGGGCGACCTTGTCTTTATAATAGGCCTCGCGCTCGACCGGATCGGCAATCGCCTCCATTTCCTTGCGGAAACCGAGCCGGACGTAACCCTCCAGACCCATGCCGCCGAACTCCCCGGTCGGCCATGCCACCGTGAAGAAGGACGCATGGAATCCGCCGCCGATCATGGATTGCGCCCCAAGACCATATCCCTTGCGCAGGACAACGCCGAACAGCGGCACCGTCAGGCTCGCACCGGTCACGAACATGCGCGCCACGTGGCGCACGATCGCGGTTTTCTCGGCCTCCGGTCCGACCATGAATCCCGGCGTGTCGCACAACGAGACGATCGGAATGTCGAAGGCGTCGCATAGCTGCATGAAACGGGCTGCCTTGTCCCCTGCATTGGCGTCGATCGCCCCACCGAGATGTTTCGGATTGTTGGCGATCAGCCCGAACGGCTTGCCTTCGATCCGGATGAAGGCCGTAATCATGCCGACGCCGAAATCGCGGCGGATTTCGAGCACCGATCCCTCATCAGCGAGAAGATCGATGACAGTGCGTATGTCGTAAACGCGCAACCGGTTCTCCGGAATCGCACGGCGCAACAGGCGCTGATCCGGAGCTTTCCAGTCGGTTACTGCCCCCTGGAAATAAGACAGATATTTCTGCGCGGCGGCGGTCGCCTCCTCTTCGTCCTCGACAAGAATATCGACGACGCCGTTCGGCGACTGGAACGACACCGGTCCGACTTCAGCCGGGTGATAGACGCCCAACCCGCCACCTTCGATCATCGCCGGTCCGCCCATGCCGATTGACGCATTCTTCGTGGCGATAATCACGTCGCAGCAACCAAGCATCGCCGCGTTACCCGCAAAGCAATAACCCGAGACGACGCCGATCACCGGCACCAGGCCTGAGAGTTTCGCGAACTGCACGAAGGACGGACCGTCGAGGCCGGTCATTCCGAGCCTGTCGGTATCGCCGGGGCGGCCACCGCCGCCTTCGGCATAGAACACCAGCGGCATCTGCCATTGCTCGGCGAGGCCGAGCATGCGGTCGATCTTCTTGTGATTCATGTGGCCCTGGGTACCGGCCAGCACGGTGTAGTCGTAGGAGATCACCATGCAGCGTGCGCCCTGCTCACCGAACTTGTCGGCATTGACGGTCGCAACGCCGGTGATGAGGCCATCGGCCGGCGTGTTCTTGATCAGATCATCAAGCGCGCGGCGGCGGCGCTGGGCCGCGATCGCCAGCGACCCGTATTCAACGAACGATCCGTCGTCGACGAGTTGCGCGATGTTCTCCCGGGCCGTCCGCTGATTGGTCTTGCGCCGGCGCGCCACGGAAGCCGGCCGGTTTTCGTCAAGCGTATTGGCGTGACGCGCGATGTTTTCCGCGAGATCGGCGCGGATGTGATCGAGATCAACTTCCGTCTCCTCCTCCGCATCATGTCCACCGACCTCGGCCGGTTCGATGAATACGATCGGATCGCCCTGCATCAGCGTGACGCCGTCTCCCGCGGCGATCTTCGTCACCTTGCCGCCGTGCGGCGCCGTGACGAGATGTTCCATCTTCATCGACTCGATAACAGCGATCTGCTGTCCCGGACGAACCAGATCACCCTCGGCGACCTCGATTACGACCACCGTTCCCTGCAACGGCGCGGCCACGGACTCCGAGCCGGCGGGACCGACTGCCGGCCCGGCGAATTTTTCAGCATCGCCATTGCCATCCATTGCGCTGTCGTTTGAGAAAAACAGCGGCGGCGCTGTTTCTTTCGCGGCGCCCACAAGTGCGGCGACATGGCTGTCGACGAAGCTGGTGCTGATGCGATTGGCGATGAAATCAGGATGCGCCAGCACGGCCTGAAGGAATGGAATGTTGGTGGCGACACCGCCGATGCGAAACTCACGCAACGCCCGTGACGCTTTCGCCACGACATCAGCCCATTGCGCCACAGATGCATGAACGATCACCTTGGCCAGCAGAGAGTCAAATGCGGCGCTGGTCTTGTATCCGAAGTAACCGAAGGTATCGATACGGACGCCGAGGCCGGACGGCGGATCGAACACCGCCAGCACACCGCCGGTCGGCTTGGTTTGCCCCTGCTCGTCCATCACCTCCATATTGACACGGAGCTGCATGGCGTAACCGCGTGGTGCGGGCACCGCCGCCTGATTCAGGCCGAGCGATGCCAGTGTCGCGCCAGCGGCGACCGCAAGTTGCGACCTCACCAGATCGATACCAAGCACCTCCTCGGTGACGGTGTGTTCAACCTGGAGACGCGGGTTGGCTTCGATAAAGGCAAATGCGGACTCGTCGCCGGCAACCTCACCATCGACAAGAAATTCGAACGTTCCGAGGCTGTCGTAGTTCGCTGCGGCAGCAAGCTGCTTCGCCGCATCAACGATCCGTTCGCGCAACTCATCGCTGAGCGACGGGCTCGGCGCGACCTCGATCAGCTTCTGGTTGCGGCGCTGGATCGTGCATTCGCGCTCCCACAAATGGCTGACCGCGCCGTGCCGATCTCCGATGATCTGCACTTCAATATGCCGCGCCTTGCGGATCAGCCGCTCGACGTAGACCCCAGCACTGCCGAATGCCGCTTTTGCCTCGGACTGGCAACGCGCATAGGCTTCTTCGAGCTTCGATGCATCCTCGACGATGCGCATACCACGACCACCGCCACCGGCCATGGCCTTGATCATTACTGCGCCGCCCTTGCCGAGGGACGCAAAGAACGTCTTCGCTTCATCCAGCGTGGTCGGTCCGACCGTGCCCTCGATGATGGGTACGCCGCAGCGCTTCGCCAACGCCTTGGCTTCCACCTTGTCACCGAACAATTGCAACGCCGACGGATTCGGCCCGACGAAAACGATCTTTTCTTCCGCGCATCGCCTCGCCAGGTCGGCATTTTCACTAAGGAAGCCGTAGCCGGGATGCAGCGCATCGCAACCCGCAGCCTTCGCTGCCGCGATCACGCCCTCGATATCGAGATAGGCGCGGGCGCCACGCCCCGGAATCTCGCGCGCCTCGTCGGCGGCACGGACGTGAAGCGACAGCGCGTCGTCAGCCGAGTAAACCGCAACCGACGCCAAGCCTGCGTCGGCAGCAGCCCGCGCAATACGGATTGCAATTTCGCCCCTGTTGGCGATCAGAAGTTTGCGAAAGGACATCGTTTCTTTCCGTTAAAACGCACACGACAGCACGTGAATTCGGAAACGGCCGCACCAATGCTGCCATTTCCGACAAGACAGATGGACCGGATCAGGATGCCGACACGTTCAGCTCCTGCTTCTTGACCTTGCCTGTCGCGGTCATCGGCAACGCTTCGATAATTCTGATCTCCGGCACCTTATAGACAGCCATCCGCTCCTTGCACCACGCCTGAATTTCCTCCGGCGTGGTCATGCCTCTTGCCTCGGGCTTGAGCTGGATGAAGGCGACCGGGACCTGTCCCTTGTCAGCATCCTCGCGCCCGACGACGCCGGAGCCCAAAACTGCGGGATGCTGACCAAGCAATGCCTCGATCTCGGGCGGGAATACACTCATGCCCTTGACCTTGAGCATTTCCTTGCGGCGGCCGAGAAAATGGAGAAAGCCATCGCTATCGATCAAACCGATATCGCCGGTTCGCAGCCAGCCATCGACCAGCGACTCAGCCGTCGCTTCGGGCTTGTTCCAGTAGCTTTTCAGAAGCGACGGCGTCCGCACACGGATCTCGCCCTCGCCGCCGATCGGAATCAAATCACCTGTCTCGAAATCCGTGATCTTGAATTCCGCGCCCGGCACCGGCAGTCCGACGAAAATCGGTTGCGACGTCAGGTCGAAATCGTTGTCCTGAAAACCGGTGGTGAAGGTGTTGGAGGTGTGGGTTTCGGTCATGCCCCACGAACTTTCGGCGAGAATGGTGCCGGTCAGCTCCTTCCAGCGGCGCCGATATTCAGGATTGAGCTTCTTGACGAAGGACACCACGCGGATCTGCTTAAGCGACGAGAGGTTGAATTCCTTGAACCGAGGATGGTCCATCAATTCCACAGCGCCATCGACCGGCATCGCTGTGATGGTCACCTTGTATTCGTCGATCGCCGCAAGCGCGCTCATCGGGTCCCAGCGCGCCAGCAACACCAGCGTGGCCCCGGCGAACAGCGGAAAGATCAGGCCGAAATTCTCGCCCGCGATCCAGAATTCCGGAAAGAACGACAAGAATACGCTCTTTGAATCGGTATTGAGCGCAATGCCGTAGTTCGCCGCCGCAGTGTAGACCATGTCGCCTTGGGTATGAACACAGCCCTTGGGCATGCCCGTGGTGCCGCCGGTGTAGTTGAGCGCGGCAATGTCATCGAGACCGGCGGGCGGCTGCGGCCCCACCTCTCCCATTGCAGCCAGCGCCGGCAACAGATCGGTTGCGCCGGGAATGGCAATGCGCGGTGACTTAACCGAGTCCGGGACCGGAATGGCGGGCTTGGCCGGAAGAACATCGGCGAAGCTGGTGACAATAATTTCCCGCAGCTTCGTTTCACCCTTCACCTGGCGGACCGTCTCGATCAACTGGTCGAGCGCGACGATCACCTCGGCATCGGTATCGTTCAGTTCGTAAGAAAGTTCGAACGCGCGCGACAGCGGGCTGACCGGAACGTGAATCGCACCGAGCTTCAGGATTCCGAAAAAGACGATATGAAATTGCGGACAATTGGGAAGGAACACCGCAACCCGATCGCCCTTGCGTACACCCTTCTTCGACAGGAGCGCGGCAAAACGATCGCTCTGCCGGTCGAGATCGGCATAGCTCAGAACATGCCCATAGAAAATCACTGCCGGATGCTCGGGCTGCACTCTGGCCCACGCCCGCAAATACTCGCTCAGCGCGATCTCGCCGTGCGGATATTGCGGCGTGCGCGGCGTGCCCTTGGGCCATGCCTTGCTCCACAGCGCATGAAGCTGCTCCATGTAGTCTTTTTCGTTCAAGCGGGTCGCCATGTCTTTTTCCTTGTTGCTTAGCGGCGTCTCATCGTCGGATCGAGCGCGACACGCAGCGATTCACCGAGCGTGTTGAACGCCAGCGCGGTGAACAAAATTGCCAGCCCCGGCGGATACATCTGCTCGGGCGCTATCTCCATATTCTGATAGGCGCGCGCGAGCATCGCGCCCCAGCTCGCATTCGGCGGCTGGATGCCTAGGCCGAGGAAGCTCAGGCTTGCTTCGGCAAGAAGCGCTCCGGCCAACAGGAGGGTCACCTGCACGATGACCGGCTGAATGGTGTTCGGCAAAATATGACGCCACAAGATGCGGCCGGTCGAAACTCCGAAACATCGCGCGGCATCGACATAGAGTTCATGACGCACAACCAGCGTCCGCGCCCGCACCAGCCGCGCCAGTTGCGGAGCGAATACGATGCCGACCGAAATCATGCCGTTGGTCAGGCCGATTCCGAGCGCGCCGGTCACGGCAATGGCGAGAACAATGGCGGGGAACGATAGAAAACTGTCGATGACCCGGCTGATGGCCTCATCGACCCAGCCGCCCATGTAGCCGGCCAACAGGCCGACCGGAACACCAATCAGAATGGCGATGGCGACCGCAAGGAAGCTCGCGTAGAGAGAGGCCATCCCGCCATAGATCAGCCGGCTCAGGGTGTCGCGGCCAAGATCATCGGCGCCGAGCCAATGCGCTGCCGACATCGGCGCCAACGTCGCATCGAAATCCTGCCCGATCGGCGAATAGGGTGATATCCACGGCGCCAAAATCGAGATCACGATCAGCGCCGATAGGAACGAGAGGCTCAACGCGCCGCGCAGATCGGAGCGAAACCAGCGCCAGAACTTCGTCTGCCACCCTATTCTCCGGCCGTGAACAATCGTCGCATCTGTCATGTCACGCAATCCTCGGATCGAGCACGCTGTAGAGGACGTCGGTGACAAGGTTGAGCGTGACGACGATCAGCACCATCGAGAAAACGACTCCCTGTACGACAGGAAAATCGCGGTGGATCGCGCCGTTGACGATCAGGCTTCCCATACCGGGGATGGCGAACACCGCCTCGACCACCACAGTCGCGGCGAGCATCCGGTTAGCGAGAAGGCTGATCACGGTCAGCAGGTTGACACTGACGTTCTTCAATCCATGCCGCCACAGGATCGAAGACGGCGATAATCCTTTGGCATGAAGGGTGCGAACCTGCTGCGATGACAGGATCTCCACCAGCGATGATCGCAACTGCCGGGCGACCTCGGCGATGCCGCCCGAGGCAAGCGCACATGCCGGCAGAATCGCGTGACTGAGCGCTCCCCAAGGATCCTCCGTTAGCGGCACCGCTCCCGTGGCAGGCAACCAATTGAGGGTGAGGGAAAAGAACGCCACCATCAGCATTCCGAGCCAGAAATTCGGCACGGCGACTCCGAGCGATGCAATCGCCATGACAAAGCCGTCGAGCCAGGATCCCGGCTTGCTCGCCGCGGCAATGCCCAGCGGAATGCCGATAACGAGCGCCATGATCATGGCCAGCGCAACAATCAGCAATGTGTGAGGCAGGCAGCGAGCGATCGATGTAATAACCGGCTCGCTGGACACCAGCGATGCTGACAGATCGCCGTGAATAGCCTTCCACAGCCATGAGCCGTACTGAACCAGAAACGACCGGTCGAGACCGTAGATATGGCGGATTTCTGCAATACGCTCGTCCGATGCGTTGTCTCCAGCGAGCGTGACCGCGACATCGCCGGGGACCAGCTTGAGCAAGCCGAAGACGATGAAGGTCGCCAGCACGATCACCGGGATCGACTGAAACAGCCGGCGTGAAATCACTTTGCGCTTGGATGCCAGAGACATGGGGCGAACACCGTCGGGAGAAATTGCGAGAGCCGGCGCCATCGCGAACGATGGCGCCGGATTTTTTCTTAGCCGAGAGAGATGTTTTCGTACTTCGGCTTGCCCAACAGGTTGGGCTTGTAGCCCTTCACCTTGGTCGCGAGCGCGTCGAGTTCGTACTGGAATGCGAGCGGGGCCGAGAGCGCATTTTCCATCACGAAACGCTGAATTTTTGCGAACACCGCTGCGCGCTCCTCGAGATCCTCGCTCTCCCGGCTCAGTTGAATGAGCTTGACCAGTTCAGGATCGGCCTCGCGGCTGGCATTGTAGTAAGCGCCTTTGTCGAACCCGAGTGCATAGGTCATGCTGGGATCGGGGCGGCCCGTCCAGGCGGACAGCAAGACGTCGAACTTCTTCTCGGTCGCGAAGAACTGCGCGCTGATCTCGGCGATGGTTCCGCGCGTGAATTTGAGACGGATGCCTGCCTGATTGAGTTGGGCTTGCAGCACTTCGCTGCGGCGAACCGAATCCTGATCCGTATAGCCACCGATGGTCAGATCGAGACCATCCTTGAATCCTGCCTCCGCGAGGAGCTTACGCGCCTTGTCGGGATTATGCGGATAAAGCGTGGATACCGACTTGTCGTAAGCCCAGTGAGTGCTCGGCAAGGTCATCGTCGCCGGCTCACCAAGACCATTCAGCGTCGCTTTCACGAACGCATTACGATCGATCGCGAAGTTGACCGCCTGTCGAACCTTGACGTTGTTGAGCGGCGCCCGTCCATAGTTGAAGTAAAGCTGGATGCAATACAGCGTTGGGCCGGTCACGGTCTGGAGATTCTTGGCGCGATCGATCACGGTCTTCAGGCGCGCTGGCAACGAAAACGCCATGTCGTTTTCACCAGCGACCACCGAACGCAATCCGGTAGCGAGTTCCGGAATGATCGAGAATTCGATGCCATCGAGGTACGGCCGGCCGGGCCGCCAGTAGGTCTCATTGCGCGTGAGGACAATGCTCTGATTGTCGGCCCAGCTCACGAACTTCCATGGCCCGGCACCGACGGGCTTGCGGTTGGTGTCGTTGCCGAGAGCCTTGATGTTGGTCGGCGAAACCATCATGCCGGCGCGATCGGACAAGATTGCGGGCAGAGCGGTATCAGGATTCTTGAGACGCAGTGTGACCTGCAGCGGCCCCGTGATCTCGACTGATTCCACACTGGTCAGATCGGCCTTGATGTTGGAACGCTGGTCCGTGCGGTTGCGGTCGAGGTTGAACTTCACTGCTTCGGCATCAAGCGGAGTGCCGTCGTGGAATTTGATGTCCTTTGAAATGTCGAGGACCATCGTTTTCGGATCAAGATAGGACCACTTCGCAAGGCCCGGCTTGGGCTTGAGTGTGGCGTAGTCCCATTCCACCAGCGTGTCATACATCGTCCAGAGGATGGTGTGGTCGGAACCAGCGCCGCCCGTCGTTGGATCGAGCGAGGATGGATTGGCCGGAGCGGCAAGCCGCAGAACACCACCCTTTTTCGCGACCTCCTGCGCGAAGGCCGACATGCCCGTCGCGCTGGTGAGCGCCACGCCGCCAGCGAGCGCCAGCAGATCGCGCCGGCTCAAGGTCCCCGGCATCCGGATTGACTCCGCCATTCTATCCTCCCTGTTTCATGTGTAATGCGATCTCGAGATTGCTGTGTTGTGCGCGGTTCTCAGCGGCGAAATGACAGGCAACCCAGTGAGCGGGCTTCAATTCGCGCCAAGCGGGCATCTCGTCCTTGCAACGCTGCTGGACGACCGGACACCGCGTCCTGAAGCGGCAGCCCGACGGGGGCGACACCGGGCTTGGAATTTCGCCTTCGAGAATAACCCGGCGGTTCGTCCGCATCGTCGATGGCAACGAGATCGGCTCGGCAGACAGCAACGCCTGCGTATAAGGGTGCAGCGGCGCGTCAATCACGTCTTCGGCAGGGCCGAGTTCCATCAGCCTGCCGAGATAGGTCACCGCGATCCGGTCCGAGATGTGGGACACCACCGAGATGTCATGGGTGATGAAAACGTAAGTGAGGCCGAACTCGCGCTGAAGATCGGCGAACAGGTTGAGCACATCGCCGCGGATCGAGACATCGAGTGCGGCGACGACCTCGTCACAGACAATGACTTTCGGCCGCAGCATCAGAACACGCGCGATGTTGACGCGCTGCTTCTGGCCGCCTGACAACTGATGTGGATACCGATCCGCCATTTCGGGCGACAGTCCGACGCGAGCAAGTGCGGCGAAGCCGTCCTGGCGGCGCGATGAGTCACTTCCCTTCCCGATCGTCTCGGCGGGCTCAATCACGCTGTCCAGAATTGTCATTCGCGGATTCAACGCCGCGTTCGGGTCCTGAAACACAATCTGATAATCGCGCCGATGCTTGCGCAATTGCCCCTTAGGAAGAGTCGTCGGATCAACCCCATCCTGAAGGATTTGCCCTTCGGTCGGCTGGATCAGCGAGACCAGCGCGCGGCCCAGTGTGGTTTTTCCCGAGCCGGACTCTCCGATGATGCCAAGCGTCTCGCCGGCATGAACGTCGAAGTCGACACCGTCGATCGCCTTGACCGTATCGCGGCCATCTCTCGTCGGAAACAGGATGCGCAGATTACGCACGGTCAGAATCGGATCACGTCGATTGTCAGAGACCTGCGTCGATTCGAGCACCGATGCCATCAGTTGACCGCTCCAGCCAGGGTGATCGTCTCAGCACGGCAACAACTCGCACGACGGGAGGGACCTATCTCGATCATCTCTTGTCGTTCCTTGCAGGACTCGATCGCATGGGGGCACCGCGGCCGGAAGCGGCAACCGGCCGGCATGGCTGTAGGCGAAGGGACACGCCCCGGAATCGACGGCAGAACGCTTCGACGCGCACTGAGGCTGGGAAGCGAGCGCAACAGGCCGGATGTGTATGGATGACGCGGCCGCAGCAAAACATCGTCAACCGGCGCATCTTCGACGACTTCACCCGCATACATGGTGATCATGCGGGTGCAGGTTTCGGCAACGACGCCGAGATCGTGGGTAATAAACAGCAGCGCCGTTCCGGTCCGCTCACTCAAGGCGCGCAGAAGATCGGTGATTTGGGATTGGACCGTAACATCGAGCGCCGTTGTCGGCTCATCGGCGATCAGGAGCTTTGGCTCGCAGATCAACGCCATCGCGATCATCACGCGCTGACGCATACCGCCGGACAACTGATGCGGATATTCGTCGCACCGCCGCTCCGGCGCGGGAATGCCCACCTCGGCCAACGCAGCAATGGCGCGCTCGCGCCCTTCCGCGCGGCTGACGGGGAAATGTGCCCGATACGCCTCGCTGATCTGATCGCCAACGGTGAACACCGGATCCAGCGCGCTCATCGGCTCCTGGAAGATCATCGCGATATCGCGCCCGCGCACCGCTCGCATTTGCCGCGCCGACAGGGTCGCGAGATCACGGCCTTCAAACAGGATTTGACCGGACAGCCGCGCCGACTGCGGCGGGAGAAGGCGAAGCAGCGAAAGGCCGGTCACGGTTTTCCCGCACCCGCTCTCACCGACAATCCCCACTCGCTCGCCGGCCGCGACGGAAAAATCCACATCGCGAATGATCGACAACTCGCCGTCCGCAGTCGCGAACGAAAGTGACAGACCGCGAACATCCAAAAGAGGAGACCGCAGATCCCCTCGCGGGTCACCGCCGCGCTCCGTTACGTGGTGTGCGTCGCTGACGGACGTCATGCCCGGGCCGCCTCGAGGCTGATGCGGGACACAGGTCGGCACCTGCAAAACTGAGCCCGGCGCGTGATCCAGCCTGGATGTCGGCGTGCTGCGACAATGCCGCAACGCAACGTCGCAAAAGCGAAGCCCGTGAAGAATCTTCCTGAATGGGATGACCCCATCGGCGTACTCCTTCCCTGACCGCCCCCGATCTTTCGCCGGAGTTCCTGTCACGTTGTTGTTATTGCTCGAGAACCCGGTCTCCGGGCCGCAAGCAATACAATTTCGGCCAGCCGCAGACCCATGTTGCCCTGCGACGTTGGCAGACCTAGGAAGCATCACTTTTTGTTAATTGTCAACAATTGACCGTCAGGTTAAAAGTCTCCCGGGCCGAATGCTCGAATCGGTATAAGGAGCAATGACATGGCGGCGACCTTCCGGAAGTTGATGACCGACGAGGACAGCGAGCTCGGTAGAAGCTTTGCTCCCCGAACGATTCCGGAGCAGGTCGCCGAAGAACTCGGCGCCGAAATCGTCGCCGGCCGCCGCAAGGCCGGAGAGCGTCTGGTTGAACTCGATCTCGCTCAGAGTTTCGGCGTCAGCCGCGGACCGGTCCGCGAAGCGATCCGTATCCTTGAGCGCCGGCGCCTGATCGACCTGCTGCCACGACGCGGCGCTTATGTGCGACCGCTGTCGCTGAAGTCGATCGCCGACCTTTTCAACGTTCGCACCGCGCTTTCCATGCTTGCAGTCAAAACGATGGCGACATCGCCGATCGAGAGCTACGTGGAAACGCTTGCACGCCGATGCGCCGAACTGGAAAAAATGGTCGAGGTCGACGACCCGATGGGCTTCGCCCGGATCACCACGCGTGCGGTGAAGACGATCGCCCGAGGGTCCGGAAACGAGCTCCTGGTCGAACTCCTGACCGACCTTGCCAACCACACGGTGTGGACCACGATCTGGAAAGCGCCGCTTGATTATCGGACACGCGAGATTCGCCGGCTCAGCGCGGACCTGATGATCGGAACGCTCGACGCGATCCGGAAGCGCGATCCGGAGTCTGCCGTCGCCAATCTCGGGCGCCTTCTCCATGACGATCGCGATCGCGCCGTGACGGCTATCTCCGATCTTCGTGGTGAATCACTCGATCTGCGCGCGTTGTCATTGACTGAGCACCACGAGGCGCCTGCGAAAGCGGTCTAAACGCCAGACGATCGCGACAGGCGGCAGGTCAATCGCGGCCTGCAACAGCACCGCAGCGGATCGCGTCGCTATTCCTGCTCGTCATAAACAACACGCAATTCGCGCTTGAGAACTTTACCCGCCGTGTTGCGCGGCAATGTTTCAGCGAAAATCACCTTCTTTGGAATTTTGAACGGGGCCAGATGCTCGCGCGAATGAGCAATCAGGCCTGCCCCATCCGGTTGATGACCGGGCCGCAGCACGACGATGGCTGTCACCATCTCGATCCATTTCGGATCCGGTAGGCCGATCACGGCGACTTCGGAGACCGAGGGATGCTTGAATAAAACATCCTCGACCTCGCGGCCGGCAACCACGACACCGCCGCTCTTGATGATGTCCTTCATCCGATCCACGACGAAGAGATAGCCCTCCTCGTCGAAATAGCCGACATCTCCGGAGTGAAACCAGCCGCCATGGAATGCTTCCCTGGTTTCCTCGGGCTTGTCCCAATACTCCAGCAGCAGTTGCGGAGACCGGTGAACGATCTCGCCTTGCACGCCGGGTGGAACGTCGTTCATGTCGGGATCGACGATCCGGGTCTCAACGCTGATAATCGGACGACCGGCCGAAGCCGGCCGCGCATCATGCTCCTCCGGCCGCAGCACCGTGGCGAGAGGCGCGATCTCGCTCTGGCCGTAACAATTGAACGGCCGAACTCCCGGCAACCGCTGGCGCAGTTCCTCCAAAACCGGGACCGGCATGATCGACGCGCCATAGAACACGCTGCGCAGCGACGACAGATCACGTTTGGCGAAATCAGGATGACGAAGCAGGCTGACCCAGACTGTCGGCGGCGCGAAGAAGGACGTGATGCGATGTTCTTCGATCAGACGCAGGACCGTTTCCGGAGCCGGTGAGCCAATCAAATGGGTCGTCGCGCCGATCAGAAGCTGCGGCATCGAAAAGCAATGCATCTGAGCGGAATGATAAAGCGGCAGCGCCGCGAGCGCGACATCGGCGCCGCTCATCTCGAGCTCGATGATGCAAGCGGCATACTCCGCCATGAAGGCCCGATGGGTCATCGCAGCGCCCTTCGGCGCGGCGGTTGTGCCGGACGTATAAAGAAATTGCGCCAGATCGGTATCGTCGGCGAGACATTCATCGAGCCGCGGAGCAGCACGGTTCGATGCAACCGCCAGCACGTCCAGTTCGCCAGGCTTCGCACCGGAAAACCCGCCGAAGAACACGACCGTGCCGTCGCCGCGGATGTGATCCACGGTCGCCGACAGGTCAGCATCGTAAATCAGCGCGCGAGCGCCCGACTGGCCGACGATGTAGCGCAGTTCGCCCGCGGTCAGCGCATAATTAATGGGAACATGGACGAAACCGGCGCGCACGCACCCCAGCCAGAGCAAGAGGTAAGCATCGGAATTGCGAGCATAGGCCGCGACCCGATCACCCTTCTTGAGACCGAGATCGATTAGGGCTTGGGCGACCCGCCCCGCGGCCTCGTCAAGATCGGTATAGGTCCAGCGCCGGTCAGCGAATGTGAGCGCGATGCGCGTCCTGAATTTCCTCGCGGCACGGCGAACTGCGTCGGCAATCGTATTGCGGCGTAACGGCGCCTCTGTCCCAACCCCTGGCATGTCCGTCCTCGTTTGCTTCCAAGATGGTCTTATTTTGATAACTGCCAGAATTGCGGTGCAGGCACAATTGACCGGAACAGGAAGATGCAGGCTTTCTGACGCGACCTTGTCGTTACGATTTGCCTGATGAAACAAGAATATTCACCGCGGCACCCAAGACCACCGCTGATGCGAGCGAACGACCTAGGTCGGAACGGTGAAGAACTGTGGGAAGCCGCTCACCATCCGGGTTCCACCGTGATACCATTAATCGGGTATTTTGCGGCTTCAGGATGAGGCGTAGGCGGGCACATGCAGTGGTAACAAAACGGGGCCGGGCTGAAGACGGAAGGCGGAAGATGACGGCCGGACAATCAGCCGACGCAGGCCAACAGATCTTGCACATTTTACTTACAGAAGACGACGGTCCGGTGCGCGAGCGGCTCGCCGGCATCGTACAGGGCTGGCAAGGCGGCAAGCTCGTCGGGATATGTGCCACCCTCGCTCAAACCCTGACCGCGATCGAGACCCACCATATCGATCTCCTGATCACGGACCTCAACCTGCCCGACGGCAACGGCATCAATGCAATCCGCACCCTCCGCCGGAAACAGCCGGCCGCCGAAGCGATGGTCATCTCCGTTCTTGCCGATGAACGGACGGTCCTCGCCGCGATCGAAGCTGGCGCGTCAGGTTATCTTCTCAAGGATGCAGATTCGATCGATCTGATCGAGTCGATTACCGAATTGATGGCAGGGCAATCGCCGATTTCATCGCGTATTGCGCGCGTTTTGGTGCGACGTCTTGCCGAACGCTCCAAGCCCGGTAAGTCCATCGAACTGAAGAATGACATCTTGACCGCCCGCGAGATGGACATCCTGTGGGGTATCGCCAAGGGCTTCACCTATAGCGAGTTGGCAGAACGGCTTGGGATCTCGCGACAGACCGTTCCGGTCCACATCAGAAATATCTACCGCAAGCTGGAAGCTTCCAATCGATCCGAAGCTGTCTTTGAAGCCACGCGGCTAGGTCTGATCCGGCTGTAACGATGGCGAGTGACACCAAAGCCCTGCCCCGGCTTTCACGCCTTCTAATCCTGGGGTTCGTTGCTCTACTGCTGGCATGTGCGCCGCAATTCGTGGAATTTCCCCATCCGGATGGCGCAATCGAATTCGTCAACGCACAATTCAGCATTGACGGTGGCAAGCCGGAAACAGTGACGCTGCCACACGCATGGTCGTCAAAGCACGCATACGGTCCGGCGAAGGCGCGCTATGTCCTGGACATCAAGTATCCATCCTCCTCATCCGAGCAGCAATTCTTGCTCATTCCCGCCGTTCGCCAGAATCTGACGGCAGAACTCGACGGCCAGTCTCTTGACGGAAACGATGCGCGATTCTGGGGGAATGCGTCATCCGGAACCACACATCTGTTGCGCTTGCCAATGGCGGCACCGGGCAGCACCGGGCGCCTTGTGCTCACACTTGAGCGCAATGACGGTGCGGTCCCAGGTTATCTTTCACGGGTATACGTCGTGGGAGAAAAGGCGGTTGCACAGAACCGCTGGCTGGGTGTGCTCAGCAATGGCGGCCTGCGCGCAATCATCCATGCGCTTCATATTCTGATCGTCATCGGCATTGCGACCGTTTGGGCCACACGCAGACATGACCCGGTTTTCTGCTGGCTGCTCCTGATTTGCGGCTGTAGTCTGGTGCTCGGTTTTCCGAGCGTACCCATTTCGCCTCCCGCTTTGGCGTTTATCAGGCCCTATCTTGTCCTGACATTATCCACGTTCGGACTGATGGCTGTCGGCTTGGCGCTTGCGATCAACGGCGTGCCGAGACCAGCCTGGCTCAAGGCAGCCGTTCCACTCCTGCCTCTCCTTCTGATCGGCAGCGTTGCAACCGGTGTACTGCCGCCTTTTACCGGCGCGATTATCAGCGTCCTGATCGTCATTGGAGGACACTTCACAGCCGCCGGACTTTTGGCGCGCGATGCGCTTCGTGCGGGAGAATGGGGACGCACGCTTCTGGCGCTGACCTTTTTCCTGATCGGCTGGTGGGGCCTGCGCGATGTCGGGATCGTTCTCGGCGTGGTCAAAGGCGGGTTTCTGCTCGGCACGTACCTGCGCTCGCCGATCATCGTTGCCATCATGGTCCTGCTCATGGGCCGGCTCGCCGCAAGCCTGAATGAGCTCGACAACAAAAACGAAACCTTACGACTGCGATTGAAAGAACAGGAAGCCGAGCTGTCGATTCTCAACGACAAGGAGAGAATTCGCACCGTGCAGGCTGCGCGCGAGGAAGAGCGGGAACGGCTGATGCTCGACCTTCATGATGGACTAAGCGGACATCTGGTTTCGATCATCGCCTTGGCGGAGCGCGATACCGGTGAACGTCAGGGGATCGAACGCGCGGCACGCGAAGCACTCAACGACCTGCGGCTCGTGATCAACGCACTCGATCTTGGAGAAGGAGATCTTCTGCTGGCGCTTGCTGGTTTCCGGGAGAGACTCGCCCCGCAAATGCGTCGGCTTGGCATCGATCTCAGTTGGTCGATGGAGAATCTGCCCGAGGTCAGCGGAGTGACCCCCGGCAATGCACTTTCGATCCTGAGAATCCTTCAGGAAGCGATCACCAACGCGCTCAAACATGGTCCCGCGAGCCATATCAAGGTCAAGGGTTCAGCCGGAAACAATGGTACGGCCGTGATCAAGGTAAAGAATGACGGGAGCAAGATGGCAGCCTTCGGCAAGGGCAGCGGTCTTGGCAACATGCAGCGCCGCGCGCAACAATTGGGCGGCCATGTTTCCCTCGACGAGACCACCGAACACGCCATCCTGACGCTTGTGCTGCCACCGCGCCTTGGCGAAACCTGAGCCCGGCTGCCCGCGATCCTTCCACTGCCTCGGATGAAGGCCGGCACCGCCCCTGTGCGGCTAAATCCGCCGTCCCAGCTATTCAGAAATCCGTCTATCGTTCACAATGTTGACCCATCCCACACTGCGTGCAATTCATATGCAGGCATCATGGGTCGAGTCTCCCTGATACGCGCAGGAACGATGGAAAATGATGACTCCAGTGTCGGGCGGAACCAAAAGCAACCCCGAACTCGCAGCAGCAGCGCCACGCTCCGTCACACGCGTCGTGCAGATATTCGACGATCTGTGCTCGCGCCCGACAGGCGCGTCGCTGGCCACACTCAGTGAAAGCCTCGGCGTTCCGAAGAGCAGCCTTCTCAACCTGCTGCGCGGCCTTTTGGCGAGCAATCACCTGACCTTTGTGGATGGCCTTTACCAGCTCGGACCTGAAGCCTACGGAATGGCCAGCGCTATCATTGCTGCCCGGCGCTTCCTCAGTTTTGCGGACCTGGCGCGCCCGATCATGCGCCGGCTGGTCGACACAACCCAGGAAACAGCCGTGCTGGCCGTGATGTCCGGCGACAAGAAATCGGCGATTTATGTCGAAAAGATAGAGAGCCCAACCGCCCTTCGTTTTACTGCAACGGTGGGTGACTCGCGTCCGCTGCTGTGGTCTGCGGTGGGGCGTGTCCTGCTGGCATTCCAGATCGACCATTGGCTGAACGAATACATGCGAACGGTCAAAATGGTGAAGCACACACCTGTTTCCGAAATCCGGCGGGCGCGTTTGCGGGAAATTCTGGAAGAAGTCCGGCGCACGCATGTGGCAGTCACCGCCGACCAAGGCACCATGAACGTTTCTGGCTTCGCCGCGCCGATCTTCGACAGTTCGGGCACGCTGGTCGCGGCCGTCGGACTTGCCGCCCCGACCGATCGCTCGAAAACCCGGGTCGCGGAATTCAGCGCCATTGCGCACGATGCCGGCCTGGAGATTTCCCGGCTGATGGGTTACCGGCCCTTCGTCGCGGACACGGGACCTCGCCGTCGGCAGCCCGCAAAAACCCGGCAGCCTGCTCCGCGCCAGGGCTAACTCCGCAGACCGACGGCTCATTTTCCGCGAATCCTGCTTTGCAGCTTAGCCGGCGTCGATCATGCATGGAGTCGTGCGACGATGCGCCGCCGACAATGTGCTTTTCCGTAATCCGGCAGGTACCGGCGCCCTTCCGGGCACGGCCAGCCATGCCCCACCGGCAATCCCCTATGTTCATATATATGAACTTATACCATTTTTCTGAATTGCAGTACGCAAGGAAGGTAGCTAGGTTGCCGTCATCGCGGGCCGCATCGCAGCGCGCCGCCGTCTGCACAATGCACCAGTAACTGCTGCCGGTCAGTCATATCTCTCAGGGGCAATTTTCAGTATGGGACCGCTGGACGGCATCAAGATCATCGACATGACCTCGGTCTTGATGGGGCCGTATGCAACGCAAATGCTCGGCGACTACGGTGCGAACGTCATCAAGGTTGAATCGCCGGATGGAGACATCACCCGCCAAATCGGCCCGACAAGACATCCGGGCATGGGTCCGATCTTTCTCAACGCCAACCGCAGCAAGCGCAGCATCGCGCTGGACCTCAAGGCACCTGCGGGACGCGACGCGTTGCTGAGGCTTGCGAGCACGGCCGATGTGCTGGTCTATAACGTGCGCCCGCAGGCCATGGCCCGGTTGAAACTCGACTACGACAGCGTCGCTGCGGTGAATCCGCGCATCGTCTACGCCGGCATGTTCGGCTTCGGCCAGCAAGGGCCTTATGCGGCCAAGCCCGCCTATGACGATCTGCTCCAAGGCGCCTCCGGACTGTCGCACCTGATCGCACGCGCCGGCGACGGGACACCACGCTACGTGCCGACCGCGCTCGCCGACCGCGTCGTCGGCCTGTCCGCAGTCGGCGCGATTCTGGCCAGCCTGCTGCATCGCCAGCGCACCGGCCAAGGTCAGCGCGTCGACATCCCGATGTTCGAGACGATGGTTGGCTTTGTGATGAGCGACCATCTCGGCGGCCTGACTTTCGAACCGCCACTGGACCAGGGCGGCTATTCCCGTCAGATGTCGCCGGATCGCCGCCCCTATCCCACCAGCGACGGCTACATCAGCGTCATCGTTTACAACGACAAGCAATGGAACAGCTTCTTCGATGTCAGTGGGCGCGACGACCTGCGAGCCGATCCGATGTTTGCGACATTCGCCGGACGGCTTGCCAATATCGACGCGGTCTATGCGGAGCTTGGACGCATCTTCGCGACGCGAACGACTGCGGAGTGGATGCGATTGCTCGACAAGGCAGACATCCCTTCGATGCCGGTCCATGACCTGCTGAGCATCCTGGACGACCCCCATCTGGTCGAAACAGACTTCTTCCCCGTTGCCGAACATCCCAGTGAAGGAGCTATTCGCAGTATGCGTGTCGCAACCACCTGGTCGGACACGCCCGCAACGCCCTCGCGCCTCGCTCCAAGATTGGGCGAACAGAGTCGCGAAATTCTCCGCGAGGCCGGATTTGGGGATGAGGAAATCTCCCGGCTTTTCAACGAAGGCGTGATCCGGACGACTGGCCCGGATGACAGCAACAACAATCAGGATTGAACCGATGAACTTTGCACCGACGGAAAATCAGGAAGCCATTCGCGAAGCGATTCAGAAGATTTGCGCCAATTTCGACGATGCCTACTGGCTGAACAAGGACCGCGAAGGCGGCTTTCCGCACGACTTTCACAAAGCGATGGCGGATGCGGGATGGCTCGGCATCTGCATTCCAGAGGAATTCGGCGGCTCGGGGCTGGGCGTCACCGAAGCCGCCATCATGATGCGCACCATCGCCGAATCCGGAGCCGGCATGTCGGGGGCCTCAGCAGTCCACATCAACGTGTTCGGGTTGAATCCGGTCGTGGTGTTCGGTACCGACGAGCAGCGCAAAAGGATGCTGCCGCCGATGATCGAGGGCCGGGAAAAGGCCTGCTTCGCGGTCACCGAGCCCAACACCGGTCTCAACACGACCCAACTCAAGACCCGGGCCGAAGCCAAAAACGACCGATACATCGTCAACGGCCAGAAAGTCTGGATTTCGACCGCGCAGGTCGCACACAAAATCCTCCTGCTGGCGCGCACCACGCCGCTGGAAGAGGTCAACAGTCCGACCCATGGCCTCAGCCTGTTCTACACCGATTTCGACCGCAAGCGCATCAAGGTGCATGAGATCGAAAAGATGGGTCGCAAGGTCGTCGACTCCAACGAATTGTTCTTTGAGGATTTTGAAATCCCGATGGAGGATCGCATCGGCGAGGAAGGACGCGGCTTCGAATACATCCTGCACGGCATGAACCCCGAACGAGTGTTGATCGCCGCCGAAGCGGTCGGCCTCGGCAAGCTCGCACTGTCGCGCGCAGCCGACTATGCGAAGACACGCATCGTTTTCAATCGGCCAATCGGCAAGAACCAGGCGATCCAGCATCCGCTGGCGAAGAACTGGATGGAGCTTGAAGCCGCCTGGCTGATGACGCTGTCCGCCGCGTGGCAATATGACAACGGCCTGCCCTGCGGCGCGGCTGCCAACGCTGCGAAGTATCTCGCCGGCGAGGCGGGTTTTCAGGCTTGCGAGCAGGCGGTGATGACCCATGGCGGTTTTGGCTATGCCAAGGAGTTTCACGTCGAGCGCTATCTGCGTGAAGTGCTCATTCCGCGTATCGCGCCGATCAGTCCGCAATTGATCCTGAGCTTCATCGCCGAGCGCGTACTCGGCCTGCCGAAGTCCTACTAAGTTACGGCAGCGCAGGCAGGCATCGCCATGGCCGACGTTATCCCGGTGGATGAACTCGATTTCGCCGGCCTGATCAAACCGGGCGATGTCGTCGTGTGCGGTCAGGCAACCGCCGAGCCACGCACGCTCACCGAAGCGATTGTGGCGCAGAAAGATCGGCTACCGTCCTTCACAATGATGGTGGGCCCGGTCTTTACCGACACGTTCGCGCCCGACCGGACCACCGGGATCGAGTTTCTAAGCTATGGCGTGATCGGAAATGCCCGGGTGCTGGCCAAGGCTCGCCGCCTCGACATCGTGCCCAGCAACTACAGTGCATTTTGCGCCGACTTTGCCGCAGGACGCCATCGAGCCGACGTCGTTCTGATCCAGCTCTCGTCGCGGAATCCGGCCCGCGGACTGAGCACAAGCCTGTCAAACGACTATGTGCTGGATGCGGCGCGGCGGGCGCGCGTCGTCATCGCGGAAATCAATCCGGACGCGCCCTGGACCTTTGGCGCGGAGTGGCCGCAGGACATCCCCCTGCATGTCCGCGTCCAGGCGCGCCATCGTCCGGTCGAACTGGCATCGCCCCCGGTCGATGACGTATCGCGCAAGATCGCAATGTACGCAGCCGGTCTGATTCCGGATGGTGCGACACTGCAGTTCGGCGTCGGCAAGGTTCCCGACGCCATTCTCTCGAGCCTGTCGCATTTGCGCAATCTCGGGATTCATTCCGGCCTTATCAACGATGCCGTGGTTGACCTGATCGAGCGCGGCGTCGTGACGAATGCCGCCAAGGGCATCGACGCGGGAATGACCGTTACCAATCAGTTGATCGGGACAAAACGTCTTTACGACTTCGCCCATGACAATGCAGCGGTGGAAGTTCGGCCGACATCCTACACTCATGCGGCCGGCGTGCTGGCGCGCATCAACAAACTGATTGCCCTCAACTCCGCGCTACAGGTTGGGCTCGACGGCAGCGTCAATTCCGAGACACTGAATGGTGTGGCCGTCGGCGCGATCGGCGGTCAGGTCGACTTTGTACGCGGTGCCAACGCATCACCCGGCGGCCGCGCAATCATCGCGCTGCCGGCTGTTTCCAACGGACGCAGCCGCATCGTGCCGCATGTGGAAACGGTCACCACCGCGCGCGGTGACGTCGATGCTATCGTCACCGAATGGGGTGTCGCCGAACTGGCCGGGTGCAGCTTGCGCGAGCGCGCGCGACGGATGATCGGCATTGCCGCTCCGGAACATCGGGAGAACCTGAGCCGATCGGCCTTCATGCAGGAACGACAGCCATGAACAGCAAAACCGATGCGGCCGAACACACCACACTCGGCGGCACGACCACACCGTCCGCTCAAGGACCGCTTCACGGAATCCGCATTGTTGAGTTCGCCGGTGTCGGGCCGGCGCCGATGGCCGCCATGCTGCTGGCTGACCTCGGAGCCGACGTGATCCGCATCGACCGCCTCCAGCCCAGTGGTCTCGGCATCGACAAGCCGAAAAAATTCGACCTGCTGGCGCGCGGCCGGCAAGCCGTGGCCATCGATCTCAAGCACGCCGATGGCGTGGCCTGCGCGCTCGATCTCATCGCGTCGGCGGACGGGCTGATCGAGGGATTTCGTCCCGGGGTGATGGAACGGATCGGCCTCGGGCCTGACGAATGTTTCAAACGAAACCCCCGCCTGGTCTTTGGCCGCGTGACCGGCTGGGGCCAGCATGGGCCGCTGGCACCCGTGGCGGGGCACGATCTGAATTACATTGCCTTGACCGGCGCACTTCATGCCATCGGCCGCGCCGGCGAGCCGCCTGCTCCGCCGCTCAATCTGGTCGGGGACTACGGCGGCGGCGCGCTATATCTCGCCTTCGGCATGATGTGCGCTCTGGTCGAGCGGCAGCGCTCCGGCCGCGGCCAGATCGTCGATGCTGCGATGATCGATGGCGCCGCGACGCTGATGACATCCCTTTTCGGCATGATTGGCGCGGGAATCCACAATGCCCCGCGCGGCGCCAATCTGCTCGATTCCGGCGCACCTCATTACGAGGTCTACCGCTGCGCCGATGGCGAGTATGTCGCAATCGCCCCGATCGAGGAGAAATTCCGTACGGTCCTGCTCGAACGCATCGGGATCGATCCGGCCGAATTCCCCGACGTTGCCGATCGCGCCCACTGGCCTAAAGCAAAGGCGATCCTGGCGGAGACATTCGCACAGCGCTCACGGCAGGAATGGTGCGAACTGCTGGAAGGCAGCGATGCCTGTTTCGCGCCCGTCCTCTCGGCGCAGGAAGCTCCCGATCACCCGCACAACAAGGCGAGACGGACCTTCGTTGAGATCGACAGCGTGATGCAGCCGGCGCCCGGACCCCGCTTCAGCCGGACAAGCCCACCGCTGCCGCGCAGTTCACAGCAATGCCGCGGCGATACTGGTGACTTGCTCGCTGCTTGGGACATCGACAGCGGGCGCATCGCAACGCTGCGAAACGCCGGAATCATCCGATAACCAGAAATATCCGACACTCAATAGAAGGGAGCTACAGATGGCAGGTCTATACTTCGAGGAATTCATCGTCGGCCATGAATTTCACCATGAGTTCAGCCGTACGGTCACCGAAATGGACAATACGATGTTCAGCCTGCTGACGCAGAACCCGCAGCCCCTGCACGTCGATGCGCATTTCTCGGAGAACACTGAATTCGGACAGCGTCTGTTCAACAGCCTCTATACGCTGGGCATCATGATCGGCATGAGTGTCTACGACACCACGCTCGGCACCACGGTCGGCAACCTCGGCATGACCGAGGTCAAATTCCCCAAGCCGGTGTTCCATGGGGATACACTGAAGGCGCACACCAAAATCATTTCCAAGCGTCTCAGCAAGTCGCGCCCCAATCAAGGTATTGTCGAATTCGAACACACCGCGACCAACCAGCGCGGCGAGGTCGTCGCCAGTTGCCGGCGCACCGGCCTGATGCATTGCAAGCCGAAGGCCTGAACCGATGCGGTCATTCCTGTTCGTTCCGGGCGACAGCGCCCGCAAATTCGAGAGCGCGAAGAAAACCGCAGCGGATGCCCTGATCCTCGATCTCGAGGATTCGGTGGCGCCCGATCAGAAGGCGACGGCGCGGACCATCACCCGTGGAATGCTCGATGCGCGGAAGGCCGGGCAGAAGCTCTACGTTCGCGTCAATGCGCTCGATACTGGACTGACACTTGCGGACCTTGCCGCCGTGATGCCAGGTCGGCCCGACGGCATCGTCCTGCCGAAATGCGCCGGCCCTGCCGACGTCAATCACCTCGCGCTCTATCTCGACGCCTTTGAAGCGGCATCTGCGCTTGAGACGCAGTCGACCCGCATCGTCGTCGTCGCAACGGAGACCGCACAAGCCGTGCTCAAGCTGCACAGCTACGAAGGTGCCAGTTCGCGGCTGTGGGGCATGATGTGGGGCGCCGAGGATCTCGCGGCCTCGCTCGGCGCGTCACGCAACAGCACCGACGGGCGCTACCACAGCCCGTTCCTGCTCGCGCGGGACCTGTGCTTGATCAGCGCGGCGGCAGCGGGCGTGGTGGCGATCGACACCATCGCCACCGACATCGACAACCTCGCCGCGCTCAAGGACGAGACCGTCGCGGCCCGGCGTGACGGGTTTCTCGCCAAGGCCGTGATTCATCCCAAGCACGTCGATGTCGTCAACGCCGCGATGACACCAACCGACGAAGAGGTCGTTTGGGCACGGAACATCGTCAAGGCGTTCGACGACAATCCGAATTCCGGGGTCGTCAAGATCGACGGAAAGATGATCGACAAGCCGCATTTGCGCGCCGCGATAAAAATTCTGGGGTTGGTTGAACCGAAGTAGCCGGACCACCGCACACCAAACGGATAGCGCTCCGGCACCCAAAGTGACGGACCGTCATCTGCTAGCCGGAATCGCGAACCATAGCGCCCTCTCCGGCCAGCGCTTCGATGTCACCGTCGCTGAAGCCCGCCTCGCGCAGGATTTCATCACCGTGCTCACCAAGCCGCGGCGGACAACTGCGGATCGACGACGGCGTGCGGCTCCAGCGCGCCGCCGGGCCCGCGACGCGAAGCTTGCCCTCGGTGGGATGGTCGATCTCCCGGAAAAATCCCACCTCGGACAGATGCGGATCGTCGATCAGGCTGTCGAGGTCATGCATCGGCCCGCAAGGAATATCGGCTTCCTCGAACAGGCGCATCCACTCTGCTGTCGTGCGGGTCTCGATCAGGTCGGCGAGCCACTTGTAGACGTGGTCGTAATTTCGGGTGCGTGCCGACATGTCCTTGAAACGTGGATCGCGCTGCTCCGGATCGGTCTTGATGGCACTGAAGAAGGCGTCCCAATGCTTGTCCGTATAAATCAGTGCGCATATGTAACCGTCGCGCGTTCGATAGGGACGCCGATCGGGCGCGAGCAACCGGGAATATCCCGGCGGGCCGAGCGGCGGGTCATAGCTGCGTCCAGCCATGTGGTCACCGAGCACGAACTGCGCCATGGTTTCGAACATCGGGACTTCGATCGCCTGCCCCTCGCCGGTGCGGTCGCGATGCAGCAGCCCGGCGAGAATGGCGTGGGTCGCGTTCAACCCGACAATGCGATCGGCAATCGTGGCGGGTGAATAGCGTGGCTCGCCGGTGATCTTGCCGACCAGAGCCGGCAGCGCCGTCAGCCCCTGAATCAAGTCATCATAAGCCGGCCGCCCGGCGTAGGGCCCTTCCTCGCCAAACCCATGCAGGGCGACGTAAACGAGCCGTGGATTGACCACGAGCAGATCGTCGGCGCTGAGCTTCAACCGCCGCATCGCGGCAGGCCGCACGTTATGGACGAAGACATCGGCGGTCTCACTCAACCGCAGCAATGCCTCGCGGCCACGCGGTTTCTTCAGGTCCAGAACGATCGACCGCTTGTTTCGATTGCCCTGGAGATACATCGCTCCCATACGCGGACTGCGCATGGGAGCGGCATAGCGCATCACGTCGCCTTCAGGGCTTTCGACCTTGATGACGTCGGCCCCGTAATCTCCCAGGATCATGGTGGCGTAAGGCCCCATCATGACACTGGTCAGATCGATCACCCTGACTCCCGCCAACGGGCCTTTCGCCCCAGTTGCAGCAGCCTGCGCCCCGGCCCTGCCACGCTGGTTCACTTGGTCGCGGCCAGTGCCGCGGTAAACGCCTTCAGCACCTCGGTGCCCGGTTTACCGCGCTTGTCCGTATCCTTGGCCCAGGAATCCGCGACGCTGGCAAAGGCGGACGCAAACCCCTTGTTATCGGCATCGCTGAAATTGATGACCTTCATGCCCTGGCTTTGCACCTTCTCGCCGGCCACCCGCTCACCTTCCTCGAAGCGCTTGCAGCCTTCGCGGGTCGTTTGCTCACCGGCCTCGGCCAACGCCTTGCGGACGTTCTCGGGCAACGACTTCCACTTGGTCTCGCCTATTGAATAGGTAATCAGCGCGGTGCCGAAATTCATGCCGGATGTTCCGGACTTCAGCAATTTGCCGAGGTCATAGGAGAGCGTGCTCTGGTAAGACAGCACGACGCCGTCGAGCGTACCGCGTGTCATCGACTCATAAATCTCGGGCGCAGCCATGCGAACCGGCACGCCCTTGATGGAACGCATCATCAGATCCATCGCGCCGCCTGCCGTGCGAATCTTCAGGCCTTCGAGGTCGGCTGCTTTCGCAATCGGGCGCGGGTTCGACAGAAGAATCTGATAAGCCGGCAGAGCAATGGTCACCAGCGGACGGAGCCCGTTGGGCAGGAATTCCTTTGTCTCGAGGATTCCGCCATTGTGCGACAGCTTGTAAAAGGCGAGCGAGCCTTGGCATTGGGTCTGGAAAATTCCGGGAAGCTCCGAGACGGCCGTCAGCGGATACTTGTCCGACGAATAGGATGGAACGACATAGGCAATATCAGCGACGCCAGCGGTCGTGAGTTGCGCCATGTCCTTGGCCTTGCCGAGTTGTTCGGAGGGGAAATGCTGGAAGGTTACCTGGCCGTTCGTTGCCTTGGTCACCAGCTCCATGAAGGGCTTTCCGGCCAGTTCGTGAATGACATGGCCATGCGGCAAGCTATCCGCGAACCGTAGCGTGATCTTCTGCTGGGCCGTCGCGACGCTTGCGCTCGACAGCCATGCTGCAACCATCACGGCCGCGACAGCAATTGAACTCTTATTGGTCATAATGCAGTCTCTCCCATGTTCATGTTTATTGTTTCGCGAAGAGCGCTCAGTAGCCCATCTTCATCGGCAGCCATAGAATGATCTGCGGCCACGCCACCAGAATGGCGATCGCGAATATGTGGGCGATGAAATGCGGCAGTGTGCCGTGGAAGACCTCCGCGACCGGGCGGCCTGAATAGCGGGCCACGACGTAGCAGTTCAGGCCGACTGGCGGCGTGATCATGCCGACTTCCGCTGTCACGATCTTGACCACGCCGAACCAGAGCGGATCGAATCCGAGCGATTTGATCAGCGGCAGGACAATCGGAACGGTGAGGACCAGAATCGCAATCTGGTCCATGAACGACCCAAGCACGATATAGCCGCACAGAATCAGCGCCATGATCAGCCAGCGCGACACATCGAGGGCACCGACCCATGCAACGAGATCCTGCGTCACCTGGGCGAGCGTGAAGAAATACCCGAAGATGTAGGCTCCGAGCAGAATCATCGAAATCATGCAGGTGCCGTGAGCCGCGCGCACCAGCGCACGATACAAGCCCGCCCACGACATCTTGCGCATCCAGATCGTGAGACAGAACGCACAAAACGCTCCGAGAGCCGACGCCTCGGTCGGCGTCGCGATGCCTGTATAAATAACCCCGGTGACCATGCCGAACAGCAGCAGCATCGGTCCGACAATGCGCAGCATCCGGAATTTCTCACGCATCGAAACCCGTGGCCCGCCAGGCGCCCGCGAGGGATCCTGCCAGGCCAGGAACCAGACCGTCAGCATGATGGTCGCGGTGACGAGAAGGCCCGGGATCACACCGCCCACCAGCAGCGCACCGATATTCACTTCGGCAAGCAGACCATAGATCACCAGTGCAACCGAGGGCGGGATCAGCATGGCCAGCGTGCCGGAGATGGCAACGACGCCTGCGGCCATCCGTGGCTCATAACCTTGCTTGAGCATGGCAGGAAGACTGGTCGAGGACAGCGTCGCGGCGGATGCCGTCGAGGTGCCGCAGATCGCGCCGAAGCCGGCTCCCGCCAACGCGGTCGCCATGCCAAGACCGCCCGGGATTCGGCCAACCCAGGCCGACGTCGCGCGGAACAGATCGTCGGCGATACCGCTCATCAACACCAGTTCCGCCATCAGCAGGAACATCGGGATGGTGATGAGCTCGTAAGACGTCACTGCGGACAACGGCGCGGTCTGCAGGATGCCTGTAAGCACGGACATGCCGCCAAGCATATAGAGACCGAGCGAACCCGCCCCGGCCATGGCGAACCCCACGGGCGTTCCGATCGCGAGCAGGCCGAACAGTACGGCAAGACAAAGAACAACGGTCATTCGAAGGTTTCCGCTTCGGAAGCGATATGGGATGTCGGCAACGGAATGATGTCCCTGCCCGTGAGCAACGAGAGGAGATGGCCGACAAGGTGCAGCGCCAGGCGGAACGTCAACAAGCCTGCGCCGAGAGGCACCAATCCAATCGACGGCCACATTGGCCACGGGATTGCACCGGCCATGACATCAGCCGCCCTGTAACTGTCGAGAGTACGCTGCCAGCCGAACCAGGCGATCAGTGAAAAGACGACAATTCCGATGATGCAAGTCACCATTTCTGTCAGGCGAATGCCCACAGGCGACAGCTTCTGCTGAAGAATATCAACATTCACATGGGCATTCGAAGCATAGGCTTCGGACAGTATGAGGAAGAACACCCCCGCCATCAGATAAAGCGCGATGAGGTCATACGCCCAGGAGAACGGGCGGTTGAACACATAGCGCATCACCACATCGCTAAAGACGATGACCATGATGAGAAACATGAACATCGCGGCGATGAACGAGCCAATCTTTTCGATCGTCCCGAGCGCCTTTATGATTCCGTTGATCACGCTTCCTCCCCGGCCGCGCCTCTGGCGCGGCCTGTCAGCGATACTGCTGTCACGTATTCGGAGAATTACTTGGCCGGGATAGCGGCGACCAGATCGTCATATTCCTTCAGCGCGTCGCTTCCCCGCTTGCCGCGTGCGTCCAGCCCCTGAGCCCAGGTCTTGGCAACACCCTTGAGAAGGTCATTGAACTTGGCGCGCGCGTCGGGTTGCACGGCTTCAAACGTTACACCGTGCGCAGCGAGCTTTTTCTTGGTTTCCTCGTCCGTGTCCTGAACGTGCTTACAGGCGGACGGCACGATCTCCTCCGCCACGTCCACCATGGCCTTCTGAACCTCGGGCGACAATTTCTTCCAGGCAGCGTCACTAATCGAGTAGGACACGATAAAGCTGCCGAATCCGACGCCATCGGTCGCATACTTCACAAGCTTGTCGGCGCCATATGCAACGACGCTCTCGAGCGGAAAGAGCAACCCATCCAGCGTGCCGCGAGATAGCGATTCATAGGCATCCGGCGCGGCCATACGAACCGGCACTGCACTGAGAGCGCGCAACGTCAGATCCTGCGCACCGCCGGTCGAGCGCAGCTTCAGGCCGACCACGTCGGCAGCGGTATTGACCGGCGCCTTGATCGTAAAAATCCTGTACTGCGGCAAGGCCACAGCCAGCAGCAGCCGGATGTTGTTCTTCGCATAATCCTGCTCCGCGATGACACCGCTGCGAGCCGACTTCCAGTAAGCAAGGGTCCCCTGGCAAGAATGGGTGAAAGCACCCGGCAACATTGCCACTTCCGACACCGGCATCTTCTCAGCCGCGTATGCAGGGGCGACGTAGCCGATATCAGCCACACCGGTTTGCGTCAGCTTCAGCATGTCGGTAGCTTTGCCCAGTTGCTGAGCTGGGTAATGTTCGAATGTCACGGCATTGTTCGTGCGCTTTCGAACTTCTTCCATCCACGGCTCGAGAATCAACTTTACGAGGTAGTGCCCCTTCGGAAATGAATCGGCGACACGCAACCGCATCGGCTCAGCGGCATGCGCAACACTCGACGAAACAGCAAATATGGCGATCACCGCCATCATCCGACGTATTGCCACCACCTTGATCCTCCCACGTTGTCTGCTTTTGCTTGCTGCAGTTCCGATCCGCTGTCGTACAGATTTACGGCAAGCGTTCAGATTTGTGAATTATTTGCATGGAACGAACGCGACCGTCAATGGGGCACGCTCGCATTGATATCGCGACTATATCCTGCTCGTTGGGATTAAAGTCCGCCCCTCACGAAGCGTTCCAGCTACAGCAAGAATGACGTGCGGCACCGGCATGTCGACACGAGATCAAAGGGGCGACGTGCGACATCGCGGGCTATATGGCGCGTGAGACCATGCGCGCAAACGCAACGCGATGGCCGATGATTTCTATTTGTCGACAACGACCGAACCCGGCACCAGTCTGCGCACCAGGATATAGAAAATCGGCGTGAAGATGAGGCCGAACAGCGTGACGCCGAGCATTCCGAAGAACACAGCGACGCCGACTGCTTGCCGCATCTCCGAGCCGGAACCCGACGAGATCACCAGCGGCAGCACGCCAAGGATAAAGGCGAAGGACGTCATCAGAATCGGCCGCAGGCGTAACCGGCACGCTTCGATCACCGCCTCGAGCTGACCGCGACCTTCGTGCTCGATATCGCGGGCAAATTCGACAATCAGAATCGCATTCTTCGCAGCCAATCCAACCAGAACCACAAATCCGATTTGGGTGAGAATGTTGATGTCCTGCCCCATGATGCGCACACCGATCGTCGCAGCGAGCAGGCACATCGGCACAATCAAGATCACCGCAAACGGTAGACTCCAGCTCCCGTATTGAGCAGCCAGCACGAGGTACACGAACAGCACACAGATCGGGAACACATAGAGTCCGGACTTGCCGCCGGTCACCTGCTGATACGAAAGATCGGTCCATTCGAAATTGAACCCGCTCGGCAGCGTCTCATCGGCGAGCTTTTTCATGATCGAGATTGCGGCCGCAGAGCTGGTCCCGGGCGTGGTGTCACCCTGCAGTTCCGCCGCCGGATAAAGGTTGTAGCGCGGGACGCGGTCCGGTCCTGCGGTGTCGCGGAAATTCACGACGCTGCCGAGCAGCACCATGTTGCCCGCGGTATTGCGGGTCTGCAGCCGTGCGAGATCGACGGTCTGCTTGCGGAACGGCAGATCGGCCTGCGCCGTGACATGATAGGTACGGCCAAGAATGTTAAAATCGTTGACGTAGGATGATCCGAAATAAACCTCGATCGCTTCGGTGACGTTCTGAACCGGTACATCGAGCATCTGGGCCTTCTGGCGATCAATCTCGACGAACACCTGCGGCGTATTCGCACTGAACGGCGAAAAGACCGAGGTTAGCCCGGGCGCCTTGCGCGCGGCTGCCACGAGTTCATCGGTCGCCGCTGCAAGTAACTCCGGACCCCTGCCCTGGTTGTCCAGGATGCGCATGGCGAAACCACCGCCGGTTCCGATCCCCGGAACGGCCGGCGGTGGAATGACGATAACAACGGCACCTTCAATGCTAGCGAGCCGCTTGCGCAGTTCCGCCGTGATGTGGGCTGACGTATTGCCTGTCTTGGCTCGCTCCTCAGCGTCGTCGAACACGGGAAATAGCGCAGCGGCGTTGCTGGCGAGTGTTCTCGTCGCACCGTTGAAGCCTGCGAACGACGCGACACGGACAACGCCGGGCACATCAAGCGAAATGCGTTCAACCTCGCGAACGATTTCAGTGGTGCGCGCCAGCGAAGCCGCGCTCGGCAGTTGCACGGCGATGATGACGTAGCCGCGATCCTGCGCCGGAATGAACCCTTGCGGCGTGACATAGAGCAGCCAGCCAGCGGATCCGATCAGCGCAACATATGCCAGCAGCATCACCACGGAGTGCTTGATCACGAAATCCGCGGCGCGGGCGTAGCCATGGGAGAGTTTATCGAACCCCCGGTTAAAGGCCCCAGTGAAAGCCCCCCATCCCCTGCTGATAAAATTCCAGCGCGCCGGCGGTCTCTTTTCATGGTGCGGCTCGAGGATCAGCGACGCCAGCGCGGGAGACAGGGTTAAAGAGCAGAAGCACGAGATTGCGGTCGCGACCGCGATGGTGATGGCGAATTGCTGGAAGAACTGTCCTGAAATGCCGCCAATAAAGGCCGTCGGAACAAACACCGCGCACAACACCAACGCAATCGAGACCAACGCGCCGCCCACCTCCTGCATCGTGAGAAGAGCCGCGTCACGGCGACCCTTGCCTTCGGCGAGATGCCGTTCGACGTTTTCAACCACCACAATGGCATCGTCGACCACGATACCCACTGCGAGCACCAGTCCGAACAGCGTCAGGTTATTGATGGAGAATCCGAGCGCCGCCATGACGGCGAAGGTTCCGACCAGCGACACCGGTATAGCCAGAATGGGAATGATCGCCGGGCGCCAGCCCTGCAGGAACACCAGCACAACGATCACAACAAGGACCATCGCTTCATAGATGGTCTTGATCAACTCGCTGACCGACTGCGCAATGAACTCGGTCGGATTGTAGCCGATGTTATATTCAAGGCCTTTGGGAAAATTGGCCTTCAGCTGAACCATGGTATCCGATACCGCCTTTGCAGTACCGAGCGCGTTCGAGCCCGGCCGCTGCGATACCGCAAGGCCGATCGCCGGCTTCCTCAGCAGGAAGCTGTTGGTGGTATAGGCCAGCGCACCGAGTTCGATCCGCGAGACATCGCGCAGCCGCACAGTCCGTCCGTCAGCACCGGCCTTGATGATGATGTTCCCGAATTGAGCGGTATCTTTCAGACGACCGGTGAAGGTGAGATTGGGCGCGAACGCACGGTCGCTGATGGGCGGCTCCGCGACCTGACCTCCGGCAATCTGCAGATTTTGTGAACGCACCGCGGCAACCACTTCGCCGGCGGTCATGCCGAGCGCGGCAATCTTGTCAGGATCGAGCCACAACCTCATCGAGTAATCGCGTGCGCCGAAGATGGTGATGTCGCCGACGCCATCGAGCCGCAGCAATTGGTCGCGCACCTGCCGCAGTGCGTAGTTGGAAATGTAAAGCTGATCGTAGGTGTCATCCGGCGACAGCAAGAACACGACCATCAGCAGATCGGGGCTGTTCTTGCGGGTGACGACCCCAACGCGCTGCACTTCTTCCGGCAGCCGCGGCTGAGCGATCGCGACGCGGTTCTGTACCAGCACCTGCGCCTTGTCCAGATCGGTGCCGAGCTTGAAGGTCACGGTGATGTTCAGCTGGCCGCTCGAGGTGGCCTGGCTGTATATGTACAGCATGTCCTCGACGCCGTTGATCTCCTGTTCGATCGGCGTCGCGACCGTTTCGGATACCGTTTGTGCCGAAGCACCGGGGTATTGCGTGGAAATAACGACGGTGGGCGGCGCGACCTGCGGATATTCTGCGACAGGCAGCGTGGTGTAGGCCAGCGCGCCAACGATCAACAGAACGATGGACAGCACCATCGCCAGAATAGGCCGGTTGACGGAAAGGTTGCCGAGGTTCATCGCTTCGCGCCGCTGCTGCTCGAAGTTGCGGTGTGCGGCGTCACTTTTGCTCCGATACGCGCACGCTGCAGTCCCTCGACAATGACCCGATCGTCAGGCTTCAATCCCTCCCTGACCACTCGCAGGCCGTCATCCAGCGGGCCGAGGGTGACGGGGCGCGCCTCTACCGTGTCATCGCCCTTGACGACAAAAACGATCTTGCGCGACTGGTCGGTTGCAATGGCGGTGTCCGGCAGCAGCAATGCCTCATAAGGCGCGCTGCCGAGGACGCGGACACGGGCAAACTGCCCCGGCAATATCGACAGATCGTGATTGTCGACCAAGGCGCGGCCGCGTAACGTGCCTGTGCCGATGTCCAGCCGGTTGTCGAGGAAATCCATTGTCCCTTTGTGCGAGGGCTTGGTTTCACCGGCGAGCATCACTTGCACCGGATTTGGCGTATCGCGCGAGCTCGGCCGCTTGCCTTCGAACCACAGCCTGCTGTTCTTGAGATAAATCGATTCATCCATGTCGAAATAGATGTGGATCGGATCCATCGAAACAATCGAGGTCAGCAGCGTTGCCCCGCTTTCGCTTCCCTGCACCAGGTTTCCCACCGTCACCAGATGACGACTGATGCGCCCGGCGATCGGAGCCCTGACTTTGGTGAATTCAACATCCAGTTCCGCGCGCCGCAGCGTTCCTTCGGCCTGCAGTACGGCCGCCTTGGCCGACTGAAGCTGCTGCCGTCGCTGATCGACAATGGCTTCAGCGACAGCTTGCGTCTGAATCAACGACTCGGCGCGCGCCAACTCCCGTTCAGCGAGATCGACCTTCGCCTTGGCATCGGCGAGTTGTCCCTGAGCCTGCTCCGCAACAGCCTCGTACTGCCGCGGATCAATCACATAGAGAAGATCGCCGATCTGAACGACGGCGCCATCCTTGAACTCGACGCTTTCAACGAATCCCGTCACGCGAGCGCGAATCTCGACCTGCTCGATGGCTTCGAAGCGGCCACTGAACTCATCCCAGTCAGTCACCACCCGCTTGATCGGCTGCGCAACAGTAACCGCTGGCGGCGCTGGCGCAGCGGCCTGCTCAGCTTTCTGATCGCAACCGGCGAGCAACACCACCGCGACTGTGCCCGCGAGAAACCGTCGCCGACAAAGCCGGCTGGTCACCGCATTCAGCCGGCAAGAATTTTTGTGAGAACGGGTCAAGACAATCTCCACAATCGTTCGCCCTAAAGCCGAAACCCTGCTTCGTCGATTGCACTCGAAATACGGTAAGGTGCCGAGCGCGCGCGTCGATTGAACCGCATTCCCTCGACCGGGGGAACCATTTTATTGACCGGCCGGGAATTTCAGCGTCAGCATCGATCCCCCATCGCTCAGGATTGGCGAATCAAACCAAAGATTTAATGGCTGCCGGTATGAAATACTCTTCCAGCACCCGGCCCGTCCTGGCTCTCGCCTCAGCGACGGCAGCCGGACCAAAGGCAACGCCCTGTACGGAGAAAAAAGTCAGATCATGCAGGCCGATGATACCGAGAACGGATTTTAGATAAGGTGTCAGGAAATCAGGCTGACGTGTGCGCTCGCCGGAGTATCGCCCGCCGGACGATACCGCGAAAAAGATCGGGCGGTCGCGCAACAATCCTACTTTTCCTTGGGGGGTTATGTCGAAGGTTCGACGAACCCGAACGATGTGGTCTATCCACACCTTCAGCCCGGAAGGAATCGTGAAGTTGTGCACGGGAGTCGATATGACCACCAGATCCGAACTCTCTAACTCCCGGATGAGCTCTTCGGATTGAGCCATGGAACCGGCCTGAGAGATATCCCCGGACGACTGTTGCGATATAGCGTAGTCTTCGTCGACAGGCGCGATAGCGCCGTCACCCACAATTCTGCTTGTCAAGACGGCGGCAGGCTCGCGCTTGAGCAAAAATCCAATGATTTTCTGAGAGAGCCTGTAGCTCTCGGATGCTTCTCCACGAGGACTGCAACTCACATGCAGGATTTTTGTCATCTGCTCGTTTCCAACTATTTCAAATCGTCACTGATACCTGAAGCGTGGACACCACGGCATTCATGACCTGTCACGTATACTCCTCATGGCCTACGCCAAGGTCCATGAATGGACATTCCTACTGATCCATGATTGCCGCGCGCGAACTCGCGTTCGTCAGCCTCCGTAAACTGCAGGCGGATCGCGTTCTTCCCAGGACGTTCGTGATGACGCAAAGGCTGGATATGACGTTTTCATTGCTTGTACGACGGCCTGAGAGCACCATGGTACAATCATTTCCAAGTCACATGCAGGGTTCGCTAGTCCATGACGATTGCTCGAGTCAGCAAGATTTCGCCGCTGGATCCAACAGCAGCCGAGCCGTTTTATCGCCAGATTTACAGTAGGTTTCGAGGCGCTATCGCGAGCGGCGTGCTGAAGCCGGGTGACCGCATTCCATCGGCACGGGCGCTGACCAAGGAATTGGGGCTCGCAAGAGGGACGATCGAGGCAGCTTATTCCCTGTTGGCTGCCGAGGGGTACATTCAGGCACGCGGCCAGGCAGGCACCATCGTCAGGCCGGACCTCAAGCCGCAAACTCCCCTTCCGGCTCCCATTCCGCAATCCCGCAGCGGCATCGATGCGGTCAGCTTTCGACCAGATACGATCTTGCCGTTTCAAATGGGCTTGCCTGCCCTGGATGTATTTCCCCGAAAGATTTGGGCCCGCCTGAGTGCGCGGTGCGCGCGCGCGATGCAGCCATCTGACATGGTGCATCCCTCGGTTCGCGGCCTACCCGAGCTGCGCGCACAAATCGCCGCATATCTTCAGGTATCGCGCGGGATCAGCTGCTCCCCATCTCAGATCTTCGTGACATCGGGATATCGTCACAGCATCGCATTGATCGCACAATCGCTGCTGAAGGCGGGAGATCGCGTATGGCTTGAAAATCCCGGGTATCCGCCGACGCGAGAAATCCTGGGCCATATGAATATCGCAACAGTCGCGGTGCCGGTGGATCAGGACGGCATGATTGTTTCCGACGGAATGAAGCTGGTCCCACGGGCACGCGCAGCTGTCATCACGCCTGCGCACCAGAGTCCGCTGTCCGTGTCTTTGTCCCTGCCCCGGCGCCTGGCGTTGCTGGATTGGGCTGCACGAAATAACGCATGGATCATTGAGGATGATTACGACGGCGAATACCGCTATGTCAGCCGTCCCCTGCCCGCGCTGAAGAGTCTGGATCGTGACGGGCGCGTACTCTATTCAGGCACGTTCAGCAAAGTGTTATTCCCGAGCCTGCGGCTGGCTTATCTGGTCGTGCCGGAAGCGCAGGCCGAACGGTTCGAGCAAATCACCGAAGCCCTCGCCAGTGGTAGCCCCGAACTGACGCAGGCGATTGTCACGGCCTTCATGACCGAAGGGCACTTCGCACGTCATATCCAGCGGATGCGAAAGCTTTATGCCGAGCGCCGGCGGGCGACTGAGGCAGGCCTCGAAAGCGTGCTGGGCAAACACATGCGAATTGATTCACAGCCGGGGGGCATGCACCTGATCTTGAGGCCGCCAGGGCGACGCTCGGACCGCCGGCTTGTCGCGCAGATGCGCGAAGCGGGTTTGTACGCAGAAGCATTGACGGATTGGGCGACGGGCGACGATCGCGCCTCGGCCCTGCTCGTCGGTTTCACGAACATCGACTCTCAGCGTTCCGCCGAAACGCTCGGAAAGCGGATCCTGAAATTGATCTGATTTTTGGCGGTCGTTGATTGCAGGCGCGCGCACTCTCTCCAGAGGGCATCCGAAAAATCATGGCCTAGTGCAGGACACGAGTTATGGACCTTCTTGGATGGACCAAGATAAAGCATGATCGAATCCGTCAACCAGGAGTGAGGATTCATCATGAGCAATCGCATCGACTACACCAAGGCTTCTCCCGAAGGTCACGAGGCTTTCGGAAGTGTCTACGTCTATCTTCAAAAAAGCGGCCTTCCCAACGAACTGGTCAATCTTGTTTACCTGCGGATTTCGCAAATCAATGGCTGTGCCTATTGCATCGATATGCACTCCCGCGATCTTCTCAAACACGGCCTTGCCGTCGACAAGCTCGTCCTCGTGCCGGCGTGGCGCGAGGCAGGCAACGTATTCAGCACCCGCGAACGCGCCGCGCTCGCCTGGGCAGAAACCGTTACGCGCGTCGCCGAGACCGGTGTTCCCGATGCCGACTATGAGGCCGCCGCTGCCGAATTCAGCGATAAGGAACTCTCCGATCTGACATTTGCGATCGGTTTGATGAATGCCTTCAATCGGTTTGGCATTTCGTTCCGCTTAACCCCCGCAGCTGTCGCCAGAGCAGCTTGAGTTTCCATACGCGAGTTCCTGGCGAATAGGCATTTCTATTCGCCAGCTCGCGTCTGGTCACATCAGGAAATCGCATCCGACGCGGTCCTCTCGCATCACAACACTTTCCCGACTTCGCGCGGCAGCACTGCCGGCGCATCAATGAACGGATTTGTCCCATGGCATGGGCCCTGTTAAGCCTCGCCGGCTTTCTCGAAATCGCATTCGCATTCGGCATGAAATGGTCTGCCGGTTTCACGCAATGGATCCCCGGGCTGTTTACGGTCGTCACCGGCCTGTCGAGCGTCGTTCTGCTGTCGCACTCGCTTCGTACTCTTCCGCTGGGGACCGCCTACGCGGTCTGGACCGGCATCGGCGCGGCGGGCACCGCGATTTTGGGAATGGCGGTGCTGGGCGATTCCACCTCGCCGCTGAGGGTGCTCTGCATCGGCCTCATTCTGGCCGGCGTGATCGGACTGAAGCTGGTCTCGGAAAACTGAACGTATCTTCAAACGTTCTGCTTTCCCATCCCTGCAAAAGCGTCCTTCAGGTCGGCGATCAAATCGGCCTCAGCCTCCAGACCGACCGAAAGCCGTATCAGGCCGCTCGTTATGCCGGCGGCTCTGCGTGCTTCCTCCGACATGCCGGCGTGCGTCATCGTCGCGGGATGAGCCACCAGGCTTTCGATGCCGCCGAGCGATTCCGCAAGCCTGAAAACCCGCAGCGCTTCAACGAAGCGACCGACCTCCTCACCGCCGCCTCGCAACTCGAAACTGAGCATCGCGCCGAAGCCGGATTGCTGGGCCTTGGCGACAGCATGGCCGGGATGCGCGGGCAAGCCCGGATAATGGCACGCGGCGACGCGCGGATGCCCGGCCAGAAATTCGGCGATCGCCTGCGCGCTCTGCTGCTGCCGCTCCATGCGCGGAAACAGCGTGCGAATACCGCGGAGCGTCAAATAGGAATCGAACGGCGCGCCGGAGGTGCCTACGATATTGGACCAGGCCGCCAGCTTCTCGACATCGGCGGCATCGGCCGCGACCACTGCACCCCCGACTACGTCCGAGTGCCCGTTGAGATACTTCGTCGTCGAATGGATCACGAAATCCGCGCCCAGCGCGAGCGGCCGCTGCAGCGCCGGCGACAGGAACGTGTTGTCAACCGCGACCTTGGCGCCCGCTGTCTTGGCCTGCGCGACAATCGCCCGGATGTCGACGATGCGCATCAGAGGATTGCTTGGGGTCTCGACCAGCACGAGCCTGGGCTTGTCCTCGAACGCGGCGGCAAGCGCCGCCTTGTCGTTCTGATCGATGAACACGACCCTGAAGTGGCCACGGTCACGCCGGCTGAGCAACAGACGGTGGGTGCCGCCATAGCAATCATGAGGCGCAATCACGAGATCATCACGCGACAACTGCGACAGCACGAGATCGACCGCCGCCATGCCCGAGGAGACCACCACCGCGCCCGCGCCGCCCTCGAGCTTGGCAAGAGTATCGGCGAGCAATGCGCGGGTTGGATTGCTGGTACGGGTGTACTCATGCGGGCCGCTGCGTTCGAAGCCCGGGAAGACGAAGGTACTCGACAGATACATCGGCGGGGTTACCGCCCCGAAATTCGTGTCTGCGGCGATGCCGTTCGCGGCCGCGATGGTTTCCAGCTTCGTGGGTTCGGACATGACGTTCGGGACTTTCGTAAGGAAAATGCCAGGGCAGTACGGGTCTGCCGCCTTGGGATACAGCGCCGATCGACCCGCCGCATATTTAAAGGACTTCAACTGAAACACAAATCGGCCCTGAGGGCTGGCCGACGAGACCCTGACAGGCCCGGAACAACAAAAAGGCATGCCGGATTGGCCATGCCTTTTCAGGATCGGACAGACGAATAAGCGGCGGCGAGCGCCGTACCGGCTTATTTGCCGAGCCAGATCGTTCCGCTCTTGTTGGTCACCGGCACGCCGACCGAATTGCCGTATTCGGTCCACGAGCCATCATAGTTGCGGACCTCATAGCCGAGGATGCGCTTCAGGGCGAACCAGGAATGGCTCGACCGTTCACCGATCCGGCAATAAGTCACGACCGGCTGCGAACCATCGACACCCTTGGCGGCGTAGATCTTGCGGATTTCGTCGATCGGCTTGAAGGTGCCGTCGTCATTGACGATGGTCGCCCATGGCACGTTCTCGGCGCCCGGAATATGGCCGGCGCGGATCGAAAGCTCCTTCACACCTTCTGGCGCGAAGATCTTGCCGAGATATTCGTCGGGCGAGCGGATGTCGATCAGCTTGGCGGCAACGCGCCCTTCGGCAATCGCCAGCACATCGGTCAATCGCGCCCGCAGCTTTTCATTGCGTTCGGACAGTGTGATCGAAGACGCCGGGAACGACGGCACATCCGCCGTCACGGGAAGCGAGCGCGCCTCCCACAGCTTGCGGCCGCCGTCGAGTAGCTGGACGTTGGCGCCAAGGCCGTAAACATCGAGTACCCACGCGCCCCAAGCGGCGAACCAGTTGTTGTGGTCGCCATAGATGACGATGGTGGTGTCGGGTTCGACTCCGGCCTTGCGCAGCGTGGCCTGCAGCTTTTCGCGCGAGGCGATGTCGCGATTCACGGTGTCGACCAGATCGACGTGCCAATCGAGATTGAACGCACCCGGGATATGCGCCTTGGCGTAAACGCCGGGATCGACGCTGACCTCGAAAATCCGCACCTTGGGATTGTTGAGATTGTCCTTGACCCAGTCTGCGGTCACGAGCGGGTTTGCATTGGCATTCGACATAATACTAATCACCTTTCTGCTACGAACTTCGAACCGTTTGGCGAGCGCGATGCGCCCTGCCCAATCAATCGTTGAAAAACCGTCCCTCTTTCACCTCGGCGACATAACCGGCACGAATGGCGAAATCGCCGAACCGTTCGCCGGATTTGCGATCGCGGGCGTAGTGCCCAAGCGTCTTGTCGAGTGCTTCGAGAATCGCGCTCTCGCCGACGTTCTCGAGATACATCTTGTTGAGGCGCTGGCCGTGAAAACCTCCACCGAGATAAAGGTTGTACTTGCCCGGGGCGCGCCCGGTCAGGCCGATCTCGGCGATATAGGGCCGCGCGCAGCCATTGGGGCATCCGGTCATGCGGATGGTGATCGGCTCATCCTTCAGGCCGTGCGTATTGAGGATGACTTCGATCTTGGTGATGAGATCAGGCAGATAACGTTCGCTCTCCGCCATCGCCAGACCGCAGGTCGGCAGCGCGACGCAAGCCATCGCGTTGAGACGCAGTCCGCTCCGGGTCTCGAACTCATCGAGGCCGTATTGCTTCATCAACGCTTCGATGGCAGGCCGGTCCTCGGGGACGATATCGGAAATAATGAGGTTCTGGTTCGGCGTGATGCGGAACGTCCCCTTGTGGACGCGCGCAATGGCGCGCAAACCATCCATCATTGGACGATCCGGCGTGTTGATGACGCGGCCATTCTGGATGAACAGCGTGCAATGCTCGCGTCCATCCTCGCCCTTGATCCAGCCGAGCGGATCGCCGTTCGATGTGAACGTGTAGGGCTGTGCGGGGGCAAACGCAAAACCGAGCCGCCGCTCGATCTCCCCCTTGATCCAGTCGAGGCCCTTGTCGTCGATGGTGTACTTGAAACGGGCGTGCAAACGGTCGACCCGATCGCCGTAATCGCGCTGAACCGACATCACTGCGTCGATCGCCGGGAACAGTTGGTCGGCGTCGATATAGCCGATCACATTGGCAAGGCGCGGATAGGTCTTCGGCGCCTGATCGGTGCGGCCAAGGCCACCGCCGATCCCCACATTAAATCCCTTGAGCTTGCCGTCCTGCGCAATCGCGATCAGGCCAAGGTCCTGGCTGTAAACGTCGATGTCGTTGCTGGGCGGGATCGCGAAGCCGATTTTGAACTTCCGGGGCATGTATGTGCGCCCGTAAAACGGCTCTTCCGGACCATCAGTGTCCTGACGCTCCGCGCCATACCAGATCTCGCTGTAGGCGCCTGTCCTGTGGGCGGCGTGATCGCTTGCCTGCCTGGCGAGCGTATAGACCTCGGCGTGCAGCTTCGACAGATCGGGATTGACCGTGCACATCACGCCGCGAGTGTCATCGCCGCAGGCTGCCTTGGTATCGAGCAGGACATCGCGCAGGCCCTGCAGAGCGGGTCGCAGGTTATGTTTCATGATGCGGTGAAGCTGGAAAGTCTGACGCGTCGTCAGCCGCAGCGTGTCGCCGCCATAGGCGCGCCCCAACTCATCGAGCTTCAGCCACTGGCTCGGGCTGCACACCCCGCCCGGCAGGCGCACACGCGCCATGAAAGAGAACGCAGCTTCGAGTTTCTGCCGCCGGCGTTCGTCGCGGATGTCGCGGTCGTCCTGCTGATAGATGCCGAAAAACTTCATCAGCTTGCCGTCGCCGGCCGTCACCGCCGCGGTAACTTCGTCGGCCAGACTCTGCTTGATGGTGCCGCGCAGATAATCGCTGTTGGCTTTCAGCGTTTCGTCCGGTCCGAGCCTGTCAAGAGGTTGGGAAACGTCCCGGCTACGATCCGGCTGTGTCTTTACGTCCATTCATTTGGCCTCAGTACACGTCGAGCCGATAGCGGCGATCGCGCTGCAACGCCGAGAGATAAGCGGCTGCCCCGTCGCGATCGAGCCTACCGTGTTCAACAACAATATCCGTGAGTGCGGCATGGACATCGGGCGCCATATGCGTGCCGTCGCCGCAGACGTAGAGCAATGCGCCTTCCTCAAGCCATGCGTAAACATCGCGGCCCTGCCGGCGTAACCTGTCCTGCACGTAGGTCTTCGGCGCGGCATCGCGCGAGAAGGCGAGATCGAGCCGGCTCAGGACGCCGTTCTTCAGCAACTCCTGCCACTCGACCTGATAGAGAAAATCGCTGCGGAAATTACGTTCGCCGAAGAACAGCCACGAACGGCCCGACGCGCCCCGCGCTTCCCGCTCCTGCATGAAGGCGCGGTACGGCGCAACGCCGGTGCCGGCGCCGATCATCAGGATCGGCACGTCGTCGGCCGGCAGATGAAAGTGATCGTTGGACTGGATGTAGACCGGCACCGTGGCGTCGTCCTCGGTCCGCGCCGCAAGATAACCGGACGCGACACCAGTGCGCTGCAGATCATGCAGCGCGTAACGCACCGTGCTGACCGTGAGGTGCGCCTCGTCCGGCGCCGCGGCAAGGCTCGATGCAATCGAATAGAGCCGCGGCTGCAGCGGCCGAAGGCCGGCGATGAACTGCGCAGCGTCGATGCCGGGCGCGGGAAAACGGCTGACGATATCGAGAATATGATGATTGTGCTGGAAGGCCGTGCGCGCCTCCTTTTGATCGCCTTCGCGCAACGCCTGCAGTTCCGCGGCGCCGGTCACCTCGGCCCAATGGTCGAGAAAGCGAGGCGTGACCGCCGTGATCTCGAAGGTCCCGGCAAGCGCCTCGCCAAGACTTGTCGCGCCCTGCTTCACCGTCACCGGGGCATCGGTTGACAGCGACAGCCGCTCCAGCAGCGAGGCAACGAGCGCAGGATCGTTGCGCGGCACGACGCCGAGCGCGTCGCCGGGCTGATAGGTCAGTCCGGATTCGGCAAGGGACAGTTCGATATGGCGGGTTTCCTTGGTCGAACCGCGCCCGGTCAGCACGATATTGTCGATGACCTCAGCCTGAAACGGGGTCTTCTTGTCGAATGTCGCAGGCGCCGACGTGCCGCTCCGCACCGGCGCTGCCGAAGCTGCGACGGACACCGTTGTTTGTGCCGCCGGCGCAAGGCTATCGACAACCGCTGCGATCCAGGCGGCAGCGGCGTCTTCGTAATCGACGTCGCAATCGACGCGATCCGCAAGGCGCTGCGCGCCCAGTTCCTCGAGCCGCCGATCGATCCGCTTGCCCGCCTCGCAGTAACGCTCGTAAGTCGAATCGCCCAGCGCCAGAACCGCAAAGCGAAGTTGCGGCAGCTTGGGTGCCTTGCGGCTCTCAAGGAATTCAAAAAAGCCCACCGCTGTCTGCGGAGCATCGCCCTCGCCATGGGTGCTGGCGATGACGAGCAAATCCTGCTCGTCCTTGAGGCCACGCGTCTTGTAGTCAGCCATGTCGGCGAGCCGCGCCTCGATGCCCTTCCCTTTGGCTGCTTCGGTAAGTGATTTGGCCAGCGCCCTGCTGTTTCCGGTCTCGCTGGCGAACAGCACCGTCAGGAGGCGCGTTGCGGGCGCAGCGGTCGGTTCACCTCCCGGAGGCGGCACAAGCGCAGTAGCGATATCCGAAGCGGCCGTTGCGGTACGTGCCTGATGGCTCAGACCGGTAAAATAGCCGCTGATCCAGATGGCCTGCTCGTGATTCAAGGATGTCGCGAGCCGATTGACCTGTTCCCACTGATCGGTCGTAAGCGTCGAGTTTGGAAATTCCAACTTGGTCATCGCAAGCAAACCCCGGGAGCGAACTACCGGCCACTGCGATTGTCGCGTCACAGGTCGGATCGATTCACCAAAGCGACGAAATCTTGCGGACTACAGATTTTTCAAGATTTTCGATGCTGATAGGCTCGATTAAGGCCCGTTTCCCGAGGAATACAATGCGTTATCGAAAAAAAGAAAATTGCCCTTCGATCAGCGTCGGGAGCGACATGATTATTGCACTATCGCTCCCTGTTTTAGAATCTCCTCAATCGCCTCCACACGAATTCGCGCGATCTCAGAGAGTGCGGGCAGCGCGAGAGTCGTTTTCGACGCCCGGCGGCCGCACCCCCGACAGGTTTCCCGCGCAGTCTGTAGGCCCGCTTAGCTGATTTCCTTGCGGACGATGGCGGCTGCGTCGCTCATGGCCTTGAGTTTTCCGAACGCAATATGACGCGGCATGTACTTCATCCCGCAATCCGGCGCAGGCACCAGCCGCTCGGCCGCGACATACTTCAAGCCGTTTCGAATCCGGCCCGCCACGGTCTCGACCGACTCGATCTCCGGATTCCCGAGATCGAGAACACCGAGCATGATTGTCTTCGACGACAGGTCCTTGAGCACGCCAAGGTCCAGTTTGGGCTGCGCCGCCTCGATCGAGATCTGATTTGCAGTCGTATCCGCCAGCTCAGAAAGGAAGGAATATCCCGTCGGCTTGGTCGAACCCGGCACCACGGCCGCGTAGCCGAAACACAGGTGGACCACCGTCGGCACGGTAATTCCCTTGAGCGCGCGGTTGATCGCCTTCACAGCGTAGCGCTTGGCCACTTCCGGATTGTTGCGGACCCACGGCTCGTCGAGCTGAATAACGTCCGCGCCGGCTTTCTGCAGATCGAGGGCCTCTTCATTGACGGCCTCGGCGAAAGCCATCGCGAGCTCTTCCTCGTCGTTGTAGAACTCATTCTTGGCCTGCTGGCTCATGGTGAACGGTCCCGGCAAGGTGATCTTGGCTGCCCGGTCGGTATTGCGCCGAAGAAATTCCATGTCGCTCAGCTCGATCGGACGAGCCCGCCGTACCTTTCCGACAACGCGAGGCACCGGCGTGGTCTTGTTGCCGGTTCGCGCCACGATCATCGCCGGGTTGTCCGCATCGATGCCCTCGAGCGCGGTTGCGAAGCGGTTGGAATAGCTCTCGCGACGAATTTCACCATCCGTCACGATGTCGATGCCCGCGCGTTCCATATCGCGGATGGCGACGACGGTTGCATCGTTCTGGGCTTCCTCAAGACGATCCTCGGGAATGCGCCACATCTCGTGCATGCGGGTACGCGGCACCGACTTCGACAACAAGGCACGATCCACCAGCCATTCAGGCTGCGGATAGCTTCCAACGACGGTGGTCGGCAGGATGTGTTTTGGCAAACTCACGATATTCTTCCTTATTCTTTGGCCGTCGACGGATCAGGCAGCCTGTCCAGCCGAGCTTGCGGATTCGTCGATCACCGGGTTGCGAAGAATGCCGATGCCCGAGACTTCAATTTCGACAACGTCTCCGCCCTTCATCCAGAGCGGCGGCGTGCGATAGGCACCGACGCCGCCGGTCGTTCCGGTCACGATCACATCGCCGGGGACAAGTTCGGAGAAAGTGGAGCAGTATGCGATCAGGGCCGGCACGTCGAACACGAGATCGGAGATCGGCGCGCGCTGCACTTCAACACCGTTGAGACGGGTCGCGATGGTCTGGGTGCTGATGTCCGGGATTTCATCGGTCGTCACCATCCACGGGCCGAACGCGCCGGTCGCGGCGAAATTCTTGCCCGGTGTGAACTGCGAGGTATGGCGCTGCCAGTCGCGAATGCTGCCGTCATTATAGCAGGCATAACCCGCGACATGCGAAAGGGCCGTCTCGCGCGAAATGCGCCGGCCGCTCTTGCCGATGACCACCGCCATTTCACCTTCATAATCGAAGCGCTCGGATTCCAGCGGCCGGATCATCGGCTGGCCGGCGCCGACCTGGCTGTTGGCGAAGCGCGTGAAGATCATCGGATGAGGTGGCGTCGGATGGCCGCTTTCCGCCAGATGCGTGGCGTAGTTCACGCCGATGCAGAATATCTTGTCGGGATCGGGAATGGTCGGCAGCAACTGAACGGCCGAGAGTGCGTAATCGGCTTTTTCGCCCTGCAGCTTCTTCAACTCTGCCATCGCGCCGCGTTCCAGCACAGCCCGCAAGGTCGGATAGCTGGACAACCTGCGACCGGCATCAATGATGCCGGAATCGGTGACGATGCCGTAGCTGGCGGTTGATCCCGCCTTGAAACTTGCAATTTTCATAGGTTGCTCTCTTCGATGTTTGATACGTAAGAATCGACGGACTGCACGATCTCACCTGAGCGGATAGGCACGCAGGCTGGTGGAAACTCTTGATGAAACCGCGCCCCGGCCTCCATCGCGCGATCGAGAAAATGCGCGAGGTGCTTCATTGCACCGGTCGGCAGGTCGTGAAGAACCATCAGGGTCCACGGCTGCGACCCACACAGGGACAACGCGCGATCCACCCACCCTTCGGGATCGTCCCAATCATGCGGAATGGCATTCCAGAGCACACAGCTATAGCCGCCTGACACGAGGTAACGCACCACTTGCGCCTGCAACAATCCATCGCTCAGGTTTCCGCCGCCGCCGTATGGTCGAAACCAGCGCTGCGGATGCGACAAGGAACCGAGCGCCTGCTGTGTCCGGCCGACTTCACGTTCCGCAACATCGCTGCCGCGCATCCGTCCCAAAGGCACCGAATGCGTATAGGTATGATTTCCGATCCAATGGCCCTCACCGTGCGCGCGATCGGCAAGGCGCTTCCGTTCGGGGTCTTGCAGCTTTTCTCCGATCACGAAGAACGTCGTCTTGAGGCCGCGCTGCGCAAGAACATCGAGCACTGCCGGTGTCACATCCGGCTCGGGGCCATTGTCGAACGACAAGGTGAGATCGAACACCCGTTACTCCTCAGGCTGCGGTCGGTATTGCGCCGGCCTGCATCACACCGGCTGCCTGTTGTCCGGCGCGCGTGCCGGTCTGCCAGATCGAGGCCTTACGCTCGATCCATCTTACAAACGCGTTGAAGACAACGGTCATCAGCAGCACCAGAAGCACGCCGGCAAAGACATGCGGGCTGTCGAGAATCGTGCGGTAGCGTGAAATCAGAAAGCCGATGCCGGCGGACGAAATCAGCATTTCGGAAACCACCACGCCGACAATAACGAGAGCCCCTCCGATACGCAGGCCCGACAGGACCGTCGGGATTGCCGCCGGAATGATGACGCGGATCAGCCGCTGGGGCAGCGTCGCGCCCATGCTGCGGGCGGCCAGCAGAAGCTGCGGATCGATGGTCTGGATTCCCGCCGCCGTGCCCAGCATTGTAGGCAGAAATCCGTAAATGGAGGCGAACGCGATCTTCGATTCCGAGCCGATGCCGAACCACACGTTGAAGACGGGATAAAGAATGACGAGCGGAATGGCGTAGAGGCTCGAAACCATCGGCATCATCAGCACACGCAATCGCGGCAGGCTGCCGACAATCGCGCCGCACAGGATTCCGCCGCCGCACGCCAGCACCATCGACACCGCGACCTCGTACAACGTCACCATCAATGCGTGACCGTACTCCCCTGCATCATTCCAGCCCGCCGCCAGTGTCGAGGACAACGAGGGCAGGAACAATTCCGGAATCAGGCCGAGACGCGGTAGCATCTCCCACAGCACGATCAGGGAAACGACAATCAGGTGTCTGAGCGTTCGCGCGGACATCGATGGCCTCAAGCCGATTTGCGGATATGCCGCCAGATGCGGTCGCGCAGGGTGCCGAAGACGTCACCGCTCAGCATGTCATAGGTGCGGGGCCGCGGCAGCGTCACCTGCAGGCGATCGACGATCTGCCCCGGGCGCGCCGACATGACCAGCACTTCGTCAGCAAGATAGACCGCCTCGGTCAAACTATGGGTGACGAACACCACGGTTTTGCCGGTCGCGCCCCAGATGCGCAGCAGTTCATCGCCCATCGTCATACGCGTCTGCTCGTCGAGTGCTGCGAACGGTTCATCCATCAGAAGCACGGGCGGGTCCTGAACAAGACCGCGCGCGATCGATACACGCTGCTTCATGCCGCCGGACAGTTCATGCGGATGCTGTTTGCCGAAGCCGTCCAACCCGACCAGCTTGAGGGCATCCTGCGCCTTGGCGCGGCGTTCCGCCTTGGGCGTGCCGCGAAGGGTCAACGGAAACTCGACATTCTCCTCGGCGGTCAGCCACGGAAACAGGCTCGCTTCCTGGAACACGACGCCGACGCGGTCAGGATCTGGCTTGTCGATGGGCGCGCCATTGACCAGAACCGAACCGGACGTCTGCTGCCGCAGCCCGGCCATCATCATCAGGAGCGTCGACTTTCCGCAGCCGCTCGGTCCCACCAGAACGACGAAGCGTCCCGGCTTGATGTCGATCGAAATATTCTCAAGCGCGACAACGTCCTGCTTGCTGCTCCTGAAGACCTGACCGACGTTCGAGACCTGAATCGACCCCGCGCGCGGTGGAGCTTTCAGCGGCGTTATGTTCGCCAATGGCTGCATCGTGTTTCTACCCATCTGACGAGTTCGTTGAATATGACGGCAATGACCGAGATCAGCACGACGCCGGCCAGCAGTTGTTTCATCTGGAAATTTTCACCCCAGTTCGCGATCATGTGACCGATGCCCTCCCGCGAGGCATACATCTCCGCCAGCATCACGCCCGTCATATTGAAGATCATCGCGATGCGCAGCGCTTCGAGAAGCACCGGCAGCATGCTGGGAAGATAAACACGAAACGCTGTCTGCAGAGGCGTCGCTCCATAGGAGCGAGCGACCGTCAGGTGCTCGACCTTGACCGACTCGACGGCCGCCGTGGTCGACATGATGACGATGAAGATCGTCGAGACGAATCCGAAGCCGACCTTCTGCGAAAAGCCGACGCCAAGAACCAGAATGAACATCGGCAGGAAGATCGACTTCGGAATACTGAACGCGAAGAACAGCAGGGGCTTGAACACATCCGAGAAGTAACGATTCTCAGCGATCAGGATTCCGATGACGGCGCCGACCGGAACCGCCATGACGAAGGCCAGCAGCACCTCGGTTCCCGTCACCGCAAGACCATTCAGCACGCTCGCACGCTGCAGCAGGTCGGCAAGCGTCAGCAACGTGTCCGACGCCGAAGGGAGCAAACGCGGATTGACCGCCCCCGTGCGTGACAGCGCTTCCCACAATAGAAAGAAGGCTGCCACCACGGCGATGCGCGCGACCTTAAATCCGAGTGTTCCGGTCACTGCGGATCTTAAGGCTTGGTCGGAACAGGCTTGAACTGGGTGGAGATGACCTCCTCGACCGGGGCAATATCCTTCAGGCCCCCGAGCTTCGCCAGTTCAATCGATTTGCTCACCGCTTCCAGCACCTTGTCTCCGGACATGCCGCCATCAGTGTCCAGCTTCATGATCGTATTGTCGTACTCAGCTGCCGCGATTTCCGGCGGCACTTCATACAAGTCCGCGATCAGCTTGACCGTGGTCTCACGATTGTTGCGCATGAATTGCAGCGCACCGTAGATCGCATTGACGGCCTTCTGAACGACCTCGGGCTTTTCCTTCGCGAACTTGTCGAGAACGACCCATCCGGATGTCATGTTCGGCGGCACTGCCTTGGCGAAATCAAGGATCGTCTTCGCTTCACCGGACTTGCTGATCTGGAAACTCAATGGCGAATAGACCACCGCGGCATCGATGTTCCCGGCCAGAAGGTTCGGCACGAGTCCGCCGCCACCGACAGGAACCCGGGAGAAATCGACCTTCTTGTTCTGGATGGTCCACAGCGCCAGCACGTCCGAACCGGATCCGGCCGACGTGATGCCGACCTTCTTGCCCTTCAGATCCTCAACGGTGAGCGGCGAATTTGCTTTCACCATCAACTGCCAGCCGAAGCTGCCCATCGACGCATTGGCGACGACCTTCGACAGCACGCCCTTTTTCCGGCCAGCCGCGACCAGCGACGGAGGATCGAGGATGATATCGGCAGCACCGGCGGCCATCGCCTCGAAAGCCTCCGCGCCTCCACGGTAAATCGTCAACTCGGCCTTCAGGCCTTCCTTCTCGAACAGCTTCTGCCGCACGGCGGTTTCAGCGACGGTGGTCGGCCAATAGGTTTTCGTCGGCAAACCGACGCGAATCGTATCGGCCGCGAACGAGGCGGCGGGCTGAACCAAAAACGAAGCGGCGAACAAGGATGCCAGCAGATGGCGACGTGCAATCATCATTATTTTCCTCCCCTACTTTTACTTGAATATCGTGGGCCGGATACGCCCGGTCATTCGACGCGCTTTATCTCCAGAATCGGCTCGTTGAGTTTTACGAAGCGCATCGTCGTCATGAAGTGATCGGCCAGTGCAGCAACCGCGGCATCCGCATCGCGCCGTAAAATAGCGTTCACGATCCGGCGATGCTCCGCTTCGACATTACGTGGCTTGTTGGCTTCGCGGCTGATCGAAAGCCGGCGATAGCGCTCGCTTTGCTCGTGCAGCACCTCGCGAAACCCGAGAAGCCAAAGTGAGCCGCACGCATTCACCAACGTCCGGTGAAAAATGCGATGCCGCACAATCCAGCCCTCGTTGTGCATATTGAGCCCATCAACATCGAGGAATGGAATTGCACACAGCGCCTCGAACTCCCGCTCGACCGACGCCAGCCAGTTCGCGTCTCCGCGCTCGATGGAGCGGCGCAGCGCGAGACCTTCAATATCAATGCGCGTTTGCGTGACGTCTTCGAGGTCGGCCTGCGAAACGGGGCTGACACGAAAGCCGCGCTGATCGGATGCCTGAACCAGCCCGTCGGCCACCAGCCGCGACAGGGCCTCACGGACAGCCGCGAGACTGACGGAAAACTGCTTTGCGAGATTGGCGACGTTGAGCTTCTGGCCCGGCAACAGTTTGGTTGTCAGAATATCGGCGCGCAACCGCTCAAGTACCGCAGAGGTCAGGGTGCGCGGCCCAAGCCGTCCGTCATCGCCGGTAAAACTCACCCGTATTTCGCTCATAAAGCCATTCGGCCACATCGATAAAGCGACTGTCAATCGAAAATCGATTATCGGCGATACTGTCCAACGAGCTTTGATATGGACCGAATAAATGAATGCAGTGCAGCATCGCCCACCGTTGCGGACGCGGCCTCGCAACCGTAGACGGTGGTTCTCTTCGCGACTTCGAAAAAGAGAGAGAATTAGCCGACGACGCCTGCCCGCTGCCCGAATGACGAACCGCCCACCAGGTGAAGGCGAACAGGCACCGTCACCCCGCATTCACGAACAGCCCAATCGGGTCGGTAATTCGTTATTGAAAGCCGACGACGTGGTGCGGGACGTAGGGCGCTTCCAGCGTGACAATCTCGTCCGGCGTCAGTTTCAGCGACAGTGCGGCGGCCGCGTCCGTGAGATGATGGGGCTTCGATGCGCCGATAATCGGCGCGGTGATGCCGGGTTTCTGCGCCACCCACGCCAGCGCCACTTGTGCCTGTGAAACACCCCTCGCCTTGGCGATCGCGGCAACCTGATTTACAATCTGACGGTCGGCCTCCGCCGCCTGCACGTAAAGCGTCTTACCGAATTCATCGGTCTTTTGTCGCTCGCTGGCCTCGTCCCAGGCGCGGGTCAGGCGGCCGCGCGCAAGCGGACTCCAGGGCATCACCGCGATGTTCTGATCGGCACAAAGCGGCAGCATCTCCCGCTCCTCTTCGCGATTCAGAAGATTGACATGATCCTGCATGCTGACGAACTCGGTCCAGCCATTCATGCGGGACGTATAGAGCGCCTTGCTGAATTGCCATGCGTACATGGACGACGCGCCGATGTAACGGGCCTTTCCGCTTTTGACGACATCGTGCAGCGCCTCCAGCGTTTCCTCGATCGGCGTGCCGTTATCCCAGCGATGGATCTGGTAGAGATCGACATAGTCGGTGCCGAGCCGGCGCAGACTGTTGTCGATTTCGACAAAAATCGCCTTGCGCGACAGGCCGGCGCCATTCGGGCCGGGCCGCATCCGCATGAAAACCTTGGTGGCCAGTACGATCTCGTCCCGCTTGGCGAAATCCTTGATGGCGCGGCCAACGATCTCCTCTGACGTGCCGTCGGAGTAGGCATTGGCGGTATCGAGAAAATTGATGCCGAGTTCGAGCGCCTGCTTGATCAGCGGACGGCTCTGCTCCTCGTTAAGAGTCCAGCTATGATTGCCGCGATCGGGAACGCCATAGGTCATGCATCCGAGACACAACCGCGAAACGTCGAGTCCGGTTTTTCCAAACTTCACGTATTCCATTTTTCTCTGCCTTTAAAATACCTATCAAACGATCCGGCCGGGCTTTTGGCCCGGCCGGTGAGAGTTTCCGCCAACCGGATCAGGCTGCGTTGAAGCCTGCGATGGCCTTGACCTCGAGATATTCCTCAAGGCCGAACTTGCCCCACTCGCGTCCGTTGCCGGATTGCTTGTAGCCGCCGAACGGCGCCGTGCGCTCATTGGGGACGCCATTGAGATTGACGTTACCCGCGCGGATCTGGCGGCCGACCTTGCGCGCGCGTTCCACGGTGCCTGCCGACACGTAGCCCGCCAATCCGTACGGCGTGTCGTTGGCGATCTTGACCGCCTCGTCCTCGTCCTTGGCGCCCATGATGACCAGCACCGGCCCGAAGATTTCCTCGTTGGCGATGGTCATCTTGTCGGTAACATCGGCGAAGATCGTCGGGCGCACGTAAAAGCCTTTGTTGACGCCCTCCGGCAGGCCGGGACCACCTGCGACGAGTGTCGCGCCCTCGTCGATGCCTTTCTGGATCAGACCCTGAATCTTGTCCCACTGCGTGCGGTTGACCACCGGACCGATGTTGGTGCCTTCGGCGCGCGGATCGCCGGCCCTGGTCTTCTCGGCAACGCCCCTGGCAATGGCGGCGACTTCCTTCATCTTCGACAGCGGCACGATCATCCGCGACGGCGCGTTACACGACTGGCCGGAGTTGTTGAACATGTGCGCAACGCCGCCCGCGACCGCCTTGTTGAGATCGGCGTCCTCGAGGATGACGTTCGGCGATTTCCCGCCCAGTTCCTGGCTGACGCGCTTCACGGTCGGCGCGGCACGCTTGGCCACGTCGATGCCGGCCCGCGTCGAGCCGGTGAAGGAAATCATGTCGATGCCCGGATGCTCGCTCATCGCGGCGCCGACCTCGGGGCCAAGGCCGTTGATCAGATTGAACACGCCTTTTGGCACACCGGCTTCATGCAGGATTTCAGCGAAGATCAAGGCCGAACTCGGCGTGAACTCCGATGGCTTCAGGATCATGGTGCATCCGGCGGCAAGCGCAGGCGCGACCTTGCAGGCGATCTGGTTGAGCGGCCAGTTCCACGGCGTGATCATGCCGATGACGCCGACCGGCTCACGAACGACCATCGCGGATCCCAGAGGTTCTTCGAACTGGTAGTTCTTCAGCACCTCGAGCGTGGACATGATATGGCCGAGACCGGCGCCGGCCTGGAATTTCTCGGCGAACGGCAGCGGCGCGCCCATCTCATCGGAGACTGCGGCGCCGATGTCTTTCATGCGTCCCTTATAGACCTCGATGACCTTCGTCAGCAGCGCCACGCGCTCCTCGCGGCTGGTCTGGGAGAATGTCACGAACGCCCGCTGGGCCGCGGCAACGGCCTTGTCGACGTCGGCTTTTGATCCCAACGCCACGTCGTACATCGGCTCTTCGGTGGCAGGATTGACGACCGGCGTCGTTTTCTTGGTGACAGGATCCACCCAGGCACCGTCGATATAGAACTGCAGTCGATTGACCATGGATCCGTTCCTTCTAGCTAGGTCTTTGAAAGATTGAGGCGCGACGCCGCGCAGTCGAAATTCTTCTGTTTCGCCAGGCGCCAGTCGCATCATCCCGGTAAGGAAGCCGACAACATCAGCCTCTATGATGGCGTTGATATCAGCTTTGACGGGTCTGTTGTAGATGAATTGCCGAATGGCTGGGTCGAGAATCCCGGCGCGCCGGGCTCACTCAGGCGTCAAAATAAGCTGATGTCGAAAATCGCGGATGAACCGCCTTCAAAGATCGTCGGTTGCGCAGACGAACTTCGGCTTCTCGCGCAGGCTGGGCCGGGCCTTCGACTGCATGAACAGAAAGGCCAAGGCGGTTTGCCGGCTTTTGAACATCCGCTCGAAATGCCGCAGATCGATCGCTCCGCAAACCGGCGTAAAGAATGTCTCCCATGCCTCGTCCGGCACAGAGTCCCCCGTCATCGATTTCTCGACCAGTCTCGTCCGGGCGATCAGCGCCGCCGAAGGCGGCCTGGCCCGCCTGAAGAAATTGCCATCCGGAAAATCATGGAAGCCGCACATCGTCGCCTCGTGCCGATTCAGGAAGCCATCGAACGCGCCCGCAGCGTGGACAAGGTGGTCGTGGGCGAAATCGCCTCGGGATCAAGTTTGACATGAATGAGGGCCACTTTTCCTGACGCTCGCGAACGCTCGAAAGCCGACCCGAACTCCGCCGTCGCCGTCACGGTTTCGGCATGCGCGCCGTAGGCCCTGGCCAATGCAGCAAAGTCCGGATTCACCATCGACGTCCCGAATACACGCGCCGGATACTCGCGCTCCTGATGCATACGGATCGTACCATAGATTCCGTTGTCCACCACGATGATGATAACGGCTGCGTCGTGCTGAACGGCCGTGCCCAGTTCCTGACACGTCATCTGGAAGCAGCCATCGCCGGCGAACGCCACCACCGTCGACGTCTTGCGCACAAGCTTGGCCGCGATCGCGGCCGGCACGCTATACCCCATCGAGCCCGAGTTCGGAGCAAGCTGGCTGCCGTAACGGCCGAAGCGATAGTAACGATGCAACCATCCGGCATAATTACCCGCACCATTCGTCAGAATCGCATCCGGCGGCAAATTCCCGCGAAGCCACGTCACGATTTCGCCCATCTGAACCTCGCCGGGATTTTCACCAGGCGTCTCGGTCCAGACCTCATCCTCCGCGTGCAACGCGTTGGTCCAGCCCTGGGCGGTGTGGGCCTTCTGCTGCCGCGCCAAACGGTGAAGGGCGGAGACAAAGGTTTCCGGCGTCGCTTGAACCGCGAGGACGGGCTGATACACCTTGCCAAGCTCGTCGGCATCCGGGTGGATGTGGACGAACGGCATTTGCGGCTGCGGAATATCGAACAGACCGTAGCTTTGGCTCGGCATCTCGCCGAGACGCCCGCCGATCAGGATCACGAGATCCGACTCGCGAATCCGTTGCAGCAGTTTTGGATTGGGGCCGATCCCGAGATGGCCGCCGTAGCATCGGTGATGGGCCGGAAACAGCATCTGCCGGCGAAACGACGTGATGACCGGAAGATCCAGCGTTTCGGCAACGTCGATCAGATAGGAAACCGCCGATTCCGACCAGCGGCTTCCGCCAACCACGACAACAGGCCGCTCGGCTTTCTCGAGCATCCGGCCAAGGGTCGCCATGTCGGTCTCACCCGGATGCGGAGCGGCGGGCTCCGACACAGGTGCATCGGCAACGGTCACTTCGGCGGTCAGCATGTTTTCCGGCAACGCCACGACGACCGGCCCCGGGCGTCCTTGCGTCGCGACACGAAACGCCCGCGCCACCAACTCAGGGATACGGGCCGCGTTATCGATCTCGATGACAAGCTTGGTCATCGAACCAAAGAACGCATGATAGTCGACTTCCTGAAAAGCCTCGCGATAGCGAAAATCAGAATCGATCTGGCCGACGAACAAGATCATCGGCGTTGAGTCCTGCTTGGCGACGTGGATCCCGGCCGACGCGTTGGTGGCGCCCGGCCCTCGTGTCACAAAGCAAATTCCCGGCTTGCCGGTCAGCTTTCCGACAGCTTCCGCCATCATCGCCGCGCCGCCCTCCTGACGGCAGGTCACGAACTCGATCGAGCTATCGATCATTGCATCGAGCACCGCGAGATAGCTTTCTCCGGGAACGCCGAAGCTGATCTCGACGCCGTGATCCTTCAGCGCGTCGACGAGGATGCGCGCTCCACTGCGCACGCGTGATCTATCGGACATCTTCATTCGGCACCTGTCGCTGAGATTGGCAAAAAGCTCGCCATTATTTCTATTGCAGCAGCGCGCAGGCGCGCGCAATTCGTTTGCAGGCATCCTCGAGTACCGCCGCCGAGGTCGCGTAGGAGAGCCGGAAGTACGGCGCCAGCCCGAAGCAGGTTCCGGGCACGACCGCCACGCCGACGCTGTCCAGCAGATAACGGCAGACATCGATGTCGCTGGTCAGACGGTGACCCTGCGGCGTGGCACGCCCCAGCAAACCGGCACAATTCACATAGGCATAGAATGCGCCCTCCGGAGTCCGGCAAGCCAACCCATCGGTGGTAATCAAGGCCGCGACAACGAAATCCCGCCGCCGTTGAAATTCGCGACAACGCTCGCGAACGATATCCAGCGGCCCCAACAGCGCGGCCGCAGCGGCGGCCTGGCTGACCGACGACGGACACGACGTGCTCTGGCTTTGAACGATCGCCATCGCTGCGATCAAGGCCTTGGGGCCGGCGCCATATCCCACGCGCCAGCCGGTCATGGCGTAGGCCTTGGATACGCCGTTGACGGTGAGGATGCGGTTCGCAAGATGCGGAGCGACCTGACGCGGCGTGGCGAAGACCGCGTCGTCATAGAGAATGTGCTCGTAAATATCGTCGGCCATCAGCCAAACCTGGGGATGGCGCTTGAGAACCGCAGCAAGTTTATCGAGCGCCTCGGCATCATAGGCCGCCCCCGAGGGATTCGATGGCGAGTTCAGAAGAAGCCAGCGCGTGCGCGGCGTGATCGCCGCTGCGAGCGCTTCCGGCGTCAAACGAAAGCCGTCCTTCTCCGTCGTCTTGACGACGACGGTCTTGCCGCCGCAGATGGCAATGACGTCGGCATAGGTCGTCCAGAACGGAGCGGCGACGATCACTTCATCACCATCCTGCAGCGTCGCCATGAACGCATTGAAGATGATCTGCTTGGCTCCTGCGCCAACCGTGATCTCGTCGAGCGCGAACTTCAGTCCGTTTTCGGCTTCGAACTTTTGCTGGACGGCCTGTTTCATCGCCCGGCTGCCGTCGAGCACAGTGTATTTGGTGTCGCCCCGCTCGATGGCGGATATCGCGGCAACCTTGATCGCGTCGGGCGTATCGAAATCCGGCTCTCCCGCGCCCAGCACCACCACGTCCTGTCCCTGGCTCTTCAGGGCGTTCGCATGATTGGTGATCCTGAGAATTTCGGAAACCTCGATGGCCGAAATCCGGGGCGCAGCACGAAACCCGGCGTCGAGGATGATCGATGCATTCATCACCGCATCCTTATCCGACGTCGAACTTGACGCCCTGCGCGAGCGGCAGGTTACGCGAATAGTTGATCGTGTTGGTCGCCCGGCGCATGTAGCCCTTCCACGCATCCGATCCGGATTCGCGACCGCCTCCTGTTTCCTTTTCGCCGCCGAACGCGCCGCCGATCTCGGCACCGGACGGACCGATGTTGACGTTGACGATGCCGCAATCGGACCCTGCCGCCGACATGAAGGTTTCCGCTTCCTCAATGTCGGTCGTGAAGATCGACGATGCCAGCCCCTGCGGCACGCCGTTGTGCAGAGCGATCACCTCGGTCAGGTCGCGATAGCGCATGACATAGAGGATCGGTGCGAAAGTCTCATGCAGGACCGGCCCTTGCTGTTGTGGCATCTCAACCAGCGCCGGCGCCACGTAGTACGCCGATGGCAGGGCACGGTCGATGCGTCCGCCGCCGTGAACCTTGCCGCCGAGCGCCTTCGCCTCGGTCAGCGCTTTCTCCATCGCCTGATAGGCGGCGGCGTCGATCAACGGGCCGATCAGGGTCGATGGCTGGGAGGGATCGCCGATCGCAACCGACGCGTAAACGTTGCGCAGCTTGGCGACGAAGCCATCCGCGATACTGTCGTGAACGAACAGCCGCCGCAGCGAGGTGCACCGCTGTCCTGCCGTACCGATCGCCGAGAACGCGATGCCGCGCAGCGCGAGATCCTGATTGGCGGACGGCGTGACGATCGCCGCGTTGTTGCCGCCCAACTCGAGAATGGAACGGCCGAAGCGCGCTGCGACCCGCGGCCCCACTTCCCGGCCCATACGCGTCGAACCGGTGGCGGATACGATCGCGACTTTCGGGTGATCGACAAGAACCTCGCCGACGGCCCGGCCGCCCTGAACGAGTCCGGCAAGCCCGGCCGGTGCATCGCCAAACCGCGCCAGCGCGCGCTCCATCACGGCCTGCACCGCATAGGCCGTCAGCGGCGATTTCTCCGACGGCTTCCAGACGACGGAATCGCCGCACACGAGGGCGAGAGCTGCGTTCCAGCACCAGACCGCAACCGGAAAATTGAAGGCCGTTACGATTCCGCAGACGCCGGCCGGATGCCAGGTCTCCATCATGCGATGGCCCGGCCGCTCGGTGGCAATGGTGAGGCCATAGAGCTGCCGCGATAATCCGACGGCGAAATCGCAGATATCGATCATCTCCTGCACTTCGCCGAGTCCCTCGGAGAGAATCTTGCCGGTCTCGATCGTCACCAGACGGCCGAGGTCGTCCTTGGAACGGCGCAGCTCCTCGCCGAGAAGGCGCACCAGTTCACCGCGACGCGGCGCCGGAACGCTGCGCCATGTCAGATAAGCGGCATGCGCCTGCTCGATCGTCTTGCGCATATCATCGGCGCTGGCTTCCGGCAGATGACCGATCGTCAGGCCGTCAATCGGCGACCGTGCAACCACGCCTCCCTGCGCCGCAAACGGCGGCACAGCGCCGAGCTTCTTCAACAGGTCGATCGCTTCGCGAGAAACGTTCGAACTTTCCATGGGCGCATTCATTTTCGACTCCTGACATCGACAAACTCAGAACCGGCCGCGTGCCATGCACGCGAGCCACCATCAACGACCGCCAACACCCCGGTCCGTTACGTTCGCTCGAGAATGTGCATGCCCTTGTTGCGGTCGATCAGATACATATGACCTTCGCGCGTCAGAAAAACGTCGTTGGTCTGCGGCCGATCGAAGCCCTGCGGCGTGTCCGGAACGAAGTAGGCCACTTCCTTCGGCGCGTGCGGGTTCTTGATATCGACCACGCGCAACCCGTGCGCGAACCATGCGACCGGAATCTCGGTGCTGTAGACCTGCTCGGCCGGCTGGTGACAGCCGGTGAACTCCGGCATGTTAATGTTCTCCAGCCCCTCGATCTGATACGTCGAAACCGGAGTCGGATGCTGCTCGTCGGTGATATCGACGATCCAGAGGAACGGCGGCGGCGACGGCCGCCTCTTGCGGACGTCCTCGTCAGCGACGACGGCGAGCTTGCGGCCGGCGACCTCAAACGGAATCGGCAGCACCGTATGACAGGGGTGAGCATAGACCGAGCAATAATCAAGGCGGGAAACGAGTTTCGGCTTGCTCATATCCTCGATGTCGACGATCGCCATGCCCGCGTGCCAATAGCCGATATAGAGCCGGTTATCCCTGCGAAGGATTTGATGGCACCAGGTCATCCGGTTGCCTTCGTCGGGAGTTTCTCCTCCGTCCACCCACTGGCCCGGCATCCACCAGCGCCCGACTTCACGCGGCTTGGTCGGATTCTCGAGATCGAGAATCATCGCGATGTTGAGGTGATAGCCTTCCACTTCAGGCGTGATGTACGCGTAGCGGCCGTCGAAATCGAAGCGATGCACGCCGGTGCCGGCTGTTTTCCAGAAACAGATCTGTTTCGGATTACGCGGATCAGAGACGTCATAGATCGCAAGTCCGCCCTGGAAATTCTCGTCGAGGATGTATGGCGGCGGACATTCCCAGTTCACCAGCATCAAGTCGTTCTCGACGCGGACCTTGTGGCTGTGCACGCCCGGCGGAATCGCGATATGCGCAACCTGCTTCGGATTTGCCGGATCGCTGATATCGACGATGGATGTGCCCGCGGGCGAATCCATGTGAGCGATATAGGCGTAGTTGCCCTGGACGTAGACCTGACCACCCCCGATGCAATCGAGGTAAGAGATCTGTCGCAAACCCTTCATTTTAGGCATTTTCTTCTCCAGGATGTCTTCAGGGATATGTAGATCAACGGCCGATCTGGCGATCGCCGGCGGCCAGCGCCGCCTTGCGGGCCTGACTTGCCTTGAACAGCAGATTGATGATGACGACGACGACAACGGCAGCAACGATTGCAATGCTGACGGGACGGTTGAGCAGATACATCGCATCGCCGTTCGCCATGAAAATCGACTGCCTGAGCGATTTTTCCATGATGGGGCCGAGAACAACGGCGATCACGAGCGGCGACGGGTCGATCATGAGTTTTCGAAGCAGGAACCCTACGGCACCCATGACGATCATGACCCAGACATCGAAAATGCTGTTGTTCAGCGAATAGACGCCGACGAGACAGAACAGCAGAACGAGCGATGCCAGCACATGCTGCGGAAGCTTCAGCAGCGAAACGAAGATGTGCACCAGCGGAAGATTGAGGATCAGCAGGAGCACATTCCCGACATACATGCTGGCAATGACGCCCCAGAAGATTTCCGGAGACTGGACGACGAACAGCGGGCCGGGCTGAACGCCGTGGATCACGAGTGCGGCAAGCAGCATGGCTGTCGCTGGCGAGAACGCGATGCCGAGCGAAAACATCGGAACCATTGCGCCGGCCGTCGCCGAATTGTTCGCGCTCTCGGGGCCGGCCACGCCCTCGATGGCTCCGTGTCCAAATCGTTCGGGCGTCGATGACAGGGCTTTTTCCAGCCGGTACGACATGAACGAGGACATCACGGTCGCAGGCCCCGGTATCAGGCCGACGAAGAATCCCATCACCGATCCTCGAATGATCGGCCACGTCGATTGACGGAATTCCGTCAGTGAAGGCACGAGGTCACGGAACCTCACCGTCTCCAGCCGGGGCTTTTCGACACCTTCCTCGATCATCGACAGCACTTCGGCGATTCCATACAGCCCCATGATGACAGGGATGAGGTCGAGGCCTTGCGCGAGGTTGGTAAAGCCCAGCGTGAAGCGTTGTGAGCCGCTGACAGGATCGATCCCGACGGTCGATATCGCCAGTCCCACCGCCACCATGAGTGCGGCAATGGTCATGGAATTTCCGGCCAGGCCGCACAAAAAGAAAAGTCCCGCAGCGGCAACCGCGAAATATTCCGGCGGTCCGAAGCTCAGCGCAAATTCCGCGAGCCATGGTCCGACGAGGACAATTCCCAAAATTCCCAGCGTTCCGGCGACAAAGGAGCCGATTGCGGAGATCGCGAGCGCAGGCCCCGCCCTGCCCTTCTTCGCCATCTGATAGCCATCGACCGCCGTCATGACCGATGCGGCTTCCCCCGGCACGTTGACCAGGATCGCCGTGGTCGAGCCGCCATACATCGAGCCGTAATAGATTCCGGCGAGCATGATGATCGCAGCATCCGGCTGCATCGTGAATGTCAGCGGAATCAGCAAGGCCATGCCGGCGTTCGGCCCGATTCCGGGAAGCACACCGACGAGAGACCCTAACGCGACGCCGAGGAGACAGGCATAGATATTCATCGGCGTCAGCGCGACCGAGAATCCGAGTGCCAGTCCGTCCAGCAGATGGTTCATAATTGTCGCCCTAGATCCCTGCTTCTACGAGCAAACCAACATCACAAACTGAGCCAGCTGCCGCGCGGGAGCTGCAAGCCAAGTACTGTGACGAACAGGCCGTAGGTTGCGAGTGCGCTCACGACCGAGATCGCCACCGCAGCCTTCCACGACACATTGAACTGCTTCAGCGCGGCCAACATGATCAGCGCCCCGCTGATGATGTATCCGAGGCGCGGGAGCAGCAGACAGAACAGCATCATCCCGGCAAAAACCGTGAGGATTTTCCCGCGGGAGCCGTCACGAATGACCTCTCCCGCGACCAATCCTCCCGGCCGGAGGCTCGCCACGATGCCGCAGACCACGAGCGCCGCACCGATCACAATCGGAAAGAATCCGGCGCCCGGGCCATTCAGTGTGTGCAGCGGCAATTGAAGCGCCAGCCAGAGATAGACCGCCCCCAGAGCCGCAACACTCAGGCTGAACGCACGCCGATGCATGTCATTTTGCCTTCAAACCGAGCGCACCGAGCAGGTCGGAGTGCGCATGATACTCCTTCATCAGCATCGCCTTCGCGGCCGGCCCATCGAGATAATTGACATCGACCTCTCTGGAGTGCGCGAAGTCCTGGAAGGACTTGTCGAGCAACACGGTCTTGATGGCATCATGGATGTAGGTCTTGGTCCCGTCGGGAATGCCCTTCGGAGCCAGGAACACGAAGCTCAAGCTCACGCCGGCGTCGTAGCCGACTTCCTTGAACGTCGGCACATCCGGATAGAACCGGCTTCGCGTCGGCGCGAAAATAGCCAGGATCTTGATGCGGCCGCTGTTCGCCAGCTGCCGCCCTTCTCCCGGATTGATTGTCAGCGCGTCAACGTGCCCGCCCAGCAGCGCGGCGCTGCCTTCAGACCATCCCGAGAACGGCACGTGGACGAATTTCGCCTTGCTCGTGTCCGCAAGCTGCGCGAGATTCATGTGCGCCGCGGTACCGATGCCGGAACTAGCGAAGCGGAGCGAGTCTGGCTTGGCGCGAGCCGCGTCGATCAGCTCCTTGATGGTCTTCCACGGCGCATCGCCGCGAACGGCAAGAAACTGATAGTACGTGATCGTGTTGACGATCGGCTCGAAATCATCCGGCGTCTTGTACGGCAGATTGTTCATCTGCGGCTGATCCACCAGGGCCGCGGTAGGCGCAATGCCGATCGTCGTTCCGTCCGGCTTGGCCTGAACGATTTCAGTGACACCGATCGAGCCGCCGCCGCCGGTGCGATTCAACACCGCGATGCCTGCGGGAAATTTGGACTGCATCTTGTTGACGATGAAGCGAACCGTCAGGTCGGTAAGACCACCGACCGTGAATGGATTAATGACAGTCACGGACCCCTGTGGCGCCTGCGCGGACGCGGGAACTGACAAAGCAGCTGAAAATAGGAGCGCAACTAAAATTCGGTTCATGCAACCCTCCATGTCTGACGTTTCTTGGATGATGATTTGGATCCGGCTCCAGCCGGCTGACTTTCGACGTTGACGACGAAACGATGGCGATCGGCGCGATAGAACGCGTCGCTGAAAACGACGGGACGACCGTTTTCGTCGCAGTATGTGCGCTCGCCTTCGAGAACCGGCGAACCGATCTCGACGCCCAGATGCTTGGCATATGTGGTATCCGCGAGCGTCGCCGCGATCGTTTGCACCACCGAACCAATCACGACCCCACAAAGATCGTTCACGAGTTCGCCGAGGGTGAAGCGCGTCATCAGACTTTCGTCTTCCAGCAGCTTCTGCCCGACATCGACGGGGAGATAGGCGTAGATGTACAGGATCGGCTCGTCGCCGATCATGCCGACGCGTTCGACGGAAACGACCGGCGCGTCCTTCTCGAGATTCAGGCGAGCCGCGACCAGCGGCGAGGCCTGCATCACCCGTGTCGAAATCACCCGCGCCGAGCCACTCGGCTGGCTCCTGATCAGCGACTGGAGGAGCTGGTTCGGCTCGACATCCTGACGACGCACGCGAGGCCCGAGATAGAAGGTGCCGCGCCCCCGCTCGCGCCTGACCAGTCCGTCCCGCTCCATCAGGGTCAGGGCTTGCTGCACGGTGATGCGGCTGACCTCGAACTCCTTCCCCAACTCAGCTTCTGACGGAAGCCGGTCGCCAACGGCGAACGTCCGCTCCATGCGGGATTCCAGCACCGAGCGAATGAGAAAATATTTTGGGATCGGAACTTTCATGCCTTTACGTCACCATATGATATATTGTTATGTCAATAGGTCATTTCCGCTGACCCATCTAAAGGAAGCCCGATGCTTCAGCTTGACCACGTCACCGTCGGCGCCGCCGACCTGCCTCAAGGCACGGCCTATCTTCGCCAGCAATTGGGAATCGACGCCCCGCCCGGCAGCCAACACGCCGACATGGGCACCCACAACCATGTGCTGCGGGTCGGTGACGGTGTTTTTCTGGAGCTGCTCGCAATCGATCCGGCGGGCATCCGGCCACGCCGCGCACGATGGTTCGGAATGGACGACGCGCGTCAGGCCAGGAAACTGGCAGAGCGCCCGCGGCCGGTGAGCTGGGTGCTCAGCACACCGGACGTCGCCGCTGCGCATGCGGCAAGCCGCGTCGACCTCGGAGAAATCCTGGCGATGTCACGCGGTGCACGCTCCTGGCGTATCACCGTGCCGGAGAGCGGGATGACGGCATTCGACGGATGCTTTCCGTCGCTGATCCAATGGTCGGAAGGGCCGCCGCCGGCCAACGCAATGGCGTTCCTCGGGCCAGTGCTGGAACAGGTGATCCTGCATCACCCACATTCGGAAGAACTGCGGGCCGCGCTCAACGAACTCGGCGCCGGACATCTGGCGGAGGTGAAACAGAGTGCCGAGCCGCACCTTGCGTTCAGTTTCCGCATGCCCGACGGCTCATCACGTGTCCTGACGTAGCCCGGTCAAAGTGACATCGGACGTTGCTTCAAAACCTCCGACGTGAAAAAGCCCGAAGCAGCGGCCTTGTCCAGGATTTTGCTCGTCTAGGATTTGGCGTCCATTGCAAGAACAGCCGACCTGAAAGCGGGTGCCGCGGCCGCGGTTTGGCCGTGGCTGCTCAAATACAAATTCAGATTGGCGTCGATTGCCTCGGCAGGCTTGTCGCTGCGCAGATAATCCGGAGCCGTTTGGCCAAACAGAATCGCCTGCTCGACCTGCTCGGCGAAGATTTCCGTGCTTTGAACTTTTCCCCGAAGATCCTTGATAACCGCCTGGTCGAGCGACGCCATGCCCTTCAAGCTTCGACGAACCGCCCGCAAAGGACCAATAACATCCGCGCGCCATGCGCGTACGGCCTCGTTCAAATGCGCGATCGTCGCAGCCGAGAGAACATCCGCCTCAGCACCACGCCAGCCACAATAGAGCAGCATGTTCACGTCGACGCCTGACTCGTCCTGCAGCAGCAGGCATTCCTGCGCAACACCGGGCGCGGCATAGACTTTCAGGGAAAACTGCCAGAACGGATTATCGAGTTCGAAGGGTTGATCCATGCGTTCCTGCTCAATCCTGGAAAACGACTGAGGCGTTATTCGTCCGCTTTCGCTTTCGGACGCGAACGCTCTCCCGTCCATCGGCGGACAAGGCCCGCGTCGATATCGAAAAGATCGAGAACACGGCCGATCGTGTGGTCGACCATTTCCTCAAGCGATGCCGGGCGGGCGTAGAAAGCCGGCACCGGCGGAAACACAACCGCGCCGGCTTCCGTAACCGCCGCCATTGAGCGGATATGACCGAGATGCAGCGGCGTCTCGCGCAACAGCAACACGACGCGACGGCGCTCCTTCAAGGCGACGTCGGCTGCGCGTGAAATCAGGTGCCCGGTGACGCCTGTCGCGATTTCCGACATCGTCTTCACCGAGCAAGGCGCGATGACCATCCCGAGCGTATGGAAGGAGCCGCTCGCACACGCCGCGCCGATGTCTTCGTTGGAATGAACGACGGCTGCGAGCCGCTCGACATCGCTCACCTTATAGCTGGTCTCGGTCGCGAGCGTGATCCTGGCGGCCCTGGACATCACGAGATGGGTCTGAATGCCGGAATCCTTCAGCACCTCCAGCAACCGCACGCCGTACACGGCGCCGGAAGCGCCGCTTATTCCAACGATTAGCCGCTTCTGAAGAGGCTGCATGGTCTGTGGTCCATATCTTCGTCCTCAGCGACTCACACCAGAATGCCCGGAGCCGTCAAGGCCGCGCCTGGCCCGGATTTGCGCGGCTGGCTGCTCACAAGACGCGATCCGGCGTGAGTTGATTGGCGTTCACGCGCAATTCGATAATTGCCGGCTTACGGGCCTTCACCGCGCGCTCGAAAGCAGCCGGAAAATCCTCGTCACGCTCGATGGCTTCGCCGTGCGCGCCATAGGATTGCGCGAGCAGCGCGAAATCCGCATTGAGAAGCATCGTTCCGCTCGGCCGCCCCGGAAAATGGATTTCCTGATGCATACGGATCGAGCCGTACATGCCGTTGTTCACGATGATCACCACGATCGGCAGGTTGCGTTGAACCGCGGTGGCGAATTCCGGCGAGGCCATGGTGAAACAACCATCGCCGGCGAGACACACGACATCGCGGCCGGGGTGGCGCAGCTTGGCCGCGATCGCGGCCGGCAGGCCGTATCCCATAACGCCGGACTTCGGAGCAATTTGAGTGCCGAGTTTCCGGTAACGATAGAAACGGTGGAGCCAGATCGAATAATTGCCGGCACCGTTGGTGACGATCGCATCGTCCGGCAAACGTTCGGCAAGAAAGCGAATGACCTGTGAAAGATCGAAACCGGCAGCCTTCGGCGGGTTGCTCTGATAATTGACGAAGGCAGCCCTGCACTCTTCGCGCCACTGCCGCCAGGCGCTGCTGTCGAGCGGCTCGATGTCTGCCAGTGCGTCGGCGAAGTGCGACGATTTTGACTGGATCGCAAGCGTCGGCGTGTAAACCCGCCCCAGTTCCTCCGCGCCCGGGAAAACGTGAATCAGCGTTTGCTTCGGGACCGGAGCGTCGAGCAGCGTATAGCTCTTCGTCGTCACGTCGCCGAGACGATCGCCGATCACCAGCAACAGATCGGCATTCTTGACGCGCTCGCGCAACGCGGCGCTCCCGCCCAGACTGAGATCGCCGATATACTGATCGCTGCGGTTGTCGAGAATGTCCTGCGAACGGAATCCGGCGATCACGGGAATGTCGCTCCTGGCGACAAATTCCTTGAAACGGTCTGCTGCTTCCGCAGTCCATCCGAGGTTGCCGACGATCGCGAGCGGACGTTTCGCGGCTTGCAGCAAGGAGCGAACCTGCAGCATTTGCGCAGGCATAGGTGCGGTCTCCGCCGCGATAGCGGGCACCGCGTCGCTCACACCGCTCATCTCGCTCAGCACGTCCTCGGGAATCGAAAGAACGACGGGCCCAGGGCGGCCCTGCGTTGCAATGTGAAAGGCGCGGCTCACATATTCAGAAATGAGATCGGCGCTCTCGATCTCGCCGACCCACTTGGTCATATCGGCGAAAACCCGCGTGTAGTTCAATTCCTGAAAGGCTTCCCGGCCGCGATGCGCGCGCGGCACCTGGCCGATAATCAGGATCATCGGCGTCGAGTCCTGATAGGCGGTGTGCAGACCGATCATCGCATGCGCCGCACCCGGCCCGCGGCTCACGATGCAAATTCCGGGGCGGCCGCTCATCTTGCCGTCCGCCTCGGCCATATGCGAGGCGGTCGCCTCATGGCGGCAAACCACGAACTGGATCGGATTGTTGTCGCCGTAAAGCGCATCAAAAATCGGCAACGCGCTTTCCCCCGGCACGCCGAATATCCGGTCGATGCCGTTCAGGCGAAGCGCCGAAACCAGAATATTGCCCCCGTTTCGGGCCTCAGCCGGCATAACACGAGAAGTCGATACCATCTCTTTAAACCGTTCCTGTCTTCAAGCTGCGTAAGTGCAGACGGTCTTCATTCGGAATAGAAATCGAGCGACCACGCGCCACCCTCGCGGCCGATTCCCGAGTGTTTGAAGCCGCCGAAGGCCGCGGCGGCTCGGCACGTCGATCCAAATCAGCCAGGTTTGTTTGAAGGCCTCAGGTTTCCTTGAAGACTTCGCCGCGCCAGCGAACGATCGAAGGCAACGCAATGGAAAGCAGAAGCCCGGCGCTGATAATCAGCAGCGCGAGACTGATCGGACGTTCGAAGAACACCATGGTGTTGCCGTGCGCGGTGATAAGGCTGCGACGGAAGTTCTCCTCGAGCATCGGACCGAGCACAAACCCCATCAGAAGCGGCGCCGGCTCGGCGTTGAGCTTTCGCAGGATATAGCCGAGCAGAGCGAAACCGACCGTCATGTAGATATCGAATGACGAATTGTTCACCGAGAACACGCCGATCGCGCAGACGACCAGGATGATCAGATAGAGGAGCCGATAGGGCACCGACAACAGCTTCACCCAGATTCCGATCATCGGCAGGTTGATGATGACGAGCATGGCATTGCCGATGAACATGCTTGCGATCAGGCCCCAGAACAAATCGGGCTGGCGCGAGATCACCATGGGACCGGGCGCGATGCCATGCAGCGTGAGAGCGCCGATCATCAGCGCCATCGTTGCACTGGTCGGAATCCCCATCGTGAGCAGCGGCACGAACGACGTCTGGGCAGCGGCGTTGTTGGCCGCCTCCGGCGCGGCAACGCCCTCCACTGCCCCGTTGCCGAAGCGCGACGGATCCTTCGCGACGCGTTTTTCCAGCGCATAAGCCGAGAATGCCGCAATCGTTGCACCGCCGCCCGGCAAGATGCCGAAGATCGTCCCGATGAGCGTACCGCGCATCACGGAAGCCCATGCCCCGCGCAGGACTTTCATCGAGGGCCAAATGCTGTTGATGGTTGAATGATTGACGATACGCGATGAGACCAGTTCGAGGTTCGCGATCACCTCCGCGATGCCGAACAGGCCCATCACGAGCGCCACGAAATTGATGCCATCGGACAGTTCGATCAGGTCCATGGTCAATCGTGGCTGGCCGGTATTGATGTCCATCCCGACCATTCCGAGGAGCAGCCCCAGGAAGATCATCGCGATGGCCTGGAACATCGAACCGTTGGCCAGCACGACCGCCGAGACGAGACCGAGCACCATGAGCGAGAAATAGTCCGGCGATGCGAACTGTTGCGTCATGAGCGCAAGCGGCGGTCCCGCGAGTGCGATCACCAGTGTGCCGATACACCCGGCGATGAAAGAGCCGATCGCCGCAACGGCCAGCGCCTCTCCGGCGCGGCCCTGCTGTGCCATCTTGTAGCCGTCGACCGCTGTCACGACCGATGTGGATTCACCCGGTATGTTGACGAGGATCGCGGTTGTCGAGCCGCCGTATTGCGCGCCGTAGTAAATTCCCGACAGCATGATGATCGCGCCGATAGGGTCGAGCGCGAACGTCACGGGCAGCAACAGCGAGATCGTCGCGACCGGCCCCAATCCCGGAAGCACGCCGATGAGCGTGCCGCAGACCGCGCCGATCAGACAGAAAAGCAGGTTTCCAGGGGTCGCTGCGATCGCAAACCCGTGCCCTAGTGAAGCGAAAATATCGATCATGGCAGCAAGCTGACAGGTATCTTGAGGAGCAAAACGAACAGCACGGACGATACGGCCGCGAGCCCGACGCCGAGAATGAGACTCTGGGAAAGGCGCGTTTCACGCGACCCGAAGTGCGCGACAAGCACCTGTGCGAGAATTGCGCAGATCAACCCCGCGCGTTCTATCAGCACGCCGAACAGAGCGAAGGACAGCAGAACGAAGAACAGCGGCTTCAAATGGACCGTCTCGACCGGCGGTCCGCCGGACAAAACACCCTTGACGATCAGAACAAGGCCCATGCCGAGCAGGATGAGCGAGAGACCGAGCGGGAAATAGCCCGGCCCCATTTGATGTACTGTTCCGATGTCGAGCGTACGGACATAAATGAGGGCAAAAACGGCGATGCCCGCAAGCAACAGCCCCGAATAGAAGTCTGTATTCCCCCGCCAGGCGAACGGCTTCATCGTTACCTCCAGCGCGGCGAAGTGGGTTCGCCCACTTCCCCGCGCATCATTGAGAGATTGACAGCAACGCCGCGTGATGCCGCGTTACTTCTTGCCGGAAATCTCCTTGAGCAGCGTCCTCCACTGCTCAACTTCCGCGTTGATCCGCCCCTGATATTCATCCGGCGTCGTGAACACAGTCGACGCGCCAAGAACTGCCATCTGCTTCTTCACTTCAGGATCGGCGGCCATCTTCTTGTAAGTGGCCGAAAGCTTCTGAATGATCGCTTCCGGCGTACCGGCCGGGGCCATCACGCCGTTCCAGGATTCAACATTATAATTCGGCAGAATCTTCTCGGCGATGGTCGGCAACTGCGGCGTGAACTCGCTGCGGTCTTTCGAGGTGACCGCAAGCGCACGCACCGTTTTTGCTTCCATCTGCGGCAGCGCGTCCGTCATATTGGTGAAGGTCAGATTGACCTCGCCGGATACGACCGCCGCGGTTGCCGGCGCTCCGCCCTTGAACGGAACGTGGACCATCTTGGTTCCGGTGCGGGCCTCGAAAAGCGCGACGGAGAAGTACATCAATCCGCCTGCTCCGCTGGAGCCGTAGTTGAGCTTACCGGGGTTCGCCTTGGCGTAGGACACCAGTTCCTCGATCGAATTGATCGGCAGGGACGGGTTGACGATGACAGTCTGCGGAATCGTGCTGACGATGCTGATGGGCCGGAAGCTCTTCAGCGGATCGTAGGACGTTTTCTGAGCGACCGGAGCGACGGAAACCGCCCCGACGCTGCATACGCAGAGCGTGTAACCGTCGTTCGCCGACTTCGAGAGGAAGTCGGTGCCGACGATGCCGCCGCCACCCGCGCGATTTTCGACGACGACGGTCTGTCCGAGATCCTTCTCCATGAATCGCGCAGTGATGCGCGATACGCCGTCGGTATAGCCTCCCGGCGCGTAAGGAACGACAAGCTTGATCGGCTTGCTCGGCCAGGTTTCTGCGGACGCAGCACTGCAGAACAGCGCTGCGATGGAAATAACTGCAAGAGTAACTTTCTTCATGGACCCCTCCCTTTGGAAAATCTTCTATTTTCTGCTGGATTTCAGCGATCGATCAGGAAAGGTTCAGAACCTTCAACACCGTGGCGGGATCGGCGTTGAATGCCGTTTCCTTCACCTCGGTCGGCGCGAACTCGACGCGCCGGAACTTCGCCTGATCTTCGAACGGCACCGTCGCATCAATTCCCAACTTCGTGCGGATGCCGTCCTTGCTGACGCGCACATACTCGTGGCCTCTTGCCGCAGGAATAATGACGAGGTCGCTCGACGCTTCCATACGGGTCGCGACCGCGTATTCGACATCATGAACGTCGCGGATATCGATGTCGTCATCGACGACGGTCACCAGATCGAGATCCTTCAGGGCACCGAAAGCGGCAAGCATGGCGTTACGCTGCAGGCCGTTGTGCTGACGGCTGGTCTTTTTGACCTGGATGACCACGTGGAAGCGATGCAGACCGCCGACGGTCATCTCGACGTCAACAACGTTCGGAATCGCCGACTGCAAAACCTTGAGCAGGCTCGCTTCGAGCACATACTTCCGAAGCATGATCGTCTCACGCCCAAAGCCGTTGATGATATGATAGATCGGCTTCTTGCGATGCGTGACGGCGGTGATTTGCAGAACCGGTGCGTCGGCGGCCGGCGCGGCGAAACCGATGAATTCGCCAAACGGCCCTTCCGGCACGGCTTCGTTCGCCAGGATCTTCCCTTCGAGAACGAATTCGGTTTCAGCCGGGATCAAAAGATCCTGCGTGACGCCCTTCACAACCGGGAGCGCCTTGCCCGCGAGGCCGCCCGCAACCGCCAGTTCGTCCGCCGATTCCGGCATTTGCGAACCCATCGTCGCCGCCGTGAAATGCAGGGCGATATCCGTGCCGATGCAAACCGCCACCGGCAGATCCTCACCCTTCTGCTGGGCGCGCTCGAAGGCGGCGCGCAGATGCCGGCCAAGGTCGAGCTTGATGGCGACACGATCCGGCCCGATGATCTGCAAACGATGATAGGACGCGTTGTAGACACCCGTCACAGGATCCTTCACCACCACGATGCCCGCCGTGATGTAACGCCCGGCATCGCCTGGGGCGTGGAAGGCGGCCGGCAATAAGCTGCCAATATCGAAGCCGCTTTTCAGCACGACTTCCTGGGCCGGGGCCTTGTCCATCAGCACGGGCTCGATCGGCGCATTCATGGCCCGCTGGATCAGACCGCGGATGCCATTGAAATCGAGTCCGAATGCCGCTTCGCAATTTTCCTTCGAGCTCAGCAGGTTTCCGATCACCGGCGTCGTGTTGTTCTTGACCGCCGAGAACAGGATCGCTTCGCGTCCATCGAATTTCTTCAGAATGGCTGTCGCTTCAAGGTGCTGATCGACCGGCTTGTCATAGGCAAGCAGGCGCTTGTTCTTTGCCATGCGAGACAGCGCTGAGCGGAAGCTCGTATCGAGAATCTTCGACTGCATCATGTTCGGGGTTCTCCGAATTCAGCGTTACCAAAAATGCCGGCGAGCGAGGCTGACATGCTTGCCTTTGGCAGTCGAAAATACAAAAAAATCATAGCTAAACTCCAAAGGTAGTCAAGTCTGGCCTCGCGACCTGGCGGACCGAAAGACTCGCGCGCCGAAGCAACGACGCGCGAGATCCGGACGGGGCCAACCATGGAGGGTAGCCCCGCGCGATTACGCGGGATCGAAATAGTGGATTTCCATCAAAAGGCAGCCCTTCTCGGATTTGAACGGACCGTGGAAAGCGCCAGGCGGGCGGCACGCATAGGTGTGCGGCTTGAAAGATTCACCACCGTTGCCGTTCTCGTCGTTGCCGACCGTGAGATCGCCCGAGAACAGAAAAACCTCTTCCCAGTATTCGTGCACGAAAGGCTTCGTCGTGTAGACGCCCGGTGCAAATCGCAGAATACGCGTGCGGGTTCCCCGCTTGTTGGCCTCGTCCAGCGCGCCCGCCAGAATCTTTTGCTGAATACCCGCGGGATATCCCGGCGGCGTTTCCCATCCGCTCGACATATCGAGAGCATGAAATTCGTCGTGAGCCTTATTGACTGCCATTGTACTTTCCTCGGGTTAAGCGACGGAGCGGGACGGCTTGCCGGCGCCCGCCAGTTCATCGTTGATATCGTAGCTCGATAACATCTGGTCCAGCAAAGAAGATGCGGACTTCCAGTCATATGAGCGGAACGCATGTCCCTTCGTAACGAAGGTCGCGCCCGCAAAGAACATTTCATACTGCGAATGGCGTGAGGCGAACTCCGATCCGACGGCGTCCCACGCAAGTTTGTAGAACTTCACCTTGTCGGCCGCGCTCGCCGCCGGCGATTGCTGCGTTTTGTCGATCAGCCTTGCGAGCTCCGGATTCTCGAAATCTTTCACCGACGACGGCAGCATGATCATGCCGCCGCCAGCCAGTTCGCGAAGCGCATTGTTGATCTTGGCGTAGAGCTGCTGCGTGATCACCTGCGCCGAGTACAGCATCTGGCGATCCGGCACGAAGTAAGCGCCCCGCTGCTGGCCCTTGGTCTCCATCGCGACCACCAGCGCTTCCACCATACTGACCTCTGCGGCCACCTGGCCGAGCATTTCGCGCACCTGCGGAAAGCCCACAATGCCGTTGGTTTCGGCAGTCCGCAACGCAATGCCGGCGAGGAAACGCAACTTGACCGAGAGGCGGATCATCGCCTGATAGTTCTGATAGACGTGCGCAGGCGTCGCATGAAACTGCTTTTGGCACATGTCGATGTTGTCGACGATGAAAACGCGATCCCATGGCACCTTCACGTCGTCGAAATAGAGCACGGCGTCGTTTTCGTCGAAGCGGCTCGCCAGCGGATTGTCGAACACCGACGGCGCCGCAGCTTCGTAGGATTTACGCGAGAGGATCTTCAATCCCTTGATGTTCATCGGCACCGCGAAGGAGATCGCGTAGCGCTCATCACCGGGCTGCAGCGGCTGAATGCAGGTCACGAACACCTCATTCGCCATGATGCCGCCGGTCGCGAGCATCTTCGCGCCGCGGACGGTGATGCCCTCGGCGTCGCGATCGACGACGCCCGCGGACAGAAACGGATCGGCCTGCTGGGCCGCGCTCTTGGAGCGATCGGCTTGCGGATTGATGATCACATAGGTCAGATAAAGATCGTTGTCCCGCGCATAGCGAAAGTAATCGGCCAGCGCACGGGCACGGTCGGCATCATACCCCTCGAAAACCTCGAGACCCATGTACATGCCGGCAATGCAGGACGCGACGTGATCCGGCGCGCGCCCCATGAAGCCGGCGTGCAGTTCGGTCCATGCTTCCAGACCCTTGCGGCGCTTGACGAGCGCTTCATAAGAGCTGGGCAACTCCCAAATCCGGTTGGCGCGCGTCCCGGTCTCGGTCTCAAAGGTCATCAGATCGCGATTTTCCGGCGCGCTCTGAAAATCGAACATTTTTCCGATCGAACCGATCGCGGAGCGATAGGCGGGATGCGTCGTCGGATCACTCACGCGCTGACCGTCGAGATAAACCTCGCGACCGTCGCGAATACTGGCGATATGCTGAGCACCGGTTTTAATCATTGCTTCCCTCGATCGGTTTCCGTTTCGGAATGTCAGTAGTGCATTGGAAGCGGCCACTGGGGGCTGCGTTCCTGTTTGGCGAGCCCGCGATAAGAGCCACGAAAGAAGATCAGCGGGTCGCTGGTGGTCTCGGCCGCGAATCGCACGACGCGGCCGACGAAAATCACGTGATCGCCGCCGTCATACTGCGCGTACGGCTCACATTCGAAATGCGCGAGAGCGCCCGCGAGCAAAGGCGCCGCGCAATATCCGAGCGTGTGTTCGACAGCGGTCCATTTGTCGCCGAGCGCCTTGGCGAACTTGTTCGATAGATGCTCTTGATCGGAACCAAGAATGTTGACCGCATAGCCCTTCGCTTCCGACATTGCCGCGAGGCTGAATGCCTTGCGGTCGATCGAGAACAACACGAGTGGAGGATCCATCGAAACGGAATTGAACGAGCTCATCGTCAGGCCGATGACACTGCCGTCCGCCGCTTCCGCCGTGATGACGGCGACGCCGGTCGCAAACTGGCCCAGCGCCCGCCGAAGCGCCCGGGAGTTCTGATCTGCGGTCTCGGCCATTCCTCCCCCCGTTATTGATAGCTTTGTTATAAAGCTATATGAGAGAGACATTGCCTGTCAAGAACCAGAATATCGGCTGCGGCAAAGTTGTTCGAGGCGGGCGTGGTCGCTATAGGTTGCACTCAAGCAGTCGCGGAAATGAAAACAAAATGAAGCACACATCGACCCTCGCATCGCTGGCCGACGATCTTGCAAACGGCCGCACGACATCCCGGCAACTCGTCGAAGCGTGCCTCGAACGCATTGCCGATCCGGCAGGCGAAGGCCCACGCACGATGATCGCTTTCGATCGGGAGGCCGCTCTCGCTTCGGCGTCCGCGATGGATGAATTGCGCCGCAGCGGTGCTGCCCCCTCCGCCTATGCCGGCATTCCGGTTTCGATCAAGGATCTGTTCGATATCCGCGGGCAGCAAACCAGAGCCGGTTCGAAAGCGCTGGAAAATGCACCGGCCGCGACCGCCGATGCCACGATCGTCGCCCGCTTGCGGCAAGCCGGCTTCGTGCTGATCGGACGAACCAACATGTCCGAATTCGCATACTCGGGCCTTGGCTTTAACCCGCATTACGACACGCCACGCAATCCCTGGGATCGCAAAACCGGCCGAGCGCCCGGTGGCTCGTCGTCCGGCGCCGCCATTTCCGTCACCGACGGGATGGCCCATGCAGCGATCGGCACCGACACCGGCGGCTCCTGCCGGATTCCGGCGGCGTTCACGGGGCTGGTCGGATTCAAGCCGACAGCCGCGCGCGTCCCGCTCGACGGTTGCCTGCCGCTGGCAACGTCGCTCGATTCGATCGGACCTATCGCGCGGTCCGTCGCCTGCTGCGAAACACTGGATTCCATTCTATCGGGAACACCACTTGCCCGCCGTGACGCGCCGGCGCTGAATCGTTTGCGCTTCGCTGTTGCCACGAATGTCGCGTTCGACGACATCGACGATGACGTTGCGAGCGCGTTCGACACCGCCATCGCCCGCCTCAGCGACGCAGGCGCCCGGATCGACAGGATCGCGGTCCCGGAATTCAGCCGGGTCGCTGAAATCAATGCCAAAGGCGGATTTCCGGCAGCGGAAAGCTATGCCTGGCACCGCGAACTTATCGAGAAGGCAGCGGCGAAATACGATCCGCGCGTTCTGGTGCGCATCCAGCGCGGTGCAAAGCAAACTGCCGCCGACTATCTCGATCTTGTCGCGCAACGGCGCACACTGATCGCCGGCGCGACGCAGCGGTTCGCGCCTTATGATGCCGTCCTGATGCCCACGGTCGCGATCCTGCCGCCCAGACTGGAAGACCTTGTGGACGACGGTGAATTCGGACGCCTGAACCTGCTCTCCCTGCGCAACTGCACACTCATCAACATGATCGATGGTTGCGCGATTTCGCTGCCGATTGCGCGCGGCGACAATGCCGCCCCTGTCGGACTCATGCTGGCGAAAGAGCACGGCCAGGACGCGACACTGTTCGCTGTCGCCTCCGCCGTGGAGAGTGTGGTTTCCCGGTGACGGCGATCCCTAGCCGAGGATCGGGAGCGACACGATCTCGTAACCGTGCGTGATGGTGCGGTTCAGGACCGGATCGGCGATTTCGTAGTCGAACCGTGACGCCGGGCGGATGCCGCCTTTGGCGGCAAACGTGCCGCCAAACATCAGGGTGCCGTCCGGCATTCCCGCCTTGCCGAATCCGCGCTCGATCAATTCAGCCGGCGGCAACATGCCGGTGAGCGTCCCTTCCTGATAAAGCTCGCGCTTGCCGTCGATCGTCGCAAACGAGCGCAGCACCAGGCTGTCCCAATGCGGGAGAACGTCGTCGAGGAGCCAGACCTCCGGCGCGATGGGCTTGTCACACATTTGTTTCGAGACGGTGATGTTGTAGGTCTCGACCTTGCGGTCGGTGTGATCCGACCCGACGCCGACGTAGGACTTCCCGCCCGCCCGGATCAGCGCGAATTCCACTTCGCCGCTCGACTCGCCGCCGCTCGCTTCGATGCTCGTCGCAGTGACGAGACGGCTCGCGGCGACACGGTAGTAGATCGGCGTCGAGGCCGGCCGCGGCACTCCGAGTTCCTCGAGCTCCGCAATATGCTTGTCGCGCGCGACAGGATCGCGCCCGGTCCAGCCCGCGATCACGAGATCCTTGATCTCAAACGATCGAGCCGAAGAGCCGCCGCGCTCGTGGACGGTAACCTGGATATTGCCGCTCATGATCACACCCGCATGGCCGTCGCGCCGACGGCCGTCCTGTTCCCAATAACTGCTTTGATAGAAAGCTATTATTGAAATGCGGTCAAGCCGCGCGCTTTTTATTTTTCTGCTTGTCCGCGGGGGCGGCTGCCTTTGCCTTCTCAGGCTGCGCTTTCGACCACTTCGCCGTGAAAGCGAGCATCGAAGCCGCCTTGTCGCCACAGGGCACAAGACGCTCCATCATCGACGACAATTGCTGGAATTCGGCGGCGCTCAGGCAATCGAAAAGCGCGTCGTTGACAGGGGCCTGCACAGTGACAAGCTCGTCGAGCAGCCGCCTCGCCTTTGGCGTGACCGTCAGCAAAACGCGGCGCCGGTCGCTCTTGTTGACCCGCTTTTTGACGAGATCCGCCTCGACCAGCTTCGACACCTCGATCGTGACGAAAGCGCCCGAGAGATGGAGGTGCTCGGCAATGCGGCTCACGCCGACGCCCTTCTCTCCCTGCAGATGAGCGATCGATATCAGCGTCGTATAAGCGATGCCCGAGATCCCCAGCCGCTCGCCAAAACCCGCCCGGCACTGGCCCACGCGGGAGCTGAAGGCCAGAAAATCATGAATGAATTTGCGAAAGATCGCGTCACTTCCTTCCGGCATCAGCTCCGATTTCGTCACCGTCAGTCGCGGCACAGCGTCGCTCCCCGAGTCTCAATCGCCACTATGCTCGAGACGTATGGCGAATTGAATCATTGTATTCAATTACGCCAACCGATTATGGGTATCAAGTCGGCAAGCCGCCATCCGGGACTTGCGTCCCGGATGGCGGCTGACGGGGACTTCGCGGAGATCAACGCACGGAAATTCGCTATTGGCGGGCATTTCTGCCGCCAGGAACAAACTTCTTATCTGATGTTCTTGGAAAATGGCGCAGGACGCCGCCTCAAGGCGTATCGTCGGCGCCTGATCGGCCCGGCGTGGTGACACGCCGGGCCGGACAGATGCAGCCGCCTCAGGCCACCGTCTTCAGGTACAGGCTCGGATCGAAATAGGTTTTGGCCGGCGTGAAATCCTTGACGCCGGCATTCGCCATGAAGAAGTCGGTGGACTGCTGGAGCCAGTTGGCCACGGTGCCGTCCGAATACATCCGCTTCCAGTCCTTCGACGAGAACATCTTCTGCGCCTTGAACTGTTCGTTGATGTCGCTGAGCGGCGTCTGCGGATAGTGGTTCTTCTGTAGCGCCTCCATCGCCGGCCCGCTGTTGGCGATGATGTAGTCGTTAGCCTCGGCCCAGCCGCGGATCAGCTTGGCGAGCGTCTCCTGATTGCCGCCATAGTAATCGTTGCGCGCTGCCCAGCCGCCGATGATCGCCGCCTGCGGATAGTAAGCCGACGCATCGGCGAGTTTCACCGCGCCCGGCACCTTGTCGCGCACCGTGACGTTGAACGGTACCCACAGCGCCACCGCCGGAACCGATCCGGAGATGAACGCGGTCACCGCCGCCGACATGTTCTGGTTGACGAGTTCGACTTCCTTGGGATCAACCTTGTTGGCGCGCAATGCCTTGTCGAGGAAGACATGCGCGGTGGTGCCGGTTGCGGTCGCGATGCGCTTGCCCTTGAGATCGGCGAAGGTCTTGATGCCCTGGTCGGAGCGCACCCAAAGCTGGGCGGTCGCGACCTCGATATCGTTGATGAGGAACACCTTGCCCTGCCCGCGTGCCGGGAAGTTCGAAAGCACCGCGCCGGTGGCCAGCACATCGAGGCTGCCCCCGATCAAGGCCTGGAAGATTTCGAGGCCGGTGTTGAACTGACGCAATTCAAGCTCGAGGCCCTGCTTGTCGAACGATCCGCGATCGACGCCGGTCCAGATCTGGCCATCCACAGCGACGGTGTGCAGATAGCCGACCCGCAGTTTGGTTTTCGCTTGCGCGATTGCCGGAGCGCCGATCATGGCACCAACTGCGACGCCTGCGGTCGTGGTCAAAAATTGCCTTCTATGCATTGTTCATCTCCTCCAGAAGCTTGTTGGTTATTCGGAAAATGAGACGGCCCTGGTCTGGGCCTGTTGTGCGCGGTATTCGCTCATCACGAGTTCCCGGATATGGCTGCGCAGCTCGCCAAACTCCGGCTTTTCCTGAACGCTTTCGTCACGGGGATACCCGAAGGGTATGTCGATGATTTGTTTGATCCGTGCCGGCCGCGCGGTGACGACCACGATGCGCGAGGCAAGATAGATCGCCTCATCGACCGAATGGGTGATCAGCATCACCGTCTTGCCTTCGGTCGCCAGCACCTGCAGCAGCAGGTTCTGCATGTTCGAGCGCGTCTGCGCATCGAGCGCGCCGAACGGCTCGTCCATCAGCAGGAATTGCGGCTTAACCGCATAGGCGCGCGCGATCGCGAGCCGCTGCCGCATGCCGCCTGACAGATGCTTGGGAAACGCATTGGCGAAATCGCTCAAGCCCATCAGCGACAGATAATGCTCGCAGATGTCGCGACGTTCCGATACCGGCGTGTGGTTGGCGCTCAGCTTCAGGCCGAACTCGATGTTCTGGCGCACGGTGAGCCACGGAAACACGCCGTATTCCTGAAAGATCACGCCGCGCTCCGGCCCGGGTCCCCGGACCGGCTGGCCGTTATACAGCACCTGGCCGCCGCTCGGCTTCTGAAAACCAGCAAGCATGCTCATCATCGTCGTCTTGCCGCAACCGGACGGGCCGATGATCGCAATGAAGTCATTCTCGCGGATGTCATAAGTGACATCATCGACGACATTGAGCATGCCCTTCGGCGTATCGAAAGACAGCGAGACATGCTCGAAACGCGCCAGCGGCCCAGGATCGTTGGTAACGCTCATGCGACAGCCCTGTCTTGCCATTTGAGAAGATGAGTGCTGACCTTGCGCAAGGCCATATCCATCAGAAGCGCGACGGTGCCGATGCAAATGATGCCGACATAGATGACGTCGAGCAGGAAATAGGTCGATGCGTTCTGGATCATGGCGCCGAGGCCGCGCTGAGCGGCGATCAGTTCGGATGCCACCAGCGTCGCCCACGCGACACCGAGCGCGACGCGCAATGCCGTCAGGATATGCGGGACGGTCAGCGGCACGATGACCTTGGCGAAAATCTCGCGCTGGTTCGCGCCCAGCGTCTGCGCGACGCGGATGTACAGCGGCGTGATCTGCGAGACGCCCTCGTACATCACGATGACGCCGGAAAAGAACGAGGCATAGAACAGGATGACCAGCTTCGCGACCTCGTCGATTCCGAAATAGACGATCACGAGCGGGATCAGCGCAATCGGCGGCAAGGCGCGAAAGAAATTCACCATCGGATCGGCGAAGGTGCGCGCCGGACGGTACCAGCCGAGCGCGAAGCCGACCGGGACCGCGGCGGCGATGCCGAGCACGACACCGAAAAACACGCGTTTGGTCGACGCGTAGATATCGATCAGCAGCCCGCCGTGAAACAGCAGCTCATAGAACCGCACCGCGACCTGGTGCGGAGCGGGAATCAGCGCCGGATTGACGAGGCCGCTGAGGCGAACGGCGTACCACAGCACGATCACGCCGAGCCACGGCGCACACCCCAGAATGAAGCGAGAAGCAGCGTTTTTTGACATGAGGGCCGGCTGTTTCCGAAATCCGCATTGATCTTCTCGGCGTAGTCATACTATAAATAGGATGACCATACAAGAGAAGCAAAACGCTCCGGGCAACCATGTCAGCAGAACAATTTGCTATCCGCACCGTGCGCGCTTCGAGTTATCGCTTTCCACTGTCGACGTCGGTCGTCACCTCGTTCGGGCGCATGCTCAACCGCCCTGCCGTCTTCGTTCAGATCGAGGACACGGACGGCGTCATCGGCTGGGGCGAAGTCTGGTCGAACTTTCCGGCGGTCGGCGCCGAGCATCGCGTCCGCATCGTCAATGAAATTATCGCGCCACTGGTCGAGAACGTTTCAATCGGCCATCCGGGCGAGATATTTCAGCAACTAACAGCGCGGCTCGATGTGCTCGCACTGCAGTGCGGCGAGCCGGGTCCGTTCGCCCATAGTATCGCTGGCCTCGATCTCGCATTGTGGGATCTGTTCGCCAGGCGCCAGCGCCAGCCATTGTGGCGGTTGCTCGGCGGGACCTCGCCGCGCTTTGGTGTTTATGCCAGCGGCATTAACCCCACCGGATCGGCGGCGATGGCGGAGGCCGCACTCGCGCGTGGACATCGTGCGCTGAAGCTCAAGATCGGTTTCGATGCCGCACAGGATCGCGACAACCTCAAACAGCTTCGTGCGATCGTCGGCACCGATTCACTCGCCGCCGATGCCAATCAGGCATGGGATCTCGATGAAGCATTGAAACGTGCGGACGGGTTCACCGGGTTCGATCTTGCATGGCTGGAAGAGCCGATCCGCGCCGACAGGCCGCGTCAAGAATGGATCAAGCTGGCCGGCGCCGTTTCGATGCCGCTGGCCGCCGGCGAGAACGTCGCCAGCCGCGATGGCTTCGCGCAACTGATTGCCGAGGGAGCCATCACGGTCGTGCAACCGGACGCCGCCAAATGGGGCGGGCTCAGCGAGTGCGTGACCATCGGGCGCAATGCACTCGCGGCCGGGCGTCGATTCTGTCCGCACTATCTCGGCGGCGGCATCGGATTGCTGGCATCGGCCCACCTGCTCGCGGCCGTCGGTGGTGATGGATTGCTCGAGATCGATTCCAACGATAATCCACTGCGCGACCGCTTCTGCGGCCCCGTCGCCGACGTTGTCGATGGCGCAATCACGCTGAGCGACGAACCCGGCCTGGGATTGACGCCCGACATCGAATCCATCGCCAACCTTCGCACCGCGTGACCGGATCAGCGATGACCAACACCGCCGTCAGCGAATACGACTACATCATCGTCGGAGCCGGCTCCGCCGGATGCATCGTCGCCAATCGTTTGTCGAAAGATCCGTCGTGCCGCGTGCTGCTGCTCGAAGCCGGCGGTCCGGATCGCAACATCTGGATCAAGCTGCCGGTCGGATATTATCGCACGATCTACGACGATCGTTTTTCGCGCAGCTTTGCCACCGAGCCGGGCGAGCATATCGGCGGACGCTCAATCATCTGGCCGCGCGGCAGGATCGTCGGCGGATCGTCCTCGATCAACGGACTGATCTTCATCCGCGGCCAGCATGAGGACTTCGACGACTGGGAGCGCATGGGCGCGACTGGCTGGAGCTACAACGCAGTTCTGCCACATTTCCGACATTACGAAAATTACCAGGGCGGTGACAGCCAGTTCCACGGCGGCTTCGGCGAATTCGAGGTTTCTGAACTGCGGGTGCAGAATCCGGCATCCGAAGCCTGGGTCAAAGCCGGGACCGAATACGGCCTGCCCTACAATCCCGATTTCAACGGCGCATCGACCTACGGCGTCGGCAAATATCAGCTCGGCATCGGATCGCGCTGGCGATCGAGCTCGGCACGGGCCTTTCTCCATCCCGTGCTCGATCGGCCGAACCTCACCTTGATCGACCGGGCACAGGCCAGCCGCGTGCTGTTCACCGGCCATCGCGCCGCCGGCATCGAATGGATTCGCGGAAAGCACACGCATTCCGCACGCGCGACGCGCGAAGTCATTCTCTGCGGCGGTACATTGCAATCGCCGCAATTGCTCCAACTGTCCGGCATCGGCCCTTCAGCCTTGCTGAAACAGCACGGCATCGACACGCTTGTCGATGCGCCGGAAGTCGGCCGCAATCTGCAGGACCACTATCAGGCGCGCATGATCGTACGGCTCAAAGAGCCGATCTCGCTCAACAATCAGGTCAGGAGTCCGGTCGGCCTCACCCGCATGGGACTGCAGTGGCTGTTCTCCGGCACAGGTCCGTTGACCGTCGGCGCGGGTCAGGTCGGCGGCGCGGCATGCACGCAATACTCCGATGGCCGCAGGCCCGATGTGCAATTCAACGTCATGCCGCTATCAGTCGACAAGCCGGGTACGCCACTCCATGCTTATCCCGGCTTCACCGCCTCGGTCTGGCAATGCCACGCTGAATCGCGCGGGTATCTTGCGATCCGCTCGACCGATCCTTTCGATCAGCCGACCATCGTGCCGAACTATTTCGATCGAGAGGGCGACCGCAAGACCATCGTCGCAGGTCTCGAGATGCTGCGCGATATCTTCCACCAGCCATCCTTCCGCAACCTGTGGGACAAGGAAGTTCTGCCCGGACAGGGCGCGGCCTCGCCCAGCGATCTGTGGACATTTGCTTCTACAACGGGCGGCACGGTATTTCATTGTGTCGGAACCTGCAGAATGGGAAGCGATCCGCAATCCGTCGTCGATCCGCAGCTTCGCGTGCGGGGCGTTGACGGGCTTCGGGTCATCGATGCATCGGTGATGCCGCTGATCACCTCGGCCAACACCAACGCGACCAGCCTGATGATCGGTGAAAAGGGAGCGTCGCTCATTCTCGAGGATACATGACCCAACGGAAGCGGACGAACGGCCGGACCATGAAGCTGATGCAGGAAAGCCACGTCCCGAAATACGCCCAGATTGCCGACATTTTCCGGCAGCGGATCGCCCGTGGCCTCTGGCCACAAGGCCTCCGTCTTCCGGCAAACGAAGAATTGGCTGAGGAATTCGAGGTCTCACGCGTCACTGTGCGCCAGGCTGTCGAGTTGCTGGCGCGCGAAGGCCTTGTCGAAGCGCAGCAAGGTCGCGGCACGTTCGTCACCGGCAAGGCCAGCGACAATCACTGGCTCAAGGTCGAAACCACGCTGTCCGATCTCGCGGAGGTTTATCGCGAGACCTCGCCGGAAATCCTCAATATCAGTGAGGGACGCGCGCGCGCGCCGCTCAAGCCCGATGACGGCATTCCCGCGGAGCGCTACGTGTTCATGCGCCGCGTGCATTCGCGCAGAGGCGAACCCTATTGCGTGATCTCGATCTATCTCGACGAAACCGTGTTCCGCAAACACCCCAAGCGGTTTCGCACCCAAACGGTGATTCCGATCCTGACTGAAATGCGCGATCCGCCCGTGGCCTCCGCACATCAGACCCTGACCATTGGGGTTGCCGATCTTGAAGTCGCACGGCTTCTCAAAGTTCCGCTGAACTCGCCGGTCGCGGACGTGCGTAGAATCTTTCTCGCGCCCGACAAGCGGGTGATCTATCTTGGCGAAGTAACGTATCGCGGCGATTTCGTACGGATCGAGATGGATCTTCGACCGTGATCTGCACCTAGCGGAAAAACATTTCCTGATTCCGCCGCTCCAGTTCCTCGCTATAGGTGCGAAGCACAAAGGATTCGCTGATGGTGCCGACTGCGATACGCCGGTCGCTGCGATCGACCACCACGAGCACATCGGTTTCGGTCTTTTCAAAAGCGGTTGTAACCTCGCGGATATTCATGTGCGGTAACAGGAATTCATCGTGCTGGCGCGCGAGCGATTCCAGCTTTTGATCTGGCGGATCGGAGACCGCATGCAGGTCGGCAGCCATCACGAGGCCGGCGTAACGGCCCTCCTGATCGCGCAGCACGATCTGCTTGGTGGTCAACGGAAAGGCCGCCTGCGCTTCGGCGACTGGCATGAAAGCAGGCGCGGCCTCGAAATCGGTGCGCATTAGCGTGTTCGCACGTAGTTGCCTGGTCCAGCCGACATCCTGCGGGCCGCGGATCACCTCGCCGCGCAGATGGAAGCGCCAAGTCGCGAAGCTGTAACCGAACAGCTCGCGCACCATGAGCGCGGTCACCGATGACGCAATGATCGCACCAACCGTCACCGAGAAATCGCCCGTGATCTCCAGCGCGAGACATACCATGGCGAACGGCGCGCCGATCACGCCTGAACTCAACGCCGCAAGCGCCGCAATCGCGGCAGTGCCCGGCTGCAACGCCGCATTGGGAATGACCATGGCAGCGACAACGCTGTAGAGCTCGCCGATCAGCGCGCCCAATAACAAGGACGCGAAAAACAGTCCGCCACGAAAGCCGGATCCCAGCGAAATCGCCGAGGCTAAAACCTTGAGGAAAATCGCGGTCGACAGCAGTATCCAGCTCGGATTGCTCACCAGAAGGATCTGCATCGCGCCGTGGCCAGCGCCGAGGACAACCGGCGTCAGCAACGCCATGGCGCCGAGAATGGCTCCGCCGAGGATCGGCCGGAACGCCGTCGGAATGAACTTCAACGCCTGAAACGCCCGCTCGGCATAGGCGACCGCGAGCATCAGCACGATGCTGCCCAGCGCGCAAATCACGCCGATCAACACAGACTGGCCGATCATTTCCACCGACACCGGCGTCGGAAAGCCCGGCACCATCAGAAATGCCTGATGGGTCAGGCTACGGGCGACCATCCAGCCGCAGACGGCGCTGGCAATGACCGAAACCAGACTCGCGGATGTATAGGCGCCAAGAATTACCTCGAATGCATAGAACGCGCCGGCCAGCGGCGCCGAAAACGCTGCGCTGATTGCCGCCGCCGCACCGCAGGCGACCAGCAGACGCATGTCGCTGCGGCGCGCGGCAAGGGTGCGGCCGAACCACGAGGAAATCGCCGAACAGATCTGCGTGTATCCCGCCTCAAGACCCACAGAGCCGCCAAACCCGTTCGAGACAAGAGTCTGGATCGAGACAAAAATACTGCCACGCATCGACAGCCGCCCGCCGAGCAGCGCGTTCGCCTCGATGGCGTCGGCTAGCTGGCCTTTCAGGCGGTTGTTGAACACAAGCGCAAGAATGGCCAGCACAACACCGCCCGCAATCGGCACGAAGATCAATCGCTGCCACGAGATGACCGGCGTGGAGCTGAGATGGCCGTCCACCGGAATATCGAACAACAAGACATGCGCGAGCTGGCTCAGCTGGCCGATGGCCGCGACCAGCACGCCGCTGATCACCCCAATCAACATTCCGGTGATGACCAGCCCGGTCTCACGATTGCGGACGAACGCCCGCAGCGAAGCCGGCAACAAGAATGTTCCTGTGGCCTCGCCCTCCTTGCTCTCACGCGGCGCCACAAGAGTCATCGGAACCTCATCGCGGGCTCGCGGCGAACGACACGAAAGCCGATATTGCTTGCCGTGCTGTCCGGTGTGTTACTGCTGCGCGCAGCGACGCGATAGCGGTTGCAATAGGACTCATGACAGAGGAACGAACCACCGCGCAGCGAACGGGCATCGCTGCCATCGCGGCATAGCGGATTATCGACCGGAGTGTTGCGATGGTAGTCGGGCGAGAACACATCCTCGCACCATTCCCATACATTTCCGGACATATTGTGGAGACCATGGCCATTTGCCGGAAACGCGTTCACCGGCGCTGTGCCGGGATAGCCGTCATCTGCCGTATTGTGGCGCGGAAAATCGCCCTGCCAGATGTTGCAGCGATGCTCGCCGCCCGGCTGTAGCTCATCGCCCCATGGATAGAGCGAACCGTCCAGTCCGCCGCGCGCCGCGTATTCCCATTCGGCTTCGGAGGGAAGATCGACCCCAGCCCATACGCAATATGCCTTGGCATCGTGCCAAGAGACATGAACCACCGGATGATCGAGCCTGTCGAGGACCGTGCTTCCCGGCCCTTCCGGCTGAGCCCAATAAGCGCGCGGTACCGGCAGCCACCATGGCGTATCCGCTGGCACCCGCGTCACTTGCCTGCGAGTTTCCTCGTCGGCAAGACCCGCAAACACGAACGACCAGTTCAGGCGCTCCGCATCGGTCGTATAGCCGGTTTCGCGCACAAAATCGCCGAACTGCGCGTTCGTCACTGCATAAGCGGACATTGCAAAGCCATCGACCCGGACTTGCCGTGCCGGCCCCTCGCCGTCGAGCGGATAGGCACCGCCGGCGTTCGTGCCCATGGTGAACGCGCCTCCATCAAGAGCACGCCAGCGAAAGTGTACAGGCGCGCGGGCCGGCACGATCGCGGGACGGCTGACGGAGCGATCGCCCTCCCCGCCTTTGGCCCCGCAACATGTCAGTCGCACGCTCATCATCGGTCGCCTTGAAGCACCATCCTTGTATGAACACCTCGGGATGGAGACTGCCGGACTTTCGGCGCTCTACTCAGGACACCTTTTCCTCGTCCTCTTCCCAGAACGCGGTTTCTCCCTGCGCCTTCATCAACTCGAGAATCTTCTCGCGCGGAATCACGCCGCAGCGCTTCGCCCATGCATCGTATTGCTGACGCATATCCTTCACCCGATCCGGATGCTGAGCCGCAAGGTCATGCATCTCGGTGCGGTCGATCTCCATGTCATAGAGTTCCCACGGGCCGGGATACTTCCGCACCAGCTTCCATTTTCCGATACGCACGGCGGCATTGCCTTCATGTTCCCAGAACAGCGGCCCGCGCGGCGGATAGGCTGCCGAAAACGACGGAACCAGGCTCTCGCCCTCGCACGGCAGGATCTCGTTGCCGTCGTGAACTTTCGGATATGACGCACCTGAGACATCGAGCACCGTCGCCATGATGTCGGTCAACTGACCGGGATTGTGCCGCAGCTCTCCTCTGGCCTCGATGCCGCTCGGCCAGTGCACGATCAGCGGCGTCGCGATGCCGCCTTCATGGATCCAGTGCTTGTAAAGACGGAACGGCGTATTCGAGAGATTGGCCCACGCGGTGCCGTAGCTCTGATAGGTATCTTCCGCGCCGGGCATGAGACTGGGATCGTTGCCGAAGCGAACTGGTTTACCGTCACGCGTGGTCTCGCGCGCAATCATAAGATTGTCGACAAGCTCCTTCGCCGTGACGGTGTCGGGGATGTCCTCCGCGCAGGCGCCATTGTCCGAGAGGAAAACCAGCAACGTGTTGTCGATCTGGCCGGTGTCCTCGAGAGCCTTGACGATACGGCCAATGCCCTGATCCATCCGGTCGATCTGTGCGGCATAGACTTCCATGCAACGCAGCAGCCATTCGCGGTGCTCAGCTTCGGTCCACGGCGGCTGGGTCGAATCGCGATCGGTCAGTTTCCAGTTGGGATGGATCAGGCCGTCCCTGATCATCCGCACCAGACGGCTTTCGCGCAGCTTGTCCCAGCCAGCATCGAACCGGCCTTTGTACTTGGCGATGTCCTCCGGGTGCGCGTGCAGCGGCCAGTGCGGCGCGGTGTAGGCGACATACTGAAAGAACGGCGTATCCGGATGCTTGCTGGTGTGATCCCTGATGTAATCAACGGCCTGATTGCTGATGGCGTCAGTATAGAAGAACGATGGGTCCTTCTCAGCCTCATGGTCGATATTGTCGTTCCCGCGCGTCAGGGTGTTTGGATAGTAGAACGAGCCTGCCCCGATGATAGTGCCGAAGAATTCGTCGAAGCCGCGCTGCAACGGCCATGCGTCGGTCGGCTCCGTCAGATTGCTGGCGATGTGCCACTTGCCGCTGAGATAGGTCCGGTATTTCGCCTGCTTCAGCACTTCCGCAAGCGTGACACATTTCTTGTTGAGGTTCCCGGCATAACCTTCAGGACCCGTGTTGTATGTCAGAATACCGATCCCGGTCTGGTGCGGATGCAGGCCGGTCAGCAGCGATGCGCGCGATGGGCTGCAACGGGCGGTGTTGTAGAACTGCGAATAACGCAGGCCGTTCGCCGCCAACCGATCCAGATTCGGCGTTTCGATCTCGCCGCCATAGCAGCCGATATCGGAAAATCCCATGTCGTCATTCAGGATGATCACGATGTTCGGGCGGCGGGAGGACGTTTTGTTGTTCATTAGATCGATCCTTGAGGAGACGAAAGGCATCAAAATGGCGGTCAGGTCCGCCGTCGCGTCAAATTGATGCTGAGGCGGAAGTATTCCGGGAGATAGACGGCGCGAAGGAACTCGAGTGGCCGATCGTCGGAAGACATCGTCAATCGTTCGATCGACAGCAACGGGCTTCCCGGTTTCACGCCGAGCAGCTTCGCACTGTCATTGTCAGCGAGCGTTGCCCCGATCGTCTGATTGGCTTCCTTGATCGCAAACCCGAGATCGTTTTCCATCACCCGATACATGATGATCGAAATCAGGTCGCGTGATTCGAGTTCGAGGCCGATGTCGGGCGGATAGAATGCATGCTCGATCGCGATTGGCGTGTCATCAGCCAGACGCAGGCGCCGCAACTCCCAGACCGCACGCTCGCGCACCTTGTCGCGCACATCGTCATCGTGTGCATTAGTCATGCCCTTGCGCAGGATGCGAGCCCCCGCGACGTAACCGGCATCCCGGATGGTTTCCGAAAAACCCATCAACTGGCCGACCCAGTTCTCCGGGCGATTGGAGCGCAGATAGGTGCCCTTCCCGCGCTCGCGATCGAACATCCCTTCCTCGACCAGCGGGCGGATCGCGCTACGGATGGTGATCCGGCTGACACCGAAGAATTTCGTCAGTTCCGCTTCTGTCATCAGCCGGCCGTCGCCGTCGATCAGTTCGCCTACTTCGACCTTGCGGCGAATTTCGTCGCGCACGCGGATATGCAGAGGGGTCCCGGGGGCCTCCTCGATCTTGCGGACTCTCGCCGCAGTGCGTGCCTTGAGCGTGGTCATCAGTTCACAACCGTTTACGAGTGACGGCGTCGAACAGATGAATGTCCTCAGCGCGTGCAGAAATAAAGACCTCATCGCCTTCGCTGGGAATTCCCTCGTCACCAACGCGGGCGCGCATCCGCTGCCCATGGACGTCAAGATCGAGAACAGCGGCGTCACCGAGGTGCTCGACGAGTTCGACCTTGGCCGCCACACCCGTTGGCGAGAGGCGGACCGCGCTCGGCCGGATACCGACGATCACATCGCGCTCCCCCTGTTCGGAATGCGACGTCTGGAAATCGCTATCGCCGATTCGCACCATGCCGTTTACATAACGGGCGGGCACCAGATTCATCGGCGGGCTTCCGATGAAGGCGGCGACATCAACCGAATTTGGCTTGGCGAACACATCGATCGGACGCCCGATCTGCTGAATTTCGCCTTCCATGAAAACCGCCATACGATCCGCCAGCGTCATCGCCTCTTCCTGATCGTGCGTGACGTAGACCGCGGTAACGCCGAGCGAGCGCTGCAGCTTCTTCAACTCGACGCGCGTCTCCAGCCGCAACTTGGCGTCAAGATTGGATAGCGGTTCGTCGAGCAGGAACAATCGTGCGTTTCGGACAATCGCACGTGCCAAAGCGCAGCGCTGCTGCTGCCCGCCGGATAGCTGTCCGGGCTTGCGATCCAGAAGATGGTCGATCTTGACCTTGCGCGCTGCATCCTGCACCGCCAAGCCAATGTCGGCCTTCTTCATGCCCGCCATTTCCAGCGGAAACGCGATGTTCTCGCCGACCGTCATATGCGGATAAAGCGCGTAACTCTGGAACACCATGGCGATGTCACGGTCACGCGCATCGCGCGAGGTGACATCCTCACCGTCGATCATGACGCGGCCCGAGGTCGGTGCATCGAGGCCGGCCAGAATGCGCAGCGTCGTGCTCTTGCCCGAACCCGACGGCCCGAGCAATGCGAAGAATTCGCCGGGCTCGATCCGGACGTCGATGCCCTTCAAGGCATGAAAATTGCCGTGCGTCTTGACCACGCTGGCGAGATGAACCTGACCGCGCATGGTCATCGGCGCCCTCCTCCCTTGACGGCACCGACCGTCAATCCCTTCACGATGTGCTTTTGCCCGACGATACCAAGCACGATCACCGGCAGCATCGCCAGCACGGAAACCGCAGCGAGCTTGGCCCACAGCGTCTGCTCAACGGACACGAAATTGAACATGGCGATCGTCACCGGCCGCACGGTGTTTCCGCTGAGCACGACCGCGAACAAAAACTCGTTCCAGGCATTGAGAAACACGAAGACGATGGTGACGGCGATGCCGCCGCGCACCTGCGGAATGATGATCCGCCACAACGTCCGCATCCGGCTCGCGCCATCGAGATAGGCCGCCTCTTCCATCTCGTAGGGAATATCCTCGAAATAAGACACCAGCAGCCAGATCGCGAACGGCAGCGAGAACGACAGATAGATCAGGATGATGCCCTGATAAGTGTCGATCCAGCCGATGTTCCGCAGGATCAGAAAATACGGAATGATAATGCCGACCGGCGGCAGCATCTGCGTCGCCAGCACGTAGAACCCGGCGAATTTCTTGCCGCGGAAACGCAGGCGCGCCAGTGCGTAGGCGGCAGGTACCGCCATCGCCATCGTGATGACAGTCGTTCCAATCGAGATGATGAAACTGCTGACGAGATTCGGCATGATCGATTCCGCGCCGAACAGCACGTCGCGATAAGCATTGAGCGTCGGCTGGAAGAAGAGCTTCGGCGGATAGGCCAGCACGTCGCGCTCTGTCTTGAGCGAATTCAGAAAACTCCAGAGAATGGGAAACACCCACGCGAGGAGAAGTGTGGCCGAGATCAGCAGCACGGCGATCAGGCGAATTCTTTTTCCGATCATTTTGCTCTCCGTATCGCAAATAGCACGCCGGAGATGATGATGGTCACGATCAGCAGCGCGACCGCGAGCGCCGAGCCATACCCAAATGACAATTCGGTGAATGACTTGCGATAGGCATAGAGATTCAGGATTTCCGTCGCCGTACCGGGGCCGCCGCCGGTCACGGTGAAGATCGCCGCGAAGGCGGTGAGCGCAACCATGGTGCGCATGATGATGACCATGACAATGGCGGGGCGCAGCAGCGGCAGCGTGATGCGCCGGAACCGCTGCCAGGCATTGGCGCGATCAATTCGCGCGGCTTCGTAGATGTCATCCGGCAGCGATGCCAGACTGGCAAGCAGCACCATGAAGGCGAATGGCGTCCATTGCCAGGTGTGGATGACGATCACCGAAACCAGCGCCAGCGTCGGGTCGCCCAGCCAATTCTGACTGCCGAGGCCGGCATTGATCGACAGAAAATCGACGACGCCGAATTCAGGCGCCAGCATGAAGGTACGCCAAACCATACCGACCACGGCCGGTGACAGCACGACCGGCAGGATCGCGACAAACCGAAACAGCGCCTGACCGCGTTTCATGCCGATCACCAGCAGTGCCAGCGCCAGCCCAACCGCAACCTGCAGCACCACGGTCGAGATCGTGTAAATCAGGCTGACGGCGAGCGAGTACCAGAAACGCGGATCGGACAGCAGCGCGTGATAGTTCTCGAATCCGACGAAGCCGTTGGTGAACGGCATCGCCAGATCGATGCGAAAAGCGCTATTCCAGACGAGATACAACAGAGGGAACGTCGTGGTGGCGAGCAACGCGACGAAAGCCGGCGCAAGAAGCGCCGCCGCGAAGCGGCGCTCCCTTGCGGCAAACACCCGGTCGGGCGCCTCGTTGAAGGTTGCCACCAGATCAGCCATCGGAGAAGCCGTCAGCCTCTCATCATCGGTTCGACGCGCTTCTGCGCATCGTCGAGCGCCGCCTTCACCGTGGCCTGACCAGCCAGCGCAGACTGCACCGCCGTCGCCAGCGTATCGCCGATCGCCGGCCATTGCGGAACGCGCGGTCGCCAGTCGACATCGGTATCGTTTTGCAACGACTCGAGGGCGGTCTCGACGAAATTGTCACCGAAGGCGCTGACCAGCTTGACGTAATCCGGATCGCGCCACAGCGAGACGCGATTGACGCCCGAACGCTTGGCTGGACCAGCGAAACGATAGGACGTCAGTGCCTGCGTTTCCGCACTGGCCGCCCACTGGATAAACAGCCAGGTCGCCTTCTTCTGCTTGTCGGTGAGCGCGGCATTGATGGGAAAACCCCAGTTCCAGATCGAAGTCACGCGCTTGCCTGACGGACCCTTCGGCCAGCGGGCATAACCGATCTTGCCGACCACCTTGGACTTCTCGACGTTGTTAATGACGGAGGCCGACGAATGCGCATCGATGTAGGTCGCAATCGTCCCCTGCGAGAACGCGTCGGCGATATCGGGCCAGTTCCAGTTCTGCGCCGCAGCCGGCGCATACTTCTTCATCACGTCGATGTACCAGGCGAGCGCGGCTTCCGCCTCTGGTCCGTTCAGGGTGAGCTTTCCGCCCTTGAACCATTCACCACCGAACTCACGGAAGATCGAGGAATAGATGTAGATGTTCTGACCCGCGCCGGCGAGACCCCGCAGCGCGGCACCCCAGACACGGTTGTCGGGCGCATGCAGCGCCGCAGCATTCGAGACGAACGTCTTGAGATCGTCCGCAGGCTTCAGGCCCTTGGCGTCGTACAGATCCTTCCGATAGACCTGCACGGTGACTTCGCCATCGTAGGGCACGCCATACAGCTTGCCGTCCATGCTATTGGCGGCACGCCACGCCGGGATGATATCGTCCAGCTTGAACCACGACGGATCGGTCAGTGAGGTATCGTTCGCGTATTTATCGAGCGGTTCGACCCATTTGTTCGCGACATAGAGCGAATAGTACATCGGGTCGGCCGCGTGGGTCGCGTAGGTGCCGGTCTTCGATGTCAGATCGATCACCGCCTTCTGGCGGATTTGCGCCGGCGGGATTTTCTCGAACCGCACATTGATGCCGGTCAGCGCCTGAAACTGCGACGCCAGTGAAATGAGGTTGTCGAAATAACTCGCCGGGATCACCGCAACGGTGATGGTCTCGCCGGCGCACTGCTTCCAGTTGATCTTCGCCGAAGTGTAGGCGCCGAGATCCCCGCCCTGCGCCCGCGCGCTCCGGATCAGGCTGGGTGCCGCGACCGCAAGTGCCGATGCCGCGACCGTACCGGTCAGAAAGTCGCGTCGCGTCGATTGCCAATTCCTCATTGTTCAATCCTCCCTGAAATCGGCCTTTTGGCCATTAGTCAGGACATTGGCAGATTGTTATAACAAGTCAAGCAACCTGCCGACAAGGCGCGACCGGAGCACACAGGCGCCCCTCCCCTCGAAAAAGGTTGCTGCTCAGAACTCCACGAGGACATGGTAAGAACCGTTTCGTGAGTGATCGCGGGCCGATGCGCCGACTATTCGCCGCCCACCCCAGAGGCCGCACCCTCGGATCTCGACGCTTAACAAACCCGGCATGTCCACGCGGCTCAGCTGAGTTGAAGAGACTCTCAGCGCCTCTCGTGACGTCGCATCTTGTCCCACCCTGCCCGATCAGGCGGAAGACAAGCGAGACCACCAATCCGTCAGCGCTGACTTGTCTGCCTCAAGATAAGTGGCCGCAGGGGCAAAAGCCTGCCAGGCACTGCGATGCTTGGCTGACACAGCGGTCAAGACCGGCCTCCCCGCAGCAATTGCGGCTTCGAAGGCTGGAAAAAGTCCTTTCCGCATCGCTTCAAGCTTTCCAAATTTGCTAAGAACGACCAGATCGCTGTTCGCAATCTGGTCAATGATCGATGCGCAGGCAGCTTCTACTCCGCGGGCATCAAGGTGGCATGACGTACCGGGCGGCGCCGTCTCGAGGTAGATCGGAAACTGATCGCCCGAACCGATCCCCCGCAGGAGGCCTGCACTGCATGTTCGATCGGGCAAGCCGTGAGCTTCCGCAGTCACGCCAGTGACTCTAGTTCCCCCAACGCGCCAATGGGCTACGGCTGCCGCCAACAATTTTTGAATGCTTTCGCTATCCGCCCCTTGAACGACAGCGATGCGGCTTACCATGGATGCCATCGGAACTTCTTTCGTGTCTGTTTGTCTCACGACATCTGAATCTATCGAACTTAAAAACGAAACATGCCCGCTTAGCCGTTCGACACCTTTGGACAAGGCACAGCAAGAGCGAATTTGAATTTCATGGTCGTCCTCGGTCAAAGCCGGCATGTGTTTCAAAATGTCCAATTCGCGCAGAATCCGTAACCGTTTGATTACCTTAGGAAGTGAACCGCCCGGCGTTCTCGGATTAGGTAACGATCGCTGACGTATAAGGCCTTTTGGCTTAAGTCAGTGGCACCACCGTCATGCTTCTCGATCAGTTTTCGGTTCTCATCGCGATTGGCTTTTCGGGTGCGTCCCTTGGCCTCACACTTTTCATGATGTGGATTGTCGGAAGGGCCGAAACCCACCTGCTCAACTGGTCGATCGGTCTTGCTTTTCTCGTGCTGGGGGTAGTGCTCTTCGGCAGCGTCGTTGAAAAATACGATGCCACGATCCTGTCCGCATCGTTCTCGCTTCTGATTGTCGGATTTGGGTTGCTCTATGCAGGATCGGCCAAATTCTGTTCCGATCAAGCCAATTGGCCCATCACAGTTGCTATCGTTACGCTTAGCGTCGCGACTACAGTCATCGCGTTCGCAACAGGCTATTCCGGCATCGGAACAATTGCCGGGAATACATTGATCGGCGTGCTGCTCATTGCCACCGCTCGTCAATATTGGGCGGCACGAGCAGAGGCCCCGCTTCTGATGACCGCCAATGCGACGCTCTATTTCATAGTATCGGCATCGTTCATCATGTGCGGTTACGCGCTTGCCAGCCAGGGTCAATTCATTCTGACATCGAGACCGGCCAATTGGGCGGAAGACATAAACTCGATCGTCGTGATCGTCGGGTTGACCGGCATCGGAACCCTGTCACTCACCCTCAATCAGACGCGCATTGCGAACCGGCACAAACGAGAGGCAATGACCGATGCTCTAACCGGGCTTTTGAATCGCAGGGCACTCCTTGAAAATCCACAGGACAATGTCCCGATGGATACTGCTCTCGTGGCGATGGATCTGGATCATTTCAAAGCAATCAATGATCGGTTCGGGCACGATTCCGGCGACCAGACACTCAAAGCCTTCGCTGGACTCATTCGTGCAAATATCCGCACAACCGATCTTGCCGCGAGAATAGGAGGCGAGGAGTTTTGTATCGTCTTGTCGAATTCAAACCCGCGAACATCGGCAGCTATCGCTGAGCGGATAAGAGCGCAAATCGAAGCCATGCCGATTCCGACGTCTTCGGGCTCCATCCGAACGACTGTCAGCGCCGGAATCGCTTACTCCACGGGAGCCGAAACGATTCAATCGCTGCTTATTCGCGCCGATGAAGCCCTTTATGAAGCTAAAGCTGCCGGTCGCAATCGCGTCAAAACCTCAGGCCTCAGCCTGGCTGCTTAGGCGGCACATCTGTATCGATGCAGCTCCGCGCGCGCGCGATACCGTCAAGTCAGCGCTGGTGACCGAGGCCTATGCCGAGCTTCTGCGCCTTCTGACGCAGCGAGCCCTCTGTGCGCTTCATCTGCTTTGCAATCTTGGCGACGGGCGTTCTGGACTTAGAGTGTGCTCTCAAGGCCTTGATGTCGTCTTTCGAGAATGGCCGGCGAACCAGCTTCTTCTTCGGGGCCTTCTTTGCAGACTTTGTAGCTTTCTTCGCCATTCGATTCTCCTGAACTCAGTCGGGAGCGCTTTAACACGCTCCCGACTGAGATCAAGAAGCGAAGACCTCAAAGGAAGGTCCTCGCTCCGCGCTTTATACAGCGTCCTTCGCAGCCTTTACGGGACGCGCGCGAACAATCTTTCGAGCCGGCTTTGCCTTGAACGTCATTGGCTCACCGGTGAAGGGGTTTGTGCCCTTGCGTGCCTTCGTTGCCGGCTTCTTGATCACAACGAACTTTGCGAAGCCGGGGACAAGAAACACCCCGCTTTTCTTCAGTTCCTTGTAGCCAATCGATGCCAGCGATTCGAGAACGCCTTTGACTTCCTTCTTCGAAATCTCGTTCGACGCAGCGATCTTTTCGATCAGCTGCGATTTTGTCATCTGGGTTGCCATTTGATCTCCGTTGATTCGGGCGATTGACAGTACCCGATTTCAACCCTTCCAGTTGAGCGGCACACCAATTTAACGCACTGAAATGGGGATAAACCTGCCTTTTAGGCCGTTTTGCCCTTCAGAAATCACAAGCCAGGACATGATTCCCGCCTAAATCGCGCGGGAGTTGCCGTGTCGAAGACCTGAATTTGCGGCTCGATTCGCGCCCACTTCAACAGCCGGCTGAAGCTGAATCGGTCATGCACGGATATTTGTCCGTCCGCCGTTCGCCCGATTTGGCGAACATCCTAATACTAGGCTCGATGCGCTAGAGACGAACGCCTGACGTCGAAAATGCAGCGCTGACCGGTTCTTGAACGATATTGAGACCTGGGACCGCGGCAAGCGCAATGATGACGGCGCAAGCACACGCCAGCAAAAAGGCTTTCATGAAGTACTCTCCAAAATAACCGGTCGTCCGAAAATCCAGCGACTGTCCGAAATTTACAACGAAGCGACTCCGTTACTCCGCTGGTGTCGATGACGGCTGATGGCGCGTCTTATTGGCGCCCGTTCGCGCATTCTCCTCTTCGAGCCACAGGCTGTGATGTTCCTTGGCCCAATTCAGGTCGACCGTTCCCTCGCCCATTGCCTCGAATGCACCCTCCATTCCGATGGTGCCAATATAGATATGCGCCAGCATGACGGCCACGAACAGCACGCCCACAACTGCGTGAACGATTTGTGCAAACTGCATACCTTCGATATTCGTGGCATAGAACGGGAACATCAGTTGGTACCCGGTGATGGCAACCGCGCCGCCTCCAATCACGACGATCCAATAGATTGCTTTCTGCCCGGCGTTGAAGCGATAGGCCGGCGGATGCTCATGGCCGACCATGCCGCCGCCTTCCTTGAGCCACTTGATATCGACCTTGTTGGGGATATTGCCGCCAATCCACATCAGAAAAATCAGGATCACCCCGATGGTAAAGGGGAAGCTCAGATAGTTATGGGCGTATTTTGCCCACTGTGACCATGCGGAGAACGCGTCGAACCCGATCAGCGGCAACAACAGCGGCCGGCCGAAGGTAATGTTTAGACCTGAAATGGCCAGAATGATAAAGCAGGTCGCGGTCATCCAGTGCACGAACCGCTCAAATCCCGAGAAGCGGACAATGGTGCGCCCCGATCGACCACCCTCGATGCGGATCATGCCGCGCATCAGATAGAAAATGACGAGAGCGGCAAGCATTCCGACGATGGCAATCGCGCCGACCCAGCGCAATGTCACGCTGTGGAAATACCGCCAGTCGCGGCCGGCCGGCTGCTCGAGAACGCCTGACCGTTTGTCAGGAATACTCACCCGGCCCTGGATCCGGTTCAGTTCCTGCAGCAATTGCTGCTCCTTGACTGAACTGGCGGTCGGATTGACCTGTGTTGGCTGCTGCGCGGTCACAGGAACGGACAACGCGATCATGAGGAAGAAAGCCACGGCGCCAGTGACGAAGCGGAGATACCTTGCAAAAGACGCCATGAGCGTTCTCCCTCGATTTCTGTCAGCCGCGCCCCCGCGCAGCCATTCCGGCCTTATGAATCACGACGCGATCGTCTCCCGGTAGGCTGTCTGCCAGCCCCATGCACCCGAGCCGTAACCCCGCTTGGTCACCCTTTCCTTGTAGATCTGGGCAATGATTTCGCCGTCGCCCGCCAGCAGCGATTTGGTCGAACACATCTCGGCGCAGAGCGGCAGCTTGCCTTCGGCGAGGCGATTGGCGCCGTACTTCTCATATTCTTCCTTGCTGCCGTCAGCCTCCGGGCCACCGGCGCAGAACGTGCACTTGTCCATCTTGCCGCGCGAGCCGAAATTCCCAACCTTCGGATACTGCGGCGCTCCGAACGGGCACGCGTAGAAGCAATATCCGCAACCGATGCAAAGATCCTTGGAGTGAAGCACGACGCCGTCGGCCGTGGTGTAGAAACAGTTCACCGGACAGACGGCCGCGCAGGGCGCGTCCGTGCAGTGCATGCAGGCCATGGAGATCGATCGCTCGCCGGGCTTACCGTCATTGATGGTGACCACGCGGCGGCGGTTGATGCCCCAAGGTACCTCGTGTTCGTTCTTGCAGGCGGTGACGCAGGCATTGCATTCGATGCAGCGGTCGGCGTCGCAGAGAAATTTCATCCGGGCCATGGTTGCTGCTCCTTATGCCGCGACGATCTGACAGAGAGTGACTTTTGGTTCCTGCATTCCGGTCGCGGGATCGTACCCGTAGCTGGTGATCGTATTGGCGCTTTCGCCGAGCACGATCGGATCGGTGCCCTTCGGGTAATTGCCGCGCATATCAACGCCCTGGAACCAGCCGCCAAAGTGGAACGGCATCCAGGCGACGCCTTTGCCGACACGTTCGGTCACCAGCGCCTTCATCCTGGCTTTCGAGCCGTTCTCCGCGCCGGTCACCCAGACCCAGCCGCCGTCCTTGATCCCGCGGTCAGCGGCGTCCGCCGTGCTGATCTCGATGAACATGTCCTGCTGCAGTTCGGCCAGCCAGGGATTGGTTCGCGTTTCCTCACCACCGCCCTCGTATTCCACAAGGCGACCGGACGACAGAATGAGCGGGAATTGCTTGGCAATGCCCTTTTCCACCGCCGCCTTCTGCACGGAGAAGCCGATGTTGGGCAGACGGAACTGCTTGGCATCGGGCAGCGTCGGATATTTCGCCACCAGTTCGACGCGCGGCGTGTAGATCGGCTCGCGATGCACCGGGATCGGGTCCGGCAGGCCGAATGCATTCATGCGCGCCTTGCCGTTGCCGTAAGGCACGCAGCCATGCTTCATCGCGACGCGCTGGATACCGCCGGACAGATCGATCGACCATGACACCGCATCCGGATTTGCCGGATTGACCTTGTTGATCACGGCCATTTCAGCCTCGGTCAAATCCGTATCCCAGCCGAGCTTCTTCAGGCTGGCCAGCGTGAACTCCGGGTAGCCGTCCTGGATCTCGGAATCCTTCGAGTAGGAGCCATCGGCCAGCAGGCTGACCTTGCGAGTCGTGCCGTCCGGCAACTTCTCTTCGCGCTCGAGGCCGAAGCGCGGGCGGAAGGTGCCGCCACCGTCCATGACCGCGAGGTTGGTGTTGTACAGAAGCGGCGTACCGGGATGGCGTACTTCGGGCGCGCCCCAGCATGGCCACGGCAGTCCGTAATAGTCGCCGCCGATGTCAGGCAGATCCTTCGGCGCGCGCATGGTCACCAGGTCGAACTTGTCCTGGTTCTTCATATGCGCCTTGATGCGCTCCGGAGACTGGCCGCAATAGCCGGTTGACCAGCTTCCGCGATTGATTTCGCGAAGAAGGTCTTCCGCCTCCGGCAGGTTGTTCTCGACCTTGATGTTCTTGAACATCCTGTCCGCGAAGCCGAGCTTCTTGGCGACGAGATACATGATCTCCAGATCGTCCTTCGACTCGAAGATCGGCTTGACGATCTGCTCGCCCCACTGCATTGCGCGGTTGGTCGCGATGCGCGAACCTTTGCACTCGAATTGCGTGGCAACCGGCAGGATGTAAATGCCGTCCTTACGGCCGGCCTGCACGGCGAGAGATGCCCAAGTGGTTGGATGCGGATCGGCGATAACCAGAAGCTCGAGCTCCTTCAGTCCTTTCATCGATTCCGGAATGCGGGTGATACTGTTGCTGGCGTGGCCCTGCACGAACATCGCCCGGATATTGTCCTTCTGGGCGACATCGCTCTTGGGCAGGATCACGGCATCGAACCAGCGCGTCAGCGGAATACCGGGAGTGTTCATCATTTTCGGATCGTCGAACCGGCTTTTCAGCCATTCGAAGTCCGTTTCCCAGACCCGCGCCCAATGCTTCCAGGCGCCTTCCGCGAGGCCGTAATAGAACGGCAATGTCACGATATCGAGGCCGACGTCGGTTGCGCCCTGAACGTTGTCGTGGCCGCGAAGGATGTTGGCGCCAGTGCCCGATTTTCCGACGTTACCTGTCATCAACAACGCAATGCAGCTCGCCCGCACGTTGGCTGTGCCGACCGAGTGCTGGGTCTGGCCCATGCACCAGATCAGTGTCGCCGGCTTCTCGGTGGCGAACGCCTTGGCGATACGTTCCATCTGGACGCCGGGCACGCCGGTAACGCGCTCGACCTCTTCCGGATTCCACTTCTCGACTTCCTTACGGAGATCGTCAAACCCGTAGACGCGCTGTTTGATGAATTCCTTGTCCTCCCATCCGTTCTTCAGGATGTGCCACATCATCCCGTACAGAACCGGAATGTCTGTACCGGGTCGGAAGCGCGCATACTCGGTTGCGTGCGCCGCGGTACGGGTCATGCGCGGGTCGAATACGATGAAGTTGCCCTTGTTGAGCTCCTTCGATTCGAGCATGTGCTGCATGCCGACCGGATGCGCCTCGGCGGCGTTGCTGCCGATGTAGACCAACGTCTTCGCATTGCGCATATCGTTGATGCTGTTGGTCATCGCGCCGTAGCCCCAGGTGTTGGCTACACCGGTGACCGTTGTGGAATGGCAGATGCGCGCCTGGTGGTCGGTGTTGTTCGTGCCCCAATAAGCACCGAGCTTGCGGAACAGATACGACCCTTCATTGGTCATCTTGGCCGAGCCGAGCCAGTAGACCGATTCCGCGCCCGACTTCTCGCGGATCTGCATCAGCTTGTCGCCGATCTCATCGATCGCGGTCTCCCACGACACGCGAGTCCACTGCCCGTTGACGAGCTTCATCGGATAGCGAAGGCGGCGATCGCTATGCACAAGCTCACGCACTGACGCACCCTTGGCGCAATGCGAACCGCGATTGATCGGAGAATCCCAGCTTGGCTCCTGACCGATCCAGACGCCATTCAGCACCTCGGCCGTGACGGTGCAGCCGACGGCGCAATGAGTGCAGATGCTCTTGCGCACCGTTGCACCCGAAGCGAGCGGCCCTGCGGCCGCTGCCTCAGCCTTGCGAACGTTGCCGGGCAAAGTGCTCAAGGCAGCCAGACCGCCCGCAGCCAGACCGGACTGGCGCAGAAATGTTCGGCGATCGAGGCCATGCCCCCGATCGGCAAGCGTTCCCGTCGCCGAACCTTGACGCACCGCTTGGGAGTTTTGTCGTTGGGTTCTTTTGATCAGCACGGCCGCCTCCCGCTATTTGGGGTAACGATTCACGCGGTAATAAGCTTTGATGTCCGCCGAATTGGGGTTGTAGCGCGCCTTGCGCTTCTCATCGTTCGTCTCGCTATCGGCTTTTGCCTCGGACATCAGCGGCGATACGACGGCCGCTCCGGCGCCGAGTGCGCCGATGCCGACACCGCGCAGAAAATCGCGACGGCCAACGGCTGCTTTGTCGTTATCTTTCATCGCACGTCCTCCTTGTGGCCGTTCGACTGCCGATCAATTGGCGATCGTAAAGGCCTCCGCTTCGATCTCCAGAAAGATCCGGCCGAGCGACCCGACCGATTGGTAAAAATTCGCGGTTTCAGCGTTCTCCATGTCGGCGAACAAACGGCCCATCCATGGCGCGATATGCTTTTCAAACATCTCGCGCTGCGCGTCCGCCGAAGCGGGGAAACGTCCACCGGCTAAACCGGCCATGATCTCGCAAAGCGTCGCTGCGTGATCCTCCGGCTCGAAACTGTTTTCGACACGCTCGATACCGAGCACAGCCAGATCCTGCCGCAGGCGCGACAGCGGCCGCTCATTGAGAAAGCCGGTCAGGTAGAACGATGCGTAGGGCAATAGCTCGCCGCGTCCGAGACCGATGAAAAGATCAAAATACTCGCGCTCGATAGTGGCAGGAGCGATCTTCGACGCCACATCGCCAAGGCGGGCATGCGCGATCCCCAGCGGCGTCGCATCGCCACGCAGCTTTGCGAGCTGCGCGATCAACTTCGCTGATGGGGTTCGGGATAACAGCGTGGCAAGCAGTGCGTATTCCTGGGCACGGGCCACATCGATATCGTGAACCTCATCAGCCACGGCTAACTCGCTGTACAAATCGGGACGAAGTTGGACGCGCGAAATACCGGTCGCAGCTTCAACAGCGGCCACACGTTCCGCTGGAACCCTGCTCCAGTTCGATACCGAAGGCTGACGAATGCCAATCCGGCGGGCGAGCTCGGCTACGCCCCCCGCCATCTGAATTGCTCGATCTAGTCCAGAATCGCGCATATTCGTTTTTCCGAGTGAGCGCGGATGCGCTTCTTCACTTTGGAACCATTCAAAGCTAGGCCCGCGCGGTGGTGGTCGTCAATGGCCCACTATAGCCGGTGACTATGCCGTTTGTCGCAGCGGTCGCGACGATGGCTATTGTGGAAGCGCACTTCCATGCGTGCGATGCACAACAGAAGAAATGTCAGGTTCGCTGTCGCGAATGGCCGTGAAAGAGCTTGGCAAGGCCGTAGTACCAGCGTCCACGTGCTCTAACTCGTTTTCTGACTGATCGGTGACTGACTCGGTTGCACTGGATACCGTTTCTTGATCGGAAGATTCATTCGACTCCGCATTGGCGGAATTCACGGCATCCTGCTGTAGCTGCGACGCAGCAGAATTCGCATCGTCCTCGACGACCACCCTCTCCGGACTACCGACAATCCTTGCGACCAAATCACGCACCTGCTCCGGGGTGTAATCGAGCGGTCCGAATCCCGGCATCGCGTTTGGGTCGTTGAAGTCCCAGGCGTTCTCGGCAAGCCCGACGAAATCGCGGATTGCCGGATCGGCGAGCCATGCACGACGGAGCGCCTCACGGCTCAACGCCAGCGGAACACCCTTGCGCAAGAACGCGGTGACATCGGTGGCCGCTGTAATCGAGTCGAGCGGCGGCAACGCTGAGAGGTCGAATTCGTCGGCAGTTTCAATCCCGGACTCGACCGCGCTCCGAGCATCCTCCGTCTCCGGCGGACCCGAAACAGATGCCGGGGGCAGAGGTTTGTGAGAAATCTCCGCGTCGCGCTTGCGACGGGACCACCTGTTGAGAAATTCTTCGTTGCTCATTCGTCCCGGCCTCTCAGCACGCGCCGTGCCAGCGCCTCGGGATCGGCGTTGCCGCGCTTGCGCTTGACGAACTCTTCCCTCTCGACGTGATGCCCGGCGATGAAGCGATCAATCGCATCACGGATAACCTCCGGCATCGGTACCGGCTCGACAAGGTTGGTTGCCGCTTCGGTAAAACTTTCGCCTTCCGCCGGATCGGCCGTGGTGGCGGTCACCGCATAGGGCCACGCCCCTTCGGATGGACTCATCACCACCCAGATGCTCGCTGCGCCGGAGGCGAGATTTTCGCGGTAGCGCTGGGTCTCCGAGCGGTAGAGATCGACCGAAGCACTTCCAACATAGAAGAGCGTGGTGTCCTCCTGTTCGCGCAATGTCGTCCAGGGTTCCATGTCGGGCTCTCCTGGCAGAACACCAACGGCCCGCCAGATAAAATCGGTCCACTCAGATTCCGCCTTACGACGCTCCACCACTACGCCGACAGGAATACACAGCAGCGGGGCAGCGGCGGAGCTCAACTGACCACCTCCAGATGCTTGATGGGCAGCCCGGTAATCAGGTTCTGTGGTTTCATCCGCAGTATCCTCTCCGGCGTCGTCGCCATAATGAGATAAACCGGTTCATTCTCCAAACTGTGACTGGCAACCGCTTCGTCCGAAAAGAGCAACCGGAAAAGTCCTGCCACCCGGCCAGCGGCCTGATCGTCCAGCTCTTCGCCGTTCCAGAGCTGGTCGCCGATCGCGGTTGCTTCAGAATCCAGCCCGACATACCAGGTCAACCTGACGTCGCGTAACTCCGTCAGCGGCTCGATTGTCACATCGACGGCAAGCAGATGCGCGACCCAGCGCGTCATGACTTCGGCGACAGCAGCCGGACCCCGCCCGCCTCCAGTAAGATCGAGTCCCATGTCGAACATGTCGCTGCGGCGCCAATAGCTGTCGGAATTCTCGTCGTCGATGATGTCGATCTGGGCTTCTTCGGGGATTTCGAGCAACGACAACAGCGGCGTGGTCGGCACCGGGTTTTCGCTCCCGATCCATTCCTCATCAACCGCCAGCAGCGATTGCTGATTGAGCGTGATGCGCTGGGGCCGGAAGAACAGTTCACCGGCGCGCAAAACGAACGGGGCGTCGCAACCATCCAGCACATTACGCAGGATGACGTGCGTCAACTGATTGACGAACAGCGGCGGTAATGCGATCCCGCCGTCGCGCATCAGCGCCAGATAGGCCGCTTCGAGGGTCGGATGGCGCAGTAACAACTCGCGAAACGCCAATACAAACTGCCAGTTTTCCCGCGCATCTGGATCAACGATTGCGGAGATCTCGTCAGCATGAACAGGGCGACGTGGCTCTGCCAGCAACGCTGCGTGCAGTTGCCGCTCGGCTTGACAGGCATCCGCCGGCGGAGTCAGTTCGGGCCGGATGAAATACGCCTTGAAAAATTCGTCGGTGGCGACGAGCCCGCCCCCCGGTTCACGATCCAGCAGATGATGACCACAGGAAATCCAGAAGTCCTTCATTTGCGCTCGCGCTCCACCATGATGCTCGCAAGATCGACATCGTCTACCGGTTGATCGTCGTCCTCAACTTCCAGAAAAGCAAACGCGCGCTGATGCCGTGACGTGCCGCGCGACCGCAAAGCGCGGAAATTCTCGCGGACCTCGCCATCTTTCGCAGTGCGATGAACCGCGATCAGGGCGCCCGTGGCCTCGTTGCAAAGGGATTCGGCAAAGCTCACCTCCTCCTCTGCCGCTTGGCGCGCAGTGGCAAGATCGGGAGCGCCGAGGCGATCAACAAGCTGTTGCGCAAGCAATTCAATCACGCCGGCGCGATCGCTGTCGGTCACTTCGACGATTTCCACCAGCGTCGACCATCCCCACGATTTCAGCCCGAGGAATCCGCTGCGAAACGCCGATCGGGCCTTGCCCTGCAAGGTATCAGGATCGTCGCCCCAGAACCGGAAGGCGCCTGACACCGCCCATTCTCCCGGCTCTGCTGCCGGATCGAACACAAACGTGTCCGACGGATCGAGGGCGACGGTTCGAAGCAGTTTCACAGCCGCGGCCCTCCGGTTTCCGGATCGAGCCACGACGGGGTGCGCAGCACCGGCCACAGGGCACTTCGCCCGACATCGGTCCTGCCCGTGTGAGTCACAAGCAGGTCGCCATTATCGGCGATCCGGTAGCTGGTGTCGGTCAGGCGCGGCAACCGGTCGACGAACTCCCGCGCAAGACCATCGAATCCGTCCGATTGCCACCCATGGATAGCAGCCATCAAGTGACGCGCGAATGCTTCGGTCACGTTCGCCGCGCCGGCATCGTCGAAGCCTTCCTGCTCCAGCGCTGTCGCCAGCGGATGAACGCCCGGCTCCTCGCCGGTCATCGACACGGTGCGGATCATGGCTCCGAACACCAGCCATTGCGGCGGCTCATCCTCCCGCGCATTGGGGGGCCATCCCAATTGTCCGCCGCCCAACAGCCCGCCGTCGATGCGGATGGCGTCCGGCCAGTCGATCGTCACGAGTTTTTGCGGCGGTGCATAGGCCAACAGCGCGTCGCTCAGCGCGACCATACCGGCGTAAAACGCACGGCGCGCCATCCGTAATGGTTCGTCCGGCTCAAGAACCACCGCAAACTCGGCAAGATCGAACCGGCCGACATAAACCAGCGTACCCGCACCGCACTGCGGCGCAATCTCGATCGCATGGGCAAATGCGTTCGCCCGCTCGCGCAGCGTCACCAGCGTGAACGGCGGCGGTAGATCAAGAACCTGCTCGAACGGTGCGCGGATTCGCATGCGGCAACACGACCTCGGGCTACTATTCCAATCAATCCTGTATAGTTATAGGGTTCAAGTTCTCGATACGAGTCCCGTAACGAGAAACGCAGGCAGTTGCCATGGCGGATCGACCACGGAAGATCCTGATATGCTCGTGCGAGGACACGATGAGCCTCGACGCGCCTGCTGTGCGCAAGGCGTGCGCCAGCGCGGAAATCTCAACCTACAGGCATTTGTGCCGAACTGAGGCGGAGCAATTCAGCGCAGCCCTGGAAGACGGCGCAGCGATAACCGTCGGTTGCACCCAGGAGGCTCCGCGTTTCTCTGAGTTGGCCGGTGAACGCGATGCTCCGCTCGACTATGTCAACGTGCGCGAGACGGCGGGCTGGTCCACCGAAGGTGCGCAGGCAGGCCCGAAAATGGCCGCGCTGTTCGCAGCTGCGGCCGAACCCACGCCGGATTTTCCGCTCATCAACCTGTCGAGTGAAGGGGTCATCCTGGTCTACGGCCGTGACGAAAGCGCAATCGAGACCGGCAAACTGCTGGCCGACCAGCTCGACGTTACTGTCCTGCTCAGCAAGCCGGGGCCGCTGACGCCGGAAAGCGTCACCGTCTTCCCTGTCGTCAAAGGGACTATCCGCAACGCGGCGGGCCATCTTGGCGCGTTCGAGCTGACCGTCGACGATTACGCGCAGCCCCGGCCGTCCTCGCGGGACACCCTCGTTTTTGAGCCGGCGCGGGACGGCGCGGTTTCGCGCTGCGATCTCGTGCTCGATCTGTCAGGTGGCACTCCGTTGTTTCCGGCGCATGATTTGCGCGACGGGTACCTGCGGGCCGATCCGAAAGATCCAGCTGCGATCCTACGCGCCGTTCTCAAGGCGCGGGACCTTGTCGGCAGCTTCGACAAGCCGCGCTACATCAATTTCACCGCCGACCTGTGCGCCCATTCACGTTCGAACATCACCGGGTGCCACCGCTGCCTCGATCTCTGCCCGACCGGCGCGATCACGCCCGACGGCGACCATGTCATCATCAATGCGGAGGTATGCGCCGGATGCGGCCAGTGCGCCGCGGTCTGCCCGACCGGGGCTGCGTCCTATGCACTGCCTCCCGCCGATGCGTTGATCCACAAGCTGCGGGCGATGCTGATCGCCTATCATCAGGCCGGCGGCACCGACGCCATCCTGCTGCTGCATGATGGTGAGCATGGAACGCCGCTCATCGAGGCGCTCGCCCGCCATGGCGACGGCCTGCCCGCCAACGTGATTCCGCTCGCGGTCAACGAGGTCACCCAGGTCGGACTGGAAGCGATCGCCGCGGCCTTCGCCTATGGTGCGTCTCATCTTAGGTTTCTGTTGCGAGCACAGCCTCGCCATGAGACCGGCGGGCTCAGCAAGACGATCGCCCTTGCTGCAACGATTCTGGGCGGGCTCGGGCTTAGCGGCGAGCGGGTATCCGCGATCGAAACCGATGACCCGGATGCACTCGGCGCAACCTTGCGCGGACTGACAGCCGCTCCGGCCGTGCGGCAGCCGGCAACATTCAGGACGGTCGGCCGGAAGCGCGACGTGCTGCGCTTCGCCTTGCGCGAGCTGCACCGTGTCGCGCCCGAGCCGGTCGATGTGATCGCGTTGCCGGAGGGAGCGCCGTTCGGCACCCTCAATGTCAAAATCGACGGATGTACGCTTTGCCTGTCCTGTGTGTCGGCCTGCCCGACCGGCGCGCTATCCGACGATCCCGAACGACCAATCCTGCGGTTCGCGGAAGATGCGTGCGTGCAATGCGGTTTGTGTCAGGCCACCTGTCCTGAAAAAGTGATCGAGCTGGTTCCGCAAATCGATTTCAGAGCGGCCACAGCCCGCGCCCGCACGATCAAGGAGGAAGAGCCGGCGCTCTGTATCCGCTGCCATAAACCGTTTGGCGTCAAAAGCACGATCGACAAGGTTGCAGCAAAACTGGAAGGCCGGCACTGGATGTATCCCAATTCCAACAAACGTGTCGATGCCATCAGAATGTGTGCCGATTGCCGCGTGATCGCGATGAGCGAGGAAGGCTTCGACCCGTTTGTCGGCGTCGCCGAACGACCGGCCCCACGCACGACGGACGACTATCTGCGCGAGCGCGAACAGAACGCAAAGAACTGATTATTTTGCAGTCACCCGGGCGAGAAAATCGATAAGCGCCCGGCGGTCTTCCGGCGATGCGATGCGCTGCTCGGGCATCTTGGTGCCCGGCGTGTACGCCGCCGGTCCAATCTCAAAAAGTTTGGCGACGGATTCCGGCGTCCAGATAATGTCCATCTTCTTCAGCGCCTCGGAAAAATTGTAACCGGGCAGCGACGCGATCCTGCGGCCGAAGATGCCGGCTAACGTCGGCCCTGCACGGGCTCCATCATCCTTCGATAATGTATGACAGGCGATGCAGGATCGGAACATCTCAGCGCCGTGATCGCCAGCGAACGCAGCCAGCGGATCACCGGGCGCGCCCATGACAGGCGATCCCATCAGTTCACCAGTCAGCGCGTTCCAGCGCCGGATCGTATGATCGGCACCGCCGGTCAACAACGTCCGGTCGTCCGCAAAAAAAGCGACGGACCACACCGGTAATCCCGGCCCCACCAACGTGCGCGCAATGGTCTGTGTGTTGCGATCGATGATTGTGACCGAACCGCCAATACTGGCCGCAGCCAGCAGCGCGCCATCCGGTGAAACCGCAAGCGATATCACCGGCGTTCGGCCGGCCTTGGACTCGCCTGCGATCTTGCCGTCTCTGGTCAGAAAATAGACCTTCCCGTCCGCCGCGCCGGCTGCGATCCCGCCGTCAGAAGCGATCGCGACGGCATTCAGCGGCGACGGCAGGGTGACGACATCCGGCGCGCCGCCGGCCAAAGGCCAGATACGCACTGTCAGATCATAACCGACGCTGACCAGCGATCGCCCGTCCGGCGTGAAGGCAACACCATTCACATTCTGAGAATGACCTTCAAGCACGCGGGACTTACCGCTGCCGTCCAGCGGCCACAGCCGTACACTGCTATCCCATGATGCCGAGGCAAGCCTGGTGCGATCCGGCGAGATGGCGAGCGCGGCGATCGGCGCGTTGTGACCTGAAAGGATCGTGTCCGGCTGCGGCCGTCCGGCGCTCCAGATTGCAATCCGCGCATCCGCCCCTGCGGTCGCCATGCGCGTGTCGCTCAGGAACACGACCGCGTTCACCGCGCTCGAATGGAAACGAAGAACCTGTTCGGCGAACCCGGTCGCAACCGACCAGCGGATAACAGATGTATCGAAGCTGCCGGACAGAACGCTCCGGCCATCGGGTGAAATCGCCACCGCTCGTACCGGACCGCCATGACCGCGCATCTGCGCCATCGCCGCGCCCGACAAGAGAATCAGGATGACCGCAATGACGGTCGTTGGCGCGGCGCGAGTCACTGCGGCGCCCCGCACACAACCTCATCGTCCTGCGGCGCGCGCCACAAGCTATGGGCCCACAAGGCCAGGCTCAATCCCATAATTGCCGATGGCCAGGACCAACATTTCACGGTGAAGATTGATTGCAGAAACCGCGAGAATGAAGAAAAGCACGAGGGCCACGACAACCAGAACCGGCGAAGCCGCATTACTGTTCGCTTCGCTTCGCAGAGGCTTTTTATCCATTACCCACATGACAAATGCCTCCGCTTCGGTTTACGCCGTTCGAGGTCATTCGCTGCGTTTTACCGGAGGAGATAGATCGATCTCCTGTCGGCGCAAAACGCCCGGGAGGAGTCATTCGCCGACGCCATCGGCGTTGCAGGACTCCATTCCCTCAGGGCAACTATACTCCAACAGCCTGCGGACGCCAATTCGTCGCCCGTTCACGATCGCTTCAAAAGCGCGCAGGGCGGGATGTGCCGTATCCCCGTCTGGAAATCTCTCCGGTGACAGCAGGCAGGTCGGTGGAGTGGGCGCCAGTTGCCGCTCCTCAAGTGCACCAAGGCTGAAGTTTTACTCAGCCAAAATACGCATCGCGCACTTCCTTGGTCTTGCTCAGTTCGCTGGCCGTCCCCTGCATCACCACCTTGCCCTTGGACAGCACGAATCCGTAGTCCGCGATGGCGAGCGTCTGATGCACGTTCTGTTCAACCAGAAAAACCGTGATGCCGCGCTCCTTGATCTGACGAATGATACTAAAATTCTCTTTGACGAACAGCGGCGACAGGCCGAGTGACGGCTCGTCGATCAGCAGCAGCTTTGGCGCGCCCATGAGGCCGCGCCCGATCGAAACCATCGCCTGCTCCCCACCCGACATCGTGCCGGCAAGCTGCACCCGCCGTTCGGCCAGCCGTGGAAACAGCCGGAAGATTTCTTTCATCCGCTCCTGAGTGACCGCGTCGGAAGGCTCCCGATACGCGCCGAGCCGCAAGTTTTCTTCGACCGTGAGTTTCGGAAACACCTTGCGGCCTTCCGGGATACAAGCGATTCCTGCGGCGATAACCTTGTGCGTCTGCAACGACGTGATGTCCGATCCATCGAACGTAATGCGGCCAGCTCGCGGCGGCGTTAGCCCAAGAATGGACCGGATCAGCGTTGTCTTGCCGGAACCGTTCGATCCCAGGAGGCAGGTCACGCGGCCTGGCTCGATTGTCAAAGAGACGCCTTCAAGCACGTCGGCCTTGTCGTAGGCGGTGGTGACGTTCTCGATTTCGAGCCGGCCGGACATCACTCCACCCCCAGATAGGCTTCCTGTACCTGCCGGTCGACGGCGACCTCGCGGTACGGCCCTTCGGCGATCTTGCGGCCGAAATTGAGCACCACGCAACGGTTGGTGATGCGCTCGATGACGCCCATCTCATGCTCGACGATAACGATGGTGAGGTCCTTGTTGATGTTCCGCACCTGCAAAATATCGTCCATCAATGCCGCGGTTTCATCATGGGTCATGCCGGCCGACGGCTCGTCCAGCAGTAGCAACTTCGGCTGACTGATCAGCGCCCGGCAGATCTCGATCCTGCGGCGGTCGATCATCGGCAGCCCGGCAACGGGCTCAAACATGCGGTTCGCCAGTTGCGGCTCGAAGACCTCGATCAGGTTGCGCGCGGCATGATAATTTGCCTCAAACTCGCGCTTGAAATCATTCCGCTGCATCAGATTGAACCACAGTCCCTGATTCAACCGCTTGTGGTTTCCAATCATAATGTTGTCGAAGATCGACAGCGGCAGCGACAGTCGCGACCGCTGGAAGGTTCGGGAAATTCCGGCGTGATACACCGCACGCGACGACGACTTGGTGATATCGGTGCCGTCGAAAACAATGCTGCCTGCGTTAGCACCGTAGATGCCGGTCACAACGTTGAAGAACGTGGTCTTGCCGGAGCCGTTTGGACCAATCAGCCCGAGAATTTCGTTTGATACAACCGCAAGATCGAGTTTATCAAGCGCGACAACGCCACCGAACTTACGCGTCAGTCCCCGAGCCTCCAGGAGCGTGCTCATGGCCGCCATCCCGGGAAATAATTCCGCACCGGCCGCGGCAACAAGCCTTCAGGCCGGAATAGCAGCACCGCGATGACCAATCCGGAATAGAGCAGGAACCGGTATTCCTGAATGGTCTGCAATTTCTCCGGCACGATCACGACAATGAAGGTCGCCACCAGCAGGCCCCACGGATTGCCGATACCGCCCAGCAGCAAGATCGACACCAGGATCAGCGAGTCGGCGAAGGTATAGTTGTTCGGCGCGACGAAGCCGCCGACCATGCCGAACAGTGCGCCGGCTATTCCGATCAGAAAATTGCCAAGTAGAAATGACGTGATTTTCCAGCGGGCGATATCGAGCCCGAAGCAACTTGCGGCCGTCTCGTCGAGACGCAGCGCATCGAGATTGAGTCCGATCCACGAGCGTTCGAGGCGCCTCACCAGAATAAAGGTGACCACCAGCATCGCGAGGCTGAGAACGAAATAGCTGAAATAGAATGACAGCTCGATGCTACCGATTGAAATGTTATCGTTGAATGACCAACCGAGGATCTTCATGCCAGGAACCTGCAACCCCTGCGGCCCGCCGAGAACGTCGTTGACCTCGAGGAAGGTTTTCAACAGCAGCGCAAACGCAATGGTGACAAGAGCGGCGTAGTGGCCGCGCGTTCGCAGCACGGGAAGCAGAAGCAAGGATCCGATCAACGCCGCAAGCAACCCGCCGATCAGCAGCACAAGCAGATGTGGGATCGCGGTGTGGGCATTCAGCACCGCCGACGTATACGCCCCGATCCCGAAAAAAGAGGCCCCGGCGAAATTCAGCACGCCGGCATAGCCGAACTGGATATTCAGACCCAGAGTCGCGACCACATATAGAAGGACGGTGACAAACAGCAGCAGGACAAAATGGTCCGCGTGGAAAAACGCTGCCACCACGAATGCCGCAAGAATCGCGAAAAGGCCGAGGCGTTGCTCATGATCGGCGAAGCTGCGGCTGACCGGATCAAGCCAGCCGAGCCAGTGGGCCGCGAGTGCGGCGGCAATGCCCGCAGCCAGAAGACCGATGATCAGCGACTGCTCTTCGACCGCCAGCAGCGCGATCAGATAGCAGGTCGCTATCGCCAGCGCGGCAATGCCGGGCAGCAGGGACGCGCGCTTTTCTTCCCCGGCCTGCACCATGCTTATACTCGCTCGCTTATTTTTTCCTGGATCAACCCTGTTGGCCGCCACGCCATCAGCATGATGACGACGCCGAAGGCGAAAACATCCTTATAGGCACTGGCGAACGGCAGAGCGACCGAGCCGATGATCTGCAGCGCTGCGAACAAAAAGCCACCGAGAATGGCGCCATAGATGCTGCCGAGACCACCGATGATAGCGGCTGCAAAACCGATGATGCCGAGATACAGCCCGATGCCGAAATTGATCTCATTATAATAGAGTCCGTTCATGATGCCGGCGAAGGCCGCCAGCGCCGAACCGATCGCGAAGGTAACCAGCACGATGGCCGTGAAGTTGATCCCCATGGTACGCGCAGTCTCTTCGTCTTGCGCCACCGCGCGGATCGCCAATCCAAGCTTGGTGCGATTGAGCAGAAACTGCAGACCGACGATCACCGCGGCACCCGCCGCCAGCATGATGGCGTTGTCCAGCCGCAGGTTGAACTGGCCGATATTGATCGAATCTGTCGGCAGCAAGGCCGGGAACGGTTTCGGATTGGCGCCCTGCGGATAGAACAGGCGCACCGATTCCCGCAGCACTGTGCCCAGCATCAGCGTGATCAGCAGCGTGTTGAGAGCGGGCGCCGAACGCAGCGGCAACACCAGATAGCGCGCGATCAGCATACCGAGCACTGCCATTGCGCACAGTGCGACGGTCGCGATGACAATCAGCAGCACCGGGTTCGAAACGACGCCCATTGCCCGCAAGCCGACGAAAGTCGCAAGCGCCGCGAAAGCGCCGACCGTGACGACGTCGCCATGGGAGAACTTGATGATATCGAGGACGCCAAAGAACAGCGTGAAGCCGACCGCGACCAGAGCATACATCATGCCAAGCATTAGCCCGTTCATGATGTACTGGGCGAGCACTCCCAAATCCATGGCTTCTAAATCCCGCGCGCCGACAATGAAACGGCGGAGCGCCGGAGCGCCCCGCCGCGAAGCTTACTTCTGGCCCGGCAGCTTGCGCTTGCCGGAGGCGTATTCGCTGTCATCCCATTCAATGAACTTGCCATCCTGGATCACGTATTTGGTAATCACCGCCACCGTGTTCTGGCCGTGATCATCGAACGTAATCTTGCCGACAATGGAATCCTGGTCCTTCACGTTGGCAAGATCGGCAATCACCTTCTTGCGGTTGGGGCCGACCTTCTCGATGGAGTTCAGCAACATGTCCATCGCGGCATAAGCGAACGCGCCGTACGCCTCCGGCGGATTGTCGTATTTCTGCGCGGTGTATTTCTCCATGAAGAACTTGCCGCCCGGAAGTTTTTCCGTCGGCGCGCCTTCACGGAAGGCCAGTGTGCCCTCGGCCAGCGGGCCTAATCCTTGAATGAAGGCATCGGAGACGATGCCGGAGGTGCCGTCGAACACCGCCTTGATACCGAGCTTGTCCATCTGCGCGCGGATGCGAACGCCGATCGGCGTCAAACCACCAAAATAGACCACTTCCGGATTCAGCGCCTTGATCTGCGTGAGTTCGGCGGTGAAGTCCTGCTGATCGGCGGTGACGCCGAAAGTCCCGACGACCTTGCCGCCAAGCTTCGTCAGCGCCTTGGTGAAGTACTCATTGTGACCCTTGCCGTAATCGGTGGTGTCGTGAATGATGGCGACGTTCTTGTATCCGAGCTTGGTGATCAACGCGGCATTGGCGTCATTCTGGTTGATCATGGTGCCGTTGACGCGATGGATCTCGGCGTACTTGTTGCGGTAAGTGATGTCGGGCAGCACAGCGCCCCAGACGATCACCGGCAGGCCGAACTTGTGATAGACATCGACGGCTGCGATCGCCGTCGATGAACAGTAGTGCGTTGCAGCACCGATAATTTCCTTATCCGCCGCAAGCTTGGTGGCAGCCTGAACGGCGACATTCGGCTTGCACTCGTCATCGAGCACGACCAGTTCGTACTCGTATTTCGCCTTCGGATCGGCATTGCGAAGCTTGACCGCCAGATCGGCGGAGTTACGGCCTCCGAGGCCGTTGACCGAAACACCTCCGGTCAGCGGTCCGATAAAGCCGACCTTGACCTTGTCCTTCGCCTGCGCAGTCGAGGTCAGTGCCCCGACGATAAGCGCGCACCCAAAAATCGTACTCAATTGCCTGGCGAATCTGGACATTATGTCTCTCCGTCTGGTGATGTTTCCAATTTCGGTAGGACAGCTCCGGTCCGTTGATGCTTCCGAAGCCTCCTGTTCAAATCAGTTCATTTGTTATCCCGAGCATGTATGCTGTGGCAGAGGTTTGAAAGCGTCAGCGGACATTTCTCAGGCGTCCTAATCAGATGTCTTAAATTAATAAGCGTGCGTCACTTCGGAGTCTATCCCGCCGTTCAAGTTCGCAGGTATGGCGATGCGGTCGGCCGAGAGCTTTCAGCGAAAAACGGATGCGTCCCACAAGGCAATCAGCGACAGCGGCGCAAATCAGCGCCCGATCTGGGCACTCATCCGCGAGGCCTTCCGCAGCGGGGCTCGCCGGGCGACACGTTCCCCGCCTCTCATAGGCGCCGATCTCTGGCGCAAGGAGGGATGCCGGCAATAGTGCGAGTACACTTGGCGGCGCAGCCATTCCCATGACGCGCGCACTGCAACATCACCTGACAAGGTGAGTGGATTCCGGTCGCCGGTCTGGTGCCCGGGACCGGCCGCGCGCCGACGCTAAATTCAAACAAATTGATCGAGCGCAATGACGGCGTTCCTCAACCTCCATACCAAAGATGAAGAATAGTACTCGGACGCACGGTAGCGGCGCGAGATAGATTTGTTGTGCTTTTCCGCGTCAGCTTTTGGCCCGACTGTATCCGGCGCCTGCAGTCAAACTCAAACCCGGGGACGACAATCATGGGTCGATGGATCGCAGAAAAGCTTCAGAAATGGCTGGTCCTCGTACTTGGTCTAGTGCTCATCGGCGGCGGCATTGCCATCGGCGCACTGTTCCAGTCGGACCCCGGCCCGGCCCGGTCGGTGGAAGCCGCATCCATCACGCGGGATGATACGGTCAATCCGGCGGCACTGCGGGCCACCGCGCCCGCCCCTGTTGCGCCCCAACCCAACAGCGCAACTCCGAGCGCAGCGACTGCTGCGTCAGAAAGCAAAGTCGCCGTGCCCTCCACGACAAGCGTAAAGGCGGCGCCCAAGAGCAATGCCAAGGCGAGCACCGACACAACCACCAAGACGAACACTGCCGCCGCGCCCGCAGCGCAGGTGACGCAAGCGGCACCGGCGCCGATGATGCACAATCACGCAGCCGCGGCCCCGACCACCGGACAATCCACTCCGGCTCCTGCGCCCGCCGCGTTGACCGGCGATGCCGCAGCCGGCCGTCAGGTGTTCCGCAAGTGCCAGGCTTGCCACTCTCTCGATGCCGGCAAAAATGGTCTCGGGCCTTCGCTCGCAGGCATCGTCGGCGAGAAGGCCGCCGCCGTTCCGGGCTACAATTTTTCGCCCGCGATGAAGGCGAGCAACCTGACTTGGGACGAGGCGACGCTCGATGCTTACCTCGCCGATCCGCAAAAGGTGGTGCCCGGCAACAAGATGCCGTTTCCCGGCCTGAAAACCGAACGCGAGCGCAGCGCGGTGATTGCATTCCTCGCCGCCAATTCCAAGGCCGGCGGCGCACCTGCCGCGGTGGCACCTGCGGCGCAGAAGGCTGCACCCGCTGCCCCGAACGCGGCTGCCGCGCCGGCTCCTGCCCCGGCGACAGCAACACTATCGGCCTCGGCCGTGCCGGGGTCGAACTATGTGCCGGGGCTACGCTATACACTGCGTTCCGGCATCGCCGAGGGCCGCATGGTCTTCATCGGCGTCGGCGGATCAATTGACGGTCAGATCAACCCGCTGCTGTCGGCCGCAGAAGGACAGGTCGTCCAGATCACTCTGATCAACGGTGAAGGCGCTGAGCACGATATCGTATTCGCCGAACAGGGCCCGGCGGGAGCCTCGTCGCACATCGTCGGGAAAGGCGCGAGCACGAGCATCGCGTTTGTTGCCTCGAAAGCCGGCGACTATCTCTATTACTGCAGCGTGCCGGGACATCAACTCGCCGGCATGGAAGGTAAGTTCCTGATCACGCCGCAGCCACCGCCGCAGACCGTGGTCGAGGCTGACATTTCGCAGAAGCCCACCGACGTTCCGCCTTCGGTCGGCAAACGCGGACCTCAGACGGTGCGGGTCGATCTCGTCACCGTCGAGCTTGAAGCGCGGCTCGCGGAAGGCACGACGTTCGGCTACTGGACCTTCAACGGCAAGGTACCAGGCCCGATGCTGCGCGTCCGCGTCGGCGACACGGTCGATGTCCACCTGAAGAACGCCGATGGCAGCTCGATGCTGCACTCGGTCGATTTCCACGCGGCGACCGGCCCGGGTGGCGGCGCCGCATCGACGCAGACCAATCCCGGCGAGGAGAAGAGCTTTAAGTTCAAGGCGCTGACACCGGGCTTGTTCGTCTATCACTGCGCCACGCCGATGGTCGCCCATCACATCGCCAACGGCATGTACGGACTCATCCTGGTCGAACCCGAGGGCGGCCTGCCGCCAGTCGATCGCGAGTACTACGTGATGCAGGGCGAGATCTACACCGATGGCGCATTCGGCCAGCACGGCAGTCAGGAGTTCAACGTCGAGAAGCTGCTGAACGAACGCCCGGAGTACTTCGTCTTCAACGGATCGGTGGGGGCGCTATCCAAGTTCCATCCGATGCAGGCGAAGGTGGGCGAGACCGTCCGCATCTACTTCGGTGTCGGCGGACCCAACTTCACCTCGTCGTTCCATGTCATTGGCGAGATCTTCGACAAGGTCTACAATCTCGGCGGCGTGACCAGCGAGCCGCTTCACGGCATCCAGACCGTGCTTGTGCCGGCCGGCGGCGCGGTGATCACGGAGTTCAAGGTCGACGTTCCGGGCAATTACACGCTTGTCGATCATGCACTGGCGCGGGCCGAACGCGGATTGGTCGGCATCCTGCATGTCGAAGGGGCGGCGAACACCGAGATATTCGACGGCAAGGTCGAACCGGGATCGGGACATTGAAAACCACCCGCGAACTCCGCGGGCTCAAATCGAGAAAAGCATAGGGTTGGGAAAACCGGACCGCGCGCGAGTTGCTACGGAACGCTAACTGGAGCGGATCAGCTGCCTTTCACGCAACGATTTTCGATGATGTCACCTCATTGCCAACCATCTGCCCAGCTCGTTCGCGCAGTTCGCGTTTGAGAACCTTGCCGAGCGAGTTGCGCGGCAGTTCATCGACAATAAACACGTATTTTGGTTTCTTGTAGCCGGCGACCAGATTACGCACGTGATCGATGATCGATTGCGATGTCGGCGCGCGCCCCGGCAGACTTTCGATGAAGGCCGCCACAGCCTCACCGTAGATTGGATCGTGTACTCCGACCACCGCAGCGTCCGCCACGTCGGGATTCGAAATCAGGGCTTGCTCGACTTCCTTGGTATAGATGTTGAAACCGCCGCTGAGCACCATATCCTTCTTGCGGTCGACGATATAAAGATAGCCGTCTTCGTCAGCCTTCGCGACATCGCCAGTGCGAATCCATCCATTTTCGATCGCTTCGGTCGTCTCCTGAGGACGGTTGTAATAGCCGCGCATCACCGAGTAGCGACCTGGCTCTCCAACTCGAACGAGAAGCTCGCCCGGCTCCCCCGTTTTGACAGACGCACCAGTCTCATCGACGATCCTGACCTCCACACCGGGCGTTGGCCGGCCGATGGAGGCGGCATGATCGAACTGTTCCTCATGGGATAGCGATGTGACGCCGCCGACCTCAGTCATCGCAAAGAACGAGACGAGCCGAACATCCGGAAGCAGCGACAGGAACTGACGCTTGAGCTCCACCGGAAAAGCTTCGCCGGTGACGACGATACGCCGGAGCGACGCGCACTTCGACGAATCTGCCTTGATCTCGGGAAGCAGCATCCGGCACACTGTCGGCACCATGCCGGCGACAGTGATTCCTTCCCGGGCGATGGTTTCCACCGCCAGCTCCGGCTCGAATTTCTTCATCACCACCAGCGTGCCGCCGAGCGTCATCGAGTTCGCCAGCCGCGCAAAGCCGGTGCGATGCGCCAATGGTGTCGTGACCAGATAGCGATCGTCGCTTGAGATTCGCCACTCCACCGCATTGATGAAGCAATGCTGGGTCACGATATTGGCGTGCGTAATAATCGCGCCTTTGGGTTTTCCGGTCGTTCCCGACGTATACATGATGACTGCATCATCGGATTCGATCGACAGCGGCGGCAACGCGGTGATCTCGGACTTTCGCAGATCGTTATACGCGATGGCACCTTCAACTCGCGTACCAACAGAAATCCAGACCGCGTCTGGATTGTCATCGAGAACATCCCGGATCGCATCGCCCGATCCTTCGAACACAATGGCGAAGGGCTGACTGTCCGCACAAATGTGCTGAAGCTCACGTGCTGTCAGCCGCGTTGTCACCGGGACGACGATCGCCCCAAGCGCAAACGCAGCGTAGAACAACTCGACGATCTCCACCCCGTTCGAAAGAAACAGGACGATGCGGTCACCCGCACCGAGGCCCTGCTCCTTCAAGCCGCTGGCAACATGCGCGATCCTGCGATCGATATCCTTGTAGGCGATCCGTTCATTCTCACAAATCAACGCAATCTTGTCAGGATGCCGTACCGCCTGCGCGCGCAGGATGTTTTCCAAGCGCATGATAGATCCTAAGCGAGTTTGAAAGCTGGATACTGGATGTCGTCGCCAAGCCGGTCCCAAGCCACCTCGACCCGTTGGCCGATCGCAACCTTGTCGGGATCAGCGTCGAGAATATTGCCGAGGATGCGGACGCCGTCGTCCAGTTCCACTGTTGCCACCGAAAGCGGCAAGCGACCATCGAGCCCCGGACCCGGCACGCGGATCACCGTGCAGGCGTAGATGCTGCCCTTTCCGGAGACTTCCCGCCACTCGAGATTACGGCTTCCGGTGTAGATGCTGACCGGCCGCGGATAATGCTGAAACTTTCCAGTGTCCTTGCAGTACTGAAGAACGAGCTTGCCCTGCTTTGCTCCGTCCCAGAATGCCTGCGTATCGACATAGACGGACGGCTTGGGCGCCGGACGTCCCGCTTTTTCTTCTGCCATGTTCAGGCCTCCAGGATCATGGCGGCGCTGGTGCCCCAGTTCCGCGCGTAAGGAATGACGCCGATACCGGTGACCAGCGCGTTTTTTGGATTACTCACCTGGCGGCCGCCGCCCTCGCCGAACATCTGGCGCACGGCTTCCGCGAGATTCAGACCGCCACTGGCAAGGCCGGGCTGACCGGCCGAAATCTGGCCGCCGCCGGTGTTGAGCGGCAACGTCCCTTTGAACGACAGATCGGTATCGAGTGTGTAGTCGCTGCCTTGCCCGCGTTTGCAAAAACCGAAGTCTTCGAACTTCATCATCACCGCGATGGTGAAATCGTCGTAGGGCTGGAACATGCGGATGTCCTTCGCGGTCAACCCTGACTGTTTGTAGACCTTGGGCGCAATCTTCGAGAACCCGGTCTCCGTGATATCCGGGCACGACTGGTTGCCGTTGACATTGGTGATCTCCGCATACGCGGTCGGATACACCATCTTGGTGATGCCAAGGCTGCGCGCCTTCGCTTCGCTGGTGACAAGAAAGGCATTGGCGCCGTCACAGAACATCACGCAATCGAGCAGCCGCAGCGGATCGGCGATCACGCGGGACTTATTGTAGTCGTCCATCGTGATCGGCGTCTTGAACTTGCCGTAAGCGTTGTCGTTATGAAGCGCGTGCTCGCGCTGCGTAATGGCAATCTTGCCCAGCGCCTCCGGCTTGATGCCGTACTGATGCTGATAGCGGCTCATCAGCAGACCGAACGTCGCGGGCGGCCCCTGCACACCCGGAGGATCCTGGAATTCGGACCGATATGCGCCGTAGTTCGCGCGCCACGATGTGCTCGGCGCATCGGACGAAAGCACAACCACGACCTCGCAGTGACCGTCGCGGATGGCAGACGCTGCGCGAGCCACGCCTCCGGTGGCCGAACACCCGCCGGTACCGCCGTAGTTGAGCCAGGTCGGCGTCAGGCCGAGCGCTTCCGTCATATAAACCGCGAAGAACGGATTAGGGCACTCACTCAGCGGCGCAGTGACGGCCAGACCATCGATCTGATCTTTCTCGATTCCGGTGGCCGCCAACAGTTTGGCGAGCGCCTCACCGCCCAGATCGTAGGCGCTCCGGCCGGATTTGAAATTGATCGCCGTCTCAGAGTAGCCGGCAATCACGATGTCGCGTTTTGTTGGCATTTTTTATTCTCCGCGGAACGCTGGAGACCGCTTCTCACGGAAGGCCTTGAGGCCTTCATCACGGTCCTTGGTGAAGTAAAGAAGGAAGGACGCGTCGCCTTCGGCCTCGAAGCCGTCGGGAAGCGACATATCGACACCGCGATCGATCACCGACTTCGTCATCATCACCGAAATCGGCGCGTTCTCGCTGATGCTCTTGGCGATCTCGCGTGCCTTGTCGAGTGCCTTGCCCTGCTCGGTGACGTGATTGACGATGCGGTAGCGTTCCGCTTCGGCTGCCGAGATCCGCCGACCGGTCCACATCAATTCCTTGGCCAGTGGCTTCCCGATCAGGCGCGGCAATGTTTGCGTTCCACCGCCGCCCGGCATCATGCCAAGCTTGATCTCGGGCAAGCCGAATTTAGCATTTGCTCCCGCGACGATAATGTCGCCAACAAGGGCCAGTTCGAGACCGCCGCCCAGAGCAAAACCCTCGATCGCAGCGATCAACGGCTTCGTGAACGAGCCGATTTCGCGAAACAGGCGATTGACCTTCCGATTGCGCTTCCGAAAGCGGTAGAAATCGAAATAGCCGTTTTCCTCAATCTGGAATTCGCTGGTGTCGATCCCCGTGCAGAACGCCTTGTCGCTTCCGAGCAGAATGACAGCCCGGATGTCGCGGTCATGCTCCACCTCTCCGAGAATCCCGAGAATTTCCTCCGCCGTCTGCTCCCGCAGCGAGTTCAACTTTTCCGGCCGGTTGATCGTAATCTCGACCCAGCCGTTCTCGCGTTTCAAGATGACATCCTGATAGTTCATTGCATTCCATCTCCAGACTTGAATCTCGGGTATCTCAATGTTCGGAATCGCTGCCTTGACCCATCGCAGCAGCGATTTGGGCATGAAGTGCCGCGATTTTTTCGGGGTTGGCGCGCGCCGCATCGTCGATCTGTAGTTCGAGCGCGATCCTCGCCGGCGAACTGAGGACAATTGCCCGGTCCGCCATTTCCAGCGCGTCATCAATACGGTGGGTTATCAAGAGGCATGTCTTCTTGAATTCACGCGCGATTTGATAGAAGTCGCGCCGCAACGTGCCGGACGTCACGTGGTCAAGCTGGCTGAACGATTCATCGAGAAACACGATCTCCGGATCGATCGCCAGCGCCCGCGCCAGCGACACACGCTGACGCATCCCGCCAGACAGCTCGTGGACATACTTGTCATCGGCACCATCAAGCCGAACCCGTGCCAGCCATTCCCTGGCTCGCGTGCGGGCTTCGCTCTTCGATTTGCCGAGAATGAGAAGCCCAAGTTCGACATTCTCGACAGCCGTACGCCACGGCAGCAGGCGATCGGTCTGGAAACTGACCGACAGCTTTCCCTTCAGCGCCTTGAACGAGGCGTAAGGATCTACACCCGCTACCCGGACAGTGCCTTCGTTCGGCGCAGTCGTTCCCATAATGAGATTCAACACGGTGCTTTTGCCTGCGCCGGTCTGCCCAAGCAGAACGACGATCTCGCCGCGGCCGACATTCAGCGACAGACGATCGACCGCGAGGTGCGAACCGAACACTTTCGTGATGTCGTTGACCTCGATCACATTTTCCATCATCGGACCGTCGCCTCCGCGCGCCAGCTCAGCACCAGTTTTTCCAACCCGTTCACCAGAGCCTGAAGAACGAGATTGAGGATCACGAGGAAGAACGTCCAGGCGAGAACCTGATCGATCCGGAATGTCGATTGCGCAAGATTCATGCGCGCGCCGATGCCGACTGCCGACGCCACAAGCTCAGCGAAGATCACCATGCGGATCGCGTAGCCGATGACCGATCTGGTGGTCAGGAAGATGTACGGCACGATATGAGGCAGGATGAGATAGCGCAGCACCTGCCAACGCGACGGCCGGAAGCTCTCGATCATATCGACCAGATCTTTCGACAGCGCACGGACGCCTTCATAGATATTCAGTGCATAGAACGGCAGCAGGATCACGAGCAGGATGAAGAAAATTCGCGTTTCCGGATTCTTGAACCAGAACACGGCAATCAGCATCCATGACAGCGCGGGGATGCCGGTATCGATGACCACTACGGCCTTGAGATAGGGCCTGATCCACGGCAGCATGCCCATCGCAAGGCCGATCAGAACACCAACCGTCATGGCGACGCTTACTGCGACCGTGAGGCGCAGCAACGTGATCCCGACGTGGTAGGGATCCGTCAGAAAGAGTTCACGCGCCGCGTTCCACACCGTCAGCGGTGACGGCATGACGTAGTCCGGAACGTACCGGCTTGTGATCTCCATGGCGATCAGCAGGATCACCACGACGACACTTGTCGCAAACAGATCGCGTCTGCTCTCGAGACTCCGGCGCGATCCTGCGCTCATCGAAAGCGGCTTCACGATCTCCCGGCCGCCCGGAAGACCGATGCCCGTTGCTTTCTCCACTTTTGCCAGCGCTGTCATATCTTTCGCCATCTCAAGTCAAGCAGCAAAGAACTTGTCGTCGACAGGTTTGGTGAGCAGTCCGTTGCGCGCGAGAAATTCGCTGGCCTTGATCACGGTCTGACGCGCGGTGGCGTCCGACATCGGCTTGTAGTTGAACGTCAAGCGCTTCGACCCCATCGCCTCTTTGAGAATATCGTTGGGAACACCGGTCCGGCTGCCGAACAGATCGACCGCCTTCGCGGTGTCGGCGTTGATGCCCTGCAGGCACTCCTTGAACATGTTGCCGACTTTCGCCGCGATGCCGGGATGCTTGTCGATCAGCTCCTGCCGGATTCCGACACCGAAGTAAGGCAGGTCGCCGGCGCCCTTGGCGATCTTGTGATAGGCATCGCCGGCCTTGAAAATCACGCGCAGATCCGGCTTCTTGACGATGCCCGTCGTGATATTGGGCTCCCACGATAGTGCGGCGTCAGCACGGTCAGCCATCACCAGAGTCACGGAAGCGGCCGGATTGTCGACGTTCTGGATCGTCGCATCCTTCTCGATGTCGAACCCGTTGGCTTCCTTGATCAGCGCCTTGACCATGCGATAGGTGCCGGTCGACTGGAGCGCTGCGATCGTCTTGCCCTTGAGTTGAGAGACATCGCTAACGCCGGATTTCGGTGCGAGTATCGCGATCATGTTCGCGTCAGTGATCGTGCAGAGATACTTGATCGGCACGCCCGCCTGGTAGCGCGCGGCAAACGTATCCCAGCTCCCGATGCACACGTCGTAATTGCCCGCGACGAAATCGTTGTAGTAGGTCGAGACGGCCGTATATGGCATCGGGTCCGGCACGCTCACGCCGTTCTTCAGACCAAGCTTGTTGGCAAGAATGAACTGGACAGGCAGCACGGTGAACCCAGGCTGCAACGATGCCCAGCGCACCGTCACGGCATCAGCGGCAGCCGCCCTACGCACTGACGGCGACAGCATCAGCGATGCAGCGGCCGATCCAGCAACGAAGCCTCTTCGCGTAAAATTGCCTTTCATTTTTCCCTCCCGAGTTCGCGTTTCCAGTTCGCTTGTTTTCTTTTTTTGGGGTTGCCGGTGTCCGCTCCAGGCGGCGCTCCGAATTCCCCTTGTTTGGTGGAAATCACTCTAACCTTGCCAAAGTCGGAACGTTGGCGCATTTTCCAACCCGCTTCGTTCCAAAAATGAGACGATCAGCGGTCTCTACCGTGTTTCCACCAGGCACTGGAGGTTCCGAACTGTGACCAGGAAGCTCGATCTCAATGCACTGCTGCTGTTCTTTGAAGCGGCCAACGCGGGCAGCATCAGCGCCGCCGCCAAGAAGCTGGGAATTCCGAAATCGACGATCAGCCGGAAGCTTCAGTTTCTCGAGGACCAGGCCGGCGCACTGCTGTTCAAGAAGGGCGGCCGCAAACTGACGACCACCGACATCGGTCAGTCGCTGTTCGATCACTGCGAACGCATCGCAGCGGAGATCGAGGAAGCCGGCCTCGGCACGGTGCGGATGCAGACCGAGCTCAGGGGCACGCTCCGGGTCAGCATGCCGGTCGATTTCGGCATCGGGTGGCTCAGCAGCGCGATCGCCGCATTCGCCGTCAACTATCCGGATATTCATCTGGTGATCGACGCCAACAGCCGCTGGGTCGACGTATCGGTCGAGCCTTACGACGTCGCCGTGCAGCTCGGCCCGCTGCCTGAAACACAAGGTGGGACAAGGCGGCTGGCGAGTATCACGCGCGGGGTCTATGCCAGCCCGAAATTCCTCGAACGGGTGGGCGTGCCCCTCAATATCGACGATTTCGGGCGTTTCGACTGCATCGTCACCGAACACCAGCGCGCCGAAGGGGTATGGAATTTTCGCAGCGGATTTGGCGCGAAGATCATCGACGTCACGGGACGCGTCACCGTCAATCACATCGGCATCGCCCGCGAGCTGGTCATCGGCGGTGTCGGCCTCGGCATCCTGCCGAACATCATGTGCCAGAACGACATTCGGAATAAGCGACTGGTGCGCGTTCTGACCGACTGGGAAAGCCCGATGCTCGAGGTTTCCGCAACATTCCCCGGGAAGCGAAAAGAATCCCGCCGGCTGCGAACCTTTCTCGATTTCCTGGCCCACAAACTCAAGATCGAAGGCGATCTACATGGCATCGACTCTCCGGTTGCGGCTGTTCACCTCATCGATGCTCGGCATCCGTGATGCCAGCAGTTTCATCTCCTCTTGAAATCGCTTCCGATGGCGCGGTTGGCGCGCCATCGGTCCATCATCAGTCCACCCGAAACGGCGTGCCGCGGGATTGTCGACTCAGCGGCCCACGAATTTCGGGGCGCGCTTGCCGTTGAACGCCTCGACGCCTTCCTTGAAATCGTCAGACTGGCGCAGCCGGCTGTAGCAATGCCCTTCAAGCTCGATAGCGATTGCCAGCGTCGAATCTTCGGTGTCATTCAGCAATTTCTTCGCAGTCCGCTGCGCAAGCGGCGAGAAGGTGCGAAGCTCATCGACCAGCTTGTCGGTTGCCTTTTCCAGCTCACCATCAGCCACGCATTCGGTGGCAATGCCCCACTCCTGCGCCTGCTTGCCAGAAATCCGCTTGGACCGCATTACGATATCCTTGGTGCGCGTGATGCCGATCATCTTCTGCAACCGCGCTGAGCCTCCGGATCCCGGGATCTGGCCGAGCTTTTGTTCTGGAAGTGCATAGAGGCCGGTTTCCGACACAATACGGAAATCGCATGCCAGTGAGAGTTCGAAGCCAACACCGAAGCAATAGCCACGATTGGCGACGATGACCGGTTTGGCGCAACGCGCCGGCGCCGCGATATTCCACGCCAGCTTCGAGACGTGTTCGGGCGTGGCCTCCATGAAGCCGCCGATATTGCCGCCACTCGAGAAATGTTCGCCGATAGAGCGGATGACAATCACCCGGACTCGCGCGTCTTCATCCAGAGTTTCGAACACCAGGCGCAGTTGGTCGCGCTGCGGCATGGTGACGATGTTGTAGGGCGGACGATTCAGGATGATATCGGCACGCTCATGGGCCTCGTCGATTTCAACCTGGAAACCGTCAAGCTTGGCCAGGCGAGGATCGTTGAACGTATAGGATGACGGCATATGGATTTATCCTTCTGTTGGATTCTTGATGTTCAGGCCGCCCCGGGGCGGCGCGCGTTCAGTCGTGTATTCGCCGGCCACCAGCATCCGCCGCAGCAATTTTCCGACCGGCGATTTCGGGATCTCATCCACGAATACGAAATGTCGAGGACGCTTGAAATTCGCGAGCCCCGATGTCTGGCAGAACTGCTCCAGTTCCTGTTCAGTCACCGGAGCATTTCGTTTCACGAAAGCGGCAACGATCTTTCCCCACTTTTCGTCCGGAAGCCCGATCACGGCGACTTCCGACACCGCGGGATGAAGAGAAAGACAGCTCTCGATTTCAACCGGCGATACATTCTCGCCGCCGGTGATGATCATGTCGTCGACGCGCCCGGTCACGAACAGATCGCCATCCTTGTCCTTGAACCCTGTATCGCCGGTGAAATACCAACCATCGCGTAACGCCTTGGCATCGGCATCAAGGCGGCGCCAATAGCCCTCGAACGATTCATCACCTGCCAGCAGTGCGATGATTTCGCCCTCCTCGTCGACAGCGGCAAGATCGCTTGGAGATTTCGCATTGAGCTTGGCAACCTGGACGTATTGATTGATGCCGGCCTTACCGGCGGACCCGGGCTTGGCGACCGCGTTCTGATCGATCGTGAAGGTGTATAGCTCCGAGCTGCCGTAATGGTTGACGATCCGGTCCGGCTTAAAGGTCTCATCCAGCTTCTTCAGCAGGCCGTCGGTCATCGAAGCGCCGGCGAAGCCGAGCTTCCTGATGCTCGACGTATCATACCGCGCAAACTGCTCGTGATAGACCATATCGTGATAAAGCGTGGGTACTAGATAGAGATTGGTGATCTTTTCCTTTTCGATCAGGGCAAGCGCCTCCCGCGTATCGTAGCGAGGAAGGCAAACGAACATGCCACCGATCAACGACATCGCAATCAGCGAGCGCACTCCCATCGTGTGATAGAGCGGCATAACACCCAGTGTGCGCTCGTTACGCCCATAGAAATTCTGCGCCACATGGGCGACACCGGCGGCACGCTCCGCCCGATGACGGCGCGGAACGCCCTTGGGTTTCGAAGTCGTGCCCGACGTATAGAGCATCACCGACCATGCATCGGCGCTCACGCGCGGGGTTACGTCGCGCGCCTGCGTCGACACCATGTCCTCGTACGCCGCCACGTTGTCGCTGCGTGGAACGCCCACGCCAATTCGGCTCAAACCCGACACGCGCATCGAATGCAGCACAGCCTCACTCGACACATCCTGGTAAACGACAGCGCAGGCCTCCGAATTCTCGATGCAGAAATCGAGTTCGTCGGCTTTGGCGCGCCAGTTAATCGGCGTAATGACGATACCGCTAAACTGGCAGGCCCAGTGAACTGTCGCCGCCTCCCAACGATTCTGAAGCACTGTTACGAGATGATCTCCCGGCTTCAATCCCATCTGATCGAACGACGCAACCAGAGATGAAATTTTAGCGTACCATTGGCGGTAGGTCAGACGGAGATTTCCATCGACGATCGCAATGGCGTCTGGATCGCGCGCCACGCTCGCGACAAAACTGGTCCCGAGATCAAGCATCCGTTTCTTCTTTCTTGCGAGATTCGCCTGCCAACTCTGCCGCAGCCTCAAGCGCGGCATGAACGATGGGCGTATAGCCCGTGCAACGGCACAGATGACCGCTGAGAAGATCGCGCACTGCGCTCTCGGTCGGCGCTGGATTGTCGCGCAGGAAGCGATCCAGCGACATCAGGATTCCCGCCGTGCAGAAGCCGCACTGCAACGCATGATTTCGACGGAAGGCTTGTTGCAGCACGCCAAGTCGGTCGGCTGACGGCGCCAGTCCCTCGACAGTCCGCAGATCGCAGCCATCGATTTGAACTGCCAGCGTCAGACAGGCACGTGCCAACGCTCCGTCGATGGTGATGGTGCAGGCACCGCAGACGCCATGCTCGCACCCGACATGAGTTCCAGTGGCGCCGATCTGGTGACGCAGGAAATCGGTCAGCAGCATCCTCGGTTCGGCGTCGCCCTGCATCGCGACCCCGTTCAGTGTGAAATGAATGGCGTGGCGCCGATCCGGTTGCAGGCGGGTCATTGCAACACCTCCCGCACCAGATCGCGGCCGATCGTCCGAACGAGATCGCGGCGATATCGCGCCGTGGCATGAACATCGTCACGAGCGTCGAGTTCATATGCGAAGGCGTTCAATGCATCGTCGAGCGCACTACCGTCGAGTCGAGGCCAATCTCGCGCGGTCGGCACGTCAGCGACGCCGCCGACGGAGAGACGCACACCGGTTCTGGTTGCCACCGCGGCGCACGCCACAATAGCGAAATCGCCATGCCGTCGCGCGACTTCCCGGAACGCGCATCGACCGGCCGAAGCCGGGATCGACACCGCCTCGATCAATTCGTCGTCGGCACGGTTTGTTGCCATCATACCGGAGAAAAAGTCTTTCGCTGCGACCCGGCGGCGCTTGCGCATGCTGCGCAGGTGAATTTCCCCTTCGAGCGCAATCAGCGCCAATGGCATTTCGGCGCTGGGATCGGCATGTGCGAGTGACCCACAGATCGTGCCACGACTGCGGGTCTGAACGTGTCCGGTCCACGGCAACGCAAGCGAAACGAGCGGTAACTTTGTCGCCAGTTCCGGCCACGCCAGCAATGCAGCTTGACGAACACCGGCGCCGATCCTGACCGATCCCGATGCCTCGTCGATGCGACTGAGCTCGCTCAATCGCATGATGTCGACCAGCAGCTTCGGCTTGGCCAGACGCATGTTCAGCATCGGCATCAACGATTGACCGCCGGCCAGAATTCGCGCATCGCCGCCTTCGCGAGCCAGCGCATCCAGCGCTTCCGACAGGGACTCGGCCCGCAAATATTCGAAAGCCGCCGGCTTCATCGGCGTCCTCCTATCATGTGGCGCAATCTAGCGAACAGAGACAGCGCGGTGCTCGACGTACCGCCTCCCGCCTGACGCGCCAGAGCGACAAAAAACTGACCGATGATGACCTTCGTCGCACCGTCGAGCAGCCGTCCGCCGATGCTGGCGACCTTGCCTCCGATCGCGGCGTCATAAACGTAATGCATCTTCGTGCCGCCGCCATCAGGCTCCAGCGTGATGCGCCCTTCGCCACTGCCGAACCCCAACGCACCTTCGGCCGAGCCACTGAGCGTTACCCCACGCGGCGGATCGAGATCGGAGAGCTTGACGTTGGCGCGATAACGCCCGGTGACGGGGCCGATCCCCAGCGTCACATCGGCCCTGAAATGTGTATCCGAAATCTTCTCGACGCTACGGCATCCTGGAACGACCGCTTTCAAGGTTTCGGGATCGAGCAACATCGTCCACACCCGCTCAGGCGGCACTCCAACAACGGCAGTTCCTTCGCCGCGCAGGCGCCTGTCGCCGGATTTCCCTGGCCTTTCGACGGTCTGCCCATCAGGCCTCTCCCGTTCGACGCCGCGAACAATCTCCGCGAGACGAGCCGGCACGACTGGAAGAATAATGTCGCGTGCGTCGAGTGCATCGGCCACTGCGTTCGCGATGCAGACCGGCGTCGACATGCAATTGCCTTCGCCCACGCCTTTCGCGCCAAGCGGCGTGAACGGCGACGGCGTCTCCATGTGGAGAATAACCGGCTCCGGTACTTCCGTGGCAGTCGGCAGAAGATAATCGGCCAGTGTGCCCGTCAGATAACTGCCATCCGGCGCGTAGGAATACTCCTCGAAACAAGCCGCACCCAGCGCCTGGGCGAAACCGCCGCGAATCTGCCCCTCCACCATGCCAGGATGAAGAATCGTGCCGCAATCATGCATCGTGACGTAACGGTCGATGCGGGTCTCAAGCGTCGTACGGTCGATCTCGACACCGCAGAAATCGAAAATGAAGCCGTGGCACAACGACGAGTTGATGAGATCCCCATCGTCGGGCGGCGTCAGCTCAGGCGGCGTCCAGAATACGGTTTCGCGGATGGTGTCGCCGACGTCATCCGGCAACGAACCCGGAGACCAGTGACTGAGCGCCGCGAGCCGCGAAAATGCGATCCTGTTCTCGGGGTTTCGTTTCGAGAGGACCATGCCCTTCTCGAAAATGATGTCAGACGTCTCGACATTGAACTGACTTGCTGCAATCCGAGAAAGCCGCAACGCAAGACGCTGCGCGGCGAGCTTCGCGGTTCCGGCCACTGCCGGCGCGAAGCGGCTGGCATAGTTTCCCGATGCGATCGACCAGGCGTCCTTGGACGTATCGAGTTCGGTGTTGACACGAATGTCCCGCGGCGTGAGCCCGAAAACATCCGCGACCACCTGCGACAGCACCGTCCGGTGGCCCTGCCCCTGCGGGACCGACGCCACATGGACGCTGACACTGCCGACCGGATCCAGCGCCACTGTAGCGGTCGCCTGCGCGCCATTCTTCGGACCGGCCTTTCGCCGCTCCGCCGCCGTCAGCACCGTGCTGACGTACCCCATGTTGGACACACTGGGCTCGACGACAGCCGTGTAGCCGATGCCATATAGCCGCCCGGCTGCCCGGGCCTCGTCGCGCCGTGCCTTGAGTTCGGCGAGCCCGCCGTCCCGCACGCCCCGCGCAATCGCCTCCTGGTAATCGCCGGAATCGAGCAGCGCACCGGTGGCGGTGCGATATGGAAACGACCCCGCAGGCACAAGGTTGCGCACGATGACGTCCAACGGGTCGAGCTTGAGTTCGACGGCAATCCGATGGACCAGACGCTCCAGCGCGAAATAGACCTGCGGGCCGCCAAAGCCGCGATTCAAACCGGTCGGCGTCTTGTTGGTGACGACAACGCGATTACGCACCGCGACATTTCGAATGTCGTAAGCGCCTGTCAGATTGCCGTGCATGCGGTATAGCGTAGCGGGCTCAGGCGCGCGCAGATGTGCGCCGCAGTCTTCGACCTGATCCCACTCCAGCGCGAGGATCTTTCCGTCGGCGGCAACAGCGGCGGCAATCGTCGTGGCCCGGTTGGTCGCCGACACCGATGCGGTCAGATGTTCGAGCCGGTCTTCAATCCATTTGACCGGGCGGCCAGCCACACGCGACGCCGCCGCGATCAACACGATGTAGGGAAATACACCCTGCTTGACGCCGAAGCTTCCGCCGGAATCGGGCGGCGTCCGCAGCCGCAGACGATTTCCCGGCACCTTCAGCGCACGCGAAATCACCGCGTGAATACTGAATGGCCCCTGGAAATTGGCGAGAACATCGAACGCGTCTTCGGCAGGATCGTAGTCGGCGACGACGCCATAGGTCTCGATCGGAGTGCAGGAGTTGCGCGGATACTTGATGTCGATGGCTATGCGGTGAGGCGCATCGGCGAAAGCACGCTGTGGATCGCCATAGCGGAACGTTCTGTCGCTGGCGACGTTTCCGGAAAAACCATCGTGCAGCACCGGCGCGTCCGGCGACAGCGAAGCGAGCGGCTCAACCACCGCTGGCCGCGCCCGATACTCAACCTCGATCAGATCGACACCATCCTCGGCCCGATAACGATCGGTCGCCACGACCACGGCCACTGGCTCACCGACATACCGCACGCGATCCGTTGCGATTGGCCAGCATTCGACGGGAGCCTTGACGCCAACCACAAGGCTTGTGGTCAGGGTCTTGATGTCCTCGCCGGTGAGAACGGCAACGACACCCGCAACTCTCTTCGCGGCAGTGACGTCGATTGCAACGATGTCCGCATGCGCGTGAGGCGAGCGCAGAATGGCTGCATGCAATGTGCCCGCTCGCGTTGCAAGGTCGTCGATGAATCGCCCACGTCCCGAGAGCAGCGCGGCGTCCTCGACGCGCTCGATCGAGCGTCCAGTCCACGGACGGCTGGTATCGGATTCCATTGTCGATGGAACGGACTGCGCCATTCTCGGTATTGCTCCCGGCCGCGCTTGTTGTCGCGCGTACTGACCTTTGTCAGCCGGAAGGGAGAGCAAGCCATACCGGCACTTCTCACGACTTACCAATCCGTCTCATTTGATAGACGGATTGCGTCGCAGCATCAACTCGCAAGTCGCGAAACGTTGCGGAATTCGCGCGGGCCGACGCCTGCGTGATTGCGGAAGAAACGCGTGAAGTGTGCCGGTTCCGCGAAGCCAAGACGTTCGCTGATTTCATTGACAGCGACATCCTGATGCAGCACGGCGTCAACCGCATGTTCTATACGCACGACGTTCAGATAAACCTTGGGCGGCACACCGATCGAGGATTCGAACAACCGGAAAAAGTGCGCACGTGAAAGTCCGGCTCCCTTGGCAAACTGGTCGATGTTCGTCGTGGTGCCGGCGGTTGCCCGCATCGCTTCTGCGGCCTTTCTGATGCGCCAATCGCTGCTCGATATATTCATCTCGCGAATCGATGCCGGGAAGGTGCGCCACGGCGTGAACCGCTCGATGACAGCAATCATCAGGTCAGACAACAAGGTCTCGTGCGAGGCGACACACTCTGGCCGCATCATCATGTCGGTCGCCAGATCCATGGTCAGCCGGCGAATTCGCGGCGATACCTCACCCGAGGGCTGGCCGAAAAAACCCGGCGCACCGCTTGCGGCCCAACCCGGCCGAAATTCCTTCAGCCACTGCGGTTCGACATAAAGCGCCAAGATCAAGGTGCGTGGCCGGCTCGGATCGTGAACGTAGGCATGAGGCTGCCAGCCATCGACCAACACCGCCGTGGTATCGGTCAACGAACAAACACTGTCACCGACGGAGAACTGTGTATCAGCGCCCTCGACCTTCAACAGGACATGGCAATGCGGGTGGGCATGCCGCACCAGCGAACAATCCATATCCAGCAACGCGACCCTGCCGAATGTCCCATGGGCAATGCGCAACGCTGTCGACATACGAGCCTCCCGCTCAGGCGCTGGATTTCCAGGGAATCAGCCGCCGCTCGATTTCATCGAGTATCACGGAGAATATGAAACCCAGAACCGCGATGACAAGCAACCCTACGTACATGGTGTCGACCGTTAGCACCTGCCACGAGTTCCAGATCATGAACCCTATACCATCATTGGCCGCAACCATTTCCGAGATAGCGATCAGGATCAGGCCCATGCCGGCGGCAAGCTTGACGCCAGCCATGATCGAAGGAAGCGCGCCGGGCAGCGCGATGGTCCGGAAGACCTGCCAACGGCTGGCCCGGAAGTTGTGCCCAACATCAATATAGATACGGTCGATATTAACGACGCCGAGGACCGTGTTGATCAGGATCGGATAAAAAGCGCCGAGCGCGACCATCACGATCTTGGACATTTCGCCAAGGCCGAAGATCAGCAGCACCAGCGGCAAAATGGCGCTTTTCGGAATAGGGTACGTGGCCGAAATCAGCGGATCGATCGCGGCCCGCAATGGCCGCGACGTCCCCATGGCGAGGCCGAGGAGCAATGCTGGCACGCCGCCCAGCAACATTCCGAGCCCCAGCCGCTTCAGGCTGGCAAGAGTATTGGTCGCCAGTTCGCCGGACGCCAGAAGAACGCCGAATTGATGCGCGATACTGCTTGGCGGCGGAAAGAACCGAGCGTCAATCAGTGAGAGCTGTCCGGCGATTTCCCAGATTCCCAGCAGCAACAGCGGACTTACGATACCGATGGCGCGCTCGAATCCCTTGAATTTCCCGCTCATGACGCCTTGCCTTCCGTCAACATGCGCGCCCGGTTCACCTCGTCCCGCAGCTGCTCCCAGATGTCGAAAACAAGTTCACCATAGGCAGGCTTCTGCCGCAGCTCGAGCACATTGCGCGGACGGCTGAACGGCACGTCGATCATCGCTTTCGTCCGTCCCGGATTAGCCGTCATAACCATGATGCGATCACCGAGCGTCACTGCCTCGTCCACGCTGTGGGTGATGAACACCACCGTCTTGCGGGTCGCTTCCCAGATCTGCAGCAACAGTTCGTGCAGCAGCAGCTTGTTCTGCTCATCGAGCGCAGAGAACGGCTCGTCCATCAATAGGATTTCCGGGTCATTGACGAATGCCCGAATGATCGACACGCGCTGTTTCATACCGCCGGACAACTGGTGCGGGTAGGAATCGCGAAACCGCCACAAGCCGGTCCGCTCAAGCCAGATGCGGACGGCCTCTGTTACTTCACGTTCCGGGACCCTGCGCATCCGCAGGCCATACGCGGCGTTGTCGTAGACCGTCATCCACGGGAACAGGGAGTCGCCCTGAAAGATCATCGAGTTTGTCGGCCGTGACGGATCGGATTGTCGGATCTCGACGCTGCCCTCGCTCTGCCGGTCCAGGCCCGCGAGTATCCGTAGCAGCGTCGTCTTGCCGCAGCCGCTCGGGCCGACGATGACAAAAAACTCGCCCTGCGGAATATCGATGGTTATGCCATCGAGGGCGACGAATCCGGAATTTCCGAAGTACTTCCGCACCCCAGACAGCGATATCTGGGTTGCGGATGATTGCGCAGCCGTTTTGCTGCCGACGAGTTGAATAGCGGACACGAAACCTCCGTCTTCTTAATGGGGCTTATAGGGACCCAGTTTCTTGACGGCGGCCTCGGCGAACGACGTGTCGACCACATCGTTGACGGCAACGGGCTTTTCGATCTGGCCCTGTTCAACGAAGTATTTCAGATCGTCGCCGAGGCTCTTCATGTTGACAGCCCCATCCGGCGAGATGCCATTCGGAATCATGGCCGTGAAGATATTGCGATCCTTCAGACCGGTCGTCTTCATGATGAGCGTGATGACATCGTCGGCGCCTGTTCCCGTGAAATGACCGCCTTTGGTCGCATCGTTGTAGATGCGGGCGGCCTTGATGTAGGCGTTCATGAAACGCTGACCGACATCACGCCGTTTTGTCAGCATGTCATTGCCATACAGCAGCACCGCGACTTGCTGACCGGGATACAGGGTGTCGTCCGACAGCCGGACTGCATAGCCGTCCTTGATCGCCCGGCTGGTGGATGGTTCTGTGGTGATGGACCCGTCAATTGCCTTTGATGATAGCGCCGCCACCTGCTGCGGGTAGCTCATGTTGACCTGATCGATGTCCTTGTCGGTCAATCCGCCCTGCTCCAGCGCCAGACTGAGCTTGGCATTGGTCGCCGAGCCAGGCCCTGCCGCGGCAAGCTTCAGGCCCTTGAGGTCGGATAGTTTTTTGACTTTGCCGGAATCATAGAGATCCTTGCGGATGATCAGCGGCATGTAGTCGTAACCCGCGGGTGTCGAGCCCTTGTCGGCAACGATCTTCACGCCAATGCCGCGCGAGACGGAGTTGAAAAGGCCGGCAGAAGATGCCCCCGCCCCGATATCGATTTGCCCTGCACCGAGCGGCGCAATCATACGGGGCCCGGAATCGAATGCGATCAGCTCGACTTTCAGTTTCTGCTCAGCGAACAATCCGCGCTCCTGCGCGATGTGAAACACAACGTCACTGATGACCTTGTTGATTCCGACCTTGACCGTATCGACGCTGTCTGCGCTCCTCGCAGCTCCGGCGGACACCAGAATCGCGCACGAGCCGACCGCGGCCAGTAGAAATTCTCGCTTGTTCATTTCTGTCTCCCTGAGTTCCAGACGTTCCTGTCTGTGTTGAGCTGTTCGACGGACTTCCTTAGCGACCGGTCATCCTGTGAGAATGCGCGCGAACGCGGACTTGGGGTCTTCCTGCAGCACGCGGGACAGATCGACGGCTTCTTCGCCAGCAACATGGATGCGCTTGAATACCATTGTCTCGGCTTCCACCGGCTTGGTGGCGTTGATTCCCATCTTCGCGCTGATGCCCTGATCGCTTGATGGATCGAGCTTCGACCCTTGCGCGCCAGACACTACGACGAGATCGCGGTCTGCCTGGAAGCGCGTTGCGATAGCCCACTCGACCTCATTCGGATCGTCGATGTCGACATCCATATCGACGATTACGACCTGCTTGACGTCGTAGTGCCCCCCGAACGCGCACATGATAATATTCTTGGGTTCGCCGTTGTTGGTTTTGTCGATTTTAACCACGAGGTGATACCGGCACGTGCCACCGCGCGTCAGACGAACGTCGCGGATACAGCCGAAGCTGCGTTGAAGATGCTCAAGCAACGTTGCCTCGCGCGGAATTTCGCCAAGCACCAGATGCTCCATGCCGCCGCCGACAATGGTATGGAAAATCGGATTCTTGCGGTGCGTGATGGCATCGACTTGAATCACCTCGCGATCGGCGCGAGGTCCATAATACTGAGGGAATTCTCCAAACGGTCCTTCCGGCTCGCGCACCTTCGGCAGAATCCGGCCCTCGATCACGATTTCCGCATGAGCCGGGACCCGGACCTGATTGGTCTTGCACTTCACCATCTCGATCGGATGGCCAAGCAGCGCGCCAGCAATTTCCATTTCGTCTTCGTCGATCGCGGCGATCGCCTGCGATGCCAGAATGCACGCTGGATGAACGCCGATCACCAGCGCGATCTCCAGCGCCTGCCCCGCCTGCTCGGCCATCCTGAAATAATGATGGGTATGGCGCGGCAGCAGCAGCACGCCGATACGGTCCGGGCCGCTGACCTGACAACGGTGGATCGATACGTTTTGAGCGCCAGTCTCCGGATTGCGTGCAATCAAAAGCGCCGCCGTAATATATGGCCCGCTGTCATGCTCATTGTGCTTCGGAATCGGCAGCTGCTTGAGGAGATCGACCTCGCGGTGAATCACCTCCTGTACAACTGCATCCTTCACCTCGATCCATGGCAGCGGATTGCGGACCGCCTCTTGAAATCGCGGCAATAACTGGTCGGTCGAAACGCCAAGAGAATCCGCTACCCAGCTCCGGTCGGCGAAGATGTTGGCAACCACCGGAATCGAATGCTGGCCGGGCGATGGGAAAAGAACGGCGCGATCCAGCTCCAGGCGCTTGGAAATCGCGGCCAGTTCATCAATCAGCGACACGCCTCCCCTTGCCACCGCAAGGCGATCGGTTGTCGACAGCCGCTGCAGCCAGCTTCGCAGATCGGGAGCCGCGTTATGACCCGCTATTGCATGGGCGCTACTTTTCGTCATTCCGTCCTCTGTCACGTTTCAATCTGGAATCGGTAAATCAGGAAACGTTTTCGCGTTTCGAAGGCCTACGCTTCAGTTCCGGCGTTTCGCCCCATCGCCGCACAATGCCGACATCGATATCGAACAGATCGAGCGCGCGCCCGACCGTATGGTCGACCATGTCGTCAAGACTGCCGGGCTTGGCGTAAAACGCAGGTACCGGCGGAGCGATAATGGCTCCCATCTCCGACAGCGCCGTCATGGTGCGGAGATGTCCGGTGTGAAGTGGGGTTTCGCGGACCATCAGGACCAGACGCCGGCAGTCCTTCAGCGTCACGTCCGCTGCGCGGGTCAGAAGCGTCGTGGTGACACCGGATGCAATTTCTGACATCGAACGCATCGAGCACGGCGCCACAATCATGCCCGTTGTCCGGAACGAGCCGCTCGAGATTGATGCCGCCATGTCATCAATCGAATGCGTGGCATGTGCCAGCGCCTTCACGTCACCGATCTTCAGATCGGTTTCGTAAGCCAACGTCAATTCCGCGGCTTTGGACATCACGAGATGAGTTTCGACTCCCGCATTGCGAAGCAACTGCAGCAGGCGCACGCCGTAGACAACTCCCGACGCGCCTGAAATTCCGACGATGAGACGCCGCCGCGCCATATCCATCATGAATGTCACCGTGAGGTTCCCGACTGCAGCGCCTATATGTGCGTAAGCTGAACGGTACGCAGCCTCCTTAATCATTACAAATAATTGATTTTGATTATCTCGATCATTTAGAATGATGATAGAAAGCCAGTCGCGCTGCTTGCCGGGAGCCCTGCGATGGACCTCAGACAAATTCAGTATTTTCTTTGCCTCGCCGAAGAAGGAAACATGACGCGCGCCGCACGGCAGCTCAACATCGTGCAGCCGGCGCTCAGCATGCAGATCGCAAAACTCGAACGATCGGTCGGCAAGCAGCTTTTCTACCGGGCTGCGCATGGGATGTCGCTGACGCCGGCGGGAGAAACCCTTGCGACGCTCGCAGGCTCGATCATGCAGAATGTCGATCACGCGCGCGACGAAATGGCTCGGCTCGATGGCAAGGTTTCGGGCCGCGTCAGCATTGGCATGATCACATCGGCGGCGCAGAGCACGCTGGCGGCGTCGACGGCCAGAATCGCCGCCAAGTATCCCGAAATCCAGCTTCTGGTCTGCGAGGGATATACGGAAACTCTGATGGAATGGGTTGTCGCGGGACAACTCGACATCGCGATCGTCAACAAGCCGCCCGGCAAAACCCTGCTGACGTCGCATCACATACTTAACGAAGAAATGATTCTGGTTCGCAGCCCGAATCGCACCGTCAAGCTGCCCAAGACTGTCGCTTATGGTCAACTTGAGAAGCTCGATGTCGTTGTTCCGTCCCGTCGCCACGGCCTGCGCCGCATTCTCGATTCCGTCGCGGCCGAATCCGGCTTCAGCCTCAAGCCGCGCCTGGAAATCGACACCCTGTCGGCTATCTGCGAAGTGGTTGCCGCGACCGATATGGTGACAGTGCTGCCGGGAATCGCTGTGCACGATGCGCTCGCGACCGGAAAACTTGAGGTCCATCGGCTGCGCAAGCCTGCGATTGCGCGCACAGTCACGTGGGTGACGCATCCACGCCGCATCGTGTCGGCAGCAATGTCGGCGGTCATCGACGTGATCTCCGAAGACCTTCGGACCGCGGCCAAATCCGCAGCACGCTTCGCCAGCGGCCGCTAGGATTGAGGCGATTCTAGACAGCGATCGCCTCCATCAGCCGCGCCTTGTCAGCATCGTTCCCGGCATGACCGCTTACGACAACGGTGCCGCGTTCGATGGCGTAGAAGCGATCCGCGAGGGCAAGCGCCCCGCCGACATTCTGTTCAACGAGTAGGACGATGGTCCCGGCCGCTTTCATCTCCTCGATGATGGCGAAGATGTCGGCAACGATCATTGGCGCCAGCCCTTCGCTCGGCTCGTCGATCAGAGCGAGTCGCGGGCGCCCCACCATGACGCGGGCCATGGCCAGCATCTGCTGTTCGCCACCTGAGAGCGTGGTGCCGGCCTGCCGGCGACGTTCCGCAAGGCGCGGCATCCGCTGATAGATGCGATCGATCTCGCTCTTTTCCTCACTACGCGATCGACCGGCACGCTGCATCAGGCCTAACTGAAGATTTTCTTCGACGCTCAAGCCCGGGAAAATGCGTCTGTCCTCAGGCACGAACCCGACTCCGTGGCGGCAGATGCGATCGGGCGCTAGTCCCGCGAGACGCGTTTCATCGAGAATAATGTCGCCATCGGTCGGCTTCACCCAGCCGGCGACGGCTTTCATCAGCGTGGTCTTGCCGACGCCATTGCGACCGAAAATGCCGACCACTTCGCCGGGCCGCGCCTCGAGGCTGATCCCCTGGATGATGTGGGATAGACCATAGTGAACGTGAAGATTGTCGATCTTCAGCATCATGCGTGCCCGAAGTAAGCGGCTTTGACCGCGGGGTCTGCGCGAACGACGGACGGAACACCCTCCGCCAGCTTCCTTCCCTGATGCATGACGACAATGTGGTTGGAAATATCCATCACCAGCCCGATATCGTGCTCGATCAGCAGGATCGTCACATCGCGGGCCAGATCGCGGATCAATTTCGCTGTGTCAGCCGTATCCGCATAACTCATGCCCTGGGTCGGCTCGTCGAGAAGCAGGATCGACGGTTCGGCCGCCAGTGCAACTGCGATTTCAAGCCGCCGCTGCTCGCCGTGCGACAATGCCCCGGCCAATTCGCCAACTTTTCTCTCCAGTTCGAACCGCGCGATCAACCCGGCTACGCGGTCCAAAGCTATGCTGCTCTTGCCCACCGGCAGAAAAAGACGGCCTGACGCTTCCAGCCGCTGTGCAGCCAGCCTCAGATTCTCGAAAACCGTCAGATCGAAGAACAGATTGGTGATCTGGAACGAACGGCCGAGGCCGGCGCGTTGCATCAGATGTGGCGGAGACCCGGTCCGATCGATGCCGCGCAGAACTACGCGGCCAGCATGAGGCCGTATCAGGCCGCTGATCAGATTGAACAAAGTTGACTTGCCGGCGCCGTTGGGGCCGATCACGGTTGTGATCGCGTTCTGCTCGGCAACGAACGAAACGCCATCGACCGCGCGAATGCCGCCGAATGCGACCGCGAGATCGTGAATTTCGAGCACCGCGCTCATTGCGGTCCTCCACCCAACCGCCGCTCGATCCACGGCCTGACAACCCCGATCAGGCCCTTCGGCAGGAAAATCACGGTCGCCATGAACAGCAGGCCAATGACAATGAGATGATGCTCGGTCATCGAGCCGATGACCGATTTGAGAACTGTCAGAATGACGCTGCCGTACAAGGCACCGGCAAGCGTTCCCACTCCCCCGGTCACGACAGTGATCACAGCATTGCCCGATGTCGAGAAGAACAGCAACTCCGGCGAGACGAACCCGCGCAGCATTGGGTAAAGAGCTCCGGACAGCGCAGCAACGACCGCGGATAGCACATAGGCGGCAAGCCGCGCGTTGCGTGTTGAATAGCCCAGAAACGGCACCCGCCGCTCGTTGGCACGAAGCGCCAGCAGGATGCGCCCGAACGGGGCATCAAGGAGGTAGGCGCTGATCGCGTAAAGCACCACGATAAAGCCGAGCGTAAAAATGAAGAAAGCGGCCGGCGCATTCGACATCACGGTCGTCACGCCCAGATTCACCGGCACGATTGGCACACCGATCAGCCCGTCCGACGCACCGAGCGCGCGGGTATTATAGATTGCTTTCGCGGCAACCTGCGCAAGACCGAAAGTAACCAGCGCAAAATAGACGCCGCGCACGCGGTTCGCGATCAGACCGGCGGCAATTCCGATAACAACAGATGCTGCCAGCGCCGCGGCCATCGCCAGCCAGAACGACGGCACCTGCTTGAGGACAACGGCGGACACATAAGCACCAAGACCGAAATAAAGCGCCTGCCCGAGCGACAGCAACCCGGTGTAGCCCAGCAGAATATCGACGGAGAGCGCGAGGCCGGCGAAGATCAACGCCTCGGTCGCAAGCCTCAGGAAGAACGTATCGCCCAGCGTCGTGCCTGCCGCAGCGAAGATCAGTCCGGCAACGACGAAGACCGCGACAAGAACATGGCTCGCGCGCATGGCGAGACCAAGACGATCCACGACAGAGACCGGTCGGACAATGGTGACGGCCTCATGCATGGCCGAGCCGCCCAAACAGTCCCTGCGGCCTGATGACGAGAACCAGAACCATGATGCTGAAGACGATCGGATCGCTCCAGACCGGCGATACGATCAGGCTGGACAAGGCCTGGATCTGGGTAATCAGGAGACCGGCAACGACAGCACCCGGAATCGATCCCATGCCGCCGACGATCACCACTGTAAATGCCAGAAAAATGAAATCCCGCCCCATGGTCGGGAAGATCGAATAGATCGGGGCAAGCAGGACGCCGGCCAATCCCGCGAGCGCCACCCCGAACGCAAAGGTCCCCGCGAACACGCGCTCAACGGGAACACCGAGCGACGCGGCCATGTTGCGGTCGAACGCCGCCGCCCGCACCAGTGCGCCGAGCCGCGTTTTGTTGATGCCGATGGCAACGGCAACGATGATGACGAAACCGATGACAATCAGGAATAGCCGATAGGTCGGCAGAATTACGCCCATCAGCTCAATGGCGCCCGGAATAGGCGTCGGCGGCCGCTGCGTGTTAGAGCCGAACACCACCTTCAGCCCTTCCTCGAGGACGAGGCCGAGACCGAAGGTCAAAAGCAGCGTCGTGACATGCCTGTTCGGCATGTTGAACACCCGCTGAATGAGCCCGCGTTCGACAACGAAGCCGATCGGAATCATGATCAGCGGCACAATGATCAGAAGCAGCCAGAAGCTGATGCCGGCCGCCCCAAGGGCCAGACCAAGATACGCGCCCACGGCATAGAATTCGCCGTGCGCCATGTTGATGACGTCGAGAAGTCCGAAAATAATGGTCAGCCCCAGCGCGACGAGCACGACGGCGACGCCGAGCGCCAGACCGGTGATCATCTGCGGCGCGAGTACAAACTGGATATACTCAAAAACACCGGTCATCCGGAATCCGTTGTAGTTAAATTGACTTTATATCCGTTGTCGCCCGGCCCCCGCGAATGCGAGTGCTGCGACATCGTTTGTCGTGGCACACGTATTCATACTTGCGGTCACGTAGCGACGCTGCCGTCAGAACCGCGTGCAATCGTCAGGGCCGATCGCGTCCTCGCCGCTGACATTTCCGACAATCTTGAACTGACCGCCATCGACCTGCACGACGTACATCGGCTGGATCGCCTGATGATCGCCGGCGCGCATGGTTTTCTTACCCTGCGGCGTTTCCCATTCCAGGCCAGCCATCGCCGCCCTTACCTTGTCGGTTTCGGTCGACTTCGCCTTCTCTACCGCAGCCTTGTAGAAATAAATCAATCCGTAGCTGTCGGAGCCGTAGAGATCGGGGTCAGCCTTGTTGGCTGCCTTGAAGGCAGCGACAAACTTCTTGTTCTCTGGATTATCGATCTGCGTCGAATAGCCCACGCCGGTACCGAAGCCGTTCGCGGCGGCACCGATGGCCTTGATGTTCTGCGACGTCACCGTGCCCGATGCACCGACCACCAGCAGCTTCCCGAGCAATCCGAAGTCCTGCATCTGCGTCAGCAGACGAACCGTATCGTTGCCCGCGACCGAGGTATAAAGGACCTCAGGCTTGGCTTGGCGAAGCTGGCCGAAATATTGGGTGTAGTCCTTGCTATCAAGCGGCGCAAACACTTCGCCGGTCGAGACGGCTCCGAGGCCCTCAATTGTTTTCTTGAAAGTCGCGACCGTCGAGCGACCCATTTCATAATCGGGACCGAGGAAGAAAACCTTGGCCTTTGGTTTCTGCTTGGCGACCCATGCAGCCAGCGCGGTCGATTGCTGACCCGCGCGCGCATTAACGCGAAAGACATTGGGCGAGCATTTATCACCGGTGATCGAGTCCGCGAAGGACACTGTCGTGGCGATCAGCTTGCCGGCGCGTTCAGCGGTCTGCCCGACCGCGAGGGTCGATCCGGAGTTCACGGTCCCCGTGAGAAAATCGACCTTCTGCACTTCAAACAGCTTTTCCGCCTTCTGTACGGCGACGGACGGGTTCGCTTCTTCATCCTCAAAAATCAATTCGATCTGACGGCCCATGATGCCGCCAGCAGCATTGACCTCCTTGGTGGCGAGTTCGAGACCCCAGCGCACCTGCTGCCCAATTGGGGCGTATGTACCCGACAGTGGCGTCACGACTCCGATCTTGATTGGATCGGCCGCGTGGGCCGGCAGGGTGAGCGCGGTGGTGGCGAGCAGACTCGCCAATGCAATGGTCATCCGGATCATGGCGTTCAACTCCTCGAGGCAAATGTTTCCCGTGCGCAATATCGACCTCTCGTTCGGAGGAGCGCTCGCATGGAGCGAATCCGTCTGATCGAGCATCATTGATGAAAGAACACAAAGGGCGGTGCGCGCGCGAAGTGTCAGGACTCCTGACGGAGATCACTTACGATCGAAAATGCTTGCGCTAAGCCGGCCTGTCCCATTCCTCACAATGAACGCGTTCTTGTCGACGCGTTGACGAGGTATTTGTCGGATGCCGGTCACGGCGGCGATGCCACCGGTTCTTACAACTTACCAATCCGTCTCATTAAGTATATTGCGTCGCAAGATCATGAGGCCGGGCGCTCCCAGGATGGTCGCTGCGAGCCCGTGCGATGTGCAATTCTGTCGCAGCGGCTTTGTCGTGGCTTTCCCGCACCCGTACTTAGTACGCTGACGGCCACCACTATGGCGATCTTGTCGTCCGTGCTGCAACAAACGAAACTCTGAAAGCAGGGGCGAGGACTGAGGGGAATTTACTTCAATCCGAAAGCACCAATGTGAATCTCGTTTTCAGAACCACATGAGCATCGCGTTCGACGATGAACGTCGCGGTGTACGATCCTTTGTCCCATCCGCCCTTAGGCTTTTTCCTGCCCGCGAACAGCATGGTTTGAGCCTTATCTCGCTCAAGTGTTACGCGATTCTCGGCAATAATCCGCTCGTTAGAATCTCTCAGGGCTAACCATTGTGTGTCCCCTGCCTTAAGGCCTATCGCGCGTATAAAGGCGACAAGAGCCAGCGAATTCACGGTGAGTTGCCCGCCGTCGCCTCCATCTCGTTCAATAAAATCCATCGTCACCGGCCGACTTGTAAATCCAGCGTTCAGAACGGCGCGCTCCCGATAGGCAAGTTGCGAATGAAGCGCTGACGTCCAGAGCTGCTTTCCGCTGCCACAACCGGATGCCGCCTCATATGCGAAGGGATCGACAACCTTTCCGTGATGCCGGACGGTCAAATGGAGATGAGGAAACTCCGTCAACCCGGAGAGGCCGATTTGCCCGAGTTCATCACCAGCCTGAACCTGATCACCGGGTTTCACCTGCACGCTTCCCTTGGCCAGATGACAATATTGAGTCTCCCACTGATCCGCGTGCGTGATGATGATGCCGTTGCCACACTCGACGCCCTGTACGGCATTGCGTCCCGATTCGTGAAAATTACCGTCGGAGACACCGTCGCGAATGCGAGTGATTGTTCCGGGCGCAGCGGCCAAAACCTTGACATTCGATTGGCCACGCGAGGGTATGCGGAAGTCTGTTCCGTCATGGCCCTCATAGGTCAGCGTGCCGCACGTGTAATCCTTCGCCGCCGGCGAAGGATCGGCATCGACATAGTTCTGAATGAAGCAGGTACGCCCGACCTCGCAAGCAACTGGGAGTTGAAGCTCGATAGTGCTGGCAGTCGCACCAGCGGCCACTCCGAGCGTCGCGCCACCCGTAATCGCAATCCAGCGACCCGCGCCTGAAATCGCCGCGGCTATCGGTCCTAATTTGCTCATAGACTTGTCGCGCCGGTTAATATCGGGAGCTCAATGCGTTCTGCCGTTCAGGGGTATAGCGGACGCCGGTTGCATTCCGACCCGTTCCCGCGCCTTTGCACCGAACGGCGACAACGTCAGATGGTACAACAGAAAGAACTCCGACTGCCGATTGATTCCCAGTTTAAGCATAATGCGCTTGGTGTAGGTCCTCACTGTTGCTTCCGTCAAACGCAACTCAGCTCCGATGCGGCGCGGACAATGGCCGTGGAGAATCCGGGCGATGATCCGCTCTTCAGCCCAGGTGAGGCCAAATGCCGACGCAATCCTGCGCGCGCCGGAAACCTCATCGAACTGCGGAACGATCACCAGCATTCGGTCGGCCTCGCCCGGCACAGCGCCGACTCTGGCAAAGGCAAACTGCTGATGGTCAATGGACAGGGGCACCGGCGTATTCAGCCAGCCTTGATTGCCCTGCGACATCAGCATCTCGGAAACCGATCTCTTCAGACTGTCCGTCACCGAAGAGCTCAGTCCGGAAAGCGTTCCGCGCTCCACCATGAGAAGCTCGCCTTTCGCAAGCAACGCCCGCCCTCTGCCATTGACTTCGTGAATGAACAGCTCGTCATCCACGACGATGGCCGGAAAAATCAAATCCTCCAGCCAGGTGTGCAGATCTGACCTCAGCGAAGGAGGACGAACGATCGCTTGCGCCGTTTCCCACATCATTCGGATGGCGCGGACAACACAGGGAATCTCCGCGCTGACGAGTGCAGCGGCCCGCCAGCCAGCGACAAACACGACTGTCGCCCCTCCTCCAGCCGACAACCGTCCAATAACCGAGTGGCCCTTCCCTCCCGGTTGCGGCCCAAACAATTTCCGCACGAAGTTGGTTCGCGCATTGATTGGATCGATCAGCGTGCAGTCGGCCTCCGCCCCCTTGCGGGCAATGCGCTCAATCGTGGCGGTGCATGACGGATCGACTGTCGCATATCCAATCCGAACCTCCTCAATCGCTGAAATTGCGTTGGGAAACATGGTGGCAACGTAGCAGCTGTTGCAATCAAGCAGCTCAGCGATAGCTCTCCCGAAATATTCCATCGCTGCGCGGCTGACTGTCCTCTCCTGTGAGATTGCAGGACTAAGCTTTATCGCACGCCGCTCGACCGGCTGCATGGGCTTACCAAAATTGAAACGTCCGCTTTGCCAGCCGGATGCTACCTTGCCATTCTCATACACTGACGCCTCCCGCAATCGGCTGCAGCCGGCTTCATTACCAGCCGCTCAACTTTCTCTAAATGCGCGGTGGATACGCAACATCATAGGTTGCAGCAGATATTCCGCGAAGGTTCTCTCCCCGGTCTCGACGAAAACATCGACGGGCATGCCGGGCAGTAGCGTAGATAAGTAGTCATTGGCTTCGGGCTTGGGTTCGAGTTCGACTTCGGTCTTGTAGGAAACGACGCCGGACTTCGGATCCGTCAACACATCGGCCGCCACGTTGACGATCTTGCCCTCGAGCATCGGCCTGCGGCGGGTATTCAATGCATGAACACGGACGCGAGCGGCCTGTCCAAGAAACACCTCTTCCCGGTCTGTCGGCCGCAATGTCGCCTCGATCACAAGCTTGTCCTCAAGGGGAACGATTTCCAGAAGAGTTTCCCGGGGCGCTAGGACCGCGTTCAGATCTCGGGTATTCAATCCGACCACTCGCCCCGATTCAGGCGCGCGCAATTCGGAACGTGTCAGTTGATCACGCAGGCCGACAATTCGATGTTTGAGATCGCCGATCTCCTCGTTAATCATGTGCCGTTGCTTGGCAATGTCCTGACCTTGATTCAAATCGAGTTGTTTGCGTCGGCTTTCGAGTTCGGCAATCTTGCCCTGAGCCTCGGCGATGGACGCACCATTGCGTGCAACCTGTGCGCTTGCTTCTGCTTCAGTACGTTTCAGCGCGAGTAATCGCGGCTTTCGGGCGAGCCCCTTCTCGAAAAGAAGGTTTGTGTCGGCGATTTCTTCCTTGAGATAGGCAAGTTGCTGGTTCAGCCCACTGGTGTTGCTCTCCAGCCCGCGAATGGTTTCGCCCAGTTGTCGAACCTGCTGGTCTATCACCTTGCGCTCCCCGTCGATGGCACTCAATCGGGCAGAAAACTCGGCTTCCTGGCTTTGAACGGCGATACGGGCAGACGATTTGGTTGCATTTCTCAGCAACTCATCGGGAAACGAAATTGTCTTGGCCCGAATTTGTTCCGCAGCGAGCCGTGCTTCCATCGCGAGATCGGCAAAAAGTTTTGTTTCCAGTGAACCGAGGGTTGCGTCAATCTGCGTTGTATCCAATTTCGCGACAAGCTGTCCCGCTTTGACCTGATCATTCTCTCTTACAAGAATCGATTTTATAATTCCGCCTTCGAGATGTTGCACGGCCTTGCGCTTGGAATGAACCTTGATGAACCCCGGGGCAATCACGGCGCTGCGCAGGGGGACGACGGTTGCCCAGACGCCGAAGACGCAGAACTGCATCACCAGCAGCACGCATCCCCACACAACGATACGCCGCATATCGGAACGTGGCCGTTCCAGCGCTACCGATTGATGGTCTGCATGATCCCGCTGCAAAAGAGCGACGGCCCGGCTGTGATCATTGGACATCAACCGCGTCTCCCCACTACCGGAATCTTGAAAGAGGCCGCCTCACCTGGCCGCGAACGCGGAGTCTGTATCGGCGTAGCTCCCGACACACTGAGCGGCAGCACACCGGAAGGCGGTCCGAACGCGAACTGCCGACCGTCTCTCAAAAGAAGGACGGCGTCCGCGACGGTGAGCAGGCGGGGACGGTGAGTAACGATCACCAGCGCGGCACCGCGTTCGCGCGCTCGCTGGACCGCGGCGCACAGCGCTTCCTCGCCCTCCGGATCAAGATTGGCATTGGGTTCATCGAGCAGGATCAACTTACGGTCGCCAAAGAATGCCCGCGCCAGGCCGATCCGCTGGCGTTGGCCGCCGGACAGCTTGTTGCCATCGCGTCCGATCGCGGTCTGATATCCTTGCGGCAACGACAGGATCATCTCATGTGCTTGTGCAAGCATCGCTGCGGCGATGATGTCTTCGTCGCGCGCGTTCTCATCGAAGCCGGCGATGGCCTCGGCGACAGTTCCGCCCAGGAGTTGCACGTCCTGCGGGAGATAACCGACAAACTGGCCGAGCTGATCTGGATCCCAATTCTCAAGAGCGGCACGATCGAGCCGGATGGTGCCGCCGGTGGGCCGCTCAAGCGCCGCGATCAACCGGAGCAACGTAGACTTTCCTGCCCCCGTCGGCCCGATAACGACAACGATTTCACCTGGCCGGCATTGGAATGTCACTTCGGCAAGAATCGGTCGTTTCACCGCAGCGGTGCGATACGTCAGATGCGCAACCTCCAGTTCTCCTGAAGGAGTAGGAAGCACCGTCTTACGCGTGCGCTCAAGGACCGGCGCTGCCGCCGCGCAGACCTGAATCCAGGCTTCGTGAGCGGATGTGAGCGCCCGCCATGCCGAGATCAGGCCTTCCATCGGCTGCAACGTGCGAGCGATGAGAAGCGAGCTTGCAATCAGGCTTCCGGACAGAACTTCGTTCTGAAGGACGAGCCATGCACCAGTCCCGATCGCCGCGATCTGAAGGACCGTCCTGACCAATCGCGCGGCCGATGCAATCGCGGCAACCCGCTCGCTTCCCCTCACCACCGGCGACAGCGCTTGATCATTCAGGCGCATGAACTCGCGTACCGCGCCGCGTGTCCATCCCATCGCCCGAACAAGGCTAGCGTGCCTGACAATTCCATCCAGAGCGGCCTGCGTGCGCGACGCAGCGCCCGTGGCTTGCGCGATCTCGGCCCGCGCAATCTTGCGGCTGACGAACCCCATCACCAGCAGGATCGTAGTCCCGATCAAGGCGATGATGCCGTACCAGGGGTGGAGGAAAAACAGGATAAAAATGAACAGCGGGAGGAACGGCGCATCGATGAGAGTTGTCACTGTTCCACCGGACAGAAAACTTCTCAGTTCGCGGACTTTCGCAAGGTCATTCACCCTGCTGTCCCCTCGCCCGGAGGAGTCCGCAATAACGCTCTCAAGAACAATAGGCGCGACATAGCGCTCGAACGCAACCGCGAAACGGCTGAGAAGCCGGCTGCGAAACGTGTCGAACGCCGCACTGAAGGCAAGTGCGATTACGGCAATGCCCGTGAGGCCGATCAGCGTTTCAACGCTGCCGCTGCTGAGAACACGATCGAAGATTTCGATGGAATAGAAAGGTATGACGAGAAGCAGGATATTCATGGACACGCTAAAGGCCACGATCCACACAAAGGTGGATCGTCCCGGAATCAATCCAAGCAGCGATCTCTTACTGGACGCTGAGGCGACACGACTGATATTCGGATACATGACTTATCGGCATGGTACGAACTAAACTTCCGGATCGAGAGAAGCGGGGCGGCTTCGCAGCCGCCCCGCGGTCTCTCGCTATACGACCTCGATCACGTCGTATCCCGCCGCGTCATTGATATCCTGGATCGATTCGAACGGCGTTCCGCCGCCCGAGATGTTGTCGAGTTGAATCGTGCCAAAGCCAAAGTCCAGCACGGTGTTCGTGCCATCGTCGTCAACCACGACCGTGGTCGGGTCAAACCCCGGCTCAGCATCGACGTGAACGACATCGCCATCGGCGAAGCTGAGGTCGGTCACCTCGTCGTCGCCGAAGTTGGTCGCGGTATCGTCACCGAAATTATGAGTATCGGTGCCGGCGCCACCGGTCAGCACATCGCTGCCAAGGCCGCCACTGAGCGAGTCAGCTCCGTTGCCGCCGCTGAGCTCATCGTCGCCGTCGTCGCCATTCAGTGTATCGTTGCCGGCGCTGCCTGACAGGGTGTCTGCACCTTCACCGCCATTGATGGCATCGACGCCGTCGCCTCCCTCAAGAGTATCGTCGCCGGCATCCCCGCTCATGGCGTCGTTGCCGGTACCGCCATTCAGGTCGTCGTCCCCATCGCCGCCCGACATCGTATCAACGCCAGCACCGCCAGCTATGGTGTCATCACCATCGTCACCGTTCATGGCATCGTCGCCATTGCCGCCATCCATAACGTCGGCATCCGCGCCGCCGTTCAGGGTGTCGTTGCCATCATCGCCGTTCATGATGTCGCTTCCGGCGCCGCCGTTCAGCGTGTCATCATCCGCGCCGCCGCTCATGGTGTCGTTGCCGAGACCGCCATTCAGCGTATCGAGGCCGTCACCGCCATTCAGCGTGTCGTCGCCGAGACCGCCGCTTAGTGTATCGTCGCCGACGTCACCGTTCATCGTGTCGTCGCCAACGCCGCCATTGACGGTATCATTACCATCGCCGCCGTTCAAATCGTCGTTGCCCGCCGCGCCATTCAGGGTGTCGTCCCCGGCATCGCCCCAAAGACTGTCAACGCCGGCTCCGCCATTCACGGTATCGTCGCCGTCACCGCCGTGGACGGTGTCATCGCCGGCATCGCCGAACAGCTGATCGTTGTCCGTGCCACCGTCAATAATGTCGTTGCCAGCGTTGCCATGAATTGTGTCGGCGCCCGCGTCGCCGGACAGGTTATCGCCGCCCGCGCCGCCGTTGACCGTGTCATCGCCGTCGCCGCCTAGAACAGTGTCGATGCCGGCATTACCATTCAACGTGTCGTTGCCAGCGCCGCCATCGATCGAATCGTCGCCAGCGCCACCGCTGACTGAGTCGTTTCCATCCAGTCCTGTGATCGTGTCGTTTCCCGGGAGACCGAAGATCTCGTCGTCCAATGCTGTGCCGGGCAATGTATCGTCGTTTGGTGTTCCGATGATGAGTGCCATGGTGTCCGCTCCCTCTCATGCGACGCAGGCAAAGCGGATCAACTCCCGACCCGCCCCCGCGCGCCGTGGATTCACTTGACTCGGCGTTCATCGACATTCGATGAGGCTCGATGGCATGAGCGTGAATGAGAGGGGGCACGGCAGCAATCCCCATTTGGGGACAAAAAGAAAGCACCAATACACCCTCGGCTGCCGCGATCCTTCGCGGGGCAATCCCAAGTTACACCACTCGCGAAACGCGGTCCTCTGTCACTATCCATGCAGGCATCCAAGACGCCCGACTCCCTTATTTTGCGCGCCAACGCAAAGCAAGGATTTGGCGAGCGTGTCCCTGTTCACCGCGCGCTTGGGTGCGGAGTCGAATCAAATGTCCGTTTCAATACTTTGTGTAAGGACGTTACAAAAATCGCTCAGAACATGTCATTCGCGACATCGCCGATCGTCAGTGCCAAAAGTCGCTTTTGCCGGGATGGACATTTCGTCCGTACCCTGCCGAGAGCCGTCAGCGTCAACGCTGACGAACTCTTTGCACGGGCCCGGCGTCGGACAAAATCCTCCAGCTCCGGTTGGAATGACCGATCGCAATGAAGGGGATTTCGCTGTTGCCGGGCTTGCTCAGATGCGTTGAAGGGCACTGCCCTTGTGGGCGGCGACATGATCGGTCTTGTCGCTTTTGATTTCGTACTGTGGATCATCCTGAGAGGCGTGATGCGTATAGCCCTTGTAGTCAAAATTCCTGGTGTGAATAGCGATGATAGTCCCGGACACCCGGCCAGCCTCAGAATTCCAGCTTACATGATCGCCGATTTTGAATCGCTTAGCCATGTCACAGGCTCCTGCTGTTCCAGAACCTCGCCTGGAAGGACATCGCGACCAATCGGCGCGACACCAAAGTGCCGAAGTATTGAGGTGAGACTCGCTTTACCAACAGCCCCTTCGCCGATGTCCTGAAGCACCGCATCTGCGCGGTTTTCGTTCGTCTCATGCGTGCCTCCCATAGCTTGGAATCAAGACCGAAGTTCGCCATCCAACGATCCCCGATCCGGCCGTACTGCCTTGTCGAGACATGCGGCTTCCATGCACTTTCCTGGCTAGGATGAAGTCCACTCCGCTCAAGCCTTGTCTTTCAACCTATGGATGCGCCCGCTTTCGCCCGTCTGATTCCGAGAGCCAGAATACGATGCAATAGATCCGGGTAGTCGAGACCGCCATGCCGAGCCGCGGTAGCGAATTCCTGGCTCTTCGCGATTTCGGGATTGGGATTTGCTTCAATGAAATACGGCGTCCCGTCGGACGAAAGGCGAAAGTCGATGCGCGCGTATCCATCGAGCCCCAGCGTCCGGTAGATGCGTTTCGCTGTTCGCTGAATGCGAGCGGAGACTTCCGGCGCCAGACCCTTCGCTGGTCCGTCGACGATGCCGACGCGTTCCTGGTAACTGGTATCGTGCTTGACCTTCTCGGTGGCGATGTGATCACCGCCCATGGTGCCGAACTTCAATTCCCACACCGGCAGAGCCCTCAGCCGATCGTTGCCGAGCACGCCCACATACAGCTCACGTCCCTCGATGAACTGCTCAGCGATGGCGGCAGTTTCGACCCGCTCATGAATGAAGGCGACGCGTTCGGCGAGCTTCTCGTCTGTATCCACGATAGAAGCCTGGGAGATGCCTTGTGATCCATCCTCGTTTAGGCTCTTGACGATCAGCGGCAGCGCGAGGCGTGGCGGCCGCTTGACCTTGCGGTGCATCGGAAACACGGCAAAAGCCGGGACCGCAATCCGGCGATGATGCACCAGCGTCTTCGACAGATCCTTGCCACGTGCCAGCACCAGGCCGCGCGGATTGCAACCCGTATAAGGGACCTTCATCAATTCGAGAAAGCTTGCGATGTGCTGGTCATACGCGGTCTGATAGTGAAATTCTTCCAGTAGCGTGAACACCACATGCGGCTTGAAACCTTCGATCTCGTCGCGCATGGGCTTGATTTCCTCCTGCACGCCGAGCGGACGAACGTTGTGGCCGGCCGCGCGCAAGGTGCTTACGACATCGTATTCCGTTTTCCATTTATTGATCTCCTGCGCACTGTACCCGTCGGCGGAGTCCGGTGGCATGAAGTCTGGATGCATGAGAACGAGGATTCGCAGGCGCCTCATAGCGCGATCCATTTGCGTCGTGATGGACCGAACAGCGCATGCATCGTCTTGGCCGTCAACAGCACGGTGAAATCCATCACGAGCTTCCGTTCGGAGCCGACGGCACGCAGATCGAGCTCGCGGCAGCGGGAGATCATGTCATCCAACACGGCATCGAGCGTGAGTTGGTTCTCGCCGGTCCACCGCGCGACCAACTGCCGGATATAGGCGCGGTGCCGACGGATGAAGCCCGACGCCGCTTGCGCCCGGTGGTGCCGAGGGTCGGCGGAAAACAACCGGGAGAGGTCGCGGTCGTACGTCTTGGGTGGCGTGAAGGCATAGAACGCCTGTTTTTTCCGGTAGTGCTCGCCAAGCGTCTGGCTAAGCTCATTCAAGGGCTCGACACGCTCCCGCGTCGTGAGCAGCGGCCGTTTCCCGGCGATCTCGCCCATCAGCTCGTCGACATATTCGAGCTTTTTCAGCGCGGGCCAACCGGCATAACGGGTCCGCCAGTTCGAGCGCGGCCGCAGCCACACCGCGAAGGTTTCGGCGAAGTCCTCGTCTGGATGGCTCTGCGCGTACCAGAGCCGAAGATGCTGGACATACTGCCGGCTGGCCGGATTGGGTCGGTAATAGCGCGGGTAGCGTTTCGAGGAGGGACCGAACAGCTGCTGCCAACGTCGTCGGCGTTGTAGCTGGTAGGCGTGCTGAACGGTATGGCCAGCCTCATGACGGAGGATTGCCATGCATTCGGACCAGGTGCCGCCCTCGACCTCAAGCATCATTTTCTTCTCGACCTTCATCAGGCGAGGATGAGTGAGATAGAAAGGAATGGCGATGCCGGGCGAATTTGCCGGACTGAACCATTCGCTCGAGATCCATGCATGCGGCCGCAGCCGGATCCCTCGCTCTTCGAGCTCTTCATGCAGAGTTGCGAGACAATCCTCGAGCCAAGTGCCTTTGACTCCAACCTTCAAACTACTGAGGCGGCGCGCAAGCAACTCCTCGTCCGATAGCTGCTCCCAGGGAAATATCCGGCGTGACATAGGGCATCTGAAGGTCATGAAACATCGACGCTCGGATAGTGTCACAGGATGTCGCTCACAACAACCATGTGGGTTTTCGAGACGTGCCGCTGTTTCAGCCGTGCACTTTCGCTTCGGGTCCGAGCCGATGTTGATACTGTCCGCTTTTCGCCAAAAGCAGACGTCGCCTGGGTAAGCGGCGCCGTCAGTTGTTCGAACAGATATTCGGGACCGAGACAGCCGAGCGAATTACCTCACCCATCCGCCACCACACCGCCGCGACGGCGAATGTCGCGGGTGATGGGGAAATCTCTCCATCCGGTGTGCGGCGCAAAATGATCTTGGATGTGTTCCTCAGCCGAGACGCAGACCGCCCGTGAGATTGTGGACGAGTTGCAGCGCTTCCGACTGACGCCGCGTGCCGGTGCGGTTGAAGATACTCTTCAACTGGGTCCGCGCGGTTTCGTAGGAAACTCCGAGTCGCTCGGCGGCCTGCGGCAGCGAGACGTCCGCATGGAGCAGCACTAGCAATGCCGCCTCAGCCTTGGTAAGCCCTAGCCCGCGACGGATATCGTCGACCGGCACCGATTCCTGTTCGCGGAACGGATCGACGATCAGCAGCAAGGCCCGCGCCGCTGCGAAATAATCGCCGGACCGTTCTCGAGCGCGACGCCCTGAACCAGCAGCGGCCGACGCCCCTTGCCGGCGATGACCACGCTGCGCACACCAGCGGATATGCGGTCCAGGCCAAAACAGAGACCGTGAACCATCTTGCGCAGGTCGTTCGTTTCCTGGCTCAAAAAGCACGATACTTCGCCACGGGAGATCAGAAGATGCGTGCCGATATAGCCCTCGGCATGGCGATTACAGCGCAGCACCCTGCCGTAGCGGTCAATCAGAAGGCCCGCGCGTCCGATCATGTCAAAGGCATCGGCGACGCCCATGGCGCGTCCGAACGACAGCGAATGAGCGATCAATGCGGCCTGCTGCAAGGGGCCGGAAAGCTGGAGCAACTTCTTCTGCTCCGCGAACTCAAACGGACCGAGCCGATCGCCGCGCTGGAGCATCAGCGCCCATTCTTCATCCGCAATCTTGATGCCAACGCCAGCGGACCAGTTGGCACCGAAGGTTGCCAAAAATCCACGGTAATAGTCGGACTTCCGTGTTTCCTCGCGCGAGGCAAAGTCCTGATCGGTGAAAATACCTCGTTTGCGCATGAGAGGCAGGCCGCGCTCGCGCTCATCCTTGAGATGCCAGTCATCGCGGAAGTAAAGCTGAAGCCCGTCGACCGTTGCCGTCGTCGCCAGCAGAACTGGGAAAGATTACCTCGCCCCCCGGCCAATCGCCAGTGTTTGCGGATGCAATATCCATTACGGATCTAAAAAGGGATAGACAACGGGAACTATTTGCATGGGCTTTGGAGAATTGCGATACGCTTGGAATGCGATAATTCGGCTACGCTCAAATGACGGATCTGGAACGCGTTCTCGTCGAAGGCATTTGACCGTTCAAAAGCCCTGCCCCGGCGTCTGACGACGAGCTAACCTTCCGAATATCCGTTAAGGGTCATAAACGGACATGACTTCGGCGGATCTGTTCAGCGAAGAGGAACGAGATCTCTCATTTTCCAGAGGGTAGGATTGAACGACCGCTCAAGAACCATCTCTTGCTGAAAAGCTGGTTTAGGCTTTGAGAGCCGCCGCTGTGTTTAGCGCTCCAGCGGTCATGGCACGGAACTAACAGGGCAAAAGCCTTGTGACTTGGGAGGACGACGATGAGGGAAACGCCAAGCAGTACCGCGGAGAAATCCGCCCCAAGATTGATCAGGGGACCGCAGGATTTTTACGGCGGCATGGCGTTGATGGCGGTCGCGCTGTTCGCCCTGTGGGCATCGAGCGACCTTCAAGGCCTGCGAGGGTTTTCGTTCGGTCCCGGCACCGCGCCGCGGATGTTTGCCGTTCTTCTTCTGGCACTCGGTGCGGGTATCGCCGGGACAGGATTTTTTGTCGAAGGTCCGCCGTTGCAGCGCTACGGCATTCGCGGACCGTTCTTTGTCAGCCTCTCAGTGCTGTCGTTCGCGGCGACGATCCGCCCGCTCGGCCTGATCATCTGCGCATTCGCGAGTTTCCTGATCGCAGCAATGGGATCGGATGAAACGCGGTGGAAGGAAACCATCATCGTCGGTGCCTGCATGACACTGGGATGCGCGTTCCTGTTTTCGTATGCGCTTGGGTTGCCGCTCGACCTTCTCCCATCTATTCTGCGCTGAGGGCGTCATGGATATCTTCTCGAATCTTGCGCTCGGCTTCAGCGTCGCGTTCTCACCCATCAATCTCGGGCTCTGTCTGGTCGGCGCGCTGGTCGGCACTCTGGTCGGCGTGCTGCCCGGCATTGGCACCGTCGCCACGGTGGCGATGCTGCTGCCGATCACGTTCGGGTTGCCGCCCACCGCTGCGCTCATCATGCTCGCGGGCATTTATTATGGCGCACAGTACGGCGGCTCGACCACCTCGATCCTGGTCAACATCCCGGGCGAAGCCAGTTCCGTGGTTACAGCGCTCGACGGTTTCCAGATGGCCAAGCAGGGCCGCGCCGGCCCGGCGCTGGCGATCGCCGCCATCGGCTCGTTCTTCGCAGGGTGCGTGGCAACGGTCTTGATTGCTTTGCTCGGCGCGCCGCTAACCAAGCTCGCGCTGGCATTCGGACCGGCGGAATATTTCTCGCTGATGGTGCTCGGCCTTGTCTTCGCGATTGTGCTGGCGAAGGGATCGGTGCTCAAGGCGATCGCGATGATCGCGTTTGGCGTGCTGCTGTCGATGGTCGGAATGGATATCGAGACCGGCGCGTCGCGCATGTCGTTCAACATCCCCGAACTCGCCGACGGTCTCAGTTTTGCGGCGGTGGCGATGGGTCTGTTCGGATTCGCGGAGATCATCCGCAATCTGGATTCCGGTGCGCAGATGGACCGCGATTTGGTTAAACAGCATATCTCCGGACTGATGCCGACAAAGAAGGATCTGAAGGAATCGACGCCGGCCATCCTGCGCGGCACGGTGCTGGGATCGATTCTCGGAATTTTGCCCGGCGGCGGCGCGGTGATTGCGTCGTTTGCAGCCTACACGTTCGAGAAGAAGATCTCGAAGCATCCCGAGCGATTTGGTCACGGTGCCATCCAGGGTGTCGCCGCTCCCGAGAGTGCCAACAACGCAGCGGCGCAAACCTCGTTCATTCCGCTACTCACGCTTGGCATTCCACCCAACGCGGTGATGGCACTCATGGTCGGCGCGATGACTATTCACGGCATCGTACCCGGACCTCTGGTGATGCAGAAGCAGCCCGATCTGGTCTGGGGCATGATCGCCTCGATGTGGATCGGCAACCTGATGCTGCTCATCATCAACCTGCCTCTGGTCGGCATCTGGGGGCGGCTCTTGCGGGTACCTTACCGGCTGTTGTTCCCCTGCATCGTGGTCTTCTGCGCTATCGGCATCTATTCGGTGAACAACGCGCCGACGGACGTGGTTCTGACGGCGGCTCTCGGCATCGTCGGCTACTGGCTGGTGAAACACGAGTTCGAGCCGGCCCCCCTGCTGCTCGGCATGGTGCTCGGCCCGCTGATGGAGGAAAATCTCCGCCGCGCCTTGGTGATCTCGCGCGGAGATTGGTCTGTCTTCGTAACGCGTCCGCTGTCCGCGACGTTGATGGCGGTCGCCGCGTTTCTCCTCGTTCTCGCGGTGTTGCCGTCACTTCGCAGGAAGCGCGACGAGGTGTTCGTCGAATCAGAGAACTGACAGAATGAGCCCCGAATTCGTTGCGTGGTATCGCTAATGCCGCGCAGTGAATTTTCCAGTGAACAGGCAATTTCGTTCCTGTCCGTAACTCGCAAAGAGCTGATCGACCTGAAAAGACTCCCATGCCGACGATCATGGCAATGAATCGATTCAGCGCATCATATTTCAACAGCGATTGTTCGATCCAAAATGCGATGCCGGAACAATCGGACACCAAGTCTGTGAATCCAGCACTCCTTGCGTTCGATCATCGGCTCACCCCCGAGACGTTCGCGGGTTACCGCCCTATTCCCCGGACCTCACTCACCCGCAAGCGCACCTGGGGTGGTTGAAGCAAGGAAACGCAGCAATGATTGCCGTTGAAGCTCAATGGAACTTTGCCGGTCGCGCATTTCCGGCGGCGCGCGCCAGCCCGGCTCGATTCCGGTCATGTCCGGCAGTTCGTGCGCTATACCCTTGTGACAATCGATGCATGTGCGTTCGCCCGACACCAGATAGCGGGTGTGGATCTCCGCGGCTCGCCGCGTCTGCTTGGTGAAATCCATCGCGATGGCGGAATGGCAATTCCGGCATTCGAGTGAATCGTTGGCCTTGAGCCGAGCCCATTCGTTCTTGGCAAGTTTGATCCGCATATCGAGAAATTTCTGACGCGTCGAAATGGTGCCGAATATCTTGCCCCAGACCTCCTTCGAGGCCTGCATCTTGCGCGCGATCTTGTCAGTCCAGTCGTGCGGCACGTGGCAATCGGGACAGGTCGCGCGAACGCCGGAGCGATTCGAGAAATGGACGGTGCGCTGCAGTTCCTGATACACGTTGTCGTGCATCTCATGGCATGAGGTGCAGAACTTTTCGGTATTGGTAATTTCCAGCGCGGTATTGAACGCGCCCCAGAACATGACGCCGCACACAAAGCCGCCGAGGGTGAGAAAACCGAGACTGAAATAGACGCTGGGCCGGCTCGCGATCCGCCAGAACCATAGCAACATCTGCCAGAACCAAAGCAGCAGAGCTTTCAGTTTTGCCATGTCGCTCTCACTGCTTGGGGTCGTGAACCTGGAGCATGTCCTGGAACGTGTTTGGCACCAGCGGTTTGGCGTCAGTCTGCTCGACGTGACATGCGGTGCAGAAATAGCGCCGCGGCGTGACATCCGCGAGAACCTGGCCATCGCGGTCCATGAAATGCGTGACGCTGATCATCGGCGCGCCAGACCCTTCCGTATACTGGCGACGATGACAATCCAGACAACGATTAGTCTTCAGCGTGAGCTGATAGCCGTCGATAGAATGCGGGATCACTGGCGGCTGTTCGGGATAATTGCGCATCACGCGCTTGTCGTCGGTGATCGGGCGCGCGAGCGGCGGGATCGGCGCCTCGCTCATGGGCACCGCGTTGCCGGTGACGCGCGGCACGATCTGTGGCGCATTCTGCGCGTAGATCGCGCCCGTTAGAAAAATAACGAACCCGCTCAGGAGCGCGCCCATTAGAGGCCGCACCATCGCGCTTAAACCGGAGTGATCCTGATCGCGCATTTCTTGAAATCCGTTTGTTTTGAAATCGGATCCGTTGCGTCAAGCGTGGTCTTGTTGATGAGCTGGCTGGCGTCGAACCAAGGCACGAACACTACGCCGCGCGGCATGCGGTTGCGTCCGCGGATATCGACACGCGTCCTGATTTCGCCGCGCCGGGACGTCAATTTGATCTCGGCACCCTGATTGACTCCACGCTCGCGCGCATCCTCGGCATGCATGAAACAGCGTGCGCCCGGAAAGGCCTTGTAGAGTTCGGGTACGCGCATGGTCATCGACCCCGAGTGCCAGTGCTCGAGCACGCGGCCTGTCACCAGCCAAAGGTCGAATTCCTTGTCCGGCGACTCCGCCGGCGGCTCATAGGGAACGGCGATGATTTTCGCCCGGCCGTCGGGCTGGCCATAAAAATCGATGCTCTTGCCGGGCTTCACATAGGGATCCAGGCCTTCACGATAGCGCCAGCGGGTTTCCTTGCCGTCGACTACCGGCCACCGCAGACCGCGTACTTGATGGTAGGTGTCGAACGGCGCGAGATCGTGGCCATGCCCGCGCCCGAACGAAGCGTATTCCTCGAACAAGCCCTTCTGAACATAAAATTCGAATGCCTTGGATTCGTGATTGTCGTACTCAGCCGGAATTTCGGTCGCCGCAAAGCGATCGACATTTCCATTGCGATACAGAACTTCGAACAGCGTCTTGCCGCGATAATTCGGGTTGGCCTGAAGAATATCCTCCGGCCAGACTTCGTCGGTGGTGAAGCGCTTCGAGAATTCCATCATCTGCCAGAGATCGGAGCGCGCATCACCGGGCGCTTGCACCAGTTGGCGCCAGAAATGGGTACGGCGCTCGGCATTGCCGTAGCTGCCTTCCTTCTCGACCCACATTGCCGCCGGCAGGATAACGTCCGCTGCGAGCGCAGTGACGGTAGGATAGGCATCCGATACCACGATGAAATTGTCGGGATTGCGATAACCCGGATAAGTTTCCTGCGTGTTGTTGGGGGCTGCCTGCAGGTTGTTATTGACCTGAATCCAGTAGAAATTGAGCTTGCCGTCTCGCAGCATCCGATCCTGCTCGACCGCGTGATAGCCCGGCTTCTCGGGAATGATGCCGCGCGGAATGCGCCAGATCTCTTCGGCGTGCTTGCGGTGCTCGGGATTGGTCACCGTCATATCCGCTGGAAGCCGGTGGGCAAAGGTTCCGACTTCGCGTGCGGTGCCGCAGGCCGATGGCTGTCCAGTCAGTGAAAACGGCGAGTTGCCGGGCTCGGAGATTTTCCCGGTCAGGAGATGGATATTGTAGACGAGCTGATTAGCCCAAACGCCGCGCACATGCTGATTGAAACCCATGGTCCATAGCGACATCACCTTGCGCTTGGGATCGGCATAGAGTTCGGCAAGCTCCTGAAGAAAACCGCGCTCGACGCCGGTCAGCGTGGAGACCTTCTCCAGTGTGTAGTCCTTAACGAACTTCGCATAGGCATCGAAGTCAATCTGTTCCACCGCGGCGGGATTGGCCGCGCCTTTCGCTTTCTTCTCAAGGGGATTGTCCGGCCGCAGGCCATACCCGATATCGGTCACGCCTTTGACGAAAGAAGTATGGTTGTTGACGAACTCCTTGTTGACCCGGCCAGTCGTGATGATGTGGTTGGCGATGTAGTTGAGGATAGCAAGATCGGTGCCCGGCTTGAACACGATCGGGATGTCCGCGAGATCAGAACTGCGGTGCGTGAACGTGGACAACACCGCGACCTTCACCTGCGGATGGCTCAACCGCCGGTCGGTAAGCCGTGTCCACAAGATCGGGTGCATCTCGGCCATGTTCGATCCCCACAGGACGAACGCATCCGCGGCCTCGAAGTCGTCGTAGCACCCCATCGGCTCGTCCATGCCGAAGGTACGCATGAAGGCATAGGCCGCTGACGCCATGCAGTGGCGTGCATTGGGATCGAGATTGTTGGAGCGGAGGCCGGCGCGCATCAGTTTGGTCGCCGCGTACCCCTCCCATATCGTCCACTGGCCCGAGCCGAACATACCAACGGCGGTCGGCCCCTTCTCCTTGAGCACCGCCTTCAGCCGGGCGGCCATCAAATCAAAAGCCTCGTCCCAACTCACCAGCGCAAAGTCACCGTTCTTATCGTAAACGCCGTTTTTCTTGCGCATCAGCGGCGTGGTCAGGCGATCGCCGCCATACATGATCTTCGACAGGAAGTAACCCTTGATGCAGTTCAGTCCGCGGTTCACCTCCGCCAACGTATCGCCGTGCGTGGCGACGACCTTGCCGCCCTTGACGCCGACCATGACGCCGCATCCGGTGCCGCAGAAACGGCACGGCGCCTTCGACCATTTGATCTGGAGCGATCCGACCCCTTGCGCGACGGGCTGTGCTATCGCCGGAACGGAGATATTCGCCGCGGCGGCTGCGATGGCGGCGGCCTGCGCCTTGAGCATGTCGCGTCGTGAGAGGCTCATCGCTCTTCTCCATGCCCGGCAGAATCGTCGATCTGCTCGTAAACCATGTTGGCGGATAGCACGCCGTCCCATCCCGAGATTTCGGCGAGCCGCGCGCCCAGCGCACCGCTATCCGGCCCTTCGAGAACAATGACGATCTTTGATGCGTTGCGGTGATGAACTTCGACGCCGGGCAGCGCGGACAGCAACCGCACGACGTTTTCAAGATGCTTCGGCAGTACCGAGACGACCGCGCTTGAGATGTGCAGAGACGACGGCTGAACCTGCCCTGATAGAAACGACCGTCGTGAGACCCGATCGCTTTTCATGGTGCCTCTTAGGGTGGCGGCCCCGGCGGGCCCAACACAAGTTGCGACATCCAGACTACAAAACCATATCCGCCAACAATGCCAACGGCAACGATCGGCCAGATCAGCGCAGCAATAATGGAAAATACAATGAATTCGTCGCGCCGCGTATGCGGGGGGACGGGATGATCTCTGGCTTCGGACTGGTCGGAAACCGTGTCCATGAGTGCGCCTTTTGGAAGGACATCCACCGGGTACAGGTTATCGGTGCGTGACGGGTGCGGCAAGATCAAAATAGCCGCGAAGAGCGACAGAGCGAACTATCCGATTAACCCGAAGACCAAGATGCCAGATAATGGACCCCACTGATATGAAATTTGGATCCCTTAGGAGATCTCATATCGACGAAATAGCGAAATCGCCTACCTAAAACGGGCGATTGATGCGGCACGCTGACAGACAAGAAATAATCATCAAGAGCCGCACAATTCTGCCAGGATACATGCTGTCGAGCGTTACGATATATCGCGCTCGTCACTTGAGAAACGAACTCGCTATCATCGCGATGCAGGCAATAACCCCTAGCGCTGGTACCCAGATCGGCACGCTGACATGAGGATGCGAAGATAAGGCCCCCCGATACCGAAGCCTCAGCAATGCTATATTGACCAGAGCAAAGACCACAAGGGTTGCCAGCGACGTTCCTTCCGCCAGCCAAGCGAACGGGACCGACAGCGCGAGCGGCATCACACAGGCCACGATCAATGCAGTCGCCATAACGGGTGTTCCTGTAGCAGGATGAACCCCCGCAAGCGCGTTTGGCAAATCTCCATCGCGCGCTAATCCGTAAATTACGCGCGAGGCCATGGTCATCTGGGCTAGAATCGTATTCAGGGTCGCAACAATCGCGATAAAGCTGATCGCCCTCGGACTAACCTCTGCCACCGCGCGAAAGACCAGGCTGAGCGGTGCCGGCGACAACGCAAGGCGTTCAATCGACACGGTACTAACTGCAACTGCCGCAACGAGAACGTACAACACGGTCGATATGATCAGCGTCAACACCATTGCGCGAGGAATGTCCCGGCGCGGCTGCTTAGCCTCTTCAACCACATTGGCTAAATCCTCGAAACCGATGAAAGCGAAGAAAGCCAGCAGGCTGCCAAGCGCAATACCGGACAGCGCTGTGGCCTCCAACGGTGGAACATTCGTGAGCGTTGCAGCGATTGGAACGTCCGAATAGATAGCGGTGGCAATAATCGCAACGAGGCCCCCCACTTCAATCATCGTGAACAGGCTGGCCAGCAACACCGATTCTAGAATGCCCCACGCCGCGACGACCCCGAGGATAACGACAACCGCCACAACGATCAGGTCTCTGGGCCAGTCCAGAAACTGCTGGATGTAACCGGCGGCCCCCAGCGCCACAGCCGCGGAGGAAACCGTCGCAATGCCGATCGTCAGCAAACCAACCAAAATAGAAAGTGAACGCGACTCGAAGGCGGCCCTTACATATGCCGCCTCTCCTGCGCTAACCGGAAACCGCGTGCACAATTCAATGTACGAAGCGACGGTGAGCGCCATGATGGCAGCGGCGAGCAGAAACGACCACGGTGCATAGACACCGGCGTGACCGGCAACCGTGCCAATGAGCACATAAATACCCGCGCCAATCGTGATGCCGGTGCCATAAAGAACAAGCAACGGCAGCCCAAGGCGTCGTTTGAGTGTCGTGACGGTGAACGGCGCGCGGGACGTCACACCGGCGAGAATTGGGGGTGCGCGGCCTGTCATGAGTCATCCGAACCTGGCAGCATCCGTACGAGGGTGCGATCGCGAAAAACGTAATGATGAACAAGGGCTGTAAGTGCGTGCGTAGCCGCCAGCATGATTAACGCATGAGCGGACAACTTGTGGACCTCGATCATGATATTTGCGAGCGTGGCATCGGATACCAGAGGCGACGGGATTTCAATTAAACCGTAAAGTGGCAGGCCCTTGCCATAGGAGAATTGAAGCACGATGCCGGTGACTGGCACCATCAGAAGCATTGCATAGAGCAGATAATGCACCAGCCTTCCTATGCAGGGCCATATCCCAAATATCGCGCGCTCGGCCGGAGGCGGCGAAGACACGGCGCGCCAGAGCACTCGCAGCACGAGAACATCGAGCAATGCCAGCCCCACCGTGATGTGAACAAATAGAGTGACGGCCCGGCTTGTTAATTCCACCTGGCCACTCGTGAAAACACCGAGCATCCAGCACACCACGACAAGAACGGCCATCCACCAATGCAGCACCTTGGAGACGGTGCTGTAGCTCTGGGCGGTATTTTGCAGCTGCATCTGAAAGCCTCCGGACAACGCTATCCGGGCTTGCGGTAAAGCCTTTGACCTGCATCAAAGCATGGTCCGGTTCGATACCTCATTGGCTCTGAAGACGCTGAAGGCACGGTCGGTTCGTTGCAGGATGATCGGCTGTTTGCTGCTGTTCGACGGAATCCACGCCGCGCTTGAGCGGCCGAGTTGGATCGCTTGCAAGAAAATGACCATGCGCCCCTTGATTTAGATCAAGGACGATCCATTTCGCCGCATTATCAAAATCCTCTTCTGCTGCGCATTTTGAAGGGATTGATTCGCGATGCTGCGACTGGCTCTGCGACAAACACTTTTCATGCTCTTGGTGACAACGCCGGCTCTGGCCATGTCGCCGGCCGAGCAGCGCGGCAAAACATTCGCCATCACCAATTGCGCAAGATGCCATTCGGTGGATCGGGTAACCCCGAGTCCGTTGAAGATCGCGCCTCCGTTCCGGACTCTGCACCTACGCTACCCTATCGAGGCCCTGGGCGAAGCGTTGGCTGAAGGCATCTCCACGGGCCATCCGACTATGCCCGAGTTCCAGCTCGAGCCGGATCAGATCAATGATCTTCTGTCATATTTGAAGAGTCTCGAATGACTGCCCGGAGTCACTACGGCAGCGCTTGCACCGTCCATGCGATCATGTCCTTTGCGATCCTACCAAACGCCTCGCAGAACGCGGCGGCAGCCTCCGGTGGCTGGATCTGATCGAAGGTCTCGCTTTCCTCAAAGAGACGCGCAGCTACAACATTGCCACTCTTGTCGACAATCCGTGCCGACAATCCAATCTCGGCTGCAGGCCTGGCTACCACAGCAACGCGGAAATACCTGACATCGATCAGAAGCTGGAAATCCGATTGTCCGATTTCGGTCTCCCGAAGTGGCGCGTGCAAGATGTCGTAATTCTCGAAGCTGTCGATCAACCTCGCCTGCACAAGCCTCGGTATGGCATCGGCCCACATCGCTTGGGTGAAGCTAGGATATTCCTGCGCGGGCGAGAACAGGAAACGCTGCGTCTCCAGCATGGCGACCGCCGTGGGTGTCGGAATCGCAAGCCGCCCGTGTATGATTTTGGCAGCTGGCCCCTGGCTTTGCAAAGCGGGCAGATCGTAGGTGATCTTTGGTGGAGGGGCAGTCGCGCCTGTCATCCGTTCGAGGCCAGCGACGATGCCGTCGAGTTTGGCGGTGTTGCGCGCCAGTCCTTCAGAAAATACCTTGAAATTGGCGATGGTTTCCTTCAACGGCTCGGAGTTCTCCGCGAGAACGGAATCCACCCTTCGCAAAGCATCGCGGGCCGCCTGGGTCATGCCTTGACCGGCGCCGGGTTCAGCAATCAGTGTCGGCACCTTCCCAGCATTGGCCACCATCGTACCGCCTTCCAGCGCGACGACGGGAACGCCGGTCAGGCCCTGGAATTCCAGGCCGACCTTGGTGTCGGTGCGCACCGGCGTGGACGACGCCACCGAGACCACCGCCTTCACGCCGCGCGGATCGTCCGAAGCGAGACCGAGTTCAGTGACCTCACCGACCCGGATGCCGTTGAACAATACGGCGGCGCCAACTAGGAGCCCCGGCACCGGGCCCTCGAACTGGATCTGATAGCTCGCACGCGGGCCGAGGCCGCCGGTGTTGTGCAACCAGTAGACGAAGCCGAATACGGCAGCGATGGCAGCAAGGACGAAAACACCGACAACGACGAAAGGAGCGCGGGTTTCCATATTCAACTCGCCAGAGGTTGCAGCATTCGGGAGCGCTTGCTGTGGAAATAGGCCCGCACCCAGGGATGTTTCGATTGAAGCAGGTCCTGCATCGGGCCGATCGCCACGATTTTTCCGTCCGCCAACGCCGCGACTCGGTCACAGACGGTGTTGAGGCTGGCGAGATCATGAGTGACCATAAACACCGTCAGCCCCAGTGTTTTCTGCAATGTCTTGATCAAGACGTCGAAATCCCCCGCAGCGATCGGGTCCAGGCCTGACGTCGGCTCGTCGAGAAATACGATGGCGGGATCGAGTGCGAGCGCCCGCGCCAGCGCCACCCGCTTGGTCATGCCGCCGGACAATTCGGAGGGAAATTTGTCGCCGTCCTCAGGCTTGAGTCCTACCATTTCGAGTTTGGCGGTAGCGATTTCATCCATCAGCACGTCCGAGAGATCGAGGTTCTCGCGCAACGGAAACTGGATGTTCTGTCGCACCGTCAGCGACGAAAACAGCGCGCCCTGCTGGAACAGGATGCCCCACTGCCCCGCGGCCCCCGAAGTCGCCCGACCCTCGCCGATTACGGTGCCCATGACTTCGATTTCTCCGCTCCGCCGTGGAATCAATCCGATGATTGTCCGCATCAGAACCGACTTGCCACCGCCGGATGCGCCGACGAGGCCCAGGATCTCGCCCCTTTGCACGTCGATCGCGAGACTATCGATCACGACATGTTCGCCGAAGCCAACGACAAGGTCGCGTACACGGATCGCGAACTGCCCAGTTGCGTCCTGCATCACTACATTCCGACCGACGCGAAGAACACCGCGAACAATCCGTCGAGCACAATCACGAGAAAGATCGATTTCACCACCGATGTCGTGGTCTGCTTGCCAAGCGATTCGGCGCTTCCCTTCACCCGCAGACCTTCGCTGCAAGCGACGACGCCGATGACCAGCGCCATGAACGGCGCCTTGATGATCCCCACCTCGAAACTGGTAACTGACACCGCATCGTGCAGTCGCGCGATGTAGATCGCCGGCCCCATGCCTCCATAGAATTGCGCGACCAGGCCACCGCCATACAGCGCGGCCATCGAGCCGATGAAGCTCAGGATCGGCAGCGCGCACACCAGCGCAATGACGCGGGGCAAAATAAGCACCTCAACCGGGTCGAGTCCCATAGTTGAGAGGGCATCGATTTCCTCACGCATCTTCATCGAGCCGAGTTCTGCCGTGTAGGCGCTCCCCGAACGGCCGGCGACCATAATCGCAACAATCAACACACCCAGTTCGCGCAGCACCAGAATGCCAACCATGTCGACGACATAAGAATCCGCACCGAATTTGCGGAAATGGAAGAAGCCCTGCTGGGCGATGATGGCACCGATCAGAAAGGTGATCAGCAAGACGATCGGGATCGCCTGCCAGCCCACCCTGTAAAGCTGATAAACTAGAGAGGTCAGCCGCAGCGACTGCGGTCGTCGCAGGATGCTGAACAGCGCCATGAAAAGCGAACCCAGCATCTGCAAAAACGCAATTACATCTCCGCGCGCACCGATCGTGAAGCGGCCAAGATCGTTGACCTTGGCGACGATCGGATTGGGCGCGCGCGGCGCTGCCGGGTTATGACGATTGACCTCACGAATTTCCTCGATCAGGCCGGCATGGTTGTTAGCCACACCGACCACGTCGGCGCGGTGTCCAGCCAACACCGCCCGCCGCGTGATCTTTTCAAGCAACCACGCGCCCAGCGTGTCGAGTTCGCGCACCTCGGCCATATCCAGCCTGATGGTACTGGAGCGATCGAGCTGCGGCATGACATCGTTGGACAGCTGCTCAAGGATAGACGCGTTGGCTGCCGTCCAGGAGCCGCTGGGGCGCAATTCAAGCAGGCCGCCAGATGGCATGGCCGTTAACAGAGGTGCGGTCGCCACAATGGTTCCCTCTAGGACATAACACCCTTTCTACGTCGCAGGCGGCGCTCCCATGTTGACCTGCCTCAAACCGCCCAAGCAGCTATTGCTCGTCATCGTTGACGCAAATCAATTGCGGCGGTCCGGGCTCCGCTACAATTGAACAGATCAGGCAATGCGAGTGAGTGTGATGTTCAATTCAAGCGAGCTGGGTGACGAACTGCAGGCGCTCAAGGACGAAGCGTCGCGGCTTTTAAGTAACGGAGCCGAAGGAATGTTTGACGTCGCCAAGAACCGCGCCGACGCCATCGCCGACCAGATCAAGGCCGCCTTGAACGAACTCGGCAAAACTTTGAACGAACAAGAAGATCATGCCGAGGCGCTGATCGCGGAGCGACCGGTTGCAACAATGGCGTCGGCTTTCGCGCTCGGCGTCGTCGTCGGCTTCATGCTGAGGAGACACTGAGGTGAACAGCGAGAATGTCATCAAGACCCTGCGCACGCTTTGGCGAGCCGACCGGATCATCGCCGAAATCAGGATGAAGCATATGCTGATCGGTCTCGGCTTGCGGGCGTTCGCTGCGCTGATTGCGGCCTTCGGCCTCTTGATGCTGGAGCTGGCGGCCTATTTTGTTTTGGTGCAAATCTGGGGGGCAATTTCCGCAGCGGCCGTCCTTGGCGCGATCAATTTTATTATTGCCACGGTCCTCTTCGTCTTCGCAGGGAGGCCATCTTCCGGCCGAGAGCTTGAACTTGCGAACGAAATTCATGCATCCGCCGTTGACGCACTCCAAATCGAAGCAAGGGCGGCGCAAGCGCATTTTTTCGGCATGGTCCATCATCCGCTGAACACCGCCCTGCCGCTACTGCTGGTTCCGCTGATCACGATCATTGTCAGGAGCCTGAAGAAATCCACAGCTGTCGCGCCTGCGGCAGCTACGGTCGAGCAACCCTGATCACTGCGGGTTAATTGGTCGTCGTCCTCGCAATCCAAGGAGCATTTTCAACATGTCCAATCCTCAACTCAAGCCTATCCTTAACGCATCGCTACCGGCCCAATTCCGTCAGGTTCGTATCGTGTTGGCCCGAGAGCCCGGTCATCCCGAAGGCGACACTGAAGTTGCGTATACCTTCATCGCGCCGATCGATACCGAGGGACGCATCAACGAAAAGCTATGGCGAGCCCATCGCGACGCCTGCCGCGTCGCGCGACACCGTCCAAACGAAGAGAGCCAGCTTGGTCATCTTGTCTATCATGCTGGTGGATGGGGCTTTCACTATGACGGCGAAGCCAACCTGCCCGACGAAGCCGGCTATCATTTCGGCGACGAGCGCTTTGTCGTCGGCGAATATATCTCAATCAACGAGCATGGACAGATGCATACCTATCGCGTGACGACGGTTTCACACCTGTAACATAGGCGAGACTCAATCAATCCGGCTGCCCTGGCCATCGACACCTGACGGAGAGATCGACGATGGCCGATAAGAATGCCGACACCACCCGTCCGCAACTGAGAGTTCGTCGCATAAGCCTGGATACAGGCCGCGAAAACGTGGTGGTGATCTCACGTCATTCGCGCGCCTTACGGCCCGATGTCTTCCGCGGCTTCAGCCGGGTCGAATTGCGGACTAGTTCCAAAGTCGTACTGGCGACGCTGTTGATTACAGACGATGACGCTTTGGTCGGCACCAATGATATCGGCCTGTCCGAACCGGTCTTCCGCCGCTTTGACGAGCCCACGGGCAGCCTCGTCACGGTCAGTCCCGCAGTCTCGCCTGAGAGTCTTGATGCTGTTCGCGCCAAGATCCAGGGTCAAACTCTTCAAACGGCCGAAATCGAAGCCATCATCCGCGATGTCACCCATTATCGCTACTCCGACATGGAGATCGCGGCGTTCCTGGTCGGATTCGCCAGCTTCATGACCAGCGGTGAGGTGCTTGCCTTGGTCCGGGCGATGGCGGATGCCGGGACGCAATTGAAGTGGCCTGACACCATCGTCGTCGATAAACACTGCATCGGCGGTATCCCGGGCAACCGCACCTCGATGATCGTGGTCCCGATTGTGGCGGCACATGGGCTCACCATTCCCAAGACCTCCTCGCGGGCGATCACCTCGCCGGCCGGCACCGCCGACACCATGGAAGTGTTGACCAGGGTCGATGTCAGCGTCGATGAGATGAGGGAGATTGTTGCTGCATGCCGCGGCTGCCTGGTCTGGGGCGGGCACGTCAACCTGTCGCCAGCCGATGATATTTTGATCTCCGTCGAACGACCGCTTAGCCTTGATACCCGCGAGCAGATGGTGGCCTCCATCATGTCGAAGAAGGTAGCGGCCGGTTCTACTCATCTCCTGATCGATTTGCCGGTCGGCCCGACAGCGAAATTGGCCAACGCCACCGACGCGATGCGGCTCAGGAAGCTGTTTGAGTTCGTCGGCGACCGCTTCGGTGTTGCCGTCGAGGTTATTACGACTGATGGGCGCCAGCCAATCGGCAATGGCATCGGTCCCGTTCTGGAAGCGGAGGACGTCATGTCTGTGCTGACCAACGACGCCTCCGCGCTCGGCGACCTGCGTGAAAAATCGCTGCGGCTCGCGGCGCATCTTCTGGAATATGACCCACAAATGCGGGGTGGGGCCGGCTATGCGCGCGCGCGCGAACTGCTCGACAGCGGCGCGGCGATGAAGAAAATGCAGGCAATCATCGATGCGCAGGGCCCCTCGAACTGCCGCAACGATGTCGGCAAGCTGACTTTCGACCTCCTCGCCGCAGAAGACGGCGTCATTTCCGAGATCAATTGCCTACAGTTGAACCGCCTTGCCCGCACCGCCGGCGCACCGATCGACAAGGGCGCCGGCATCAGGCTATTCAGCAAGCTCGGCGATCACGTCGAGCAAGGCCAGCCGCTTTATCGAATCCATGCCTATGACCAGTCGGAACTCGATCTGGCCGCGACCGCCGCAAAGGCGAATTGCGGTTATACAATCGGAACCGGGCACCAGGTAACCGGCGAGATGGCGCCGTGAACGCGGCCATCATTCAGAGCCTGCCATCATCGTCGCGCGACGCCACCCGGCTCGCGGCACGGCTCGGGATTCCCTGTCATGAAATTGGGATCCACGGATTTCCCGACGGGGAAATACGGGTGACGGCCGCACCGGCTTCGCCCGTGACGATCATCTATGCATCGCTCGACCGACCGAACGAGAAACTGATTGCGCTTACCTTCGCCGCCGACGCGTTGCGACGCGGGGGCGCGAAGCACCTCGTGTTGCTGACGCCGTATCTCTGTTACATGCGCCAAGACACAGCTTTCCATGAAGGCGAAGCGATCAGCCAAAAGATCATCGGCGTGATGCTCACCGGATGCGTCGATCGCGTGATCACCGTCGATGCGCATCTGCACCGCACGCGTGACATCGGAATGGTGTTTCCGGGGATCGCATCCGATAATCTCTCGGCGATGCCGGCGATATCAGACGCACTGCGCAAAGCCGGTCTTGATCCGGCAACCGTAGTGGTGGGACCGGACGCAGAATCACGGCCCTGGGTCAGCGACCTCGCCGGTCGGCTCGGGCTCTCCCATACCGTTGCGCAAAAGATCCGGCGCGGCGACCGCTCGGTCGAGATCGGACTTCCGGAACCAGCACGCATTTCCGGTCACCCTGTCCTGATTGTGGACGATATCGTCTCCTCGGGTGGCACCATGATCGCCTGCGCCGGAGCGCTGGCGTCGGCTGGCGCAACGATGATCGACGCCATCGTCACGCACGCGCTGTTCCCGGAAGAACTCTGCCGCGACCTGCTTCAGTCCGGCATTCGCTCGATCCGTTCGACGTACAGCGTACCGCACTCGACCAACGCCATCACGCTCGACAATCTATTCATCGACGCCTTGCAAGAAGAAATGGCGTTTGCAAATGTTCCCGAGGCATCCCGATGAGCGTAACGATCCGATTTTGCGGCGCGGCCCATACCGTAACGGGCTCTTGCTATCTCCTTGAAACCCCGTCCGGACGCTTCCTGGTCGATTGCGGCCTGTTCCAGGGGCAGAAAACCCTGAAAGAGCTGAACTACAGGCCGTTTCCATTTCGCGCCGCCGACATCGACGCGGTTCTCCTGACCCATGCCCATATCGACCATAGCGGCCTACTGCCGAAGCTGGTGCGCAACGGTTTTTCCGGCCGCATTCTGGCGACGCGCGGCACCATCGATCTGTGTTCCTACATGCTGCCGGACGCCGGCAATATCCAGGAGTTCGAGGTCGCTGCCCTGAACCGGCGCAATGCGGCGCGCGGCCGGACTGAGGTCAGCCCGATCTATACGCAGGCCGATGCGATTGCCTCGTTGCAGTCCTTCATGGCCGTCGACTACGAAAAATGGGTCGACGTGATTCCGGGTGTCCGCGCGCGCTACTGGAACGCCGGGCATTTGCTCGGGTCTGCCTCGATCGAGATCGAAATCGCGCACCAGGAGCCTTCGCAGAAGCCGCTTCGCATTCTGGCCTCCGGCGACATCGGCCCCGACGCCAAACTGTTGCAGCCCGATCCTGAAGCGCCTACCGGATTCGACTACGTCATCTCGGAATCGACCTACGGGGATAGAGAGCGAGCACCGACCACGGCTGATGCTCGCCGCGCGCGTCTGTCCGTAGAAGTCCGCGAAGCGGCAGCCCGCAAGGGTGCACTCCTGATTCCGGCCTTCGCGGTGGAACGAACCCAGGAACTGATCGTCGATCTGGTCGACCTGATGGAACGCGGCGAGGTACCGGCCGCGCATATTTTTCTCGATTCTCCGCTCGCGATCCGCGCCACCGAGGTTTTTCGCAAACATGCGGCGAACCTGGATCCCAATGTCGACGTACGAAGGCTTTTGAACTCGCCGCAGCTCCGCTTCACCGAAACGGTCGACGAGAGCAAGGCCATCGCCAAGCTCACCGGCTTTCATATCGTCATCGCCGGCAGCGGCATGTGCGATGCCGGACGTATACGGCACCATCTGAAGAACTGGTTGTGGAGTGCGCGGGCGACCGTTCTGCTGGTCGGCTTCCAGGCCCAGGGAACGCTCGGCCGATTTCTTGTTGACGGTGCGAAGGCCGTTCGCATCCAGGGCGACGAGATCAAGGTCGGGGCGCGAATTCGCACCATCGACGACTATTCCGGACATGCCGATGGATCTGAGCTCGCACGATGGATCGCCGCGCGCCGTCCGATCCAGCGCGGTCTGTTCCTGGTTCACGGTGAAGAGCCTGCAATTGCCGGCCTCGCGGATCGCATCTCCGAACGGATCATACCAGCAACACAGGTTTTTCAGCCGCTTCTGGATGACATTTATGAATTGTCGACTGCGGCCCCGACGCTCCTCGATAGCTCCCATCGAAGACGGTTGGCGCCGGAAGCGGTGGTCAGGCTCGACTGGCACAACGACATGTCAAAACTCGTCCTCGACATCAACGATCGCATTGAGACTGCCGCGGACGATCGTGCGCGCAGCGTCATCATTCGAAGGCTGCGGCGCGCGTTGGACGAGTGAAAGCGTCCCGATTTCGTGAGCAGGCTAGAGCGCAAGCCTGACGCTGCAAATATCGTGCTCAGCCGGATCGGACTCCACCTCAAAGCCGAGGCTGCGGCACATCGCCAGCATGACGGTGTTTTCGGTCAGCACATCGCCGGAGATAGCCTTGAGACCTTCGGATTTGGCATATTCGATGATCAACTGCATCAAAGCCCAGCCCAGCCCCCTGCCCTTGAGATCGGATCGCAACAGGATCCCGTATTCGCCACTCTCATAGATCGAATCCGAATGTATTCTAACCACGCCCAGCAGCTCATTGGTGATCTCGTCGAAGGCGACAAAGGCCATCGCGCGCGCATAGTCGAGCTGGGTCAGCCGCGCGATGAAATCGTGGGAAAATTCCTTCATCGACGCAAAGAACCTCAGCCGCAAATCGTGGCTGGTGACATGACGCAGGAATTCATGGATCAGCGGCTCGTCCTCCGGACGGATCGGACGTACAAAGACCCGCCAGCCATCCTTGACCTCGAGGTGGCGCTGCCATTGTGACGGATAGGGCCGCACGGCGAAGTTGGCGGGCCCAGAACCGCGGAATTTGCGCTCTACGCGCCCGACCGCAGTACGCGCATCAACGGCCAGCACGCCCGTTTCATCCGCCAGCAGTGGATTGATATCAAGTCCGCGGATTTCGGGAATGTCCGCGGCCATCTGCGCCAGCTTGACGAGCACCATCGCGACCGCGTCTTCCTTGACCGCCGGCACGTCGCGATAGGCGCGTAGCAATCGTGAAACGCGGGTGCGCTCGATCATGCTGCGCGCCAATTGCAAATCCAGCGGCGGAAGCGCCAGCGCCTTGTCGTTGATGATCTCGACCGCCGTGCCGCCGCAGCCGAATACCATGACGGTGCCGAAGGTCGGATCGTCGGCGAGGCCCAGAATGAGCTCGCGCGCCTTCGGCCGCAGTACCATCGCCTGCACCATGACGCCGGATATCCGTGCGTCCGGCCGCATCGTTTTCGCCCGCGCCAAAATATCCGACATCGCTGCTCGAACTGCGTCGGCGCTGGTGAGATTGAGAACGACGCCGCCGACATCGGATTTATGCACGATATCACGCGACATGATCTTCAGCACGACCGTCGATCCTTGCGCCAAAATGACCGAGGCTTGAGCCACCGCCTGCTCGGCATCGGTGGCCGCATAGGTCGGCACCATCGCGATGTCATAGGCGTCAAACAGTCGCTTGATCTCGATCGGATCGAGCCATTGACGGTCATCGGCCAGCGCGTCAGCGACGATCCGCCGGGCCCCCTCGGTGTCGGGCGCAAACGAACTGGGCATCGCCGGCGGAACCTGCGCCAACACCTCCACCGCCTCACGATGCCGCACGAGATGCATGAAGCCGCGCACGGCATCGTCCTCGGTGGGATAATTCGGAATCCCGGCGCCGCTCAGGAGAGCACTAATCTTTTGGTCCGCGCCGATCCAGACGGCAAGTACCGGCTTGGATAACTCGCGACGTTGCTCGCGATAATTCCGGACGATCTCGGTGACGGCGCCGGCAATCTCGTCCGCGCGCGCGATCGCTGTCTGCACGTTCATCACCAGAACAGCGTCATTGCCGGAATCGGCAAGTAACACTTCGAGCGCCGCCGCGTACCGTGCGGGGCCAGCATCGCCGACGATATCGACGGGATTTGAGCCCGACCATGTCGGTGGCAACACCGCGTCCAGCTTGGCCCAAATCTCAGGAGTCATAGCGGCGGGAACGCCACCCAGTTCGACCAGTCGATCGACCGCGAGCACGCCGATGCCGCCGCCATTGGTCAAGATCACCAGCCGCTTGCCGGGAGGCGATTTGAGGCGCCCCAACGTTTCAGCGCAGTCGAACAATTCGCGCAGGTCCGAGACTCGCAGCACGCCGGCCCTCTGGAACGCGGCATCGTAAACCGCATCGGATCCTGCCAGCGCACCGGTATGGGTTGCTGCGGCTTTGGCGCCCTGCGCCATGCGGCCGGATTTGACGACGACGACAGGTTTGATCCTCGCGGCGGCCCGCGCCGCCGACATGAATTTCCGAGCATCCTTGATTGCTTCGATATAGAGCAGAATAGCCTGCGTCTCCGCATCGAGCGCGAAGTAGTCAAGCAAGTCGGCGATATCGACATCGAGCTGGTCGCCGATGGACACGACCCCGGAAAAGCCCACCGCGCGCTGCGCCGCCCAATCCACCATACCTGCAGCGATCGCGCCGGACTGCGAGATCAGCGCCAGACTTCCTTTATTCGGCATGTGCGCGGAGAAACTCGCATTGAGATTGGCGCCGGGCATCATGATGCCTAGGCAATTGGGACCAATCAGCCGCATTCCATACTTTTGCGCGGCTTTTTCCGTTCCATTCGCCAGCGAGCCCGGACCGTGGCCAAGCCCGGCGCTGATAATAACCGCGCCTGCCGCGCCGCGGCGGCCCGCTTCATCGATCAGGCCTGGAATCGACGTAGCCGGTGCCGTGATTACAACCAATTCCGGCACAAAGGATAGTTCGGCGAGGCTGCCAGCGGCGCTACTGCCGTCGATCTCCGAATACCGCGGATTGACCAGCCCGAATTCGCCTTTGAACTGCGATTTTTGGATGTTGCCGAGAATCGCGCGGCCAACCGAGCCTTTGCGTGGACTGGCACCGACCAGTGCGACCGAACGGGGGGCCAGCAGATTTTTCAGACCATAGGTCGACATCGGTCTCGATACCTGGCGAGCACCGGCCCTTTGTGAGTTCAGCCGCGCTTCTGTGCAATGCGTCCATGGGACGACATTGTAACTAGGCGCATTCTCCGCCCGATGACAACTTCGTCACGCTTTCCTACGTCAAATCGATTGTTCCTTGTTGAGACGGATCAAGGTCCGATCTGATATGGCGTGCAAAACTTACTTGGTGTTGATCATCGAGGACTGTGGTCATTACCGTATGGATGGCGCGAGGCCGGTTCTAGTCGGAACAGGTCGGCCGCTTCTTGCAACTGCTCGCTGTGCTGACGCCCGGATCGACCTTTCGCTTTGGAAGGACGGATCGATCTGCCTTCGATCCGGTTGATACGCAGGTCGGCTCGAAGGGATCAGGATGACAACGACGGGAACGAACCACCAGCAGGCGGATGCCGAGGACCTGAATCTGGTGGACCGCTACTGGCGCGCCGCAAACTATCTGTCGGTCGGTCAGATTTATTTGCTCGATAATCCGCTGCTGCAGGAACCGCTGCGGTCAGAGCACATCAAGCCGAGGTTGCTAGGGCACTGGGGCACGACGCCCGGGCTGAATTTCATTTATGCCCACCTCAATCGTGCCATCCGGGCCCTGGACCTCAACGTCATCTATGTTTGCGGACCCGGTCACGGCGGACCCGCCGTGGTCGCAAATACCTATTTGGAAGGCTCCTACAGCGAAATCTATCCCGATATCGGCCGAGATACCGATGGGTTGCGTCGCCTGTTCCGCCAATTTTCCTTTCCCGGCGGCATCCCCAGCCACGCCGCTCCGGAAACGCCGGGGTCAATCCACGAGGGCGGCGAACTCGGTTATGCACTGGTCCACGCCTACGGCGCGGCTTTCGACAACCCCGACCTAATGGTCGCCTGCGTGATTGGCGACGGCGAAGCCGAAACCGGACCGTTGGCTGCCTCATGGCATTCCAACAAATTCCTGAGTCCCGTTCATGACGGCGCGGTTCTCCCAATTCTTCATCTTAACGGCTACAAGATCGCGAATCCCACCGTGCTCGGCCGGATGGACGACAAGGAGATCCGGCACCTCTTTGCCGGCTATGGCCACGAACCGCTGTTCGTTGAAGGTGATGAACCAAGGCTGATGCATCGGCGGATGGCCGACATCTTGAAGCAGGCAATTGAGAGCATTCGCGCGATCCAAAACATCGCGCGTGACGGACGCAAGACGAGCGATCGCCCGAAATGGCCGATGATCGTGCTCCGCAGCCCCAAGGGCTGGACCGGCCCCAAGGAAGTTGATGGCTTAAAGGTCGAGGGCTTCTGGCGCGCGCACCAGGTCCCGATTGCCAATCCCCGTGGAAATCCCAAGCATCTGGAGCTGCTCGATCAATGGATGCGCAGCTATCAGCCCGAAACGTTGTTCGACGACACGGGCCGTCTGCTCCCGGAATTACAGGCCCTTGCGCCGACGGGCGAGCGGCGAATGGGCGCCAATCCACATGCCAATGGCGGATCGTTGAAACGCGACCTGAAGCTGCCGGACTGCCGGGATTATGCCGTTGATGTGCCCCGACCCGGCGGCGTGAAGGCCGAGGCAACGCGCACGATGGGACGCTTCCTCCGCGACGTCGTCCGTCTGAACGCTGAGGCGCGGAACTTTCGCATCATGGGACCGGATGAAACCGCTTCCAACCGCCTCGATGCGGTATTCGAGGTGACCGACCGGGTCTGGATGGAGAGCACCGAACCTTACGATGTTCACCTGACTCAGGACGGCCGAGTGATGGAGGTGTTGAGCGAACACCTCTGCCAGGGTTGGCTGGAGGGATATCTGCTCACCGGCCGGCACGGCCTGTTCTCCTGCTACGAGGCCTTCATCCACATCGTGGACTCCATGTTCAACCAGCACGCCAAGTGGCTGAAGGTTTCGCGCAGCCTGCCTTGGCGACGCCCGATCGCCTCGCTCAACTATCTCCTGACCTCCCACGTCTGGCAGCAGGACCACAACGGCTTCAGCCACCAGGATCCGGGCTTCGTCGATCTCGTCGCCAACAAGAAGGCCGACATCGTCCGCATCTACTTTCCGCCTGACGCCAACACGCTGCTCTGGATTACCGATCATTGCTTACGGACCTATGACAGGATCAACGTGATCGTTGCCGGCAAACAGTCTTCGCCGCAGTGGCTGACCATGCAGCAGGCGGCGACGCATTGCGATGCGGGTATCGGAATCTGGAGATGGGCCGGTAGCGAAATCGAAGGCTCCGAGCCTGATGTCGTGATGGCTTGCGCCGGCGACGTTCCGACGATCGAAACCCTGGCTGCGGTGGACCTCCTTCGACAATCCCTGCCCGAGCTGAAAATCCGTGTCGTCAACGTGGTCGATCTCATGACGCTGCAGCCGAAGGAGCTGCATCCGCACGGGCTTAGCGAACGCGATTTCGACGACATCTTCACGTGTGACCGGCCGGTGATTTTTGCCTATCACGGCTATCCCTACCTGATTCATCGCCTGACCTATAACCGGACCAACCATGCTGGAATGCACGTCCGCGGCTTTGAGGAAGAAGGCACCACGACGACGCCGTTCGACATGGTGGTGTTGAACGAGCTTGACCGGTTTCATCTCGCGATCGAGGTCGTTGAACGCGTTCCCGGCCTCAGTATCGCTGCAGCCCACATCAAGCAGAAATTTCGCGACGCATTGATCGAGCATTCCCACTACATCCGCGAACACGGCGAAGACATGCCGCAAATTCGCAACTGGGCCTGGCGAAGCAGCGCGGCTGGGCAAACTTCGGCGCCAACTGGCTACTGACGATCGCCTCGCCTGTCACTTAGGAATATCGATGATGTCCGACGCCGTCCTGGTCCTGAATGCCGGCTCATCGAGCATTAAAATCGGATTGTTCGATATTTCGGGGACTGAGCCGCGCTTGCTCGGCAAGGGACTCCTTGACGAACACGAGGCCAAGCCAGGCGTCACCATGACCGACGCCACCGGCAATCACTTGTTCGAGAAGCGACGCGCACCAGCCGACAATAATGCCGATGCCCTGCTCGCCGACATCATGGATTGGAGCAATGACTATCTCGCTGGCGGCACCTTAGTCGCCATCGGGCATCGCGTCGTTCACGGCGGACGCGATTTCAACGGTCCTGCCGAAGTCACCGACAATACCATTGAGAAGATGGCCGCGCTGACGCCGCTTGCGCCTTTGCATCAGCCGCGCTGCCTGTCGTCGATGCGGACCATCAGGTCACTGCGGCCCGGTCTCATGCAAATTGCCTGCTTCGACACCGCTTTCCACTGTGGCTTGACGCCACCCGTTAGCCGCATTGCGATCCCTCGACGGTTCGAAGATATGGGCATCCGGCGCTACGGTTTTCATGGACTTTCTTTCGAATTCATTGCCAACCGCCTGAAGGAGATCTCGCCGATCTTGGCCGGCAAGCGCTCCGTGGTGGCGCATCTCGGCAATGGGGCGAGCCTTTGCGCCATGCGCCACGGTAAAAGCGTTGATACCACCATGGGCCTCACCCCGCTGGACGGCCTGATGATGGGAACGCGTAGCGGCGCCATCGATCCTGGCGTGCTGCTGTACCTTCAGCAGTACGGCATGTCACTCGATGACCTCCAGCACACGCTTTATCTGGAATCCGGACTGCTCGGCGTCTCCGGCATTTCCGCCGATATGCGCGCGCTGCTTGCCAGCGAGGATTCACGTGCTGCCGAGGCAATCGAGCTATTCACGTTTCGCGTTGCCAGAGAAGTCGCGGCAATGGCAAATACCCTCGGCGGGCTGGAGCGCCTGGTTTTTACCGGTGGCATCGGCGAGCATAGCTCAGAAATAAGGCAGCAAGTATGCGAACGGCTGCAGTGGCTGGGAGCGGAGGTCGACCATTCCGCCAATGATCAAGGGAATGAATGTATCAGCACAGAGACCAGCAGGATTGATGTGCGTGTCATTCCCACAAGCGAAGAAACCACGATTGCACGGCATTGCTCGGAAATACTACGAGCAGTGCATTGAGCATTTCGCTGCCTGCGCAATATTGCAACCTGAGAGGTTCTGGTCCGATGACGAATCTGGTCGGCTTCATCCAATCGAGAATTCAAGGTTGAGACAGATCAAAGCCCAATCCGGCGCTCCGTGCGATCTTGGCTTGGTTCAAGCACCGAGGCTTATCGGAAGGAAAAGATCATGCCGGCAAATGTGGGTACGATTGATCAGTATGTACGGATCGTGGTGGGTTTGGTTTTGGTCGCCTATGCGTTTCAGGGCGGCCTGCCCATTCAAGGTTGGCACTGGGCCGGATTAATCGGCTTGGTGCTGCTCCTGACCGCTTTCTTTAAGAGATGCCCGCTTTATACCATATTCGGCTACTCGACATGCCGAGTTCGCCAGTAACCGGCGGCTTCGCGGCACACTTAACCTCATAGGCGAACGTAGTCACCGGGCGCATCGGGTAAGACCCGCTCATCAGCAAATCTAATGCCCATACGTGGTGGTTCTGAAGGTTCACCAGAGCGTGTAACCAGCCACTTTGTCCATTCCGGCCACCACGATCCTTCGACCAGTTCGACCGTCTTCAGCCATTCATCGGGGCCGGTGTAGTTGTCGTCGGCGGCCTTCGTCCTCATCCGGTAGGTGTGCCCCTCCTCGTCTGGCGGCGCTACAATTCCCGCATTGTGGCCGCCACTGGTCAAAAGGAACGTCACGTCCGCATCGACCTGAAAGTGGATCTTGTAGGTCGACTTCCAGGGCGCCACATGATCGTGAACAGTTCCGACCACGAACGTCGGCGTGTGAATGTCCGACAGCGAAATCGGCCTTCCCTCAACAAGATAACGTCCCTCGGCCAGATCGTTGTTGAGGAACAGCTTGCGCAGATAATCCGAATGCATGCGGTACGGCAATCGCGTCGCATCTGCGCTCCACGCCATGATGTCACTCGGTGGCGCCCGCTCTCCCATCAAATAGTCTCGGGTAATTCGTGACCAGATCAGGTCGTTGGAGCGCAATAACTGAAATGTGCCCGCCATCTGCGTCGTGTCCAGAACACCGCGCTGCCACATCATGTCTTCCAGAAACGAGACCTGGCTTTCGTTGATAAACAGCGTCAGCATCGTCTTCGCGTGCCATTGTGGCGGCCGCGATCGAGAGCAAGGTGCCGCCTAGACAGTAGCCCAGCGCATGAATTTTTCGGGCTGGCAGGATGCCCTCGATGGCAGCAAGTGCGGCTTCCACGCCGAGCCTGCGATAATCGTCAAAAGTGATGTCGCGATCTGCCCCGTCCGGATTGCGCCATGAGATCATGAACACGGTGAAGCCCTGACTGGTAAGGTACTTCACCAGCGAGTTTCGTGGTGAGAGGTCGAGAATGTAGTATTTCATAATCCAGGCCGGCACGATCAGGATCGGCTCGGGACGCACCTTGTCCGTTGTCGGATAGTACTGGATCAATTCGATCAGTTCGTTGCGGAAAACGACTTTACCACGCGAAGTCGCAATACTTTCACCGACGACAAAGTCACTGTCGGCCACTGGCCGCCCGCCTGACAAGAGGCGGATCCAGTCGCTGTACCAGTTCTGCCAACCGAACACAAAATTCGCGCCGCCACTCTGGAAAGCCTTCTGCAGTACCTCGGGGTTGGTCGCGGCGAAATTGGACGGAGCCAGCACATCCAGCATCTGCCGGACCGAGAATTCGACGATTGCCTCGTTCTGCCTAGCGACGCCACGCACGCCGGTGGTCGCATTGTGCCACCATTGTTCGCCGAGCAGAAACGCCTGGGCAACCAAGTTAAAGGGCGGATTTTTCCACTCCGGCTGGGTAAAACGCCGATCCTGCGCCTGCGGCTTGATCAGAGACCAAGGCCCCTGGCCAGCTGTAAAAAAATGCTGCGCGGCGTCAAAGAATCGCTTTCCGTCGCATACCGCCTCTTGAGAAATCTCGAGTTGGCGCTGTGGCGAGGCCGCCAAATGCGAGAGCCAGTCGGTATAGGCGAGTAACAACGCAACGGGCGAAATGCCTCCGCTAAACTGCGCCAGCGCCGCATGAAACGCGCGATCAGCCGGCTCGGATTCACCGACGTTCTTTAGTTGAACCTGAGTATCGCGTTCGCAACTTGGCTGCGCCTTTGCTTCATCTCTGGCTGGCGCCAGCGAGAGCAGCGATTCCGTCTTCGGCAGGATAGAATTCGCGGGCATGGGCTAATCAGTTCAGCGGATGGCTTTTGAACAAGTCCGAAGCGGCGTCAATGACATGTTCGCTATTCTTGAGTATCCGATCACAATCACGACGAATGAATTCGAGCTGATGCTCGCGGCATTCCTCGTACATCGTACTGATACCTTTGACGGAATGCGCGCCGGCCATTTTCGAGACAAATTCTGAGAACAAGTTCATTTCGGTCTGCGTCCGATCCAAGAATTCACTGCCGAGGAAAACAAACTCTTCAAGCATCAACTTCTGTACACCAAGCATGAAATTGGAGATGCGCTGATTGGCTTCGGTCATCTGAGATGCAACTTCCCCCGTTGCCTGCCCTGGGTTCGCTGCAGTCACTCCCGACAACTCTGGCATAGACATGATGACCTCCAATTTTGATCTCACTCAAATTCTACATTCCGTCTCCAGACCGCACGTTGAGCTACATCAAATCGATTCGATCGAAGTCGTGGCGTACGCGCAAATACGTCATGAACTATTCTCCATGGACCACATGACGAAGCCAGCTCCTCGGCAGCTACGGCGCGGAGATTATTTCCGGGTGCATTTACTAAGCTAATTAAGCGTAGCCAATGCATTCGCATTCGCGATGACGTTGTCCCACATCAAAACCCGGCGAAAGATCGCGACAATCTCAATTGCTGCAAAGCGTTTCCTGCGGCCGTGATAGCTCGGTGCCCGGGGGCTCACTTACACCAAATCCGGTCGGCAACCAGACGCCGAAAGACAGGCACGATCATCTATGTTGGGTCGAACCGATGTCCGGGACGTACCTAGAATCACCAGAATACACTGAGATGGTAAAGGCCAGTGGAATTGGCCCGTTGACGCCGCCACTGCCGAGTGGAAGTCTCCCGGAATGGCATCATCCATCGAACAGCTTGTCGAGCAGATAAAATCGCTCCAGAGCCAGCTTGAGGCAGAGCTGGCAATCGGGCGCGCTAACCTCAACTATACGCTGCATAGCGGTCGAGCGCGCTTCGAACAGGAAGTTTTGCGTGCTCACAAGGCATTTCGGGTAAATCTCGCTCGTTATGTTTTTAACGCCGACGTGATGCACATCGTCACAGCCCCCGTCATCTACTCTCTGATTGTACCTTTCATACTGCTGGATATTTTCGTCAGCATCTATCAGGCCGTTTGCTTTCCGGTCTATGGAATCGAGAAAGTCAAACGCAGCGACTATCTGATTTTCGACCGACATCATCTGGCCTATCTGAATCTGCTTGAAAAGATTAACTGCGCCTATTGCTCTTATGGGAATGGCCTTCTGGCCTATGCTCGCGAGATCGCGGGCCGCACCGAACAATATTGGTGCCCGATCAAGCACGCCCGACGCATCATTGCGGAACATGAAGGATACAACCGTTTCGCGGAGTTCGGCGATGCTGACACTTTTCGCAAACGCAACGAAAAGGCACGGGAGGAACTCTAGACCCGCACCAGCAGCCTACCTGCGTGCGCTGCCCGCCAGTGCTTTCATGATATCTTCCCGCGCGATGATGCCTACCAGGCGCTGCTCGGAATTCAATACGGGAATGCTCTTCATCCGGTGATCCACCATGAGTTCCAAAACCCGCGTCAGCTTCGTCCCCGCGTCGACATAGATGAATTCAGTTGTCATGACCTCCGCGACGCGCCGTGACAATAATTCATCATAATTTGGAACCATCCGGGCTGGGGTAAAAACAAAACATTTCAAGAAATCGAATTTTGTTACCAGGCCAACAATCTCATCATTGTCGCGGACCGGAAAGCAGTTGAAATCGACCTCATCAAACATTTTCTGAAGGTCGCGCATGGTGGTTTCGCGGAGCACGGTCCGAACTATTCGTGTCATATAGTCGCCAGCGCTCGCCTCGAGAAATCTATGCATCGCGTTTCCCTTTCATCGCGGCCTCGTCAACGAGATAGAAACGTAGATTGAGAAAGGTTCTTCGCCAGATGATGGATGACCCTGCCGAGAATTCATTCGCGAAAGCGCCCGTCGGGCTGCGCCGCAACAGTGGCGGTGACGCCGTCGGCTTCAGGACCGACGATGTTCGCCAGAATGCCGTGGCTGCACTGCCATGGCTCAAAGAGCTCGGCAAGATCGCTAGCCACCGCGAGGCAGGCATCGTTCGGCCGGTCCAGCGCTTGGCTGACCATCACGGTTTTGTAATTCATATTCTGCTCTCTATGCCCTGGGGCAGGATGCCGTATGGACACCATGCCTGTGCGAGACCATCGTAAGGGGTAGCTCCGCATCGGCCCTGACCTAGATCAAAATGGCCGCTTTCGCCGACCGCAGATTTGAGGAATGCTGTTAGTTTGAAAACGGGGGCATTTTCTTTGCTTTGGATCGGATACGAGGTATGGGTTGATCCCGCTTCAGACGACATCTGGTGCCGGGCGTTGCAGCCAGCGGTTACGCGGAGCCAAAAAGGCGGAGCATGATCGACGTCGACCGACCATTCCTAAATCAGGATCCGTTCGACCAGAACGTGCGTAGCGGCATCGAGGGATCCGGTGTCGGAACCTGGGACTTCGAATTTTCGACCCGGGCATTGATCTGGTCGAATACGACGCGAAGGCTTTTCGGAGTCGCACCGGACACACCGGTCGACTTCGACTTTTTTCTCTCTCTCATGGATTCGCAAGATCGCGACCGCACCGCGAAGGCTATCCAGGCGTCGATCGAGACCGGAAGCAATTTCGACGTTCAGTACCGGGTCCACCGCCATACGGATGCCGGTCACTGGGTGCGGACGCTAGGGGCTATTGTCAAGGGACCGGACGGTAAACCGACCCGGCTGAGCGGCATCGTGATCAATATCGATCATCAGAAGCGCCTCGAGGAAGCCCTGCGAACCCGAGAAAAGCACTTTCGCTCGATTTTGGATACCGTCCCCGATGCGATGATCGTGATTGACGAACATGGCATCATGCAGTTCTTCAGCAGCGCCGCCGAGAGGCAATTCGGCTACACGGAGCCTGAAGCGATCGGGAAAAATATCAGCGTGCTGATGCCGGAGCCAGACCGCAGCCGCCATGACGGTTACATCGCGCGTTACTTGGCCACGGGCGAGCGGCGCATTATTGGAATCGGCCGTATCGTAAGCGGCATGCGCAAGGACGGCACCACGTTTCCGATGTACCTTACCATCGGCGAGATGCAATCCGGCGGACAGCCCTACTTTACGGGCTTTGTCCGCGACTTGACCGAACAGCAACAGACTCAGGCAAGATTGCTGGAACTGCAATCAGAGCTCGTGCACATGTCACGTCTTAGCGCGATGGGCGAGATGGCATCGGCCCTTGCTCATGAGCTTAATCAGCCGCTCTCGGCTATCAGCAATTATATGAAGGGATCGCGCCGCCTGCTGGTGGATAGTACCGATGTTAATGCGCCGAAGATCGACGCTGCTCTCGATCGTGCTGCGGAGCAAGCCATCCGCGCGGGTGATATTATCAGGCGGTTGCGAACTTTCGTCGCGCGGGAAGACTCAGAGAAGCGCATCGAGAGTCTCTCGAAGTTACTCGAAGAGGCTGGGGCACTCGGACTGACCGGCGCCCGCGAACAGGGGGTAAGCCTGCGTTTCAACTTAGATCCGACCTGCGATCTCGTACTCGCCGACCGGGTTCAAATTCAGCAGGTTCTGGTCAATCTCTTCCGCAATGCACTAGAATCGATGGCCACATCGACGCATCGCGAACTGACCGCCTTAAATTATCAAACAGCGGATGATATGATTGAAATTGTGATTTCCGACACCGGGCATGGATTTAGTGACGAGACCCATGCGAATCTATTTCAGCCATTTTTCACGACGAAGGAAGCCGGTATGGGCGTCGGCCTGTCGATTAGCCGGACGATTATCGAAGCCCACGGCGGCCGGCTGTGGGCCGAGACCAATTCAGCCGGCGGCGCCACATTTCGGTTTACTTTACCCGCTGCGCAGCCAAGGACGTAAGTGATGTCGCGGAACGCTAAGGTCTATGTCATTGATGACGATCCAGCGATGCGCGACTCCCTCGATTTCCTGCTGAGCGCGGCAGGTTTTAGCGTGCGCCTTTTCGAGTCCGCGCCGGACTTTTTAAGCGAGCTACCGCATCTGGAATTCGGCTGTGTGATTACGGACATTCGCATGCCAAACATGGACGGCATGGAACTGCTGCGGCAGTTGGTTCCAATCTCAGCGCGCCCCAAGCTTCCAGTCATCGTGATGACGGGTCACGGCGATATTCCGCTCGCCGTCGAGGCGATGAAACTTGGCGCTCTCGATTTTCTCGAGAAGCCTTTCAACGATGAGCGACTGATTGGCATGATCGAGACTGCCCTTTTGCAGAACGAAGGCGCGTCGAAGAACGAAACGATTTTCGCGGAAATGGCCGAGCGGGTCGCCTCCCTCACCCAGCGAGAACGCCAGGTCATGCAGGGTCTAGTGACCGGACAGTCAAACAAGATGATCGCACGGCAATACGACATCAGCCCGCGCACGATAGAGGTCTATCGGGCCAACGTGATGACCAAGATGCAGGCTGGAAACCTTTCGGAACTAGTCAGGTTTGCAATTCGCGCGGGCGTTCTCAAGGATTGAGCCAAGTCAATTCCGTTCAGGTGAACCCGTTTACTCTTTCCCGATGATAAATGTCCCTCAGGGTCGGCCCGGCCCAACCAAGAGCAACCCTCAGCCCAAAAGGTCGATGATTTACGTCATCGATGACGACTTTGCCGTCCTGAAATCGTTGCGTTTCCTCTTGGAAACTGAGGGATTCGACGTTCGGACGTTCCGCAGCGGATCCGCTTTGCTCGAACTCTCGGGCGATCACGACGCAGACTGCCTTGTGGTGGACTACAAGATGGCGGGAATCGACGGGTTGGAACTCGCCAAAAGGCTGCGAGATATGCACGTTACAACGCCGATCGTACTGATTACGGGTTATCCGGACGACAACATCCTGGCGAAAGCGAGCTTAGCCGGGGTGCAGCAGGTGCTGTTAAAGCCCGATCTCCAGAACAGCTTGTTGGAATGCGTTCGAAGCGCTATCGGTCCGTCTTTGCCAGGTCCTGAGGCCTCGGGCAGGTCACCTCCGTAACAGCCCTTAGGTGGCACCCCTTAGGATATCGACCGAAATATTCTGACCTCGGCATTCCCGGTACACCAAGCCATCCCACATTGAGGAGATGGCGACATGCTTACCCAGATGACCACCACGCCGGCAGCCAGGGTTTTCAGCGCAACGCGCGCCACAATGACTGAATCGGCTGACCAGTTCAGCATAATCGCTCGGTGTTCGGGAGTGATCGCGAGCGAATTTTCCTACAAGAAAGAAGAAGAAATCTACGGAGAAGGCGAGCCTTCCGAATACCTCTACCAGGTAATCCGTGGCGCGGTTCGTACCTACAAGCTGCTGAGCGACGGAAGGCGCCAAATCGGCGCGTTCCATTTGCCCGGCGACGTATTCGGCCTCGACCTCGATTCATCCCATCGTCTTACCGCGGAAGCGATCTCCGACACCACAGTACGCCTGTTGAAACGCCGCAGCCTCGAAGCGGCAGCGGTATCGAACGCTCAGGTTTCCCACAATCTCTGGACCATGACCGCAGGCGACCTGCGGCATGCGGAAGATCACATGCTGCTTCTTGGCCGCAAGACAGCCATGGAACGTGTTGCTACTTTTCTTTTTGAAATGGACCGTCGGCTCGCCAAGGCCGGCATGATGGCCCTTCCAATGTGCCGTCGCGATATTGGCGATTATCTCGGCCTTACGCTGGAGACGATCTCGCGGGCGCTTTCACAGCTCAGCGACCAAGGCGTCCTCGCATTTTCAAGTGCCCGGCAGATCATGCTTCGTAATCGTCAGCAGCTGGCGGCGGCCATGGACGCCTGAGGCCATTTCATCTTGGAAATCGATCGGACCGTGATCGAGTTACGCAAGGATGGGAATTCTGAATGAGCATCTATCGCGTTTCCTTCTACAAGGACCTGCTGAATTCGGACGGCCATAGCTTCAGGTGTCTTCAGCGTCAGGTCGACATTCAGTCGGAGAGTCCGTCTCGGGCACGTGTCCTCGCCAAGGGGCTGATCGACGACGAGCGCCTGCACATTGACTGCGTCGAGGTGGTGCATTTGGCAGGCGACCATCCTGACCTCAAACAGTCTGCTCCCCCGACCGTCCCTTGCAAGCACACATGGAGTCGCGCATCCCATGACAAGCTCACCATGACGTGAATCGCCTCCTTGGACTTGAAGGGAATTCGACGCCTTTCTAACTATCCGTCATCGTCTTTGTTATGATGCTCATCATGGTTGATATGACGCTGAGTATTTTTCTCAGAGTGTAGAGGCCATAGACGGTCCATGACGAAATACGTGAATGACGTTGACCAGGCGATGAGAAACAAACCGTTGATGCTTTCAATACCTGAAATGAGCCTGAATACGCCCGTGGGATAAACATCTCCGATTCCCAGCGTCGAATAAGACGTTGCGGAAAAATAGAGGAAATCAGCGAATTTCTCCTCAACATGTCCCTTGAGCGAACCCTGTCCTGTGATTTCAAGAAGTAAGTACGCAAATGCGTAGAGCCATACCTCAATCGTGTGGGCGATAAAGCAACCCATCACCACAAGAAGAACCCTCAAGCGAACAGCAATCTTCAGTGCCGGAATCACGATCGACATAACTCTCAACGCTTCGTAGTGTATGATAATACATGACGCCACCAAAAGCGTAGAAAGAACGAGGGCTTGGAGCATAGCGCAGACCTTCCAGCAAATTGATAACTTCACTTACCACTTGCCGCAAATTTCCCACGGACCAATGCGGGTCACCCTCAGCGGTGTTATCTGGTCGACGATCCGGACGCTACTGTTAACAGCTTTATATCTCCGTTCCATAAGCTCACCGACCGTTAGCCGGCGGCCGAAGAGAAGAACCCGCATCACATTCACAGGGGCGACGGCGTCTCGCGGACGGCGTCATTGTCTCTGAACAGAGTTCGGCAATTCCTTCGAGAGCAAGTCTTGTTAAAGAAAACCAAGCGATAGCTACGGCGGCGACGCGTGCAAAGTTGATCTTGAATATGCAGCCGACCTCACAATGCTGATTTCATGCGAATTACGGTCTCCGAACATATACTGGAGATCGCGTCCGGTCGAGTGCCAGCGAAGTGCTGCCGGAAGGACCGGACCGGACGTTTGTTGATCTTCATCAACAGCGGCTCTTGCAAAGCAGGTACTATTCATTTGTCCGCAAGATTGGGAGAGCTCGCATGCTCATAGATGGATCGATCGTACCGATCACGGCCTTAGTGGTCTTGTTTGTTGTATTTGCGGCCGCTTTTATCTGGGCTGGCCTTCGAGCCCGCAACGGCGTGCAAAAGAAACATCGACACCCGAAGCACAGGCCGTTCTGACAAGAGACAGGTTTCGCCGGACGATAATCAGTTCGGAGTGAATGCGGCTCGGCTTGACGCTTGAGCACGAGTTACCAGGAACGGATTACTTTGGGCGAGGCCCACATCGGAATATCGGCATACTGAGATCGATCAACACGACAGCCGGTGGAAACGATAAAATTTTTATGGTGTTAGGAGTAGATGATGTCATTCAAGGACGTTCTAGTCGCATTAACGACTTACCCTGAGCGCACTCCAAACTCGAGCATCGAAGATGCAGTTCAAGTAGCCGTCGCCCTCAGTGCACGCGTCTCGGCGATAGCCTGCGAAGTCAGAGTACCCGCGCCGGCAAGCCCGTTGGGAACCGCGCTGCTCAACATCCCTGCCATGGTCGCGGCCGAGTTGCGGAAGAGTGCGGCCAACGCCAAAGACGTTCTGGCGGGATTCCAGGACGCTGCCGAACGCCAAAATGTCCTTCAGGATACTATCCTCGAAAAATGTTCGACCGCCAATGAGCCAGACGTATTGGTTGATTACGCGCGTCTGCGGGATCTAACCGTAGTGCCGATGACGAATACGGACGGTAACGAGAGATGGTATGCGGAAACGCTCATCTTCGATTCCGGACGTCCCGTCATCGCGTTGCCGCCGGAACCTTCGCCGAAGCCGACACAATCATTCGACAACGTGATCGTCGCTTGGGATTTCAGTCGGCAATCCTCGCGAGCGGTGGCCGATGCGTTGCCAATCCTGAAACAGTCGAAGCGGGTTTTCATTCTGACTGTTACGAATGAGAAGATTATCGACACCAAGCGATCGGGCGTTGAGTTGGCTAAACACCTCTCTCGGCATGGTGTGGAAGTCATCCTCGACGTCGTGGATGCCGCCGGGAGGGATATCGGGACGGTTCTGAGATCCCACATTCAACTGCGTAACGGCGACCTGCTGGTGATGGGAGCCTACGGCCATTCGCGTTTCCGCGAATTCGTGCTCGGCGGCGCCACCAGAAGCATGCTTCTGCGGCCTCCCGTGCCGACCTTCCTTTCACACTAGCGCTTAACCTGTAGACCAAACGACCAGATTAGGGATCGACCATGATCAAGGATATCATCCTGAATATAGAGCAAGATGCCAGTCGCGATGGCGTCGGCGATTACGCCATTTCGATAGCTGAAGAGTTTGAATCTCATCTAGCGGGCGTCGGAATGGCGGGCCTGGATATCCCTACCGTCATGATGCCTGACTTTCCAGCTAACCTGATGGAAAAAATTCTCGCGGAGAACGAGGAGACCGCAAGGCAGTCGGTCAAACGGTTCGAACAGGCCGCCACACGCCGAGGCATTTCCTTCGAGCATCGGCTGGTGACCAGACATGTTGCAGCGTCGATTCTTTTCTCAACAATGGCGCGACGGTTCGATCTAAGCGTCATAATGCAAACCGACGTTGATGCAGGCATCATCAATGAAACATTGATCGAGGCAACGCTGTTCGATTCCGGACGACCGATAATCGTTGTGCCGTACTTTCTGAAAGAGCCATTGAAGCTCGAAAAAATCGTGTGCTGTTGGGACGGAAGTCGAGCGGCGACGCGAGCGATCAACGATGCGATGCCGTTTCTGAAGCGCGCAAAAAGCACAGAGCTCTTTATCGTTGTCAATGAAAAGACCTCTGGTGACGATGAAATCCGAGGCGTCGAAATGGCAAAACATCTCGCACGTCACGGTGTCCACGTTGATATTGAAAGTGTGCCGGTGGCGGACATTGATGTCCCTAACGCGATCCTCTCTCACGTCGCCGACTGTTCCGCTAACTTGATCGTCATGGGTGGTTACGGACATTCGCGATTTCGGGAATTTGTGCTGGGAGGCGCTACGCGCACAATCCTTTCATCCATGACCGCACCGGTCTTCATGTCGCACTAGCTTCACGGCCTCAGGCCCATTGCCTCCGCAGATGATTATCCTGGGTGAGCAGCGCTATCCTGCTATAGCTTTCGGCGGCGGGGCCAAAATGCAAAGATGGCAACCAACCCGGTCAGCAGGACCGCTGTCACCATCATCTGCACGAAGCCAAAATTCAGGGCATCGCGTGCCACGAACAATGCGGTAACGGGGGCCGCAATATACAAAAGCAGGCGCAGGATCCAAGCCATGTCTTCCTCATAAAATGGCACTGAACTATCGTACTCCGATGAGACGCTGGTACATTGATCCAGTTCAAGCGCGTCACTCGCCCAAATCAGCTTCCGGCAGAGAGTCTGGCGACAACGCCTCCTGCACAAAGAGCGGCGACACTGCCCCCTGCAACGAGCAACCCGGTTCTTATTCCACCAACCCAGATCGTTATTCCCACTTTCGATAACGTATTGACCGCCACCGCGAGCAGGACGGCATCAGCAGCCATTTTCTGATTAGCCGGATCGCTGCCAAGCCGGGCCATTGAAACCGCAACGGCGTCGACATCGATAATGGCGGAGAGGCTTGCGATGAACAGCGCTCCAGTACTTCCGAAGGTATCACTGAGCAATTTTGCACATATCGTCACAACGCTCATGAACACGGCTAATTTGAGCGCCGCGCCGATCGCCAGAGGATTTTCGATCTCCAGCTTCGGTGAGTCTCTCTCTGCGTCCGTGACAAGACCAATCCCCGCTCCGGCTAAAAGCACCGTCGCAGCAGCGCCGAGCGCCGGCAAGAGATCCGGGAGCAATGACTGATTTAGTATGATCGTAAAGACTCCGACCCTGATCATCATTACCGCGCCGGCTATCAAAATACCTGCATATAGAATTCGGCTCGACCCTGGATTTTTTTGCGCCAGGTGTGCAAATGTAAAAGTTGTGGCGGTGGATGATGCCATACCTCCGGCAATGGCCGTTGCGACAATGCCGAGCCGATTGCCGAAGACGCGCACAGCGACGTAACCCACGAATGACGTTGCAGCGATCAGAATCGTGAAGGCCCATATCTGATAGGGATTGAACGAGTCCCAAGGGTCGACAGTTCTATTAGGCAAGATCGGAAGTAGCAGAAACGTCATCGCGAGCAGGACGAGGATCGCTCGCAACTCCTTCCACTTGATGGTTGCGATCAGGCCATGCAACGACTCTCGCAACGCAAGAAGGCATGCTACGGAAACCGCCGAAGCTACGGCGGCGCCCACATCACCGATCGCAGCCATGGTTCCAAGCAAAAATGTCATCATGCCGGCGACGACGGATGTCGCACTCAGGTTCTGCTCGGCCTTGGCCTCAAGCCAATGAAAAGCGGTGAAGGCCGCAGCATAACCGGCAAAAACGATACCGACGAACAGACCGCCGAGCTTCACTCCAATGAGGCCGGTCACGCCGCCCAGAAAGCCAGATAATGCAAAGGTCCTGAACCCAGCAGCTCGCTGGTGATCCTGCTCGTCGCGAGTGCGCCAGCCCCGCTCAAGACCAATCAGCATGCCGATTGCTAAAGCGACGCTGAGCCGCGTAAAAATTTCACCCTGATCCATATCTCTATGATCTCACATGATCACCGCTGGCAGCCATCTTGCACTCATTGCCGCTTCTGGAGTCATCATCGACTGCGATTTGGAGGGAGGCGCATCGTGCGGCCGAAACGCCGCAGCGAAGCGCGAACACATCACGCCAATGCGTGCTCATGTATCGTTTTGGTTGATACCTAATCGCTCGCCCGACTTGGCTCATTCTGTTGCGATAGCTCCTGGTCTTCAGGCGATTGCATGTATAAGCCGGACATCGGCTCGACCCAGCACAGATGATCGTGGACTAGCTTCACTCCCTCGACGTTTTCCGCAGCAACGATTGCGGCCTGACGGAAGCTTTCGTCGGTTACGAATCCGCTGAGATGCACGATGCCGTCTTTCACAATGACCTCTAGCGTGACCGGGCTCCAGTCGTTATTTTGAATTGTTCGAATGATGGTCTCTCGAATGCGATCGTCACTTTCTGCCGGATTCGGGATTTCACCGGACATACTCGCGACAGCCAGCAGAAGATTCGAGCGCGTGACGATTCCGACAATACGGTCTCCGCGCATGACCGGAACACGTTTTATGTGATTTCGTTCCATCAAGCGAACAATCTCTTCAAGGGACGCATCTTCGTTCACGGTAATGACACGTCGAGTCATCACTTCCCCAACCTTGCGGCCATGCTCCTTTACAAAGTCTGCGGCGTGACCGGCTGGACCGACAAGGAACGACAGCCAGCGTCCGCGCCTTCGCTCGGTGCTGATCTCGCCGCGACGCAGAAAATCACCCTCCGACACCATCCCGATCAGTTTACCTGTGTTGTCGAGAACCGGCATGCCGCTGATATGACGCCGTAGCATCGTGTGCATAGCATAGATGATGTCCGTTTCTGGCGAAGTCGTGACCACGTCGAAAGTCATAATCTGATGCGCACGCATGACGAACTCCATCCGTTCAGAATCGGAAAACTACTTATTACCAAGTCGTACCATTTGATGCAGATCAATCTCTGACTGACGTTGATCATCGAGCTCGAGATTTAGATCTTTGGCAGAAGATCGCCTTCGGAAGCGCGCCGGAGTTCGTACGGTCAGATCGGAGTTGATTCTAATTCAATCTCCTTACGTTCCCACAGGAAATTGACCGGCTCTCCGATAGATCGAGCCACGATTTCTCAACTTCCGCGCCTAACGTGCTCCGCGCAATTCCCTCTTGCGGAGGAACGGCCGCGAAGATCGCTTGGGGATTTGTTACGGCAATGTTGCGGTGATGAGAGTCATCAAGCTGTCAGAATAAGGTGTCATCGTATGTCGCCCCTTTTCGCGTGTTAATGCATGAGCAATGCACAAAACGACCGTTGTTTCAGAAGATGACTGGTTACACCGCCAAATACCCATTCGCTAAATCGGCTAGTCCCATATGCACCTGCCACAAGCAGATCTGCACCAAATTCCACAGTGATCGCCTCGAGTTGCTTTCCCGTATCGCCGGCCGCCAGTTCCGCACGCGCCTGCGCGGCAATTCCGTGCCGAGAAAGCCATTCGGCAACGTCCGCAACGCTTGCGGAAGCCGCTTCTGTCTCCCTCTCGCTATCCACGATTTCAACGACAGCGATATCCTGTGCGGCCTGAAGCATCGGTAACGCCGCAGCTATTGCCCGCCTCGCCTCAGCGCAATCCTTCCAGGCAACCAGGATGCGATTCAATGCCATTGCGGTTGTTCGTGGAGGAACGATGATAAATGGTCGACCGGCTTTCATCAGTGCATCGCCAAAATCCAACCAACGTTGCCCACTCATAAGCGGACTATTTTCCGATAGTTCCGCGATCACAACATCAGCGCTGCACGCCTCAGCTGCAAGGAAGTCCGCAGGCATCTCGGTGCTCTCTCGCCAAACGAAAGGTTGCCCGCAGGGCTTGATCGCATCACGAAAGCGGCTTTCGCATCGAGCAGTCGCGAGAGCCAGTTCGTCATAATCAGCCTCCAGCATGCTAGCCGCAACCATGCCATTCAGATGGACGGGCACATATGGCACACCAGATGTGACGCCGATAATCCGGGAATCAAACCGATCGGCCAGATCGCAGCTCACCCTGAGAGCCGCCTCGTTCACCTGCTCAAGACCCAAGAATACCATTATGGACTTGTAGGCCATCCCACTCTCCCGTCGACGAAATGCCCGCTAGATCAGGCGCTCGACAAGGGTCAGTCTATCTGTATCGCTCAGAGGCATTTTTGATCTAGCTCAGTCTCTACCCGAAAAAAGCCTCTATGAATGCTGTCGACGCCAGCCCGGACGGACAGTCTGGAGCCGCATGGAGGAAAGAATGAAATTCAGAACGGTTATGACTAGCTTGGCGCTTGATCGATCCAATGACGCCTGCCTCGCGGTAACGGGTGACTTGGCTCAACGCTTAGGGGCGCATGTGATTGGTATCGCCGCTTCTGATCTCAAACCACCGCTCTACTACGCAGAAGGCGAGCAAGCCGAGGCAATCTTCCACCAGGAACGAACGGCCATCCGCGAACGCATCGATCAGTTGGAGAAAAAATTTCGCGCTCGCTTGGCCGATAAGTCAAAAGGACTTGAATGGCGCTGTGCCATCGATCTTTCGACGCGGTTTATAAGCACCCAGGTTCGTGCCGCCGACATACTCGTGATCCAGGTTGGTGTGGAACCGACTGACCCCTATTCAGGTGCCGACCCGACCGATCTTGTAATGGCCACTGGCCGGGCGCTGTTAGTCGTGCCCGAAAGCATGAACTGGCTTGATACCCGACACATTCTTGTCGCCTGGAAGGACACTCGGGAAGCACGGCGAGCGATCGTTGATGCTCTACCGTTGCTTTCACTCGCGACAGAAGTAACAATTGTTGAAATCCTGGAAGAAGGCAGCACGCGGCCGGCAGCTCAGTCCCGACTGAAGGACGTCGCATCCTGGCTCCAGCAACACGGCCTCTCCGCGGAGACGTTGGTGATCGATCAACCGGAGGACGTCACGATGCGCCTTGATGAAGTCGCATCCGATGCCGGCGCAGGTGTAATTGTTGCAGGCGCCTATGGGCACTCAAGATTTCGCGAATGGGTACTGGGAGGGGTCACCCGCCATCTTGTAACGCAGCAGAAACGCTGCGTCCTCCTCTCAAGATAGCATCTCGAGCAAAATGCTCAGGCCCGTTGGAGAAGCTATCGTTGCGTGCCGCTAAAATAGCTAGCTCGATTCGACCAATTCGTCGGCCGTACCGTAACATTATGCATTGCACACTATCAGATTAGTCTCCGTCATCCTGTTTAACAGTTTTCTTTCCAACGCTCAGCCGATTTTTCAAACAGGCAGTTTCCCGTCACCCAGAGCTCTCAAAGCATTCAGGATGACGGCGACGTCTATTGCTTCCTGGATTAGCGCTCCCTCCACTGGCGTCAGATAACCCAACGCTGCGGCGACCATTCCGATCAGCGAGAGCCCCATCCCGGCAAATACACCTTCGAGGGCGATCAAGCGGGAACGCCGGGCGATTTCCATGGCAGGCACGATGCGATCAAGGTGATCGACCAGGATGACAACGTCGGCTGCCTCGGCGGACGCCGTGGCACCCCTAGCTCCCATTGCAACGCCGACATCGGCTGCGGCCAGTGCTGGCGCATCGTTGACGCCGTCGCCTACCATCATGACGGGACCGTTTTTTCGCTCGGAGAGCACAACCAGGACTTTCTGATCCGGCGTCAACTCCGAACGGACCGCGTCGATTCCCAAACCTGCAGTAACGGCGTCCGCAACCGCGCTCCTATCCCCTGTTGCGAGAACAATCCGTTGCACTCCTAACATTCTCACCAGCTGAAGAAGAGATTGTGTGCCGGAACGCAGTTCATCAGCCAGCCTTATTTCGCCCGCCAGACGGCCGTCGATAGCAACGGCGACAACCACCGCGCCGGCAACCTTTGCTAGCTGGAACGAATTTTCCATCCCTTGCGGCAATTTGGACATCACGAACTGTATCCCGCCGACCGCGACGATGCGCCCTTCAACGACGCCCTGAACTCCTTCACCGGGCGTTTCGACAACGCCGGATGGTATTGCGAGTTTAAGCTGCTGACTCTGCGCTTCGGCAACGATGGTCTGAGCGATGATGTGCTTGGATGCCTGATCGAGCGAGGCGGCGAGGCGCAACACTTCACCGGGGTCGGCATCGGCCGATACGTTGACGGCGACGACTTTCGCCCTGCCGTCGGTGAGCGTACCGGTCTTATCAAGTATCAGTGAATTAATGCGCGCTAGCGCTTCGATCGCCTTACCTCCTTTGATAAGAATGCCATGTCGCGCCGCTCGGGAAAGGCCGGACACGAGAGCGACCGGCACTGCAAGGATAAGGGGGCACGGCGTGGCAATGACGAGAACGGCGACGGCGCGGACCGGATCGCCCGTGAAGAACCAGGCGGCGGCAGCAATTATCACGGTGATAGCGAGGAAGACTATCGCGAAACGATCGGCGAGTCGCGACATCGGAGCCTTGGAGCGCTGCGCGTTCTCCACCAGCCGCACGATACCGGCATAAGTGCTTTCGGCGACGCGATGCGATACGATGAGATCAAACGCCTCGCCGACGTTGGTGGATCCACTCATTACCTCGTCGTCGGCGCGCTGCTGAACCGGAATAGGCTCTCCCGTGAGCGCGGATTGATCCAGCACCGCAAGCCCGCTCGCCACCACGCCGTCGGCCGGGACTACATCGCCCTGCCGGATCAGCAGACGATCGCCAGGCACGACCAGGTCCAGTTCGACCTCTTCTAGGCCACTTGCCCGGTATCGAACAGCTGTTCGAGGTACCCGCGCCAATAATGCCGTCATCTCGCGGCGCGCGTGGCGCTCCGCAAATGCTTCGAGGAATTGCCCGCTGGCATACATCAGCGCGACGACGACTGCAGCCAGTTCTTCCCCGACAGCGAGCGCTGCCGCCATCGACAGAACCGCAACGATGTCGAGGCCGACTTCACCGCGGCGCAGGCTTGCAACAATGTCGTAAACGAGGAAGATCAGTACCGGAATCGTGAACGCCGCCCAGACACGATCCTGCCACGCCGGCTGTCCGAGCAGTGGCATGGCAAAGCCGAGGCCAAGACCAAAAGCCGGGAGCAACACCAATACGGTCCGCACGAAGAAGCCGGCAAGCATCTCAAACCACCTCGCAGAAGCGCGCGCCCGCCCGCGGAGCCATTCCAGTTTACACGCGAGAAGCCGGCTGACCGGAATCTCAGACCACTGTCCCGAACAGCTTTCCAATACCGGCTGTGAGCGCCAGGGCAAGCGCGCCCCAAAATGTTACCCGAATGGTAGCACGCAGAATGTTCGCGCCGCCCGCCTTTGCCCCCACTGCACCGAGAACGGCCAGAAAGACCAGTGATGCCACGGACACGATCGGCACCATCGCATATCCAGGAGATACGACCACCATCAGCAACGGCATGGCGGCGCCCACCGAAAACATTGCAGCCGAGGCCAGCGCAGCCTGAACGGGACGCGCTGAAGTAATTTCCGAAATTCCCAACTCGTCGCGCGCGTGAGCCGTCAACGCATCCTTTGCCATCAATTGCTCAGCCACCTGCCGCGCCAAGGGTGCGTCGACACCTCGCTTGACATAGATTTCGGCAAGTTCGTCCAATTCAAACGCAGGATCATCTTTCAACTCCTCGCGTTCGCGGGCAAGGTCGGCCTGCTCGGTATCCGATTGCGAACTGACGGAAATATACTCCCCGGCCGCCATCGACATTGCCCCGGCCACCAATCCCGCAATTCCTGCAATCAAAATATCGTTTCGTGTCGCGGCTGCCGCGGCAACGCCGACGATCAGGCTCGCGGTTGAAATGATACCATCATTTGCTCCCAGGACAGCCGCCCTGAGCCATCCGATCCGATCAACGAGATGGTTCTCAGGGTGCACGTGAAGGCGACTCATATCTTTCTCCTGATAATGCCCCGAACCGGCGTTGTGGTCGCCACCGTATTGGAAAAATCGCGCCGCATTTCTGGACATTCTGAAGCAGCAGATCGAGACGGCGGTTGTCTTCATCGGAGTTCGTAATCGACTGACGTCGGCAGACTGTTCTGAGGAATGCTACAACGGTAACCATCCACACTCGTGAAAATCGAAATTGAACATCGGCGTTACGCTCGATTCCCATGATTATGCAGGCGGGCGTTGACGCATTGGCACTTCTTTCAATCTGGACCCTGAGGATAGTCCATCGACCTCTTTTTCGCAGCCCTGCGCTCGTAAGGCTTGATTCAGGTCAACTCTCCTAACGCCAATTTTCAGGCTTTGACCAATTGTAACCTGCAATCGGAATCCGTCGCCTTAAGCACGCTTTCTGCTATGACTAATTCCATATCTGCTCATTCCGCGACAGCATCAGGCGCGCTCAGCGCATACTCTTGCAGAAAAGACTGTGGAGAGATCAAGGTTGGGATTTAGTCACGGAACGCTATTTGTCTGGCTTCCCAAAATAAACAGAGAAGTGGCCGGAGACAATTTACGCTCGCTGATCGCTTTAGTACCTCTGATCGTTACCCGGACCAGCCCGATGCCCGCAGCCCAAGATCATCATGAATTAGGTCCGAGGGCCAAAATTCTACCCTGCTTGCTCGCCGCGAACTGCACGATCGATCGCATCGATCAATCCCTGGATTTCCACGAACTTCGCTCGCGCGCGTTCCGCTTCTAACATTGAACGGGACAGCCCTCATCCGTGCATAGCTTTTATCAACGCGGCGATCTCGATGGTCGCAAAATTGGAAAAGGTATCGGAAATCGCATAGGGGAAAATGATCTTGTCGTCGTGCCGCATTGCACCACACGTATAAACGACGTTCGGAACGTATCCCTCCCGTTCCAAGGGGTCGGGCCGAAGCAATGGCTCGCGCAAACGACCGATCACCTTCGAGGGATCGTTTTTGTCAAGCAACGCTGCTCCAATCGAATATTTTCTTACCGGACCGACGCCGTGCGTCAGCAACAGCCATCCTTCATCGAGTTCGATCGGCGATCCGCAATTCCCGATCTGCACGAATTCCCACGGGAATTGCGGCTTCAGAATCGCCTGTCCACCGTCCCACGTGTACAGATCATCCGAATAGATCAGATATAGATTCTCGTTGTCCTGCCGCGCGATCATCGCGTACTTGCCGCCGATCTTCCGAGGGAATAAAGCCATGCCCTTGTTGCGCGCCGCGGTGCCCTTCAGCACCGACAGGCGAAACGAAACGAAGTCGGAGGTTTCGATCAGCTCCGATCGAATCGCTCGTCCGCTGTAAGCGGTATAAGTCGCATAATAGACCTTGCGGTCATCGTCGCAGAATTCAACAAAGCGCGCGTCCTCGATTCCGTTGGACTGCGATTCCGTAATCGGAAAAATCACCCGCTCGCTGACGTCCTCGTCGGCCTTAAAGACGAACTTGATATCAGCGTCGGGACCAGACCCTGGATCGAGAATCTTGGGGCCTGACGCAAGGCGCGCGGTGGAATCGAGACAGACGGTTCCATCCACAGCAATCAGCCCGGACCGGAACGTCAGCGAGGACACGTGTCCTTCGCCAACCGCGCGAAGGCTGAGGACGAACCGCAGGCTGCCAGCCGGCGTGCAAGACTGATCGGGATGCGGCACGATGCTTGGATTGAACAGCGCGGAAGCTTCAAACGAGTACTCGTTCAAGAAATAGGCTCCGACCAGTTGGCGTTGCACCTTGGTGAACGCGACATGATCGGCCAACGCGTCTTCCATTTCATCGGCGCGAGCCTCGAACGCCTGCAACAAATTCCGGTGGCGGTCGACAAAGTTCTCCAGCACATCAGCCAACTGGCTGGCCGCGATCTCGGGGTCGAGGGCGAGGACTCGGTCAACGATATGATTGGCCCGGGTCTTGTCCGTCGGATTGAGATCGCGCGGCTCGGTTGCTGGTTTGAAAGGCCGCACAATCACGCGCGTTGGATCGGGCCGCAAATAAAGAGCCTGGCGGTTCAGGAACGGAAATTGTGACAAGAAAACCTCGAATTGTTTGATGGAGATTGCAAACGAACGCGGTGTCACGCCACTCGCGGCAACAGTGTCGCATGGCTCTCGCTGAGGCGCGCAATCTGGCGTATCTCGGACAAGCCCAACAGATAAGATACGACGGATTCACCGCCGCAGTTTTCGTTGGGGCGATCAGGATGCAGGCCATCGCGGCAACTGCCGGTTTCCAGATCGACCAGAGGTATCGACAAGTCATTGCTGCCGAGGAACCATGCGAACACACGCGCGGCTTCGACTTTCCACTCACTATCACTAACGGCGCGCCACGCCGCGAGACAGGCGGCAATCGTCGCCGCGGCTTCCAGCGGCTGTTGATCGAACGCCCGGGGTGGACGGCGCTTGTCGCGAAATCCATCGGTACCGACAGGTCTAAATTGACCCGTCACCGAAGTCTGCTGCGTCACGAGCCAATGCAGGGATTTCAGGCCGGCATCCAGATACGCCGGCGTCTTGGTGGCGACGCCAGTCAGGATCAGGGCTTGCGGCAAGCGCGCATTGTCGTAGGCGAGCCCCTCCTCAAACCACACCCAGTTCGGCGTCTCCACTGCGGCGAGAATCGACATCAACCGGTCGGCGAGAAGAAGACGGAGACTGATCGCCCGCAGATCATTGACAGCAACCGTGCAGTAGGCGTCGAGCCCGAGTAATACGAACGCCCACGCACGCGGTGAGCGAAGTTTTTCCGCGGTCGGTACGACCTCAGCGAACAGCAAAGCCGCCCAGGCTCGCCGCGATGGATTTGCGTCGGCGAGCGCACACACGCCCAATGCCCAAAGCGTCCGGCCGTGGCTATCCTCCGATCCTGTATCTTCAAGCCAGTTGCGGTCAAAGCCCATGAAATTCCGGAAGCGCTTCGTGTCAGGATTCCAAGCATGCTGGACAAAGGCGGCAAAGCGCGCCGTCAGCACCTCCGGCAGGCGCTGCTCGCCGGGATTATTGAGCGCGCAGGCCAATAGCAGTGCGCGGGCATTGTCATCGACGCAATAGCCGTGGGAGCGATCCGGCACGCAGTGAACGGCGTGCTGAAACAGCCCGGTATCGTCGCACATCGACAGGAAATGATCGATCTGCATTTCCGGCGGAGCATGGCTATCGCGTAACAACGTGCTGGTGTCTGATCGGGCAATCGTCTTGAGTCGATGCCTTCGGCCGGCATTTTCAAATACGGACATGTAGCGGTCCGCCGTTCGTTCCCAGATCATCGAGCGGCTGCTCGAATAGGCGCGCTTACGCATTGCCTGCCGCAGCGCATCGTTCTTCAGAAGTTTTGCAATCTCACTGCCGATCGCTGCGGCATCGCCAAATGGCACCAGAATGCCGCGACCGTCGGCCAGCAATTCCCGTGCATGCCAGTATGGCGTGGAGACCACGGCTTTCCCCAGCCCAAAACTGTAAGCCAGCGTGCCCGATGTCATCTGGGCTTCGTTGAGATAAGGCGTGACATAGACGTCGCACATGGAAATGAAATCGAGCAGCGTCTTCTGATCGACAAACTGGTCGAGAAACACCACGTGATCCTCGACGCCGGCGTTCCGTGCACGCTCGATAAGGCTTTCGCGATAGGCCTCGCCCTGATCCCGGACGAGGTTAGGATGGGTGGCACCGAGAACGACGTAGACTGCATCCGGCCGGCTTTTCAGAATTGACGGCATGGCGTCGATCATGACCTCTATGCCCTTGTTGGGCGAGAGCAGACCGAACGTCAGAATCACCGCTCGGTTGCTGAACCCGAGCTTGGCCTTGGCTCCGTCCGGCTCGAGAAATTCAAATTCCGGAATGCCGTGCGGGATGACTTCGATCTTTTCATCGGGCACCTGGTAAACCGCGCGCAGCAGTTCGCGGCCCTTTTCCGCCATAACGACGATCTTGGACGAAACCGCCACGATCTGCGAAAGCACATCGCGCTGCGCGGTTGTTGGCTCCGACAGAACCGTGTGCAGCGTCGTGACGATCGGCATGGCAAGCCGCGATAGCAGCACCATGATGTGATCGCCTGCCTCGCCTCCGAAAATGCCGAATTCGTGCTGTAGTGACACCGCCTCGAACTTGCCGCTGTTCAGGAAGTTTGCCGCCTCAATGTAGTCTTCGCGGCAACTATCGTTGATCTGAAAGCCGACGGTGGGCGGGTAATCGTAAATCTGACCGTGATTGGTCATAGCGACAATGGTAGCTTCGAGATCCGGGCGCGAGTCGGCAACGGCGCGCTGCAAATCTGTTGTGAAGGTCGCGATGCCGCAACGGCGCGGCAGTGAATTTCCAATGAACGCCATACGATTGAGCGTGGTCACGTCTAAGTCTCCTGTTTTGCGAGCGGCGGCAAGTGTTCGGACGCAGTCTGTGTTGCCGGCGAACGCACAGAAATTGGATCGGTGACAACGCTGACATTGCTCTGCTGTTCAAGCGCTCCGGAGTTTACGTTAGGGCCGAGATAGGCCAGCAAGCCTGTCATGCCCTCAGCGCCGATTTCGATGTCGGCACGATCCGCATCCATAAAAATGACGTCGCCAAGATGTGCGTCGATTGAACCGATCCGAGCGTGACCGCCAAGAACCAAAACCCAGGTTTCTTTTGGCGCATCGAGCGTCCAGATGGAGCGTGCCGGAAGATTCAACTGCTCCAGCACAAAATGTGGACTGACAATGAGTGCGGCTCTCGCCTTGTTCAGTCTTCGCGGTTGCGGCTGTGGATCGGCCGGCCCCGTCTTGGCAACCGCCACGGCATGATCGACGTGCAATCCACGCTGCCGCCCATAGTCGAACAAGCGAAATGTGGCGTCGCTTTGCTGCTGGATTTCCGCGAGAACGATCCCGGCGCCGATCGCATGAACGGTGCCGGCAGGAACAGAGATCACATCGCCGGTGCAAACCGCCCGCCATTGCACCTTCTCTGCGATGGAGCCGTCTTCGATCGACGCGCGCAACTCGGTGGCGGTGAGTAGGTGTTTCAGTCCGACCGCAACCTGCGCGCCGGGCGTTGCCGAGAGAATATACCAAGCCTCGGCCTTGCCGTTCGGCAAGTCGATGGACCGCGCAAAGTCGTCGTCCGGATGGACCTGAATGGAGAGAGGCTCGGACGTGAACAGCAGTTTCAGAAGTAATGCCGATTTCGGCGCGGTGGCATCCGCCCGTTCGAACCACAATTCACCGATCGCGTCACCGTTTGCGGGTGCCCCAGCCCAAGGCAGCAGATCAGTGCTTCCCCAGGGCTTGCGATGCATGTGCACGGCGGCATGTTCGATCGTCACTCTGACTCCACTTGGCCTCCCGGCCTCCGGCCGCAATCAAGCCGACATGAAAAGGGGTAACGCCGCTCGCTGCAGTGAGCGCGGCGCGATCCTGATTAACAGCTAAGCAAGTATGTCGTTCGCGATGCCGAGCATCGCGGTTCGGGCGGCAGCGACATTCGTCTCCGCATTCAGCGGATGTGCAGCAACCGAGCGTCTAGCAAGTTCGAAGACTGCGGGCGTTTGTGCAAGCAGCTGTCGCTGATCGCGTATTATAGATGGGCTCTTTCCTACCCAATGACCATTACTATCTTCAACGCAAACGTCGCCCGATAGACTAGAAATCCTCGGCTTCGCCGCCATCGCATCTCTTTACATCTCGATAGTAAGACATGGTATCTTGTTGGGAGACGCGAGATAGGGACCAGCTTCGCCGTGGTCAACAGCACAGAACTCATACGTATGGCGACTTACGGGAAATACAAGAACACCCCCATGGAGCTAACTCGGTATGAGGCCGAATTCCGAACTAATAAATGGCTATTAAGCCAGAAAGAGCGCATGTTTGCGCCATGTCGCCTCAAACGCAGTTTCTCGTGCAGGCTTTTAACACCGCAAAAGATGATCAGTTGAAGCCAGACACGCCTATCGTGTGTCGATCCGCGGAGGGCGCGCGTCGTACCGCGCAGCGGCTCGCATTGTCGAAAGCAGGCGTTGTCGCCTTCTCCATGACCTCTGATGACGAAACCGGCGACTATGACGAAGAACCAAAGGTCTTTTATCGGGAAGGAAGGGTCCCGGACGAATTCAGTGCAAGCCCATGACCGGCGCACTTTCAGTTCTATTTTTTGAAAACGGATTACCCGATCTTCCAATAATTTTGGTGGAGCCGCATCGAAACAGGCAAGGCGTTTGGCGCATCAAGTTCTGCTACGCAGATCGTAAGCCGCTCTCCATGAGTTCGATTCAGGCGTCGGCGCTGGCCGGCAACCTTCATCAAATAAGCGAAATCCAATTGGCAGACGGGATTAATGGCGCAGTTCGAAGCGCGGGACGATATTGCACGATGTGAGTGCGCCTCTTGAACGAACCGCATTGTCAACCAGAGAGAAGTGCGGCTCGCTCGTTACCCGATCGGTGAGAATTCAAGAGCAGCCAACGGAACGTCAAGCACGTAGACAAATCCGCTCGGCTCGTAAGTCAATTTGACGTTGCCCTTGAGCTGCCTCCCGAGATTTTCGATCAGGCGGGTGCCGAAGCTCTGTCGGGTTGGGACATGGACCTTCGGACCGCCGTACTCCCTCCAAGCGAACTGCAGCCGCTTCGCTTCATCTACGACCCAGCTAATGGCAACCCGGCCAGCAGGCACCGATAGCGCACCGAACTTGGTGGTATTGGTACAGAGTTCATTGAGGGTCATCGCGATGGCGATCACAGCGCTGGACGCGATCTGAACGTCAGGTCCCTCGATGAAGAACTTCGCCACGTCCGGATTGTCAAAAGCCTCGACGGCGCCACGGACGATTTTTCGCATGTCCGCGCTGGTCCACCGTGCCTGCAACAGGAGATCATGAGCACGGCCGAGCGCCAGCAACCGGCCTTCAATCGCCTGCTGTGCATGCTGCGTACTCGAAGCATTGCGGAGGCTTTGGGAGGCAATGGCACCGACCGTCGCAAGCGTGTTCTTGATACGGTGATGAAGCTCTTCCAGGATCAGCTTTTGCAGCTTGTCGGCTGCTTCGCGCTCCTTGGCGTCGATACCGGCCTGCGTAAGCAGGGTTTCGGCGCTCAATTCTGCCTGTGTCAGCAAGAGCCTGAGACTGACGTTCTCTGCCGTCAGTAGTTCCTCGGCGGAACTTGGACCAGATGCCAAGTCGACGGCTTCCCCGTCATGGTCAATTTTGAGCATCGGCAAGGCTTATCACGATCTGTCCAGTTCCACCCAAATCTTTCGCACACAAGATCGTAGCTGCCAGGGTCGGAAAGGTCGCAGATCGGCCTTTTCCCAGCCAAATCAAGCCGACCCGATCATATTCTGCATTTCAGCGATCATTTGGCCTGACACGAGTGGCTTGCCGAAAAACCGGCTGTCACGCGGAAGCTGACTACTCGACAGCTTTAATTGACCGGACACAATGATGATCTTGATAAGCGGCCAACGCTCGCGAACGGCATTAGCGAGTTCGAGCCCATCCATGCTGCCCGGCATCTGAACGTCGGTAAACAAAAGCGCAATATCAGACCTGGACAGGAGAATGGCCAAGGCCTCGTCCGCATCTGCCGCTTCGATCGAGCCATAGCCGGCGTCATCCACCATATCGATCGCCCGCATGCGCAAGATCAGGTCATCCTCAACAACAAGCACAACTGCCGGGCGATCCAGACTCATCATGACAGAGCTTTGGGTAAAGGAAGCCGACCTGCGGGCTGTGGCGTCGAACATTCCATCGGCCCAAAACCGGCCGCGCTTCCCTGACCGGGACGCCCGAGCCGCCGTTGTGCAAACAGGAATGCGTCCACGGCACTGGGGGCCGGGAGCCGGCCTTCTTTGGTCATCGTCACGGCTTCATCTGCTTTCACCGAAGGCCCAAAGGCGGGCAACGCAATTACGAATGCTCCCGGAACTGCGAGTATCGAGAGCGCAGCGTACGATGTGATCATTTTCGGGCTGCTGACTGCGGCTGGTCGCCAATCCCGCTAACGCTTGGGGAACGATTGACAACAGGTCTCCCGATGTGAGGTTCCGCAAGTGCTGATATATTTGTGCGATTATATTTGCCGTACGGTCTTTAATGAAATGAACACGCGCATGGCGGCGTCATGTCTGATTAGCGGACACGACGACAGCGAATCTATTCGGCTAAGAGACACAAAATCTCTCGCTTTCCGGGTACCATCCAGTGCTATCGGACCGGTCTCTGACGCGAGGCTCCGGAAAACGGAACTTCTTAATCCCTACTCGGAAAATGTCGATCGAATCCGGTAGAGTTGGTGCGAATATCGATGTCTACCGAGACTCGTCACTCATAAAAGCCCGCTGTTGGCGAGCATTTCTGACACCAAAGAAGAAATATCTCCAAAATATACACTGCCTGGCTCGATTGAGAGGATTCGAGCTCACGCCTGATCGAACTCCGTCTCTCCAGCGGCCCCTGCCAACTGGAATATTTGTCAGCTTCACTGTCTCATTGCCATTTGACCGTTTTATTATATCTGCTAATCTGGATATATGGAAAGCAAAACTGCAATTGATGTCTTAGCCGCGCTGGCCCAATCCACGCGGCTAGATACCTTTCGCCTCCTCGTAAAACACGAACCCGCCGGAGTGCCAGCTGGTGAGTTGGCGCGTCTTGTTGGTGTTCCGCAGAACACTTTGTCAGCTCATCTTTCAATCTTATCCCGCGCTGGGCTCGTAACTGGCGAGCGCCAAAGCCGATCGATCATCTACCGCGCCAATTTGTCCGCACTTCAAGAGGTCATGCTGTTCTTGGTGAAGGACTGCTGCGGAGGCAGCCCAGAGGTGTGTGCGCCCTTGATTGAAAGCCTGTCGTCTTGTTCTCCAAAGGGAAAACGTAATGTCCGATAGAATTTTCAACGTGCTGTTTCTCTGCACCGGTAATTCCGCGCGTTCGATCCTCGCTGAATCGATTTTGCGAAAGGATGGCGGTGGTCGCTTTCAATCTTTCTCGGCAGGAAGTGAGCCAAAAGGAGAAGTGAACCCCTTCGCACTGAAAGTTCTTGAAAGTTTGGAATATCCAACTGAAGGCATGCGCTCAAAAAGCTGGCTTGAGTTTGCCGTTCCTGACGCACCCGTGATGGATTTCGTTTTCACCGTTTGCGATAACGCAGCCGGTGAATCCTGCCCTATCTGGCCGGGACAACCAATGACAGCGCATTGGGGCATTGAGGATCCTGCTGCTGTGGAGGGTACTGACCTTCAGAAACACGCGGCATTCCTCACAGCCTTTCGTTATCTGAAAAATAGGCTGATCGCGTTCACCAGTCTGCCGCTTTCCGGAATCGACAAGTTGTCGCTCGGTACTCAACTGCGCGAGATCGGTCGTCTCGATGGGTCGACTTCAGGTCAAGAGAAGGCTGGTTGATGCTTGTTTTCGATCTGCCACGTAGACTGGTCGCCGAAGGATTGGGGACTGCGCTGCTCGTGGCGACAGTCGTGGGATCCGGCATCATGGCCGAAACCCTTACAAAAGACGCCGCGCTAGCGCTTCTGGGCAATACCTTGCCGACCGGCGCAATTCTTGTCGTGCTGATCACGATCTTGGGTCCAATTTCCGGCGCTCACTTTAATCCAGCCGTAACACTAATCTTTGCGCTCAAGCGAGAGTTGTCAGTCGGTACGGGGCTTGTTTACGTCCTGGCCCAGATCGCTGGCGGACTCGTCGGCGCAATCACGGCGCATTTGATGTTCGCTCTGCCCATGCTCGATGCTTCTCTAAAAATACGAACGGGTGGAGCACAATGGTTCTCCGAAGGTATTGCGGCCTTTGGACTCGTTGCAACAATTCTTGCCGGGATTCGATTTCAGAAAGAAGCTGTGCCTTGGTTAGTCGGCCTCTACATCATCGCCGCTTACTGGTTCACGGCATCCACGTCATTTGCAAATCCAGCCGTAGCGATTGCACGCTCATTTACAAATACGTTCTCTGGTATTCGACCGCACGATTTACCAGGGTTCATTACAGCGGAAGTCTGCGGCGCAATGGTTGGCCTCGCCGTTATGTCGTGGCTATTACGACCGGAACACGATGTACGTTTCTAAACTCGGAGGCTCAACTATGAGCATTACAATCTATCACAATCCTGAATGCGGTACTTCGCGCAACACGCTGGCGATGATCAGACAAAGCGGCGCCGAGCCGGTCGTAATTGAGTATCTCAAGACGCCGCCCGCTCGTGAAAAGCTGATTGAATTGATCGATAAAATGGGATTACCGGTAAGGTCTTTGCTCCGTGAGAAAGACATTCCCCACGCCGAGCTTGGGCTGGCCGATCTCACTTGGAGCGACGACAGCCTCATCGACTTCATGCTGGCGCATCCCATTCTTATCAATCGGCCAATTGTAGTTTCCGCGAAGGGCGTAAAGCTCTGTCGTCCATCCGAGACGGTTCTTGATTTACTACCAAACCCACATATCGGTCGGTTTGTGAAGGAGGATGGCGAGGTAATTGATGCCGCCTGAGTTGCTTGGCCTTCCCAAAATCGATGGCGGAGCTTTTGAAGTGCCAAGGATTGACTTAGGTCAGTCAACCCGCGCAACTCATCGACCGCGAATCCTACTGCTCTACGGCTCATTGCGGGAGCGGTCTTTTAGCCGCTTTGCAACAATGGAAGCCGCGCGCCTGCTTGAAGCATTCGGTGCAGAAACTCGCGTGTTTAATCCCGCTGGTTTGCCGCAGCCCGATGACGCTCCAGCCGACCACCCAAAAGTCAAAGAGCTGCGTGACCTCTCGACATGGTCGGAGGGCCAGGTTTGGTGCAGTCCTGAGCGCCACGGTGCGATTACCGGCATCATGAAAACTCAAATCGACTGGATACCGCTCTCGATTGGGGCTGTTCGACCCACGCAAGGAAAAACGCTAGCCGTGATGCAAGTCAGTGGTGGCTCGCAATCGTTTAACGCGATCAATCAGCTTCGCATTCTTGGCCGCTGGATGCGGATGATCACGATTCCGAATCAGTCCTCGGTGGCGAAAGCATACGAACAATTTGATGATTGCGGCCGTATGAAACCATCGCCGTACTACGACAGGATCGTCGACGTGATGGAAGAACTGGTAAAATTCACACTGCTGACGCGAAATGAATCGGCGTATCTCACAAACCGATACAGCGAACGAAAGGAAAGCCGGAAAGCTCTCTCAAAGCGAGTTCAACTAGGCGAGGCTCTATAAAAACTTTGATGGGATTGCCTGTGTGTCACCCCGAATTTATCTAGTGCAGTTCCTACGCTCCCTGCCAAAGCACTGGGCCCGATGAACACCGAGCGCGACGCATCGCCGCTTGCCTTCGCGGCAACAAACCGACCATATGGGAGATGCGGAAAAGCCATCTGGAACTCACCTCGCGCCACGGATGACGACGCAGATGTCGTACGAGTCGATCCTTATCCTTGTTCTTATACTTCCCTTCGTCGGAAGCTGTTTTGCCGCCCTCCTTCGGACCAATGCCCGCAACGCAGCAGCATGGCTGTCAGGAGCGGTTACACTCGTTAATCTGGCGATTCTCGTTGCGAGCTACCCGCGCATGATCAACCGCGGCGTGATTCGATACACTGCGGAGTGGGTGCCGAATATTAATCTCGAGTTCAGCTTGAGGTTGGACGGCTTCGCCTGGATGTTCGCCATGCTGGTCAGCGGCGTCGGATTCCTCGTGGTCCTGTACGCCCGATACTACATGTCGCCAACGGATCCGGTGCCCCGGTCCTTTTCATTCTTGCTCGCGTTCATGGGCTCCATGCTTGGCATCGTGCTGTCGGGCAATCTCATTCAGCTTGTATTCTTCTGGGAGCTCACGAGCCTCTTTTCCTTCCTTCTGATCGGGTACTGGTATCAAAACGCGGCCGCTCGCGAAGGCGCATACATGGCGCTGACCATTACATCCGCTGGCGGGCTTTGTCTCTTTGCAGGCGTGCTGGTGATAGGTCATATCGTCGGCAGCTACGATCTCGATCGCGTGCTGGCCTCCGGCGAAATCATCCGCTCGCATCAACTTTATATTCCAGCTCTGGTTCTAGTCCTGTTGGGTGCTTTTACGAAGAGCGCCCAGTTCCCGTTCCATTTCTGGCTGCCACACGCGATGGCGGCCCCGACTCCCGTCTCGGCTTATCTGCATTCCGCGACCATGGTGAAGGCCGGCGTCTTCCTGCTGATCCGCCTGTGGCCTGCCATGGGCGGCACTCAGGAATGGCTGTGGCTGGTGGGATCCGCAGGCCTCATCACGTTCATCCTCGGCGCTTTCATTGCCGTTTTTCAGCAAGATCTGAAGGGATTACTCGCCTACTCGACGATCAGCCATCTCGGATTGATCACACTTCTGACGGGGCTGGATACGCCGCTGGGTCAGATCGCCGCCATCTTCCACATCGTGAATCATGCGACCTTCAAAGCGTCGCTGTTCATGGCTGCCGGCATCATCGACCACGAGAGCGGTACGCGTGACATTCGTCGCCTCAGCGGCCTTTGGCGCTTCATGCCGATCACGGCGACCTTGGCCATGATAGCGGCCGGGGCCATGGCAGGAGTTCCTCTGCTCAATGGATTCCTGTCGAAGGAAATGTTCTTCGCCGAAACCATCGAGATTCACGACAATTCGTTCGTAGATCAGGCCCTCCCCTATATCGTCACACTGGCCAGCATGTTCACCGTGGCCTATTCGTTTCGCTTCATCCGCGACGTGTTTTTCGGCCCTCCATCCGAGGACCTGCCGCGCACACCACACGAACCCCCATTCCTGATGCGACTGCCAGCCGAGCTTCTCGTTCTGGCGTGCCTTGTTATCGGCGTCGCTCCCGCAATAACGATCGGCCCGGCTCTAGATGCGGCCGCACACGCTGTGCTCGGCGCTGCAACCCCGCAATACAGCCTCGCCGTCTGGCATGGGTTTACGCCTGCATTCCTGATGAGCATCGTTGCACTCGGTGGCGGCGTCGCGGTGTATTTCATGCTGCGCTCCTACCTGCTCAGCGGGATTGAGGGCCCGCCTTTGCTGCGCCATCTGAAGGGGCAGCGTATTTTCGAGCGGGTACTCGTCTTCCTGTCCTGGCGGCTTGCCCGACAACTGGAGGAACTTCTCGGTACGCGGCGTCTTCAGCCGCAGCTTCGGCTGCTGGCTGGAGCGGCGTTCCTCGCCGCGTTATTGCCGCTTTACGCAAAAGGTCTCGCCGTCGGGCACTGGCCGTCGGGTAATTTCGACCTTGCTTTCGCACTATTGTGGGTTGTCGGCATTTCCTGCGCCCTTGGTGCGGCATATCAGGCCAAGTTTCATCGTCTTGCAGCATTGATCCTGCTCGGCGGCGCGGGGCTCGTTACCTGCATAAGCTTCGTTTGGCTGTCGGCACCGGATCTCGCACTCACGCAGCTAGTCGTGGAGACCGTCACCACCGTGCTGTTGCTGCTCGGACTGCGATGGCTTCCGAAAAGAATCGAACACCCTGCCGCAGAACGCTCGGCGCACATCATGCGTTGGCACCGCATCCGGGACCTCACGATAGCAACCTGCTCGGGCGTGGGACTAGCCCTACTCGCTTATGCAGCAATGATCCGGCCTGCACCCGTCAGCATCTCACACTTTTTTACGGAGAACGCTTACATCAAAGGTGGCGGCACCAACATCGTAAACGTCATCCTGGTTGACTTCCGCGGCTTCGACACGCTCGGAGAAATCACGGTGCTCGGTGTCGTTTCATTGACCGTCTATGCTCTGCTGCGACGTTTCCGCCCGGCACGTGAGAGCATCCCGGTCCCCGAACAGCAGCGAACCCAGAACATCTATGATGAAGAGCACCCGGACCGCGAAAAAGGCGACACCATCAAGGACGCCATGGCGACTCCGGCGCTGATCATGACGCTGCTCTTTCCCGTCATCGGCGTGGCCGCCATGTTCCTGCTCCTGCGCGGGCACGATCTGCCCGGAGGCGGATTCGTGGCGGGCATTACTATGGCTGTCGCGTTCATCGTTCAGTATATGGCGCATGGCACGATCTGGGTGGAGGCGCGCCTGCGGGTTCAGCCTGTGCGATGGATGGGCATCGGCCTGCTCGCCGCGGGCGGCACAGGTGCTGCCGCATGGCTGTTTTCCCGCCCGTTCCTGACCTCATACTTTGCCTATATCGAGTTGCCTCTGATCGGTCGCGTGCCGACGGCGAGCGCCCTGCTTTTCGACATCGGCGTGTTCTGTCTTGTCGTCGGCGCCACGGTGCTGATGTTGATCGCGATTGCACACCAATCGGTGCGAAGCCATCGCGCACCGCACGCGCGCGAATCTCAGACCCAAACGAATCCTTCCATCGAGCAGGTGAGATGATGGAGATCGTTCTGGCACTCGGCATCGGGGCGCTCGCCGGTTCGGGCATATGGCTCATCCTGCGACCGCGGACATTTCAAGTGATTATCGGCCTTTCTCTGCTGTCCTACGGTGTCAACCTCTTCATCGTCGCAATGGGGCGGCTACAAACGGGGACGGCCCCCGTCCTGGCCACGCACGCTGCGGGCGATCCCGCGCACTATGCCGATCCGCTCCCGCAAGCGCTCGTCCTCACCGCCATCGTCATCGGTTTCGCGACCACCGCGCTATTCCTGGTGGTGCTGCTGGCATCGCGAGGTCTGACCGGGACTGACCACGTTGATGGCCGGGAACCAGAGCGATGAGCCGCATGGCCGATCACCTGATCATCGCGCCCGTGGCGCTGCCGCTTCTGGCTGGTGCCGCAATGCTTCTCCTTGCGGAGCGGCGGCACGCCCTGAAAGCCGCCATCGGCGTCGCGTCGACCTTTGCGCTCATCGGCATCGCGATCGCATTGCTTGCCTCGGTCAATGCTGCGCCGGACAGTTCGACCTCAGGGATCGGCGTTTACCGACTGGGCGAATGGCCCGCGCCGTTCGGGATCGTGTTGGTGGCGGACCGTCTTTCAGCTCTCATGGTCCTCCTGACGAGCATCCTTGGAGCAGCCGCCCTGATTTTTTCCCTCGCTCGCTGGTCGCGCGTCGGAGCACATTTCCATGCGCTGTTCCAGTTTCTGCTGATGGGCCTGAACGGCGCGTTCCTGACCGGTGATCTCTTTAACCTGTTCGTCTTTTTCGAACTGCTGCTCGCCGCTTCATACGGCTTGGCGCTGCATGGCTCGGGCGTCGCGCGTGTCAAGGCTGGGATGCACTACATCGTGGTCAATCTGGTGGCCTCCTTATTGTTCTTGGTCGGCGTCAGTTTGATCTACGGAGTTTCCGGAACGCTAAATATGGCGGACCTCGCCATGCGGATTACGAATCTCGACCCGGAGAGCCGCGCGTTGCTGGAGGTGGGCGCCGGCATCCTGGGGACGGCATTTCTCCTCAAAGCCGGAATGTGGCCGCTGTGTTTCTGGTTGCCGACGACCTATGCGGTTGCCAGCCCACCGGTGGCGTCCATCTTTGCGATTATGACCAAGGTCGGTGCCTATGTCGTGCTCAGACTTTGGCTGCTTCTGTTCGGCGACGCCGCGGGAGCGTCAGCGCAGTTCGGCGGTGAGTGGCTGCTGTATGGCGGAATGGCCACGGTTGTATTTGGCACGATCGGGACGCTGGCGTCGCAGGACATGGCACGGCTTGCCGTATTCTCCGTGCTCGTATCCTCTGGAACGATGCTCGCCGCGATCGGGATGGGACAGGTTGGCGTCACCGAGGGAGCGCTCTTCTATATGGTCAGTTCGACTCTCGGCATCAGTGCACTTTTTCTTCTGGTTGAACTCGTCGAGCGCGGCCGCGAACCGGGCGCAGACGTACTCGCCGTCACGAGGGAAGCTTATGGCGAAGACGATAACACCGATGAGGAGAGAGAAGAAGAGGTCGGCCTCGCCATGCCAATCACCATGGGAGAGCTGGGACTCGCCTTCATTGGATGCGCGGTGGTGATCGCAGGCCTGCCGCCGCTGTCCGGATTTATTGCGAAATTCGCGCTCCTTTCCGCCGCTCTCAATCCAGCCGGAATGACACCGGGCAACGGATCAGTGCCGGTCGCCTCGTGGAGCTTGCTCGCGATCTTGATTCTGTCCGGATTGGCCGCGCTTGTCGCGCTGACCCGCGCAGGCATTCGTGTCTTTTGGGCCGAGTTCGATCGTACTGTACCAAGCGTGCGGGTAATTGAGATGGCGCCGATCGCCGCGCTTCTCATCCTGTGCGCGATGCAAACGGTCTTGGCGGGACCGGTCATGCAATTCATGCAAACAACCGCCCACTCGATTCACGCACCCGCGAACTACGTGCATGCCGTGCTGCCGCCGGCCGAGCAGGCGTATAAGGCAGGCAAGATATGAGACGGCTTTTGCCCTTCCCATTGGCTGCAGCCGGACTGTTCGTTCTTTGGCTGTTGCTCAATCAGGCATTGACGTGGGGCCAGGTCCTTCTTGGAGCCGCAGCGGCGCTTGCCGGGGGGGGGGCATTGACGGCGCTACAGCCGCCAAACGCCCGGCTTCGGCGGCTCGGCGCGATGTTCCATTTGGCATCACTGGTGTTGGCCGACATCATACGCTCCAACATCGCCGTAGCCCGAATTGTCCTCGGCTTGGCAGGACGGGGACGGCGGCCCGGATTCGTACACATTCCTCTTGAACTGCGTGATCCTTACGGGCTCGCTGCATTGGCATGCATCATCACCTCAACACCCGGAACCTTGTGGGTAAATTTTGATTCCGCCAGAGGAATACTGATGATCCACGTCCTCGATCTGATCGACGAAAGCGAATGGATCCAGACGATCAAGGGTCGCTACGAGCGGCTGTTGCTGGAGATTTTCGAATGAGCATCGTCTTCCTGACGTGGTCGCTCACGTTGGCTAAAATCTTCTTGAGTCTTGCCATGGGAATCGCGGCTCTCCGCATTTTGCGGGGCCCGAGGGCGCAGGATCGCGTCTCAGGCATGGATACCCTGTACGTCAACGCCATGCTGCTGCTTCTGACATTCGGCATTGCGTCGGGTAGCACCCTGTACTTTGAGGCCGCTTTAATTGTCGCACTTCTCGGCTTTGTCGGGACCGTCGCTATCGCCAAGTTCCTGCTCCGCGGTGAGGTAATCGAATGATTGCGGACTTGCCAGCCTGGGCGGCTATCATAACCGCCATTCTCGTTTTCACCGGCGCAGCGACAACTCTCATCGGTTCGCTGGGCCTTTTGCGGCTCGCAAGCTTCTACGAGCGGCTCCACGCGCCTACGCTGGGGACGACTCTTGGAACCGGCTGCATCGCGCTCGCTTCAATCATTTTTTTCTCGGCATCGCAGAGCCGGCTCGCTTTGCACGAAATCCTGATCGTGGTTTTCGTCACCGTCACCACACCGGTCACCCTGATGATCTTGGTACGCGCTGCGCTGTTTCGCGACAGGCTGGAGCGAACAGATGGTGCTTCGGGACCGGATGCAACGTAGTCTGCTCTATGTGCCTTTGCACTTTGAAGTCAGGCTTTCACATTCTTCGGAAGCGATCTGACAGGCGGCACCGCAAGAATGTCGATGTCGAGGCACCGCAGAGCTTCTTCCGTCACGCTTCCCAGCAGCACCTTCAGCAACCAGGAACGGCTATGGGTCCCTAAAATGAGAAGATCAGGTCTCGTCTCTTCGACAGTCCGTGCAATTACCTCGAAGATTCCGCCTTCCTCGACCCGCAAAGACAATTTTGGACCAAGAAGCTTGTTCGCTGTGAGAAATCCGGCGAGTTCATCGACGACCCGCTCGCGCTCGCTCGCCACATACTCGTTAATGGCAGCCTCATCGGTCCCGCTGACGGAAAGCTTGCCTTTTCCGAGAGGGAGAAAAGCGTGAAGAAGCGTAGCGCCTTGGTCTCCGATGAGTCCCGTTGACATCGCAGCCCTGATCGCATTCACCGAGGGTTCCGACACATCGACGGCAGCCAGGGGATTTCGGTACGGTCGCCTCACTTCATTGTTCACCATGAGAACGGGGTATGATCCGGTCCGGATCACGCGCTCGACAGTCGTCCCTACAAAGATATCCCGCAGCAGTTGTTTGCGGTGCGCGCCCATCACGATGAGATCTGCCTTGACCGTTTCCGCCATCCGCAGGATGCCGTAGAAGGGATCGCCCGCTACGACCTTTGGGTGGCATTTTGCGTCGCGCAGTTCGGAGATAGCGCCGATCTGCTCAGCGAGGATCCGTTCAGCCTCACGTCTCTCAATCTCAACAAGCTGCGTCGGATGATCATCGTCCACGACGTGGACGATAACAAGTTCAGCGCCTTTGTCTTGCGCCAGTACGCCTGCGCGTCGCAATGCGCGATGAGATCGTGTCGAAAAGTCCGTCGCTGCGAGAATACGCACTTGAACACCTCCCCGCACCAAGTGGCCATTCCACTCCACAAGTCATGTCAGCAGCACGCTGGCCCAACGGCCCGACGACGATTGCCTCCGCAATCCGTAGTTCTTCGATGCTTGAGTTGCCCTTTGCAATGAACTCAGGGCACTCTATCGCTGGCGACGATACCACCCTCCCCCTCAAGGCGAGCAATCTGCTTGGCCTCGGCGCTGGTGAATTTCAGCCGAACACCGATACCGCCACCGTTCTCCCGCAGGAATACGGCTCCCAGTTCTTCAAGTGCACCTTGAATTACTTCGATCTCGTGAGGCGCGGGCTGTTCAAGATTGTGCTCGAACTTCTCGATTGTTGATGCATCAACGCTGGCGCGACCGGCCAGCTTGGCCCGCGACACCTCCACAAGCGCACGACCGGCGCGGCATTGCGATCCGGTGATCATTGAACAATCTCCTCGATACACGCCAGATTTTCCCGTTCTATGGCCATATCAGTTGCCCGATACACGTCGAGCGTCGTCTCGATCAGCTTCAATCTGGCTTGCTTTGAAGCATGTCACGTCGCCTCTCCCACTGGACGTCAGGAACCTCGCCTGACTGATGCTGGCTCGCATCTACAGCTCGCCTCCCCGCAACAAATCAAAAGCCGCCTTGTGTGTCTCCGGTCGATAATACCTTGTCGTGATGGGTTGCTTATCGATACGGTGGCGGATTGAATCGACACACGGGGAAAGCGAATCGCCGGACATGGAGGCTCCATTGAGCCCAATCATCCCCATCGGATAGCTGGGCACGGGAGCGACATATTTCTGCAACTGTCCGAACACGGACATGAAAGGCTTAGCTTTAATCTCCGTTGCCTCTGTGCGAAACGGAGGCAAACCACTCTGCACGACGATCATTCCAGAGCTGCGAAGCCGGCGGAAACATCTCTGATAGAATTCGCGAGTAAACAACGGGGCTGCGACCCCAACCGGATCCGTTGAATCCACCAGTATGAGATCGAAGTGCCGTTTTTCCTCAGCCAAATAGCTGTACGCGTCGTCAACAAGGACATCTGCGCGATCGTCCTGAAAGGCATTATCCGACACGTCGGGAAAGAAACGGCGCGCGAGATCGATGACCTCGCCATCCAATTCCACCATTGTGACCGAATCTACCGGATGCTTGAGCGCCTCTTTCAGAGAGCCTCCATCCCCACCTCCCACGATGAGAACATCCTTCACGTTGCCATGAGCGAACATGGGAACATGCACAAGCATCTCATGATAGATGTGATTATCCTGCTCAGTGATCTGAACGGCGCCGTCAAGCGCCAATACCCTTCCGAAAACAGGCGTTTCAAAAATCTGAATCCTCTGAAACAGAGACTGCTTCTCGATCAGGCATTCAGTGACATCGAGAAGCTGCGAGAATCCAGGATAGAGTTGCTCATGAAACGCCTTCATTCCCGAACTCCTCGCCGATGTTCACTGATCAGCATAAACTCGGGCTGCAGCGCATCTCTCAAGACGCGTGCCGCCTTGTAGGGATGAGCGCCACCACACATGAATATGTCGGCGGCCGCGAAAGAATGCTCAGGCCATGTATGAATCGAAATATGGCTCTCGGCGAGTAAAGCCAAACCGGATAGACCTCCTCCGAGCCCGAAGCGATGAAAATGAAGATTGAGAAGCGATGCGTCCGAGGCCTCTACCGCAGATCGAAAAGCTTTCTCCATACCCCCAACATCGTCCAGCCAGCGCGCATTCCATAGATCGAGCAGAAGATGCGTCCCTGCAAAACGGAACCCGTCGCGCACGATCAGCGCACCGGCATCAAACGGCGGCGTTACGCCCTTTGCTCCCAGATTTTCCCGGCTTTCAAGTCCAATGCGTTCCGTGAAGTCCAGCGTATCCTGCACATCTCTCTCCTGTAACAATCTAGCCTATGCATGCTCGTCTGCGTTGCAGATTGCAGATCCTGCAAAATTATCGGTTGGTGCGAGCATCTTTTGTTTGCGCAGGTCATGCGCAGATGCCTGTTGCGGGCATATACTGGCACCGGCTGGCATCATCGGTGTCTAACTTCGCAAGTTATGACGCCATGCCATCACGTTTGGACTTACATAGCGCCTCCCGAGCCCGCGAAATCGCGGCGCACAGTCAGCGCTAGATGTTCGAGCGCCGTTACGATGCTCGCGACAAGCACTCATCTACCTCTGAATCCCGAGGCAACGTTTCTTGTGAGCATCGGCGTGTGTTGGCGCATGACTTGCGGATGCCGTACTTCATGAACGCAGATGCAGTCATGCCAGCGCGCCAATCAACTCAACGAGCGCTCCATTCGAAGCAAGTTTTCAACCCGGGCGGCTCGAAGCCAGCCCGGGTCAGCGGCCAATTTGGAGGTCGCCCTCACAACAAATGAGCTTTTGGCAATAGATGAGAATGCGCATAACTCTAAATCGGCGAGATTGGCTGCTAAATCAAGCCAACCAGAGAGGACCGCGCGGATTTGCCGCCCCAGGTTGACTTCTGAATCTGATCGCAGCCGTCAATCCCGAACGCTCCGGATTCGATGAACGCCATGCGGAGTTCGCCCCAAACATTGCGCTGTCCGCTAACAGGTACCTAAGTAGCCATTCCGTAATCAGATCGGTTCTCAAGATTGACTTCTTGCAACAAGATCATAGCTTCTGGAGATGATCCGCAATTTGCAATTCTGGCGATTACATCTTCGCACTGGTCGGCTTCCATCAGGAAGCTGACCCGGCAGCGTTCTCACACGTGCTGTCCGGGACAATCAGGAAATTCAACTGAAAATTGAGAATGCGATAACGTTTGTGGCTTCAGCCACAGCGCTTATTCGCGCGAGATCAGGAGCGCCTTCGTTCGTTGTGCGCTTACATTGAAGCTTTACCAACTGAACCGTAAAAAACGAAAGGGACAACAATGGGTGCCTTGCTATGTGCAGCACTGGTGTTCGCAACCTGGGTGATATTCGTATTCAGCAAATACAATCCAGATAGGAAGATCCTATCTGACAAATCGCCGTGTCCAAGGCACGCGCCACGTTGATTGTATCGCTTTTGTCCGGCCGTGCTGCGTAAAGTTGCGCAGCGCGCTCGGGATGGTCGAAAAACGAGAATTGCGATGATTGAAAACTTGCTGTCTGAACATGACATCGCACTGAATGTCATTGTCAAAGATAAACTGCCGGCCCTGACGAAGATTGCTGCTGGTTTGGCACAACGGACCAGTATGCCGAAAGAAACAATTCTTTCCGGCCTTCTTGGTCGAGAACAAGTCGGATCGACTGCTTTCGGTGACGGCATCGCCGTTCCTCATGCCCTGCTCAAGGACCTCTCATATCCGGTCGCTTCCTTGACGCGGTTGACCACTCCGATCGATTTTGACGCGCCGGATGGTAGTCAAGTTGATTTACTTTTCGCGTTGCTTTGGCCTGAACGCGACACCCATCAATTCCTGCCAACCTTGGCTAGCGTCTCTAGGATGCTTCGCAATAGATTCTTGCGCGAGGCGTTGCGTGAGGCGCGATTGCCCGCGGAGGCATTTGCAATCATGTGTTGCGAGCCGATGAGATTCACGATGACCGCTCCATCCCGAATGTTGTGCGACACCGGTATAGTTGTTTCGAAGCAATAGACTGCATTCGACATCCACAGCTGCGCACGATGCATCTCGTTGATTGACGACGCTACGCGTGCCCACGTCAGCATGTCACCAGAGACAGCCTTGGTTACGTGCTCCGATCCAAGACCCGAAAGGACGCATCATGTTTGAGGGTAGATCCGGGCTTCTTCGATTGCAGAAGTCCCAAGCCAGAACGAGCGATTGGAAGCTTGTCAGACTGCTTCTTTACTGCGTACTGCTCAGCGCTGTCGCGGCAGCGGCTTCTGCTGTTTTTGCTTTGGTGCCATATTGGCTTTGGCACGAATGATGGAATCCACCCGCCCTTCAGATGCAAAGATCAGCGACAAAAACGCGCGCTTCCCTGCGCAAGGCTTGAATAGTTGGCTAGCTCCGCCAACTATTATTTATGGCAATCTTTTTGATTCACCGAACTGGCTTTGCCTCCGGGATCACCTGCAAACAGCCCCGTTATCCCGGCCGGCCCTGAGCCGTCCGGGACCAAACCACCTTCCCATGTCTCTAAGCGCGTAAAATCTGCATCCGCCGATCGCTCAGCGGGTCGGGGAGCAGTTTGTTGTTCCAAAAACGCCAGCCCGAGATAGTTACCGAGGATGTTGGACTGCCATCTATTTGGGCAGTGAGGAGGCAAAATGATTGAGCCCGTATATTTCACGTCGGACACGCAACCGAAATCTGGCGCCTTTGTGCATGATCTTTCCACCCGGCTGCTTCCTTACAGCTTTCGCCACGTGAACCTAGCGGCTAATAGCACGCTGCGATCTGCTGAACATGTAACTCGCCTCTTGCACGCAAAAACACATTCTGAAGCCATGAAACTGTCGCTTGACTGCTGTCAGGCGCAGATGGACATCCTCAACGACCATGCGAGCTGTGCCACCGACTTTCTTTACGAGATCGCTCTTCTGGCTGCTGAGCCATTTAGAACCAAAGCGATCCTGCCGTGTAGCGTCGTCCTTTGACTTCCCTCAAAAGAGAGATACAGGAGCCATCCATGCGCGAAATTCTTCCCCCGATCATCCTGCCATCACAGGATCACCTGCGTCTCGAAGAACTCGTCGCCGACGCATTGAGGGATCGACATCCGGTGAGTTCGTTTTTGATGTCCGAGCTCGATCGTGCCCATGTGTGCAATGACACGGAAGTGCCACCCGATGTTGTCCGGCTTAACGACTGGGTGACTTATCGCATAGACGACGATCCGCGGTGCGAGAGCAAGATATTGGTGTTACCGCAAGATTTTAGCAACGAGCTCATCCATCTGTCCGTATTGTCTTTACCGGGTGCCGCCGTCCTTGGACTGCGTGCTGGCGATCGACTCCAATTTCTCAACTTCAAGGGTAATCGAGCCGTTGTCACCGTTGAATGCATCGGTGCACAGCCTGATACGCCCGCGCTATTATCGACGCGCCGAAGAAAGGGACAGACATTCGGACCGCCCGTAGGCCCTGATGACGGGCCGACTGCCGCTTGAGCTTCGCCGCGGATTCTATTTTATGGAATCTGGCTGGCGGCGCAGTGCAGGGAAATCCTCCAGAATCAGACTTACCGGGAGCCCGATATTTACAAAGGTCTCATGAACTGGGCATTCCTGACCGCTCCCTACAAAAGCATCAGCGAATGATGCTCTGCCTGCCGAGCGGCCGAGGAACGACGCAAACGCCCAAGGTAAAACCCGCTGCCAAGGATAGCGATACTCACGAGATCGAGCAGCACCCAGATAATCTTCATGGGTAAGCCGCCGTAATCGCCGAAGTGCAGCGGCGCGATACTTCCAGTACACCGATGGCATGATCACCAGGCCTGAAGCTGGCCCGGTCGTGCATTAACTAGCACAGGACGGAACAGACGGGCTGCCAGCGGATTCTGCTTGCCGGATTAAGGTATTGATGTCGCGGAGCAAGGCAGCGCCCGGCAGCCTATCGGAAAGCCAAATTTCACAGCAAAGTTTCTATCGTGAAAAGGATCCAATCCAGATCGAACCGCTGCGATCCCGATCCGGCCCCCGGCGAGGAGTTCCAGATCGCGGTTAGACCGTCGTCAGCCTGACGCCAGTTGCTTCGTCAAAGAGATGCATCTTGGCATGACAAGAGACAATGTGAAGAGCATCGCCCGGTTTGGCGCTCACCCTTTCCCTGCAAACAACCGAAATATCCACTTGCCCAGCCCTTAGAATAACGTGGGTTTCCGAGCCGGTCGGCTCGACGGTTACCACGCGCGCTGGGGTCCCGTCATCGGCAAAGACAATATCCTCGGGACGGATGCCGCATACGACACGCTTGCCGCTTTCTATCGAATATCTTTCGCTAAGACTAAACGTCGGTCCCTCGTCCGCAACAAATTGCGAACCCCGAATGTGCCCCTTGATCAAGTTCATCGCCGGTGAGCCGATAAAGCCTGCGACGAATATATTGGCGGGCCGATCGTATACATCGAGTGGGCGACCGAATTGCTCCACCACTCCGCCCTGCATCACAACAATCTTGTCAGCCATCGTCATGGCTTCAATCTGATCATGAGTCACATAGACGATCGTGGTCTTCAGCCGCTGATGAAGTTCCTTGAGCTCGGTCCGCATCGCTACGCGGAGTTTTGCATCCAGATTCGACAGCGGCTCATCGAACAGAAACACCTCCGGATTTCGGACAATGGCACGCCCCATCGCGACGCGCTGACGTTGCCCGCCGGATAGCTCACGGGGGTATCGCGCCAGATAGGAGTTAAGGCCAAGGATATCGGCAGCTCGCTTGACCCGCTGCTCGATTTCGTCCGGTGAGGTTTTCCGCAATCTGAGCGAGAATGCCATGTTCGCGCGAACGGTCATATGCGGATACAGCGCATAATTCTGGAAAACCATCGCGATATCGCGATCCTTTGGTGCGACATCGTTGATCACCCGGCCGCCAATCCGGATTTGTCCGTCTGTAATGTTTTCCAAACCCGCGATCATCCGCAACAATGTCGATTTACCGCATCCGGACGGCCCGACCAGAACGATGAACTCGCCCTCGTCGATCTCGATCGATGCGCCGTGAATGACCTCCAGAGGGCCGTATGCCTTCCGAACGTTTTCGATTGCAACGGATACCATGCTTGATTCTCCGGATACAGCTTTAGCCTCGCTGCATCTGCCAAAGGAACGGATTGAACTGGTGAAGGATCACATCAGACTGACGAACTTGCGGTTGAGGTATCCTTCGACCCCCTCAACGCCGCCTTCGTAGCCCTGGCCGCTGTCCTTGACGCCGCCCATTGGTGTTTCAGTTAACGTCATCGACAAGCTGTTGACTGCAACCATGCCGGACTCGATTTCGTCCGAGACTGCAAGCGCGGTTTTGGTCGACGATGTAAAAACATAGGCTGCAAGCCCGTACGGGAGCGCATTGGCCTTGGCGATCACCTCGTCGAAGTCATCGAACGCTGCAATGGGGGCTATCGGGCCGAACGGCTCCTCGCGCATCAATCTCGCGCTCTCTGATGCGTTGCGGATCACCGTGGGCTCAAAAAAGTATCCGCGATTTCCGGTTCTTGCACCGCCAAGCAAGGTTTCCCCACCCAAGGCTGAATCGGCCATGAAGCCGTCCATGGCCTCCAGACGACGTGGATTCGCCATTGGACCCATGGTGCTCGACGACTCCACGCCATCGCCCAGCTTCAGCTTTCTGGCTTCCGACACAAACGCAGAAACGAAGGCATCTTCGATCTTGGAGTGGACATAAAAGCGGCTTGGCGCGATGCACACCTGACCAGCATTACGATATTTTCCGCCGACGAGGGTCTTCGCGGCTTGGGCCGGATCCACATCCGGGAAAACGATTGCGGGCGAATGTCCGCCAAGCTCCATGGTCACGCGCTTCATCCCATCCGCCGCAAGACGCGTCAGGTGTTTGCCGACGGGCACGGAGCCCGTAAACGAAATCTTGCGGATGATCGGGTTGGCAATCAGCGTCTCGGAGACATGAGCCGGCTTGCCGAAAACAAGGCTAAGCACGCCGGGCGGCACGCCGGCTTCATCGAAAGCCTTCACAATCTCGATGCAGGTCCCGGGAGTTTCCTCGGCAGCCTTGATAATGATCGGGCATCCCGCCGCTAGTGCAGTTGCGATTTTTCGGGCGGGGGTCGTCGCTGGAAAATTCCATGGAGTGAATGCCGCCGCTGGCCCCACGGGCTCCGGTATCACCATCTGCCTGATGTCCGATGTTCGTCCGGCGATCAGACGGCCATAAGTCCGCCGGCCTTCGTCCGCGGCCCATTCGATAATGTCAGCCGCGGCGTCCACCTCGCCACGCGATTCTGCAAGAATCTTGCCCTGCTCAAGCGTCAATGTCAGAGCGATATCGTCACGCCGCTCGCGCAGCAGGTCGGCCGCCTTCCGCAGCAGTTTCGCCCGTTCGTAAGGCGATACCTTGCGCCAGAGCGGAAATGCGCGCTTCGCCGCTTCGAGCGCTGCTCCGAGATCTTCATCGGTTGCATGCCACAAATCCGCGATTGGCTGCTCTGTCGCCGGATTGATCACGGGCTCGGAAGCGCGCCCTTCGGCGCGGAGCCATTTTCCGTCAATATAAAGTCCGAGCTGCGGATACACGACCGACTCCCTGTTCCTTACGCGGCTTTTGAATTTCGCAGCGTGGCATCGCGCAGTACCAGCTCGGCGCCCATTTCCCCGATCATGATCGAGGGTGCATTGGTATTGCCGGAAATCAGCGTGGGCATAATGGACGCATCGATCACCCGAAGCCCAAACACGCCATGGACCTTCAACTCATCGTCGACGACGGCGTCGGCGTCGTGCCCCATCCGGCACGTTCCAATCGGGTGGTAGACTGACATCGCCTTCGCGCGAAGGAACGCAAGAAGTTCGTCATCGCTGCTCACGCCCGGCCCCGGTTCTTTTTCCGATCTGATGATGCCGGCAAGCGGCTCGGTGGCAATGACCTTTCGTGCGACCTGCATACCGGCGGCCAGCACCTCAGCATCGCGTGGATCCCCCAAATAGTTCGGCGAGATCGCCGGCGGCACCAATGGATCGGCACTCTTCATGCGGACGTAGCCTCGCGAGTAAGGCCGCAACTGGCACACGGTCAGCGTGAATGCCGAGAATGGGTGCAGCACGGGCCGGTCTTTGCGATCGGTGCTGAACGGATAGAGATGAAATTGAACATCCGGCCGATCAAGCTCCGGCCGGGTCTTGATGAAAGCCCCCGCAATCCCGGCCCACCAGCCCAACGGCCCTTTTCGCTGAAATAAGTAGCTAAGGCCCATGCGAATCTGGCGCAGCGGATTCGCCATGTCATCGTTCAGCGTGATCTTTTTCTTGGTCTCGAGAATGAAGCGAGCCTGGATGTGGTCCTGCATATTCTCGCCGACGCCGGGCAATTCCTTCACGACCGGAACGCCAAATTGACGAAGAAGTCCTCCCGGTCCGATTCCGGACAACTGAAGAATGTGCGGCGACTGAATTGCACCGGCCGAAAGGATGATTTCGCGGTGCGCGGCCACCTGCATTGGCTTCCCGTCGTGAACGAAAGCCACCCCGGATGCCCGGATGCCATCGAACAAGATTTTGGTGACCTGCGCATGCGTCAACAAATCGAGGTTGGGCCGCTTCAACGCGCGGCGGAGAAACGCCTTCGCCGTACTGAAGCGCAGCCCTCGCTTTGCCGTTGCCTGGAAGGGGCCGATGCCTTCCTGCCGTTCGCCGTTGAAATCCGGATTGTGAGGAATCCCCGCCTTCACGCCGGCGGCGATGAAAGCCTCCGCGATCGGATGTTTCTCGGGAAGATCCGTCACCGGCAGAGGACCGCCCGTTCCGTGCCAAGGATCGCTGCCGCGCTGCTGGTCCTCGCTTCGCTTGAACATCGGCAGCACATCGTCATAGCCCCACCCGCGATTGCCGAGATCGCGCCACCCGTCATAGTCCTCGCGTTGGCCGCGCACATAAAGAAGACCGTTGATCGAACTGGATCCGCCGAGGCCCTTCCCGCGCGGCTGTGCGATGCGGCGGCCGTTGAGGCCCCCTTGCGGTTCTGTCTCGAACATCCAGTTGACGGTGCGATTGAAAAAGGTTCGGCCATATCCCAGCGGGACATGAATCCAGATATTTCGATCCTGCCCCCCTGCTTCCAGCAGGAGAACCGAATGCTCGCCGCTCTGCGACAGCCGGTCCGCCATTACGCAACCGGCCGATCCGGCACCGATGATAATGTAATCGTAAGCCTGCTTGTGCATCTCTCTCGTTCTCAGTTCGCAAGGCCGCTGGTCTGGAAACCGCGCACCAGATACTTGCGCCCGAACAGCACAAGCAGAAGGCCCGGAAGCGCCAGCAGGAAGTTCGCAGCCTGGATCACGGCCCAGTTCAATTCCATCTGCTGCACGAAAAGGCTCATCGCGATCGGCAATGTAAATTTCTGGTCGTCACGGATCAGCATCAGCCCGAGAACGAAATCGTTCCATGATGCGGCGAACGCGAAGATAAAGACCGCCGTCAGTGCAGGAATCGATAGCGGCACCATCACCAGGAGAAACGTCTGAAACTTGCTCGCGCCATCGATCTCAGCTGCTTCTTCATAAGATTTTGGCAGCGCCTGATAGAATTGCCACATCAGCCACAGGCCGAACGGCAAGCTCAGCGTCACATGCGCGATGGCCAGCCCTCCGATCGAATTCAGAAGACCAAGTTTCTGGAAAAGTGCAAAGAATGGGATACCCAGAAGTACCTCGGGGAACATGTACGAAAACAGCACGATCTGCGCGATCAAGGTCTTGCGCGGGATATTGGTCCGCGCGAGCGCATAACCACCGAGCCCGCTGCATACCACAACGATGACACTGCTGATCAGCGCTGCCTGTAGACTGTTGGATGCAGTGACGAGGAAATTCGTCGTCTTCAAAAGTGTGCTGAAGTTCTCGAACGTGAAGCTACTGAGCAGCAATCGAGGCTTGTAAACGTCCGCCGGCGTTTCCAGAGCGGATTTCAGCATCCAGTAAAATGGGAACAGCACCGGGACAAGATAGATTCCGATCAGCACCTTGGGCAGAACATTCCGGCGCTCAACCACGGGCCACCTCCTTCTCGGGATGGAACGTGCGGATGTAGATAATGCCGAACACCAGCAGAATCATGAAAATTACTGTCGATGCTGCGCCGCCGACACCGTAGTTGTTGTTGCCGAATGCCTGCACATAGGCATACAGCGGCAGCGTCGTCGTTCCACCGATCGGCCCGCCCGACGTCAAAAGCCAGATGATGTCGAAGCGATTGAACATCCAGATTCCGCGCAACAGGATGACCAGCAGGATCGGTGCGCGGAGCATCGGAATGGTGATATAGATCAGCTCTTGCCACCAGTTGACGCCGTCAACGCGCGCGGCTTCGTAAACACTCGGAGGGATCGTTCCGAGATTGGCGAGGACGACCAGAACGACAAACGGCGTGAACTGCCAGACACTCGCCGCCGTGACCAGCGACATCGCCAGCACGCCGGTGCTGGTGAACTCGACCGCCGACCCCAACAAACCCGACTGGACCATGAGCTGATTGAAAATGCCGTTGAGGCTGTCCGTCATCCATCGCCACACCAATGCAGTGGTGACAGTCGGAATCATGTAGGGCATCAGCACGAAGCTGGTGACGAGCGGACTGCCGTGCCGGAAGACCAGGATCGCAATGCCGACGCCCAGAACGACCTCAAGCATCGTTGAGATCACCGCATAGATCGTTCCGATCAGGAGTGCACGCCAGAATGCGGAATCGCTCAGGATCTCGCGATAATTGTCGAGACCAGCGAACGTCATGTGGGCCTGAAACGGTCCACTGTTGGTGAAGCCAAGTACGATGGCCCAAGTGACGGGTACGATCATCACCGCGATAAACAGACTCGCCACGAGCAGCAATGCGATGCCCGAAAAATCCAGTTTGCGAAGTATGCTCGTTCCCGTCACAGCCGATATCCGTCCGTTCAGGCGTTCTTGACGAGCGAACGGGCAGCCTTTGCGGCCTGATCGATCGCGGCTGTCGGATCGGCACCACCCTGCACCACGCTGGCCAGCATCTTGTTGTAAATAGTGCTGGTGTAGATCTTCGCGCGCTGCCAACTCGGCTTCTTGCCGTTCAGGTCATAGACAGGATTCCGCGCCTGATCCCACGCGGTATTGATCACCTCGACGATATCCTGATGCTTCTGGACGAAGTCGTTCTTTTGATAACCGCCATGAAAATCCTCCTTGGTGGTCGGGAGAACATGAAGCGGGATCGACCACAGGTAGTCGAAATAGCGCTGCCCTTCACGCAGATAGGTGATGATCTGCTTCGCCACTTCCTTGTTCTTTGACCCTTGGAACACCATGAAGCCTTCAGCGGAAAGACGATTCGCTGCCGACTTGCCGTAGGGCTGCAGCATAGGTTTGGTGACCTCGGCAAGTTGCGGGTTATTCTGGGCGGTCACCGCGAAAAGGCGTGAACCGATGTAGTCGGCCATCGCGACTTTGCCGGACGCGAATGAGTTGATGATCTCACCCCAACCGAAATTCGTACCGCTAGGCGAGAACTTCGACATCCGGGCAACAAATGCCAGCGTCTCGGCCAGAGCCACCTTGTTTGCGCCCTGGTCAAAGAGAACGTTGCCGTCGTCATCGACGAAGTTGACGCCGTTGGAGAAGGCGTAGCTGAACAGCGACGACACCGGGTTGTCACCGGTTTCGTTTGAACTGACGGCATAACCATACTGTCCATTGCCGGTGAGCTTCTTTGCAGCAACCTCGAATTCACTCCATGTCTTCGGCGGCTGAAGACCGGCCTTCTCGAACAGATCAGAGCGGTACCAGCTGTAGGTGAACTTGACGCCCATCGGCACAAAGTAGTCTTGCCCGTCGATTTTTGCGCGCCAGCGATCCGGCAGGTTTTTGATCCCGCTGACGACATCAGAAACCGGCTCCAGCAGCTTGGCGTTCGCATAAAGCGTGGCATCTTCGATGTCGAGATTGACGATATCGGGGGCCGTTCCGCTCTGAAGCATCGACGCCACCTGCTTGCGCACGGCTTCGGGCGACGTGAACAACGGATTGATTTTAAGACCTGGATTTGCTGCTTCGAGCGCAGCGATCAGGTCGCCGGTCACTTTTTTGGTGGTCGGCAGCGATTCATAGGTGAGATAGCTGATAGTGCCGGTCATTCCGGCGGCAAAGGCTTTGAGCGGCACGCCAAGAGCCGCTCCGGCACCAGCGCCAAGCGCCAGCTTCAAGAATTCCGCGCGCGTTACATTCATTTCATCACTCCCTCGGTTACTGACAAGCTTTGATGGGTAGCGCTTACTGCGATTTTTGTTGTTGGGCCGAAGCCGGTTGATCCGCGCGTGCGCCGGGCTTTAGCGTTCCGCCCTGCGTCAGCGGCTGCACGCGGTCCTGATAAATGGCTAGCCAGCCCGTCTTCTCGGCATTTACGAACGGCACGAGTGCCGCGCGACGGGCGTTGAGTTCGCTGTCGCTCAGCTCAAGATCGATCTTTCGTGCGCCGACATCGATCGAGATGGTGTCGCCATCTTTTACGAGCGCAATCGGACCGCCGTCGGCGGCCTCCGGCATCACCTGTCCGATCGTGAAGCCGCGGTTAAGGCCGGAAAGCTGACCATCCGTAATCACCGCAATTTCTTCACCGAGATGCGCTCCATTGACGGCCGCGACGAACCAGGATGCCGAAGCAACACCCGGCCCACCACGCGCCCCGAGCCCCCGCAGCACGATCACCTCTCCACCCTTGATCTCGCCGCGCGCAAGCGCCTCCATGGCGGATTCCTGGGATTCGAAGACCCGACACTTGCCACGGAACGCCGCCGCCTTGCCGGTGCCGAGCTTCATGATCGATCCTTGCGGCGCCAGCGATCCCTGCAGAATGACAACGGACGGCCCAGGGCCGGCCGGCTGTGCAAGGCTTCCGATAACGCCATCGCCAACCGTGACATCGGAAAGATTCTCGCCAACCGTCCGCCCCGTGACGGTCATCACGTCACGCTGCAGCAACGTCTCCAGCTGCTTCATCACGGCCCGGGCGCCACCAGCCGCTTCCAGTTCTTCGATACGACCGCTTCCGTTTGGCTTGATTGCGCACAACAGCGGCACCTTGCTGCCGAGCTTGTGGATCAGTTCATAAACATTGGCGCCGATTTCACCCTCGGACGCTACAGCCTGAAGATGACGCAGCATATTGATGGAGCCGCTCACCGCGAGACCGACCGCCATCGCGTTCGCGAAAGCATTCGGCGTCATGATGTCCCTCGGGCGCAAATCCTCGTTGACAAGACCGACAATGCGGCGACCCGCCTCTCTGGCAAAATCGCGCATCCGCTGGCCGGACGCCGCAACCGGAGCGCTGCCGGGCAAGGTCATGCCGAGCGCTTCCGCCATGATGTGCATTGTATTGGCTGTGCCCATGCCCGCGCAGACACCGGGGCTGCGAACGGCGACCTCGCACATCTCCTCGATGTCCTTGGTGGTGATGTGACCGGTCGCCAGTTCACCGACCGATTCGAATACATCTTCAATATCAACAGGCTTGTTATGCAGGCGTCCGCAGGCCTGATAGCCGCCGATCACCAGAATGCTGGGAATGTTGAGCCGCGCCGCCGCCATCAGGTGCGCCGGCGCGGTCTTATCGCAGCTCGACAGGCAAACCATGCCATCGAGCACCGCGCCTTCAATCGCCACCTCAATGTCGTTCACGAGAAGATCGCGCGACGGCATCAAATAGCGGCCGCCACGTCCTGCTCCGGTGATGAAATCGCTCGGCGCCGTCGTCTTGATCTCGAACGGCAGACCACCCGCTTCGCGGATACCCTCCTTCACGATTCTGGCAACTTCATCGAGATGACTGAAGCAGATCGAGATTTCCGACGACGAATTGATGACAGCGATCTTGGGCTTCTGCATGTCCTCGTCAGTCAAACCGAGCGCGCGCCATTGTGCACGGCGGATGGCCCATCGCGTCGTCCCCGGTTCGAAATTGGATCGATATTCACGCTTATTCATGCTGTGGTTACTTGCTCAGCTTTGGTGTGATGCCCCGCGTTCGGCAGCGGCCCAACGATGGCCCCCTGCTTCTCCAGTTGGCGACGGAGGCCGCCGATGTCGATCTTGCGGATATCGCCAGCGCCCGCTTGCGCAGCGGCGACACCGGCGGCTTCGCCCATCGCCATGCACACTGCCGCAATCCGCATCGACGCATGAGCATCGTGCGAAGCAGACGAGCAACGGCCGGCCACAAGAAGGCCATCGAGTCCGACTGGCAGCAGCATCCGGAATGGCAATTCGTAGTAAGTGCCCGGCTTCAGGAAAACCCACTTGGTTGCGCGGCCCGCACCATGCTCCTCCACAGGCCACGCGCTGCATGCAATCGAATCCTCGAAGCGAGCCTCATTGAGTACATCGTCAAGCGTAAGCCAGTAGTCGCCCTTGATTCGACGGCTTTCGCGTACGCCGATTTCCGACCCAATATCCGCGATGAAGGCATTCTCATAGCCCGGCACGAAACGGCGGAATGCTTCCAGATAGGTCTTGAGCTGCCGCCGGCCATCGATCTCGGCAGCGGTCACTTCTTCGGTATTCAGCGGATCCGGCGAGCGATTCCCGCGAAGTACACGCGTAATATTCAGATGCATCGCGCCTTCGCGAAGGCTGAACATGCCTCCGGCCGTGCGCGGCAAAGACAAGCCCGCAGCGACTGCCTTTTCAAGATGATTGCGGAGTTCGTCACGCGTCATAGCCGTGGCACGCGCCGTATCCACGCCGCCGAAGCGGAACATGGTCGTCGGAGCCTGAATAATGGAGGGATCGTGCTCAAACTCGGCATCGCACAGCGAAGCAATGTTGGCATCGCCTGTGCAGTCGACCACGGTCGTTGCCATGCATGCCCAGCGGCCATCTCGTCCTTCGAAGACCACTCCCTTGACGCGCGCGCCATCCTTCACCACGCCGACTGCAAGACTATGAAGCGCGACATTAACGCCAGCTTCGGCAACCATGTCATCGGCAACCAGCTTGATCGTGGTCGGGTCGTACAGCAGTGAGGCTGTTTCCAGCCAGCGCATCGGGCCCTTGATAGATCCGAGCCGATCCATGCGCTCGATCAACTCGCCCGCAAACCCCTTCACGACCGGAATGACTTCGGATTCCGTGACTGTGTACAGACCGCAAATACTGCCAAGGGTCACCATGGCCAGCGTGCCGCCAAGATAACCGTTCTTTTCAACGAGGAGCACATCGGCACCGAGACGGGCCGCAGAAGTGGCGGCCGCGAGTCCTGCCGAGCCGCCGCCTACAACCAGAACATCCACCGTTCTTCGAACCGGTGTTTGGCGAGCGGCCTCCGTGATGGTTTGCATGGCGCGTATCCCGATCATCTGTTGGTGCGATGTCCGCCGGTCGAACCACGGATGACGAGCTCTGTCGGAAGACAAATCGTTGTGTGATCCCGGCCCGCGCCGCCGATCCGATCACGCAACAGTGCGACAGCCTCGTGAGCCATTTGCTTCAGCGGTTGCCGGACAGTGGTGAGATCAAAAGCTGGCCACGCCGCCATCTCGATGTCGTCGTATCCGATCAACCAAAGCTGTCCGGGAACATCGACGCCACGCGCACGCGCGGCATCACGCGCACCCAGCGCAATCACATCGTTGACGCAGAAGATCACATCTGGCGGCTGCGCGAGATCGAGCAGATACGATGCTGCGTCAAAGCCGGTTTTGTGCGAGAACGAATCGACCCGTATCGCCAGCGACGGATCCAGTGGCCGGCCCAGTTCATTAAGCCGCGAGCGGAAAGCGGTTTGTCGCGCGCGAATGGTACTTGCCAGCGGCGGTCCGTCGATCAACCCGATGCGCTTGCGGCCGGATTTCACCACGTAATCGGCAACACTAATCGCACCCTGGGCGTTGTCGCTACTCACTTGATCGCAGGGCCAGCCTTCGACAACACGGTGGATGAGAACGACCGGCGCGTTCATCATCACCGCCTCGTAGAGTGGCGTGGAAAACGCTGTGGCAGTCGTCATGATGACGCCGTCGACCAGACTTTCCCGCACGGCGGAAGCTGCAGCGCCTTCGTCGGTCTCGTCGGTATTCCAGACCATCATACGCAGACCGGCTTCGGTCAGTTGCTGGCCGAGAATTTGCAGCATCTCCGGATAAAGAGGGTTCGCCAAACGCGATACCACAACCCCGATATTGCCCGTGCGGTTCGTCCGCATCGCACGGGCCATGCCGTTCGGTCGATAGTTCATCTGCCGCATAACAGCGAGAACACGCTCACGCGTCTCAGCCTGCACGTTCGGATTTCCCGACAGCACCCGTGACACGGTCGCCTGCGACACCTTCGCAACGCGAGCTATGTCCTTGCTCGTTAAAGGCAAATTTTGTGAAATCGTATTCATTCTCACATAGCAAGTCGTTCGATTTGTCTTATTTCAAAGAACAATAATCATGTATACGAATTCATGGCAAGCAAAAATAATCTCCTTTCTCTGAATACGCGGTCGCCGGAGCGAAGCGCTGCAAATCGGGAGGAAATATTGCTGGCAGCCAATGCGAATGACGCTCGTATCACAGACCAACGCTTTGCTTACGCCCGTGTGGCGCTACTCATTTGCTCTCCCAAATATCTCTCGGGCGGAATGACGCTCGGTGAGGTCATCCAGACAGCTGCGGCTTTTGTTATCGTTCAGGGCGCATTTCGTTGGTTCACGGATAGTTACGGCCGGCTCGCCGAGTGAGCTGCATCCGCCAACCGCGTTGCTTCATCACTCATTTCTTTGGATTACCTTGAAGGTAACCTCCCGTCGGATGACCGAACATGGAGGGTGAAGTTGAACGTGAATGATCGGCAACGCAATTCTGCAGTTGTTTCGCGACACTGCGAACCGATCGTTGATCGGCTCGAGTAATTGCACGCGTAGTCGCGCTTATGAGCTATTTGCGCCATGCCGTTGCGAAAGTCGGATTAACATTCACTCGCCCCCAAAACCGAGCATAGACCGGTGTTACGACGTGCGCTCCGCAGCTTGCGAAAAACTTGATCTTCGTTGATCTGCCTCAAGGCTACCGCCCAAGCTTTGATAAGATGGATGTACGGGTCTTGAAATAGAGAACGCTCACGACCGTTGGCAAAGCGAGTTGACCTTGAGGACGACAAGGACGACAACTCCGGCAAAAAGGCGGCGCTCCATCGCTGATAATCCTGCGCGGCACAGCGATCGGGCCGATTCGTGGGCCGTTGCGACTGTCGAGGTTGGTAACGATGATGGCTTTCACGACTTCTTAGAGGAAAGCCCGGATACCATTATTATCGTCGACCAGAGCGCCTGCATTAGCTTCGCGAGCAAGCGCGCCGAGGCGATGTTCGGCTACTCAATAGACGAGCTCCTTCGAAAACCGCTTAGCATTCTTGTTCCCGAACGGAGTCGGGATCTCCACGCGGAGCATTTAAAACGCTTCATGAACGACCCTACACCACGCATGATGGGCACGGGGCTACAGTTACACGCTCTTCATAAGGACGGCAGCGAAATCCCGGTTGAGATTAGCCTGAGCCCACATCAAACCCCCAACGGGCTCGTCATAGTAACCGCTATACGAGATGTGGAAGTTGCTAGGCGATTTCAGGATTTACTGTTGAAAGAGTTGCATCATCGAGTGAAAAATATGATTGCAATCGTTGCTGCGATTACCTCCCAGAGCCTGAAATCTGCGCAGAACTTGGAGGAAGGACGATTGGCCATCGAAGGTCGGTTGCTTGCTATCGAGCCATTCGATGATCTGGAGGTTCGACGGTTTGTCGTTCGAGATAGTAACATCGATATTGCTTCGGGTGCGGTCCTTCCACTCATTATGTCCCTCAACGAGCTTTGCACGAATGCCGTTAAATACGGTGCGCTGTCCAACGCCACAGGACGTGTCCACATCACTTCGGCAGTCGATGAGCCCGCACATCTGTTAAAGCTGAAATGGACCGAGAGAGGAGGCCCGCTCGTCCAAGAGCTAACTCGACGCGGTTTCGGGACAAATCTCATCAAGCGCCTTGCCGATCAGCTTAATGGCAGTGTCCGATTGCGATATGAGCCCGAGGGCATTGAGTACGAACTCGATGTTCCTCTGGCTACTTTACAGGCACGAGAGGCGAAAATCGTTGACCGCTAAGAGTACGCCCTTAGTCAGGGCGGAGGTGCTCTTTCAACTGACCTGCCCCAATGTGAGTGGACATTCAATAACGCTTTGTTCTGCGAATCCGACCGTGACCACCGGCAGCCATTCGGCTCGGAGTCCGGAGAATTAGCTTTCTTCCTTCCACACGCCGGCATCGTAAAGTCTCCTCGAGCGCTCAGTTTAAGGCTGATCAAAGCGGTAATCCGAAATGCCGTCCAAGAGGTGCCAAAGACGAGGCCACGATCTTGGTCGGCGCCGTCACTCTCTAGAGTGATGGAGTATTATCGGGTGGAAGGCATGCGCGCCGGATCACTCGTTCGAATCACGCAGCCAGAATCCGAGGAGCCCAGTTTTTAACGAGAGCGCGAGGTCACAGGGACTAAGCCCGGCCTTCTCACTGTTCGCCGTTGAGCGGCTGGATCAACTAGTCATCCCTATGATTTGAGATAACCCATTTGAGTGATCCCGGCGTCTCTCAAAGTGAGCAGCAAAGGAGCGTCATTCGATATAATTTTGGCGACGAAAGGGAGCTAACCAAGGGAGGCCGCCTTGAAACCAGCGCTTGTTCGTGCACGGGAAAAATTTCTCCAAGACATTCATCGAACTGCGATAGCCTGTTTGCCCCTTCAGGAGCGCACCCAGCTTGCTCAGGTCAAAATCGCAGAAACGATTTTGCAAGCGGCTTCATCTGGTGAGATCGATAAAATTCGGCTCCTGTCCATCGCCCTCTCCAAACAGACTGGGCGCCGGCGTCGAGGTAATGGACCAATCAAGTGTCACGCTGTCGAGTGGCGAGCGCTTCGAGGCGTCGACCGTGATTTGGGCAGCCGGCATTCGCGCCGCTCCCCTGACCGCACAGATTCCCGCCGAGCGTGACAGTTTCGGCCGTCTGATGGTCGACAGCGACCTGCGCGTGCCCGGCGTTCAAGGCGTATTCGCCACGGGCGATGCTGCCCGTGCCGCCTGTGACAACAAGGGTAACTACTCTTTGATGTCGTGCCAGCACGCCACAAGGATGGGTGCTTTCGCCGGCAACAATGCCGCAGCCGAACTGCTGGGCATTCCGACCAAGCCGTACCACCAGAAGGCCTACGTCACCTGTCTCGATCTCGAGGCGGGCGCTCTGTTCACGCGCGGCTGCGAGCCGAAGGTGGAGATGGTGGGCGACGTCGCCAAGAAGACCAAGCAGGAAATCAACACCGCCTGGATCTACCCGCCAAAACCTCATCGCGCAGCGGCGCTCGCGGCGGCCGATCCAGAACGCGTGATTGACCTCTAGATGCCCAAGCAAAGACGGCAGCGTCTCTGCACTGGTAGTGCGGCCTGTTCAACCAAGACCAGCCAGGAGTTTTTAACATGAAGCAGGAGACAAGCATGACGATGAACACAGACATCACCCTAGACAAAACCTCACATTCCGTCAGATCGAGACCCGACGAACTGGTTCCGTCGCGCTACGCGGTGCAGATCGGCGACATTGAAGTGCTGGTGATAAGCGATGGCGTGCTGCCACTGCCAACCAAAATGTTAGGACACAACGTCGACCCGGCCGCCCGGGCGGCCTGGTTGGACGACATGTTCCTGCCGCCGGACGCTTTCGATTGGGCGCTGAACGTGGTCGTAGTACGTAGCGGTGGTCGGACCATCCTCATCGACGCCGGGCTTGGGTTAGACCCGGACTTGCACTTGCCGCGGGCCGGGCAGTTGATCAAGCGACTGGAGGCTGCAGGCATCGATCTTGCGTCCGTGACCGACGTGGTGCTGACCCACATGCACATGGATCACGTTGGCGGGCTGCTCGTCGATGGGGTGAAGGACAAACTGCGTCCGGACTTGCTGATCCATGTGGCGGCTGCCGAGGTCAAATTCTGGGAGTCGCCCGATTTCTCCCGCGTCGTCATGCCTCCGGGCTTCCCGGACGCACTTCGGTCGACCGCCAAGCGGTTCGTGAAAGATTACGGCAGCCATCTGCGGCAGTTCGACGAGGAGCACCAGGTTGCGCCGGGCGTCATGGTTCGTCGCACCGGCGGCCATACCCCCCGGGCACAGCGTGGTCCGCCTGGCGTCCGGCGGCGACGCGCTGACGTTCGCCGGCGACGCGGTGTTCGCGGTCGGGTTCGACCAACCCGATTGGCACAACGGTTTCGAGCACGACCCCGAGGAAGCGGCGCGCGTTCGGGTTCGTCTTTTGCGGGAGCTGCTGAGACCGGCGAACTGCTGGTCGCCACTCACCTGCCGTTCCCATCCGTCGGCCATGTGGCGGTCGCCGGCGACGCCTTTCGTTGGGTGCCGGTCTTTTGGGACTACTGACCACCTGTTGGGTTAGGTCCGAACTAGGGCGTGCAATTATGGCGCTAGTGGGCTCACGCCCTAGTTTCTTGACAGCACTCAATCACAATCGTTCACGGCATTCGTCCTGCTTATGCTTCTATGAGCGCGAGATTACTCAACGACCTTGAAAGGTCATACTATGAAGATCATCGTTATCGGAGGAACGGGCCTCATTGGATCGAAAGTTGTCAGCAAACTTTCCGCACTCGGCCACCAGGCCATTGCAGCAGCGCCAAGCACCGGTGTTAACACGCTGACCGGTGAAGGACTCGACCAAGCGCTCGACGGCGCGCAGGTCGTCGTCGATTTGGCAAACTCGCCGTCATTCGAAGATCAGGCGGCAATGAACTTTTTTCAGACCGCTGGCAAAAATCTTGTCGCTGCGGAGATCACCGCTGGCGTCAAGTTGCACGTCGTGCTTTCGGTCGTCGGAACAGAGCTGATGCAGGAGAGCGGCTACTTCCGGGCCAAACTGGCGCAAGAAAAGTTGGTCAAAAGCTCGCCAATACCGCACACGATATTGCACGCCACGCAGTTTTTCGAGTTTGTACGCAGCATCGCGCAGTCCGCGACCGAAGGAGAAACTGTTCGTCTTCCGCATTCGTTGATCCAACCGATGGCAGCCGAAGATGTGGCGTCTGCGGTTGTCGATGCTGCTTTAGCGCCGCCCTGCAACGGCACTGTCGAAGTGGGCGGCCCCGACATATTTCATATCGACGAATTAGTGGGTCGCGTGCTGGCCCACGACAAAGATCCCCGAATAGTAATCCTCGATCCCGAGGCGCGCTATTTTGGCGTCAAGTTAACGGACAATTTTCTGATCCCTGGAAAATCCGCAAAACTCGGCTCAACCAAATTCGACTGGTGGCTGACGCACGTCCCACCGCCAAAGAAGTAAGCACCGCGGTCGCGAAAAGCGCGACCGCGAAACTCTACGTCATTCAAGATTTAACGAACTTCAGAAAAATGAGATGACAATGCTCAAACCAATTTGTCTTGCCGTCGCAGTTTTGCTCGGCATCATGGCCATACTCAATAGCGCCTTCATGTTGGTCTCGCCGGCAGAATGGTACGTTGTCGTTCCGGGAGTGACCACGACTGGACCATTCAATCAGCACTTTATCCGAGACATTGGGCTGATCTACCTCTTTATAGGAACATCTCTGCTAACAGGAGCGATGCAACCTCGCTTCCGCGTTTTGCTCTGGCTGATGCCGACATTGTGGCTGACAAGCCATGCGTTCTTCCACTTCTGGGAGGTTGCTGTTGGCATCTGTGGTCCGGCAGATCTTGTCCGTGACTTTCCCGCCCTTACTATGCCGGCCATCATCGGTGCGTTGCTGACCCTTTGGGCTTTTTATAATCCGAGTGCCTGCCTGCAGGGTGATGTTGCGTGTTCCGGCGATGCAGGTGTAGGACACCAGAAATCGCAGCCGTCGCCGGGCAGACTGACTTGATCGACGCCATTTTTGCGGCGAGAGGCGCTTTCTCGCGACGCGGCCTTAAACCAGACTGCCTGGCTGGCGACGCAGTTGTGATCGCACCCGTCTCCAGCGAGAATTCCCTGCTAACAGGGAATATTACAGGGAAATTGGAAAATTTAGGCCTCCGCAGAGGGCTTGGGAGACAAGAAAGCGCGGTGCCACAGCGATTTCTGCGACAATCCCTAGAGAATTAACAGGGAATAAATTTCGAAGAACAGGGAACCTTCGCGCGCATAACAGGGATTTACGGAGGCGTATGTAGGAAACAGCGAATTCGAGTGGACCAAATCTCTATCTTGCTGATCTAAAATATCCCTTAGGTGAGCGGCCGTTTGATCGGCGACGCACGATCAGCGCGCAGGCCTATCGGCCACGGCGGGAGTCTACGTCCGCACCGCAGACGCAGCACAAACGATTATCTCGTTGCATAACGCATCAACGGCACGCGCGACGTGCTGACTACTCGGCGACCATAGGCTCAAGCATGATTGATGTTGCAGAACGTAGCTTCTGCCAGCAATGACTGCTCGGTCCGCTTGTCAAAGACATGGACACTTTGCGCATCAAACCCGACATGGACATTCTCGCCAAGACCAACTTGTGATTCAGCGCGGACTTGCACACTGATCCGCTTGCGGTCCGATACCTGTACTTCAATGAGCTTTTCCGAGCCCAATAGCTCTACAAGCGAAACTCTTCCCGCCAGCGCATCAGGGCCGGCCGACGCGACCAAATTCAAATCCTGAGGGCGGACCCCGATCACGGCATCGAGCCCGGGAGCTATCCCGCTAGCCAGCGGAGGAAGCGGCAGTGCCGCCTCTCCAATTCTGAATCGCCCGGAATCGATCGTGCCTTCAAGGAAATTCATCGGCGGGCTGCCAATGAACCCCGCAACGAAAAGATTAGCCGGCCTGCTGTAGACCTCTTCGGGCGTGCCGAATTGCTGCACGACCCCCTTGTGCATGACGGCGATCAAATCCGACATGGTCATCGCTTCGAGCTGATCATGGGTTACATATACGGTGGTCGCATTGAGATCGAGATGAAAGCGGCGCAACTCCCCGCGCATGGTCACACGCAGCTTTGCATCAAGATTTGAGAGTGGCTCATCCATCAGAAAAATATCTGGCTTACGTACCATAGCGCGACCCAGGGCCACGCGCTGCCGCTGGCCACCGGACAATTGCGCAGGCTTTCTGTCGAGAAGGTGATCAATCTCGAGAATGCGGGCGACGCGTACAACCGCACTATCGATTTCCACTTCAGGCGTCTTACGAACCCGCAGCCCATAGCCGAGATTTTTTCGGACCGTCATCTGCGGGTAAAGCGCGTAGGACTGAAACACCATTGCAATATTTCGGTCTCGCGGCGCAAGCTTGTTCACCTCGCGATTGCCAAAATGGATACTGCCGGCAGTAATGTCCTCAAGGCCGGCTATCATGCGGAGCAGCGTCGTCTTTCCGCAACCCGATGGTCCCAGAAGGGTAACGAATCTTCGGCTCGGAAAGACGAGATCCACGTCTTTCAGAATCGAAATACTGCCGAAGCTTTTGTTGATGCGCTGTAACTTGACGTCCATTTCATTCAATCTTTCTTTAGATCAGCCTTTGACCGCGCCTGCACCGAAGCCCGCAACCAGATGGCGCTGTAGAGCCATAAATAGAATCGCCATCGGAACCGTCATCAGTACGGAGGCAGCCATCAACAACCCCCAGTCCACATGTGTACCTTCGAAGAACAGCATGACGCCGACCGTGAGTGTCAGATTATCCAGTGAGTTGATGAAGACACGACCAAACAGATAATCGTTCCAGGAAACGATCATGGAGAATATGGATGCGGCAATAATTCCGGGCATCGCGGTCGGCAGGACGACGTTGACAAAAACCTGATATCTCGATGCTCCATCGATGAGAGCCGCCTCCTCGATCTCAATCGGTATCGAACGCATGAAGGCCCACATCAACCACATGCAAAACGGCAGCGTGATACAGACGTAACCAAAGACCAGGCTGAGCAAATTGTCAGTAAGATCGAGCCGTACCATCATCAGGAATAATGGAAAGACAAAGATGATCGACGGCACCATGTAGCCGAGCAGACTGAAATATGGAATCATACTGCGGCCCCAGTATCTGAAGCGCGTAAGACTGTAAGCTGCCAGCGTAGATACAACGATGCTGATGAGGGTAGATCCCAGCGTCACGATCACACTGTTGATGAACCACCGCGTAAAGAACTGGGCCGGTGAAGGTCCGGTTGCCTGACTTGTTCCACCAGATTGATAGTACTGCGGACGGCCACTCAGCAGAGCTTCATAGTTCTCGAATGTTATGGAATGAGGAATCAACGTGGGAGGCGTGGCGAAGATTTCCGATTTTGGCTTCAGCGACGTGGATAGCGCCCAAATCAGCGGGAAGCACACCGCAAATGTGACGATGCAGAGAAGCAGATAAAGGGCTGCCGTTTTCGTTGCGGGCCGGAATTTATCGGCGATCACGTTGATTTCTCCTCGTTGCCGAAGCCTGCAACACGCAAGTACACGACGCTTCCGATCATGAGCATAACCATCATCACGACGCCGGTTGCCGCGCCAACGCCCAGCCTGAGGCTCGCCATCGATTGTTCAAATGAATAGATCGCGAGATTAAACGTCGACGTTCCAGGCCCGCCTTTTGTCAGAAGGTAGATTTCTTCGAACTTGTTGAAGGTCCAGATCGTGCGGAATACAATGACGACGATCAGAACCTCACGAAGTTGCGGCAGCGTGACGTCCATGAAACGTCGGAACGCACCTGCGCCATCCACCTTGGCAGCGTCATAAAGCTCCAGCGGCACCGCCTGCAGCCTTGCCAGTACGCAGATGACAACGAACGGCGTGTACTTCCACACATTCAGCATGATTGTGGAAGCCATCGCCATCGTCGGCGTAGATAACCAGTAAATCGGTTCACTGATCAGGCCGACCCACTGGAGGCTGTAGTTAATAACCCCAATTTCAGGATTGAATATCCATCGCCAGATCAGCGCAATAACGACGGTCGGTACGATATAGGGAAACAGCAACAGACCGCGAAAGATCGCCATGCCGAATAGCTTACGATGAAGCAGCAGCGCAATACCGACCCCAAAGATCGTCTGAAACAGGATCGAGAGAAGCGTCCATATCGTTCCCTGACTGAACGAGCTCCAAAACAGCGGGTCTGAAAAAATGAATTCAAAGTTAGCCAGCCCGACATAGGAGATGAGATCAGGGCGCAGCGGATTGTAGCTGAAGAAAGCCATCCGAACCGCTTCCGCGATCGGGTACACCATAAACACAATGGCCGTAACGACGAACGGCGTGATGAAGAACAACCCCACGAACCGATCGGATTGCAGGAAATCGAGACGACGCATTATCTTTCCGTTCCAAGACAGGGCCGGGCAGCCAACGCTGCCCGGCTGGATCAGTCATCCGAGCAATCGAATATTCTCGCGGCGAATGGCTTCCAGTTCCCGCGCGCCCCACTTAGCGGCTTGCTGAGGCGTCTGGTTGTCGATGACGACCTTCTGCACCGTCTGCGCCAAGATAGAACGACCATGGACGTACCCTGAAAGCGGGTTGCCTCCCTGCAAGAGCTCATTTGCAGTACTGCTGGAGTGCGCAAGCGAGCCCTTGAAATAGGTATCCACGGTCTTCGGTTTCGACTTGTAGAATGGATGGTTCTTGAGTTCTTCGGAGTTAGCGACATCCTTGTAAGTCGGCGCGACGTTCGGCATCAGCGAATGACAGTACTTCACGAGCCACTCCTTGCTGGTCTGCTGATATACCAAGGCCTGCTTGACCTCCTCAATATACGGATTGTTCTGCGCCGGAATGGACCAGCCCTGGAAATCATTCCAGTTGCTGCGTCGATTGGTTCGGGGATTGCGCGCGTGATTGAACGCCTCGGTTGCCTCGAAGATCGGCTTAGCCTCTTCTGCGGCACGACCCAGCGTACGCCCCCAATAGAAGCTCATTGCCGTCTGGCCGGTGACATGCGCATCGACCACCTGAAGGAAACTGTATTCGACCGCACCCTTCGGCATATACGGCAGCAATTCTTTCACGAAGGTCAGTGCCTCGACAGTTTCGGGGCTGTCGAACGCCACTTCGAATTTGTTCGAGGTGTCAAACATCCGTCCGCCGGCGGCATGCAGAAGCGCTGCGAAGTGATAGTCAGTGCAGAGATTCCGCCCGAGCGCCATGCAGAAACCGGCCATGCTCTGCTTCTTTTGTGTAATAGTTTTGGCAGCATTCAGCAGATCATTCCAATCCCAGGTATCTGGATCTTTCAGTCCAAGCTCCTTCACGATATCAGTGCGAACAAGCAGCAAATGCGGTTGATGATGTGCTGGGATGACATACTGCTTGCCCTTCCAGCTACCCCAATAGTCCCACTTGACGCCATCGACGAGACGGTCGCGTCCAATCTTGTCGACCATATCGTCGACCGGAAGAAGCAAACCTTCCGCCATCATCTGCATCGCAATCGGCGACTCAACGCTGATCAGCGAGGGCGGCCGGCGAGCCGCGAGGTCCGTCATCAACTTGACGTAGACGCCGTCCCACGGAATGGTTTCAATTTCGAATTTCAGACCGGGCGCATTCTTCTGCGCCCATTCATTCATCGCAGCGATGCCAACGCCGCCATATGGCCCTGGCTCTCCCCAGACCCGTACCGTTCCGGTTTTTGTGCTTTGAGCGGATGCGCTGCCGGCATTGAACAGGCTCTTTGCACCAATACCAACTGCAGCCGCTCCGCCAAGAAAGCCGCGCCGATCTAACAATAGCTGGGATGGCGTCTTATCTACATTTGTCATCGATTCCTCCCTAGATTTTTAATACCAGTTACACTTCCGTTGTTTCGGAAGATTTTTCTTTGAACGCCCGCAGAAACTCCTGCTGACGACCAGAAACATGGTTTAGTGCACGAACGCGCGCCGCGATGGCGCCTCGGATATAGGGTTTTCTCGCAAGTCCTTCCGCTACCGCCTGCGCCGCGACGGCTTCAGCCACCGCTGGGCAGAGTTCCGGATCGAGTGGATTGGGCAACACATTCTCGGGTCCGAGTTCAACTTCCGTCACGTGTTCCGCGATCACTCGCGACGCCGCGAGGCACATCGTTTCCGTGATGCTTCTTACGGACACATCGACTGCGCCACGCATGATCCCAGGAAATGCCAGCACGTTGTTGCATTGATTTGGCGCGTCGAAGCGACCACTTCCGGCAATCGCCGCTCCCGCTGCAATCGCTTCGTGCGGCATTATCTCTGGCTCGGGGTTAGCGCAAGCGAAGACGATCGCAGATTGTGCCATCGACTGAACATGTCGGGCATCGAGGAGAGGGCCGGTACTCAAACCGACAAACGCATCAGCACCCTTAAGCGCATCGGCAAGTGCGCCCTTGATCCGCGATCGGTTAGTCATAGACGCGAGGGCTGTCATATGTGGCGAAGGCTGCGCTTCGCCCTCGCAAAGAGGGCCATGGCGGTCACACACAACAACATCGCCGACACCCCATGCAAGACAAAGCCTCGCCGCAGCGGTACCGGCAGCTCCCGCGCCGTTCACCACAATACGGACATCTTCTTTCTTCTTGCCGACAACCCTTAGCGCATTCATCAGGCCGGCAACGATCACCGTTGCAGTTCCGTATTGATCGTCATGGAAAACCGGCACCGACAGACGACGAGTCAATTCTTCGACAGTTGCGAAACAGTGAGGAGCAGCAACGTCTTCCAGATTGAAGCCGGCGAACGAAGGCTCAAGCGCGGCGATGTGGTCAACGAGCCTTGCAGGATCCCGCACATCCAGACAGATCGGCACCGCATCAAGACCGGCGAGCAACTTGAACATAATTGCCTTGCCTTCCATGACCGGCATCGCCGCAAGCGGGCCGGTTCGGCCGAACCCCAGCACTGCGGTGCCATCGGTCACCACGGCAATTGTATTCGCGCGATTGGTCAAAGTATCCGCTTGCGCCGGATCTGCGACGATTCTCTGGACCAGCGTTCCGACGCCCGGCGTATAGAGCGTGGCAACATCGCGCAGGGACCCGACGTGAACTTTAGGCACCACTTCCAGCTTGCCATGCCCAGAGAAGACATCACGCACGGCAGCTACAGCGGCGTCCGGCGTAACTTTCCATCTGGCATCGTGACTGGACATCAGGAAGCACTCCCCTCGCGGCGACGTTGCGCATACCGTTGCTGACGAACGGTCGCCGTAATCTCATGCGCCAACATTCCTTCGCTCGCGCACATACGCCCCATGATCGGAGCGATGCGCTCGCTCGCTTCCGGTGTCAGTCGCTGGTAGGTCACAGTTTTCAGAAACTTACCGACCCATAGACCGCCGGTGTACCGCGCCGCACGGCCGGTCGGAAGGGTATGGTTGGTACCCACACCCTTGTCGCCGTAAGCTACTGTGCTCTCTTCGCCGACGAAAAGGCTGCCGTAGTTCTTGAGATTCTCGAGATAGTAGTCGTTACGCTGCGTCAGCACTTCAAGATGTTCCGGCGCGTACTGATCGCTCAGCGCGATCGCCGCTGCGTCATCATCGACAACCGCAACCTCACCCCAGCGCTGCCAGGCTGCGCCCGCAATGGCAGCCGTCGGCAGAGTCAGCAATTGCCGCTCGATCTCCGCGACAACCTCACGCCCCAACTTCGCGGATGTTGTGATCAACCATGCGGGGCTGTCTGACCCGTGCTCCGCCTGCCCCAGGAGATCAGTGGCCACCAGGGCCGGATCGGCACTCTCATCGGCTATCACAAGGATTTCCGTGGGGCCGGCCGGAAGATCGATGCCCACCAGTCCAAAGAGCTGACGCTTCGCTTCGGCAACATACGCATTTCCTGGTCCGGTGATCATATCAACCGGCCGCATTCCCACGCGGCCGTAAGCCATCGCGGCGAGAGCCTGCACGCCTCCAATAGAATAGATTTCGGTAGCTCCCGACTCGGCAAGCGCATAAAGCGTCGGCGGGAAAATGCCCTGCCCTTCTCGCGGTGGCGCAGCGCCGATAACGTGGTTGACACCCGCCACCTTTGCCGTCGCGACGCTCATGATCGCGGCAGAGATCAGCGGATATTTGCCGCCTGGAATATAGCAACCAATGACATCGACCGGGATGATCTTCTGACCGAGCGTGATTCCGTTACCGAACTGCGCCTCAAACTCAGAAAGTGAGTCCCGTTGACGCTTGGCAAAATCCGTCACCTGCTTTTTGCAAAAGGCAAAGTCCTCCTTGAAGACAGTGCTCATCGCCTTGCGGGCTGAAGCAATATCGTCATTAGACACGCGAAAATCGGGGTTCTGCCAGCCATCAAGATCCCGGGCATAGCGTCGAACAGCATCATCGCCGCCTTGTTCAATGTCGGCAATCATCGTCCGCACGCGATCGACTAGATCGTGGCTATCTTGCCGGGACTGCTGCTCTGCACGCTTTAGGTAATCGACCATAAGTTCTTGCCTCAACGTAAGCGACTTGAAATGTAACCGGTTACATAAATAGACATCGTCCGATACCCCTTGTCAACATCTGGTCTTTGCCTTCAGTTGCTCAGATGAAAGACACACAGAAATCGGTGACGATCCGCTGGCTTGCGCAACAGGCCGGCGTTTCGGTCGCCACCATCAGCAGGGCACTACGTCATCCAGACGCTGTTGCACCGCAAACCCGTGAGCGAATTCTCAAGCTCGTCAATCGTCACCAATTTGTACCCGATGGACGCGCTGCGACGTTTTCATCGAAACGCACTGGCGTCGTCGGGCTGATCGTTCCGACTATTTCTAACTCAATTTACGCAGAGTTCACCGAGGCGATCCAGAGCAGGCTGCAAGCTGCCGATCTCAGCCTCTTGATTGCTAACGCAAACTATTCAGCTGAAATTGAACGTGACATCATCCGCAAGCTGATCGAAAGCCGCGTCGAAGGCGTGATCCTCACCGGATACAAGCGCGATCCAGAACTGTATAAGCTTTTGCGCCACTATAACATTCCGTTTGTTGTGACGTGGTCCACGAGCCCCAAGGCGTCAATTCCTTCGATCTCTTTCGACAACCGCCTAGCGGCGGCTGAAGCCACCGAGATGCTCATCAAGCTAGGGCATCAGCGCATCGGTTTGATTTGCGGGATGACGAGTATCAACGACCGCGCTGCGCAACGGCTTGAAGCCTATCGTTCGGTTCTCTCCCGTTACAAAATTCCTTTCGATGCGGAGATTGTGTCGGAGCAACCCTTTGAAATCGAGATGTCTGCAGAAGCGGCAAGTCGGATCGTCTCACTGACGAATCCACCGACAGCCCTGTTTTGCGCGAATGACATTCAGGCGCTTGGCGCGTTGTTTGCCTGCCAACGACTCAAAATCCGTGTACCTAATGACATTTCCATTATCGGATTCGATGATCTTCCGATCACGAGGGTCGTCAGTCCTCCCCTATCGAGCGTTCACGTCCCCGCGAAGCGTATGGGGCATGCCGCAGCCGACGCTCTAATCGACGCATCCCGTAAGAACATTCCGGTCAAGAGCCAGATTATTGGTACAGAGTTGATTATGCGCAGCAGCACAATGCTCGCTGCCCCTACACGAAGGCCCCGCTAGACCGCTGGCTGATTGACCTGACGGATATTTTTGACCAGCGGGGTTGAGACTACTGCACAGCCACGCTCCGATCTAGATGCAGCCATTTCGGCGACGATGTCTGCGGCGCCGGTGGCCGGTAATTCAGCGATGAGTGCGGCCCGCTCGTGTTGTAGTGCTTGCGCCATTGCGCGCATGGGATCGCGAAGAGAATGCTCAACGTTGACGAAGGCGGCTCGCGGATTACCATCTGGGTAGCCGGGCCGGCATAAGTTTCCGGCCGGGAACCATCCTCCGGAGCGGAGGTTGCCGATGCGCGGAGGTCAGCATGGGAAGCTCAGTACCTTATTGCGCCAAATGCAAGCAGCCGATGACGTCCGTACCTAACGGTCGCAAGCAGACGCTCCTTTGCTTGAGTTGCGATCATGATCCGCTGACTTCTCTGAACGTCCAGAAGCTGATCCAAGCCGTGAAACCGATGGAAGCCGGAAAAGCCGGCTCCGGAGTAACCGGAACCAAACGACCTCACCGCAATTGAGTCGAGTTGTTCAGTTGCGTTGAGGTTGTGTGATGCGTACCGCGTGGACACCATCCATAGTGCCGAGCGTCGGCGACGTGACGGTCTACTTGGTGGAAGACGATTTCGGGAAGATTGGTCGCTGCTACCGCGAGACCGATTCCGAAAAGGCTGATCTCGAGGCGACAATCCAAGACCTGATCTCAGGGCAGTACAACGATCCCATTCGGGTCGTGGCGTTTAACACCGTCGAGGGCTGGTCACAGGACGTGTCCGAGGACGTCGCGCGCGAGATCCAGCGCCGCCACGATATCATCGCCGAGGACGTGCCCTCGCATCTTTCCAGATTCGTCGAAGTCCAGATCGGATCGAGCCGACAGCTTGCACTGAGTTTGGTGTGATGGGACCGCCCGTTTGAAGATCCAAGTCGCGCCGGATGGCAAGCCGCTGAAGACCCTACGCGACGCCGCGGAGTACAGCCAGAAGCTGCCGAAAGCCGAACAGAGGAAGGACGTTTGTGGTGCGGCAACTGGTGCGGTGCGGCCCCGGCAGGACCTGAACCTGCAACCAGACTGTAATGAGTGGCATTTCCGGTGCGAAACTGGTGCGGTACATCGGCCAGATTGGCGAACAGTCGAAATTGGCTTTGCCAACTGACCTCGGTCCGGCGCGCTGCACTCGACAGCAGAACCAACTGGCACTACGGAACTTCAGAGCAGTAAGCGCGTTCATTTGCCGCAGGAACTCACTCGGGAGAGCCGACAATTGCAGCGTAATGAAAACGACGGCCCGAGTTCTGCTTCCAAACTATTTGGCGAAATAGCCAATCGTACATCGCAAGCTGCCGGCCGCGCACTGACCTTTCTCGTTGCCGTCGGCATTGTTATCGTCTGGGCGGTTTCTGGACCACTGTTCGGATTTTCGGATACATGGCAGCTGGTCATTAATACTGGAACGACGATCGTTACCTTCTTGATGGTCTTCCTGATCCAAAATTCTCAGAACCGAGACAGCGCTGCCATTCAAGTAAAACTCGACGAACTTATTCGGGTGAGCGTGGCGCACAATTCTTTCGTTGGCATTGAACATCTGACCGACGACGAGTTGGAAGAAATCCGCACCAAATGCGAGGAGCGCGCCAAAGCTGGGGATGCTGGCGAAATCGCCGTTCAGCAGACGGACCGGAAAGCAGATCGGGCGGCAAACAGAGCGAGCCGAGTACTCTGATACACTTTGCAGTTCATGCCTTCCCTTTCCAACAGAACCTGAGGCGGCGGAGCGCTGTTTGGACCGCTGGTATCAGCCGGGTAATTTTTCGCTGACGTGATCGGGTCGCGCGGGATGCCCTTTCTTTTCATCCCAAACCTGATCAGGCGGCTGCGGCGTCGGCCCGGGACCATCCTTCGATCCGCCGTGCTTTCCACCTTGATCCTGGGCGCCAGGCAGATCGTTTTCGTCTTTATCTTTTTGGGTCATGTTGCAGAGCTAATTCAATGGCTGTGCAGTCGTTCCACTAGGCTGTCGCCAGTAGAACAAAGATCAGCGAACCTTCTCGACCCCGGAGCCAGGGCGCGTGGTTTCTCGTTCAAACGTCTGCCAAAAAAATTGTACGGGGGCTTGAAACTTATTCTCGGTTTTCTATTTTTTCTCCGCCGGAAACGGCCCGGGTGCCCTTGGGGCCCGGAAGTGAGACGGGCGCCGGAGGTGTCCGGTGTCCGCTCGTACCCAACTTGCTCAGTGGAGGATTTGGCTATGAGAACTTCTTATGACTTTACCCCGTTCTGGCGGTCGTCGATCGGCTTCGACCGTCTCGTTGATCTCCTGGATGCGGCGCAGCAGCAGACTGAAGGTCACTATCCGCCGTACAATATTGAGAGGCTGGGCGAGGATCAGTATCAGATCTCCCTGGCACTGGCGGGCTTCCGACCTGACGAGATTAACGTCACGGCCGAGCAGAATGTGCTCACGATCGAAGGACGTAAGACGGATGAAAAGCGTGAATACCTCTACCAAGGTATTTCCGAACGCCAATTCCGTCGCCAGTTCAACCTCGCGGACTATGTTCAGGTAAGAACCGCGTCCTTTGACAACGGCCTTCTGCGCGTCGAGCTCGTCCGAGAAATTCCGGAAGCGATGAAGCCGCGCACGATTGCGATCAACGCTGGTTCTTCCGATTCCAACATCCGCCAGATCGACTCGAAAGCTGCCTAACCAGCAATAGGCGGCTCGGGCTATTCCGGGCCGCCGTAACTCGTCCGAACGTTGAAAGGAGACAGGAGGACATGACCCAGTCTTGGCCGTGTTCTCGACGACAACGTCTATGATCTCAACTCAATCCTTCACCCTGGATCGGTTTGCGATCATCCTCGCGATGTGCTGTCCGACCAAACGCTAACTCCGGCAGAAAAGCGGTCCGTCTTGGCGTCTTGGGCTTGGGATGCTGCGGCTGGCAGCGAATAGCGCGAACGGTTGGATGCACGGCTGATAACTGAGGAGGCAGCCTTGCGCCAGTTGAGCACAGCACGTGTCTAGGAAGGCTTCGGGTGATTTCGAAAGGAATTGTTCACTGTGAGGCTCGATGGAAGCGCAATCCCCTAAGCCTATCACGACCGTTAAGCACCCGTAGGCTGGGCGGGACCTTGGGTCGAATCTTGGGCCGTGGATATCGGGCGCGCACGCGTTCGGTCCCCGCCACACATGGCGGAGAGTCGTTATCGCTATGAGTAAAAAGCCGACATTCCGAGGGTTGACCGATGACGAGATCGCCGCTTTTGGCCACGCGCTGCGATCGGGGCGCGCGCGCTGGAGAGCAATGGGTTTCGAGAGTTGCGATGCAGAAGCCGAAGCTTACGGTCGGTTGCTACGAGCCCCCACCCCCACCATCGCGGCAATAACCGGCAGACGTGACTCGGGTACGAGCCTTACCTCGGATGCGATCGCTCATTCCAGCGGTGGCGGAAACGGCAAAGGCAACAACGTGGGTAACGGCGGAGGCGATGGGAGCCCGAACGGCAAAACCGACAAATATGGTTAGCCCCGCCGCGCGTCTAGAGGAAAGCGGGAAGGCGCTTTTTGCACCTTCCCGCGAGGACCTAATTTTCAGTACAGACCTTGATGGTCTTCATGCCAGTTTCAGCTTCGGCACGGGTTTTGAAAATGCCATTATCGACAATAGTCGTTGTCGTGGTCGTGGGCCTCTTGTCAACGACCGTGCATTTCTTGGTTGCCGGGTCGCGGACGACGTAATACTCGCTGACGACCGCGGTCTGTGCAAATGCACTCGCAGAAAATGAAAGTGCTAAGACTGCGACAAGTGCTTTTTTCATAAGTTCCTCCATTAGGTTAGGTGCGCGGATTTCAACCCAAGCCGCTTCGTTTTGTTCCGACTCGTAAGCACTCAACCGCAGGAACCATTGTTCGCTCTTTGGATTGTCAGACGTCTGTGAGCTAGAACAATGCCAATTCTTCGATACTTCATCGTTGTCGGTGCGGGCCTTTTGGCCTTGCTGTTTCTAACGGATGCTTATCTTCCGCGACCCGTTTACCAAGCTGCGCATATCCCCATCGATAAATCGACCATCAGGATTGCGAGCAAAGTTCGTGTGCCGCCTCCCATCATTATAGGTGCGAGCCTGCGGAACGACGGCCCTTAATTGCTCGTTGAAAGTAGCTGCTGATCGCGCCAGCTGAGAGGCATGGTCTGCTTGTGCGATCTCCTGTCCACTGCTGCGCGACGACAGCAAGCGAAGTGCCAGCGCGGCAAAAGGAGCTCGACAAGATTCTGATGCGAGCGCAGCGTTAGCAAGACTCGAAACTAAGGGGTCGCCCGCGCGGCGCAGCGGCTGACGGTGCCGCCAGAAAAAAGCCCGATCCAGCGCAAGGCTGAACCGGGCTGAGTTTGCGTGTACCGCCTGACGAATCAATTGAATGTCGAAGAGGCGAAATCGTTCCCAGCAAGAGAGAGCGCCAACGCTTGTGCGAACGATACCGGCAGCGGGAAAACGAAGCCCGGCCGATGGCCGGGCTCCTCATTCAGACTGAACGACTTGTGTAACGCGAGCGCTCCTGACGAACCTGCTCAGCCGAATAGGGATCGGCCGCGGGGTTATAAGAACCCCAACCCGATTTTTGCCAATCCGCGCGTCGGCTCTTTAGATCAACCGCGGAACGATCAAGAATATCGTCGAAACGCGCCTGATCGGCATCGGCTACGCGAGCGGTAACCAACGTGCCGCCTCGGCGTACTCCCTCGGCGTAGGCATCCGCGTCATCCTCTGAGATACCTGCTTGGGTCAGGGCCCCAACAATCCCTCCGGCCGCAGCACCGGCCGCCGCGCCGACTGCGGTTGCAGCCAGCCAACCGGCGGCCACAACAGGACCGAGACCGGGTATCGCGAGTAGACCGAGGCCTGCGAGCAACCCGGCGGCACCACCAAGCCCGGCACCGACGCCCGCGCCGGCGCCCGCTCCTTCCGCCCGGTCGTCCACGCCATCGCGATCGCGATCAACCTTGCCATCCTGTCCGTACCAGTTATCCGAATTATTCGCGATAATGCTGATGTCGGAGTGCGGTACGCCCGCCGCTTCCAATTCGTTCACCGCCCGCTGAGCGTCGTTGTAGTTGTCGTATAGCCGCGAAATAGTGACTGTCATATGTTGTTCCTTGTTGCCGATTAATTGGCCGCGTTGACGTTGCCTTGGAAGTCGACGGTGACGTTGGTGGTGGTACCGCCCTTGGCGGCCTTACCTCGCCAAATTCCGTCTTTGTCCTTTTTTAGAGCGGTGACGTTCGTGTAGCCCGCTTTCTCGATACGGCTTTTGGCCTGACTTTCTGTGAAGCTGTTTCGGCCTTCGACTGGAGCGTTGGAGTTGTTCTGCCCAGACGAGTTGACCGCGTTGTTGTTCGGCCCTGGTTGTGCCGCCGGTGTCTGAGCGAAAGCAGCGGTTGAGAAGAGTAAGGCAGCTACTGCCGTGGCCGTCGCTATTCTTTGGCTTTTCATTATTGGTTCCTGTTCCATGATCTCACTCGCAATGCCTGCGCACGGCGATAGTTGGGAGCCAAATAACAGGCCGACGTGCTGATTGTTCCGCAAGCCCATGCCAAATGCGCGCGCCATGCGATGCGCTACGCTGAATGTGGTTCTGATATTCAATCTCCCGCTCAGGTACTGGCTTGTTTTAACCCCTAGTGTCCTATTTTGAATTTCGCAGTGGCCTGATTTGAGTGCTGGACTCAGTTTTTGATTAGGCGCAGCGTCCCATCATCATACTCTGGCCCCTCAAGGAGGCCGCAATGAACACATTCATCCATACGGAGAACCTCAAGCTTTACCGAAAGGTGCTTGATGAGACGACCGACGAGAGCAAGCGCAAATCGCTGCTCGAATTGATCCGGGATGAAATGGCAAAAGAGCCAAAGCCGAAAGAATTTAAATCGTGAGGCTCGTCATGCGACAGCTTTGCTGACGCGTAGAAAAAGGGCCTACTCCTCCGAATCCAGGTTCCAATGTCTGAGGCCGGACAGACGGAGCTGCGGCCCGAGTTCACTCTTTCTCAGTTCATTTGGCTTGAGAGATTGCAATGTCGGTACAAGACAGACAGGTCATTCAAAGTCGGCTTCGGTTTCTTTCCGACTTACTCCGCGCACTACGTGGCGAAAAATTACCGCCACTTCCACCTGCTCGAAGGCTACGCCGCGGTCGTATGCACACCCCACACCAAGCTCAACAAATGAGGGTCGGTTCCCCACGCAACTAGCCGCGGGGCTAACCAGGTTCCCCAGCCCGCATAGATCGCTGTATCAGGCGATTCCGCTGCACAATCCCGGGCGCAGCGGAAACTTCAAGCAACTGAGACGTTGATGCTGGTCAATAACACTTGGAGAGGTTCAGAATGAAAAAGTCAGTTTTAGCCGTGCTAGCATCCGCCGCCATGCTTGTAGCCGTTCCAGCGGGAGCGCAGCAGACGAAAGCCCCCGGCCAGCAAATGCAGGATAAGGGCAGTGTCAAGGGCACCACCGGCGCGTCCGGATATACACCTGGTCATAAGATGCAGGACAAGGGATCGGTCAAGGGCACCACGGGCGCCTCTGGCTACGCGCCAGGTCATGCCGATCAGAAATCAGGTGCAAATTCTCGCAAACATTAGAAGCTTACGAAGGCCCCAGCATTGCTGGGGCCCCGCGCCATCATCGGCTTAAACCGCCTTGGCGCGAATTTGCTGCGCCGTAACTGGCGTGTCTTAACCTGGCTTACAGCTCCTGCCCTCGCGATGCCTTGGCTCCGGTCATGGCGCGTTCGCCAGATGCTTGCGGTGACGCTTCCGCGCGTAACGTTGTCGGTGATGTTTCGACCGCCCTGCCCAGCCGCCTGGCTGGAAATGCCCGGCGTCAGCCCAGCCCCAGACCGCGCCATGGATCAGGCCACATGCCCGCGCTATCGCCGTGGCAGAGGCCGGGATGCGTGGCCGCGTGACGTTGCGAGAGAACTGATTGATATCCAGCGCCATGCCTGACGGGTGCAGGGAGTTGCGTACAGAGCCATGCTTACGCCAGCCGCCCATGAACTTAATGCGGTACCCGGACGAATCCAGCTTATCGACAAGGCACCGGAGGGCATGAACAGCGCGGTCGGCAACATGAGCGGTTGCGGCGGACTTCGAGCGGATCGTGCCGGCATCCGACAGCGACGACAGTGCGCAGATGCACTGCTGCCAGAATGGCAGTGCGGATCATGACTATCCTTTCGTGTGATGCAACTGGACGGGCGTTGCGGCTATTGGTTCAAGCCGTCTGGGGGACGCAGCGGGCGGCTAAGGCCCGGCCGGTGTGAACTTGCTCTGTAGCCGGCCGGGCTGACTTCTAAACGTACTCCCGGTCGATGCCGCGAGGTCCGCGAACGAAGCTACGCCCATGCCCTCACTTGTCGTGCACAGTCACCCGCTTTGAGGCTGCAAATCTTCTCATCGAACCCAGCGATTTTGATCAGCACTTTGCCCAGTTCTCTGATTTCAGTCTGCATGCGCTTGCTCGTGGTCAGCCATCCGCCGATTGGCCAGAAACGCAGAGCGTTAGGCGTCTAGCTCTGAATCCCCAATGATTAGCCGCGATCGCAATGTTCCGTGGAACACGTCGCCCGAAAGCTCGTTAGGCCTCCGCAACAATGGAGAGACCGCCAATGGCTGATGATCTTACCGACCGCGGGCCACGAGACCGCGAGCGAATCAACCTTCAAGAGGGACATGAGGTCCGTTATTGGACCAAAGAACTGGGTTGCTCAGAGATCAAATTGAAGCAGGCAGTGGATGCCGTCGGCGTAATGGCCGAAGACGTTAAAACTTGGCTGGCCAAACAGTAGCCCCAAGGCTTCGATAAACCACTTTTCGTGAGGGACCCGACCATGGCAAAGACAAATCACGGCATCAGTCTGGACAAAAAGAACCAGGAACAGCCGACCGACAAAAAGCGCGCGCAAGACTCCAGCTCAAAGAATATACTGGGAAGCGGCCCGCAGAATAGCAGCACCGAAAAGTTATCAGCGCGCAACCCGCATCAGCGTCAGACTGACGATGGCGAAGCCCGCCAAAGCGCGGATGATATTCAACGCGAGCAGCTTGGGCCTCGAGGTGTGCCTGGAGAGCGCGATCCGGCAAAAATGACTCCGCAACGCGAGAAGAAAACTCCCAGACACATCGACCCAGGGCATACTAGCTAACCAGCGTTAGTCAGTTTGCCCCGCGCACAACATACCTGCCGAGGGCGACACGTATTTTACTACATTCTCATGCGGTCGTCCTCATCGATCCAATGAAAATCGGACGCTCCACACTTTCTGAAGGGGTGGACGGGCTGCCCGTTTGATGGGCCCGGGGTTGCGACTTGGAAGCTTGACTGAACAGATCGTCCAGCTCGACCGCTCGCACCGCTTCGATCAGATATGTGAGAGTCGGGACCTTAACCTTCGAGGCGACTGGGTTACCAGCCTAGCCCTCCTCGAACTCGATGGGCTGGAGCCGAATTTCACCGTAATAACGCTATGGCCGGCGGCATGCTCGACGAATATCGATCACACCGTGACCATGCCGTCCATTGCATCTGCATGAAAAAGCTTGCCCTCGATCATGAGATCGGCCGACGCTCGATTTTCGCTACCCGAGCGCGCCACGCGCTTCTATGCCGTCATTATCACCTTGATGGACGCGGCGCGCCCTAACGCCCGGCAGCATAAGCCTGCATTCCACGCGGGTTTGCGGCTGCTCTGAGCCATCCATCTTCGCGGGACGCTGCAGTCAGACGACCCTCTGACCAGTTCTCGCCCACCTCGACGATATGGCCGCGACCGCGCAGATCCTTGACAACTTCGGGCGCGATCCGGCTTTCAAGGACAAGAACACCGGGCCGCGCCAGACGCGGCCAGAACGACGCCGGGAAATGTTCAGTGTGCCACGCAGGCGCATCGATCGCCTGCTGGAGGTTGTATCCCGCGTGAATGTGACGGAGCAGAAGCTGGGTTGCCCATTGATCCTGCTGATCCCCGCCCGGCGTACCCCAGGCAAGGTAGGGCTCGCCTTCACGCATCGCGAGGGTCGGCGAGAGAGTCGAACGCGGCCGCTTGCCCGGCTGGAGCGACGCCGGATGCTCTTCGTCCAGCCAGAACATCTGCGCACGCGTGCCGAGACAGAAGCCCAGTTCCGGAATGATCGGCGACGATTGCAGCCATCCGCCCGACGGCGTTACCGAGATCATGTTGCCGTCGCGGTCGATGATATCGAAATGCACCGTGTCACCACGCTCGGCACTGATCCGCCCCACGGTCGGCTCGCCGGTGCCGATGGCCGAAACTGCCTCGCGCGAGCCGCCTGCCCGCATACCGATGGCCTTGCCGAATCCGGGAATGGTGCCGGGCATCAGCTCCATCGATGCCTTATGGGTGATCAGCTTGCGCCGCTCGACGTTATAGGAATCCGACAAAAGCCGTGCGACCGGAATATCGCTAAATTTGGGATCGCCATAGAAAACATCACGATCCGCGAAAGCCAGTTTCGCGCACTCCACCTGCAAATGAATGAATTCAGCGCCGCACGGATCGAGTTCGTCGAGATTGTATCCCTTGAGCAAGGCCAGTTGCTGAAGCAATGCCAATCCCTGTGTCCAAGTCCCCGCCTTGAATACGGTGTAGTTGTGATAACCGTAGCTGATCGGAGCCTCAATGGACGCGCTCCATCCCGCCATGTCCTGCCCGGTGAGCAAGCCATGATGTGGCGTGCCGGAGGAATCCATGACGGCATTCTTTCGGCAGAACGCATCGACCGCTTCGGCGATAAACCCTTGAGACCACATCTTGCGTGCGCGCTCGATCTGCGCTTGGCGAGTGCCACCGGCGGATTTTGCCTCGCTGAGCACGCGCGCATAGGTATCGGCGAGAGTCACGTTGCGGAAAATCTCTCCCGCCTTCGGAATCTCGCCGTTCGGCAGATAAAGGGCTGCCGACGTGAGCCAGTGCTCGCGGAAGAGATTTTCGACCGTCGCGATGGTGTCGCAAATACGCGGCACCAGCGGGTAGCCGTTTCTCGCATAGGAAATCGCCGGCGCGAGCACATCCTCGACCGACATCGTGCCGTAATCGCGCAGCAGCAGCATGTAGGCATCGAACGAACCGGGAATACACGCAGCAAGCAGGCCAGAGCCTGGAACAAGATCAAGCTCCATGTCACGGAAGCGATCAATGGTTGCGGCGGCGGGTGCCGGACCCTGACCGCAGATCACCTGCGGCTTCCCCTTCTGCACATCGTAAATCAGAATCGGCACGTCGCCGCCCGGCCCGTTGAGATGAGGCTCGACCACTTGCAGCACGAAGGCGATGGCGACTCCCGCATCCAATGCGTTGCCCCCGCGTTCGAGGATGCCCATGCCGACCGCGGTCGCGATCCAATGCGTCGTTGCAACGACGCCGAACGAACCCGTGATTTCGGGCCGTGTCGTGAAGCTGGTATCAAACGAGGTCGGCATACGCTTTGGCTCCCGTCCTGTTCACAGCGGGGCATGTTCCTGACCGCGGCAACGAAGTGCACTCGCGGCACTTCGAAAGCGACCTGATCGCCTGAAGCGACAGACGCTTTCGCGCCCAGTTGGGGCAACGTTTACGGAGCAGGACGCTTGCGGCCGCGATAGCTATCAAGTCCCCACCCTGAGTTCCGAGACCAGTCCGCGCAACGCTGCGATCGTGCTCAATGCAACGATCCGCCCGGTGCGCGGATTCTCCGAGGGAATGTTCTCGATCGCCATGCTGAATCGTGCGGTGTCGGAGTCCACATCAATCCGATGAGTGTTTCGGCTGAGCGACGGATCGGCCCAGATCTCGAGACGCGTACGGTCCGGTCCGATGCCGGCAAGGCTAAGCGCTGCGGCGACGTTGACGTTGGCGGGAAATCCGCGGGCGCCATCGCGCGCGGAGCCGTCGAAGACCTTCACCGGCGCGCTCAGATCGCGCACTGAAATGCCCTGCTCGACCAGATAAGGCGAACCATCGAGGCCAGCGGGCGGCTTGCGGGTCACCATCGTCACTGAATAGATCTCGCCTTCAGCCGCCGCACGGACGGCGTCGAGACCGATCAGTGCACCTGTCGGCACTAGAATGCGCGCGCCGCACTTGCGCGCTTGCTCGACCAATTCCCAGTTCGAGAGCAATTGCCCAACGCTCAGCGGCATGAACAGGCGCGCCTGCGCGATGGTGGCGGCGGCGATCGTCGAAAACAAAGCGGGCGGTAGGCCTTCCACGACGACGTCGCAGAGCTCCGGGAGCTTTTCCAGCCTCACAACGGGAACGGCTGGTCCCAGCGCCAAACCATCGCGTGCCTTTGCAGGATCGTGAACCGATACTGCAGCAAGAGCGAGACCTGGAATCCCCGCCTGGAGGCGACGGCCCACCTCAAGTCCGACCGCACCAAGACCAGCAAGACCAATTCGCAGGGGGAGTTCTCCAATACCGCTCATCCTAATCAATCCTCTTGGCATCCTGAACCGGCAACCTATAGTTCGACGAGACCGGCCAAACGCTAACTCAAGAAGAGCCGGCTATCCAAGGAGAGATATCCATAGGGAGAAAACGATGTCGTCCAAACGCCGGGCATGTCCGGGCGGCGCGTTCCGTGCCGCCATCATCTTCGCAAGTTCCTTTTGGCTGGTCGCAGCGGGTAACGCCTTCGCGGCGTCCTACCCCGAGCGCCCCATCAAGTTGATCGTGCCATGGGCGGCCGGCGGCGATACCGACAGTATCTATCGCGTTTTCGTCCCGCTCTTGCAGAAGCAACTCGGCCAGCCGGTGATCGTCGCCAATGTGGGCGGCGCGTCGGGGACCGTGGGTGAGCGCGAGGCCTCCAAGGCTGCGCCGGATGGCTACACGGTCTTTGCACCGCACGACTTTATCCATTCGGTCTATTTCGCCGGATTGACAGACATTAAGTACGACAAGGCCTTCGATACGATCTGTCTTGTAGCTTCGACGCCGTCGGTGATTACCGCGAGTCCGAAGACATCGTGGAAGACATTCAAGGAGATGGTTGCTGCTGCCAAAGCCCATCCCGACACAATTACCGTCGGCGCTTCGCTCGGCTCGACCAGCCAATACTCCATCGCACTGATGGCGAAAGCTGCGCAGCTCAAGCTCAAGTACGTTCCTTATGACGGCACAGCCAAGCGCATGAACGCGCTGCTCGGCGGTCATATCGACCTTGCCGACTCGAATCTCACGCAAAAGGCGAAGGTTGACGCCGGTCTGCTCAAATTCCTCGCCATCATGAGCGAGAAGCGGAGCCCGGAGCTGCCAGACGTACCGACCCTGAAAGAACTCGGCTACGACGTGGAGTATGCTGTCAATCGCGGCCTCATGGTGCCGAAGGGCGTGCCGGCGGAGATCCGGGCAAAGCTTGAGTCGGCTTGCGCTACGGCGGCGAAAGATCCTTCTTTCGCCGAGGCGATGAAGCTGCAAGGGACCAATGTCCGTTACCTCGACAGCAAGGACTACACCGCATTTCTGCAAAAAGAAGACGGGGTCACTAAAGAGATCACCAAAGATCTCGGCCTGCTGAAGCGCGAATAATGCTCACACGCGATGGCATTGCGGGGCTGGTCTGCCTCGCGGTCAGCATCTGGTTTCTACTGCTCACGCGCGGATTGCCGCCGACGATCATGGTGCCGATCGGCCCAGCGTTCTATCCGCGCGTGGTGCTGCTGATTCTTGCCGTGTTGAGTCTCATTCTCATCGTGCTCGACATCCTCGCTGGCGCGCGGCGTCGCGCCGCGCCAGCCGCAACACCTGAGGTCGCCGCGCCGCAATCCAACTACCTGCTCGTCCTCGCCACCTTCGTCGAGTTCGGCCTCTACATCGCGATCTTGCCGGCACTCGGCTTTCGCATCGCAACCTTCCTGTTCGTCCTGGCGCTGCAACTCACACTCGAATGGCCTCATTCGTGGAAGCGATGGGCGCTCGCCGTGAGCGTCGCCGTCGCGACCGCACTCGTCTGCCATCTGGTGTTCGAGAATTATCTGTCGGTCATCCTGCCACGCGGATCGTGGAGCGGGCTGTGAATCATTACGAATTGCTCCTCACCCATATCGGGACCATTCTGCATCTGAAGTATCTGGTGCCCCTGATCGCAGGTACTGTGGCCGGCGTGATCGGCGGCGCCCTGCCGGGCGTTACCATCACCATGACAGTGATCATGGTGTTACCCTTCACATTCGGGCTCGATCCGCTGCAGGGACTGGCGGCGATGATCGGCGTCTACACCGGCGGATCGGCGGGCGGTTCGATCACCGCGAGCCTGATTGGCATTCCCGGCACACCGTCCGCCGTTGCCACCACCTTTGATGGCTATCCGATGACGCGAAACGGTCAGCCGGGACGAGCGGTTTGGATCGGCGTCTGGGCGGCATTTCTCGGTGGTGCGATCGGCGGTCTTTTCCTAATCGAGCTTACGGGACCCTTTGCGTCGATCGCACTGCAGTTCGGGCCTTGGGAATTCTTCTCGCTCTTCATCTTCGCGCTGACGATGGTGGCCGGGCTGGTGGGCAAGTCGGTCACCAAAGGGCTGCTGTCGGGAGCGATTGGCCTCGTTGTCACGGTGGTCGGCCCGGATCCCATTCTCGGCACGCAGCGGCTGACAATGAATTTGAATTTTCTCGAAGGCGGACTCGACTTCCTGCCGGTGCTGATCGGCATTTTCGCTTTTGCGCAACTGATGCCGGATGTCGAGCGAATCGGACTGGAGACGACTGAGGAGCGCGCTTCGCGTCCGCTGGACCTCAAGGTATCGAAGTTTGCCGCACTATGGGAAATTCTCAGCCGGCCTTTTCTGCTGGTGTGGTCGACTCTGATCGGCGTCCTCATCGGCATCCTGCCGGCGATCGGCGGCAGCGCCGCCAACATCATGGCCTACGACCAGGCGAAGAAGTTCTCTCGCCATCCGGAGAAATTCGGCACCGGCATTCCAGAAGGCGTTATCGCCTCGGAATCCTCCAACAACGCCAATGTCGCCGGATCCCTGATGATGATCATGGCGTTCGGGATTCCCGGCGATGCGGTCACTGCGGTCATGTTGGGCGCACTGACTATCCACGGCATCCAGCCGGGCCCGTTGTTCATCTCGCAGCATCCTGATGTCGCCTATGGAATATACGGTGCCTACATCGTTTCATTGCCGCTGATGGTGTTGGTGATCTGGATCGGATCGCGCACATGGCTGCGCGTGATCATGATGCCAAAGTCGATCCTGATCCCAGTCATTCTTGTGCTCTCGGTCATCGGCGCCTATGCGCTCGGCAACAGCATGAACGACGTCTATGTCCTCGGACTGTTCTGCGCCATCGGCTATGCCATGGTGAAGGCGCATATTCCGCTCGCGCCGCTGATCCTGGGCGTGGTGCTTGGCGATGCGATCGAGTCGAATCTGATCCGCGCCGTCTCCACGGAGCCGGACCCATGGTTGTTTGTCACGCGGCCAATCTCCGGGCTGCTGTTGGCCGCTTCAATCGCCTCGATCGTTTTTGCCATCTGGCAACATCGCCGGGAGCGCTATCAGCTAGCCGACGCGGAAGAAGAAGACACAGACTTCTGATGCATTTGTTTTGAGACGGCTGATGCTGTGCGCCCGCTCGCAAACCACCATAGGCAATCCGAGGCGGATCATACACAATTGATGCGTGTCCTTGTTGCTGCCATTGTCGGTGTCGGTCTTATCCGAAAGGAACGCGCGTTGGAGGCGCAGGCAGTTGCTCGGCGAGGAGGAGCTCTTTGCAGAGCTTCGGATTAGGTTTAGGTGCCGTTGCCTCTACGCTTCGTCGGAGCATAAGGCATTCTGATGGACAAGATTCATTGAACAAAACCAATATTGGCTATTCTCGCCCCGACATTTTCGTCGCCCTGACGCGTGATCCAGCTATCGTTAACCCATCTTGACTGCGTATCGCGGATAAAGGGGATCGATATCTGAGCCCGGAAGTACCCCCACCACGGCTCGCGCAAACCCCAAACTTACCACAGCGATGTCTCTTGATGGCTGATTGGGTCGCGGTTGTGCATTTTTTAGAATGAGCAGGCCGTGCTCTTCGTATCGCTCAACCTCGCCCGGATGGTGCCAGAGTTTCTGCCTCGCGATCCAGAAATCCTCAACTGCTTCGGTGGTAAAAACGATGCTCCCAATGTCTGAGACAAATCCCAATCTGTTGAAGTGCTCAACGATTTCATTATCCGACATTTTAATGCGGCTGCGCGGAGTAGCCGTAATAGTAACCATTTGAATCAAATGCCTAGTTGCCCCGATTGGGACAAGATGGCTTTCGGTTCTTGAGATGGACTTAACAATTTAGTTAGCTTTGGCTCGGTGCGAGTTAGCGCGAAAGAGAACCGCAACCGGCCGAGAGTTAACGCTGCGCTATGAAAGTGCTCGACGCGACCGTCTGATACGGAAATAAAGACAAGCGGCCCGGTGGCGGAATGTTACGCGGAAGCGCTGCAAACGTTTCATATCCTGGTTCAAATCCAGGCTGGGCCTCCAATGTTTCGAGTTCGAAAAGGTGGCCGAGTGGCTTATGGCACCGCGGAAACGGCACACGGAAGACCGTGTCGAAAGTTCGAATCCTCTCCGCTTTCCTCCATTTTCTGCGACCGTAACGATGCTATCGCGGAGCTTTTGTGAGCGGGAGTTTCCTTTGAATTGGCTGGAGATTCTGGGGTTTTTTCGCCTCAGAATTTCTTTAGGTACGCAATTGGAGAATGAATGCGTCTTGAAAACCCCGCCATTGGCGGGCCTTTCAAGATCGAAACGGTAATATTCTCCAAAAACGCACACTGGCTGGCTGGCGATACAGTGCTAATAGCACCAGTCTCTGCGTCAATTCCCTGCAAACAGGGAATTTTACAAGGAAAATTTGCAATCACTGATTTTGACAAGCCAAAATTCCAAGTAAAACGACTGCGCCGCAGGTACTTCTTGAACAATCGCTTACGGAACTAACAGGGAAATATCTTCAAGACATCAGGGAAAGTGCGGACGCTAACAGGGATATGCTATATAGCCTAATAGCGCATTTTCCACGGCACCGAGCTGCCGCGACAAGCGTCTGATAAATCGAAACGCGGCTGATATTCTGCGTGAACGTACGGTATTCCTGAAATCCGAGTAGGCACGCCCGACGGTGGCGGCCTATGATCTAGCCCGCGCTCAATGCAGCCCCTCGCGAACATACATTAGATCACTGATATAGGCCGTGCATGTTCACGCTAGCGGCGCGTCATTAAGGCCTCTGCCCTAGAGAAGTGGCCTCTGGGGAACCGTAATTGACGTTTAAGTAATCCATCGCAGCGGCAACGTCATCGTCCGGGAGTGCGGAACCCAGAAAAACCATCCGATGAACGACACTTCTCCACTCCTGCGGCGATCGCTTCGCAGCAACGACACGGTGAAGCCCATGACACGTCACGCAACCGCCTTCCGCAAATTCCTTTCCATTTCTGTCTGGTAACTTGACCTCTGCTGGAGCGGGAAGGTTTACGCCAGGTCCGAAGTTTAAAGTCAGTGCCTGCATTGCGGGCGCTTTGCCGAGTAAGGACTTCTGCTTCCTCCTCGCTCCTTGCGGCTACGATGAATTAGAAACCCTCTCTTCGTGAAGCCTCATTTTGTCTCAAGGGTGATGACGGCGAACACTTGCTGACGACTGAGCTAGCCCATTCTGAACTTGTATTCCAAGCTCAGCCAGCGGCTTTCCAACACTCTAGGCGGTAGCAGCGATGGAAGTAATGACGTGTGAACGGCCTCGGCATGCCGTTCCCGGAGTTGCTGTTTTCGCATCAAGCTTACGCCGACACGAGTTTCTGCGCAGCCTCTGAGATTCGTCTTCGTAGTACAGAGCCTATGGTGAAAGACGGCTTGTGAAGGAAAACAAACGAGACTTAGCGCCGTTTTATTTCCAACAATAAATCCTCTCCCATGCGGTACATACATCGAGCAATCTTCGTTCGAGCATTTCGACAAAGCAGCGCGCCGCTAACGTCAGTGGGCGACTAGGATGATGTAAGAAATACGACTCAAGATGCATGACTGGCTTAAAGATCGGATAAATAAATAGATCCTTTCTGTCCAGGTACTGCATGACACCGATAGCCTGACATACTGCGCCCCAATCTGAGCGCCTGATACTCTCGATAGTTCCCACAAACCCGTCCACCTTCATGACGCGGCTTGCAACGATTTGACCACCAGTGATGTAGTCAAGCAGGGTTGCGCCCATTAAATGACGCTCTGACGGCACGACAAGTTTGAGTTCTTTCATTGCCGACAGATCAATGGGACTGAATTGGGGACCGTTGATAGGTCGTCCCGAGATCAGCACAAAGTGATCTCGATAAGCTGGCCTACAGGCTAATCCGCTATGATCGACAGGCAGCGCACCCAGCGCGACATCGAGAAAGCCGGATTGTACTTGTTCGGTGACATAGCGGCTAAATGCTTCAACGACGGTCAGATCAACGTTAGGATACAAACTTGTGAATTCTTGCAGCAAGTCGCCAAGGATCCCGAAGCTGGTTGCCGAAGGCATCCCCACGCGAAGTGAACCGGATACGCTATTGCCCTGAACCAGGTCGCGCATCTCCTGCTTTGCGAAAGCCAGGGTACGAGCTATCGGCTGACAAAGTTCATAGAATCGCCGCCCAGCTACAGTCGCCTCAACGCCCTTTTTTGTCCGGTCGAATACGGACGTGCCCAGTTCTTCTTCGAGATTGCGAATCTGCATGCTTAGGGCCGATGGCACGACATGCATGCGCTCAGCAGCCTTAACAAAGCTGCGCTCCTCATAGACACTCATAAAATAGTGTATGAGACGGATATCCATTCAGATCCTCCACCCTTGAAACTTTCACGCCTCGTTCTATGGGCGCTCTATCGCGCGAGATTCTACGCTATGAATCTGGCGACAGCATCATTCAAAGCACGAGATGCGCTTTGATCAAGGCCACTCGCGGCCATGTGGCCATACACGCTGTTGATCTCCATGTAATGGCATTCCGGAATATGGCGCGACGCCCAAACCGCTGCATCTGCTGGATTATAAAGATCCAACGACGGCGCAGCTATAAAGGTCGGGGCACGCACTGAGTTCAGGGCAGCGACCGTGTCTCCGTTGAATGAACCCAGTTTCCCCACATCATGAAGGTCGTAAGCTCTTGACTGATAGATCCAGTCTATCGACTCGAAGCCCTGGGATCGCCACCAAGATCTTCGGAGGTCAAGCCATGGGCAGGGATCAGATTTTCCCGGGCTTCGACAGAAATCCAGAATCTCGGCATCGAATTGACTCGGAGTGCGCATCGACAGGGCGAGCATGAGAGGTACCCAATCATACCAGGGATCGGTGGCCGGCTCGCCACCCAATTCGTGGCACATCCCCCGCTCCAATGTCGAGCGCGCCAATAGATTTACGAGGCGGGCCCAGGGTGTCGTTTTCGCCATAGGGGTCAGAGCCACGATCCGACGCATAGCCTCCGGATACATGACACCCCAAGCGAGCGATTGCATACCGCCCATCGATGCACCGGCAACGAGATCAAGTTTTTCAATACCCAGCCGCTTCACCAGAGACGCTTGGCTGCGCACCATGTCGCCAATTGTAAATTGCGGGAACAAATATCCGGGCTGGCTACGCGATGTGGAGGGTGACGTCGTCAGACCATTTCCGATTGCGTCAATAGCAAGTATGCGCAGACGGGAGGGGTCGAGTGCCTGCCCGGTGCCAATCATAAAATCCATTCTATGGTGCGTGCTTCCAATCGCACATAATGCAAGTGCGATCGGCAGCCGGTCGTCGCGCGAATCACCGTGCACGGCAAAAGATATCGAGAAATCCTCGATAACACCGCCGGAATCCAGCGGGAAGTCACCAAGGCTGACCGAGTAATGCGGTGCGTCGACCCATCCGAGCTGAAAAGGCGGATGCCGCAAAGGTTGAACAGCAGAGACCGTGAGTAACGCCTCAGCAAGATCGCTCACGCGCGTCAACCGGAATGACTAGGCGCTCGCCGCTGCGAACGCACAAATGCAGCTGCCTCATCTATAGCAGTCATGACCTCAGGTACGATTCCCACCATCTGAAGGAAGCCGTGGATAAGACCCGGCTGAATCGAATCCTGGACCGAGACACCAGCTTCTTTCGCTCGTTGTGCAAACAGATCGCCTTCGGTGCACAGAACATCACACTGCGCGGACAACACAAAGAGAGGAGGCAAACCTCGAAGATCCGCGTGCAGCGGAGCCACAAGGGGATCGGTGACCGCAACTGGCGGGAGCGAACGCTCGAGATACAGCTTCCGAAACCATGCCATGCGGCTGCTGGAGAGTCCGTAGCTTCCATCGCCGAATGTGCGATGAGACAGCGTCTCCTCGTCGGCCGCATAGGCACCGTAAAATAGCAGGGCCGCGTCCGGCAGCGTCGATCCGGCGTTTCGCAAGCTGAGCATCAGCCCTACCGCGAGGTTCGCTCCCACAGAATCGCCCCCGATAAATCGCAGCGAAGGCGCGCCCGGCCACGTCGAAGATAGTGAGCGCCATGCCGCCAGGGAATCGTTCAAAGCATCCGGAAACGGAAATTCGGGAGCAAGCCGATAGTTGATTCCAATCACTTCCAATCCGGTTCGCGCGGCGAGGTGAGCCATGGGAGAAAGATGAGTATCTATCGATCCGAACACCCATCCGCCGCCGTGCAGATAGAGCATTTGGCCCACCAACTCTCTGGTCTGAGCCGGAACTATCCTTACCGCGGACAGATCCGACGGTGCGCACGGGATAGAAAAGCGTTCGATAGCGACGTCGGAGGGAAGCGTCGGCCGCCATCCCCTTTGAACGTCCTCATACCGGGCACGAGCCTCGGCGAGTGGCAAAGTCGCCGGATCCATCGTTGACTGGTTCGCGGCACGGATGGCTTCAATAACCGGCACAACATTTGGTGCGAGTAACCGGTCGATCTCTGCCAACGAGTCAAGAGTGGGCTGCGGTGGATGTTCCATCCGGCTACTCAACTCCCTTTATCACTTTCATAGTTGCCCCATCGGCCTCCACTTGCTCCCGCGTCCCCTCGAAAATAATCGCTCCACGTTCGATCACGTAGAGCCGGTCCGCAAAACGAGGCAGGTGGTAAAAGTTCGACTCAGCGAGCAATACGGAGCGACCCTGGTCAAGAATGCTTCGCAGGCCATTGCTGATGGTAGGCAAGATCGCGGGCGAAAGACCTTCAAATGCTTCATCCAGTAAAAGAAGCTCGGGATCCAGCGCAAGTGCGCGGGCGATTGAAACCATTTTGCGCTCCCCCCCGGATAGCTGCTGCCCTCCCCGGTGCGCATATGATCTCAGCTTCGGAAATATCGCGTAGGCCGCTTCGATCCGCTCATCCGCCGATTTGGTTGATTTGCGTGTCCAGGTCGGCAACGCGATATTATCCTCAACGGTCAGATCTCCGAACACATCGCTACCCTCCGGCGTGTAGCCTAGTCCGGCCGCAGCAATGCGGTGCGTCGCGAGCTTGTTCAAATCTTTACCGCGCCACAAGATTTGCCCACCTCCGATCGCTTCGAATCCCATGATCGCCCTGAACGTGGTAGTCTTCCCCGCGCCATTGCGCCCGACAAGACACACCAACTCTCCAGGAGACACACGCAGTGAGACACCGTGCAGTACGCGGTTTCTCATGATCGATACATTCAGCCCCTCGATTTGAAGCGTCATGCATGTGCCTCCTTGCCGATCACGACAGAGAGAACGGCTTCATCAGCAAAGAACTTCTCAGTAGGTAGATCAGCGATCTTTCGTCCGCCCTGCATGGCAATGATCCGGGACGAATAACGCCGCACGAGATCCATATCATGCTCAATCAGGAGAATTGCACCAATTCCCATCTGGCTCGCAGCAGACAACAAAGTTTCCATCACACCATGCTTGTCAGCCGTTGAAACGCCAGCCGTTGGCTCGTCCAGCAGAATTACTTTCGGACGCAATGCAAAAGCGCTAGCAACGTCAAGCAACTTACGCTTGCCATGCGGCAACGAATTTGCAGAACTTTCAAGCGAATCTGTCAGTCGAAATGCTGCGGCAATCGCCGCGACGGCTTCTCGCACTTCACGATAGCGCGAAGCGTCCGCGAACATTTTCCATCGCAAACCAAGACGTGAGCAGGATGCGACGGTGAGCGCTTGCCTTACGGTGAGATCGGGAAATACGCTCACCAGCTGAAACGCGCGCGCGAGACCTCGCGTCGAAAGATCTACGGGACTAAGTCCCGCTATGTCGCGCCCCATAAATCGCACGCTCCCCTCCGTGGGTGAATGCAATCCAGTGAGAACATTGACGAGCGTCGTCTTGCCAGCACCATTTGGTCCGACCACGGACACAAACTCGCCGTTAGCCAGATTGAGATCGACGCCCTGCATGGCGACGAAACTCCCGTACGATTTGGAGATGTTCTGCGCGACGAGCAGATGGTCACTGGACATCAACGCCTCCATCTGGCCAGAATCTGCTTCGCAGTACCCAAAAGACCTCCCGGCATTCCGATCACGAGCAGCGCCAGCACGACGCCCAGAAAAAATCGCCAATACTGGGTGGCAGCCTGTAACTCGTCCTGAAGCAGAATGAATATCAAAGCTCCTGCGATAGGTCCTATGAGCTCCTGATAGCCACCAAGAATCGCCATGAAAACGAGATGACCGGATTGCTGCCAGTACGATAGTTCGGGATCGGCGAGCCCGGTGCTTATCGCAAGCATCGCACCCCCAACGGAACCATAGATCGCGGAGATGACAAAGGCGACCGCGCGTACTTGGCGAACCTTCACTCCGAGATAACTTGCTTTCACTTCATTATCGCGTGAGGCCTGAAGATGTAGCCCGTAAGGCGATCGGACTATACGCCACATAATCCACGCACTCACGATCAGCAAAGCCAGGCAATAATAGTAGAACGGGCCTGTCAGAAATCCCATCTTGTCAACTTGCGAGAAGTCGATGCCAAGAAGCGATGGCTGCGGAACATTCATTCCGCTGTCCCCGCCCGTCAAATCATAAAATTTGTTGAGGAACGAATAGAATAGCATGCCAAACGAAAGCGTCAGCATGCCGAAAAAAATGCCGGAGAACCGGCTTGCGATCCATGCCAACGGGATGGAGATCGCTAACGCAGCCGCCACGGCGAACAGCAGCATCAATTCGAATGCCGCGTTGCCGGTGAGCCGAACTGCCAAAGCAGACGAATATGCGCCGATGGCCAGAAACAGCGCGTGACCGAAAGACAATTGGCCGCCATATCCAAACAGCAGGTTGAACCCGAGCAAGGCAACTGCGTATGCCATGAACGGGATACCGAGGCTGACGTAATAGATATTCGTAACGTGAGGCGCCGCGGCAAGCGCCACGACGGCGACAAACAACATCACCTTCACGGTGATTCCGGATCGACTGCGGGTACCGTCCGATTCCACCGACATATCCAGCGCTGATGCGGTTTGCTTCATTACAACGCCTTTCCAAATAGGCCGGTCGGCCACCAGATCAAAACGATCAGCACGACCGCGTAGGTCGCCAGGATATCGACTTCAGGATAGATGAAGAGTGCTGCGGCGCGGATCAGACCAACGATAACCGCACCTACTGCGGCGCCTTTCATGCTGCCGAGACCGCCAATGACTATGACCGCAAATGCATCGACGACCAGTTCGACGCCCATTTGTAGCGATGCCGCGGCCGTCGGCACAACAAGCGCTCCACCGACCGTGCTTAATGTTGTCCCTAATGTGAAGACCAGCAAATATACCAGCCGAACGTTCACTCCCATTGCGGCGCTCGTCTCGCGATTCTCGGCGGTAGCACGCAATACTTTCCCCGAAGTCGTATGACTCAAGAACCACGTCAGACCCACACCGATAACGACGGCGGCAAGAATGACAAAGAGATTGTACATAGGCATCTGCACGCCACCCACGTTGATCGAACCGTAGACCATCGATACGTTCGGCAGTTGGCGAGGATACGCACCCCAAAAGAAGCGAAGCACATCCTGGAAAATCAGGATGAGCGAGAAAGTCAAAAGCAACTGGAATGACTCAGGACGACGATAAATCGTGCTCAAAACACGCTCCAGTGGCAATCCTATCAATCCCGCCACCAGCCCGGACGCCAACAAAACAAGGGGAAACAGCGGGACCGGAAGCCCCTGCGCCAGCGCCCATGTGGTCACGGATACGCCCAGATACGCACCTAGGGCATATATCGAGCCGCATGCGAGATTGACGATTCTTTGAACACCGAAACTGAGTTGCAGTCCGGATGTCAGCAAGAAAAGCGCGGCTCCGTGAAAGAGCCCTGCGATTAGTATGCTAGCCGCTGTAGCCATAGATGATATCGCCGCCACGACATGCGGTCGGCGCCCCTTCTCTGTACGCGACTAGATTTTTAGGTCAGCTGTCTGCAGCCATTCCCAGAAATCCGCGCCGGGCGGCTTCTGAATTTCCTTCGTCGACATCGACTCGGTCGTGGCGAGCGTGACGAAATCATAATCATTTTTATGAGTCGTAAGACCCTGGAAAATGATCTGATCGGAAATGTGATCGCGCCGCATGGAGGCAGGACCACCTAGTGATTCCACCGTGAGACCAGGCATGGCCTCCGCGATCTCAAGGGACGTCGGCCACGATCCGGACTTCGCCGCCATCGCCTTCTCGACGGCTGCCTTATACAGATGAAGGCAGTAGTACGCGCGGTCACATTCCCAATGGGGATAGTCTGTGTATTTATCAAAGTACCACTTCACAAAGCTTTTTTGCAGTGGGGAAGCTGCCGGGTTGGCGAAGTACAATGTGCTGTGACCGAATACGATGTTCTCAGGCGTGAACTCCTTCTTGAGCGAGGTTTGCTGCCACCCCGCCGCCGGCATGACAAACTTTACGCCATCCGTTAGTCCCATATTGTGGGCCTGACGCATGAACACAGGCAAATCGGCAAATACCATCGAAGTGAAGATCAAATCCGGCGCCGCCGCCTTCAAAGCCGCCACGTTGGATGTTAGATCCATCGTTCCGGGCTTTATCCATTGCTCGGCAACAACGGTGTGCTCAATACCGAACTTCTTGAGAAGCGCGGTAAATGTTGTCCAGGTGTTACGGCCGTACGTATAGTCGGGATTGATACCAGCGATCCGTGCAAATTTGCCTTTGAAATGCCGGATCGCGAGCAGCGACGCCATTACGGCATCGACTTCATTGTCGATGGAGCGGAAAACATACTGCGGATTGGGCATCATCTCCTTGACGCCGTCCTGTGTCGTGCCATCCCACAACATCGTCAGCATCTTCGACTGCTCAGCTGCAGGCGCCAGTGCGAGACTCACAGCGGAGGAGATTATGCCGTGGACGGCATCGACCTTGTCCTGCAACACCAGCTTTCGATAACGGTCGATGGTTTCCTTTGGCGTCGTTTCTTCCTGAAAGACGAGCTCGACCTTCCGGCCTCCGATTCCGTCGGCCGCATTCAGCTGCTCCACAGACCACTCGACAGCGCGAATTCCCCCCTCCCCGGCCGTTCCAGCCATACCTCCGCGAGGAGCAAGAATTCCTATTCGCAACGGAGTGGTCTGCGCGATCGCCGGCGCACCCAATAAACCGTAAACGCCCAAAGCTGCGGTCGCGCCAGCGGCCTTAATTGCACGCCTGCGGTTCGCGGAAAATTTAATATCGCGCATATTTCTCTCCCCAGATCGGAATTTCCACCCGGACCATGATGCTCTCTCGGCCGCTCCTGGCCTGACTTCAGGTTCAGAGCGGTCTCTTCGGCGCTTGTGATCTGAGGTACAAGGTAGGGAAGCAAAAGATGAAAGGGTAGCAAGATCGCCTGACTCCTGACTTCAGAAAAACTGATGAAGGGAAGAAGACGCCCCCGCCACGTCTGTCATCCCAGTCATTCACCTTCGCTGACGATCAACATCAACCGAAATTAGGCCGAACCGCCATCGCAAGGCTTATGATTGCCTGGGAGGGCGTGGCAAATCAGTTCACGCCAGAAAACGGACAGGGCAATCCGTCAGAGACGGACTTGTTCTGCAAAGGGATTCAAGGACATGCAAGGAATTTCATCAGGACCATCATTCGGACTGTCCGGAAAGCGAATACTCGTTACCGGCGGCGCAAGCGGCATCGGAAAAGCTGCTTGTAAAATCTTTACCGATCTCGGAGCAAACGTTTGTCTTTCGGACGTCAAAGCCGATGCAATAGTGGAAGCCGCCGCAGAAACTGGAGCCCGGGCCCATGTCGCCGCTGACGTCTCTGTCCCTGATCAGGCGGAAAGGCTAATCAGCGAAACAGTTGCCGAGCTTGGCGGCCTGGATGGGCTTTTCCACTGTGCGGGCATCCATCATATCGGCAAAGCGACAGAGCAGGACATTAATATCTGGCAACGTGTGATGGACGTGAATGTGCGCGGAACCCAGCTTGTCTGCAGCCTCGCCGCACGGCACATGGAAGTTCAGGGTTCGGGCGCTATGGTCGTTGTAACATCCATCGCAGGCTATAACGGGCAGCCACGGCGCAGTGCCTACGGCACATCCAAGGCCGCCGTCGGCCATCTCGCCCGGTCTTTCGCAACGGAGTGGGGCAAATCGGGAATTCGTGTCAATGCGATTGGCCCGGGATATGTTCTCACACCGATGGCTCAAGGTATCATCAATAGCGGTGCAACTGACGTGATGCGCATCGTGAACAGAACACCATTGGGACGCATGGCGCGACCTGAAGAAATTGCTCAGGCAGCCGCATTTTTGCTTTCCGACTGGGCCTCCTACATCACCGGCGCAGAGCTATTCGTAGACGGCGGATGGTCGGCATACGGTGGGTCGGGTGAGGTCAACACGTTCTGACCGTGCTGTGTGGCCGGGATAAGGAAAATAGCCCCCATCCCGGCTCCACAAACTGCGGGAAGGACTCAAACATTAGAATTCGATAACCGATCGAATATCGAGTCCTTTTCGCAACCGATCGAGAGCGGCGTTGACTTCACCAAGAGAGATGCGGCTAGTCACGTAATCATCCAACAGAAGGTCACCGCTCAAGTATTTTTCTGCAAGCGAAGGGAAGAACTCCTGCGCCCGGCTTCCACCATAACTTGATCGTACGATATTCTTTTCACCCATCAGCGACCCCCAACGAAAACTTACCAGCTGCTGCTGTGCGACCTTACCGAGCCAGACCACCTGCCCTCCTGGCCTTACGATCTCCAAGCTGGTCTGGAATCCTCTTTCATTGCCGGCTGCTTCGAAAACATAGTCCGCGCCACGCCCACACGTGAGAGCGGCATGGGACTGGATCAGGTTCTCATCTACAGGGAGAGTGTGCGTGGCTCCAAGGCGTTTCGCCATATGAAGCTTCCGCACATCTCTATCAATCGCGATGATCGTCTCCGCCTGGGCAAGACGTGCGCCTTGGATAGCCGAGAGTCCGACCGCACCGCATCCGATGATGGTAACGCTGCTGCGAGGCTGAACCCGTGCTATATTGCTGACCGCTCCAATCCCGGTCGCTACTCCACAACCGATCAGACAGGCAACGTGGAAAGGCATGCTCTTCGGGATCCTGACAGCGCAGTCTTCAGTGACAACTGCCAGTTCCGCAAAAGTGCCGGCGTACATCAACTGATGAACGGGCTGTTTGCCGTCGAAAATCCGCGCCTTACCGTCAAAGTGCATCGAACGGACCCCATTCGCTCGATACTGCTCGCACAGTATGAACTGCTCATGGGAACAGAAATAGCAATGCCCGCAATGCGGATTCCAGGAAAGAGCGACATGATCACCCACTGACAGCCGATAAACGGATGATCCGGTCCATTCCACTATCCCCGCTGCTTCGTGACCGGGAACGAATGGCAGTGGCGTATCGAGGTGCCCGTCAACCGCTTCCAGGTCTGTATGACAGAGGCTGGTCGCTTGTATGCGTACGATCACATCGTCTGAGGCGAGATTGGCGAGCCTCAATTCGCGGATTTCGAGGGGTTCGCCCGGTTTCTCCGAGACTGCGCCACGCATGCTGCTAGCCCCAATAAAATTCGCGCCGTCCGCCATCGATACAAAGCAACTCGCCGTTGATGAATCCACTATTGCTCGAGGCCAGAAACGCGACGGCGCTCCCGATCTCACGCGGTGAGCATAGCCTCCGCAGCGGGTTTTGCTCCCGTACGACCGCGAGCATTTCTGAAGTGAAGCCGCCAATGAGATCGGTTTCCACGTATCCCGGCGCAATGGCGTTAGAGGTGATCCCAAAGGAGCCAACCTCCTTGGCCACCGTCCGCGTGAAACCGGCGATACCAGCCTTGGCGGCTACATAGTGGGACACACCCGCTCGCCCGCCACCCGTATAGTTCATCGATGACGTGTTGATGATGCGCCCCCATCCCTGCGACCTCATGGCGGGTATCGCCTCGCGCGTCCATAAGAACGTGCTTCGCATATGGATATGAACCATTCGATCCCAGGCGTCCGCTGGCATATCTTGGACGCGATACGAAGGACGCGCGCCGATGCCGGCATTGTTGACCAGAATATCGAGACGCCCGAGTTCGCCAACAACCTGCTTCGTCAAATTGACGACCACAGCCTCATCGGCCGCATCGCCGATAAACGCAGCCGCATTGACGCCTAATTCCTTCAAACGCGAAACCGCTTGGTCAGCTGCGTCACAATCAACATCGTTAACAGCTATGGAGACACCTTCTGTAGCTAATGCTTCGGCTTCGGCGAGTCCTAATCCCCTTGCGCCACCTGTGATCAGCGCAACACGTCCCTTGATACCCAAATCCATTTATATCCCCCGACGCCATCGCGCATTTCGTTATCAGCACGACGGTTATTCAAATACGTTGATTGGAAAACTGGCACACGCAGCGATCATGCTGACCGCCCCAATTCGTAACCACCAGTGAACCGCATTCATTAGTGTCGCGAATGCAGGCCGTCAGGAAAATACGAATCCCTCGTACTTCCGCTCTGCCGCTGCATCGCAGGCTTGCTTGTAGTTCACCATACCTCCCGCATAGGCCAAGATGCCCTTGGCCTTGCCTGGTACGTTCGTGCCGACGTACCAACTGTCGGCGCTGACAAGCACCGTTCCCTGGATAACATCCTTCACGGTTTGCGACCATTTCGCCTGATAGTCAGGATCAACATCAACACGAGTCAACCCGTGGTCCCGCATGTACTTGATGCGCCGCGATATCCATCCGACCTGATATTCATTCGCCATAACGACATTTACCAGGACGGAAGGACTTCCAGGTCCGCCGATGAGATGGAGGTTTGGAAACCCCGCAACGCCGATACCCAAGTAGGTGTCGGATCCCTTTGACCAGACATCCTTGATGGTTTTCCCATCGACGCCATGGATGTCGATAACGGTCAACGCACCCGTTAGCGCATCAAAACCAGAGGCGCAGATAATGACATCGAACTCATGTTCCTTGCCATCAACGACGAGTCCTTTTTCCGAGAACCGTTCGATGGGCGTTTTCTTGACGCCGACAGCCGTGACGTTGGGGCGATTGAATGTCTCGTAGAAATTTGTGCCTACACAGATCCGCTTGGTTCCAAAATAGATGTTGCGCGGCGTCATGATCTCGGCCGTTGCAGGGTCTTTGATAATGTGCGCAATCTTTGCGCGCAGAAAACCGGAAATTTCGTCATTCAGTTCATGATTGGTCAAAATATCGACGAACGCGCGAGGCATCGTCGCCCCACCAAACTGCCATCGCTTCTCAAGAATTTCGCGCCGCTCATTCTCGCTGTATTCGTCACCCTTGCGAAGTCGCGTTGCAAGCATCCCTTCATTCATGAAGACATCACCTGAACCTACGATTTCCGACGTCCGCAGCCGCTCGCGAATTCTTGTCCTGTTTTGCATCCACCATGCCTGATCGGAATCGGTCAGCGGCCGATTGTTGGCGTTGGCATAAAAGTTCGGCGTTCTGACGAATACTGTCAGGTGTTTGGCCTGCTCTGCGACAAGAGGAATGAGTTGGGTTCCGGACGATCCCGTGCCGATAACTCCCACCCTCTTGCCTCTGAAATCCGGCTCTTGCTGAGGCCACTTCGCTGTATGGTAGATTTCTCCCTTGAACTTCTCGCGACCAGGAATGTCAGGCCAGATAGGCTCCGAGATGGGGCCCGCCGAGGAAACGAAATGCCGCGCACGATAGACATCGCCGTTCTCGGTATGTAACGTCCAGAACCCGGCCTCTTCGTCGAACGTCGCCTTGACTAGGCGGGAGTTGAAGCAAATATCCTTGCGAAGATCGAGCCGATCGCAGACAAAATTTATGTAACGAACGATTTCCGGCTGCGTCGCATAGCGTTCAGTCCAGCTCCATTCGTCGTCGATGATGGGCGAGAAGGAGTAACAATAAACGAGACTCTCAATATCGCATCGGGCTCCAGGATAGCGATTCCAGTACCACGCGCCTCCCACCCCGGTCCCGGCCTCGAGCGCAACTACCGTCAATCCCATTTCGCGCAGTTGATGGAGCATATGTATGCCCCCAAAGCCGCCGCCCAGCACCAGCGCATCAAGAACAATCGGTTCAGAATTTGTCATGCTCGTTGTCTACCCTGCGTCATCGTAATTTTGGTCGGCATCAACGCCATTTTGGACCGTCGAATTAAAATACGTAGCGAAGCGCTCTCGGCTGAACGCCGATGCCCCTCAGTCGCTTATGCAGATAAATCGTCCACCGCAGATCGCGATCCCGGCGATAGTACTGACGACGCCGTGGTCCGACAGAAGAAACAAGAGGCGGCACTTTCCAAACCTTTATGGATCTCGCCAAATTCTTCGAAGACTCGGCAAGTGAGCCGCTCACATTCCTCCAGGCTTCTTCGGGTACAGCCTCGATACAATTGGACGGACCTTTGATGTCCACCGATACGTCGCGCATTATATCCGTCTCACCACGTGGGCGCATCGATGCGATGTGCCTGCTCTAAGGGTGATTTAGCAATCGTTTCATCCCGCACCATCGCGAGAAGCAATTCCTGCATATGACGCCCTCTCAGAAACCTTGGAGCAACTCGCTCCGGGTTGCCTGCAAATAATATGAGAGAGAGAAATGGTAGAAAACCAACATCGCCTGATTCTGATGTTCAGGAAATCTGATCAGCAGGCGCGCATTGTAAATGCGCACCGATCCTCTGCGTTGATTGATTGATTTTCTGAGATGTTCCCATATGGATAACCTCGCAAGCAAAACTCTTACAGCTTTTGCTCCCCCAGCAACGTGGTCAGATATTTTTTCACCTTATTATGTATGTGCTTGGATGATTGCTTGAACTTTGAGGACTTTCGACAACTTGCACGTCAGCGGCTGCCCCGGAACGACCTTCAACCATATAGATGGCGGCCGATGATGAGATCAGTCAGCGCCGCAACACGCAGAACTTCGAAGAGTGCGATTTCATTCCAATGTCTTGCAAGGCGTCAGCGAAGTAGGCATATCCGTGACGGTAATGGGCCAGAAGTTAGCGTTGCCCTTCTACTGCTCACCTACAGCGCGTAGGAGTTTTCCACGACGGCGAGCGGCGGTTGCGGCAGCTGCAATGCATCGCATGCCTATAAAGAATAAAGATTCCATAACTGCTCATTCCGCGAATCTCGCTCGCGCAGAAATGAAAAGGCAGCTAAAAGTACAGGAAGTCCTGTCCTTCGGTCTGTATTGCTCACTAGAAGCACCTCCATGACCAGAAACGATCCGATACGGAAACCGACAACCCTCGCTGAGGCAATCTATATTGTCGAGCAAAGCTACGGTCTTTCAGAGCGTGCGCAAATCGTGGTGCATGTTCGGCGAATGAATTTGAATACCGGCAAGCACTTTCATCTGGTTGTATTGGAATATAGGTCGCTTCACGACGAGAGCGCTTTTATTCCCCTGCAATCAGGCAATATGTTTCGTGCAATTGAGAATTTGACCGGCCAGCGCCGCGAGTATGCTGCTGATTTGTTAGACGGAGGTATGGTGTCAGATGATGCGGTTGTCACGCTGCAAGATGGCACCACGTTACGCGCGGTGGAGATTGTACCCGCTCGACTTCCATATGAATTCACCCCCTTAGATGAGAAAGTCATCCATGCCGCCATTTCAGTGGCCAAGATTGAAGGCGCCGTCTATCGATCCTTCCGTCACGGATTGCCTGAGGAGGATGCCAAGCGGATTATTGATGTTGGGGGCAAGTCTGTTGAATTCGGCAAGTTCGTGAGCGGATTAAAGTTCATCGACTTCGGTAAACTGGCTCAGATTGAGATACAGCCCCTCTTACTCCTGAATATCAAAGGAGAATTTGAGATGCTGTTTCCGGATGAAAAATCTCCGTCTGAACAGAAGATTTCGGACACGCTAGCATTGTCGGGATTTTGGAAGCCAAAACGCAGACCGAAATCTTGACTTCAATGCACACCGCTTTTCAGCCACATTTCAACTTGGATGAGCTTAGTGACGCGGCGCAAATGATGTGAATATTGGTGGCTTCGTTCGTTTTGAATGGAGCTCACTGTGACCCACGACCGCATCGTCATGACGCTTGTACGCTCATTGCGAGCGCCCAAACGCAAGACAAGAACGCACTCCAAGAAGCAAATTCGGCAGATCGTAAACCTAGTCCTTTGTTACGGTTGGACCTACCCGATCCTGATCGACGAAGACGGCGTTATCATTTGCGGCTATGGCCGCTATCTCGCCGCGCTCGAGCTCGGTCTGAAGGAAGTACCGACAATAATCATGTCGGGCCTAAGCGACACCAAGAAGCGCCTCCTCTCCATAGCGGACAACAAGATTTCGGTGAACGCGGGATGGGATTATCCAATTCTTGCGGCGGAGCTTGGCGAGCTCGCGGTGCTGCTTCCCGAATGTCAGCTCAATATCGAACTATCCGGCTTTGAGGCTGCCGAGATCGACAGCCTGATGAGCGATCACCTCGATTCGGAACGTGAGCCTGCAGATGTCGTACCAGAGGTAGAAGCCAAGGCCGTCAGTCAAATTGGCGACTTATGGACGCTGTCAAAACATCGGCTGCTGTGTGGAGATTCGAGAGAACCCGGGGATGTCAAAAGGCTGATGGGCACCGCCCGCGCCTTCATGGTATTTTCCGATCCGCCTTACAATGTTCGAGTTAGCTCGGTTCAAGGGCGCGGCAAGATCAAGCACCGTGAGTTTTCTTTCGCATCCGGTGAGATGTCCCGAGCCGAGTTCAAGGAATTCCTTGTCAGCTGGATGCGCTTAGCGGCTCGCTATTTAGAAGACGGTTCAATCGTCTTCTGCTGCATGGATTGGCGGCACCTTCGTGAGTGCCTTACGGCCGGCGAAGATGCCTTCACTGAGCTCAAGAATATCATCGCTTGGGTCAAAACCAATGCCGGGCAAGGCAGTTTCTACCGCTCCCAGCATGAGCTGATCCTTGTATTCAAGAACGGCACCGGACGCCACCAGAACAATATCGAACTCGGCAAATTTGGCCGCTCCCGATCAAACGTCTGGGAGTACGCTGGCGTCAATACGTTCCGCAAAGACAGGCTTGCCGAATTGACGGTACATCCGACCGTCAAGCCCGTCGCCCTGGTTGCCGACGCAATGCGGGACTGTTCGCGTCGTGGCGACATCGTGCTCGATCCTTTCATGGGATCCGGCACGACCATTCTAGCCGCGGAAAAGGTCGGTCGGCGCGGCTACGGCATTGAAATCGACCCGCTCTACGTCGATGTGGCCATCCGACGCTGGCAGGAGTTCACCAAACGTGACGCGATTCTGCTGGCCACCGGCCAGACCTTCGACGAGGTGGCCGCCGAGCGGTCCGCCTCCCCTGCTCTCAAGCGCGTAAGGATTTGATGATGGCATCGATACCGAAAGTCAAACGGGTCATCCGGAAACGTGTGCGGCTGGAGTCGAGCGATGACGACGTCGGCTACGGAAAACCGCCTCGCTCCCGTCGATTCAAGCCTGGTCAAAGCGGCAATCCGAAAGGCCGCCCGAAGGGAGCCAAAAACCGTGACACTATCCTGCGCGAATTGCTCAACAGCAAAATCACAATGCGACGGGATGGCAAGGCTCGCAAGATCACAGTCATGGAGGGCATCTTCCATAAGGTGGTGGAGGACTCTTTAAAGGGCAATATCAAGAGCGCAACCTTCCTGTTAAATCAGTTGGCCGCGATTACTTCCGACGGAGGTAACGAGTCCGAGATAAGTCGCGACGACAAGGCAGTGCTCGACGCCTACCTACGCAATTTCCAATCCTCGCTAGGTGGAAAGGAGAAAGCGCGATGAATGATCAAGACCTTCTAGGTTCTATCCTGCGCAGCGACTTTGAGAGCTTCCTCCACCGTTGCTTTCTGATGCTCAATCCGGGTGCTCAGTACATCCCGAACTGGCACATCAAGGCGATTGCTCACCAGCTCCAGCTTATTCGAGACGGCAAGGTCAATCGTCTGATCATCAACATGCCACCGCGATACTTAAAGTCGCTCACGGTGTCGGTAATACTCCCGGCTTTCCTGCTCGGACATGATCCACGGATGAAGATTTTTGGCGTTAGCTACAGCAACGATCTTTCGGCCAAGCATGCGGCAGATTTTCGGGCAATCGTAAAATCTGATTGGTACCGCAAAGCGTTTCCGAGCATGCGTGTCGATCGGATCGCCGATTCTGACGTTTTCACCACGAAGCGGGGTTTTCGTCGCTCGACTTCCGTTTCGGCCACACTGACGGGTCTTGGCGGCGACATGATCATTCTTGACGACCCGCAGAAGCCGGTCGACGCGCAATCAGACACACTGCGTAATTCCCTCAATCAATGGTTCACAAACACTCTGCTGTCGCGACTCGACAACAAGGCGACCGGCATCATTATTCTGGTGATGCAACGAGTTCACCTTCATGACCTGACAGGGTTCCTCGTTGATAATTCCAAGGACTGGACCGTACTGAGCTTACCCGCGATCGCCGAGGCCGATGAGACGATTCCGATCGGCGATGACAAGTTTCATAAGCGCCGGGTCGGCGAAGCGCTCCATCCGCGCTACGAGACCCTCGCCACACTGGAAAAACTCCGCACTGAAATGGGCTCTGCCATTTTTAGTGCCCAGTATCAGCAGTCGCCCGTCCCTGACGGCGGCGCGATGATCCACCGCGAATGGATCCGATACTATGATCAACCGCCGGAGCGCACATATCGAACCAAAGTCATTCAAAGCTGGGATACTGCAGCAAAAGTCGGCAGCCAGAATGACTGGTCGGTCTGCACCACGTGGCTTTTGGTTGATAAGCACTTTTATCTGCTGGACGTGACGCGAGGGCGATACGAGTATCCTCAATTGCGCGCCACGGCGATTGCGCTCGCGCAGCGATACGATCCGCACAAAATACTGGTCGAGGATGCATCAACCGGGATCGCTCTGGCTCAGGAACTTAAACAAAGCGATATCTACAGCGTGAGACCTGTACCCATCGAGCGGGATAAGCAGGGCCGTCTGTTCGTGCATCAAGCCAAGTTCGAAGCAGGGCTGGTGCTGTTTCCCCGGATAGCGCCATTCCTTGCTCAGCTCGAAGCCGAGCTTCTCACTTTTCCGCAAGGCAAACACGATGATCAGGTCGATAGCCTCAGCCAAGCACTCTCATACAAGGGTGGCTATGATACGACTTTATCTTGGGTAGGGTGACTCGCGCCGAAATGGTCAACAGCTCTGTGTCCCGCGTGTCAGATTTCAAAGCTTCGACCGTTCGGATCTTCGGCGACCGCTTCAAACAAGCCAGAGTCGAGGAAACAGCTATTAGCTAGCAGCGCGCGCAAAGATATAGCGCCACTGCCGTAATCAAAGCTTCCGGATTGATGAGAACCGCATCGTAAAGACGGGGCTCTTCATCGAGCCTGCCAAGGTTACGCTCTGTTCGCCCACGCAATCCACGTTCGAGGGAAAGAACCCTCCTGAAAACCGCACCGTGTCACCGCGTTTCATGGCGGCGAGAGATTTAAAGAACTGCGTATCCGGATCAATCAGGGTCTTATCAGAATAGTCCGATATAGCGTTGTTCCATGTTGAAACTTGCAAACCCGGCGCAAGTTCAAGCGTGATTACGCCCTTGCCATCGCCATTGGTGGAGAGATGAGCGACTTTGCCGATCCAACCTGATGCGCTCTGACCGTTCAATGCGCTGCAGATCGCCTGCTGTCTTGTATTGCGGAACCCACCCGCGGCCAGTTCATTGGGAGCCGCGTTGAATTTGGATCGCGCCTGGGTAATCGCCATTATGAACCGTGTCTGGTCAGATGGCAGAGGTACGCTCGGCACGGGCGGGGCCGCGCTTCGACCACCGCCAACCAGAGCTCCGACGACAATGAATCCAAGCGCGCAGCCCAAGGCCGCCTTGATTGCGATATTCATGGGACCTTCTCCAAGTTTGCGTTCGACGTCCCTTCCGCCGCTTTAGGATGGCTCGGCGTGGGTGGCTCAGCACATCGCTTCCCGCCGCGCAGAAGTCCACGGCACCTCCGACTGTCGGGCGCTACTATGGTGAGTCTCCGTTAATATAATCCTATTTTGGGATAATCCGTTTCTGGGATCAAATTATGCGCCGCCGATTCACGGCTCTGGCGGCGCATGCAAAAGACCCTCAAATCTGCGGAATATGCCCGGCTAATCGACCAGCTTGTCGCAGCGCGGAAGGCGGCGGACATCCGCCAGCTAGCCTTGGCCAAGAAGCTCGGCCGCCCGCAATCCTTTGTCGCCAAATATGAGAACGGCGAGCGCCGCCTTGACATCATCGAGTTCACGGCCATCGCCCGCGCCCTCGGCGCCGATCCCGTGAAGCTGTTTAAGGATTACGTCGGCGGTAAAGGCTCTCCCAAAGCCGCGTCAAAGCGTTCGGCCAGGTAAACCGGGTAGGTTCGGTGTGTTTCCTGATCATTTTATGATCAGGAACGACTGATATGAGCCACTAGATTGCTGCGTTTCTGCTCGACTGCCATCGCGCCTCTACGGCAATGAAGAATAGCAATGAACTCGATTGTCACCATCGCTCCAACTAAAACACCTTTCGGCAAATCAATCGCTCATTCAAATTAGGCGTGTGCAAGCTCGCAGATACCCTCATAAAATTTGCATCAAAACCGATAATTCAGTCCGATCTTGAACGCGTGCATATCCAGACGGTTGGAGGCCTTGCGGCCATTGACCGTGCTATAACTCCCGGGAACTGTAATCATTGGTCCGTAAACCGGTATGGGCGGACCGCCCCGAGGGTTTGGTCGGTAATCGACGATCTCCTGATATTGATAAGACTGCGTCACGCCAGCTCGCGCTCTGGGAAAGAGAAAATTGTCCTCGCCGAAATCTGAGTACGAGTACTCGCCCTTTAGCGACCAGTTGTTGAGGAGCGCATATTCGACGCCTCCGCCCGCGGTCCAACCCTGCCGCATGACAGAAGTCCGTTCGCTGAATTCTGGTCCGCTCGTGCTCGTTCCGCCGGGCTGGGCCAAAGTGGAAAAATTGGATTGAAACTGCGCTCGCTCCTGGGTTTCCTTCAGCCAGGCGACACCACCCGTTCCAAAAACAAGTAGCCGGTCGAACGCAAATCCTGCCCGGCCGCGCAATGCCATCATCCAGTCCATGCCGTATTGCGTGCTGGCCTGCATCCATCCGCCAGCCATGAGCGCCGCGCCACCTTCGATCGCAAGAGATTTCTGCGTTTCGCCATGTTTCAGCCAGGTATGTTCGGCCTCCATGCCGATCACAAGGCCGCTTGCGAACTGATAGTTGAATCCGACCTGAAGACCCTTGGTGACGTTATTGAGGTCGATATCCGCGGACTCCGACGCCGCGACGGGGGTGACAGCACCGTTCAAAGCGGTTGTGAATCCGCTGACATGGCCGAGCCCGTATCCAAGATAACCGCCGGCATAAAGACCCGTCCAGTCGCTTCCGGGCGCACCGTGCGATGCATTCCCCAAATGCACATCGGGTAACACCAGTCTCGCGCCGCCCAGCGTGGTTGTATACGACAGCCGCGCGGTTCGACCGGGCGACGGCATCCCTAGCGCGGTCATCGCGCCAAAATAGTATTCGTCTGTGATGTTCTCGATGCTGAGATTGAAAACACTGTCGTCCGAAAACTTATAGCTGGCGAAAGCATCGTAGACCGTATAGCCGGGAGGCGACATCGTGTAGCCGATCTGGCCCCTGCCTCCATTCCAGACGCTTCCAAAGCGGGTCGATGCAAAGTGCATCCTGCCGCCGATGGTCATGCTCTGATCGAAAAGACGCACGCCCGCGGTGACACTGCCCGATGTGGTCGGCGGGATATAGTTCGTGGCGTAATCGGCCTGCTGCGGCGTCTGGAGGGGGGCTCCGATGTTCGTTCTAAGACCAGACGGTCCCGAGCACGTGGTCGGAGTCGGACAATATTCGACACGATCATAGTTCGTGTAGGCGCCTTCTACGAAGGCCACGCCAGCATCGTATCCGCCGGAAACCTCGAACCCGCGATAGTTGGCGCTGTCCATGTTGATCCAGTGATAGACATTCTGGCCGCCCCTCGACGAGCGAAGGCCGCGGAAAATGTAGTCGTCATAATGATTATCGAAGAAAGACAGTTTAGCGCGCAGCTTGTCGCCGGTTGTGAATACGTCCTTGCGCAGCAGGTTGACGCCGACTTCCTTGTTCTTGGATATCTCGGGGCGCAGATTGGGATTGTTGACCAAAAGGCCTTCGTAGTGCCAGTGGCTTTCGCGCAAGCTGGGAGGGCGGTAGCCCTCCTTGTATTGTCCATAGAATTGGAGCCCTTCCAGGGGACTCAGCACGATGCCCGCATTGGGGCTGAAGCGGCTTCCGGACCGTTCAGGATATTTCGCAAGATACCCCCCGCCCTCTGAATCGTAATAATCGAAGCGGCCCCCCGCCGACACAGTCAGCCAATCGACCGGCTTGAGAGCCGCCTTGCTGAACGTGCCGCTCAACAGCCGCTCGCCTGTCGGGCCGAGTGTCATCCATCCGCCAGCTCCCGTGATCGTTGTGGGATATTGATCGGCGAACGCACTTTCACGGACGATCTCGGTGCCGTTGTCCCAGACCAATTCACCCAGCGGGGTGGCGAATGTCGATGCATTGCCGATATCGCCGCCAAGGGTGCGAACACCTCGCAAAGCAGTGTTGAAATCAGTCTTCAGATCGGTGAACCACAGGTTCGCGCGAAAATTGAGGTAGGGATTGTCAGATGGATTATGCCGGTATTTGGCCGTGTAAGTATCGACACGGGTTCGCAGAAGCGCAACTTGACCGTAATTATCCAGCAATCCGGATGGCGCGATGTTGAACTCGCTGATTTCTCCGTAGATCGATCCGAAATAAAGATAGCTCAGTTCGAGCGATTGCCCATCGCCCCATTTGATCTTGCCCTTTGCCAGAAACGAGTCGGCGTTTTCCGAGGTGTTGAATGCTTCGCCCCCGGCCGGGACGCGGGCATTGGCGTTATTGCTGTCCCATGTGAAGTCGCCCCTTCTGAAAACAATGCCGGGCGGAACATTCGTGCCCACGAAATAGTTGCCTTGCTGGCGTTTCGAATACGCTGCGACGAACTCGTAGTGTTCCTTGATAGATGCAACGGCAACATTTCCCGAAAACATATCGCCATTGAGAAAACCCGGGCGTGCCTCGCTGGCCATGTTGATGACCGACGCAGGCGACTGAACCGGAGCGCGGGGCGTCACCGTGTTCGAACCTGTGCTGGCCTTGAGACGAATGCCCGAGTCGTTGCCTTCCTTGACGATGTCCCTGGCCTCAAGCGTGCGAAAATTGATTGCACCGCCGATGGTGCCGGTGCCTACGCCGTCGCTCGGACCTTTGGAAATATCAACGCCGCCGATCATGTCCGGGTCGACGAACACCTCGTCGCGGGTGCCGCTGTAACCGCGGTATGAGCTCGATGTTTGCCTCGCGCCATCCACGGTCGTATTGACGCGCCCCATTCCCTGCAATCCACGGATGTTCGGATTGATGGACACGCCCGAGCGGCCTCCCGCCGAAATGACGCCAGGCGTCGTGCGGAAAACATCGCTCGTCGATATCGGAGGTATGCGATCCAACTCCTGGCGGGAAATGTTCGACACCGATCCCGGCGTCAGATACGGCGCATCGGCGGCCGTAGCGCCTACGCTCGATACGTCAACCGGATCAAGCACGACCGAACCATCGGACACCGCAAAATTTGACGTCTCACCCTGGGATCGCTGAATCGTCACCGTCCGGGCGTTGGTGAAGCGATAGGTCAGCCCGGTGCCAGCCAGAATCCTGCCAAGTGCAGCATTTGCACTGAGATTGCCGGATACTGGTGACGACTTGCCGGTGACAGCCTCAGAACTGGGCCGGATGACCTGAATGTTCGTTGCGGCTGTAAAATCGGCAAGCGCAGCAAGCAAAGATTTCGAGGGAATATTGAAGGCGAAGCTGCGATCCGCCTGCGCTCCGCGCAGCTGAGTACCGGTTTGCGCAACCGCTTGCGGCACTGCTGCGAATGCCATCAACAGCACCGTAACCGGGATGCTTCTCCGAGCGATATCCGCTCTCTTTTTGATCGTCGTCATCGAACCTCAGTCCACTCAGCGGCCGAAATGCTTAACGGCCACATGCAGACAACGATTCAGACGAGCGAACCCCGTAAAAAAAATCTCAGGCCATGTCAGCGGAAAACCAGCGTAGCAAGACCGGGAACCGTGACGGTTCGCAATCCAAGCGCAGAACGCAACGCCTCGACGATAGCGTCGGGATCATCCGCCTTGAAAACGCCAGTCAGCTTCAACTGCCGCAGGGAGTTGTCAGTCATCATCACGCGGCCGGGCTGCATGCGCGCGAGTTCGTCGATCACTCTGCCGAGCGGCGCCTGATCGAGGATGATCAGCCCCCTGCGCCACGCAAGCGCAGTCTCCGGGTCGGCTTCAACCACCGGTCCGATGCGCCCCCCTCCGACGGACAGATGCTTACCGGCAGGAACCTGAACGCGGTCGGCACCCGAACGCGACACGGCCACCAGCCCGCGCTCGACCGTGACGCCGACTTCTCCCTGCTCTTGATCGACGGAGAAAGCGGTGCCGAGAACACGCGTTTCAACCACACCTGAGTGCACGGAGAAGGGTGACTTGGGATTGTGGACGACATCGAACCACGCACGCCCGCGCAGCAATTCGATTGACCTTCCGTCTGCCGTAAACTTGACGGTAACGGCTGTATCGCCATCGAGATAAACCTGCGAGCCGTCGGCCAAACTGACGTTGCGCCGTTCGCCGGGCCTCGTCGCATGATCCGCCCGGAGGCGATCGAAAAACCCCGGATCGCGCCAGATCAGCCCTCCAATCGCAACCAGAAGGCAGGCGGCCAAAGCTGATCCGACAGCCCCGCCCCGGGCAGACAGTGGCCTCGGCTTTTTCAACCCTTGCCGGTGCCAGCCTCCTTCGCCCAGGATTGCCGCGGGCGCATCCAGGTTATTCCAAAGGCTCTTGACGTCGTTGAACGCTTGATGGTGAGCGGGGTCTTCAGCGAGCCAGCGCCGGAACTCGCGGCGCTCTTGGTCAGCGACATCGGGCTCATTCAGACGCACGAACCATGCGGTAGCTTCGCGCTCCCGTTTCTCGGTATCCGGTATCTTCTCTGAATCGGAGTTCATCTGAGAACCGCGCTCGTCCCGTCGTTATAGACCCGACAGTAAGAGAACGATTCTAACGCCGGAATCCCTCATTCCGTATCACGATTTCTCTGCCAAGTACGGCAGAAGGAAATCGCACGGACCATATCTTTTTCAACTGTGCTGACGGAGATGCCGAGTGCTTTGGCGATCTGGGGATGGCTCATGCCGTCCAGTTTGCTCAGCAGGAATATCTGCTGCGTGCGTTTGGGCAGCGTCGCAAGCGCCGCCAGAAGCGCCTCCAACTCCTCCCGCATCGCAAGAACATGCTCGGGAGCGTGTTCATCGACGGCATCCTGTTCGATCTGGGCCGCCCGGGCATAACCATCTCGCACGCGCTGCCCGCGAAGATGATCCAGTGCTAGGTTTTGAGCGGTCCGAAACAGCAGGCCGCGATCGGCTGCGCCAACAGGGTGGGCGTGGAGCTTGATATAAGTATCCTGCGTCAAGTCCTCGGCGATGGTGCGGTTGCCGACGATGCGCTTAATCAGCCGGTGCAGACGTCCACGTTCCGAAGAGTATAGAGCGGCAAGGTCTAATGTACGCACACTCATCGATAAGCCCGTAGCGACGCAATCGCGCGCTTCCAATCAATGGGTGAACAGTTAGCGTGGCGGCAATTCTGTCGCAAATACAATAAATTAGATCGTATCTAAGATGGCTCATGCGAATTCATCAAGTTCAGGTGGTTGGGTGCGTGCAACGCATGCTGATCAAGATAGTCGCAATTCTTGCAAGGCATCGTTGGTCCTGTGACCTCGATCCCGTGAAGTTGCTCAAACACTGCTTTGGCGGCCGTGGCGTCCCAAGCCGCGCAGCTTAGGGGTTTTCCTGATCATTTTATGATCCGGATCGGCTGATATGAGCCACTAGATTGCTGCGTTTCCGCTCGACTTCCCTCACACGTGGAGCGTCACTGTCACCGTAAATGGAGGCAGATGATGGACCGCAAAATCACAGAACAGGCAATTGGACTGATCCTCACCGAGATCGGCATTCGCCTCGGCGAGGCCACTCGGATCGCCAAAGCTGCTGAAGCCTGCGCGCTCGCTGGAAGCATTAGTGAAGGCGTGAGAGTCTCGATGGATCTCGAACAGATCGTCTATGAGACCGGCCGTTTGCAGGATGCGGCTTCACTGCTCAACCGGTTGTCGCTCAAATAAGATCGATCCCTTCGAATCCATGGATTCTCCGCCCGTCGGCAACCGACGGGCTTGCAGCAGTGGCGGCACAGGATGCTGTCATGCATGCAGGAGAACCAGAATGCCCACCAGCAATCGTAAGCCACCTCGCAAGACGGCGCGTAAATCCCGACCGGCACCAAAGCGATCGACCAAACCAGCTTTGAAGGCTCCGCCGCCTGTCGCGCCGAAGAAGCCGGTAACTCTGAAGACGCCAGATGCGGCCGTGTCCAAACAGGACAGGGTCCTCGACATGCTCCGCGCGCCGTCCGGCACCACCATCGCCACTATCATGAAAGCCACCGAGTGGCAGCAACATTCAGTGCGAGGATTCTTTGCGGGAGTCGTCCGCAAGAAACTGAAGCTCAATCTGATCTCTGACAAGGTTGGTGGCGAGCGCCGCTACCGGATTGGCAAGCCTGCAGGCTCGAGGTGATGCACACCCGTTCCCCATCGAATGGGCGACCAATCGATCCCAGGGTGGAAGCCGAGCTAAAACAGATCGGCTCCATGTCTATTGCCAACTTGCGGATCAGATATCGGGAGCTAATCCGGTCCGAACCTCCCCGGGCATTTGGGCCAGACCTGCTGCGGCGGAGTATTGCCCAGCGCGTACAGGACAAAGCCTATGGCGGCTTTTCTGGGGAGGCGAAGAAGCTACTCGGCCAACTGGTACGATCGGTAGCTTCCGGAAAGACTGGCCCTCTTGAGATGCCGCAGCGGATTAAACCCGGTTCGGAACTGGTGCGGGTTTGGAACGAACAAACGCATAGGGTCACAGTGTTGGCCAAGGGTTTCGCCTACCAAGGGGAGGTCTTCACCAGCCTCTCGGAGATCGCCAATCGGATCACCGGCACGCGGTGGAATGGCCCGAAGTTCTTTGGGCTGCGGACGGCAAGCAAAGAAGCAAGCAAGACGGTCCAGGCAAAAAGGGTTAGAAAGGGAGCCTGCCGTGGCCGCAAGTAATATGAAACCGGTTCGCTGCGCCATCTACACCCGTAAATCCACTGAGCACGGTCTTGAACTTGAGTTCAATTCGCTCGATGCTCAACGGGAAGCATGTGAGGCCTATATCAAGAGTCAGGCCTCACAGGGATGGCGTGTTCTACCTCAGCCTTATGATGATCCGGCGTTCTCCGGCGGCAATCTCGATCGCCCTGCCCTGAAGCAGCTTCTGGCAGACATCGAGGCCGGTCTGATCGACGTCATTGTCGTCTACAAGATTGACCGCCTGACCCGATCTCTCGCTGACTTCGCCAAGCTGGTCGAGACCTTCGATCGGAAGTCAATCTCATTCGTCGCTGTGACCCAACAGTTCAACACCACCTCGTCTATGGGACGGCTGACATTGAATGTGCTGCTGTCCTTTGCCCAGTTCGAGCGAGAACTGGCGTCCGAGCGCGTCCGGGACAAAGTCGCCGCTTCCCGCCGCAAAGGCAAATGGACCGGCGGGACTGTTCCCCTCGGCTACGAGGCCAAAGAAAAGAAACTCGTTATAAATCTGAAGGAAGCCGAAACCGTCCGCACCATCTTCAGGCAATATATCGCTCTGAAATCCTTCAGCCGCCTAGTCCAGAATCTCGACCAGCGCGGCATCGTCACCAAACGGCGCGACACCAAGGTCCCGAAATTTCGTGGCGGCATCCCCTTCACCTATGGTCCCCTCGCCCATCTTCTGAAGAACCGCGTCTACCTCGGCGAGGTCCATCATGATGGCAAATGGTATCCGGCTGAGCACAAGTCAATTCTCGATCAAAAGAGCTTCGATCAGGTGCAGACACTGCTCGCCGAAAACCGCGTCACCACACAAACCCGTCGATCAACCAGCGGGGCGCTTCTCACCGGCAAGATTCTCGATGATCGTGGCAACCGAATGAGCCCGAGCTTTACGGTCAAGAACGGCATTCGTTATCGGTTCTATATTTCACGCGCTCTTATGCGCGGCAGAAAAACTCAAGCCGGCTCCGTTGCCCGGATTCCAGCACAGGCCATCGAGAACCTGGTCATCACGGCGATCCGGGAGCACCTCGCACTGGACGTGCAGACTCCCGATGATCAGCTCAGACATCTTGTCGTGGATTCCGTTGCTGACGTCGTCGTGCATCCCAAGAAGATCATGATCCGCCTGCAATCAGACAATGCACAAACCATCGAGATTCCGTGGCAAGCCTCAGTGAAGAACGGTCCCGCACTGGCGCCATCCTCGAACTATGCCGATCAGCCAGATCCAAAGCTTTTGCAGGCAATTGTTCGTGCGCATGCCTGGCTGCGGGATCTAAAGTTGGGCAAATTCGACAGCGTCGAGGCGATAGCCACGTCGGTCAAACTCCATCCGAAAGTCGTTCGGCAGGAGCTGCGCTATGCGTTTCTGGCGCCTTCCATTACCGAGGCCATTCTGACGGGTGATCAACCGCCAACCATCACGCTGGCCCGGATTCCAAAGACACTGCCTTTGGCCTGGTCTGGGCAATGCCGCACCTTGGGGTTTTGATCGGAGCCGCCCATCCGATGTTATGGAACAAAAAACTCCCCCGCGCGCCGGACGCGGGCTTCGTCGACCTAGAAAATGGAAGGTGCCGCGAGTTCTCTATCCCCGCTATGAAGCCAGCACTTTGCGAATGAAGTTCAATCTCCCTTTCTTGACGATCTCGACCTGATGGCAGCCATCACAGCAAGCCACTCGGCTCTGATTACGCCTAGCGTCGGCAAAGACCCATTCCATAATGCGCGTTGATATGCTCCTTCGCGTCACCTTCTCGGGTCCCTCGAAATAGCCAACCAACGCTTTGCGGAAGCAGGCACTCTTACGCGCCATACTGGCCATGACGGCGATCTGCTCATGCTTGTGCCGCAGTGCCACGATGGCCGCTTCATCGCTCAACTTGGATCCGTTGATTGCTCGTTGGGCCATGTAACGCAACAGGCCGATATCTTCTTTTACCTCCCCTCCCTGTAGCAGGACGGCGACAGACGGCGCTCCATCGCGACCAGCACGGCCAAACTCCTGGAGATAATCCTCGATCGAACCGGGGTGCTGCCAATGAACAACCATACGCACATTCGGTACGTCGAGACCCATTCCGAAAGCACTCGTGCAAATAATACGGTCAACGACAGGTCTGCTGTCGCCGACAAAACGCTTAAGCAATTGCTCTCGCTCCCAGCTATTACCGAGCTGCGAATGATAGAACGGCGTCTCAAGCCCTTCACGAGCGAGATGGGCCTGCAGAGCTTCACCAATCTTGCGAGTTGGCACGAAAATCATCAACTTGCCGCTCCCGGGAAGAGCAAGCCGGCAAAGAGCTGCGATGATCGCCGATCTTTCTTTGGCAGGCGCCTGCCAGCGCAGCAGCGCAATATTGGGCCGATCGACGCCGCGGACAAACACCCGCGCATCAGGAATTCCGAGAGAATGCAGAATGCGCTGCTGCATCTCTGTTCCGGCGGTTGCGGTGAATGCCAGGATCGGAGGAGATCCCAGCGCCTCTCTCACTTCCTTAAGTCGCCCGTATTCGGGCCGAAAATCTCGCCCCCATTGATCGACACAATGGGCCTCATCAATCACCAAGAAACTTGGGCGCATCGCGCGCAGCACCTGTTGCTCGGCTCCACTTCGTACAAAGAAGCGCTCCGGCGCGGCATAAAGAAGCTTAAAGCTGCCTTGTGAGAGAAGTTGATACCGCAGGCGCTTCTCGCCCGAATCGAGATCACTATTGATGAAGCTTGCCGGAATCTTACGTCGAAGAAGCGAGGAAACCTGCTCTCCCATCAAGACCTTTAGCGGCGAGACGACAACACTAATGCTCTGCCGCAAAACAGCAGGCAGCTGAAAACATAAGGTCTTGCCGAAGCCCGTGGGACTTACAACCAACAACGATTGTCGGGCTAAAGCCGCCTGGATGATCGGTAGCTGGCCTTCTTTGAACCGATCGAGGCCGAACAAGCGAAGCCCAGCACCAAAGGCCTGACTCTCTGCGACCACCTCTCCGTCACGGTCCAGCCAACGCGCCAACCGAACAGCCCAGCGCTCGATTGCGCGCCGAGCAAGCCCGCCTGCGAGTTTTGGATGATGAGCCGCATGGCAACCATCGCAGAGGGTGACCAAGTTTGATGGATCGTCAGTACCACCTGCGGACCTCGGCAGCAGATGATGCACATCGATATCTGCGCTTTTCGCGACAGTCCCGCACTCCACGCATTTGAAGTTATCCCGCTGAATAACCTGCGTGCGAATTCGCTTCCACTCTATTGAAGAAGGCAGCATCAACGGACCCGTAGTGTGCTTGCCAGCCAACCTACCCGAAAATATTCCGGCAAACCTTGGAAAAATCCGTCGTCCAGTTCAATATGATGGGCATCCCGCATAGTCGACGTGCTTTATTCCGGACCGCTACAACCATGACTGTATCAAACTCCGAACTCGACGCCATGGCGGAAAAGCTCTCGCTCTGCCCGGACTATCGCGTCCTTCGCCGGCTAAAACCACGCGAGATGAGCGTCCCCGATAAAAGTGAAAACACTAGGGTTGGCGTGGCGCTCGACGTTGAGACGACCGGTCTCGACACGAGTAAGGACGAGATTATTGAATTGGGGATGGTGAAATTCGCCTATCTCCCCTCCGGTGAAATCACCCATATCACCGATGTTTTCGAGGCGTTTAATGAGCCGTCTACGCCGATACCATCCGAAATTGTAGAGCTAACAGGGATTACTGACGAACTCGTCGCCGGCCATAGAATTTCAGCCGATGACGTCAACAGCTTCGTCGCAGACGCAGCGATCATCATCGCTCACAATGCAGCCTTCGATCGCCAATTTAGCGAACGCTATTGGTCGACCTTTGAGCACAAGAACTGGGCCTGCTCGGCAACCCAGGTCGAATGGCGCAAGCTGGGTTTTGAAGGATCCCGGCTAGCCTATCTCTTGGCAGGATGCGGTTACTTTCATCATTCACATCGAGCAGCCGACGATTGCAAAGCACTGCTAGAAATTATGTCGATGAAGCCAAATGGGAGTGAGAGTACGGCACTTGCGCTGCTACTCGAATCCGCTCGCAAGCCTACGGTACGTATATGGGCTGAGCAATCTCCTTTCGATCTCCGTGAGATACTGAAAAAGCGAAAGTATCGCTGGAATGATGGGTCCAACGGCCGCCCCAAAGCTTGGTATGTCGATGTTCCGGAAGCAAGCCAAGCTGATGAGCTCAAGTTCTTACGCGACGAGATCTACCAGCGTAACATTGATCTGTTCTCCAATCGGATCACCGCCGCACAGCGATTTTCTAAGCGGATATGATCCGATCCTATGGAATGTTCCTCTCGGCCATTGCTCACCTCTGCTGCTTGAGTAACATTCTACTGGTGAATGGTAGGGGGGCGGGTTCATGAGCTGGGGTTTCGAAGAAGATAAGGTGTACAATCGGCGCGCCGATATCCATGCGAAATTTGGTGGTCAGCAGCAAGGGGGAATCATCACACCGTCACAGCACCCAGTCGTGTTCATCATTACCGGCGAAGAAGGTTTAGAACACGGCTATGCCGATCGCATGCGGGCTGACGGCGCATTTGAGTATTTCGGCGAAGGACAAGTCGGCGATATGGCGCTGCAGCGCGGAAATTTAGCGATTGCTACACATGCGGCCGAAGGAAAGGGTCTGCTGCTTTTTCGCAAAACCACTGAAGGCCTCCGATTCGTAAGCGAGATGGTCTACGAAAAACACCACATTGAGCGAGCACCCGATCGCGAGAACAATGAACGTGATGCAATCGTTTTTGAACTTCGACCACTTGGTGCGATATTCGAAGCCACGGAGGATGCACCTCTGGATGACAAAAATGACCTAGAGCAGCTTCGCGCCCTGGCGAAAGCTTCTGCCGGCATCTTTCCGCCAACTCAAGTTGCCGGCACTCGAAATGTTTACCAACGAAGCCGAGATGTTCGAAACTACGTGCTTATGCGCGCCGGCGCAAACTGTGAGGGATGCAACTCTCCAGCGCCATTTATCCGGAAGAACGGTAGCCCCTATCTTGAGCCCCATCATATTCGGCGCGTTAGTGACGGCGGGCCCGACGATCCTGCATTTGTTATTTCTCTATGCCCAAATTGCCATCGAAGAGTCCACGCAGGCAAAGACGGACCTGCTTACAATGACATCCTCTTAGCAAAGATGCAGAGCATTGAACCGAATTAGGATTCGCCCATCGAATGTCATGAAATGCGGATTAGCCGGTCATGATCGCACATCCGATGTTATGGAATTTCATTCGTGAGCTTATTTCGGAAGCGAACCCGCGCGGCAGTGCAGCGGCCTTCACTCATTTTGGAAGAATAATCGCTTCCCTGCTTTTAGGGCCTGACAACACTCGGGATGGTCTGTCTTCCATCTGTTGATGGTGCGCTCGTCCTTCTCGAAGAAGTCGCCAATTTCTGCATTCGTGGCGCCAAGGCGGCAGAGCTTCGCGGCCTGGTCAGAATATGCAGGGAGATAATCGAACGTACGTCCGGGCTTGCGGGCGGCTTTTGCAGGCACAACCGATTATGCGCACAGCACCGCTGATGTTGGCAACAGGTCAGTAGATGGCGAGTCCATCTTCCGTTAGGTGAACGCCGTGCGTAGTTGCAATCAACACGATCAGCTCGCCTATCCCGTTGAACTCTTCGAAGCTCTTCCAATCCCCGTAATTGCTCCAGATGCTCTCAAGCACCTTGTCCAACTCAATGAGGTATTGCGCGAGCCAGTTGCCGGACTGGAAGAACTCTTTGAACTTCGGCGCTCGGTCAACTTCACCGTCTAGTCCACTTATGTGTCCGATGAGATAAGAGGTGAATGTGAAAAACCGGTCGTACTCGCCAGTGACCGCCCTGAAGCATTTCCATCCATCGCCATCATACCAGAAAGCATCCATCGCTGCATCAATGCGCTCATCGAGGCCTTCCAGTGCGGCGAAGAATGTCTCCTCGAAATGGACGATCTGCTCAGGATAGAACGACGCGCTCAGTCTGGTCGCTGCGTACTCACCCCAGCTTCCCCAGCCCAAACTAAACTTAATGCGGGCCAATTCATTCCCAAAGTCATAAGGGCGCTGGAGAAGGCCCGGTATCGCGACATCGAATGCAGTGCGGTCGTGGACGTGACCGCACTCGTGTGCGAGTTGGTAATAGACCTGGGAGAAGTTCTCGCCCTCCCCCTCCATCAGATGCATCAGGACATTCGCGTTGAAGGCCAGGTAGGTCTTGAGCACGCCATCACGGAATACGCCGGGCGCCATCGCGACCCCATGCGCGATCTCGGTTGAAGGCGTGAGGACATGCCGGGTTTCATACCCGCGGTCGATCTCAGTCAGGGCCTTGGCGTAGTCATATGCGACAGTAACGCCGACCAGATTCTCCAGATTCATCCGGGTGCCGATGAATCTGATGAAGGTTGTCGTGCGATTGGCTAATGCTCTCGCTGTCTCCTCGTCAGCGAAGCCTTTCAGCTCAAATGGGATGATGGCCGGCGCCGTTGACGTGGCCAACAATTCCTCGATCGATTGTTCGGACGCGTCGCTCACGGTATCCCTAACGAATCAGCGGCTTCCCACCACACTACGTCAAAACGGGGCGTCCTTGGGATCGAGCGGGGGTTTCTCGCCAGCCTTTTCCTTCCGCTCCTCTTCCTCGATCCAGGCATAATACTCTTCAGCGTCCGCATCATATTCCAGCTCAGACTCAGGATATTCGGGTTCAATCACCTCCGCACCGTTCGCATAATAATCTTCGAGCGTCAGAAAAGCCTTGCCGATGTCGTTCAGCACAACATTGATTTTGTGCGCTTCGACCTCTTCGTACCCGGAGCATTCAGGCACCTCGTCGATGTACTCGTATGACAGCCACGGCCAGACGTTGGCCATGTACTCGCCGATGCTATGGGTCGGGTACCACATGCCGATTACATGGTCGGGCTCGCCATCGTCGATGTTATCTGCGTCGAAAAAGACGCTTACATCGCGAAAGCCGAGGCTCTTGTTCACCCACTCATCAATAACGAGATATACCTCGTCTTTCGAAGCGAACTCCCTCATCAACGGAAGATCGAAGGTTAGCCTCAGCTTGCGAAGCGCGGTGATGTCCGAGACGCCTTTCTCCAAGCCCTCTTTCGCGTCGGCGTTAAGGATTTGGTCGGGCGGTATCTCGATTGACCACCGGTCGTTTTTGCCAAACTTGATCAGGCTCTCTTCGACGCGCTGCCAAAGCGTCAGACCGGTATCAGGGTCATGCAGCACTATGGTCACTGGAAGGGAATGGTTGCGCCAATAGCGAAGGTGGCGGCCCTCCCCGTAGAATACGTAATTGTTGCCGCGCTTCCGGAAGAACGACTTGCCGCTCTTGATCTGCAGGGCGAGCAGCCTGCCGATGGGTTCGTCCTGGTTTGTCACCTCGACATGGGCATCGATACCCCAGTCCGAAATCGGCTGCTCTCTAAACACCCACTTCAATTCTCGAAGGACAATGCCCTCAACGGCGTTCACACCCTCTCTGTCCGTCTGCTTCATGGACGTCATCCGCATGTTTTCAGTGGCTTAAGCCGTAGTGACGGCAATCTAAGCTTGGGTCATGATTCCATCACGCCCTAAGGCGGATATAAATCAACGAGAAGAAACCACCATAGCTTTTGTACTCAGCCTTGCAGTCGCATCACCGGGGGCCTGTTTACCGGCTTCCACCAGTCCAAGACCAACCCGGATGCGGACAACTTCCTGCAGACCAAGTCCCACGTCAGCTACGTCGATTAAGCTGAAACTCCAAAGGCCCCGATAAGGGGCCTTTTGTTTTGGCGACTTGGGGGCGACGGCAAGGACAAACGGTCAAAGCTGCTCCTGGCGCCCCCTCATCGGCTCCGTTGTTGCACACCGGTGGCCTCGTCCCATCCCGGTCGTTTTGCCCCCGACCGGATAGCCTATGTCGGATAACCCCGTGACCGTTTTCCGACTTCGGACTTTCCTGTGCGATGTGCTCGCTTGGGCAGGACGCTCCACTATACCGTTTTGGTCATGTTCGGCTAGTGTTTGCCCGCTTAAGGCTAGCGGGGGCCAATCTTGACCGACATCGAACGCACGGCGACCGACCGGGTAACCCGTGAGATTGTCCGCTTCCTGGAATCTTCCAAGCCTGAGGTGCTCGCTCTTAGGGGCGCATGGGGCGTCGGCAAGACCTATCTTTGGAACAAGCTTCTTGAACAGACGAAGGCCACCATCGGCCTCAAGAAGTATGCCTATGTCTCACTCTTCGGCCTGCAGAATCTCAACGAGCTAAAATATTCCATCTACGAGAACACTATCGACACGAAGGATGTTGGCATCGAGCCTTCGTTGAAGACGCTGCAGACCAACACCGATTTCGTCGTGAAGTCGTTTGGCACGCAGCTCATATCGGTCATCTCGCGATTTAAAGGAGCTTCCGCCACGCTGGAGGCGATTTCGTTCCTCGCCGTGCGCGACCGTATCGTGTGCATTGATGATCTGGAACGCCGCGGTAGCAATCTGCGGATCATCGACGTCCTTGGCCTTGTGTCATACCTGACCGAACGCCGCGGATGTAAGGTCGTTATGATCCTCAACGATGAGGCATTAACCGACACAGACGCCAAAGACCTTGCCCGCTACCAGGAGAAGGTCATCGACCTGTCGCTCCTCTTTGCTCCGACCGAAGAGGAGAGCGTCAGAATTGCGCTGGACAAGGATGCACCCACGACGCATCTGCTCTCTCAACGGTGCATTTCCCTAGGCGTGTCCAATATCCGCGTCATCAAAAAGATTGAGCGATTGTTCGCCGATGTGCTGCCGGTACTGAACGGCTATCACGAAAAGGTCGCCGAACAGGCAGCCTCCACCCTCACACTGTTGGGCTGGGCCTACTTCTCCAGGACTGCGGCGGATGACAACGCCCTCATCGACTTCATCTTGGCCCGCCGCGATGACCAAATGGCCGGTGTGTTTGATGATGCAGACGAGCAGCCGGAACAGCACAAGTGGGATACGCTTCTCGATAACTACGGTTATTCCTCAACTGACGCTTTCGATTTGGCTTTGTTCGACGGTGTCAAATGTGGCTTTTTCGACGAAGACCTTATCAAGCGCAATGCCGAGGAAATGAATGAGCGACTGAAGCAGATGGACTCGACAAAGTCCTTCGCTGACGCATGGGCGCTTTTCCACGAGTCATTCAAAGACAACACCCGCGATATCGTCCGCGCCCTGGTCAGCGCGATGCAGTTTCACGCGAAATTCGTGACCCCGTCTGAGTTGAACGGCGCCGTGAGTCTGCTGAAGACCCTCGGACGGGAACGGGCCGCCAAATATGTGCTGGCGCATTTTATCAAGCGAAGGCAGGACGAGGATTATAACTTTTACGACCTCGCGTCGCATCCGTTTACCGAGAACATCCAAGACCCGGACGTACTTCATGCGTTTGCAGAGAAGCTGAAAACGTTTCGCGAGGAGCGCTCGCCGGAGGAAATCCTCCACAGCATCGGCTTCAATCACGGCTGGAGCCAGACGGACACCAAGCTGCTCGCAACCCTGTCGGTCGATGACTATTACAACATGTTCAAAAATCTAGAAGGGTTGCGACTTCGCCGTGTCATTGGCGCGGCATTGGGCTTTCACGGAATTCGACAGCAAGATCCCGCGTACGGAACGATTGCCGACAATGCCAAGGCAGCGCTCATCCTGATCGGCAAAGAAAGCCCTCTCAATGCTCGCCGCCTACTTAAATTCCATATCACGGCTGATGACCTGGCCTGACCCGGCATCAGCAACCCGCCAACCGCCCCGGCGGTTCCTTCTCAACTCCAGTCGACCAATTGTTCGCATCACGTCGGCCTTGGCATAGTAACTGACCGGCTTTGCCGCCCGCACGCGCAGAAGAGGAATATATTGGATAGACCGCCAACTATCTCGCTTTGAGAACTTCCAGACGGATTGGGCGTCCTTCCATTTCCCTAGCCGGGCCTGACGCCATTGGCGACTTTCCTTGTCAGCAGCCTGACACTTTTAAATTGATTGATGTCTATCGTATCTCCCACATAGTCATAATCTCAGGCGATATCGATGACGCCTCCGTCGTTAACTGACCTCCCGACGTTGGACATTGAGATTCCTGAGTATCCGCACGGCCCTCATCCATTCTCAAAAGGACATCGCGACGTTCTGTCCGAAGCTCTACCGCAATGCCCTTTTTCAATTGGCCGGCGTTCTGGACTCTATTTGCTTAACTTGTGACGCTGGAATGAAAAGTATTTTTCTTCCTTCAGCAATAATAAAGCCCATTGAAGAAGATCTTACGAGCCGAACGTCATTTAAAGACCTGTCTGTTGTCGTGACGTTGTACGTCAACCGATACACAATTTGGCCTTCAGCGACAGCACGACCAGAAAATAGAAGAGCAATAAGGGCTGTAGCAAAAGCCAGGATGTAGTCGCTTGGCAATAAATTTCCTGACGCTCTTAAACGAACATACCCATGAAGCCCAATACAAAAAGCTGTGAAGAATGAAGCTATCGCTCCATAAATGTCAGTTCTCAGATATTGCCAATCGAAGACCAGCCCGAGCAAGAATGAAAGAAAGACAATCGCTGCAATTACTTTAAGCGCCAACGTAAAGGGAAACGCCTTCTCGAAATCAATTGGTTTGCGTACGTAGTCAAACGTATCGAATCCGATCAAAAGAAAAAGCATCCCCACTACACCAAAAGCAAGACCGAACGAATACACAACATTGCTAAAATCGACGACTCCGAGAAAATGAATTCCAATCTTTGAGAAGTACCCAACATTGAACACAGTAAGCGTCGCCAACGCGACACCCGAAACAAGCGGCGTCCAGGTTGAAATTCTCTTTAACATCTCATTGTCGCTCATAAACGCATCACTTCGATTGACGACCTCTATAATTTATTTGCAAAATTCGAGCACAAGTTTCTTTCCTATGGGACCTGTCCTTTCAGAAAAGACCTCAATCGGGCCTCTTGATCGGTGCAAGTCTTAGCTATTTGTCAACATCGTCGAACACCGAACGCTTCGTCATAACCGTAGAAGAGGGTAAAATCTCCTCTTTCCTCTGCGTCACGATGTGCGTCCAATCAGTTTCGTCTTCGGTGTCTTCATCCCGCTCACGCTTGCGCTCTTCAAGAGCTTCGATAGATTGCTTCACCTGACTGCGCGCGTCGTTGACTAAGGCCGCAGCGTCCGCATCGATGCCAATCGCCTCCAGGCAATCAAGTACACCAAGAAGCTTCTTGAAGTGGCTCTCAGGTTCTTCGTCCAGGTCAGCATCCGTGGCAATTTCGTCGATACGCTCTTCAAGCGATGGTAAAATCTTCGCCCGCAGCGAGATTCCTAAGCCGACAAGACGGAGCGGCGGAATGAGAGCGAGCATTTCCTCTTCCTCAAAGAAGGAAGCATCGAGATCCACAAGCGCAGAGGACTCGAGACTATCGGCCGCCTCCATGCGAAGGTCATCGGGCAGAACACCCATACGATGGGCGCGGGCGTGGGTAGCCAATCGGGGATCGCTGCCGGCGAGTTCAGTTTGCCAGCATGAGCGCTGAAGTAGACCCGAAAACTGCTCGATTGCCTTCGCTAATACTTCATCGCTAGCGCGATAAGACAAAAACTGGAACAGCATCCAATTGCGGTGCCATTCATCGGGGGTGTGGCCGAGCCGACCGACCAGAGCATCGTCGAGCGTCGCCGGAATGACAAGTGCGTCTCGAATCAGAGGCGAGCCCTCGCACGTGAAACTGTTGAGAATGGTGTCGATCGTCGCGCCCCGTATGAGCGCCGCCATCATATGCGGCTTCTGACGCAGGATCTCCGTCAGCGCGTCGGATATCGTCGGATGGGCGAAGGTCCATTTTGATCCGGAAAGTTTCAGGAACGAGCCCTTCAGCTCGGCGAAACAATCCTGGACCTTAGCGAGGCTGTACCCCGTCAGCTCCGCGACCGCCTGCGCGGCCAACACATCGTGGTCGCTGGGATCGAAGCCGGCTTGATGGACGTAAACCAAGATGAGCGCGGCTTGAAGCTGATCATCCAGGGCATTGACCGTATCGATCAAATGCTCTGTCGGTTCTTCCATGAAGCGAACGAGGGAGCTTTCGCGAGGCGCGAGCCCCTTGGTGAAGTTCGGATCGCCAAGACGTTCCGCAATCCCAGGAAGAAAGTCGTGTACGGCGGCGACTGCGGCCAGGTGTGGCTTGACGCTTGATCGCCAGCTCTGGCTCTGCTCGCCGAAATTCACATGGTTATAGAGGATCTGCGCCTTCTCTTCGAAGGTCAGCTCGCCGACATCGACGACGGCGCTGCCATCGACAAATTGGGCAAGGTTGCGTTGTCCGAGCCGACGCCGCGCCGCTTCATAGATATGCTTGCGGGAGGTGAGGAGGAATCGGTTGCCGTGCTTGATCGCGGCCCGCAGCTTCGAGAAAGCCGACGCCCAGTCCTGCACATAGTCGTCGCGTAGCACATTCGAGCCGAAGGCGTCATCAATCCAGAAGAAGCGGCCCGGATCGTTCGGATTCCAGCCGGCCTCGAAATCGCGCGGACTGGTCAAAGCTAGAACGGTGTTGTCCGGGTTTTCCGAAGCGATCGTCGAGACGATCGCGCCGATCGCTGATTTGCCGCTTGATGGATTGCCCAACAGCAGCACCACGCCGTGGTTGGAAATGGCGTTGACGGCGTCGCGATGCGCTTTTGTGGGCACATAAGTGCGGAGCTTTGGAATCCAACTGTCAAGGAGCGCCCGGCTCTGCTCGCTCAGACGCTCATCAACGATCGACGTGAGGTCTCCCAGGCCGTAGACCTGTGGGACGAGGGCCCGCAGGCGGGCGCTGGTTCTGATGACCCGGACAATATACTGGCGACCAAGAATGTGCGGCCTGCGCACGCCGAGCACCCGAAGCCTGGCGCGCATCGCCGCCGCGACAGGCGCATCTACGCTCATGTTCGTCATAAAGGCGTAGGTGTCCGCCTGACCGGCTTTGACCAGTTCGTCGACATTCTCAAGCTCGGCGGTGAGATCGCTGAGCTTCAAGGCCTTCATGGCATCGGACGTATGCTTGCACTGGACGGTGCCGATGGGCGTTGCGGCCGTTCCCGAGGGGATGAGGAAGACCGCGTCCTGGCCGCCGTCCTGTGCTTCACGGAAGATCTCTACGGGTCGGCCGAGCACGACCTCGCATACCTGCGAACAAAGATCCTGAAACGCGCGCCAGCCGATGGTGTGGAGCGCCAGATCGCTCCAGGGTCCGTGCGCACGGCGTTCGCGTGGCGCTGGAAGCTCGATCTGCGCGCTCTCAGTCGTCATGCAGTGGCTACACCACGTAAAACACCGACCGGCATCGGATTGATTTCCTGGTCGATGACCACGCTTGTGGCGCCGAGCGGACCAAGGTCGATGTCGAGACGCCGGCCTCCCTCCGTCGAGGTGCTCACCAAGCGCCGGCACAGCAGATCGGCCAGCGCGGGGTCTTCGACGGCGCAGATTATCTGGCGCCCGTCCAAGCGCAGAGCGGCGAGCACTTCGACCAGGTGAAGGGCTCTGAAATCGTCGATGTGCTGAACGGGATCGTCGAGTAGAAGGGACCTAAGCGGTGTCCACGCCCGCGCAAGATGGACCGAAAGAAGGAAGGCGAGACCGGCGGCGCGACGCTGGCCGCTGCTAAAGACGAATTGCGGGTTCAACCCGTCGCCGACCTTGAGGCTCAGGAAACGTCGGACGTCACCGCGGATGCTGTAGTCGATTGTCCGCCAGTCGGCGTGCGGTCGCAGGCGTTGATAGAGCTCATTGAGCAGAGGACTGATCTGAGCGAGGCGCTCGTCGATGATTTCCGCGCTGACACGTCGGACAGAGCGTTCGATTTCGCGGGCCGCTGTGACGGCATTTTGGGACTGGCTGACCGACTGCGCCAGCTTTTCGATTTCAGCGCGCAGCGCCGAGATGTTGCTTTCGATCGACGACATTCGCGAGACCGCTTGCGAGGCCTCCAGCACGAGTAGCGCGCGCTCGAGGTCGATCAACCGGTCGCGTTCTGGAGAAATGGCCTGCTCCAGCCTGTCAGGATCCGGGATGAAGCGGTGATCGAGCCCCCACTGATCGTAGAAATCCACGTGCGCCGCTTCCTGGTCGCGCAGACGCCGCAGCTCGTCCGCATGAGCTTGGATCACGGCGGTGGCTGTCTGCAACGTGAGGCTGGGTTGTCGCGCGTTCAGTTTCGCGGTGGCGAGAGCATCACGGGCGGCCTGAACGCCCGACGCCAATTTTGTAATCCGTTGACGCGCGGCGGCCAGACCGGCAGCGAATTCGTCCGATGTTCGATGGGCTGCGCATAGCGGGCAATGATCGTCGTGTAACCCGAGGCGCTCGCCATGTTCAACGAGGAGACTCAGCGACGTCGCCATCGCGTCCATCTCTTCTTCCCGCGAGAGACGTAGTTCGGCTTCCGAGACGGCTTTCTGTGCGGCCTCATGCTCGCGCTGCGCTGCTTCGTGCGCTGCCGATGCGGCCTCGCGGTTCGCCACAGCCTCGGGAGCGTTGTAGAGCGCCTGCGCCGCCGCGACCTCTCGACCGAGTTGAAGCGCTTCGCCCATCCGACCCAATCTGGCTCGTCCGTTTGCGAGCGCGCTTCGACCTGCAGCCAGACGTGCCGTCAGCTCGGTGGGCGCATCCGGCGCCGCGGCGGCGATCACCTGAAGCGCGCCGGACGCATCACCTGATCGGCTGAACGCGGCTTGTGTCTCGGACTGCTGCGTCAGTCTGTCGGCCAGTCGCGAGCGGGCAGCCTCATAGGCGGCCTCGTCTTTAGTGTGCGCGGCTTCGGCGGCAGTCACGATTTCCTTGGCTCTGCTACCGGCTTCCGATCCTTCCAATGCACCGAGCGCCGAGCGCACGAGATCAAATCGCTCCGTTTCAGTGAGATCCAGGCTGAGCGCGGCGATCCATTCGTCGCGGATGATCGACGTCCGGGTGAGCTGCCGAAGTGCGTCGTCTGGTGCAGGTCCACGGCAAAGCGCGGCGTGGATATCCTCCGCTGAGCGATCGGAGCCACGTTCCCGCGTCCGCGTGATGGTGAATGGGTTCCCGCTGTCGTCGATGAAAGAGGCTGTCACGTAGTGGGCTTTGGGAACACCTTCGCCGCGCCACCAAAGGTAGTCGCTGAGGCTCTCCTTCGCGGCCTTTTCGACGGCGTACTTGTCGATCGAGCCTGTGATCGCGAACTCGACCGCATCACACAGCGTGCTCTTGCCCACGCCGTTGCGACCGGTGATGACGGTGAAGCCCCGTCCGAAATTGATCCGGACGAGATCCCTGAAGCCACGAAAGCCGCATACTTCGATGAAATCAAGCCTCATGACGTCGCCCCTAAGATGCGAGCGATCTCTGCCGGCGTGGTTTCGCTGAGAAACGCGGTAACGGCATCCGGAGGGATGTCCTTCAGCCTGGTCCGCAGTCTTGTTTCGAAGTTGGACGCGCCGAGCAACGGCTTGGAGCGTATCGACAGTAGCGGTAGCAGCGCCTTCTCAACGTCATCAGGTGTGGTGATGGAGGCCCTCGCGATCTTTCGGGTCAAAGAGAAATCCTCTTCGATGCGCTCGATCTCGCGCCCTCGGCGCGCATCCTGATCCGGGGTCAGGAAGACCGAATACACGTTCCACGCCTTTACTCCGGCGCCGCGCAACGAAGTGGCATGCCGAGCGAGCGCGATTTTCTGGTTCTCCTTCCAGGCGCCGAGGAGAGCGTCTGCACTGTCGAAGACGTGGACGAATCCCATCAGCGCCGCGTTTTCGAAACAGGTCACCGGGCCGGCCGAGCCGGTCCACGTCCAGGTTTCATACTGTGCGTCGCGAAGGAGGATTTCGGTTTGGGTGAAGATGTCCATCAGATGCCCAACGCAGCTCTTGCCCCAGGTAGGTCGTACCATTCACCTGCCGGGTCTGGACGAATGACGTCACCGGTGCGTCCGCTGCGCACGACATTGTCCGGCACGCCCAAGTCGGTCGCGCCTACCGCGACGACAATGTCGGACTGCATCGCGGCAGGCGGCTCGAGGAACTTCCCACGTAGCGTCCCGATAATGGATTGCGCCCCGTTGAGGACTCGGATGCTCCGGCCGTTCAGATGATAACCATCGGCGCGTTGAACGGCGCCAGCCTGACGGAGCAGCAAGTGGAAAAAGCCGAGGGCTTCTGGATTTGCTGGACGCAGGAGCTTGGCCGGCTCTGCCGCCGAGACGCCTTCGGCATCCCGCCTCAGACCATAAAGGGCCTCGCTGTCGAAATTTCCGACGTCTAGCCAAGCCGGGTTACACTGAGCTCCGGTAGCTTGCTCGAAGGCGGCTCGTCCGGCGTCCAGGACCTGACGCAGGTAGTTCGATGAGAAAGCTCGACGCAGCTCGTCGAGCGCCGCAGCCCCTGACTCTTGAACATGTTCGAACGTCACGTTTTGTGCGTGCGCGATCTCCCAGAGTTGTGGGGCCTTCTGCTCGAGCGCGTTTGTCGGCGAGAGGTCGATGACAGTCACGGACAACGGCTGCACGTCGATCAGCGCTTCGCCGATAACGGCGTTGAGGTATTGCCAGTCAGACCAGAAGCCGACGACGAGCAGGTCCTTCTGCCGAAGGTTGGCAGCCATCCAAACTTTGCTTCGCGCAATGCGCCCCGAAATGGTTGGATCGTCGAGCTGTGAAGGCGCCCAGACCGTGGCTTGCCGATCACGGTGGGAGCAGCCATGGAATTTCAACAAGGGTGCCTGACGGATGGAATCGGCGGTGGCTTCGTCTCCGTCGAGCGAGCCGCGGAAGTCCGCGCCGTAGTCCCAAGCGCGTCGCTCGATCAGCGTGTCGTAGTTGCTCGATATGCCCGCAACGGCGGCGCGGGTAATGAGAAAATCTGCGATTGCTGCATGCCCTGCATTCGAAGGCCGCACAAAAGCGGGCCAAGGCACGAGGTGTTCGATGAAGACCGATTGTAGGGTGTTGAGGCCTGCAAAGTGCTCGGCGAGTGCCTCCAGATTGTCCCGAAGGCCGAGGTCGCAGTTCGGGTCAGATTCGAGACGGTATCTGTCGAAGCAGCGCTCAGCGACCATCCGTGCGGACGGCAGGCAGCTGGGCGGCGCCATCGACAACCCCGCGCCGCAGACCACGAGGAGGCGGCCTGCGTTCATTGAAGCCAGAAGCCGAGCGATCGTCTGAGGGGTCACGCGATCCCCTTTCGAGTGCCTGTCCGGCGACGAAGCACCTTCGTGGCTTGCTGCGCCATGTTGTCTAGATATTCGATTCGAACAGGCGATCTCTCCAGCAACGTTACGGTCAGCTCAAGCTTTCCGCCACTCTCTTCGTCGTAACCACGCTGCGTTACCAGATACTTATCTTCCCGCTTTTCGAGCTTTGAAACGGAAGGCTTCTTAATGTTCAAGGCAGTTGCCATATTCTCTTCCGGTTGGCGTGACGCGCAGAGGCAATTAACCCCTTGCCGCCATTCTTTGTAACATGCTTCGACTGCTCGCACGATTAGATAGAGTAGCCGTGCTCGAAATTTGCCGCTGCTTGGGATTATCGTCGCTTCTTCAGTACCTCCTTGGCAAGATCGACGCACTCCCTGAAAGTTGCTTCCGATACACAATGGTCTCGAGGCCTGAACTTCCTACCATTCGGCCCCAAGGAATAAGGCGAATTCAGAAAAGGTTGCGCCGCACTGCCCAATATCGTGAAAACCTCTCGCTCCAAGGTTATTCGCCACCGATGTATTTCTTCGGCCTTTGATCGCTCACGAGCACGTTTATCGACCGCATCACGCAAAAGGGCTAGCGCATGGTTCATGCCATCCTCCCCTTCGATGGCAGCCTCTAACGGCGTCTTTCCATTAAGAAACAGATGCGCTGTTTGGATCCACAATGTCCACTCGCCTCCATGCGCGGATGCCGTCGATTGAATCCTTTGCCGGCGCCCATCCATAGCCAGACGCAGCGATTCGGCCTTTGCCAATCCCTTGGCCTCCGCTTCCAGTTTCCGTGCGTTTACCTGGCGCTCCTGCTCACGCTCTATCGGTAAGCGGAGCGCCTGAAGTACTGACATCCCATTCCGGAACATCATCGCCTCGATCTTGTGCAAGGGGGCGACCATCTCGTCGAATGTGCCATCATCGGCTTCTATCGCGGCATCAAACGATAGTCCTCCATCCTGTGGCAACTTCAGCCACTCGTCGGCGGTGAGATCACCGCTCTCTTGATCCGGTAAAGATGCCAGTATCCTTTCAATGCGTCCCGTAAGATTTGTTCTGCGGGATGCCTTGCGTTGATCGCTAGCGCGTAGATCAAGGAGTCCGTCGAACACGCTTTTGGACAGCCAATACGACCGGTGCTTTTGGAGTATCCCTCTCTCAACAAGCTTATCAAGGTACGCTTCGACCGCTCGATAAGGACTGCGGAATTGGTCATTCCGCCCTCGCGCAGCATCTTCGAGTTCAGGCCGAATGTAGTCAAAATCGGCTCTGGTAAACTTTTGCTTCTTCAGCCAGTCGAAAAGCGCCTTGTGCCGATAGGAGGAACGCTCTGCGTCTTTGGGCAAAAAGGTACGAAGAAGCGCAAATTGCCATTCCCGTTCGGTTACGCGAAATCCGCCCGCCCCACCTACTGGGCATCCGATATGAGCACCCAGCCCAATTCGGAAGAATTCTGCGTCTTCATCGGATGGTTCGACCTTGCGGCTCGCCAATTCCTTCAGGCCCGCGTCGTATCGCTGCAGACAATCCGTCACTTCCTTCTCGAATCTGAGACGTTGCACATCGAGTTTGGCTTGATGCCTCGTGCGCATAGCCTCGACTTCGGCATCTATCTTTGGATGAAAGAGCCAATGTCGTCCGGCTTTCTCTAGTACAGCTTCTTCAACATCGGACCGCGATGAATTCCTAAGAAGACGCGACAGATCGATCTCGATCGCAGCAATTCCCTGGTTCTTAAGTTCGATTCGCTTCAACTCGTCGCATGCATGTGTCACGTAGATTTCAACAAGCAAGCGGTGTCCGGCGCGTTGGGCATAAAGGTCCGGCACTATGGTTTTAAGATGCTGCGCTTCTACGACTGCGCTGTCGAAGCGAACAAGTCCCGCCTTGTGTAAAACTACAACCTCACCATTGAATTCGGCTCTGACCTCAGGAAGGTTGAGGCGACACTTCGTCGCAACGATCTCCTTCGCAAGCTTGTGCAATGCCGATTCCGGCGCATTCGCGCATGCATAAGAAGCCTGATGTCCAAAATGATGGGTTAAATAGTCCCCTTTTCTCGCAATGAGCGGGGTACCGCATGCTGGGCAAGTGCAGCCGCACGCAGACCCGCGTTCAACCTCCGAGACGTGTCGAATTCCGCCGTTTACATCGACACCGTAGACGAGTTTGACCTCCCTAGATGAGTATTCTGAAGATACGTGCTGGCTCACGAGCGTTCTACTAATCTGGATTTCATTAGGGAATCATATGATTCTCCCTTCGACAGAAAGGTTTCGGCGGCACGTCTAAATCCGTCAACCAGTTCGAGATGCGCTTCCGATAAGAGCCTCAAAAAAGCTGACGGCAGTCGTGATCGACCAGTTTCCGCCGATAACCTCCGCAAAATAGGAGTTTTCCGACAATGGGCCAGAGACTTTCCGCTATTTTTTCCGCGAGATTGGACGAGCAGGAGCTTGCGGACGAAGTCGAACGCGCGAAAGCCGGATTTTCCGGACTGGGAGGCGCAGGCCGTAAACTGTCGCAAACCGCAGGACTGGGTGACTGGGGCGAAGGATTCGAACCATCAGATGGTGGAGGCCACACGCTCAACGGCGATCAACTGATAATCATTTCGTCGTTTCCTTATCAGTGAACGTCTCGATGGATTTCATCCTTCAATTATCAGCCAGCTTCGCTGGCTAACCGAATTTTCGCTTTGCACAAGACCCGACGTCACTGAACGTCCGCTTTGGGTCAAAAGCAGACTTCTCGGCGCACAGACAAGCGCAGTTGAGATGGAAATTTCTCGCCTATCTGGCCTGCACCCAGTGCGATCGAACCGATCTCTGGCTCAACTCCTCTGAAAACTGGAATATTTTCTGCGAGGGCCAGAGAATAGCTGCCAATTTTAGTCGGGTTGGCGGGAAAACGGTCCCTGTGGAGAATACGCCCGCGCGAAAAGCCCGCCATTGGCGGCCCTTTTTCGCAACCAACGGAGAAATTCTCCTAATCACGCACTGGCTGGCTGGGGCGGGAGGATTCGAACCTCCGCATGGGGGAATCAAAATCCCCTGCCTTACCACTTGGCGACGCCCCAACAGCATCGCGCGTTTCGGGCGGCATGGCCCGAGACACGCTCTTTGAAATCGCTCGTTCTGAAAAGCGGCGGGACCGTAGCCGCGCCGATTCATCGTGGCGACGCCGGTCTATAAAGCATTTTCCACCCACAAGGAAACCCGGTTTGCCGCCGGAACAGCCCCCTCCCGGCGACAAAACAGCCGTTTCGCAAGCCTGAATTCACCGCTAACCTTGCCCGAAATAGCCGTGGCGCGAGTTGAAAAACCCGCCGCTTCATGGAATCAGGGCGGGCCCGGCCCTGACCGCATAGAGAGATCGCTCAAGATGACCTACCGCGCCCCGATCAACGACATGCTTCTGTCCCTCAACCACGGCGCCGGCCTTTTGGCGGCCGTCGAAGCCGGACATTATAATGGCTATGAGGCCGAATTTTCCGCCTCCGTCATCGAGGAGGCCGGCAAGTTCGCGACCGACGTGCTTGAGCCGCTTAATCAGGTCGGCGATCAGAAGGGCATCGAGCTCACCGACAAGGGCGTGATCACCGCGCCGGGCTGGCCCGATGCCTACAAGCGCTGGTGCGACGGCGGCTGGAACGCGGTGTCAGGTTCGGAACAATGGGGCGGTCAGGGCCTGCCGCTCGCGGTGCATTCCGCCGTCAACGAAATCTGGAGCGCGTCCAACCTGTCGTTCGGCCTGTGTCCGCTGCTGACGCTGAGTGCAATCGATGCGCTCGAAGCGCACGGCTCCGAGGAGCTGAAGAAAATCTATCTCGAGAAACTGATCTCCGGCGTATGGCCTGGCACCATGCAACTCACCGAGCCGCAGGCCGGCACGGATGTCGGCGCGTTGCGCACCCGCGCCGAGAAACAGGCGGACGGCAGCTATCGCCTGTTCGGCACCAAGATCTTCATCACCTATGGCGATCACGACATGAGCGACAACATCGTTCATTTCATTCTCGCCCGCCTGCCCGGCTCGCCTCCGGGATCGAAAGGCATCACGCTGTTCCTCGCACCGAAATATCTCGTCAACGCCGACGGCTCGCTCGGCGCACGCAACGACATCTATGCCAGCGGCATCGAGCACAAGCTCGGCATCCATGCCTCGCCGACCTGCACCATGACCATGGGCGACAAGGGCGGCACAGTGGCGTGGGTGGTCGGCAAGGAAAATGGCGGCATGGCCGCGATGTTCACCATGATGAATCAGGCGCGGCTCGGCGTCGGCATTCAGGGCGTCGGTCTCGCCGACCGCGCTTATCAGCGCGCGCTCGCCTATGCGCAGGAGCGCAAGCAGGGCAAGGCGCGCGGCTCGAAAGGCGACGGCTCCGATCCGATCATCATGTTCCCGGACGTCAAGCGTAACCTGATGCTGATGCGCGGCCTCACCGCTGCCGCCCGCACCATCTGTTACGCCACCGCAGTCGCCATCGACATCTCGCACCGCGCGAGCGATGCCAAGGTGCGCGAGAAGGCCGCCGCGCGCGGCGCGCTGTTGACGCCGCTGGCGAAAGCGTTCTCCACCGATATCGGCAACGAGGTCGCCGCGATCGGTGTGCAGGTCCATGGCGGTATGGGCTTCATGGAAGAAACCGGCGCCGCGCAATACGTTCGCGACGCGCGCATCCTCACCATCTATGAAGGCACCAACGGCGTGCAGGCGCAGGACCTCGTGATGCGCAAGCTCGCGATGTCAGGCGGCGAAGCGGTGTGGGACCTGCTAAACGAATTGTCGGAGACCGTGAAACAGGTCGAAGCCTCGAACGATCCGGCATTCGGTACCACCGGCGCGAAGCTGCGCGATGCGTTGCAATCCGCCGAACGCGCCAGCAAATGGTTGCTAGAGAAAATCGCCAGCGCGCCGAACGAGGCGCTCGCCGGTTCGACGCCGTATCTGCGGCTGATGTCGTCGGCCACCGGCGGCGTCATGCTGGCGCGCGAAGCACTCGCCGCGCGCGGCGACGAGGCACTGCAGAGCGAGGCGCCGCGTTACGTCACGCTGGCGCGTTTCTTCGCGGAGAACGTTGCGGTGCAGGCCGGCGCGCTGGAGCGGGCGGTGATCGACGGTGCCGATGCCATCACCGGCGCGGACGCGGTGCTGGTGGGGTAGTTCTCACAAATACTCTTTATCATGGCCGGACTTGTTCCGGCCATCCCGATCAGGTGAGCACGGATGCCAACCTCAGCGGGATCACCGGGACAAGCCCGGTGATGACATCGGTTATGGCTGCCAGATTGTGCTTCACCCGAAGCATCCCGCCTGCGCGGGGACGACCCGGAGTGTTGAGCGCCCGACAACGCACATCACGCCCCTCACCCCAGCGGCTTTAGCCCCGCCTCGATTTCCTTGCGGCGCGGTTCGAGGAACGGCGGCAGCGCCAGCTTCTCGCCGAGTGTTTCCATCGGCTCGTCGGTGGCGAAGCCCGGCCCGTCGGTCGCGATCTCGAACAGGATGCCGTTCGGCTCGCGGAAATACAGACTGCGAAAATAGAAGCGGTCGACCTCGCCGCTGTTGTGCAGCCCGACCTCGTTGAGCCGCCACGCCCATGCGTGGTACTGCGCCTCGTCGGGCGTGCGGAACGCGACGTGATGCACGCCGCCCGCGCCCTGCCGCGACGCCGGCAGATCGCTCTGCTCGATCACATGCAGTTCGGCCGCCGGTCCGCCCTTGCCCATCTCGAAAACGTGGATGCGATGCTCGCTGTCGGGCGATGCATAGTCGCGCACCCGCCGCATGTTCATGACATCGACAAGCACGCGGGCGGTGCGCGCCAGATCCGGCACGTTGAGCACGATCGGGCCGAGCCCGCGAATCTGATGCTCGGCAGGCACCGGGCTTTTCTCCCACGGATGCGCCTCGCCGGTGCTGTCGTCCACCAGCACGAACCGCTGGCCCTCGGGATCTTCGAACGGCAGGGTCAGGCGGCTATCGACTTCGGTGACGCTGCCGGTGTGAACGCCGAGCTTGATGAAACGATCGCGCCAGAAGCCGAGACTTTTTTCGCCGGCAACGCGCAGACCGGTGCGTGACACGCTGCGGGTGCCGCGCTGTTCGCGGGCCGCCGGCCAGTCGAAGAAGGTCAGGTCAGTTCCGGGGCTGGCCTTGCCGTCGGCATAAAACAGATGATACGCGCTGACATCATCCTGATTGACGGTCTTCTTCACCAGCCGCATCCCAAGAACGCCGGTATAGAACGCCACATTTTCCTTCGCGTGGGCCGAAATCGCGGTCAGATGATGAATGCCGGTGAGCTGCATCGGGTTTCTCCTGGCAAAATAGCTTTCATAAAGCCGGTCATTATCAATATTGGCACCATTCCGGATCATGTAAGGTGGCCGGGAACCGATTGCCAGCGGTGCCGTTTTCCAAACCGGGGATGACCGATGACCGACAATGTGACTGCCACCGATGACGACGCGACGCGCGTCATCACGCTGCGGCGGCCTGACAAGAAGAACGCGCTGACGCAGGACATGTACGCTGCGATCAGCCGGGCCATCGACGGTGCGCAGACCGATTCCAAGATTCGCTGTCTGGTCATCAGCGGCGGCGCCGGCGCCTTCACCGCCGGCAACGACCTCGACGACTTCCTCAAGGCCAGCGGCAATTCGACTGGCGACCGGCCGATGAATGCGATCAACTTCCTGCGCTCACTCGCGCATAACGCCAAACCGCTGGTCGCGGCGGTGGACGGCGTTGCGGTCGGCGTCGGCACCACGATGATCTTTCATTGCGACTACGTCATCGCCAGCACCGCGGCGAGCTTCTCGACTCCGTTCATTCATCTCGGCCTCGTTCCGGAAGGCGCATCGAGCCTGCTGGTGCCGATGGCGATGGGCCATCAGCGGGCGTTCGCAATGCTGGTGATGGGACAGAAGATCAGCGCCGAGGATGCCAAGCAGGCTGGTTTCGTCAACGCCGTTGTCGCGCCCGGCCATGCCGAGGATGAAGCGCGCAAGATCGCGCGCCAGATTTGCGCTCTGCCCGCCGAGGCCGTGGCGCTGTCGCGCAAGCTGCTCAAGACGCCGCCGGAAGACCTGATGCGCCGCATCGATCACGAGAGCAAACTGTTCGGCGAGCGCATGACCTCACAGGAAGCGGTCGCCGCTTTCAACGCGTTCTTCGCCCGGAAGAAAGCCTGACCGCCGACCGCGACACATTTTGCTACAGGACACTTGCGTACAGGACACCTGCCCGATCATGACAACACTTCTGCTCAGCCATTCCGCCTCCTTTCATCATGAAACTCCCGAAGGACACCCAGAGCGCCCGGCGCGAATGAAGGCAGTCGAGGAAGCGCTGGCGGCACCGCAGTTCAACGATCTGGTGCGCGAGCCGGCGCCGGAAGGCTCGCTGGATACCGTCGCGCTGTGCCACAACGAGCATTACATCGACGAGCTGCGCCACATCGCGCCGAAGGACGGCATCGTCTATATCGACGGCGACACCTCGATGTCGCCGGGCACATGGGAAGCGGTGATGCGCGGCGTCGGCGGCGCAGTCGCCGCAACCGATGCGGTGATGACCGGCAAGGCGGCCAACGCCTTTGTCGCGACGCGTCCGCCCGGCCATCACGCCGAGACGGCGAAGCCGATGGGCTTCTGTTTCTTCGACCATGCCGCGATCGCGGCGCGCTACGCGCAGCGCAAGTACGGCATCACGCGCGCCGCGGTGGTCGATTTCGACGTCCATCACGGCAACGGCACGCAGGATATTTTCTGGTCCGATCCCACCGTGATGTATTGCTCGACGCACCAGATGCCGCTGTTTCCCGGCACCGGCGCGACCTCGGAACGGGGCGAACACGACACCGTCGTCAACGCGCCGCTACACCCCGGCGACGGCGGCCCGAAATTCCGCCAGGCGTTCGAAGGCATGATCCTGCCGCAACTGAAAAAGTTCGCGCCGGAGCTGATCGTGATTTCTGCCGGCTTCGACGCGCACTGGCGCGATCCGCTCGCCAACATCCAGCTCAGCGAGCAGGACTTCGGCTGGGTGACGCGAAAGCTGATGGAGCTGGCCGATGAAACCGCGCAGGGCCGCGTCGTCTCGGTGCTTGAGGGCGGCTACGACCTGAAGGGTCTGCACGACTCGGTGACCGAGCATGTGACGGCGCTGATCGGGAAGTAGACCTGTACAAAGGATATGTCATGCGCGGGCGTGACAATTCCACGGTGTCGTCCCTGCCCATGACAACGCGGGAATCTCCCGCTACATTGCAGCCACAATGCCCCCGCAAATCGCTCCTAGATTTTGCGCACCATTCAATCGATTCAGGAACGCAACACAATGGCCGACACTGCCCACGCGGACGTCAAGAAGCTCAGCTTCGAACGCGCCATCGAGGAGCTGGAATCGATCGTCAAGCGCCTTGAGGACGGCAAGGTGCCGCTCGAGGAATCGGTCGCGATCTATGAGCGCGGCGAAAGCCTGAAGCGGCGCTGCGAGGAACTGCTGCGCCAGGCCGAGGCGCGCGTCGACAAGATCACCACCGACGCCAATGGCCAGCCGGCGGGCACCGAACCGCTCGACGTTAAGTAGCCGCTGCGCGCCCTGAAAATTCAGGCCGGACGCACCCTTCCCGGTACTATAATTCCATTGAACCGGAACGATCGTCCCGACACCAATGATCGGGGCTGATTTCTTGTCTGTTTTCAGCCGCTTACGCCGCGCGGGGAAACCACCTTTTCCCGCACGGTGGATTGGCATCGCTTTTGAATTGTTATAAGTCACGGGTCCGCCTTGCGATTTCCCCTTTCGGGGGCCCGGCGCACCCCAAACCATTTCGGATACCGCACGTGTCAAACCCGCGACCCACGCCCCTTCTCGACGCCGCGCCGACGCCGGACCTGCTGCGCAAGCTCAAGCCCGAGCAGTTGCGCCAGTTCGCCGACGAGCTGCGGCAGGAGACCATCGACGCCGTCTCCGTGACCGGCGGACATCTCGGCGCAGGCCTCGGTGTCGTCGAACTGACCACGGCGCTGCACTACGTGTTCGACACGCCGCGCGACCGCATCATCTGGGACGTCGGCCATCAGGCCTACCCGCACAAGATACTCACCGGGCGGCGCGACCGCATCCGCACCCTGCGCACCGGCGGCGGCCTGTCGGGATTCACCAAGCGCACCGAGAGCGAATACGATCCGTTCGGCGCGGCCCATTCATCGACCTCGATTTCCGCCGGCCTCGGCATGGCAGTCGCGCGCGATATTCAGGGCGGCAAGAACAACGTGATCGCCGTGATCGGCGACGGCTCGATGTCCGCCGGCATGGCCTACGAGGCGATGAACAATGCCGGCGCGCTCGACTCGCGCCTGATCGTCATCCTCAACGACAACGACATGTCGATTGCCCCGCCGGTCGGCGCGATGTCTGCCTATCTGGCGCGGCTGATCTCCAGCCAGACCTACGGCTCAGCGCGGGAGATTCTGAAAAACCTCGCCCACCGGCTGCCGAAATTCTTCGAGGACCGCGCGCTGCGCGCCGAGGAATACGCCCGCGGCATGGTGACCGGCGGCGCGCTGTTCGAGGAGCTGGGCTTCTTCTATGTCGGCCCGATCGACGGCCACAATCTCGATCACCTGTTGCCTGTGCTGAAGAACGTACGCGATGCAGGGAACGGCCCGATCCTGATTCATGTCGTCACGCAAAAGGGCAAAGGATATGCCCCGGCCGAAGCCTCCCCCGACAAATATCATGGCGTGGTGAAGTTCGACGTCGCCACCGGCGCGCAGGTCAAGGCGAAGTCCAATGCGCCATCCTACACCAGCGTGTTCGGCCAGAGCCTGATCAAGGAAGCCGAAAAGGACGACAAGATCGTCGCCATCACCGCGGCGATGCCCGGCGGCACCGGCGTCGATATGTTCGGCAAGGCGTTCCCGAAGCGCACCTTCGATGTCGGCATCGCCGAACAGCACGCAGTGACCTTCGCCGCCGGTCTCGCCACCGAAGGCTTCAAGCCGTTCGTCGCGATCTATTCGACCTTCCTGCAGCGCGGCTACGATCAGGTCGTGCACGACGTCGCGATCCAGGGCCTGCCGGTGCGCTTCGCGCTCGACCGCGCGGGTCTCGTCGGCGCCGACGGCCCGACCCATGCCGGTTCGTTCGACAACACCTATCTCGGCTGCCTCCCCGGCTTCGTCATCATGGCGGCCGCCGATGAAGCCGATCTCGTCCACATGGTGGCGACGCAGGTCGCACTCGATGACCGGCCCAGCGCGTTGCGCTATCCGCGCGGCGAAGGCCGTGGCGTCGAGATGCCGGAATTCGGCGTGCCGCTGGACATCGGCAAGGGCCGCATCATGCGCGAGGGCTCCAAGGTGGCGCTGCTGTCGTTCGGCGCGCGGCTTGGCGAATGCCTCAAGGCCGCCGATGAACTCGCAAGCCACGGACTGTCGGCCACAGTGGCCGATGCGCGTTTCATGAAGCCGCTCGATATCGACATGGTGCTCAAGCTCGCGCGCGATCACGAGGTGCTCATTACCGTCGAGGAAGGCGCGATCGGCGGCTTCGGCACCCATGTCATCCAGGCGCTGGCCGACCATGGCGCGCTCGATGGCGGTGTGCGCGTGCGCCCCATGGTGCTGCCGGACACCTTCATCGATCACGACTCGCCGGCGGCGATGTATGCCGAAGCCGGCCTCGTCGCCAAGGGCATCGTCGCCAAGGTGTTCGAGGCGCTGGGCAAGGACGCGGCCTCGACCAAGCTGGCGTGACGCCGCACGCCTGACGACGTTGACTTTGAAAGAGGCGACATGGCCGAACGGCAACGCGCCGATCTTCTGCTGGTTGAACGCGGAATCTTCGAAAGCCGCGCGCGGGCGCAAGCCGCGATCGAGGCCGGTCGCGTCACCGCCAACGGCAAGACCATTGCGAAACCGTCAGAGACAATTCCATCAGACGCCGTGATCGACGCCGAACCGGCGCATCCGTGGGTGTCGCGTGGCGGCGTCAAGCTGGCGGCGGCGCTCGAGCAATATCCCATCGAGATCGAGGATCATGTCTGCATCGACGTCGGCGCCTCGACCGGCGGCTTCACCGAAGTGCTGCTCGCGAATGGCGCGAGTCTCGTCTACGCCATCGATGTCGGCACCGCGCAGTTGCATCCGAGCCTGCATGGCAATCCGAAAATCGTCTCGATGGAGAATACCGACATCCGCTCACTCGCCGGCAAACGTCTCGAAATCCGTCCGGATATCGTGGTGATCGACGTCAGTTTCATTTCGCTGAAGCTGGTGCTGCCTGCCGTCCTGCCGCTGGCCGCGTCGCCGATGCACCTGCTGGCGCTGATCAAGCCGCAATTCGAGGCTGACCGCAAGCTCGCCAAGAAAGGCATCGTGCGCGACGAGGCCGTGCATCGCGCGGTATGCGACGACATTGCGGCGTTCGTCGCCTCGCTCGGCTGCACCGACATCGAGGTCTTCCCGTCCGCGATTCTCGGCGGTGACGGCAACCGCGAATTCTTCATCGGCGCGCGCCGTGGTTGAACGCCTGACGATCGATCATGTCGGCCATCGTGGTGACGGCGTCGTTCATGCCGGCAGCAGTCCAATCTATGTGCCTTATGCGCTGGGTGGCGAAATCGTCGAAGCGGACGATGTGCCGGGCCATCCCGACCGCAAACACCTGCTGCGCGTTGAGCGAGAAAGCCCCGAGCGCATCGCACCGTTCTGCCTGCATTTCGGCACCTGCGGCGGCTGCGCGATCCAGCACTGGCAGCCGGACGCCTATCGCGCGTGGAAACGGCAACTGGTGGTCGATGCTCTGGCGCATGCGAACATTCAATGCGAGGTCGGGGATCTCATCGACGCTCACGGCAGCGGGCGGCGGCGCGTGGTGTTTCATGCCCGCCGCAGCCAGAATGGTGTCCTGCGCACGGGCTTTGCTGCAGCAGGACAACACGAGATTATCGCCATCGACCGTTGCCCGATCCTCGATCCGGCGCTGCATGGCGCGATCAATGCCGCGAACGATCTCGCCGAAGCGCTCGAGCCTGCCAATAAGCCGCTCGACATCCAGATCACCGCGGCCGACAACGGTCTCGATGTCGATGTGCGCGGCTCCGGTCCGTTGACGACCGCGCTGCTGACCGAGATTTCAAAACTCGCGGCGAAGCACAATCTGGCGCGGCTGACGCGGCACGGCGAACTGGTCATCATGCGCGCGCCGCCCGTGATACAGATCGGCCGCGCACAAGTGACGCTGCCGCCGGGATCGTTCATGCAGCCGACCGTCGCGGGCGAGGAGACGCTGGCCCGTCTTGCGTTCGAGCGTTGCAAGGGCGCGAAGCACATCGCCGACCTGTTTTGCGGCATCGGCCCGTTCGCGTTGCGGCTGGCGGAAAAATTCCGCGTCACCGCGTTCGACAGCGACGAGCCGGCGGTGACTGCGCTGCGTAACGCCATCAAGGCGACGCAGGGATTAAAGCCGATCAAGGCCGAGACCCGCGATCTGTTTCGCCGTCCGCTGATGCCGCAGGAACTGCGCGACTACGATTGCGTGGTGTTCGATCCACCGCGCCAGGGCGCGGAGGCGCAGTGCCGGCAACTCGCCGCCAGCAAGATCGCCCATGTGGTGGCGGTGTCGTGCAACGCGGCGACCTTCGCACGCGACGCCCGCATCCTGATCGACGGCGGCTTCAAGCTGGACAGCGTCACGCCGGTCGATCAGTTCCGTCACACGCCGCATGTCGAACTGGTGGCGCGGTTCCGGCGCTGAATGAGCTTGCCCCGGACGCTGCGCAGCGTGCAGCGATCCGCCACTGATCCGGGGCCGTTCCAGCTTCCGAATGTGGAAAGGCCCGGTTCTGCGAGGCAGCGTTTCACGCTGCGTCTCACCTCGGGACACACACCACAGAATCTGAAAACGCTCTCAATACCGTCCCCAGCGGTCCTGCCAGATCTTCTCGCCGATCAGGCACGACACGCGTGGCTGCGGTGCTGCCGCCGGGATCACCGGACGTTCCGGCACCCTGCCCGCCACCTCCATCACCAGTTTGGTGCGGATCGCTTCGTTGAATTTGTCGCGACCCTGGATCGCGACCACAAACGACCCCGGCCCGCCGATCACGCAATCCTCGTAATAGACATCGAGGTTCTCGATATCCATCGTCGCGGCGTTGGTTTCCTTGACCATGAAGGGCAACCCGTTGATGACCACGCCCTTGGCGAGCGCCGCGTCGCGCGCAACCGTCACCGGCTCGCCATTGTTGTTGGGGCCGTCGCCGGAGACGTCGATGACCCGGCGCAATCCGCGATACGGATTGTCCGCAAACAGCCCCATGCCGAAATTAATCGCGCCGGAAATCGAGGTGCGCGACGCGCGGCGCAGCGGCGCCTTGAGGATTTCCTCGGCGACCGCGCCGGCCGATTCCGGGCCGTCGATGATCCGCCACGGGATGATGACCTTCTGGTCGTGCGATGCCGCCCATTCAAAATAGGTGACTGCGATCTTGCCGGTCGGCCCGGTCTTGAGCGCCTGGAGGAATTCGCTGGAGATCACCGCCTGCGCGTAACCCTCGCGCTGCACCGCCAGTTCATCCATGTCCATCGAGTAGGATACATCGACGGCAAGGATCAGTTCGACATCGACGCGTTTCGATTCATCGACTGGCTGGTTCTGGCTGAGCTTGGGCGCGGGAGCGGCCACTCCGGCCACATCTCCGCCGACCAAGGCTGCGGCGGCGAGCGCCGCTCCGATCGAGACACACCAACGCATTGTGGTCCTCCCGTCGTCATCCCCGGCATGATGGTGACACGAGCCCGCGCCGCGCAAAAGATGGAATCCGATTCAGGCCGCGAAAGTGCGCTCATCGGTATGATGGGGTAGATGAACCGAGGCTGGTTTGCCCGAAAAAAGGCCGTAAATGGCCAATATTTACCAACATTTCACCTAATTTTCCTACGGTTGAGGCGCGGCTGCCCCCGCCACCCAAATGCGCCGGCATCCGATTGGAACTCGCCACCATCTCGATCCTGCCCCGGATCCGGACGCCCGTCCGGTCGCCGCAGAATCACGCCTTCAGATTTTCCGCCGGCTAGAACGGCCACTTGAGGATTTCGACAATGCTATCCAGGCTCTCCATTCGCACCAAACTGATCACGCTCGTTGCGCTCCTGCTGTTGACTCTCGGAGCCATGGGCGCATTTGCCGTTGTCGAAATGCGAGCCATCAATGCCGCCGCGCAGGACACCCAGACCCGCTGGCTTCCGAGCATTCGCCATCTCAGCGAACTCCGCATTCAGGCCGCGCGCTATCGCGCCGTGCTGCGTGACACCCTGACGGAGCCGGACGAAAAGTTCATGGCCGACATCGAGCGCAATCTCGCGGCCCGCACCAAGGATTACGACGCCGCCAACAAGGCGTATCAGCCGCTGATTTCGTCCCCTGAAGAAAAAGCCCTTCACGACCAGCTGAGCGCAACCTGGCAGACGTTCCAGGCCGCCGCGCGTGAGGTCGTCGAACATGCGCGCAAGCGCGACACGGCCGGTGCCCGCGAAATCAATGCCAAGCGAGCGACACCCGCCGGTCGCGATCAGGATGCCGTGTTGAAGAAAATGGTCGAGATCAGCGACAAGGGCGCGGAAAGATCAGGCCTGCATGCTCACGAGGTTCACGACAACGCATTCATGATCGTGCTCGTCGCGATCGCCATTGCCATCGCGCTGGGCGCAGTGGCCGCATTTCTGGTTGTGCGCGATGTCGCAAGCGGCATTGCCTCCGTATTGAAGCCGATGCGTTCGCTTGCCGACGGCGATCTCAGCGCCGACGTTCCCCATCAGGGCGAATCCACCGAAATCGGCCAGATCGCCGGCGCGGTCCAGGTGTTCAAGACCGCGATGATCGCCAAGAAATCCGCCGACGAGGTGGCGGCGCAGGACGCCAGCGCCAAACTGCGCCGCGCCGAAACCGTGGACGAGATCACGCGCAAGTTCGAGGCGATGGTCGGCGAGATGGTCGGATCGCTTGCATCGGCATCCGCCGAAATGGAAGCGACGGCGAGCACCATGACCAATGCTGCCGACGTCACAAACCAGCTCTCCAACTCGGCCGCCAAGGCCTCGCAGGACGTGTCCGACAGCATCCAGTCCACCGCGGCGGCAACCGAGGAGATCACCTCGTCGGTCAACGAAATCAGCCGTCAGGTGCTGGAATCGAGCCGGGTCGCCAAGCAGGCGGTCCATCAGGCCGAGAAGACCAATTCCAGCATCAGCGAACTGTCGCAAGCCGCGGCGCGGATCGGCGACGTTGTGAAGCTCATCACCGCCATCGCCGAGCAGACCAACCTGCTGGCGCTCAACGCCACCATCGAGGCGGCGCGCGCTGGCGAAGCTGGCCGCGGCTTTGCCGTGGTGGCTTCCGAGGTCAAGGCTCTGGCGTCGCAGACCGCCAAGGCCACCGACGAGATCGGCGCCCAGATCTCCGAGATGCAGGCCGCGACCGACGATTCGGTGACGACGATCCGGGAGATCAGCACCACCATCAATCTGATCTCCGAGATTTCATCGACGATCGCCGCCGCCGTCGAGGAGCAAGGCGCCGCCACCCAGGAAATCGCCCGCAACGTCCAGCAGGCCGCCGGACTGAGCGCCCAGGTCGCAACCAACATCAACGACGTCAGCAAGGGCAACAGCGAGACCGGCGCGGCATCGGCGCAGGTGTTCGCGGCGGCGCAATCGCTATCCCGCGAAAGCACGCATCTCCAGACCGAGGTGCACAACTTCATCACCACGATCCGCGCGGCGTAAGGATATTCCTCAGGCCTCCGGGATCGAGGCAGTGCCAAGGCGCAGCGGGCGCGGCGAAGTCCGCGCCCGGCGCGAGGGCCCGCAAGACTGCCCCTCCGCGCACTCATGCGGTCCACGCCGGGCGCCACTGCGCAAATACCGCATCCGATTGGCCCGCCGCGGGCCAAACCTTTACGAACATTTCACCGAAAAACCTGAGATTACTACCGCGACTCCGAGCCCCGAACAGGACCGGAGTCGCGCTCGCTTACAGGTGCCCGCCGCATCACGGCCAACGGGTTAGAAAAACCCAGGGAATTCGCAAATGCTCTCCAGATTCTCCATCCGCGCGAAACTGATCACTGTCATTTCATTCCTGCTCGTCGCCATGATCGGCCTTGGCCTGGTGGCCATCGCAGAGATGCGGGCGATCAACGCAAATGCCACCGACATCCAGAGCAACTGGCTGCCCAGCGTCCGCCTGCTCGGCGAACTGCGCACCGGCGTGACCAGCTATCGCAGCGTGCTCCGGGAGCACATGCTGGTGGAGACCGAAGACGAAAAGATCGCGCAGGAAAAGACTCTCGAGATGCTCGCCCAGAGCAACCTGAAAATCCGCCAGGAGTACGAGAAGCGGATCACCTCGCCCGAGGAACGCGCGCTGTATAACGATTGGGTCAAGACCTGGGACGACTACAAGAAGGGCGCGCAGGAAGTCGTCGTGCTGTCGCGCAAGAATTCCGGCACCTCGACCCACGACGCTCATGAAATGAATATGATCAGCGTCAACCTGATCGGATTGAAGGCCGACAAGATTCTGGAAAAAAGCATCGAGCTCAACAACAAAGGCGCCGATGCCGCCGGGACGCAGGCGACCAGCAGCTATCAATTCGCCTTTCTGATCGTGTCAGCGATCCTCGGAATCTGCGCCGTGCTCGGAATCGCCGTCGGCATTTATCTGATCCGGGACGTTTCGCGCGGCATCGCCTCGATCGTGATGCCGATGCGGGCGCTGGGCGAAGGCGACCTCTCCGCCGATGTTCCGCATCAGGGCGAGAAGACCGAAATCGGGACGATGGCGAGTGCCCTGCAGGTCTTCAAGGACGCGCTGATCGCCAAGAGGGCCGCCGACGAAGCCGCGGCGCGCGATGCCGACGCCAAGATCCAGCGCGGCCAGCGGGTCGACAACATTACCCGCGAATTCGAGTCGCTGATCGGCGAACTGGTCGACTCGCTGTCGTCGTCCTCGACCGAGCTTGAGGCCGCAGCCAACACCTTGACCACCACCGCCGAGACCACCGGCGAAATCTCCGGCTCGGCCGCAACCGCGTCGCAGGAAGTCTCCGCCAACGTCCAGTCGGTGTCGGTCGCCACCGAGGAGATCACCTCCTCGGTCGCCGAAATCAGCCGTCAGGTCCAGGAGTCGAGCCGCATCGCCAACGACGCCGTACGTCAGGCGCAGAAGACCGACACCAGCATCACCGAACTGTCGCAGGCGGCAGCGCGGATCGGCGACGTGGTGAAGCTCATCACCGCGGTGGCCGAGCAGACCAACCTGCTGGCGCTCAACGCCACCATCGAGGCGGCGCGTGCCGGCGACGCCGGCCGCGGCTTCGCCGTGGTCGCCTCCGAAGTGAAGGCGCTGGCCTCGCAGACCGCCAAGGCCACCGACGAAATCAGCGTGCAGATCGCCGGAATGCAGGCGGCGACGCAGGAATCGGTGTCGACGATCAAGGAGATCGGCAGCACCATCAACCTGATCTCCGAAATTTCGGCGACCGTCGCAGCCGCAGTGGAAGAACAAGGCGCGGCGACGCAGGAAATCGCCCGCAGCGTCCAGTTGGCCGCCGAGCGGTCCGGCCAGGTCGCGACAAGCATCGGCGATGTCAGCCGTGGCGCCGGCGAAACCGGGGCCGCTTCGAGCCAGGTCCTGTCCTCGGCGCGGATGCTGTCGAGCGACAGCGCCCGTCTCAAGACCGAGGTGCAGAAGTTCCTGACCACGGTGCGCGCGGCCTGATAGACGTTATATCCCGAACGCAAACGGCGGCCGCACCGGCCGCCGTTTTCTTTTGCGCGTGGTCTGGATCGCGCTTCACCACATCCGGCGGTAATCGGCGAATTTCCGCAGCGTCGCGTCATAACGCACCGGCACGATCCACGGCAGCGCCAGTTGCATGATCCAGTTGGCGACCGGCGACACATGGCGCACGTAAAGGTCGATCGGATCGAGCCGGTGGCGCATGTGCAGCTTGGGATCGTAGTTCAGCCCGCTGCTGCGGAACCGCTTGTAGCCATGCGCCATCGCCCAGCTGATCACGTCGCGCGAAATGGTGTGATAGAGATGCAGATCGAGCGCGAAGGCGTAATCGAGGCCGATATACTCCGCATAGATATCGTCGTCCTGCACCATGCACAGCGCAAACGCCATCAGCGTGTTGCCGCGGTACCAAGTGAAAAAGCGCGCCTTGTCGCTCATCTCGTCGCCGAGACGGCGGAAATAGTCCTTGGTCAGTTTCTCGAAGTGGAAACTGGAGCGTTCGTAGATCTGCAAAGCGGATAGATCTCGTCGATGAAGCTCGCCGCGTTGATGGTCACCGTCATTTCGAGATTGGCGCTCTCGGCGGCACGGAATTTTTTGCGCAGGTCGCGGCGCATTTTTGCGCTCAGCGCCTTCTCCATGTAGTCGTCGAAACTGTCGTAGTCGATATCGAGCGTCGTCATCGGCATGCTGGGAGCACGGCCGAATCCCGCGCGCTCGAAACACGCGAGTTCGCGCCTGGCCTTGCGGGGAAATTCCTTGAGCACTATCATCTGGGCACCCAGCGCGCACGCCTGCGCGACAATCCCGCGCGACAGCGCCTTGGCAACCGTCGCGGCAGTCAGCTTCGCGCTGCGGGCAATATGCCCCTCGCCTGCCGTGCATCCCAGCATCAACGTGCGCAGTTTAAGGAAGCGCGGATAACGGCGGCGAATGCGCGCGATCAGCGATGAGCGATCAAGCCTGATGCCTTCGAGCACGTCCTGATCGAGCAGGAAATAAGACTGAACCGCCAGTACCCGCCCGCCCGCCCGCATCGCGGATGGCGAAATACCCGTAATCGAAATGATCGCGGATCGTATCCGCGACAATCTCGTAATAGCGATGATCCTTGCGCTGATCGGCGAACGCGACGGGCCATGCCTCGCAGGCCCGTAGCTCGTCGCGCCGGATCGGACCGACCGACAGGGATTCATGGACCGAATCCGGAATGTGCTGCTCCATCCGCCGTTCTGGCCTTGATCCGACCGCGTTCACGCGGCCGCCCCGTCCTCGGTTGTCGTCAATAACAAAACGCATCGGCGATAGAGCAGTTCCGGATTTCACCTCTCAGGAAATCGGGACTGATAGGAATAATGCTGGCGCTGAAGGTTATTTGTCAGCCAGCGGACCGTGGGCGGTATTCTCGTCCGGTAATCCGTAGACGCGCTCGGGCGCAGCGAAACCCGCTACCGAAAAATGACCGAGATCGGCCCAGTCCGTCCCGGCGTGATGGGCGAATTCGGCCGATGCGACAATTGTGCGGTTGAGGCGGCCTGCGATCTTCTCGATCCGGGCCGCGAGATTCACCGCCGGGCCGATGCAGGTAAAATCGAGCCGGTTGCCGCCGCCGATATTGCCATAAAGCACCTTGCCGACATGCAGCGCGAGGCCGAAGCGGAAACTGCCGAGCGTATCGGCGCCGTCGGCATACGTCATCGCCGCGACGCTCTCCCGGCTTTTGCGCGCCGCCGCCAGCACGCGGGCGCACACGGCTTCCGCATCGCTATCGTCGGCCGCGATCGGAAACACAGCGAGCAGGCCGTCGCCCATGAACTTCAGCACCTCGCCGCCATGATCGAGGATCGCCGGCACCTGACAGTCGAAATAGCGATTGAGAATCTCGACCACCGCCTCCGGCGACAGCCGGTCCGACAACGGCGTGAACCCGCGCAGATCGGACAGCCAGATCGCGGCGTTCATGGTTTCGGTATGGCCGCGCCGGATCTGACCCGCAAGAATCCGCGCACCGGCGCCGGCGCCCACATAGTTGTCGAGCAGGCCGGCCGCAGTCCGGCGCAGCAGGAAAATCTCGATCATCCGGGTCAGCGACGGCATCACGGCGCGGATGCCGTCGAGCTGCGCGCCGGTAAAGCCACCGTTGTCCCTTGTGACCCAACTGCAGGCGTGGATCGTGCCATCCGACATCAGGAGGGGATAGGCCAGATAGTCGGTGGCGCCCTGCTCGCGCATTTCCGCGAAGAACGGCGAGTTGCTGGCATCCGTGCCGATCAGGCGCTGCCGCACCTCGCGACCGTGCTCGAACACGATTGCGAGCGGACTGGTGAGGAAGAAATCCTCGCGCTCGTCGCCGTGGGATATCGCGCCGACCGAAACTCCTTCACCGCTCCGCCACACGAAATTTCGCCCCAGCATACTGGGGTGAAGTGTGCGAACGAACACACCGACGCGCCACAACGGGATGCCGCAATCGACCAGACGCTCGCAAGTCTCGGTCATGAAGAGATCGACCTGCGGCGTCGAGCGCGCGCCGTCGGCCAGCCAGTCGATCACGCTGTTGACGGAAATGGTTTGAACAGTGGGTTCGGACATGCGCGGTATTTTTGCGCTGACGAATGCGGCAGGGTCAAGGGTTATGCCGAGCATGTCCCGTGCGCGATGCAGCGTGCAACGCTGCTTCGCAGACCCGGGACCGTCCCACGCTCGGAGTCTGGAACGGCCCCGGATCAGCAGCGCACGCTATCGCGCTGCGCAGCATCCGGGGCACTGCAACGCTCCCTCGGGAAGAATGAGAACCTACCCGCCCACCTGGCCGCGATGACGCAGGAAATGATCGGCGATCACACATGCCACCATCGCCTCGCCCACCGGAACCGCACGGATGCCGACGCACGGATCGTGGCGGCCCTTGGTGAGGATATCGGTGTCGGCGCCGCTGCGTTCGATGGTCTTGCGCGGCGTCAGGATCGACGACGTCGGCTTGACCGCAAAGCGCGCCACCACCGCCTGCCCGGTGGAGATGCCGCCGAGAATGCCGCCGGCATGATTGGACAGGAATACCGGGCCGTTGTTGCCCATCCGCATTTCGTCGGCGTTTTCCTCGCCATGCAGCTCCGCCGCGCCGAAGCCGGCGCCGATCTCGACACCCTTGACCGCGTTGATGGTCATCAGCGCCGATGCCAGATCGCTGTCGAGCTTGCCGTAAATCGGCGCGCCCAGTCCCGCCGGCATGCCTTCGGCGACCACTTCAACCACCGCACCGATCGACGACCCCTTCTTGCGGATATCGTCGAGATAATCGGCGAAGAACGCGGCTTTCGTTTTGTCGGGACAGAAGAACGGATTGCGGCCGACCTCGTTCCAGTCCCAGTTGGCGCGGTCGATCTTGTGCGGTCCCATCTGCACCAGCGCAGCACGCACATTGAGACCCGGAACGATCTTGCGGGCAATGGCGCCGGCAGCGACACGGGTCGCGGTTTCGCGTGCCGACGAGCGGCCGCCGCCGCGATAGTCGCGCAGGCCGTATTTCGCTTCATAGGTGAAGTCGGCGTGACCGGGACGGAACTTGTCCTTGATCTCGGAATAATCCTTCGAACGCTGATCGGTGTTCTCGATCATGAGCGCAATCGGCGTGCCGGTGGTGACCTGCCCGCTTTCAGTCTCCATCACGCCGGACAGGATTTTGACCTGATCGGCTTCCTGGCGCTGGGTGGTGAAGCGCGACTGGCCCGGACGGCGGCGGTCGAGATCGCGCTGGATCTCCTCCACCGTCAGCGGAATTTTCGGCGGGCAGCCATCGACCACGCAGCCGATCGCCACCCCGTGGCTTTCGCCGAAGGTGGTGACGCGAAACAGATGGCCGAAGGTGTTGAAGGACATGGGTGAACTCGGATCTGCGAACTGTCCGCACTAATGTTGACAAACAACAATTAATTACTGTCGTAAACCGCGCGGACGGAAGGGTCAAATCGTCAGATTCAGAGATCGTCATGGCCGGGCTTGTCCCGGCCATCCCGCTTAGGGACACACCGTGCCCAACTAAGCGAGATCACCGGGACAAGCCCGGTGATGACCTTAAGAGCGCGGAGCCCTCTTTCCCCTCTCCCCTTGTGGGAGAGGGTGGCGCGCTGTGAGCAGCGCGAACAGCGTAACGGGTGGGGTACCTCACAAACGGGGCATTCGCCCTCAACTATGCTTCGTCACCTGCCCGTCGGCGAAGACATAGACCACGCCCTGCTCGATGGTGAGATCGGCGGCGCCGACCGGCGTCTCGACATCGAGCGCCACCAGCAGCGCCCGCATCGAGCCGCCATGCGACACCGCGACCGTGTCCTGCAACAGCGAGTCGTACCAGTCGCGCATCCGCAGCGTCACCGAGGCGTAGCTCTCGCCGCCGGGCGGCGGCACACCCCACTTGTCGATCTGGCGCTCGGCGAACACATCCGGATGCGATTGCTCCATCTGCATCAGCGTCGAACCTTCCCAGTGGCCGTAACCAATCTCGCGCAGGCGATCGTCGATCTGATAGCCGTGCGGCGGCACGCCGAGCGCGCCGCGCAGCAATTCCATCGTGTTGCGTGCGCGCCCAAGCGGCGACGACACGAACGGAATCCTCCGAGGGTCATGGGAATCGTTCGTCAGGATGTCGGCGAGCAATTCGCCGGAGCGGATCGCCTGGCTCTTGCCGATGTCGTTGAGCGGAATGTCCTGCGAACCTTGAAAGCGGCCGGCAGCATTCCATTCGGTCTGGCCGTGGCGGACGTAATAGACGACGGGTTTGGGCATTAGGGAGTCAGCTCACGAAAGAAGTCTGCGAGTGTCATGGCTGGAGTCGTTCCGGCCATCCCGCTTAGGGACGCATTGTGCCTGCCTTATCGGGATCACCGGGACAAGCCCGGTGATGACAGATGGAATTCAAGACGCGCCGGCGGCGCAAGTTGTTTGGCGACTACTCCTTCGCCAGCGAAATATCCGGCGACGCGGGATTCTTCATGCCGACGGCATGATAGCCGGCATCGACGTGATGAACCTCGCCGGTGACGCCGCGCGACAGGTCGGACAGCAGATACATCGCGCTGTCGCCGACTTCCTCCTGCGAGACGTTCCGGCGCAGCGGCGCGTTGTACTCGTTCCACTTGAGAATATAGCGGAAGTCGCCGATGCCGGACGCCGCGAGCGTCTTGATCGGCCCCGCCGAAATCGCGTTGACGCGGATGTTCTTCTCGCCGAGATCGGCGGCGAGATAACGCACGCTGGCCTCCAGCGCCGCCTTGGCCACGCCCATCACGTTATAATGCGGCATCCACTTCTCGGCGCCGTAATAAGTCAGCGTCAGGATCGAACCGCCGTCGGTCATCAGATGTTCGGCGCGCTGGGTGATCGCGGTCAGCGAGTAGCACGAGATCAGCATCGACTTGGAGAAGTTCTCCTGCGTGGTCTCGAGATAGCGGCCGTCGAGCTGATCCTTGTCGGAGAACGCGATGGCGTGAACGACGAAGTCGATCTTGCCCCACTGCTTCTTCACCTCGGCGAACACCGCATCGATGGTCGCCGGATCGGTGACGTCGCAATGGCCGAGCGTGATCGCACCGAGTTCCTTGGCGAGCGGCTCGACCCGCTTTTTCAGCGCGTCGCCCTGCCACGTCAGCGCCAGTTCCGCGCCCTGGTCGCGGCAGGATTTGGCGATGCCGTAGGCGATCGAGCGGTTGTTGGCGACGCCCAGGATCACCCCGCGCTTGCCGCGCATCAGGCCCATATTATCCGCCATGTTCTGAAATCCCGTGCTGCTGCGTGAAATGCGCGCTCCTCTTGGCATAGGCGATTTGGCCGTTCAAGCGCCCGGGGCGGGACGCCGCCACGAGATATCGGAATACTTGCGAATACAGGGTGTTATCATTCACATGGGACCGCTGAGCCGGCGGCCCGCCACCAGCAATCGGCGACAGATGAGCGACTTCCGGCACAGCGTTGAAACCATGATCCCGGCCCTGCGCCGCTACGCGCGGGCACTGACACGGGATACCGATATCGCCGACGACCTCGTGCAGGATACGCTGGTGCGGGCGCTGCGCTCCGAGAAGCTGTTCCTCGGCGGCGATTTGCGCGCGTGGCTCTATACGATTTTAACCAATCTCAACCGCAACCGCCGCCGCTCGCTGGCGCGGCAGCCGAACATGACCGTGCGGCTCGACACCGAATCCGAGCCGAGCGGCACCGAGGCCGAGGGCCGCGACATCGCCCGCGCGCTCGACACGCTGCAGGAAGACCAGCGCGCGGTGCTGCTGCTGGTGGTGCTGGAAGGCCTGAGTTACCGCGACGTCGCCGACATTCAAGGCGTGCCGATCGGCACCGTGATGTCGCGCCTCGCACGCGCCCGCGCGCAGGTCCGCGCCGTTCTCGAAGGCCAGCGCCCGGCGCTGCGGCGGGTGAAGTGATGAGAGGTGAGAACAAATTGAATTCGGTCCATGGCGGGAAGCATGCTGACCTCCCTCCCCCTTGTGGGGAGGGTCGGCCGAGCGCAGCGGAGGCCGGGGTGGGAGTATCGAAACACAACCGCACTTCCCCCACCCGGCGCGCTGTTCGCTTCGCTCTCAGCGCGCCACCCTCCCCACAAGGGGGAGGGAAAGACTACGCACACACGGAATTTTTGACGAAAGACCACATCGATGACTGACACCAGCATTCCCGTCACCGAGGACGAACTCCACGCTTACGTGGACAACGAATTGCCTACCGAGCGCCGCGCGGCGGTGGAAACATGGCTCGCCGCGCATCCGGATGCTGCCGCGCAGGTCGCGTCGTGGCGCGCGATGGGCGAACTACTGCACGTCAAATACGATTCCGTTGCCGATGAATCGGTGCCGAAGCGGCTCGAGATCGAGCGGCTCGCGCGACAGCCGCGGCGCTGGATCTACGGCGCGGTCGCGGCGACGCTCGCGGCATTCGTGATCGGCGGCGGCGTCGGCTGGGTCGCGCATGGCGCCACCGCCAAACCGTCGGTGTTCGCGAGCCTGACCGGCGATGCGCTCGAGGCCCACCAGCTTTACGTCGTCGAGGTGCGTCATCCGGTCGAGGTGGCGGGCAGCGAACGCGCCCATCTCCAGCAATGGCTGAGCAAGCGCTGCGGCTATCAGGTGCGTGCGCCCGAACTCGACAAGACCGGGCTCAAGCTGGTCGGCGGCCGCCTGCTGCCGGGCCCCGCCGGGCCTGCCGCGTTCCTGATGTATGAAAGCGCGTCGGGCGAGCGCTTCACGGTCTACACCTCGCGCACCAAATCCGACGCGACGCAGATGCGCTACGCTGCGCGCGACAAAGATGGCGCAATGTTCTGGGCAGAGGACGGCGTCGGTTATGTGGTGTCGGGACCGACCGACAAGGAGAAGCTGATGCACGTCGCGCGGCTGGTCTACGACCAGAACGAAAAGGCCGGATTGTAACGCGCGCCATAAGCGCGGGTGCGATCAGGCCTTCTGGAGCGCGAGCATCACGCCGCCGAGGGTGATCGCCATCGCCAGGACCTCGCGCAGGCCGAGCGGCTCGCCGAGGATCAGCGCGGCGGACACGACTCCGATCGGCGGCACGATCAGCATTCCGATCGACGCGGTGGCGGGCGGCAGCCGGCGCAGCGTTTCGAACCACGTCATGTAGCAGATGCCCATCGGGATGATGGTCATGTAGGCCATCACCGCCCAGCCGATGCCCGACAGCGCCCCGTAATCCGGCTTCTCGAACGCGACACCCAGCACGACCATCGCGAGACACCCGAGCCCGACCTGCCAGGCCACCAGCGCGATCGGCGGCACGGGAATCGGCTTGCGGTTGAGAATATTGCCGAGCGCGAACAGGATCGCCGACGACAGCGCCAGCAGCACGCCCAGCAGTTTGTCGTGGCCAAGCGAAAGACCCTGCCCGCCGAACAGGATGGCGAGGCCGGTGACGCCGAGCGCCAGCGCCGCGACATCGCGCAACGTCGGCCGCGTGCCGAGCAGCGGCCAGGCGAACAGCGTCGCCCAGATCGGCATCGTATAGACCAGCAGCGCACCTTCGCTGACGCTGATCCATTTCATCGCCATATTGGTGAAGCCCATCCACGCAAAGACGTTGGTGAACGCGGCGAACAGCAAGCGTGGAATCGCCTCGCGCGGAACCTTCAGTTGCTCGCCGCGCCCGGCCGCGACCGCAGCCAGAATGAGCGCCGCCGCGACGCCTGCCAGCCCGCGCGAGAACAGCGGCGGCCATTCGCGCAACAGGATCTTGACGCCGGGCCAGTTGAGGCCCCAGCCCAGCGCGGTGATGCCGAGACACAGAAAGCCGATCCACCTTGCTCGATTCATGGCTTCTGCAAATGTCTCAAAAAATCTCCCGACCGCAGCGGGCGCTGTCTCGCGGCGGCTTATAGCTGCCGCCCCCGCCGCCAACAATCGTCACAGCCTCATGCCTGCCGTGCATCCGCACAGCAAAAGCCCGGCCCGGCAGATGCCGGACCGGGTTTCGCAACTCTCACGCTTCAAGATCGTCAGGCGACCAGCGAACCGTAATAATCGTTGACGCCGCGCGTGCGATCCGCGGACCAGTCCCATGCGGAATCGTTGGCGTATTTCGGCGCGGTCTTGAACTTGTCGGACGGGATCATGGTCTGGTAGCCGCCGAGATCGGTGTTGTATTTCAGCGACTGCCACGGCAGCGGATAGTGATCGTCGCCAATGCCGAGAAAGCCGCCGAAGCTGAGAACGGCGAACGACACCTTGCCGCTGAGCTTGTCGATCATCATCCGCTCGATCGAACCGATCTTCTCGCCGTCGGCGCCGTACACCGCGGTGCCGTCCACCTTGTCGCTGCCGATCAGATTGTGGGTTTCCTTGATTTCAGTCGCCATTGCATGGTCCTCCATTTCAAAGAGACAACGTGCGAGGCTCGCTCATGTTCCGATGGAACATGAGGAAAGACTTGCTATAGCGCAGTGTGTCGTCGGCGTAGCCCGGATGGAGCGCAGCGCAATCCGGGACGTCAACAGAATCTACCTGCATTTCGCTGCGCTTCATGCAGGCTACGGCCTACGATCCATCAATCTTCCGGCTCGCCGAAATCTCCGTCGACTGCAATGCCGTTGCCACCCCAGTCGCGCGGCAAAATTCCATCCCGGATATACCGGTGCACCGACAAAAGCTTCCAATCCGCCGGCGCGGACACCAGCTTATGCTTGACCGGATTGAAGTGGATATAATTCGCGCAACGCTCGAAATCGGCATCGCTGCGAATGGTATGCTCCCAGAAGCGCCGTTGCCACAGATCGTATTCTCCACGCGCATTCTGCGACGCGGATACACCCGCTCTCACCGCGTTTCGCGTAAAGCCGCTCTTGATTCGCTTCCATCGTCCGGAGAAATTGGCATCACCCGGCGGCAGCGTCCAGATCGCGTGAAGATGATCCGGCAGCACGGCAATCGCGTCGATGGTGAATGGCTGCTCGTCGCGCGCGCGGCGAAATGCTTCGCGCAGAAATCCGACATGATCGACAAGCAATGGCGCACGCCGATTCTGTAGCGTCACCGTGAAAAAGAATGTCCCGCCCGGAACGAGATTGCGTCGATATCGAACCATTGCGCGAGCCTACCCCGGATTACGCTTCGCTCCATCCGGGGCTACGTCCCTGAATCTTATTCAAAGAAACCATTATCAGCAAAATCTTGACATCCGCCCTTTATAGGACTATATTCCTCTCATCCCGTCTCACTTTGAGGGGCGGCTCGCGATCGTCACAAGACGCGAGGCGGGATGCGGTGGACGCGATCGGTGCTCGATCGCCGTGACGCGCGTGACGCTCTCCGGCTTGCCGGACAAAGCTGCGCGCCGATGGCGATGACGACCACACCGGTCTCGTACGGCCCAAGGCGTGTCATCCCGGCGCATCGGCTTGCGCCAAGAGGCAGGATGCCGCTCCCGCTAAGGCGGAGGCAGCATCCGGTAGCAGCGGAACGGTGGTGTAATCAGCACCGGCCACCGGGGGTCATCACGCAGCAAGCCGTTAAAACCATTGCGTGCGGAACGCCGGATGTTTCGGCGTAACCGTGGTGACCATGCTCGTGTGCTTTTTTACTTTGCGCACGAGGCTGCGGATGCGTTCGAGCATCCGGCGTTCCGCGCGCCCTCATTGTTCGAGGGCAGGAATGCGAGTCTGCCGGGAATGGGGGCAAGCCCCAAGCCCGGGTCACACCCCGGGCGCATTCGCGCCGCGGGATCGCGAACGTGCATCTGCTGTTTGAAAATTGAATCTGGAACGAGAGACGCGCGACGAGCGATCGTCTTGTTCGACGTCGTCCCCGCGGGGACGACCCGGAATTGGGTTGTCATCACCGGGCTTGTCCCGGTGATCCCGACAAGGCGGGCACCGTGCGTCCATAAGCGGGATGGCCGGGTCAAGCCCGGCCATGACAGCAAGAGAGCGCCGCGCGCTCAACACACGCGAACTGTCATGCGCGGGCTCGACCCGCGCATCCATCGTTCTTCATGAAGCCAAGGAGATGGATTGCCGGGACACATCCGGCGGAAACGACGCCTAAGCGGGATCACCGGCACCACAGGCGTGCGAAAACGACACCCTTCTTCAAACGGCTATGGCCGGTGATGACAATAGAACAAGTGGTGACCCGTGCAGACAGGCGGCCTTTTACGTCCCCCGGCCGCTGTCGCGCTGGGACGCGAGAAACTCGGACAGCTTCTGCGCGGTCTCCTTGGGGCCGCTCTTCGCGGCAGCCTTGCGCTTCTTCGGCGCAGGCGGTGGCGCGTTGGCAGCCTCTTCCGCCTCCTTGGCAAGCCGCAGGGCGCGCAGGCGCTCCATGTTCTTGCGAACCGCGACAGCGTCCTTGTCAAAATCCGCCAGCGCCTTGGCACCTTCAATGGCGGCGACACGCCGCTTTTCAGTGCGCGCGAGCTGTTCGGGGCTCTGTATTTTGGTCGGGTTTTTGCTCATCCCCAATATATAGGCATTTTTGAGCAAAATGCTACCCGAACAGGGGGATAGGCCGGGGAAACTGGCCAAACGGCGCGAAAATCAGCCGAGATCGCTGCGCGGATTGTAGGGCCGCGTGGTGCGCCACTTCTCCATCAGCGCTTCCAGCTCGGCGTCATGGCCGTCCGGCAGCACGATGCGGGTGGTGACGAACAGGTCCCCGGGTGTGCCCTTGCTCGGCAGCCCCTTGCCCTTGAGGCGGAAGGTGCGGCCGCTCGAGGTGTTTTTCGGGATCGACAGTTCGACCGCGCCGCCGAGCGTCGGCACCCGGACCTTGCCGCCAAGCACGGCCTCATAGAGCGTGATCGGAAGCTCGACGCGCAGATCGTTGCCGTCGATCTTGAAGAACGGATGCGGCGCGATCGTCACCGTGATCAGCACATCGCCGGGGCGATGGCCGAGCGCGGTTTCACCCTGCCCCTTCAGCCGGATCTGCTGGCCGGAGGTGACGCCCACGGGAATCTTGACGTTGAGTTCCCGGCCGGAGGGAAGGCGCACACGCTTCTGCGCGCCCTTCGCCGCTTCTTCCAGCGACACGCTCATGGCGGCGTTGACGTCGAGATCGGCCGCGATCGGGGTGTCGTACTCGAACGTGGTGCCGCCGCCGCGCCCGCCCATGCCGGCAGGGCCGCCGGCCTGCCCGCCGAACATGCTCTTGAGGATGTCCTCGAAGCCGCCGCCGCCGAAACCGCCGGCTTCGCCGCCGGCCTGACGGAAGGTGTATTCAAAATTCTGATTGCCGCCTGCGCCGCGCGCACCGCGTGCGCCCCGCGCCCCGAACGGCGAACCGCCGCCTTCGAAGCCCTGAAAGCGCGGCTTGCCCTCGGCGTCGATCTCGCCGCGGTCGAACTGCTTGCGCTTGGTTTCGTCGCCGAGAATTTCGTTAGCCGAATTCAGCTCGGCGAAACGCGCGGCTGCCTTGGCGTCGTTCTTGTTGGCGTCGGGGTGGTGTTTCTTGGCGAGCTTGCGAAATGCGCTCTTGATCTCGGCAGCGCTTGCGCTTCGCTGCACCCCCAGGACCTCATAGGGGTCGCGCATTCGTCAGGTCTCCTTCGTGGAACTCAGTGCGGGGCTGGACAGCCCGCGCCCTTCATTTGGGGTGAACGTGGCATTTTCACAACGGCTTCTGCCGGTTTCAGGACCGCTTCCACGGTTTCATATCGCGGATTTCCCACGGGCCGCGGGCAGATTGGCAGGCCTTGCCCTGTAGCCAGCCCTCATTGGTACCGCGAACGTAGCTCGCCAGGAAGTCTCGGCAGGTCTTGCCGTCGTCGCTATAGGCGGTGGCCAGCGGCGTCACCGACCCTCGCGCGCCGGTCTCCGGATTTTCCCATGGCTGGCTGACGTCCTTGCCGCCGCGTGTCAGGACATCGGACGCCGCATTACGGGCGAGCGCGAGATCGCGGTCGGTCAGATTGGTGTCGTCGCTGACCCGGACGATGGGGGCGGAAATCGAGCCGGTGATATCGGCGGCCTCCGCCTTCTTGGTGTCGAACACCGAGCCGAGCCGGAAGCTGCAGCCGCCCGCCGCCAGCCCGAGGGCGACGATCGCAGCCGCCGTGGCAGCGCCGCGGATCGGTGATAGGCCCGCGCCCCGGTGTGCCCTATATAGGGGGCTCGGCGCGCCGCTGGCGGGCGTATGTGGACGCAACTCGGGTACTCCAGACATGAACGGCCCAAGCACCATCAAAGACTCAAGTGAGTTAATTTCCGGTGATTTCACTGAAAGCCCGGAGCCTTTTGCCCTTTTTGCCGCATGGCTCGCGGAGGCGACCAAATCCGAGCCCAACGATCCCAATGCGATGGCCCTTGCCACCGTCGATGCCGACGGCCTGCCCGACGTGCGGATGGTGCTGCTCAAGGGGTTCGATACCGACGGCTTCGTGTTCTACAGCCACATCGCCAGCGCCAAGGGCCGGGAGTTGACCGCCAATCCCAAGGCCGCGCTTTTGTTTCACTGGAAGTCGTTGCGCCGCCAGGTCCGCGTCCGCGGCGCCGTCACTCCGGTCAGCGAGGCCGAGGCCGACGACTATTTCGCCACCCGGCCGAAACAGTCGCAACTCGGTGCATGGGCGAGCAAGCAGAGCCAGCCGCTGGAAAGCCGGATGGCGTTCGAAAAGGCGATCGCCCTCACCGCCGCCAGATATGGGCTTGGCCATGTGCCGCGCCCGCCGGGCTGGAGCGGCTGGCGCATTGCGCCGCAGGCCATCGAGTTCTGGCACGACCGGCCGTTCCGCCTTCACGATCGCATCCTGTTCGAGCGCGGCGCTGACGCCGCCTGGGGCAAGACGCGGCTTTATCCCTGATCCCATTCGCGCGTTCGCGCCTGAGAGAGACATCGCCTTTATGACGACTGCCCCGCCGAACACACCCCGCCGCACATTGCTGCTGACCGGCGCCAGCCGCGGCATCGGCCACGCCACGGTGATCCGTTTCTCCAGCGCCGGCTGGCGCGTCATCACCTGTTCGCGCCATCCGTTTCCCGAACAGTGCCCGTGGGACGCCGGCCCGGAGGATCATATCCAGGTCGACCTGTCCGATCTCGCTGACACCGAGCGCGCGATTCAGGAAATCCGCTCGCGGCTGGACGGTGGTGAGCTGCACGCGCTGGTCAACAACGCTGCAATCTCGCCGAAGGGCGACGGCGGCAAGCGCATGAGCACGATCGATACCGACATGGACACGTGGTCGAAAGTTTTTCGCGTCAACTTCCTTGCGCCGGTGATGCTGGCACGCGGTCTTATCAACGAATTGAAAGCCGTGAAGGGTTCGGTGGTGAACGTCACCTCGATCGCCGGATCGCGCGTTCATCCGTTCGCCGGTTCAGCCTATGCGACGTCGAAGGCGGCGCTGGCATCATTGACCCGCGAAATGGCGCACGATTTCGGACAGGTCGGCGTACGCGTCAACGCCATCGCGCCGGGCGAGATCGATACCGCGATCCTGTCACCGGGCACCGAGAAGATCGTGCATCAGCAGATTCCGATGCGCCGGCTCGGCACACCGGACGAGGTCGCGAAGATCGTCTACGTGCTGTGCACCGAGACGTCGTCCTATGTGAACGGCGCGGAAATTCACATCAACGGCGGCCAGCACGTCTGATTTTTGATCAGCTTGCCTTGCGACGCGCGGTGGAGCGGCTCGATTTTTTCGTTGCCCGCGGCGGCGAACTGCGCGTCCGCCGCACCGGTGCGCGCGCCGTCTTGCCCTTCAGACTCTGCTGAAGCGCGTCCATCAGGCTGACGACATTGCTCGGCTTCTCCTCGCGCGCCGGCTCCTTGATGGTCTTGCCGGATGCCTTGCGCTTGACCAGATCCTTCAGCGCGGTCTCGTATTCGTCTTCGTATTTGTCGGGTTCGAAATGCGCGGCCTTGGTTTCGAGGATGTGCGAGGCCAGTTCGACCATATCCTTGGAGATCTTCGGATCCTTGATGTCCGAGAAGAAGTCGTCTGCGTCGCGCACCTCATAGGCATAGCGCAACGTGGTGGCGATCAGGCCCTTGCCCATCGGCTCGATGGCGACGATGTGTTCGCGGTTGGTGAGGACGATACGCGCCAGCGCGACGCGATCCTTGTCCTTCATGGCATCGCGGATCACGGCAAAAGCATCGAGCCCCGCCTTGCCATCAGGCACGATGTAATAAGGATGATCGAGATAGCGCCGGTCGATCTCGTCGCGCGGCACGAAGCTATCGATGACGATGGTGTGATTGCTTTCGATCTGGACGGCTTCAAGTTCTTCCTTCTCGATCGGGACGTACTCACCCTTGCTGACCTCGTAGCCACGACCCTTCTGATCTTTCTCGACCACATCACCGGTCTCGGCATCCACCATCTGCTGGCGCAGCCGGTTTCCGGTCTCGCGATTGATCATGTGAAAGCGGATCTTCTCGACCGAGGTCGAGGCCGGATAGAGGGCGACGGGGCACGTCACCAACGACAGCTTCAGCGATCCCTTCCAATAGGCACGCGGCAACATCGGACGCTCTCCTACGCATACTCCACGATGGAACTTCAACCGGGACAGACAGTTTTCGTTCCTGCGGCATCGTCGAACGATGTGTTCTCCTTTTATTCCCAATACGGGAAACAGATTTGTGACCGACAGGCATCTCTCGACCTATCGCACCAAGCGGGACTTCACGAAAACCGCCGAGCCCAGCGGCAAGACAAAAGTCGCACCGTCGAAGCTGCGGCGGTTCGTAATCCAGAAGCATGACGCCACCCGCCTGCACTACGACCTGCGGCTCGAGATGGACGGCGTATTCAAATCATGGGCCATCACTCGCGGTCCGTCGCTCGATCCCAAAGACAAGCGCCTTGCGGTCGAAGTCGAGGATCACCCCCTCGACTACGGCGACTTCGAAGGGACGATTCCCAAAGGACAATACGGTAGCGGCACCGTGCAGTTATGGGATCGCGGCTACTGGTTGTCCGACGATCCCGAAAAAGGGCTGAAGAAGGGCGACCTGAAGTTTGCGCTGGAGGGAGAAAAGCTGCACGGCGAATGGGTGCTGGTGCGAATGAAGCACGACCGCAAAGGCGGCAAGCGCACCAACTGGCTGCTGATCAAGCACCGCGACAAGTACGCGAAGGAAGGCAAGGCGAACTCGATCCTCGACGACGATAAATCGGTCGCCTCAGGACGCCCGATGAAGCAAATAGCGCAGGGCAAGGGTCGCGCACCGAAACCGTTCATGCTGAGAAAATCGTCAGCGGCAGCCGATCAGGTTTGGGATTCCAGCACGGGACTCGCCGCCGACGAAAGGAAATCGCCGGGGCGGAAAGTCACTGCTCGAAAGAGCGGAAAGAAGACAGGACGGAAGACCGCTCCCAACAAAGAGCACCGCGTCGGCGCCCTTCCCGACTTCATCGAGCCCGAACTCTGCACGTCGGTTGAGCGCCCACCTGCGGCGGCAGGCTGGATACATGAAATCAAATTCGACGGCTATCGCATCCAGATGCGGATCGCGGACGGCAACGTGACCCTGCGCACGCGCAAGGGCCTCGACTGGACGGACCAGTTTGCAGCGATTGCGAAGGCCGCAGAAAAATTGCCGGACGGCATTCTTGACGGCGAAATCGTTGCGCTCGATCACACCGGCGCGCCGAGTTTTGCGTCGCTGCAGGCGGCACTGTCCGATGGCAAAACCGGAGATCTGATCTTCTTCGCATTCGACTTTCTGTTCAGCGAGACCGAAGACCTTCGCCGCTTGCCGTTATCGGAGCGCAAGGGCCGATTGAAAACGTTACTCAATGGCAAGCGCAAGCCCGACGGTGTGATCCGCTACGTCGAGCACTTCGAGACCGGTGGCGATGCGATCCTCCAATCGGCCCGCGAGCTTTCGCTCGAGGGCATTGTATCGAAAAAATTCAACGCACCCTATCGTTCGGGCCGCTCCAAAAGCTGGACCAAGGCGAAATGCCGGGCGGGCCATGAAGTCGTGATTGGCGGCTGGAAAAACAACGGCGGAAAATTCCGCTCGCTGATGGCCGGCGTGCCGCGCGGCGATCATCTCGCTTATGTCGGCGTTGTCGGCACAGGGTACGGACAGGCCGTCATCAAACGTATCATGCCCGATCTCAAGGCTGCAGCATCGTCGACGAATCCGTTCGGCGGCACCAACGCCCCGAAGAAAACCTCCGAGATCCACTGGCTCAAGCCCACGCTCGTTGCCGAGATCGAGTTCGCCGGCTGGACCGGCGACGGCATGGTGCGGCAGGCTGCCTTCAAAGGACTGCGCAAGGACAAATCCGCCAGGGAGGTCACAGTGGACAAGCCTGTGAAAGCCGGGATTGCCGCGCCCAAGCCGGGCAAGAAAGACCGGTCACACGCGACCGAGGCGTCCGGATCGAAAGTGCGCGGCGTGACACGCACCGCGAAATCAACAGACAGCAGCGCCGAAGTGATGGGCGTCGCTATCTCCAAGCCGGACAAGGCGATGTGGCCTGACGGTGGTGACGGCGAGCCCGTCACCAAACGCGATCTGGCGCAATATCTCGAGTCGGTCAGCGGCTGGATGCTCCGACATATCGAGGGACGGCCGTGCTCGATCATTCGCGCGCCGGACGGCATCGACGGAGAAACATTCTTCCAGCGCCACGCCATGGCGGGGATGTCGAAGCTGCTGGATCTCAAAAAAGTCTCCGGCGACCGCAAGCCGTATCTCCAGATCGATCGTGCCGAAGGTTTGATCGCCGTGGCGCAAATCGGCGGACTGGAATTCCACCCGTGGAATTGCGCGCCGAACGAACCGGACGTGCCGGGCCAGCTGGTGTTCGATCTCGATCCCGCGCCCGAGGTCGCATTCAATGCCGTTGTCGATGCCGCACGCGAGATGAGCGACCGGCTCAAGGAGCTCGGGCTTGAGACGTTCTGCAAAACCACCGGCGGCAAGGGATTACACGTCGTGGCGCCGTTAAAGGATGCGAAGAAGGACAAGATCGACTGGAAAACGGCGAAGGCTTTCGCACAGAAAGTTTGCCAGCAAATGGCCGCCGACAGCCCGGAGCGCTATCTGCTCAACATGTCGAAACAGCAGCGCAAGGGAAAGATCTTTCTCGACTATCTGCGCAACGACCGGATGGCGACGGCGGTCGCCCCCCTCTCGCCCCGCGCCCGCGCCGGAGCGCCAGTCTCGATGCCGCTGACCTGGATGCAGGTGCGCAGCGATCTCGACCCGATGAAATATACCGTGCGCACCGTACCGGCGTTGCTGAAGACATCGAAAGCGTGGGCGGACTACGATCGTGCGGCCCGGCCGCTGAAAGCGGCAATCGCGAAAATCGGAAAGTAGCTACAGCCACTTCTTCCATTTGAAGAACATGTAGGGAAAGATCGCCGCGAAGAGCATCATGATCAGTGCCATCGGATAGCCATGCGGCCAATCCAGTTCCGGCATCAGTTTGAAATTCATGCCGTAGATCGAAGCGATCAGGGTGGGCGGCATTAGCACCACCGCCATCACCGAGAACAACTTGATGATGTTGTTCTGTTCGAGATTGACCACGCCGAGCATCGCATCAAGCACGAAGGTGATCTTGTTCGACAGATACGACGCATGATCCGTCAATGACTGGATGTCGCGCTGCAAGGTCTTGAATTGCGCCTTCTGCTCCTTGCTCCAGCGCCCGGCCGTGTCGGTCTCGACAGTCAGGAATGAAATGACGCGGCCGATCGATACCAGACTCTCGCGGACCTTCGAGGTGAGGTCGCCCTTGCGCCCGATGGTGAGAAGAATTTGCGAATACTTGCGAGAATGGCCGCGATCGGCGGACGGTTCAAAAATGTCAGAACTCACACCATCAACGTCGCCGCCGATACGCTCCAGAATGTCGGCACAGCGGTCGATGATGCCGTCAAGCAGTTCGAGCAGCACCGAATCGCCGGTGATGTTGGCCGCGCAGGACCGGCCGAGCTTGGCCGCCACCAGCATGAACGGCTTCGGCTCATCATACCGAACCGTCACCAACCGGTGATCGGTCAGGATGAACGATACCGGCGTGATCCGCGGATTGCCGCTGTCGGTGGCGCACATCAGCGTCGCGGTCATGTAGCGCGCGCCGTTCTCGATATAGAGCCGCGAGGAGATCTCGATTTCCTGCATGTCCTCGCGGGTCGGAATCTCGATGCCGACCAGTTTCTCGACTGCCTTGTCCTCGCCCGGCTCCGGCGACTTGAGATCGATCCACACCGCATTCGCTGGAAGCGCATCGAGATCGACGTCCTCGACTTTCTTCAGCGATGTGGCCGTGGGGGCAAAAACCGACAGCATAAGGACACTCCGTCACGGGCACGATGACGACCTCGTGCCAAAACGCAAATTCATTCGATTCTTGCAAGCCTTCCGCGACGGGCTGACGACACGGTGGTTGCTGGCCGGAGATCACTCCGTCCGGGCCCGGAATCGGGCTGGAAGTCGGTCAATGGACCAGCCCGTCAGTCCGGACTGCGGCAGCAAAGTCACAGGTCGCCGCCGCCTTGCCGAAGCCGAGCCCTGAATACTGGAATTACAGGATGATTTGCGGTTTATAAAGATGAGCGGCTGGCAGAATCATGCCGCAAACGCCATGTGACCTAGCGCCGCGCCTGGAATCCCCGATGTCGTCCCTTGTCCCGAAATTCGCTGCTGTTCTGGCCGCCGCCGTCATGCTGGCGGGCTGCATGCAAACAGCCACCTATCAGGCAGCCCCGGAGGCAAATCTGAAGCCCCGCGACAAGGAGTATCTGTCGAAGGTCTCCTACGCCAAAACCCCCGTCGCACCGCCGTTCCGCCGCGCCATCGTCGACTATCATCGTCACGAGGCGCCCGGCTCCATCATGGTCGATTCCGATAACCACTACCTTTATTACGTGCTCGATGGCGGCAAGGCGATCCGCTACGGCATTACCGTCGGCGAAGAGGCGATGGCGTGGTCCGGCATCGCCAAGGTCGGCGCCAAGAACGAATGGCCGGACTGGCACCCGACCAAGGGCGAAATCGAGCGCCTCGGCGTCCCGACCTTCGTCAAGGGCGGCCCCGACAACCCGATGGGGTCGCGGGCGATCTATCTTTATTCCGGCGGCAAGGACACCCTGTTCCGGATCCACGGCACCAACCAGCCCGAATATATCGGCGCCTCGATCTCGTCGGGCTGCATCCGCATGACCAACGAGGACGTCATCGACCTTTATGACAAGGTCAAGATGGGCGCCATTGTGGTGGTGCTCGAACCCAAGCAGGGCGACTCACCCTTCAAGCCGAAAATGGCGCTGCGTGGTGGGGCCGCCACCACCTTCATCCAGTAGGCGGTTCGCCTAGCGATTCGTCATTGGCCCCGGCCCCCTTCTCTTCCCTCGCCCTATTTGACCGCCTTGGTCTGCCTCCGCGCCTCCTGCGTAGGCATTTACCCGCGCGCGACGACCGATCTGCGGCTCAAAAGTCACAGCGAGCTTGCTGCATGGCAAAATGGGGCACGGAACGGTGGAAAAGAGAACGGATTGCGGGCAAAACGAAGTCACGAAATTGAAAGTCATTCGGGCTTAGGTGCAAGCCGCATCGGCTGAATTTTGTTTGTCAGGGTTTGGGAATGTCGTCGTTCGGGTCAAAGATCGCCATCGTGCTTGCGGGCGCCATGCTTGCCGGCTGCATGCAGACCACCGCTACCTTCGAGAAGGCACCGGAAGCGAGCCTCAAGCCGCGCGACAAGGAGCTTTTAGCCAAGGCGCGCTACGAGAAGGTCCCGGTGGCTCCGCCGTTCCGCCGCGCGATCGTCAAATACCATCGCAAGGAAACGCCGGGTTCGATCGTCGTCGATTCCGACAATCACTATCTCTATTACGTGCTGGATGGCGGCAAGGCCATCCGCTACGGCGTGACCGTTGGCGAGGAAGCCCTGGCATTTTCCGGCATCGCCCGGGTCGGCAACATGCAGGAATGGCCGAAGTGGACGCCAACCGCGGACATCCACAAGCGCATCGAAGGTCTGCCGCAATCCGTGCCCGGCGGCCCGGATAATCCGCTCGGCGCCCGCGCGCTGTATCTTTACCAGGGCAATCGCGACACTCTGTTCCGGATTCACGGCACCAACCAGCCGGAATATATCGGCGCGTCGATTTCGTCCGGCTGCATCCGCATGACCAACGAGGACGTCATCGACCTCTATGACCGGGTCAAGCCGGGCTCGGTGGTTGTGGTGCTCGATCCCAAGCAGGGTGACTCGCCCTTCAACTCGAAGATGGCGCTGCAGGGCGGCTCCACCATGGTCGACTAGGCCTGTTCATCGCAGATCAAAAAGCGCCGGTTTACCGGCGCTTTTTTTACGGCCGCTACCGTGCGCCGCGCTTGCCGGATTTTGCCCGCGCGGGCTCCTCGGCTGCATCGCTGGCTGCCGGTTCGGATACCGCCGGTTCGGGGGCTTTCTCAGCCGCTTCGCGCGGCGGGGCATCCTGTGGCCGTTCCACAGGCATCAACGGCGCAACCTTCGGCGACGGGTCGTCCACGCCCCATTGGCAGATCTTGTAGTTGTTACGACGCTCGGCGAGATCGAGATGGATATGGTCTTCGTGATACCAGTCCGAGCCCGGACCGAGTACGGTCGAGAAACGGCTGCAGACCGACATCAGCACCTTTTCGCGCGTCGTGCGCGCGACCGTGCGATCGGTCAATGACAGCACAGTTCCATCCGCCAGCTTGAACCCGCGCACATCGAGCGCATTGGCCTTGCCGTGTTCTGACAGCTTCGCGCCCTTGACGCGATTGCGGCCGCGGCACTCGAAGGAATCGAAATTATCCAGTTCGGTCATTTCGGTGCCGAGGCCGGCCAGCAGCGGCGCAGCATCCTCACGCACCCAGTTTGCGATCGCGGTCGCCATCATGCAGCGGAGGATCGCCGCCGGCTTGACGGCCACGCGCCGGGCGTCCGGCAGCACGACGGCTTCGAGCCGTACCAGGTCGTCCCCGCCGCAACCGCCCGGTCCCACAACGGAGGGCACGGACGGCGCAACCGCAATCGCATCGGTCAATGCGAGGCGGCATGCCGACGGCTCGGGCGGCTTTGGCTGGACGGCAGCCTCAGCTGCTGGCGGGGCCTGATCGGCGGCAACCGGGGGCACCGCGTGCGGCGCTCCCGGCGGACGAGGACGCGGCAGCGGCACCGCCACAGCAAATACCGACGTGGTTAAAAGCAGCGCCAGCGCTGTCGCAATTATCGGCAACGTCCTTATACCGCAGGCCTTTCGACGATAAGACCATTTGCGGGCAGCGGTGGGCGCGCTAAAGTTCATACAGATCCCTTGCGGACCGCCAAACAACGCGAACAAGAAAGCTGTTTTGAGGAGGAGACATTCAATGCTCGGATTGATGCAAGACTGGCCCTTGCTGTGTCATCGGATTATCGACCATGCGGCAGCGATACATGGCAATCAGGAAGTCGTCACCCGATCCGTCGAAGGTCCCATACATCGGACCAATTACGCCGAAATTCGAGCGCGCGCGCTGAAAGTTGGTCAGAAGCTCGATCAGGAAGGAATCAAGCTCGGCGACCGCGTCGCCACCATCGCGTGGAACACGTGGCGTCATCTGGAAGCCTGGTACGGCATCATGGGCATCGGCGCCATTTGCCATACCGTCAACCCGCGCCTGTTCCCCGACCAGATCGTCTGGATCGTCAATCATGCGCAGGATCGCGTAATGATGACCGACCTCACCTTCGTGCCGCTGCTGGAGAAGATCGCGGACAAGATGCCGTCGATCGAACGCTACGTCGTGTTCACCGACAAGGCGCACATGCCGCAGACCACGCTGAAGAACGCGATCGCCTACGAGGACTGGATCGCGGAGGTCGATGGCAATTTCACCTGGAAGGAGTTCGACGAAAACACCGCGGCCGCGATGTGCTACACCTCCGGCACCACCGGCGACCCGAAGGGCGTGCTCTATTCGCACCGCTCGAACGTGATGCATGCGCTGATGGCGAACAACTCGGACGCCCTTGGTACTCGCGCGCAGGACGTGATGCTGCCGGTTGTCCCGCTGTTCCACGCCAATAGCTGGGGTATCGCCTTCTCGGCGCCAACGATGGGCACCAAGCTGGTGATGCCTGGACCCAAGCTCGATGGCGCGTCGGTGTATGAACTGCTCTCGACCGAGAAGGTCACCTATACCGCCGGCGTTCCGACGGTGTGGCTGATGCTGCTGCAATACATGGCAACCGAGAAGAAGACATTGCCCGACCTCAAGGTCGTCATCTGCGGCGGATCGGCGATGCCGCGTTCGATGATCAAGGCATTCATGGATATGGGTGTCGAGCCTCGCCACGCTTGGGGCATGACCGAGATGAGCCCGATCGGAACGGTGGGCGCGCTCAAGCCGCCGTTCTCCGATCTGACCGGCGACGCCGCCCTCGACATTCTGCAAACCCAAGGCTATCCGCCATTCGGGGTGCAGATGAAAATCACCGATGACGCCGGCAAGGAATTGCCGTGGGATGGCAAGACGTTTGGCCGCCTCAAGGTGAGCGGCCCATCGGTGGCCAAGGCCTATTACCGCGTCGACACCAATATTCTCGACGATAAGGGCTTTTTCGACACCGGCGACGTCGCCACGATCGACGGGGGCGGCTATATGCGGATCACAGACCGCTCGAAGGACGTCATCAAGTCGGGCGGCGAGTGGATTTCGTCGATCGACCTTGAGAACCTCGCCGTCGGCCATCCGAAGGTGCTCGAAGCCGCCGTCATCGGCGTCGCGCACCCGAAGTGGGATGAGCGGCCGCTGCTGATCGTCCAGCTCAAACCGGAACAGAAGGCGACCCGGGAGGAGATCCTGCAATACATGGACGGCAAGATCGCCAAATGGTGGATGCCCGACGACGTCCAGTTCGTTGACGCCATTCCACACACCGCCACCGGCAAGATCCTGAAAACAGCGCTGCGCGACCAGTTCAAGGATTACACCCTGCCCAGCGCGGCCGCCTGACGATCGAAGGCGCAGTCTCGCCGCCTCGCAAGACGGCCTGCCGATAACAGCGAGCCGGGATCACTCCCGGCTCGCTTTTTGTTGCGCGGCCAAATCCGCGAAGGCACAACAGCCGGATGGGATTGATCTTCATCCTCGCGGTCGGCCTTGCGGCCGGAATTGTCAGCGGCATTGTCGGCACGGGATCATCGATCATGCTGGTGCCGGTGCTGGCCTATGTCTACGGGCCAAAGGAAGCCGTCCCGATCATGGCGGTCGCATCGGTGATGGCCAACCTGTCGCGCATTCTGGCGTGGTGGCGCGAGGTCGACTGGCGCGCCTTCGCGGTCTATTCCGTGACCGGCGCACCCGCTGCTTTCCTCGGTGCGCGAACCCTGCTGGTGCTGCCGGCGCGGGCGGTCGACATCGCCATCGGCGTTTTCCTGCTGACGATGATACCGGGACGGCACTGGCTGGCGGCGCGTATGCTTCGCCTCAACCTGTGGCACCTCGCGCTCGCCGGCGCGATCATCGGCTTCCTGACCGGCATCGTGGTTTCGACCGGCCCGATTTCGGTTCCGGTCTTCCTCGGCTACGGGCTGATCAAAGGCGCCTTTCTCGCCACCGAGGCAGCCGGCTCGCTCACGATCTATTTCAGCAAAATCCTGACGTTCCAGAACGCCGGCGCATTGCCGTGGGAGATGTTCACGAAAGGTCTGGTGGCCGGTTCGTCGCTGATGGTCGGGGCGTTCGTCGCCAAACCCTTCGTCCTGCGGCTGCCACCAGAAACCTTTCGCTATGCGATGGACGCGATGATGCTGATCGCGGGATTGAGCATGCTGTGGAACGCACTGCACGTGGCCTGACCGCCTTCCCATTGTGGTAATGCCGCCGGCAACGGCAGATTTCAGCATGACCGGCTTCACAGCGCCCCGAAAAATGAGTTAGGTCAACGGTGCGCACGGTCTTCCGTCGCAAACCCACGTCCGCATGGAATTCGAGGCATGGCCCGCAGGTTTTCCGCTCCGTACCAGATGGAGCCCGTATCCAGTCTGGCGACGTGGGCGCGCCGCCTCGCGATCTTCTCGCTGATCACGGCGATCGTTTCGATCATCATCGTCCGGTTCGGCTTTCTCGATTTCAAGCCGGCGCTTGCCACCTTCTTCGGCGCGCTTGCCTGCGCCGGATTGTCGATCCTGGTCAGCATCGCCGCTTTCGCAGCGATCTGGCAGAACGGATCTCGCGGCATGGCACGAATTCTGTTCGCGCTGCTGCTCGACATCCTGATCCTAGCCTATCCTGCCTATCTCGCGTTCCAGTACCGGACGCTGCCGCCGATCCACGACATCACCACCGACCCGATCAATCCGCCGCAGTTCGACGCACTGGCGCGGCTGCGCGCTGGCGACGAAGTGAACACCGGCATCTACTCTGGCCTTTATTCGGCGGAATTGCAGCGCGCGGCCTATCCCAATATCGAACCAGTCGATCTCGATGTTTCACCGCAAAAGGCCTACGACACCGTTCTCCATCTCGTGGCACGGCGAAAATGGCTCGTGGTCGACGAACGTCCGCCACAGCCGCCACTGCGCATCGCGCGGATCGAAGCCGTGGCGCGAACGCCGATTATGGGATTCCGCGAGGATGTCTCGATCCGGATCGTGCCGTTCGGCGATGGATCGCGGGTCGATGTCCGCTCGTCGTCCCGGTATTTCGAGCACGACCTGGGCAGCAACGCCGCACGCATCACCAAGCTGATCGACGATCTCAATCAGGCGATCGACGACGCCGCGCCGGCGAAAAAGATTCTGGCGCCGGCCAAGCCTCAGGCCAAGGGCCCGGTCAAGCGATAGACCCCGTCGATGGTCGGATCGCCGTCGGTCGCAACCACATTGCGCCCGACAAGGTCCTCAAGATGCGCCAGCACCGAATAACCTGCAGCCCCCATCAACCGCGGATCGATTCCGATATAGCTCGCGCGTACGATGGTCGGAATATCGGCAGCCCCTTTTGCGAGCCGATGCAGGATCGAGGCTTCGCGCGCCTTGCGGTGGCGGCTGAGGAAGTACACGAAGCGGATGGCATCGGGAATCTCGGCACCGTGGCCCGAGAAGTACAGATTTTCGTCACGCTGCGTCAGTTTGTCGAGCGACGCCATGTAGTCGATCATCGATCCGTCCGGCGGCGCGACGATGGAGGTCGACCATCCCATGACATGATCGCCGATGAACATCTGCCCGCGATCCTTGCACGCGAACGCCATATGGTTCGCGGTGTGGCCCGGCGTGGTCACCGCCTCCAGCGCCCAGCCTTCGCCTGAAACCACATCGCCATCCTTCAGGGTGACGTCGGGGCGGAAATTACGGTCCGCGCCGGATTCGGTCGAGCGGGTCTCGCTGGCATAGGCCGGACGCGACGCACGATGCGGCCCCTCCGCATAGACGGTGGCGCCGGTCGCAGCCTTGATGCGCGCAGTGCCGGGCGAATGATCGTTATGAGTGTGGGTGACGAAGATATGCGTCACGGTTTCATTGCGCACGGCGTTGAGCAGCGCTTCGGCATGTGCCTCATCGGCCGGACCGGGATCGATAATCGCGACCTTGCCCTTGCCGACAATGTAGCTGACCGACCCGGTGAACGTGAACGGACTGGGATTATTGCACAGCAGGCGGCGGACGCCGGGCGCCACCTCATCGACCACATTGGGTTGAAGCGGAAAATTCCGGTTGAACGGAATGTCGTCGTTAACGTTCACGCTGCTGCTTGCCCGGTCAAAATCTTACGAGAATGCCTGGATGCCGGTGATGGCACGGCCGAGAATGAGGGCGTGCACATCATGCGTTCCTTCGTAAGTATTCACAGTCTCGAGATTCTGGGCGTGACGCATCACGTGATATTCGCTGGAGATACCGTTGCCGCCGTGCATGTCGCGAGCAAGCCGCGCGATATCGAGCGCCTTGCCGCAATTGTTGCGCTTGACGATCGAGATCATTTCGGGGGCCATTTTGCCCTCGTCCATCAGGCGGCCAACGCGTAGCGATCCCTGCAGACCGAGCGCGATCTCGGTTTCCATATCGGCGAGCTTCTTCTGCACGAGCTGGGTCGCCGCCAACGGGCGGTTGAACTGCTTGCGGTCGAGCGTGTACCGGCGCGCGCGTGCGAAGCAATCCTCCGCCGCGCCCATCGCGCCCCACGAAATGCCATAGCGGGCGCGGTTGAGGCAGCCGAACGGTCCGGCCAGGCCCGAGACGTTCGGCAGCAGCGCGCTTTCCGGCACTACAACGCCGTCCATCACGATTTCGCCGGTGATCGACGCGCGCAACGACAGCTTGCCGCCGATCTTCGGCGCCGACAGGCCCTTCATGCCCTTTTCGAGAATAAAGCCGCGCACCTTGTTGTCATGCGCCGCGGATTTCGCCCACACCACGAACACGTCGGCGATCGGCGCGTTGGAAATCCACATCTTGGAACCGGTCAGGCGATAGCCGTCCGCGACCTTCTCGGCACGGGTCTTCATGCCGTCGGGATCGGAGCCGGCGTCCGGCTCGGTCAGGCCGAAGCAGCCGACCCACTCGCCGGTCGCGAGCTTGGGCAGATATTTCTTGCGCTGGCTTTCGTCGCCATAGGCATAGATCGGATACATCACCAGCGACGACTGCACGCTGTTCATCGAGCGGTAGCCGGAATCGACGCGCTCGATCTCGCGCGCCACGAGGCCGTAGGCGACATAGTTCGCGTTGGCGCAGCCATATTCCTCCGGCAGAGTGACGCCGATCAGGCCGAGTTCGCCCATCTCGTTAAAAATCTCACGGTCGGTTTTCTCTTCGAGATAAGCCTGCGTCACACGCGGCAGCAGCTTTTCCTGCGCATACGATCTCGCGGTGTCGCGGATCATGCGCTCGTCTTCGGTGAGCTGATCGTCGAGCACGAACGGATCATCCCACTGGAACGTCACCTTGGCAGGTTTGTCCTTGGTCTGGGGTCGCGTGCTCATGAGAAAGTCCTTTCAGATAACAGCCGCAAGTTTTGCGCGGCAATTTTTACGTTAAATCCTTGGCCTCAGGTTGCAAGCGCAAAACCGGTTCCTCGAATGAGGATTGCGCACACGCCTTCAGCCGTCAAACGGCTCGTTGGACACGATCTCGATGCCGAATCCGGAGAGACCCTTGTAGTCGTGAGCCGATGAGGTGAGATGACGGATCGACGTCACGCCAAGATCGCGCAGGATCTGGGCACCGACGCCGACCTCGCGCCACTGGCGGTTGCGATCGGCTTCGGCGGAATGATCGCCGTCGAGCGGCGCCACCGGCACACCAGCCGCGCCGTCGCGCAGGTAGACCAAAACGCCGCTGCCGTTCTTCCTGAAGGCTTCGAGAGCGGTGGACACCCGGTCGTTGCCGAAGAAAATATCACGCACGATATTGGGCTTGTGAAACCGCGTCAGCACGCTCTGCCCGTCGCCGATGCTGTTGTAGACAAAGGCGACGTGATAGATCGGATCGAACGGCGAACGATAGGCATAGCCCTGGAGCGGTCCGATCGGGCTGTCCACCGTGAAACTCGATACGCGTTCGATCAGTTTTTCGCGCGCCTGCCGGTACGCGATCATGTCCGCGATAGTGACGTGCTTAAGATTGTGCTGCCGGGCGAACTGAACGACCTGCTCGCCCTTCATCACCGTGCCGTCGTCATTCATCAATTCGCTGATGACGCCGACCGGCGGAAGATTTGACATCTTGCAGAGATCGACCGCAGCCTCGGTATGGCCCGAACGCAGCAGCACGCCGCCGTCGCGCGCAATCAGCGGAAAGATGTGGCCGGGGCGCGCGAAATCCGCAGCACCGGCGTTCGGGTTCGCCAGTGCGCGGCAGCAGGCGGTTCGCTCTTCGGCCGAAATGCCGGTGGTCATGCCCGGCTTGTAATCGATCGACACCGTGAAGGCGGTTGTGTGGTTGGAGTCGTTGTGCGCCACCATCGGATCGAGCCGCAGACGGCGCGCCTCCTCCGTCGTGAGCGGCGCGCAAACGATGCCGGAGGTATGGCGGATGATGAACGCCATCTTGTCGGCGGTACAGAGCGAGGCGGCGACGATCAGATCGCCCTCGCCTTCCCGGTCCTCGTCGTCAGTCACGACAACAATCTCGCCGGCGGCGAAGGCCTTGAGGACCTCGGGAATAGGATGGGGCATCAATGTGCTCGCTTGTGAATTTGACGGCCTGATCCTATGGCTCAGGCCGCGCTGCGGCGCAACAGCACTCTCCACATGGCGGTTATCCACCCGCTTTTCCAGCCAAATCGGGCTGGATCGGACGCGAAAATCCGTATGAAACGTCCTGATTCCGGTCGTCAGGCTGCCGACTGCTCTCGTTCATTCCGCAGGCTGAAATCGTAGCGCAGATAACGGTGAGGCCGGCCGATGCGCCCGCCGCCCAGCGGCAAGGTTTCGGTCCGGCGTTCGAACTCCGCGACCAGGGAATCCTTGACGCCGAAGACCACGTCGGAATCCAGATATTCGTCACCCTTCACGAATACATGGGTCACGAGCTTTTCGTGGCCGGGCGCGGCAATCATGAAATGGACATGCGCCGGGCGGAACGCATGGCGGCCGGCCGCCGCCAGCAATTCGCCCGCAGGGCCATCGACGGGGATCGGATAACTGCGCGGCATAATCGACCAGAACCAGAAGCGCCCCTCTGCGTCAGTCCGGAGCCTGCCGCGGAGGAAAAACACGCCGGGCTCGCTGAGCTGCAAATCGTAATGCCCCTCGTCGTCCGATTGCCAAACGTCGACGGTTGCATTGGCGAGAACAGAGCCATCCGACGAGCGGACAATGCCCTCAACGAACAGCGGCTCGCCTTCGAGGCCGCCGGAAATATCCGCGCCAGGTTCGACGGCGGGCGCGCCCTCGACGTAAAACGGCCCGAGCACCGTCGTTTCCGTCGTGGCGCCGCCGCGCGCATGGTTGATCGTATCCACGAGCATGGAAACCCCGAGCGTATCGGACAGCAGGATGAACTCCTGCCGGCGCTCGTCGCACATCTGGCCAGTCCGGGTCAGGAAGTCGATCGCCGTGGCCCATTCTGCCTCGGTGGGCCGCAACTCGCGCACGAACGCGTGCAAATGGCGCACGAGACTCTGAAGCATCTGCCGTGTCCGCGGATCCGGCGCATGCGCGATGCGGTCGAGAACGGCTTGCGTGAGCGTCTGTTCACTGTAATCGCGCATGACGAACTCCGGATTGGTCAGCCTCAGTGCCAAACGGCGATAGCACGTCGCCGCTTCGGACGATCATCAAATCGAGGTCAAATTGCCTACGGCAGGACTTCCTTGCGCTCGCGCAGGCTGGCGTCCATTTCGGCGCGCATGTCCGCCAGCAACCCTTGATCGGCAGTCTGGATCACCTTGTAGAGTTCGCGGGCATCGCTGATCCGGGTCACCGTCACGTAGTCGGCGCCAGCCTCGTACTGATCGTCGACATCAGCCAGGAGGTCGGCGGTCGCGACAATCTTCGCGGTTGGATTGAGCGAGCGGACGTGACGGACCAGTTTCTCGTTGTTCGCGCCCTTCAGGAGCGAGTCCGGTACGCTCAGAATAATGATTTCGGCCTTCCCGACACCGGCATGAGTCAGGGTATCGACGTTGCTGATATCGCCATAGACGACGTGGATGCCCCGCTGCACCAGGGTACGAAACACGTTGGGATTGAAGTCCACCACGCTGATCTGGCCGAGCAGCGACTTGTCCTGCTGTTCGATCTCGCTGAGCAGGGCGCTCGCTGCGCGAAAGAAGCCGAGAATGACGATCCGCCGCGCCTCGCCATGACCGCCGCCCTCATGGTCGGCATCCTGACCATGGTCGAGGTCGCGCAGGCCGAGCCGTTTCAGCGGGCCGATCGCAGCGCGGGTGATCTGGTCGCTGCGCGCGATGACGAAAGTGCTGACAACCGCGAGGATGACGAACGCAAACGACGCCGCATTCGCGGTCTGCATGCTGATGTGCTTGGCCGCGACACCGGTCTGGATCACCACCAGCGAAAACTCGCTGATCTGTGCGAGATTGAGCGCGGGCAAAAGGCTGGCACGCAGCCCCTGCTTCAACAGGTACAGCGGCAAGAATGTCGTCACCAGCCTGCTCACCACCGTGAACACCGCGATCACCAGCGCAAGACTGATCACCGAACCACTCGGCACCGGGATCGTCATACCCAGCGCAACGAAGAAAAGCGTAATGAAGAAGTCGCGCAGCGTCGTGACCTTCGCCGTCACATCGAGTGCATAGGGGAAGGTGGACAGTGATACGCCCGCGACCAGCGATCCCATCTCACGGGACAGATGCAGCCGCTCCGCGACCTCGCCGATCAAGAAGCACCAGGCCAGGGCACCGAGCAGGACCAGTTCGGGCTGGCGCGCGATCTGATGAAACAGTTTCGGCAACACATAGCGGCTGAGCAGCAGTGCGGTTGCGACCAGCACGCCGACACGTACGACCGACAACAGGACGATGCTGATCTGCAGATCGTCGAGACTGGGCTGCACGGCGAGAAACAGGATCGCGAAAATATCCTGCAACACCAGAACGCCGAGGGTGATGCGTCCCGGCAGCGTGTCCAGTTCGCGTTTCTCGTACAGGACCTTGACGATGATGACGGTGCTGCTCAGCACACACGCGACGCAGAGATAGAGCGCATCGAACTTGCCGCCGCCGAGGGACAATCCGATCCCGACAAAGAAAGCAATGCCGAGCAGACAACCTCCGATCATCTGCCCGCCGGCCGTGAACAGAATCACCTTGCCGGCCCGGATGATCTTCTTCAGGTCGATTTCGAGCCCGATCATGAACAGCATGAAGATCAGGCCGAGTTCGGAGATGACGCTGATGGATTCTTCGGAGTGAACCCATCCTATGCCGAACGGGCCGATCACAAACCCGCCGATGAGATAGGCGAGAATCAGCGGTTGCCGGGAAAAATGCGCGACAAGCCCCAGCACCCACGCAAACAGGATGCACAGCGTGACATCTCGAATGAGATCGTGCATGTCCTCAGCTGATCCAGTGATGAAATCCCCGGAACCTGTATAGGGCCGCCACAATTGGTCTGAAAGTCCTAATTTCCGCGGGGCGTTGGCGGGATGGTGGACGACAATTTGTCGCGCTGCGTCAGTGCATCGGGCGAATCAACCCGTTGCCCTTATCCAGCGGATTTTATCCATTGAATTCATGCGATGGCGACCTCACCTGTCCGTACGGGTTGAACGATCGCCGCCGGATGGTCACAATAGCCCGGCAGGGAATCTTCTGCGGTGTTCAAGCCTGATTCGACACTCATTCTCTCGCGCGGTTTCCTCCCAACCTCTTTTAGAACGAATTGCTGCAAGGCTTTCCCATGACATCTCGCGTGATCTCCCTTTCCAATACTGTAGCCGGCGTGCTGCTCTCACTGGTGGCCCTGACGTTCACAGGGTCCGATGCGACGGCACAGGAGGGCGCATCACCGGCGGGAGTCTGGCTCACGGAGAAAGGCGATGCCCGAATCCAGGTCACGCATTGCGGCTCGGGGATTTGCGGCAAGGTGGTTTGGCTCCGCGACCCGATCGACGCCGCCACCGGCAAACCGCAGACCGACGACAAGAACCCGAATCCGTCGCTGGCCGCCCGTCCGATGATCGGCTTGCCGCTGTTCAACGATATGCGGTCGACCGCACCGTCCCAATGGGCGGGTCGAATCTACAATGCAGATGACGGCAGGTTCTATGCGAGCAACATCGCCATGACAGGACCGACGACCCTGCGAGTCGAGGGCTGTGTCGGCGCTTTGTGCGGCGGTGAGACCTGGAAAAAGATCAGCGGCCGCTGAGGCCGAAAAATATATGTAATTTCAGGAAGATACATGGTCGGAGTGGCAGGATTTGAACCTGCGACCCCTGCGTCCCGAACGAAATGTTCTATCCGCAAATAATTGATTTTACTGTGCTTTTCGTTTTACCTGATGTCATATTTTCACGTTTCGTTCACGGTATATCTGCAACGAAACTGCAAACAGCGGGCGGGTATTTGAATACTTGCTCGCGGAGTATGGGCCTCGATTTTTCACGAAGCTAAAGCTCCAGGCCAGTTCAGTGGAACTAGACCCTTGCGGGGAAATACAGAGTCACCGTTAATCCCCTGTCAGCAGCGAACCACTGGACGTCCTGTATGAAACTCAATCACTGGGAGCCTGATCTGCGAACGATCAGCACGTGGATTCAGGACGGCGAGATTGACTTACAACCTAATTTCCAGCGAGGCGATGTCTGGCCTCTCCCCAAAAAGCGGAAGCTGATTGACACTGTTCTAAGGGGCTGGTCCATACCGCCAATCCACGTCGTCGTGACGCCCTCTGGCACGCTTGAGGTTTTGGATGGCCAGCAGCGCTTAACCGCCATCCGGGACTTCATGAGGGATGACTTCCCTGTCGATGGCTCGGTTGAACCGTTCGATCATTCGATTGAAGAACTGCACGGCACCCGATATTCGAATCTACCGCTTACGATGCGGAGGGCGTTCGATCAGTATACACTTCGGGTTTTCCGCATAACGGACTCCCGAACAATGGGAATGGGAGAGCTAGCCGCATTTCATCTTTGGTGGGCACTCAAAAATCTTAGCGAAAAGACGGTACTGCTTCTCGAAGAGCCTGAATCTTATCTATCACCAAGTTGCCAGACCGCTTTTGCGATCATTTTGGCGCAGCGCGCTGTCCAAATGAAAGCGTTCGTTATTTTAACAACGCATTCTCCTGCGATCATAAGAGAAGCAGGCCTACACAATCTTCGCTTTCTTTATCGTGACGGACGAAATTCGCTTCTTAGCAATCCAAAGAGAATCGAAGCACTGCTCAATGGCGTCGGAATAGAGACACGAACCGACACAATATTGCTGGTTGAAGACCAAGCTGCAGCTTTATTCACTGGCCTATGGCTAGCGCACTTTGATCCGATGGTTGCGATTGGAGTCGAAGTTCATCCATTAAAAGGAGCGAGCAATATAAACAAATTACTTGAAGCCTTTCCATCTACGGCAAGCTCTGTTCGAATACGCGGCCTGTATGATGGCGATCAAAAAGGCCAAGTGCCACGAGGAATAGAGCACCTAGCGGCCTTTCTTCCTGGTGATGTTTGCCTTGAGGCTATGTACCGCAAAATGCTCGCGGCTGATTATGATCGGGTTGGCCCTCTGCTCGGAATAGCTGATCTGGCAGCCATTCTTTATTCTCTCAGACAGTACGAAGACCATGATTGGTTCGTTAAGCTGGCGAGTGCGGCGAATTTAACGATTGAGCAACTCCACCTACCGCTGTTTAAGGCTTGGATATCTGATCAAAACAATCTGAATCTTGCCAAACAGGCATTCGAAGCACTGCAAAAAATCCTTGATTCCAATCGTTACTAATCGCATCCAAAACAGAGGCCGACGTGACAGTTCTCCAGAATGCGAGACTATCTCGTGGAGAGCAACTGGCCGATTAGCCTTCAATGGGCAACTCGTTCCGGCTTCTTCCCGACTCTGACCTTAATGGCTTGAGACTTCTCCTTTTCTAGCCCATCTCTTAAACCGGCGGAAGCTGCTATACCAATTTCCGCAAGGACTTCCGTTAGCGCATTAACGGCTGGAGCAAACTCTTGCTCTTTGCTAGGCGCGATCTCAAACTTGACTCCTAATTCTATTTGGAACGCTAGAAATGCAGAGGGCGGTTCTAGTTTCCATCCAGCATCAATTAGTGCATGCGCGATTACATTTGCGAAGTTCTTGGCCTCGGGGTCATCTTGGTATGTTACCAAGTCAAACACTTGCCCCTGAAATGGCCTTGCCGCTTCGATTAACCTTGCACTTTGTTCTTGGTTTAGGGATCGCCATGCCATTTCTTTTTCGAGCGTAAGCCTGGCGAGTCTCTCTCCTTCCGCGATTCTATTAGCTTCAGCTCCTCGAGCATCCGCTAGAGAAATGCGTTCGTCAGAATCTTGTTTATATTTCTCAAACTCAGTTTTGGACTCCGAAATCTCGGCTCTCTGCAATCTTACAACAAACCAAGTTGAAAGCCCTGCGATCAAACCAGCCACCCCTACAATCAGGAGTGAAGCACGCATTAGATCTTCCCAGCTGTGGAGCGAGAGACCCCAAATCATTTTCGCTCTCTTTGAAATAGTCATTTTAGACAATCGGGTGTCGGTTTGTCTGAGTCCTACGAGCATGAAGCAACAAATCGCGAAGACGCGGCGACCGCTATTAGGTGTCAATAGCTTTAGGCTGACCTCAATTCGATTTGCTGGAATACAAAATCAAAGAACGAGGAAATAGCCGAACCAAAATCGCGCCTTGGCTTGGCTAGGCTTTGAACCTGCGCACCCTGCGTACTAGGCGCAACCAAGAGTAATTCACACACAATGAGCGACGATTCGAAACGGAAACACTCGAATGTGGGATGGAAAGATCAAGCTTAGTACAAAACTGACGCTTTTCGGAGCGCGTTTCTGCAAACGAAACTGCAAACAAGGTCAAATTAGCGGGTGAAAAATCGGAAATTCTTCAATGTTTTCAATGGTCGGAGTGGCAGGATTTGAACCTGCGACCCCTGCGTCCCGAACGCAGTGCTCTACCGGGCTGAGCCACACTCCGACATGAAGGCCGGTCTTATAACCTTGGGACTCGCGCACCGCAAGAAGCGGTATAAAAGGTTTGGAGCGAAATTCCGCCCATCCCCAAAAGCGGTAAAAATGACGGTTGAGCTGACGACAGATACAATTTCCGTGGATTCCGGCGCGGCCGGCGCCGCTGCGACCTGTCTGGGCGGCGGCGGACTGGTCGCCTTCCCCACCGAAACCGTCTATGGGCTCGGCGCCGATGCCACGAACGCCATCGCCATTGCGCGGCTGTATCAGGCCAAGGGCCGCCCGTCGTTCAATCCCCTGATTGCCCACGTCCCCGATCTTGCAGCAGCACGGCGCATAGCAATCTTCAACGACACCAGCCTGAAACTGGCGAAGGCGTTCTGGCCGGGGCCGCTGACACTGGTTCTGCCGAAGGCGCCGGACTGCCCGGTGGCCGATCTCGCCACTGCCGGGCTCGAAACCATCGCACTTCGCGTGCCGGCGCATGCCGTGGCGCGAGACATTCTGCGCGCATTGGGGAAGCCGATAGTGGCGCCATCCGCGAACATCTCCGGCCACGTCTCGCCAACCACGGCGGATCACGTGCGCCACGATCTCGCCGGACGCATCGACCTGATTGTCGATGGCGGCCCGGTCGCCGTCGGCGTCGAATCCACCATCGTGAGCTGTCTCGCGGCGCCGATGTTATTGCGCCCCGGCGGCCTGCCCCGCGCCGAGATCGAGCGCATACTGGGACATGCGCTGGTGCAACCGCCTGCGGAAGTCGAAACCAACGACACCAATCCTCTCGCGCCCGGCATGATGTCGTCGCACTACGCACCGCGCACGCCAGTGCGCCTCGGGGCGAACAGCCTCAAAACCGGCGAGGCGCTGCTCGCCTTCGGCCCTGATGTTCTGCCTGCCGGCACCGAGAAGGTCATGAATTTGTCCCCGGCCGGAGACCTGGTGGAAGCCGCGGCCAATCTTTTCAGCTATCTTCGCGCCCTCGATCAGGTTGGCGCACGCGGCATCGCCGTGATGCCGATCCCCGATCATGGTCTCGGCGAAGCCATCAACGACCGGCTGCGGCGTGCCGCGATTCCGCAAGACTGAGAACCGGCACGCATAACGCACCGGCACAAACGAAAACGTCAGGGAAGGACAGAATGAACGTCGTGCAACAACCCCCTCGCCCCCTGCCCCCTGAGCTTATTGCGCGTTTCAAAGCCATCGTCGGTGACAAATACGCCGTCACTGATCCGTATGAGATCGCGCCTTATCTGGTGGAAGATCGCGGGCTGTTCTCCGGCACCGCGCCGCTGGTGCTGCGTCCCGGCTCGACCGCCGAAGTCTCCGCAATCTGCAAGCTCGCCACCGAAACCCGCACCGCGCTGGTGCCGCAAGGCGGCAACACCGGCCTCGTCGGCGCGCAGGTCCCGCATGGCGAAGTGGTGCTGTCGCTGCGGCGGCTCGACAAGATCCGCGAGATCGATCCGCAGTCCAACACCATGACCGCCGAAGCCGGTGTCATTCTTGCGAATGCGCAGCAGGCGGCCGCGGAGGTCGATCGTCTTTATCCGCTCTCACTCGGCTCCGAAGGAAGCTGCACGGTCGGCGGAAATCTCTCCTCCAACGCCGGCGGCATTGCAGCAGTGGCTTATGGCGTGGCGCGAGATCTTGTACTCGGTCTGGAAGTGGTGCTCGCGGACGGACAGATCATGCACGGCCTGTCCAAGCTGAAGAAGGACAACACCGGCTACAATCTGCGTAACCTGTTCATCGGCGCGGAAGGAACGCTCGGCATCATTACCGCCGCAACGCTGAAACTGTTTCCCAAGCCGCGCACCGTCGAGACTGCATTCGCCGGAATGGCCACGCCTGCCGACGCGCTGAAGCTGCTGGAAATTGCGCAGACCAGCGCCGCCAACAATCTCACCAGCTTCGAATTGCTTCCGCAGATCGGCATCGATTTCTGCGTCAAACATGGCCCGTCGATCCGCGCACCTTTAAGCGGACGGCACGGCTGGTACGTACTGATGGAGATTTCATCGCTGCGCGACGACGCGCGCGAAACTCTCGAAGCGATTCTCGCTGATGGCATGGAGAAAGGCATCGTCGAGGATGCGGTGATCGCCGCCAATCTCGATCAGCAGGCCGCGTTCTGGAAACTGCGCGAAGTCATGTCGCCGGCACAGAAGCCGGAAGGTGGATCGATCAAGCACGACGTCTCGGTGCCGGTGGCGGCAGTTCCGCAATTTCTCGCGGAGGCCGATGCCGCCGTGGTGAAACTCATCCCCGGTTCGCGGCCGTTCGCTTTCGGCCATCTCGGCGACGGCAATATCCACTACAACATCAGCCAGCCGCTCGGCGCCGACACCGAAGGCTTCATGGCGCGCTATCATGAGGTCAACGATATCGTCCACGGCATCGTGCTGTCACATGGCGGCTCGATTTCCGCCGAGCACGGCATCGGCGTGCTCAAACGCGATGAACTTCCGCACGTTAAGGATCCCGTGTCGATGTCGATCATGCGCGCGCTCAAGAAGCAGTTCGATCCGCTGAACATCCTCAATCCCGGCAAGGTGCTGTAACGAACGCAACCTTCAATCGAATAGCGACCCTTGCCCGCTGTCTCCCGCCGCGCTTTTCGCTGGCCGTGCCTTGCCGTTCACATCGGTCTTTCTTCGCACACGCGGCTTCCGTGCAGCCTCAACGTCTGCGGCAGCGGCCTCCTCGGCACTGATCGGCGCAACAAGCGCAGCATCGTCATTCGCGACGCGGTTCACCGCCGTCGAAACCTCATGCCAGGTGAAAGTGCCGGGCGGTGGCGCAGCCAATAGCGCCATCGCTTCTTCGGCCTCGGATGAGTTGCCGTCGAGCCAGCGGTCGAAATCCTCCGGCGCGATCGTGACCGGCATCCGGTGATGAAGCGATGCGAGATCGGGAGTCGCAGGCGTAGTGATGATCGCAACGGTATCAAGTTCCTCACCGTTCGGGCCGACCCAGGTTTCGGCGAGGCCGGCGAACGCAATCGGCTGGCCGTCTCGCGGATGGATGAAAAACGGCCGCTTGCGGGATGGCGACGGCTGCCACTCATAGTAGCCGTCCGCAGGCAGCAAGCAGCGGCGGCGCTTCATCGCATTGCGGAACGCCGGCTTGTCGAGCACGGTTTCGGCGCGTGCATTGATCACCAGCGAGAATGTTCGCGGATCCTTGACCCAGGAAGGCAACAGCCCCCATCGCATCAGCTGGAAACGCCGGACACCATTATCGAGCAAAACAACCGGCACCGGCTGGGTCGGCGCCACGTTATGGCGAGGCGGAAAATTGGGCTGATCAGCATAGCCGAATGCGCGTCGTAGCGCTTCCGGAGGCGAGATGATGACATACCGACCGCACATGACAGATTACCCGAATTGCCTACGTAAAATGCCTTGGAAAACAGGTTCGTTTAAGTCCTTTTAACCTTGCATCCCCAACAGTGGCGAAAATGGCGCCCTCAAACCTCGATACAGCACCTTCCGATCCCGACATGGCTGCGCCGACGGACGATGCGACCGCACGCGCGCAACGCTTGCAGGCCGCCAACATCAATCCGCGGACCGGCCTCGCCACCGACTATCTGAATCATTTCAACGAGGCCATCATGCTTCTCGAAATGATCCCCGACATGCCTGATTGCGCCGAGGACTTTCTGGACTGGCAGCCGCTGTCCTATCGCGACCATTTCGCGGCTTCCAATTTCAAGGCGCGGGAACTGGCGATCAGCGCCTATGAGCAATCCGATGGCGCTCTGCGCGCGGAGTTCGACAGCATCACCAACACAATGACATCCATCCTGATCGCCGTCGGCGACGCGATGCGCGACAGCAAGCAGGACGTCACCCGCACCACCCTGGCAGAACAGGCGACCGGCTGGGTCAAACCGTTGCTGACGCTGGCCGGTTCTATTATCAACGGCGCCAACGACGAAGCCGACATTGACCAGATCATGAATCAGCAGGCTCCGTGACACCGCCATCTACCACCGGCCCCCGGCTCGCCGTCAGTGCCGCGATTTTCCGGGACGGCAAAATTCTGCTGGTGCGGCGCGCCCGGGCTCCAGCCCGCGGGGTCTACACCCTGCCCGGCGGCCGGGTGGAATTCGGTGAAGCCCTGACCGAAGCGCTGACACGAGAAATCGCCGAGGAAACCCAGCTTACCATCGAGATCGTTGGCCTTGCCGGCTGGCGGGAAGCCCTGCCGGCGCAGACCGGCGGAGGCCATTTCGTTATCCTGCCGTTTGCAGCCCGCTGGATCGGCGGAGACCCGGTCCTGAACGACGAACTGGACGACGCGCAATGGCGCCTCCCGGGAACGCTCGGCGACCTGCGGCTAACCGAGGGGCTGGAGGAGGTGATCGCCACAGCCGCCCGGATGATTGGCAGCTGACCGGCCATTCGCCTTGCTTCCTCCACATCCAGAAGGCTATGACGGCCTTCATGCTGAAGCATATTTTCGCGGTTTTCCTTGTCATGACGGCGCTTGTTTCCGGTTCCGCCCGGGCACAGGACGCGGCCGCGCCGTTCGACGCCGACCTGCAACGGCTCGCCGAAATCCTCGGCGCGCTGCACTATCTGCGCGGGATTTGCGGCACCAACGAAGGCCAGAAATGGCGTAGCGAAATGCAGGCGCTGGTCGATGCCGAGACACCTACCGGTGATCGCCGCACACGGATGATCGCGAGTTTCAATCGCGGCTATAACGGCTTCCAGCAGACCTACCGGACCTGCACACCCGCGGCCAGCGTCGCGATCCGGCGTTATCTCGAGGAAGGCTCGAAGATCTCCCGCGACCTCACGGCACGCTACGCGAACTAACGGCTACGAGCGCTGCAATCTTTCCGGTGGATATCCTGCACGGACGCCCTGCGCGGGAAAGCCTAAAATGCCTGCCAAGCACCTTTAGACTCATTTGATTTCGGCTTGTTAACCTTTCCTAAAGAAGTGGTCTGGCCGGACCCGCGCCTCGTGCTAAAGCTCAGGTGGTTTCAACAGTGCGCCTTTTGCGGCCGCGCTTGCCCAGGTTGTTTCAGTTCATGACGCATTCGTCCCACCTCGCTCCGTCCCGCGCGCCCATGCCCGATCAGGAACAGAAGCAGGCTGCGCTGGGCTATCTCAACGAGGCCTGGGCTGAAGCCCTGCACGACGGCATCGACGGTGACTGTCTGGCGCAGGCCAGCCTGTTCACCGCCTTCGCGCAACTGGTCAGCACCTATGGTGAGGACGCCGTCGCCAAATTCGTCGAGGGCCTTCCCGGCCGGGTGCGCAGCGGCGAATTCTCGGTCGTCGCTTTCAAGCAATAGCTTGCCGCTGCCGCACTCTGTCGCGGCAATCAGGGCTTCAGCGTTTCCATGAAGCGGATGGTCTCGCCGGTTGACGGCGACACCAGTTCTCCCTGCCACATCACGCGGCGGCCGCGCACGAATGTTCCGACCGGCCAGCCCGTCACCTTCACCCCGTCATAGGGTGTCCAGCCCGCCTTCGAGGCGACCCATTCGTTGGTGATGGTTTCGCTGCGCTTCAGATCGACCACCGTGAAGTCGGCGTCGTAACCGGCCGCGATCCGGCCTTTGCAGGCGATGTTGAAAATCCGCGCCGGTCCCGCACTGGTAAGATCGACGAACCGCGCCAGCGACAGCCGACCGGCATTGACGTGGTCGAGCATGGTGGGCACCAGTGTCTGCACGCCGGTCATGCCCGATGGCGACGCGGGATAGGTCTTCGACTTCTCCTCGAGCGTATGCGGTGCGTGATCGGAGCCGAGTACGTCGACGATGCCCTGTTCGATCCCCCGCCAGATACCATCACGATGGCTGGCATCGCGCACCGGCGGATTCATCTGCGCGCGGGTCCCGAGGCGCTCGTAACAGTCGGGCGCAGCGAGCGTGAGATGGTGCGGCGTCGCCTCGACAGTCGCGACATCCTTGTGGTCGCGCAAATAATCCATCTCTTCTTTCGTCGAGATATGAAGCACATGGATCCGCGCACCGGTTTCACGCGCGATCGTCACCAGACGTTGCGTCGCCATCAGCGCCGCCATCTCGTCGCGCCACACCGGATGCGACCGCGGATCGCCCTCGATGCGGAGGCCCTTGCGGTCGTTGAGACGATATTCGTCCTCGGCATGGAACGAGGCGCGGCGGCGGATCACGCCGAGAATCTTTCGCAGACCGCCATCGTCCTCGACCAGCAGGCTGCCGGTCGATGAGCCGATGAAAACCTTGACGCCGGCGCAGCCCGGCGCACGCTCCAGTTCCGGCAGATTCTGATAATTCTCGCGCGTGCCGCCGATGAAGAAGGCGTAGTCGCAGTGCATCCGGTGATGGCCGGCCTTCACCTTCGTGGTAAATGTCTCTTCCGTGATCGTCAGCGGATTGGTGTTCGGCATTTCGAACACCCCGGTGACGCCGCCCATGACCGCGCTGTGCGATCCGGTTTCGAGGTCTTCCTTGTGAGTCAGTCCCGGCTCGCGGAAATGCACCTGGGTATCGATCACGCCGGGCAGGACGTGCAGTCCCTTGCAGTCGATCGTCTCGCCCGCGCTGGCCTGGCGGAGATCGCCGATCGCGGCGATGCGCCCGCCGGAAATACCAATATCCCGTACACCTTCGCCATCCTGGTTGACGACGGTGCCGGCTCTCAAAATCGTGTCAAATGTCTGGGTCATCGGTCCTTGCCGCCCGTTTTCAACCGGCACAACCGCCATGCGGGCCTTGTTGCAGGCACCTTACAGCCTTACGTTGCGATGTGGTATCCGCACAGTGTATTTTCCCAGCGAACTTCGGTTCTTAGAGACTTCTCCATGAAAGCAACGTTTCTCACCGATCGTGGCGTGGTGAAGGTCGGCGGCGATGACGCGCGCGGCTTTCTCAACGGTCTGGTGACGACCGATATCGATCTGCTGCAACCCGGATTGGCGCGTTTCGGCGCACTGCTGACGCCGCAGGGCAAGATCATCACGGATTTTCTGGTGACGCAGGTAACCGCCGGCCAGGGCGGCGGGTTCCTGTTCGATGTGCCGAAAGTGCTGGCGCAGACCCTCACCGACCGTCTCGACTTCTACAAACTGCGCGCCAAGGTGACTGTCGAGAACCTCTCCGACGGACTCGGCGTCCTCGCGGTCTGGGACGGCGAGCCGGCGATGAAGCCCGACCTCACCTTCGGTGATCCGCGCGATGCCCGGCTGGGCTGGCGGATTCTGATACCAGCCGATCTGGCCGGCAAGGCAGCGAGTGCTGTCGGCGCCGATATGGTGGATGTCTCCGGCTACGAGGCGCACCGGATCGCCTGCGGCGTGCCGCGCGGCGGAACGGATTTTACGTACGGCGACGCCTTTCCCCATGAGACCAACATGGACCGGCTCCACGGCGTCGATTTCGACAAGGGATGCTATGTCGGTCAGGAGGTCGTGTCGCGCATGGAGCATCGCGGCACGGCGCGGACGCGAACCATCCGCGTAATCGTCGCTCAATCCGTGCCCGAGCCTGGCATCGGCATCACCGCCGGGGATAAAACCATCGGGACCATGGGATCGACCGCCAACGGCCTTGGCCTCGCGCTGCTGCGGACAGACCGTACCCGCGACGCGCTCGACGCCGGATTGCCGCTGACGGCAGGCGGCATTCCGATTTCGCTTGTTGCACCCGAAGATGTTCGCACGCCGACCAAGAAAGCCTCGGCATGAGAAGCGCGCGTCTGCACGCCGACGGACTGCATCGCTGCCCGTGGCCCGGTGAAGATCCGGTTTACGTGGCCTATCACGATCAGGAATGGGGCGTCCCGGAGTACGACGATCGGGCGCTGTTCGAGAAACTGATTCTCGACGGCTTCCAAGCAGGATTGTCGTGGATCACGATCCTGCGCAAGCGCGATAATTTCCGCAAAGCCTTCGACGATTTCGATCCGGCGAAGATCGCGCGTTACAGCGACAAGAAAATCGAAGTACTGATGAACGACGCAAGCATCGTGCGCAACCGTTCCAAGATCGTCGGCACCGTCAACAGCGCCAAGGCTTATCTGAAAATCATGGAGGAGGGTCCCGGCTTCTCGAAGCTGTTGTGGAACTTCATGGACGGCAAGCCGAAGGTGAACCACTTCAAGACCACCGCCAGCGTGCCCGCCGAGACGCCGCTGTCGAAGGCGATGTCGAAGGAACTGCTATCTCACGGGTTCAAGTTCGTCGGGCCGACGATCGTCTACGCATTCATGCAGGCGACCGGCATGGTCAACGATCATCTGGTGAACTGCCATTGCCACGAGAGCTGTGGCAAGGCGAAGAAACCTGCGCGCTTCAAAGCCACATGAGTGCGAAGAAGACCTCGCCTGCCAAATCATCGGCCCGCGCCTGGCAACGGATGTTGTCGGGACGACGGCTCGACCTGCTCGATCCCTCGCCTCTCGACATCGAGGTGACCGATATCGCCCACGGGCTGGCGCGGGTCGCACGATGGAACGGGCAGACGTCCGGCCCGAACATTTTTTCCGTGGCCCAGCACACGCTGCTGGTCGAGGCCGTGCTGCGCAAACAGACCCCGCGCATCGATCACCGTGTCCGCCTGGCTGCGATGCTGCACGATGCGCCGGAATACGTCATCGGCGACATGATCTCACCGTTCAAGGCGGTGATCGGCGGTTCCTACAAGCTGGTCGAAAAGCGCCTGCTGTCGGCCATTCACATCCGGTTCGGCCTTCCCGCCATCCTGCCCGCCGAAATCGAACAGCAGATCAAGGCCGCCGATATGGGCGCGGCCTACCTTGAGGCGACGCACCTTGCGGGATTCGACGAGGCCGAAGCGAAACGGCTGTTCGGCCGCGATCCGAAACTACCGCCCGCTATTCAAGCCGACTATGTGTCGCCGTGGTCCGCCACCAAGGCGGAAAAACAGTTCATCGCCCGCTTCAAGGCGTTGCTGCCGTAAAATTTTCGCAGCGCCGCAAGGGAGAGATTGTCTGGCGCGGTAACGGCTTCCGCCTGGGCAAACCCGGACCTATAATCCGCGACAAATGCAGGAACCGTCATGATTCACGTTTGCTCGCTCGCCGCTCTGCCCGCCACCGTCGAAGCCACCGGAGCACGGCATATTCTCACCGTGATGGGAAATGTCAGCCGGGTGACGCGCCCGGCCTCGGTCCCTGAAGCCAATCATATGCTGATCTCGATGGATGACATCACGGCGCCGGCGGACGGTTTTGTCGTGCCGTCCGATAGCCATGTCGAACGGGCGCTTACATTCGTGCGCAACTGGGATCGCGCAGCGCCGCTCGTCATCCACTGCTACGCCGGCATCAGCCGCTCGACCGCGAGCGCATTCATGACCGCGTGCGCGCTTAACCCGAATCGGGATGAAAGCGACATTGCGCGGAACATCCGCGCCGCATCGCCGACCGCGAGCCCCAACCGCCTGATCGTAACCTTGGCCGATCGCATCCTCGGCCGTGACGGCCGCATGGTCCGCGCGCTCGATCTGATCGGTCCCGGCGACATGAGCGTCGAAGGCAGGCCGTTCCGGATCGACATTGAATGACGTCGGTCGTTCGATGAGCGAAAAACTCCTCACGCCGATCGAGATCGGATTGACGGCGGCGATCGTTTCCGTCGAGGGCAACGAACCCCTGATCCTTACTGCCTCCGGCGGCGATGACGAGACGCTTGCCGGCCTACCGTTCGGCCCGTTCGATCCGGTTGCGCATCGCACATTCGAGATCGGCCTGCGCGCGTGGGTGGAAGAGCAGACCGGCCTGCGGCTCGGCTACGTCGAACAGCTCTATACCTTCGGCGACCGCGGGCGCCACACGATGATCGGCGATACCGATGCCCACGTCGCATCGGTCGGCTATCTGGCGCTGACCCGCAAGGCGGACAACACCTCGCAGCCGCAGGTGGCGGGGGCGACCTTCGAACCATGGTACCGCCATTTCCCATGGGAGGATTGGCGCGACGCCAAACCTGCGATCATCGAAAAGGAAATCTTTCCGGCGTTGTCCGAATGGGCGGCGCAATCGGACAAGGAAAATCCGGCGCGCGCATTGAGCCGCCGGGATCGCATCCGGCTCTATTTCGGCACCGACGGCGCGCAATGGGACGAAGAACGCGTCCTCGACCGCTACGAATTGCTCTACGAAGCCGGCCTGATCGAGGAAGCCAAGCGCGACGGCCGGCCAGCGGCTCTGGCGCGCAAATCCCTGCCCGGACTCGGCGCATCGATGCGCTTCGATCACCGACGCATTCTCGCCACCGCCATCGCCCGCCTGCGCGCCAAGCTCAAATATCGTCCGGTGGTGTTTGAACTTCTTCCGCCCGAGTTCACACTCACCGATCTGCAGCGCACGGTTGAGGCGATCTCGGGGCGTCATTTGCACAAGCAGAATTTCCGCCGTCTCGTCGAGGCCGGGGCGCTGGTCGAACCGACCGGCGACATGTCGACACAGACCGGCGGGCGGCCGGCGGCGCTGTTCCGTTTCCGCCGCGAGGTCTTGCAGGAGCGGCCAGCGCCCGGTTTACGGGTCCGCGGCCGCCGATAGATTTTAGCACGAGCCGCCGCAGGGGCTCGTTTGGAGGATCGATGGAATTTCTCGCGCTGGTCATCGCCATTGTCGCGTTCATCATGGCCCGCAAGGCGCGGCTGCTGTCGAAGGAACTGAACGCACGTCTTGCGCAACTCGAGGCAGCGCAGCCTCTGGTCAACGCGGCAGCGGTGGCGTCACCTTCCGCAGACGCACCGATGGCGCCGCCGATTGCGCCGGAACCACCGCCGTCCGAGCCAGTTATGACCGATATGGCGAGTCCGGATGCACCATCCGCTGCGCCGGATAACATCGAAGCTCCCTCGCCCGCATCAGCACCGCAAAGCGGAGCGGTCAGCACCGGCCCCGGTCTCGAGGAACGTCTCGGCACCCGCTGGGTGGTGTGGATCGGCGGACTGACGCTGGCGCTCGGCGGCTTTTTCCTCGTGCGCTACTCCATCGAAGCAGGACTGCTTGGCCCCGGTGTGCGGGTAATGCTCGGCGGCGCGTTCGCGCTGGCGCTGCTTGCCGCCGGCGAATGGGCCCGCCGCAAGGAAAGCATTTCATCCATCGCGCCGCTGCCAGTTGCCAATATCCCGGCCATCCTCACGGCTGCCGGTACCGCCGTCGCGTTCGCGACCGTCTATGCCGCTTACGCACTCTATGATTTTCTGGCGCCCGCGATCGCCTTCGCTTTGCTCGGTGCCGTCGCGCTCGGCACGCTCGCCGCCGCACTGCTGCATGGTCCGGCGCTGGCAGGCCTCGGCGTGATCGGTGCGTTCGTGACGCCGATCCTCGTCTCATCGGACAAGCCCGACTATTGGGCGCTGTACGTCTACATTGCCATCGTCACTGCCGCCGCGTTCGCACTGGCGCGCGCCCGGTTGTGGCGCTGGCTCGCGGTGACGACGATAGCATTTGGCCTGCTATGGACGCTGGTCGGCATCGACGATACCGGCACGCTTGGAGCTCATGGTTTCGCGGCGATCGCAAGCTTCATCCTCGCGGCGCTACTGGTCGTCACCGGCTTCATGTTCGGCCCGACTGCCGAGCCGGGCCGCGTCGAACCAATTTCCTCGATCGCACTCACCGCGAGCCTTTTCGGCGCGGCCGTTCTCGTTCTCACGACCGGCCATGCCGACGCGGCGATGATCATCTTCGCGCTTCTGGTCGCGGCGACATTCGCAGTCGCCTGGCGTGCGGAATCCGCCACCGGCGCAATCGGCGCCGCGGCGCTGTTCGTTTTTGTCGTGTTTGCCGAATGGGCCGTTCGCGGCAATCCGGATTTCGCGATGATGCCCGGCGGCCCCTTGCCCGGCATCGGGCCGGACGCCAACGAAGCATCGGTCGGCCTGCATCTGACCGTCGCCGCGATCTTCGCGGTGGGATTCGGCGGTGCCGGATTCCTCGCGCAGGGCCGGTCGATTGGCGCAATGGTGCCCGTGATCTGGGCGGCGTCTGGCGTGTTCGCACCGCTCGCCATCCTCGTCGCGCTCTATGCGCGCATTGCCCACCTCGATCGTTCGATCCCGTTCGCAATCCTCGCGATCGCACTGGCGGCCGCATTCGCGGCAGCGACCGAACTGCTCACCAAACGCGACACCCGACCGGGACAAGCGATTTCGATTGCACTGTTCGCTACCGGTACCCTTGCCGCGCTGGCGCTGGCCTTCACCTTCGCGCTCGAAAAAGGCTGGCTGACGATTGCACTGGCATTGATGTCGCTCGGCACGGCGTGGATTTCGATGAAGCGGCCGATCCCGTTTCTGCGCTGGCTCGCGGCGATCCTCGCTGTCATCGTAGTGCTGCGGATTGGCTACGAACCGCGCATCGTCGGCAACGACGTCGGCACCACGCCAATCTTCAACTGGCTTCTGCTCGGTTACGGCATTCCGGCACTGTCGTTCTGGGGTGGATCGTACCTGATGCGCCGGCGCGGTGATGACGCGCCGCTGCGCATGGTCGAATCCGCCGCTATCCTGTTCACCGTACTGCTGGCGTTCATGGAGATCCGCCATTTCGTCAACGGTGGCGACGTCTATCGCCGGGCATCCGGTTTGACAGAAACCGCGCTGCAGGTGTGCGTTGCGCTGGCGATGGCACTCGGACTCGAGCGTCTACGCATCAAGTCCGGTAGCATCGTGCATAACGTCGCAGCGGTCCTGCTGACTGTCGCCGCCGGAATCGGAATCGTGTTCGGACTGTTCGTCCTCAACAATCCGACGATCTGGCGGATCGATGTCGGCAGCGGCATCATCAACCTGCTGCTGCTCGGCTATGCGCTGCCGGCCGCTCTCGCGCTGTTGCTATCCTATGCCGTTGCCGGACGGCGTGCCGCCGCCTACGCCAACACCATCGCCGCCGGCGCGCTCCTGCTCGCGCTCGCCTATGTCACGCTGATGGTGCGTCACGCACTTCAGGGGTCGCTCTTGAATCGCGGCATCCTCAGCGATGCGGAACAGTACACTTATTCGGTGGCGTGGCTGATCTTCGGCATTGTGCTGCTGGGTGCAGGACTGCTGCTGCCATCGCAGCGGGCAAGGCTGGCGTCTGCCGTCATTATCGGCATCACCATTCTCAAGGTGTTCCTGATCGACATGGCGAACCTGACCGGCGCCTACCGGGCGTTCTCGTTCATCGGTCTCGGACTGGTGCTAGTGGCGATCGGCTGGCTCTACCAGCGCATTCTGTTCAGGCGAGCAAGACCGATGCCGGCATCGCCGGCAGGCGGCTCCTGAAACAGGATCAGGCGACGAAAATCAGTCGGTGGTGGAGCGGCGCAGTTCCAGCGCCGGCTCGGTGTGAACTTCCGCAGCGCGCGAGGCGTCGGCGGATCGGGTCGGATGCGGCGCACGCAGCGAGCGCGGCCGCGTGATCATGCGGGTCATCAGCGTGCGGACATTGCCCTGCTTGTGGAAATCGCAATAGGCAAAGCCGAGGCCGGACACCGCGCCACGGAAACTGACCGGGCTGGACTTGTCGAGATTGAAGCACGGTTCGAACGGCAGCCCCTTGATCGAGGCGCAGATCGACTGGCCGCGAACCTGAAGCGTGTTGTGCGGCAGGCGCATGTGGCGCAACTGGCCGGAGCCACTGAACTGCACCGAGCCGGCGGCCGAGCCGTCTTCATAGACCCGCCCGACCCCTTTGGTGCCGTCGAAGCAGTTGAAGGCGAAAAGCTTGTTGGCGACAAACTTGCGCGCCTCGTTCGCATTCATCTGTTCGGCAAAGGCCGGGGCGGTGATCGCACCTGCGATAAGGATCCCGAATGCAATACGCGCGAACATGTGGCGACTCCAACTCTGGAACTGAGCAGTGAACGGGCGGCCGCCCCCGCAGCCGTTCCTTAACCCGCTGATTACCATATCAACGGTGGCAACATTGGCGCACCATGGTTTGTAAAGTCTGAATGTCCTCAGGTTATTTTCACGACCAGTCGGCCGCGAACCTGGCCGCCAAGAATTTTCGGCCCAGTGGCGATGACATCGTCCAAGCTAATTTCGTGAGTGATTTCAGAAAGTTTTGACTTGTCGAGATCGCTGGCCAGACGGCTCCAGGCGACCCGGCGGCGCTCGATCGGGCACATCACGGAATCGATGCCCAAAAGGCACACCCCGCGCAAAATGAAGGGGGCGACCGAGGACGGCAGGTCCATCCCCGCCGCGAGGCCGCAAGCGGCGATCGCTCCGCCGTATTTCGTCATCGACAACAGGTTGGCAAGCGTGGTCGAGCCGACGCTGTCGACGCCTCCGGCCCAGCGCTCCTTGCCAAGCATCTTGGCCGGGCCCGACAATTCGTTGCGATCGACAATCTCCGCGGCTCCAAGGTCACGCAGGTACTGGGATTCGCTGGTGCGGCCCGTCGAAGCAATGACGTGGAAGCCGAGCTTGGCCAGCAACGCGATTGCAACAGAACCCACACCGCCCGCAGCGCCCGTCACGACGACCGGGCCGTGCTTCGGCGTCACGCCATGCCGCTCCAGCGCCAGCACCGACAGCATCGCCGTGAAGCCCGCAGTCCCGATAGCCATGGCGTCCCGCGCGCTCATGCCTTCCGGCAGCCGCACCAGCCAGTCGCCCTTGACGCGCGCCTTCTCGGCGTAGGCCCCGAGGTGGGTTTCACCCAATCCCCAGCCGGTCGAGACAATCTTGTCGCCGGCTTTCCAGTCCGGGTGCGACGACGCGATCACGGTGCCCGCAAAATCGATACCGGCGATCATCGGAAAACGTCGCACCACCGGAGCTTTGCCGGTGACAGCCAGGCCGTCCTTGTAGTTCACGGTGGACCACTCGACCGCGACAGTGACGTCGCCGTCCATCAGTTCCGCCTCGTCGAACTGCGTCAGAAATGCCGTGGTGCCCTTGTCCGCCTTATCGATTCTGATTGCCTTGAAGGTTGTCAAAACGCGCTCCCGATCCGTTGATGGGGCGGGACAGTAATGCCCCGGCGCCTCGCGTCAACGCGTCTTGCGCTGGAGACTTCTGCCGGATTCGACGGATTTTCGAGCAGGGCTGCGATGCAAACGAACATGCGCCCCAGCTCGCTTTTTTCGCTGGAGCATCTGGCGGAATAGCTTCTGACCTGCTATATTTGTTTTGCTCGTTATGAGGATAAGTTGTCTTCCTGGCGAACCCGGAACCTTCGCGCCGCTGCGAAGTAGCTCCGGACAGCACCGAGTTTGGGACCCCGGCCTTCGTGCCGGATTTCTCAAACCCTACATATGCTCATTTTGAGTATATAACAGATCTTCGGAGGCAGTCATGCCGATCGCAGGAATTTACGGCCCGGACGATTTCGGAAATCCCGTTCACGGCCGTGTAACCGGGCAGGCTCGCAGCCGCATCACGGCGGAGGAGCGCGCCCGCGCGCTGCCGATGCCCTCGCTGGAATGGACGCCCGACGTCGAGCGCGCCACCGCGCACCTGTACGAGAAGGTGAAGGCCGTCATTCCGCCGGTCGAATGGCCGTTCATGGCGCCGTATATCAAGGCGATCAACGAACTGAAGCGCGAGCGCGACGCGGTCATTCTGGCGCACAACTATCAGACCGCGGAAATCTTTCACTGCGTCGCCGACATCGGCGGCGACTCGCTGCAGCTTGCCCGCGAAGCGACCAAGGTGAAGGAAAGCGTCATTATCCAGTGCGGCGTCCATTTCATGGCCGAGACGTCGAAGATCCTGAATCCGGAAAAGACCGTGCTGATCCCCGATTCGCGCGCCGGCTGTTCGCTGGCCTCGTCGATCACCGGCGAGGACGTGCGGCTGCTGCGCGAACGTTTCCCCGGTGTGCCGGTGGTCGCTTACGTCAACACGTCCGCCGACGTGAAGGCGGAGGTCGACATCTGCTGCACTTCGTCCAACGCCGTCCAGGTGGTCGAGAGCCTCAACGCCGACACCGTCATCATGCTGCCCGACCAGTATCTGGCGAAATACGTCGCCTCGCAGACCAAGGTGAAGATCATCGCGTGGAAGGGCGCGTGCGAAGTGCACGAGCGCTTCACCGGCGACGAGCTGCGCACCTATCGCGAAGCCGATCCGAGCATTCAGATCATCGCACATCCGGAATGTCCGCCCGACGTCATCAAGGAAGCGGACTTCACCGGCTCGACCGCGCACATGATCAACTGGGTCCGCGACCATAAGCCAAAGCGTGTGGTCATGGTCACCGAATGTTCGATGGCCGACAACGTGCAGGCGGAAGTGCCGCAGGTCGAATTCATCAAGCCGTGCAACCTGTGCCCGCACATGAAGCGGATCACGCTGCCGAAGATTCTCGACAGCCTGGTCTACATGCGTGAGGAAGTCACGGTCGATCCGATGATCGCCGGCAAGGCGCGCCGCTCGGTCGAACGCATGATCAGCCTGAAGAACTGATCGCAACGATCAATCCACTCAGCCAGCATGGCCGGGCATAGTCCGTCGAAGACGGGCGTAAACGCCCTGATGACCCGGCCATGTCGTCTCAAGCGAGGCGGGTACGACGTCTCAGATGTTGAAAGATTGCGGCCATGGGCAGCACGAACGACCTGACACACGGGCTTGATGATATCGTCATCGTCGGTGGCGGACTGGCCGGGCTGTTCTGCGCGCTCAAGCTCGCCCCCTGCCCGGTGACGGTGATTTCAGCCGCGCCGCTCGGCGAAGGCGCATCGAGCGCCTGGGCGCAGGCCGGCATCGCTGCCGCAGTCGGCGAAGGCGATACCCCGGAATCCCACGCCGCCGACACCGTTGCTGTTGGTGGCGGCATTGTCGATGAGGCCGTCGCACTCGGCCTTGCCCGCGAAGCCGGCGCGCGCATCCACGACCTCTTGCAATACGGCGTGCCGTTCGATCGCGATCTCGAAGGCAAGCTCGCTGTCGGCCGCGAGGCCGCCCACTCGGCGCGGCGCATCGTGCATGTCCGTGGCGACATGGCGGGCAAGGCGATCATCGCAGCATTGACCGAAGCGGTCCGCCAAACGCCGTCGATCCGGGTGATCGAAGGTTACGTCGCAGAAACGCTTTTGACCGACCACGGCAGAGTCTCCGGCCTTCAGGTCCGCAATGCCGCTGACGCCACGGCGACGCCAGTGACCATCGCTGCACGCGCTGTCGTGCTGGCAACCGGTGGCATCGGGCATCTCTACGCGGTCACCACCAACCCACCGGAAGCCAGCGGCCTCGGCCTGGCGCTGGCGGCCCGCGCCGGTGCGATCGTCGCCGATCCGGAGTTCATCCAGTTTCACCCGACCGCGATCATGGTCGGCCGCGATCCCGCGCCACTCGCAACCGAGGCGCTGCGCGGCGAAGGTGTGACGCTGATCAATGCAAAGGGCGAGCGCTTCATGCTCGCGCTGAACCCGCTTGCTGAACTTGCGCCGCGCGACATTGTCGCGCGCGGCGTGTTCGCCGAGATCGCGGCGGGGCGCGGTGCATTCCTCGATGCCACAGCCGCTCTTGGTGCAAAGTTCGCCGAGAAATTTCCGACGGTCTATGCCAGTTGCCGCGCGGCCGGCATCGATCCGGCGACGCAGCCGATCCCGGTGGCGCCAGCGGCGCACTACCACATGGGCGGCATCGCGGTGGATCCGCGCGGCCGCACCTCGATCGACGGTCTGTGGGCCGGTGGCGAGGTATCCTCGACCGGCGCACATGGCGCCAATCGCCTCGCCTCGAACTCGCTGCTCGAAGCCGTGGTCTATGCCGCTCGCATCGCCGAAGACATCAACGGCATAACGTCGGCCTCGCCAGCACCATCTATCGGTGAGCAGCCGGTGCCGCGCAATTACGCAATGCCGCCGCTGACCGAAGCCAATCTGCGCAACATGATGAGCTCCCATGTCGGCGTGATCCGCGATGGCGAGCGTCTCGCGGAGGCGATCCGTTCATTCGCCAGCATCGAACAGAACACCGGCAATATCGCCCTGCGCAACATGGCGACGACCGCCCTGCTGGTCGCCACGGCCGCATGGTCGCGGCAAGAAAGCCGTGGCGCGCACTACCGCTCCGACTATCCCGATGAAAACCCGTTGCTGGCAAAACGGACCATGACGACGCTGGCCGAAGCGCGTAAGATCGCGGCCGCGATATCCCAAGGCAAACCTGCCAACACACTCTCGTTAAGCGCATGACCGTGAACGATGTCACCGACCCCGCAGCATTGCTGCATCCGGAAGCCTTCCTGTCGCCGCTTGCGATCGACGATGCCGTCACCCGCGCGCTGGAGGAAGATCTCGGACGCGCCGGCGACGTGACGTCGGTTGCAACCATTCCGGTAGCCACGCACGCCCATGCCATTCTCATTGCCCGGCAGGCCGGCGTCATCGCCGGCCTGCCGCTCGCGGTTGCGACCTTCCGGCGGCTGTGCGCCGATATCAACATTCAGGCCCACGTCCATGACGGCAACTCCGTCGCCAAGGGCGTTCACGTCCTGACCATTTCGGGACCGGCGCGCGCCGTGCTTGCGGGCGAACGGACGGCGCTGAATTTCGTCGGACGTCTCTCGGGCATCGCAACGCTGACGGCGGAATACGTCCGCCACACCGGCGTGACCAAGATGCGCATCTGCTGCACGCGCAAGACCACGCCGGGCCTGCGCGCACTGGAGAAATACGCAGTGCGCTGCGGTGGCGGCTTCAACCACCGTTTCGGCCTCGACGACGCGATCCTGATCAAGGACAACCACATCGCTGTCGCCGGCAGCATCAGACGCGTGCTGGAGCGTGCCCGCGCCCATGCCGGCCATCTGGTCAAGATCGAAATCGAAGTCGACACCCTCGATCAGTTACGCGAAGTGCTCGATACCGGCCTCGCCGATGTGGTGATGCTCGACAACATGAGCGTGCCGATGCTGCGCGAAGCCGTGCAGATAAACAACAAGCGTGTGGTGCTGGAAGTCTCCGGCGGCGTCACGCTGGCATCGGTTGCCGATATTGCTCAAACCGGCGTCGACTACGCGTCGTCAGGGGCGCTGACTCACTCAGCACCGAATTTCGATGTCGCGCTCGACATCGATGCATGACGAATCGTCATTGCCGGGCATGGCCGTTCAAAGGACGGCGTCGCTTCCGCTCGCCGATGACCGGCATCCATCCTCTAAAATATCGTTGGACCGATGGATGCGCGGGTCCAGCCCGCGCATGATCCGGCGAGAACAGTGAGTGTCGCCGCTACGGTTTCTCGCTCGCCAATTCCCTGGAGATTTCAGCCGTTTGCGCCGGGGTTCCCCATTTCGGCGCGTCGCTTCCGTCGCCCCATGCGCGCGGGCGATAGAACGTATGGACGCCGAACCTGTACATCTTCTTCATCTCGTGAACCCACGACGGATGCACCCAGTACGCGTGATAATGCGTCGACTTGCCGACTTCCGGCAGCCACAACCGCCCGTCGAGCGAGGCTTTCGCAATCTTCTTCGCCCGCTCCCACATGTCCGGTTCCTTGACGACGTCGCGGATGCCATCGCAGGCGAAAGTGAATTGGCAGGCAAGATGGCGATGCGAGTTCTGGTAGACCACGCCGCAGACCGTCGTCGGATAGTAACCCGAGAATGCACGGTTCAGCACGACCTGAGCGACCGCGATCTGGCCACGTACGGCTTCGCCACGCGCTTCGAAATAGACTGCCTCACTCAGACACTTCTCGGCCTTCGCCCGTGACTTTTCGTTGAGTTTCAGGCGCTCGGCGGGTGTCTGCATCTGTCCCGTCACCTCGCCCTTGCCAGCGACGGTTTCACCGCCTGCCGACTCCGCGGGAGCGGGAGCGACAGGAACGGTCGCGGACTGCTTCATGTCCGGATCAGCCCCGGGCACGACGATGATCGGCTCCTGCCCCGGCTGCCAGCGCTCAAGGGACTCGCTCGACACGCCGAGCGATGAACTGCCGAAGAACAGGCTCGACGTCTTGACCGAGAACGGGTCGCGCGGCGTTTCAGCGATCGGCTCCACCGCCGGATTGGGCGTCGCATGAAGCGCGGCAAGTGCGGTCTCATCGAGCGCACCGCCGGCGGTGGCCTTGGCGTCGGTGGCGGCATCGTATTGCGGCAGACGCGGCGAGCTTAGCGCGGCCTGCAGTTCCTCATCGAGCGGCGCCGCCTCTGCGGTCTTCGCACCCTTCACCGATCCATTGTCATTCGCGGGAAGGGTTTCATCGGTGGGCGCTGCAGCCTCCGGCTGCTCAGGTTCCGGCACATGAACCGGAAGCCGATCACCCTTCAGGGTCCGGACCACGCTCGGAAAATCGGAAGCCTGCAGCGGTCGCACCGGCTGGCCCAGCGGATTGCGATCGAAGGAGCTCATGACGCCGCCGGCGCCGCCGAGGCTGGCCAGACGATACGACGCGGTACGCGGAACATCGGTGCCGATCGGCCGCACGAAATTGAACGATGCGACCTGGATCGACCGGCGAGCTGACGCGAAAACGTATTGCTGCCAGCGCTCGGTAACGCCCGGCTGATGTGCCAGCAAGGCGGCGAGATCCTGATAGCCGATTTCCGTCGGGGTCACTGTCAGAAGACAGAGAACAAAACCGAAGGGCGCGAACCGCGCGCCCTTCGGCCCGTTACGCAACATCGTCATCGATACGCTCACGCAACACTACACACACACGCGATCGTCCCGCACTGTCCGTGCAATTCGATCAATTTCGTTGGTATCTAATTAAAGTTGCCGCGGGGTTAATTGGCGATGCACGCGTGTCACACGCAACCAGGCACGCAAGCACCAGCGATCACATCGAAAGCGTTGGTAAACCGCGCCTTCCACAAGGTGGTAAACAGCGCGTCAACAAAATTAGTGAATCGTGGAATGGCGGATTCCCGCGTTTGCAGATGCTGTTTGCTGTCTGCAGGCCGGTTCCAGCTATCGCCCCGACGCTAAAAAGCATCATGCCCGGACAAGTCCGGGCATGATGCAGCGTAGTGTGTCTGGATCGGTCTATGCCTGGCTTGCGACCGTCTTGCCGAGAGCGGCTTGCGCGGCAGCCAGACGCGCGATCGGCACGCGATAGGGCGAGCACGACACATAGTCCAGTCCAACCTCATGGCAGAACGCGATCGACGACGGATCGCCCCCATGTTCGCCGCAGATGCCCATCTTGAGGCCGGGACGCACCTTGCGTCCGCGTTGCACGCCGATCTTCACCAGTTCGCCGACACCGTCACGATCGACCGAAACGAATGGATCGACCTCGAGAATGCCGCGCGACATATAGGTGCCGAGGAAGCTCGCGGCGTCATCGCGGCTGATGCCGAACGCGGTCTGCGTCAGATCGTTGGTCCCGAACGAGAAGAACTCGGCGGTCTTCGCGATATCGCCCGCCATCAGACAGGCGCGCGGCAGTTCGATCATGGTGCCGACCTGATAGTTCAGCTTGGCACCGGTCTCGCGCATCACCGCCTGCGCGGTGGCATCGATGCGGCCGCGCACTAGGTCGAACTCGGCGCGGGTTGCGATCAGCGGCACCATCACCTCGAGGCCGACCTGCTTGCCGGTCCGTTTGCCGGCCTCAACCGCGGCCTCGAACAACGCACGCGCCTGCATCTCGCTGATCTCGGGATAAGCGATGGCGAGGCGGCAGCCGCGGAAACCGAGCATCGGGTTGAATTCGGACAATTCACGCACCCGGTCAGTGAGGCGGCGCGGATCGGCGTTCATGACGCGCGCAACTTCCTCGATCTCGGCCTGCGAATGCGGCAGGAATTCATGCAGCGGCGGATCGAGCAGGCGGATCGTGACGGGAAGGCCCTTCATGATCTCAAACAGCTCGACGAAGTCGGCGCGTTGCATCGGCAGCAGTTTCGCCAGCGCCGCGCGGCGGGACTGTTCGTCCTCGGCGAGGATCATCTCGCGCACCGTGCGGATGCGGGTTTCCTCGAAGAACATGTGCTCGGTGCGGCAAAGGCCGATGCCTTCGGTGCCGAACTTGATCGCGGTGCGCGCATCCGCCGGTGTATCGGCATTGGTGCGCACCTTGAGCTTGCGCACCTGATCGGCCCAGCCCATCAGCGTGCCGAACTCGCCGGACAGCTCCGGCTCGATCATCGGCATCCGGCCGGCCAGAACCTGACCCATGGCGCCGTCGATGGTGATGATGTCGCCGCTCTTGAAGGTGCGGTCGCCGACCGTCATGGTGCCGCGCCCGTAATCGACGCGAACCGCGCCGCAGCCTGACACGCAGGGCTTGCCCATGCCGCGCGCAACCACCGCCGCGTGAGAGGTCATGCCACCGCGCGTGGTGAGAATGCCCTCAGCCGCGTGCATGCCGTGAATATCTTCCGGCGACGTCTCGACGCGGACCAGAATAACCTTGCGGCCGTCGGCCTGAAGCTTGGCGGCCTCGTCGGACGAGAACACGATCTCGCCGGCGGCGGCACCGGGTGACGCCGGCAGGCCGGTGGCGATGACATCGCGCTTGGCGACCGGATCGATGGTCGGATGCAGAAGCTGGTCGAGCGACGCGGGATCGATCCGCATCACAGCATCCTTTTTCGAGATCACGCCTTCATTGGCGAGTTCGACCGCGATCCGCAGCGCAGCCTTTGCAGTGCGCTTGCCGTTGCGGGTCTGCAGCATCCACAGCTTGCCCTGCTCCACCGTGAATTCCATGTCCTGCATGTCGCGGTAGTGCTTTTCGAGCAGCGTGTAGATGCGCGTCAATTCCTTGAAGGCATCCGGCATCGCCGATTCCATCGACGCCTTGTCGGAGCCGGATTCCTTGCGCGCCGCTTCGGTGATGTCCTGCGGCGTGCGGATGCCGGCGACGACGTCCTCGCCCTGGGCGTTGATCAGGAATTCGCCGTAGAGACGCTTCTCGCCGGTCGAGGGATTGCGGGTGAACGCAACGCCGGTCGCCGAGGTGTCGCCCATGTTTCCGAAGACCATGGACTGAACGTTGACGGCCGTGCCCCACGATTCCGGAATGTCGTGCAGGCGGCGATAGGTCACCGCGCGCGCCGTCATCCACGAGCCGAACACTGCGCCGATCGCGCCCCACAGCTGATCGTGCGGATCCTGCGGGAAGTCCTTGCCGGTTTCCCGCGCCACCGCATCCTTGTACCGGCCGACGACATCGACCCAATCGTCGGCCGTCATGTCGGTATCGAGCGAGTAGCCCTTGCCGTCCTTGTAGGTATCGAGGATGTCCTCGAAGTGATGATGCTCGAAGCCGAGCACGACATCCGAGTACATCGTGATGAATCGGCGATAGCTGTCATAGGCGAAGCGGCGGTCGCCTGAGAGCGCGGCGAGCGCCTCCACCGTGGTATCGTTGAGGCCGAGGTTGAGAACGGTATCCATCATGCCCGGCATCGAGGCACGGGCACCGGAGCGCACCGAAACCAGCAGCGGGTTTTTTGAGTCGCCGAACCGCTTGCCTGCGATCTTGCCGACATAGTCCAGCGCCTTTTCGACCTGAGCCTTGAGGTCTTTCGGGTAGGTCTTGTTGTTGTCGTAAAAGTAGGTGCAGACCGAGGCTGGGATCGTGAAGCCGGGAGGCACCGGCAGACCGAGATTGGCCATCTCGGCGAGGTTCGCGCCCTTGCCGCCGAGCATGTTGCGCATGTCGGCCTTACCTTCGGCCTTGCCATCACCGAAAGTGAAGACCCACTTACCAGCCTTCGGCGCTGACGTCGCCGCGTTCTTGACCGGCTTTCTGGCGGCCACCTTGGCGGGGGCCTTCACCGGACGCTGGGCCGGGCGCTTGATCGGCTTCTTGGCGGCGACCTTCGCGACCACCTTTCGCGCCGATGTGGCGCGTGCCGGCTTGGCTGAAGATTTGGATTTTGCGGGGGATTTCCGGGACTTCGATGCAGCTTTGGCCATGGCTTCCAGTCGTGGGCGTGAGGAAAACGGCAGGCGGGTTACACCACGGATGGACGCCCCCACGCAAGTGACGCAAGGGCCGATTCTCGCTCTGCAGAAGAAGTTTTCGGGCTGGTTCTACTTGATAATTCCAAGGCCGATGATGCCGATGAAAATAAGGTAGATCGCCACAATGAAATTCAGCAGCCGCGGCATGACGAGAATGAGGATGCCGGCGATCAGGGCAACGATCGGCTGAATGTGAGCCATGCTGACGGTCATGAAGGTCTCCGAAAAAATCTGGCGGAATGGTGAGATTGGAACGAATCGCGAGGCGAAAGTTTGGCTGCGCTAGTTTCGTCGATAGCAGATGTTTTGGACAGTGGATTGGTTCCGCCGCTGCGAAAATGCCCCAATGAAACCACGTGCGCGGCAGGAACGACGCCGCGCATCGTGAATTGTTACAGCCTGTTCATCGGCGCGTGCCGGCGACGCTCGTTGATCACGCTCATCACCAGGAGATGACCATGCGTAACACACTTCTCGCAGCTGCCTTGTTGGCTGGCGCCACGGTGCTTCCTTTTGCCGCTCATGCACAGGAGCGCATCATTGTGCAGGAAAGCACCACCACGGGCATGGCTCATGAGCCGATCGTGGGCATCGCAGAGGATTTGCAGCCGCGCTTCCGCGAATACGTCGTGCAGGAGAATGTTCCCGACTACACCGTGCAGGAACGCGTGGTGGTCGGCGCGACGCTGCCTGAAACCGGCGTAATTTATTACGACGTGCCGCAACGGTTCGGCGCGAACCGCTATCGCTATACCCGCGTGAACGGCGAATATCTGGTGGTCGAGCCGCGAACACGGCGCGTGGTGCAGGTCATCGATTAACACCCATAGCCGAGCAGGTTGCGGGAGGTCCCTCACCCGCGCGTACCTGAAGCGGCAAGTAGCCCCGTCCGGGTTCATACCCGGGCGGGGACTTTTATTGCGGTATCAGTCTTGAATTTTCGAGAAGTCCGCGACTGCGCGGGTCGCCGCGCGGATTTCGTTCAGCAGCTTGAGGCGGTTTTCGCGAACCTTGGCATCGTCGTCGTTGACCTTCACCTTGTCGAAGAAGGCATCGACCGCCGGGCGCAACTTCGCCATCGCGCTCATCGCGGCAGCGAAATCCTCCTTGGCAACAGCAGTTTCCGCCTCGCCCTTCACCTGATCAATCGCGGTAGCAAGCGCCTTCTCTTCGTCGAGCCGATAGAGCGCGGCATCCGGCGCGCCATCGAACTTGCGCTTATCCTTCTTCTCTTCGATGGCGAGGATGTTGGACGCACGTTTGGTGCCCGCCAGCAGGTTCTTGCCGTTATCGGTGTCGAGGAATTTGCCGAGCGCCTCAACACGACGCACGACCATCAGCAGATCGTCCTGACCTTCGAGAGCGAAAACCGCATCGACCAGGTCGTGGCGCGCGCCTTGGTCACGGAGCTGGACCTTCAAGCGGTCTGCGAAGAAGGAAAGGAGGTCATTGCCATTGTTGAGTTTCGCAGCCTTGGCAAAGGCTTGGAGTAACCGTAGGCGAATCCCGTTATCTACAAGGAGCCTGATCACACCCAACGCCGCTCGCCGCAAAGCAAACGGGTCCTTCGATCCCGTCGGCTTCTCATCGATGGCCCAAAAGCCAGTGAGAATGTCGATCTTGTCGGCCAGCGCCACCGCAATGCTCACCGGATCGGTCGGCACGCGATCGTTCGGCCCCTGCGGCTTGTAGTGATCCTCAATAGCGGCAGCGACGCTGGCATCTTCGCCCTGCGCCAGCGCGTAGTACTTGCCCATCAGGCCCTGCACTTCGGGGAATTCACCGACGACTTCGGTCAGCAGATCGACCTTTGCGAGGCGCGCGGCACACTTGGTCTTCTCGACATCGGCGCCGACCAGCGGCGCAAGCTCCGCCGCCAGCCGCTCGATACGCGCGATGCGCTCGGCCTGGGTGCCCAGCTTTTCGTGAAACACGATCTGCTCGAACTTCGGCAAGCGGTCTTCGAGCTTTGTCTTGAGATCGGTCTCATAAAAGAATTTGGCGTCCGACAACCGCGCGCGGATCACACGCTCGTTGCCGGCGACGATGGCCTTGCCGCCGTCGCTGGCTTCGATGTTCGCTGTCAGAATGAATTTGTTGGCGAGCTTGCCCGTCTTGGGATCGCGCACCACAAAACATTTCTGGTTGTTGCGAATGGTGGCGCGGATCACCTCGCCGGGAATCGACAGGAAGTCCTCGTCGAACGACCCCATCAGCACCACCGGCCATTCGACCAGCCCCGAGACTTCGTCGAGCAGCACCTGATCCTCGACCAGTTCGAACCCTTGCGCAAAGGCAAGATTCTTCGCCTCGGCCAGAATGATATCCCTGCGGCGCTGCGGATCGAGCACGACCTTCGCGGCTTCCAGCTTCGCCTCGTAATCCTCGAACCGGCGCACGCTGAATTCGGCCGGCGCCATGAAACGATGACCGCGCGTCATCTGCCCGGCCTCGATGCCGGCGACATCGAACTTCACCACATCCGTCTCTTCGGTCTCGAGACCGAACGTCGCGACGATCGAATGCAGCGGACGCACCCAGGTCAGCGCACCGGGCTTCGCCGAGCGCTCGCCCCAGCGCATCTGCTTCGGCCACGGGAAAGTGCGAATGATGACGGGAAGAATTTCCGCGATCACGTCGATGGCGGCGCGGCCCGGCTTCTCCATCAGCGCGACATAGAAGTCGCCCTTCTTCGGATCGCGCTGGATCGTCGCCTCGTCGAGCGATTTCAGTCCGGTCGCTTTCAGGAAGCCCTGCACGGCGGCATCGGGGCCGCCGACGCGCGGGCCCTTGCGCTCTTCCTTCAGGTCCGGTTGACGCGCAGGAATGCCGTGAACGGTCAAGGCGAGACGACGCGGCGTGACAAACGCCTTCGCGCCTTCATAGACGAGGCCTTCGGCGACCAGCTTGTCGGTGACCAGCTTGCGCAGATCGTCCGCCGCCTTCGCCTGCATGCGCGCGGGAATTTCCTCGGAGAACAGTTCGAGCAGAAGATCAGGCATCGCTTATGCTCCGCCCGCTTCGGTCGCGACCCACGCTTCGCCGCAGGCTTTCGCCAGATCGCGCACGCGCAGGATGTAGCTCTGACGCTCGGTGACCGAGATCACGCCGCGCGCATCGAGCAGATTGAACACGTGGCTCGCCTTGATGCACTGGTCGTAGGCCGGCAGAGCCATCAGATGACGCTCCTTCTTGCCGTCCTGCCACCCGGCTTCGAGATATTTCTTGCAGGCGCCTTCGGCCATCTTGAACTGCTCGAACAGCATCGTGGTGTCGGAGTGTTCGAAATTGTGCCGCGAGTATTCCTGCTCGGCCTGCAGAAACACGTCGCCATAAGTCACCTTCTCGGCGCCTTCGCGTCCGTTGAAGTTGAGATCGTAGACGTTGTCGACGCCCTGCACGTACATCGCGAGGCGCTCGAGCCCGTAGGTCAGTTCGCCCGCGACCGGCGCACATTCGACGCCCGCGACCTGCTGAAAGTAAGTGAACTGCGACACTTCCATGCCGTCGCACCAGCACTCCCAGCCGAGCCCCCACGCGCCGAGCGTCGGGCTCTCCCAGTCGTCCTCGACGAAACGGATGTCGTGCAGCGCGGCATCGACGCCGATGGCGGCAAGCGATTTCAGATAGAGATCCTGAATGTCCGGCGGCGACGGCTTCAGGATCACCTGAAACTGGTAGTAGTGCTGCAGCCGGTTTGGGTTCTCGCCGTATCGTCCGTCCTTCGGCCGGCGCGACGGCTGCACATAAGCGGCGTTCCAGTGCTTCGGCCCCAGCGCGCGCAAGGTCGTTGCCGGATGAAACGTCCCCGCGCCCACTTCCATGTCGTAAGGCTGCAGGATGACACAGCCATGATCCGCCCAATAGCGTTGCAGCGTCAGGATCAAGCCCTGGAACGAACGTTCGGGGCGCATATGCGACGGTTGGGAATCCATGAATCCAGGTCGTTTTCGGGGATTGGGAAAAGTGCGATTGCGCGCGGACCGTATCGGCGCGGGGGGTAGGAATCAAGGCGACGACCAGCGAAAACCATTGTCCTTTCAGGGGGTCCAGCCTCCGCCGCCGGCCTGCGGAAACGTCCTGTTAACCGCAGCTCAAGACGCATCTCCGGCGCTTGGGCTTCGTTAGGAACTCGCCGCTATCACAACAGGCATTGAACGAGAAGACCGGTACAAACCCGGCCCGCCTTTCTTCGCCCTGCGCTGCGGCCCCGGCCCGCGAGCAGGCAGACCGGATAGGGCTGACAATGTTCATTCTCGAAATCATCGGCGCGGTCATGATCGCGCTCTCGCTGTGTGCCCTGCTCAGCCAGGACGCCGGCATTTCCCGCTGAACGCAACCCCGATCAATGCGGGCGAAAGGCGCCGGTTTCCGGATCACGGCGCAGTTTCGGCATCGCCTCGCGCTCGTCCGGCGATGCCTGCCGCGCTTCATCCAGTTCGCGATTGATACGGCGGCCTTCCTTGGCAGCCAGCCGCACCAGCGCGGCACCGCCCAGAAGCCCGGCCAGAACCAGAATCAGCGGCGGCATGATCGCTCCCTGTCTGCGATGCGCGGCGTCATAACCCATAGCGCGCCCAGATCGCCCGCGACTCCAGCGCGGAGATCAGTTCATCCGGGAATCCGCTGGCGCTGACCAGCGCGCCGGCACCCGGTTTCTTGCCGATGACATTCGACAGCAGTCCGGATGGCGGTGCAATCACCGGCATCTGCACTTCCTTGCCGTAGCGGGCGCGCAGCACGGTGCGAAGATCGCCGATCTCATCCGCCAGACCGAGCGATAAGGCTTTCTCCCCGGCCCAGTATTCGCCCGAAAACAGGAAGGAGTCGTCGCCCCTCAGCCGGGCGCCGCGGCTGCGTTTCACCAGCGCAATAAATGTATCGTGGATGTCGCTCTGGATCGCTTTGAGCCGCGCCACATCGTCGGGATTCTCGGGCAGAAAAGGGTCGAGCGTCGCCTTGTGCTCGCCCGACGTATAGAGCCTGCGCTCGATGCCGACCTTCTTGATCAGATCCTGAAAACCAAACGAGCCGCCGACCACGCCGATCGATCCCAGGATCGAGGACGGGTCGCAGAAAATCTCGTCACCAGCGCACGCGATCATGTAACCGCCGGACGCTGCGACGTCCTCGACGAACACCAGCACCGGAATTTTGCGCTCATCGGCCAGTTGACGGATGCGGGCATAGATCTGGCGCGACTGCACCGGCGAACCGCCCGGCGAATTGATCACCAGCGCCACCGCTTTCGCATTCCGGATCGCGAAGGCGCGCTCCAGAATCTTCGTGACTCCGGCAAGCGACAGGCCAGGACGCAGCGGCGTGACGGCACCGATGGTGCCCGAGAGGCGGACCACCGGCACGACCGGCACCCGCCGCAGGCGTGCGGGCAACCAGCGCGTCAACCGGTCCATCAACCCATTGTGACCTTTATCGTCATCAGCCATGAAACATCCTTCATACTTCCAACTTAAATTCGGATCATGCCAATGAACTTCGACGTGGCATAAGTTTTGCGTTCCAACGACATATAGGCTGCAACGGCGCAGCCTGAAGGTGCGGACATGAAAATCACCCTTCTGATGTTGCTGATTGGCGCGCTGTTTACGGCCATCCACTTCACCTCTACGCCAGACAACAAGTCCAAATCGCTTCCGCAATAGCGGAAGAAAGCCTGTTATTGGGCCAGCCTCTACGCTTAGCCCGGTTTCGACGGCAGCAACGTCATCTTCCCGCCCAGAACCGCGTTGGCTTCGGGGGTCGGAGTTCCCGCCTCATTGTTAAGCACCAGCGCTGGAAAAAGCTCCATCGGCGCACGGCCGCCTTTGGTCGCACGGACCAATATCCTGATTGCGGACGACGCAGGCGCCGAATGAACCGGCATAATTGCAAGGCTGCCGAAGCCGCGCGCCAGCGCCGCCAGAACCTCAGCCAGCCCGTCGGCACGCCAGATCAAGGTCAGCACACCACCCGGCTTGAGAACGCGGCGCGCTGCATGAACCCATCGTTCGAGCGTATCGTCTGCGGCAATGTGCGCGGAGTGCTTATCGGGCGATGATCGAAACCGCGATGCCGGATTGAACGGCGGGTTCATCAGCACGATGTCGGCGCTGTCGGGTGCAAGGCCTGCCGCCGCGAATTCATCCGGCCTCGCGGCGACGTCGAGCACAATCACCTTCGCAGGCAAATCATTCAGCGCCGAATTGGCTTGCGCCAAAGCCGCCACGGCGCTGTCGATCTCGACCAGCACCAGATCGAGGTCGCCGGTACGGCTCGCAACCGCCAAGCTCGCGGCCCCGATCCCTGCGCCAAATTCGATGACGCGTTGTCCGGGACGGGCCGGCGTTGCCGCCGCCAACAGGATCGCATCATGCCCAGCGCGGTGCCCCCGTTTCGGCTGACGCAGCCTCAGCCGTCCCCCCAGAAAAGCGTCTTCCGTGACGTCTGCCGCCGAAGCCGGCTCGCGACCCGGATCACTCATTGTCCCGCAACTCGTAGCCAAGCCCGGCATCGACCAGCAACTGCCGCGCCGCCAGATTGTCGTCGTCATGAACCAGGATGCGCCGGGGAATGACGCCAAGCGAGCCTTCGACAATGCTCATATTGGTGTCGAGCAGCAGGTGATGGATATTGGCGCCGTCCAGCAGCGCCCCGACGGCGGAAACCAGCACCATATCGTTGGTTCGCAGCAGTTCGCGCAATTCCACACCCTCCTCAAAATCCCGAATGGCCGCGCCGGTCCGGGTCCGACGCCCTTGCCGCCTGACACAGCAGTTTCTATTGTTAGCCACAATTTCAATCCGGAGGCCATGCGTGGCAGTCATTGTTCCCTTCGAGAGCCCCTCGACCGCATCGATAGATCAACTGGTCGGGCTCGTTGCCACCGACATGGAGCGTGTCAACGCCACCATCCTGTCGCGGACAGGCTCGGAAGTCACCATGATCCCGGAGGTCGCCAACCACCTGATTTCCTCGGGCGGCAAACGGCTGCGGCCGATGCTCACCCTGGCGATGGCGCAACTCGCCGGCTATTCAGGCGAAGGCCACATCAAGCTCGCCGCGGCGGTCGAGTTCATGCACACCGCGACCCTGTTGCACGACGACGTGGTCGACGAAAGCGAATTGCGCCGTGGCAAGCTGTCGGCCCGGATGCTGTGGGGCAACGAGGCCAGCGTGCTGGTCGGCGACTTCCTGCTCGGTCAGGCATTCCGGATGATGGTCGAGGTCGGCTCATTACGGGCCCTCGATATCCTGTCGTCCGCCGCTGCCACTATCGCCGAGGGCGAGGTGATGCAGCTTGCAGCCGCGAAAAACACCGCCACCACCGAAGATGAATATCTCGCCGTGGTCCGCGGCAAAACCGCCGAACTGTTCGCCGCCGCCTGCGAGGTCGGGCCGGTGATCGCCAACCGTCCGAAGGCCGAACAGACGGCCTGCCGCTCGGTCGGCATGAACCTCGGCATCGCGTTCCAACTCGTGGACGACGTGCTGGACTACGGCGGCAAGGCTGCCAAACTCGGCAAGAACGTCGGCGACGATTTCCGTGAAGGCAAGATCACGCTGCCGGTCGTGCTGGCGTTCCGCCGCGGCAACGACGTCGAGCGCGAATTCTGGATCCGGACGCTGGAGCGCGGCGAGATCGGCGAAGGCGATCTCGATCATGCGATCGGGCTGATGACCAAGCATCGCACGCTGGAAGACGCCATGCATCGCGCCCAGCATTACGGCGCGATGGCGGTCGATGCATTGGCGCTGTTTCCGCAATCACCGATGAAGTCGGCACTCGAGCAGGTGGTCGCCTTCTGCCTCGCACGCTCCAACTGACCGCTATAGCCTCTTCAAGCGAAGCATGCCCTAGGGCGCCGACCCGAGGGTGAGTACCGGTTCGGGTGAAGCAAACGCGCCAAAATGAAAAGTGCTAACTCAGCACGCCGGCATGAACCCACCAGCCGGGATGCGCCTGCGCGATCGCCTGCCCCGCCGATTTTGCATCGTCGGCGTTGCCATAGATCGCAAAGCAGGTCGCGCCTGAACCGGACATCCGCGCAAGACGCACGCCATCGGTTTCGCGCAACACCGTCAGCACGTCACCGATGATCGGTTCGACGCGCAGTGCCGGCGCTTCGAGATCGTTGGCACCGCCTTTGAGAAAATCAAGCCACACATCGGCCGACGCGCCGACCTTTGGCCAGGTCACCGCTTCGAGCACCTCGGAAATGCCCACGCGAAACTGGCCTTTCTTCAGGCCCAGCTCGGCGAAAACATCCTTGGTCGCCACCGCCACGCGCGGATTGATCATCACGCAGGGCAGCTCGGGCAGATCGAGCGCAGCCAGTTCGTCACCAATGCCCTGCATCGAGCACGCGCGCGAGGCAAGGCACACCGGAATATCGGCGCCGGTCACACGCGCGGCCTCGGACAGACGCTCGTCGTCGGCGACAATTCCGTTGGCAGTCGCGAGCAGCCGGAGCGCCGCGGCCGCATCGGCCGAACCGCCGCCGATGCCGGCCGCAACCGGCAGATGTTTGTCGAGCGAGAACCGGCCGAGCGTGAGGCCCGGAACACATTCGGCCAGCGCACGCGTAGCGCGAATGATCAGATTGTCGCCGCTATCGCCGCACGCATCCGCACCCGGTCCGGTCGTTGTGAGGCTGAGATCTCCACCAGGCGCGAAGGCCAGCGTATCCACGCAATCCGCGAACGCCACCACACTGTCGATGTCGTGATAGCCGTCGGGCCGGCGGCCCAGCACGCGCAATGTCAGATTGACCTTGGCGCGCGCGGTCTCGATCAACGGTTGCATTGAGCCCAGCCCTGCCCGATCAGCCTTTAGCCGCCTTTATCGGCGTCTTTTTTCTTGTCGGCAGCAGCCGACGACGAAGTGTCGATGTCCGGCAGCCCGTTCTGGATTTTTGCCTCGATCTTCGGCAGCTCATCCGCTTCCGGCTTCAGGTCGCGTGCGTGCGCCCACTGGAATTTCGCTTCCAGCTTGCGGCCGACGCGCCAATAGGCATCGCCGAGATGGTCGTTGATCGTCGGATCTTCCGGCTTGAGATCAATCGCGCGTTCGAGATTCTTCACCGCGTTTTCGTAGTCGGCGATGCGATAATAGGCCCAGCCCAGCGAGTCGACGATGAACCCGTCATCAGGACGCTGTTCGACGGCGCGGCGAATCATCTTCATCGCTTCATCGAGATTGAGCCCCTGATCAATCCACGAATAGCCGAGATAATTGAGCACGTGGGCCTGATCGGGCTGGATCTCAAGCGCCTTCTTGAGATCAGCCTCCGCCTTCGGCCATTGCTTGGAACGCTCCTCGCAAATGCCGCGGAAATAATAGAGCACCCAGTTCGGCTTCGCCGCATCGCCGGCATCGATCGCCTGCGAATAGGTGCTGCCGCATTCAACGAACTTCTTGCGGGCCCGTTCGATATTGCCGAGCGCCATGATCGCCTCGACATCCTTCGAGTCCTCGGCAATCACATCCTTCAGAATCTTGACGGCCTCTTCGGTACGATCGACAGAATTGAGGTCAGTCGCGAGCTGGATCTGCGCGTTGCGCTTCAGCGGTGAGCTGGCCGGCACCCGCTCGTAGATCTTGATCGCCATCTGCGGCTTCTTCACCGACTCGTACAGATCGGCGAGCGACAACAGTGCCAGCGAATGATTGGGGTGAAGATAGAGAGCGAGCTGCAGATAGACGAGCGCAAGATCCTCGCCGCCGCGGCGGGTCAGCGAGGCGCCGATACCGTACAGCGCTTCGGCCGCGCCGGACTGGGCCGAGTCGGCCAGCGGCGGCAGCTTCTTGCCGGCTTTCAGTTCGCGGATGCCTTCGAGCACGATCGGGTGACGCGCGAGCTTCTTGTCGAAATTCTCATAGACGGCCAGCGCTGCAGCCTGATCCTTGTTGCGCGACAGCCAGTGGGCATAGGACTCGGCCACGCGCAGCGCTGAATCGTCGAGCTTGTAAGCCCTCTCGAAGCGCGCTCCGGCTTCCTTCTGCTTGTCGGCCAGTTCGTAGATCATGCCGGCATGGAGGTCCTTGAACAGCGGATACCATTCCGGCCCGGTCAGCTTGTCGATGTTGGCGATCGCGGCCTTGGTCTGGCCGGCACCGAAGCCCGCCCAACTCGACAGCAGGGTGGCGACCAGATCAGTGATCGGGCCCCTCACCGACTGATTGATGTTCTGTTGCGCTGTCGCGTAGTGCTTCTGCTTGAGCGCGTGAACGCCGACCACCAACCGCGCGACGCGATTGGTCTTGTCGATGGTCAGGATGCGGTTCGCGAGCTTGATCGCCTCGTCCATTTCACCGTCGGCAAGCGACGAAATGAACGCGCGATCGAGCAGGTCATTGTTCTTCGGGTCGAGCCGCAGCGCAGCACGATAGAACGCAGACGCCGCCGACGCGTCGCGATCCGTGCTGGCATGGCGCGCGGCGAGATAGCTGCCGGCCTTTGTCATGTTCTTGAGGTCGCGCGCCGTGGGATACGGCGTCGACTTGGTGACGTCAGCCGTATCGGTCGGCTGGGCAAGCAGCGGACCGGAGAACGTGATCGAAGCGACTGCCATCGACGCGACGGCGACAGTGGCAAGCGCCACGCGATTGAAACGACCTGAAGACATCACGCGCGCGGGCTCCATGAAACCGAAGTGTATCCTGAGAGTTGCGCGGCTCCGACGCGGGAGCCTGCAGCGGGCAACAATGACCCGTTTGCCCTCCATCCGCAAGGATTCGAGGAGCGGATCGAAGGGCCGCTATAGTGTGGCGGTATCGTGGCGGGACGGAGCGCGCTCTCGCGATCGTGTCACATGCCTTGATAATTTGGGCCGCCGCCGCCCTCCGGCGGAACCCATGTAATGTTTCCGTTGGGGTCCTTCACGTCGCAGGTTTTGCAATGAACGCAATTCTGCGCGTTGATCTGGAAGCGCGGACCGCTTGCCTCCTCGACCCATTCGTACACCCCCGCCGGACAATAGCGGTTCGACGGGCCGGCAAAGACATCGTGTTCGGAGGTCTTTTGCAGGTTCATGTCGGCGACCTTGAGGTGGATCGGCTGGTCCTCCTCATGATTGGTGTTGGACAGGAACACCGACGACAGCTTGTCGAAGGTGAGCTTGCCGTCCGGCTTCGGACCGAGGATCGGCTTGTGCTGCTTCGCCGGATCCAGCGTTTTGCGATCCGGCTTGGCGTGCGACTGGGTGCCGAACAGCGAGAAGCCAAACAGCGTGTTGGTCCACATATCGAGACCGCCGAGTCCGACGCCGATGATGGTGCCGAACTTGGACCACAGCGGCTTGACGTTGCGGACCCGGTGAAGGTCCTTGCCGACCGCCGACCCGCGCCAGGCGTTCTCGTATTCGGACAGTTCATCATTGGTGCGGCCCGCAGCCAGAGCTGCGGCAACATGTTCGGCCGCCAGCATGCCGGTGCCCATTGCATTATGGACGCCCTTGATGCGCGGCACGTTGACGAAGCCCGCCGCGCAGCCGATCAGCGCGCCGCCGGCGAACGACAGCCGAGGCACCGATTGATAGCCGCCTTCGGTGATCGCGCGTGCGCCATAGGAAATGCGCTTGCCGCCCTCAAATGTGCCTCGTACTGCCGGATGCGTCTTGAAACGCTGGAATTCCTCGAACGGCGACAGGTACGGATCGTTGTAGTTGAGATGGACGACGAAGCCGACGGCAACGAGGTTGTCGCCGTAGTGATAAAGGAACGAGCCGCCGCCGGTCGAATTGCCGAGCGGCCAGCCGAACGAATGCTGGATCGTGCCCTTCTTGTGCTTGGCCGCATCGATCTGCCAGACTTCCTTCAGGCCGATGCCGAATTTCGACGGCTCGCTCCTGGCATCGAGGCCGTACTTGGCGATCAACTGTTTGGTCAGGCTTCCGCGCGCGCCTTCGGCGAACAGCGTATACTTGCCGAGCAATTCCATGCCACGGGTATATGAATCCTTGTGCGAGCCGTCGCGCGCCACGCCCATGTCGCCGGTAGCGATGCCGCGCACTTCGCCGTTCTCGCCATAGACCACTTCAGCCGCGGCGAAGCCCGGATAGATTTCGACGCCGAGCGCCTCGGCCTGCGGTGCGAGCCAGCGGCAGACGTCGCCGAGCGAACCGATGAAGCAATGATGATTGTTCATCAGCGGCGGCATCATGATGTTCGGCAGCTTGATCGCGCTGCTTTCAGTCATCCAGTAAAACTGGTCGTCCTTGACCTGCGTCGTCAGCGGACAATCCGCATCCTCGCGCCAGTTCGGGAGCAGCTTGTCGAGCGACACCGGATCGATCACCGCGCCGGACAGGATGTGCGCGCCGACCTCGGATCCCTTCTCGACCACGACCACCGACAGGTCGGGATTGATCTGCTTCAGCCGGATCGCTGCGCTGAGGCCGGAGGGACCGGCGCCGACGATCACAACATCGAATTCCATCGATTCGCGCGGCGGCAACTCTTCAGTGCTCATGGTGTCGTCTCGGAATAATGTTTCGGAATGGTTCTAATTATTGTTCTTTCCGATTTTGCGGCGAAGAACAACCCCGTGGGCGGATCGGGCAGAGAAACCGCTAAATTGTTCCGTAAGCCGTTTCGTGCCGAGGCGATCCAGCCTACAATGGTGGCATCCATGATGCCTGATCCCATTCCCACCCTTTCGGCCCGCGACCTGCTTGCCTTCTATCTGGAGGCCGGCGTGGACTGCGCATTGTCTGACGAGCCAGTGGATCGGCTGTCGGAATCCGAGGCCGTTGCCGACGAACCGCCTGCTCCGCGTCAGATGCCTCGGGCCGGGATTTCCGCGCCAGCCATTTCGCGCAGCGAAATCGCGCCGGCACCGGACGTTGCGATCATGTCGGCGCGCGACATCGCGCCGACAGCGGCAACGCTGGCAGAACTGCGTGCACTGCTCGAGACGTTCGACGGCTGCGCCCTGAAAGCGACCGCCACCAAGCTCGTTTTCGCCGACGGCAATCCCGAAGCGAAAATCATGTTCGTCGGCGAAGCACCCGGCCGGGACGAGGACCTCGAAGGGCGGCCGTTTGTCGGCCGCTCCGGCAAGTTGCTCGACCGGATGATGAACGCGATCGGGCTCGACCGCTCCAGCGCCTACATCGCCAACATTATTCCGTGGCGGCCGCCCGGCAACCGCGATCCATCGCCCCAGGAAACGCAGATCTGCCTGCCGTTCATCCGGCGCCAGATCGAACTGGTCGATCCCGACGTCCTCGTCTGCCTCGGCAAACCGTCCTCGCAGGCGGTGCTTGAGCTCAAGGACGGCATTATGAAAACCCGCGGCCGCTGGTACGACTACGACACCGGCAGGCGGAAAATCCGCACGATGCCGACCTTCCATCCCGCCTACCTGCTGCGATCGCCGTCCTACAAACGCATGACGTGGCAGGATTTGCGGGCGGTGAAAAAAGCACTTCAGCCTTGAGCGCAGGCACTGAAGTCCGAACGCCGGAGCGACACACCTTGCTGCATGGCCGGTATTCGAGGCGCTATTTCCCATAGAATAATCTTCTGTTTCTGCGCATAAACGCAGAACAGGTCGGCTGTAACAACCGCCCTTCGGAGACGGAAGATGACGGCCAGCACCGTAACGGAGATTTATGACGACACCCGCGCGCGCTCCAATGTGAAGCGGCTCSCGGTTGCGCAGGCATTGACCGGCGCCAATACGGCCGTGATCTACGCAACCGGATCCATCATCGGCGCGACGCTGGCACCGAGCATCTCCTGGGCGACGCTGCCGCTGTCGATCTACGTCCTCGGCCTTGCTTGCGGAACGCTACCGACCGGCATGGTCGCCCGCGCTTACGGCCGGCGCATCGCCTTCATCATTGGTTCGGGATGCGGCGCGTTGTGCGGGCTACTTGCCGCGTACGCCATTCTCCTGGGGTCGTTCTCCCTGTTCAGTGTCGCAACGTTCCTCGGCGGCATCTATGGCGCGGTGTCGCAGTCCTATCGTTTCGCCGCAGCCGATGGCGCCAGCCTTGGATATCGCCCGAAGGCGATCTCATGGGTGCTGGCGGGCGGGATCTTCGCCGCGTTACTCGGTCCGCAGCTTGTGCAGTGGACGATGGATTTCTGGCCGCCTTATCTGTTTGCCGTGAGTTTCCTCGCGCAGACGGTCGTTGCGCTGATCGCGATGGCGGTGCTTGCCACTGTCGATGCGCCGAAGCCGGCGGCGGCTGACTTTAGCAGCGGGCGGCCGCTACTCGAGATCGTCCGCCAGCGCAGTTTCATCGCCGCGGCGCTCTGCGGCACGGTGGCCTACACCATGATGAACCTGCTGATGACCTCCGCGCCGCTGGCGATGAAGTTCTGCGGCCTGACGATCAGCGATTCAAACTTCGGCATTCAATGGCACATCATCGCGATGTACGCCCCGAGCTTCTTCACCGGCTCGCTGATCGCACGCTTCGGCGCGCCGGTCGTGGTGGCGGCGGGGCTCTTGCTGGAGGCGCTGGCGGCGGTGATCGGACTATCCGGTATCTCGGTTGCGCACTTCTGGGGAACGCTGATCATGGTCGGCCTCGGCTGGAATTTCAGCTTCATCGGCGCTTCAGCGCTGGTGCTCGAAACCCATCGGCCGCAGGAACGCAACAAGGTTCAGGCCTTCAACGACTTCCTGGTGTTCGGAACGATGGCGATCGGTTCGTTTTTGTCCGGGCAATTGCTGGCCCATTATGGCTGGTCGGTGGTCAACAGCGTGGTGTTTCCGCCGGTCGCGGTTGCGCTGGTGTGCCTCGCGCTCGCCAGCCTGGCACAACGGCGCGCCAAGATAGCCTGAGCTCAAGACAGCCTTAATTTATTGAGCTTTCGGCCGCACCACGGCCCAACCGATCCGCAGCAACGGCAGGCGTCCGTTGACCAGGCGCTCGAACGCGCGCGGCACTTCGGGAACGATGCCCGGAAAACGTTTGAGGATATCCGCGGGCGGCGTGCCCGCCGTATCCTCGGCGCGCCACACCACAAGGCCGCCGGTCTGATTGAATTTTTCGGGCGTCAGCCATGGCGTCTCGGCGGGTGTGGCATCGAAGAAGACATGAGGCCGGCTTGGCGCGGCGAAGCCGATCAACTCGACCAGCCGGCGATCACCTGCGACGGCCTGTAGCGGCTGGTTGACGCGGCGCTGGTAGCTGTCACCGAAAAACCGACCGATGTCGGTCGCCGGCAATGCCGTCCTGACTTCTGCGCCACCCGCCCACGGCTGAATCAGCGCGGCTGCCAGCACCACCGCCGTCGGCGCCAGAATCAGGAACAGCCAGATCGAACGCAGGACCTGCTGGCGCCGGAGATAGATCAGGTCGCCCGCAGCGACGATTACCGCCAGGCCGGGCATCACCAGCGTCACGCCATCACCACCGAATACCCGGCTATGCCCCAACGCCGCACCGAGCAGGCTCAGGACCAATGCCGGCGCGCAGGCGAACACATAGACGAAATTGCGCGCGAACGGATCGACCGGCGGACGGAAGATAGTGGGTGCGTCCTCCGGCTTGCGGTTGAGCGCACGCGAATTGAAGATCAGCAGCAGCGCGATGCCGGCCAGCGCCATCAGCAATCCGCCAAACAACACGCCCCACGACAGGAACCGATCGCCCAGCGCACCGGCCGCGGGCAATTGCGGAAGCGTGACCGCACCGGCTCTCACAGCCCAGATCGCATAGGGCAGCGCGAGCACCGCAATGACCATCGCGCCGAGCAGCGGATCGAACGACATCAGAGTCGCGCGACCTTGTTTCGTGGCAAGGGCGAAACCGATCAGAATCAGCAACAATGGAATCGCCGCATGCGTGGTGAGAAGCAGAAGCCCGATCTCGATTGACAGTGCGAACCACGCGTTACGCCGGCCCTGCCCCATCACCCGCCAGCTATGCAGCAAGGTGAGGGCCCACAGCGGCCGCGCCAGTACTTCGGGCCCGAATTCAACGCCGGGGAAACTGAACACCGTGATGGTCGCGGTCAGCATCACCGCAAGCACCGCCTGCTGTCCGCCGACAATGGCGCGCCCGAGCGTAAACACGGCCCACAGCGTCACGACAAAGCAGGCCTGCGACAGCAGATAGACGCCGACGACGTGATTGCCGGCGAGACGGAAGGCAATGTCGGCGAGCCAGAACGCGAACGGCGGCCCCTGCATGGTGCCGACCTGATATTCGCGACCAAAAGCGAGGACCGACGCCATGTTGCCGGGAGGGCTGCCATAAAACAGCATCGGCACAATGAACCACAGCGCCGCCTGCAGCAGCACAGCGATCCAGAAGGTCAGCCGCGGGCGGGCGCGGACCAGTTCAACGATCAGGGATGTGAAGCGCATGAATCGGATGAACCGGCTGGACGACGGACGAGCCCGCTCCGTTTGATAAAGCGCGGTGGCCGATCAGGCAACTCGGGCGGATGATTCCGCTGTGAACCCCGCATCCGCCATGCCGGCATCCTCGCCTATAACATTGATATCCGACGTCCCATGCTTGAGATGCGCCGCTGCGACCGGCGCGAAGAAACGGCGATGATGAATGGTCGGACCAAGCCGATCCAGAGCGGCGAGATGCGCGGGCACGCCGTAGCCCATATGACTGTCGAAACCGTAGCCGGGGTGCTCGAGCGCCAAACGGCACATCAGACGGTCGCGCGACACCTTGGCGACGATCGACGCCGCCGCGATTGAGGAAATAATGCCGTCGCCGCCGATCACGGCCTCGCAGCCGCAGGCAACCTCGATCCGGTCGCGACCATCGACGAATACGTGCTTCGGCGCCTCGGGCAGCGCCTGGACCGCACGCGCCAGCGCCCACAGTGACGCGCGCAAGATGTTATCGCGCTCGATCCGTGACGGCGGCGCGGCAGCAACCGCGACCAGAGACGTGGCGCAAATTTCCTCGAACAGTTCCTCCCGGCGCCCGCGCGTCAATCGCTTCGAATCGTCGAGGCCTTTGGGAATCCGCTTCGGATCGAGGATGACCGCAGCCGCGACCACCGGCCCCGCCAGCGGTCCGCGTCCGACCTCGTCGCAGCCGGCGACCGGCCACACGCCATTTTTTATCAGCGCGCGCTCGCGCCGGAAACTCGGCGGCGTGGCGGTAATGGCGCCATGTGCGGCTTTCGGCGTGCGCGGAACCGGTGATGACTTGTCGCGAATCATGGGGCGATGCTGCGGGCTGAGGCCGACCCGCGCAACCGGAAATCCCCGCTATTCAGTCCGCCAGATGAACGAGATTGTCCGCGCCGACCTCGATGCCGGGCGCGACCACCGCCTCCCATGGATGGCCGTCGGGATCGGCGAAATAACCGGAATATCCGCCGTAGCCGGTCCGATGCGCCGCTTTCAGCAACGCCGCCCCCTGCGCGACCGCGAATGCGAGGACCGCATCCACCTCGGCTTCGTTGCGGCAGTTCCATGCCAGGGTGACGCCGCGAAACGCCGCCGGCTGCGGCTGGCTGGCAATTGCAGCGTCCGCAGCGAGTTTGTCCCACGGATAGAGCGCGAGGACCGCTCCTCCGGTGTCGAAGAACGCGACCTCGTCGCCCGTCACACGGAGTTTTCGCGTAAATCCGAGCGCTTCATAGAACGCGATGCTTCTGCGCATGTATTCGACGCCCAGCGTCAGGACCGTGAATCGGGCCACCGGCTTTTGCAACGGGTCACTCATGGCAAACTCCTGACAGGTCCTTAGAACAGATCGAGTTGATCGCTGCCACGGGTCGGCTTGATGAAATGGGCCGTCGTCAGTTTCGAGCGGCGCTTGTTGAGGCCGAGCCGATCGCAGGCGATCTCGAACCGCCGCCCGATCATCCAGGCCATAGGTCCTGTGCCTTTCATCCGCGCTCCCCACTGCGAATCGTAGTCGCGGCCGCCGCGCATGTCGCGGATCAGCGTGAACACATGGCGATAGCGATCGGGATAATTCGCCATCAGCCATTCGCGGAACAGGTCGCGCACCTCCAGCGGAAGACGCAGCAGCACGTAGCTCGCCTCCTTTACTCCCGCGTGGGCGGCGGCATCGAGGATGCGTTCGATCTCGGAATCGTTGAGCGCCGGAATCACCGGCGCAACCATGACCGTTGCAGGAATACCGGCATCGGCCAACTGGCGCAGCGCTTCGAGACGCTTCGGCGGCGTCGAGGCACGCGGCTCCATGGTGCGTGCCAGCTTCGGATCGAGCGACGTTACCGAGATCGCCACCTTGGCGAGATTTCGCTTGGCCATTCGCGCCAGAATATCGATATCGCGGGTCACCAGCGCCGATTTGGTAACGATGCCGACCGGATGCGATGTTTTCTCCAGCACCTCGAGAATGCCGCGCATGATTTTGCGCTCGCGCTCGATCGGCTGATACGGATCGGTGTTGGTGCCGATCGCGATCATGCGCGGCTCGTAGCCCGGCGCCGCCAGTTCCTTTTCAAGAAGTTCGGGGGCATCCGGCTTCGCAAACAACGTGGTTTCGAAATCCAGTCCCGGCGACAGCCCGAGATAGGCGTGGGTCGGACGCGCGAAACAGTAGACGCAGCCGTGCTCACAACCGCGATAGGGATTGATCGAACGGTCGAAACCGATATCGGGCGATTCGTTGCGGGTAATGACCTTGCGCGCGGTATCGAGCCCAACCGTGGTCTTGAACGGCGGAAGTTCGTCGAGACTCTGCCAGCCGTCGTCGAAGGCGACCTTGGCCTCGGCCTCGTAACGCCCGCTCGTATTGGATTGGGCTCCGCGACCGCGCCGCCGCTCCCGGTCGATCGCGATGCCTATATCGTCGAAGGCCTCGGCTTCTGCCGGGGCGGGCGGCACGGGAACTTCGTGCTTCAAGACATGCGCTGTTCTGCTCATGATTCAAAGATAGCACGTCATTAGAACAAAACAAGAACATGAATTCCGGATTTCACAGGAGCCATCCCGGCGTTCCGGCGTTGGTTCTCCGTCCGCCACATCTAGAACTGGAAGGAGATTGCGACATGCGCAAACTATTGATGACCGCCGCGGCCATCGGATTATCAGCCGCAGGGCTGGTTTCAGTCGCCTCGACTCCGGTTAAGGCTGGCCCGATCTGTCTGACCGACAAGGAATCCTCGGGCACCTTCCAGAGCTGCGAATTCTACAGCTTCAGGGCTTGCCGCGCGTCACAGGACGGTGTGGGCGGCACGTGCGTTCGCAATCCGTACGGGGACGACGATGCCTATTCAGAGGGGCTGATGGGCGGCCCGGTCGTCGAATATGGGTCGAGCTACAACCGCTATGATGGCCCGATCTATGGCGGCGGCTACGTCCGATGGTACCGCGCGTACTGACGGCGGCTGACAGAGATAAAGATACGGCGAATGGCGGCGCGTTGAGGCGGGCCGCCGTTCGCTGTCCTGCGATGCCGTTAATTGCGGCAGTGACGGGCTTTTTCACGCATTGTAAAGCGACTATTGCCGCGCACGGTCGTTCCCGTTACGCGTCATCCCATGATCAGCGTCGTTATTCCCACTGAAGGCCTTGAGGCACCCGTGGTTGCCACCCTCGCAGCTCTAGTGCCCGGCGCCGCCGCCGGCGTCATTCGCGAGGTGACGCTGGTCGACCGCACTTCTGATGATGCGATCGCGCGTGTTGCCGATGTCGCCGGTTGTCATTTCCTGGCCTGCGGTGGGCTGTCGCGTGCCGCAGCCTTGGCCGCCGGCGCAAGACAGGCGCGGTCGGCATGGCTGATGTTCCTGCATCCCGGCGCCGTGCTCGATTCCGGCTGGATCGACGAGACCGCCCAGTTCATTCAAAGCGTGTCACTCAGCGGGCATCAACTCGCCGGCGTGTTCCGCTACGCCCGCTCGCCCTACACCGGCAGCGAGTGGGGTGAGGGCTTCCGCCGATTGTCGCGGATCATCGGCGGGCCGTCGGCGGATCAGGGATTGCTGATCGCCCGCGCGCATTACGATAGCCTGGGCGGCTATGCCGACGCGCGAAGCGCCGAGACCCGGCTGCTGTCGAAAATCGGCCGCAGCGGCCGCGCGATGCTGCGCACCCGGATTTTCGTTCCGGCGTAAGCAGTACGAATTAGTTGACTCAGTCAACAATCGATTGAATGATCGTGTCGCCCGCTTGCGACGAGACTTCAATCGATGCCTGCAAATCCCAACACCGACAACGATGCCCGGATCGCCGCGGTCCGGCGCTTCAACCGCTTCTATACCCGCAAGATCGGCGTGCTCGAGCAGCATCTTCTGCACAGCCCGTTTTCCCTGACCGAAGCGCGCGTGCTGTTCGAACTCGCGCATCGGGACCAAAGCACCGCCAGGGACATCGGTGCCGAACTCGGGCTCGATCCAGGCTACATGAGCCGCATCGTCCAGACCTTTCTCGATCGCGGCCTCATCACGCGAAAACCGCTCGCCTCCGATCGCCGGCAATTTCAGCTCGCGCTGTCCGCCAAAGGTCGGCAGGCGTTCAGCCGCCTTGATCGCACATCGCACCGGGAGATCGGGGAGATGCTCGGCGCTCTCCCTTCCGGAAGCGAGCAACGCCTGATCGAGTCGATGACCTCCATCGAACGTCTGCTTGGGGATCCGCCATCTCGCCCTAAGACTGCCCTGCGCACCCATCAGCCCGGCGACATGGGCTGGATCGTCCAGCAGCACGGCCTGCTCTATGCCCGCGAATATGGGTGGGGCATGCCGTTCGAAGGACTGGCGGCCGATATCGTGGCGCAGTTCGTGAAGAATTTCGATCCGGCGCGGGAACGATGCTGGATCGCGCACATCGATGGCGTGCAGGTCGGCTCGGTGATGCTGGTCAGGCAATCCGACGAGGTGGCAAAGCTGCGCCTGCTGCTGATCGATCCGCAGGCGCGCGGCCTCGGCGTCGGCAAACGGCTGGTCGAGGAATGCATCGCCTTCGCGAGACAGTGCGGCTATCGCAAGATCACGCTATGGACCCAGAGCATCCTGGTCGCGGCACGGGGCATTTATCGCGGCGCCGGCTTTGTGCATATCGCCAGCGAGCCGCATTGCAGCTTCGGCCAGGATCTTGTCGGCGAGACTTGGGAACTGACGCTGAAGTGACTCTATGTGGCGATCAGTTCCTCGCCTTGCCGCGCTTCAGGTGCTCGTCCAGCCGCGGCATGATCTCGACGAAGTTGCACGGCCGTGTCCGGTAGTCGAGCTGATGGGCGAGAATCCCGTCCCAGCCGTCACGGCAGGCGCCAGGCGACCCCGGCAGGCAGAAGATGAAGGTGGTGCCGGCGACGCCCGCGGTGGCACGGCTCTGAATGGTGGATGCGCCGATCTTGGCATGACTGAGCATGTGGAATGCGATCGAAAATCCGTCCATCCGCTTTTCGAACAGCGGCTCCATCGCTTCCGGCGTGACGTCGCGGCCGGTGAAACCGGTGCCGCCGGTGGAGATGATGACATCGACGCCCGGGTCGGCGATCCATGATTTGACCTTCGCCTGAATCGCCTCGACGTCGTCAGTGACGATGTCGCGCGCGGCGAGCTTGTGGCCGGCTGCGGTCAGGCGATCCACCAGCGTCGTGCCCGATTTGTCGTCGGCCAGCGAGCGCGAGTCGGAAATCGTCAGCACTGCGATGTTGAGCGGGATAAAAGGTTTGGAATCGCTGGTCGCCATCCGCCAATCCGTTTCTCGTCGTGGCCGGGCTGATCCCGGCCATCCACGTCCTCACCTGTATCACAAAGCGTGGATGCCCGGCACAAGGCCGGGCGCGACGGATTGGTGCGTCTCACTTACAGATTGTTGGTCGCGAAGGTGTTGCAAGCCGCAACCTTGCCCTGCTGATAGCCGATCATGAACCACCGCTTGCGCTGGGCAGCGGAGCCATGGGTGAAGGAATCCGGCACCACGCGCCCGGTGGCCTGGCGCTGCAAGGTGTCGTCGCCGATCGCCGAGGCGGTCTGCAGCGCGGCGTCGATATCGCCCGCTTCGAGGAAGCCGGGACGCTTCTTTTCCTCGCGATTGACCCAGACGCCGGACAGGCAGTCGGCCTGCAACTCGACCTTGACCTGAATCGCATTGGCTTCGGCGCGGCTGCCGGCCTGCTGCTGCGCGGCCGTCGCCTTCGGCAGGATGCCGAGCAGGTTCTGGATATGATGGCCGGCTTCATGTGCGATGATATAGGCTGCGGTGAACTTGCAGGCATTGCCCGAACAGCCGCGGAAGCGGGTCTCGACTTCACGGAAGAACCCGGTATCGAGGAAAATCTGCTTGTCCGGCGGACAATAGAACGGCCCCATCGCCGACTGCGCACGGCCGCAACGTCCGCCATTGGTGACGTTCCTGAACAGCACGATGCGCGGGCCTTGATAGGTGCGCCCGTTCTCCCGGAAAATCTCGCTCCAGCGATCGTCAACCTCGCCGAGGACGCCGGCGATCATGCTGCCCATTTCGTCGGTCGGTGCCCCGGCCTTCGACGGCGCGGAACGGCGGTCGGTCTGGTAGCTCGGCGCTTGCTGCTGGCCGCCGGTGAGAATCTCGGCGCCGCCGATCAGGATGCGTGGGTCGATGCCGACCGCCCAGCCGATCAGGCCGAGCACGATGACAGTCCCGATGCCGAGCCCGCCGCCTCCGCCCATCGGCAGGCCGAAACCGCCGCCGCCACCGCCGAACCCGCCGCCATCGTCGTCGCGGCGGTCGTCGATATTGTCGCTGCGGCGGAAATCATCGTAGCGCATCAGGGCATCTCCTCGATCGGCTGGGATCGTCCGCATCACAGCAAGACAGAGCGGCAAAGGATCCCGTCCATGATTCATACCGCGCCCGGCAATTATTGCCTAGTGCGGTCGTTCACTGGCCTGCTTCATCCCGCCGCGTATCTGCATTGCGTTGCCTGCCGCCGCGACCGGGCGGAATTCTCGTCTCGCGGCTCTGTCGCGTGCCTTGCATTGCGCACGCAGTGTACGCATCGCGAGCTTCCATATGTTCGCGACAAACAATGACGGAAAGATTTTTGCAGTTAAGTCGATTTTTACCTTGGGCCTTCATGGTGATGACAGTCGGATTTGTTGGTCCCGCGTCGCCGACTGCGTCGCCTGAGTCAGGTTTTGAGTCATGGTTGTGTCGCGTCGCGGGGCGTCTGCAAGGGCGCCCCGCACTCAATTTGAAACTTCCCCGGATTCGCGCGTCATCGTCGGCGATTGCGTCGCCGAGATGTCGAAATTGCCGTCAGGCTCGGTCGATCTGGTGTTTGCAGATCCGCCGTACAACCTGCAGCTCAAGGGCGATCTCAAACGTCCCGACGAATCGCATGTCGATGCCGTCAACAACGACTGGGACAAATTCTCGTCGTTCGCCGCCTATGACGACTTCACGCGCGCATGGCTTCTCGCCTGCCGCCGCATCATGAAGCCGTCGGCGACGATCTGGGTGATCGGCTCCTATCACAATATTTTTCGCGTCGGCGCGATCATGCAGGACCTCGGCTTCTGGGTTCTCAATGATATTGTGTGGCGCAAGACCAATCCGATGCCGAATTTCCGCGGCCGCCGTTTCACCAATGCGCACGAGACCATGATCTGGGCCGCGCGCGACAAGAACGCCAAGGGTTATACGTTCAACTACGAGGCGCTGAAGGCCGCCAACGAGGACGTGCAGGCACGTTCCGACTGGCTGATCCCGCTGTGCACCGGCGACGAGCGCCTCAAGGGCAAGGACGGCAAGAAGGTTCACCCGACCCAGAAGCCCGAAGGGCTGCTGGCACGCGTGCTGCTGTCGTCATCGAAGCCCGGTGATCTGGTGATCGATCCGTTCAACGGCACCGGCACCACCGGCGCGGTCGCCAAGCGTCTCGGCCGCAGCTACATCGGCTTCGAGCGCGACAAGGAATACGCCAAGGCCGCCGAGGCGCGCATCGCCGCCATCGAGCCGCTACCGGAAGCGACGCTGGCTCCGTTCATGACCGCGCGCGGCGCACCGCGCGTCGCGTTCTCCGAACTCGTCGAACGCGGCATGATTTCACCCGGCACCAAGCTGGTCGATGCCAAGAAAAAAATCGGCGCACTGGTGCGCGCCGATGGTGCCATCATGCTGGGCGACAAGGTCGGTTCGATCCACCGCATGGGCGCGCTCGCGCAAGGTTCCGAGGCCTGCAACGGCTGGACCTTCTGGCATGTCGAAACCCGGAAGGGTCTGCGTCTGATCGACGAATTGCGTGCGGAAATCCGCACCGAAATGGCGGCGGGCTGACCCGCCGCCCCTGCTCGATCTAGCTCTGGTGCGGCCCGCGCATCTGCTTCATCGCATCGGCGATATGGCGCCAGTTTTTGGCGTCCTCGGCCTTGCCTTCCTTCTCGAAAGTGATCGCCTTTTGCGCGGCCTCGGCAATGGCGTCCGGGCCACGAACCTGCAGGAGCTTCCGCGCGTAATCGTGAATTTCCGTTTGCAGCATGACGTTCTCCTCTTTTGCGCGCGCCGCAACCCACCGGCACAAGCCCTCGTCCGCGGAACACGCATGAACCGTGCAGAATGGATAACTCGCACATCCCGCAACGGTTTCATCGAATGAACCCGAGGCAGTGCGGATAGATTAGGCAGCAGCAGCCGGAAACCTGCCGAGAACCCGTTCAACCAGCGCCGAGTCGCAGTATTCCTTGATCTGCTTGATCTTGCCGTTCTGAACGCGCCAGACGAAGCAATACTCGTTGTTATAGCGCTCGCCGGACTTGGTGACGTTATCGCCCCGGGCCTCGACAACGACGTATTCGCCTTCGGCGATAAAATTGAAGGCCAGCGTTCGCGGCCGGTTGGCCAGCAGGCTTCGCAGATAGCCGAAAAGGCCGTTCGTGATCTCGTCCTTTCCGCTGAAGGTCCGCGACCACGAGCATTGGCCGGTCTGAACCCAGGTCGCATCGTCCGCGAGGTGGTCGATGAAGGTCGTGCCGCTGCGGTTAGCCGAGTCAGTGAATATCTGCTGGATAAGTTTCTTGTTGGCTTCGGCGCTCATGGCGACATCTCCGTTCGTGGGCGATGCGCCATCATGCGCAACCTGGCTCCATTCTTCCAATCGATACTAACTATGATATATATTCGCCAAATGAATTTGGCATCGCTCGACCTTAATCTCCTGGTTGCGCTCGACGCGCTGCTGCTCGAAAGCAATGTCGGGCGCGCGGCGATGCGGATCGGCTTGTCGCAGCCGGCGACCAGCCACGCGCTCCGACGCCTGCGCGATATCTTTCGCGATCCGCTGCTGGTGCGCGTCGGCGCCAGAATGGAATTAACACCACGCGCGCAGACCTTACGTGCGCCGCTCGCGCAGGCGCTTGATCAGGTGCGCGGCCTGCTCGTGCCCGACGAGTTCGATGCCGCGCGCAGCGAGCGGCGCTTCCGCCTGATGATGCCCGATCTCGCGGTCGAGTTGCTGATGCCGCGCCTGATGAGCAGGCTCGACAAAGCCGCGCCGCATGTCCGGATCGAAATTGTGCCGTGGCGCGGGCCGGCTGTGTTCACCGCAGAGTTCGCGCGCACCATCGACCTGATCGTCAGCATCGGCGACGCCTTCAACGGCTTCCACCGGCAATTGCTCTACACCGATTCCGATGCGCTGGCGGTGCGCAAGGGACATCCGGTTGGCGCGCGGTTGAAAAACCCGGCTGCGTTCCTCAAGGCGCGCCATGTCGCCGTCATCGGCCGCGGCCAGAACATTGATCTCATCGACCACTGGCTGCAGACTAAAGGTTTCGAACGTCAGATCGCGCTGGTGGTACCGAGTTACATCGAAGCCCTGCACGTCACGGCGCGCAGTGATCTCGTCGCATTCGTGCCGGGCCGGCTGATCGACGTGCTGGCGAAGCCGCTGGCCCTCTCGACGGTTCCACCACCGCTCGATCCCGGCATCGACGAGCAGTTCATGTTTTATCCGACCCGCGCCCAGATGGATCCCGGCTCGATCTGGCTGCGCAGCCTGATGCTGCAGATCGGCCGCGAACTCAGCGACGGCCCGCCCCGCTCCAGGCAACGCTAGACAATGATCCCGGTTGCCCGCCACCGGGCTCCCGTGCCATGACCTCCGCATCAAAGGGGCTTGTCATGACGGTACTTATCGCAGGCGGCGGGATCGGCGGACTGACGCTGGCGCTCAGCCTTCATCAGATCGGAATCCCGTGCCGGGTGTTCGAGAGCGTGACCGAACTGCGACCGCTCGGCGTCGGGATCAACGTGCTGCCACACGCCGTGCGCGAACTGATCGAACTCGGACTGCTCGACAAGCTCAACGCCTTTGGCGTGCGCACCAAGGAGCTGTCGTTCTTCTCCAAACACGGCAAGCCGATTTGGAGCGAACCTCGCGGGATCGAAGCTGGATACAAGTGGCCGCAATTCTCGATCCATCGCGGCGTCCTGCAGCAGATCCTGCTCGACGCGGTGATCGAACGGCTCGGTGCGGATAACCTTCTCACCAGCCATCATCTGTCAGATTTCACCGATACGCCGGACGGCGTGCGCGCAACCTTCATCGACCGCTCAACCGGCAAGGACGCCGGCACCTATGACGGCACGATCCTGATCGCCGCCGACGGCATCCATTCGGCGGTGCGCGGAAAACTCTATCCGCAGGAAGGCGCACCATTGTGGAACGGCCGCATCCTGTGGCGCGGCATTACCAAGAGTGACGCCTTCCTCTCCGGCCGCACCATGATCATGGCCGGGCACGAGGTCCTGAAGTTCGTCTGTTACCCGATATCCAATGCGCCGCTGCCGAACGGCAAGTACCAGATCAACTGGGTCGCCGAACGCCTCCTGCCGCCGACCTACAACTGGCGGCGCGAGGACTACAATCGCGCGGCGCGGATCGAGGAATTCCTGCCGTGGTTCGAGGACTGGCGTTTCGACTGGCTCGACGTCCCCGGCCTGATCCGCAACTGCCCGCACGCTTACGAATATCCGCTGGTCGACCGCGATCCGCTCGACCGCTGGACCTTCGGCAATGTCACGCTGATGGGCGACGCCGCGCATCCGATGTATCCGATCGGCTCCAACGGCGCATCGCAAGCGATCCTCGATGCTCGCGTCCTGACACGCGAAATCCTCGCGCATGGCGAAACACCGGCCGCGCTGCGGGCCTATGAAGCCGAGCGCCGCCCAGCGACCACGGAACTGGTGAAACTCAACCGCCGCAACGGTCCCGAGCAGGTGATGCAGCTGGTAGAAGAGCGCGCGCCGGACGGATTCAAGATCGTCACCGATGTGCTGTCGCAGCAGGAGCTGGAAGACATCGCCAATACCTACAAGAAGGTCGCGGGCTTTCAGGTCGAAGCGCTCAACGCCAAGCCGCCGATCGTGCCGCTGCCGGAGACGTCACAGTTATCCAGCGCGGGCTGATCTCAATCACCCAGCCCATGCGCGATCACCTTGCGCATGACGTTGGGCAGCGCCTCGTCCTTCAACGTCGCGATCGGCACCCAGCGCATCCCTTCGGGCGCTCGGGTCCGCGCCGGAACCTGCGCCGTGTAAATCGCAAGCTCCAGCGGGAAGTGCGTGAACACATGCCTCACCGTGCCGGCCTTGCGATGCCAGCGTGACGCGCCCTTCAAAACCGGCGCCTGCGCCAGCGCCACCTTGTCGTCGTGACCGGCAAGCCACTCCGATGTCGGCACTTCGGTCATGCCGCCGAGCAGCCCTTTGTCCGGCCGCGTCCGCACCAGAATCTCACCGCCGCGCGTGACGACGAACGCAGCACCGCGTCGTTGCACACCGGTTTTCTTCGCCGCCTTGCGGGGAAATGTTTCCTGATCGCCGCGCGTGCGTGCCGCGCAATCGTCGTTGAGCGGACAGAGCGAACACGCCGGCTTCTTCGGCGTGCAGATCGTCGCGCCGAGATCCATCAGCGCCTGCGCGGAATCGCCGGCGCGCGAAGAGCCGAGCAGTGCTGCGGCGAACCGTTGAATTTCCGGCTTCGCTTTCGGCAATGGGTCTTCCACCGCGAACAAGCGCGACACCACACGCTCGATATTGCCGTCCACCGGCATGGTGCGGCGGTCGAATGCAATCGCGGCGATCGCGGCGGCCGTGTACGGCCCGATGCCGGGCAGCTCACGCAAGCCGTCTTCGGTGTCGGGAAAATCACCGCCGTGATCGCGCAGCACGGCCACCGCGCAGGCATGAAGATTGCGCGCACGCGAGTAATAGCCAAGCCCGGCCCACATCCGCAGCACGTCGTCGAGGCTCGCCGCGCCGAGATCGGACACGGTCGGCCAGCGCGCGAGGAACTTAATGAAGTACGGTCCGACAGCCTTCACGGTGGTCTGCTGCAGCATGATTTCGGACAGCCACACCCGATACGGATCGGCGGGTTCACCGGGCAGCGCGCGCCATGGCAACACGCGGCGATGGCGGTCGTACCACGCCAGCAGAAGTTCCGGCCGACCGGCGGACTTGCGCGAGACGCCCACTTCGACTTTCTTTCGCCGTGCGGTGGCGCCTGCTAGGGTCATGCTTCCTTTTAGGCAATCGACCGTCAGATGAACAAGCCCGGACCGCTCACCGCCAAGCCGTTGTCGACTCTTTTGGGTGCGACGATCAACGATGCCTTCGCCAAGCAGGGCTTCGCTTCGCGCGAACTGGTGACGCGCTGGGCCGAGATCGCCGGCCCCGAGATTGCCGCCCATTCCGAACCGTTGAAGCTCCAGTGGCTGCGTCCGGTCGAAGGCCAGCCGCAGGAGCCCGCAACCCTGATCCTGCGGGTCGAAGGACCGATGGCGCTGGAAATCCAGCACATGTCGAGCGTCATCCTTGATCGGGTCAATCGGTTTTTCGGATGGAGCGCGGTCGGCAAGCTGGCGCTGCGGCAGGCCCCGCTGTCCCGCCGCCCGGTGCGGAAAACGGTCAAACCGCCCGACCCCGCCGCAGTCGCCAGGGAAGCCGAACAGCTCGAGGCGATCGCGGATGAAGATTTGCGGACCGCGCTGGCGCGGCTCGGCGCCTCGATCAAGCGAAATTGAGCCTTTGAGCCTGTCGCGAGCGGCCGAAATCGCGGCCTGCCATTGCCACAATTATCGTTTCAAGCTAGCCAGACACGCCGACGCGCAGCAAGATCGACCAGCCGCGACGCGCGGGCCGACCTTTATTTCCGGAGCAGTCAGTTGAACATCACGCGCCGCACCTTCACGCAAGCCCTCACTCTCACAGGCTTTGCCGCCGCCATCGGCATTTCACCCTGGCGCCTGTTCACGGAAGCCAGCGCCCAGACCGCCGTGGAGATCGCCAAGCCAAGCTCGCTCGGTGACATGGCGCTCGGCCCGAAGGACGCGACCGTCACCGTCATCGAATACGCCTCGATGACCTGCCCGCACTGCGCCGCCTTCACCCGCGAGGTGTTTCCGCAGTTGAAGAAAGAATACATCGACACCGGCAAGGTCCGGTTCATCTTCCGCGAATTTCCGCTCGATCAGGCCGCGCTGGCCGCATCGGCACTGGCGCGCTGCGTCGCCAAGGACGATTCCAAAAAATACTTCACGCTCATCGATATCATCTTCAAGCAGCAGAACGATCTCGCCACCGATCCATTCGCGACCATCACGCGCATCGGCAAGCAGGCCGGTTTCAGCGAGCAGATGATCAAGGCCTGCGTTCAGGACGACCCGAAGATCCAGAAGGGCATTCTCGACGACCGGCAGTACGCCAACGAAAAGCTCAAGGTGAATTCGACACCGAGCTTCTTCGTCAACGGCACCCTGGTCAAAGGCGAGACCTCGTTCGACGCCTTCAAGAAGATGATCGACCCGCTGCTCAAGAGCTAAGCCTCTTCCGGCGCGCGACCGCCTCCGATCAGACATCAGCCATACGGGTTCCATCGCCGCAGCCACCCGGGCGCATGGAACAGGCACGCAAAAGCTGTTGAAAAGTCGCGCCAAATCCGCTTCTAAAAGCCCGAAAAGCCTTGGGAAAAGCCGCTTTGAGCGGTTGCCCTCGGCGCGCGGCCTCGCCATTGTCCGGCCTGATGGGACGCGGTCCGCGACTCACCGACAAGGTGTATCGTCAGTTATGGCGTTGCCCCGGTGGAACTTCGACCGCCGGCCAAGAGAGTACCGATTACATGAAACTGACGCGTCTTCGCCTTCATGGATTCAAGTCGTTCGTTGAACCGACCGATTTCGTCATCGAGCCGGGCCTGACCGGTGTCGTCGGGCCGAACGGCTGCGGCAAATCCAATCTGGTGGAAGCGCTGCGCTGGGCGATGGGCGAAACCTCGTACAAATCGCTGCGCGCCGCCGACATGGATGCGGTGATCTTCGCAGGCTCGGGCAACCGTCCGTCGCGCAACCACGCCGAAGTGGTGATGACCATCGACAACACGGATCGGTCTGCGCCTTCGGCGGTGAATGATCAGGAAATCCTCGAAGTCTCGCGCCGCATCGAGCGCGAGGCCGGCTCGGTCTATCGCATCAACGGCCGCGACGTCCGCGCGCGCGATGTGCAGATCCTGTTCGCCGACGCCGCCACCGGCGCGCGCTCCCCCGCTCTCGTCCACCAGGGCAAGATCGGTGAAATCATCCAGGCCAAGCCCGAGCAACGCCGCCGCGTGCTGGAAGATGCCGCCGGCGTCGCCGGTCTTCATGCCCGGCGTCACGAGGCCGAACTCCGTCTCAAGGCCGCCGAGACCAACCTCACCCGCGTCGAGGACGTGATCGGGCAGCTGGCCGGACAGATCGACGGCTTGAAGCGCCAGGCCCGGCAAGCGATCCGCTTCCGCGAAGTCGCCGCCAAGGTCCGCAAGGCCGAGGCGACGCTGTTTCATCTGCGCTGGCTGCAGGCCCACGCTGACGTCGCCGATGCCGGCAAAACCCACGACCTCACCGTGCGCGAGATGGCGGAGCGCACCCGCGAGCAGGCCGAGGCCGCCCGCATCCAGGCGATCCGCGCCTCCGAACTGCCGGCGTTGCGTGACAACGAAGCGCGCGCCGCCGCCGGATTGCAGCGCCTGACCAATGCGCGGGAACTGCTCGACCGGGAGGAAGAGCGCGCCAAGGAGCGCGTTGCCGAACTCGATCGCCGCCTGACCCAGTTCACCGCCGACATCGAGCGCGAACAACGGCAGATGTCCGATGCCGACGTCGCACTGGAGCGCCTCGATTCCGAAGACGCCATCCTGAAGGAAGAGATCAAGTCGCGCGTCGAAAAGCGCAGCGGCAGCGAGGAGCGTGTCGCCGAGGCCGAAGAGACGCTGGCCGCCGCCGAGCGCACCTTCTCCGAACTGACCACCGCGCTCGCCGATCTGACCGCCAAGCGCACCCAGTTCGAAGCCAACGTCCGCAGCCATCGCGATCGGCTGTCCCGCATCGAGCAAGAGATCGCGCGCGTCGAAGGCGATCAGGCGAGACTTGATGCCGAAACCGGCAGCCTCGGTGATCTCGAAGTTCTCGCCGGCGCGATGGAAGCGGCACAGGAACAGGTTGTGGAAGCCGAGGCTGTCGCGCAGACCAGCGAAGCCACCCATGTCGCCGCCCGTGCCAGGCTCGAAGCCTCGCGCGCACCGGTGGTCGAAGCCGACAAGCGGGTGCAGCGGCTGGAAACCGAAGCCAAGACGATCTCCAAACTCGTCAACGGCGAAACAAAGAACCTGTGGCCGCCGATCATCGATGGCGTCCACGTCGCCAAGGGCTATGAAAAAGCGCTGGGCGCCGCACTCGGCGATGAACTCGACGCGCCGGTCGATGCAAGCGCACCGATGCGCTGGACCGCGCTTGGCGTTCTCGATGGCGATCCGGCGTTGCCGGACGGTGTCGAATCCCTCGCCAGCCATGTCGAGGCGCCGCCGGAACTGGCGCGCGGTCTCGCGCAGATCGGCGTCGTCAGCCGCGACCGTGGCGGTGAACTCGTCTCGCAGCTCAAGACCGGCCAGCGGCTGGTTTCGGTCGAGGGCGATCTGTGGCGCTGGGACGGCTTCGTCGCCGGCGCCCATGCACCGACCGGCGCGGCACGCCGCCTTGCCGAGCGCGCCCGCCTCGTCGACATCGAGGCAGAGCTCGAGCAGGCCCGTAGCGATGCCGCCGCCAAGCGTCAGGCGCTGGAAACCGCCGACGCCGAGCTGAAAGTCGCAGCCGCAGCCGAAAGCGCTGCACGCGACGCCACCCGCAATTCGCAGCGCGAAGCGAACGCCGCGCGCGAACGTCATGCCGCCGCCGAGCGCGAGATCAACCGTCACGCTTCGCGGCGCTCGGCGCTGGTCGAAGCCCACACCCGCCTCACCGCAGACCGCACCGAGGCCCATTCCGCGCATGAGATGGCGGTGGAGGCGGTCGCCGAACTGCCGCCGAGCGACGAGATCGATGCCCGGCTCGCCACCGCGCGAACCGATATGGAAGATCGCCGCCGTCTCGCGGCGCAGGCCCGCGCCGAGGCGCAGGCGCTGGCGCGCGAAGCCGAACTCGCCGATCGCCGCGTTCAGGCTATCCTCTCCGAGCGCGCCGAATGGCAGGGCCGCAAGGAAAACGGCGCCGCGCAGATTGCCACCATCGAAACCCGCGTCGGCGAAGTGAAGGCCGAGCGCGCTGAGCTCGACAACGCGCCGGCGCTGTTCGCGGAAAAGCGCCGCGCTCTGATCAGCGAACTGGAAACGGCCGAAGCGGCCCGCCGCACCGCCGCCGACACACTCGCCACTGCCGAAGCGGCAATGGCGGAGACCGACCGTGAGGCTCGTGCCTCGCTCGAGGCGCTGTCGGCCGCGCGCGAAGCAACCGCCCGCGCCGAAGAGCGCATGGAAGCGACCAAGCGCCGCATCGAGGACATCGAGCGCGAAATCCGCGACATCCTCGAAGTCGAGCCTCAAGCGGTCGCGGCAATCGCCGAGATCAAGCCGGAGACGGAATTGCCGCCGGTTGCCGACATCGAGGCCGATCTCGAAAAGCTGCGCCGCGACCGCGAGCGACTCGGTGCCGTCAACCTGCGGGCCGAGGAAGAGCTCCGCGAGGTCGAAACCCAGCACACCACGCTGACCACCGAGCGCGACGACCTCGTTGAAGCAATCAAGCGGCTGCGCCAGGGTATCCAGAGCCTGAACAAGGAAGCCCGCGAACGCCTGCTGACCTCCTTCGAGGTGGTCAACACCCACTTCAAGCGGCTGTTCACCGAACTGTTCGGCGGCGGCGAGGCCGAACTGCAACTGATCGAAAGCGACGACCCGCTCGAAGCCGGTCTTGAGATCATCGCCAAGCCGCCCGGCAAGAAGCCGCAGACGCTCTCGCTGCTCTCCGGCGGCGAGCAGGCCTTGACGGCGCTGGCGCTGATCTTCGCGGTGTTCCTCACCAACCCGTCGCCCATCTGCGTGCTGGACGAAGTCGACGCGCCGCTCGACGATCACAACGTCGAACGGTTCTGCAACCTGCTGCACGAGATGACCGGCTCGACCGAGACCCGCTTCATCATCATCACGCACAATCCGATCACCATGGCGCGGATGAACCGCCTGTTCGGCGTCACCATGGCCGAGCGTGGCGTGTCGCAGCTCGTCTCTGTCGATCTCGACGGCGCGATGAAGGTGCTTGACCAAAACGTGGCGTAGAGACGACACATGCTCCACCACAGATGTCATCCCCGCGAAGGCGGGGATCCATAGCCACCGGCGCTTGAGTTTGAGCCGTTGCCGGAAGGCTTCTTGCGACAGTCACGACTCAGGGATTATGGGTCCCCGCCTTCGCGGGGACGACGTAGTATGCTGCCATGCCGACCTTTGCCCTGCCATCCGAACTGAAAGCCGCTCTCGACCGCAAGATCGAAGGGCTGTCCCGTAACGACGCCGCGCGACGGGCGGTTACGATATCGAACACCTACCGCAGCGGCGGCACCTCAGCGCCGATCCGCACCGAAGCCGACGCGCTGGCCTACGCGCTGGCGCGGATGCCGGCGACCTTTGCCGCCACGGCTGCCTGCCTTCACGCCCTGCAGGACCAACAGCCTGACTTCATGCCGCGCAGCCTGCTCGATGTCGGCGCCGGTCCCGGCACCGCGACATGGGCCGCGGCAGAGGCTTTCTCCTCCATTGATGCATTCAATCTGCTTGACGCCAATGCGGCGCTCCGCGCGCTGGCGGTCGACCTCGTCGCGGAGAGCCATCGTCTCAATTCCATTCGCTACGGCCAGGGCGATGCGTCTCAACTGATCGCCGGCGCGGATAGCGCGGACCTCGTCATCGCGAGTTACGTCATCAACGAACTCAATGATGCCGCACGCGATACACTCGCCGATCTGATGTGGACGAAGACACGCGACACAGTCGTGGTGATCGAGCCCGGCACGCCCGCGGGTTACGCCAGGATCATCGCGCTGCGTGCGCGTCTCATCGCTCAAGGCGCCCATGTCGTCGCGCCCTGCCCGCACGACAATGCCTGTCCGCTGGAAGCACCCGACTGGTGCCACTTCGTGCAGCGCCTGCCCCGCTCAAGAGCGCATAAACACCTCAAGGGCGCAGACCTTCCGTTCGAAGACGAGAAATTCTCGTACGTCGTGCTGTCGCGCACGGCGCCGGACGCGCGGCCATCGCGCGTGCTCGCGCAGCCGGCATTAACCAAGATCGCCGTCACGGCGAAAGTCTGTACCCCACAAGGGGTTGAGCGTGTCACCGCCCCGCACCGCGACAAGGCATTCTACGCACGCGCACGGCGATGGAATTGGGGCGATGCGATCGCCGAAGGTTCTGCGGAATAATCCTTCTGCCATGGAGTTCTCTCCAATGACGCGCGTGCGTCACGAGTTTCCATCGGGAGTAACCTCTATGACAAAATCGAAAACGCTCGCCGCCGTCGCGGCATTCACCATCCTCGCCTCGGCCGTCGCGCTGGCCCAGGCCGCCGCCCCTGCCAAGGTCGCCGATACCTCCAAGGGCAAGACTTATGTCGATTCGAAGGGCATGAGCCTTTACACCTTCGACAAGGATTCCGCCGGCAAGTCCGCCTGCAACGGCCCATGCGCCGAGAACTGGCCGCCGCTGATGGCGTCCGCCGACGCCAAGGCCGCCGGTGACTGGACCGTCGTCACCCGCGACGACGGCAAGAAGATGTGGGCCTACAAGGGCAAGCCGCTCTACACCTTCAAGAAGGACACCAAGGCCGGCGACGTGAACGGCGATGGCTTCCTCAACGGCGCGTGGCACCTCGCCAAGCCATAACCGGTTGCACAGCCCGGCTTCCTTGTCCCTCACCGCTCGCGGCGAGGGACAAGGAAGAAAGCTGACAATTTCTCCATAAATCATCCAGACCCTTGAACCTCATCGCCTTGAGGGCGACCTATTCCAGAACGCACCCGCAGCGCGGCCCCTGCCGCACGGCGCATTTATCGTTTACGGTGCGGCGGTCCGTTGTCCCTCAAGGAGTTTCCCCATGTCGACCGGCTGGATTGTCCTCGGCGTCATCGTCGTGCTCGTTCTTTTTTTGTTTGCCGCCTACAACCGTCTCGTCGCGCTGTCGCAGCGCGTCAATCAGGCCTTCGCCGACATCGACGTGCAGCTCAAGCAGCGTCATGACCTGATCCCCAACCTGGTCGAGACCGTGAAGGGGTATGCCTCGCACGAACGCGGCACACTCGACGACGTGGTGAAAGCCCGCAACGCCGCGATGTCGGCACAGGGACCGGCACAGGTATCGGCTGCCGAAAACCAGCTCAGCGGCGCACTCGGACGGCTGATCGCACTGTCGGAGGCCTACCCGGATCTCAAAGCCAACACCAACTTCCAGCAGTTGCAGACCGAACTTTCCGACATCGAGAACAAGCTCGCCGCCAGCCGCCGCTTCTTCAACAATGCGGTTCAGGAATACAACACCGGCATCCAGCAGATGCCAGCCGCGCTGTTCGCCGGCATGCTCGGCTTCACCCACAAGGACTTCTTCGATCTCGGCGAAAGCCGCGGACAACTCGAACAGGCGCCGGCGGTCAAGTTCTGACCGCCCGGTTCTGACAGGCACAGCGAACCCCGGCAGGGCAGCGCATCATGGCCGCGTACGGTCTCTATACGCACATCGCCTCGAACAAGACCCGTTCGGTGCTGCTGCTCGCCGGGCTGTTCCTGCTGGTCTACGTCATGGTGTTCGCCGGTGCGCTGATCGGCGAAGCCGTGACCGACGGCGGCAGGACGGCTGACTATTACATCCAGGCGGCATCCTACGATTTTCTCAAGGCCCTGCCCTTCGCGACCATCGGCGCCGCGCTGTGGATCGTGATTGCCTATTTTTTCCACCAATCGATCATCGATGCGGTGACCGGCGGCCACGACGTCACCCGGCAGGAGCAGCCGCGGCTCTATAACCTGCTCGAAAATCTCTGCATCTCGCGCGGCATCCCGATGCCGAAGCTCAAGATCATGGACGACGACGCGCTCAACGCGTTCGCCACCGGCCTCAACCGGCGACAATATTCAATCACTGTGACCACAGGCCTGCTCAACGCGCTCAACGATCAGGAGATCGAAGCCGTGCTGGGTCACGAACTGACCCACATCCGCAACGGCGACGTGCAGCTCATGGTGGTCGCCGTGATCATCGCCGGCGTGATCGGTTTTTTTGCCGAATTGTTCTTCCGGATTTTCTTCAACTCCGGAATGCGCTTCGGCGGCGGACGGTCATCATCGTCCGACAGTGACCGCAAAAGCGGCGGCGCCATCGTGGTCGTGCTGCTGGCGGTGGCGTTGATCGGGCTGGCCTGGGGCCTGTCTCTGGTGGTGCGGTTCGCGCTGTCGCGCTCGCGCGAGTTCCTGGCGGATGCCGGTTCGGTCGAACTGACCAAGAACCCGGATGCCATGATCTCCGCGCTGCGCAAGATCGAGGGTCACGGCGAGTTGCCGGGTGCGACCTCGGCGGTGATGGAAATGTGCATCGATAACCCGCGCGAGGGCTTCGCCGACCTGTTCGCGACCCACCCCTCGGTCGATTCGCGGGTGAAGGCACTGGTGGAATATGCCGGGGGCCGCGATCCCGGGCCGCTTCCGCTGCCGTCGCAGCCGGTGGACGGCAATCCCGGCGATTTGCCGCAAAACTGGCCGGCCGGCCCCTGGTCGGGACAGGCGGGCCCGTGGGGCGGTTCCACCTCGCCGTCCAATGCGCCAACCGACCCGGTTGCTGGCCCACTGACCGACCCGCATACTGGTCCCTGGGGCAGACGGTAAGCCCCTAATCTGTTAACGAAATCGTCGGATTCTCGCCCGGACCAGTGTCAAGAATTGAATTATCCCTCGATTCTGCCATGGTCCGGCGGGAATAGAGACCGGCCGCGTGAACGGGTTCATGCGGGCGGCGCGTAAAGGGGCACCATGGCGAAGCCAGCGGTTATTGTGGTCGGCGCGGACAAGGGCGGGGTCGGCAAGACCACCGTGTCACGCACCGTTCTCGACTATTTCAGTGCAAACAACATTCCGACCCGGGCGTTCGACACCGAGTCGCCGCGCGGCACGCTGAAGCGCTTTCATCCCGACATCACCGAAATCGTCGATGTGACCTCCACATCCGACCAGATGAAAATCTTCGATACGCTGAATTCGGCGAACTCCACGGTCACCGTGATCGACGTCCGCGCCGGACTGCTGTCGCCTACCCTCGCCTCGCTGCGCGACATCGGCTTCCTCGACGCTGCGCGCTCCGGCCAGATCACTTTCGCCGTGTTCCACATCCTCGGCCCGTCGATCGCCTCGCTCGACGAGATCGCCGAAACCGCCAACTTCATGGACGGCGCGAAATATTTCCTGGTGAAGAACTTCATCAACAACACCAGCTTCTTCGAGTGGGATCAGGCGACCTACAATTCGTATTTCCACCGCATCAAGAACGCGACCGAGATCACGATTCCGAAGCTCAACGAAATGGCCTACGAGCAGGTCGAAGTCGCCTCGGTGCCGTTCCTGAAGTTCGTCGCCAACAAGGGCACGTCCGGCGAGTCGGCGAACTATTCGTTCGTGCTACGCGGCTACGTCCGCCACTGGCTCGGCAATGTCTGGGGCGAGTTCGACCGCATCAAGCTCACCGACATCGTCGGCAGCAAGGACAAGGGCGCAACCCGCCCCTCGACCAGCGAGCAATGACGGCGCGCCCACGCGGCTAGAACTTTTGCTTCTGATGAAATCAGACGCGAAGCTCTGGCTTTTTGTGTTGACGCGTTTTCTTCACGCGAACCGGTTTCCATTTCGCTCGAAAACGCTGTAGCTGGCATCCGATGCGACGCACTCCTGTTTATATCGCCTGCTCCCCGCGCCCCGGCGTCGGCAAAACCCTGATCGCACGGCTGCTGACCGAATTTCAGAAGCTGCAAAAAGGGGCGGTCACGGCGTTTGACATCAACCTGCGCGAACCCTCGCTGCTCGACTATCAACCGCGCCATACGGAGACGGCGGAAATCTCCGACACTCACGGCCAGATGGTGTTGATGGACCGGCTGATCGTGAACGACGGCATTCCCAAGATCGTCGACCTCGGTTTCCACGCCTTCGATGACTTCTTCAAGATGATCGACGAGATCGGCTTCATGAAGGAAGCCGATCGGCGCAACGTCGATCCGATCGTGCTTTTCATTCCCGATGCCACGCGGCCGTCGTCGCAGGCATGGACCATGCTGCGCACGACATTTCCGCGGCGCGCGCTGATTCCGGTCAACAACGAGCATGTGCTGTGGGGCGAGACCCTGCCGATGTTCACCGAGGTGCGATCGCTGAAGGTTGCCGCGCTGCCGGCATTCCTGAAATCGATTGTCGGACGAACGACGTTTTCGTTCACCGATTATCTGCGCTCGACCAAGGACAATTCATCCGAGCTGCATCAGTGGATTCGCGCGAATTATCTTCATTTCCGCGAGATCGAACTGAACTTGATGCTGCACAAATTGTGAGCGATCTCAGTAGTAGATGCTTCCCGGAATGCCGCCGCCCGCAGCAACCGCATCGCCATTGATCGCGATCGATTTCGGAGACGCTAAAAACGTCACGACATGGGCGACTTCCTCCGCCGTGACGAGATGGCGGATGACATTGAGATTATTCATCGCCGTCGCTCGGTCCGCTGTCCGGTGCTGGCGCGCCACGCGATAACGCCGGGAGTCTTTTCCGTCCGAGTCAGGCCGGGATGCACGCACGTCACATTGATGCCGTGCGGGCCGAGTTCATCGGCGAGGTTCTTCGTGAGCGCCGCGACGCCGACATTGCGGATGCTGCCGACGGTGGAACCGGTCTGCCGCGCGCCAAGTCCGCTGATGTTGATTATGCGTCCCCAGCCCTGCTTCATCATGACCGGCGCGATCTCTCGCGCCATGCGCAAATAGCCCATCACCTTGACGTTGACGTCGCTCCAGAACATGTCGTCGGTGATCTCGCTGAGCGACGGCGGCTTGGACTGTCCACTGGGCTGTGCCGCGCTGTTCACCAGCACGTCGATCCGCCCGAAATCCTTGAGGATCGCGGCCACCGCCGCACGCACAGCGTCATCCTTGCCGGTATCGGCGGCGTAAGCCTGAACCTTGCGTCCTGTCTCACCAGCCAATGATTGCGCCGTCTCGCGCGCTGCCGTGATGTCGCGTCCGATGATAGCGACATCCATACCCTCTTGCGCGAGCGATCGCGCAATCGCCTTGCCGATGCCGCGCGTGCCGCCGGTAACGACCGCTATCTTGCCTTTGAGCTCGAGATCCATCGCAGCCTTTCAATGCCCATCAAATGTCATCAGCGTCCGCACAGGCACATCCATCGCCCGCAGTTTCGCCGCGCCGCCAAGGTCCGGCAGGTCGATGATGAAACACGCCGCGATCACATCGGCGCCGATCTTGCGCAACAGCTTCACTGCGCCTTCGGCGGTGCCGCCGGTGGCGATCAGATCGTCGATCAGGATGACGCGCTCGCCGGGCTGGATGGCATCGGCGTGCATTTCCATTTCATCCAGACCGTATTCCAGCGAGTACGCAATCCGCACCGTGGTGTGCGGCAGCTTGCCCTTCTTGCGGATCGGGACGAAGCCGGCCGAGAGCTGATGCGCCACCGCGCCGCCGAGGATAAATCCGCGCGCCTCGATGCCCGCGACCTGATCGACCTTCGATCCTGCCCATGGCTGCACCAGTTCATCCACCGCACGGCGGAACGCCCGCGCGTTGCCGAGCAGCGTGGTGATGTCGCGGAACAGAATGCCGGGCTTGGGATAGTCCGGAATGGTGCGGACGGCAGCCTTCAGGTCGGTTTCAAGGTTCATCGCTTGCTTCAAGGCTCTCAGTTGGTTGGTTGTCCGAGGCGGAACGCGTTCTCGACAATCCGCAAACCGACATCGCCTTCCAGCGACATCAATGACTCGGGGTGAAACTGTACGCCGCCGACCGGCAGCGTCTTGTGTTCGATCGCCATCGCGATGCCGTCCTCGGTACTGGCCGTCACCTCAAGCACATCGGGCATACCCTTGCGGTCGACATAGAGCGAATGATAGCGGCCGATGACGATTTCGTTCGGCAGGCTGCGCATCAGCGTGCCGCCGCGGACCTGCACCCGCGACGGACGGCCATGCGCCGGCTGTTCGAGCTGGCCGAGATGGCCGCCGAAATATTCGCCGATCGCCTGCACGCCGAGGCAAACGCCGAACACCGGAAGCTTCTTCTTGAGCGCCGCATCGATAAAATTGGCGATGCCGAAATCCTCCGGCCGGCCGGGACCGGGCGACAGCACCAGCAGATCGTACTTGTTCTTTTCCAGCACATCGAGCGCGTGGGTGTGCCGGGTCACGCTGACATCGGCGCCAACCTGACGGAAGTAATCCGCCAGCATGTGCACGAAGGAATCGTCATGATCGATCAGCAGCACCTTTTTGCCGGAGCCGGTCGAATCCGGCGCGAAGGCCGACAGCGGCTTCGGCGGATCGCCGCGCAGCGCCTGAAACAGCGCCGCTGCCTTGGTCTGACATTCCTTCTCTTCGGCGACCGGATCTGAATCGAACAGCAGCGTCGCGCCGACACGAACTTCGGCAAGGCCGTCCTTCATGCGGATGGTGCGGATCGTGAGGCCGGTGTTGATGCTGCCGTCGAAACCGACATAGCCCAGCGCGCCGGCGTACCAGCGCCGCGACGAGCGCTCGTTGTCCTCGACGAACTGCATCGCCCACAATTTCGGCGCGCCCGTCACTGTCACCGCCCAGCAGTGGGTCAGGAAGCCGTCAAGCGCGTCGAAGCCCGGACGCAACATGCCCTCGACGTGGTCGACGGTATGAAACAGCTTTGAATAGGTCTCGATCTGCCGCCGCGCCAGCACCTTGATCGAACCCGGCACACAGACGCGCGCCTTGTCGTTGCGGTCGACGTCGGTGCACATGTTGAGCTCGAACTCATCTTTCTGCGAGTTCAGCAGCTCCTGAATCTGCTTGGCGTCGCCGATAGCGTCGGCGCCGCGTGCAATCGTACCGGAAATCGGACAGGTCTCGACCCGCCGCCCGTCCGAGCGCACGAACATTTCCGGCGACGCTGAGACGAGGAATTCACCCTCGCCGAGATTGATCAACGCGCCGTAAGGCGACGGATTGATCCGGCACAGACGCTGGAACACTTCCGCCGGTGTGCGCTCGCATGGCTCCGCGAACAATTGTCCCGGCACCGCCTCGAACAGATCGCCGCGCGCGAACGCCTTGCGCGCATTCTCCACCGTCGCCTGATAGACGCCGGGCGCATGATCGGCGAAACCCTGGCGCGGCGTTTTGGCGTAGACGCTATCCGGCGTCTCGCGATCGAGCCCCTTCGTCGATACGCCATTAAAGGCAAAATCGTAGCTCAGGATGACGCCGCGTCCGGTCGCGCGGTCATAGGCCAGGATGCGATCGGGAATATAGAGCACGATGTCGCGCTGGTCATCTTCGCGGGCGCGCTTCTGCTTCAGATCTTCGATCTGGAACACCAGATCGTAGGCGAACGCACCGTAAAGGCCGAGCATCGGATCGTTCGACGATCCCAGCGCGGCAATGATGTCGCGCACCAGCGACATGATCGAGGCGCGCCGCGTGCGCTGGTCTTCCTCGACTGGCGCAGCACCACGAACAATATGGCCCGTGATCTCGGTCGGCGTCGTCCCGGTGATAGTCACACAGGGCTCGTTCAGGGTGGCGGCAAGGAACGCCACCAGCACCTTGCCGCGCGTATTCAGCGCGGAGATGGTGAAACTGGTCTCGCGCGATTCCAGCCGCAGCGGCGGATCGGCAAATCCGAGATCGAAGCTCTCGTAGCGCCCCGGCACGGTGGTACCCGACGACAGCACCACGCCGCGGCGGCTGTCGAGCCGCTCGATCAGCTTGTCGAGCGCGGCGCCACCGGTAAAAGCTTCGGCCGTGCGCGACACATCGAGGCCGCGCGCAGTGCGATAATCCTCATGCGGGGGAAGCGAAAAAACCGTCCTGTTCATCTGATCCTCTTACGAAACTTGGGTGAGGAACGCCACACAGGACAAACAAGCAAAAGGCCGTCGCTCTGCGATGACGGCCTCGACGATTGCTGAGAAATGGAATCGCACCGGCCACCTTCAGGAGGTGGGCCACCAGAGTCGCGCTGGGCGGGCGATAATCATGGCGGGCAAATCATCACCCGGCGAGTGTGATGTCAAGGGACTTCGCGGCCCGGACAAGCGGTGTTTTGCACATTCCTGCAAATGCCATCCTGCAAAGACCTTATCCAAGGCCCATGTCCGTTGCGCCCGGGCCGATCCGGATTAAACTGCGCCCGGTTCACTGTCGGGAGAGAAATGATGACGTTTGCAGTCACAAGCAGCAGCTTCAAGGATGGCGACTATCTGGGCAAGGACCACATTCTGTCGTCGGATTTCGGCTTCGGCTGTGCAGGCGGCAACAAGTCCCCCCAATTGAGCTGGTCAGGCGCACCCGCCGGCACCAAGAGTTTCGCCGTGACCTGCTATGACCCCGATGCGCCCACCGGCAGCGGCTTCTGGCACTGGGTCGCGATCAACATACCACCCTCGGTGACCGAGCTTGCGCTCGGCGCCGGCAGCGCGGGCGGTACCCTGCCCGCAGGCACCTTGCAGACGCGTACCGATTTCGGCGCGCCGGGCTATGGCGGCCCCTGCCCGCCGGAAGGGGATCATCCGCATCGCTATCTGTTCACCGTCCATGCGGTCGGGATCGACAAACTCAGCGCGACCGCCGACACCTCGGCGGCGGTGATCGGTTTTCAGCTTCATTTCAACACGCTGGCGAAAGCCGCGATCATGGGGCTGTTCAAGCGCTGAGGCGAAAGCACCGGCAAACACAAAAGGCTCCCGCGCGGGAGCCTTTTTCAATTCCAGATCGGTTCAATTCCAGATCGATTTCTCTCCAAGTCAGCGCAACCGCGCGATGGCCTTCTGCAAATCCCGCTTGTATTGCAGGAAATCGACGAAGATGCCGTGATCGCCGCGACTTTTGTCGACGGGCGCCGAATGCCACGCTGTGATCTCGCGGCGGAACGTCTCCGCCGCGCTCCGTTTGTCGTCCTTCGCCTTGAGATAGGCCGCAATCAGATCAGTCTGCAGCGCGCGGCCGGGCCAGCCGACACCTGCCCCCTCAAGCAGACCGGCGACGAACAGGCCGTTATCCTTCGCGGGAAAGACATTCAGGAACAGCTTCGGTGCGCGCCTGTCGCGCTGCCAGTCGAGCGGATCGAGATCAGCGAGAAACGGAAACGTGATCTCATAGCCGGTCGCAAGCAGCACCAGATCCACCTCATCTTCGCGACCGTCGGCAAATACGACGCTATTGCCGCGAAATTCCTTGATCGGCTTGCGCAAGGCGACATCGCCCTGCCCTAGATGCTGCAGCACCAGCGAATTGACGATCGGTGTCCTGTCGTAAAGACGATGCGTCGGCTTCGGCAATCCGAAGCGTTCCGGCGGGCCGACCAGAAAGCGCAGGATCGGCTCATGCAGCCACGAACGCAGGTTTTTCGGAATCACGAAACGCTTCGGCTTGTGGTTGCCCTCGTCGGCGGGCTTTCCGGCCAGAAATTTCGGCACGAAGTAATTGCCGCCGCGCACGCTCCACAGCACCTGCTTGGCGCGATGAATGGCATCGACGACGATGTCGCAGCCGGTGTTGCCCATGCCGACCACCAGCACGCGCTTGCCCTCGAAAATATCCGCGGTCTTGTAGTTCTTGGCGTGCATCACCGTGCCACTGAAATCGCCGGGGATTTTCGGCAGCAGCGGATCGCTGAGATGACCGTTGGCGATGATGACGTTGGTGTAATCGTGCGACGAACCATCGCTGAACGTTGCGCGCCAGCCTTGGCCCTGCGGTTCGAGTGCACGCACCTCGGTGTTGAAGCGCACCAGCGGATAGAGGTCGAAGTGTTTCGCGAACGCCTTGAAATATTCGCCGACCTGAACGTGGCTCGGATAAGCCGGCCAGTCCTCCGGCATCGGAAAATCAGCAAACGCCGTGGTGCGCTTCGACGAGATCAGATGGGTCGAGGCATAGACCGCGCTCGGCGGCGCGCCATAGAGCCACTGGCCGCCGACATCGGCGTTGCGCTCGACGGCTTCGACCGGCAAGCCCGCCTCCTTGAGGCTTTTCACTGCCGCCAGACCCGCAGGCCCCATGCCGATGACCAGCGTCGTCATGCGTCCAGCTCCGGGCGGCCGGCGCGATAGCGCTCGAACACTTCAAGCGCATTGAATTGGGGCGTGAAGCCGAATTCGGTTTTCAATTTGTGATTGGCCAGCACCGGCCGATACTGGATGAACTTGACGTGCCCCGGCCCGAGCCTGGTGAGGCGCAGCGATTTCAGCAGCCACAACGCGGCTTTGAGCAATCCCGGCGGGATCGGCAGATAGAGCTTGTGGTTGAGGCCCGCGATTTCGCGCAGGCTCAACATGCCGTCGCTGGACAGATTGTAGATGCCGGGCTTCGGTTGCCGCACCGCCTGCACCAGCGCCGCGACGACATCGCTGTCGGCGATCAGGGAGAACGGCGTCGGAGTGCCGGTCAGCCCCATCACCACCGGGCGCTCGAACATTGCGGTGATCTGGTTGTTGGTCGTCGGTCCCAGTACCGTGCATGGCCGGAACACGGTCTGCGCCAGATGCGGATGAAGGTCGTGCCACTCGGCCAGCATTTCCTCGACCTCGCGCTTGTTGCGCGCATAAGGGAAATCGACGTTGCCGCGCAGCGGATCGTCCTCGTTCAGCGGCACCGGGTTGTCGGCGTGGTAGCCGTAAGCCGCGCCGCTTGACGTGACGATGACATGCTCGACGCCGGACTCGAGTGACGCCTCCAGCACGTTCTTGGTACCAAGCACGTCGATTTCCCAATCGCGCTGCGGATCGCCGCCGACGGCGACGACCGAGGCCAGATGCACCACCGTGCGCGGCTTGTAGCGAGCGAAAATCTCTTTGAGCACCGGATCGCGGATGTCAGCCGTCACATAGGTCACGCCCGCGAGACGATCCTGCGGCGCGACCTTGCGTACATCGAGCGCAACGACGCGTTCGTGCCCCTCGCCCTCGCGCGCCAGTTCGGCGACCAGCGCGCTGCCGATGAAGCCGGCCGCACCGGTGACCAGAACGCCGCCGTTGAGGGTCTCGATCGCGTTCATGCTGCCGTGTCCGACATTGTCTTGTGCAATTTGGGATCGGGATCGCGGCGTTTCCACCATGCCGCCAGTGCCCATCCGGAAATCAGGTGCCAGACACCCCATCCCGCCGCAACCAGTGCCGCGCCGCCAAGGCCGTCGAACTGATTGAGGATCAGCGCTAGGCCGAGACCGGAATTGTGCATGCTGACTTCAACAGTCAGCGCACGGGTATCGTAGTCGCTCAATCGCAGCACGCGGGCGACGCCCCAGCCGATGCCGATCGCGATCAGGTTATGCAGCACGACGAACGGCAGCGCCGATCGCAGGAACACGCTCAAATAGCGGGCATTGGAGAGCGTCGCACCGGCAATGAACACCACGAGAAACAGGAACGACATGATTTGCAGCGGCCGTCGCAGCTTGTCGGCGAGCCGCGGCCAGTAGCGCACCGTCGCCATGCCCGCGATCATCGGCAGGCCGAGGATCAGCACAATCGAGCCGAGAAACGACACCGGCTCGATGCTGACCTGCCGCAACAGCGCCGCGGTGGCGGGATTGAGCGAGGCCCAGAACAGGATGTTGAGCGGCGTGGTCACCACCGCCAGCATGCTCGATATCCCGGTCATGCTGACCGACAGCGCGGTGTTGCCCCTCGCCATATGGGTGATGAGGTTGGAGATGTTGCCGCCGGGACAGGCCGCCACCACCATCATGCCGAGCGCGATGCTGGGCTGCGGCTTGAGCAGCATGGTGATCGCCCATGTCACGGCGGGGAGGATCAGCAACTGCCCGACGAGACCGGAGATCGGCGCCAGCGGCTTGCTGAACACCTCGACGAAGTCATCCACCCGCAGATCGAGCGCGACGCCGTAGATGATCAGCGCCAGCACGCCGCCGAGCACCAGTTGCCCGGTCGGATTGATGTTCAGAAGAATATCGTCGACCGGTCCGCCCGCCATTGCCCCGCCCCCGCTACCGCAAGGTTAAGGCATGAACCGAAAAAGAAGAAAGCAGTTTTGGCGGGCGCACTACAGTCCCGCTGCACAGAGGCCCGGCGACAGCAAAAAGGCCCCGAAACGGGCCTTTCGCAAATCGTCGATGCCTGACGGATCAATGAGCGTTGGCCCAGACCTTCTTCTTCGTGAAGTACAGAAGAAGCGACAGGGCGATCAGGAACACCATCACCTGCAGACCAAGCCGCTTGCGCGCCTCGAGATGCGGCTCGGCGGTCCACATCAGGAACGCCGAGACGTCCTGCGCGTACTGCTTCACCGTCGCCGGCGAACCGTCATCGTAGGTCACCTGACCGTCGCTGAGCGGCGGCGGCATCTTGATGGCGTGGCCGGGGAAGATCTTGTTGTAGTGCGAGCCTTCCGGCAGCGTGAAGCCGGCTGGCGCCTTTTCCTCGTAGCCCTGCAGTAGCGCGTCGATGTAGTTCGGGCCCTTCTCCTGGAACTGCGTGAAGGCGTCGAACACGAACTGCGGGAAACCGCGCTCATAGCCGCGCGCCTTGGCGATCAGCGACAGGTCCGGCGGATGCGCGCCGCCGTTGGAGGCTCGTGCGGCCTGCTCGTTCGGGAATGGCGACGGGAAGTAGTCCGCCGGCCGGCCGGCGCGCTCGAACATCTCACCCTTGTCGTTCGGGCCGTCCTGGACCTTGTAGTCCGAGGCGAATGCCGCCGCCTGCGCCGCCGAATAGCCAGGGCCGCCGGGATCGGCGAGGTTGCGGAAAGCCACCAGCTCCAGCGAGTGGCACGCCGAGCAGACTTCCTTGTAGACCTTGAGGCCGCGCTGCAACTGCGCCTGGTCGAACTTTCCGAACGGGCCGGCGAACGACCAGTTCAGCGACGGTGGCTTGGCGCCGTGGTCAGCCGCGCTGGCGTTGTTCATGCCGCCGAGCATCAGCGTTCCACCGACCGCGAGCGCGATCAGAGCCGACACCACCGGCTTGCCCGATTTGGCCAGCACGTCTTCGGCGATCGAGTTCGGCAGCGGCCGCGCCTTCTCGATCCGGCTGAGCAGCGGCAGCACGATCAGGAAATACGCGAAATAGCAGAACGTCAGGATGCGTCCGGCGATCACGTAGATGCCTTCCGGCGGCTGGGCGCCGAGATAGCCGAGGCCGATACACACGACGACGAAAATCCAGAAGAACTGCTTGGCGAGCGGACGATACTTCGACGAGCGGGTCTTGGCGCTGTCGAGCCACGGCAGGAACGCCAGCACGACGATCGCACCGAACATCGCGATGACGCCGCCGAGCTTGCTCGGGATCGAACGCAGGATCGCGTAGAACGGCAGGTAGTACCATTCAGGGACGATGTGCGCCGGGGTCACGGCCGGGTTGGCCTGGATGTAGTTGTCCGGATCGCCGAGGTAGTTCGGGATGTAGAAAATGAACCAGGCGAAGAACAGCAGGAAGCAGGACATGCCGAAGGCGTCCTTGAGGGTCGCGTACGGCGTGAACGGCACGGTGTCCTTCTCGGTCTTCGGTTCGACGCCGGCCGGATTGTTCTGGCCCGCGACGTGCAGCGCCCAGACGTGCAGGACGACGACGCCCGCGATCACGAACGGCAGCAGGTAGTGCAGAGAGAAGAAGCGGTTCAGCGTCGGGTTGCCGACCGAATAGCCGCCCCATAGCAGCGTCACGATGCTGTCGCCGACCCACGGAATGGCCGAGAACAGGTTGGTGATGACGGTGGCGCCCCAGAAGCTCATCTGGCCCCACGGCAGCACGTAGCCCATGAAGCCGGTTGCCATCATCAGCAGGTAAATGATGACGCCGAGAATCCAGAGAACCTCGCGCGGCTCCTTGTACGACCCGTAATAGAGGCCGCGGAACATGTGGATGTAGACGGCGATGAAGAACATCGACGCGCCGTTGGAGTGGATGTAGCGCAGCAGCCAGCCGTAGTTGACGTCGCGGACGATCAGTTCAACCGACTTGAAGGCCAAGTCGACATGCGGCGTGTAGTGCATCGCGAGGATGACGCCGGTGATGATCTGCACCACGAGCATCATCGAAAGGATGGCGCCGAACGTCCACCAGTAGTTGAGATTGCGCGGCGTCGGATAGGCGACGAACGATGAATGAATCAGGCCGCCGATGGGCAGGCGCCGCTCGATCCACTTCAAGGCTGGATTTTGCGGGTTGTAGTTGGATGGTCCGCTCATGATGCGATCCTGAAAATATGAAGGCGACTGGCGTCAGCCGATTTTGATCTTGGTGTCGGAGGTGAAGGCGTAAGGCGGCACAGCCAGGTTGAGCGGCGCGGGCCCCTGACGGATGCGGCCGGACGAGTCGTACTGCGAGCCGTGGCACGGGCAGAAGAAGCCGTCGTAATTGCCTTCATGCGCGATCGGGATGCAGCCGAGGTGGGTGCAGATGCCGATCACCACCAGCCACTGGTCGTGGCCTTCCTTGACGCGGGCCTGATCGGTCTGCGGATCGGGCAGGCTCGACACGTTGACCGCGCGCGCCTCTTCGATCTGCTTCTTGGTGCGGTTCATGATGTAGATCGGCTTGCCGCGCCAGAACACCTTGATGTCCTGTCCTTCGGCGATCGGCGCGAGATCGACATCGATCGGCGCACCGGCCGCGATGGTCGAGGCGTCCGGGTTCATCTGGGAGATCAGCGGCCAGGCCACAGCCGCCGCGCCAACTGCGGCGACGGCTCCGGTGGCGACATAAAGGAAATCACGGCGTGTCGGATCAGCCGAGGAGGAGGACGTCACTTGAAAACCCTTTCCGAACTGCAGCCGAGGCGGCCTCCCCGGGGGTACGCTCTGGAAGCGCCCGGTTCGACCGCCGGTCCCGCGAGCCTCGCGGTGGCAGAAACGATCACTTGTCCTACTCAACCGGGCGGAACATGCGATCTAGAATCGATCTATTGGCACCCTTGCCGGAAGAGCGCAAGCCCGCTATCGGCTCTCTTTCGTGCGACGCGCAAAAACCACACAAGGCAAAGATTTTTCGCGACATTTTGCCGGGTCGAAAGGGCCGTTCCGGAATGCGTATTGCTCTCTTCCAGCCGGATATTCCACAGAATACCGGAACGATTCTCAGGCTCTGCGCATGCCTGGGCGTCGAGGCCCACATCATCGAGCCGGCGGGTTTTCCGGTCAGCGACCGGCATTTTCGCCGGGCTGGAATGGACTACCTCGATCATGTGACAATCTCCCGCCATGACTCCTGGACCAGGTTCGAGGAATGGCGGGCTGGCGACGGTGGGCGGCTCATCGTATTTCCGACAAAAGCGGCCCGTTCCTACCTCGATCACAGCTATCAGGACGACGATATCCTGCTGTTCGGGCGTGAAAGCGCAGGCGTGACGGCGGAGGTGGTGGAAGCCGCCGACCAGCGGCTGGTCATTCCCATCGTACCCGGTATGCGCTCGCTCAATGTGGCCATGACGGTGGCCATGGCGCTAGGTGAGGCCTTGCGGCAGACCGGCGGGGCGACAGGCAACGCCAGCGGACTCCGCCACAACGCGGTAAAATAATCCCGAAACACCTGCGGGGACGGACGATTGAGCTACGCGGTCAAGGAAATCTTTCTGACGCTTCAAGGCGAAGGCGCCCATGCCGGGCGCGCGTCGGCGTTCTGTCGTTTCGCCGGCTGTAATCTGTGGACAGGCCGCGAACAGGACCGCGCCACCGCCACCTGCCAGTTTTGCGACACCGATTTCGTCGGCACCGACGGCACGCTCGGCGGACGCTACGTCTCGGCCGATGACCTGGCCGAGACCATCGCCGCACAGTGGACCGGCGGCGACAATCGCTATGTCGTGCTGACCGGTGGCGAGCCGATGCTGCAAATCGACGCTGCGCTGATCGACGCGCTCCATGCCCGCCATTTCACCATCGCGGTCGAGACCAACGGCACCATCGCGCCGCCGCCCGGTCTCGACTGGATCTGCGTGAGCCCAAAGGCCGGCGCGGATTTGATCGTGCGCAAAGGCCACGAACTCAAACTCGTTTATCCGCAAGCGAACGCTCTCCCCGAGCAATTTGCGGATCTCGATTTCGAACGGTTTTCATTGCAGCCGATGGACGGACCTGACATAGCGCAAAGCACCGAGCGCGCGATCGCGTACTGTCTTCGCCATCCACAATGGCGTCTCAGCATCCAGACGCACAAATCTCTTGGTATCAGGTAGGACCGGACAACCGCTGATGTGGGAATTGACGAAATCGTTCCGCTTCGAAGCCGCGCACGCGCTGCCGGGCACGACGCTGGGCGAAAGCAGCCAGGAAATTCACGGCCATTCGTTTCGCGCCGAAGTCACGGTGCGCGGCACGCCGGATCCGGCCACCGGCATGGTGATGGATCTCGGCATTCTGGAGCGCCGCATCAACGAGGTGCAGGCGACGCTCGACCATAAATTCCTCAACAAGATTGAGGCGCTTGGCGCCCCGACGCTGGAAAACCTGTCGCGCTTCATTTGGGAACGCGTGCAGGCTGCGGGACACGTGACTCGCGTCAGCGTTCATCGCGACAGTTGCAACGAAAGCTGTGCCTATTTCGGTCCCAACGCCGGATAAACCCATGGACAAAGCGACGATCGAGGCCCGCAAACAGCGCGCGCGCACGTGGTTCGAGACGCTGCGCGACGACATCTGCACATTGCTCGAGGCGCTCGAAGACGACGCGCCGGCCGACCTCCACGCCGGAGAAGCGGGACGGTTCGAGCGCACCGCATGGACGCGCACCGATCATTCCGGCGCACCCGGCGGCGGCGGCGTGATGTCGATCATGCGCGGACGGCTGTTCGAGAAGGTCGGCGTCCATTGCTCGACGGTGCATGGCGAATTCGCTCCGGAGTTTCGCGGACAGATTCCCGGCGCTGCCGACGATCCGCGGTTCTGGGCGTCGGGCATTTCGCTGATCGCACATCCGCGCAATCCGAACGTGCCGGCGGTTCACATGAACACCCGTTTCGTGGTGACGACCAAGGCGTGGTTCGGCGGCGGCGCCGATCTGACCCCGGTGCTGATGCGGCGTCGCTCGGATGAGGATTCCGACACGATCGCGTTCCACGCGGCGATGAAGACCGCCTGCGACGCCCACGCCACCATCGCGCCGTACGGCAAATACAAAAAATGGTGCGACGACTACTTCTACCTGCCCCACCGCAAGGAGGCCCGCGGCATCGGCGGGATTTTCTACGACTGGCTCGATTCCGGCGACTGGGACGCCGACCTCGCCTTTACCCAGGATGTCGGCCGGGCGTTCGCCGGAATTTATCCCGACATCGTCCGGCGGAACTTCAACGCATCGTGGACCGCACAGGACCGGGAGGAGCAGCTGGTCCGGCGCGGCCGCTACGTGGAATTCAACCTGCTCTACGACCGGGGCACCATTTTCGGCCTGAAAACCGGCGGAAACGTCGATTCCATCCTGTCGTCGATGCCGCCCGAGGTGAAGTGGCCCTGAGGGTGGTCAGCTTGCGAAAATGGTACTAAATTACCGAGGCACCTGTCACCGATTCAGCACACCTTGCAAAGATCGGCCGATCGGGAAGCCTCAAACCATACCCTTTGGTTGAGCACAGCCGACCCCTCCCTTAGTCTGCTGTCCATGGGCGCGGTGGAATCAAACCGCCGCAGAAAATTCTAGGGGCTCCAATGCGCAAGATTGCTCTTCTCGTTCTCGCAACTGTGGGCCTTGGCCTGTCGCAGGCCGCTTCCGCTGCCGACCTCGGCACCGCGCCGCTTTACCGCAAAGCCCCTCCGATTGAGACCTTCTCCTGGACCGGCGCCTACATCGGCGGCTTCGTCGGCGGCGCCTTCGGTGCCAGCGACGCATCGACGACCAACCCGATCACCCTCGCAGGCGCACCGGTATTCGCCGGCCCGACCACCTACGGGCTCGGCTCCAGCGTGATCGCCGGCTACACCGATGGTTACAACTGGCAGGTCTCGCCGAACTGGGTCGTCGGTTATGAATCGGAAACCGGCTACATCAACCTCAAGGGCGCGGGCTCTTATGCAGCACAGCCGACCGCAACCGGTATCGCCGAAGCCAGCGGCACCTACAGCGCCTGGACCGGCCGTCTCGGCTACACTTGGGATCGCTCAATGATCTACGCCAAGGGCGGTGTCGCGCTGGCTCGCTTCGACGTCGGCGGGTTCGACCCGACCCTCGGAACGCATTTCGACACCCGCCACCATCGCTACGAGTGGGGCTATGCCGTCGGCGGCGGCTGGGAATATGCCTTCGCTCCGAAGTGGACCATCAAGGCCGAATATCTCTATCTCGGCTTCGAGCGTGATCGCACCACCTTCGGCGCCTCCAACAGCGTGACCGAGATTTCCACTGTCACCCACATTCCGGGCATCCACACCGCGAAGGTCGGCATCAACTACAAGTGGGACTGGATGACCCTGCTGCCGGCGCAGCTGCGGCCGTTCTGATCCACGCCATCATCTGACATCTAAGCCCCGGACCTCGTCCGGGGCTTTTGTTTTGCGGAACGGAAAAGCGATCCGGTTCGCCGCTCACAGCCGATGGTCGTGGCGAAAACGAGCGACCGTCGCGTCGGCGATAGCCTTGAGCGACGACTCATCATCCGGAAAATCGGCAGCGAGCCATGCGTCTTCCGCCAGCGTCAGAACATGGCCGAGTGCCGGTCCTTCATTCAGCCCGCGTGACAGGAAATCGGACGCCCGAAGCGGAAACCGCGGCGCGGTCCAGCGCAGCGGCAGCGTTGCCATTTCGCGCCAGCGCGGCGAGACGGCATCGCGGCCCGAGCGCGCCCACGCCAGCATGATACGATCGCGATAGCGGTCAGCGCCGAGGCGATACATCCGCCGCTTCGCCACTGCCTCGTCCATATCGCGCAGACGCCACCAGCGATGGCCCATCGAATCCAGCCGCTTGGTTTCGGCATTCGACAGCCGCAGCCGCTGCGACAGCCGCCGCGCGTCCTCGGTCACCGCAATCGCCAGCGCACCGAGACGCAGCACCGGGTCCGGCTGCAAGCCGAGCGCCTGCTCGGCCTCGATCATCCGCGCGAACGGCCCGTGATAGACCACGCCAGCCACGATCCGCAGCAACAGGCCGCCATCGTCCATCGCCACCAGCGCCGCTGCGGCGCCGGGCGCGACCACAAGTTTCAGCATCTCCATGCGCATGCGTTCGGCGGACAGATCCGTCAGTCCGTCGCGCCCCTTAATACAGGCGAGATAGCCGGCGCGATCCGGTTCGCCCGCGCCGTAGGCGGCATGAATCCGGAAGAAGCGCGGGATGCGCAGATAATCCTCGGCGATGCGTCGTGACGGTTCGCCGATGAAGCGGACGCGGCGCGCGGCGATATCGCCAAGGCCGCCGACATGGTCGTGCACCGTGCCGTCCGCCGACAGCGACAGCCCGTTGATGGTGAAATCGCGCCGCTGCGCATCGCGCGCCCAGTCGCGCCCGAACGCGACCTTGGCCCGGCGGCCATCGGTCTCGATATCCTCGCGCAGCGTCGTCACCTCGAGCGGCTGGCTGTCGATTACCAGCGTCACAGTACCGTGCTCGATCCCGGTCGGTACGCTCTTGATCCCGGCGGCACCGGCACGGCGTACCACCTCGTCGGGATGCGCCGTTGTTGCAATGTCGATGTCGCCGACCGGCAGACCGAGCAACGCGTTGCGCACCGCGCCGCCGACCACGCGCCCTTCCTCCCCATCGGCATTCAGCAGCGCCAGAACGCGCGCCGCGGGACCTGCGGCGAGCCACGGCGCGACATCATGCCCGATGCGGGCTTCGCTCATTTATCGGTCCCCGGGATCAGTACGCCGTTTTCAATCCGCGCCGGTGTGTAGGTCGAGCCCGGCGGCGCACCGGAAAAATGCGCCAAAAAAAGCAGGCTCGCAATCACCAGCAGGAATGCAACCAATGCCAGCCTGACGACAATCCGCAGCGGCCACGATGAAGGATGCAGGACGTTGGCGCGAGTAGCGAGAACGAACAACGCATAGGCCGCGAACGGGATGAGAAAGATGCCGACCTCAGTCAGGACAGGACGGATCATTTAAGCCAGATCCGCTCATACAGTGCGCGCAACATCCCGGCGGTCGCACCCCAGATGTAGCGATGCTCATAGGGCATTTCGTAGAACGACCGCTTCATGCCGCGAAATTCCTTGCTGCCGAGCTTATGGTTGACCGGATCCATCAGGAACGCCAGCGGCACTTCGAAGACGTCGTCCACCTCGGAGGCATTGATCGCAAGTTCGAATCCCGGCCGCACCCGCGCGAGCGTCGGTAAAATGCGGAAACCGAAGCCGGTGGCATAGACATCAAGATAGCCGATCGGATCGACGAAGCTGCGCTTCAATCCGATTTCCTCGTCGGCCTCGCGCAGCGCGGCATCGAGCGGCGAAGCATCGCCCGCATCGATCTTACCGCCGGGAAAAGAAACCTGCCCGGCATGTTCGTTCAGATGCTCCGCGCGCTTGGTCAGCAGCACCGTTGGTTGATCATGCTCGACCACGGCGACCAGAACGGCAGCGGGACGAACCGGCCGCTCCTGCGCGATGATCTGCAGCATCGCGTCGGTGCCGAAATCGCCGGTCGGCGCCAGAACGCTGGCGTCGGTCAGGCCCGGCGGCACGTCGAAGGCGAGCCGCTCACGCGCGCGGCGGAAAAACTCATCCGATCCGATGTCGACCGATTCAGCGTTCGCCACCGGCGAAGCGTTCGTCATGTCCAGCTTCAACGTGCCGACCTTCAGGGAAGTGTCTTTCACAGAACCGTCCGTCAAACTCCGCCCCTTACCTGCCCGGCATCCGCCATCGCAAAAAACTCGCCGCCCGAGGCGACGCCGAATACCTCTTGGCCATCGACGACTCGCTCCTCACCCAACTCAACCAGATCATAATAGATCGCGCGCGTGACCTTTGCCCACAAATCGGCCCGTACATGCAGATAGGGCGTCAGGCCGCCATCAACCGCCATCTCGAAGCGCAGGCGGTGGGCGACGTCGCAGGTCACCCAGTCATCGACATTGGTGCGGAAACTGAGCGTCCGGCTGGCGCCGTCGCCGTCCTGCTGCATTTCCACTGCAAGAAACGGGACGTCGTCGACACGGATGCCGACCTTTTCGACCGGCGTGACCAGAAAATACTTGCCGTCCTCGCGTTTGAGCACGGTCGAGAACAGCCGAACCAGCGCTGGCCGGCCGATCGGCGTCCCGAGATAGAACCAGGTGCCGTCGCCGGCGATCCGCATGTCCAGATCGCCGCAAAACGGCGGGTTCCACAGGTGCACCGGCGGCAGGCCTTTCGTGCCGGCGCTGCGCGCCGCGTGGGTTAGCCCGTCGAGGCGATTGGCCGCGCTTTCACTCGCTTTTTGCAGGTCCGGCATCTGCCCTTGCTTCGCCATGGTTTGCCCCGACTTTAGCAGCCTTGTTTGGCACGATTGCTGCTCGAATTTCCAGAGGTTGGCGCTCCGGCAACTCGCCACAACGTGATCAGGTGCGCGCTGTCGGACAGCTAATGTGGGGATAGTTCAATTCAGAAAACACAGGGACTGGGTGAAAGAATAGCATCCGATTCATAGCATGGCGTCACCGCGCGGCGAACCGCGCCGCAGCGGGACTAAAACGTCGCACACGGCGTTTCCACAAGACAGATCGCAGGAGTATCCAATGGCCGGTGCAGACAGTGTCGAAAAACTCGAGGACGTGATCGTCCGCTCCGCCGAACAGCTTGCGGGCAACATCCGCGCGGCAAAGGAAGCCATCTCGACCGTGATCTTCGGTCAGGATCGCGTGGTCGAAAATGCGCTGGTCACCATCCTGTCCGGCGGCCACGCGCTGCTGATCGGCGTGCCGGGCCTCGCCAAGACCAAGCTGGTCGAAACGCTCGGCATCACGCTCGGGCTCGACGCCAAGCGCGTGCAGTTCACGCCGGACCTGATGCCGTCCGACATTCTCGGCGCCGAGGTGCTCGATGAAAGCGTCAGCGGCAAGCGATCGTTCCGCTTCATCGCAGGACCCGTGTTCGCGCAACTTCTGATGGCCGACGAAATCAACCGCGCCTCGCCGCGCACGCAGTCCGCTCTGCTGCAGGCGATGCAGGAGCAGCACATCACGGTGGCCGGCGCGCGCCACGATCTGCCCAAGCCGTTCCACGTGCTCGCGACGCAGAACCCTCTCGAACAGGAAGGCACCTATCCGCTGCCCGAAGCGCAACTCGACCGCTTCCTGATGGAGATCGATGTCGATTATCCCGACCGCGATGCCGAGCGCAGGATTCTGTTCGAAACCACCGGCGCCGAAGAGACCAGTGCGAAAACCGCGATGACCGCCGAAACACTGATCACGGCACAGCGGTTGGTGCGGCGTCTTCCGGTCGGCGAATCCGTTGTCGAGGCTATCCTCTCCCTTGTTCGGTCCGCTCGCCCCGGCGACGAAGGCGGCGAAACCGGCAAATCGATCGCATGGGGACCCGGTCCCCGCGCCAGTCAGGCATTGATGCTCGCCGTCCGCGCCCGCGCGCTGCTCGACGGCCGGCTCGCACCGTCGATTGACGACGTCCTCGATCTTGCAGAGCCCATTCTGAAGCACCGCATGGCGCTGACATTCTCCGCGCGCGCCGAAGGCCAGACCATCACCAACGTGATCCGGCAACTGAAGACGCGGATCGGCTGATGGCACCCGCGCTAAAGCCGGCAACGCAGGAGATCGAGGCAGTCCGGCGCGCCGACGGCGAAAGCCGGTCGCTCGCCGCGTCGCTGCCGCGCCTCGTGCTGGAAGCGCGCCGCATCGCTGCCAACGTCATCCACGGTTTGCACGGCCGCCGCCGCGCCGGCACCGGCGAGAATTTTTGGCAATATCGCCGCTTCGTCTCCGGCGAAGCCGCGCAGCGCGTCGACTGGCGGCGCTCGGCGCGCGACGACCATCTCTACGTCCGCGAACAGGAATGGGAAGCCGCGCACACGGTGTGGCTGTGGCCGGACCGTTCGCCGTCGATGGCGTTCGCCTCCAGGACCGCGCGCGACAGCAAGCTCGAGCGCGCACTGGTGGTGGCGTTCGCGCTGGCCGAACTGCTGGTCACCGGCGGCGAGCGCGTCGGGATTCCCGGCCTGATGACTCCGAGCTCGAGCCGCAACGTCGTCGACAAGATGGCGCAGGCGATGCTGCACGACCGCGCCACGCGCGCGAGCCTGCCGCCGCAATTCGTGCCCTCGCCGCTGGCGGAGCTTGTCGTGCTGTCCGATTTCTGGGCGCCGATCGACGAGATTCGCGTCATGCTCGGCGGCCTGTCGTCGTCCGGCGCGCACGGCACGTTGCTGCAGATCGTCGATCCGGCGGAAGAAACCTTTCCCTACTCCGGCCGTATCGAGTTCGTCGAACCGGAAGGCGCGGGCGTCATCACCGCCGGCCGCGCGGAAAACTGGGCGAAGGATTACATCGCCCGCGTCGCGGCGCATCGCGCCGCCATTCGTGCCGAGGCGAACAAGCGCGACTGGCTGTTCTCGATCCACACCACCGATCTCTCCGCAGCCGAACTGTTGCTGTTCCTCCACACCGGCATGATGGCATCGCGGGATAGCGTACGCGGCGTCAAGGCGGGACAACCCGCATGATGGGCTTTCCCCTTTCATTCGCCCAGCCGTTGCTGCTGCTGGGACTGCTGAGCCTGCCGGCGCTGTGGTGGCTGCTGCGGGTGATGCCTCCACGGCCGCGACGGATCGATTTTCCGCCGACCCGTTTGTTGTTCGACATCGCGCCCAAGGAAGAAACGCCGTCACGATCGCCATGGTGGCTGACATTGCTGCGCCTGCTCGCTGCCGCGCTAGTGATTTTCGCAGCCGCAGGGCCGGTGTGGAATCCGAACGAGGGCGCCGCGCGCGGGGACGCGCCGCTGGTGCTGCTGCTCGACAACGGCTGGAGCGCCGCCGCCAGTTGGGATGCCCGCATCAAAGCCGCCGACGACCTGATCTCCAACGCTGAAGCCGACCGACGCGCCGTCGCCCTCGTGCCATTGTCCGAAACCACGCGTGACATCACGCTGATGCCGGCCGGCACGGCCCGTGTCGCGCTGCGTCAGTTGACACCGAAACCTTACGCCGTCGAACGCGTCGACACGCTGCCAGCGCTCGGGCGCTTCCTCGCCGCCACAGGCGACAGCGACATCGTCTGGCTCAGCGACGGCGTCGATACCGGACGCGGCAGCGAATTCACCGCGGCGCTCGCCAAAACAATTCAGGATCGCCCGTTGACGATCGTCGAAGGTGGCACGCCGCCGGCCCACGCGCTGGCCGCTGCGGAGAACGCCGCCGCCAAGATGACAGTGAAGGTTCTGCGCGCAAACAGCGGCGCGGCCGATATCGGAATCATCCGCGCGCGCGACCAGAAGGGCTCGCCGCTCGGCGATGCACGGTTTACATTCGGCGCGCAGGATCGCGAGACCGAGGCGAGCTTCGACCTGCCGGTGGAATTGCGCAACGATATCGCACGACTTGAAGTTGCGGGCGAGCGCTCGGCCGGGGCGGTACAACTGCTCGACAAACGCTGGCGGCGGCGTGCGGTCGGCATCGTCTCCGGCGCCACCAGCGACACCTCACAGCCGCTGCTTGCCTCGACCTTCTATCTGACGCGTGCGCTGGCGCCGTTCGCCGACGTGCGGCTCGGTGAACGCGTCGCGCCGAACGTCGCGATCGGACAATTCCTCGATCAGAAGCTGCCGATGATCATCCTTGCCGACGTCGGCACGCTGTCAGCAGACATCCGCGAGCGTCTGACCGCATGGATCGCAAGGGGCGGTGTGCTGGTGCGCTTTGCCGGTCCACGCCTTGCCCCCGGCGACGACGATCTCGTGCCGGTGAAACTGCGGCGCGGCGGACGCAGCCTCGGCGGAACGCTGACCTGGGAAAAGCCGCAGCACCTTGCGGCGTTCGCCGCCAGCGGCCCGTTCGCCGGCCTCGACGTGCCGAAGGATATTACCGTCAATCGCCAGGTGTTGGCAGAGCCCGACCCGGCGCTGGTCGATCGCGCATGGGCGTCGCTCGCGGACGGCACCCCGCTGGTCACCGGCGAGCGCCGCGCCAAGGGCGTGGTCGCGCTGTTCCATATCAGCGGCGATATGCGCTGGTCGAATTTGCCGCTGTCTGGCACATTCGTCGAAATGCTGCGGCGAATCGTCGATATGTCCGGCTACACGCCGAATTCCGGTGCGGGCGTTGCCGCTGACTCGAGCGCCGAGACTGTCTCCCCAACCCGCATCCTCGATGGCTTCGGAGCCTTCGGCCCGCCGCCATCCGTCGCCAAGCCGATCAAGGCCGACTATCGCGATCGCGCCACGCTCGAGCATCCGCCCGGCTTCTATGGACCGGCTGACAGTCCGGTTGCGGTGAACACGCTTGCCGCCGCCGACCGCATCGCGCCGCTCGACACCTCCGCGCTGAAAGCCCGGCGCGCGACCTACTCCAGCGCCGAGCCGCGCGACCTGCGCGGCATGATGCTGACAACGGCGCTGGCGCTGTTCCTGATCGACGCGATCATTGTCGCCATTCTCGGCGGCGGCCTTGCTGCGCTCCTGCGGCGGCGGACAGCCACTGCGACGATCGTTGCTGTCGCAGTAGCGCTTGCCGCCTTCGCGCCGGCATCGTCACACGCGCAGAGTCAACCGCCGCAAGCTCAGACACAGAGCAAGCCGCCATCGCCGTCATCGGCCGCCGATGACTTCGCCCTTCAGGCCACGTCGCAGACTCATCTCGCCTACGTCGTCACCGGTAACGAGGATGTGGATTCCATCGTCAAGGCGGGACTGACCGGGCTGACGCTGTTTCTCGCCCAGCGCACCGCGCTGGAAGCGGGCGAACCGGTCGGCGTCGATCCGGCGCGCGACGAACTGGCGTTCTTTCCGCTGCTGTACTGGCCGGTGATGGCCGGCGCGCCAAAGCCATCGCAGGAGGCTATCAACAAACTCGACGCCTACATGAAGCAAGGCGGCACCGTGCTGTTCGACACCCGCGACGCCATCGACGCTCCGCCGGGGCCGAACGGCGAATCGCAGACGCCCGGCATGCTGACGCTGCGCGACACGCTGGCCTCGCTCGACATTCCAGAACTGGAGCCGGTGCCGCGCGAACACGTGCTGACCAAAACTTTTTACCTGCTGCGCGATTTCCCGGGACGATTCACCTCGGGCCAGACCTGGGTCGAAGCCTTGCCACGCGGCGATAACGACGACGTGGCAGACCGCCCGGCACGGGGCGGTGACGGCGTGTCGCCGATCATCATCACCTCGAACGATCTTGCCGGTGCATGGGCGATGCGTCCCGACGGCCAGCCGATGCTGCCGCTGGCGCCCGGCGAACCGCGCCAGCGCGAGTTCGCCTTCCGTGCCGGCGTCAACATCGTGATGTATACGCTGACCGGCAACTACAAGGCCGATCAGGTCCACGCTCCGGCGTTGATCGAGCGGCTGGGACAATAACGGCCTCATCCTTCGAGACGCGCGCAAGAAGCGCGCTCCTCCGGATGAGGAAGAACATCGAACGGAAGCCCTCATGGTGAGGAGTGTTGCAACGCGACGCATCTCGAACCATGAGGCCACAGGAGATACATTTGAACTACGGCATCGTATTCGCGCCCCTCGTTCCGGCACTCGTGTTGTGGCTCGGGCTGGCGGCGGTCGTCGTCATCGCCGCGCTGCTGCTGGTCTCCCGCGCGCGCGGTGCGGCGGTGCGCGTGGCGGCGTTGGCGCTGATCCTGCTGGCGCTCGCCAATCCGTCGTTTACCCGTGAGGAGCGCGAGCCGCTGTCGTCGGTCGCCGCCGTCGTGGTCGACAAAAGCCCGAGCCAGAACTTCGGCAATCGCACCCGCGAAACCGACGCCGCACGTGAGGAACTGGTCAACCGGCTGAAGGAGATCAAGGGTCTCGAGGTGCGCGTCGTCGAAGCCGGCCAGGCCGACGGCGAGACCGACGGCACCAAGCTGTTCTCGGCGGTCACGTCGGCGCTCTCCGACGTACCGGCCGATCGCGTCGCCGGCGCATTCCTGATCACCGACGGCCGCGTCCACGACATTCCGGGCAACGCTGCCGGCGTCGGCTTCACCGCGCCGGTTCACGCCCTGATCACCGGGCGCAAGAACGAACGCGACCGCCGCATCGCGATCACGGCCGCGCCGCGTTTCGGCATCGTCGAACAGACCCAGACCATCACCTATCGTCTCGACGATCAGGGTGTCACCGGCCAGAGCGCGCGGGTGACGGTACGGCGCGACGGTGATGTGCTGAGCGAGCGCATGCTGACCAGCGGAGAGACCAGCAGCGTCACGCTGGAAATTCCGCACGCCGGGCCGAACATCGTCGAGATCGAAGCCTCGCCGCTGGAGGGCGAACTGACACCGGTCAACAACCGCGCCGTGGTATCGATCGACGGCGTGCGCGACAAACTGCGCGTGCTTCTGGTTTCCGGCGAGCCGCACTCCGGCGAGCGCACCTGGCGTAACCTGCTGAAATCCGACGCCAGCGTCGACCTCGTGCACTTCACCATTCTTCGTCCGCCGGAGAAGCAGGACGGCACGCCGATCAACGAGCTGTCGCTGATCGCGTTTCCGACTCGTGAACTGTTCCAGCAGAAGATCAACGAATTCCAGCTCATCATCTTCGACCGCTACGCCCGGCAAGGCGTGCTGCCGATTTCCTATTTCGACAACATCTCCCGCTACATTCGCAATGGCGGCGCGGTACTTGTGTCGGCGGGGCCGGATTACGCCAGTCCGAGCAGCATCTGGCGCACACCGCTGGACAGCGTGTTGCCCGCCGAGCCGATCGGCGTGACCGAGAAGCCGTTCACCGCGCGCCTCAGCGAGATGGGCAAACGTCACCCAGTGACGCGCGGTCTTGAAGGCTCCGCCAGCGAGCCGCCGCACTGGAGCCGCTTTTTCCGTCAGGTCGATACCCGCAATCCCGTCGTTCCCGCCGTAATGGAAGGCGCTGACGGCAAGCCGCTGCTATTGCTGTCGCGACAGGGCGAAGGCCGCGTCGCGCTGCTGCTGTCGGATCACATCTGGCTGTGGGCGCGCGGCTATGAGGGCGGCGGCCCGCATCTCGACCTGTTGCGGCGGCTGTCGCACTGGCTGATGAAGCAACCCGACCTCGACGAGGAAGCGCTGCGCCTGCAGGTGCAGGGCCGCGATCTGGTGGCGGTGCGCCAGACCATGGCCGATACCGTGCAGCCGGTGACCGTGACCTCGCCGTCCGGCACCACGCGGCAGCTGACATTGACGCAAGCCCAGCCCGGCGAATGGCGCGCCTCGACCAGTGCCGACGAACTCGGCCTGTGGCAGGCGACCGACGGTCAACTGAAAGCGCTGATCAATGTCGGCCCGGTCAACCCGAAGGAGTTTTCCGAAGTCACCTCCACTACCGATACGCTGTCGCCGCTGACGCAGGCGACCGGCGGCGACACCCGCCGGATCGCGGAGAACGGAAGCATCGACCTGCCGCGCGTCCTGCCGGTGCGCGCATCGAGCGTGTTCCGCGGCGACGGCTGGCTCGGCGTGAAGATGAGCGACGCCAGTGTCGTGCGCGGCATCGGCGTGTTGCCGATCTTCGCCGGCCTGATCGGCCTGCTGCTGCTGCTAGGCGCCTTCGCCTCGACCTGGCTGCGCGAGGGGCGCTGACGCTCTCGGCCAATGGCCGATCGGGCCATTGGACGACAACAAGCATCCGCTCCACTCACAATGTCATCACCGGGCTCGTCCCGGTGATCCCGATCAGGCGTGCACAGTACTCCCCTAAGCGGGATGGCCGGGACAAGCCCGGCCATGACATCCAATGGTGGGTCGCGGCATCGCTCTCCACACAGTCCGTCATTCCATGAGTTGACACGGCCGCCCTCTCCGGCGATGTTATATTATAACATTGGGGATACCGGGCGGCTGAAGCCTGGGCATGGGGCGTCGTCGGCATGAGACGGCTGAGGTTGCAGGCAAGGAAGCTGTCGCTGCTGGCGCTGTTCGCGCTGGCGCTGCAGTTCGGCCTGTCGTTCGGCCATGTCCATGCCGGTTATTTTGCTCCGGACGGCGCGCAGACGGTCTCCGGCCCGACCAACGCGCCCGATAGCGACCACGATCACAATGCTGCCGTCGACATCTGCGCGATCTGCGCCACGGTGGCGATGGCCAGTTCGCTGGTCGATGCCACCCCGCCGGTTCTGCCAGTCCCAACCTCCTTCCATGCCGCGCGCCATGCCTTGCTTGCGCAATCCGATGCCCCGGATCCGCAGCGCGCCGCGTTCCAGTCCCGCGCCCCTCCTTCGATCTGATCCCGGCTAGCCGACGTTCCGCGCTCGATGCTCCCGCATTGAGCCGACGGGACAATTCCGGAATCACCCCGTCCGCAGAAGACGGGTCGCCGCGCTCAGCGGCGTCAGGATCGAATTCATGTCACGACTCTCTCCGCGTCACGTTTTTCTTGCCACCTCGGCGCTCGCCGTCTTGAGCGCAATACCCGTCCCACTGTTCGCGCAAAGCACCACACCCACCGACAGCAATGCGTTGCCCGAAATCTCGATCACAGCGAGCCCGATCGTCCATCGCAACCAGCGGGCGGCGCAACCCGCGCCGGCCACGGCGGAGGCGCCGCCTGCGCCTGCCGCACCCGATCCGCTGGCGCAATCGTTCTCGGCCTCGACCGTACTCGATGCCAACCAGTTGCAGAACCAGGCCGGCGGTGGGCTTGGCACCGGCGGCTCGCTCGGCAACCTGCTGTTCGACAAACCCGGCATCAGCGCCTCGACCTATGCGCCGGGATCGAGCCGCCCGATCATTCGCGGCCTCGATAACTTCCGCGTCCGCGTGCAGGAAGACGGCACGTCGTCGATGGATGTCTCGGAAATCGGTGAGGATCACAGCGTTCCGATCGACACGCTTTCCGCCACCCGCGTCGAAGTGGTGCGCGGACCGGCGTCGTTGCGTTACGGATCGCAGGCGATCGGCGGCGTCGTCAGCGTCGACAACAACCGCATTCCGCTGGCCGAGACGCCGAACGGCCTGAGCGGCTGGGGCGCGTCGGCGTTCACCAGTGCCGATCTCGGCCGTGAAGGGTCGGTCGGCTTCAACGTGCGTCAGAACAATGTCGCGATTCACGCCGACGCCTTCACGCGTTACACCGAGGATTACCGGATTCCCGGCGGCGTGCAGAAGAACACACAGCAACGCACGGCAGGCGGCGCGGTCGGCGGCACATACTTCTTCGACGGCGGCTATTTCGGCATGGCGCTGACGCAGGCGTCCGCGCTGTATCACATCCCCGGCATCGAGCCGGCGCAGGTCAACAATCGCATCAACCTCGAACAGACCAAACTGCTCGGCAAGGGCGAGTATCGTCCCGACTCGGCGATGATCGATGCGATCCGGCTGTGGTTCGGCGCAACCAACTACACGCACGACGAGAAGGGTTATAGCGCCGACGACGGGCTCGACGGCGTGCGCGCGACGTTCAAGAACAAGGAGCAGGAAGCGCGGCTCGAGGTTCAGATGGCCGGGGTCAGCACGCCGTTCGGCATCTGGACCGCCGCGCCCGGCGTGCAATTCAACCATCAGCAGATCAGCACCGCAGGCGAGGCCGGCGGCCTGCTGGCGCCGACCGAAACCTTCGCTGCCGCCGCCTACATGTTCAACGAGTTGCGCGTCAACGATCAGTTGAAGCTGCAACTCGCCGGGCGTATCGATCAGGCGCACGTCTCGGGCACGCCCGCGCTGTTTCCCGGCAGCTTCGATCCGATCAACGGCGACGCCATCGACTTCGCCGCCAAGCGCAACTTCACGCCCAAGAGTGCGAGCTTCGGCGTGCTGCAAGCGCTGCCCAACGACATGGTCGCGTCGTTCACCGCGCAGTATGTCGAGCGCGCGCCGCGCTCCGCCGAACTGTTCGCCAAAGGCGCGCATGACGCACCTGGCACCTTCGAGATCGGTAATCCGAACCTGACGACCGAAGCCGCGCGCAGCCTCGAGATCGGATTGCGCAAGCAGACCGGCCGCTGGCGCTTCGATCTCGCTGCCTATTACACGAGCTACCAGAACTACATCTTCAAGCGCGCCACAGGCCTGCGCTGCGACGATGAGTTCGATAGCTGCGGCTCCGGCGGCGGCACCGAACTGACGCAGGTGATCTACGACCAGCGTGACGCACTGTTCCGCGGCGCTGAGGTTTCGACGCAGTTCGATGTCGGCCAGCTGTGGCGCGGCACCTTCGGAGTCGACGGGCAATACGATTACGTCGATGCACGATTCAAGGACGGCAGTTTCGTACCGCGCATTCCGCCACACCGGCTCGGCGGCGGCATCTACTACAAGGACGACGAATGGTATGCCCGCGTCGGGCTGCTTCATGCGTTCGACCAGAACCGCATTGCGGCGGATGAGACCGTGACCAAAGGCTACAATTTGCTGCGCGCGGAAATCAGCCGTACCGAGAAAACCGACTATGCCTCGACCGGCCTGCGCGAGGTGCGCTACGGAATTGTCGGCACCAATTTGCTGAACGATGACGTGCGCAATGCCTCGTCATTCCGCAAGGATGAGGTGCTGTTGCCCGGACGCTCGGTGAGGATCTTTGCCAGCGCGAAGTTCTAGGGAGAGCAGCGCAGCAACCCCATCAAACTCGATTGTCATCACCGGGCTTGTCCCGGTGATCCACGTCTCACATCGCTATCCCTAAAACATGGATGGCCGGGTCAAGCCCGGCCATGACAACATCTTTGTGGTGCAGGTTCAGGCAGCAGACAACTGTCCTCCTACGCCGCCGCGCTCCAGTCCGGACGCACCGCGCCGGATACGCCATCGGCCGCGCCGTCCACGAGTTCGTGGACCAGCAGCCGCGCGGGATCGACCGGCCCCGGCATGGTGACGCCGGAGATGCGCTTGAATGCCGCGCGGGAGTAATAGGCCTCGTCGCCGACCAGCAGCACAAGGCGATGGCCCTGCGTCTTTGCCTCGGTGAGCGCCCGCGCCAGCAAGGCGCGGCCGACGCCGCGATCGCGGAACGGTGGCTCCACCGTCAGCGGACCGAGCAGCAGCGCCGGCGTATCGCCGATGCAGATCGGAAGCTGCCGCACCGAGCCGACCATCAGGGTGCCGATCCGCGCCGTGAACGACAGCGCCAGCAGATGATCGACGTGCTCGCGCAGACGATAGGCGCTGAGCACGTAACGGCCAGGGCCGAACGTGCGCTCGTGCAGGCGCTCGATGGCCTGCGCATCGTTCGGGGTTTCGGCCAGAATGGTGAGGGACAGATCGGTCATGATGGGCAGCGAATTAGCATCTGGCGGGAAGCCGGTCCATCGGGAAGCGACGGCTGGCGCTACAAAACGTAAGCGGCAAGCCCGGCCATGACAGTTTAGAATGGGTGGTTGGCGACCGCGCCCAATATCACCGTTCGCCCGCCGCCGGCTGCGACAGGTAGGCCAGCAGCTTCATTTCGCGGCGGCCGCGCGTCACCGTGTCCAGCACGAGGCCGGAGGACACCGACAGCATGGCGAGGATCATCAGACCCATCGACAGCACCGCAGTCGGCAGGCGCGGCACGATGCCCTGCTCGACATAGGTCACCACCACCGGAATGATCAGGATGATCGAGGCAAGCATCAGCAGCGCGCCGATGATGCTGAAAAAGCGCAGAGGCTTTTCCGAGCGATAGAGTTTGAGAATGGTGCCGAGAATGCGGAAGCCGTCACGCCAGGTGTTGAGCTTGCTGAACGAGCCTTCCGGGCGGGCATAATACGGCGTAGCCACCTCCGCGACCGGCAGCGCCAGTTCAAGCGCATGAACGCTGAGTTCGGTCTCGATCTCGAAACCGTCCGACAACACTGGAAACGATTTGACGAAGCGGCGCGAGAACACGCGATAACCGGACAGGATATCCTTGAACGCCTGGCCGAACACCGAGGCGAGAAAGCCGGTCAGCATCGCGTTGCCGGTGCGATGGCCGAGGCGATAGGCGGCGACATCCTGATCGACGCGCAGGCCGACCACCATGTCCAGATGATCGGTCATCAGCTTCTCGATCATGCCCCGCGCGCTCGGCGCGTCGTAAGTCGCGTCACCATCGACCAGCACGTAAACGTCCGCATCGATATCGGCGAACATTCGCCGAACGACATGGCCCTTGCCCTGACGGCGCTCGCTGCGAACCTGCGCACCCGCCTCGCGCGCGATCGCGATCGTGCCGTCCGATGAATTGTTGTCGTAAACGTAAATCGCAGCGTCGGGCAACGCGGCGCGGAAATCGGCAATCACTGTGCCGACCGCAGCTTCCTCATTGTAGCAAGGCACCAGCACGGCAACGCGCGGCCGGGCCGGCTGCGGCGCTGGGCGCTCCTCGCGCGCGAACGCATCGAGCGCCTCGGTCAAGCTCGCCAGATCGCCGCGCACGGGCTCGCGGCGGTCGTTCAGATGTCGGCTGAGATCGGGCGCGGCGCTCATCGATGGTCCCTGGACCAGTGTCGGATGACCGGGACCATAGGGCCCAAACCATGAACGATCTCTAACTCCAATCCTCGATTAACACCCGGTTCTGGAGGACTTCCTCAATCCTCAGCCGCGTCCCCCGCGTGGTATCGGGGGGCAGGCTGGCGACGTCGAAAAAACCGCAGGCGACGATTTCGTGGTTCGGCTTCGGCATCTGTTCCTGATACCAGTCGCGCACCACATAGACCGCGACGTGATCGCGCCGCGAAATTCTGCGGTTGAAGAACACGCCGTGGAGCTGCGGTGCGCCGGTCAGTTCGATGCCGCCCTCTTCTCTCAGCTCCCTCGCCACCGATTGCAGAAAGGTTTCGCCGGTCTCGACTCCGCCGCCGGGCAGATGCCAGCCGGGCGTATAGCTGTGCTTGACCAGGAACACGCGCCGGTCGCCGTCGTCGAGCACGACGGCGCGCGCGCCAAGCGTCATGCCGCGCGCGAACCGCGAATAGAAATGAAAGCAGCGGCGCAGGAGTGGTTCGCAGGCAGTGCGCCAGGCCGACGGGATCGTGATCAAGAATATCTCCAGCATGGTCGTGACAGCCGAATGAACGCGCGGATCGTCCTTGCATCATATCGGCCGTCTTGCCAAACATGTGCGATCGAAAACGACCAGACCATGGCAGGCACTGTGAAGCGATTCGCCGATCTCACCGAACGCGAAATCCTCGCGCTGGCGATTTCCAACGAGGAAGACGACAGCCGTATCTATCACGGATTCGCCGAAGGTCTCGGCGAGCAATACCCCGCCTCGGCGAAGGTCTTCTCCGAAATGGCCGCTGAGGAGGCCAGCCATCGCGGCATGCTGTTCAATCTCTATCGCGAGAAGTTCGGTGACGCGTTGCTACTGGTCCGGCGCGAGGACGTCACCGGCTTCATCAAACGCAAGCCGCTTTGGCTGACCCGCCCGCTCGGCCTTGCCGCTGTCCGCCGCTATACGGCTGACATGGAGAAGGAAGCGGAACTGTTTTACCGTAAAGCCGCCGAACATACCCGTGATGCCTCGATCCGCGAACTCCTGCTGCACCTCGCCGACGAGGAAATCAAACACGAGGTCCGCGCCAACGAACTTGCCGACACGTATCTAACCAAGGAAGCCATCGCCGCGGAGGACGAGACCCAGCGCCGCGCCTTCCTGCTGCAATACATTCAGCCCGGCCTCGTCGGCCTGATGGATGGTTCGGTGTCGACGCTGGCGCCGCTGTTCGCCGCCGCCTTCGCGACCCACAAACCATTCGAGACGTTTCTGGTCGGCCTCGCCGCCTCGGTCGGCGCCGGCATCTCGATGGGATTCGCCGAGGCGCTGTCGGACGACGGTGCGCTGACCGGGCGCGGCTCACCCTGGATTCGCGGCACGGTGTGCGGGCTGATGACGACGCTCGGCGGCCTTGGTCACACATTGCCGTATCTAATTCCCGATTTCTGGATCGCCACCGTGATCGCGGTCGCCGTCGTGGTGGTCGAACTGACGGTGATCTCGTGGATCCGCCATCGCTACATGGATACGCCGTGGCTGCAGGCAACATTTCAGATCGCGGTCGGCGGCACGCTGGTGTTTCTCGCGGGCATCCTGATCGGCAGCGCCTGACGATGACGTATCTCCTCGCCCACCTGTCCGACCCGCACCTCGGCCCGATGCCGGCGCCGCGTCCGATCGACCTCGTCGGCAAACGCGCGATCGGCTATCTCAACTGGCAACGCAAGCGCCACGCTATTCATCGCCGCGACGTGCTGGCGGCGCTGGTCGCCGACATGCACGCGCAGAAGCCCGACCACATCGCCGTCACCGGCGATCTGGTCAACGTCGCGCTGCCCGCCGAATTCATCGAGGCGCGTGCGTGGCTGGAAAGCGTCGGCATGCCGCACGACGTCTCGCTGGTACCGGGCAATCACGATGCCTACTCGCCAGGCGCGCGGCATCATTTCGCGGAAATGTGGGTGGACTATCTGCGCGGCGACCGCGGGCTCGGCAACGTGGCATCGTTCCCCTATGTCCGTCGCCGCGGGCCGCTGGCGCTGGTCGGCGTGTCGAGCGCGATCCCGACCGCGCCGTTCATGGCGACCGGCCGCCTCGGCCGCGCCCAACGTGACGCGCTCGATCGCGCGCTGGCGCAACTCGCCAACGACAACCTGTTTCGCATCCTGCTGATCCATCATCCGCTGCACACCGCGCCGGGGCGCTGGGCGGCGCGGCTGCGCGATGCCGGCGATATCCTCGACATCCTGTCGCGGCACGGTGTCGATCTGGTGCTGCACGGTCACGATCATCGTCACGCAACGGTGTGGTTCGACGGCTCGAATGGAAAAAAGATTCCGGCGATCGGCGTGCCGTCATCGTCGGTGGTCGCCGGCGGCCATCAGGATCCGGCGGCGTACAATCTGTTTGCCATCGAACGCGACGGCGCGGGCTGGCGCGTGATGCAAACCGTGCGCGGATTCACCAAGGACGACGTGAACAGCGTGACCGAGATCGAGAAGCGGATTCTGGTCTGATGCAGATTCCCATTCGATGTCATCATCGGGCTTGTCCCGGTGATCCCGCTTAGGCGGGCACAGTGCATCCCTAAGCGAGATGCCGGGACATAGGCGAGCGAAAGTAACGCCGGCCAAGACAAAAATAATATCTACATCCCGCGCAAGGCAGCGACCAGCGCGAAGCCGAACAGCGCCGCAAGCCCGGCGAAAAAGCCAAACGCAAACGTCCACAGCCGTGACGATTTCATCCTCGGCGCGGAGGCCGATGCAGCCGCCGGCACCGGCGTGACGATCATCGCCTGCTCGCGCTCGATCATACGCCGCGCGATGTAATCGGTGACGGCATCGACGATCACCGGCACGTCGTGCGATTCGGCCAGCACGATACGCCCGAACCGTGTGTCCTGGACGAAACGGTAGATGCGCTTGTCGCGCCCCATGGCAACATGGGACACGGCGTCGATCCACAGCCGCGGGGTGTCACCCCGGCTGATGCCACGATCGAACAGATCGACCTGGACAGGGATTTCCGCGAATAGCGGGTTCAGCGCGTCGTTCAGAATCTCGAGGCGGACTGTTTCGGCGTCGCGCAGATCGACCACCACGCCGGACCGGTCGGCCGCTTCGATTCGCGCCTTCCGCAGGGCATCGCGCAGCCGCACAGGGCTTTCCGCAGCCGCTGACTGACCTTCCGCATTGTGCTCCGACATCGTTTCCGCGCCTTTGTTGGGACCTGGTTAACCTATCAGTAACCGTAAGGTCCGCAAAGGGCTCCGGTTCCCGGCTCGGGAAAACAAAGCGGCCCCGTCCCGGATCGGGACAGGGCCGTTTAGTTGAGGCTTGGCGCGAACGCTTTCGCCTGGGAGTTATCAGGCGGAAATGCGCTGCGGTTCCTCGACGATCGAGAACCGCACGCTACCGCGATGACGGTTTTCCTCGGACACAACGCGCCATGCGTCCTCGGCTTCCTTGCGGGTTTTGAAGGGGCCCTGGACCTGGGCAGAGCCTTCCACGAGCTTGTGGAAGTTCATCGATCCAAACTCGCCGCCAATCACCCAGAAATTGCTGCCGCTCATTTAAGCCTCCTCGAGTTAGATTGAAGTGCAACAGATTTGTTGAGATTCGACCGTCAGCCGAACTGGTTCATCGTGTTGTGGGCGCCGCCCGCCTTCAGGGCCGCCTCACCAGCGAAGTATTCCTTGTGGTCATCGCCGATGTCGGAGCCAGCCATGTTCTGATGCTTCGCGCAGGCGATCCCTTGGCGGATTTCCGCACGCTGAACGTTCTTCACGTATCCGAGCATGCCCTGTTCGCCGAAGTATTCCCTCGCGAGATTATCGGTCGACAGCGCCGCCGTGTGATAGGTCGGCAACGTGATCAGATGGTGGAAGATGCCGGCGCGCTTCGCCGAATCCGCCTGGAAGGTCCGGATCAACTGATCGGCTTCGATCGCCAGCGGTGTCTCGTCGTATTCCACCTTCATGAGGTCGGCACGGTTGTACTTGCTGACGTCCTTGCCGGCCGCCTTCCACTCATCGAACACCTGCCAGCGGAAGTTCAGCGTCCAGTTGAACGACGGCGAGTTGTTGTAGGCGAGCTTCGCGTTCGGGATGACCTCGCGGACGCGATCCACCATCTCGGCGATCTGCGCGATGTTCGGCCGCTCCGTTTCGATCCACAGCAGGTCCGCGCCGTTCTGCAGCGAGGTGATGCTGTCGAGCACGCAGCGATCGACGCCGGTGCCGGAGCGGAACTGATACAGATTGCTCGGCAGGCGCTTCGGACGAAGCAGTTTGCCGTTGCGGCTGATGATGACATCGCCGTTGCCGACCTTGGTCGCGTCCACTTCTTGGCAATCGAGGAAGCTGTTGTACTGGTCGCCGAGGTCACCCGGCTTGTGGCTGACAGCGATCTGCTGCGTGAGGCCGGCGCCGAGCGAGTCGGTGCGGGTCACGATGATGCCGTCGTCCACGCCCATTTCGAGGAATGCGTGGCGGCAGGCGCGAATCTTCGCGAGGAAAACCTCGTGCGGCACAGTCACCTTGCCGTCCTGATGGCCGCACTGCTTTTCGTCGGACACCTGGTTTTCGATCTGCAGGGCGCAAGCGCCCGCTTCGATCATCTTCTTGGCGAGCAGGTAGGTTGCCTCCGCATTGCCGAAACCCGCGTCGATGTCGGCGATGACAGGCACGACGTGCGTCTGGAAATTGTCGACCTTCGCGATCAGCGCCGTTTCCTTGGCCTTGTCGCCGGCCTTACGGGCGGCGTCGATCTCGCGGAAGATGTCGTTGAGTTCGCGCGAATCCGCCTGACGCAGGAAGGTGTAAAGCTCTTCGATCAGCGCCGGCACCGAGGTCTTCTCGTGCATGGACTGATCCGGAAGCGGACCGAATTCGGAGCGCAGGGCGGCGATCATCCAGCCCGACAGATAGAGGTAGCGGCGGTCGGTCTTGCCACCAAAATGCTTCTTGATCGAGATCAGCTTCTGCTGGGCGATGAAACCATGCCAGCAACCCAATGACTGGGTGTACTTGGTGGGATCAGCATCGTACGCGGCCATATCGGCCCGCATCACGGCGGCCGTGTAGCGGGCGATGTCGAGGCCGGTCTTGAAGCGGTTCTGCAGGCGCATGCGCGCGACAGCTTCGGCGGTCACGCCGTTCCATGTGCCCTTGTCCTTGAGGAGGACTTCCGCCGCCTTGATTTCGCTCTGGTAGGAGGAAGGACCTTGGATCGCGTGGTCGGTGATGTTGCGCGTCTGGTAATTCATGCTAGTTCCAATCCACATTCGTGACATTGCGTTGCGAGAAACATGTCCAGAGTTAAACGCGACTGCCATATATTCGTACAGACGGCTTGTAATTGAATGATGATGTCATGTAACATCTATACTTGTAATAGATGTTAATTTGTAAATTTCGTAACAATCGGGCAACGGAGATGTTCCATGGCGTCCGATCCAGGGAAAAAGCTGTTCGTCGGCCCGCGTTTCCGGCGGATTCGCCAGCAACTCGGCCTGTCGCAGACCCAGATTGCCGAGGGACTCGGCATCTCGCCGAGCTACATCAACCTGATCGAGCGCAACCAGCGCCCGGTCACCGCGCAGATTCTGCTGCGGCTGGCTGAAACCTATGACCTCGATTTGCGCGATCTCGCCAGCGCCGACGAAGACCGCTTCTTCGCCGAACTGAACGAAATCTTTTCCGATCCGCTGTTTCGCCAGATCGATCTGCCGAAGCAGGAACTGCGCGATCTCGCTGAACTGTGCCCCGGGGTCACTCATTCGCTGCAACGGCTATATGCCGCCTACACCGAAGCGCGGCGCGGCGAGACCATGGTGGCGGCGCAGTTCGCCGACCGCGATGAGGGCGCAGGCGCGCGCTACGAGGCCAACCCGATCGAGCGGGTGCGCGACCTGATCGAGGCCAATCGCAACTATTTTCCCGAACTCGAAACTGCGGCGGAGGCGCTGCGCGACGAACTCGGCGTCACCACATCGCACGACCTGTTCGCGGCGTTGAGCGACCGGCTGCGCGAAAAACATTCCACCACCGTGCGCATCATGCCGGTGGACGTGATGCGCGAAACGCTGCGGCGCTGGGACCGGCATCGCCGTCAGGTGCTGATTTCCGAACTGGTCGACGGCTCCGGCCGCGTGTTCCAGCTCGCGATCCAGGTCGCGCTGGCGGAATGCGGACCGGTGATGGAAGGAATCGTCAATCGCGCCGGACCGCTCGACGACACGTCGCGGCGGCTCTACCGCATCACGCTGGCCAATTACTACGCCGCCGCAGTGATGATGCCCTACGTGCCTTTCCATTCCGCCGCCGAGGAACTCGGCTACGATCTGCAGGTACTCGGCCAGCGCTTCAATGTCGGCTTCGAGCAGGTGTGCCATCGCCTGACGACCTTGCAGCGGCCGAACGCGCGCGGCGTGCCGTTCTTCATGCTGCGCGTCGACAACGCCGGCAATGTGTCGAAGCGGTTTTCATCCGGCACGTTTCCGTTCTCGAAATTCGGCGGCACCTGCCCGCTGTGGAACGTGCACTCAACCTTCGACACCCCGGACCGCATGTTGCAGCAGGTGGTCGAACTGCCCGACGGCAGCCGCTATTTCTCGTTGGCGCAGATGGTGCGCCGGCCCGCCGCGCCCTATCCGCAGCCGCAGCCGCGCTTCGCCATCGGTTTGGGGTGTGAAATCCGTCATGCCGCCAAGCTGGTCTACGCGGCCGGGCTCGATCTGGAGAAGGCGCAAGGCACGCCGATCGGCGTCAACTGCCGCCTGTGCGAACGCGAGAATTGCAGCCAGCGCGCCGAACCGCCGCTGACCCGCACGCTGATCCTCGACGAGAACACGCGGCGCGTGACCTCGTTCGCGTTCAGCAATGCACGGGAGTTGTGAACCTCGCTGTCATGGCCGGGCTTGTTCCGGCCATCCCGATCAGGGGCGCACAGTGGACGACATAGAAACGAGCAGCACGCCCACGATTACCTAACGTTCATCCTCGCGGGCTTGACCCGGCAATCCATCCAAAGAAGACTCAGTTGCACTGATTTGATCGATGGCCGGGTCAAGCCCGGCCATGACAATGTGGAAAGACCTGGCACAATGTGGAGACACGGCGCGATAGCGCGTTTTTCAATCAAAAGACTCGCACTCGTCGCGGCCGCAGTCTCTCTCGCATCCTCCCCCGCCCTCGCGCAAAGCGGTGCGCGTTGTCACAACGGCATGAGCTTCGGACAGTTTCTCGGCAGCCTGAAGAACGACGCGCTCAAGGCCGGTGTGTCGCAACGCGCGATCGCCGAGGCGTTGCCCTCGATGGTTTACGATCAGGGCATCGTCAATCGCGACCGTGGCCAGCGCGTGTTCGGCCAGATATTCACACAGTTCGCCGGGCGCATGGCCTCGGAGTCGCGGCGGATACGCGGGCAGAAACTGATCAAGACTCACGCCCAGGCCTTCGCGCGCGCGGAGAAGGAGTACGGCGTGCCGCCTGCGGTGATCACCGCATTCTGGGCGCTGGAGAGTGACTTCGGCGCGGTGCAGGGCAAGCTGCCGACGCTGCGCTCGCTGGTGTCGTTGGCCTATGATTGCCGGCGCCCGCAGATGTTTCACGATGAAACCATCGCGGCACTGAAGATCATCGATCGCGGCGATCTGTCGCCGCACGAGATGATCGGCTCATGGGCCGGCGAGCTCGGTCAAACCCAGTTTCTGCCGCGCCACTACTTCGACTATGCCGTCGATTACGACGGCGACGGCCATCGCAACCTGCTGCGCAGCGCACCTGACGTCATCGGCTCGACCGCGAACTATCTCGCGACCGGGCTGAAATGGAAGCGCGGCCAGCCGTGGCTGCAGGAAATCCGTGTGCCTGCGGATCTGCCGTGGGACCAGACCGATCTCGCCATCAAGCATCCGCGATCGAAGTGGGCGGCATGGGGCGTAACGCTCGCCGACGGTCGGCCGCTGCCGAATGACAACCTGTCAGCCTCGGTGCTGCTGCCGATGGGCCGCCATGGTCCGGCGTTCCTGGCCTATCCGAACTTCGACGCCTACACCGAGTGGAACAACTCGCTGATCTACGCGACCACCGCCGCCTATCTCGCCACCCGCATTGCCGGCGCCGCGCCGATGCACAAACCCTCCCGGGACGTCGAGCAACTGCCGCACAATGAACTGCGCGAATTGCAGCAATTGCTCGCGCGCGCAGGTTATGACGTCGGCAAGATCGACGGCGTGTTGGGCCAGCAGACGCGGATCGCCGTGAAAGCGATGCAGGTCAAGTTCGGCCTGCCCGCCGATGCATGGCCCACCGCCGAATTGCTGGCACGGATGCGCGGCGGCGCGCGCTAACGCTGCGCCTTGCCGAAGGGCATTCACTGCAATGTGATCGCGCGGGATTTTATCGACCCGCCGATCAATCGCGATGCCGCAAGCGTGCCGACAGCACCTTTCCACCATCGAGAAAGCTGCCGGAAGAACGCTTGCTGCGCTGTTCCGGATATCGAATGAATCGTCCTACGCGAACGCGCATACGCTGTTTCGCGATGGCGGCCACCTCGGCGGCATTCAGCGCGGCGCATAGGCACAATGTGCAGGCGATGTCTTGTTTCGCGACCCAGAGTAACTTAAATGCACTTGCATTGAAATTCTCAACGGAAGCGAACCATGTCCGCATCGAAATTGTTTGATTCCTACAAGCTTGGCGCGATCACCCTTTCCAATCGCACGGTGATGGCGCCGCTGACGCGCAACCGCGCGATTGACGGGTTCGTGCCGAATCCCCTCGCCGTCGACTATTACGGCCAGCGCGCCTCCGCCGGATTATTGATTACCGAAGCGAGCCAGGTGTCGCAGCAGGGCCAGGGTTACCAGGACACCCCCGGCATCTACTCGAAGGAGCAGATCGCGGGCTGGCGCAAGGTGACGGATCGCGTTCACGAGCGCGGCGGCCACATCTATCTTCAGCTCTGGCATGTCGGCCGCATCTCCCACACCACGCTGCAACCGGATCATGGCGCGCCGGTCGCGCCATCCGCGGTGCGCGCCAACGGCAAGACCTTTGTCGGCGGGACCTTTGCCGATGTCTCCGAACCTCGCGCGCTGACGCTCGAGGAAATTCCCGGCATCATCGACAGCTTCAAGCGCGGCGCCGCCAACGCCATTGCCGCCGGCTTCGACGGCGTCGAAATCCACGGCGCCAACGGCTACCTGCTCGACCAGTTCGCCAAGGACGGCGCCAACAAGCGCACAGACGCCTATGGCGGCTCGATCGAGAACCGCGCACGGCTCATGCTTGAGGTCGCCCAGGCGGTTTCGGCCGAGGTCGGCGCAGCGCGTACCGGCATCCGCCTCTCGCCGGTGACGCCTGCCAACGACGTGTCCGACTCGAACCCGCAACCGCTGTTCGATCACATCGTCGATCGGCTCGATGCGCTCAAGCTGGTCTACATTCACGTCATCGAAGGCGCGACCGGCGGCCCCCGCGACATCGCGCCGTTCGACTACGCCAGCCTGCGCAAGCGCTTCAGCGGAACCTATATCGCGAACAACGGCTACGATCTCGCGCTGGCCGAAAAGGTGCTGGCGGCGAACGAGGCCGACCTGATCGCGTTCGGCAAGCTGTTCATTTCGAATCCCGATCTGGTGGAGCGGCTGAAGCGCGGCGCGGACCTGAACGCGCCCGACAAGGCAACGTTCTACGGCGGCGGCGCCAAGGGCTATACCGACTATCCCGTGCTGGCGTGATTGCCGGGAATAACCAAGCAAAAAGGCCGGGGAGCATCCCGGCCTTTTTCTTGAGCAACGTTGTTCTCGACAAGACTAGAAAATGTGCGGCCGGGCGCGATCAGGTCGCGGCAGGCGCGGAGGATTTGCCGGCCAGCAACTGGCGCGCCACGCGCTCGGCTTCGCGCGCGCTGCGAAACAACCGGCCCTCCAGCGGATTAAAACGCTGAGTCGCGGCGAAGAAACGGAACCCGGCCCTGTCGCGGACAACGATGCCCGCGGGTTCCGAACTAACCTCGATGATATAAGTGTCTGACATTGAACAAGACCTCAGCACCGGATTTCGTGGCGACTAACGCGGACGAGCCGAAAAGGTTTCAGCCCCACCGCTCGGCTCTGTAGCTGCTTCGCGCGACAGATTTACAACCGGTGTCCCTGCAAATCGCGGACCAGCGATAACCCCCGCAAAAGACGCCAATTCCAGCCAGATCAAAGGCAAATCCCGCAGCGATGCGCAACGTGACATTGACATGAAGGGCGCGGCGCATAACATAAGCACTGTTCCGAGGGGGGCTCCTGCATTGGAGCTGAGATACCGCATATTCGCAGTCGCGAGAGCGCGGTGACCCTTTGAACCTGATCCGGGTCATGCCGGCGAAGGGACAGGGATGTATCAGGATAAGGCGTCTCCGCGAGGAGAGATTTCCGTTAGCGTTGTCGGTGCAGGCGTTGCCGGCAGCTGGCATGCTTTGCTGTTCGCGCGGGCCGGCTTTGCCGTGACGCTGTACGAACGCGACACCACCGCGATGACGCTCGCCACCAGCCACTGGGCCGGCGGCATGCTCGCGCCCCACTGCGAAGCCGAGGATTCCGAGCCGGTGATTCCGCGGCTCGGCGTGCGTTCGCTCGATCTGTGGCGCGAAGCGTTGCCGGAAACGCCGTTCAACGGATCGCTGGTCGTCTCTCATCCGCGCGACCGCAATGATTTCGACCGCTTCGCCCGGCTCGCGCCCGAACATCGCCGCCTCGGCGCGGAGGACATCGCGCAGCTTGAACCGTCGCTCGATGGCCGCTTCCGCGAAGGCCTGTTCTTCCCGACCGAAGGCCATGTCGAGCCGCGTCGCGTGCTGCCGCAACTTCACCGCCAGATCACCGCCTCAGGTGCGACGATCCGTTTTGAGAGTGAACGCGAGCCGCATGACCTTGCGCGCGACACCGGCGGCATCGTGATCGACTGCCGCGGCCTCGCTGCGCGCGACGCGTTTCCCGATCTGCGCCCGGTCAGGGGTGAAATGGTGATCGTCGAAACCGACGAGGTGAAATTGTCGCGCCCGGTGCGGCTGATCCATCCGCGCTGGCCGCTTTACATCATTCCGCGTGACGACAACCGCTTCATGATCGGCGCGACCTCGATTGAGAGCGGGGATCGCGGCGTCAGCGTGCGCTCGGCGCTCGAACTGCTCAGCGCCGCTTATGCCGTGCATTCGGCATTCGGCGAAGCGCGCATCCTTGAGATCGGCGCGGGGCTGCGTCCGGCACTTCCCGACAACCTGCCGCGCATCGCCATCGACGACAAACGAATTTCCGTGAACGGACTTTATCGCCACGGCTTCCTGCTGGCGCCCGCGCTGGCGGAACTGACGCTGAACTATGTCCGGCGCGGCGAGATCGACAATGAGGTGATGCAATGTTCCTGATCGTCAACGGCGAGCGAAAGGAAATCCAGGCGACGCGCGTCGATGCCCTGCTGGCGGAACTCGACTACGAAGGCACCCATCTGGCGGTGGCGGTGAACTACGACGTCGTGCCGCGCGCGCGCTGGGCCGACACCGTGCTCAACGACAATGACGCGGTGGAAATCCTCACGCCACGGCAGGGAGGGTGAGCATGAGTACTTGCCTGTCGTACCGGCGAACGCCGGGACCTGTAACCACGAGCCTCTCCTGTAACAACGGGCGTCTGTCATCGTGCCTCTCTGTGAACTCAGGGTGTATGGATCCCGGCTCGCGATCGCTTCGCTCACTTGGCCGGGACGGCGAGTGGAGAGGTCCATGCTGAAATTCTACGACAAGGAATTCTCCTCACGCCTGCTGATCGGCAGCGCGCTCTATCCGTCGCCGAAGATCATGCAGGATGCGATCCGCGCCTCCGGCAGCGAGATCGTCACCGTGTCGGTGCGCCGCGAAAGCGCGGGCGGCAAGACCGGCGACCAGTTCTGGTCGCTGATCCGCGAACTCGGCGTGACGGTGCTGCCCAACACCGCGGGCTGCAAGAGCGTGCGCGAAGCCGTGACCACGGCGAAGCTGGCGCGCGAACTGTTCGGCACCTCATGGGTAAAGCTCGAAGTGATCGCCGACGACGAGACGCTGCAGCCTGATGTGGTGGGTCTGGTTGAAGCGGCCGGAATCCTGATCAAGGACGGATTCGAGGTGTTTCCCTATTGCACCGAGGATCTCAGCGTCGCGCAGCGTCTGGTCGATGCCGGCTGCCGCGTGGTGATGCCATGGGCATCACCGATCGGCAGCGCACGCGGCATCGTCAACCGCGATGCGCTGAAACTTCTGCGCGCCCGCCTGCCCGACATCGCGCTGGTGGTCGACGCCGGCATCGGCGCGCCGTCTCATGCCGCCGCGGCGCTCGAACTCGGTTTCGACGCCGTCCTGCTCAACACCGCTATCGCCAAGGCCGACGATCCGGTGGCGATGGCCAACGCCTTCCGCCTCGCCATCGAAGCCGGGCGCGCCGGTTATACCGCGGGCCTGATGCAGGCGCGCGATTTCGCTTCTCCGTCCACCCCTGTTGTTGGGACACCGTTCTGGCATGCCGTATCCTGATCGTTTCTATCCTGTCGTCGACAGCATTGCGTGGGTCGCGCGCCTGACCAGGCTCGGCGTCGGCACCGTGCAGTTGCGCGCGAAAGACCTCGATGACGCCACTGCGTTGAAACTGGTGCGCGATGCGCTCGCCGTCGTCCGGGGCACACCGACAAAGCTCGTGGTCAACGATTACTGGCGCGCCGCCATCGCGGCCGACGCCGAGCATCTGCACCTCGGCCAGGAAGACCTCGACACCGCCGACGTGGCGGCCATCCGCCGCGCCGGACTGACGCTGGGCATCTCGACCCATGACGAGGACGAACTGGACAACGCCCTGGCTTATCAGCCCGACTACATCGCGCTCGGCCCGATCTACGAGACTACGCTCAAGAAGATGCGTTTCGCCCCGCAAGGCATCGAGCGCATCACGGCGTGGAAAATCCTGATCGGCGCGACCCCATTGGTCGCGATCGGCGGCATCAAGCTCGAACAGGCCGCCGATATTTACGCCGCCGGCGCCGACTCCATCGCGGTCGTGAGCGACATCACCCAGAACGCCGATCCCGATGCGCGGGTGCGTGCCTGGCTGCAGACGCAACAGCAGGCGGCATAGGACGATCACCATGCAGACTTCCATTTTCCTCGCGAGACTGATCGGACCGGTGATGACCATCGTCGGCCTCGCTGTACTGTTCAACCAGCGCGGCTTCCGCGATCTCGCAAAGGAATTCGTCGAGAGCCGCGCGCTGATCTTCCTCAGCGGCCTCATCATTCTGCCGGCAGGCGTCGCGATCATTCTGGTCCACAATATCTGGGCCGCCGACGGCCGGCTGATGATCACGCTGTTCGGCTGGATCGTCGCAATTACCAGCGCCATTCGCGTGCTCGCCCCGCAATTCGTGATGACGCGCGGCCGCGCCATGGCGCAGCGGCCGCAAATGCCCTGGATCGCCGGCGGCGTCTGGACCGTCGCCGGACTTCTTTTCTGTCTTTTTGGATATCGCTGAACCCGAACGGGAGTAACGCCATGAACAAGCCTGTCGCAACCGCCGACCTGAAACCCGCCGTCACCACCGGCGGCCTGCCGTCGTCGCGCAAGATTTTTGCCACGCCCGACGCCGCGCCCGACCTGCGCGTGCCGCTGCGCGAAATCATCCTCTCGCCCGAGGCGAAAGAGCCGAACCTTCCGGTCTATGACACGTCGGGGCCGTACACCGATCCGAACGTCATCATCGACGTCAACGCCGGTCTTTCCCGCACCCGCATTGCATGGGTGAAGGAGCGCCGCGGCGTCGAGGAATATGAGGGCCGCGAGATCAAGGCCGAGGACAACGGCAATGTCGGCGCCAAGCACGCCGCCGCCGCATTCAAGGCGCACCACAAGCCGCTACGCGGTGTCGGCGATGCGCCGATCACCCAGCTTGAATTCGCCCGCGCCGGCATCATCACCAAGGAGATGATCTACGTCGCCGAGCGCGAGAACCTCGGCCGCAAGCAGCAACTGGAGCGCGCCGAAGCCGCGCTCGCGGACGGCGAATCCTTCGGCGCCGAAGTGCCGGCGTTCATCACTCCGGAATTCGTGCGCAGCGAGATCGCGCGCGGCCGCGCGATCATCCCCTGCAACATCAACCACGCCGAGCTGGAGCCGATGATCATCGGCCGCAACTTCCTGACCAAGATCAACGCCAACATCGGTAACAGCGCCGTCACCTCGTCGGTCGAGGAGGAGGTCGACAAGATGGTGTGGGCGATCCGCTGGGGCGCCGACACCGTGATGGATCTCTCCACCGGCCGCAACATCCACACCACCCGCGAGTGGATCCTGCGCAACGCGCCGATCCCGATCGGCACCGTGCCGATCTATCAGGCGCTGGAGAAGTGCGACGGCGATCCGGTCAAGCTGACCTGGGAGCTTTATCGCGACACGCTGGTCGAGCAGTGCGAACAGGGCGTCGACTACTTCACCATCCACGCCGGCGTGCGCCTGCCCTACATCCACCTCACCGCCAATCGCGTCACCGGCATCGTGTCGCGCGGCGGCTCGATCATGGCGAAGTGGTGCCTCGCCCATCACAAGGAGAGCTTCCTCTACACCCACTTCGAGGAAATTTGCGACCTGATGCGCAAATACGACGTGTCGTTCTCATTGGGCGATGGCCTGCGCCCCGGCTCGATCGCCGACGCCAATGACCGCGCGCAGTTCGCCGAACTCGAGACGCTGGGCGAACTCACCAAGATCGCCTGGGACAAGGGCTGTCAGGTGATGATCGAAGGCCCCGGCCATGTGCCGATGCACAAGATCAAGATCAACATGGACAAGCAGCTCAAGGAATGCGGCGAAGCCCCGTTCTACACCCTCGGGCCGCTGACCACCGACATCGCGCCGGGCTACGACCACATCACCTCCGGCATCGGCGCCGCGATGATCGGCTGGTTCGGCTGCGCGATGCTGTGTTACGTGACGCCGAAGGAGCATCTTGGTTTGCCGAACCGCGACGACGTCAAGGTCGGCGTCATCACTTACAAGATCGCGGCGCATGCCTCCGATCTCGCCAAGGGCCACCCGGCGGCGCAGCTACGTGACGACGCATTGAGCCGCGCACGCTTCGACTTCCGGTGGCAGGACCAGTTCAACCTCGGACTCGATCCGGACACCGCGCTCGCCTTCCACGACGAGACGCTGCCGAAGGACGCGCACAAGGTGGCGCATTTCTGCTCGATGTGCGGGCCGAAATTCTGTTCGATGAAAATCACGCAGGACGTCCGCGAATACGCGGCAACGCTGAACGATCCGAATGCAATCGGCATGACGATGAGCGGCGTGATCGAGGACGGCATGGCGCAGATGAGCGAGAAGTTCGTCAAGATGGGCGGCAACGTCTATGTCGACGCGGATGCGGTGAAAGACAGCAACAAGGCGTTGTGACGCCCCGCTCAAATCGTCATACCCGCGCTCATCGCGGGCATCCATCTAAAGTGCAGAAAGGCCGGGCCAACGCCCGGCCTTTTCGTCGCGCCCGCGACGCATGCGCGCCGGCAATCCGTCCTCCCCACGATTGACGATGACCATCCTGCGGATTTTACTCACGTCCAATCCCGGCTACGCTTGCTCCATGCATCAGGACAGGAGCGCAGCAACATGATCGAGCAGGTTGGATGAAAGAACATCGAATTTACGCAATGAGCTTCGCAAGCGTCTATCCGCTTTATGTCGCCAAGGCGGAGAAAAAAGGACGCACGAAAAAGGAAGTCGATGACATCATTCGCTGGCTGACCGGCTACAGCCAGAAAGGCCTGGAAGCCCAATTGAAGAAACAAACCAACTTCGAGACTTTCTTTGCGCAAGCCCCTCAACTGAATTCGTCGCGCGGCTTGATCAACGGCGTGATCTGCGGTGTCCGGGTGGAGGAGATCAAGGAGCCGTTGATGCAGGAAATCCGCTACCTGGATAAATTGATCGACGAACTGGCGAAGGGGAAGGCCATGGAGACGATTCTGCGGGAGTGAGTTCTTCGGTTGCCGGTGGAGCGTTCGAGCTTTGCCGCCGCCCGATTGCAGTCCTGCGCTTGCTACCCTCGCCCGCCGTAAGATAGACGCCGTGTCCGCTCCCCAAGCCGTCACAATATTCCTCGTAAAACCCGCATATTTACAAGTCAGCGAAACGTCCGGCATCATGGCCGTCGACGGCATGAACCTGGCGCGCCAGTGACGCGACCCATGCATAGGTCATGACGGGAGGCACTTGTGAACCGATTGCAGCATTTCATTCTTGTCGCAGTCGCGACTGCTCTGGGCGTCCATACCGTTCCGGATCCGGCTGCAGCACAGGTCAAGCCGGAGGTCGAGAAAATCAACGCCTACGTCGGCTGCATCAACCGCCTGTCGGCCCGCGCCTATGAGTCCCGCGCTCGCTATTTCAGCTGGGCCAGGAAAACCGGGCCGACCGGCAAGGAGCGGATTATCTACGGCACCTATACCATCTACGACACGTCGGACTGCCGCAAGAAGGTCGAGAAAGCCAATGCGCTGGAGCCGCGCGACGCCGAACTCGAAGCGGCCGCTTCGGCCTATGCGGACGCCGTGTCCAAGCTCGAACCGCTGCTCAAGGAAGCCGACGATTATTACACGCAGGAGAACTACAAGGACGACAGAATGGCCAAGGGCAAGGCTCTGCATCCGCGCCTTGTTGCTGCGTGGGATGCCTTCGCCGGCGCTGACAAGAAGCTGCGCGCCGGCGTCGAAGTCGTCAACGACAAGCGCGCGGCGGCACAGCTGGCCGAGATCGAGAACAAGGAAGGCCGTAAGGTGCGTTATCACGTCGAGGCCTTGATGATTCAGGCCAAGCGCGTGCTGCGCGCGCAGGACACCGACAAGCCCGATATCGCCGTGATCACGCAGGCGCTGAGCGACTATGAATCTGCGGTCAAGGCGGCCGAGGAAGCGTCGGGCAAGGACGGCGACGTCAAGATCGGCTCGATTTTCCTGAGCGGCGCCAAATCCTATCTGACGACAGCGAAGCAGCTGATGCGCCGCGTCCGCGACAAAACTCCGTACAGCCAGGGCGACAAGATGATGCTCAATGCGGGGAGCGGCTGGATGGTGGAAGGCTCGCCACAGCGGCTGCTGCGCGACTACAATCAATTGATCGACGGCTATAACCGGGGCGCCAGAATCTAGCCGCTGTCACCAGCACCACACCGGCCAACGCGGAAGGATCTTACGCCATGCCCATCACACACTTCGCCCCCCGCCCGGCATCAAAGCCCCGCCGCTGTCGTTTGCCGCACGTACCGGCGACCTGCTGTTCATCTCCGGCATTCCGGGTTTCGACAGCAACGGCGCATTGCCGGAGGGTTTCGAAGCGCAGTTCGCAAATGTCGTCATCAACTTCACGCGCGTGCTGACGCAAGCCGGCGCAACGATGCGTCATCTCGTCAAGGTCAATGTGCTGCTGACGCGCGCATCCGACGTCACCACCATGAACCGCCTCTATGCCGAGGCGTTCGGCCCCGCGCCCTATCCCGCGCGCACCACCTGCGTGGTGCAGGCGTTGCCAAATCCCCAAATGCTGATCGAGATCGAGGGCGTCGCTTCGCTGGCGGGATAACGATAAAATCCTCACCTCTTCGGACACTCCTTGTAGCCGAACTCGTCGATCATCCGCGCGCCGGAAATCGCGCTGAACTCCAGCTTGTTCAGATAGCCGCGGGCGAAGACGTATTGCCGGAGTTTCGAATTGTAGGCGTTCAGCATGCGCTGGGTGGAGCCTTGATTGATGACGTTACGGTTCGCGCCACGGCCATGGCCGGCGTGAAACAACAGCCGCGCGCTGCGCTCGACGCAGACATTGCGTACCCCGAGAAACAGCGTGCAGTTCGACTGACAGTGACCACGAATCCGGAACAGTTCGCCGCTGGCAATGGCGCGATCGATGGCGGGCGCGAAGTTTTCGTACCAGCCGCCTTTTGAAAACCGGTCGGAAGTGTCGGCCTGCGCGGCGGTGACACCGGCTGTCGCAATCGCGGCGACGGCAAGCATCGCCAGAACAAGAAAGCGCTTCATGAAAACCATCCGTCAGCCTGGGCAATAGGCCCATTCTGTCTCTGGATGGCTGACGCCGCAACTGCTGCCCGTAGCCCGGATGAAACGACGCGAAATCCCGGATCAACTTGCTCTGCCACCCCGTATTCGCTCCACGTCATACGGGCTACTCGGTGCAGCAGGGAAGCCGTGTCGGTGGCGCTCAATGACGGCGCGGAAAGCCCGCGCCGTCATCTCGTTCGCTATTTCATCGTAATTGCCAATCCGCTGAGATCCGCGTTGGCCATCAGGCCGAACTGGCGGCCGGTCATTTCCAGCACAGCGCCCTTCTGGTTGCTCAGCACGATGGCGCGTGCGCCGCCGCCGATCGCAAGGCCCGCGCCGGCCGCGCCGTAGACGCCCGCAACATCGGAGGCCCGGTTGATGTGGCTGACCCGGCCGCGCAGCACGGTCTTGGAGCCGCCGAACACCAGGCCGGCGTCAATGCCGCCGACCGACAGCGGATAGGTCCGGCCGCGGAAGGTCAGTGTGCCGCCGCCACCGGAGCCACCGATGAACCAGCCACCTTTGTAGATGGTGAGCCGCACAGTGCCGCTGTCGGCATGGGCGGCGGAGGACAGCGCTAGGCCGAGCATGGCCATGACAGCGACCAGCGACGAACGAAGAACGGACGGAAACCGCATGGGAACCTCCCGGCGAGGGGTGAAGGGTGCAGACAAAAACGATTCGGTAGCGGCCAGCGTAGCCGGGTTCCGGCGCGGCGCAATTGGAATGGTTCGCTTGGGCACCCCATTCGCTGGTGTCCCGTTGCGCTGCATACGGTTACAATCGGCCGGTCCGGTAGCAAAGGGTGATCGTCATGCACAATCTCACGCCTCTCTCCGGCCTGGTCGGCGGCGCGCTGATCGGGCTCGCCTCGGCGCTGCTGATGCTGCTCGCTGGCCGCATCGCCGGCATCAGCGGCATCTTCGGCGGGTTGATAGCGCCCGGCGCGAGTGACCGTGGCTGGCGGCTCGCCTTCATCGCCGGCCTGATCGCAGCCCCGCTTTTAGCTGCTCTTGGCGGCGCGTCGCTTCCGGCGCCGGCCATGCCGGCCAGCCTGACGCTGGTCGCGGTCGGCGGACTACTGGTGGGCTTCGGCACGCGCATGGGCGGCGGCTGCACCTCGGGTCACGGCGTCTGTGGCATCGCCCGGCTGTCCGCGCGCTCAATCGTGGCGACAGCCGTTTTCATGGTGGTTGCGGTTGCGACAGTGGCGATCGTCCGCCACGGCCTTGGAGGATAGCGCCATGCCTCTCATTCTCGCCTGCTTTGGCTGCGGTCTTCTGTTCGGCGCGGGCCTGCTGATCTCCGGCATGACGCAGCCCGAAAAAGTGATCGGCTTTCTCGACATCTTCGGCGCGTGGGATGCGACGCTGGCATTTGTCATGGCCGGCGCGATCGCGGTGACGAGCGCGGGATTCGCACTGGCGCGGCGGCGTGGCGCGCCCGTCCTGACCGCGCAGAGTTTGTGGCCGACACGCAGTGACATCGACGCGCCGCTGGTAGGCGGCGCGGTGTCGTTCGGGATCGGCTGGGGCCTGATCGGTCTTTGCCCCGGCCCGGCGCTGGTCAATCTCGCGGGCCTGAGCCTGCCGGTGATCGTGTTCGTCGTTGCAATGGCTGTCGGCATGATCGGGCAGGATGCGTTGCGCCGGCGCGCAAGCGCCGCGCCTACGAATGAAAGCACCACTGCGATCCGCACCGACGGCTAATGCACATCACGAAAGGCGATGCGCCGCCTCCCGCCCGTCGCCCGGTGGAAAGCGGCCGGCGAAACGCTGTCCTTGCGCCTTTCGGTGCGCTGTGCCCCTCGCCTTCTCGGCGAGCGCACACCTCGGCCTCAACAGAGCCGCGAGATCGTTTCGGCGCGGCTGTTTGACAACCGGATCCGAGCGCTATCCAAAGCGTGCCCTGCTTCGCTCGCGCGCCTTCAACGCTTCCAACTCGCGATCGCGCGTCGGCGCATGGGTGTGCAGCGACGCCAACAATGTCCGTGCGGCCTGCGCGACATCCTCAACCGCCTGGTCGAATGCCGCCTCGTTGGCTTTCGACGGTGCATTGAAGCCGGAGAGCTTGCGCACGAATTGCAGCGCGGACGCGCGAATTTCTTCTTCGGTCGTGGGCGGCTCGAAATTGAACAGCGTCTTGATGTTGCGGCACATGACTGGCTCCTCTCGCGCAGCCACGGCGAGCGCGGCGGGTACGAATTGCGTTTGATCGTACGAATATAGTGATCGCATCGCGGCCGGGAACAAAGCGCAGAGCGCCCGGTTCCATCCGCGCACCGCAAGCCACGCTGATATCCGCGCCCACCGCATGGCCCCTGACGGTCAGCGGCATTTAGCTACCTTGTTAAGACTTTGTTAACCAACCGCGCCCACCCTTCCCGTGGGCTGGGAAGTGGAAATCTCGATCATGCGTCCTGCTGCAATGCAGGGCACAAGTGTCCGAATCGGGAGGTGTTGATGTCCCAGAATTACGCGCTTCATGGGCCCGCGCTGGCGCCGAACGAAGTGGTCCCCTGGCTGATCGGCTCGACCATCAGCGAAATCGAACGCGAACTGATGCTGCAGACGCTGGCGCATTGCGGCGGCAACCGCACTCACGCCGCGCGCGTGCTCGGCGTCTCGGTGCGCACGCTGCGCAACAAGATCCGGCAGTATTCGGCGGACGGCGCCGATATCCCGGCGCCGCCGCATGGCGAGCCGTCATAGCTGGATGACCGCATGCGCATTCGTGCGGCGTTGACGAACACGCCGCATGTGCAAGGATCGCGTGGCGTCAGACGTCGCGTGACCCAGCAACAGGTGTCCATCATGACAGTGCCCGCAATTCGCCGCGCCGCCCTTCCCGTTTTCGCCGTGCTTGCTCTCGTCGCTACAGCGGCCGCAAGCCACGCCGCCGGCACCTACGAGCAGCGCCGCGCCTGTCGCGCCGATGCGATGAAATTCTGCCGCGATCAAGTGCCGAACGTGAAACGCGTCACGGCCTGCATGGAAAAGAACATCAGGAAACTCAGCCCGCCGTGCCGCGCGCAGTTCCGGTAAAGGTCGCTATCGCGCCTTTGGCCTTGTCCCGACGATCATCAGTGCTACCTTCGACGCAACGTGACATGCGCCGGAGATTGCAGTGACCGACATCGCCGCCCAGAACATTTCCGCCAACGGTCTTGCTGCCATCTACCCCGCCCCGACCGAGCGAGTGATCGCGAAAGCGCGGCCTGCGATCGACGTCTATGCGAAAAAATTCATCGGCCTGTCGCCGTTCTGCGTGCTGGCGACCTGCGGACCGGACAACAGCGCCGATGCCTCGCCGCGCGGCGGCAATCCCGGCTTCGTCCATGTCACCGGTCCGAACGAGGTTCTGATGCCGGACCGCACCGGCAACAACCGGATCGACAGTTTTCGGAATATTGTGGAAGGCAGCGGGCTGCTGCAGTTGATCTTCTTCGTGCCGGGCATCGACGAGACGCTACGCGTCAGCGGACGCGGCACGCTGACCGGCGAGCCTGCGCTGCTCGCGGCGATGGAAGAATTCGGCAAGCCGCCGCGCGCGGTCCTGCGCGTCGCGGTCAGCGAATGTTACTTCCATTGCGGCAAGGCGCTGATGCGCTCCAAGCTGTGGTCACCCGAAACGCGCGTTTCGCGTGACGGGATACCGAGCATCAGCGAGGTGATCCACGACCAGACGGGTCTCGGCACGCCGGAGACTCGCGCCGAGGTCGAAGCCCGCTACAAGACGCAGCTCTGACCAACGCTCGCCAGGGAGAAACAGGATGCAGACGCTGCTGCCGCTTGCGGCAAAGATCGCGGAGTCATTGATCGCGCGCGGCGAGACCCTCGGCGTTGCGGAATCCTCCACCGGGGGCTTGATTTCGGCGGCACTGCTGTCGGTGCCCGGCGCCTCGGCCTATTATCGCGGCGGCAGTGTGATCTACACGCCGCGCGCCCGCGCCGCGATCGCCGGCATCACCAAGGAACAGATGGAAGGCCTGCGCGGCGCCACCGAACCCTACGCGGCCTTGCTGGCGCGGCGCGTGCGCGAACAGCTCGCCACCGACTGGGCCCTGAGCGAGACCGGCGCGACCGGCCCGTCAGGCAATCGGTATGGCGACGCTCCCGGCCATTCATGCATGGCGGTAATCGGTCCCGGCGAGCGGACGGTGACGCTGGAAACCGGCAGTTCGGATCGTATCGACAACATGCGCGCCTTCGCCCGGCACGCACTCGCACTGCTTGCCGAGACGATCGAGACCACACCGCGCTGACAGACGCAGAAACATCAGCCAATCGGCGGATTGTATTTCGCACCGGCCCACAGTGAGGATGGTGCGCGAACGCCGCGAACAGACGATTTCGCCTTGATGACGCCGCAGCACCGTCCGAAGCTGAGCGCGCCGGATGATTCTGCGGGCCCCGGCCGTTCGCGGAGGTGCCGATGCAAATGCGCGCGCTCTTCGGTTCTGTCGTGTGCCTCGCGCTTTTCGCCAGCGGCTCACAGTGTCGACCGCGGACAGTACAACGATGTCCCCGAGGACGTCCGCGCCTGGTTCAAGGGTGTGAAGAACGCCGACGGCATCCCCTGCTGCGATATATCGGACGGCCACCGCACCACCTATGACGTGCGCGCCGGGGCTTATTGGGTACCGATCGAGGGAGCGTGGTGGAAGGTGCCGGACGGCGCAATCATCCGCAACGCCGGCAACCCGCTCGGCGAAGCCGTGGTGTGGTACGTCAAACTCGGCGGCAACATCTTCATCCGCTGTTTCGTGCCGGCCGATGCATCGTGATTATTTGCGGCTCGGATAACTCACGGCCATTCCGGCGCGCACATCCTGCTGCACGCCGTATTGCGGGAACGGATAGCGGAAACCGTTTTTCGACAACGCTTTCATGCCGGCGATGGCGCTGACAAGATATTCCGGCGGCGTCGCCATCAGCATCTCCTCGTCGAGGACACCGCCATAGCGCCGCTCGGCAAAGCATGGGATCGACAGGCTCGGCGTGCGTGTCGTCAACGCGCGGCCCCATGAATCGGCGCAAGCGGATTCGCCGACCACGCTCCAATCGAACCGCTTGTAGCCGGACCATTGCAGACCGTTGATGAAGTAGATCATCGCACCGGGCGTCGCATAGAACAGCGCAATATCGGGCGGATCGAGCTTGCCGGACGACAACGGCGCAACCGCAAGTGCGTCGTACTGCCCGTCCGGCACACAATGCATCGCGGACTGGTGGGCGCGTGCATCCTCCGGCGTCGAGAACCACACGCCGGTCATGTGCTGGCCGGATTGCCACGCGTCCGTCTTGGCACCGCCGAGGCCAACGACGGCGCGGCATTGCGCGCCGACCAGATCATCGCTGGTGATGCCGACGGTCCAGCCCAGACGCGACGCCTGCCCGACAATCTGATCCAGCGTATGGATCGACTGCGGCCGGCGAATCTTCGGGATTGCTTCCATGTCTTCGCGGCGCGTGAACATCTTCATGCCGAACGGAATCGTCCGCAGCTTCAGGAGAGAATCCAGTTCGCCAACCAACGCCGCCCAATCCTGCGTCATCACATGTCTCCCGGCTTTCTGAGTGTGAGGCTAGAACATTCTGCGCAGAAGTGGAGTCCACGATCTCGGCGCAAATAAAAGCCCGGATCGCTTGAGCGATCCGGGCTGATGGCAGGTCCGGCCAATCGGCCGGCAAAGCGAAACTCAATCGTGGTCGAGTTCGCCGATATGCTTCTGCGAATACAGTTCGAGGCCAACCCGCTTCACGAGATCGAGCTGGGTTTCGAGGAAATCGATATGGCCTTCCTCGTCCTTCATCAGGCTCTCGAACAGATCGCGCGAAACATAGTCCTTGACGCTGTGGCAGTAGGTCGCCGCTTCCTGATAGAGATCGCGCGCGCCATGTTCAGCGGCGAGATCGCACTCCAGAATCTCCTTGACGTTCTGGCCGATCCGCAACGGATCGAGCACCTGCATGTTCGGAAAACCGTCGAGGAACAGGATGCGGTCGGTAAACCTGTCGGCGTGAACCATCTCCTCGATGGATTCCTTGCGCCACTGCTTGGCCAGATCCTTGAGTCCCCAATTGTCGAGCAGCCGATAATGCAGCCAGTACTGGTTGATGGCCGTCAGTTCGCTGCGCAGACCCTTGTTGAGATAATCGATGACCTTCGGATCACCCTTCATGATGCACTCCCGCTCGAGGAACCCGACAGGGGTCCCACCCAATCCAATTTAGAACCATTCTAAATCAGATTAAGAGCGAGAACAACACTTTTCCAGCTCCAGCTCTGGAACTGGGGACAATCTAGCAATTTGAGAGGTATCAGGCGGCCGCTTCGGCGGGAAGAAACTCGATCTCGCTGGGGCGATGCGAGGCGGTTTCGGAGTGGTCATGGTCTGCGTGTTCGGCACTGTGCGGGCAGCCTGCGCAACAGGCCTTGGCACAGGGGCCAAGGGCTTCATCCATGATCTGCCGGATCGTCCGCGCACAACGCCCGCATTGGGCGCTACAGCCGAGACAGCCATAAACCTGCCCCGCCGTGCGCGGCAAAGCCTTGGCTTCAGCCACGGCGGTCCTGACATCGTGGTCAGTGATAACGTTACAGGAGCAAACAATCATGGATTGGCTTCGGCGGGACCTGTGAACAACTGCCCTTATGGATAAGTGGCCGGATTGCAGGATGCAAAGGCAAAACCGGCACTTTCTAGCTATTCCAAACTGCGGCGCAGCGATCAGAAAAGTCTGGAATGACTCTAAATTGGTGCATTGATCCAGACGCCGACTTGACGTCGCGCTGGATGCCGTCGGCAAAGGGACACCGAGCAGATATCGGCCTGCGGATGTCTGAAGCCAGAATCCGGCAAGGATCCCGCCCAGCCAGCCTATTCGTGATCAAAATATTACTGCCCGGGCAAGCCGCACTGAAAACACTTGCAAAACCCGGCACGCAAAATGTTAACGCGCAGGAACCTTTTCTTTTCCCGAATATTAACTCCAGACATCGCATTTTCGTCACATATGGAACGTACGCCCCGCGCGTATTCTCCCAACATAGAAGTGAGAACTATGCGAAAGTTGTCGATCGCGTTTGCCTGTTTAGTTGCCCTGAGCGCACCTGCATTTGCTCAGGAGGCAGGCGTTGAAGCAGCAGCCAAGCCTGCCCGCGCCTCGGCGCTGAAGGTGGCGATGAGTGAAATCGCGATTCTGCGTTATCGCGCCGCTCTGAAACTCAGCGCTGCTCAGGAAAAGTATTGGCCCGCGGTTGCCAGCGCGCTTCGGGCACTGGCTCGCGAACCGCAGATTAATGAAGCGGCCGTCCGTCGTTTTGCCCCGGCGGCTTCGGCTCTGTTTGCTAATCTAGACGATCATCAGAAGCAGGTCGCGATGGGACTTGTGCAGAAAGCCGGCCTGACCCAATACGCCGCGCTGTTCTGATCCACGATCGAAGGCAACTGCGTCGCGAATAATCCGGGTTCATGCCCGGATTTTTTGTGTCTGGATTCCTCCAGCGGACATCATGGCGAAAAGCCGGCAACACCGTTCAGTTCCCGTTCAACGCCGGTGTGCAACTTTCGCTGTCGGCATCCGTTATCTCTTTGCCGAGAAGCAATTCGAAAGGTGACGCCATGAAAAAGATTGTTCTGGCCATCGCGACCGCAGCCACCCTTGCGGTCACCGCAATCGCCGCACCGGCGCCCGCCGAAGCGCGCGGCGGACGTGTTGCGGCCGGCGTGCTGGGCGGCCTCGCCGCTGGCGCGATCATTGGCGGCGCAGCGTCAGGCGCCTACGCCTACGGACCGCGCTACGGTTACTATGGCGGCCCGGCCTATGTCGCCGGCCCGCCGTGCGGTTGGGAGAGGCAGCGATTCTGGGACGGCTACGGCTGGCGAGTTCGTCGGGTCAGGGTCTGCTACTAATCGGTGACGTTCGGTAAACCATATGAACGCCCCGGACTGCCCTTAAATTGGCGCTTTCCGGGGTGTTTTTTGGATACCGTTCAAGAATCTTGCTATATTCAGGCGAAGATTAATTTCAGCATTTTGCCGAATTTGGTGTGAGTGCTTCTGCAGTAAAAACTTTCCGGGGCAAACTATCGTCTCGCGATTAGGATTTTGATCAATCGCCTTGCGCCGGGCTGCGGCGCGATCTGAGGAGAGATAACATGAAGAAGGTGGTTTCTGCGTTCCTTGCCGTTGCGACGGTAGCCGGTTCGCTGGCGGTGGCCGTGCCGGCTGCCAATGCGCGTGACCGCGGCGGTGCGATCGCGGCCGGCGTCGGCCTTGGCATTCTCGGCGGCGCGATCGCCGGTGCCGCGATTGCCAACAGCGCGCCGGCTCCTGTGTATGGTTATGGACCGGGGCCGGTCTATGTCGAAGAACCTGCGTGCCGTCTGGTTCGCGAACGGTTCTGGGATGGTTACGGCTGGCGCTCCCGCCGCGTCCAGGTTTGCGATTGATCCAACGCAGCTGCTTGCCGATCTGGCGAGCCTGAATCTAAAACCCGACCATCAATGGCCGGGTTTTTGTTTGTGCGTGCTTCAGCGCCCCGCGCCCATCGCGCGTAGCACCTCACCGCTCGGCCAACAATCCACCTTCAATCCCGCCTTCTTCTGGTAAGCGCCGAGCGCCGCACGGGTCAGCATTCCCGCCTTGCCGTCGAGCTTGTCCTTGTAAAGACCGATCTTCGCCAGGTGCTCCTGCATCACCTCGACATCGGCGGTCCGCAACTGGGACGACGCCGACCATTTGGTCGCGAACGGTTTCGGATCGGTCATGCGATCGCTGAGATGACCGACGAACAGAACGTAGAGATCGGAGTAGTTGTACTCCTTGATGACGAAATAATTCTTCGTCGCTAGAAACGCCGGCCCGTAAATGCCTTCAGGCTGCAGCAGCGAGGCGCGCTGGGCTTTTTCCGCTGCACTCAGTTGCCGACCGCGCACGGGCACGAATCCCTCGCGCAGCCATTCGCCGATCGGCTTGGTGACCTCGGGCACGCCCTCCGTGCAGTCAGCGTTCCGTGGCGCCTTGACCTCGTAAGCCCAGCGCAGGCCGGGCTGCCAGCCCTTGTTGGTCAACTGCTGAGCAGCCGACGCCAAGGCATCGGGGACCGACGTCCAGATGTTGCGGTGACCGTCCGCGTCGAAATCGACCGCGTGCTTGTAGAACTCGGACGGCAGGAACTGTGTCAGCCCCATCGCGCCGGCCCACGACGCACGCATGTCTTTCAGCTTGACGTGTCCCTCCTCAAGAATCTTGAGGGCGAGAATGAATTCGGTGCGGAACTGATCCTTGCGCCGGCCCACATAAGCCTGCGTCGCCAGCACGCGCACGGCATTGTAGGGCAAGGCATAGCGCCCATAATCTGTTTCGCGGGCCCAGATCGCGAGAATGACCGTGCTAGGCACACCGTAACGCTGTTCGATCGCAGCCAGTGTGGCGCGATGCTGACGCATCAGGCCCTGCCCGTGCGCAGCCAGGCGCGCGATGCTCGCTTCCTTCATATAGTCGGCCGGCACCTGCACGAATTCCGCCTGTGACGGCGCGGCTGACGGCTGACTGCCCGGCAGGACCAGATCCGGCAATTTGTAATCGGGTTGCAGACCGCGCGTCGCGGTTTCGAACGTCGAGCGGGAGACGCCAGCCTTCTGCGCCTCCGGCCACAGCGACGCGATAAAACGGGTGAAGCCGTCATCGGCAGACGCCGGCGCGGCCAGCGCGGACAACAGGACGGCGGCACACGCAAGGCTGCGCGCCAGAGATGTGCCCCTTGATTGTCCGTGATGCCGCATCAATGCCCGTTATGCGCGCCGTTTTCGTTCTCGGATTCGGTCGGCAAATTCGAAATACGATCGACATAGGCTATACCGATCGCCGAGAGAATAAAGACCACATGAATGATGGTCTGCCACATCACGCCTTCGGGCGTGTAGTTGGTGGTGCGGCCGGTGCCGCCGAGATTTCCGGCTTCGATGAAGGTCCGCAGCAGATGGATCGACGAGATGCCGATGATTGCCATGGCGAGCTTGATCTTGAGCACGCTGGCGTTGACATGGCTGAGCCACTCCGGCTCGTCGGGATGGCCCTTCAGGTTGAGCCGGGACACGAAGGTCTCGTAACCGCCGACGATCACCATCACCAGCAGGTTGGAAATCATCACCACGTCGATCAGACCAAGCACGACCAGCATGATCTGCTGTTCGCTGAAATCGAACGAATGAAGGATGAGATGCCAGAGTTCCTTGAGGAAAAGGATGACATAAACGCACTGGGCTACAATCAGGCCGACATAAAGCGGCAATTGTAGCCAACGCGATCCGAAGATGAGAAATGGAATCGGTCGCAAGCCGGTGTCAGAACGCGGCAGCGGAGTTTCGGGTGTAAAGGACATCGACGAGAGGACTCCAGATGACAGCGCAGGTCTTTTTAACTGGTGATCATGTCCGATTCTGTCGAGAGGCGCTGTAGCGGCGTTTAACCGCAGAAGATTTCCCCCTCTGACATTTTTTCGTCAGCTTTGCCGTATTGCCGCTCAGCGCACCAGCACCATGAACAGGCGGCGGAATTCGTACAGCACCCTGCCATCCGGCTGAGGCCGATAGACCTCGGCGATCCGCGCCTTGTAGATATCAAGGAACTCCTTGCGTTCCTGGCTCTCCAGCGGATCGACAAATGGGCGCAGCCCGGTGCCTTTGACCCATTCGACCACCGCTGCGGCATCGTCGAGCACGTGGTTGTAGATCGTGTGCCAGATGTCGAGCCGGCGGCACACCGGCTGCAAGGTGTCGTAATAGACGCCCGGCGCCGGCAGCAGATCTCGGGCACCGGCGGCGTTCGCAAGCGTTTCGCGCCACGGTTCGAGGGCCGCGACCTCACGCATCAAAGCGTGTGACGGCTGATCGAGATTGTCGGGCATCTGGACCGCCAGCACGCCACCTTCGGGCAAGGCACTCGCAAGACGCTTCAACTGCAACAGGTGATCCGGCACCCACTGAAAAATCGCGTTTGCGAACACGACGTCAGTGCCGTCCGGCGGCGACCAGTGCGAGATGTTGGCCTCGATGAATTTGTGGTTCGGCAGCCGCTCACGCGCCTGACGCAGCATGTCGGCCGACGTGTCGATTCCGGTGATCTGCGCCTGCGGCCATCTGCGTGCAAGAAGTTCGGTCGAATTGCCCGGGCCGCAGCCGATGTCGACCACCTGTCTGACGTGCTTCTGCCGAACCTGGGCAAGCAGATCGCGCGCCGGGCGAGTGCGCTCATCTTCGAATTTGAGATACTGCTGCGCACTCCAGTCGGCCATCTGCGATCATCCTGTCTGTCCGTTCGGGCTTCCTTGTAGGACAGCCACGGCCAGAGTCCAGACGAGGCAAACGATAACAACGGGTGCCGATCAGGCGTGCAGATTCAGACTTCGAACACCGTTCATGAGTTGAGCCAGCATGCGCAGATCGCGTACGGCGTCGATCGTGCTGTGCGCACGACACGACACCTTCTCCGGCTGCGAGGCCTGGGTCGACGTACGATATTCGGCAGACATCAGTGTGCAGAAAGCGATCAGCGAGGCTGCCAGCAAACGAACTATGAACATCCCAATCATTGGACTCTCCGGCTGTCGAAAGAAAAACCGGGATTCCCGTCCAGCATTCCGTGCAATCATCCGCAGCAGGTGCCGACGATCCCGGGCAATGGAGAACGTCAATCCGTCAACTGTGGGCGCTATAGCCGCGGCAAGGCGGCTCGTCACGCGATAATACTTGCACTTTTACGATCATTTTTCAAATTGCGAACCAAATGAAATTATAATCGCGCCCTTAACATGCGGCACGGTTCATCCACTTCATGGATATCCATATGGAATTGTTTGTTTTTTAAGATTCCCGCAGCGAACGCCGCAGGTTGGCACCCTCAGGAAGCGAAGCGCCGGCCCCAGCACTCGAAACCATAGCCTCCGGGCAGACAACCGTCCGGGACAAGCCTGTTTCAGATCACGCCGGATCGATTGCTGTCGTGGTCCCTGCGTCGGCCGCGCCTGTCCAGACAAAGCCGTGCTGGCGCATGACCTCGATTCGCATACGCAAATATTCGTGCCCGATCGCCTCTAACCGCGCCGTCGGCAGGATCAGGATGCGGCGACGGTCGCCGGCATCGACCTGGCGAACAATCATCCCGCCCGCCTCCATGTCATCGACATGACGCGACACCGTTGCCTCTGTCGCGAACACATCGAAATAGGTGGCGAGCTCCTTATGGGTGATCGGTTTTCCGGTCAGCCAGCGGTGCGCAACGATGCTGAAGATCATGTCCGCTTCAAACACGCTGCGCCAGGGCCGCTTGAGCACGCCGGACGCAACGACGGTGCGGCGGAAGTCCGCGCGCCACTGCAGCCACGTCACGTCGATGCCGAGTGCGGCGCGCTCCTGCGTATCGAGGGTGCTGGTGCTGGCGTTGAGCGGCTCGGGAGGCGCTAACGCAATCTCTTCGGACGAAAGCCTGCTGGGATTGCCTGTCATACCCCTCCCCCGGAAGCCGTCAGCGCGTCAGCTTCTTGTATTTCACCCGATGCGGGATGATCGAATCCTGACCGAGGCGCCGCATCTTGTCCGCCTCATAATCCTGGAAATTGCCCTCGAACCACTCGACGTGACTATCGCCCTCGAAGGCGAGGATATGCGTGGCGATACGATCGAGGAACCAGCGATCGTGGCTGATGATAACGGCGCAGCCGGCGAAATCCTCCAGCGCTTCCTCAAGCGCGCGCAGCGTGTCGACGTCGAGGTCGTTGGTCGGTTCGTCGAGCAGCAGCACGTTGGCGCCGGATTTCAGCATCTTGGCGAGATGGACGCGGTTGCGCTCACCGCCCGACAGTGCGCCGACCTTCTTCTGCTGGTCAGCGCCCTTGAAGTTGAACGCCGAGCAATAGCCGCGTGAATTCACTTCCTTCTTGCCGAGCAGAATCTGATCGTTGCCGCCGGAGATTTCCTCCCACACGGTTTTCTTGCCGTCGAGCGCATCGCGCGACTGATCGACATAACCGAGATGGACTGTCTCACCGACGGTGATGGTGCCGGCATCCGGTTTTTCCTGCTCGGTGATCATGCGGAACAGCGTGGTCTTGCCGGCGCCGTTGGCGCCGATCACACCGACGATGCCGCCCGGCGGCAGCTTGAAGGTGAGATTGTCGATCAACAGGCGATCATTGAAGCCTTTGCTGAGCCCCTCGAAGTCAACCACGTTGGCACCGAGACGCTCGGCCACCGGAATGATGATCTGCGCGGTCTGGGTCTGCTTCTCGCTGGCCTGCTTGAGAAGATCATCATAGCGCTGGTAACGCGCCTTGGACTTGGCCTGACGCGCCTTGGGCGAGGATGCAATCCACTCCTGCTCGCGCGCGAGAGTCTTCTGATGCGCCGCGTCCTCGCGGCCTTCCTGTTCAAGTCGCTTCTGCTTCTGCACCAGCCACTGCGAATAATTGCCCTCGTAGGGGATGCCGCGGCCGCGATCGAGTTCGAGAATCCAGCCGGTGACGTTGTCGAGGAAGTAGCGATCGTGGGTCACGATCAGGATCGCGCCTGGGTAGTTGCGCAGATGGCCTTCCAGCCACGACACGGATTCGGCGTCGAGATGGTTGGTCGGTTCGTCCAGCAGCAACAGATCGGGCTGATCGAGCAGCAATTTGCATAATGCGACGCGGCGGCGTTCGCCGCCGGACAGCTTGGTAACATCGGAATCGTCCGGCGGGCAACGCAACGCATCCATCGCCTGATCGACCTTGCTGTCGAGATCCCAAAGGCCTTGCGCCTCGATCTCGTCCTGCAGCTTGGTCATCTCGTCGGCGGTCTCTTCCGAATAGTTCATCGCGAGTTCGTTGTAGCGGTCGAGGATCGCCTTCTGCTTGGCGACACCCTCCATCACGTTTTCACGCACGCTCTTGTTCGGATCGAGCTGCGGCTCCTGCTCGAGATAGCCAACGCGCGCGCCCTCGGCGACCCACGCCTCGCCGTTATAGTCCTTGTCGATCCCGGCCATGATCCGCAGCAGGGTCGATTTGCCCGAGCCGTTGACGCCGAGCACGCCGATCTTGGCGTCCGGATAGAAGGACAGATGAACGTTATCGAGCACTTTGCGGGTCGGATAGGCCTTGGTCAGGCCCTGCATGAAGTAGACGAACTGGCGCGCCATCGTGATCCTTGAAGCCGTATCTGAAAGCCAAACTGTGCGGGGATTTGCTGGTTCCTGATGTAGCGACGAGAACCGGAAAGGGCAACCTTCCGCGCCATCCGGTCACACTTTGGAAAGCCTAACTGCAGGATTTTCCGAACTTTTCCCGATAAATACCGCTTTTTAGTCAATTGGGCCGGAAGCTCCTGCTTCGTGAACCACTCTGGACGCCGCTGCGACAAAACGTCGACTCCAGCAAACCGTCGAGCAGAAGCCATGACGACACAGGCCCGATCTCTCCCGAACCTTCTTTCGCGCGCGGCTGCGCACATCACGGTTCGCAGCCTCGTGGCGGAGTTCCGTTCCTTCTGGCGCGAATTCGTCGCCACAGCCTTCCGTCCCTATCACCCCGAGCGGCACTACATGCGCGGCCCCGGCCCCGCCTGCGCGGCAAAACGCAGGGAAACCGGCAAATAACGTCGTCGCACACCGGCGGATCAGGGTTCCTACACAAGCTCAATTGACGCTGCCCTTCCGGGCCCCTAGGACCATTTCCGCGCGCCGGGCGCAACGGCCCCACAATCGCAGGCGAAGATTTCTTCTTCGCCTGCGATTGTGCGTGGCTGTACCTGAATCCATAGGTGAAAGATTAAATGCTCGATGAAAAGCTCCAGCCGATTTTCGACGACGTTCTCCGCCGCAATCCGGGCGAAAAGGAATTCCATCAGGCGGTTCGCGAAGTCCTCGATAGCCTCGGAGCAGTCGTCGCCAAGCACCCGCATTATGCCGAAGACGCACTGATCGAACGCATCTGTGAACCCGAACGACAGATCATTTTCCGCGTCCCATGGGTCGATGACAAAGGCCAGGTCCAGATCAACCGTGGGTTCCGGGTCCAATTCAATTCGGCGCTTGGCCCGTTCAAAGGCGGTCTTCGCTTTCATCCGACGGTCTATCTCGGAACCATCAAGTTTCTCGGCTTCGAGCAGACATTCAAGAATGCACTGACGGGCATGCCGATCGGCGGCGGCAAGGGCGGCTCCGATTTCGATCCGAAGGGACGATCCAGCGGCGAGATCATGCGCTTCTGCCAATCGTTCATGACCGAGTTGTATCGTCACCTCGGCGAATACACCGACGTTCCCGCGGGCGACATCGGCGTCGGTCAGCGCGAGATCGGCTACATGTTCGGCCAGTACAAGCGCATCGCCAATCGCTACGAATCCGGCGTGTTGACCGGCAAGGGTCTCGCATGGGGCGGGTCGCAGGTCCGCACCGAGGCGACCGGCTACGGCGCGGTCTACTTCGTCGAACGGATGCTGCGCACGCGCGGACAGAGCTTCGACGGCAAGAAGGTGATCACGTCCGGCGCCGGCAACGTCGCCATCTACACGATGGAGAAAGTTGCTGAACTCGGCGGCCGCGTCATCGCGTGCTCCGATTCCGGCGGCTACGTCGTCGATGAAGCCGGTATCGATCTCGCTTTGCTCAAGGAGATCAAGGAGAAAAAACGCGGCCGCGTGGCCGATTACGCGAAGGCGCGCGGCAATGGCGCGATCTTCGTTCCGGAGGGGCGGATCTGGGAGGTGCCTGCCGACGTCGCGATGCCGTCGGCCACCCAGAATGAACTCAACGGCCAGGATGCGCGCACGTTGGTCAAGAACGGGGTGGTCGCCGTCGGCGAAGGCGCCAACATGCCTTCGACACCGGAGGCCGTGCGGGCATTTCTCGATGCCGGTATCCTGTTCGCGCCGGGCAAAGCGGCGAACGCCGGTGGCGTCGCAACCAGTGCGCTCGAGATGCAACAGAACGCCTCCCGCGACTCCTGGACGTTCGAAGCCACCGAGCAGCGGTTGGCCAACATCATGCACGGCATCCATGACCGCTGCGCAGAAATGGCCGACACCTATGGCTCGCCGGGCAACTATGTGCTCGGAGCCAATGTCGCGGGCTTTATCCGCGTGGCTGAAGCCATGCGCGCGCTCGGCATCGTCTGACAAATATATTCTGCGGCACAAGAACTTGACCTCTCCCCATCCATGGGGAGAGGTTTTGCGTCTCAAGTATGCTTGCGCGAACAACCATCGCGCGTCAGCATGCGTCCATCGAACAAGAACAATCAATACGAGGACGTGATGCCGCGACGCTGTGCAATTCTAGACGACTATCAAAACGTCGCACTGAAACTGGCTGACTGGGCTTCGCTCAAGAAGCAAATCGACATTACGGTTTTCGACAAGCCGTTCAGCTCACAGGCCGAGGCGATCGCGGCCCTGAAGGATTTCGAGATCGTCTGCGCCATGCGCGAACGCACGCCATTCGGGCGCGACGTATTGACGGCGCTTCCCAGTCTCAAGCTCCTGATCACATCGGGCATGCGCAACGCCTCGTTCGATCTGGAAACCGCGAAAGAGCGCGGGATCGTGGTCTGCGGCACCGGAACGACGGGCAACCCGACCGCTGGCCTCACCATCGGCCTGATGCTGGAACTGACCCGCAAGATCGGCTTTGAGAACGCCCGCATGAAAGCGGGCGAGCTATGGCAAACGACGCTCGGCGAGGACATCGAGGGACGTACGCTCGGCATCGTCGGTCTCGGCAAACTCGGCACCAAGGTCGCAACCATCGCCAAGGCGCTCGGCATGAACGTCATCGCATGGAGCCAGAATCTCACGCCGGAGGCCTGCGCTGCTGCCGGAGTCGGGTATGCCACCAAGGAAGAACTGTTCGCGAAGGCCGACATCGTCACGATCCACGTGATCCTCAGCAAGCGGACCCGCGGACTGATCGGTCGCGACGACCTCGCCCGCATGAAACCGACCAGCTATCTCATCAACACCGCGCGCGGACCCATCGTCGACGAGGACGCCCTGCTCGACGCCTTGCAGCGGCGTGCCATCGCAGGCGCTGGGCTCGATACGTTTTCGCAGGAGCCATTGCCGGTCGGCCATCCGCTGCGCAAGCTCGACAACGTCGTCCTCACGCCGCACCTCGGTTACGTCACCGAGGAAAACTACCGCGAGTACTACGGCGGGATGGTCGAGGATATCAAAGCCTGGCTCGCCGGCGAGCCGGTGCGGCGCATCGCCTGAGCGCTCAACGAAAACGGGCCTGACTCAGTGAGTCAGACCCGTTTCCTTTACTTCTAAAACTGCCGTCAGCGGATTGTGACTGGCGCCGGAAGCGGAGGAACTTCCGCCGGCCCCTGATTGGGCACGCCCATCGCGACGCTGGACTGCTGATTGTAAGCCGTGCCGCTCGTCGCCGGAGCCGAACTTTGCGCAGGCTGCGCCGAGGCGCTCACCGGCTCAGGCGGCTTGCCCGGAAGGACAACCACGCGGGTGCCAACCTTGGCACGTTCGAACAAGTCCGTGACGTCCTCGTTCAGCATGCCGATACAGCCCGACGAGACGAACTTGCCGATGGTCGACGGCTGGTTGGTGCCGTGGATGCGATAGACCGTCGAGCCGAGATACAGCGCGCGTGCGCCGAGCGGATTGCCGTCACCGCCCGCCATGAAGCGCGGCAGATAGGGCTGACGCTCGATCATCTCTGCCGGCGGATGCCAATCCGGCCACTCGGCCTTACGGGTGATCTTCTGGACGCCGGTCCAGGTGAAGCCGTCACGGCCGACGCGGACGCCGTAGCGGATCGCACGGTTATGGCCGAGGATGTAGTAAAGCTGGGTGTTCGCCGTATCGACGACGATCGTCCCGGCTGGTTCTTTCGTGACGTAATTGACTTCCTGACGGCGCAGGCGCTCCGGCAACTGCGGCGCAGGGCCGGTTTCCGGCTGATCGTCCGGCGGCAAAGCCGACAGTGAGGTCGGCCGGCCGTCACTGCCGATCGGAGCCGCGCCGCCCTGCGGCGGAACTGCACCGGTCTGGCCGTTATCGACCGTGCCCGGCGGACGAATGGCATCGTTGCCGTATCCGGAATCATGACCCGGCTGCATCTGAGCCGGATTGCCACGCTCCGAATAGATCACCGCCGGCGGATTCGCCGGGGCACCGTAACGCGGATCGTCCGGCGACATCACCGGACCCTGGGGAACGCTCTGGCGCTGATAGGCGGGCTGCTGAGAGTTTACCTGATAGCCCGGCTGGGAGCCGCCTTGCTGGTAGCCAGGAGGCGACAGCGATGCGGAACCAGGCTGGCCGGGGGCGTTGTCGTCTTCGATCAGATCAAAGTTCGACTCACCGCGATCCGAATAACCGGTGGGAGCCGCCTGAATCGAACGATCATATCCGGGAGGAGCGGGATAGTTCTGTGCGGAGGCCAACGGCATTCCAGCCGCAGTCACCGCAAAAACCGCGAAGCTCGTCAAAACATGCTTGTTCATCATACCCCAAATATAGCCCGAACCCGACACCGTACAGTTAACGCCAGATCGCCCAAGATCGCGGCACATTCAAGACATTTACGGGAAAACCGCCCCAGAAACGCTGACTTTTTCGCGGGGTCTCGGCTTTTCTGAGGGCTGTTGCATCTGGAGCATCCGTAACGGTCCACAGGCAGCCTTTTTTGGGCGGAGTTCCGACCGTACGATGGCACCCGCGCGCCTGATTCGATCCGTCGGCGCGGCCAAGTGTGTATGCCTCTGTGTAAGCGTTCCGCGTTCCCAACAGGATCAATCGTTTCGTTGCAGCTCGCTTGACCAGTCGCAGTCCGTTGCGAAGGCAGGACAGGAACACATGCTTCCGGGTTTTCGGTTCTTTCTGGCGACGATTGTCCTGGCGGCTTCGATCCTTGTCTTCGGACTTGGTGCCGCAGCATTGCTACGCGCGACCCACGAGGAGTTCGCCGTAGCGCCGTCGCTGAGAACGATCCAACCGCCGCTGCCGGTACGCGCACGGCAACCGGAAGCCGCGACACCGGCACTTGCAATGTTGCGCGTCGAAATTCCTGCTGCGAGTACCGAAGAGCTGCCATCCGCCGCGAGTACCGAGAGTGCCAGTCCAGCGGATGCGCCGGCACAGATCGTGGAAACGCCTGCGGCCGTGGAAGCTCCTGCGGCGGCGGCACAACCTTCTCCGCAAGACGAAACTCCATCCGTGGCAGCAAATCTTTCATCGGCGTCAGGCACGGCCGCAGCCACGCCAAACGACGTTTCGCCGTCGGAGATCGTACCGGCTCCGTTGATGGCCGAGGCTCCCCCGGCCCCGGCGGCGGCTGAAATCGCGCCAACACCCGAGGCGGTGCAACCTGTCGCCGAAACCGTGCCAGCACCGTCGGCGTCCGTGCCGGTTGCCGAAGTCGCACCAGCCGCCGAAGCCCTCGCACAAACCCCTGCCACAACTCCCGTCGTTGCAAGCCCCCCGCCGGCCGAGGCGAAGTCGCTCACCGCGAGCGCTCAGGCTCCTGCACCCGATCCATCGCCCACCCGGCTTGTGGCCGTCTCTGCGACTGGTTGCGAAATCCTGCCGTCAGCACCTGATCGGCCTGGCGCGATCCCCGAAGCACCACGTGTCGGATCCCCTCCTGCGCAGGGCAATCCCGCAAAGGACAAAACGGCGAAGCTTGAAAAAGAACCTGCCGCGACTGTACCCAAAGCCACATCCCGGCCACAGCAGAAAGCGAGAGCCAACAAACGGCGCTCGACCGCCATCAAGCATCGGCACCATGGCGTACCGCGCGTGCGCCAGGCGCGCCACGAGGTCGTCCGTCCGCAACCGCAGCCCGACCTGTTCACATTCCTGTTTGGCGGCGGCGCGCAGCAACCCACGCCAGTCAGTCAATAAGCGGTTCGCTCAAGCCGGCCCGGTCGCAACCGGCGGTCCGTCCTGCAGTCCCCACTCGGACCACGAGCCGTCATAGAGCGCGGAGCCGCGCACCCCGAGCCGATAGAGCGCGAGCGTCAGCACCGCCGCCGACACGCCCGAGCCGCAACTGGTGACCACCGGGCGTTCGAGATCGACCCCGGCCTGATCGAACGCCGCTTTCAATTCCGGCAGCGGCTTCATGACGCCGGTCGCGGCGTCGAACAGGCTTGCATAAGGGACGCTGCGACTGCCGGGGATGTGCCCGCCGCGCAGGCCGGCGCGCGGCTCCGCCACCGTGCCTTCGAACCGCTGGCGCGGCCTCGCATCGATCACCTGTTCGACCTTGCCGGTCAGGTTATCGGCCAACTGTTGCTGGCTGCGAACAAACGCCGGATCGAATGACGCCTCGAAGGATGCCGGCTTTGGCGAAGCCTCACCCTTCTCAACCGGACGGCCTTCGGCGGTCCATTTCTTCAGGCCGCCGTCGAGCACGCGCACATCCGCGTGCCCGAACGACAGGAACATCCACCATGCGCGCGGCGCGGCGACCCAGCCGCCGGCATCATACAGAACGACGGTGTCGCCATTGCCGATGCCAAGCGCGCCGACATCGCGGCCGAACTGCTCAGCGCTCGGAAACATATGCGGCAGCGGATTGGCATGATCCGACACCGCTTCGACATCGAAGAACGCAGCGCCGGGAATATGCGCGGCGAGGAAATCGTCCTTCGGCAGCGGCGTGACGCCGGGCATCTTGAACGAGGCGTCGAGGATCTTCACCGACGGCTCGTTCAGATGGGCCGCCAGCCATTCGGTCGAGACGAGAGGATCGGGGTTGGTCATCGGTTGTCCTGTATTACAGGCCATCGCCCTTGGCCTTCGCTTCGCTACGGCGTCTCAGGGTGACGGCTTTGGTTTGGCGTCATCCTGAGGGGCGAGCCTTTTCAGCGAGCCTCGAAGGACGACGCGAACTGGCTTCAACTCTTTTTCTTCAGCTCAAATTTCTCAACCGGACCGCCCGCATCGCGCCACGCCGCGAAACCGCCGCTCAGATGAGCGACCGGTTTCAGGCCCATATCCTTCGCGGTTTTCGCCGCCAGCGCCGATCGCAGACCGCCGGCACAATGGAAGACGAACTTCTTGTCCTGTTGGAATACCGGCTTGGCGTAAGGGCTCTGCGGGTCGATCCAGAATTCCAGCATGCCGCGCGTGCAGGAAAACGCATCGGGAATGCGGCCGTCGCGCTCGATCTCGCGCGGGTCGCGAATATCCACGATCACGACATCATCGTTTTTGGCGGCCGCGATCGCCTCGGCTGCGGTCATCGTTTCGATTTCGGCATTGGCTTCGTCAAGCATCGCCTTGATGCCGCGGTGAATCGTCTGGGGCATGGATTCCTCTTCTGTGGGGGCCTTGACTATCGCGTCAGCTCTTTCATGGCGTTCTCCAGACCTTCGAGCGTCAGCGGGAACATGCGCTCGGAGAACAGCCTGCGGATAATCGTCGTGGATTCCGAATAATCCCAGTGCTTGCGCGCCACCGGATTGAGCCAGACTGCGTGCGGATAGGTTCGCGTCACGCGCTCGAGCCATGCCGAGCCCGGCTCCTCATTGACATGCTCGACCGAGCCGCCGGGAACGACGATTTCGTACGGCGACATCGAGGCGTCGCCGACGAATACAACTTTGTAGTCGTGCGGGTACTTGTGGAGAATATCCCAGGTCGGCGTGCGGTCGGTGAAGCGCCGCCTGTTGTTCTTCCACACGCCTTCATAGAGGCAATTGTGGAAGTAGAAATACTCCATGTGCTTGAACTCGGTCTTGGCGGCCGAGAACAATTCCTCGACCTGCGCGATGTGCCCATCCATCGACCCGCCGATGTCGAAGAAGATCAGAACCTTCACCGCGTTGCGCCGCTCAGGGCGCATGTGAACGTCGAGATAACCGTGGTTGGCGGTTTCCTTGATCGTGGTGTCGAGATCGAGTTCATCCGGCGCGCCGGTGCGCGCGAACTTGCGCAGACGTCGCAGCGCTACCTTGATGTTGCGGATACCGAGTTCGACGTTGCCGTCGAGATCCTTGAACTCCCTGCGATCCCAGACCTTCACCGCACTGAAATTGCGGTTCTTCTCCTGACCGATGCGCACGCCTTCGGGATTGTAGCCATGTGCGCCAAACGGCGAAGTGCCGGCAGTGCCGATCCACTTGTTGCCGCCCTGGTGACGCTTCTTCTGTTCTTTCAGGCGCTCGCGCAGGGTCTCCATGAGCTTGTCCCAGCCCATCGCCTCGATCTGCTTCTTCTCCTCATCGGTAAGATATTTCTCCGCGAGCTTCTTCAGCCACTCCGCGGGAATGTCTGCTTTCTCCATTGCATCGAGCAGATTCTCGAGGCCCTTGAAGGTCGCGCCGAACACGCGATCGAACTTGTCGAGGTTGCGCTCATCCTTCACCAGCGAGGCGCGGGACAGGTAATAGAAATGCTCCACCGACTGATCAGCGAGATCGGCGTCAAGCGCCTCCATCAGAGTCAGGTACTCGCGCAACGTAACCGGAACCTGCGCGTCCCGGAGCGCGGTGAAAAATTGCAGGAACATGTCGATATCCCGAATTGATAAGGCTGGCCTTTCGGCAGCGTTCCCGTGAAGTGTGCCCAAGCACACCCCTCCGTCAAGGCTCCGCCGGCGCGCCCCCGGAAACGCAATGCAGGCTTGCGGTGCCAAAAGGCCGCAACCGCGGTCTGGACCCCCCTGCCATTTCAATTAAACTGCGGCCTTGCGGAATGTCCGGGCAACTTGTGCCGGTCGGTTCGCGGCTTGGAACGGTACAGCTTTGAATGAACGAGGCGTCTCATCCGGGAGGCCCGTCATTCAATCAGGGGGATCGCCATGGGAATTGATTCAATCATTGTCTGGCTTATCGTCGGTGCAATCGCGGGCTGGCTTGCCGGCCTGATCGTGAAGGGCGGCGGGTTCGGCCTGCTCGGTAATATCGTCATCGGCATCATCGGCGCCGTGGTCGCAGGCTGGCTGCTGCCGCAGCTCGGCATCGGCCTTGGCGTAGGTATCGTTGCCGCGATCATCAACTCGGCGATCGGCGGCGTCATCGTGCTGGTCATCATCTCGCTGATCCGCCGCGGCTGACAGCCAAAATCGTGTTTGAAACGACCGCCGCAACGGCGGTCGTTTCTTGTTTGCGTTCCGTTCTCGTTTAATATGATTGGCGACATTTACCTCGACAGGACATCACAAGGCGGAGTTTCGATGAGGTTTACCGGTACCAAGGACTATGTCGCCACGGACGATCTGAAGGTCGCGGTCAACGCCGCGATCGTGCTCGAACGCCCGCTGCTCGTGAAGGGCGAGCCCGGCACCGGCAAGACCGTGCTGGCGGAAGAGGTCGCCAAATCGCTCGGTGCTCCGCTGCTGACCTGGCACATCAAGTCCACCACCAAGGCCCAGCAGGGCCTCTATGAATACGACGCGGTGTCGCGCCTGCGTGACAGCCAGCTCGGCGACGCGCGCGTGTCCGACATCAGCAACTACATCAAGCGCGGCAAGCTGTGGGAGGCCTTCACTATCGAGAAGCGCCCGGTGCTGCTGATCGACGAAATCGACAAGGCCGATATCGAATTTCCCAACGATCTGCTGCTCGAACTCGACCGGATGGAATTCCACGTCTACGAGACTGGCGAGACCATCAAGGCGAAGCAGCGCCCGATCATCATGATCACATCGAACAACGAGAAGGAACTGCCGGACGCATTCCTGCGCCGCTGCTTCTTCCATTACATCAAGTTTCCTGACGCCGACACGATGGAAGCCATCGTCGATGTGCACTTCCCGGACATCAAGAAGCGGCTGGTCCAGGAAGCGATGAAGATTTTCTTCGAGGTACGCGAGGTGCCGGGCCTGAAGAAGAAGCCTTCGACATCCGAACTGCTGGATTGGCTCAAGCTTCTGCTCAACGAGGAAATGACTCCGGAAGCGCTGCGCGAGCGTGACCCGCGTAAGCTGATCCCGCCGCTGCACGGCGCGCTGCTCAAGAACGAGCAGGACGTGCATCTGTTCGAGCGCCTAGCCTTTCTCAGCCGCCGCGAGGTGTGAGAACAGCACGGCCGGCGCGACTGGCCATGGCGGCCACAGACGCCTAGACTGCCGGCCTTGCGATCGAGGTGGGTCATGACGCGAAAGCAGGCAGGCAGGCGTTTGACTGCTATTCTCGCCGCTGACGTCGCCGGTTACAGCCGGCTGATGGGCGCTGACGAGGAAGGCACCTATGCCAGCCTGAAAGGCCACCGCCACGATCTGATCGACAAACGTATCAGGAAGCATCGCGGGCACATCATTAAGACCACCGGCGACGGTCTCCTCGCCGAGTTCGCGAGTGCGGTCGACGCAGTCCGGTGCGCTGTCGAAATCCAACGCGAAATGATCGAGCGAAATGCCGGCGTCCCGGCGGAAACGCGCATCGAATTCCGCATCGGGATCAATATCGGCGACATTATCGAGGACGACGGCGATATCTTCGGCGACGGCGTCAACATCGCAGCCCGCCTCGAAAGCATCGCGGCGCGCGGCGGCATCTGCATTTCGCGACAGGTGCTCGACCAGATCGAAGGCAAGCTCAAACTTCAGTTCCGCGAACTCGGCCGCCAGAACCTCAAGAATATCGCCCGGCCGATCGAAGTCTTTGCGATCAATCTCGACGGCCCCACATCCAAGGCGACGCGGGTTCTGACCAATGCAAACCTCAAGCAGGATATCCGCTATTGCAAGGCCGCCGACGGCGTCCGGCTCGCTTTCGCGAAAGTTGGTAATGGCCCGCCACTCATGCGAACGGCCCATTGGCTGGGACATCTGGAATACGACTGGGAACTGCCGATCTTTCGTCATTTCCTGCTGAACCTGGCGTCGAGTTTCTCACTTGTCCGCTTCGACGCACGCGGTAACGGCCTGTCGGACTGGGATGTCGGAAATATCTCGCTGGAATCCTGGGTCAGCGATCTGAAAAGCGTGGCGGATGCCGCCGGCCTCGATCGGTTTCCGATTCTTGGGCTATCGCAGGGCTGTGCGGTGGCGATTGCTTTTGCCGTGCGTTATCCCGAACGAGTTTCCCATCTGGTTCTGTATGGAGGGTTCGCCGCGGGCATATACAAGAGCCCCAACGTGACGGCCGCGGCGCGCGAGCAATTCGACGCCATGAAGACGTTGATGAAACTCGGCTGGGGCGCGAACGAGCCAACCTTTCGACAGCTCTTCACTGCGTCGATGATGCCGGAAGCGACGAAAGAACAGGCCGACGCTTTCAATGAAGCCCAGCGCATCAGCGCCTCGGCGGAATGCGCCGTCAGATACCTGGAGGCGGTCGCCGAATTTGACGTGCGTCACCTTCTTCCACAGGTGAAGGCACCGACACTCGTGATGCACGTCCGCGGCGATCGCCGTGTTCCGATTGCATCAAGCCGCGAATTTGCTGCCGCGATTCCCGATGCCCGGTTCGTGACACTGCCGGGCAAGAACCACATCCTGCTCGAACAAGATGCTGCCGTACCGATTCTTCTCGAGGAAATCCGTAGTTTCCTCGGCTGCGCGCCGCCATGATTGTGCGCGAGACCGCGATGCTCGCTTGGTTGCGAACATCGCGCTCTCGATAGCTGTTGTTACTTGTTCAGGAAATTCAGCGGCAGGCCGCCGCGCGGCCAATCCATCGCGACCAACTGGCCCTTCCCGGATAGCGTGATGTAGGCGGTTTTCAGATCGGGTCCGCCGAAGGCGATGTTGGTCGTAACGTTGTCGCCGGTCGGGATCTGCTCCACCAGCTTGCCGTCCGGCGCGATCACCGAGATGCAGCCGCTCACCAGCGTGGCAACACAGACGTTGCCTGAGGCTTCAACGCCAAGCGAATCGAACATCTGATAGCCGCCAAGCCCCGCAATCGGCCGGCCGCGCTCACCGCGGTAGATCACCGGACCCGGCTTGATCTCGCCCGGCGATCCAATGTCGTAAGCCCACAATCGCGCCGTCGGCGTTTCTGCGACATAGACGGTCTTTTCATCCGGCGACAGACCGATGCCGTTGGCCGGCAGCATGCCATGCATCGCCTCGACCAGTTCACTTCCGCCGGGTTTCATATAGTAGAATGCTCCGACATCGAGATCGCGCGCACGGCGTTTGCCGAGATCGGTGAACCAGAGTCCGCCGAGCTTATCGAACACCAGATCGTTCGGCCCTTTCAGCGGATTATCGCCGCACTTCTCGAACAGCGTCTCGATCTTGCCGGTTTGCAGATCGACGCGCTGCAACGATCCACCGATATATTCCGAAGCCGATGGTGCACCCGGCATGATCGCGCCGCCGGGCCCAGGCGCCCAGCCGAAACCGCCGTTGTTACAGATGTACATCTTGCCGTCCGGCCCCAGCGCGGCACCGTTCGGCCCGCCCGGAATCTTGGCAACGATTTCCTTGCGGCCATCGGGGTAGACGCGGGTCAATGTCTGGCGGCGGATTTCCGCCAACACCACAGAGCCATCGGGCATCACGACCGGCCCCTCCGGAAACTGCAGATCGGATGCGATGACGCGAACGTTGGACATGGAGATCTCCCCGATTTTGTTGCGGCCCGACGGCCATTTTCTTCAGATCGGAGCGAAGACTATCGTCTGCCTTGTGCGGTGGCTAGCGCTGCAATGCAGATCAACTCTTTGCTGAACGCGAAGGATCGGTGAAATCCTGATACACCAGCGACGCCGACGCGATGTCGGACAGTGCGTTGCCGACGGCCTTGAACACGGTGATCTCTGAAGCAGCGCCGCGTCCCTTGTGTTCGCCACGGCACAGGCCTGCCAGCGTGCCCTGAATGTCCCCAGGCACAATCACCCCGTCGCGAATCGGATCGAGTAACTCGCCAGATTCCTTCAACGCATCCATTGTGTCGACGTAAATGCGGGCACGGCGAAACACCTCGTCGTCGGCCTCGCGCATGAACGGCGTGAAGCTGCCGATCAGATCGAGATGTGTGCCGGGCTTTAACCACGTACCCTTGATGATCGGCTCTGTCGCGAGCGTCGCACAGCTCACGATATCGGCATCGCCGACAGCCTTCTCAAGATCGGGCGCGACATACGCGTCAAAGCTATCCGCGCGGAGCTGCGCGACCAGCCGCTCGGCGCCCGGACGGTTGATGTTCCAGACCGCAACCTTGCTGATCGGGCGCACCGAGCGAAAAGCGTCGGCAGCGAGACTTGCGATACGCCCTGAACCGGCGATCAACAGCTTCGACGCATTTTCGCGAGCGAGAAAGGACGCGCCGAGTGCAGCAATACCGACGGTGCGGCGCGATGTGATCTCGTTGCCGTCGATCAGCGCCAAATGCTGCCCGGTCGATCCGTCGCAGAGCAAATAGCTGGAGAACAGTCCCGGCAGATTCCGCTTTCCGTTCTCGGGAAAGATCGTGACTATCTTGATCCCGAGAAGCTCACGGCGCCACGCCGGCATAATGAGAATGGTCGCGGTGGTGCCATCCGGCTGCGGGATGAAGTGGTGGTGTCTTAGCGGAACGTCGGCTCCCGAGGCATAAGCTTCCCGCAACGCCGGGATGAGGCGATCGAACGGCAGACTGGCGCGGGTACGCGCGGCGTCGATCATGATCGGCGCATCTGTTGCCGTCATCGGCTTGTATCCTCCGTCAGGGCGGCCTCTACCGCGAGGCGCTTTCGGAATGCGCGGTCGCGCTTCAGATGCCACTCGCGGCTCATCGCCTCGTTGCGTGTTTCAAACGATTCCGAATGGAGCAGAATCCATTCTCGCCCCCGCGTCGAGCGCGCCCCGGTGCCGGCATTGTGCTGGGCCAGCCGGCGGTCGACATCGCTGGTCCAGCCCACATAGGTTAGGTGCCGGCCCTTGTGAACGCACCCCAGCACGTAGACGAACGAAGTCATGCCGCCGCTCGCGCACGGCCGGAGCCTAGGAGCAAGTTGAGGCTGCCGATCATTTCGCGGGCGCGCCCTTCGCGTTGTCCTTCGGCTGATCCTTGGAAGGGGTATCCTTGGCCGGCTGAACCTTCGCCGCCTGCAATTGCTCCACTGTCTTCTGCAGCCCGGCGACCGTGGTCTTGAGCGCCTCGATCTGGCGGTTCGCGGCATCGATCTTCTGCTGATTCTCAAGTGCCGCCTTAGTGATGGTAGCCTTGAGGAAATTGACGTTGCTCTGCAGGCAGCTCGTCCGGCGCTCCATCGTCTTCTCGGCGGTGCAGATTTCGATTCCCTGCACGTCCTGTGCCCGCACACCATGAGATGCCAGCACCAGAAAGAGCGCGGATGCGATGAATCTGAACGTGATTGCGGTCATTGCTTCTCCGATCATTCGCCATTTCCGGTTGGCGATGCTTGCGACATGTCCCATTATGCAACGCATCAACGCAGACACTGCGAAATTTTTTAACGCCTGGAACGCTGCCGGAACGAAACGCGCCCGAATCAGCGACTCGTATCATGACCGACTTTGTTCACCTCAACATCTAGCGTCAGTACATTAGCCGCATGTCTAAAATCACAATCGCTGGGGATGCGCAGTTGGCCGAACCGTGCTTCAAACGTTAATCTCCCTTATTCGTCCTCATTCGTCTTTCCCAGCCTCAAGGAATCTCCCCCTCGATGTCCGACCTCCACGGTGTTTTTCCCTACCTCGTCTCCCCGACCGCGGCCGACGGGAAAATCCGCACCGATGTTCTTGGGCGTCTCTGCGACGATCTGATCAAATCCGGCGTCCACGGCCTCACGCCGCTCGGCTCGACTGGTGAATTTGCTTATCTCGGGCGAGAACAGCGCATGACCGTGGTGAAGGCCACCATCGAAGCCACCGCGCGCCGGGTGCCGGTGATCGCAGGCGTCGCCTCGACCTCGACCGCCGATGCGGTGGCGCAGGCACGCGCCTGTCAGGAGGCCGGAGCCGACGGCATTCTCGCGATTCTCGAGGCTTATTTTCCGATCAGGGACGCACAGGTCGAGGCCTATTTCCGCGCGATCGCCGATGCCGTCGATATTCCGGTCGTGATCTACACCAACCCGCAGTTTCAGCGGTCGGACCTGACCCTCGACGTGATCGCCCGCCTCGCCACTCATCCGCGCATCCGCTACATCAAGGACGCCTCCAGCAATACCGGACGGCTGTTGTCGATCATCAATCGCTGCGGCGACGACCTGCAGGTGTTTTCCGCGTCGGCACATATTCCGGCGGCGGTGATGATGATCGGCGGCGTCGGCTGGATGGCGGGACCGGCCTGCATCGTGCCGCGCGAAAGCGTCGCGCTTTACGACCATTGCAAGGCTGGCCGCTGGGACGAGGCGATGAAATTGCAGCGCAAGCTATGGCGCATCAACGAGGTGTTCGCCCGCTTCAATCTGGCTGCCTGCATCAAGGCCGGGCTCGACATCCAGGGCTATGCCGTCGGCGACCCGATTGCGCCGCAATCGGCGCTATCCGCGGACGAACAAAAAATCGTCGAAGGGGTGCTGAACGAGATCGGAGCCGGTTGACGGCTTTCCGCTCCGTCGCCACCTGAGCCCATGGACAATCCTGAACGGGAGCGACCGATGAGCGAGTGGCAGGATATCGCAACCGCGCCTAAGGACGGAACGTTCGTCCTTCTGCATTGCGCCGACTGGCCGACCGATGTCGAAGGCTTCTGGCATAGAGGCACGCGGTCCTGGTCGGCCAACACCCGGATTCCCAACATCGAAAACCGTGTGATTGGTCCCGAGCCGCCGACACACTGGAAACCACTGACCCTGGAACAAGAGAAATACTGAACTTGGTTCTGGTTCGTCCTGGTTGGAAACGTGCGCCGCGTCCTTACATGAAGAGAGCGCTACCGTCCTGCTACAAGGAAACGATCGGATGACAAAAGTCATATACGAAGTCGTCGAGCACGACGGCGGCTGGGCCTACAAGGTCAATGGCGTGTTTTCGGAACCCTTCCCTACTCATGAGGCCGCTCACGCCGCAGCAACCAAGGCCGCAGCCGAGCAGCGCGTGCCCGGGCCGTCGGCTGTGATCCAGTTCGAGGATCAAACAGGCCGATGGCACGAAGAGACGGTGCGGGGAAACGACCGGCCATCGACCGAGGTTGCGGACGACTGATTCTCAATGCGACGTCGGCGGATCGTCCGAGGGATCGAGCAGGGCTTCGCTGAAGGGAAATTCCAGTACAATCTCTCCTGCTGCGTCGGTCACTTCCAGACTTGCGGTGATCAGCGATTTGTTCTGACCACTTTCCTGCAACAAGTCGCGTATCGTGGCGCGGGCGACCTGCCAGGCGTGATCCGGATCGCGTAAGTCGATCCCCTCCGCGTCACGGATCAGTTCGGCGCCAATGCGGGTGTTGAAAAAATAGCGCGGCATGGATCCTCAACTTCTGCGTTACAAGCCGGTCACAACAACGAAACGATTTCCGTGATCAGGGATTCCGGCTTTGTCGTCGGCGCATAACGGGTGACGACCGCGCCGTCGCGATTGACCAGAAATTTGGTGAAATTCCACTTGATGTTTTCCAGGCCCATCAATCCCGGCCGCTCACGTGTGAGATGCCGGTAGAGGGGGTGAGCATTGTCGCCGTTAACCTCGATCTTGGCGAACATCGGAAACGTCACCGCATACTCGCGCGAGCAGAACTCCGCGATCTGCGCTTCGCTTCCGGGCTCCTGCCTGCCAAACTGATTGCACGGAAAGCCGAGGACCGAAAACCCCCGCGCCTGATGTGCGCGATAAAGTGCCTCCAGACCGCGATATTGAGGCGTGAAGCCGCAGGCGCTGGCAGTGTTGACGATCAACAGAACCTGCCCTTCGAACGCAGACAGCGAGATGTCACTGCCATCCAGCATTCTTGCGGAAAAATCGTAAACACGGCTCATGAAGCGGATATCCTGAAGGAATATGCGGCCCGCCGAACGTTCGCGGACACTTGAGAGGGCAACATAAGCAGTCAGCGCCGGATTCCAAAGCGGGCCTCTGCCGTGATAAAGGCGACAGGCCGGTTCATTGGAGCGAAAACCCTTGCACGATTTCGAATGGATCATCGGACTGCTGCTGGGATCGGTCGCCCTGTCGGCGCTGGCCCGGCGGCTATCCGTACCCTACCCGGTGTTTCTGGCGCTTGGCGGCGCGGCTCTGGCTTTCGTCCCCGGCGGCCCGTCATGGACACTGGAGCCCGATCTCGCGCTGGCGCTGTTCGTCGCCCCGGTCCTGCTCGATGCTGCTTTCGACACCTCGTTGCGCGACCTGCGCGACAATTGGCTTTCCGTGTCGACGCTGGTTTTCGTCGCCGTGGTTCTGACCACCGCCGCCGTCGCGACCGTCGCGCACTGGCTGGTGCCCGCGATGCCCTGGGGCGCGGCGATTGCGCTGGGAGCGATCGTCGCGCCGCCTGACGCCGCGGCAGCGACCGCGATCCTGCGCCAGGTCAACCTGCCCCACCGCCTTCTCAAGATTCTGGAAGGCGAGAGTCTCCTCAACGACGTCAGCGCGCTTTTGATCTATCGCGCCGCCGTGGGCGCGGTCGTGCTGGATCAGGTCCACGCCCGCGACTTTGCGCCCTACATTGCGCTGGCGCTGGCCGGAAGCCTGATCGCCGGCTACGCTTTCGCACGGCTGTCGATGATGGTGACGAAGCACGTCACGGACGCACCAAGCGCCATCATCCTGCAATTCGCCGGAACATTCACAGTGTGGATCGCCGCTGAGCGGCTTGGCCTTTCCGGAATTCTCACCATCGTTGTCTATGCCATCACCCTTGCGCGCACCGTACCGGCGCAAACCTCAGCCCGGATGCGGGTGCCGTCCTATGCGGTCTGGGACACCATGGTGTTTCTGCTCAATGTGGTCGCGTTCGTGCTGATCGGCATGCAGATGCGCCCGATCTGGGAGCGCCTCGCCGACCCGATGCGACTGCACTACAGCCTCGTCGCCGGCGCGGTTCTGCTGACGGTCATCCTGACGAGAATTATCTGGGTGATGAGCTACAACGCCGCGCTGCGCTACGCCGTCGCCAAACGCGGGGGCGTCCGTCGCCGAGACCTTTCGCCGCCGACAGTGCAGGGCGGTATCGTGGTTTCCTGGTGCGGGATGCGCGGAATCGTGACACTGGCGGCGGCGTTCGCATTGCCGGACGGCTCTGCCGGCGGCGCCGTCTTCCCGTTTCGCGATCTGATCTTGCTCACGGCGTTCAGCGTCGTGCTCGGCTCGCTGCTGATCCAGGGCCTGACCCTGCGCCCCTTGATCTCCCGTATGAAATTCGATGCAGCCGACCCTGTCGGGCGCGAGGTCGGCCGCGCTCGCACTGCTGCCTATCGCGCGGCGCTTGCCGAGATCGACGGCGACCCGTCCGAAACCGCGGAAGTGCTGCGGCTCGAATATACGGCTTTGCTGGCGGCGGCCGGCGACTCTCCGGATGGCGAAACGCCGCGCGAGCTGCCTGCCGATCCGTTGCGGCGGCGGGCCATCGCGGCTGCGCGCGCCGCGCTCAATGCACTGCGCGCATCCGGCGAGATCGGGGACGATGCGTTCCACCGGCTCGAAGAGGAATTCGACTGGGCCGAATTGAGCGCCGGATCCCCGGACGGCCGGTGACACAACTTATGCGGAATTCGGCTGCCGCTTGTCCAGCGCGGCCATCGCCTCACCCAAAACCGTGCGGATACGTTCCGCATCCTTTGTATCGATCACCGCGGGATTGAGATAAAGATCGAGCCCCGGCATGCGCTCGATCAGAATATCATCGTCGTCACTTCCCGCTCCGACCAATCGATCCACCGTGTAAGGAACCACTTCGCGGCTGATGCCCTTCATGGTGATCGGCGGTAACTCATGCGCGACGATCTCATCGCGTACCAGCGCATAGGTTTCATAGCTGATGACGATCTTGCCGGGCTCGGCGATCGACTGAAGACGCGCCGCGAGGTTCGCTTCAGCGCCGATGATCGTATAATCCATGCGGTCGGCGCTGCCGAAATTCCCGACATTGCAATAACCGGAATTGATTCCGATCCGGGCACGGAACGGCTGCTCGATTCCAGCCTTGCGCCACACCGCATTGAGTTCCGCAAGACGGTGCTGCATGGCCCATGCCATCTCCAGACACGCCTTGGCGTCAGCCGCGTCGCCCCTCGTTTCCGGATCGCCGAAGAAGATGAGCATCGCATCGCCTATGAACTTGTCGATGGTTCCGCCGTGAGCCAGCGCGATCGCCGACATCTCAGTGAAATACTCATTCAGCAATTGGGTAATCAGCTCAGGCTGCAGACGCTCGGTGGTCGCAGTGAAATTCTGGATATCGGAGAAGAAAATCGTGAGCTTCTTGCGCTCGGTCTGAATGGTCACATCCTTCTGGCCGCTGAAAATGCTCTTGTAGATTTGCGGCGAAATGTAACGTGAGATTTTCATCGACAGTGAGGCGAGGAAATCATTGGCTGATTCCAGCTCGGCATTGATGCCCTGAATCACCTTGCCTTGCCGGTATTGCATTCCGAGGAACGACACGCCGCTCACTGCCGCGAGCGCGAAATACATCAGCAGGTATTTGAACGAGAACAGGTTCGCGGCGATCGGCTGGGTGATGCTGACTTCCTGAATTCCGCGAACATCGCCCACTTTCCAGTCCCGCTTAGGGCTATCCGGATGGACGTTGTGACAGCTGACGCACGCCGCCCCCATCATGATCGGAGCAACCAGCCGAACGGTGTCGCGGAACGGCGACCATGTTGCATCGACGATTTTCTGCTCCGGGTTTTTCCGGAGACTCTCCAGCGACTTTTTCTCGAAGTCATCGAGGTTGTGGGCCGCCCTGCCCTTGAACGGAAAATCCGAGACGAAACGATAGGTGATGTTCGCCTGCTGCTCGCTGATGACTTTTCCGAGCTCCAGAGACAGGGTCGCCGGAATTGGAATCGCTCCCGGAATGTCCTCGTAATTGTGCACCACCTGGGTGGATCCCGGGTGATCGAGAATCCGCTTGACCACGTTGGCGCCATAGTAGCCGCGAACACTGGTGATGACCGAATTCAGATCGCTGGCCTGACGTCGCAGCGAGGCGTCGGCAAGGTTGGTGAGGTCGAGCCAGACCGCGACCGGCAACAAGACAAGCAGCGCTGCGATCATGAGCCCGAGAAGCACACCGCTGGATTTGGATTGCCCTGAACTGGCGCTCACCATGACGATGATCCTTATTGGGAAAATTCGATTGTTTCGCAATGCAATGAGACGACGGCATGAAGCAACGAATCGGCTCCGCCGTCCAGCGTCACAAACGATATATCATCGGATGGGCGACACCCGGTGACAGGTCTGGATCGCGAAACAACGCCTGTCTGTCGTGCTAGCTTGGGTCAGTTCGCAATGCACCTTCTGTGACAGGAGAAGCGCCATGGTTGTTCGCCTGAGTCTGGCCGTCGCAGCTTCAATCCTGGGGTCGACCCTCGTGGTGCCTGCCCACGCCCGGCCACCGACCGCGACGGTTTCACCCGGCTATGACGCGCGGCTGATCGAATCCCGCAAGGCCCTGGCTGCACCGAAGCAACCCGCCATCATCACAGACCATGCGGCGCATCGGAAACCGAAAGCGCGACCCCGGAAGCCGCACCACCAGAAGCATTGACGTTTTCAATTGTCAAAAAGAAAGGGCGCACCGCAGATGTCGCGGCACGCCCTTCCCTATTTCTCGCTGGCACAGGCGGTGAGACCGCCGTGGCAGGACTTAGACGGTCTTACCGGCGATCCCAGCGAGGTGACAGCGCGACGAATGAGACACTGGACCACCTCCTTTCATTGTTGTTGACGATACGAATATAGGAGCCACCAGCAGCCTTGTGAAGGGCACGCGGCGCAATCATTGCAGCCGTTCGCGCAACAGCTTTTTCATCACCTTGCCATTGGCGTTCCGTGGCAACGGCTCATTCGTCAACTCGACCGTCTCCGGCACCTTGTAGTCGGAGAGTTGCGTCGCGCAGAGCTTGCGCAAGACATGCGATTCGAGTTCGGGATTGCGCGTCACCACCACGGCGTGCACGCGTTCGCCGAGCACCGGACAGGGTCTCGCGATGATCGCGCTTTCCACCACGTCGGGATGAGCAGCCAGAACGGATTCGACCTCGGCAGAATAAATCTTGTGACCACCGCGGTTGATCATGTCCTTCTGGCGGTCGAACACACGGACAAAACCCTGCGCGTCGATCGAGCCCAGATCGCCCGAGTGCCAGAAGCCGCCGGTGAAACTTTCCGCTGTCGCCTTCGCGTTATTCCAGTAGCCCTTGATGATCGAGCCCCCGTGAATCCAGATTTCACCGACGGTGCCACGCGGCAGTTCGCGGCCCTGATCGTCCACCACGATAATCTGCGCGCCGGGGCACGGCAGCCCGACGCTGTCGAGGTTCGCGGCTGTCAGTTCCGGCGGCATGATGGTGGATGGTGAGGTTGTTTCGGTCGCGCCATAGGCATTGACGAGTTTCAGTCCAGGCACTTTCTGCGCCAGCCTTTCGATCGTCGCTGTCGGCATCGGCGCGCCGCCATAGCCGCCGATCCGCCACGCCGACAGATCGCAGGCTTCGATATCCGCCTGCAAGAGGCAGAGATTGTACATCGCGGGGACCATGACCGTCTGCGTCGCCCGCTCACGCGCGACAACTTGCAGGAAATCCGCAGCCTTGAACTCAGGCACGATAATCAGGGCGCCGGCGCAGCGCGCCATTGTCGTGATATTCGCGATCACGCCCGTGACATGCGCCAGCGGGACGGCTGCGATCGAACGATCCGCCGACGTCAGGCCCATGCAGGCTTCATAAACGATCGACGAATGGACGATGTTGAAGTGCGCCAGCATCGCGCCTTTGGGGCGGCCGGTTGTCCCCGACGTGTAGAGGATCAGGCACGTGTCCTCTTCAGACACGTCGGCCGGAGCATCCTCGCATGCGTGCTCCGTCAGGTCGCTGAATTGCAGACCGCTTGTCGCCGTCATAGGGATCAGATGAATCAGGTCAGGCACGGCCGCGGCATCGGGTACCCGCTCGGTAAGTTCGGTCTCATAAACGATCAGCTTTGCGCCGGAATCCGCGAGAACATAGGCAATCTCCGGCTTCTGCTGCCGTGTGCTCAGTACGACGGTGACGAGACCGAGGCGCGCAGCCCCGAACATCGTCAGAACGAACTCGATCCTGTTGCCGAGCAACATCGCGATGCGATCGCCGGCTTTCAGCCCCAGTTTTTCAAGGCCCGCCGCAACACGTGCCGATTGTTCGGCAACCTCTGCCCAGGTCATGCGCCGCGTGCCGGCAACCAGAGCTTCGCCACCGGGATTCTTCGCCGCGGCCTCGGCCACCATTTGCCAGAGATTGGCGGGGCGATCGCAGAATGCTGGGATAATACGATCGCCGAAATGGGCCTCAAGCCGCATGTCGGGAATGGGATAGTTTGACCAGTCGATCACGTGTCAGGCATTTCCTGCTTGTTTTGACCAAGTGTAGTCCCCGGTCCTGCCTGTCACAAGAGCGCATCAACTCTCCGCACCGCACCATCGCAGAGCGAGCTTCGCATAGATGTCCGCCGCCTCATGAATGCGCTGAACCGAACAATACTCGTCGGTCTGGTGCGCCTTGGCAGCCTCACCGGGCCCAAGAATGATCGTCGGGGGATTGCCAAGAGCCGGCGTCAACGCCGAGGCGTCGGTGAAATACGGCGCGGTCCTTGGCTCGGGACCCTGATCTTCTCCGGTGACGCCACGAACGACATCGTAAACCTCGCCGATCCACGGCAAGGATGGTTCGGTCCAGATCGCGCCGACATCCACCGTCGGCTCCAGCGCCACGTCGTCGCCCAACTCCGCCCTGAGATGCTCCTGAATCCGCGCATGGTCGAGACCGGGAATACTGCGAATATCGATGCCGATCTCGGCGCGGTCTGGCACGGAATTAAAGTTGAGGCCGGCGTGGACGGTGCCGACATTGAGCGTCGGCGATCCGAGATAAGGATGCGGCGCGATATTGAACTGGAATTTCTCAAGGATGGTCAGCGCTTTTGCCGCCTTGTAAGCCGCGCTGACGCCAAGATGCGGCATCGAGCCGTGGGCGGTGACGCCTGTCAGAGTGGCTCGCAGCCACAATGCGCCTTTGTGCCCCACCAGCGCGGCGTTGGAGGTCGGCTCGGCCACGATGATCGCACCGGCACGCCCGAGTTCACCGCTGCGCGCCAGATGAAAGGCGCCTTCGCAGCCGATTTCCTCTCCCGCTGTGATGACAAGCACCACACCGCCGGCCTGTTTCAACTGCGCGATATTGTTGCAGGTCGCCGCGACAAACGCCGCGACGCCGCACTTCATGTCGGTCGAGCCGCGGCCGTACATCTTGCCGTCGATGATCTCGCCGGCGAATGGATCGACGCTCCATGGCGCACTGCCGAGCGGCACTGTGTCGACATGCCCCGTGAAGCAAAGCGGCGGCTTGTCTCCTGCCCCGCCGACGGTCGCGATCAGGTTCGCCCGATCCGGCGCGAAACTGCGCACCGACGTCTCGAATCCTGCAGCGGCGAGAATTTTCTCGAGATGCACAATGCAGCTCAGCTCGTTACCGGGCGGATTGATGGTGTTGAAGGCAATAAGTTCGCGGGAGAGAGCGATAGGATCGATCGGCATGATGAATTGACCTGTGACCAGCATGGGTTCAGGTGACGTTCTATCAGCCATAGGCGCGCGTGTCAGCGAATGAACGCGCGCCGGATGGGTCTCGCGGGAGATTAACGGGTTGCGGCCGATCAGGCTCAGCGCTCGACGAACGCCTTCTCGATCACGAAATGGCCTGGTTCGCTGTGGCTGCCTTCAATGAAACCGCGTTCCTCGAACATATCGTGGAGCTCTTCGAGCATTCCCGGGCTGCCGCACAGCATGATGCGGTCGGTTTCGATATTCAGCGGCGGCAGCCCGACATCATCGAACAATTGTGCCGATGCGATCAGATCGGTGATACGGCCACGATTGCGGAACGGCTCGCGCGTCACGGTCGGATAGTAGATCAGCTTGTCCTTGACCATGGGTCCGAAGAGTTCGTCCTCCAGCAAGCTGGCGACCAGCGTCTCGCCGTAAGCGAGCTCGGACGTCTGGCGGCAGCCATGAGCGAGGATGATCGTCTCAAAATTCTCATAGACCTCCGGATCCTTGATCAGGCTGGCGAACGGCGCGAGCCCGGTACCGGTCGAGAGCAGCAGCAGCCGCTTGCCCGGAATGAGATTGCCGGTGATCAGCGTGCCGGTCGGCTTCTGCCCGACCAGAATGGTATCGCCTTCCTTGATCTTCTGAAGGCGCGAGGTAAGCGGGCCGTCCGGCACCTTGATGCTGAAGAATTCGAGCGCCTCTTCATGATTGGCGCTAGCCATGCTGTAGGCCCGCACCAGCGGCCGGCCCTCAACCTCGAGGCCGATCATGGCGAACTGACCGTTCTGGAAACGAAAGCCGGCATTCCGCGTCGCCGTGAAGCTGAAAAGGGAGTCGGTCCAGTGCCGGACGGAAAGAACCTTTTCCCTGTGAAAAGCGCTCATTGTATTCACTCTCCTGTCGGCGGCCCGACAATAACAACCACTGCTCGCCCGCCATGGCTCAAAAGGAGCTCCGGCGAATGCATGACGCTTCGCTAATCTTTGACGGGATGCCGGTGGTGGGCTGATGTCTCACATTTTAAACGGCCGGAACGGCAGGCAAATACCCTAAAAATTACAAGGTTTAAAGACGCTTTGGCCGTTTGCAGCCACCTCTCCATGCGAGCCCATAATCGAAAGAACATTTCTTAATCATGAGCAGCCGGGCAATAAATTACTCGGTCGCTCGGAGCCGCATGCGTTCTGGGGTTCGTATTTCATATAGTGAGGCCCGAAGGCCTGTAAATATCCGTTACTGCATTGATGTTACCCGCAATTCGGACCCTTGGAGCATCCGATACGGATTAATGATGTGCAGATAATGGCGCGACAGCCCGTGACGCGACCTGCTCAGCTTCGCAGACCAGGCGCCTCATGACCGGTGCGGGCGACGTACTCCGTATAGCCACCGCCATACTGGTGAATCCCCTCAGGCGTCAGTTCCAGCACGCGATTGGACAGCGCAGCCAGAAAGTGGCGATCATGCGAGACGAACAGCATGGTGCCTTCGAACTGCGAGAGCGCGGTGATCAGCATTTCCTTGGTCGCCATGTCGAGGTGGTTGGTGGGCTCGTCCAGCACCAGGAAATTCGGCGGATCGAAAAGCATCTTCGCCATCACCAGCCGCGCCTTCTCGCCGCCTGACAGCACCCGGCATCTCTTCTCGACATCGTCGCCGGAGAATCCGAAGCAGCCGGCCAGGGCGCGAAGCGAACCCTGCCCGGCCTGCGGAAACGAATATTCCAGTTCCTCGAACACCGTGCGCTCGCCGTCCAGCAGGTCCATCGCATGCTGTGCGAAGTAACCCATCTTTACGCTGCTTCCCAACGCCACCGTGCCGTCGTCGGGATCGGACGACCCCGCGATCAGTTTCAACAGCGTCGATTTTCCGGCGCCGTTCACGCCCATCACGCACCAGCGCTCCTTGCGGCGAACCTGAAAATCCAGGCCATCGTAAATGCGACGGCTGCCGTAATCTTTCCGGACGCCCTTGAGACTCACGACATCCTCACCGGAGCGCGGCGCCGGCAGAAAATCGAACGCGATCGTTTCACGACGTCTCGGCGGCTCGACACGCTCGATCTTGTCCAGCTTCTTCACCCGGCTCTGGACCTGTGCAGCGTGTGATGCGCGCGCCTTGAACCGCTCGATGAACTTGATTTCCTTGGCCAGCATCGCCTGCTGACGTTCGAACTGAGCCTGCTGCTGTTTTTCGCTCAGCGCCCGCTGCTGCTCGTAGAACTCGTAATCCCCCGAATAGGTCGTCAACGTGCCGCCGTCGATCTCGACGACCTTGTTGATGATGCGATTCATGAACTCGCGGTCATGCGAGGTCATGAGCAGCGCGCCTTCGAAACCTTTCAGGAATGCCTCCAGCCAGATCAGGCTCTCGAGATCGAGATGGTTGCTCGGCTCGTCAAGCAGCATGATGTCGGGACGCATGAGAAGAATCCGGGCCAGCGCGACCCGCATCTTCCAGCCGCCCGACAGCTTTCCGACGTCGCCGTCCATCATCTCCTGACTGAAACTCAGGCCGGCAAGAACCTCGCGCGCCCGGCCTTCCAGCGCATAGCCGTCCAGCTCCTCGAACCGCGCCTGCACTTCGCCGTAGCGTGTGATGATCTCGTCCATGTCATCGGCCCGGTCCGGGTCGCCCATGGCGGCTTCGAGCTCCTTGAGCTCGGTCGCGACAGCGCTGACGGGACCAGCGCCATCCATCACTTCGGACACCGCACTGCGGCCCGACATCTCGCCGACGTCCTGGCTGAAGTAACCAATGGTCACGCCCCGATCGAGCGACACCTGTCCCTCGTCGGGAAGTTCCTGGCCGGTGATCATGCGGAAAAGCGTCGTTTTGCCGGACCCGTTGGGGCCGACAAGCCCGATTTTTTCGCCCTTTTGAAGCGCCGTCGACGCTTCGATGAACAGGATCTGGTGGCCGTTCTGCTTACTGATATTGTCGAGACGAATCATGGATGCACGCGCCAGAGGAAGAATTTGCGGCCGTGCTTATGCCATATAGCGCGCCAGCGGAAGGGCGTTCGACCTCGGCCAATCCGGGCAATCGCGACAATCGGCATCAAATCGAGCCCAACGACGTCGGCGGCCACAGCCTGTTGCGGACGATCTCCGGAAATGCGGGCCGCGAATGCGACGCCAGCATCATCAAGAAATACGCGACTCAAACCTTAACGGTATTCGGATCACGAAGCGGGGAAGCACTTCTTAAACATCTGTAAGGTTTGAACCCTCGGCACGACGGAAGGTTGTTTTCAGACGCATCAAACAGGAGGATGTACGATATGAGAAAAAACCTTTTCGCCGGACTGAGCGTTGCGTTGTTTGCGATATCAACGTCGATAGCGAGTGCGGCTCCGCTGTCGCCGGTGTCTTCGGCCGGTACTATCGCCAAAACTTCAAAGAACTCCAATATTGTTGAAGCCCGTTGGCGTGGGCATCATTGGCGCCATCATGGCTGGCATCATCGCCACCGTTGGCATCGGCATCCGCACTACGGCTGGGGACCCGGCATTGGAGGATTCGTAGCGGGTGCCATGATCGGTAGCGCAATTGCCAACAGCAATGCCCGGGCAAACGACAGCGTCGCCTACTGTATGCAACGATTCAAATCATACGATCCAGCCTCAGGGACCTATCTTGGATATGACGGAGACCGTCATCCTTGCCCGTGAGGCGAGCGATCGCATAGACAAACACTCATGAACAGACTGGATTTGCGCAGCGTTCCCATCTCTGCGCAAATCCACGCATGTGAGCACCGTTACGCCGCATGCGTTCCCAGACGGCGCACCTCGCGATCCATCATCTGGCGGTAGGCACCCTTGCGCTTGAGCAGGATTTCCGGTGAACCGTCCTCGATCAGCCGACCGTCGCTCATGACGAGAATCCGGTCGAAATTCCGCAACGTCGAGAGACGATGCGCAATGGCGATGACAGTACGCCCCTGCATCAGCCGGGTCAGCGTATCGCGGATTTCTTCCTCGGCTTCGTTGTCGAGAGCCGACGTCGCCTCGTCGAGCAGCAGGATCGGCGCATCTTTCAGGAACGCTCTCGCAATCGAAATTCGCTGACGCTGTCCACCGGACAGTTTGAAGCCGCGGTCGCCCACCACCGTATCTAGACCATCCGGCAGGTCGGCGATGAACGAACTGCATCGCGCATCGAAGGCCGCGCGCGCGACCTCCTCATCCGTCGCCTCGGGGCAGCCGTAACGGAGGTTCTCGAGCAGCGAACGATTGAACAACGCGGTATCCTGCGGAACGGTGGCAATCGCCTCGCGCAGACTGTGCTGCGTCACCAGGGAGATATCCTGCCCGTCGATCAGGATCCGTCCGCCGTCCACATCGTAGAAACGCTGGAGCAAGGTCACGAGCGTTGACTTGCCCCCACCGGAAGGACCAATCAGCCCGACGCGCTCGCCGGCTCGGATGTCGAGATTCAACCCCCCAAACACCTGCCGCCCGTCGGGATAGGTGAACTGCACGTCCTCGAAAGAAACCCTGGCACCCTTGTGGACCAAAGGAATGGCGTGGGGATCGTCGCGCAACTGGTGCGGCACCAGCAGCGTCGACAACGATTCCGACAAACGCGCCATGTGCTGGACGACATCGACCAGCGCCACGGCGAGATCGCGCGTTGCGCTCAGAACCGATATTCCCAATGTGCAGACGAGAACCACATCGCCGGTACTGATGGCGCCTTGCTGCCACAAGCTGATCGCCCACGCGAGCATCGCAAGCGTCAGGATGACCGTGATCAACGCGTGCCCGAGCCGCAATTTCTCCAGATACTGCAGGCTCCGGCGCCTGGCGTTCAGTTCGCGGTCGACGGTCTGATCGAAGCGGAAGTGCTCGCGCATCATCCCGCAGAACGCCTTCACCAGCGCCATATTGCTGACGACGTCGACCATCTCGCCATCGACATGCGCGGCCTTCTCCGCGAAATCATGATGCAGTGGCCGCCCCATCGCAGCAAACCTGAACATCACAACAACAACGATTCCCGCAACCGCCATCAGGCTCGCGGCCATCATCCAGTTGACCGTGACCAGAAATGCGATCGCAGCAAAGGTTGCAAGGCACGGCGGCAACACGTTCCAGAAGAACATGTTTTCGATGGTGAAAACCGCATTGGAGGTTGCCGTCACGCGACTGGTGAGAACGCCGGGAAGCCGGTCGGAAAAATAGCTATGGGAATGCTGGGTAATGTGACGGAACAGGTCGCGCCTGAGATCGCCCGTGACATGGACGAACGTGTAACTGGCAGTCCAGCTTGCCAAGCGCCACAACAGGTTGTCGGCGGCAATCAGCGTGACCAGAAAAACGAATGCGGCCCAGGGAGTTCCGTTGCTTGGTCCGGCCGAAAGCGCATCGACCAGAAGCTTCACGCCGTACTGCGTGCTGACCGAGCAGGCCACCGCGGCGACAACTGCGCCGAGAATGAAAGCATGAGACACTTTCCGATTGAGTAGATAGCGGATCAGGAAAGCCACGGGGCGTTGCGCGAAATCACTCAGGTCGTTCATGAAAAAACCTCAACGGCGGTGGAAGAAACCGTTCATGAGATGAACCGGCCGCGTATGGAACGTGAGCATGATTGGCTTGTTGTATGACCAAAGGAACAGTTGAGTTCCTTCTATGCTGCCCGCTCGAAGCACGACCCTTCCAGCTTTAATGGGCGATCCTGTGGCACCTGAAAGATGTCCGCGGCCGCCACAATGGAGGCAACACCTATGCGTATCGCGCAGATTTCTCCCCTGACCGAAGCTGTCCCGCCGAAACTTTACGGCGGAACGGAGCGGGTCATCTCGTGGCTGACCGAAGAACTGGTGTCGCTCGGCCACGATGTCACGCTGTTTGCCAGCGGAGATTCCATCACGAAAGCAACGCTTTCACCGATGTGGCCACGGGCGTTGCGCCTTGACGGCTCAGTGCGCGATCCGAACGCACTTCATATGATGATGATCGAGAAGGTTTGCCGCCGCGCTGCCGACTTCGACATCCTGCATTTTCACCTCGACTACTATCCGTTCTCGGTGATGTCCCGCCAGAACATACCCTTCGTGACAACGTTGCATGGCAGACTTGATCTGCCTGAGCATCAGCCGGTGTTCGATACGTTTTCATCGATCCCATTGATTTCGATCTCGAGCTCTCAGCGCCGCCCAATTCACAAGGCGCGATGGGTGGACACCGTCCACCACGGTTTACCGATCAACCTTCTGCAGCCTGAAGGGGTCACACCTTCGTATCTCGCATTTCTGGGCCGCATCTCGCCAGAGAAAAGAGTTGATCGCGCGATCCATATTGCGGAGCGGTGCGGCTTGCCGCTCAAAATTGCCGCAAAGGTCGACCCTGCGGACCAGGATTATTTCGATGCTCAGATTCGTCATCTGATCGAAAAGCCACACATCGATTTCATCGGCGAGATCACGGACAGTGAAAAATCGAAATTCCTGAGCGGCGCAATTGCGCTGATTGTCCCGATCGACTGGCCGGAACCGTTTGGCCTCGTCATGATAGAGGCCATGGCCTGCGGTACGCCCGTCATCGCCTACAATCGGGGGGCTGCGCCTGAGATCGTGGAGGACGGCGTGACCGGCTTCGTCGTTGAAGACGAGACCAGCGCCATTGCAGCTGTGAGGAACATCTCGACTCTGTCTCGAGCCGTCATTCGTGAAAAATTCGAACAACGATTCACATCAACGCGGATGGCGCAGGATTATCTCAAATCCTATGAAACAGTTTGCTCCCAGATGACCGGGAAGCCAAAGCCTAGGCTTGTTGCCGGCTAACGTACAGGCGGCCCGGCCGATCAATCCAGCTCGGGCCGCGTTTCCGGCATCAATTTCCAAACCGCAGCAAGCCCAATCGCGGCGACCACGCCGAGAGCGAGAAACGTAAAAGAACTACTGAACCGATCAGACAGAATACCTGCGAGCGTGGTGCTGATGGATGCGCCGATCCCCATCGCGCATCCGACAAGTCCCTGCGTCAGGTTAAATCGTCCGGAATCGCGGGTGATATCGGCAATCGACAGCGGAACCAGAACTCCGAGCGCCGCGGCGGAAATGCCGTCGAGCACCTGAACCAGCACGATCAGTTCCGACGGTGTGACCGCTGCGAACAGGACCGCCCTGATCACCAGCGCGGAAAACCCGATCAGCAAGATCGGGCGTCGGCCCCACTGTTGCGATTTCCGCCCAACGGTGGGCGACAATATTGCAACAACGAACTGCGGCACCACCATCGCGACGGCGATCAACGCGGCCGACGACTGACTTGATTGCAGCGTCAGCATGCTTGCTACCAATGGCAGCATGGCGGCGTTGGCGAGATGGAACAACAGCACGCACAACGCGAAAATCGCCAGCGTGCGGTTGGTCAGCAGGCTTTTCACGGCCGCCAGCGTCAGCGGCTGCGTTTTTGAACTCCCGTGAGCCCGGTTCGGATCGATATCGCGGGTGTTGATCTGCAGCAGGGCGATCAGGGCCGGAACGACGAAGGCGGCGGTGACGAAAAACACCGCCTGGTTTGAAATGTAATAGCCGCATGCGCCCATGCCCGCGGCCGCGAGACCGGTTCCGATCGAGGCAAATGATCCATTGCGGCCGAGCCGTTCGCCGATCTCGGTACGGCGCACGAGTCCGAGACTGAGCGCTGCAATCGCGGGGCCCAGAATACAGCTTGCTCCGGCCTGCAGGATTCGTGACCCGAGAACCGCGGGAAAGACCGGCCACAGCGCGAGAATTAACGCGCTAACGCCGATAAGCACCACCGATAGGGCTGCGGCAAGCCGCGGCGACCGCATCGCATCAAGGATGGCGCCCCCGGGAATCTGCCCGAACAACGCGATCAGGCCGCCGACCGTAAGGATCAGGCCAATGTCGGTCTGGGTCCATTTCTGGGCGGTGAGATAGACGGCGACGAAGGGGCCGAATCCCGTTTGCACATCGGCGACGAAGAAGACGAACCAGTCGAGACCCCGCCGGCTCCGTGACGATGCGCTCTTTCCCTTCGCATCATTTTCACCGGCCGTGACATCCCTGAAATCGGCATTGCTTTTCTCATCCATGCCAACGCCATCGGCTGGTTGTTACTTGGATGGCTCACCTTTCGCGGCTGAATTGGCAGCGTCCGCGGCCGGACGCTTCGTCTGCACGCCGACAGTAGACGGCTGGCCCAGCACCACGATCTGCTCCCCCGGCTTGTAGGCAGGCGCGACACGCAGTTGATCGCGCGTCAGATCGACCTCCACAGAGTCTGTCTTCCCGTCGGATGGAAAGCGAATCGCATTCCAGTCGACCGCAATTTGCCGGCTGCCGACGCCAAGGAACCCGCCAAAATCGATAATCGCCGCCCGCAACTGCCCCGATTTGTCAGCGACGATGTCGACGATACGGCCCATGTCGGCGCCATCCGCGCCACGCACTTTCTTGCTGAGAATGCTCACAACCTGCTGGCCGTTCATGACGATGGCGGGGGTCTCGGTCGCAGCCGGCGATTTCGCCGGTGGCTGCGCCGCAGGTGCGGCCGGAGGCGACGTCTGCGGCGCAGGCGCAGCAGAATTCGCCGGCGGTGACGCTTGCGGCGATTTCGGTTCAGCGGCTTGCGCGTATTGCAATCCAACCGTCAGGGCGTGTCCCGCAACGACCGTCTCTTGAGCAGCAGAAACTCCACTGGCCTGCGACCAGATCAAAATGGCGACGGCGAAACCAGTGAATACGTTTGCATGTAAGCGCATAACCTTCTCGTTATCAGGCATGAGAATCCCCTTCTCTCGATCGAAACGCGAACGATCGAACACCATCAGGTGAACGTTATGCGTACTTCCCAGCCCTCACCGCCGCTGGCGCCGGCACTTCGGTGCACACCATCGGCGAACGACATGAAGTCACGGCCAAAATTCATGTCGAGCGTTGTGGAAGAACGGGGCGAGTATGAGGCAGAAAGCAACAATCCGTGCCAAAGCGGCCCGATTATCCTTGCATTGATACCCGCGTGGCTGCGGCGATGCGAAATTTATGATAGATTCGTCGATGGAACCGAACTGTCGGTCCATGCGTCTAATATGATCCCGAACGTCGCGCTTGAAAGTTGGTCCCTTGGTCGTCCCATCACCCGCGGTGCGAAGCATCACGTCTCCCGAAGAAACTCCTTTCTACATCCCTGCGACCGGGTCGACGTCGCGGCCACGCCGCACGCTGAAGGCTAACGACACATTCGCGGTGGTCGACAGCCACGGCGACATCGGCGCGTCATCAGGAGAGCCGGACGGAATTTTCAACAACGATACAAGGTACTTGTCGCGATTCGAGCTGACCATCAACGATCTGGAACCGCTATTGCTCGGGTCTAACGTTCGCGACGACAATGCTGTCCTTACCGTCGATCTGACCAACCCTGACACCTACATCAAGAATCGTCTCGTCCTGCCCAAGGACACCATCCACATCGTGCGAACCAGTTTTGTCTGGCAGGAAGACTTCTATACCCGCTTCAGTATTCGCAACCATGGCAACCATCGCGCGACGATGTCGATCGCCCTCGCTTTCGCGAACGATTTCGCGGACATCTTCGAGGTTCGCGGAATGCGGCGCGCGCGGCGCGGAACCCATCGGGCTGAGGTGCTCGGCGGACAGGACGTCTTCTTTTCGTACGACGGGCTGGACAATGTCGAGCGGACGACGTCGCTTCATTTCGAACCGCAGCCCGACCAGATCAGCGACAGCCACGCCCGATACAACCTGACGCTGGCGCCGCACGAGCGCAAATCCATCTTCGTGTCGGTGAAATGCAACGGCAAGCCGGGTGATGAAACAGCCCATTTTCTCAAAGGGATGGCGCTCGCGTCCCGTGCCCGCCGCGACCGTCGGGGCGGAACAATTGCCATCGGCACATCGAGCGACGTCTTCAACCAGATACTGGAACGCTCGCTCTTCGATCTTCGCATGCTAACGACGGAGACTGCGGAAGGAGATTATCCGTACGCGGGAATTCCCTGGTATTCGACCACGTTCGGGCGCGACGGAATCATTACTGCACTCCAGATGTTGTGGTGTCAGCCGAGACTGGCGCACGGCGTCCTGACACGGCTGGCCGCATTTCAGGCGACGACCATCGACCCGCTCAATGACGCCGAGCCGGGAAAAGTCCTGCATGAGATGCGCAATGGTGAAATGGCGCATCTGCGCGAGGTCCCGTTCGGGCTTTACTATGGCAGTGTCGACTCGACACCGCTGTTCGTACTGCTGGCGGGAGAATACGCACAGCGCACCGGCGATATCGAAACGATCCGTTCCCTGTGGCCGAACATCGAGGCCGCACTGGGATGGATCGACGACCATTCCGCCACCGATGAAAGCGGATTCCTCCGTCATTCACGCAACAACACCGACGGACTCGCCAATCAGGGCTGGAAGGATTCGTTCGATTCCGTTTTCCATGCAGATGGCCGGCTGGCCGAAGGATCGATCGCGCTCGCCGAAGTGCAGGCTTATGTTTATGCCGCGAAGCGCTCGATCGCAAAGACCGCCCTGCTCCTGGGATTCGCGGACCAAGCCGCCCGGCTCGAACAGGAGGCCGAAACGCTGGCCGTAAGGTTCGACGATGCGTTCTGGTGTGAACAAATCGGCACCTACGCAATCGCGCTCGACGGCGACGGCCGCCCTTGTGAAGTCTCGACATCCAACGCCGGTCACGTGCTGTTCGGTGGTCTCGCTACCCCTGAGCACGCTAGGCGCGTGGTCCAGGGCTTGATGTCGCCGCGATTTTTCTCCGGCTGGGGCGTGCGCACCGTGGCCGCGGGAGAGGCCCGCTACAATCCGATGTCATATCATAATGGCTCGATCTGGCCGCACGACAACAGCATGATCGCGGTCGGCATGGCGCGTTACGGATTCAAGGCCGAGGCCTGCCGCGTGTTCGAGGGCATCAGTGGCGCGGCGTCATACATGGAGTTGCGGCGGTTGCCCGAACTGTTCTGCGGCTTCCGGCGCCAGAAGCGTCAAGCGCCGACACTCTATCCGGTGGCCTGTTCACCTCAGGCATGGGCCAGCGGCGCTCCATTCGCAATGCTGCAAGCATGCCTTGGATTGCAGGTTGAGCCCGAGCGTAACCGCATCCGCCTGATCGATCCCATGCTGCCGCCGTTCCTCGACATGCTGATTCTGCGCAATCTCGAAATCGGAGAGCATCAGATCGACTTCGCGTTGTATCGCTATGACGATAACGTCTCGCTTCAGATTCTTCGCAACAAAGGCGGCATCGAGGTTTCAGTCAGTCACCTGAGCGCTCAGGACGGCGGCGCGTAGTTGGCGCTGCCCAACGGCAGGTCAGCGGAAATATTTTTCCGCAGAGCGATCTTGTCGGTCTTTCCGGTTTTTCCTTTCGGCAACTCGTTCCAGAAAAGCACATCTTCAGGAATCTGCCACTTCGAAAAGAAACGCGCGAGATAGGGCCGGAACTGTTCTTCAAAGTGAACCCGCGCCTCGGGCGTATCGCACTGCAGCACAACACAGGCGACAGGCCGCTCCTGCCATTTTGGATCCGGCCGACCGATCACCGCGGCTTCCCGGATATAGGGATGATTCATGAGCTGTAGTTCGAGCGCCTGACTTGAAATCCACTCTCCGCCCGACTTAATCAGGTCCTTCGCGCGGTCGACGATCCGCACAAATCCATTCGGATCAATTGTCGCGACATCTCCCGTGCGTAGCCACGTCCGCTCTTCATCTACAATGAAAGAATCGGACGCTGTGTCGGCTCGATTGAAATACGCTGCAGCGGCCCACGGACTGCTGATCTGAAGTTCGCCTGAGCTGCGCCCGTCGGAGGGACAGCGCATTCCGTTGTCATCCACGATCCTGAGCCGGCACCCCGGAATTGGAAGACCTTGCGCCGTTCGCGATGTCCGAAGCTCTTCGGCGTCGAGCTTCGATCGGGCGGAATTGGTTAGACCGAGCGGAGAGATTTCCGTCATCCCCCAACAATGCATCACATCGATGCCCAGCTTCGCAAATTCCTCGATGAACGACTGGCCGATTGCCGCGCCGCCCACAGGCAGCCGCTTCAGCGACGACACCCGGCCGAGCGCGGACGCATCCGCCTTCAAATGACTGAGGAAACCCAGCCAGACCGTGGGAACGGCGGTGGCCATCGTTACCTGCGCGGCCTCGATCAGTTCAACCAGACTTGCCGGATCGGTCTGACGGCACGGCAAAGCAAGATCGGCGCCGGCCATAAGAGCGGCATAGGGAAAACCCCACGCATTGGCGTGAAACATCGGAACTGCGGGCATGCAGACATCGCGCTCGCGCATGGCGATCCCGTCGGCGAACAAACATGCCAGCGTATGCAACGTGGTTGACCGGTGACTGTAGAGCACGCCCTTTGGCTCGCCCGTGGTGCCGGACGTGTAACACAACCCTGCCGCCTCGTTCTCGTCGAGCACCGGCCACGCAAACACGCTCGCACAACGGCCGATTGCATCTTCGTAGTCGTGACACACAACACCGGCCGGAAAATTCGATCCGGCAACTTCCGACGCTTCGTCTTCCATGACGACCAGATGCCGAACACACGGCGGCAGATTGATATCTGCCCCGATCACATCCCAGATCGAGCGGTCGACGAACAGCATCTCGTCATTGGCGTGTGCAAGCAGCATCGCGACGTCGGACGCCGTCATCCGTGCGTTGATCGTGTGCAACACGGTGCCCATGCATGGCACGGCAAGATAAAGCTCAAGATGACGATGCGAGTTCCATGCCAGGGTCGCGACTCGTGATCCGCGCTCGACTCCGTTCCCGTGAATGAAATTCGCGAGACGCGCGGCGCGATCCAGAATGTCGGCATAGATTGCCCGGTGAATGCCCGTCTTGAAGCGTGTCGTTACATGCTTGCCCGGGAAAAGGTCAGCGACCCGTTCCCGAACCAGATTCAGTGACAGCGGCACTTGTTGCATCAATCCGGCAAGCATTCCCACCTCCAGCTTGCGAAAATCTTGACATCTCCATGGAAGGCGCGCAACATTTTTCGAAGATTATTCGAATTTTGGTGACCCATGCACTTTCATCTCCCGAACGATCTGGCGATATGGCAAAATCAGGTTCGTGAATTTGTCCGCGCGGAACTTCAACCGCACGATCGCAATGTCGAGGAGACAGGACGCGTCCCGGCCGCCGCCATGGATGGCCTGCGCCGTATGGGATTGTTCGGCACCAACACGCCGAAGCAATATGGCGGGCTCGGCCTGTCAATGCTCGGCAGTTGTCTGGCGATCGAGGAAGTCGCGAAAGCACACACTGCGTTCTACTATCTGAGCGGGGTCAACGTGCATATTGGCTCCAAGGCCATCGAGTTCTACGCAACACCGGCCGTGCGCGATCGATGGCTGCCTGAGCTGGCGTCCGGCAGAACTATCGGAGCCTTTGCCCTCACCGAACCGGGAGCAGGATCGGATGCGGCACGGATCACGACCACGGCGCGGCGCGACGGTGCGCACTATGTTCTCAATGGCCAAAAGACATTCATCACCAACGCGACCGTCGCAGGGGTTTTCACGGTTTTCGCAACGCTCGATCCCGCCGCCGGTGCCAAGGGAATCGCAGCTTTTGCCGTCGAGGCGAACACGCCCGGCCTGCGTATCGGCAGAACCGTGGAAATGGCAGCTGGGCGAGGCTCCGACCATGCCGAAGTCATTTTTGAGAACTGCCGCATTCCGCAGGAGAATCTGCTGGGACAAGAGGGCGAAGGTTTTGCCATCGCCATGCGATGCCTCGATGCCGGCCGGACTCATTGGGGCGCATATTGCGTTGGCGCCGCCACGCAGCTTTTGAGCTATGCCCTCGATCACGTTTCCACGCGCGAGGCTTTCGGCCGGAAACTGCGTGATCATCAGGGTCTCGAATGGACGATCGCGGACATGACCAGTTCGCTGCATGCCGCGAGGCTGGTCGCATACGAAGCCGCCTGGCGCTATGACCAGGACGACGCGGCCGCACGTACCGCTGCGGCTGCGCTCTCAAAATATGCCGGCGCCGAGATGGTTCAGCGCGTGGCGGACACAACGATGCAGTTGTTCGGAGGCTCCGGCTATTCGAAGGATCTTCCCATTGAGCGGATTTGGCGCGAGACGCGTGTGGTGCGAATTCTCGACGGCACATCCGAGATCATGCGCCAGATCATTGCACGGAATGCCTTCCGGACGCATGAACGCAGGAATGCATCGCCCTAGAGGATGCGCGTTGTCCGGCCTCCGGCATCGCAGAAGGGAACCTCCCCCGGCCCGACTATAAATGAGATGATAAGTGGCGACATCCCAGACACTGAAGCTGAAGCAAGTGCGCAGCCAGGAACGACGCAGGCAGATTCTTGCCGCGGCGACAAAATTATTCGGCGCAAAAGGTATCGACCGGACCTCGCTCACGGACATTGCGAGTACCGCGAAAGTACCGCTCTCAAGCCTGTATGACTATTTTGAAGACAAGCGAGCCCTTGTCCTCGAGGTGCCTGAAGAGAATTTTGCCGCGCTCTACGACAAGACCGAACCTCGGCTCAGCCCGGGTAAAAGCAATGCCGTCGAGCAACTCAAGATTATCTTCCTGACGAACTTCGAATACATCAGCGAAAATCCCGGCTGGGGCCGTGTCTTCTTTCTCGAAATCTGGCCGAGCGTGATCGCATCCGAACCGCGCATCAAAAAGGCCGTCGACAGGTACGCGCTCCGCTATGTCGAACTCATCAAGCAGGCCATTCACTCCGGCGCCTATCGCAAGAATCTCGACCCTTATACGGCCATGTCTCTTCTAATGGGGGGCATGTGCCACGTTACAGCCGTCTGGCTCCTCTACGGACGGAAATACGATCTCGTCGAAAAGGGAGAGGCGGTGTTTTCCACCCTTCACGAGGGCTTTTTGCGGAACTGATCAGCCTCACTCGATCTCGCCGCCGCGCTTCAGCGTCTCCTCGATCCGGCTGCGGTCGAGCGCGCCATTCCGGATGGCCTCCTGCTCCGGTTGAAAGCGCCTTGCGCGCCCAACGATCCAGAGCGCTCCATGACGCTGGCCGCGTGCGACGGAACCGCGCTTGCCAAACGGATGGCAGTTTGGCCATACTGCCCGGAGGCAAAACGACAAAATAAATCACCAGCCGGGAGACAACCCCATGACCATCGTTTCCATCCGCAACGCCTTGGGCGCGGGACTTCTCGCATCCGCGTCGATCCTGTTCGCCTCGGGCGTGCAAGCCGCTGATCCGATCAAGATCGGCGTCACCATTACCCAATCACCGCCGGGTTCTGTTGTGCAAGGCACCCAGGTGAAGGACGGCCTTGAAGTGATGGCCAAGATCATCAATGACGGCGGCGGCGTAGATGGCCGCCCGATCGAGCTGGTGATCGAAGACACGCAAGGGCTGCCGGAAAAGGCCCGTGCTGCGGTGGAAAAACTGATCACCCGCGACAAGGTCGTCGCCATCACCGGTGAACATCAAAGCTCCGCGGCGCTGGCCGGCATGGAAGTCGCCAAGCGCTACCACATCCCCTACGTCAACACGAACGGCTGGTCCGACGCGATCCGCGAGAAGGGTTATGCCGAGGTCTTCAATCCCGGCAACTACAACAACCGCGTCGGCGATGCGGCAGCGGCTGCGATGAAGGCTTTGGGCGCCAAGCGCGTTGTGGCGTTCGCGGAAAACACCGACTACGGCATCGGCCTCGCCAAGGTGATCGGCGCCAAGCTCAAGGAGCAGGCGCCGCAGATCGAATACAAATATGAAACCCTCGATCGCGCCTCGAAGGATTTCCTTCCGGCGATCCTGCCGCTGCGCGCCAATCCGCCGGATGCGATCATCAACGTGATGCTGCCGCCCGCGGCTTACATCATGATGAATCAGGTTTACGAGCAGGGCATCGCACCGTCGTCCAAGACATGGTTCTATGACGGCTCCGGTCTCGCTGACTATCCGGACTTCTGGCAGAACGTGAAGGAAGCCGGCAAGGGCCTGCTGGTGTTCGGCCTCTATCATCCCAAGATGAACCAGCCGGCACTCGGCAAGCAGGTCGGCGACGCTTACACGGCAAAGACCAAGAATGCACCGAACCGCCTGCTGTTCCAGGCCGCGGATTCCCTGCTGGTGATCGCGGATGCGGTCAAGCGCGCGAAATCCACCGAACCCGATGCTCTCATCAAGGCGTTGGGAGAGACCAAGCTGGTCGGCACCCGTGGCGAAATGACCTTCGCAAAAGACAAGGGCTACAAGTTCAACCAGTGGCTCGAAGTGCCTTACGTGACCTTCCAGCTGACGGACGTGAACCAGAAGGTCAGCGACTCGGTGCTGGTGGAAGAACCGGGCAAGCCGCTCGATCCGTCCAAGCTCTGGAAGCCCAAGAACTAAACAACACAAATAACATCTGGCATTCACGATGAACGCAGCGCTCGCCGTTGACCTCGCGGTCAACGGCCTCATCACCGGCCTGTTCTATGCGCTGATGGCGGTCGGCCTCTCGCTGATCTTCGGCATCCTGCGCATCGTGAACTTCGCCCATGGCGAATTCTACATGGTCGGTGCCTACGCCTACTCGATAATTGCGGTCGCGCTCGGCGTCCCGGTATGGGTCGCCCTGCCACTCGCGTTCCTCGTCGGTGCGACCTTCGGCTGGGTGACGGAGCGGACGCTGATGCGGCCGCTCTATGCCGGTTACACGTCCTGGGGCCTGATGCGCGACGAATACGCCGTGATCGTCACCTTCGGTCTGTCACTCTTCCTGATCAACCTCGTCGACAAAGTGATCGGCCCTTACGCCTTCCGTGGACCGACCCTTGTCGACATCAGTCGCGTCACGATCGGCCCGATCCTGATCAGCGGCCATCGGCTGGCAGCTGCGGGGATCGCCATCCTGGTTATCGCCATCACTGCAGCGCTGATGAAATGGTCGTTCTGGGGCAAGCAAATCCGGGCCGTGGCGCAGAATCGCCTCGGTGCCTCTCTCGCCGGCATCGACACCGCGCGCGCCAGCAGCATCGTATTCATGCTGTCCGGCGGTCTCGCTGCCTTCGCCGGCGCACTGCTGTCGCCGGTCATCAACGCATCGCCGGATGTCGGCGCGTTCCCCGCGATCAAATCCTACATCATCGTCGTATTGGGCGGCATGGGCTCGGTGCCCGGGAGCATCATCGCCAGCCTCATGCTCGGCGTCATTGAAAGTTTCGGCGCCGTGTATCTGTCTTATGGTTACCGCGACGCATTCGGCCTCGGCCTGCTGATCCTGTTCCTGCTGTTCCGTCCGCAAGGTCTGTTCGGCGAAAAAGGGCGGGAGGTCTGATGTCCACTCCATCAACCACCGGGCCGACTCCGCAAAAGGCGTCTCCGTCAAAGCTTTCGACCGCGAAGACGGAAGTCGAATTCCGCGTCTCGCTCGCGCTCCTGACGGTTGTGGCACTGGTCCCGGCCGTCGTCACCAACGCCTACTGGCTCGGCGTGCTGGTGGTCTCGATGTATTTCGCGATCCTCGCCGGCGCGTGGAACCTGCTCGCCGGCTACACCGGGCAGTTCTCGCTGGCACCTGCGACCTTCGCCATGATCGGCGCCTATACCACCGGCCTGCTCGGCACCTATTTCGGCGTGCCGCCGGTTCTCGGCATCATCGCTGCGATCATCGTCGCCGGCCTGATCGGGCTGATCCTCGGCCGCATCGTGTTGCGGTTGTCCGGCCCCTATCTCGCGCTCACCACATTGAGCTTCGCCGAAATCCTCCGTCTCGTTGCCTCGAACTCCATCGAGATCACGCGCGGCGATCTTGGCCTCGGCGTGCCCGCGCTCTTCAACAGCCGGATCGGCTGGTACTATCTGTTCCTTGCCGTGTTGACCGCTCTGCTCATCGGCCTCTATGCCCTGCTCCGCTCCAAGGCCGGGCTGTTCCTCCAGGCGATCCGCGACGACGAAGTCGCGGCCGCGCGCAGCGGCGTCGACGTGGTGTTCTGGAAGACGGCGGCCTTCGCGCTGTCGTCGGCAGCCTCGGGCTTTGCCGGCGCGCTGTATGGCCACTTCGCCGAACTCGTGACGCCCGAACTCGGCCTGATCGGCCAGACCGGCCTGATCGTCAGCATGACCGTGATCGGCGGTATGGGAACCCTCGTCGGACCGCTGGCCGGTGCGTTCCTTGTCTACGTCCTGTCGGAGTGGCTGCGCGATATCGGCGGCTATCAGCTCGTCGTGTTCGCGGCGCTGGTGGTGATCTTCGCCCGCTTCTTCCGTGACGGCCTGTGGGGAATTCTCACGCTGCTGGTTCGCAAGGTGAGGTCCGCATGAGCCTGCTGTCCGCAAGAGGCGTCGTGAAACGCTATGGCGGCCTGACCGCCGTCGACAACGTCACCGTTGACATCGCCCAAGGCGAGCTTGTCGGCCTGATCGGCCCCAATGGATCGGGCAAGACCACGCTGCTGAACATTCTCAGCGGACATGCTCAGCCTGATGCCGGCGAAATCCTGCTCGATGGCAAGCCGTGCCAGGGTTTGAAGCCTGAGCAGCTCGCTCATCTCGGTGTGATGCGGATGTTTCAGCTCACCCGTGTTTTCCGACGCATGAACGTGGTCGATAATCTGCTTGTCGCCGGCCGTGCGCTCGGTCTCGATGCGCAGGCAGCGTTGACCCGCGCCAGCGAGCTGATCGACGAACTCCGCCTCGGCGTCGTGCGTCATCTCGATGCCGGGCAATTGTCCGGCGGACAGATGAAGCTGCTGGAATTCGGGCTTTGCTTCATGGTGCCGCCGAAGGTCGCGCTGCTGGACGAACCGTTCGCTGCCGTGCATCCCACGATGAAGGAAATCATGGGCGAGTTCATCAAGTCGCGCCATGCCAATGGCCAGACCTTTATCCTGGTGAGCCATGACATGCCGGTCGTCGTCGAACTGTGCCCGCGCGCGGTGTGCATGAACGCGGGCGCCGTGATCGCCGACGCGTCGACCCGCGACGTGCTGAACAATGCACAGGTGATCGAAGCTTACCTCGGAGGACACGCCGCATGAGCAGCGTCCTCGCCATGGAGAACGTCACCGCCGGTTATATCGGCGACATCGATGTGCTGCGCTCGCTGAGCCTGACGGTGGAAGCTGGCTCAATTACCGGCTTGATCGGACTGAACGGCGCCGGCAAATCGACCGTGATGAAATCGATCTGCGGATTTCTAACGCCGAAAAGCGGCCGCGTCGTCTACGAAGGCAACGACATCACCGGATTGGCGCCGCATCATCTCTCCGCCAAGGGCATCTGGTACATTCCGCAGGAATCCAGCCTGTTTCCGTTCATGACGGTGACCGAGAACCTGCGCCTGCCGCTGGAAAGCCTGAGCCGCGCAACCGGCACGCCGAACCGCGCCGAAGTCGACCGCCGCTTCGACGAGATGCTGGCCAAGTTTCCCGCGCTACGCCCCAAGCTCAAGGCGCAGGCGGGCGATCTTTCCGGCGGTCAGCAGAAGATGGTCGAGTTCGCCAAGGCTTGGCTGATGCGACCACGGCTCTGCCTGATCGATGAGCCCTCGATCGGACTGTCGCCGAAGATCGTCGAAGAGGTCTTTGAATGGATCAAGCTGTTCGCATCGGAGCAGATGGCGATCCTGCTGGTGGATCATAACGTGCGCCGCGTGATCTCGATGTCGCAACGCATTTACGTGCTCAGCCTCGGTGAAATCACGGCCTCCGGCGCACCGGAAGATTTCCAGGGCAATCTCCACGAGCAGGTCAAATCCTGGCTCGGCATCAACTTCTGACCTGCCGCTCTCGCGACGGATTGTCAGCAGGATCGCGATCATGTCCGCCAATCGACGCACGATCCAAGCCCAACCGCTGTCTGCCGAGCAATTCGCACCGTTCGGCTCGGTCATCGAGGTCGGCGACAAGACCGGACGCCTGGTCAACCAGGGCCGTGCGCAGCGTATCGGCGGAACGCGCGATCTCGCTCACGCCGCTGGCACAAAGCCCGTGATCGATCTGTACCGGGTCGCGAAATCCGAACTGCCGTTTACGGTCGATTGCCTCGAACGGCATCCGTTGTCCTGTCAGATTTTTACTCCGATGCGTTGCTCACGATATCTCGTCATCGTCGCACCAGCCGATCCGGCCGGAAAACCGGATACCTCACACGCGCTCGCCTTCATCGGCACCGCGACACAGGCGATCTGTTATGGCGCGGGTGTTTGGCACGCGCCAATGATCGCTCTCGACGACACCGCCGTGATGACCATGACGATGTGGGAAACCGGCGACGCGCGCGACTGCGAGGAGTTCTGGCTTGCCCCGGACCATGGCCTAACGATTCAGGCATAAGACCGCGACGGCGACTCTCCGCTGCCTTGAGCTTTCAGCAAGGAAACTCAACATCAATCGTCCGACGACACGGCGCAACCTCGTGCCGAACGAAGTAACCAGCCTTCATTCGACGGCATTATCCGCAGCGCGCTCCGCATTTTCCTCAGCCAGCTTGATGGGAGTATCTCCTCTTTTACTGGTGGCGGCGCGCCTTTCGCACTTCTCACGAATTTCCTCAAGCTCATCATCCGTGAGGTGTTCGATCCCTACAAAGGAATTCTGCACGGTGCTGACGCGGATCAGTTCATCAAGCTTGAGCTGAATCGCTGCACTATCCCGATTTTGCGAGTTCTGAATGAGAAAGACCATCAGGAACGTTACGATGGTCGTTCCGGTGTTGATGACCAACTGCCACGTGTCTGAATAATGGAATATCGGGCCGGAAAATCGCCCAGACCAAAACGACGCTGGCGGCCACGATAAACGTTGCGGCGCGGCCAGCAGCCTGGGAGGTCCGATTTGCGATTTCGCCAAACAAGGAATTCAGGCCGGTGGCGGCCTTTTGAGACGCCATTTTTCATCGCTCACAGGATGTTCCGGCTAGGCCGTAGTGCACATTAATGTCGCTGAAGCATTTGGGTTCCCTGCTCTGCGGGAAAACCTGTTCCGCTTATTCCAAAAACAGGCCGCTCCAAGGCGGATTCTCACTTCTTTTCGAGCATACGCAAACCACGCTCGCGGATCATGGCTTGAGCGCCGTGCGCAATTCCAGCGAGCAGCCAAGGTAGCGTCACCTCCAGCCGAACATGATCATCGGTAACATCGATCGTTCCGCTCGCCTGCTGACGCATGGCCGTGATCTGAAATGCCAAACGATCGCCACTCCACACCTCCTCGTTCACCTGCAGGAGGTGGGCGTATTTGGTGTTCACAGTTGAAAGGCCGTCCTTCATTCGACGGATGGCTTCATCCTTGCCGAGCTTGTGAGGAATTGAAACGATCAAAGGCTGAACCAAGATATTCACCTGTGCGGCAGCGACAGCTCCGTTCGAGCCGTTCGAACTGGAAAAAGCCGGACGACGATAAGTCATCAAGCTTTTTTACGCTCCGTTATTTAGGATATCATTATTAGGATATTATAATAAATAGCGCCGTCGGCGGGGTGCTGGACGCGCCAGCATCATTCCGAGCGCGAAGCCGAAGGCACCCGCCATCAGCAATGCCCCCAGCGGGTTGTCTTTCACGCGCCCGGCTACGGCATCGCTGCCGTCCCGATAAACGTCGCGAGCCATTCCGCTGGCAGCTTCACCGATCTCGCGGACATTGTCCTTGGTCTGTCCGTAGATATCCTGCGCTGCGCCAACGGCCTCTCGAACCAGCCCCTCGGCTTGATTTGACGCGCTGCCAGCAAGGCGGCCAGCCTCCGCCTGCACCTTGCCCGCGATGTTCTGGGTCGTCCCCACGATACGATCTTTATCCATTTGTCCGTCCTTCAAAGAAATTACAGTTCGGCTTCGGCTTCGATGTTGATGACGGATTTCGCGAGCCTGGTGAGAGCCTCGTCGGTCGCCCTTTCCTCTTTCAACGTTGCTTCAAGCAGCGCTGCGACATCACGCATACCGAGTTCGTTGGCCCACGTCCTCAAAGTGCCATAACGCGACATCTCATAGTGCTCGACAGCCTGCGCTGCAGCCAACAGTCCCGCGTCGAGCGCGGGCATATTCTTGAAGTCGGCCATGATCTCGGCACCTTCCTTGGTGATACCCATGATCGCCTCGCACTTTTTGGCTCGCGGCGGTTTGCCAAGAATCTTGAAAACACTTTCCAGCCGCTTGACCTGACCGCGCGTCTCCTTGAGATGTTTATTGAAAGCGGCCTTCAATTCCCGCGACTGGGCAGACTTGGCCATCTTCGGCAGCGTGGTCAGAATCTTCTTTTCAGCAAAATAGACATCCTTCAGCTTCTCATGGAAAAGATCGCTGAGTAATTTGGGCTTCTTGGCCATATCCGCTCCTGACGTGATCTCACCGACATTTCGGCGATCCGAAGTAACAAGTGCCGGAAATACATTGCGTTCCGTAGACCGCAAAATAAGGCGGAGCCTTTCTACGGCTGGCGCGCAGAGACATCGATCCATGGAGCAGACAATCGCGGGCGTGAAGCGGCGACCTTAATTGCCGGAGACGACGCGGGTCTCCAGAATGTCCTGAAATACAGCCCTTGGTGGCACCGGTCCGTGCAGCGCCCCGGGACAAATAGAGGCAGGAACCTTCATATTGTGATGTTTATCGACTTGCGGTAGATACGGGCGTTCCTTGTCCCAAGGAGCTATCCCCCTGTGATGTAAGGGGTCTGGCCTGCGCCCTTCCTTCGCTCAGGCGGGACTTCTGATGTGACGGATGTTCCCGGCCCAACGTGAGTTGAGGCGCCAAAGTATAATTTGTGGATGAGTGAGCATGGCACGCAATGTTCTGATTCTTGGAGCCTCGTATGGCTCGCTGCTGGCAACGAAGCTGCTGATGGCCGGTCACAACGTGACCCTTGTTTGCCGGAAGAACACTGCCGAGCTCATCAACCGCGACGGCACCGAAGTTCGCATCAAGCTGCGTGACGAGCCGACACACCGATCGATCTTTTCGCGCGATCTGCCCGGGAAACTGGACGCGACCTCACCCGATAAGGTCGATCTTTCCCGTTACGATCTCGTTGCTCTTGCAATGCAGGAGCCGCAATACACCAACCATACGATCCGGGTTCTGATGGTCAAGATCGCCGAGGCGAACCTGCCTTGTCTTTCGATCATGAACATGCCGCCCCTTCCCTATCTCAAGCGGATCGAGGGATTGTCGGGTATGGACCTCGAGGAGGCCTATACCAATGCCCAGGTATGGGAACGGTTCAAGCCGGGACTGGTGACGCTGTGCTCGCCGGACCCGCAGGCTTTCCGTCCGCCCGAAGAAGCCGCGAATGTCCTGCACGTCGGCCTGCCGACAAATTTCAAAGCCTCGATATTTGCGGATGAAGCCCATAACCGGCTGCTTCGCGAGCTGGAAGCGGACATCGATGCCGTAAAACTGGATGGCCATGACGTGCCGGTAAAGCTCAAGGTGTTCGACTCGCTGTTCGTCCCGCTTGCGAAATGGTCGATGCTACTGACCGGGAATTATCGCTGCATCACGCCGACCGATCCCCAGCCGATCCGCGAAGCCGTGCATGGTGACCTGAAACTCTCACAGTCGATCTATGATCACGTCGATGCTGTCGCTCGGCGTCTGGGAGCCGATCCACAGGATCAGGTGCCTTTTGCAAAATACGCCAAAGCGGCGGAAAGCCTTCTCAAGCCGTCGTCGGCAGCCCGCGCGGTGGCCAGCGGAGCGCCCTTCATCGAGCGGGTCGACCTGCTGGTGAAGTTGATTTCGCATCAGCTCGGCATGCCAAATGCCGATATCGACCGCACGGTGCAGATCGTCGATCAGAAACTGAACGAGAAGATCGTGACGGGTGGATCCGGCGCGCTGTAACAGCTCGCATGTCCGCCGTCTTTTGCCATCGCCAATACAGCGCAGATCGCATTTGCCTCAGGCATGAAGCGATCTGAAGGTTTGACGCCGGCGTATCGGGCGTCTTTCTGCTTTGCTTTTTGCTCCTGACGTTGCCGGTCAGGACTCTGCGCCCGAAGCGGACCAGGTGGAGCAGTCCCTTCAGTTGAAAAACTTGCTCAGGCCTTGAACCTGCGGGCGATCGCCTCGCTGGTGCGTGCGAACAGGCCGGTGTCAATTCCAACGGCCGTATAAACGCAACCTGCCGCCATGTAGCGGCGCGCGAGCGCCTCGCACGCGAACCACCGGCTGCGTCGAATCTTCCATCATCGCCTGCATCTGGGCCAGAATGCTGGCTACGTCGTTGGGCGCATGTTCGCCGTCGAGCAGCAGCCAATCGAAGCCGGAGCCGGCGAGGATTTCCGCGGCGGTGGGGCCCGCCAGGGCTGTCCAGAAGCCGATCTGTTGTTGGCCGGCCATGATGGCACGCTTGAAGGTATTGACGGGCAGGTCCACGGGGCGTCCTTTCGGATTCAGCAAAGATTTGGATATGGAGCGGACAGCGAAGCGCGTGTCGGGCAACGATCCAACCAAACATCCGCGTTGCGCCGGGTGCCCGCGATAATGCCGGTTCCGCTGCCTCACAACTTTCATCGTGCCGCCTTGCTATGGTCAAAGCGCGATGCCTCCTGTGCATTCGGATGGAGCGGAACGATTGCCGCGCATCGCGCATCGCACCATCACGGAGCCATTCAGATTGTCATACGCTGACCCGCAAACCGACCCGCACGACGCCATCGTGGCGCAGCTCCGCGATCTGGCACCGCGCGTCGCGCATAAACCGGCTGATCTCAATGTCACGCCTGCGGCGGTGCCCGAAGCAGCCAGCGAAACGCCTGGCGAGCCGCCGCTCCACGTCACGAATGATAACATCGGCGACATTCGCATTCCGACGACATCCGCGAGTACCGGTCGCCGTGTCGTACTGTTCGTCGTCTGCATTGGCATTGCCGCGGCTGCGGCTTGGCACTTCTATGGTCAGGAAGCCAAGCGGCAGCTTTCGGACCTTGTGCCACAGCTTCTCGCCGGCATCTCGGCTCCAGCGCAAAATGCCAACGCAGCCGACCCACAGGACACTGCCAACGCACAAGCCACCGCACCTCATCCGGAACGGGCTGCCGATCCCGCGCCCGCGCAACAAGCCGCTGACGCGGCACCCGCAACGCCAGCAGAACCTGCGGCAGCGCCTTCTACGCAAGCGGTGGAGACTGTTCCGGCGCAGGCCGCGATTCCACCGGAACTTGCGCAGTCGATAGAATCGATGGCGAACGAAATCGCTTCGTTAAGGAAAACAGTAGAGGAGCTGCAAACCGGTCAGCAACAACTGAGCCGCGATGTCGCGAAAGTCACGGAACACGAAGCGCGCCGGAAGCTCCCCGCGAAGTCCTCGAAGCCGGCTCCGCCGCCGCGGCCCCAGCGTGCTTCAACACCAGCCGCGGCTCCGCCGCGCGCCATAGCGCCCGCTCCGCCACCGGCCTATCGGCAAGAGCAGACATATCGGCGAGGCTCCGTACAGCATGACGCCTACGTCCCGCCGCCTGCGCCAGCTCAACTTCCGCCGCAACCCGGCGACGCCAGCGCTCCCCGGCCGCCTATGCCGCTGCGGTAGTCGTCACGACGAGCGAAACGGGAATCAGCGAACTATCTTCCCGGCCCAGGATGAGACCGTCTCACCAAGAGTCTTCAAATGATCCGCCGCCGAATATCCGGATACGGATTTTCGTGGCTTCAAGTCGTGATCGCCATCTTCGAGCCAGAGAATTTCGATCTTCCTCGACAGCGCGTACGATGAAACCTCTTCACGATTGCCGAACGGATCTCGCGATCCCTGCACAATCAGAGTTGGCGTTCGCATTTCGGCGAGGTGCGCGGTGCGCAGCTGGTCCGGTTTGCCCGGTGGATGGAATGGATAGCCAAGGCAAAGAAGACCGGCAATCTGACCAGCCGAAGCAAGCTCATCGCTGATCATACTTGCAACGCGACCGCCCATCGATTTTCCACCGATAATCAGCGGACCCTTCCGGTCGAGCACTTCAATCGCAGCCATATATTCCGGCAAGAGCATGGCCACGCGCGGTGGTGGCTTCCGGCTGCCCGATATTCGACGCCCGGCCATATAGCCAAACTCGAAGCGCGCGACACGAAAGCCGGAGTCAGCCAGAGCTTTCGCGAGTGCGGTCATCGAGGCGGAATCCATCGCCCCACCCGCACCATGCGCGAGAAGAATCGTAATTTTTGCCTGTTCTGGCCCGTCAATCAGAAAACTTGTCGTCATACGCTCCTAATCAAGACTGACGCGGCGAGGATCCTCTTCGTACGGGGGAGAGTATATGACGAGCACTCGTGTCAGACCCTCACTTGTAACAACGAACGAATGCTTTGCTTTCGCTGGGAAATAGCAGCAATCGCCCGGCCCCAGGTCGAACTCCGCATCATTGACCGTCACGTGCGCGCTACCCTCCAGCAAATAGCAGACCTGCTCAAGATCAGGATGAGCGTGAGGGAGCGCTCCTGGACCACGCTCCATGACACCCAGCACCACCTCCAAGTTTTGAGCGCCCACGTTTTCACGACCAATCAATCGGGAATTCACCGTGTGCCGATGATTTGCCGGCGAATAGCCGGCCACCGATCCAGCCTTGATCAGGTATTTTTCAACGCTCATTTTATCTCCGTACCACGTGGGCGAGCAGAGCTCGCCCGATAACTAGTTCTTCTTGAGCAGATAGCACTGACTTTCTTCTAAAGGCCGGAATGCCTCCGCCGCAGGAACTCGGGAGATCAACTTGTAATAATCCCAGGGATACTTGCTTTCCTGAGGAGTCTTGACCTGCATCAAAAACAGATCGTGAATCATAAGGCCATCATCCCTGATCTTTCCGCCTTTTGTATAAAAGTCGTTGATCGGCATCTGCTTCATCGAAGCCATAACGCGATCGGCATCGAGAGACCCTGTAGCCTTGACACTATTCAGATAGTGGATGATCGCGGAATAATTTGCCGCATGCACCATCGTCGGCATCTTCCCCACCCGCGCGAAATACCGCTTTGACCAGGCGCGCGTTTCATCATTCATGTCCCAATAGAATGACGTCGTGAAGGTCAGACCCTGAGCCAGATTAAGCCCCAAAGCGTGAGCGTCCGAGAGAAAGAAAAGCATTCCGGCCAGTGTCTGCTTGCCGCCTTGAGTGACTCCGTACTCGCTGGCTGTTCTGATCGAATTGACCGTGTCGCTGCTCGCATTGGCGAGCGCAATGACCTTTGCTCCCGACCCCTGAGCAGTCAAAATGAAAGAAGAGAAATCTGCGGTTCCTGCTGGATGCCTTACCGCTCCAACCAACTTTCCGCCACCTGCTTTCACAAATCCCTCAACGTCTTTCTGGGTTGAGTGACCGAACGCATAGTCTGCTGTCACGAAGAACCAGCTGTCGCCACCCTTCTTCAGAATCGCGTTGGTCGTGGCCTTGGCCAAGGCGTACGAATCGAAGTTGTATTGCAACGTGTATGGATTGCAGGACTTTCCATTGATATCCGACGAAGACGCGTTCACCGGAAACGCGAGCTTCTTTCGCTCGTTGGCCAGGGACATCACGGCCAATGCGTTTCCTGACCCAACCAAGTCCGTAATGACTTCGACACCCTCAGTGTCGTACCAACGGCGCGCGATACTCGACGCGATGTCAGGCTTGTTTTGATGGTCGGCGTAAAGCACTTCAATCGGTCGGCCGAGAACGCTTCCGCCGAAGTCTTCTACGGCCATCTTCACGGCTTCCACGGCACCTTTACCGGAGATGTCCGCGTTGTAGCCAGCCATGTCGCCGAGCACGCCGATTTTTACCGGCTTTTCATTCGACGTCTGCGCATGTGCTGCCGCAGTTGAAAGGACACCGAATGCGACAAGCGAAAGCCATCGGGCCAATTCGCCAATTCGTCCTGTCATAACTTGTTCCCTTCCCTTGCGGTCTGACGCCGCCTGCTTAAGCCACTTCATAGCCAATCAACTACGGAGGCATCCAATAACCGGGCACCAGTATCGTCTGCCGGATTCAATTGTTTCAATATGTGGATTTGAATTTTTTGATAGGTTTGAGTTATCAGACGCGCGTATCCGGCGCCTGTCGCAGGTTTGGCGACGCAAATCGCCGGGCGTGTTGTGCAAAAGCTCGTGCTGCAGGCGAAGGCTCACTTCGGCGGAATGCCACCGCCAACTCGGCATAAATCGACTTACCGATAATTGGCTTGAAACGGACATCGGGCAGTTGAATGCACTTTACGGACTGAGGGACCAATGCGACCCCCAATCCAATCGAAACCATACTCGTGATGGTGACGAAATCTCGCCCCTGTGGCCCCAATCGAGGGAAGAACCCGGCCGCCTGGCAAGCCTGAGTCGTATATTTATGGAAGCTGACCTTCGGTGGATGGCGCGGCGTGATAAAAATATCGGAATTGAATGCGGCCAGTGGGACGCGTTCTCGCGACGCGAGCGCATGAGTTGACGGTATCGCGAGCAGCAGACGCTCCTGCAGCACCTCGACACTCGCAATCCCGATCGGCAATGTTACGGGCGGTCGAATAAACCCGATATCCAGTTTTCCTTCGCTGATCTGATTAAGCTGTTCCAGCATCTCCATCTCGGAGATCTGCAGCTCGACGTCCGGGTAATCATCACGGAATTTATTGATTACTCTTGTGAGCATGCCGGTGTAGGCAGCTGAACCGACATAACCAACGGCAATCCGGCCGACTTCACCCCGTCCCGCTTGCCGTGCAGCGAGGAGAGCCATTTCCGATTGCGCGATGGTCTTGCGTGCCTCTCCCGCAAAAATCTCACCAGCCAGCGTCAATTGGACAGCGCGTTTCCTGCGATCGAACAGAGGAGTTCCGACGATTTCTTCCAGAGCCATTATCTGTTGGCTTAGTCCTGGCTGGGCGATGCCCAGGCGTTCGGCGGCACGACCGAAATGCATCTCCTCCACAGTGACCAGAAAATAACGAAGATGTCGTAGCTCAATCTTGCCGACCATCAGTTTTTTCGGTCCCACCAGGCGTACTCCTCTGATCAGAGCGCTTCATAACTACCACTTATGCGACTTTTCAAAGTCGCATATTGGACCTATCGAGTGGAAGTGAAGCCTGTAAGGACCGCATTCAAAAGCGCAGTCGTGCGGGGCAGGCTGGCTCGGGTGCGAGGCTCTTCTGGGCAGACCAGCCATCCTCCTTAGAGCGCCAGCGCGCGCGCTTGGCACCACCCTCACGGCCGCATAAGGACATCTTTACGAGCGACACCGCGCGGCTTGTTCGGCAGCAGAGATAGAATAACCCTTCAGTGAAATCCGTCGGACTGCAGCAATCCAATCAGGCCCCCTCCAGAACTGAATGACAGATCTCTAACGGAATCCGTTAGGCGTACACGACCTAGTGAGCCAGGACGCGCTGAAGGAAGCTGCGTGCCCGTGGATTCCGCGCATTACCGAAAAATTCTTCGGGTGAGTTTTCTTCGATGATCTCACCGCCATCCATGAAGACGACCCGATCAGCAACCTTCCGGGCGAAGCCCATCTCATGGGTCACGCAAAGCATGGTCATTCCTTCGTGCGCGAGATCTTCCATGACTTCGAGAACTTCGCCAACCATTTCCGGATCCAGTGCTGACGTCGGCTCATCAAAAAGAAGAATTTGTGGCTTCATGCACAGTGCTCGCGCGATCGCAACACGCTGCTGCTGTCCACCGGAAAGATGGCCCGGATACTTCTGGGCCTGATTGGCGATATGCACCTTCTCGAGGTACGTCATCGCCAAAACCTTTGCATCGGCAGCACTCATCTTTCGAGCAATCGTTGGCGCGAGAATGCAGTTCTCAAGAACAGTCATATGCGGAAACAGGTTGAAACTCTGAAAGACCATTCCGACGTCGCGACGAATCTCTGAGATGTGCGGTAACCGCCCATGAACAGGACTGCCGAGTATTTCGATCTCGCCGGATTCGTGCTCTTCCAGCTGATTGACGCATCGGACCAGGGTCGATTTACCCGATCCAGACGGGCCACAAATCACTATCTTCTCTCCACGAGAGACGATGAGATCTATGTTCTTCAGTGCGTGAAAACCACCGTAGAACTTGTTCAGACTACGGATGACGACTGCGGGTGCAGCAGAAGTCGGCGCCATGGCCCGTATCCCTCCATAAATGTAAGATCGCCCGAGCATACAAGATCCCCGACTATCGGGTATCGCGGCAGGCTAACAAGTATAGTTCATACCAAGTCGGCCACCGTCGACGTAAATCGTCTCTCCCGTGATGTAGCTCGCCTTCGGGCTTGCAAGAAATGCAACAACGTCTCCGATCTCTCGCGGCAATCCGATGCGCTGGAGCGGCGTGCGCGACATGACCATCTTCATCGCCTCGGGGTTTGCGTTCACTCCCGCCATCATTTCGGTGTCGATCGATCCCGGTCCAACCGCGTTCACGCGAATCCCATGAGGCGCCAGCGCAAGCGATGTCGCTTTTGTCAGCTGCATGACCCCTCCCTTGGAGGCGCAGTAGGATGCGATAGTCGGAATTGCGACAACAGCATTGATTGAGGACATGTTGACGATTGCGCCTTCGATCTTGTTCGCAATCATCGATTTCGCTGCACGCTGTATCGCAAGGAAGACCCCCACGAGGTTGATATCGATGACCTTGCGGAAATCTTCCACGCTGGTCTCGAAAAATGGCTTCGGCATAGCAATGCCGGCATTGTTGACCAGAACTGAAATCCCACCGTGCTTCGTCTCGATCTCATCGAACATCGAATTGATGGCCTTGGGATCACTCATATCGCAACCGACAAAGTCAGTCTGCTTCCCAAGCTTCTGCGAAGCGGCTTTGACGAGGTCGGCATTGATATCGCTGAGGATCACGAAGTGGCCCTGCTCAAGCAGCGCTTCCGCGCACGCGAGGCCAATTCCCTGCGCTGCGCCGGTAACAAGTGCGATAGATTTTTTCATCGTGATTTCCCCTTCAGTCCTTCAGCCCATATTCCAACGCGGCCTGCTCGCGCGAAATATAACCGGCGACCAAATCAGCCTGAATTTGCTCGCGCGCGCGCCTACGTGGGTCTCCGAATCCACCTCCGCCCGGCAACGACAGGACCAGCCTCTGGCCGGCGCTTACCTTCTGGCGCCCTTTTCCCTTGAGCTGCGTTCCATCAGACAATCGAACGGAGCCCGCAGCTCCCGGAGCGCCTCCGCTACGACCTCGGGCCGGGTTTTCGATGCGATCGAACATCGCATTGAAATGAAACTCATAGCCCTCGCACGGTTCGATCTCGATCGTTTGTCCGAGTCCCCCCCGGAATTCTCCCGCCCCGCCGGACCCTTCACACAGATCCTTGCGCCAGACCACGATCGGGCCGATCTGTTCGGTGGCCTCAACGCTCATTGTCTTGACGCCCGATGGAAAGGCCGTTGCGCTCAGACCGTCTATCGACGGGCGCGCGCCTGTGCCGCCGGAATTGAACATGAGCAACTGAGTGGCGCGTCCCTCGCGACCCTCGAGCGGTTTGGCGGAGATCTGGATATTCCACAATGCGCTGGCACCCTCGGCCGGCACGATGGTGGGCATGGCTTGCGACAGCGCTCCCAGAACAACATCCGGCACCAAATGTCCCAGGACGTGCCGGATCGAGACGGGCGCCGGCCGGCGCGCGGCCAGAATGCAACCTTCCGGCGCGACGATATCGAACGGTACCAGCGAGCCATAATTATTCGGAACGTCTGGCGCGATAGCGCATTTGAGCCCATAGCACGCGTATGCGCGAGTGTAGACCTCGGGAACGTTCACTCCGAACTTGCTCATCCCGCTCGTCCCAGCGAAATCCGCCTTCAGGCTCTCGCCGTCGATCGTGAGCCGGACCGCCATGTGAACCGGCGCATCATAACCATCAACCTCCATCGTGTTGAAGTACGTTCCGGCAGGGACACGAGCGATCGCCTCCCGAGTCGCCGCACCACTGACTTCGATGATGTAGTCCGAGAGCCGCTCGATATCAGCGATCCCGAATTCGTCGAGCATTTCCTGCAAGCGCTTGTCGCCCGCCGCATTGCAAGCGGCAAGCGAGTACAGGTCGCCGACGACCTGGTCTGGCTCCCTCACGTTCGCGCGCACAATCTTCAGGAGCGTTTGCGAGACGTTGCCCCGGTCCGCAAACTTCATAATCGGAATCTGGAGGCCTTCTTCATAGACGTCGTTGCCGTCCGGCCCGAACCCGCGACCGCCGATATCGACCACGTGCGCCGTGCACGCAAACAAGCCTATGAGCACTCCTCCGCGGAAGGTCGGAGAAACCACCGTGATATCGTGGAGATGTCCCGTACCCATCCACGGATCGTTGGTGATGTAGACATCGTCTTCAAAGATGTTCTCCCGACCGATCTCCCGTATGAAATGGCCCACGCTCTCCGCCATCGCGTTGACATGGCCCGGGGTGCCCGTCACCGCCTGCGCTATCATGCGCCCACGACTGTCGAAAAGACCTGCCGACAGATCGCCGGCCTCCCTGACTGATGTTGAAAACGCAGTGCGGACGAGTGTCGTCGCCTGCTCTTCGACAACGGCAATCAGACGATTCCACATTATCTGGAAATCAATGACGGAGCTGGGCATTCGCACGGTCCTTCCTCACTAGCAGGATGCTGCCGTCCTGCTGGCCGATGGCCTCGAACGCATCCGTAACGATAGTCGACGTCTCGTCTTCGACGATGATGGCGGGCCCAATCGCCCTCGTCCCCGGAAGCATATCGCTTCGTTGAACTTCCGCTGCCTCGACCGTACGTCGGAGCGCCGCATCGAAGAAGTGTCTTGTCTTCGAGACAGGAGCCTTCCTCGCGCCTGCCAGACGCGTGACCTTGGCAATGGGCTTCAATGTCGTGGCGACGGTGAGAGACCAGTTCGCAACCTCTATCGCGAGGCCGTCGATCGTCCTTCCGAAAAGCCTGCGATAGGCATCGTCAAAGGCTCCCTTGACCATGTCAGTGTCCGACAGAGTGAAGGTTCGGTGAGGAAGCGTAACCGGAATTTCCCAACCCTGCCCCGAATATCGCATAAAGGCGACGAGCTTGGTGGTGACGATAGCGTCGCCAGCCGCGGCGCTGACAAACGAGCGCGCCTCACGATCGAGATCCTCGATCACCGCGTTGACCTCATCGATGTTAAAGTTGGACAGGCGTTGGAAGAAGCCACGGGTTGCCTCGTAGCTGAACGGCGCCCTGAGGAAGCCGATAGCCGAGCCGACGCCGGCTCCAGGCGGGATAAGAAGAGAGCCGATGCCGAGTTTTTCACATTGCCGGCAAGCGTGGAGAGGCGCACCTCCTCCGAATGCGACCATGGTGAAAGCTTCGACGTCTCGTCCATTCTCGATTGTATGGGCCCGCGCCGCATTGGCCATGTTTTCGTCGACGATCTCCGTGATGCCGAAAGCCGCATCGGACCGCGCGACACCGGCGACATGCGTCAACCGCTCGTCGACCGCACGCTCCGCCATTGAGACTGACAGCAGAAAATCGCCGCCAGCAAAATTGTCCGGATCGAGCCGTCCCAGGATCAGATTTGCGTCTGTTACGGTCGGCTCCTCGCCGCCTCGCTGATAGCAGGCAGGCCCCGGCTCGGATGCCGCGGATCGCGGACCGACCTGGATACGCCCCATTGCGTCAACCGTGGCAATCGATCCTCCTCCGGCACCGATCTCAACCATTTCCACCACCGGCGTGGAAACCGGCATGCCGGAGCCTTTCTTGAAGCGATACGTCCGCGCGACTTCGAAGCTATTGGCGGTTTTCGGCGCCCCATCTTCGATGAGACAGATTTTCGCTGTCGTTCCTCCCATATCGAACGACAGAACCTTTTCTATGCTGTGTGTGTTCGCGTACTGGGCAGCAAAGATGGCGCCCCCCGCGGGTCCGGATTCCAGGAGGCGAACCGGTTGTGCCGCGGCTGTCTCGACGCTAATCAAGCCGCCACCGGAATGCATCATGAAGACCTGAGCAGGAATCTCGGCGTCTCGAAGCCGCTGCACCAGCCTGTTAAGATAACTTGCGACTTGCGGCCGAACATAGGCGTTTGCGATAACGGTATTGAACCGCTCGAATTCCCTCATCTGGGGTGAGACGACCGACGACAGCGAAACCGACAGGTCCGGAGCCGCAGCTTTCAGGACGCGCTCAATCTCCCGTTCATGCTCGCCGTTCGCATATGCGTGCATCAATCCAACGGCCACGGCCTCGTAGCCACGCTCGACGATCCGCGCCGCGAGCTCTTTCACTTCCTCCAGATCCAGTGGAAGAAGAATCGAACCGTCAGCGGCGATGCGCTCTTTCAACGTGTAACGATCCTGCCTCGCAACAAGGGGCGTCGGGAGCTTCAGGTTGAGATCGTATTGCTCGAAACGGTTCTCCGAACGCATCTCGACGACATCCCGAAATCCCTCGGTGGTGATGAACGCCAGCTTTGCGCCACGTCGTTCGATCAGAGCGTTCGTGACCAGGGTCGTACCGTGGATGACTTGGGTAATATCTCCGGGGCGAAGCCCAGCCTGGCGAACGACCTTGATGATCCCCTCGAGGATGGCTTGCTCCGGCTGCCGATAGTTTGTCAGCACCTTGCAAGTCGAGAGGCCGCTTGCACACTCCAGCGCCACGTCGGTAAACGTGCCTCCAATATCCACTCCGACTCTCGCTTGCATCTTTGTCATCCGGCCGCTCACACACTCTTGATCAGTTGGTTTGCCGTAAAAGCTAGTTCGTACAACCTGGACATCACGGCCCGGTTTGGCGCCTTTTCCAGTGGAGAAATCGGCAGAGGCAAATCCTCTTCCGATCCACCCGACAAAAGGTCGGCCATCGCCCGTCCAAACATTGTCCCAGGCGTAATACCTCGACCGTTGTAGCCGATCGGGGCATACACCCCATCGGCCAACCGATGGATGCGCGGAAGATGATCGGGCGTCATCCCGATGCGGCCATGCCAAGCCGTTTCAAATTTCACAGGACCAAGGTCCGGGAAAAGGCGTCGGACCTTTTTCGTTGCCCAGCGCTTGGAAAGGCCGGTCAGACCACCAATGACGGATCCCATCGAGCCAATGATCAGACGGTTATAGGCGTCGCGGCGGAGCGAAAACATGATCGCCCCGGTATCCCAGAGCCCCTGACGCTCTTTCAGGATGTAATCGGCTTTCGAGCCCAACGGCTCGGTTGCGAACTGAAAATAGTGGATGATGGTCAGAGCCGTATTCACCCCGGGCCAGAGAGCGTCGCTATAAGCCTCCGTTCCGAGAACGACTTTCTTGGCATCGACCGGCCCGGAGGTTGTTTCGACCCGCCAGCCATCTCCGTTCGGCCTGAGCGACTTCACGCGGACGCCGGTGAATATCCTGGCCCCTGCAGCGGACGCAGCTCGGGCAAGACCCCTCGCATAAGCCATTGGGTTTATCGTCCCCGCCCTACGATCGAGAAGGCCGCCATGGAAAGCCGACGTGCCAATCTTCCGTGCGGCATCTTCACGGGATAGCAAGTCCACAGGCGCCCCGAGACGGCGCCATTCCTCAGCTCGCCGAGCGAGATCCTCGTACCCTGCGGGTGAATGTGCCGCATGAATCGTTCCGGCCCGCGTCGGCTCACACTGAATCTGATGCTTCTCGATCAGCGAGAAAACATAGTCCGGCGCACGCCCTAGAAGATCGACCAGGGCAGCGCCTCCGGCCTCGCCAAGTTTTGCACGGACGTCTTGAGGCGGAAGCCACAAACCGGCGTTGACGAGGCCGACGTTACGTCCCGACCCGCCATAACCGATGTGGTTCGCTTCGAGAACGAGGCAGTCGAGTCCTTTTTGCGCGGCATGCAGTGCGGTCGACAGGCCGGTAAACCCGCCTCCGATGACGACGACCTCAGCCGATTGCGCGCCGTCCATGACGACGCTGCAGTCTTGTTCAATTGCAGAAACATCCCAAAGAGAAATGGGAGCATCATGCCTCGCTAAGGGCATTTCTCGCCTCCTTCGGAGACTGTTGAGTTCGCTAGATACGTTGGAGGATTAAATTGTACGTGTCAATATGCAGCATATATGTTCTGTATCTCGGCACGTTACAACAAGCGCAATGAAGCGCTCCAGCCGTGCGATTTTCGGTGTGGGTATAAAACTGAAGCAGAGCGCCGCGTCTTAGCGGGCGCGCAGAACCATCAATGCCGCGCGAGCTGAGCTGAAATGCGCTCGCCAGCTTCTCGCACCAAACGGCCCAACTTGTCGCGGCCGTGTTCGGACAGGTGAGTCTCCAGCACCGATATACCTATCGCTGCGATCGCAATTCCGTTCGGCAGACAAATCGCCGCCCCCGTCCCGACGACACCTTCGCGAAACTCGCCGGAGTCGAATGCATAGCCGTTCTTCTTCGTGGCCTCTATGTCGGCCTCAAGCTCCGGAAGCGTCGTAATCGTGCGACTGGTATACTTGGCCAATCCCCCCTTCAGCGCACCACGCAACGACGCATAGTTGGCAGCAATGATTGCTTTCCCCGTTCCAACACAGTGGATGGGAGCGCTGCCCCCGATACGATTCCAGCTCCGTATCGGCCTCAAGCTATCGATCATATCGATGTAGATGACAGACAGGTTTTCAGGTGCGGCCAGATAGATCGTCTCGTTGGTCGCATCGGCAATCCTGCGCATCTCATCTCCAGCCAGTTCAGGCAGATTGAGATTGTCGATGACCTTCCGACCCACCCGCCACGTCTTGAGCGTCGCGGAATAGAGCTTGTCTTCTCCGTGCTGCACATATCCCAACGCCGTGAGAGTCTGCAGAAGACGAAAGGTGTTGGACTTCGTAAGACCGACCTCCCGCGAGAGTTCGCTGACGCCTTTACCGGTCGTGGCCCCTGAGAGAGCGTCCAGCAGAAGAAGGCCCTTGGTGAGCGTCGAGTCCACCTTCGCCTGTCGCGTAACACCTGACTCGGACGCTTTCGCTTTGGGTAGGTCTTTGGATAGCTTTTGCATCAAGCGCCCATATCACAGAACGTTAGGAATTCGAAGGATCGCGGCGATCACGCGATACAAATTGCGGCACCGAGTGCACAGTGATCGGAGGCAGGTCACCATCGAAGCGACGGATTTCCACCAGCGTCGAGTGGGCAGCCGGCCCTTGTGTCAAACGCGATGTCCGTCGATCGTGAGTAAGCACGTTCGGATTTCCGTGCCGATCACGATTCCGTTCGGCATCAAAGTCCGGATCGTACCAGGCACCCGTCCACAGGAATACAGCACCTCTGACGATGTCATCGGTGACCTTGGCGCCCGCCAAGCAGCGACCGCGCTCGTTGAAGAGCTCGACGATATCACCGTCGTTGATGCCCCGCTCGCGGGCGTCATCAGGATGAATGAGCACAGGCTCGCGCCCCCTGATTTTTTTGCTTTTGCTGAAGTCGCCGTTGTCGAGCTGCGAGTGCAAACGCGTCTCGGGCTGCCCGGAAACAAGGGAGAGCGGATACCGTTTTGCCTGCCCGTCCGCGAGGTCTCTTTGCTCAAACCATGTAGCGTGGCCCGGACAATCGTCATAGCCGAACGAGGCAATCTTCTCGGAATACAATTCGAGACGCCCGCTCGGCGTCGACAACCTGTTGCGTTCCGGATCTGCTCGAAATTCGGAAAGAAAAACCTGATTCGGCGACGGGTCGGGCAGATCGACAATATCCCCTGCGATGAATGTATCCCAGTCGGGCAAGGTCGTTCCGGCTTCCGCGGCGAACTCCATCGTCTCCGACCACAGCTGCCTCAACCACTCGTCCACTGATTTATTGGTGCTGAAAGTCCCCCGTCCTCCCATACGCTTTTCCAGCCTGGCGAATATGTCGAACTCGCACATCGCTTGAGCCGGAGGCGGCACCAGCTGCGGCATGGGGATCAGCGCATTATCCGAATGCCCGCCGCAGAAGTCGGTTCGCTCCTGAGGAGCGGCGCAGGGTAGGACGATGTCCGCATGGCGCGCTGTCGCCGTCCAGTTGATTTCGTTGACGATGATCGTTTCGGGCTTCTGAAACGCGGCACGGAGACGATTTAGATCCTGGTGATGGTGGAAGGGGTTTCCCCCGGCCCACCAAACCATCCGAATGTCCGGGAATCTTCTCGCTTCGCCATTGTAGTCGTACCTTCCGCCAGGATTCAGCAGCATGTCCGAGATCATGGCGACGGGGATGTAGTTCTCCACATCATTGCGGTCTTGAGGAAAGGCCGCCCAGCGGAACGGCCGATCAGCAACGCCGACATTGGCGTTAACACCATAACCAATCCCATATCCGCCGCCCGGCAGACCTATTTGCCCAAGAAGAGCGGCCAAGGTCACCGTCATCCACAATGGCTGTTCGCCATAGTCGGCGCGCTGCAAACCCGCCGCAGTGCAAATCAGCGTGCGGTGCGTCGCCATCTCGCGCGCAAGCCTTCGTATTCTCTCAGCGTCGAGCCCTGATTTCGCGGCAGCCCAGTCAGCCGTTTTGACAACACCGTCACTCTCGCCGAACAGGTAAGCGCGTATGCGATCGAAACCGACGGTGTAGCGGTCAAGAAACGCACGATCATGAAGTCCTTCCGCAATGATCGTATGGGCGAGGCCCATCATGATCGCAGTATCCGTACCCGGTCGCGGAGGCAGCCACTCGGCGTCGAGAACAGACATCACGTCGGAACGGAGCGGACTGATGTTGACGAACTTGACACCCGCCTCTGCACAAGCTGCCAGTCGGCCCGGAAGCCGATGCCGCGCAACGCCGCCGTCCGACACCTGAGTATTTCGAAGGGGCATACCTCCGAACATCACCACCAGTTCCGAATGTTCGGCGACGACGCTCCACCGTGTGGCCTGCGAAATGTGATCCCTGTAGTTACCTCCCACGATGTAAGGCATCAACGTGAGGGCCGCATTGTAGCTATAGTTTCCCTCGGAACGAACAAACCCGCCAAACTGGTTGAGGAATCGCTTGAGCTGTCCCTGCGCGTGGTGAAAGCGCCCAGCGCTCGCCCAACCATAAGAGCCGGCGTAAATCGCTTCGTTACCGTGGGTTTCCACGATCCTGCGATGTTCCCGGGCAACCAGCTCCAGGACCTCGTCCCACTCAACCTCGACAAACGGCTCACGACCCCGCTCGCCCTTCCTTGCTTGCGGGCCGTGTTTTAGCCAACTCTCGCGAACTGCCGGCCGCAACACGCGCGCACGCCCGTTGAGACTCGATGCGATGTTGCGATTGATGGGTGATGGGCTCACGTCAGTCGGGTGCCCTTCGATCTCCACCAATTTGTCGTCTCTGACGACCGCCACTCCAGCTCCCCAATGGCTTGCCGTCACGCGAGTCGAAGCATTTGTCATCTGGGTCTCGTACTGATATATAACACAAACTTTCTATATATTGACACATACCTGAACAGTTGTCATTAGTTGCGCATGTCAAACTCAGGGAATACTCCCCTCGGAAATACACTGGTCCATTCCGGCCGAGAAACAGGCGGAGATGGCCGCCTCGTCAATCCGCCGATCGAAATAGGGTCGACTGTTCTGTTCGACACCCTGGCTGCCTTCGAGGCTGCCCGGGACCGTCGTTACGAAACCGGAAACCTCTATTATGGGCGATACGGCACGCGCGCGTCGTTTCACCTCGAAACGATCATGTGCGAACTTGAGGGCGCATTCGGGTGTACAATCGTCTCGTCGGGGGTTGCCGCGATCACGCTCGCGCTTCTGGGAACGACGAAATCCGGTGACCATGTCCTGGTTGCGGATCACGTCTATGGCAACACACGTGGATTCTGTGACCAGGTCCTGAGCCGCACGGGCGTCGAGATCGAGTACTATGACCCGATGGTCGGCGAAGCGATCGAAGAGAAATTTCGCGATAACACTTCTGTCGTGATGTTTGAAGCACCGGGCTCCGGGACGTTTGAATTCCCCGATATCCAGGGTATTGCGAAGACTGCGACGCGTCACGGGGTGATCACGATCCTCGATGGCACCTGGGCCACGCCAATTTTCTGCCGGCCGCTGAGCCTGGGAGTCGATGTCGTTGTCCATTCAGGCTCGAAATACCTCGGTGGTCATTCCGACGGTATGATCGGATTCATCGCATGCAACGAGACCACTCACACGCCGATCAGAAAGACGGTTATGGCTGTGGGGGACAAACCCGGCGCTCAAGAGGTGCATTTGGCGTTGCGCGGATTGCGGACGCTCGACCTTCGCATGAGACACGTTCACGACGCGGGAATCGAAATCGCGACCTGGTTGCGAAAGCAGCCTCAGGTCGCCAAGGTTCTTCATCCGATATTCGACGACTGTCCCGGAAACCAATACTGGCGCCGCGATTTTAGCGGAGCGGCCGGTTTGTTTGGCGTGGTCTTTAAGCCCACGACCGAGGGCCAGGTTCGACGCTTCGTCGACCATCTTCAGATGTTCGGGATCGGCGTGAGCTGGGGCGGATATGAAAGTCTCGTCCTGCCGGTCAACCCGGCACGGACTGCGACAACCTGGTCGGAGCAAGGACCGTTAGTGCGCTTCAATATTGGATTTGAGAATACGGCTTCGCTGATCGAAGATCTAAAACAGGCGCTGCCGCTTCTCTGAAGTCTGCGAGCTTACAACATGAGAAATGCAATCGACCACCTGTCCGTGGGAGCAGATACACTTGAGCAAGGTGTCGCCTTCCTCAAAGCAGCTTTGGGCGTAGAAATTCCGCAAGGCGGCAAGCACCCGATGATGGCTACGCACAATTGCGTCATGCGGGTCGGCGACGGATGCTTCCTGGAGCTGATCGCGATCAACCCGGACGAAAGCCCTACCCGCCCGAGATGGTTCTCGTTCGACGAGCCCGCAACCCGGCGCCGGTTGGCTGAATGGCCGCGTCCACTTTGCTGGGTCGTCGGAACGGATAGCCTGGATGATATCGTGCGAACCAGTCCCATCGATCTGGGAGAGATCGTCAAATTCCAGCGAGGCGAACGCAGCTGGCGATTGACGGTGCCGGCCGATGGCCATCTCCCGGAGCAGGGCCTTTTGCCGGCGTTCATTGAATGGTCGCCGGGGCCGCATCCAAGCGCCAGCCAGCAGGACCTCGGAATCAGGCTCCGTCGCATCGTTTTGACAACGCCTGAGCCTGCTCGCCTGCTATCGACGCTGAAGATCCTCAACATCGACAGCCTGGCCGACGTGAAACAAGGCCCGACCCATCTTGGCTTCGAATTCGATACGGCGAGCGGCCCCATAACGCTCGCTTAGTCCTTCTTCGGAAACCGTCAGCTGGATCGTCTTGTCTCAGCGCGCTTGGTTCTCAGCGCGACTGGCGTTTCGCCAGCCTGCCCTCCAGGTAAGCGCCGTATTTGCTGAGACTTAGACAGCACGCAAAAAAGATCCCGCCGACAAAAAGATAGACTTCAGTGCTTGTCGTTCCCCACTGCGCGGTGCCAAACGCCGCATTTCCCGATGCCAGGATATCAAAAAATCCGATAATGACGATCAGCGCGGTTTCGAGGAACACGATGACGACCTGATTGATCGTCGCCGGCAGTGTCACACGGAAAGCTTGCGGCAGGATGACGCGACCGTAGATCGCGAAGTAGCCAAGACCGAGCGCTTTGGCCGCCTCCTCCTGCCCTTTGGGCAGGGATTCAATGCCAGCCCGAATGACCTCGGCCTGATAGCAGGCGTTGTAAAACGCAAAAGCTACAATGACCCGATAGAGCTTCTCCCCGGCCATCCAGTCCGGCAAGCCGAAAGGCAAAACCACGGCTGCAAAGAACAGAACCACCAGAAGCGGAAGGGATCGAAGGAAGTCGATCACCCAGGTCACCGGGAACGCGATAAGCGGCATCTTGCTTCGCTTCAAGAGCGCCAGGACGACAGCGGTCGGCATCATAACGATACACACGAACGCAAAGACATAAAGCGTAAGTGACAGCCCGCCCCACATCCGCGTGGGAACATAGGACAATCCCAGGATTCCTCCGCTCATCAGCCAGTTGAACGCTGCGAAGCTGATGATCCAAAGCGCGAGAAGTTTCTTCGCGTGCCACATCACGGGAAAACACGACAGCGCGACGGTTCCGAGTACGATCGCTGACGAGATAGCCGAACGCCATTGTTCTTCGAACGGATAAAGTCCGAACATGATGAGGCGCCAACGCGCCGCGATCACGGCCCAGCACGCACCCTGTCTGTCGGGCCCACAGAGCTCCGGATGGGCGGGGCTCCAGATCGCATTGACGACAGCCCACTCGAACAACCGGCACGCAAGGTAGACAAAGCTGGCGATCAACGCGGCGGTGATCAGGGAGCTGAACGGGTTTCGCCTGAGATAGCTTATTGCACCAGCCTCTAAGGCAGGTCTCACTGGCACGTATGCGACCGATGGAGTGTGCATGGATCAGATCCAGTATTTGAATCGCGCCGCGATCGCAGACATCAACAGGACAACCAGAGAATTTAGCATCCAAAAGACCACTGCAACGATGAGAAGAATCTCGATGGTTTGTCCGGATTGATTGATGGCCGAGACTGAGACCATGAATAAGTCGGCAAATCCGATCGCTATCCCCAAGGTCGTTGCCTTCATAAGCCAGACGTAAAGATTGGTCATCATTGGCATGATCGCCGAAACGACGAGCGGCATCTGGATTCGCGCAAAAATGGTCCACGAACTCAGGCCAAGCGCCTTTCCGGCCTCGATCTTGCCGGGATCGATCGCAAGAAAGCCGCTCCGGATGACCTCGGCAGCATAAGCACTGCCATAACAAATCGTAGCGACAATCAACGCCACCAGTTCAGGGGGAAGCTGCAGTCCTCCCCGGATACTCAGGCCGGAACGAACCGGATACTCGATGAGGCCTGCAGTATCCGACTTTGCACCGAAGAGGATCGCCACGGAAACGGTAGCGATCATCACCGCTACCGCTACAGTGGTATGCTGAAGCTTCCTGCGCACCGGCGTGAATGCGAAACGGAAAGAGAAGACCTGCCAGATCAGGAAGAAAAACATGATCGTCAGGCTAAGGCCAATGACGATACCCGAAACCCAGCCGACGTTCAGGCCCGGAAGGAAAATCCCCCGGGCGCTGATGAACACAGACGACATGGGTTGCAGGGCGAAACGCGGCGGCGGCAGGGATGTGAAGAGCGCGTACCACGCGAATAGCTGCAGCAGCGGCGGGATATTGCGAACCACTTCCACGTAGGCCTTCGCAACCCATGCAATGACGGCATTGCCGTAGACCCGCATGGCAGCGATAGCGAGCCCAAACAGCGTGGCGAAGAAGAGACCGATAAAGCCGACTGCGATTGTATTCACGACACCGGCGAGCAGCGTCCACCAATACGGATCTCGGATCGAGAATGGAATGATCGAGTAACCGATATCCCAGCCAGTCGCCCTCCAGAGGAATGAAAAGCCCGACGTGACGTGTTGAGCCGCGAGGTTCTCATGGAGTTTCACGAAAAAGGCGACAACCGCAATCGTGAGGAAGCATATGAACCCGGCCTGAAGGGCCAACGCCGATGGTGATTGTCTTCTGGTGATTGCAGGCATGTCCAGGTTCCTATCGAGGCGGACGCCGATCGATCAATTCGTCCCGCGATTCATGGCACGCTCATACAGGAAGTGAGCCGTCGCAATATCCTGCACCGCAAGACCGACCGATTTGAACAACGTTGTCCGTGATGGATCGATCACGACCTTACCGGAAAACACTTCGCCGGCCTCTGCTGCTATTCGGGCCTTCGAGAGGATGATATCCCCGGCCTCCAATGCGACCGCGCTCCGGGAATCGACAATGACCTCATTGCGCATCACCTCGTCGTCCAGTTCTCGCCAGTTGGGCCTGGGCGACCCAACCGAGTTCACATGCGAGCCGGGCTTGAGCCACGCTCCGCGCAAGACAGGCTGCCTGGAATTCGTCGCGACGACGACGATGTCCGCTCCGATCACTGTCTGATCGAGAGGGAGAGATTTTGCCCCGTTTTCATCGGCAAAAGCATCTGCATTCGCCTTCGTCGGACTCCACACACGGACATGCGTGAAGTCGAATAAGCTGCGGAGAGCTTGAAGGTGCGCCTTCGCCTGCACACCGCTTCCGACGAGACCGAGGATCTTGCTGTCTGGTTTCGCCAGCACGCTCGAGACTGCAGCAGAGAGAGCCGCTGTTCTCATCTCAGTGATGAGTCGTGCACCAATGAAAGCCAGCGGCAGGCCGTGCTCCACGTCGAGCAGTGCGATCATGGCATTATGAGTAGGAATTCCAGCAGCGGCATTCTTGGGATAGAACGTCACAAGCTTCGCACCCATGGCGTGAGGCAATGCCACCGGCATAATGCCCAGATACCGCTGCTCGGGCTCGATAGGCAGCATCTGCCGCTCCGGCTGAATTGCGGCACCTGCTGAAAACTGTGCCATTGTTTTCTTCATGAGCGGAATGAGGTCAGCATAGGTCAGCTGAGCTTCGACGTCCTCTTCAGTCATCACGAGCGGTGCATTCATCTGGTATCTCCAGTACGCGTCAGGACATCGGCCTAGCGTTGAGCGTCCAAGGGCTCAAGCCACGGAAAGTTGCTCAGTTCGCCGAGTACTTTGATTGTGTTCGAGCGGAGGTCGACCGATCCACGATCCGTCGATCCTCCGCAGTTTATTTGCAACGGCACGCCGCTAGTCGAGCGTCATCGAGTAGAGCAGACCACCCTTATTCCAAAGATTGTTGTAACCGCGATCGAGCTTATAGGACGACTTGGCTCCGAGATTGCGCTCAAACAGTTCGCCATAATTGCCAACTGCCTTGATCATCCGATAGCCCCAGTCGTTGGGAAGCCCCAAGCGATCGCCCAGACCAGCATCCACGCCCAGAATTTTCGCGGCGACAGGACTCTTCGGACTCGCCCGCATCTCGTCGACGTTGGCGGATGTAATGCCTTCCGCTTCAGCGGCGATCAAAACGTTCAGGATCCAGTTTATCGTGTCAACGAACCGATCGTCTCCCTGACGCATGCCAATGCTCTGCGGCGACAGGTTGATCAGTTCAGGCAGCAGGATGTTCTCCGTCGGACCGCCCTTTGCGTCCAATCTGAAAACCGCGAGGTTCGCGCCGAAGCCGATAAAGGCGTCGCACCGCCCAGAATTGTACGCAGCTTGGGCTTCTTCTTGCTTCTCGAACTGGACGAGATTGTACTTGATCTTCTTGCCGGTCAGCCAGTTGGACGCATGGCGAATGGTGGACGTGCCCGCCTCGCCGCAGATCGTCGCACCTTCAAGATTGTTGGCTGATTGAATGTCCAGACTCTTATGAACGATAAATTGAGTGCCACCCAGGAAGTACGGTTGGCTGAACTGCAAATTCAGCTCCGTATCGCGTGACATCGTCCACTCTGTCAGCTTGACAGACAGGTCAATCTCTCCTGACTGCAAAGCGGGAATGCGCTGAGCCCAGCCTAGAGGAAGAATTTCGATCTTTTTTGGATCGCCGAGAATGGCAGCCGCTGTCGCGCGGCAGAGGTCGATGTCGAGACCTTTCCAGTTACCCTTGTCATCGATTTCGGCGAAGCCACGATAGCTTCCGTTATGCCCAGGACAGAGCAGCTTCCCGCGCTGCAGAATGGTCTTGACCGTCGGCGAAGGCTCCGCTGGTGCTGCGGCCGCACTTGCAACGCTAACGAAGATCGCGGCAGCGGCCGTGATTACTGTGGTGGCAATTTTTTTCACTCTTAATCCCCTCCCAAATTAAGCGTCCCCTCGGACATGGACAGGCAGGACACCTGTTCTTGCAGGCTGCGTGAGAGCTGGGTTTGTGTCAATATATAAAATCGCTGTGCTGCATACCGATACAAATTGCCACCATGCATCCGACGGCCCCATCGCTAAAACCGCACGACCGCGACGCATTCATGGCGCCCTTCAACGGCAAGTTGCGGCGCAAGACGTTCTGGCGTGATCCACCAGCAGGCTGCCGTCGACTGTGATCTGCGCCGGATCAGGCGGCTGACGTGGCTACAGGCCTCGCGGCTTCGGTGCCGGCGACGGCCGAATGACGAGAATTATCGCCAGATCGTAAACGTGCAGGCGAACCTTCGGATCGCCAGTTTGGGCAGCAGCCAACCAGATTTGGATTGCCGACTTCGCCTATATTTGGACGGCGGGGGTTGGCTCTACGTGACGGCGGTCATCGATCTATTCTCGCGCCGTCTGGTGGCTGGCCGATAAGCGCCAGCATGACAGCACAATGGGGCGCGGATGGTCGGGCACACCGCGCGCAAAAATCTATCGCATCAGAAGCGAGGCCAAAGCAGATGTGTTCGGCGATATCGAGCGGATCGACAACACCGACCGCCGGCGCACGACGATCGGATATCGCAGCCCTGTTGAGCTTGACGCAAGCTGGGATGAACTCAACTTACTGTTCACTGAACCCGCAGCAGGCTGGATCGCCGCACTTACCGTTGCAACGACGCAATAGTCGTCGATGCTGTCTTCGCCGAAGCGACGACCATGGCGACAAATTCCTTTATCAGCGGCTTCGTCAACCGCGACGTAGGACCAGAAATGCCGATCGCGGCGACGTTCTTTCCGTCGGAGTCGAATATGGGGGCCGCAACACCTCCAACATCCGCACGGTATTCACCCATGTTAACCGAGTATCCCGCGTTGCGGATCGCAGCGACCTCTCCGTCTAGCGCTTTGATCGAGGTAATCGTTTTTGTCGTGTGCTTATGAAGCATTTTGGAGATCGGCTCCCTCAGGGCGTCGTACGAATACGCCAGCAATACCTTACCGGTGGCCGTACAATGAAGAGGGGCACTCCCTCCTCTTTCGGAATAAGCTCGCACAGACTGGGCGCTATCGATTTTTTCGACATACAACACGCGCAACCCATCAAGAACCGAGAGATGGACGCTTTCACCGGTCTTTTGCGCGAGCTTGTTCATTTCCCCAATGCATAGTTGAACCAGGTTTGCATGGCTCATCACTGACGAGCCGAGCTTCCAAAGCTTCATGCTCGGGCGATAGCTTCGATTTTCGTCCTGGACGACGTAGTTCATCACGCCCAACGTCTTGATCAAGCGATGAACGTTCGACTTATTCAGTTTCAGAAGCGTCGATAATTCCGTTATGCCTAGCGAGCGCTGGGACGTCGCGAGCGCTTCGAGAATTTGAAGTCCTTTTTGAAGCGTGCTGTCGACCCGCGGAGGGGTTCGCCCTTTGTTCGTGGTGGTCATTGCTTCTGCTGCGCCCCGCGTATGTGAATGTGCGTTCCGTATAATAGAATATTCGAAAATTGACATCAGCGCAAATAGGGACATCGCGTAGACACGCGATCAATGGGACAGGCAGTCCTGGCCTGGTAAATGGTATCCGAAGGCGCTGCTGGCCAATTCTCGCGCGATCTTACGCTTCATATCGCCGGGAAATCTGCCTTCAACCGACTACTTGCTCGCTCTCGCCGAGATCGCCTTCTGACGATACGCGATGATTCGCTCTTTCAGTCCGGGATCACTCGCCGAGTTAACGAGTGCTGCGAGATCTGCGTCATCGTCCCGTGAAATGGTCCTTGCGTGGAGCGCCTTGACGGTGGTCGCCTCCAGTCGCGCGGCTGCAACGGAAATGCGTGCAAGCAGTTCAGGAAGATCAGCGCTGTCGCAACGATCTGTAACCAAGCCGACTGTGGCCGCCTTCTCGACCGACAACTCCCCGCCTTCAAGGAGAATTCGCCGTGCGGCGTCGTTGCCGATGCGCGCGGCAAGTCGCCGCGTTCCGAGTATCAAGCCAAATCCAGAGCCCGGGAATGCAAAACTTGCGTTTGAGAGGCCGACGCGTCGATCACAGGCTGCAAACAGATCCGCTCCGGCACCATAGACTCGGCCTGATCCAATCGCCGCGGTTACGAATGGACTGTGATAGATTTTCTGAAGAAGATGCTCAATCCGGACGAAGCGCAACAATAGATCGCCGTCCGAGCAGCTATCTATGTCGCTAAGATCGAATCCGGTGCACAGATGCTTGCCGACGCCCGCGAAAACGATCAGTCGCGGACTACCCTTGACCGCACTGTCGAATGCGCGGTCGAGGTCGTCGACCATCGATGGACTCAGCGCATTCCCAACCTGCGGCCTGTTGAGCGATATGCGAGCACAAGAGTTCTCCACCACCAGGTCGACTTGCGAGCTTTCGAAACGAGCGTTCACGACATTCTACCTTTCAAAGCAGATAACACCCTTTGCCTTCGGCCAGAGCGAATTCAGACTGGATTGGCCGAGGGCGCGTCATCGTCCGTCCATACTACTCACCGCGTCCGAAGCACGCGCTTCAGGAACATCCGGGTACGCTCGTGTTCAGGTTCGCTGAAAATCTTTGCGGGTGGCCCTTGCTCGAGAATCGTTCCTTTGTCCAGAAAGTGAACCCGATTTGCCACCTCTTCGGCAAACCCCATCTCATGGGTGACCACGATCATCGTCATCCCCTCGCTGGCCAATGACCGCATCGTTTCGAGCACTTCACCGACAAGCTCTGGGTCGAGGGCGGACGTCGGCTCATCGAACAGGACGAGCTTCGGCTCCATCGCCAGAGTTCGAGCTATGGCTACGCGTTGCTGTTGACCTCCGGAAAGCTTCGACGGATATGCGTCCAGCTTGTCCGCCAAATTCACTCTTCTCAGCTGCGCCGCAGCGAGTTCTTCTGCTTCCGCGTGCGCCATCTTGCGCACGAGAGTCGGGCCGAGCATTACGTTTTGGAGGGCCGTCATGTGCGGAAACAGATTGAAGCGCTGGAACACCATTCCAATTTGCGCGCGCCGCTGATTCAGCAGCCTGTCAGGCAGCTTCGCGAACGAGCCATCGGCGGCGTGAACGCCCATGGCTTCACCATTCACGAATATTTTTCCTCTTTGAGGAACTTCGAGCGAGTTGATGCAGCGTAGAAGCGTCGTCTTGCCGGAACCGCTGGCTCCGATCAGCACAACAACTTCGCCAAGATTCACCGTCAAGCTGACGTTATCGAGAATCAGGTGAGTTCCAAAGCTATGGCTTAGCCCCTCGATTGAAACCGCCTTCTCGACCGGGGGAGACGTTGAAGCGCACGTCAATTGATCCATCATCGATCAACTCCTTCTTGCCAGGCGAAGTTCGAGGATGTGAGCTCCGTACGACGCGACCGAACAAAGCACGAAATACTCGATACCAAGGAATGTGAATACCTCGAGAGGACGAAACGTGGTGGTGGACAGGACCTGAGCTTGATATGTGAGATCGGCCACGCCGAGCACCGAAACAAGCGAAGAATATTTTAGAAGGCTGATCCCCTCATTCACCAAAGGTGGAATCATGCGCCGCAAGGCTTGCGGCAGGATCACCTTGTACATTGTCTGCCATCTCGACAGACCGATCGTGCGTGCGGCTTCGACTTGTCCCTGGTCAATGCTTTGGATGCCCCCTCGCACGATCTCGCCTACGTATCCACCGGCGTGCAAGGAGAGCGCAACAATACAGCTGGTCGTCGCTTCAAGATCAAATCCGATGAGCAACGGCAGACAGTAATAAACCCAGATGAGTTGGATCAGGGCTGGCGTGTTTCGCAGGACCGCGACGTAGGCAAGCGCAATCGTAGCCAAGATGCGATTGCTGGAGAGGCGCATCATGCCAAGAATGATGCCGAGAACCATGCCGCAGAGGAGCGAGACGAACGTAACCTGCAGAGTCACCCCTAGTCCTGCGACCAGGATGTGCCAATTGTCGAAGATGACCCCAAACCTGAATTCCCCCACAGTGAGCCCTCTATAAGTTTGGTTTTTCTTTTTCTTCGACCATTTGACGCGCCTTATCCGCACGTTCTATATATTAGTACGTGCGTTCCATTTTCTGAAAGCATATCTTGAGGATTGAACGCGCGTCAACGTTCGCTATCTGCGCCCCGTATTTACTTAAACAACGAGGTCGAGCGGATGCCGCCGCGATGGAGAGATAGGATTGACCTGCTTCTTATGTTCCAGACTGCTCTAACCTCGAAAAGCTCCCGGCCAGGAACCAATGCCGGAATGAGGGGTCGAGGGAGAAAGGGCCGCGATTCCTGGAGCGAGAATTGGAGCAGCTACTCTACTCAGCAAAACCTCACAGCGCGATCGACAGACAGAATCTCGATAGTACGGATAATCGATCAGCGGTTCGAGGTCCCCTGATTGTATCTCCTGGAATCCTGCTGCCTCGCGTGATTCAGAAATGGAGAACAGCCAGCCGACAGCCTGATGCACTTAAAACTAAGTACGCTTGTGGATGAGATCAGCGAGACGATCGCTCGGTACAAAATATTCCCGAACGATCGCCTCCCAAACACCGTGCCGGGCTAGAACAAGACTAGTCTCCCGCCACCTTCCATTCATACAGTCCATGCTTGTCGACAAGCTTCTTCAACGTCCCCAGGCGGCGCGAGTAGTCGATGAACAGGTTAACCCAGTCGCGAAAGATATAGTCACCTTGACGGATCGCCATCGCCATCGGAGCCGATCCCACGGCGTCGACCGACAAGGTAACAAGCTCAGGATGCTCCTTCTCAAGATTTCCTGATGCGTCGGCTGGATTTGCCCATGCGTCTACTTTTCCCGCAAGAAGCTGCGCGAGGCTGTCGGGAACTTGTTTCACGCGAACCAATTGCGCTTTGCTAAATTTACGAGTTGCAAAAAGATCCGTCGCCGACCCCAGTGTGAGTGTGATTTTCTTATCCGGCTTGTCGAGATCCGCCAGCTTCGAATACTTGTCGCTATCCTTTTTCTGGATGACGAGCCCCATCGGAAGCCGACAAACGGGATCTGTAAACGTGACAACTTCGGCCCGCGGCAACGTGACCCCCATCGCCGGCACCGTGATATCGAATTTCTTGGACTGCAAACCGGCAATCATCGTCGCCCAACCGTCCTCCACCCAAACCGGCTTCACTCCGAGCGACTGGGCCATGTCGTTCATGAAGTCGACGGCGAAGCCGATCAGCTCGTTGGTTTTAGGATCGCGGTAGATGTACGGGTAAATTGGCGCCCATCCAATTTTCAGCTCTTTGCGACTTTTGATCGCGGAAAGAGCGGAAGGTTCCTGCGACCGCGCAGGCGCACTCGTCAAGAAAATACATGCCGCCGCTAAGGCAAAAAGACTCTCGATACCCAGGTTTCGCCGAGCAATTACCATTGGAGCCCCTCCTCTCATTCGTGCCCGCAGCGCCGATGGCGCCGCTATTTGAATATGCTTCTGAACATAGCAAGGCCCGATCGTTTCATCATTTCACAGGACTCAAGGATGTCAACATACAAGATAATTGTTCCAATATATGGAATACCGTCAAATATCGCTTTTGATCCGGACGTTCTCGGGGTTAAATACAGGGGACGTGCATGAGCGTTGAAGCTCGCAATGCATGCGTGTACTCAACGGAGAACAAAGAAATGGACATCAAGTACGTCGGCTCGGGCACCCGTTACAGCCGCGCAGTGATTTACAATCATGTCGCCTATCTGGCGGGCAACGTCGCCAAAGAACCTGGGCCAACCGCTGGTGAACAGGCACGAATGATCCTCTCTCAGATCGATGAGACCTTGGCGCTTTGCGGCACCGATAAATCGAAGCTTCTAACGGCCACGATCGTCTTCACGGACATGCGGGATTTCGACGCCGTTAACGAGGCTTGGGACGCATGGGTTGTTCCCGGCCACCTGCCAACGCGCACTCCGATCGAAGCAAAGCTCCTCACTCCGCGCCACCTTGTCGCTATGCAGGTCACCGCCGCGGTCTGACTAGCCGCCTCAATGGATATTCTGGAGGAAAGAATGCAGGCAAAGCATATTGGGTCTGAGGCGCACTCAGCCCAGGCAGTCATTTATGGCGGCGTGATTTATCTACCAGCGATCGTGTCCGATGAAGATTCCTCGACAGCGGGAGATCAGACCTCATCAATCCTCAGATCGATCGACCATCATCTGGAAGCGAATGGTACGAGCAAACGAAGGATGTTGAGCGTTACTATTTACTGTGCCGACTCGCGGCTCTTCGAAGAGGTCAACGCACGCTGGGACGCCTGGGTGCCTTGGCATGATCCGCCGGCTTGCACGTTTCTGGTCGGAAGGCTCGCGGGTCCGCGGAAGCGCGTTGCGATCCAGGTCACTGCGGCGCTCTGACACCGCGAATTGAACCAATCGATCCCGCGCGTCAATTTCACGACGGGATCGATTTTCTCTTTGTACCGCACTGCCTGAGACCGAAGACAGGATCACCGGACGTGGATCGTTCCGGATCCTGCGCTAAGTGGACCTGCCACAAACACTTCGGCTCGCACCAATGCGCAACGCCTTGCGATTCTTCGCCTTCGAAAGAACCGTCAATTTCTGCGAACGAACTTATGACCGCTCCGCCAACCACCAAGCGCTGCGTGGTGGGCGGCAATCGCGGCTCCACACACACGAAGATCATGCCGGCGCCAGTGATGCGTCGGCACTTCTCTTCAGCGCCGCGAAACGAGCAAGATCGCTGTCACGCGTTTTCGGGCCGGCGTACAGTGCTCAGACTCAACGCCGGCGGCGGCTCGAAGGCCTGGATCGCGGGTAGATTGCCGGTGAAGCGTTCGACCTGAACGGTGGTAAGCTGCCCGCAACAGCCCTGCGCGAGACTCGAAGTGCCGATGTCGCGTGTCAGGACATTGGGATTGCCGTGAACGCACAACGGCTTGTCTTCGTCGGGATCTTCCGGATCGTACCAAGCTCCGGTCGGAAGCTGCACCACACCGGGCCGCACGCCATCGGTCAGCCGTGCCGCCGCGAGGCAAGCGCCACGATCGTTGAACAACTTGACGATGTCGCCATCGGCGATGCCGCGAGCTGACGCGTCCTGCGGATTGATGCACATGACCTCGCGGCTGCGGTGCTTCATTTCGGCGCTATGGCCTCCGAAATCGAATTGGCTGTGCAGGCGTGATGCAGGCTGGTTGGCGACGAGCTGGAGGGGGTGACGCTCGCTGACGACATCAACCGGCGAAATCCAGGCCGGATGACCGGGACAGTCGGCATAGCCGTAGCTTGCGATACGCTCGGAAAAAATCTCGATCTTGCCGCTGGGCGTCGTCAACGGATTGCCTTGCGGATCGTTACGAAAGGCTCGCAGCAAGCCGCCTTCGTGCGGCCGCTGGGGCAGCAGCAGCTCACCGCGCTCCCAAAACGCTTCGAAGTCCGGCGCCTCCAGGCCAAGTGATACGAGCGTGTTTTGGGTTCTCTTGTATAGATGACGCAACCACTCGTCGGAGGTACGGCCTTCGGTGAAGGCCTCGCGGCGGCCAAGCCGGTCGGCGAGCTCGGTGAAGATGTCGTAATCGTCGCGCGCCTCTCCATAGGGTTCGGCCATCTTCTGCATCGCGATGAGCAGCGGATCGTACGGGTTTCCGCCGATGTCGTTGCGTTCCAGCGTCATGGTGGCGGGCAGTACAATGTCGGCGTGGCGCGCCGTCGCCGTCCAGCCGATTTCGTGCACGATGAAAGTTTCGACCTGCGCAACCGCCTTGCGCAGGCGATTGATATCCTGGTGGTGGTGGAAGGGATTGCCGCCTGCCCAATACACGAGCCGGATATCGGGATAGCTCATCTTCCGGCCGTTATAGTCGAACGGTGCACCGGGATTGAGCAGCATGTCCGCGATCCGGGCGACGGGAATAAAGACCTCTTTGATCGGATTCGCGCCCTGCGGCAGGGACGCAATCGGAGCAGCGTTGGCGCGACGGCCGAAATTGGCCATCGCTCCGAGTGCGTAGTTGAAGCCGCCGCCGGGTAGTCCGAATTGCCCCAGCATCGCGGCGAGCACAGCGGCCATCCACACGGGTTGCTCGCCATGCTCGGCGCGCTGCAGTGAATGCGAGACGACGATGAGAACGCGCTTGCCCGGCAGCCGGCTTGCCTGTCGCGCGATCTCGTCAGCGGTGATGCCGCTAATTTTCGAGGCCCACGCGGCGTCCTTGGGAACGCCATCGCTTCGGCCCATCAGGTAGTCCTCGAACTGAGGCCACCCGACGCAATGACTCGCGAGAAAGGCACGGTCATGCCAGCCGTTCACCACCAGAGTGTGAGCAATACCGAGCATAAGCGCCGTATCGGTTCCCGGGTGCGCTGTCAGCCACTCGGCGTTGATTTCCGGGGGCAGATCATCGCGGATAGGGCTGATCAGCACAAAACGGCCGCCGCGCGCGTGGCAGGCACGCATGTGGTCGCGCTCCGAATGGCGACCGACACCACCGGGAGCGACGAAGGAGTTCTTCAGTGCCATTCCGCCGAAAGCGAGAACGATATCCGTATGTGCGACGATATCTTCCCACAACACATTCTCGCGGGAGACTTCCTCGTACCCCCCGATGACGTACGGCAGTATGACCGAAGCCGCACCGGATGAGTAGGTGTTGACCGAACGTACGTAGCCATCCATCGCAAAGTTGAGAAAACGATGGACCTGGCTTTGCGCGTGGTGGAAACGGCCCGCGCTGCTCCAACCGTACGAGCCGCCGTAAATCGCCTGCGGGCCATGCGCATCCCCGACACGCTTAAGTTCGGCCGCAATGAAATCGAGCGCATGATCCCATTCGACCTCTACGAACTCGTCGCGCCCACGCCGCTCATCTCGCCCAGGCCCATTCTCCAACCAGCCACGCCGGATCATGGGACGGGCGACACGCGCCTTGTGGCGCAGGGCACCGGCGAAATTCTGGATGACTCGGTTGGGGTGGGGATCGCTGGGGTGCGGAGTTATGACGAGTTCGTCGTCGATCCATTGCCCGGAGAACGCACCGTAGTGTGAGAGATGCGATCGGGAAGATTGGCTGGCAGGCTTGGTCATGGTGACCGACCTCGTATCTTATTCTTATATATGGAACGTGTGTTCGACTATACATGAAAGCTGTTGGCTTGGCGACACTATATTCGCTTGGCGAACGCTCGCCACATCGAACAGCAATCCGGCGTTGCCGGATTTCTTAAAACGAATTTACGGCGAGATCGTTGCAGTCACAGCATCAGGGTGTGGCCGAGCCGATCATCGCGACTGGAAGGTGATCGAGATCGAGAGCTATCACTGGTTTCGGGTCTTGACCGAGGTTCATGAACAGGCGAGACGAAGGCCTCGCGTAAGATCGCACCGAGCGGCTTCGCGTCTCGACGCGGATTCGATAATTCAAGGGGAGTAATGTGATGACTGACGTTGAACGCAAACTTCAGGAGCGCGGGTTGAGCGTACCGGTGGCTGCGAAAAGTCTTGCGGACTACGTGCCGGTGAATCGTGCCGGCAATCTCATCTTCGTCTCCGGGCAGTTGCCGGTGCGGGATGGCAAGCTGGCGTTCGAGGGCATTGTCGGAAAGGATCTCGATGTAGAAACCGCGAAGCAGGCCGCGGTTCTGTGTGCGCTCAATATTCTCGGCCAGCTCAAGGCTGCCGTACCGTCGCTCGATCGCGTGCGCTGTGTCCGCCTCGGCGGATTCGTGCAAAGCCAGGCCGGGTTTAAGGATCACGCAGCGGTGGTCAACGGAGCGTCCGAACTGATCGTCTTCGCGTTCGGAGAGAAGGGGCGGCACGCTCGCGCGGCAGTCGGATGCAGTGCATTGCCGCTCGGCGCCGCCGTCGAGGTTGAGGCGATTTTCGAGGTCGAAAGCGATTGATCGATAACCCGGTCGCCGCGTTAGCGGCGCGCTACCGGATATCTCCGCCAACAAATGTCTCGCGCTCCTCACCTGTTTGACGCAGATGAAGGATCGCGAGGCGCACTCCGCGATAACGAGGCTGGCGGAGAGATATATTCATTTCGATCAGGCCGAAGTGGTAGCCTTCAATCAGGAGTGCTCAGGCCGTGGACGAGTTCACATTTTTTTCACATTCTGAACATTAGGAACGCGCGGACGATCATTCTCTTTTAGGTTTGCTGCGTAGCATAAATACCGGCTCTGCCGTTCAAAACGAAAAGCTAAGCCATTGTTCTCTTGGTGCTTTCGGTCAGAATAGGCGCTATCTCATTTCGAGAGCCGGATGCCGAACGATCGCCTGTCAGATCCATTTGGAGAAACGTCTGTCAATGCCACTCGGCGGTCAGACAAAGTGTCTGCATCACGCGTAGGCGTTGTGCTGTTCTGGCTTGTCGTCGTCGCTTTGGTCGTAGGACGCGCATTCTATCAGAGTTAGCGTGACGTTCTTAGGCGTTACCTTACTTTTGCAAAAGCCGTTCAAAGGCGATGGCCGCCGGCATCGTAATCTGGCCGACGGCCTTTAGCTTCCACAATGTGCGTTCGATGTGCAGGTCTTTCATCGGAACGGTTTTCAGGCGGCCGAGAGCCAGTTGATCCTGCGTGGCAGAGCGCGACACGATTGAGACGCCGAGTGTAGCGGCAACCGTGTTCTTGATCGCTTCGGTACTCCCGATCTCGAGCGTCCGCGAAGGTTCGATCCCATGCGCGGCCAACGCCTGTGCGACCACTTCCCGCGACCCTGAACCTGGTTCGCGAATGACAAGAATTTCGTTGTTAATGAGCTTCGGATCGATCGGGCTTTCTGCCGATGCGAACGGATGATGAGGGCTGACGATCAATTCCATCACGTCGGTTTGCCAGGGTTCGGATGCGAGGTTGTCGTCATCAACCGGTCCCTCCACCAATGCGATCTCGATCTCGTGCCGGAGCATGAGGTCGGCAATATCGCGGGTGTTGGCGCTGACAAGATGTAGGTCGATTCCAGGGTGCGCCGCATGAAATGCGCCAAGAACATCGGGGATCAGATAGGTCGCGATGGTCGTGCTGGCACCAATCCGTAGAAGGCCGCTGTCCAGACCGCGTAGCGCGCGCAACTCTTCCTCCGCCGACCGTTCCGCTGCGAAGAGTGCTTCGGCGTGCCGCATCAGCGCCTGACCCTCGCGCGTCGGCTTCACACCGCGTGGCGAGCGGTCAAGCAGCCGGCATCCAAGCTGGAGTTCAAAATCACGCACGCCTTTGGAGATCGATGGCTGACTGAGCAGCAGAATCTCCGCGGCTTTCGAGAAGCTGCCCGACTGCGCCACGGTGGTGAACAAGCGCAGGAGATGGAGATTGAGCGGCATAACTTCTTTCTATTGGCCTAGAGCAAAAAGATATTATCTTTGTTGCATCGTTTGGAGCATAAATTTTCTCCTGGCCAAAGAAGAAAATTGCATTCCGTGACGACGTCGACCGCAGAAGAACGAAAAACACTTTGGGATGACGTCGCAGGCCGCACGTGGGGCGTCGCCCTATGTCTTGCGATCACTTTGGTATCGATCGCAGCACAGAAGCTTGAGGTCTGGCTTCTGGGCGTTCCCTATGTCGAAGCGCTGGTCATTGCCATTCTGCTGGGAATGGCAATCCGCGCGTTCTGGACTCCAGGCCACCGGTGGATGTCCGGAATTTCCTTCAGTGCCAAACAGCTTCTCGAAGTTGCGGTGATGCTGATGGGCGCCTCGCTGAGTCTGGCCGCGATCGCGGCATCCGGGCCCTTGTTGCTCGCCATTGTGGTCGCGATCGTCATCGTGTCGCTGGTCTTCAGTTACGGCATTAGCCGCGCGCTGGGTTTGCCGCAGAAAATTTCAATCCTGATTGCTTGTGGAAACTCGATTTGCGGGAACTCCGCCATCGCAGCTGCAGCTCCAGTGATCAGTGCGAGCAGTGACGATGTTGGCGCGTCAATTTCGTTCACAGCCATTCTCGGTGTGATCACGGTGCTTGGCTTGCCGCTGCTGGTTCCGCTGTTCGACCTGTCATTCAGACAATATGGCATTCTGGCAGGATTAACCGTCTATGCCGTGCCGCAGGTTCTCGCGACCACCGTGCCTGTGAGTTTCGTGAGTGCGCAGGTCGGCACACTGGTGAAGCTTATCCGCGTTTTGATGCTAGGTCCCGTTCTCATCGGCTTGACGCTGATGATGCGGGGCAAAGAAGGCAGATCGCCGGCAGTCGCCTCTGCGCGCAGTCCGCTAACATGGGTGCCGTGGTTCATTCCGGCCTTTCTTGCCTTTGCGGCATTGCGTTCGCTCGGTCTGGTTCCCGATTTCGCGATCGGGCCGATAGCCAAGGTTGCCAGCTTTTTGACGGTTGTTTCGATGGCAGCTCTCGGCCTTGGTGTCGATCTCTCGCTGGTCGGACGGGCCGGGGTGCGGATCACCGCTGCAGTCTTGCTGTCGCTCGTTCTCCTGATCGTGGTCAGCCTTGGCGTAACCCGCTTCTTCTAGCGCAAATCCTACGATTAATGAGCGGCACGCAAGCGGCCGTCACCCTGCGGCAAGGAGCGTGCTCCCCTGGCGTGCATCGCAATGGCAAGTCTGGCGGCGATATCCGAAAAGTCGAACGCAAGAGTCTTACATGAAGGTTATCGGCTTAGTGGGATGGAGCGGCGCAGGCAAGACGACGCTGATAGCCAAGCTGTTGCCTGCGCTGATCGCGCAGGGTCTGCGGGTTTCGACCATAAAGCACGCTCACCATGGGTTCGATCTCGATAAACCTGGAAAAGATTCCTGGGTTCATCGTCAGTTCGGTGCGAGCGAAGTGTTGATTGCGTCAGAACGGCGCTGGGCGCTGATGCATGAACTACGCGGCGAATCTGAGCCCAGTTTGCCGGAACTGCTCGATAAGCTTTCGCATGCGGATCTGGTGCTGATCGAAGGCTTCAAATCGGAAGCCTATCCCAAGATCGAGATATACCGCGCGGCGAACGGCAAGCTAGGCTTGTTTCAAAATGACCCGAGCATCGTCGGAATCGTCACAGACACAATCGTATCGACCGCTCTCCCGGTTGAGAATCTTGATGACATCGCGGCTATTACAACGATGGTTCTCAAATCAGCGATCCAGCGAGAGGATCTTCTCGCCTTTGCCGAGGCTAACAGCCTGCGGACATCACTCGCACTGCATCGCAACCTGCCCTGAATCGCAATCCCGAAACTACGTGAGCGCAATCGCACTCGCCGCAACCATCAATCTGGAGGCTCAAAGAGGCCGAAGCCTAAACGTCTGACAAGAAGCGATATGTTCTTTATATTAGAACATCTATCTTGAATATTGACATATCCCGGCTCTGTGAAATGATCATGTTTGTTGTGCTTGGAAGAACTGCTCAAACAAGCAGCAACGCTATCGGCGCTGCGGGTCGTCAGACAGAGGATGGTTCTAATGTTGGTCGCTCGACGAAGCCTAAGCATTGTTGGTCTTTTCGCCTTGGGATTGATCTGCATGGTCCTGGCGAGTGCGCCTGCGAGTTCGCAGGACGCTTCTGCTCTTTCGACGATCAAAAATCGTAAAGAGCTAAGGATTGGATGGGCGACGATCTATCCGTATATTTATAGAGATCCCAAGACAAACCAGCTTGTTGGCTTCGCGGTCGACTTCATGGGTGCGATGGCCGAAGCGTTGGGGGTAAAACCGGTTTGGGTCGAAGACAGTTGGGCGACCATGGTCGCAGGCCTCCAATCCAGGAGGTTTGACATCACATTGCCCGCAATGGGCGTGACCCTTCCCCGCGCTGAAGTCGTCACGTTCACGGACCCGGTGTGTCGATTGCCGGTCGGCCTGGTCGTACAGAAGAAGGACGAGGCCAAGTACAAAACGTTAGAGGACCTTGACCACCCCGATAAGAAAGTAGCCGTTTCTCTTGGCTCAGCCAGCGATCTTTTCGCAACGCATAAGTTTACAAAAGCTAGGCTCGTGCGAGTTAAGCAAGGGACGGACAGCCTGGCGCAGCTGCTGGCCGGCAAGGTTGACGCCTGGGCCAACCCCGCGGATGCGTCGGGGACGTTGGAACGGGAACATCCCGAGTTGATCACGATGTCCGTCGATACCGTCGGTTCCGCGCCAATGGCCATGGCCGTACGTCAAGGCGAATTCGTCTTCAGGGATTGGGTCAACCTGTTCATCGACATCGAACGCCGCACGGGGTCCCTCAAGAAGCTCGTCGTCAAGCACGGCGTCTTCGAGTGGAACAGATTCGAGTGAGATAGGAACCGGCCTCATCTCACCGAACGACAGGCCGTGTCCTGCCTTCCGGACCTTCCTTCGGACAGGCTTCTCCCGACATTCGGAAAACGTCAGTCGTGATGAAAGCCGTTCTTGCACCACGTCGTTCGAGCGGCGCATTGGTCGCCGAGGTGGTGCCATAGATTGCTGTTCGGGCGTCCTCAGTTTTAAGGCCAATCCGTTCGATCTCCTGGTGATACTCACGCCTCTCATACGGCGGAATGGCCGGGGCTCCGAGACCCGAGGCTCACACGAGACTCATGCCATATGTTCCAATATATGGAATTCTTATACCATATATTGACACCTCTCCCGCTATGCGACAACACTGGGTTCGTTGCATCGATAGGCGTTAAATTGGGCGACGGTGTTCCAGCTCAGGTGAGGAAGCAAATGAGCAAAGCTTTGGCGACGTTTGTTCGAGAAGTAACTCTGGCCTTGAACCAATCGCTCGAGGAAGAGTTCATCGTTCCCATCGTGAAGAAGGAAATGAAGGCGCTGGTAACGGACAGCAGTTGGCTTCCAGATCCATTCTCGCTGTGCGCTTCCGAAGGCTATAGGCAGTACTTGCTGTACTGTGATCCGCTGGAGCGCTTCAGCGTTGTCAGTTTTGTTTGGGGCCCGGAGCAGCGTACGCCTGTTCACGACCATACCGTCTGGGGCGTGATCGGTCAGATGATCGGTGAGGAAGCGTCCCAGTCATTCCTCAAGGATGAGACAGGAAAGTTGGTGCCTGTCGGGCCGCCAGACCTCCTCCGACGCGGCGAGATTGCCGTCGTCTCTCCCAAAGAAATCGACGTGCACTATGTCAGCAATCCAAGCTCCAGCGCGAAGGCTATCAGCATTCACGCCTACGGGGGGAATATCGGCAAAATCAAGCGGCACACATACAATATCGATGACGGGACAAGAAAAGAGTTCATTTCGTCGTACTCAAATACTGTCCTTCCCAACATCTGGCTCTAGCTTTTGGCGCCAACGCCGATCCGGCGCGCAGGCCCTCTCTAAACTGGTGGAAGTATGAAAGACGTGACTCAGCCGCTGGCCGGCGTGAAGGTTGTCGAAATCTGCAACGTTGCTGCTGGCCCGTTCTGCGGAATGCTCCTCGCTGATCTTGGCGCTGAAGTCATTAAGATCGAGAACCCCGTCGGGGGAGACACGATGCGCGCCTGGCCGCCGCACACTGGACCGGATGCCGACAAGTTCAGCGAGAACTTCGCGTCACTGAATCGGAACAAGCAATCGATCTCACTCGATCTGAAATCACCCGAGGGCAAGGATGCGGCGCTGGCACTTGCCTCCCAGGCCGACGTTCTCATCGAGAATAATCGGCCGGGAGTCCTGAATCGGCTTGGCCTTGGATTTCAGGATGTTCGCGCCATCAATCCTCGCATCATCTATTGCTCGATCTCAGCCTATGGTCAGCGGGGGCCGAGAGCGGCGGAGGGGGGATTTGACGTTAGCGTCCAGGCAATCAGCGGAATCATGAGTGTTACCGGCGAAGAGGGAGGCGCTCCCGTTAAAGCCGGAATTCCGATTTCGGATTTCTCCGCGGGTCTTTACGCCAGCTATGCAATCAGCGCTCAACTGCGCCGCGTTACCGAAACCGGCGTTGGCGTTCACATCGACGTCCCGATGGTCGGAACGTCTCTGGCTTTCGCTGCGCTTCAGACCAGCGAGTATTTTGGATCAGGCAAGGATCCGGTCAAACTAGGCTCTGCTCACCCGCGCAATGCCCCGTACCAGGCCTTCAAGGCACGGGACGGGTACTTTGTCATGGCTGCAGGAACCAACTCTCTCTGGCAAAAAGTCTGTCAGCTTCTCAACCGAAATGATCTTCTGGAGGACCAGCGGTTCGCGTCGACGGTTCTGCGCGCAAAACATCAGATTGCACTCAAGGCCACTCTCGAGGAGAGCTTCGCTCAACATGACGCGCGTGATTTAATCGATTTGTTTGCTGATGCTGGTGTGCCGTGTGTTCCGATCAATACCTATTCCGCCGCAGTGAAGGACAAGCAGGTCGAGTTCATGGGCTGGGTCGAGCCCTTGACGCTTCCGAACGGCGTTGAGACGAAGACGATCGGCTTTCCGCTCCGGTTCGACGGGGCCGCGCCGCCGATTCGCCTCGGCCCACCAAAACTTGGATAGCCCCGGCGCCACTCGACCGGTCACGCAACCCGTTCACTGTCCCCTTCCCGCTTTGCGTTGATCGAGGCCGGTTGCGCTTTGTCGCGATCCGCAACGATGCCGGTGGTGGTGAGGCAGTCGCCGTTGACAGCTTTCTTCTGCAATCGCCGCGGAAATGGTGCTCCAAGCCTGAGGCACCGGCGCAATTTTAACGAAGAGAGATAATCTCAAACAGACTTGGCGGAGCGCGCGTTCTTGATGAGATAGTATCCGCGACAGAAATGGTCGGGGCCATCGCCTGACTCCCCTGCCCGAGAAGGAAGTTTCAATTCGCCGTTTGCTGGATAGCAGGCGACATCACGGTGCCATCGGCGGCTACAGACACCCGATGGCACGCGACCCAGCTCTGCTCCGTCACTTGACGAAGAGGAGGCTCCGTTTCACGGCAAACGTCGATCGCATAGCTGCAGCGAGAAGAAAAGCGGCAACCAGCCGGTGGATTCAAAGCGCTCGGGATCTCACCTTCCAGTACCGGATGGCTCGAGACGCCTGATCGTATCGCCTCCATTGATGGGGTGGCGTCACGCAACGCCTGAACATAAGGGTGTGCCGGCACCTTCCAGAACTCCCGGCTGCTCGATCTGGCGGCGATCTGACCAAGGTACATCACCGTCGTCGCGTGCGCGATGTGTCTGACCACCGCGAGATCATGGGATATGAACAGATAGGAAACTCCAAGATCCCTTTGCAGCTCGACCAGAAGGTTCAATACCTGCGCCTGGACTGAGACGTCCAGTGCAGAAACCGGCTCGTCGCAGACGATGAGCTTGGGACTGAGCGCAAGAGCTCGTGCGATAGCGATTCGCTGTCGTTGGCCGCCAGAGAACTGATGAGGATATTGCGCAGCCGCAGCAGCCGTAAGGCCGACCCGGTCGAGAAGATCGAGAACGCGCTTGCGCCGCATCGCCTCCGTCCCGACGTTCTGAACCATCATCGGCTCTTCGATAATGCGGCCGACGGGAAGCCTTGGATTCAGCGAGCCGTAGGGGTTCTGAAAAACCATCTGAATGGCTGGCCGATACTTCCTGAGCTCCCGCTGGCTAAGACCCACGAGCTCCTCGCCCTCAAGCTTGATCGAGCCGCTCGTGACGCGCGCAAGTCCCATGATAGCGCGCGCCAATGTGGATTTTCCGCAGCCGGATTCACCGACAAGGGCGAGTGTCTGCCCGTGTTCAATGTCGAGGCTCACCCTATCGACGGCACGCAACGTCCCATCGGCGGTGGGATACTCGACAACAAGATCGCGGCAGGAAAGCAGTGTCTTGGTCATTGCACGATCGATCGGTTGCAGGGAAAGAAGCAGGCAACGAGACGATTGCCGTCGGGAGACAGGTTTGGGCGCTCCTGCCGGCAACGATCCTGCGCATTCTTGCATCGCGGGGCAAAAGCACACCCATCCGGCAAAGTTCCTGGGCGAGGCACGTTCCCAGGAATTTCCGTCAACCGCTCGATCTCTTCGCTGTCCTCTGCTTTGTCGGGAATCGCTCCAAGCAGCCCCTCGGTGTAGGGATGCGCGGGGGAGAGAAATATGTCCCTTACCGGGCCGTGCTCGATGATCCGTCCGGCATACATCACTGCCACGTGCTCGGCGGCCTCCGCGGCAGCGGCCAGGTTGTGCGTGATCAAAATAATCGCAGTGCCTGTTTCGGTCTGGGCCTTGCGGAGCAGAGCCATCACCTGCGCTTGAACGGTGGTATCGAGCGCCGTGGTGGGTTCGTCGGCGATAAGGATCTTTGGAGCGCCGGCCATGGCCATCGCGATCATGACGCGCTGACACATGCCGCCGGAAAGACGATGGGGATAGTAGTTTATGCGCCGTTCAGCATCCGGAAACCGAACACTTCGTAATAGCTCGGTGGCACGAGCCCTCGCTTCGCGCTTCGAAATATCCTGGTGAGTCCGGATCACTTCGATGATCTGGTCCCCGATCGTCTGGATGGGATTGAGCGAGGCGATCGGATCCTGGAATATCATCGATATGATATTACCGCGCAGCTCCTGCATTCTCCGCTCGGACGCGGTTACGAGATCCTCGCCGTTAAAGCGTATCTCTCCTCCGCTGATTCTGACACCCGGTTCGGGAAGTATGCGCATCAATGACATCGCGGTCATCGACTTGCCGCAACCGGACTCTCCCACGATCGCCAGGGTAGACCCCTCCGCGACCGAGAAGCTCACCTGCTCGACGAGCGGAATCGGGTGCGCCTCGGAGCCGGCATGAATCGAAAGATCGCGAATCTCGAGAATTGGTCTCATGATTACAGTCGCGGGTTGAGAGTGTCGTTGAGAGCCTCACCGACAAAACTGATGGAAAGGACCGTCAATTGAATGGCCACACCGGGGATGAGAGTGAGGTACCATGCCGTGCGCAGGGATTGGCGGCCGAAGCCAATCATCGCGCCCCAGCTCATAACGTTGGGATCGCCGAGCCCGAGAAACGACAGACCAGCTTCGATCAGAATGGCGGTAGCAACCATGATCGATGCAGTCACAATCACTGGCGCCATGCAGTTCGGCAAGATCTGCGTGAAGATGATCCTGGGCGTGCTCATCCCGATGACAACGCACGACTCCACGAAGGCGCGCTGTCGCAGTGAGAGGAACTGGCCGCGAACCAGGCGCGCGACAGCCGGCCACGACACAACGGCAATGGCCGCACTGATCGTGAATACCGAGGGTCGAAACACCGCAACCAGCACGATCACGAAGAGGAAATTCGGTATCGTCTGAAATACTTCGGTGATCCGCATCAACACGTCGTCGACGATGCCGCGGAAGTACCCGGCCAGAGCACCAATGGTCACCCCGATCGTTACTGCTGCTGCGGTCGCCGATACGCCGATGATCAGCGACACGCGAGCGCCGTTTACCAGCCCGCTGAGGACGTCGCGTCCAAGGACGTCCGAGCCAAAGGGGGCTTCGGGACCAAACGATGGCCACTGGAGCGGCCGCGCGACCATATCCCAAGGGTCGACCGGGTACAGAATCGGCCCGAAGATGGCCATCAGGATAACGAACAACAGAATGATCAGACCGATAACGCCGGTTCGGCTTCGGTAATATCGTTCGATAAAGGAAGCACGCGCGATCACGCTTCTACCTCAATGCGAGGATCGAGCCAGCTATAGAGCAGGTCAATCGCTAGGTTGACGACTATGACCATCACGGACGACAGAAACAGAATGCCCATGAGTAGATTGATGTCACGCTGAAACAAGGCGTCGAACGCTAGCGTGCCCAGTCCGGGCCACCCGAATACGACTTCAACGACGACCGAACCGCCGAACACCGACCCGAGCTGCACGCCGAAAAGGCTGATCAGCGGTAAAATCGAATTTGGGACGACGTGCCGATAGGCGACACTGAGAGAACTCAGCCCCTTGGCCTTGGCGGTCCGCACGAAGTCCATGCTGTAGATATCGAGCATCGAGGCTCTCATCAGGCGGGTATATGTCGCCATATAAAAGAGGGCCAAAGTGATCGAAGGCAGAACGAGATGCCGGGCGACGTCGATGACTATGCTGAATAGATCTTTCGGGCCGCCGACCGTTTGCATTCCGCCGCTTGGCAATATTCCGAGCTTGACCGAAAAGAGGACGATCAGCATCAGGCCTGCCCAGAAGAGCGGCGTCGAGTAGGCAAGCATCGCGGCCGTTGAGATCAGCGAGTCGCGTATCGACCGAGGTGCGCGCGCAGCCGCAACACCAAACGCTATTCCGCCGAGAAACGCGATTGTGAGACTTGTAAACATGAGGAGCAGAGTTGCAGGCAGCCTCATGAATATCAGGTCGCGGACGGGCAGATTGAAGCGGAACGAATAGCCCAGATTAAATTGCACAAGATTCGCGAGATACTGGAGAAGCTGTGCGTATAGCGGCTGGTCAAGCCCATACTGCTCTCGCAGTGACTGCAGGTATTGCGGATCTCCGACCCCGCTTTCGCCGGCCAAAACATCGACCAGGTCTCCCGGAGCGAGCTTCAAGATGAGAAAGTTGATACAGGCTATCAAGATCAGAACGACGACAGCCTGACCTGCGCGACGAACGAGGTATCGCTTCATCATCTCTCTTTCTTTCGCCCCGAGAGGCTGTCGCTCGACCAGTAACCATCCATGGAGATTATTCGCTACGTCAGCGAAATATTGGCATAGGTGCCGAACACGCCTTCGATGTCGTCTGTTAGACCCTTTACACGCTTGTTATAGACCGTCACGTGATCGACATTGATGATCGGGATGATGGAAAGGTCAGTCATCGCGAGGACCTGCATCTTGTTGAATATCTCCCGACGCTTGGCGACATCGACTTCGTTCTGGCCGGCCTCCAGCAGCGCATCCATCTCCGGGCTCGCATAGCCCGACCCGTTCGAGTACGGAACACCCTTGGTGATATTCTTGGACCAGTACATGCGCTGCACACCGATCGTCGGATCCGACATGGTGAACAGCCCATAAGACCCTGTCTGATGAACATTCTCGGTCCAGATCCGGCGCTGGAAGGTGGCACCATCACTACTCTGGATGTCGACGTCGACGCCGATCACACGCATGGCCTGCTTGAAGTACTCAGCAAAGCGCCGGTACTGCTCCGAATAGGGCGACGGATCGTGTGTGATGCGGAACCGGAAGCCGCCAGCCTTGCGCGGGTAGCCGGCCGCATCGAGCAGCGCTTCGGCCTTTTTGGGATCGAACGGATATTTCGGTACATTCGGATAGTAGAACTTCGCGAGTTTCTGCGAGATCGGCCCGGTGGCCGCGGAGCCATAGCCAAACCAGATGTTCTTCGCGACGAAGTCACGGTTGATCGCATGCGCGACCGCTTGGCGCACCCTCAGATCCTTGAACTGCGGATCGCGCATGTTGAACTCGAAATAGTACATGGCGCCGCACATGGCGTAGCCGTCAATCGTGACCGCCAGATGCGGGATACTCTTGATGCGATCCATATCGGCGAGTGTGATCGGAGTCGTGCCACCAATGTCCAACTCGCCGGTTTCGAACGCGACCGCCCGGGCGCCGGCATCAGGGACGAAGCGAACGATCAGCGATTCAACTTCCGGCTTGCCCTTGACCCAATAATCGGGATTGCGGGCCAGCGTCATGTAGCTGCCCCGCCGCCATTCAACGAATTTGTACGGGCCGGTGCCGATCGGCGCATTGCCGAGTTTGTTGGTTGGCGGATCGCTTCCCTCGTAGAGATGCTTCGGCAACATCGGCGACTCCGATGCCGAAAGCGCTGCCATCGCATAGGGCGAGGCCTTGCTGAATTTGATGATCGCCGTCAGCGGGTCGGGCGTCTCGACCACCGTGACGTTGGCGAACGTCGCCCGTCCGCGCGGGTGGTGCTTCTTGAGAACCTCCTCGAAGCTATACTTCACGTCAGCCGACGTGAACGGCGCGCCGTCGTGCCACTTCACGTCCGGGCGAAGCTTGAATGAGATGGACAGACCATCGTCGGCGACCTTCCACTCGGTCGCCAGCGCGGGCATCGGTTCTAAATTCTTGTCATAGGCGAGCAAGCCGTCCAGCATCTTGGTGGAGATCTGCTGGACCATGATCGCGGTATTGAAGGCTGCGTTGAGGATCGGCGGTTCCGGCACGATCGTCACGCGAAGCGTCTTCTTCGCGTCTTCCGCGAGCGCACTGCCGATGACATCCATCACTGGCATAACCCCGCTGGCATGAAGACCCGTCACGGTTGCAACTGCACCCAGCAACTTCAACCGGTCACGGTAGGAAATCTCCATTTGAGTTGTCCTCTCCAGCATCGAAAGCCATCATAACCATCGCAGGCTTGAACGTCATGTCAATATATAAAATGAATGGACCGGTATATGGAACAGCACGACCACTCGCCTGCGTTTGACGCAACCCGGCCCGGATCGCATGTGAACTTGATACGTGGGGGCCGCGAAGCGCGCGAAACCATCTGACAACAACAGAATGCCGGTGTCGCATCCGCCGACAAATTACGGATCGCAATGCAACGACGAGATGCGGAAGCTCAGCGCCGAGCTCAATCGGCTCACGATCACGCTGACCCAAGATGGCGGCCATGTTTCTCGGATTGCCGACGAAAAACCAAAGTCCCCGCTATCTAGCTGAATGCGACCGCATCACCACCCTGCCGGCCGCAGCGGATTGCCCGAGCACTGAGCGACGGAGCACTTAGAAACGAACGTTGCCGAGATCGGGGGATATAGTGTGACGAACCGTCGTGCACCGGACGTAGATCTGATCGAAAGCCTTACTTCGCACGGTCAGCAGGCGAACGCTGGCCTGCTCCCCAGTTCACCGTCTATAAGCAGACTCTCAAACTATCTGACGGCGGATAAGCCGTATCCAGCGCACCCGCGCTCGATGCGGGCGGCTATCAGCGGCGCCTCATCGGGCGCGACGGGCGGGGAAAAAATGAAGCCTTGCATCAAGTCGCAATCGAGCTGGCCGAGCAGGTCCACCTCGGCCGGCAATTCGGCCCCCTCCGCTACCACCGTCATGCCGAGCCCGCGCGACAGGGCAATGATGCCGCCCAACAGTTTGCGTTTCTCCGGAGCGCTGGCAATGCCGTCCACGAAAACCCGGTCCACCTTCAGCAGGTCAAAGGGCAGACGCGTAAGATAGCCGAGCGAGGAATAGCCCGAGCCGAAATCGTCCAGTGCCAGCCGAACGCCGAGACCGGAGAGCGCCGTCAGCGTGCGGCCAATTCGTTGTTCGGCATGGTCCACGAACAGGCTTTCGGTCAGTTCCAGACAAAGCAGCTCTGGCGGAAAGCCCGTGTCCGCCAGCACGGCCGAGACAACCTTCTCGCAATCCTGGTTCCACAGTTGGGCTGGCGAGACGTTCACCGACACTGTGCGCGAAGGTAGTCCGGCATCCAGCCAAATGCGCCCCTGACGGCAGGCCTCGCCCAGGACCCACCGGCCGAGATCGACAATCAGACCCGAACTTTCGGCGATGGGAATGAACTCCGCCGGCGAGATCGGCCCGCGCTCGGGGTGAGCCCAGCGCAACAGTGCCTCGAAGCCGGCAACGCGACCGGTCTTCAAGTCCACCTGCGGTTGGTAGTGGGTGTGTAGCGCACCGGTTTCCACCGCATAGCGCAGGTGCCGGCGGAGATCGAGCTTCTGCTCAACTATCTCGGCATGGACCGGCTCGAACAGCTTGGCTCGGCCGCGGCCAGCCTCCTTGGCCATATAAAGCGCCTGGTCTGCATGGCGCATGGCGATCTCGACCGTCGCTCCGTGCTCAGGCAGAAGCGCGATACCAATGGTGGCGCCGATGAAAGCTTCGCCCTCGGCAAGATCAACGCGACCTGACAGGCTGGCAATAATCCGCTCCGCAAGCCGAGTCATCTCTGTTTCAGTCACGGCGGGCCCTTCGTTCAGCACCGCGAATTCGTCACCGCCGAGCCGGGCGATAAACACTTCCGCGCCCAGCTCCCGCCTGAGCAGCGCCGCGACCCGAATGAGAACCTCGTCGCCGGCGGCATGACCAAGGGAATCGTTGACCTCCTTGAACCGGTCGAGATCAATCAGCAGCAGGGCACCGCTTTGCCCGTGACCGGCGCAGCTCTCGATCAGCGCAGCGAGCTGGCGCTTGAAAAGCGCACGGTTGGCAAGACCGGTCAGGGGATCGCCATAGGCGAGCAGTTCGAGCTGGCGCTCGGCCTCCTTGCGATCAGTAACGTCCTGCAACGTGCCCACAATGCCGATGACCTTGTCATGGGCAATGTCCGCCTTGCATATCACCGCCAGATCGTGGGTCGTACCATCCGGATGCCGGATGCGCAGGTCGATAGCCTCGGTCTTGCGAGAGCGGAGGACGCGTTTCTGTAATTCCCGGAAGCGCTCCGCATCGTCGCCCAGGAAATAAGGCTTAATGTTCTCATAGCTGGGCTGGAACGTCACGGGATCGAGGCCGAGAAGGTGATAAAGCTCGGGCGCCCACACGGTGCCATCAATGTCCAGCCGGTAGCTCCAGGTGCCGGTTTTACCGCGCCGGTGCGCCTCCTGCAGTGCCCGCGTACGCTCGTCGAGCTTGGTCTCCGCCGCCTTCAGTTCAGTGATGTCGCTAGACGTGCCGCGATAGCCGAGAAAAGTGCCGTCATCGGCGAAGATGGGCTTGCCGCTGGTGCGGATACTGATACGCGACCCGTCTTGGCCGATCAGCGTATAGGTGAAGTCGCGGAAGGGCCGGTGAGCCTCCATGTCGGCCCGGTGCCGCGCCATGGCCTCCTTATCCTCGGGCGCATAGTCAAGTTCCCAGCGCGCACGCCCGCCGGCGGCGACAGTCTGGAGGGCAGCATTGCCGGCGAGCGATCGGGGATAGCGCAGCAGCCGATGTACGGCATCGCTCTCCCAGCACCAGTCCGAGGCAGTACTGACGAAATCTGCCAGCCGCTGCTCGCTTTCCGCCAGACGCCGCAGCGCGGAGGTCTCCTCCGTGACGTCACGGACAATACCGGTCACACGCTGCACCCGGCCGTGTGTGTCGAATTCCGGCTGACCGTGAACCACGCAGTCGACTAAGCTACCGTCGGTCTTGCGAAGCTTCGTTTGCACCGAATAGGACTGTCCCCAGGCCCAGCAAGCCGCGTAATGCGCCTCTAAAATTTCCCGGCTTTCGGGCAGGTAGCGCTCGCGCACCGCAGCGATGGGGATCAAGCCGGCGGCCGTCTCGAGTTCGTAGAATGCGGCGAGCTCAGGCGAAATCCAGAAATCGGTGGCGTCGGCACTGTCCGACTCCCAATAACCCATCCGGGCCATCCTGATGGCGCGCCGCAGCAGCCGTTCCTCATGCCAGCGGCGGCGCGCTACTCGCGTGGGGGCCTGCCTTTGCGACAATCTGTGAGTTGCCATCGGTCCCCAGCCAAAAGGCTAACGTTCGATACAACCAATTAGCATATAGCGCGACAATCTGGGAGAGAGAGCAATGACAATCCGGGATACTTCCGCATATCTGGTATAGTTTTCGTGAATTTTGCAACCGACACCAAATATGTAGATGAACCCAATCTGTGACGCTGTGAGGACCTTGAGACAAGTTGAGGGTCTTCACGCAGAGGATTTCCCAGTTGGCTCCATTTTGCTCGAAAACTTGCCAGCTAACCAGCGGTTAGGCCGCTTTGCGCCGGCAACGGACGTCACGGATTTTTGGATTTATTTTTGCGAGTCAGATGTCGGACTTGGCTACTCAGCCCGCTTCAGCGCCGTTGAGACAGCTGCAGTCCTCGAGCGCTTCGCGGGGCGTGAATGATCGCGAGTGGCCACGCGCTTCATCTTCCTCACGTCGACCTTCTTCACCTCTGCCTTCTTTATGTGCACCTTCTTCACGTCCGATGCCGCCTGTTCGGTGCCGCGGTTGTGCTTCGCATATTCCTGGCCGTCGATCGGTGCGACATGCGGCGGGTCTTTACCCAGATATGGACGTCCGATTCCGAACTCCTTGCCGTGCGCATCAATCCATTTCCAGAGCTTTGCCGAGGAAGCCCATCGCTGATCGCGCGTCCCGCCTTCGACACTCACCACATCGGCCGCCAACCCATGTCCATAGCCACCGCGCAAGCTGCCGCCATGATAGGACCTGTTGCTCGCCGCCTTGAGGCCGCTTGCGATCGATTGGCGGTAGTCGTCACGGAATCCGCTGGTGATGCCGGGCGAAAGGCCCGCCGCCTCCGCCGCATGAAGCATATAAAACAATTTCAGCTTGAAGCTCCGATCCATGCCTCCGATCACATAGTCCATCATCGACAGGCGGACTCGTTCCGCCGCCTTCGGATCCTTCCACCCAAAGTCTTGATCGACAAGCTTGGTAAAGGTTCTGGCGACAGTCACCATCTTGCCTTTCCGCTTGACGGAGACGTGCCTCCGTACAGGCACCTTGATTGTGTCCTCCTTGGGCGTCCGTTGATAAAGCGCCCACAGATATCGATCGACGCAGATGCCCATGACCAGGCATTCGTCGACAACGTCGATGGAATTGACGGCCCTGTTTGCGTCACCAATTTCCATATCTGACGGATCCGCGCTTGCGACTTGCACAGGTGCTGGTTCGGCTGACAGCACATGAGCCTCGGCCGCTTCAACAACCGCCTTCGGCATATGCAGAGCCATCATCGCATCACCGACATCTCCCGTAAGCGACGGGTCGGTCGTCGCCAATTTCAAACGGGTTTGCAGATGGGTTTGACTCAAATCGTCATCGGACATTGAGCTCGGCGGAAGCGCAGTGGCGAACTCCTGTGTGGTGGAGAAAGAAGCAGCGCTGAGGTCTGTGCGCGGTGACTCGCCGGTTGTCTGGTGTCCTTCCGACCCCACCGCGAGCAGGCCGACAATCCCCGTCGCAAAAACGACGGATCGCAACACGGGAGTTGGCACTGTTGAGAGTCGCTGCAGGTTCATCATTCCAGCCTCATCGGAACCGGATTGCACAGCCAAGCATGCGGACACCACTGATTGTTCGGGCAACGTCATGGCTACGCAATGGCGTAACCCGGCAGGCCGTGCCTTTTCCACCGGAGTGTTGCCTGTGCGCAACGGCGGATGGCAAGCCTGTTAACGCTCGCTGTCCGTTTTGTGCCAATTTCAGCTGCAAGCATGCTTGTTCCTCACGAGTCGGATATGTGAGGTTTGGTCACGGCAGCAGGCACACGCTGCAACGGGGAATGGAATGGTGGATCGATTGACGTCAGCAAAATCCACTGTGGCGATGCGCCATTGGGGATTTTCAGCTGTTGTAATGTTCGCGGCGATGGTTGCGCTGATGGCACCGACCGCCGACGCCGCGGCGAAACAGGCGCGCCGCGCGCAACCCGCCGAGACGGCGGCGCCTCGCGAGGCAGGCGAGCCGATCATGGCAATCGTGTCGATCAAGAGCCAGCAGGTCACGTTCTATGACGCCGAGGGCTGGATCCTGCGCGCGCCGGTGTCGACCGGCGTCAACGGGCGCGAGACGCCAGCCGGCGTCTTCGCCATCGTCGAGAAAGACAAGGATCATCACTCGACCATGTATGACGACGCCTGGATGCCGAACATGCTGCGCATCACCTGGAATGGTCTCGCATTGCATGGCGGGCCGTTGCCCGGGTATGCGGCCTCACACGGCTGCGTGCGAATGCCTTACGGCTTTGCGGAGAAGCTGTTCGACAAGACGCGGATCGGAATGCGCGTGATCATCTCGCCGGACGATGCAGCCCCGGTCGACTTTTCTCACCCGGCGCTATCGCTCTTTGTGCCGAATACGGAGGTCGTCGCAGCTGCGCCAGCAAAAGCCGAGATGCTCTCACGCGAAGCCGCCGACGCTGCAACAAGCGCCGCCGAGGCCAAGAAGACTGCCGTAACAGCGGCCCGCGAGTCGGCCCCGCTCGCAGCGTCTCTGCGCAAGCTGGAGCGGCTCAAGGCCCGCGCCGACGCCAAACTCGTATCCGCTGACAAGGCTGTGGCCGCCGCCAGAACCGACCAAGCCAGGGCGAAGGCAGAGGATCGTAGGCAAAAGGCCGCTGCCAAGGCAGCGGAGCTGGGGATCCAGTTCGATACCGCCAAGACGAACGCGTCATCAAAGCTCGATGCAGCCAGCGCCGCCAAAGAAGCGGCCAAGACGGCCCAGACAAAAAAGGCCGACGCCGCCAAGGCGGCGCTTGACGCGAAGCTCGCGCTCGAGCCGGTCTCGATCTATATCAGCCGCGCGACGCGGACGCTGTATGTCCGGCGGAACACGCATAAGCCGGCGCCGGACGGGGGCGGCGAGGTATTCGATGCGACCATCGAGGTCCCGGTCACGATCCGCGACCCCGGCAAGCCACTCGGCACGCATGTGTTCACGGCGGTGGCGCGGAACGACGCCGGCCTGCGCTGGACCGCCGTCACAGTCGAGAATAGGGAGGACGCCAAAAGCGCGCTCGACCGCATCACCATCCCGAAGGAAGTCCTTGATCGCATCGCGCCGACTGCATTGCCGCGATCCTCAATCGTCGTCTCCGACGAGCCGCTGAGCGAGGAGACCAACTATCGCACCGAGTTTGTTGCGGTGCTGAGCGACCAGCCCCAGGGCGGCTTCATCACGCGCAAGCCGAGCGAGGTTCTAATGGTTGACGACAACGACTGGGGCAACGGCAACTGGCGGGACGATGACGGCTTCGGATTCTTTCTCCAGCGTAATCCAGGCCCCCAACCGAGAAATACACGCCGGGGCGGCGGCCAACTATTTCCTCCCGAGCAACCAGGCTGGTAATAGGCCCCGGCACGCCGAGCGCAAATCCGGCTGGCCCTTTGCGTCATAAGTGGTCACGAGATCGACCAACTCCTGAACGAAGCCCCCCCGTGCCGCAACTTGTAAATTTCCCCGACGTGCACAGTCACCCCCTTATCGAGGCTGTAAATCTTCTCAGCGAACCTTGCCCGGTTCTCTGATTTCAGCCTGCATGCGCTTGCTCGTGATCAGCATCAATTCTGGCCGGCGGCCGGAGAAGCGCTGATCATGGCTGCCGAAGGTCGCGGTCCATCGCTCCACACGCGTTCCGGAATACTGCAAGTCCTACAAGGTAATGCGCCGGGAGAGATCACCCAGGCCGATCACCCGAAGAGCCATTGAAATAAAAAGCCGCGCCAATCGGCCGGATCGAACATGTGCATTTTCGCACTAGTTGCCGGTGCCACCGGACAGAAAACGAAACACTCCACAGCCGGGGTTTTCGTCCGGTGTTTCGTGCGGGCCTCGGCAGCCATGGCAAATGGCGCGCACAGCATTGCTGCCGCCAAAACCAGACGGGTCATGGGTACCTCGGGATTGCTGGGAAAAAATCTTATGGAGGGATCTTGAAGCCGCTATCCGGTCGACCTAAATCGCTCCCGCCCCCTTAAACGAAAGGAGATATGGAGGCTGACCATGAATGCGATCGTTCGAGACTTTCCTTCCCGGATCGACCCAGACATCCATGCTCGTTCACTCTTGGCCTCGACCTTCGGCCACCCTGACGAAGTCATCGCCAACGAAATCCTTACCGTTGCAGAGAAGCGGTGTGTCTTAGCCGCCTGGGCTTCAGATGCATTTGCCGTCGAGGCCAAGCCTTGGTTGCGACAACTGCCCGGCAACGACCGCCCGGTGGCGTTATCCGAAATTATGAGGGCGCTTCGGCTACTCGATGAGGAGCCGCCACCCGACCGTGGCGGAGCCGGTCAGCGACCAATCCATTTTGAAGAATTGCCCACCGCTGTGGGCTTCTGATCGCGCGTCCGGGGCCGTCATCCGAGTAACGCACCCTAAACGCTGACTGTGTATCCTGACGAAATGATCAGTAACGAAGAGCGGGACGCTGAGGGCAATCGACTTCTCGAAAAATACACATGCCAACACTGTGGCGTGCCGGAAGTCCGATTCCCGTTGCGTGCTTCGCCTCGCCCCTTGGTCTGCCGGAAATGCCGGAAGGAAACAGGCCGTACAGCTGCCGAGCTTTTTGAGGACCTGGTGCGATTCGGACAAAAGCTGATCCCTAGTTGAAGCGATAATCCTTTTGGTGATGCAACTCGATGGGCACTGAGGCGATTAGCTCGAGCCGTCTGGGACGCAGCGGGCGGCTAAGGCCCGGCCGGCAGGGATGCCAACCCGCTCTGTGACCGGCCGGGCTGACCACTATTCGCCGATTGCGCTAAGCCTCGAAATTTAAAAGCGTCCGTCGCGTCCCGGAACCTTTCGTTTCAGCTACAGAGTTAGGTCTCAGGCTACTGCGCGTGCGTTGATCTTCTTTTCCGCAAGCGCAGTCAATTTTTGATCTGTGGCCTTTTCTTCGTCCAGAGTCTCTTGAAGAATACTGGCACAATCGTTACGGCCGAGCTGTTTGGCCCAGGCGACTAACGAACCATATCGCGTTATTTCATAATGCTCAGCGGCCTGAGCAGCGTTAATGAGGGCAGCATCCAGAACGGCCTTATCCTCAACCTCACCCGCGGTCTCATTTGCTTCATTGATGATTCCATCTATAGCCGGGCAATCAACAGCCTTAACAGTTGCACCGTGAAGCTTGAACACCTGCTCAAGGCGCGAGACATGAGTTTTTGTCTGGTCGAGATGGTCGAGAAATCCTTGTTTGAGTTCGGGATTGGTCGCCCTGTCGGCCATTGTTGGCAACGCCTTCACGAGTTGCTTCTCAGCGTAATAGATGTCCTGCAGCTGATGCACGAACAGGTCGTCCATTGTCTTGATGTCCTTAGTAAACAAACCCATGACACGTCTCCGAGTTTAAGGGGAAGATGACGATTGAACTGCGAATGACGCTTGACGTTCCACCAACCAAATAAATCTCGGACGTGATTCCGTCAGGCGAAGAAGACGCCCGCGCGCTGATCCATATTGGAACGCTATGTCACGGCCATTGGTTACAGCGGCGGGTAAGAGACGCCATCGTGATGCAAATAAATTAGGAGCCGGAATACAACGGCTTCAAGAAAAAGGCCCCTTTCGGGGCCCTTTTTTAGTACTTGAACTCTGGCATGGACTTCAGCTGATCCTTCGTTGCATTCAGGACAGCGCGGTCCGGATACCATTCCCGGGTGCTGGTGGATGTTGTTCCAGTCGTAGTCTTTCCGGCCTCATTCGAGAACTTCAACTTGTCCATCGGCACGATAACTAGGTGTTCTCCCATGCCGAGAAATCCTCCGACGCTGACAACTGCACCTTCGACGCGACCAGCAGAATCGACGATCAGCTCACTGATATCTCCAATCTTGTCGTTATTCTCATTGTAGACGTTGACACCAATAACCTTCGAGGCGCGCCATTTGCCAGCGGCCTTGATTGGGGCCGCCGCAGCGGACGGCGTGTTTGCAGGAACTTGGGCCATAGCCATTGGAGCGGCAAGAGAGGCAGCCACGGTCATTACAGTGAAAAGGCGCATGAGGATCTCCGGTTGGAATGAAACCTGACAACCAGATGATTGGTCTATTGTTCCGCGCCTTGAATATTCTCGCGAACGTCAATGATGTACACTTTACCATTCAATGCTGATGAGATTCTGGATAGTCGCTCAAGTGTAAGACGAGCGAGAACACTTCAGTTGCTAAGTCCCGGTCGTTTCGATTTTTACCAGGCAGGTCGCGCCGAATGGAACAAAGATATCTTACTGAGCTTGTCTCCGGCTTATCCGAGTAGTCCATTTGGGAAGTCATATGAAAAGGCATCACAGCACAACTCAAGACAAGGGTCGGCTCGCAACCCTGTTTGGTGAGGTGGCGAACTGGACTTCTCAAGAAGCCGGACGGGCATCCACCTTCATGATGGCTGCGGCGGTGGTGATCGTCTGGGCAATCTCAGGGCCAATTTTCCACTATTCTGATACGTGGCGGCTCGTGATCAATACAGGCACCACCATCGTCACCTTCTTGATGGTGTTCTTGATTCAAAACTCTCAGAATCGCGACAGCGCCGCGATCCAGGTTAAGTTGGATGAGCTGATACGTGTCAGTTCGGTGCAAAATTCATTCGTAGGTATCGAACACCTTACCGATGAAGAGCTGGCCGACATTCGAACCCGGTGTGAGATGCGCGCTAAGGCTGAAGAAGCGGGTGCCCGCTCGGTTAAAAGGGCGACAAAAAAAGCTGAGCTAGCTGGTGAGCAAGCTATCTAGTCCATTGGAGACCAATACCTTGGCGCAAAGGCAGATGATCTAACGAACAAAGGCGCCCCAGATCGCAGCTGGATCAACATGAGCGAAGATGAGGTTGGAAGTTCCGTCACGTCGGCACGCGATTAATTTGGAAGTAAGCCGTTTCTATCCGCGCTTGATCGCGAACTATTAAGCTAAAGCACATGAACTTATCTCACTCTTCCCCTCTGGTGATATTTGCCGAACAAGCTGGATTTCGAAACAACCGAGCATGACGATCTTCGCGGGGGCTCCGCGCCATGGAATTTCCAAGCAACTCAGCCTGCCTGGATGCGTCTTGATCGCGATCTTTCGTGTGACATCGTTATTGTAGGGGCAGGCATCACCGGTGCGATTGTCGCCGAGCGACTAACACGAATGAATCTCAACGTCTGTGTGGTGGACAGACAAAAACCTTCAATGGGAAGCACCGCCGCAAGCACGGCGATGTTGCAATGGGAGCTCGACAAGTCCCTGACCGATCTCACTGACCTTTACGGCTTTGAGCGCGCCGCTTCCATCTTTCATCGCAGTCTTGCGGCAGCAAATGGACTACAGGCACAGATCCGTGGCCTCGGCATCTCGTGTCAATTCCGTCCACGATCGAGCTTGTATCTTGCCGCGAACGAAATATCCGCCTCCGATCTGTTGGCTGAACATCGTATCCGCGAACGAGCAGGGTTGCCGGGAGTCTATCTTGATCATCGCACCTTAATGTCTGAATTCGGCATCGCCCGAGAAGCCGCCATTCTCTCGCCAGGCTCATCCGAGGCTGATCCCGTGATGCTAAACCGGGGCTTTCTCGATAGAGCCGTGGAGCGCGGAGCCCGCATCTTCGAGGGCACCGTTTCACTACGAAACCGGTAAGGAAGCGATCGCTGAAATGGAGAACGGCAAAATCGTCGCAGGCAAACATCTTGTGCTCGCGACCGGCTATGTCATGCCTGATTTTGTCCCTTCCGACCTGCACGAGGTAGCGTCGACTTGGGCAATAGCAACCGGCCCGCAACCGGATCGGCTTTGGCGCGATGGTGTTTTAATCTGGGAAGCCTCGGAACAGTATTCCTATCTTCGCACCACATGGGACGGCCGCATCATTATTGGCGGTGAAGACGACACCACAAACACCGCACCGGAAAAACGAGACGGCCTGATTCCTGAAAAAGCTGCCCACCTACTCGCTAAACTGAATGCATTATGGCCCCGGACTAATCCATCAGCACACTACGCCTGGGCCGGAGCATTCGGCAGATCCGTTGACGGCTTACCCTTGATCGGGACGGTTCCGGGCCGGCGAAGAACCCATGCAGCCTATGGATATGGCGGGAACGGCATCACATTCAGCTATATGGCTTCCCACATTCTAGCAGACATCACCAACGGTCGCCGGCGCGAGTGGTTCGACGATGTCGCACTTGATCGCTCAGGCCTTTAAGCTGAACGGTGCATAAGATGCGCTGCCAATGGCCATTTGGAGTACAATGTTTCCTTTCGAACGGTGGAACAGTCTTCGAAGTGCCAACTGCGGACCATCGGCATCATAAAGTGTTACTCTACACGGTCCTTCAGGACATCGCGCAGTCGCTTATTGTCGACGGAAGATTGCAGTTCCTCGATGTTGTAAGGAAGGCGCCGCCGCCAGTTGGGATGTTGATTGATGGTGCCGGGAATATTCGGCTGATCGAGAACACTCAGAAGATCCTCGATCGACACCGCCAGCAGACGGGAACCGGCACACGACAGGCAATCCAGCACCGGATAAATCGTCTGGTCGCTCATCGCCATCTCGCCGAGGGTGTGACGCAGCATCCCGACAGCCAACGCCCTCACCTCGGTCGTTTCGCCGGGATCGAGTCCGAGGCCCAATTTCAGCTCGATGTCATGCGCATTCATCCACCCCAGATAGGTCGGCAGATCGTGCGTGTTGAACGTCACCAGCGAATTCCGCGGATAGCTGTCGAGCGGATGAAACCCCGCCTCGTCTCGCTCGAACATCATGACGCGATATGACCAGATCGCCCGCTTCGCGAGCTTTTCGCGAAAGCCGGCCGGCACGGTGCCAAGATCTTCGCCGATGACAATACAGCGGTTCGCTTCGCTCTCGATCGCCGTCACCGCAAGCAATTCCTCCAGCGGCATCCGCACATAGACGCCGCGGTCCGCCGGATACCCGGCCGGAACGAGATAAAGCCGGTTGAGGCCGAGCACATGATCGAGCCGGATCGCGCCGGCATATTGCATCGACGCGCGCAGCATGTCGCGGAATGGCGCGAACATGGTGAGTTCGAGACCCGCCGAGTTGAACCCCGCCAGCCCCCAGTTCTGGCCGGCGGTGTTAAGCAGATCGGGCGGCGCTCCGACCGACAGATGGCGCGAAATCGCGTGCGGCTCATTCCATGCATCGAAACCGTCCGCTTTGACGCCGACCGCGATATCCAGATAAAGCCCGATCGGCAGTTTCAGGCTGTCGGCAAGCGCAGCGCAGCGGGTAAGTTGCTCGTGGGCGCACCATTGCATGAATTCGTAATATTCGATTTCGGCAGCATCCTCGCCCTGTCGCAGCGCTGCCAGCGCCACATCGTCCGGATGATTCCAGCCATCAGGCCATTCCCACCATGGCCCCTGATATTTTCGGCGCAAAACTTCAAAACTCGCAAACCGCGCAATCAGCGGTCGCCGCTCTCGGAAATCGTCGAAGCGCGCCTTCTCTTCGGCCGGGCCGCGTAAGCTGAAGGCCTGATAGGCCGCGCGCAAGGCCGTCATCTTGAGTCCGGCCACCGCGGCATAATCGATCAGTTCTGATTTCCGCGCCGCGGCGATCGCGCCTTCGTTGTCCGCGTAGAAACCCTCGAAAAAACCCGGCGCTTTCGTCACGTCAATATAAAGCGGATTGAGAAACAGCCGGCTGTTCGGCGAGTACGGGCTGCAATCGTCCGGACGGTCGTCGCACAGCACATGCAGGGGATTGAGCCCGATGCCGGCGGCGCCGGTATGCTTCGCCCATTCGATCAGCGTCGCGAGATCGCTGAAATCGCCAATACCCCAGTTTCGTTCGGACCTGACAGAATAGAGCTGCACGGCAAGCAGCCACACCCGGTCGAAATCGCCCGCGAACGCCTGTGCCGGCGCCGAAATCAGCGTGGTATTGCTCGCCTCCCCATCGCCGATCTCCAACCGGAACACGCCTGCCGGCGCGGGAGGAAGCTTGATGTGATCCTGCTGAAACACACCTGATCCGATCGCGATTCCGTGCGCGTCGATGATGGTCCATTCTTTTCCGGCAAGATCATTCCGGGAGAGCGAGACGCCATGCCCAGCATCCGCGATGATCGGCGGGAGCCGCAATGCCGTTGCCGGAGGTTGTGGCAGAGCTTGAAAAACAGCTCGAAGCAGCTCTTCGTCCGCAGTGTGTTGCTGTCCATGTCCATCGACAAGGCTCGTCTCTACACCACGCGATTTCGCCTGTTCAAACAAATCCATCGGGGTCCAATCGCAATCGGCACATAACTCAAGTTCAACCAGCAATTCCGGCATCCCGTGTTTGTTCCTTCTGGAACCATCCCTCTAACCGGCGGTTGGCTAAGGGACAGCAATCCTAATCGGAGTGCCATCGCGGTCCATCCCAGCCTTGGGGAGATGAATGTCGGTTTTGCCGTTCTTGAAAGCTTCGTCGCAACAAGATGGGTGGGGCGCCGTCGGCGGCACTTTCCATATTGAAAATATTTTTCCTCTGGTCGACGGCGGTCGCTTCCCGGTGAAGCGGATCGCCGGCGAAGCTATCGAGGTGTGGGCCGATATTTTCCGTGACGGGCACGATATTGTCCGGGCGGATTTGCTGTGGCGCAAGGAAAGCGACAAACAATGGGCGCGCGCCGCCATGATCCATTACAGCAACGACCGCTGGACGGGATCGTTTCAACCGGCCTCCCCGGGACAGTATGTCTACGCCATCGAAGCCTGGACGGACGAGTTCGCGTCATGGCGCCACGGAACAGAGCTGAAACAATCGGCCGGACAGGACATTTCGCTCGACGCGCTTGAAGGCGCAGCGATCGTCACCCGCGCGCAGCCGATGGAGCGCGATGTCGCTTCGATCCTGACGGCAGCGTGCGAGGCATTCCTGCAAACCGGGGATATTGCTCCGCTGCTCACCGACGAGATGGAAAAAGCGATGGCGCGCAGTCAGGCGCATCCGGATGCAACGCGATCGGCATCCTTTCCACTGACCATCGATCGAGCTAGGGCCCGGGCGGGCGCATGGTATGAAATGGTCCCGCGCAGCCAGGGCACCGTTCCAGGACAGCACGGCACGTTCCGGGATTGTATCGCGCGTTTACCCGACATAGCGGCGATGGGCTTCGACGTTCTTTATTTCACGCCGATCCATCCGATTGGGCAGACAAATCGAAAGGGTCGCAACAATGCACTGACCGCCGCGCTTGGCGATCCGGGAAGTCCCTATGCGATCGGCTCCCGCGAGGGCGGACATGACAGCATCCATCCCGAACTCGGAACCTTCGACGATTTCCGCGAACTGATGGTGGCTTGCGAGGCCGTCGGCCTCGAAATCGCGCTTGATATCGCCGTTCAATGTTCGCCGGATCATCCGTGGCTGACCCAGCATCCCAACTGGTTCAAGCGGCGTCCGGACGGCAGCATGCGGTACGCCGAAAACCCGCCGAAGAAATATGAAGACATCCACAATCCGGATTTCGGCTCCGAGGACGCACGTGGGCTGTGGAACGCGTTGCGCGACGTCATCGCGTTCTGGGTGGACCAGGGCGTGCGAATCTTTCGGGTCGACAATCCGCACACCAAACCGTTCCCGTTCTGGGAATGGCTGATCCGGGACATCCAGTCGCGCCACCCTGACGTCATTTTCCTCGCCGAAGCCTTCACCCGACCGAAGCTGATGAAGGGACTCGCCAAGCTGGGCTTCACCCAGTCCTACACCTATTTCACCTGGCGGACGCACAAGGCGGAGATCGAGGAATATCTCAGCGAAATCACCGGCTATCCCGAACGCGAATATTTCCGGCCGAACTTCTTCGTCAATACGCCAGACATCCTGCCGTTTCATCTGCAGAGCGGCGAGAGCTGGATGTTCAAATCCCGCTTCGCTCTGGCGGCGACGCTCTCGGGCACATACGGGATCTATAACGGATTCGAACTACTGGAGCACGATCCGATCCCCGGCAAGGAAGAATATCTGAACTCCGAGAAATACGAGATCAGGGTCCGCGACTGGGATAAGCCCGGGCACATCAAGCCCTATATCCGGCTAGTCAACATTGCGCGGCGGGCCAATCCCGCACTTCTGCAGACAAGTCAGTTGCAGTTCGTCCCGATCAGCGATCCCAATGTTATCGGCTTCACCAAGACGTCCCCGGACCGCACCAACACCGTCGCAGTCGCCATTGCGCTTTCGCGCGAGCCGCATGAATTCTGGCTGCCGCTCGATGGCGCCGATGTCGGGCCGGAGCGGAAACGGGTCGAGGCGCTTGAAAATCTTCTTACCGGAGAGCGGGTCGCAGTCGAGTGGGGAGGCGTCCATCTGCGGATTGACCCGGCGCGCGATCCCGCCCTGCTGTTTCGTTGTCTGGCATAGGTGCATCGATGAATGTGATGGCACCGATCAAGGAAACGGCTTCCACCGAGAGTGATGGGCTCTGGTACAAAGACGCCGTCATCTATCAGCTGCACGTCAAGGCATTTTCCGACAGCAACAATGATGGCATCGGTGATTTTGCCGGCCTGACGGAAAAGCTCGATTATTTGCAGGAACTCGGCGTCACGGTGCTGTGGCTGCTGCCGTTCTATCCGTCGCCGGGCCGTGACGACGGCTACGACATCGGCGACTACGGTGCGATCAATCCCGATTTCGGCACGATGAAGGAATTCCGCCGCTTCATCGCAGAAGCCAAGCGCCGCGGCCTGCGTGTCATCACCGAGCTCGTCATCAACCACACCTCCGACCAGCACAAATGGTTCATGCGCGCACGGCGCAGCCCAGCGGGATCCAGCGCGCGCAACTGGTATGTCTGGAGCGACAACGATCAGAAATATCAGGGCACGCGGATCATCTTCACCGATACGGAGAAATCGAACTGGACATGGGATCCGGAAGCCGGCGCGTTCTACTGGCACCGCTTCTTCGCCCACCAACCGGATTTGAACTTCGACAACCCGCGCGTGGTCAGCGCCGTGGTCCAGGTAATGAAGCGATGGATCGATGCCGGCGTCGACGGATTCCGTCTCGACGCGATTCCCTATCTTTGCGAGCGCGAAGGCACTAACAACGAGAACCTTCCCGAGACGCACAAGATCATCAGGCATCTGCGCGCCGAGCTGGATGCCTATGCCAGCGGCAAAGTGTTGCTGGCGGAAGCGAACCAGTGGCCCGAGGACGTGCAGGAATATTTCGGCCAGGGCGACGAATGCCACATGGCCTATCACTTCCCCCTGATGCCCCGGTTCTACATGGCGATCGCGCAGGAAGATCGTTTCCCGGTTACCGACATCCTGCGGCAGACGCCCGACATTCCGGCGAACTGCCAGTGGGCGCTGTTCCTGCGCAACCACGACGAGTTGACACTCGAAATGGTGACCGACGTCGAGCGCGACTATTTATGGTCGACCTACGCCAACGATCTGCGCGCGCGCATCAATGTCGGAATCCGGCGTCGCCTGGCGCCGCTGATGGACAATGACCGGCGAAAAATCGAACTGATGAATTCACTGCTGCTGTCGTTCCCGGGTACGCCGATCATCTACTACGGCGATGAGATCGGCATGGGCGACAATATCTATCTCGGCGACAGGAACGGCGTCCGCACCCCGATGCAATGGACGCCGGACCGCAACGGCGGCTTCTCCCGTGCCGATCCGGCACGGCTGTATGCGCCGCCGATCATGGATGCTGTCTACGGATATGAGTCGGTGAACGTCGAGGCGCAGTCGCGCAGCCTTGCATCGCTTCTGAGCTGGACCAAGCGGCTGATCTCGGTGCGCAAGACCAGCCTCGCTTTCGGCCGCGGCAGCATCACATTCATTCGCCCGTCGAACCGATCGGTGCTGGCGTATGTGCGCCAATACAACGACGAGACCGTGCTTTGCGTCGCCAACCTGTCGCGGTCCGCGCAGGCGACCGAGCTGGATCTGGCGCAATGGAAGGATCACGTCCCGCAGGAGATGCTGGGGCGGACCAGCTTCCCCGCGATCGGCGAACTCCCTTATCTGATCACGCTGGCGCCATACGGCTTCTACTGGTTCCGGCTTCACGAGAAAGCCGTTCATCCCGCGGATCAAGTTCCCCTGGTTCCGGAATTTGAAACGCTGGTGGTCCCGCAAGGGGCGACATGGATGAGCCTGGCGCGCACCCGAGCGATCTTCGAACGCGATGTGCTACCCGCCCATCTGGCGCGGAGCCGATGGTTTCCGCAGCACACGCCGAAAGCAATATCGGTCAAGGTCGCGGCGGCCGTCCCGTTTTCGGAAGAAGGATCGTCGCGGGCCTGGCTCGCTTTGCTGGAGGCTCAGCAGGATGACAGGATCGTCCGCTATGCCATGCCGGTCAGGATCGACTGGGTGCGGTTCGATCGCGAACGATACAACCCGAAGGCGCTGGCGGCTGTGCGGCAAAGCGCGCGCGAAGGCACCTTGTTCGACGTTACCTCCGACAAGGCGCTGATCGCCCTGATGCTCGACAACATCCGTCGCTCGCGAACCATTGAGGAGCAGGGCAAGACTCTCGAGTTCCGCTGCAGCCGCGCGCTCAGTGAGATGCCGGAAAATCCGGTCGAGATCGTGAAGGCGGTTGAGACCGAACAATCAAACAGCACCGCACTGGTCGACGAGAGCTACGTCGTGAAGCTGTACCGCAAGCTCGAACCCGGCATCAACCCGGAGGTCGAGATGGGACGGTTTCTGACCGAGACCGCGGGCTTCGCCCATACACCGGCATTTCTCGGCAGCATCGAGCTGGTCGAGGATGAGGGACGCAGCGCGGTCGCGATCGTTCACCGCTTCGTTTCCAACCAGGGCGACGCCTGGACCGTTTCAGGCAACTATCTCGATCGCTATGTGGAGAACCGCCGTCTTCTCAGCGGCAACGAGGCCACAGCGGAAAGCGAGGAACTCGACGCTTATCTTCGCTACATGATCCAGACCGGAAAACGTGTCGCAGAGATGCAGCTTGCGCTGGCGTCCAGCGACGACATCGACGATTTTCGTCCCGAAAAAACTACCGCCGACGATATCCGGGTCTGGATCGCGAACATCGTCGATCGCGCCGATCGAGTGTTCAACAGGCTGCAGCAGCACAGCCGGACTGCGCGGGAGGCCGATCAGGCGCTGATAGCGAAGCTGCTGCAACATCGCGATGCGATCAGGCCGCTCTTGGAGTCGCTGCTGTTGAACGATATCTCCGGCTACAACATCCGCCATCACGGCGACCTGCATCTCGGCCAGTTGCTGATCGCCAAAGATGACATTTTCATCATCGACTTCGAAGGCGAACCGCGCCGCAGTCTCGCCGAGCGCCGGCAGAAGGCGCCGGCGGCGCGCGACATCGCCGGCCTGCTCCGCTCGATCGATTATTCGACCAGTGCCGCGGCCGAACGTGCCCGGGAGGTTTCGCCGGACGAGACCGGCCAACTGACGCCCTACCTCGAAACCTGGGGCAACAGCGCGGTGACCGCCCTGCTCGCGTCGTACGACGAGGCGATGGCCGGCTCCCGCTTTTGGCCCGAGGATCCCAAGGCGCGCGAGCGGATTCTTCATTTCTTCCTGCTCGAGAAAGTCTTCTACGAGATCGAATACGAACTCGCGCACCGGCCCGACTGGCTGCGGGTCCCCTTGAGCGGCGCGTTGCGCGTTCTCTCGTCTCACGATGAGGAAGTCGAATGACATTGTCCGCGGAAGCCTATGCCATCATCGAGGCCCGTCATTCGGACCCGTTCCATTATCTCGGCCCGCACTTCGAGGGCGATCGTGCCATCGTGCGCGCTTTCATGCCGCAGGCAACGCGGGTCGAAGCGATAGGCGAAAACGGGCAATCCGCCGAACTCGAGCAGATTCATGAGGCTGGCCTGTTCGTCGGTCCCCTTCCCCGCCTGGCAACCGCCTATCGCCTGCGCGCCAGCTTTGGAGACAACGTGGTCGAACTCTATGATCCTTATGCTTTCCCTCCGATCCTGAGCGACTTCGATCTCTATCTGCTCGGCGAAGGCACCCATCAGCGCCTCTACGACAAGCTTGGCGCGCATCCGATGACGATCGAGGGTGTGCCGGGCTGCGCGTTCGTCGTTCTTGCACCGAATGCGCGCCGCGTCAGCGTGGTCGGTGATTTCAACGGCTGGGACGCGCGGCGTCACGCGATGCGCGTGCGACCGAACGGCTATTGGGAAATCTTCATTCCCCACGTCGGCCCGGGAGACCATTACAAGTTCGACGTGACCGGCCCCCACGGTGAAAGCCTGCCGCTCAAGTCGGACCCGCTGGCGTTCGCCGCCGAAGTCCGGCCGAAGACGGCGTCGATCGTGCTCGATGAAACCAGGATTCCCCGGCCGGTCGCGCTGTCCGAACCGGTCAACGCCGTGTCCGCGCCGATGTCGATCTACGAAGTCCATCTGGGATCGTGGCGGCGCAAGGGCGACAATCAATGGCTGACCTATCGCGAACTGGCGGAGACGTTGCCGGCTTACGCGAAGGACCTCGGCTTCACCCATGTCGAATTCCTGCCGGTCAGCGAACACCCGTTCGACGGCTCATGGGGCTATCAGCCGACAGGGTTGTACGCGCCCACCAGCCGGTTCGGGACGCCGGAGGATTTCGCCTCGCTGGTCGATGCCTGCCATCGCGAAGGTCTCGCGGTGCTGCTCGACTGGGTGCCGGGGCATTTTCCCGACGATCCCCATGGGCTCGCATCGTTCGACGGCACCGCCTTTTACGAGCATGCCAATCCGCTTCAGGGCCGGCATCTCGACTGGGGCACGCTGATCTACAATTTCGGACGCACCGAGGTCGCCAACTTTCTAGTCTCGAACGCGCTGTTCTGGCTCGAACGCTACGGTGTTGACGGCTTGCGCGTCGATGCCGTTGCCTCGATGCTCTATCTGGACTACAGCCGCCCGCCGGGCGAATGGATTCCGAACAAGTATGGCGGCCGCGAGAACCTCGAGGCCATTGGGTTTATCCGACGCTTCAACAGCGAGGTATTCGGCAAGTTTCCGAATGCGACCACGGCCGCGGAAGAGTCCACCTCCTGGCCCCAGGTCTCGCGCCCGATCGAGTTTGGCGGGCTTGGTTTCGGCTACAAATGGAACATGGGCTGGATGCACGATACGCTGAACTACATCAGCAAGGACCCGATCCATCGCAAATATCACCACGACCAGATCCTGTTCGGCCTTCACTACGCATTTTCCGAAAACTTTATCCTGCCGCTTTCCCACGACGAAGTCGTTCACGGCAAGCGGTCAATCCTCGGCCGGATGCCGGGCGACGAATGGCAACGGTTTGCGAATTTACGCGCGTATTATTCATTCATGTTCAGCCATCCCGGCAAGAAGCTGATGTTCATGGGCTGCGAATTCGGCCAGGAGCGCGAATGGAGCCACGACCACTCCCTCGACTGGCATCTGCTCGAACAACCGAAACATCTCGGCATTCAGAACCTTGTCCGTGATCTCAACGCGATGTACCGGACGCTGCCCGCGTTGCACGAACTCGACTGTGACCCCGCCGGGTTCGAATGGATCGTCGCCAATGATGCAGGTGCGAACGTCTACATCTGGATCCGCAAGGGAAACGCGCCGCGCGACCGTTGCCTTGTGCTCGCCAACTTCGCCCCGAACATCTATCATGAGTACCGCGTCAAGGTGCCGTTTCCCGGCAAATGGCGTGAGGTGTTCAATTCGGACTCCGCGCATTACGGCGGAAGCAATGTCGGAAACGCCGGGGCAGTAGAGACACTGGAAGGATTGATACCGCATTTGAACCTGACGATTCCTCCTCTTGCAGTCATATTTCTGGTTCCGGAATAACGCATGCGACTTTCAGCTGGGACAAACCATCGCCTCGGCTCGGTCTGGGACGGTCGGGGAACCAACTTTGCGCTGTTTTCCGCGAATGCGGAAAAGGTCGAGTTGTGCCTGTTCGACAGTCAGGGGCGCCGCGAGGTCGAACGTGTCCAATTGCCGGAGCGAACGGAGGATGTCTGGCACGGCTATCTCAACGACGTCTCCCCCGGCCAGATCTACGGCTATCGCGTCCATGGCCCCTACGATCCGGAGCAGGGTCATCGCTTCAATTCGCACAAGCTGCTGCTCGATCCCTATGCCAAGCGTCTGGCCGGTCGCCTGGTCTGGAGCGACGCGCATTTCGGCTATCGGACGGGAAGCGTGCGGGAAGACCTGTCGTTCGACCGACGCGACAACGCACGCGGCATGATCAAGGCTGTGGTGGTCGACGAGACTTTCAATTGGGGACGCCGCGAGACGCGCCCCAACGTGGCCTGGGAAGACACGATTATCTATGAGGCTCATGTCAAAGGACTGACCCAGACACGGCAGGACGTTTCACCGGCCTTGCGTGGAACGTTCCGGGGGCTGTCTTCGCCGGCGATGATCGATCACCTCCAGAAACTCGGCGTAACGACGTTAGAGTTGTTGCCGATCCACGGCTTCATCGACGACCGTCATCTCGTCGAGCGCAAGCTGTCGAACTACTGGGGTTACAATTCGATCGCGTTCTTCGCTCCCGAAAACCGCTACGCTCCGGAAGGCGCGCTCGATTCGTTTCGCATGACTGTCGCACGCCTTCATGACGCCGGGATCGAGGTTCTGCTCGATGTCGTGTTCAATCACACTGCCGAAGGCAATCATCTGGGGCCGACGCTGTCGTTCCGCGGCATCGACAACAAATCCTACTACTGGCTGATGCCCGACGAGCCGCGCTATTACGACGACTTCACCGGTTGCGGAAATTCGCTGAACCTCACACATCCGCGCGTTCTCCAGATGGTGATGGACTCGCTGCGCTACTGGGTCGAGGTCTGTCACGTCGACGGCTTCCGGTTCGATCTCGCCAGCACGCTCGCGCGCGGGCCCAACGGCTTCGACCGCGGCAGCTCCTTCTTCACGGCGGTGCGGCAGGATCCGGTTCTGGCGTCGACAAAGATGGTCGCAGAACCGTGGGATGTCGGGCTCGGCGGTTATCAGGTCGGCGGATTTCCGTCGCAATGGTCGGAGTGGAACGACCGCTATCGAAGCACGCTGCGCCGCTACTGGTCGGGCGAAGGCAACCTGATCGGCGACGTCGGCGCGCGCATGACGGGATCGTCCGACCTCTTCAATCACGACGGCAGGACGCCGCGCGCCAGCATCAACCACATCACGGTCCATGACGGCTTCACGCTGATGGACCTGTTCAGCTACAACGAAAAACACAACGAGGCGAACGGCGAGGACAATCGCGACGGCTCGTCCGAAAACCACAGCAACAATTGCGGCGAAGAAGGCCCCACCGACGACGAAGGCATCAACACACTGCGGAGGCTGCTTCGCAAGAACCAGCTTGCCTGCTTACTTCTGGCCCAAGGCATCCCGCTGATCCTTGCCGGCGATGAAGTCGGCAACACGCAGAACGGCAACAACAACGCCTACTGCCAGGATAACGAGATCGGGTGGATCGGCTGGGACAATCTGGGTAAGCAGCCGGACGACATGACAGACTTCATTGGCGGGCTGGTCTCACTGCGCAACCGCTTTCCCCAGATCAAATCGCGCCGCTGGGTCGACGGCAAACGCGCCGACGGCTCATACGGCGTGCTATGGCTGACGCCGGAAGCCGAAGAGATGACGGAAGAGGACTGGAATTTTCACGAAGGACGATTCCTGTCTTTTGCGCTGGGGCCGCTTGCGCACGGCGAGGCGCCGCTGCTGATCGTTCTCAACGCCTCTCCCGAAACCATCGCGTTCACGCTTCCGACATTCCCGGAGTGCAGACACTGGACCTGCGAACTCGACACGACGAAAGATGTCCCGACAAAGATGATCGTTGAATCCGGCAAGCCGGCGGAAGCTCCGCCGCAGTCGGTTCTTGCATTTGCGGGGGTGGCATGAGCGATGACCGGTTTGGCGCGACGCCGGAAAAGAACGGCGTCACCTTTCGGCTGTGGGCGCCCGGTGCCGCGCGCGTCGACGTGATGCTCGACATGCCGCACGCGATGCGCGCCACCGGCGATGGATGGTTTTCGATCCATGTTCCCGGCGCGGGCGCCGGTTCGCGCTATCGATTCCGGATCGACGGCGATCTGCAAGTGCCGGATCCGGCCTCACAGTTTCAGCCGGAAGACATTTCCGGGCCCAGCGAAGTGCTCGATCACCACGCCTACCGCTGGCGCGCGAACGACTGGCGCGGACGGCCGTGGGAAGAAGCTATCTTCCTCGAAGCCCATGTCGGAACGTTCACCGCAACCGGCACCTATCGGGCGATGATCGACCGGCTCGACCATCTCGCCGCGACCGGCATCACCGCGCTGGAGCTGATGCCGTTGGCGGATTTTCCGGGGCGTCGCAACTGGGGGTATGACGGCGTGCTGTGGTATGCGCCCGACAGTTCCTATGGCCGTCCCGACGAGTTGAAGGCCCTGATCGACGAGGCCCATCTGCGCGGCATGATGGTTTTCTTGGATGTCGTCTACAATCACTTCGGGCCGGAAGGAAACTATCTCGGCCGCTACGCGCCGGCATTCTTTTCTCCGTCGCACACGCCGTGGGGCAACGCGATCGACTATCGCGTACCGCAGGTGCGCCAGTTCGCCATCGACAACGCGCTGTACTGGCTGCGAGACTACCGCTTCGACGGCCTGCGCCTCGACGCCGTGCAGGCCATCGTCGAGGTCGGCGAGCCGCCCTTGCTGAATGAACTCAGCCGTCAGGCCGGCCTGCTGGCCGAAGCGACCGGGCGCACGATTCATCTGGTCGTCGAGAACGATGACAATCGCGCCGGCCTGCTCGATCCGGAAACCGACCCGCCGCACGGCCGCTATCGCGCGCAGTGGAACGACGACTATCATCACGCCTGGCACGTCCTCCTGACCGGCGAGACCGGCGACTATTATCGCGACTATCCCGAGCCGCAACGCGATATTGCCCGCGCACTGGGATCAGGCTTCGCCTATCAGGGCGAGGCCTCCGCCCATCGCGGTGGCAAGCTGCGCGGCGAGGCGAGCGGCAATCTGCCCCCCACGGCGTTCGTCAGCTTCCTGCAAAATCACGACCAGATCGGCAACCGCGCGCTGGGCGACCGGCTTGAGGCGATAGCGAAGCCGGCCGCGATCGAGGCAGCGCTCGCGATCACATTGCTCGCGCCGATGCCGCCGATGCTGTTCATGGGCGAGGAATGGGGATCGCAAACACCGTTCCCGTTCTTCTGCGACTTCAAGGGCGATCTCGCGAATGCGGTCCGTCAGGGCCGCCGCCGCGAATTCCAGTCGGCTTACGAAAAATACGGCAACGAGATTCCCGATCCGCTGAATGACTCGACGTTCCAGTTGGCCCATCTCGACTGGAACGAGGCCGAGTCCGCGCCCGGGCGCAAACGCCTGAAGCTGGTGCGCGATCTGCTCACAATCCGCAGGGAGCGGATCGTGCCGTGCCTTGCCGCGATCCGTTTCGGCGAAGCGCATGCGACCGGCGACGGCGGTCTGGCTGCGCGCTGGATCATCAGCGACGGCCGCTCACTCAAGCTCGCCGCGAATTTGTCAGCGCGCGCGCTGCCCGCGCCCGCATCCGCGCCGTCCGATCAACCGGTCTGGGGCCAGACGCCGAACGGCACGATGCCGCCGTGGTCGGTGGTGTGGACGTTGGGAGGGCCGTAATGCCCCCGGCCATTCCATTGGCGACCTATCGCCTGCAGCTGACGGCCGATTTCAATTTCGCACAGGCGGCGGCGATCGCGCCTTATCTCAAGAAGCTCGGCATCACTCATGTCTACGCCTCGCCGTTTCTCAAGGCCCGGCACGGCAGCACCCACGGCTACGACATCGTCGATCACAATGTCCTCAATCCCGAACTCGGCGGCGACGAGGGGTTCGAACAACTCAGCGCGGCGCTGAAACGGGAGGATCTCGGTCTCATTCTCGATTTCGTGCCGAACCACATGGGCGTGCATTTCGCCGACAATCCGTGGTGGCTCGATGTGCTCGAATGGGGCCCGTCTTCACCCTGCTCTGCCTCGTTTGATATCGACTGGGACTTGCTGCCCTTCCGCACCCGCGGCGGAATCCTGCTGCCGATCCTCGGCGCTTCCTACGGCGACGCGCTGGAGCGCGGCAACATCGAAATTCGCTACGACGCCGCGCAAGGCAGCTTCGCCGCTTGGTATTTCGAGCATCGGCTGCCGATCGCGCCGGAACGCTATAGCGAGATGCTACGCGTCATCGTCGGCGAGGCCGGCGCGCAGGACACTCCGTCCGGAAAACAGATTCTCGATCTGGCTTCGCGGTACAAGGGGCTCAGGCATCCCAACCGCACGGAAGCGCCGGCCTTCAAGGCGGCGCTGGCGCAACTGCCCGGCGCGCCGGACATCATCTCGCGCGGTCTTGAGGCCTATCGCGCCGGCGCGGACCGGCCGGCGCAGACGTCGACGCTGCACCATCTGCTTGAACGCCAGCACTACAGGCTGGCGCACTGGCGGCTGGCGACCAGCGAGATCAACTATCGCCGGTTCTTCGACGTCAACAGCCTCGCCGGGCTTCGCGTCGAGGATGCTCCGACGTTCGAACGTATCCACCGGCTGGTCCGTCAGCTGATCGCCGACAACAAGATTCAAGGCCTCCGCCTCGATCACATTGACGGTCTCCGCGATCCCGCGCAGTACTGCCGGCGCCTGCAGCGGCTCATTCGCGACGCACGCGGGCCGTCGCGCGAGCCGTTCTATCTGCTGATCGAGAAAATCCTCGGCGAAGGCGAGAAATTGCCGAAACTGCCCGGCGTCCACGGCACCACCGGCTATGAGTGGCTTAACGTCATCAGCCGCGTGCTGCTCGACGGCAGCGGGCTCGACGCCCTCGACGAGACGTTTCGTCAGGCCAGCAACATCGCGCCGGACTTCACGCCGGTTCTGCTGGCATCAAAACGCCGCGTGCTCGACACGCTGCTCGCAAGCGAGTTCACGGTCTTGACGCGGCTGCTCGCGCGGATCGCGAACGGACATTATTCCACGCGCGATTTTTCCGCCGACAGCCTGCGGCAGGTGTTTGAGCTCTACGTCCTGCACTTTCCGGTTTACCGCACCTACATCGCGGCGGCCGGACCATCACCGACCGACCGCGATCTGATTGCAGCGACGATTGACCGCGCCCGCGCCGAATGGTTCGGCGCCGATGAAGGCATTTTCGATTTCCTGCGCAGCGTACTGACCATGGATTTGGCCAACGCGAAGGGCTCCGCCACCGGCAAGCCGCGGATCCGGCGTTTCGCACTCAAGGTGCAGCAGTTCACCGGACCGCTGATGGCGAAGTCGCTGGAGGACACCGCGTTCTATCGCTATCCCAGAGTGCTCGCGCTGAACGAGGTCGGCGGCGATCCGGCGGCCGACGCCCTGCAACCCGACGCTTTCCACGCGCTGATGCGCCAGCGTGTCGTTTCGTCGCCGCACGGGCTGACGGCTACCGCGACCCACGATACCAAGCGCGGCGAGGACGCCCGCGCACGGCTGCTGGCGCTTTCCGAACTGGCCGGCGAATGGACCGCCTGTGTCGGACGGTGGAAGGCGATCAACGCGAAACACATCGAGACCCGCAACGACATGCGCAGCCCGTCGCCGGCGTTCGAATATCTGCTCTACCAGAGCCTGGTGGGCGCATGGCCGCTCGCCCCCGATCCGACGTTCGGCGATCGCATGAAGGCCTACGCTATCAAGGCCGCTCGCGAAGCCAAGCGCGAGACGAGCTGGCTCAACCCCAATGAACCTTACGAAAAAGGCCTGACGGATTTTATCGATCGCATCCTCGATCCGTCCAATTCCGACTTTCTCCAATCGATCAGCGTCCTCGTGCGCCAGCTCTCCCTGCTAGGCGCGCTGAACGCGCTGAGCCAGATCACGCTGAAGGCAACAATGCCCGGCGTTCCTGATTTCTATCAGGGAACCGAGTTCTGGGATTTCTCGTTGGTCGATCCCGACAACCGCCGTGCCCTCGACTTTGCCGAAAGGCGTGAGGCGCTCGAGGCGCTCAGCGCACCCGACTGGCAAGATTTGACCGACAACTGGGCTAACGGCAGGCTCAAACTGGCATGGACCGCCAAGCTGCTCGATACGCGACGCAACCTCGACGGAGTTTTCCGCTTTGGAAGCTATCGCCCCATCGAAGTTCAAGGCCCAGCCCGTGAGCACGTACTAGCGTATGCACGAGAATACAGGGGCGAAGCGGCGATCGTTGCTGTCGGCAGGCGGTTTGCTCGTTTGACGGACCGGGGACAGCATTGGCCATTGAATGTCTTCGACGGCGCGTTGGATGCGTCGGGCTTTGAGATTCAAATGCCGTCCGGCGAAAAAATGAGCAGCGCGCTTTCGCTGGCAACAATCTTTCCGCACGTGCCGGCGGCCGTTCTGCCGGCCAGAAAATCAGGAAGCCAGCGGTAAAACCAAGTCCGCCTGCTGAAACGAAAGGCCGTCCGGGATCAAAGCCGGACGGCCTGGCGGATATCGTGCCGACTCAAAGTTCGGTTCCCTACCCCCGCCGCAAAAAGCTAGATTCAGGTCGCTTGCAGATGCAAGTATCAACCGAGTGAAAACAGGAACCTTTTGCACAGCTTTGAATTGACGCGCGGCAGTACCACTACGGTTGACAATGACAGACCAGGGAGCATCTCTGACCGGCGCGAAGAACTTGCTTAGTCTGCTGAGCTGCCCCACGTGCGGCTTACAGATGGTTCTGTCGCACATCCAACCCGGCCAGACCGGCTTTGAGCGCCTCACCTTTGTTTGCCGGAATTGCCATTCCAGCGAAACAGTCATCGTCCCAATCGAGGCGCGACGGAAGGCAAGGGACGACCCGGCGCACGAGTAAGATTTTTGCCCGAACGCTGGCAGATTCTCCGGAGGAACTAGCACGTCGCAGAACGAGCACTTCCGTGCCCGCGACACCAATGCTCATATCCATCACGCAGACTAAAGCGAGACTTGCCTCTCGGCACAAATTTGGGGCCGAAACCAGGTTCAAGAGTCCGAAATCGGACCGACGAGACCGCGTCGACGCCATTAGGTTGATTTTTTACGATTATTTTTTGTGAGTGAAGCAATGTTGCTGTACGACATCCGGGCGATTGAAAAGCGGCTTCTGTTGCTTTCGAGATTACTGCGTGCTCTCCGAAATAGGACGTTGCCGCAGCTTCCACCAACTCGGCGCCGACGCAAAAAGCGCTGAAGTTGGCTGAATGGAAACAATCACGTCGTAGCAGTAAGCTTCTATGGCCCGCGCTATTTTTCCTCCGGGAGCATGAGGCGGATGAGATGAAGGTTCGCTGTGCGCCACAAGCAGACGTAGGGTATCAACCGGAACAGACGTGCTTCATCTTACACCTAACGAAAAACCGCACGGCAGGAAGCCAATAAATTTTCGACAATCCTGTTCTTCGGCCGATCTCGACGCCAAGCAAGCACTAGATGGCGCGGCGGTATATCATCGGTTAGGCGCACCACCTTGATTGGTTGACCATCGTAAGTGCGATCGGTCGCCGGCTGTGTCACCAAGATACTATAGCCAAGTCCATGACCCACCATCCCCCGGACCATCTCCATCGAACTTGTTCGATATCGAACGGTTGGCTCGAGGCCGCGCTCGCGGAATAGCGAGAGAAAGAATTCACCGCTGGGCGGTGCGTCCAACAGAATCAAGGGTTCTGCTGCAAGCTCCGCAAGTCGAGCCGCACCAGCGGATGCAAGGGCATGACGTTCCGAAACAAGAGCATAAGGATTGAATGCACTCAACCGGACTTTTTCGATGTCTGCCCCCAAATCCCAATCATAAATCAGTGCAGCTTCGATGCCACCAGATTTGAAGTTTTCGCTAATCAGACGTTGATCGCCTTCAATAATTCGCAAATCGATGGATCGACCATCTCCAACAAGGCGCTCCAATACGCGCGGCAAAACATATGGCCCCAGCGTATGAAAAACACCTAGCTTGAGAGTCTCCAAGGAAACATCCCTCTCCGGCAAGGATCTTAGATAAAGCGGCGTGCCATATGACCGATTGGAATAGATAAGAGGAGCACCAACTCGATCCATAGACACATCCACGACAGTCCCGAAAATGACGTAGTGGGATTCCATGATCTCGATCGATAGAACGCGACAGTCAAAGGCGACCAGACAATCGTCCACACGGGGCGCGCCGGTTTTACCCGCCGTCCATTTTATGTTGTTAAATTTTCCGGCTCCACTGGCGCCGTCACGCCCCGCAAAACGGTCCGAAATGTAGGACTGATCATCGCGAAGTATATTAACGCAGAATACGCCGTTGTTTCGGATAGGTTCGGCACTCACACTGCTCTTGTTGACGCATACAAGCAGAATTGGATGTTCAGCATCCGCCGACACCGATGCCATAGCCGAGACAGTTACGCCAAACAGTCCGGAGGATCCATCGGTGGTCACAACGTTAACGGTTGCGGCTACCCGGCTCATCGCATCAAGAAAACGCTGCCGCAATGGGCTGCTCATTTGATGGCAACCCGATGGTAGATACCAATTTCGTTGCTCGGCCTTATCCAAAAAATACAATGCCCGTGCTGTCCGTCGCCAGCACACTCATCTTCCGTTGCCTTGAGCTTCCAGTTGAAACCCATGCTGTGCCCTACCCATTCCAGGGCACCAGCGAACCAGCCGGCAAATCCCGAGCAAACGCTCTGCTTTTCCAGGCCTGAATGCCCCGCCACAAACACCGAGTGGTCTAGCTGCACTCGAGTCTCGCCGGTGCTGCGATTGAGTTCAAGGACGGTGAACTGTCCCCACCCACGTTGAGAGATGCGCTTCATGTAGTGGAGGAAAACGTCTGCACCGTGGAGATTGTGCTGTGCCGCTTCCTTCTCACACCACTGCCACGCAGACTCATAGCCGGCTTCGTACAGCACCCGAAGCGCTGGGCCTTCGCCCAACGCCTTAGTGAATGCGGCAATATGATTGAGATAGAAATGACGCGGCAAGTATATCATTGGCAAGCCATCCGTCGTCCATATTCCCGTTTCCGGATCGACGCGAATAGGGACCGCGGGCTCGAATGAGGCCATTCCTGTCTCCAGTGCTAAAGTGGCGAATTACACGGCGTTGTTTGGATCAAGCACGCGAACGATAAAGTTATCGACCTCGAGCTCGTATTTCCGCCAAATGCGTCGAATCTCCTTAACGGGATCGTCGTGATCATCGACACGAAGATTGATATGAGGAAAATCAAACTGGTCGGCGACCAGTACGGTGGCAGATCGAACGGGATTGATCTCCCCTCCGGCATCAAGCCCTGCCTGTAGGGAATCGATAAGCCTGTCTGCGAACGGAGCCTCGGGCTTGTCCATGTAGCCCTCCACCATCCGCTGCGGCAGCTTGTCCGATACGAGCAAATTACCGATCGAAACACATTGCGGCCCTTCGAAGCCGCAATGCTTGGAAACGATGCTCTTGCCCGAGTAGTGTGCTGTACGGCCATGCTTGTCGACGGCAGCCAGCTGGCGCCAGCCGATGACGTGGCCATTTTCAACCAATGCGTCGATCGTACTTTGCGCGCTCGCGCCTTTTTCAAGCAGATCTAGGCCTTGCGGACCAAGACGCGGATCGGTGCGATTCTGAGTGAGAACCGCACCTACACCGCCGCGCACGAACGGGCAACGCGCACCGACCGCCAGACTGGCAGTCGTAATTGCAACGCCGAACGCCCCGGTCTTTGAGCAGCGTGCTGCAAGCGAAAACGTCATTCGATTCTCTCCTGTGTTAGAAACTTCAGAAACTACTTCAGAAGAACGACAGCGCTGCCCGGCTGCCAGAACAGACTGGCCTTCTGCCCCTCTGTCCTGCCCTCGTTTGCCTGAACTTTGATCTTTCTACCTTGGGCGGTTCTGACTCCCAGTTGCCAATTGGAGCCAAGAAATATTGCGTGCTCGATCACGCCCTCGAACGTGTTCGTATCGCCTGACTGCAGAGATGAACGATCAAGGCTGAAACGCTCCGGGCGCACGCAGAAGACAATGCGCGTCCCCGCGGGGATGGCCCTGTCCGATCGAATCCCGACAACTTCGCCGCTATCGAGCCGTGCCGATATCCGGTCGCCGCTTACGCCCACAACTTCCGCATCGAAGAGGTTGGACTGACCGATAAAATTTGCGACAAACTCGTCAGCGGGGCGCAGATATATCTCCGAGGGCGTGCCGATCTGCCGGATCTTTCCATCGGTCATAACAATGATGGTATCCGCGAGAGCCAGTGCTTCTTCCTGATCGTGGGTGACAAAAAGCGTCGTGATTCCGACTTTTCTCTGGATCTGACGCAGCTCGACCTGCATCTCCTCGCGAAGCTTCTTGTCCAGCGCACTCAGCGGCTCATCCAGCAGAAGCATCTTGGGTCGGATCGCAATGGCGCGGGCGATGGCAACACGCTGACGCTGTCCGCCCGAAAGATGCGCGGGATAGCGGCCTTCCAGCCCCTGAAGTTTCAAGAGATCAACAAGTTCGTTGACCCGTTCCAGGATCTCCGGCTTCGGTACAGATCGCATACGAAGGCCATAGCCGATGTTCTCAGCAACCGTCTTGTGAGGAAACAGGGCGTAGTCTTGAAATACGATGCCGATGTTTCTGCGGTACGACGGTTCACCCGCGACGTCCTTGCCGTCGATTCGGAGCGATCCGGTATAATCGCTGAAGCCACCTATGATGCGCAGCAAGGATGTCTTTCCGCATCCGCTCGGACCTAGAACAGCTGCGAACTCCGACGACGCAAGACGCAGCGAAACGCCCTTCAAAACCTCCTGGTCACCGTAGCTCAGACGAATGTTCTCGAGTTCAACCACCGCCATCGTTACTTACCTGCGAACATATGCTTGAGAACAAATCGGTTGAATACCGTTATGAAAACCACGACGATCAGAACGATGAGCGAGGAAAGAGCCGCGGCGGTCGGATCGTTTTCTGTCTGGATGCTGGTGTAGATTGCGACCGGCAGCGTCGTCCTGTCCCAGACAAGGAACTGGGACGCAGTGAAATTCTCGAACGATGTTACGAATGCGAATATCCCGGCCGCCACCAGACTCGGAGCGATCTGCGGTATCGTTATCTCGAAGAAAGCCCGAACCGGACGCGCACCCAACGACTGAGCCGCCTGCTCCAGCGACGGCGCTACGCCATCCATTGCAGCAAGCACCACACGGACGGTGAACGGAAGGGTAATCACGCAATGGAGGATCGACAGCGAGATGACCGAACTGAATATCCCAAGTGCCGCAAGCGTGACAAGGAATCCCATGCCGACCACTACCTGCGGAACAATAAGTGGAGAAAGAAGAAGCGTTACGACCGCCTGACGCCCAGGGAATGAATAGCGGCTAAGGGCAACCGAGGCAGCAACGCTCGCCATCACGCTAACTGCCGCCGATCCGATTGCGAGCGCCAGCGTCAGCTTCGCCGCGTCAAGGAATCCGTTACGGTTCGCCAGGTTTTGATACCAGCGCAGCGACAGTCCATGCGGAGGAAATGCCTGTTCGACCCCCGCATTGAGCGAAACGCCGATCAGAATGACAATCGGCATAACCAGGAGAAATATCAGCCCTCCTCCCAGCAGACGCACGGCGAGGTGGCGCGATGTGTAGACCGTCATCTCGCACGCTCATATCGGGTGAGACGGTCAAAAACGCTATTCAGGGCATAGACGATGAATGCTGAAAGGATCAGCGTAATGACCGCAGCCGCTGACGCAAAACTGTATTCGAAGGACCGCATGGCCTTGTTGTAGATAAAGTTCGCGATCATGTCGGAGTAACCGCCACCGAGTAGACCCGGAACAATGTACGACGTGAGTTCGAACAGATAGACGATCACAATGCCTGCGGCGACGCCGGGCAGGCTAAGCGGGAATATAACTGTCCAAAATGTCCGAAATGGCGTTGCTCCGAGTGACGACGCCGCCATTTCCACGTTTGGCGATATCCGCTGCAGGCTTGCCAAAATCGGAAACACCATAAAGGGCACCGACACCATCACGAGACCGATCGCAATGCCCGTTTCCGTGAAGAGAATACGGATCGGCTGATCGATCACCTTGATCGACAGCAGAACCGTATTGATGAGGCCGGTCTTTCCGATGATCAGCATGACGGCATAGGTGCGGATCACATATGCCGTGAAGAACTGAATGATCAGAATGGCTCCGGCCACGAGCCGTACTGTCGGACCGGACCGATACATCGCGTATGCGATTACATAGCCCACCACGGCTGTAATGAAAGTGCAGTACAACGAAATGCGCAGCGAATCCGACAGATAGCCCCAATAGAACGATGAGCTGAGAAATCGGATATAGTGCTCGAGCGTAAATCCCTGACCGATCTCGTTCGTACCGCCCGGAGCAAGGCTGTATCGAAACATCGATACCATCATCGCGGCAAAAACCGCGATGATGATGCCGCCCGGCAGAAGCAGCGCCGCTATCTCAGCCCACCTTTTTCTCATTGCGCCTCTATCGGCATGAGCGCTATCGAACCTGGACTTCACGGGCCCAGCGGTCTTCCCACATCGAGTACTGGGTGTTGACCGTAGTCCAATCGACCGAATAGACGTCAGGAATTGGAAGCTTCGGGATAATGCCCCGAAGTTTCTCCGGCACCGCAGCCTCGGGATTGGCCGGCACGGTCCCTGCGATGGACGCCATAATGGTTTGATACTTGGGCTGCAGCATATAATCGACGAACTTCTCGGCCGCCGCTTGCTGAGCGTCGCCACGCCCCTTGACGATGGAAACCGGAATGTCTGCCAAGAAGTGAGGGGCCGGCATCACAAATCGGTATTTTGAATCCGGACCAAGGTGCCGGTAGACGTTTGGCAAGGCTCCCCAGGCAATAACGGCAACTTCACCCGTCTCAAGCAACTTGATCGATTCCGGATCCGTTGAGTACACGGTGTGGATGTTTGGCTTGAGCTTCTGCAGATTTTCGAAACCCTTGTCGATCTTGTGCTCGTCTCCACCATTCAGGAGGGCAGAAACAATCAAAAAACTTCCACGATCGAGCGCCATCGTTACGCCCACCTTATCTTTCAGGCGCGGATCCCAGAGATCTTTCCAATCCTTCAACTCGAACGGCGAAAGGTCGGTGCGGTAAAAGATGCCCCTTGGGGAGAGCCAGATCGAAGCGCCGGTGGGACCTACGAACTGCTTTGGCATCTCGGCAAGTTGAGGAATTTTGCCGGCATCGAGATTGGCCAGCAAACCCGCCTTAGTCGCAACCTGCATCGTGCTGCTGATGGATGTCCACACATCCACCTGCGGATTAGCCTTTTGAGCGGTTAGCTTGTTGAGACCGTCCGCTGCGCCTGACTGGACAATGAACTCAACCTTCGTGCCGGTGTCCTTCTCGAAAGCCTCGGCTACCGGCCGAAAGATATCCTGCCAGCTTCCACCCCATGTCATCAAACGAATGACCTTTGCGGGGGTTTGCGCGCGGCTCATTTTGGAAACGAATGGAAGTACGCCTGACGAAACACCAAGCGCGATAGCCTGCCGTCTGTTCAACATCGCCAATCCCTTCTCCTTTTACCGACCGGACGCGGTGCGCGCCGAATCGGATTCAATGAACTTTGCTGCTCCGAGAACGTGCTGCGTTACGCACGCCGCTGCAGCCTCGCCATCCCTTTTCTGGAGAGCGGCAAGAATGGCGCGGTGCTCGCGCTGGGTTCGGATAATGAATTTCTCGTCAAACAGTGGCTGAACGACCGTGAAATAGTCCTGGTAGTCGCTAACGAGGCGCAACAACCGGTCGTTTCCAGCAGACCGGATCAACTCTTCATGAAATCGACGATTGCACTTGGCTCGTTTTTCGGTCGCGGTGAATGACAATTTTTCCATCGCGTCGCAAATCTCCGCGATCGATGCGAGTTGCTCCTTGGTGATGACATCAGCAGCACGACGCACCGCATAAGATTCGAGCGCGGCACGGACATCAAGAATCTCAAGCAGCTCACGCTTGACGTTCGTGACTTCGTAGCCGGTGCCAACTTGACGGATCAGATTCATACTCCGCAGTTGCCACAGGGCTTCGCGCACGGGCGTGCGACTGACGCCGAGCTCGGAGGCGATGTCTACTTCGACAAGGCGCTTTCCCTCAGTCAGTTCACCATCAATAATTCTCTCTCGCAGATAGCGATGGACCTGATCGGACACGCGATCTCGAACAATGAGGCTCATGGACAAGGTGTCTCCGTCACATTAATAACAGCAGCGGCATAAACCTTACTGGCGATTTCCATCTCGCTGATGGCAACACGCTCGTCGGGCATCGTATTGAATCTTCCACCGGGACCGTAGAGCACACCGGTCATGCCGGCCTTCGCCAGGTGAGCCGCGTCCGATCCGAAGAACTTGGCTGGTGTATGCATGCCTATTTTTGCGGGACTGCCCGAGATCTCCTTATGAACATCACCCAGCGCAACAACAGGCAGCGCATCGTGCTCAACCTTGAAGGGCGGCATGAAAATCCGGTTCTCTTCAACCAGTTTCAGCTCTGCCACGAAAGCCGGATCCTCCGCACTGAGCCGATCTAAAACATCCTGGATGTCACGCATCGCCTGATCGAGCGTCTGCGAAGGGCCGAAACGGCCTGCGCATTTGACAACACAGACATCGGCAAGCTGTTGAGGCCGCCAATCGAGCAGCTGCCGCGAGACTCCCGCACGAATAACGCCGATGTTAATTCGATTAAGCAGACGGTCGCTATCGGTCGCGGCACCGGAGAAAGTCAGTGACCGCAACTGCGGCAACAGTTTTTCCATTCCGGCGATAGCATCGACACCGTCCTCCCGCTTCGACAGGTGCCGGGTCTTCCCCAGAATAGTAATTTCAAACACGAAACTGGCGGAGTGCTGAGTCAGCAGCGTCAGTTCCGTGGGTTCACCAACAATAAAATAGTCAGCACGAACGCCGCTTTCGATCATACGAACGGTGCCAACGCCGCCCTGGAGTTCGCCATGCACGAAGGCAAGGACCACATCCCCCTTCGGTCTGAATCCGGCATTCTTCAACATTGCAACAGCTTCCAGAAAACTCGCGTTGCCGGCCTTCATGTTACAAATGCCGATGCCGTAAACGAACTCTTCGTCAATCTCACCACCCAACGGAGAGCGGCTCCATCCCTCGCCGACCGGGTTGGTATCCATATGCCCATTGTACATCAGCGATGAGCCGCCCCCGCGGCCACGCCAAACACCGATGGCATTGTATCTGCGCGGAGCCACCTCGACGAGCGAGACATCGAGACCAAGTTCAGACATGCGATCCGCAGTCCACTGCGCGATCTCTACTTCGTCTCCACTGTAACTTTTAATGCGAACCGATTGGGCTGCCGTATCGACAAGCCTGTGCCGATCGAATGCCTTTATCGTGTTTGCAGTCGCAACGTCCATTCTATTCGGCCGCCTCGCTCGAAACGTTCAGCCGACGTCCATAACGAGCTTTCGAGTGAAATTCTTCACCTAGCGAAGCGGACGCCAGCATTTGCAAGAGGCGGTCTTCACGGAAATGAAGCGTGAAGGTCCGCAGGTCCCGCAGATAGAGGTTAAGCAACGAGTCGTTGAAAGTTGCACGGGCACCGCAGATATCGAAGGCTTTCACAACGAAATCCATGCCGGCCTGCTTCGCAAGAAACAAAGCATGCATGGATAGCCGCTCGGCCTGATCGTAGTTTCCGGCTTCCCAACTCCGCGCGGCGCGCATCAGCACCGCTTCGGCCGCCGAAATGCGCACTTCAGCTTCACCCAGGTCGTTGAGAGCAACCTGGCCTGCCTTGAGGTCCGGCCGACGATTCAAGTATTCCGCCACAAAATCGAATACGGCCTTGGCCTGCCCGAGGTGGTTGGACGCAAAGCCCAGCGTGAACGTTCGCGGATCCTTTTGGACCCAATCGCCCGGACCGCCAACGACTTCCGATGCATCAACCGCGACGTCCTTGAGATGGATGTTCCAGCTCACGGTCGGACGCATACCGAGAACATCCCAATTGTCCTCAAGCTTAACGCCATCGCGGCCCTTCGGAACCACGGCAAAGACCATGCCCTCGTCCATGCGCGTGGCGCCCTCGACCAGCGTCCAGATAACGTAATAGTCCGCAGCGGGCGCGACGGAAGCAAACCCCTTGAACCCGCTCAGCACAAAGTTAGAGCCGCTTGGCCGGAGGATACTGTCGAATTTTTCAGGACCGGACACTCGCACCGACGCCTCGCTGCCGCACGAAGCATACAAATGCCCCTCTTCCACAATCCCTGGCATGTAGCGATCAAGCTGATCTTGATTACCGTTTCCAGCAACAATGCCAACGCCATGGTTGTGCACCTGCAGAAGTTGCGCTGTCGAACTGCAGTGACGCGCCATTTCGATGAGCACCAGATAGTAGGAGAGATAGCCCTCCTCACCCCACAGTCCGAGTCCGCCATAGCGCTTTGGCACAGTCAGCTTGTGCAAACCGGCGGCCTTGAGTTCCTTGAAGTTCTCTTCCGGGAAAGCCGAAGCTTTGTCGTAAGCCAGACTGCGACCGGCAAAGGATTTGCTCACCTCGCGAGTCAATCCGATTAAATCCCGCTGCTCCTTAGTCAGATCAAAGTCCATCCGGTGCCTCACAAAACTCATTTCGGCTACAATGTACTGGACACTGTATACAGTACGCAACAGGAAAAAGCCGCGCTCGTGCAAGGCAGAAGCTCATTTAGGAGATTTGTGCAGCGCAACTTCAAAGCCAATAGGCTTACGATTGATCTCGGTCAGCCCTGATGCCAGACGACTAGTACTTGGAAGCGCAGCCGGGCCGCTCAGCCGAGTGCCCCGTATGCGGTGCAGCAGTGATCGCTAGATACGGCGAACGCAAAGCCTGGCATTGGGCGCATCGGAGCGCTCGCAACTGTGATCCATGGCGGTGAAAGCAGTCACCCGCGAACCGGTCTCCAACGCAATTCCCTGCGAACAGGGCTTGCGGACGCGACCTGTTCTCGCCTCCGATTTGCAGAAGAGAAGAGAACAGGATGGCGAACGAGAGCCGGCCCCGCGTTCATCGAGTAACGCCATGAAAAATCTAGACGTGCCTCAGCGAAAATGCCGGGAAATGTGAAGATCGAAATCACTCAGAGAGAAACTGATAAGCATCTCAGAGTGACCCGTTACGCCAGGGAAATGTTCGCGTAGGTGCCGAACACACCCTCCAGATCGTCTGTAAGACCTTCCACCCGTTTATTGTAGACGGTTGTATAGTCGACGTTAATGATCGGAATGATGGACAAGTCAGTCATCGCCAGAACTTGCATCTTGTTGAAGAACTCCCGTCGCTTGACCGGGTCGATCTCATTTTGGGCGACTTCGAGCAACTTATCCATTTCCGGATTCGAGTAGCCCGACCCGTTCGAATACGGCACGCCCTTACGGATATTCTTGGACCAGTACATCCGTTGAACGCCGATCGTGGGATCTGACATGTTGAAGATGCCGTAGGATGCGGTCTGGTAAACATTGTCGGTCCAAATGCGCCGCTGAAACGTCGCAGCGTCGGCATTCTGAATGTCGACATCGATGCCGATCGCCCGCATTGCTTGCTTGAAGTACTCTGCGAAGCGGCGATACTGATCCGAGTAAGTCGAAGGATCATGCGTGATCCGAAAGCGAACGCCGCCGGCCTTTCGCGGGAAACCGGCCGCATCAAGTAGCGCTTCCGCCTTCTTGGGATCGAAGGGATACTTTGGAACGTCCGGATTGTAGAACTTCACCAGCTTCTGGGATACCGGTCCCGTTGCTGCGGAACCGTAACCGAACCAGACATTCTTCGCCACAAAATCGCGGTTGATCGCATGTGCGATTGCCTGACGCACCCTCAGATCCTTGAACTGAGGATCCCGCATGTTGAATTCGAAATAATACATGGCGCCGCACATGGCGTAGCCTTCAGTCGTCACCGCAAGGTGAGGTATGCTCTTGATGCGTTCGAGATCGGCGAGCGCAACGGGATCGGTACCACCGATATCGAGCTCTCCGGTTTCAAAAGCCACGGCGCGGGCACCGGAATCGGGAATAAATCGCACGACCAGCGATTCAATCTCCGGCTTACCCTTCACCCAATAGTCGGGGTTACGGGCAAGGCTGATATAGCTACCCCGCTGCCACTCAACGAACTTGTAAGGGCCTGTGCCTACAGGAGCCATACCCAGCTTGTTTGTCGGAGGATCGCCTCCTTCATATAGGTGCTTCGGCAGGATCGGAGACTCCGAGGCAGAGAGCGCCGCCATCACGTAGGGCGACGGCTTGCTCAGCTTGATGATCGCCGTCAATGAGTCCGGGGTCTCGACGGAATCGACATTAGCAAATGTCGCACGTCCTCGCGGATGATGCTTCTTTAAGACTTCCTCGAACGTATACTTCACGTCAGCCGAGGAGAACGGCGCACCGTCGTGCCATTTCACGTTAGGCCTGAGTTTGAAGGCAATCGACAAGCCGTCGTCCGCGACCTTCCATTCGATCGCAAGAGACGGCATCGGATCGAATTTTTTATCATAGGTCAAAAGGCCGTCCAGCATCTTGGTCGAAATCTGCTGAACCATGATGGCTGTGTTGAACGCCGAATTGAGAATCGGCGGTTCAGGGATAATGGTCACGCGCAAGGCTTTCTTCGCGACATCCTGCGCAAACGCTCCACCGACGATATCAAGTGCGGGTAAAACTCCGCTGCTATGCAGGCCGGTGGCGGCGGCTAAGCCACCCAGCAGCTTCAACCGGTCTCTATAAGAGAAATCCATTTTGGTTACCCTTCCTCACAACTGAGCGGCACCATGCCACAGGCCTCGGGACAGGTATTCCATCCCTAAGCAGCGCATCTGATCGTTCTCCCAAATCGCCGCATTGGCCCTACGGCTATTTCCCATCTTTACAAAGGATCGATTTATGTCAACATGCAAAAAGCTGTTTCTATTATATAGAACACGCGCACGAAGCACTTTGACGCACGCTGGTGGCCGGTGTTGCCGTCTGCTTCCATGGGAGATGCGTTTGATAAGTCATATTCATTATGGCTAGCGACCAACGCACCTCTCTCGGTACCCCACGTCATTCGCAGAACGACTCGGCAAGCTTGGCGTTCCTATAAAAGAAAGAAGGAGAGAGAATGATAAGCGAGGATCGTAAGCGAACTGAAAAGTGGCTCGATGGAGCGGCAGCATGCGTCGGAATCACCATTTCCGACACCTATCGCGAGCATGTTGTCGCACAGCTGGAGCTAAACGAATCTCTTATCAAACCTCTTCTCCAATTTGACCTTCCGACAACCGATACCGACAAATGATTCTGGACGGTCGAACCATGCTTCCGAGTGTTTCCGAAATCGCTGAACAGGTTCGCGGCGGTCATCTCCGCGCAACGGAGATTATAGACCGCGCACTGGGAGTTATTGCCGCCAAGGATCGCGCAATCAATGCATTTACGACGGTTACGGCGGAGCGCGCACGTCAGCGCGCTAAAGAGATCGATGCTGTCGTTGGCTCAGGTGGAAACCCAGGTATCCTTGCTGGCGTTCCGTTCGCGGCAAAAGACCTCTTTGACATTGAAGGCATCGTCACACTCGCTGGATCGCGCGTGCTGGCATCGAAATCACCGGCTACCAAAGACGCAAGTGCCGTTCAAGCGCTGGAACAGGCTGGCGCCATTCTTGTCGGCGCACTCAACATGGAGGAATTCGCCTACGGCTTCCTCACTGACAATGCTCACTACGGGCGAACCCGCAATCCGCACAATCTGGAACGGACCGCGGGCGGATCTTCCGGCGGAACAGGCGCAGCTGTAGCCGCAGGAATGGTCCCACTGGCACTTGGCACCGATACCAACGGGTCGATCCGTATTCCGGCATCGTTTTGTGGCGCGGTGGGTATGAAGCCCACCTTCGGTCGGGTCAGTCGTGCAGGAATGATCCCGCTGGCACCCAGCCAGGATCATGTCGGCTGGATCGGAAGCTGCGTCAGTGACGTCGCACTCGCATGGCGCGCACTCAGCGGAGAAGATCCCTCGATCGACGACAATCGTACTCCAGTCGTGGGCTTGGCGGATGGATACTTCGCTGAACGCATGTCCGATGATGTACGGTTGGCGCTCAAGATTGCCTGCGATCAATTCCGGGAGCATCGGATGGTCAAGATTCCAGTCCCGGATACCGCGCGTGCAGCTGCATATGCGATCACAAGCAGCGAAGCCTCGGCGCTCCGGCTGGAAGACCTGCGGCGTCATCCGGAGTTATTTGATCCTTCGACCCGCTACCGCTTCCTCGCCGGTGCCCTGCTCCCGGCTGCCTGGTACATCAAGGCTAAACAATTTCAAGCGTGGTTCCGTACACAACTCGAAAAGCTGTTTGACGAGGTCGATCTGCTGCTGTTGCCAGCGAGTCCTTTTGTTGCTCCGCGCTTTGGCGAGGAAGTCATAGAGCTTGACGGCAGCTCCTATCCGGTGCGCCCGACGATTGGACGTTTTACTCAGCCGATTTCGTCTGTGGGGTTTCCAATCATATGTCTGCCGATAGCTGGTGCTTCGCCACTCCCTATCGGAGTGCAACTCGTTGGGCGACCCAACAGCGAGCATCTCTTGTTGGCAACCGCGCTCAAGCTCGAGCGCGCTCTCGCCACCTCAAGCAGGTAGATTGTTTTTGCCATATTGGTTTTGACATTGACTGTTATGTCCGTTGATATCGAACAAAATCTCACGACATACCGGCTGCGACAAAGGGTCTTGTCGAACGCACCCGCTCAGCTGCCAGGAACAGAATTTTTTACTCCCAGAGACAGCCTCCGCCAAAGTGCGCAACTATGTCTCCGGTACCGTTGCAGTAGAGACTGAGCGCCCCAGCGCAAGACCGCGAACGGCATAGGCCGCCTTGACCGCCGGGTGCGAAGTTAGCGATGGAATAAGTCGGCATCGAAACCCGGAGCGCGTCGCGAAGCGCAAGTCAGCGTTCGCCAAGGCGGGTGCCGTTGCGGCAAGCTTCAGGCCAGCTGGCGCGAAGACGTAGTACGCAACTCATCGACATGCAGGGGGGCTGGACAGAAGTGTGTTTCTGCCCAGCTCCACATGGATGCCATTGGTCCGTCCGCACTTTATAGCTTCACGATTTACTACTACGCGGATAGCCAAGACCCTCCAGATATCTGTCACGTCAACGATGCCAGCGCCGTGAACACTCCTTGGTGCGGTCGTCGAACCACGAGCACCGGGAATGCATTACCGCATCCCCGAATTTCCGATCACTTGATCTCGCTCAACCCCGGCTCCTTGCGAGCGCCCTAAAACTCCATCTCTTGAAATTTTGTGAGGCGTGCCATGGCCGAACTCCCAACCCTGTCGATTTCGCCGCAAAAGGCGTACTTCATCGTTGCCAAAGCTCGCCAATTCGATGCCAAGGACGGCCTCACCGATCCGGAATCAGGCTCCAATGGGAGCGATGACGGCATGCGTTCAGTTTTGGAGGATCGAACCGACGATCCGGTACTCGCTGAACTAACGAGTTTTATCCACGACTTGAACGACGACGAGCAGATTGATCTGGTTGCCCTCACCTGGCTCGGACGCGGTGACGGCGATATCGAAAATTGGGATGAACTTCGCGCCGAAGCCGCCCGTGCGCACAACAAGCGGACAGCCGCCTATCTGTTGGCAAAGCCGATGCTGGCCGATCATCTGGAAGAAGCGCTGTCGAAGTTCGGCCATTCATCAGAAGAAGTTGAGGCCGATTTGTTCTGAGAGGCAATCCTTCGTCGGAAAAGCCATGCCGTACCGCAGCAATGCCGATCTTCCCGCGTCGGTCCGCGATCACCTTCCGCCGCATGCGCAGGACATCTATCGGGCCGCGTTCAACCATGCCTTCGCCGCTCACGCCGGTGACGTTCGGCAGGAAGAGATCGCCCACCGTACCGCTTGGGCGGCCGTCAAGCGATCCTACGTCAAGGATGGCGATCACTGGGTGCCGATCGAATAGAGTGGGTCGCAGCTGCCACCTCGATTCAGGGGATCGCAGCCGGTCGCCTGGCCGGAAAGCGCTTCAGAACGGCCACGACTTCCTGATCGCTGACCTGCCGGAAGTCGTGGTAGAAATAGCCGATCGCTCCGAATAATTCCGGCGTCTCCAGGCAAATCAAGGCATCGACCTCCTTGCGCAACTGCGTGATCGTGTCGGACGGGGCAACGGGCACCGCGAGCACCAGTTCTTTCGGCTTCCGGTTGCGGATCGCTTGAAGTGCTGCTCGCGTCGTCGCGCCGGTTGCAATGCCGTCGTCAACCACGATCACCACCTGCCCTGTGAGCTCCGCCCGCGGGCGCTCTCCGATATAGAGTTGGCGTCGGCGTTCGATCTCCGCGAGTTCCCTTGCACACGCCGCATCGAACTCGTCAGGCGTTGTGCCTGAAAGTTCGATCACTTCCTCATTACGAACTACGATCGGCGCGGTGCCATCCACGACCGCTCCCATCGCGAGTTCCGGCTGGGTCGGCACGCCTATCTTGCGGACAAGGATCAAGTCGAGCGGGGCATCGAGCGCGGCGGCGACCTCCGCGGCCACGGGAACACCGCCGCGCGGCAGCGCGAGAACGACAGCACTGCGGCCCTTATAGTCTGACAGTGCGTTGGCCAATTTGCGGCCGGCATCCGATCTATCCTGGAAATCCATCATTGACCTGCATCCGGCTTGTCCGCTTTCGTGGCGCGGAGATTTCCAGCCACCAGATGGCTTTCGAACCATCCGGCGGCAAGTTCAATGACGGCGTCCAATGCGCCGGCTTCTTCAAAGAGATGGGTGGCACCCGGAACGATTTGAATGCTCTTTTCGCCGCCGAGGCGCTCCAGGGCCTGTTGGTTGAGTTCGATCACACCGTAATCCGCGCCGCCGACGATCAGCAGCGTCGGGATTTTGACAAGTGGCAATACGTCGCCCGCAAGATCCGGTCGCCCGCCACGGGAAACAACCGCACCGATGCGATCGCTGAGTCCGCTGGCCGCCACCAGAGCCGCCGCCGCGCCCGTACTCGCCCCGAACAATCCGATCGGCAGGAAATTAACGTCTGGCTCCTCGGCCACCCGGTGTACCGCTTGCTTCAGCCGCTGGGAGAGCAGGGCGATGTCGAACACATTCTGCCGGTCCTCCTCTTCCTGGGGCAGCAGAAGGTCGAACAACAGCGTCGCGATCCCCCTGCGATTGAGCGCCTCCGCAACCTGGATATTGCGCGGGCTGAATTGGCTCGACCCGCTGCCATGCGCGAAGATGACCAAGGCCCGGGCTTCGTCCGGGCGGTTCAAGGTACCGGCCAGACCGAGTGGCGGTATCCACATCTCTCGCGAAACCACCGACGGATGGTCCTTGCGCTTGCTGTCACGGCTGAACGTGGAACTATGTGACAATGGTCCGATCATCCGATTTTTTTACAGGTTACCTCCGCGCAGGGAACCGATCTTGATCAGCCTCAAACAAGGCTGAACGAATCCGGCTAATTTTGCTTGATGGAGCCTTTGCAGACACTGCCGGAGGCTGGCAGATCCTTTTCTGACAAGAATGCGCCTACTCTCGGCGACAAAGTCCGGTTTCTCAGCTGCCCGGCGACGTATTCATTCGCCCCCGGGCAAGTGGTGGCACGCGAGACCCACATGTCCTGGGTCTTCATGGCCGGCGAACGCGTATACAAGCTCAAAAAGCCGGTTCGCTTCCCCTATCTCGATTTTTCAACTGTGGATCGGCGCGCGGCGGCGTGCCGCGCAGAATATCTGCTGAACCGGCGGCTCGCTCCCGACATCTATCTGGATGTCGTTCCGCTGACGCTATCACCATCAGGTCTCACGATCGCCGGCGACGGGCCTGCCGTGGATTGGCTGGTGGTCATGCGACGGCTGGAGGAGAACGAAACTCTCGAAGCGGCGTTGCGCGGGGGCTGGCTGAAGCCTTTGCAGCTTGATCGACTCGCGGCAACGCTCGGGGCATTTTACCTGCATGCGCGTCGGGTCCAGCTCGAACCCGAGCAGTATCTTGTCTCATGGCAGAAGGCGCTCGGCGATAATTGCCGGGTGCTGCTCGATGCCGGCCTCGACCTTCCTCAAGGCGCGGTGGAGAGGATCGCTCAAGTCCAGCGTTGCTTTGCCGCAAAACGTTCCGCCGTGCTGTTTGAGAGAATTCACCGGCGGCGGTTCGTTGATGCCCACGGCGATCTTCGCCCCGAGCACATCTGGCTGCGCGAGCCCGTAACGATCATCGACTGTCTGGAATTCGACGCAAAACTGCGGGCGCTCGATCCGCTTGACGAAATCGCTTTCCTGCATCTTGAATGCGAACGTCTCGGCGGTCTATGGGCTGCCGAGCGGATCAGGCGACGGCTCGCGCGCGCCCTGGATGACGACGCCGGCAGCGGACTTTTTCTTTTCTATCGAAGTCATCGGGCGATGCTGCGCGCGCGCCTGTCGATCGCCCATCTGCTCGACGTAAATCCTCGCACGCCGGAGAAATGGCCCCGCCTCGCCCGAATCTATCTAAAACTTGCCGCAGCCGATGCCGCGCGCCTCGAGCGTATTCTCGGCAGCCGACGCAAGGTGCAGCAGCGCTAAGTCTCACGCAATTTCAAAATACCAGAAGATCGGTGAGCGGCTTGTCCTCGTGGAGCCGACGGATCGCCTCGGCCAGCAATGGCGCGGCTGGCACAATGTCGAGTTTGTCGCGCACCGGGCCAGCCGGAAGACGGAATGGCGGGACGGCGTCGGTGGCAATGATGCGATCGATGGCTGGATCGGCAAGTGCCGTTTCGGCCCCCTCCATGAAAAGTCCATAAGCAACGCATGCCAGGATTCGCCGGGCGCCATGGGCTCGCGCGGCGCGCGCCGCCCGCACCAGTGTGCCACCGGTACTGATGAGGTCGTCGACGATGATGCAGGTGGCGTCGGCGACGTCGCCGACGAACAGGTCGCCAGAGACAACCCCCGCGCTGCGATGTTTTTCCGCAAACGCCTTGCCGACCGGCCGGCCCAGCACGGTTTCCAGCGCTTCGCGCAGCAGGTCCGCGCGCTTACCGCCACCCAAATCCGGCGAGACGACGCAAAGAGGCTCGTTGCCAACGGCTGTCTTGATCGCATCGATCAGCAGCGGCGCCGCCGTCAACGCCACTGCGCGGCAGCGAAATGCATTCTCAAAGGCGGCCTCGTTGTGTACTTCGAGCGTCACCACGGCATCGCAGCCGATCGCCTCGAAAAGTACCGCCACATAGCGCGTCGTCACCGGATCGTTGGCCTTGGTGCGACGATCTTTTCGCGCATAGCAGAGGTAAGGCGCGATCGCGGTCACGCGCCTGGCACCGGCGTCTTTCAGCGCTCCAATGAAGAACAGCAGCCGGCAGAGCTTGTCGTTGGCGCTTTGGTCGGGGCCACCGTGAAGGCTATGGATCACGTAGATGTCAGCATCGGCAACGGGATCGAGTGGTCTCACCTTGTGTTCGCCGTCTTCGAAATCCCGCTCCTCATGTGCGCTGAGGGGGTGCGCCAGCAGTCTGCTAATATCGCGCCCGAGATCAGCGGTTCCGTTCAAAGCGAATAATCGTAGATGGCGACTTGCAACCGGCCCAACGGCGGAAGGCGACCAAATCTGACTTGGCATCGCGACGGGCCTCCCTGATTTGAGAAAACCTAAACCGTTGGGTCGAATGATTTCTTGACCTGGCTCAACACCACCCCGGCACTTTCAAAACATCGACCGTTGAGGAGGCTCACCGCTTCAGCAGCTTGCGCAATTTCTCCAGCGGCCTTGTATTCAGCACGTCGTCTGCCGTGAGCCAGGCGCGCCGCGCCTGATCGATTCCGAACCGCATGTACTGGAAAGCATCGATCGAATGCGAATCGGTCGAGACCGCGAGCTTTACCCCGGCGAGCTTAGCGGCGTGAGCATGAAAATCGTTCAGATCGAGACGATCCGGCTCCGAATTGAGCTCGAGGTAGCAGCCGGTCTTAAGCGCCGCCGAGATCACGGCATCCATATCGATAGCGTAGGGGTCGCGCTCGCCGATCAGGCGCCCGGTCGGATGCGCAAGGATAGTCACATGGCGGTTCTCCAGGGCACGGACGACGCGATCGGTCTGTGCCTGGCGCGGCAGGTCAAAATGCGAATGCACAGCGGCCACCACAACATCCAGCTTCGCCAGGCTTGAATCCGGCAGGTCGAGACTGCCATCCCGGAGGATATCGACCTCGATACCCTTGAGGATCGTGAAGTTCTTGAACTTCTCGTTAAGCCGGTCGATTTCGTGGATTTGGCGGGCCAAACGCGCCGGATCGAGACCATGCGCCATGGCGACACGCCGGCTGTGATCGGTCAGGGCGATGTATTCGTAGCCCTGCGCCTGCGCCGCTTCTGCCATCCCTGCGATGGGGACCGTGCCGTCGGTCCAATCGGAGTGCACGTGAAGGTCGCCTCGTACATCGGAAAGTTTTACAAGTGTGGGCAGCCTGCCGGCCCGCGACGCCGCGACCTCCCCGCGATCCTCACGCAACTCCGGCGGGATGAATGCCAGCCCGAGCTTTTCATAGACATCTTTCTCCGTGGCGCCGGCGATCCGTCGTTTGCCGGAGAACAATCCGTATTCGTTCAGCTTCCAACCGTGCTGGTTGGCGAGACCGCGCAGCGCAATGTTGTGAGCTTTCGAGCCCGTGAAATACAGCAGCGCCGCGCCGTAGCTTTCTTCCGGCACCGCGCGAACATCGACCTGTAGACCGGAACGCAGCATCACGGTGGTGCGCGTTGGCCCGTGAGCGACAACCTGTGCGACATTTTCGTACTCGACCAGCCTGTTTCCGACCGCCGCGCCGTTCTTCGCGGTTACCAGCACATCAAGATCACCGACCGTGTCGCGGCGCCGGCGATAGCTGCCGGCGACCACGGCGCGCCCGCTGCCGCGTAGAAAGGCCACCAACGCTTCGGCCTCGGCTTCGGCCACCGAGAGCTTGAACCGCTTGGGGGCCTGGGGCCTTTCCAGCGCACCGAGCAGTTTCTTCTCGATCCCAGGGCCGAAGCCGCGGAGCTCGCGCAATCGGCCGGCCTTGATGACCTGGCGAAGATCTTTCAGGGTACGCGCCTTGAGTTTGTCGTAGAGCAGCTTGATGCGCTTCGGTCCGAGCCCGGGAAGCGCAGCGATATCACCGAGTTCGCCGGGCAATTTCCGTTTCAGCATATCGAGCAGATCGAAATGCCCGGTCTTGACGATATCGGCGATCTTGCCAGCGAGATCCTTGCCGATCCCCGGCAACTCCGACAAATCGCTTCCGGACTCCAGCAGGCTCGTGACCGCCTTTGGCAGGCCTTCGATCTCGCGCGTAGCACGGCGGTAGGCGCGCACGCGAAACTGGTTCTCTCCGCCAATCTCAAGGAGTTCGGCAGCCTGGTCGAACATGGCGGCGATTTCCGCGTTCTGCACGGGCATATTCGAATGGTCCAGGAAGGTCGCAATTCGCGCTTGTAAAATATCGCATCGCTCACAACGCCCGGATTGATTCAAATCAGCATCTGCCGGGGGTGCACACCTGCGCGATCATTTTCATTCGCCTCGATGCGTCCGGGAAAACGGCCGGACGACATCGTCGCACGGTCAATTCATATTTGGCTTTCGTGAGAACGATCGTCGTCCTCGTGATCGAGGATGCTTGCCGCAGCATCGATGTTGGCGGGTCGGCGGACACAGCGCGATCCGCTTACCAAGGCCTCGGCATTCAATCCATCACAGCCGGCGACTTCGCGTAACTGTTGATTTGTATCAACGACGGCAGCGCCTCAAAAAATCCGCTTTCCGATACGACCATCCGGAAACAGATACTATCTCACCTGAAGAAACAGCCGTGGGCGCATACGGCGCTGCTAAACGTCACTGTCAATGCGGGCGTCGTGGACCTCTGGGGCGTTGCCGGATCCACAACGGAACGGAAGGCCATCAAGGTTGCCGCTGAATCGGTCCCTGATGTATGCGCGGTCAACGACAATCTGATCATCCGTCCCGCCGGCGGATGGCAGTGAACTCGGCTCTGCACAAACTGCCGAAAGTTACTCGGGGAACCGGCAACTGGTGAACGAGGCATCAGGCCCGCAACCCGTGTTTTTCGAGCAGTTTCACCGTGGTTGCCTGCACGCCCTTTTCGCCGAGTTCATCGGTAAACACGACCCGGGAGCCGACAGCCAGTTCGGAAAACGCTCCGTCAAGAACGCTGTTGCGGTGGAAATAAATCTCATCCCCATCGCTTGATCGAAGGAATCCGAATTCGCCGGCGGGGTCCAGCCGCGCCACGGTTCCGACGGGCTGCCCCTCGTGGCTCTTGACCATCCCTGCCATACGCCGCGCCTTATCCTGAAGCCGCCTGCCTGCCCGCTTGAACGCATCGTTAATGGCAAATAGCAAATCCGAATGTCGCTCATCTTCCTTCGGCGTCCGCCCGATATCGACTTCTCGACCATCCGGTAGCGCCAATCGAATATGGATATCGTACTGGCCGCCGGTTTTTTGTCGATTCCCCGGTCCCTTGACGACGATCCGGCACGCTGTAATGCGACCATAGAGCTGTTCAAGCTTCTTCACATGATCCGCGATCATGGCCTCAACCGCGGGACTGGCAGCCATCTCCTGGAATTCCGTTCGAACTGGCGTTTGCATTGTTCACTCCTCAATCAATCGAGGCGCACACGTGACCATCGGATCTACCGATACTGCTACGACTCTACCGTCAACTTATCCTTGACGTTCTTCACACCGGGTGCCGACCAGGCTGCGTTGCTCACTGAAAACTTCTCGTCCCAGTTTCGAACCTTGCCTTCAAGCAAGACTTCATCGCCGTCCCGAACGGTGACCCGTATGTCCTTGGCTTCGATTTCGGCTTGCCGTTTCAGGGCCGCTTCGATCTTCCTCTTCACGTTGTCGGGCTTCGCATGCGGCTCAATTTCGATGTTGTTGACGACGCTGCGCACCCCCGATAGCCGTCGAATGTCGCGCTCGGCGCTGCTTTTTTGATAGAACCAGTTGACCTTCCCGGTCAAAGTCACGAGGCCGTCCCGAACCGTCACCTGGATTGCATTGCTCGGAATGACACTGTCCCACGACAGCACATTGATAGCGCGCTTAGCGACCTCATCGTCGGCCATTTTTTTATCCGAAGAATTGCGTACTTCGATCTCATCCGCGATTCCATGTACGCCCCTAACCCGACGCACCGCAGATAGTGCCGCCAGCTTCTGCGCATAGCTGCCGACATGTCCTGTAAGGGTTACAACGTCCTGATCCACGGCCACGCCAATATGAACCGGGTCGACGATGGGTTCGTAAGCAAGCTCGTCCAGGATATCGTCGCGCAGTTTCAGTTCGTTCATGATCTGCCTCCTGAGCGCCGGATAATTACCAACCAAAGATTGCCCAACCTCGCCGGCAGGATTGTTGATGCAGGTCAAGGCAGGTCGAACGTTTCAGGCCGAACTTTCATAAGAGTCGATCGGGATCGGCGCGGTCAGCCATGAGTTCAGTAGTCAAAGATTCAACAGGAGGGAGAGCAAATACCTGCCGATATTCAGGAATTTTCTGGTCGCTACCGATGGTCTGAAAGTGCCGGGCGAGCACTGGATGTGGCAGCCGCAATGGCCAAAGCCGCCCACGGCACCTTGAAGATCGTGACCGTTGGCGAAAGCCCGGCTGCGCCAGAGCAAACGGATTTTAGGCTCACCAAGACACATACTTCGGATCTCTCCGAGCGACTTCTACAGGAAGCGCAACAACGAGCCGGCTGGACTGGTGTGAAACCGGTCAAAACTCTTCAGCGGTGGGGCGATCCCGCCGAAGCAATCTTAGATACGATGATACGATTATGGAGGATGCCATCGTGATTGGACGGCGAGGCAGCGGACGCCTTTCAAGGCTGCTCCTCGGCAGCGTGTCCCAGAAGCTGACCAGCCTCGCGCCCTGTGCTGTCATTGTCGTGCCATAGCGGATAACCCGTCGTTTCGCCCCCACAGGTTCGAACGGGATTCGCTTCTTTGCTTCTCAGATATGTCTCGTTCTCTGCGATGTAGTCGCGCGTGTTTGGCACCACGCCTTGTCTCTTTGTCATTTGAATCTGGAAAACCATCATCCCCTCTTCGCGAAACGCCATCTCTGATGAAGCGAGATATAATTCCCACATGCGACAGAATCGCTCGTCATAGAGATTCACTACTTCGCCGCGCCGTGCCAAGAACCGCTCGCGCCACGTCTTGAGCGTATCGGCGTAATGCAGGCGCAAGATCTCGATATCGGTTACCGGGAACCCTGCGCGTTCAATAGCTGGCAGCACCTCCGAGAGAGCGGGAATATAGCCGCCCGGAAAGATGTATTTGGCGAGCCACGGATTGGTGATCCCAGGCCCGTCAGAACGGCCGCACGAATGTAGCAAAAAGACGCCGTCGTCAGAGAGCAGCTCATAGCATTTTTTAAAGAATGCGCTGTAAAAGCCCCGACCGACATGCTCGAACATTCCGACCGACACAATGCGGTCGTAGACTCGATGAAGGTCGCGATAATCCTTGAGGAGAAACTGGATCTTGCCGTCACATCCAGCATCGCCAGCGCGAGCGCGCGAATACTCTAACTGCTCATCGGACAAAGTTACCCCATCAACCTGCGCACCGCAATTCTCGGCGAGGTAGCAACCAAGCCCACCCCATCCCGAACCGATATCGAGAACGCGCCGATCCGGACCCAGCAACAATTTGCCAGCCACGTGCCGCATCTTGGCGCGCTGCGCATCATCGAGCGTTTGATCAGGCTTTTCAAAGTAGGCGCAACTATATTGACGGCTGGCATCGAGGAAGATCGAGTAGAGCCTTCCATCCAGGTCGTAGTGATGAGCAATATTGGCTTTCGCCCTGTTGCGGGAATTGAACTGCTTCAGCCTGCGCCCGATATACCTCAATAGCCACTGAGGCCTTGCCCATAGCGTGGGATTTGCGGTGCGATCCTGTGAGAGCAGCATTGCCAGCAGGCCAGCAAGCGATCCCCGTTCGAGGACGATTTCGCCGTCCACGTATAGCTCGGCGAACCTGAGGTCCGGATCAAGGAGGACAGCCAACTCTGCGGATACCGTCATAAACCGGATCGCCAGCGGCTCTCCAGTCCCATCGCCTACGCGAAAACTCCCGCCGTCGGCAGTCGATACGCTGAAATCACCAGTATGAACGAACGCACGAAACGCAAGGTGCAGAACGTAGGCGATCATTCGATCCGATATCTCGGATATCGAAGCGGGTAACCTTGAGCCAACGAGATTTCGTTTCAAAGGAACACCCGCCTCTTGGTGCTTGATAACAACTGATCATGCCCGCCTTCATTCTGTTTGATGCATATCAAGTCGCTGCAAGACTGTCGGGTAGCGCGCAGCAGCCACATCGGGACGATGTGCTCGCGAGAACGCGCAGACTTTCCCACCGCTGTGCCGCAGAAGACGCAATTTGACCACCCTGGATCACCCGCGGTGGTGCCGCGCCGACTGGAGCGATGCATATGAAAATGTCCCAGCTGCCCCCTCGGTTTTTCGGGCTCAAAAACGCGCGAAAAAATCGAGGCGAAATTCGTCAGCCGTGTCAGAGGGATGTAGGATCGAGTCGTTCTCAAAACGAAATCGAGTCGTTCTCAAAGTGTCAGCACATCCCAGAGAATGCGTGGTGGCTGACGCAGTCATATGCGAACCAGTCTCCGCGAAATTTTCCCTGTAACAGGGAATTTTACAGGGAAATCCGCGATTTCGGGCCACGATTTGGAGATTGTGATCGTAAAATGGCTGCGCCGCAGCGCTATCTCAGCGAATTCCCTACGCGACTTAACAGGGAAAATATCTTACGGATCATAGCAGCCGCGTCTGACGATGCTTGGCCCACGGCATGGTCAGGGAGAGCTTTTGTTTTGTAGCTCGTTACAGTGATCTGCCCCTTTGAAGTTGTCCTCCCTGAAGTATGATTTTCGGATGGAGGATAAGATCGATGGTGAGGAAAAGGCATACGGCTGAAGAGATCGTTGCGAAGCTTCGACAGGTTGATGTGCTGATGGCACAGGGCCGGCAGGTAGCGGACGCGGTTCGTGCGATAAGCGTGACGGAAGTCACGTACTACCGATGGCAAAACGAGTATGGCGGCCTGAAAGGCGACCAGGTGAAGCGGCTGAAGGAGTTCGAGGCCGAGAACACTCGGCTCCGTACGGTCGTCGATAGTTAATGTTGCTGAAGCAAGGCTTCAGCAACATGTAAAAGTCGGGTTTTCTGAACGCCGGCACGCGCGTCAGTCTACCAAGCGTAACGCAATGCGGCCGTTCCGGCATACGTTTTGGAGTTGCCGGACAATCAGCCCTTAAATTCTTTGTTATAGAAATCAAGCAGCTCGCTGCGGTTCTTGAGCCACCATGCATGGGGCCGCTTGTGCAATGCCTTCTGCTCGTCCGCAGAGAAGGCAATTTCCTTCTGGGCGGCTTCTGGCAGCACCGTCTTGCTATTGGCCGGGGAGTAGAACGACTTCTGGACCAGCGACGCCAGCCCGGCAGGGTCGAGCAGAGCGTTGCAATAGAAGTTGGCGCCTTCCGGATTAGGCGCCTTCTTCGGAATACCCAGGCCGAAAATTATACTGATGGCACCTTCCGTCGGATAGGTCGGAACGACGCGAACGCCTTCCGCCGCGAATTGCAGCAGTCTCGATTTATAGTTGGTGCCGATCAGGATCTCCTCATTCTTCAGACCCTGTTCCTGCTGAAGGTGCCCCGGATAGATGCGAGGCTTGGTTGCCTTCTTCATATCCATCATGGCGGCTTTGACTTTCTCGACGTCGATGTTTTCGAGAGACTTTCCGACTTTCAGGGCCGCCACTTCGATGTGATGATACCAGTGCGTGTCGCTCAATCCGATCATACCCGAATATTTTGGATTCCACAGATCGGCGAAACTTTTCGGAGCATCTTTCAGCTTGTCCGGATTGTGACCGATGACCCAGCCGCTGTACTGCCACGGCACGAAGGTCGCGGACTTCAGTTGCGGCAGAATATTTTTCAGGTTTGGAATCTTGTCTGCGCTGACGGTCTCGAGCACACCCTGCGCTTCCATTTCGAAGGCGCTGGCGTCGTCCAGATGAGCAACATCGATGGTGCCGCGCGGCAACCGGCGTGACGCCAGAAGTTTCGTTCGCCGCTGATCGAGGAGACCCAGATCGCGCACGACCGTGTATCCGCCCTTCTCGACGATGGGAGCTTCAAAGAACTGGACCGTCCGGTCGTTCCAGTCGCCGCCCCAGTTGGCAACGACAATCTGTCCGCTCGATGCATTCGCTTTGCCGCCAAACGAAATCGCAACCGTGCCGGCGGCTGCACTCGCGAGAATCTGTCTACGATTAACCGTGCGGTCCAAAAGCTCGCTCATCGAATTCTCCAGATTGTTGGCGCTAAATTGCGATCGATAGAAAACTCCCGGCACCGTCGTTTTCACCGCGGAACAAGGATCGATCTTAGAAGTCCGGTATCGAGGCAGGATGTAAATATGCGACATGCGGGCAGTATTTGTTGGCCCGCGACAGGTGCGCCGATTGGGCGCCTGCGGCGCTCGGATACCAGCAGCTTGGCGCAAAGCTCCTATCCTTCCCGGACAAGGCAACTCAACAATAAAGGTGAACGGATGCCGTCGGATCAGGACTGCGCACAGGTCCCGACCACATCAGGCTGGGAAGGCTCATGCCGCTTATCGAGCAAAACAATTTGGCGACGGGGGAGATGTCGGTCCGGCATGTCTTCATCCGCGACCTCATGATTGACTGCATCATCGGCGTTCACGACAGCGAACACCACGCCACGCAGCGCCTCCGAATCAATCTGGACATGTATATCCCGGAAGAAAAAACCAGCGTTCACGAGCTTCGGGATGTGGTCTGCTACGATGACGTCATCCGGAAAATAACCCGGCTGGTGACGGAGAAGCGCTTTCGCCTGCTCGAGACGGTTGGAGACAAAATCGCCGAGTTGTGCCTCAATGATGTGCGAATTGCGCGCATTCGCGTCATGCTGGAAAAGCTGGATGTTTATAAAAATGCCAGCTCGGTCGGCATCGAGATCTGGCGCGCGCGCGCCGTCACGCCGCCGGCCCCTCACTCCGTGAGAGAACACGGCTCATTGTTGACGGCGTGACCGTTTCCCTTAGCGCCCGAACGCGTAGCCCTGCATGTAACGCGGGTTCGCAGCCGCGCGCAGAATCGAGCCGGTGCGCGAGGCAGCCGAGATCCGCCCCAGCGACCAGCCGTCCACCATCTCGATAAGGTGACCGCGGCGCGCCAGTTCAGCCTTGACCTCCGGGCTGAACCGCTCCTCCATCGTCAGCGATCCCGGCTTGGCCTGACGAGGGAAAAACGAACTCGGCATGTGGTCGTTGTGAAACATCGGAGCGTCGATCGCGCTTTGCAGGTTCATCGCGTGATGCGCGTGGCGCAGAAAGAACACCGAACTCCACTGATCCTGCTGATCGCCGCCGGGCGTGCCGAAACTCCCATAGGGCTGTCCGTCACGAAACAACAGCGTGACCGAGAGCGTCGTGCGCGGCCGCTTTCCGGGCGCGAGCGACGACGGCAGACCGGGCTTCAGCCAGAACATCTGGGCGCGGGTGCCGAGCGCAAAGCCGAGTCCGGGAATCGTCGGCGAGCTTTGCAGCCAGCCGCCGCTCGGGGTCGCCGACACGATATTGCCGTGACGGTCGATCACATCGATATGAACGGTATCGCCCTTCACGGAGCCGCGCGGACCGATGGTCGGCTCGCCCGCGCCGAAGGCCGCCGAACTCAGCCGCGCCACGGTCGGCTCGCCGGCGCCTAGCGCCGCCGCGGCATCACCGGGCCGGCTCACATTGTAAGGCACCTCGTGGTCGTAGCCGTCGATGCGTCCGGGGCGGAATTCGTGCGATGCCCTGTCGGTCACAAGCGCCCGACGCGCGTCTGCATAGACGTCACTCAGCAGCGTCTTGATCGGCACGTCGACAAAATCCGGATCGCCGTAATATTTCTCGCGATCGGCATACGCCAGCTTCGAACATTCCGTCACGGTGTGAATGAATTCGGCGCCGAACGGGTCCATGCCGGAAAGATCGAAGCCCTTGAGCAGCGCAAGCTGCTGCAGGAAAACCGGGCCCTGCGTCCACGGGCCGGGCTTCATGACCTGAAAGCCGTGGTAATCGAGTGACAACGGTTCTTCATAGGTCGGTTGCCAGGTCGCCAGATCCTGTCCGGTTAACAAGCCCGCATGGCGGCGGCCCGACGTATCCATCGCCGGGGTGCGCACGAACTTGTCGATCGCTTCCGCGACGAAGCCTTCGTAGAATGCGCGGCGCGCCGCTTCGATCCGCTGCTCGCGATTGCCCGGCGCGTCTTTCGAGGCGCTGACAATGCGCGCATAGGTTCTGGCCAGATCGGAATTGGTGAACAACGATCCGGCCGGTGGAACACCGTCGCGCAGATAGATCTCCGCTGACGTTCTCCATTCGTCGCGAAACAGCGGCGCGATAGTTTCGATGGCCGCCGAAATTCGCGGCAACATGATGTATCCATCGCGGGCATACGTGATGGCGGTTTCGAGGACGTCGGCCACGTCCATCGTTCCGTAATCCCGCAACAGCGTCATCCACGCACCGAACGAACCCGGGACGCAGGCCGACAGAAATCCACTACCGGGAATGATGTCGAGCCCGAGTTCCGAAAATCGCTCGATCGTTGCGTTCGCCGGTGCCGGTCCCTGTCCGCACAGAACCTGCGAGCGCCTCGTTTTCGAGTCGTAGAATATGACGGGGACTTCGCCGCCAAATCCATTGAGATGAGGCTCTACCACCTGAAGAGCGAAGCCCACGGCGATGGCCGCATCGAAGGCGTTGCCGCCCTTCTCCAGAATCCGCATTCCTGCGGCGGTGCCGAGCCAATGGGTCGATGCAACGACCCCGAACGTCCCCGCGATTTCCGGCCGGGTAGTGAAGGCCGATTCCCCGGCATCGGGGCCATAGCTCAATCGGAAATTACCCAGTTCCAGATTGCTCGGCATACGCGTCATCCCCTTGCAGTTTCACGTTGTATTCAGCCCGCCGCCCGTCATCGATGATCAATAGCGGTAGATCGGAAATGCGTCCGTCAAATTCGCTACCTTCACCTTGACCCGCTGTTCGACCGCCGACGTATCGCCGTCGTTCGCCGCGGACACCGCATCCAGCACCTCCGCGATCAGCAGCCCGACAGTTTTGAACTCGGCCGAGCCGAACCCGCGCGACGTGGCGGCGGCGGTCCCGAGCCTGATGCCGGACGTGATCGTCGGCTTTTCGGGATCGAACGGAATGCCGTTCTTGTTGCAGGTGATGTGCGCCCGTTCCAGCGCGGCTTCCGCTGCTTTTCCGGTCAGATTCTTTTTCCTCAGATCGACCAGCATAAGGTGATTGTCGGTGCCGCCCGAGACGATGGCGTACCCCGCCGCCGACAGTGTTCCGGCCAGCACCTTCGCATTGTCGGCAACGTTCTTGGCATAGTCCCGGAAGATCGGCGTCAGCGCTTCACCAAACGCGACGGCCTTCGCCGCGATGACATGCATCAGCGGGCCGCCCTGCAGGCCGGGGAAAATCGCCGAGTTGATTTTCTTGGCGATGTCCTCGTCGTTGGTGAGTATCAATCCGCCGCGCGGCCCCCGCAACGTCTTGTGCGTTGTCGAACTCACTACATGCGCATGTGGAAACGGCGACGGATGAACCTTGCCCGCCACCAGCCCGGCGAAGTGCGCCATGTCCACGAACAGATACGCACCGACGGAATCGGCTATGCGGCGAAACTTCCCGAAATCCCAGAAACGCGAATAGGCCGAGCCGCCGGCCACGATCACTTTCGGCTTGTGCTCTAGCGCGAGTTTTTCCAACGCCTCCATGTCGATCAAATTGTCGTCGCGGCGCACGCCGTAACTAACGACATTGAACCACTTGCCCGACATATTCGGCTTGGCGCCATGGGTCAGATGCCCGCCGGCCGCCAGATCCAGCCCCATGAAGGTATCGCCCGGCTTCATCAGCGCCATGAACACGGCCTGATTGGCCTGACTGCCGGAATTCGGCTGCACGTTGGCGAAACCGCAATCGAACAGTTCTTTCGCCCGCGCGATGGCGATGTCTTCGGCGACATCGACATACTGGCAGCCGCCGTAATATCGGCGGCCCGGATAGCCCTCGGCATATTTGTTGGTCAGCACCGACCCCTGAGCCTGCAGCACCGCGTGAGACACGATGTTCTCGGAGGCAATCAGTTCGATCTCATTGCGCTGGCGGCCGAGTTCGCTGGCAATCGCGCTCGCGATTGCGGTATCCTGATCCTTGATATCCGCGGTAAAGAACTGGTCGAGCATGGACGACATGATACTAAAATCCTTCAGCATTCAGCGAGATTGACGGCGAGCCCTCCGAGGGAGGTCTCCTTGTATTTGGACTGCATGTCCCTTCCGGTTTCGCGCATGGTCGCGATCACCTTGTCGAGCGAGACGATATGAGTGCCATCGCCCTGCAGTGCCAGTGACGCGGCGCTGATGGCCTTGATGGTGCCGAACGCATTGCGCTCGATACACGGCACCTGAACCAGCCCGCCGATCGGATCGCACGTCATGCCGAGATGATGCTCCATCCCGATCTCCGCCGCGTTCTCGATCTGCTCGTTCGATCCCCCAAGCACCGCGGCAAGCCCGGCAGCAGCCATCGAACAGGCCACGCCAACTTCGCCCTGACATCCGACTTCGGCGCCGGAAATAGACGCATTCATCTTAAACAGCGCGCCGATGGCCGACGCCGTCAGAAGAATCTGCCGCATTCCGTCCTGAGTCGAATCCCGGCAATGGTCCCGATAATAGCGCAGCGTCGCCGGAACGATTCCCGCCGCGCCATTGGTCGGCGCGGTCACTACACGGCTTCCGGCCGCGTTCTCTTCGTTAACAGCGATGGCATAGAGGCTGACCCAATCCATCACCTCGTGCGACATGCGACTGTTGGAACCGAACGCGCCGTTCAGCCGCCGGCTCAGACTGGGCGCCCTGCGTTTGACATGCAGACCGCCAGGCAGTTCACCCTCAGTGACCATGCCGCGTTCGATGCAGTCCATCATCACTGCGATGATGTGATCGAGATAAGCCTCTACCTCCGCGACCGGACGCTGGCTCACTTCATTCGCCATCACCAGTTCAGCGATGGACAGGCCTGCATCGACCCCCATCCTCAAAAGATCGTTGCCGGAGCGGAATGGAAACGGAAGCGTGCTGGGTTCCACGCTTTGCGGCAGGCCCAAATCCGCTTCGGGAACGACGAAGCCGCCGCCGATGGAGCACCAGCGTTCGGCGTGAAGAATATCGTCGCCGCTGAAAGCCATCAGGGAAAGCGTGTTCGGGTGGCGCGGCGGCAACGTCGCATGGTCGAACACAATGTCGCTCTCGGGAGCGAACGCCACCGCGTGACGGCCAGCGAACCGCAACTGCCGCCGACCCCGCACGCTGGCCGCGATCGCGTCGGCTTGATCGGGATCGACCGTGTCCGGAAATTCACCGGCCAGCCCGAGAATGATCGCCTTATCCGTTCCGTGGCCTTTGCCGGTCCAGGCCAGTGACCCGTACAGATCAACACGCAGCCTGGTAACCCGATCGATCAATCCAGCCTTCGCGACCCCGGTCGCGAAGGTCGCGGCCGCCCGCATCGGTCCCACCGTATGCGACGACGACGGCCCGATGCCGACCTTGAACAGCTCGAATATTCCGATCATTGGAAATGTCCGGTTGCAGCGTCTCCGTCAGGCGAACTCGCCGCGCACTTCATCCAGCAATTCCCACACATAGGGCGCGAACGAACGCCAGACGTCGATATGAAACGTGTCCTGCTGCGGCCGCGACAACAGAATTGTCGCCTTCGCGTAAATCGTGCGCGTACACATGCCGACCGGAAAAGCCTCGAGCGACAGATCGAGCGGACATCCGTGATTCAGCAGATACGAACTCCGAGGCCCCGCGACGGCGAACGCATCGGAGCGATGGCTGACATCGACCAGTGAATGAGGATGCTCGGTAAGTCCGCGTTCAAGACTGTCCATCAACTCGGTTGCATCCTCGCCGACGGCCTGAAACATCCATTCGTCGGGGCCGAGCCAGAACACGCTGCGGTGCAGTTTTTCCACGAAACGGCAGGCATCGCGAGGCAACGCGATTCCGAACAGGTCACCGACGGCCTGAATTGCCGCAGGACGCCCGCGAAATATCAGCTTGGCGGCATCCGGCAGAACAGACAGGTTCGCATCGGACACCGAGCGAACCGAACCTGCCAGCGTGGCCAACGAGTTTGCGCGCCGGGTGGACAGATCAACCGTCAAGTCGCTCTCCTTTTTTGTCATAGAAGACCGGCTCGACGACTTCGACCTCGATCGCACCGCTCGGCATCGGGACAAACAGGCGCGATCCCATTTTGGCGCGCCCGCCATGAATCAGCGCCAGTGCAATCGAGCCATCGAGCACCGCGCTCCAGTACGACGACGTCACATGTCCGAGTGTCGGGATTGGCGGCGCCGACTGCGGATTCGCGACCACCTGCGCGCCTTCTTCCAGAACGATTTTCGGATTAATGGTGCGCAGCCCCACAAGTTGCTTGCGTCCCGGCGCGGCGATCGCCGGACGGATCAGCGATCTTTTCCCGACGAAATCCTTCTTCGCCTTGCCGACCGCCCAGTTTAGACCCGCATCGTCCGGCGTGACGGTGCCGTCCGTCTCCTGACCGACGACGATGTATCCCTTCTCGGCACGCAACACATGCATGGTCTCGGTGCCGTAAGGCGTGATGCCGTGGGGTGCGCCTGCAGCCAGGATCGCTTCCCACGCCGCGCGGCCATATCCAGCCGGAACGTTGACTTCGAAACCAAGCTCGCCCGTGAACGACACCCGGAACAACCGGGTCGGCACGCCGCAAATCTTACCCTCGCGCACGCTCATGTGCGGCATCGCTTCGCGCGAAAGATCAATACCGGACACCAGCGGCTCCAACACCTTGCGCGCTAGCGGCCCCTGCACCGCAATCACAGCCCATTGTTCGGTGGTAGAGGTCAGCCAGACGTCGAGACCCGGCCATTCGGTCTGAAGGAAATCCTCCATCATCGAGAGAACGCGGGCCGCGCCGCCGCTCGTGGTCGTGACATGGAAACGGTCCGCCGCCATGCGCCCGACGACGCCGTCGTCCATGATGAAACCGTCTTCGCGCAACATCAGGCCGTAGCGCAACCGGCCCGGCTCGAGCTTGGCCCAGGGGTTGGTGTACATCCGGTTCATGAATTCGGCGGCATCCTTGCCGACGACTTCGATCTTGCCGAGTGTCGATGCATCGAACAGCCCGACCGACTTGCGCGTGGCAAGGCACTCGCGCGCCACCGCCGCATGGATGTCCTCGCCGTTGCGGGGAAAATAAAATGCCCGCTTCCAGAGGCTGACGTCTTCGAAAACCGCGCCCTGTTCTTCGGCCCAATGATGGATCGAGGTCTGGCGCACCGGATCGAATAACTGGCCGCGCGACTGACCGGCAAAGGTGCCGAACGTCGTCGGCGTATAAGGCGGCCTGAAAGTCGTCAGCCCGACCTTCGGAACCGCCACGTTGAGCTCGCCCGCGACAATGCCCAGCGCATTCATGTTCGAGGTCTTGCCTTGATCGGTCGCCATGCCGGTCGTGGTGTATCGCTTGACGTGCTCGATCGACCGGAACCCTTCGCGAGTCGCGAGACGCACATCCTTGCTGGTCACGTCGTTCTGGAAATCGACCCATGCGCGGGTCTTCAGCGGATTGCGATTATGAGGCGTCGCGCCGATGAAACCATCCGCACCGAAATTCTCGGCCTCTGCCACATAAGTCCGCAAGCTGGCCGGCGCCCTGTCCGGTCCGCTTGCCGCACCCGCGCCTCCGGCGGCGCCGTCGTTCAATGCTTCGGCAAGACCGGACATGCCGCGGCACGCACCGACCGAGCGGGCGCGCTCGATCGATTCTCCCGGCAGAAAACTCTTGAGGTCGTCGTTGTAAATCAGCTTGCCGCGCGATTGGGAAAACAGGCTCACATTCGGCGTCCAGCCGCCAGACATCAGCACCAGATCGCAGGCCACCCGTTCCGCCGAACCGACCTGCCCCCGCGCATCGAGCCTGGCGAGATCGACGGAATTCACCCGCAGATGTCCGCCGGTCGCGTTGATCGTCGTCCCGGTTCGCACTTCGATGCCGCTCGCGCGGGCAAGCTCCGGCCAATGCCCGGTGGGATTGGTTCGCAGATCGGCGATCGCGGCGATCTCGACGCCTGCGGCCTTCAGATCGATCGCAGCCCGATAGGCGCTGTCGCAGGCGGTGAAGACAACGGCGCGACGGCCCGGCTTTGCGCCATATCGATTGACATAGATACGGGCGGCTTCGGCCAGCATCACACCCGGCCGGTCATTCTCCGGAAACACCAGCGGGCGCTCGATCGATCCGGTCGCCAGCACCACTTCGCTAGCTCGCAACTGCCAAAGCCGTTCGCGCGGAAGGCCAGCGGCGGCCGCACCGACATGGTCGGTGACGCGCTCGCAAAGTCCGATCAGATTGTGCGGATACCACCCGAAGGCCGTGGTCCGCGCCATCAGCACGACATTGGGCCGCGCGCGCAAATCATCAAGCGCGGCAACAACCCAGTCCGACGCGCTCTTTCCGTCAATCGTTGCCGACAACTCCGCGAGCAGCGACCCGCCCATCTCGGCCTGTTCGTCGCAGAGAATAACTTTTGCGCCGGTGTCCGCGGCGGCCAGCGCAGCAGTAAGGCCCGCAGGCCCCCCGCCGACGACCAGCACGTCGCAATGAGCATACACCTGCGTATAACGGTCGGCATCGGACTGGGTCGGCGCGCGGCCCAGTCCCGCCGCACGGCGGATGATCGGCTCGTACAATTTCTTCCAGGCCGCCTTCGGCCACATGAAGGTCTTGTAGTAAAAGCCCGCCGGCAGGAATGCCGAGAGCGATTCATTGGCTGCGCCGAAATCGAATCCCAGCGACGGCCAGCGATTTTGACTTTCTGTGGTCAGCCCGTCGTAGATTTCAACCTGGGTGGCGCGCAGGTTCGGCGAATAGCGCGACTGATCGCGGCCGACGCCGATCAAAGCGTTCGGCTCGTCGGAGCCGGCCGTCACAATGCCGCGCGGACGATGATACTTGAACGATCGCCCAACCAGATGCACGCCGTTCGCGATCAGCGCCGACGCCATCGTGTCGCCCTCGAAACCCTGGTAGCTTTTACCATCGAAGCTGAAGTTGAGAGGCTTAGCGCGGCGGATGCGACCGCCGGCGGGAATACGAAAGGCCTGACTCATCGAGCGGCCTCCCCGCGCTGCGTCGCCGGCCGCGTGGTGCCTGTTTCATAGGTCTGAAGGATCTGATCGCTGGCTGTGTCCCTGAGCACGTTCAAGAACCGGCCGCACCCGTGAATGTGACGCCAACGTTCGGCATGAACTCCTCTGGGATTGGTCCGGATATAGAGAAACTCCGCCCATTCCTGATCATTCAACAGCGACGGATCGGCCGGCCGCGCGATATGCGCCTCGTGACCGTAGGAAAATTCAAGCTCCGGTCGCGGGCCGCAGTAAGGACAACAGATAACGAGCATCAACCTATCCTACGGTTCAATGGGCAACGGCCGCGGCGGCAGCCTCATCGATCAGAACGCCGTCGCGGAACCGTTCGATCGTGAACGGTGCGTTGAATTCATGCGGCTCGTCTTTCGCGATGGTCCATGCGAAAACATTTCCGGAGCCAGGCGTCGCCTTGAACCCGCCGGTACCCCACCCGCAATTGACATACAGGCCCTTGACCGGCGTCTTGGCGATGATCGGCGAGCGATCGGGCGTGACGTCGACCGTACCGCCCCAGTTTCTCAACATCCGCAAGCGGCGGAACATCGGAACCAGTTCGCAGATCGCATCGAGCGTGTGGTTCACGATGTGAAGTCCGCCACGCTGCGAATACGAGGTATAGGCGTCGGTGCCGGCGCCGATCACCATCTCGCCCTTGTCCGACTGGGAGATGTAGGCGTGAATCGTGTTGGACATGACGACGCAGGGGAAAACCGGCTTGACCGGCTCCGACACCAGCGCCTGCAGCGGATAGCTCTCCAGCGGCAGCCTGATGCCCGCCATATTCATGATGATGCTAGTGTTGCCTGCGGCGGACACGCCCACCTTCTTGGTTGCGATGAACCCGCGCGAGGTTTCGACGCCTTCCACCGCGCCGTTCGCGCCGCGCCGGATTCCGGTGACCTCGCAATTCTCGATGATGTCGACACCGAGGGCATCGGCCGCGCGCGCGTATCCCCATGCGACGGCGTCGTGCCGCGCGGTTCCGCCTCTGCGCTGCAGCGCGCCGCCGAGGATTGGATAACGCATCGCGCCTCCGATATTCAGCGGCGGACAGAACTCCTTGCACTCCTGCGGATCGAGCCACTCATTGTCGATGCCGTTGAGGCGGTTGGCGTGGACGTGCCGCTTGAAACTTTGGACGTCATGAATGTTGTGCGCCAGCATCAGAACGCCGCGCGGCGAATACATGACGTTGTAGTTTATCGACTGCGACAGGCCTTCCCACAGCTTCAGCGCGTGCTCGTAGAGTTTTGCGCTCTCATCGAACAGATAGTTCGACCGGATGATGGTGGTGTTGCGGCCGGTGTTGCCGCCGCCAAGCCAGCCGCGCTCGACCACTGCCACGTTGGTGATGCCGTGCTCCTTGGCAAGATAGAAGGCAGCCGCAAGCCCATGCCCGCCGCCGCCCACGATAACGGCGTCGTAAGCCGGCTTCGGATCCGGCGAACGCCATTGCCTCCGCCAACCTGAATGACCGCTGAGACCGGCTCGGAACAATGAGAGAGCGGAGTATCTTTGCATCGGGGCTCGCCTTGCTGACGCATCACGATACAGTCGCGCGCTTTGCAGCTACCAGCATCGGACCGTCAAAAGGATGGGATCAACGCGACATTTCCCATTAAGTTACGCTGGAAAAACAGTGACTTCGGCTTGGCCACAACACGGCTCTTGCAATCGAAAATCCTGCACTGCAACAACGCCTTTACTCGTTCAGGCCAGCGCACCGTCGGTGAAGCGTTCCGACACAAAATCGACATCGAATTTCGATGACGGACCGATGACGACAAGGCTGGATTCCTGCGAGACGCCGGGCGCCGCGACTCTTGGAGCATCGTCAGGCGTGAGCTTCCATCGCGACCCGACGCGCTGATAGATGAACCGCTGGGATGGATTATCCGAGAAATGGAAGATGCCCTTGGCTCGGATGATGTCGGCGGGCAATTGCTCCAGCGCGTTCGTCAGCCTCTCCTTGCCCAGAGGATTACTCCAAACCCGGCTCCAGCTTCGGAACACCGAGCTATGATCTTCATCCGGCAGACACGCCATCGCCACCGATTGCTGGGTCCGGACGCCGAGCACCACATCTGCGGGCACATCCGCATGGGCCACTTCAAGAACCGGACGCGTGCCTGCGAGTTCCTGCAAGTGGTCGCGAACCGCGCGACCGCGCGTGCCCAGCAGGTCGACCTTGTTCAGCACGATAATATCCGCGGCCGAAAGCTGGGCCGAGAATATCGATGCGAGGTCGGGATCGTTATGTCTCTCCTCGAAGGTTTCGCCATCCACCAGCGTCAGGATGCCGTCCAGATAAAGCGCCGGATTCGCCAGCGCGACCTGGGCGATGCCGCGCGGGTCCGCAAGCCCGCTGGCCTCGAGAATGATCGCGTCCGGCGGCTCCGGACTGTCGGACAACTTAATCAGCGCACGGGTCAGATCTCCCGCAACGGTGCAGCAGGCGCAACCATTGGCGAGGCTGATCGCATCCTCGCTGCGGGACTTGATCAGCGCGGCATCGATGTTGATGTTGCCGAAGTCATTGACGAGTACGGCCAGCCGCCGCCCCTGCGGCTCGGACAAAAGCCGGTTCAGCAGCGTGGTCTTTCCCGCACCGAGAAACCCGCTGATGACCGTCAGCGGCAGCACGTTGCTTTGAGCGGCGGTCCGCGCGGGAATCAGACGCGCCGCCTCAAAGATGCCGGTCAACATGCTGAGAGTTTCGCTCTGGAGCACGCTCATGTTTGTCGCCTCACCGGCCAGCGCTGACTGTCGCGCGCCTTGTCCTCATGCGGGCTGCACCTGCCCGCCGAGAACGGTTCCCCAGATTCCTATGTCTTTCAGGTTCGCCGGATTCACCTCGTACGGATCCTGATCCAGAATCACGAAGTCCGCCATCTTGCCCGGCTCAAGGCTGCCGATTTTCTGCTCCATGCCGAGCACATAGGCGGCATCGATGGTGATCGCCCGCAGCGCGCGCTCGACGCCGATCCGCTCGCCGGGAGCCAATACGGTCTTTCCGTCCAGCGCGATGCGGTTGACCGCGATCCACGCCGCGGTGAGCGGATGGAGCGGCACCAGCACCAGCGAATAATCGGAGTGTAACGCGAACACGACGCCTTCCCGCTCCAGTGAACCCAGCCGCGCGACCGCCTCGGAACGATCGGGGCCGAATCCCTGCTCGCTATGAAGCTGACTGCGGTAATGGACGAAGTAGTTGTTGACGCTGGCGAGGCCACCCAGCGCCTTGAGCCGGCGCGCCTGATCCGGCGTGCTGATGCAATAATGCTCCAGCGTGAAGCGGTGATCGAACCGGGGCTGGATCTCCTGCAGCTTGGCGAGCGCGTTCAACGACGCATCGACCGCCTCGTCGCCGTTGGCATGGCAATGGACCGCGATTCCCTTTTTCCAGAATGGAAGCATCCGTTCGTGCAGTTCATCCCAGGGCACATCGTTGCGAAGGCCGTTGCTGCCGTCCAGATAGCCCGGGAAATTCAGCCGCAGCGACATCGCCGGGAACGAGCCGTCGGACAGGAATTTGACGCCGTGGAAAAACAGCTTGTCGCTGCTGCGCTTCATCGCATCGACAAGAAAATCCGCCGCCTTGCTGCCGTGGCTCGCATGGAGCGACATTTCGAGCGAAACCAGGCCCATGCGAAGCGGATAGGTTTGTTCGGACACGACCTTCGAATAGAGCTTCCACTCGGCCTCGAAATCACCCTTGCCGAAAATCATTTCCGCCGTGGTGGTGACGCCCGCCTTGTGGGCGATATCGCCCATCCGGCGCATTCCGTCTTCGCCACCGCGTGCCGCGATCTCGGCACGCAGCGCGCCCAGCGCAATGCGTCCGGCTTCAAGCTCGACGAACACGCCGTTCAAGCGGCCATCGGGGTAACGCTGCACGCCGTGGACGTTGGTGTTGTTCGGAACGGCGGCGTGATCCAGCGCCGGGCTGTTCAGGTAAACGAAGTGAGGGGCGTAGGAGATCACCCAGATCGGCCGCGTGGTTGAGATCTGATCGAGTTCGTCGCGATCCAAATGTCCGCCCTGCGCGGCGGGATCCAGTCCCCACGCGATCAGCGGCGCCGTCGGATCGCTATCCGCGCGGTCCACCTCACGTAGCTTGTTCATGACATCCGCGCGGGTCGGCAAGCCCGGATTGATTCCGTTCGGGCCAGGCGAGTCGATCGGGCCGATATAATGCAGCGCGAGATATCCCGCCGAGAAGGCGAAGTGGGTGTGCGGATCGATGAAACCGGGCATGATGATCTTGTCCCGGAACGTGTCATCGATGCGATGGGGATTTCGGTCGAGCCACGGCTTCATGGTTTCCAACGTGCCGGTCGACAACACCCGGCCGTCCATCACCGCCACCGCTTCGGCGAACGGCCTTCCGGTGTCCATGGTAATGACTTTACGAGCCCGATAGACAGTAATATCGCCCATTTACTTCTCCTCACCGGCTGTTTCGGTAGTTGATCATCCTCGTGTCGAAGCAGGCTGTTATTGAGGCGACAGAAATGTTGTAAAATTTCCAAACATTCATCTGCTTTGAATCACGCTGCCCGAACCTGTCCGGGCCCGACCGCGCTCGCAGTTTTGAGCGTCGATTCAAGCCATGCACCACATGCCTCGAGCGACATTGAACGATTGCGACATTATAGACGTAAGAAAGCGACAATGAGTCGTCCACAGCTTGCTTATCAGAACAGCCCCGAGAATGATCAACACACCGCCCACCGACCTTTTCCAGTGATGAAAACGCCCGTGGTCTGGTGCGTGCTTGGGGTGCAGGAGCTGACATGGCGGACAATGACTTGAGAGGACAAGGCTGGATCGTTCCGCCCAGTCAGTACATCAAGAGCCGTCCCGCCATCTGCGACATTCCAATACCAAGCTCCAGGTATCTGCAGATGAGGGATGGCTGCAAGATCGCGGCTGATATCTATCTGCCCGAGGGCGGCGAGCACAAACGTCCGACAATTTTCATTCAAACCCCCTACTATCGACGCTTCGCCGTCGAGCCCGGGGTGCAAGGCGTTGAGGTTTCGCCGAACGTCGCAAAATATCGCGATGTCTTCGTATCGCGCGGCTACGCGGTTGTTATCGTGGATATTCGCGGAACCGGCGCAAGCTTCGGCACCCGGGATAGCTTCCGCTCTCCTAAAGAACGAGACGACGCTGTCGAGATCACCGATTGGATCGTGGCGCAGCCTTGGTCCAACGGATCGGTCGGGGCGACCGGGATTTCCTATCTCGGGGCTGCCAGCGATTTTCTGGCCAGCACTGCGCATCCCGCGGTCAAAGCTATCGCGCCGCTATTCGCGGTTTGGGACACCTATTTGGACAACTATTATCCGGGCGGTGTTTTGCTGACCAATCTGGCCAGCGTGTACGATGAGTTAATGGTGGCACTCGACCACGACAACCGGACGCTTCTGAAAAAATTCGCTTATTATGCCGATCCTCACTTCCGCGGGCCTCAGCCGGTGGACGAAGACGCGGACGGCTCCCTTTGCAGAGAAGCGGTTGCCCAACACGCCGGCAATTTCCGGATGCCTGAATTTATTGGCCAGCTTGAGTACCGCAACGAACCTGTGCCGCATAGGCCAGCCCTGTCGTCGGCAAGCATCAGCCCTTCTCACTACGCATCCGGAATCAGGGACGACGTCGCCGTGTACTCGGTCTCCGGGTGGATGGATGGCGCGGGCTATATGAACGGCGCAATCAGCAGATTTCTGACGCTCCCCAGCAAAAACAAATATCTGTTGCTCGGCCCATGGGATCACGGCGCACGTATCAATGTTTCACTTTGGCGAGCCAGTGAGACGCCTGAATTTGACCTGTTCGCCGAGATTCTACGATTCTTTGACGAGCATTTGCTGGGACTTGAAACCGGACTTCGAAGTGAAAAGCCCATTCACTATTTCACTCTACACGAAGAGGTCTGGCGGGGCGCCAGTTCCTGGCCACCGGTTAAGCCTGAAACATGCCTGTTCATTTCCACCGCTGGCCGCTTGTCGGAAGCTCCTGAGGCAGCAGCTGAAGACTCCTATCGCGTCGATTTCGCGTCGGCAACCGGACAACGAACGCGTTATGAGCGCATCGCCGCGATAGACAGCCGAGAGTATTATACGGACTGGAATGGACGCGATCAGCGGATGCTAAACTATACATCCACTCCTCTTGCGAGGAAGGCAGAATTAGCCGGCCACTGCACTGTTTCGCTCTGGATCGCTAGCGACACGCCCGACCTTGCAATCCATGCATATCTTTCAGAGGTCGATAACGACGGAAATGCGAGATATGTCACAGAGGGGCTACTGCGCGCGATCCATCGACAGGAACAGCAAGCGCCGGCCAACTATCAAACATCGTGGTCCTTCCACTCCTGCACGCGGGAAAACGCTCGACCAATGCCGGTGGGGCAACCACAACTCGTTCAATTCGCGTTGCTCCCGATCTCGTGGGAATTTCCCGCCGGCAGCCGAATCAGACTTTCGATCTCAGGTACGGACGCGGATCATTGCAAACGCATACCAGACGATCAAACCCCGAACGTCAAACTTCAGATGGGGGCGAGCATGGCTTCCTCCATCTCACTGCCACTTCGTCCATCGGGTATTACGGATTTCTCAACGCACCTGGTTAGTAGCATGAGGCTACACTAGTCGCGCGCTAGCTGCGACGATCATTCCAATCAGCAATAGTGTCATCTGAGCTACGACTCCAACGTTGTTATGCATTGAAGAACTGGTCGCGCTCCTTGATATCTGACGAATACCCAGCACCATCGAAATGACCCAAGGTATAAATGCAAAGACGATGATTGGCAGCTTGTGGATCGACCCGCTAGTAGAGATAAACTGAAAGCCAATTGGAAATAAGAAGAAACTAATCGCGGAGAGGATTATTGGCATATTGCGCTGATTGTTCATTCTGTTTTTTCTCAGACACCATTACGAGTTCCTGGGACGCCGATAAACTTAAGCGCTTACATTCCGATACTACACGGTTTCGCCCAGACACGCGCAATAGTTGAACTCACCTCAGCCAGAGACTAGCACATGATTTTTACGAGCAATGAACTCCTAGCGTTTTTGAAAGATCACGGCATTCTTGCAAAAACGTATGAACATCCGCCGGTGCACACCGTCGAAGAATCCCGCGAGCTGCGCGGCGACATTCCGGGCGTCCACACCAAGAATCTTTTTCTTCGCGACGCCAAGCGGAATTTCTATCTGGTCGTGACCGGCGAAAGCACCAAGATCAATCTCAAATCTCTCGGCCCAAAAATCGGCGCGAACGGCAAACTGTCGTTCGCCGCGCCCGACGCCTTGAACGACGTGCTGGGAATTCAGCCGGGCAGCGTCTCGCTACTGGCGGCGATCAACGATGCGGATAAGCGAGCGACGGTGGTGATCGACGAAGCCCTGCTGGCCGAAAACCCGATCAATTGCCACCCTCTCACCAACACAAGAACGACATCGCTCTCGAAGGACGACATTTTGGCATTTCTGACGGCGACGGGACATGCACTGCATTATTTCTCATCGTCGAGCGATGGCGGGCCTGAAACCTAGCCAAGAGATTCTGTCGCGGCGCTGCCCGCTCCCGGACAGGAGCCTTTACTTTCCAAGGTCCGGGCGCGAGTCGGATTGAAACAACAGGCAGCTGTCCGGCGATATGACCATGGACACCTCCCGCCCGACGCCAAACGTATCGGCCTCGTTCCGGTTCGACTGCTGAACGAGGATGGTTCGGTTCTCTGCGATCCGCACCTGATATTCGGTCGAGGGCCCGAGGTAGCTGACCAGTTCGACGGTGCCGGTGAGTGTATTGACATCGCCGGACCCGGTCGCCTCGCCCGATCCCGCACGCAGGAGCCGTATCTTTTCAGGCCGGATTCCCAACAGCGATGCCGGTGACGATGAGGGCGGCACTTTCAGCGAAAGACCGTCGTCGGTCGCAAAGATGCCCTGCGACAGTTTGCCGGAAAAGAAATTGGTCTTGCCTATAAAATCCGCGACGAAGGGAGTTGCCGGCCGTTCGTACAGGTCGGACGGCGAGCCGATCTGTTCGATCTTTCCGGCGTTCATCACAACCAGACGATCAGCGAGACTGAGCGCCTCCTCCTGATCGTGAGTCACGAACACGGTCGTCAAGCCGAGCGACTGTTGAAGCTGCCGAATTTGAATGCGCACGTCGTGGCGCAGTTTCGCATCTAGCGCGGACAGCGGTTCGTCAAGCAGCAGCACATGCGGATTGATGACCAGCGCTCGGGCCAAGGCGACGCGTTGCTGCTGGCCGCCGGACAATTGCCTCGGCATCCGCTCCGCGAACTGGCCGAGCTGAACCAGGTCCAGAACCTCGGTCACGCGGCGCTTGATGTCCGGTTTCGGAATCTGACGCATCTCCAGACCGTAAGCGACGTTCTGCGCCACCGTCATGTGGGGAAACAGAGCGAACCCCTGGAACACCATTCCGGTGTTGCGCTTGTTCGCCGGAACGTTGGTTACGTCGCGATCGCCAAAAAGGATCCGTCCTTCGCTGGCCTCGACAAATCCCGCAATCATCCGCAGCGTGGTGGTCTTTCCGCAACCGCTCGGACCGAGCAGCGCAACGAATTCACCATCGTTGATCTCGAGCGAAATCTCGCTCACGACCGAAAGTGCTTCGTATCGTTTGGCAACCTTCTCAAGAAGTATCTTCGACACGTGGAGAGCTTCCTTTGACGGTTAAAAAGTACGGCCGAGACGAACGTAACGGTCCGAGATGATGAGCGCCGCCCCGATGATCAGGATCTGGATGGTGGCGACCGCCATGATGACAGGATCGGTGCGGTATTGCAGGTAATTCAGCATCGCGATCGGCAATGTGATCCGGCCCGGCCCGACCAGCAGAAGCGATTTTTCCAGGTCGCCAAACGACGCGATGAAACCGAACAGCGCACCTGCCGTCATGCCGGGCCGGATCATCGGAACAGTGATGCGGAAGAATGTGGTCAGGCGGCTCGCGCCGAGACTGAGCGAGGCCTCCTCAATCGAAGGATTCAGCCCGGCTAGCGATGCGATCAGCAGGCGCAACACCCACGGAATTGCGATCAGAGTGTGAGCCAGCACCAGCCCGTAGAAGGTCGACGCCAGTTGAAATTCGGTCCGGATCTGCACCTCGATATAGAACAGATAGATGGCGCTGCCGGACACGATCGCAGGAATCATCAGCGGCGACATCAGGACGGTGTTGATGGCCTCACGGCCCGGAAAGCGATAGCGGGCGATGGCCAGAGCCGCGGGAATGCCGACCAGCAGCGCCAGCATCGAAGCCGACACGGCGACTTTCAAGCTCAGCAGAAAACCGTCGCGGAACGCCGCCATGTTCCATGCTTCGACGAACCATGTGGCGGTGTATCCCTCGGGCGGGAACGACATGATCTTGTTGCTGAAGAACGCCACCCAGATCGTGATTCCCAGCGGCAGGAATATGAAGAACAGGATCAGCCAGACGCTGCAGAGATAAATGGCCCGCAGCAAGGTTTGTCCGAAATTATCCCTCATGAGTTGGCGCCTTCCCGGGCGGCCCTGTTAAAGGCCAGACTCGATGCCAGCGTCAGCACCATCGTCATGGTGATCAAGATGAATGCCAGCGCCGCGCCGAACGGCCAGTTCATGGTCGCGGAGAACTGCGAATAGATCGTCGGCGCCATCATGTGGAATTGCGGACCGCCGACAAGTATCGGCGTCGCATAGGCATTCATCGACAGGATAAAGCAAAGCACTGACCCGGCGAAGATTCCGGGCATCAGCAGCGGCAGCACGACGCGCCGGAAGGTCGTCAGCGGAGAGGCTCCGAGATTTGACGACGCTTCCTCAAGCGAAACATCGATTCCCTGCATCACGCTGTTCAGGGTCACAATCATGAACGGCAGCAGCACCGAGGTCAGGCCGGTGATGACCGCGCCGGACGTATACAGAAGGCGAAACGAACTGGTGGCGACGCCCACTTCCTGGATGAGGAAGTTCAGCAGTCCGCCATTGTCGAGGACGATGATCCAGCCCGCCGTTCGCGCCACGTTTCCCATGAACAAGGGAAGCACAATGGCGACGATCAGATATCGTTTCAGGAATTCCGACTCGGTACGCGCGACGAAATACGCGACGGCCAATCCCCCGATCAGACAGAAAAGGGTCGTGACCGTCGAGATCCAGAGCGTGGTCCACAACACCTGCTGGTAGAATTCGTCCTTGAAAAACCGGACGTAGTTCTCAAGCGTGAAGACCTCTAGATACATCTGCGCCGGGTCGTACCGGAACAGACTGAGCCGCAGCATCAGAACTAAGGGCAACAACAACAGCACCGTGACGAACACGAGTGCTGGAGCTGCCAGCTGATAAGGTACGCCCGCTCGCCTGAACTTCGGAGAGCGTGATCGCTGTCTTGTCAGGGCCCGCATGTGAGCAATCAGCTCTTGAATTCTTTGTTGTAGAAATCAAGCAGCTCGCTCCGGTTCTTCAGCCACCATGCGTGGGGCCGCTTGTGCAGGGTCTTTTGCTCCTCCGCAGTAAACGCAATCTGTTTCTGGGCGGCTTCCGGCAGCACCGTCTTGGCGTTCGACGGAGAGTAAAAGGATTTCTGGACCAGCGACGCCTGCCCGGCTGGATCGAGCAGCGCGTTGCAGTAGAAGTGTGCGCCCTCGAGATTCGGCGCCTTTTTCGGAATGACCAGCCCATAGACGATGCTGATCGCACCTTCGGTCGGATAGATCGGAACGACACGCACGCCTTCCGCCGCGAATTGCAGGAGGCGGGATTTGTAGTTGGTGCCGATCAGGACTTCTTCGTTCTTCAGCGCCTGTTCCTGCTGAAGGTGCCCCGGATAGATGCGAGGCTTGCTGGTCTTCTTCATGTCCATCATGGCGGCTTTGACCTGCTCGACATTGATGTTGTCCAGCGATTTTCCCACCTTCAGGGCCGCCACCTCGACGTGGTGGAACCAATGAACATCGCTCAGGCCGATCATGCCCGCATATTTCGGATCCCAGAGATCGGCGAAACTTTTTGGAGGATCTTTCAGCTTGTCCGGATTGTAGCCGATCACCCAGCCGCTGTACTGCCAGGGTATGAAGGTCGCCAACTTCAACTGCGGCGAGACATCTTTCAGATTCGGAATTTTGTCTTCGTTGATGGTTTCAAGCACGCCCTGCGATTCCATATCGAATGCGCCGGCATCGTCCAGATGAGCGACGTCGAGGGTTCCGCGCGGCAGCCGCCTTGTGGCGAGAAGTTTGGTCCGGCGCTGGTCCAGCGCGCCGAGGTCGCGCAAAACAGTGTAGCCGGCCTTTTCGACGATGGGCGCTTCAAAGAACTCGATCGTCCGGTCGCTCCAGTCGCCGCCCCAATTGGCGATGACGATCTGGCCGCTCGCCGCGTTGGCCTGACGTCCAAATGACAGCGCCGCGGTACCGGCTGCCGCGCTGGCGAGAATCTGCCTGCGATTGAACGCCTGGTTGACGAATTTGCTCATCGGCTTCCCCCCGTTTGACCAATTGGGCGACCACCGTCGTCGGCGGGCCGTCCCGTAGTGCCGTCCGGCCATATTGTTTTTTTATCAGCCGGGCAGAGGTATTATAAGTTAACTATTTTCAACAGCATGTAAGGATGCGACATTGCGGCGGTAGTTGTTGGAATGGTTCCGCATCCTTATGTCGCACAACTGCCTATTACGATGGCATGTAAAATTCGCCGCTTGAAATACACTGTTCGAATGAGACCGCTGTCCAGCGGAAACCAATGTCGGATTTGGTGAGGCGACGCGTATGGATCAGATAACCCGGCCGCTTCGTGTTGGCTTCATCCTGACGAATAATTTTACGCTGACGGCACTTTCGAATTTCGTCGACGTGTTGCGGCTGGCGGCAGACGACGGCGACAACAGCCGTCCTATCCGCTGCCAATGGCACATCATGTCGGAGACGGACGAGCCGATCCGCTCGAGCAGTGGCATCCTGATCTATCCAACCTCGCGCTTCATCAATGCCGACGAGCTGGACTATGTCGTCGTGGTGGGAGGGTTGCTACATCGCGGACCTCAGATCCGTGAGAATATACGAAAATATCTTCTCACGGCTGCCAAAACCAATGTTGATATGGTCGGCGTCTGCACCGGAAGTTTTGTTCTTTGGCGCCTTGGCCTTCTTCGACAGCGCAAATGCTGCATCAGTTGGTACCATTATCGAGACTTCCTGGAGGAGTTTGGCGATACGCTTCCGGTCGCCGACCAACTCTACGTGATCGATGGCAATCGCATCACATGCTCCGGTGGAATCGGTGTTGCATATCTTGCTGCGCACATTGTCGAACTAAGGATCGGCCTGTCCAGCGCGCAGAAGGCTCTGCATATCATGCAGATCGATCGAATGAGGCCAGGCACTGCAGCACAGTCCGCTCCGCCAACAGAACTCGTTGGCGAAGATAGCCGCATTTCACGCGCACTATTGATCATGGAGCAAAATCTATCATCGCCGCTTTCAGTCGCCAAATTAGCCGCGAAGGTGCACCTGAGCACAAGGCAATTGGAGCGATTGTTCAAAGAGCAGATACGACAAAGTCCGCAGGCAGCTTATCTGAGCTTGCGTCTTAAGCATGCCCGCTGGATGTTGAAAACGAACCTGTCGCTTGTTGCCATTGCTGTCGAAACCGGCTTCGTGGACGGCTCTCACTTGAGCAAAGCGTTCAAAGCTGCATTCGGCTATAACCCGTCGGAGGAAAGACGACGTTTAGGGACTCTGACTAGCGGAGACGTAGCGTCTGAACCTCCCCGCATATTTGATCCAGTATAGCTGAGTGCGTTTCACAACCGCTGCGACTACTCTCAATATCCACCCTTTTCTTCGCCAATCTGAGAATGGAAATGTGAGACCACACACCGAATTTGAGGCAAAATGATCTGCCACTGAGTTTTTCCTCCCTTAGAATCCGGCCTCGATTGAAGGACGGACAGATGAAGCGGAAGCGGTTCACGGAAGATCAGATCATCGCGGTTCTGCGCGAACATGAAGCAGGTGCGAAGGCGGGCGGCTTGGCCCGCAAGCACGGTGTTTCCGAGGCGACGCTGTATAACTGGAAGGCGAAGTATGGCGGAATGGACGCCTCCGACGTAAGCGCCTGAAGGCCCTGGAAGACAAGAACTTCCGGCATGCTCGAATCCGCAAATGCGTGAGCAACTTTCAGCGGGGGCTTGATCCTGGAGTTTTTTCGCGATAATTCGGTTTCGTCCTTAAGTGAGCACTTGAAGTAGGTGAGTGACTCGCTCCTGCACAGATTGTGCAGTCGGACGCTGAGAGCCGCACATTGGAAGGCGGTCGAGGCCATAGCCTGCCCGGGCTCCAACAGAGAGCCTATCTCTCATAGCTTTAACCAGCAATTGGCTGGCGGTTGCCTGCGACTAGTCGCGGGCGCGCGCTGACCTATGGAGACGGGTATGCTCAATGTCCAATGGGTGCCGTAGGCACGCTCAAAATGAATGCGCGCAATGCGCACACACCAAAAGAAGCAGGTCAAACAGATTGCCGATAGCATTGATGCCTTCGGCTGGACCGCTCCGATTGTTGTCGACGAAAACAACATGATCCTCGCGGGTCATGGCCGCTATCTGGCTGCCACAAGGTTGGATCAAAGGAAGGTTCCGATCATCGTCAAAACCGGGCTCTCTGATACGCAAAAAAGAGCCCTAGCTATTGCCGACAACAAGATCGCCTCGAATGCTGATTGGGACCGTGCCCAGTTGGCAGCGGAGCTAGGCGAGTTGGCAACCCTTCTCCCGGAATGCAATCTTGACCTGCAGATCACGGGTTTTGAGGCAGGCGAAATTGACGGCTTCATGGCAGATCTTGTGGATTCCGAGCAAGATCCGACCGACCAAATCCCTCAAATAGAAGCGGTTGCAGTCAGCCAACGGGGCGATTGTTGGCAGCTGGGTCATCATCGCCTGTATTGCGGCGATTCCAGAAATGAGGATCATCTAGCGGCCCTGATGGACGGCAAAGTGGCGGCGATGGTGTTCGTTGATCCACCTTACAACGTACGCGTGAGCTCAATTCAAGGCCGCGGTAAAATCAAGCACCGCGAATTTGTCGAGGCGTCGGGCGACAAATCGCCAGCACAGTTCACAGAATTCCTTCGAGTCTCGATGACTATAGCGGCCCGGTTCTCGGAGGATGGATCAATCCATTTTTATTGCATGGACTGGCGGCATATATTCGAGACCATGGCCGCGGGTCGCGATGTCTACCACGATCTTAAGAACCTGGTCGTTTGGGCAAAAACTAACGCCGGGCAAGGAAGCTTCTATCGCTCTCAGCACGAGCTCATATTCGTGTTCAAGAATGGCGAAGGCTCCCATCAGAACAATATCGAGCTCGGCAAGCACGGCCGGTCACGATCAAATGTCTGGACCTATGCTGGTGTCAATTCCTTCCGCAAAGATCGCCTTGCCGAACTCGCCGTTCATCCAACGGTGAAACCGGTCGCTCTTGTCGCCGACGCGATGCGCGACTGTTCGCGCCGCGGCGACATTGTGTTGGATCCCTTTATGGGTTCGGGCACCACCATTCTTGCCGCCGAAAAAGTCGGCCGACGTGGCTACGGGGTCGAAATTGACCCTCTTTACGTCGATGTCGAGATCCGGCGCTGGCAGGATTTCACCAAGCGCGACGCGATTCTCGAAGCCACGGGCCAGACGTTTGATGAGGTCGCTGCCATGCGATCCATTCATCTCAAGCGCGTGAGGAGGACACGATGAGTTCGAAAGACAAACCCACGAGCGAGAATGACAAACCCAGACGAGTTCTTAGAACGCGTCGTTCAACGCCAAGCGAGGACGATGTCGGCTACGGAAAGCCTCCCCGTGCGCATCAATTCAAGGCTGGTCAAAGCGGCAATCCGAAGGGGCGCCCTAAAGGAGTGAAAAGCCGAGAAACTATTTTGCGCGAAGTTTCCAATCGCAAAATTTCCTTCCATCAGGATGGCACGATTCGCAAAATCACGTGCTTGGAGGGAGTTATCTACAAAATCGTGGAGAAATCGCTTAAGGGCGACACTAGGAGCGCGACACTTCTATTAAGCCAACTGGCGGCGATTGCGTCGCCGACCGGCCCAGAACCGGAAATGAATCCTGACGACAAGGCGGTGCTCGACGCATACCTGCAGACCTTCCAGTCCAAGCTCGATGACAAGAAGAGCCCGAAATGAACGACCAAGAACTGTTTCATGCCTTGTTGCGCAACGATTTTGAAGCCTTTCTCCATCGCTGCTTTCGGATGCTCAATCCGGGGGCGGAGTACCTCTCGAATTGGCACATAACGGCAATTGCCCATCAGCTCCAACGCATTCGCGATGGAGAGACTAACCGACTTATCATTAATATGCCGCCGCGCTATTTGAAGTCGCTGACGGTGTCGGTAATCCTGCCCGCCTTCTTGCTAGGGCATAATCCCCGTTTGAAAATCTTTGGCGTGAGTTACAGCAACGATCTTTCAGCCAAACATGCCGCCGATTTTCGCGCGATCGTGCAGTCGGATTGGTATCGAAAGGCGTTTCCGAGCATGAGGGTCGAGCGGATCGCGGACTCTGATGTCTTCACCACAAAACGCGGCTTCCGCCGGTCGACCTCGGTTTCCGCAACACTGACGGGCTTAGGTGGCGACATGATTATTCTCGACGATCCGCAGAAGCCTGTCGATGCCCAGTCCGATACTTTGAGGAACTCCCTCAATCAGTGGTTCACGAACACTTTGCTCTCACGACTGGATAACAAGGCCACGGGTGTGATCATTCTGGTCATGCAACGGGTTCACCTTCATGATCTCACAGGTTTTCTGGTCGAAAACTCCAGCGGCTGGACCGTTTTGAGCCTGCCGGCCATCGCCGAATCCGACGAGAAGATCGAGATCGGTAACGGTGAATACTATGCGCGCTGCGCTGGCGAAGCTCTTCATCCTCGATATGAGACCATCTCAACGTTGGAGAAGCTTCGCACCGAAATGGGATCCGCCATCTTCAGCGCACAGTATCAACAATCTCCCGTACCGGATGGCGGCGTGATGATCCATCGGAGTTGGTTGCAATATTACGGTCAATTGCCCGAGCAAACATATCGCACCAAGGTGATTCAGTCATGGGATACCGCGGCAAAGGATGGCGCTCAAAATGATTGGTCAGTCTGCACCACCTGGCTTCTGGTGGATAAATGTTTCTATTTGATCGATGTCACGCGCGGCCGCTACGAGTACCCTCGCCTGCGCGCCACAGCCATCGCTCTGGCTGAGCGATTTAAGCCTCATAAAATTCTAATAGAGGACGCCTCGACGGGTGTCGCTCTAGCCCAAGAGCTGCGCCAGAGCGGCATCTATGCGGTCAAACTCGTTCCGATCGAACGCGACAAAAAGGGACGCTTGTATGTCCATCAAGCCAAATTTGAAGCTGGCCAAGTGCGGTTTCCGCGGAAGGCACCTTTCCTGGCTGAGCTCGAAGCCGAGCTTTTGACATTCCCGCAAGGCAAGCACGACGATCAGGTCGACAGCCTCAGTCAGGCACTCTCCTACAAAGGAGGCTACGATACGACAATGTCGTGGGTGTGATGAAAGCACAATCCATTTAGCTTGGCGGTGCCAGCTTACGGATCGATGAGAAGCGCATGGTAAAGACCGGGCTCTTCATCGATCCTGCCAAAGTCATGCTCTGCTCTCGCACACAATCGACGTCCGATGAAAAAAACCTTCCAGAGAAGCGCACGGTGTCGCCGTTTTTCATCCCAGCCAGCGATTTGAAAAGCTGCGTATCGGGGGCGATCAGAGTTTTGTCCGAATAATCGGACAGAGCATTATTCCAGGTTGAGACCCGCAGGCCTGGCGCAAGTTCGAGCGTTATCACACCGCGGCCATCGCCATTGGTGGACAGATAGGAGATCTTCGCTACCCATCCATCTGCATTATGTCCCTGAAGGGCGCTGCAGATCGTCCGCTGCCTGACATTCCGAATTCCACCTGCGGCCAGTTCATTCGCCGCCGATGTGAATTGGGTTCGTGCCTGCGCAACGGCCGCCATGAACCGGGCTTGATCGGAGGGCGGAGGCACGCTCGGGACTGGTGGGACCGCACTGCGGCCTCCGCCGACAAGGGTTCCGACAACAATGGCTCCCAATCCAAAACCCAGAGCCGCCTTGATCGCAATATTCATGGTCCACTCCCAACTTCGTTTCGGTGGGCCCTCCCGCCGCATCGTGAAACGCTCGGCGTGGGGTGGATCAGCACATCGCTTCCCACTGGATCGAAGTCCACAGCACCCTCGGCTGTCGGTGCCATTATCAGCAGGGCCGGTTAATAAAATCCTATTTTGGGATAATGTATTTTCAGGATCAGATTACGTGCCGCCGATTCACGGCCTTGGCGGCAAATGAAAAAGACCCTTACATCCGCGGACTATGCGCGTCTCATCGGATTTCTGATTGCGGCGCGGGAGAAAGCCGGAATCCGCCAGCACGCGCTAGCCGAGGCGCTTGATGTCCCGCAATCCTTTGTCGCCAAATATGAAGGTGGCGAGCGACGGCTCGATGTGATCGAGTTTATTGCCATCGCAAGGGCGCTTGGTGCGGATCCTCTCAAGCTGTTGCGGGACTTTCTGGCCGGAAAAGCCCCGCCCGCGAGCCGAAAACGCGGCTGAGCAGCCAACTGTCCCTGAATCTGAGTATCTTGTGATCCGGATCGGGCGGACATCGCCATAAAGTTGCTCGGACTTCCGCTCGACTTCTCCTTCGAAGAGAGCGTCACTGCGTGCACGAAGCACGGAGTTGAACATGGATCGCAGCCAAATTGAACCAGCCATCAAGAGCATTCTCGCGAAAATCCATCAACGCATGATCGAGGCTACCCGCATCGCCAAGGCGGCCGATGCCTGTGCTCAGGCCGGCAGCATTGATGAAGGAGTCTCGGTTTCGATGGATCTAGAGCAGATTTTCTACGAAGCAGGACGTTTGCAGGATGCGGCGTCTCTGCTGAAACGACTATCGAACAGCTAGCCTCGGGCCCTCCGATCAGGGCCTGCCACTTTGGGATCCTTGGCTATCCGATTCATGAGGAGACGAAGGCGGCCATTCCAGCGCCCAGCCTGCGACATCACGTCAGACCTCAGGAAGACCTGTTCCCAGCGCGCCGGCGGCAGCGCCATGAACGCGGCGTTGATTCCCAAACTTAAATCGCGAGATATTTCTGCATAATCTCATCCTGCGAAATTTCATCGGGCAGTCCGCTTGCGACGATCCTGCCCTTCTCCAGAATGATGCAACGCTGAGCCATGCTCATCACCATTGGCACGTTCTGCTCCACGATGACGATCGTCATCCCCTCACGTCGGTTGATTTCCGCCAAAGTCACCGCAATCTGTTGAACCAACAGCGGCATGATGCCATCCGACGGTTCGTCGAGCAGCATGATTTTCGGATCCGTCATCAGGCCACGACCGACGGCCAACATCTGTTGTTCGCCACCACTCATCGAGCCGCTGGCTTGATCGAGCCGCTCGGCGAGACGAGGGAAATAAGACAACACCTCATCAAGACGATTACGAGTGCCGCGCCCCGATGCGATCCGACCCATTTCGAGACTTTCGCGCACCGTCATTTTGGGAAACATGCCACGCCCCTGCACGATGGTGGTAAGGCCGGCGCGCGCCCGGGCGTGGACAGGCCAAGCCGTGACATCAGCGCTTCCGATCCAAATAGACCCCTTGGTCACAGGAATGGTGCCTGAGATTGCGCGGATCAGTGTGGTCTTGCCCATACCGTTGCGGCCGAGCACACCAAGAATTTCTCCGCTCGCAACGGAAAGAGATACGTTCCGCAATACTTCGATGCCGTTGTAACCGGCGTCTAGTCCATCAACCCTGATCATGTGTCGGTCCCGAGATAGACCGACCGGACCGTGGGGTTCGATGCCACTTCGTCGAACGATCCCTCCATGAGGATTTTCCCCAAGTGCAGCACGGTGACCGGTGAGCGCAAATCGCGAATGAAGTGGATGTCGTGCTCGATGATGATGATAGTCAAGCCATGCTCGTCGGCAAGCTTGCGGATCAACCGCCCCGTAGCGGCAGTCTCCTCGTTCGTCATCCCTGCCGTTGGCTCGTCCAGCAGCAGAAGGCGCGACTCATTGCCGAGCAGCAGCCCGATTTCGAGCCACTGCCTCTGTCCGTGCGACAACTCCCGCGCCAGTGTGGATCGCTGATCGTTCAAGCGCACAGCGTCGAGCACCGCGTCCAGCTTCCGCCCGCGCGCGACGTTGTCCGACTCGATACGCAGGATCGACAGCTCAATGTTTTCACATACTGTGAGATTGTCGAACACCGTTGGCGTCTGAAATTTACGGCCGATCCCGATCCTCGCTCGCTCGACGACAGAAAGCCCAGTGATATCGCGACCGTCGTAACTGACACGGCCTGTGGTCGGTGCTTGATGCCCCGACAGCATGCTGAGAAACGTGGTTTTGCCGGCGCCATTCGGCCCGATCACGCATCTCACCGCGCCCACTTCGATCCGGAAGTCAATGTTCGAATTGGCGGTTAGCCCGCGAAATCGTTTGGTCAGCCCTTCGGTTCTTAGCAGTTCAACCATTGAACGCCTCCCCGCGCGTTTCCGGGGGCGAGCGTTTAGTGTCGCTCCGCCGCCAAAAACGATCTGCGACAGACGCGAACGCGCCTGCAAGGCCGTCCCTCGAGAACATGATCACAAAAATGAACACAAACCCCAGCACTAGCTGCCAGTATTGCGGAGAAATCGAACTCAGATAGTTGGACAGCGCCGACACCGCCACACCGCCGATCAGTGCGCCGAGCAGCGACAACCGACCGCCGATAGCAACCCAGACCACCACCTCGGTTGAGAAATTGACGCCGGCAAGCGATGGCGAGACGAAACCCGCATGCGTGGCGTAAAGAGAGCCAGCAAAACCCGCCAGGGCGCCCGAAAGTGAAAAAGCAACCGTCTTGTAGAAGGAAACATTGTAGCCGAGCGCCGTCATCCGATCTTCATTTTCACGGATTCCGACAAGCACCTTGCCGAACGACGATTGTGTCAGCGCCTGTAGCCCAAAATAGAGAAGCGGAACCACCAGGAGAACCGCATAATAGCTGGCAAGGTCGCCGGTTAGCGGTACTTCACCAAATGGACCGAGAGCGAGCGCCATCCGATCGACGAATAAACCGTTGTAGCCGCCGGTGATCTCGGACTGGCTGACGGCCAACTGCTCGACAATGATCGACAAGGCCAGCGTGATCAGCACGAAGTAAGTCGACTTCACACCTGCGCTAAACAGGAAGTATCCGGCGATCGCTGCCAATAAGCCGCCAGCAACCGCGCCGCAAATGATGCCCACATAGCCGCCCCACCCAGCCAATCCGGCCTGCATGGCAAGGCCCATGCCATAAGCGCCGATAGCAAAAAAGGCCGCTTGGCCGAAGCTGACAATGCTTGCCCACCCCCATAGCAGGCCGAGCGACATCGCCAGCACGCCGAACAGCAGATACTGCGGCAGAATATAGATCGGGTATCCGTCGATGGCCCCGGGGACAACGGCAAGCAAAGCAAACAGCGCCAGCGCCACAGCTTTCTCGCCGCGAAGTCTGAAGGCGAACAGAGCTTTCACGATTGCCTCACTTCTCGCCCAACAGACCTTGCGGACGGAATCGCAAAATCAATATCGCGATGAAGAACACCGCCACCTGGGCTACGACCTGTGAGGAGACGAGAGCGAGGATCGTTTCACTTCCGCCGATAAAGAAGCTGCCAAGCAGCGTCCCTCCAAGAATCTGCCCGATGCCGCCCACGATGACAACGAAGAAGGAGCGAATGAGGAATACGTTGCCGATATAGGGATCGATGCTCAGCATCGGTGCAAGAAGTGCCCCGGCAAGCCCCGCCATGGCGCAACCAAAGCCGAACACCATTTTGTAGGTCGCGGCGATATTCAGGCCCAGCAGGCTTGCCATCTCGCGGTTTTGGATCAGTGCGCGGATTTTGATGCCGATCGAGGTCTTCAACAGCACGAATGCCGTTGCCAGCAGCAGCACTATCGTCACGCCCGCAACAAACGTCTTGTATGCCGGAAAATCATAAAAACTCGTATGGATTGCCGAGGGAAACGGACTCGGCACGTTCCGGAACGATGTCCCGAACACGATCTTGATCGCCTCTGTGGAGACCAAAAAAAAGCCCCACGTGAGCAACAACGTGTCGAACGGCCGATGATAGAAATGCCGGATGACCAGGTGTTCGAAGACCACGCCGATCAATCCTACACCGACCGCAGCAAAAAGTACGGCGGCGAAAAATGGCGCGCCGCTATCGACTGCGTACCACGACAGATACGCTCCCAGCGTCAGCATGGCACCGTGGCCAAGGTTGATAACGCCAACCAGGCCGTAGATGATCGCCAGCCCGAACGCGGCGAGCGCAAGCGAAAAAGTAATAAGCGCGGCGTCAATACCCACGCTTATGGCTATCTGCATGAGCTGCACTCACTCAGGGGAAGGAAGGTGGTCCGCGCCTTGAATGCGGACCGCATCACTTACAAGGGAAGATCGCACCGGGCGTCCAGGGGGACGGCGCGATCCAGCGACTGAACCTTCTCAAACATATCGTTTACCCCGGTCCAGTTGTCGCGCACTTTCATCAGATACGATGGAACGATCGCTTGATTGTCCTGCTCGCGCATCGTGATCGTACCCTGCGGTGCCTTGTCGAAGGTCAAGCCCTTCAGGTTGGCGCGCAATGATTTGGTGCTCACGTCGCCCGCCTTGGCGATCGCCAGTGCCGCCATGTGGGCGGCATTGTACATCCCGACACCAACGGTATTCATCAGCGCATCCTGGCCAAACTTCGCCTTGAATTTCTGAAGAAATGCCCTGTTGTTGGGTGTGTCGATCGACATGAAATAGTCGAAACTGACATAGGCGTTAGCCGAGACCTTCGGCCCAAGACCCGAAGTGACGACCTCCTCGTCGTCCACCGTCCAGATCACAAAGTCTTTTTGCATTCCCGCCGCCGCGAACTGCTGGCGGAAGTTGACGGTGTCGCTGCCGGTCAGCGAATGGAAAATAATATTGGCGCCGGAGCCGCGAATATCGCGCAGCACCGATTCATACTGCGGCGTATTGAACGGAATATAGACTTCGCCGACGACCTCACCACCGAGCTCCTTGAGCTTCTGCTTGGTGACCTCGTTCGTGACGCGCGGCCAAGCATAGTCGGATCCGATCATGAATAGTTTTTTACCGTATTTCTTGGTCATGTATTCGAGGTGCGGCCAGACCTGCTGGGTTGGTTCCGGACCGAACATGAAAATGTTGGAGTTGCACACGCCCGGCGCATACTTCTTCTCTTGCCCCTCATAAAAGGTCGGATATAGCAGAATTTTGTCCGCGGCCTTCACAACGGGACCCGCAGCATTCCGTTCGGCGCTAGAGAAGGTTCCGGCGAGGAAATCGACACGCTCCTGGCGAATTAGCCTGTTGGCCTGCTCGACAACGATACGTGGTTCGGTCTTGGAATCCGCGATGACAAGCTCCATCTTTCGGCCGAGAACACCGCCCCCGGCATTGATCTCGTCAACCGCGAGCTGGAAGCCGGAAATGTGCGCCTTGCCGTACACTGTCCAGGCCCCTGTCAGCGGGGAAATAATGCCGACGCGGATCGGTGCCGCAGCGGACGCCGAACGAATGAACGCGGGCGACGCCAGCGCGGCGGAGCCGGCCCCTACCACCTTCAGAAACGTGCGCCGCGACGGATCGTTGCTACCGGTGTTCTTGTCGATGCTGTTCATGATTGCCTCACTTGGCTTACCTATATGGAAGCGACGACGGGACATCCTGATCGCCGCTGCTATTATTTGTACTTCAGTCAAGCACAGGTGCCCGCCGATGGCGGGTCGCCTGCTCGTAAGCGTAGGCGTATGCGAGGAGGTCAGCCTCGCTCCATAGCCGCCCGACCACGATCAGACAAAAGGGCGAACCAGATGCGTAGTACCCGGCAGGGACCGTCGCGCCCGGCAGACCTGCGATGTTGATCTCACAAACGGTCGTCTCACGGATTGGCTCCGACCCAAATATGGGTGCAAGCTCACTGCGCATCTGCGGGAAAATCAACGCATCAAGCTTCTCGCGGTCCATCACCTCGTTGAAGATTTCAAGGTAGGCTTCCCGCGCTGCGACGAAATCGGTCAAACGCGGCGGCCGGGTAGGATCTGCCAGACATGCATTGAAGTCCGGCAGGCTCGGCATGTATTCCAGCACACCGCCCTTCGCGAAAGGGTTCTGCGCCTTGGTCGCCTCGGCGAGCTCAGGAAAGCTCTTGAGCGCGGCATCAGGTCCCAAACGGCGCAGATACTGATCGAGGTCGTAGGGAACCGACTCCATCCCGCGCGCATCGAATTCTGGCAGCGGCGGGGTCGGCTGGCGCAGAGCAGCAAAGCCGGAATCTTTGAAGGGATCTTCCACAAGGACGGCGCCGAGCTGCTTAAGTTCGTCTTGCGCACGGCGATAGAGTTGCGTGGCTTCATCAGAGAGCGGCAGGCTGCGCCAGCCAAGTCCGTAAAGTCCGATCCGCTTGCCGCTGAGTGCATCCCTGCTCAACCGAGATGTATAGCCACCCTTCGGGCGATGGCCGACGCTCGCGATCGTCTTCGGATCTTCCGCCGTATAGCCTGCCAGCACATCAAGCGCGAGCGCGACATCCCGCACGCAGTGAGCGATCGGCCCGACAACGTCGCGGTTACTCGACAGCGGTACGACGCCCACATTCGGCACCAGCGCGAATGTGGGCTTGACGCTAGGGAGACCTTGAGCAGACGCGGGATTTTGAATCGATCCGCCGGTTTCCTCGGCCAGGCCCAGCACAGCCAGGCTGGCGCCGACAGCGGTGGCGGTACCGGCGCTGCTGCCACCGGGAAGAAGCTCGCGGTTTACAGAGTTAAAGGTCGGACCGGCCCAGCTATCATTGGCGTGGCTGCCGGTGTGGCTGAGGCTCGGCACGTTGGTCTTGCCCAGAATCACCGCGCCCGCTGCCTTCATCCGCGCAACCACCGGCGAGTCGGTGGCCGGCATCAGGTCGATGCCACCGGTCTTCGAGTGAAGAAGCGTCCATCCCGCGGTGGTAGGAAATCCCACCATATCCAGCGTTTCCTTGACAACAACCGGGACGCCGTCGAGTGGTCCGATCGCCTTGCCTGCGGAGTGGCGCTGATCGCTGGCGCGCGCATCGGCCAAGGCATCTGGATTGAGAAAGACAATTGAATTGTAGCGCGGATCAATCTGCTTGATCCGATCGAGAAACGCCTGCGTCAGCGCCTCCGATGTCACGGCGCCCTTTGCAAGGGCGTCCTGAACCTGCTCGACGGTCAACTCAATGAGATCGTTAGACAATGATACTTCCCCTCGCCAAATAGCCAGGAGCGTTTGCCGCTCCCTGGGCCATGCCACGATGACGACATCAAACTTGCGCACGCGCCCGTAAGTCAGGCACGTCGCCGCAAGCGCCAGCCACTCAATCTATTAGAAGCGGAAATATTTTCGTTTTCAAGTATATTTCTTGGTCGCGTCAAAACGTCCTGACCACGCGAAAATCTATGCCGTCGGCCTGTGAGAGATAGATCGGCATATCGGCATGTCCCCGACTGAGGGTGATGGGGCCTCGCCCACCGCGATAAACGATGTGGTCTGCCGCCGACAACAGAGGCTTCGGCGCGAGCGAGCCCGCGCACCGCGCGGCCTCCTCCAGAAACATCAATCCTTCGTAGTTCGATTGGCCCACCGAGCCGGCCGGCGCGGCACTGCGGCCGAACGCCGCTTCATAGCGTGAAACGAAAGCCTCGGTTTCCGACGAACGCACGCAATTGAAATAGCCCGACGCACAAAACAAATTCTCGGTGCTGTCCGGCCCGATCCCCAGCAACACCGTTTCGTCGAAAGCGCTTGCCAGCCTCAGCATCTTCGAGGCCAGGCCCTGTTCGGCAAACGATCGGTTGAACGTGATACTGTCAGCGCCGATCAAGGAAACGAGAACCACATCGGGAGCCGCAGCACGAATGCGCGCCAAGTGCGATTCATAGTCGTCCTCTCCGACAGGGACGAACTCTTCGCCGACCACCTGCCCTCCGCTCTCGGCGATATACTGCTTCATCGCCTGATGTGAGAGCCAGGGCCACACATAATCAGACCCTATCAGGTACCAGCGCGACGCCTTTTTCACATCACCCAGCCAATGGATGGCAGGTCGGGATTGATTGCGCGGCGTCTCGCCAATCGCGATGACACCCGGCGTACGCTCGCCGCCCTCGTAAACCGTGGTGTAGATGTAAGGTATCCGCCCCGCGATGTGCTCGCGCAAAGCGACGCGAACTGCGCTGGTGTGGGACCCTACAATGACATCCACCTCGTCAAACGAAATGACGTCCTTCACTCGGCGTGCGATTTCCTTCGCTGTTCCGCTCGCGTCGAGAAAAAGCACTTCGACCTCGCGGCCCAGAACACCGCCGCGCGCGTTGATCTCGCATGCCGCAAGCAACGTGCTGTTCATGGCCGAGGGAGCCCAGATGCCGGGCGAACCCGAAAGCGCGACAAAGTTCGCGACCCGCAACTTGTTACGGTCGCCGCTGCGTTTTGGCCGATTGCCTGCCTCGGTGCCCAACGCAGAGACCGATGCTTGAGGGGCAAAGCCGTTCAAGGACTGCCACGGCATCGGCAGAAATGCGGCAGGCATGCATTCAACTATCGAGGACAATGCTCTTCCCCATCGTTTTCTGGTTCAGCGCCGCTCCGGCCGCCGCCGATCTGTCCCAAGTCAGATATTTTAGGACAAAATATTGAATCTTCAACTTTTCACATGCATCATACATACGATAGCGATACTCTAACTCCGTCTGGAATTTTGAGACCCCGCCGTGGCCAAATCAGCCCCAAGCGACCTGCCCATTACTGAGCAACTCGCCTATCTTCTCGCGCGGGCAAATCGCGAGATTTCGCGTCAATTGGACGAACGCCTTCAGCAGGAGGGCGTCCCTGTCGAGCAATGGCGGATCTTGACGATCCTCTCGAATGGCAAGGGTCGCTCAATGGGCGAACTTGCCGAAACCGTTCTTCTCAACCATCCAACCCTGACAAAAATCATAGACCGGATGGTTTCCAACGCACTGGTTTATCGCGCGCACGATCCCAAAGACCGACGCAAGGTTTTGCTCTTTTTGTCCGATCGGGGAAAAACCTTGGCCAAACGGCTAAAGCCGTTGGCGCAAAGCCATGAGGCGCGGATCATTCAGAGTTACGGTTACAAATCAACCAGTGAACTGAAACGCCTCCTGGGCTCTCTTATAGAGAGAGCAACCTCGACATAAGGTCTCAAAAGCGCAACGATCGAGGTTGCAGCCGAGAGCGGAATAGCGCCTCCAAGCAACGGCGCGCTGGTTATCGCGGGAGTGCTCGACGTGCGTTTCGGCCGTTCGGCCGTAATAAAGGATGCGGCGTCCCGAGAAAGAGACGATATAACCCGCGCATCCGAACCCTTTCACGTTCTTGCAGAACGCCGAGTAGGAATATTCCGGCGGGTTGGCTTGCGCCCATTTGACCTGAGTGGCTACAATCAGACTGGTCGAATTGCGAAGCGACTGCTCCTTCGGATTACCGCAACACAGAACGGTGGATGGAGTAGCTGATTGTCTTAAGCGTATTCGTATATTCAAAATCAACAAACATTGCGCGAATCCAATAGACGCTTTGAACTCTGGACTTCAGGCAAATTTAGTACTGACGCGCTTTAGCTTCTCAATTCCGAAAAATAAATCGCACTCGTTCTCCCATCGATTGGAAGGATGGCACACAAATCCTTGCGCTTGCTTGTGAAGGAAAAGAAAAGGCTGTCGGCGACGCTCTATTTGAGCATTTTCTTCGGCATCAAAAAGATTGGTGTCGTCACTCAGCCAACGCCCTTGCAGACTTGCTCCAACGTTTGCACGACATCCTCGCCTCGATAGCCGAACCGCGCATCGATCGCTAGCGAGAACCGTGAGAAGGTGTCGATGATCGTCAGCACGCGAATCTTACGACCTGTTGCGAGCTGGTCATGAACGAAATCCATCGCCCAGGTCTCGTTGACCTGTCGCGCTTCGGTTCGGCCTTCGCGCAGCTTGGCCTTGACCCGACGCTTCGGTGTTTTGTTGCGCAATTGCAGGCTTAACTCGCGATAGAGACGGTAGACCCACTTGGCATTGATCCCCCAGCCATCACGAACCAACAAGACGTGAACGTGCCGGTAGCCGTAGCGCACGCGCGTCTCGCAGATGTTCTTGATCCGGTGTTTAAGGGCGGCCTGATCGCAATGAGCATACCGCTCCGCCAAGTGAAGGATCGCGGCGCGCGCCTTGCGATCTTTCCCTTTATGAAGCGGGCGTCTAGCTGTGCGCGTAGCGCTCGATCGAAAGTCCATCGACTGCAATTTCCGGCTTGATGCCTCCGATTAGATCGGCAACCACTCGTCCCGCGCCGCAGGCCATGGTCCAGCCCAGCGTGCCGTGACCGGTGTTGAGCACCAGATTGTCGAGGTGCGTTGGACCGATCACCGGCGGACCGTCAGGTGTCATCGGGCGCAATCCGCTCCACAATTTCGCGCGCGATGCATCGCCGCCATGAGGGAACAGATCGCCAAGCGAGCGATCGAGTGGCGCACGGCGATCTGGCCGCAGCGTGATGTGATAGCCGCCAACCTCGGCGGTGCCGCCGACGCGGATGCGTTCGCCGAGCCGGGTGATCGCGACCTTGTAGGTTTCATCCATCACGGTCGATTGCGGCGCGCCGCTCTCGTCCACGATCGGCACCGTGAGCGAGTAGCCCTTGACCGGATAGACCGGAATATCAATGCCGAGCGGCCGCAGCAGCAGCGGCGAGAAGCTGCCGAGCGCCACCACGTACTTATCGGCAACGAAAACACCCTTGTTGGTCGAAACCTGAGCGACGCGCCCACCGGTCACGTCGATCGACGTGATGGTAGCGCCATAGATCGTCTTGACGCCGAGACCGGCTGCGATCTTCTCCAGCCGCTCGGTGAACATGTAGCAATCGCCGGTTTCGTCGTCAGGCAGACGCAGGCCGCCAACGAAGGGCTCCCTCGCACGCGCAAGGCCCGGCTCGGCACGGACGCAGCCGTTGCGATCCAACACCTCGTACGGCACGCCGTACTGCCGCAGGATCTCGATATCGCCGCCGATCGCATCGAGCTGCGACTGCTTGCGGAACAGCTGCAGCGTGCCCTGGCTGCGCTCGTCATAAGCAAGTCCTTCTTCCTGCCGCAGTGCGCGCAGGCAATCGCGGCTGTATTCGGCAATGCCGACCATGCGGGACTTGTTGAGGGCATAGCGCGCGGAGGTGCAGTTGCGCAGCATCTGAAGCATCCAGCGCCACATCGCCGGATCCCATTGCGGGCGAACAACCAGCGGGCCGTATTTATCCATCATCCAGCGCACGGCCTTGAGCGGAACGCCCGGCCCGGCCCACGGCGATGCATAGCCGGGCGAAATCTCGCCGGCGTTGCTGAAGCTGGTTTCAAGCCCCGACCCGGGCTGACGGTCCAGAATCGTCACCTCATGGCCCGCCTTGGCGAGATAATAGGCCGTCGTGACCCCGATCACGCCGGCCCCCATCACCATAATTCTCATGACAACGTGTCCTCAAGCACAACCGACGGCACGCTCTCGTCGGCCCCCAGATAAATACGCCGATAGCGATGGCCGAGCGCGGTCAGCACTTCGTAGCCGATGGTCCCGGCGGCACAGGCAAGGTCATCGACCGGCTGGTGCTCGCCTATCACTTCGACTTCCGAATCCGGGCCAATACATCCGGGCGCGACACTGCTCGCATCGACCACGATGCTGTCCATCGAAACGCGCCCGGCGACAGGCAGGCGCTTGCTCTCGAAGAACACCGCGCCATGCGTGCCCCACAGGCGGTGAAGACCATCGGCATATCCGATGGAGAGCGTGGCGAGCCGCGACGCTGTCGGCGCGCTGTAATCCAAGCCGTAGCCGACGCGATCGCCCGGCGATACTTCGCGAAGCTGAATCACCCTTGCGGTAAGCCGCACGACAGGCCGCATCGGATTGACGGCGGCAGGACCTGGATTGACGCCATACAGTGCCGCGCCGGGCCGCGCGAGATTGAAGTGATAATCGCGGCCGAGGAAAATGCCCGAAGAATTCGCCAGCGATCGCGGCACATCGGGAAAGAGCGCGGCAAGCTGCCTGAATGCGGCAAGCTGCATCGCATTGGCCTCATGTGCCGGTGTGTCGGCACACGCAAGATGGCTCATCACAAAGCGCAGATCGAACACACCGGCGCGCGAATAGTTTTTCGCGCAAGTCGCAGTATCGTCCGGCATCAGACCAAGCCGGTTCATCCCGGAATCGACCTGGACCACGGTGGGCAATGTCCGCGCCAGTCTCTGCGCGCAATCGAACCACGCCTCGGCCTGCTCAAGCGAGTTGAGCACCGGCACGAGGCCCGCCATCACGCACTCTTGCTCAGCACCGCGCGGCAATCCGTTCAGAATGAAAATATCGGCGGAGCGCGGAAGATAGGGCCGCAGCGCCAATCCTTCGTCGAGATGCGCAACGAAGAAATGCCGGCATCCTTCGGCGAACAGCGCCAGCGCGACATAGGACGCCCCCAGCCCGTAGGCATCGGCCTTGACCACCCCCGCACACAGCGCGGCAGCGCCAAGCCTCGAACGGAGAAGACGGTAATTCGCGCGCACGGCCCGCAGATCGACCGTCAGCGTCGCCCCCCTGAACTGACCGTTGTTCGTCACTCCGCGCCTCGTCGCAGCTCGCCTGACATTTTTGGGCAAGGTATCAGCGCTTCCGAAACGGAAACCGGCGAATTCGTCTAAGAAGAGATATCTTACGCAGGATAAATGCGTATTCTGCCCGCCGAACGACCCAATCGAGCATATTTTTTAGACTGGAAGCCACATGACCATCGAGCCCGACGAACTGGATCGGAAAATCATGCGCGAATTGGTCAAGGACGCCCGGATCAGCCACGTCCTGCTGTCCGAACGCGTCGGCCTGTCTCCGACCGCCTGCGCGCGGCGGCTGCAGCAGCTCGAACAATCGGGCGTGATCCGCGGTTACTCCGCGGAAATCGACGCCACGGGTCTGGGCTTCATGATGACCATATGGGTTCACATCACCCTCGACCGCCAAAACGAGGACGCACTCGCCCAGTTCGAGAAGGAAATCAAGAAGTGCCCCGACGTGGTGTCATGCCATCTGATGTCGGGCAGCGACGATTATCTCGTCCAGGTGCAGGCCCGCGACATGGCCGACTATGAGCGCATCCATAAGCAACATCTGTCGCGCATGCCGGGCGTCTCGCGCCTGCATTCCAGCTTCGCGATGCGCGCCGTGGTCCGCCGTAGCGTATCGCCGGCCGTACTCAGCAGCTAACCTCAGGGCGCGGAGGATTTATACCCGGCACACCAAGCGCTAATTCCTTCCCGCAGATGTTAAAGCCCGAGAAATGACTTGCGGACGGTTTCGTTGGAAAGGAGTTCGCGTCCGGCTCCCTCGATCGTCACCTGCCCCTTTTCGAGAACATAAGCGCGCTGGACGACTTCGAGCGCTCGATAAGCATTTTGCTCCACCAAAATCAGACTGACCCCAGTCTCGAGGACCTTGCCGATCAATTCGAACAAATGATCGACCATCTTCGGCATCAACCCGAGAGAAGGCTCATCGAGAATAAGAAGCTGCGGATCGCTCATAAGCCCTCGCGCGATGGCAACCATCTGCTGCTCTCCGCCGCTCATCGAACCGGCAAGCTGCCTCTGTCGTTCAGCCACACGTGGAAACAACTCGAACACGCGCGCAAGATTCTCAGCGTACCGCGCTTTGCCGCGCGCGGCATAGGCGCCCATCTGCAAATTCTCGAGTACGCTCAGTCTTGGGAACACATGACGTCCTTCGGGTACCAAAGTGACGCCACGATCGACCATACGGCTCGACGCAAAAGCTGTCACATCTTCACCGGCGAAGCGAATTGCCCCCTGCTGCGGTTGAAGAATTCCCGCCAGCAGCTTTCCAGTCGTCGATTTGCCCGCGCCGTTGGCCCCGAGAAGCGCGATGGCTTCGCAGCGCGCCACCCTCAAGGAGAGATTGTTAACGGCGATCGCGCCCTGATAGCCGAAACAGAGCTTGTCTACTTCCAGCAATGGAGCTTCGCCGACGGTCGATCCTGTTTCCGTCACGACAAAGTTCCTTTCTGATCCAAATCATCCATCGCTCCAGACGTCTCAAGAGGCTTTCCGAGATAGGCCTCAACGACCGCAGGATTCGATGCGACCTGACGAGGCTCTCCTTCCGCAATCAATTTTCCGGCTGATATGACGAAAACCTGGTCCGATATCCTCATCACCGTTTCCATATCGTGCTCGACAAGCACCACAGTCGTTCCCTGATTTCGGATCTTGCTGAGGATGTCCATCATCTCCCGGGTCTCGGTCGGGTTCAGTCCCGCACAAGGTTCATCGGCGAGAAGAATCTGGGGGCGCGTAGCCATCGCGCGCGCAATTTCCAGTCGTCGCAGGTGTCCCACCGGAAGCGAGGATGCCAGTTCGCCGGCCAGCGGCATCAGCCCCGCCAGCTTGAGCGCCGCAACCGCAACCTCTGTGGGGTTGTATGCACCAGATCGACCAAACAAGGCGCCCACCAGAACATTCTCGTAGACGCTTAAGCCATGAAACGGCTTGGCAATCTGGAAAACCCGCGCGATGCCACGCTCGCTCAGCCGATGGGTTGCCATGCCATCAATGCGGCTGCCCTTGTACCAAATCTCGCCGGCGGTCGGCTGAAGATAGCCGGTCACCATATTAAAGATGGTCGACTTGCCCGCACCGTTCGGTCCAATGATTGTCGAAATGCTCCCCTTGGAGATTCCGATATCGACCCCGTCGATCGCCTTCAGCCCGCGGAAATGCTTGCTAAGGCTGCGAACAGAAAGGAAGCCGGCAGAACTTTCCCCGCGTTCTACCGGCGATATCTCCGAACTAACTAACGCCAGATTTCCCGCCTCGACATCCTCTCCTGCATAGCGCGGACCAACCGGTAGCGCTCCCATGATTCCTTTCGGTAAAACGAAAACGAACAGAACGATGATCGCTCCAGTCAGCATCATGTGTATCTGGAGAAAATCGCCCAGAACCACCTGGGTCAGGAACGCCATCAAGGCCGCGCCCAGAACCGGGCCGAGCAGCGTGCCCATTCCACCCAACAGCGAATAGACGATCATATTGAGTGACAAATCTGTCCGGAAAACCGAACTCGTCGTGATGTAACCAAGGCTGAAGGCGTAAACCGCACCGGCCAACCCGGTCAGGATGGCTGAAAGGACGAAGGCGAGCATCTTGTAGCGTTCAGTGGGAATGCCGAGCATTCTCGCCGTGTCCTCGTCCTCGCGGATCGCGATGAGGCCGTAGCCAAGTCGTGAATATCTCACCACCGCCGCAACGCCAAGAGCTACGACCGCGAGCACGAGAAATGCATAAAAGAAGTACACGTCCGGTGCGATATCGGTGACCGTATCGATTGTAATGCCGAGCGCGCCTTCAAACAGATCAACGCTGCTCGACAATTCCGACAGAACCAGCGCGACACCGAGCATCGCGATTGCAAAATAAGTTCCCCGCAAACGCAGGATTGGATAGCCGATAAGAGCGCCGAGCAACGCCGACGCCAGACCGCCGGCAAATATGCTCATTAGGAAGCGAAGCTGCGGGTCGGCAATCCCCCCGTGCTCCTGGAAGATGCCTGCAGCAAATGCACCAAGCCCAAGAAACGCAGCGTTTCCGAAGCTCCAATAGCCTGCGAATCCACCGAGAATATTCCACGCAATTGCCAGCGCGGCTCCAAACAGGATGGTCTGGCCGACCCGTAGCAGAAACGGCGTTGCCACAGCAGGCATCGCGGCCAGCAGCAGGATAATAGCAAGCGTACCAAGGGCAGCTATCCAGTTTTGTCTCAACAGCCGGATCATCGCGAACCACCAAAAGCGTTCCCGAGCAGCCCGTTCGGACGAACCAGCAGCATGAAAACAAGCGTGAGGAAAACAAATACGTTCGGATAAGCAGGCCCAATGAACTGCGTCGTCAATGTGCTGATCAATCCTAGCAACAGCCCGCCGACGAGAGCACCGGACGCGCTGCCAACGCCTCCCAGAACCACGACCACGAAACCATAGATCGTCCAGTGCTCATGGCTCGAAGGCGAGAATGGAAAGAGCATGCCGATCAGAACGCCGGCCGCTGCGGCGAATGCAGATGCGATACCAAATGTCAGAGCGTAAACCTGCTCGACATCCACGCCACACACACGTGCTGCAAGAACCTCCTCTGCCGTCGCCCGGATCGTCCGGCCAATCGGCAGGCGGTACAGCAGGATCGACAGTGCAGTGATCAGCAACAGGCCCGCAACACAAGCGATGACCTGCAGCAGGTTCAGGGTGATGCCGGCGATCTGCGTATGCAGGTTGGCGTAATTCGGTCGAATACTCATCACATCTGGAGAGAACAGCAGCGCGATCAGATTCTGGGCGATCAACGCCATCGCATAGGTGACCAGAAGCGAGGAGACGATGGTCGACCGATTAATTGCCGGCGATACGACATATCGCTGATAGATGTAGCCCAGCCCGAACCCGATCGCCGCCACGAACGGCATGGCAATCAATGGATCGAGACCAAAAGCCTGCCGCGCAACAAGAGCGAGGTATGCACCGACAATCACCAGGAGACCGTGACTGAGGTTCACGATCCCCAGGACGCCGAACACCAGCGAAAATCCGACTGCCGCCAACGACAGGACCGATCCCTGGAGAATTCCGTCCACGACGGCTTGGGCCAAGCGATCCATGACAGGTCAGGTCCGCGCGGTCTTGGCCGGCGATTCCTGCGCGGCAAAAGCTTCCGCCGCTTCCGCGCATGTCGTGTGCCACACGCCCTCAAACGTGCAGGTGTAGGCGATGAACCTCTCAAGCAACGCCATCCGGGATGGCCGCCCGATGACCTGCGGATGCAGAACCAGATTGTACAGTCCGCCCCACTTATACAGTTCGTCGAACTCATCCTTCCAGATAGTGAAAATGTGCTCGTTGGTTTGAATTGTTCGCGGATGACGGATCGACGTCATTCCATAGTTCGCGTCGCCGAGCGACCAGTGCGTCGGCAACTCGACCGGCCCCTGCCGGCCATCCGGCAGGACATGGCGATAAGGATAAACATCATCGAGCATGTTCGAATTGTAGAGGAAGCCGCGATCAGCCAGCATCTTGATCGTATTGCTGGTGATTTCTCCCGCCGGGGGCCGATAGCCTTTCGGCTTGTAGTTCAGATGCCTGTCGAAAGCCTCGCTGCCGCGGTCGAAATCCGCACATTCCATCTCCGGGAATTTGGGATCCGCCCATTCATGCGTATAGCCATGATGGCCGATCTCGTGCCCCGCCTGGAGAATCTCTTTGCAACGGTCGGTGTGATGATCGACGACCCATCCCGGGATAAAGAACGTCGCCGGCATCTTCGTTTTCTTCAGAAGCTGAAGGATCTGAGGAACGGCCCGTTTGACGTCATACAGCCCCTGGGAAAGCACGCCTAACCGTCCTGCATTCTCTGGATCGCGTGCCAGCCAGACCGACTCCGCGTCGAAATCAAAAGTCCACAGCACGGCGATCTTGGCGCCGTTTGGCCACTTCACAATCATAGTCAAACCTCAGTCAGAAGAACCCATCAACGGGAAAGGTAAGGGTGTCAGGAGATGATCAGCTTCGCCGAAGCAACGCGCTCGGGGAAAACGACCTGAAGATTTCCGCCTTGAATCTGGCCGATACCGGGCCCCATCAACACCGGATCGCCATCGCCGTCCGACGTAAACTTGATCCTGCCATAGAGAGATTCATAATCCAGCGCTGCCAGAGCATCGCGAACCTTCTCCGGATCTAGCCCTCCCACATCCTGCATGGCCTTGACGTAAGACACGATGCAGGCCGACGCCGCGACCGTCTGATAGGACTCCTTACGGTCCGTCACCGACGTGTAGTACTTGTAGTAATCCTTGCTGGATTTGAAAATCGGATCAGAGTACTCGAAGCGCGGCTCCCAGTACTGAAGAAATGTCAGGCCATCCGCATACTTTCCGAGGTTGGCACGGAACGGCGCGAACTGCGGCCCCAATGCCGTGAATATGAGCTTGATCTTTGTTCCCGTGGAAACAAGCTGCTGCACGATCAGGGACGATTCGTGTTCGTGGGTGTTGCAGATCAGCACATCAGGCGTTCTTGCCCGCAACTCGTTGACCACGCCGGAAACGTCAGTTGCTTTCGGGGGAAGACGATAAACGTCCATCACTTCGAAGCCGGCCTCCTTGAGAAAGACCACAGCGCCATCGGCCTGAGTCTTGGAGTACGGATCGTTGGTGGTAATCAGCGAACACTTCTTGATCTTGTCCTTTTCCGACTTGAGCATTTCGCTCAGCGACGCAAGTTGCCTCGAGGCGCGTGGAAACATGCCGAATACGTAACGGAACTTTCTGGTGAATATCTGGTCGGACCCACCACCTGCCTGAACCATCGGCCTCTTGGCACGCTCAGTGATCGCAGCTGTTGGGAGCACGATCGCGCTTGAGAACGAGCCGAGAAAGAAGCTTACCCCGGCGTCGACCTGCTTCTGGATCAGGGTCGTCGCACGTTGCGGATCACTCGCATCATCGAACATCTGAAGATCAAGCGTATACTTCTTGCCGCCGATCTCTACCCCGCCCATCTGCTCGTTGATGTATTTGATCGCGACCTTGTAGCCCTGGAGCACGTTCAGGCCGGCGTCAGCCTCTTTCCCACTCATGGGAATCGAGCCGCCGAAAGCGATGACGTTTTGTGTTTGCGCAAGAGCTCCGCGCGCGCCCAGAATGCCGAACGCAGAGCCGGCTGCAGCAGCTTTCACAACATCACGACGATTAATTCGCATGACTCTTCTCCCTTGATGATTTATAGAGGCCGGGCAGATAATCAGGCATCCGCCAAGCCGCATTTGCGTTGCTGTTCTGAAATTCGCGAGCGACATCCAATAGGAACGTGTCCTCATACCAGCGCCCGACGAATTGCAGGCCAACTGGAAGACCCTCCTCGGTCCAACCGCAATTCAGGCTCACCGCCGGATGTCCGGTCATGGTGAACATGCCAAGCATCGGCGCCCAGGCTGCACGAATATCGCCCGCGTCATTGCCGTCGATATCGATATTGCCAGATCCGGGATGCTCGGCCGACAACGGCGTACGCGCCAGCGCCGGAGTGACCACCGCATCGAACCTGTCGAACCACGACTGCACTTGCCTGAATAGACGGGTTCTTCCGTGCAGCGCGCCCTGAAGAGCCCGGGCGGAAAGCATCTCGGCATGCCGAATGCCGTCGACGATGACGGGATCGATCTTCGATGCCGGTGACAGCCTGTGCGCATGCCGTTCTGCCCAGATCGCATGCTGCAATGTCTGCCAGACCGGCAACGGCGGCTCGACCGAATCCGAGATCGGCTCGACGTTGCCGCCCAGTTCCTCAAGGTCATCAAGGGCGGCCTGGATTACGGGAAGCACGGCTTTGCTGATAGCCTCGCCGTTCAGGCGCTCGCGCCAGCCGATTCGAAGACCATCAAGCGGCTTTCGGGATTGATTTGGAAGACGACGTTCAGACAGAACACGCGAGAGCGACGCGGCATCACCGGGATGCGGGCCGGACATCACTGGCAGGGCGCTGGCGATGTCCTCGATATGTCTCGCCATCAACCCGATATGACCGAGACCCGAGAACGCATCACGAGCGCTGTCAAAGGGAACAAGGCCGAAGGTCGGCTTGAATCCAACCACGCCAGTGCAGGCCGCAGGAAGACGCGCCGACCCTCCGCCATCCGTGACCAATGATAGGCTCCCAATCCCAGCCGCGATCGAAGCGGAAGAACCGCCGCTCGAGCCTCCGGGCGACAGGTCGAGATTCCACGGATTACGCGTAACCCCCGATAGCGATCCATTCGTCGTCTGCTTGCAAGCGAACTCCGGAGTCGTCGTCTTGCCAATAACGATCGCGCCGGATTTGCGAATCCGGTCGACGCTGACGGCGTCGGCGCCGGGCACATTATTGGCAAGATCCAGCGACCCCATCGTCGTCCGAACCCCTTTGGTTGCAATGATGTCCTTCACCGTGACCGGTATGCCGGCAAGCTCGCCCATGACCTCGCCACGCGCGAACGCTGCTTCACATGACTTTGCCTCTTCGAGAGCCCTGTCACGACATATCGCTGTAAAGGCATTGATCGAGGCCTGACTCTTCTCTGCCCGATCGAGCGCATCCCCGACCATCTCGACCGGCGACAGCCGACGCTCGCGAAAAGCCCGCCGAAGCGCAACAATCCCCAACGTCTCGTCGCGCGAAAGCGTCATACCGACTCCAGTTGACGCTGAAGCGACCGGTCAAATGACAGCACGGACTCGAGCAGAACGGCGGCTCCCGCCGTGCACTGGTCCTGGGTCGTATACTCTTCCTCGTTGTGACTGATGCCATCGCGGCAGGGAACAAACACCATTGCCGTCGGCGCAACGCGCGCGACGTACGCGGCATCATGCCCCGCCCCCGAAACGATATCGAGCGAGCTCAGGTTGAGGCGATCCGCCGCCCTGCGGATATGGCGGCGAAGTTCCTTGTCAAACTCCACCGGGGGCGAGTTCCAGATGCACTTAAGATTAAGCGCGAGACCATCCGCCTCGACCTCGCGGCGCAATCTGTGCTCCAACTCTTTTCCCATGGCCTTTAGGACGGCGCCGTCCGGATGACGCAGATCAACGGTGAGAAACACTTCCCCGGGAACAACATTGGGTGAGTTTGGCCGCACCTCCACTCGCCCGACAGTCGATCGCGCATGAGGCTCGTGCGCTAGCCCAATCGAACGAACAAGCTGGATCACTTTGGACGCAGCCACAAGCGCGTCCTGCCGTGTCGTCATCGGCGTCGAGCCCGAATGGGAGTCGCGACCTGCGATCGTCAACTCATACCATCGCACACCCTGAACGCCGGAGACTACGCCAATCGCCGTGTCTTCCAATTCAAGGACCGGCCCCTGCTCGATATGAAGCTCGAACATCGCGGACATGGGATGATCGCCGACAGGCGCGTTCCCGCGATATCCAATACGGTCAAGCGCATCACCAAACTTGACGCCATCCTGATCCACGCGAGACTGTGCATATTCCGCGCTAAAAACGCCCGCGAAGACACCCGAAGCCAGCATCGCCGGCGAAAATCGCGCGCCCTCTTCGTTGGTCCAGTTCACAACTTCTATGGGCGCCGTCGTTTCGTAGCCTGCATCATTCAGACTTCGAAGTACCTCGAGGCCCGCCAGAACGCCCAACACGCCATCGAACTTACCACCAGTCGGTTGGGTATCGAGATGCGAGCCGATGCAGATCGGCGGCAACGAGTTGTCGCGGCCAGGGCGGCGCGCGAACATATTACCGAGAGAGTCAACTGACACCGCGCACCCGGCATCGGTGCATGCAGCAGCGAACCAGTCGCGAACTTTCCGATCTTCGTCGGTCAGGGTCTGGCGATTGATCCCACCCTTCGGCGTACCGCCGATCTCGGCCGTCGTCATCAACGACTGCCAGAGCCGATCGCCATCCACCGTTACATTCGACATCCGCTTAGCCTCTTATCGAGCGTCTTGGCAGATGCAATACGCGCATCTCGGATCCTCTGACCAAGTCCTGCGGACTACGGCACCCTCGGAGAGTGGGGTCGTCAAACAATTTAATCAAGCGTTTTTTTTGTTTGTTGATCCGCGCAAGGGACAGAGCGACTATGAGGCTCAGTCGATAGAAACTATTTTTGCGGCGCAATAGCTCTCGACTGAGGCACCGGCCCCGTGAAAGAAGAAAGAATAAATGGCGAATACCGCAACACGGATCATCGGGCTCGCGGATGACTAAAAAGCGATCACAGGCCGAGGCGCTCCAAACTCCTCACGTCGATCTTCGACGGATCAATGGAGAGGAAACCCGACAACGCATTCTTGACGTTGCTCAGGAGTTGTTCGCGCGGCATGGCTACAACGGCGTCAGCTTGCGGCAAATCACTACGCGTGCGAAGGTGAACGTCGCCTCGATTCACTACCATCTCGGATCCAAGGAGCACCTCCTGCTCGAAGTGCTTCGACGGGGAGCCGGTCCATTGGTTGAGAAAAGAGACAGCGCGCTCCACCGCCTCCCAAGACCTTATGTGCTGGAAGATATCATCCGAGCATTCGTGGGGCCTGTTTTCGGAGAGCCCGGTGCCAAGCAGATCTTGTTTGGTGAGTTGCGCGCCCGTCTTGTTTTCGAGAATAACAAGTTGATCGATCGAATGCTTTCCGAATTGTTCGACGAATCGACGCGGCGCTTCGTCGAGGCCATTGGCGAATGCCTGCCCAACCTCCCGAGAAAAGACCTGTTCTTCAGGATGCACTACCTGCTTGGCGTGATGACTTACACGATGTCGGGGCCCAAACGCGCCAAAGCACTCAGCGGCGGCTCCTATGACCTGACAGAAAGTGACGAGGGACTGAGCCAGCTCGTCAACTTTGTTGCAGCGGGGTTCCGGGGCCCCCCCTCCGGGAAGCGAGAGAAAAGCAGCCGCAAGCTGCCGGCGACAGCGCGGGCGAGATAAAGTTCTCTCGCCCTGCTATCCGGGCACCAGGGACAAGTTCGAAGCCCGCTTAAGCGCCGCGAAGCCGCGCATGGCCTCAACACACGGCCTATGACTAGTGAAGCCTTCGCAGCGCATCACCCAGCAGTGAGACGATCTCGTCGATCTGGCTCGGCTCAATAATCAAAGGCGGCGACAGCGCAACGATGTCGCCCGTAATACGAATCAACAAGCCCTTCTCGAAACAGTCGACAAACAGATCATAGGCACGACTGCCGGGGTTGTCCGCCCTGGACGCGAGCTCGATACCCGCGACAAGGCCGATCGTCCGGATATCCTCGACATGCGGGAGTTCGCGCAGGCTGTGGATCGCGTCCTGCCAGTGCGACGCGATCTTCGACGCGCGCGTCACGAGCTGCTCCTCCTCAAAGATATCGAGAGTGGCTAGGCCGGCCGCGCACGCCACGGGATGTCCCGAATAAGTATAGCCATGAAAGAGCTCGATCTGACGGGAATCTCCCTGCATCAGACCGTCATGGACCTTGCGGCTCGCAAAAACAGCTCCCATCGGGATAGAGCCGTTGGTAAGGCCTTTGGCTGTCGTCATGAGATCGGGCAGAACTCCAAAGTAATCGGCGGCAAACGGCGCGCCCAAACGCCCGAAGCCGGTGATCACCTCGTCGAAAATCAAAAGTATTCCATGGCGCGTGCAGATATCCCGAAGCCTCTGCAGATAGCCCTCCGGCGGAAGCAGTACTCCCGTCGAGCCCGCAACGGGTTCGACTATCACAGCGGCAATCGTTTCAGCACCATGGAGCGCCACCAGCCGCTCGAGATCGTCCGCCAATTCCGCACCGTGCCTGGGCAACCCCTTAGTGAAGCGGTTCTTGTCGAGATCATGCGTATGCCGCAGGTGATCGACGGCCGGAAGCTGCGGGAAAACCCGCCGATTGCTGAGGATACCACCCACCGACAGGCCGCCGAAGCCGACGCCATGGTAGCCGCGCTCTCTTCCAATCAAGCGGGTTCGCGTACCTTGGCCAATGGCGCGCTGATAGGCAATCGCGATCTTCAAGGCGGTGTCGACCGATTCCGATCCTGACCCGGTAAAGAAGATTCGATCGAGCTTGCCCTCGGCGCTGCCCGGCGCCACGCGGGCCAACCGTGTCGCGAAGTCGAATGCGATCGGATGCCCAAGTTGGAAACTTGGCGCGTAATCCAGCGTGGACAGTTGCCGCTCGACGGCCTGTGCGATCTCGGTGCGACCATGACCCGCGTTGACGCACCATAACCCCGCAGTGCCGTCCAACACCTGGCGCCCATCATTGCCGGTGTAATGCATGCCCTTGGCAGAGATCAGCAACCGGGGGCCAGCCTTAAACTGCCGATTGGCCGTAAAGGGCATCCAGTAGCTTGCGAGATCGGGGTGGTTGGTTTGGTGCCGGATGTTCATGGGACTCTCCATTGAGAGCCGCCCGTCGCATGGAAATCACAGACCGAACAAGTCCTTTTCTTTCTTCACACAAACCATTGATATTACTGAGTGTGATTTTCTGTTTTGTCGTATATTGAACAATGAAACATCGCCGCAGGAGGGCTCGGTTTGGAAATCGATCTCGGAAACCGACTACGCTATGTCAGAATCCGTCATAAGCTCTCGCAACGCGCTTTAGCAAAACGCGCGGGTGTGACCAACTCGACGATTTCGCTGATCGAGTCCAATCACACAAATCCTTCCGTTGGAGCTCTGAAGCGCATCCTGGACGGCATTCCCATCGGGCTCGCGGAATTTTTTGCGATCGAGCCCACCATCTCTAAGAAGGTTTTTTATCAAGCAAAAGAACTCACCGAGATTGGCAGAGGTGCAATTTCCTTTCGCCAGGTCGGTGACAATCTTTTCGGGCGGTCTTTGCAGATCCTGTTCGAAACATACCAACCTGGAGCCGACACCGGTCAGATCTTACTGACACATAAAGGCGAAGAAGGAGGAATCGTGCTCTCTGGCCGGCTTGAAGTCACGGTCGGTGATGAGCGACATATCCTGGGCCCAGGCGACGCTTACTATTTCGAGAGTCATCGGCCACATCGATTTCGCTGCGTCGGACGCGCACCATGTGAAATCATCAGCGCGTGCACGCCTCCAACGTTCTGATCTTTCCTGCATTCAAGGCACTTTTTCACTGTTCACAAGCGCAATTGCCATAGCCTCGCGACGGGAAACGACTTCTCCGTTCTTTCCTGTTTCCGAACCATCCAGAAATGACTTGATGCTGGTTCCGATGGGTCTCTTTGGCCGTCCTTTCGGATTCCCGGATTGTCCCTTTTTGAATTGCGTATGTCTGGGCGGCTTCTTGTATCCGACGGCGCTCCCGGCCGATGACGAGAGGCAGTCATTTTCAGCCAGAGGATTGGGCTGAAAATCTGGAGACGATGCCATATGTGTCAAATCCCTGCGGCGGCTCGGCTCAGGGATGACACGTCTGAAATGCTGTCTCACTCATGATAAATCGCCGTATAAAGCATGATCGCAGAGACCTTGCGCATGCTGTCGTGGAAGCCGCACATGGTTCTGTTTGCTCAGACGGCAGACTCCTGCAATCGTGCCTCGCATACCTCGTCAAATGGCTCATCGAGCGGGGCCAGTACGGCAGTCCTTCCGGTATACTGTTCCCAGCGACGGATCGCGCCATCGACATACCTGGGATCAAGTTCGATCGTTCGCGCCTTCCGGCCCGTCTTTTCCGCCGCAATCACGTACGCAGGAGGCGGCGCGCATTGCGAGGGCCGCCGAAGCCTGCGCAAATGCCGGAAGCCTGGACGAAGCGATCACCATCTCGATGGAGATTGAACAGATCCTGTATGAGACGGGTCGTCTACAGGACGCCGCCTCGCTGCTCAATCGAATTTCGCCCCTCACGGTAGGGATGACGGACATGAGAGCCCAAATAGCCAAGCGGAACGAGGATAGTGACCGCCTTAAAACGGAGAACATGCTTTCGAAGGCACGATCAAATCCTCATCTCATCAAAAAATCAAAGACAGGCAATGAATCAAGTTGCAGGCGATCACGCGTCTGGGAGGAAATCGACCAAATTAAAAGCCAACCCCTCCAATGCTAGTGTGGCATTCGCCATGTCCATCGGTCAGGGTGGCTGATGTCCGAAGCATCCTTCGTTTATTGATAAGCGCAGCATCGATCATCTGCTGGGGTTGCGGCGTGGTGTTCCGCAACGACTCGTACACGCGCACCTTTCGCGCTCGTGCCTTCGCGGCGGCCTCCTCCGTCTGCCGATGCTTCTCTCGTCGTTCTTTCTTTCTCAAACAAGGCTACTACGCGACTCACCCATGGGTTTATCGAAATCCATGTAATCCTCTGAGGCCTTGTAATCCTCTGGAGGCCTTTTCTTATGGCTTTTGTTTGCAGGGTTACGCACGGGCAAGAGCCTATTTGACTACCAATACAACGAGGTCGGAGCGCTTGGCGCCGATATATCGACCGCCCCGCTTGAATGGTTGGATTTCTTGCATCGCAAAATGCTGATGCCAATTGTGTGAAGCCGTCAAGCTGATAGCCTATGCGCGGAGCAACTGGGGGACCGACATGCTGAGGATATTCACGATCGCCATTGTGCTTTTATCGAACGCTGCTTCGGCGGAGACCATCAACGTCAAGTATTACGGCACGCTCGACCTTAAGCCCTTTGTCTGCACGGACATAACCCGCAGCAGCTTTATCAACCGCACTTGCTACGACAAGGCACAACAGTTCATGGTGGTGCAGCTTCGCTCGACCTATTACCCGTACTGCGAAATGCCCGCTGGAACCTATCAGGCATTCCTCAACGCGCCCTCGATGGGCAAATACTACAACGCGAACATCAAGGGCTCCGGGCCTGACGGCCCGTATGATTGCCGCACGCACCGCAAGCCGACGTACTAGGGACAGAAGTCATAGGGGCTCTTTTTTGCCCCGACACCTGCCTTGAACCGGAACATCCATTTGTTGCCGCCGCCAATGTCGCGCGATTCAGAACCATTGGCGTGCAAATTCAGAGCCCCAGCGCCTCAAATCCGCTGGATTGTTTATCTGGGCGCTTGGCGGCCGGATATAAGGTACAGTCATAAGGGCGCCATCCAAAGCCGCCTATTCAACTTAGGCCGCGACTACAAGTGGAGGGCTTGCTCAAAGCAGGATGCTCAGTTGTGAAGTGCGAAATGTACCGCTTGCAGCCTAGAGCGACACCTCGCCAGCTAACCGACAAGTTTGACAATTTTGTAGACGCCGGAGAAGAAGAACCACGCCGATGCGCCGTACATTGCCATGAAGGTAAAAAAGCTCAGGTTTTGCCACCATTCGCGACTGAAGTAGTGAAAGAGCGTTCTCTCCGCCTTCTTATCGTCTGGGCCTGCGGCGACGATGTTGAACACGGTGTACGACATAACCTCTGAGATCGACAGGACGAGTCCGAGGGCAGCTACCGGCTGCTCGATCGTTTGGATCTTGAGTACGGAGACAGCCAAGCTCGAACAGTGCGACAATGATTCACTAGCAGGCTTGGCAGAGCCACGGTTCGATCAGAAGCTACATATTGCCCAACAGAAAGCACTAGACCCGAGCTACGATGTGCTGAGCGATCCGCTAATAGTGACTGACACAATCGACGCGATGATGATGGACTTAGCTGAAGAACAGGAGCGACTACGGAATAAGGGTCACGTTCAAAATGCGGAGCAGGCTAAGCCGCCGGAATAATAGCAATCGTAAAAGCTAGCTAGAAGCCCGTGGAAAGCGTTTCGCCTGACGCCCACTCCGGGCCGAGCTATTCAAATTAAACGAACACACGAACTGCGCTACGTCATGAGCGGCAACCCAAAAACTCGCCTCTCAGGGTCAGCTCAGCAGAACAGTTAGAACCGAGGTCCGGGCCTGTCCCTCCCTATTAGGAGATAGAAACTTCTCTAGGGGGCACTGCAAATACCGCTCAATGTTTCGACAGGTAATGTCGCGATTTGAATGGTGTTGTATCGTTCTGATAACTGAAGACAGTCCACCAAATTTGGTGTATCGGTCTGTCAAGTTATCAGGGGGATACAATACCAACTCATGTTTCTCTAGGTAATGATTAGAGAGCTGATGTAGCTACTATCTGCGCATAGCTTACTACCAGTTTATATATAGCTATCTGTACAACCATTATAGTTAGCTTACGGTCTAGCTTACGGCCTTATGACAAGCTCGTGCACTAAACTGACCTGAAGAAGGAAGACTGCAGTAACTGTAATGCAGTCGAGCATAGTTGCGACTGTTCCTGTTTGAGTTATCGATCATATCGATCTGTAAGAAACGCCGTGTACTTTTCCCTATAGGAAGCTAGTGTCGTACCGACTTTGCCGACAAACAATTCCTCCACACTATCCTTCAGCATCATGTTCCGTATGCGAAGCCCAAAGTCACCATCAGCTTTGATTGCAGTGACAAGCTCCGCGAACTGAGTTTCCATCGACGCTTCTGATGTACCTGGCTCGCAACTCCTACGAACAAATCGCTTAATTGCTACACCTGAGTTGAGAGTCCGCAATTCGGCTTGTAGAAAATCTTGTCCTGCCCGCGCCGCTACAGGCCAGTCGTCAGGCCGCCTGTCTCGTCCATACGCAAACGTTAGATAGTTCTGCAGCGACGCCAAGATTGATTGGCTTGCTTCATTTGTGCGTCCGGTTGCTAAAGCCCGTACTGTGTCCGGTAAAGTACCATGCTCTGCGAACTGCATTTCTGATCCAACATAGAATAGAATGAATGGCTGTACCCAATCAGGTTCAACGCGAATATCATTCCGTATGGTCGGACTCTCTGTATGTGAACGACCAGTGCGTTTAAAGATGACATAGGCAACCACACCAAGCAGCAACAGAAAAATGAGCGTTTCCATCGACAGCCTCCAAATTAAAATATGAAATCGCGTCACAGGCGCGCAAAGGCCCGCGAGCTTTCGAAGAGGGGATGATGCTGGCAACAAGGAAACGTCTCTACGCCCTTCCCTGCCCGCTCACGCCATGCTCAGTCGGTAGCGGAGCGGCTGTAATCGAGTTTCTCCAATGCATCACGAAGCTGAGCGATCTTAAATCCCGAACTAAAGTAATGCTGGTGCGTTACGCCCTGACGCTCATGTCCGACGAGTGTCTGCACCAATGTGAGCTCAACTCCAGTTTGCAGCAGTCGCGATACCACCGTATGCCGGAATACATGAAACGAAACGCCTTTGTCCTTAAGTCCAAGTTTGACGAGGAACTGATCATTGAACCATCGTCCAAGGCTCCGGCCCCATCCATTTTTCGGACAATACTGAAAGTCTTGGAATAATTTCTGCGCCCCACTCTCACGCAACGCCTGCACTTGATCTAGTAGACCATACTCGATCAAACGCGAATGAATTGGCACGAGACGGCGAGAGGCATCTGTTTTTAGGTTTTTAGTGTCGCCATCATCATTCAGATCGAAACACCAAACGCCATCTTGCTGACGGATGTCCGTAAGATGTATCTGCGCAATCTCATTTAGACGTGCGCCACTGTATAGAGCAATCAGTGGCCCCCACTTCTGATAATGCTTGCGAACTAGCCCTTTGGAGTTACGCACCAGCTCCTGCAAAATGATCTGCGCTTGGACCTCGGTGAACGCAGTACGTGTCGTTTTGGATTGCTGCTTCTTACCTAATCGAACAGTCAGTCCCTCAAACACGTTTTTGCTAACATAACTGTTACGCTTGGCCCAACCGAACATCGTGCCGTAGGTCTGTAGGTATTTGTTGATCGTCTGCACATTGATAGTCTGTACGTCTGCAACGTTCAGAGCATCTTGCAGGGAGAGACCACGGGTTCTTGGACTCTTCTTACGATTTTTCGGATAGCGAATAAGCGTGTCCTTGACTTTCTGAGCATCCGCAGCAGAGATCGTTGTCACGTCTGTATTTTCATCTAGCAGTTCGTTCAATAGCGATAGATGGTCCGCCTTCTCATATTGAGTCTTGAATACCCACTGACCGCCGAGGTTACTATCTTTCGTATAACGGTCGGCAAGCTCCCGTAGCGAGACATATGATTGTTGAGCAGCAACGTTCTGCATGCTGAACGCGGCATCTGTCTGATTTTCAAATTGGTAGGTATCGAGAGATCGGTCGTAATCGAGCACAGACGAACAATAGTCACGATAGGCTCGCTTCAATTCCGTGCCGAGAGTAGCATATGCGCTGGTGCCCGGCTGCAGATTCACTCCGTACATTTTCAAGAAACGAAGTGTCAGCTCTTCGTCATTTTCGCCTAGTTGCAACGACCCGTTGTTCTGTATGGAATCCTGAGCAAAAGCCAATCCGTTTTCTAGTACTGAGGTGTCCAAACTACAGAGGCGGCCATCCTTTCTGATCTGCGCCTTGCGCTCGGCCAGCAGCTGACTGAAATGTGCGTTGAGCAACCTTCTGACTTCCTCGTATGTCATTCCGCAATCAGTTCCGTAGGACACCAGTATTTGCCCGACGTTGCTCAGTATGAGCGACAAACGCAATGCTTCCTTTGGCTCTCGGGTACGTAGCGAAACCTTCAGCGTTGAAGGCCTAAGTTTAGGATGAAGCGCGAGGGGAAGCGGCCATCGAAAATAGAACACGCCGTGCCGCGAGCAAGCTAGATACGAGGGGATGAACACGATCAAATGCCTCACCAAAATGTCCCACCAGTGGGCATCCCGGAACTAAGGCTTTGATCTTTCGAGAAATGGTGGGCCCGGCAGGACTCGAACCTGCAACCAGACCGTTATGAGCGGTCGGCTCTAACCATTGAGCTACAGGCCCCGCCGTCGGTTGCGCGGCGGAAATGCTCTCACCCCATACAATGACCCGTTGCCCCGGGCAATCTATGCCGGACGATCCGGAACAATTTCCGTCTCGGGCGGTTCTCAAGAACCCATCTTGAGGAGAGACACGTGTTTCGCTGGGCCGTCATTTTACTGATTATTTCACTGATCGCGGGCGGCCTCGGCCTGACCAACATTTCGACATTCGCCAAACGGCTGTCGATGGTCCTGTTCGCGCTGTTTTTCCTCGGCTTCCTCGCGCTGCTCGGCTTCGCGTATCTGGTCGGGTCGGCAATCGACCATTCCGCGCTGATGCCGATGATTGTCAGCGTCTAGGCCTGCACCGCGCCATCGGCGGCGATCAGGTCTGCGGCGTCAGCACCATCCGGCGGCGCGCGCGCAGCAGCAGCGAGATGACGATCGTCAGGTTCACCGCGTTCCAGGCCAGCCCGTTGATGAACGCGGCCGCGTACGATCCGGTGCTGTCGAAAATCAATCCCGACACCCAGCCGCCGAACGACATGCCGATCACGGAGGCGAAGATCACAATGCCGACGCGGGTGCCCGCCTCGCGCGCCGGCATCGATTCGCGCACAATGATGGCGTAACTCGGAACGATCCCGCCCTGAAACAGGCCGAACATCGCGGAGATAATGTAGAGCGACGTCAGGCTGTCGAAAAACACATAGAACAACAGCGCCACGCCCTGCGCGAGCGAACCGACCAGCAGGGTCCGCAGCCCGCCGATCCGATCCGCCAGAAAGCCGGATCCGATCCGGCTGATGATCCCGAACGCCAGCATCAGCGACAGCATTTCGGCGCCGCGCGCCACGCCGTAACCGAGGTCGCCGCAATAGGCGACGATGTGCACCTGCGGCATCGCCATCGCCACGCAGCACCCGATCGATGCGATTCCAAGAAGAGCCGTGAGCGAGTTGGTGCTCAGGCGCAAATCGACCTGCGGCGGCGGTGCATTCTCGTGTGACCGGATTTTCTCATCGCCGATCTGCCAGCGCAGAATGGCGACGACGACCACCATGAGCAGCGAGCATCCGATGCCGATCACAATATGGGTCGTCCGCCAGCCGGCATAGGCCGTGCCCCGTTCGACAATGGTCGGCCAGAACGTGCCGGCGACGTAGTTTCCGCTGGCGGCGATGGTCACAGCGAGGCCGCGATATTTCTCGAACCAGTGCGATGCCTCGGCCATCAGCGGACCGAACGTCGCCGCCGCTCCGAGTCCGACCGCAAAATGCATCGCATTGAACTGCCACAGCGCAGTCGAATACCCCGCTCCGATATAGCCGACGGCAAGCGCGACGGTCCCGATCCCGATCGCCGGCACGATGCCGAACCGATCCGAAACCTTGCCCATCCCGACGCCTCCGGCGCCGAAGCCGAGCATGGCGCAGGTAAATGCCAGTGAGGCTGCCGCGCGTGTCGCGCCGAACTCGGCCTGGACGGCCGTAATAACAACGACCACCGACCACATCCCGACGCTGCCCAGCGATCCGATGATCAAGGCAGTGCCCAGCCGTGCCCATGCCGCGCGGGAATCGGGGTGAAAATGGGAGGGATGGGGTGCTGAATCGGCGGGTATCGTCACGGGACTCAACTTCGTCGGCTTGGACTGCGCGGTCAAGTCATTCTCCGAATGTGCGCTATGCGAGAATAATCCTCCTCTCCAGCCCGGAAAGCCGACCCCCGCTGTCCGGCATTAACCATTTGCTAACCATAAACTGGGCAAATTTTGCCGGGTGAAGTCGAGTGTCGTCGGTCGTGCAGAACGGGGGAGATCCCGTGGACGCAAGCGCGGTGAATCACTTCTCGGTCGGCGGCCCTTCGGCCGCCGCGAAAACGTTTGGCGCCCGGGAACGGCATGCGCGCGGGGAAGCGGCGACGATGGTGGATGTGACAGCGGGACAAGCCGGCGGGGCGCCGGTTTCGGGAATTCCGAGCTTCAGCGACATCAAGGGAATTCTCAAGCGCGGCGATCTCACGCTCGCATTCGGCGTCCTGACCATTCTCGTGGTCCTCATTCTGCCGTTGCCGGCGATGGTCCTCGACCTGTTTCTGGCGATCTCGATTACGCTGTCGATCCTGATCCTGATGACGGCTCTCTTTATTCAGGCTCCGCTCGAGTTCTCGGCCTTCCCGACCGTGCTGCTGATCTCGACCATGCTGCGGCTGTCGCTGAACCTGGCCTCGACCCGCCTGATCCTGTCGCACGGCCACGAGGGCTCCGCCGCCGCCGGCCACGTCATCGAGGCGTTCGGCAACTTCGTGATGGGTGGCAATTTCGTCATCGGCATCATCGTGTTCACGATCCTGGTGATCGTGAACTTCGTCGTCATCACCAAGGGTTCGGGCCGTATCGCGGAAGTCGCGGCGCGCTTCCACCTCGACTCCATGCCCGGCAAGCAGATGGCGATCGACGCCGATCTCGGCGCCGGACTGATCGACGAAAAGGCCGCCAAGGAACGCCGCAAGGCGCTGGAGGACGAAAGCGGATTTTTCGGCGCGATGGACGGTGCCTCGAAGTTCGTTCGCGGCGACGCCGTCGCCGGCCTGCTGGTCGTGTTCATCAATGTCATCGGCGGCATCATCATCGGCGTCGCGCAGCAGAGCATGAGCTTCGGCGACGCCGCACGCACCTACACCCTGCTTACCGTCGGCGACGGTCTGGTGACGCAGGTTCCGGCGCTGATCGTCTCGACCGCGGCCGGCCTGCTGGTATCGAAAGCCGGCGTCACCGGCGCGGCCGACAAGGCGATGATGAAGCAGTTCTCCGGCTATCCGCAGGCGCTCGGCATGTCGTCGGGCGTGATGCTGGTGCTGGCGATGCTGCCAGGCATTCCGATGCTGCCGTTCCTGCTGCTCGGCACCGGCGCCGGCGTTCTGGCATTGAGGGCGCGGAAACGGAACGGCGTGGCCAAGGCCGAGGAAGCCCAGATTGCGGCGGCGCCCGCTGAAGCTGCCGCCGCCGCGGCCGCGGCCGATGAACCGATCGCATCCGCGCTGAAGATCGACGATCTCAAGATCGAACTGGGCTACGCGCTGCTGCCGCTGGTCAACGGCCCGGACGGCACCGACCGTCTCACCGAGCAGATCAAGGCGCTGCGCCGTTCGCTCGCCATCGAGATGGGTTTCGTGATGCCGGCGGTGCGCATCCTCGACAACGTGCAACTCGAGGCGAACACCTACATTATCAAGATCAAGGAAGTCGACGCCGGGACCGGTCGCATCTGGGCCAACCAGTTCATGGTCATGGACCCTGCCGGCAATCAGGTGAGCGTGCCGGGCACCCACACCACCGAGCCGACGTTCGGACTTCCCGCAACCTGGGTGGAAGCCTCGCTCAAGGAAGAGGCCTCACTCAAAGGCTACACCGTCGTCGATTCCGCCACGGTGCTTTCAACCCACCTGACAGAACTCCTCAAGAGCAACATGTCGGAGCTGCTGTCCTACGGCGAGGTTCAGAAACTTCTCAAGGATCTGCCGAAGGAGCAAGGCGAGCTGGTCAAGGACATCGTGCCGAGCCAGATCACCGTGTCCGGCATCCAGCGCGTTCTGCAATTGCTGCTCGCCGAACGCATCTCGATCCGCGACCTGTCGACCATCCTCGAAGGCATCGCCGATGCATTGGCATTCTCGCGCAATCCGTCGACCCTGGTCGAACACGTCCGCGCCCGGCTGGCGCGCCAGATCTGCGCGCAGAATACGTCGATCAACGGCTACCTGCCGCTGATCGCGCTGTCGGCGAAATGGGAGCAGGCATTCGCGGAGTCGCTGGTCGGCACCGGCGAAGACCGCAGCCTCGCGATGCAGCCGTCGCGATTGTCGGAATTCATGACCGCGGTTCGCGACCGGTTCGAACAGGCCGCACGCGAAGGCGAAGCGCCGGTGCTGGTGACATCCGCCGCCATCCGGCCGTTCGTCCAGTCGCTGGTGGAACGGTTCCGCGCCCAGACCACGGTGCTGTCACAGGCGGAAATCCATCCGCGAGCCCGGCTGAAAACGGTCGGGAGCATCTGACCGCAAGTGATTTGCGGCGATTTCCGCACGGGTTTTTCCGTCACAGACAAGCATTTTCTGCCTCAGCGCCCGTCCGGCCGATTTTTGCGGCAGGTCTGATCACGAGCCAATCATTTGATATTGTTTGGTATTTTTATTGCCGATCACGCCAGGCTCGCGGCCGATCAAGACTTATCACTGCTTTGTGAACGCCCCTACGAAACAAAATCGATGTGTACTACGTTTGTTTCGTGAATTTGAACCGGGCAACCAGAGCAAGACACCAACGGTTCAGACACACAGAGCAAGGGCCGTGGGAGGCTGACATGAACCACTCGTTCTATAGCGCGGATCGTATGACCCACCTGAAGATCGTGGTGGTTGCGCTCGTCGCCGCTATTGGCGTGGCAGGTTTCAGCATCTCCGCCCATCTGACCAACGATGGTTTCACTCAGACCGCACGCGCGAGCGGGCCGGTCATCAAGGCCACCAAGACTGTTGTGATCACAAGCTCGGAGCAACAGGTCATTCGCTAGCAGAGCGATTACTCTTTCACGAATTCATGAGGTTCTTCCCCAGCCCCCCGAAGTCGCCTTATGAATATTAGACGGCCCCACAACCCCAAGTGGACTCTGTCGACAGAAAACGCCCGCCCCCCAACGGGCGTTTTTTGTTGTCCGGACGTTGAAGCAACCAAGAAGGATCAGCGCGCGGGTGCTGTCCCCGCGGGCACGCTTTCGATTAGCTTTCCGGCAAAGATCGGATTGGTCGTCGGCCTTCCCGATGGCGACCCGCCTTGCGGCTCGAGCGTCACGGCATAAGTCGCGTTGCTGATGGTCTCGGCGTCGTAGGACGACAGCGCCGGCCGGGATGTGAACTCGCTCCCGCCGATAACCCCGAGCGAACGCGGCCCCGGCAGCTTGTCGGAGACGAGCCACAACTCGAAGCTCTTGCCGGGCTCGGCGGCGGCGCCAACCTTGCGAACCGTGAAATTCCGGGTCGCGGTATCAACCGTCAGGATGAAGGCCGGCTCGGCCGCGCCCTGCTGAAGCACGGCGACAAGCTGCGCCGGTGTCGGCGGTGCCGGCGTGCGGACTTCGACAACCTGAACCTTCGGCTTGATGCGCAACGGCTCGGGAAGCAACTCCGGCCGGTAAGCCTGCAGCGCCACCACGCCGGCGAGCGACGCGGCAAGAGCCGTCATGACGACGCTGTACGCACTCATGCCAGGCTTGCGAACCGGCAATGGCGTGACGTTCGACGGCTGCGGCACAGCGACAGCTTCGCGGCCGCGATCGGCATCGGCCACACCTGTTTCCGCAGTATCACCTGCAGCATCGGCCACGCGTTCGCGCGCATCGGTCGCGGTCGTCGCAACGTCAGCGGACGACACGGTACCGCTCTCGGACGGCGCAGCCTCGGCAGATACCGGCGCATCCCGCACCGAGGCACCCAGTCCGGCGGCGAGCTTGATTTTATCCCAGACATGATCCGGCGGTTCGATCGGCCCGACCATCTGATGCAGCGGCGCCAGCTTCCGCTCCCACGCGTCGACCAATTCCTTGAAGCCGTTATCGACGATCATCATCGTTTCGACGAGCGCGCGCTCGTCGGCATCAAGCGTTCCGAGCGCGTATTCGGCGGCCAGAGCGATATGGTCTTCGCTATAGGTCATCACGCCAATCCCAGGCATTCCCGGATCTCAATCATACTTCGCCGCAGCCAGGTTTTCACCGTATTGAGCGGCGTATCGAATTTTTCTGCCAATTGCTCGCGGCTCCAGCCGTTGTAGTAGGCGAGCAGAACCAATTTTTGCCGCTGCTGATCGAGACGGCCGACACAATCCAGAACCCGTTTCAACTCCTCCGTCATCTCCCGGCGCGCAAGTGGATCCGGCATGTCGGAGGCGACCTCCATCGCCTTCGGCTCCTCCTCGATCGACGTCTCGCTGCGCTTGCGGACGATATCGATGGCCCGGTTCCTTGCGATCGAGACCATCCAGGTGATCGGAGACGCCATCGCCGGGTCAAACTGACCGGCGTTGTTCCAGATCTTGACGTAAGCCTCCTGGATCACATCCTCCGCGAGGTCCTGACGCCGCAAGATACGGAACACCACGCCAAAGAGTTTCGCTCGCGTGGCCTCGTAAAGGCGCTCAAATGCGGCCTCATCGCCCTTCGCAACCGAGGCAAGCAGCCAGACGAGTTCGGCCGGCGTCAACATGAAGCGTTCCTGCAACTCATAAAAAATTACCGTTCGCCGCATTCGCTCCCAACGGAGCCTGTTTGTTTTCTATCGCATCTTGTACCAAATCGGTCCAGCCGCCGACAAAAACACAAAGCCCGGGCCGTTAAGCCCGGGCTTTGACGTTTCAAATTGCCGCACCTTCACCAGGGCGAAGGCGACCGGGCCATTACGCCATCGCGCCGAGGCGCGCGCGCATCAATCCAATGCTGTCGAGATCGGCCTGTTCGCGGGCATTCTCTTCGGCCCGCTCCCGCGCCTGATCGCGCTCGTCGAGCAGTTCAACCTTCTTCAATTCCTCGAACGCTTCACCGAGCACCGCCTTGGCATCCTCGAGCTGGACGCGCAGTTCATCGGCCGAGCGGGTAAGATTTTCGCGACGCTGGATCGCAGCCTTGGCGTAAGTCGGATAAGCGAAATGCGATGGATCATCGATCCCGGCGCGCTCCTGCTCGGTCTGGATTTCACGCTCCAGATCGACCGACATCCGCTGAAAATCCGCGATCATGCCCTCGATCTGGGCAACCCTGCGGCGCTTTTCGTCGACCTGAAATTTCTTCAGGCGGATCAGCGTTTCACGTGACTTCATCGACTCTTACTCCCCAGAAGTCCCGAAATGGCAGCGGGACAGAACCGGCCTCCCGAAAACGAGCTCACCGGTCGAAAACTCACTGCCGGATCATGGCTCGACAAAGTTAGCGTTCCGTTTCCAAGGTTCGGACGATTTCTTCGAGCTGGCGGTACCCTGCCGCAAGGCCGGTCGCTTCATCCTTGGCCTGACGCAGAAAATCCTCCAGCGGCTCATGCAGGCGGATTGCCTCGTCGACCTCGGGGCTCGAACCGGCGCGGTAGGCGCCAAGCCGGATCAGTTCCTCCATGTCGGCATAAGTCGCCATCAACTGCCGCCCTCGGGTGATGACCGGCAGGAATGCCGGATCGGCCGATTTCGGCATGGTTCGGGAAACGGACCTGAGCACGTTGATGGCGGGGTAGCGGCCGCGCTCGGCGATCGAGCGCTGCATCACGATATGGCCGTCGAGAATGCCGCGCACCGCGTCGGCGACTGGTTCATTGTGATCGTCACCATCGACCAGCACCGTGAAGATGCCGGTGATCGTTCCTTCACCCAGCCCCGGCCCCGCACGTTCCAAGAGCTTCGGCAGTTCGGTGAAGACGGTCGGCGTATAGCCCTTGGCGGTGGGCGGTTCGCCAGCCGACAGCCCGATCTCGCGCTGAGCCATGGCAAAGCGCGTCACCGAGTCCATCATGCACATGACGTCCTTGTCTTCATCGCGAAAGTACTCGGCGATCGCGAGCGTCAGATAGGCCGCCTGCCGCCGCATCAAGGCGGGCTCGTCGGAGGTCGCGACCACCACCACCGAGCGCGCAAGCCCTTCCTCTCCGAGGTCGTCCTGCAAAAACTCCTGCACCTCGCGGCCGCGCTCTCCGATCAGACCGATCACCGAGACGTCGGCATCGACATTGCGCGCCAGCATCGACAGCAGCACCGATTTGCCGACACCGGAGCCGGCGAAGATGCCCATGCGCTGGCCGCGGCAGCAGGTGAGAAACGTATTGAGCGCGCGTACGCCGAGATCAAGCGGTTGCCCGACTCTCTTTCTGAAGTGGGCCGGCGGCGGAGAATTCCGGTAGGGCATCGGCGACGCGCCTTGCGTCAGAGGTCCCTTGCCGTCGATCGGCTCGCCCATCGCGTTGACGACGCGGCCGAGCCAGGACGCCGACGGCCGGACCTGGCCTGCGGCGTTGGCGATCACTGCGCGGCAGCCACGGCGAACGCCCTCCAGCCCGGCGAACGGCATGACCATGGCGTTGTCACCGGTGAAACCGACCACCTCACATGGAATGAAACGGTTGGTGCCGGTCTCGATCACGATGCGCGCACCGACCGACATGGCGTGGATCGGACCGGCGATCTCCACCATCAGGCCGCGCACGCCGACCACCCGGCCATAAATATTGACGCCGTCGATATCCTGGATCTGCTCGGCCAGCGCTTTCACTGAAAATTCGCTTTCACTAAAAAGCTGCCTTCATTGCGAAAACCTTAAGTTTCGGCGATTTGCCGCCGAACCCTTAACTCCGTGTTTACCCGCATCGTTAATCATTACGTCACTGTCTTTGGTGACTGAGAGCGCTCGACCTTCAGAAGGAAGGTGCGAGTCGCAGGAATCGGTTAGTTCCGACTCTTAATGTGGATACTGAACGGAAGTGGATACAAAAAGCTGCTTGGCTGCAACATCTTAAGGCGATTCGATAAAAATTGCACGAATAGAGCTTGCAGGCAGGAATCAGCATTTGTTAACCATATGTCGTCAGGATTCGAATCAGTTGTTCAAAGGCGTTTCCAGTGCCGCGGTTGTGCGGCCGACCTGACGCCCGGAGCGGCGACTATTAGGGGACTGGCATGCGCGTATTGCTGATTGAAGATGACAGCGCCACCGCGCAGTCGATCGAGCTGATGCTCAAATCCGAGAGCTTTAACGTCTACACGACGGATCTCGGGGAAGAAGGCGTCGATCTCGGCAAGCTGTATGATTACGACATCATTCTGCTCGACCTGAACCTGCCGGACATGTCCGGCTATGAAGTGCTGAAGTCGCTTCGGGTTTCCAAGGTCAAGACACCCATCCTGATCCTCTCCGGCCTCGCCGGCATCGAGGACAAGGTCAAGGGTCTCGGCGTCGGCGCCGACGACTACATGACCAAGCCCTTCCACAAGGACGAACTGGTCGCGCGCATCCATGCGATCGTCCGCCGTTCCAAGGGACACGCCCAGTCGGTCATCCAGACCGGCGATCTGGTCGTCAATCTCGACACCAAGACCGTCGAAGTCGGTGGCCAGCGCGTTCACCTGACGGGCAAGGAATACCAGATGCTGGAGCTGCTCTCGCTCCGCAAGGGCACCACCCTCACCAAGGAGATGTTCCTCAATCATCTCTATGGCGGCATGGACGAGCCTGAACTCAAGATCATCGACGTTTTCATCTGCAAGCTGCGCAAGAAGCTCGCCAATGCTTCCGAAGGGCGCAACTTCATCGAGACCGTCTGGGGCCGCGGCTACGTGCTGCGCGAACCAGTTGAGGACGAGATCCGCATTCCTGCTTGATCGCGTTGGAGCCTGTACGGCTCCCTCCTCCCGACTTGAGCCCCGCCGCAAATGGCGGGGTTTTTGTTTGTGGGGGGTGTGATTGCGCAAGGATGCGACGTCAGCGCACCAGCGAAGCCGCTGCCTTGACGCTGCCCATTCCCGGAACCAGCGACGGCGATGCGCGGGTGGCATTCGGGACGTACAGACCACGGCGATCCGGGCACGGACGATAGGCATCGGTCAGCCCGACCACCGTTTCGGCGGCGCCCAGCAGCAGATAGCCGCTTGCTTCATGAACCCGCAGAAGACGGTTGAAGATCGCGATCTTGGTCTCCTGATCGAAATAGATCAGAACGTTCCGGCAGAAAATGACATCGAACATCCCAAGGTGAGAAAAGTCATTGAGCAGGTTCAGCTGCCTGAACTGCACCATGGCGCGGACGTCCGGATTGACCTGCCACATATCGCCGATCTGCTTGAAATAGCGCACCAGCAGCTGAATCGGCAAACCGCGCTGCACCTCGAACTGGCTGTAGATTCCCGCTTTTGATTTCTCGAGAACCTCCTGCGACAGATCGGTGGCGACGATTTCGATCCGCCAGCCCGCGATCTCCGCGGACATCTCCTTGAGCATCATCGCCAGCGAATAAGGCTCCTGACCGGTCGAGGACGCGGCACACCAGATCCGCAGACTGCGCCGCGATGCGCGCTCGCGCAGCAGCTCCGGCATGATGGTGGTCTTGAAATGCTCGAACGGAATCTTGTCGCGGAAAAAGAACGTCTCGTTCGTGGTCATGGCCTCGACCACGTCGACGATCAGACTGTCAGGGCCGCTCTTCATTTTCTGAACGAGTTCGCCGATTCCGCCGATGCCCGCCTTGCGGGCAAGCGGCAGCAATCTGCTCTCGATCAGATATTGCTTGTCGTCCGACAGGACGAGGCCGGAGCGATCCTTCAGCAGCTTCCGCAGATAATCGTAATCGAAGGGCGTCACGAGCGATCTCCCGAAAACACGCGGGCAACCCGGGATGCGATCTGGTTCAGCGGCAGGATCGCGGCACAGATACCCGCGTGCGCCGCTGCCCCCGGCATCCCCCACACAACGCTGGTGGCTTCGTCCTGAGCGATGATGTTGCCGCCGGCGGCGACGATATCCTTGCCGGCCTGCATTCCGTCCGAGCCCATCCCGGTCAGCACCACAGCGAGGACACCGCCCTGCCAGACATCGACGGCCGACCGGAACAACGGGTCGACGGCGGGGCGGCAGAAGTTGATCTGCGGACCGGCATCCAGTGCGATGACGGGGCTCGTCCCGTGACGAACGACGCGCATGTGAAGCCCGCCGGGTGCGAGATAGATGCGCCCTGGCTTGACCGGCTCGCCATCGACGGCCTCGAGCGCCGGCCGCCCGCTGGCGCGCGCGAGATGTTCGGCCAGAATCGTCGTGAAGGTCGGCGGCATATGCTGGGTGATGAGCACGGGAACGCGGTCGATCACCGGACCGAGTTCAGCCACCAGGGTCATCAGCGCCTGGGGACCACCGGTCGACGAGCCGATGACAAGCACCTGCGGCATGATCGCGCTGAACGGCCGAACCGTGACCTTCTGCGGCGCCACGGCGGGCGCGGCGCGCGACACCGCCGTGCGTGCAGGCACGGGCGCGGGCGTCGTCGGCGCCAGCGAAGGACTGGCCACCGCAGCCGGCCGCCGCACACGGGCGCCGAGATGACGGATCTTGAGAACAAGATCGCGACGGAATTCGTCCGCACTGGCGAGCTTGCTTTCCGGCTTCGGAATGTAGTCGGAGGCGCCGAGCGCCAGCGCCCTGAAGCTGATCTCCGCGTTGCGGCGGGTCAGGGTCGAGGCCATGATGATGATGAGATTACGCTTCTTCTCGAGCAGCAACGGCAGCGCCGAAATGCCGTCCATATCGGGCATCTCGATATCGAGCACCATCACGTCGGGATCGACCCGCACAACCTGATTGATGGCATCGAGGCCGGTGCGCACCGAGGCGGCAACCGCCATATCCGGTTCGGATTCGATCCAGCGCGAAATCAGACCCCGGATGACGGCAGAGTCATCCACGACCATGACACGCAAAGGTTCGGTACTCGGCGAGATCGTATTCGGGGACGCGGCAACAACAACACTCATTACGCCTACCAACTCAACAGCCGCGAACCGCGCGAACCGAACAATACCGCGAGCGGCGGCGCTTCGAGCGCGACGCCGCCGACTTCAGATCAGCCCGACTTCGTGAAACTTCGCAGTCACGATTTCCTTGTCGAACGGCTTCATGATGTATTCGTTCGCACCGGCATGAAGGGCGCGCGCGATATGCGCGACGTCGTTCTCGGTGGTGCAGAACACGACCTTCGGCTTGTCGCCGCCCGGCATCATGCGCATGTTGCGCAGGAATTCGAGGCCGTCCATGACCGGCATGTTCCAGTCGAGCAGCACCGCGTCCGGCAACTCGCGTTTGCAGGCTTCCATCGCCTTTTCGCCGTCCTCGGCTTCGACGATGCTGAAATCGAGTCCTTCAAGGATCCGCCGCGCGACCTTACGGATCACGCTGGAGTCGTCCACAACCAGACATGTTTTCATTTTAGCCTCTGCTTTTCCTTGAGCGCTTCCGGATTGCTTTCGCCAGACCGGTTACGCCGCCATTGCATCCAATGGGATCTCGAGAATGCGATCCACGTCCAGCACGACCATCAACTGCCCATCAAGGCGATGAATGCCGCCGGCAACCTTTTCCATCCGCGGGTCGAGGTTGACGGGATTGAGTTCACGCCCGGTGTCCGGCAACTTCAGAACTTCGCCGATCTTGTCGATCAGTAGACCGTAGGATTCGCCGCGAAGATCGACGCCGATCGCCATCGGCGGCTTGCCATCCTCGTTTTTCGACAGACCGAGCCGCGCGCGCATATCGATCGCGGTGACGATGCGGCCGCGCAGATTGAGAACGCCCGCCACATGATCCGGCGCCAGGGGCACCCGCGTCAGCCGCTCCGGCATGAATACATCCTGCACACGGGAGATCGGCAGACCGAACAACTGGCCGCCGATCGTCGCGGTGACGTATTCGGTGGTCCCGGCGTCGGCATTTTCCACTTCGGAATTCATCGTCATATCCTTCATGCCGCCTGGTTCATTTGGGAGGTCTGCTCCTTGAGCGCAGCAATCAGTCCAGGCCGATCGAACTTCGCGACGTAATCGTGGAAGCCGACCTGGCGGCCGCGCTCGATCGCCGCCGGGGACACCAGCGACGACAGCGCGATGATCGGCATTGTGTTCATGCGCTGATCGGCGCGGATCGCCTCGGCGAATTCGAACCCGTTCATCTCCGGCATTTCGATGTCGGTCAGGATCACGTCGAACTGGCGGCCGGAGCGCAACACGCCGAGCCCTTCGTTCGCGCTGGTGGCGGTGGACACGCTGTAACCCGCCGCCTTCAGCACCGGCGCCAGCATGTTGCGGAAGAAAGCCGAATCGTCGACCAGCAGAACCGATTGCGACGCCGCCGACGAACTCATCTCCTTGCGGGTGAACCAGTCGGCAAACGCCATCGGCAGGAAATGGCCGACGTCGATGACCTCGGTCGCCTGCCCCTTGACGACGGCGGATCCGAGAATGCCCTCCTGATGGCTCGCGACTTCGATGTTGAGGTTTTCCTCGACGATATCGATGATCTCGTCGACCACGAGACCCATCGAACGGCCGTCGTCGACAAACACCAGGATCGGCTGCACGCCGGTATCGCGGATAGTCACGCCTTCGATCTGAACCAGCGGCATCAACTGTTCGCGGTACTGGACCATGTAGCGACCGTTGGAGAGTTCGATCTTGTCGACCGCGATCTCCTCGAGACGCGTGACCAGCGCCAGCGGCACCGCCTTCGGCCGTGACGAGCCGGCGCTGAAAACCAGCAGCGACGTCAGTTGATCGACGGAGCCGGCCCGCGCCGCTGCGTTGTCGTCAGCGATATCGGTGTGCGCCGCGATCGACGTTCCGATCGACTGGGCGATACCGTTCGGATCGATGATCATGATCACCGCGCCGTCACCCAGAATGGTATTGCCGGAGAACATTCCGATGTGGCGGAGCTTGGTGGACATCGGCTTGACGACGATTTCCTCGGTATGGAACACGCCATCGACCACGATGCCGAAGGTCTGGCTGCCGACCTGCATCACCACGATGAAGCCGTTCTCCGGATCGCTCGACGTGCCGTCGTCGATCTTGAGAAGCTTCTTCAAATGGAGCAGCGGCAGCAGCTTGTTGCGCAACCGCAGCACCGGCGTGTCCTTGATTCGCTCGATGCGATGTTCCGAGTTGGCGCGCGCGCGGACCAGTTCGACCACGGCGATCTGCGGAATCGCGAACCGCTCGCCGGCCGCTTCGACGATCAACGCGGAAACGATCGCAAGCGTCAGCGGAATCTTGATCGTGAAACTCGATCCTTCACCCGGCACCGATTTGACGTCGATGGTGCCGCCGATCTGATCGATATTGGTCCGCACCACATCCATGCCGACGCCGCGGCCGGACACGCTGGTGATCGCGGCAGCCGTGGAGAATCCCGGCGCGAAGATGAACTTGTGAATCTGCGCCTCGGTCATCTTCTCGAGGTCGGCCTCGGTCGCGAGTCCGTTCGAGATTGCCTTGGCCTTGATCCGGTCGGTGTTCAAACCGCGACCGTTGTCGGCGATGCAGATGATGATGTGGCCGCCTTCATGATAGGCGGAGACGCGAATGGTGCCCTGCTCCGGTTTGCCCGCGGCAAGCCGTTCGGCACCGGACTCCAGGCCGTGGTCGGCGGAGTTGCGCACCATATGGGTGAGCGGATCCTTGATCAGGTCGAGCACCTGGCGGTCGAGTTCGGTGTCGGCGCCGTGCATTTCGAGTTCGATCTGCTTGCCGAGTTCGCTCGACAGGTCGCGCACGATGCGCGGCAACTTCTGCCAGGCATTGCCGATCGGCTGCATCCGCGTCTTCATGACGCCTTCCTGCAGCTCGGCGGTCACGTTCGACAGCCGCTGCAGCGGCACCTTGAATTCGGTATCCTCGTTGCGGCGGCTGATCTCGAGAAGCTGGTTTCGGGTCAGCACCAGTTCCGACACCATCGTCATCAGGTGCTCGAGGGTATCGACATTGACGCGGATCGACTGGGTCGTGACCTTGTCGGCGTCGCCTGCGTCCATCTCGATCGCCGTCTTGCGCGCGGCCGGCTTCTTCGCGGGCTTTGGCGGTTCTTCCTTTGCGGCGACCGGCGCCAGCGGCGGCGCGGCAATCTCGATTGCGGTTTCCCGGAACGCGCGCTCCAGTTCGTCCAGCGACACTTCACCCGGGCGCAGTTCGCGCTCCAGAGCTTGCGGAACCAGTGTCCCTTCCGTCGCGGCTGCCTTGGCCGGCGCCGGGGTTTTCATCCCTGCCTCGACCAGTTGTTCGAGCGCGCCGATCAGATCCGGATCGGATCCTTCCGGCTCTGCTTCGGTGGCTTCGAGTTGGGCAAGGATATCCTTGATCCTGTCGATGGTGGTCAGGATCAGCGAAACGGCTTCACCCGTGACCGGCATGCCGTCACGGAATTTACCCATCAGCGTCTCAGCGGCGTGAGCCAGTGCTTCCAGCCGGGGCAGACCGAGAAACCCGCAGGTCCCCTTGATCGTGTGAACGAGGCGGAAAATGTTATCCAGAATTTTCGCGTTATTCGGATCCTGTTCGAAGCGCACCAATTGATTGTCGACGGTGTCGAGACTCTCATTGGTCTCCGTCAGGAATTCTCGCAACAGATCGTCCATGAACCCAGCCTTCTGCCAAGAACGTGCAGCGCACGCTTTTCGGAATCAGGCCAGTCTCGGCGCAAAGCGTTTAATATTGGTTGAGTAATTCCAAAAGAAGGCTCTGAACAAAGGGATAATGGGCTTCCGCAAAGCCCGGAACGACCCGTTAAGAAACGATGAAGGCGTTCAGGATGCGGTAATAGTCACTGCGCCAGGTTCTGACGCCACCGCGACCGACAGCCCGCAGGCCTGCGCCAGCAGCGCCGTGTAATGCGGCTGCACGGCGTGAGCCGTGACCGAGGCGGCATTCTCGACGCTGAGCTGTTCGACGAGATGCTGCGGCTCGCGCGCATACTGGCCGGCGGCGCGAACGCGGAAGCCCATCGTGTCACCCTCGCCGACCGGATCGGCAATCAGCTCGCCGCCGCGCGGGATCGACTGCTGCGCGATCACCAGCATGTTCAGCAGCAGCTTGACCCGGTTCTTCGCCATCAGCATGTGCGGCATATTCCACGTCAATGCGGTCCGGTCGTCCTGAAGATGGCCGCGGGCAACCTTCTGTGCCTCACCCAAGTCGATCTGGGTACCGGCCGAACCCGCAGCCCCGTAGGCGATCCGGCAAAACTGCAGCCGGGCGGAGGTGCTGCTCGCGCTTTTGCGGATCAGGTCGAGGGCGAATTCGCGGTCTTCCGCCTTGTTGCTGCTGTCCATCACCTCGAGACCATTGACGATCGCGCCCACCGGATTGATGAGATCGTGACAGACCCGCGAGCACAGCAGCGCGGCGAGATCGAGAGCGTCGAGAGCTGAACCGGACGTGCCAGACATACGATTTTCCTGTTATCAGTTCATGCCATCATGAGGACGGGGAGGATGACCGGAAAGGTCCGCGACATCGACGCCGCGAATCATGGATGTGCTGTAGTTTGATACACTGCGAACGTAGCCGCTGCCACCGGAGCGGGACGTGAACCACAGCCGGTTGAGGAACAATGAGGCAGTCAGCACGAAGGAATTCCCCCCAAAATGTCATTGTCCCGATGGACATTTGGCGATGAATGAAGCCGCTGCACCAGCGATCGACGCGCAAGCGGCGCTGGCACTGATCGAACCCCTCACCGACCTCGCAATTCAGGCGGGGACAGCAATTCTCGCCGTCAACCGGCGCGCCATGTCGGTCGAGGGCAAGACCGACGGCTCGCCGGTCACCGAAGCCGACCTGGCCGCTGATCGCATCATCGCCGCGGGTCTGGAGAAACTGGCACCGGAGATTCCGACCCTTTCCGAAGAGCGGACGCATCTCGCGGCGCGGCCCTATACCGGCAGCTTCTTCCTGATCGATCCGCTCGACGGAACACGGGAGTTCGTCGCCGGCCGGAACGAATTCACCGTGAATATTGCGCTGGTGACCAACGGCACGCCTGTGCTCGGCATTGTCGGCGCCCCGGCGCTCGGCGCCGTCTGGCGCGGAGTGGTCGGTCACGGCGCGGAGCGATTGCTGGTCACGCGCGATATCCACGCGCGGTCGGCGCGGGCGATCCACACCCGCACTCACCCCGGCCCCGGAGCGCCCTGGATCGTCGCGGTCAGCCGGTCGCACCGCGACGAGCGGACCGAGGCCTTCATTGCCGAACGGCCGGGCGCGATCCGGCAGATCCTCGGCTCGGCCATCAAGTTCTGCCGCATCGCCGAGGGCGGAGCCGATATTTACCCGCGGCTGTCTCCGACCTCGGAATGGGATGTCGCGGCGGGGCATGCGGTGGTCTGCGCCGCCGGCGGCAAGATCACCGACAGCAAGGGCGCGCCACTGCGCTTCGGCGAGGCCCATGAGGGCTTTCTGGTCCCCGAATTCATCGCCTGGGGCGATCCGGCAGCGGCCGGTCAGTAGTCGGAGAGCGTGGCACGGAGCTCGGGCCAGTTGGCCGCAGCCTCATCCTTGAAGTGCGACGGGTTGGCCGCGAAGGCGTCACGATGCTCCTCCCGGCTGAACAGATAGAGCCGGTCGCCGGAAATCAGCCAGACATTGAACCGGCCGGCAACGATCCGGCCTTCCGCCGCATCGACCGGATCGTAGCCGCCAAATCGCGGGGCGTAGACGTCGGGATGCGCCAGAAAAAAGGTGCGATTGCCTTCGTTGCAGAACCGCCAGATCGCGCCCGCTTCCGAGGTCTCCACGCCCGGCTTTCCCAGGACCGGCTTACCATCGGTGAAATAGGCCACCGGATCATGACCGCCGATCGCAAGTCCGGTATGGCGGTCGATCACCACCCGCTCGGTGGCCGCGGCGAATGCCTGCCCGGCCGACCCCGGCCAGACCGCCATGGTTGCTGGAATCGCGGCCGCCAGGGCGGCTATTCTGAGGCGATACCCTTGGTTTTTTTGCCGCCGTGCCGTCATAGTTGATGCCGATAAACATTTGAGTCGGGGATGGGACCGCAATCTAGGCCAGGCTTCTCAGCAAGGCGTTAAGCGCGGGCCTCAAAGCCGTTCAATTGGTTCAAGAGGCTCTACATGACCTTTCTTTCGCGCCTTGCAGCCCTTGTTTTCGTGATTGCTCTGTCCTTCGCAGCGCCCGCCTCGGCGCAGCAGCGCGGAAGCGCTCCGCACACCTATGGCCCGGATGAACTGGTCGGCGCCGGCCACCGGTTTTTCGGTAACGTGTCGCGAGGACTTGCGTCGGTGATCGAGCGCGCGGTGAGCCAGTGGGGCCTGCCGAACGGCTATGTGCTGGGCGAGGAAGGCAGCGGTGCGTTCGTTGCGGGCCTGCGCTACGGCGAAGGCACGCTCTACACCAAGAATGCGGGCGATCTCAAAGTCTACTGGCAGGGCCCCTCGGTCGGCTTCGACTGGGGCGGTGACGGCGCGCGGACGATGGTGCTGGTCTATAATCTGCCGGCCACCGAGGCGATCTATCAGCGCTTCGCCGGCATCGACGGCTCGGCGTATTTCATCGGCGGCTTCGGCATGACCGCGCTGACCGCGAACAACATCGTGCTGGTGCCGATCCGCGCCGGCGTCGGCCTGCGGTTGGGCGCCAATATCGGCTATCTCAAGTTCACGCCGAACGCGACCTGGAATCCCTTCTGACGCAAGGCGGCGTCACCCGCATGGTTTGCGTTATTCCGGCGTTCCACTGGCTTTTTCCCCCACCGCCAAGGTAATAAGAGGCAGTTTCCGCGGGGAGTACGTCCATGGTCGAAACGATCATGTATCTGGCCATCGGCTTTATGATCTCGATGCTGTTCGGGCTCATGATCATGCCGCTCGTTCACAACCGCGCGGTGCGCCTGACGACCAAACGCCTCGAGGCCGCGACGCCGTTGTCGATGGCGGAAATCCAGGCCGACAAGGACCAGTTGCGCGCCGAATTCGCGATGTCCGCGCGCCGGCTCGAAATGAGCGTCGAGCAGCTCAAGAACAAGACAATCAGCCAGTCCGCCGAACTCGGCAAGAAATCCGACGCCATCAACCGGCTCAAGATCGAACTCGGCGAGAAGAACGCCGCGATCTTTTCGCTTGAGGCGCGCGAGAAGGCGCTTCGCGATCAGTTGCGCGGGACCGAACAGGACTTCAGCGCCAAGGCCGAAGCGCTGCAAAGCGCGGAACAGGCGTTGACCAGCAAGCAGCACGAACTGGCGCGGCTGACGCACGAACTGAGCGATCGCTCGAGCACCGCCGAAAGCCGCCAGGTCGAACTGATCGCCGTGCGCACGCAAGTCGACGAGCTTCAGGCCCGCGTGCATGACGCCGAAAAGGAATTCACCGAAACCGAACAACGTCTCGCCGAACAGCGCGGCCAGTTCGATTCAACGAGCCGCGATCTCGGCGAGGCCCGCTCGCGCGTGGAAAATCTGACCGTCCGCGTTGCCGATCTCGATCACGAACTGACGACACGATCGAAGGAGGCGGAAACGCTGGCGAGCCGGATCGGCGATCTTGAAAGCAAGCTGGCCGCGCAGGGCAAGATGCTGACCGAGCGTGAGCATGAAATCGGCTTGCTGCGGCAACAGGCGGAAACCGCAAAACAGACCGAGCAGACGCTCCGCGGCGAGATCGCGGCTGCGCTGGCGAAATCCGCGATGATGGACCGGCTTCAGGCCGAGAAGGCTGCCATCGAGGATCAACTGATCGCGGTGCGCGATGAGAGAACCCGGCTGCAGCGCGAAGTCGGCGCGACGCAGCAACAGGGAGACCCCGCTGAGAACGCCCTGCTGCGCGAACGCATCAATGACATCGCGGCCGAGGTCGCGCGGCTGGGCGCGACGCTGGAAGGACCGGATTCGCAGATCGAGGCGATTCTGGCTTCCGAACCCGCCAAACCGGCGATCAGCGCCATCGTCAAAGGTTCGGCCACGAGCGGCGCGTCCGCCGAGGCGCACGGCACCCTGGCACAGCGCATCCGCGCCCTGCAGGACAAGGCCCGAACCCGTCAGGCCAGCTAAAAAGCCCATTTGACGCCATTTATATCGCCCCGCCGAGGCCGCGCTTGACACCCTGCCTCCCGGCTTCGTAAATCGCGGCTTCAAAACCGGACTGACCCCAGCGGAAGTCCCGGGCGCATAGCTCAGCGGGAGAGCGTTCCCTTCACACGGGAGAGGTCCAAGGTTCGATCCCTTGTGCGCCCACCATTAGTTTCAGCGGCCGATCGGCCGCGTGTCTCCGCCGGGATCATCCATGACCGACATGACCGACAATTCGACCGCGACCGGCCGCTTCGACATCGAAGCCATTGCCAATGCCTTGCCGGAAACCGCGACGACACTGCTCGTCGACACCTATCTGACCAACCGGCCCGAGGCGAGTGCGCGGGTGTTCCGGGTCTATCGCCCGACGCCGCCGCACTATCACGCGACCTGCGACGAATATCTCTACGTCTTTTCCGGGCGGGGAACGTTCTGGATGGGCGACGCCTCGACCAAAGCCGAGTTCAGTCCCGGTCAGTTGCTGTTCTTCAAGCGGGGCACCGTGCATGCGATGCCCGAGCTGTTCGATCATCCTGTGGTGTTTTTATCGATCGACACGCCGCGCCGGGAGCCGACGGACATCATCTTTGTCGATCCGAAGGATGGCTCGCCGGAAACGTTCATGGCCCGCAATGCAGGCGCGGAATAAACCCTGCCGCACACCAGCGCCGTGCCGTGGACGCACGAAACAAATACGGCGGCGCTATTTCAGATACGTGCCGACGGTGGTGAAGGTCGAACTCATCGTCGTGCCGAGGCCATTGACCGCGGCAATGATGCCCAGCGCCAGTCCAGCCGCAATCAGGCCGTACTCGATCGCTGTGGCTCCAGACTCGTTTTGCAGGAAACGTCGGATCGTCGGCATCGGCTGTCCTCGCTGCGCGATTTTCGCACATGGCAACATTGTGGCGCGAGGGTTTCGCGCGATCGCGGATAACCTATCGAAAAGAACCTGCCGAAAATTTAACTCAACCTGACAGTGATACCGTCGTTTAAGGCCTGTCAGGTCCGGGACCGCAGCGCCAGCAACGCGAGCAGCTTGAGCCGTTCGGGATCGCGCTCGCCCTGCGATGTCAGGTCGACGATGTTTTTGGCGAGGGTCTGAACGTGTCCCGACGACACCGGCTCGGGCAATGTTTCCACCGCCTCGTTCAGCGCCCTGGTCATCATCGCGATGGTATCGGGACTGAATGATGTCCCCTGGAAGACCGTCATCACCCCTCCTCCGTGGGACTATCCTGCCTGTTCAGCAGGATAACCGCACGAAAGAAGGCAGGTTCCGTTACATCACGACTTCGATCAGCCGCGGGCCTTTCTGGGCAACGGAGTCGGTCAACGCCTTGTGGAAATCCTCGGCCGTGGTCACAGAGCGACCCGGCACGCCCATGCCCTTGGCGAGCGAAACCCAGTCGAGCGTCGGGTTATCGAGGTTCAGCATGTGGAGCGCTTTTTCACCGGGTTCACCGGCATCGACGCCCGCGAATTCGCCTTTCAGAATCTGATAGGTGCGGTTCGCGAACACCACCGTGGTGACGTCGAGGCCTTCACGCGCCTGCGTCCACAACGATTGCAGCGTGTACATCGCGCTGCCGTCGCCCACCATGCAGATCACCTTGCGGTCGGGACACGCGACCGCGGCACCGGTCGCAACCGGCGTCGAAAAGCCGATCGAGCCGCCCATGTTCTGCAGCCAGTCATGCGGCTTGGCACCCGCCGTCGGCGGAAAGAAACCACGTCCGGTGGTGATCGATTCATCGACCACGATCGCGTTCTCCGGAATCGCCATCGCGATCGCCTGCGCGATCGACGCATGATTCAGTGCGCCGGTCGGCTTCACCAGTTCGACGAGCTTCTGCGGTTGCTCGTCCTGCGCTTTCGCACCCAGCGCGTCGGCCAGCGCATGCAGCGCGCCGACCGAGTTTTCGCCGGCCTCGCACATGCGATGGACTTCGCACCCTTCCGGCTTCAGCAGGCTCGGCTTGTTCGGATAAGCGAAGAACGCGACGGGATCGGCGGTTTCGACCAGAATGATGTGCCGGAAATCCTTGAGGATCGGCAGCGCCTGTTCGATGACATACGGAATGCGATCGATCGAATAGCGCCCCTGCCCGCGCGCCATGCGCGGATTGTAGGTCTGGCCCATCACCTTGCAGCCGGTCTTGCCGGCGATGCGGGACGCGAGTTTCAGGCCCTTCTCGGTCAGGGCGTGACCGGTGAGAAGCAGCAGCGTCTGCTCGCCGGTGCGCAAAACCCGCGCGGCTTCCTCAACTGCCTTCGGTGAATAGCTCGGCTGTTGCGAACTGGCCGGCACCTGCGCGATACCGTCCGCTTCCTTCCAGGCCGTGTCGGCCGGCAGGATCAGGGTGGCGATCTGGCCGGGATGGCCGTTGGCAGCAGCAATGGCGGCGGCGCCGTCGCGCGCGACCGACTTCGCGTCCGGCGACGTGCGAACCCAGGCCGACATCGGGCGCGCGATCCCCTCGATGTCCGATGTCAGCGGCGCGTTGTATTCGATGTGGTAGGTGGCGTGCTGCCCGACGATATTGACGATGCCGGAGCGCGCCTTCTTGGCGTTGTGCAGATTGGCGAGACCGTTGGCGAGGCCGGGGCCGAGATGCAGCAGCGTCGATGCGGGCTTTTCCAGCATCCGGTAATAGCCATCGGCGGCGCCGGTCACGACGCCCTCGAACAGGCCGAGAACACAACGCATCCCTTCCACGCGATCGAGCGCCGCGACGAAATGCATCTCCGATGTGCCCGGATTGGTGAAGCAGACGTTGACTTCGCCCGCAACCAGCGTTCGCACCAGACTTTCCGCACCGTTCATCGCTTCACTCCCATTGTTTTTTATTGGTCACAAAGATCAACCATCCTTTGGCGCATCCGTCAAAGGCCGATGACAGATAGAACCGATGCGCTGCAGGCAGGCCGACGGCGGCAGGAACCCGCGAACCGATGCTTTGAGGTCACGCAGAGCCGGCAAATCGCCGCCTCACGCGACCGCATCTTGCGAAAAAAGGCGAATTGTGGCCTGTCTGATTGGGTTATTTGGATATTCCCTAATGAAATACCGAGAGGTCTCGATGAAACGCCTGCTTGCCGTCGTGTTAGCCGCCATTTCCTGGGGCGCAATATCGCAACCCGCAGCGGCCAGAGAGCGCCACCCGCAGCAGGATTTCGCAGTGCAGGAAGCCCCGTTCGGCGGCTTGTTCAGAGGCTTCGGCCTGGGAGCGAGCTCCGGCCCCGTCCAGCGCTCCTACGTCAATATCCAGGGCAACTACAAACCCGGCTCGATCATCATCAGCACGTCGGAACGTCGGCTTTATTTCGTGACCGCTCCCGGTGAGGCGATCCGCTACGGCATCGGCGTCGGCCGCGACGGCTTCCGCTGGGGCGGCGTTCACAAGGTGACCGCGAAGAAGGAATGGCCGGCCTGGACGCCGCCGTCCCAGATGCTGCGGCGGCGCCCGGATCTGCCGCGTCACATGGAAGGCGGCCCGGACAATCCGCTTGGCGCGCGCGCCATGTATCTCGGCTCGACGCTCTATCGCATCCATGGTTCCAACGAACCCGAAACCATCGGACAGGCGGTCTCGTCCGGCTGCTTCCGCATGGTCAATGACGACGTGATCGATCTCTACAACCGCGTCTCGGTCGGCGCGACGGTCTACGTCAAGAACTGAGATCGCAAGACTGAGAGTTTCGTGAAAAGGCCGGCCATGCGCCGGCCTTTTTGTTTGGCTGGATACCGCGCCGCGCTTGCGGACTGGCGGCACTTGCGGCTAGCTCCTGCGTCATGCGCCCGTCCGCGATCCGATATCTCCTCATTGCCGCGATCATCGTTCCGATGGGCGCGTCGCTGTGTCTCCCGCCGGCAATGGCTGCGGAAAATCCGGCCATCGCCGCCCGGCGGCACAGCGAAAAGACGACGTTCACCGACGCCGAGATTATCGACGGCTTCATGAAAACGGCGTTCGGCGCCGAATATCATCTCGCCGGCCGGATCGACCGGATCCGGAAATATGACGGGCCGGTCAGGGTTTTCATCGCCGGCTCCAAACGCGCCAACCGCCGCGCTCAGCTTGCCGGCGTGATTGCCGATATCGCCCGGCGCGTTCAGCACATCAACATCGCGACCACCCCCGATCGCAACGACGCCCACGCGGTCATCACGCTGGTCCGCGACCGCAATCTCTACAAGACGATCCATAAACTCTATGGCGCGGAGCGCGCGAAGGAGATTCGGCGCTCGCTCGATCCGCAATGCCTGTCGGGCTTTCGCAAGAACGAGAAATACCAGATCCAGCATTCCGATGTCATCCTGACGGTCGACAACGGCGATTTCGTCTTTCTCGATTGCGCCTATGAGGAAGTGCTGCAGTCGCTGGGGCCGATCAACGACACCGACTCGGTGCCGTGGACCATGTTCAACGACGATGTGTCGATGGGGTTCTTCGACATCTACGACCAGTACATCATGAACATCCTGTATCACCCGCGCATCAAGGCGGGAATGACGGTGCAGGAAGCACAGGATGTTCTGCCCGGCGTCTTGCGGGATGTCCGCGAGTGGATCGCGAAGGTCAATGACCTGAAGCCGTAGGTCAGGTTTCTTTCTTGTGCAACGTGAGTCACACGTTGTCATGCCCGGCCTTGTGCCGGGCATCCCGCCCAGGATGGCACTGTGCCCATGAATCGAGATGGCCGGGACAAGCCCGGCCATGACAGCGATAAGGCATATGTCATGCCGACTTCTCGAACAGCTCGCGGCCGATCAGCATCCGGCGGATTTCGCTGGTGCCGGCGCCGATTTCGTACAGCTTGGCGTCGCGCAGCAGGCGTCCGGTCGGATAATCATTGATGTAGCCGTTGCCGCCGAGCAGCTGGATCGCGTCGAGCGCGCATTGCGTCGCCCGTTCCGCCGCATAGAGGATCGCGCCGGCTGCGTCTTCGCGGGTGGTTTCGCCGCGATCGCAGGCCTTGGCCACCGCATAGACGTAAGCGCGCGAGGCGTTCATCGTCACATACATGTCGGCGACCTTGCCCTGCACGAGCTGGAAGCTGCCGATCGGCTGACCGAACTGCTTGCGCTCGTGAACGTAAGGCATCACCACGTCCAGACAGGCCTGCATGATGCCGAGCGGCCCGGCGGACAGGACGGTGCGCTCGTAGTCGAGGCCGGACATCAGCACGTTGACGCCTTTGCCCACCGAGCCGAGCACGTTCTCCTCCGGCACCTCGCAATCCTGGAACACCAGTTCAGCGGTGTCGGAGCCGCGCATCCCGAGCTTGTCGAGTTTTTGCGCGGTGGAGAAACCCTTCATGCCTTTTTCGATGATGAAAGCGGTCATGCCGCGCGGCCCGGCGGTTGGATCGGTCTTGGCGTAAACCACCAGCGTCTCGGCGATCGGGCCGTTGGTGATCCACATCTTGCCGCCATTGATGATGTAGCGGTCGCCCTTCTTGTCGGCGCGCGTCATCATCGACACCACGTCGGAGCCCGAGCCCGGTTCGGACATCGCCAGCGCGCCGACGTGCTCGCCTGAAATCAGCTTCGGCAGATACTTGCGCTTCTGCTCGTCGTTGCCGTTGCGGCGCAACTGGTTGACGCAAAGATTGGAGTGCGCGCCGTAGGACAGGCCGACCGACGCCGATGCGCGGGAAATTTCCTCCATCGCGATGCAGTGCTCGAGATAACCCAGCCCGGAGCCGCCGTATTCTTCCTCGACGGTAATTCCGTGCAGCCCGAGCGCACCAAGCTTCGGCCACAGGTCGCGGGGAAACTGGTTGCTCTTGTCGATCTCGTCGGCGCGCGGCGCGATTTCATGGCTGGCGAAATCGCGAACCGTCTCGCGGATCGCGTCGGCGGTTTCGCCGAGGTCGAAATTGAACGAAGTGCTGGCATTGGGAATCATGATCGGTCCGCCTCCGGGCCGCCCGAGAATGGGCGGCAGCCTCTTTCAAGGCGACCATGCCACGGGCCGGGGATGCGGTGAAGGGGCGCGGCGAACAAGCTGAACGAAGAATGACCGGCGGCTGCCGGCGTTCAATCCCGCAGGGGTTGCATCAGGCCAATGCGCGCGAGGCTTCCTTCACCTTCCGCGTCGCCTCGTCGACCGAGCGGGTTGCGGACGCGATCTCGGTCATATTGACGTTGATGTCGGCGACGCCCTTGGCCGCGACCTGCATGTTGGACGAAATGCTCTGGGTCACCGAGGCCTGTTCCTCGACCGAGGCCGCGATCGCCGCCGAGATTTCGTTGACGCGGGAGATCGTCTGGGTGATCGCCTCGATGACATTCACCGCCGTCGCGGTCGTGGCCTGAACTTCAGCGATCTGCGCGCTGATCTCGTCGGTCGCCTTCGCGGTCTGGGTCGCGAGGCTTTTGACCTCCGACGCCACCACGGCAAAGCCCCGTCCGGCATCGCCGGCACGCGCCGCTTCGATGGTCGCGTTCAACGCCAGAAGATTGGTCTGATCGGCAATGCTGTTGATCAGCTTGACGACGTCGCCGATCTTCTGGGCCGCCGCTGCTAGGCCCGACACGATCGTATTGGTTTCGTTCGCCTGATCGACGGCCTGCAACGAAATGTTGAGCGCATCGGAGGCCTGACGGCTGATTTCGCTGACCGACGCGGCAAGCTCCTCCGCCCCCGATGCCACCGCCTGCATGTTGGACGATGTCTGCATCGACGCGCCGGCCGCGGACGTCACGCGCTCCGAAGTCGCCGCCGCCGATTCCGTGATCCGTCCAAGATCGATGTCGATCGTTTTCTGCAGGTCCTCGCGGCGCAGGCGGTCCTCGACCTGTCCCGTGATGTCGGTGGCGAACTTGACGACCTTGGCGATCTTCCCGTCGGCCCCGTAGATCGGATTATAGGAAGCCTGAATCCAGACCGTCCTGCCGCCCTTGCCGAGCCGCTTGTATTCCGCGGCCTGATACTCGCCCCGGCGCAGCGAATTCCAGAAATCCCGATAGGCGGCGCTGTCGCGGTGATCCGGATCGACGAACATGCCGTGGTGCTTGCCCTGAATTTCGTCGAGCCGATAGCCGAGCGTTGCGAGGAAATTGTCGTTGGCGGTGATGATCGTGCCGTCGAGGTTGAACTCGATCACCGCCTGCGACTTGTGAATGGCCCTGATCTGACCTTCGTAGTCGGACGTTCTCTGTTTCTGGGCAGTGATATCGGTCGCGAATTTGACCACCTTGAACGGCTTGCCGTTGCGGTTGAGCAGCGGCGTATAGGAGGCCTGAATCCAGACCGTCGCCCCTGCCTTGGCAACCCGCATGAATTCACCGGCCTGGAATTCGCCACGGCGCAGCGATTCCCAGAACTGCCGGTAGTCCTGACCCTCGCGCTCGGCCGGATCGACGAACAGGCTGTGATGCCTGCCCTGGATTTCCTCAAGCCGATAACCGAGTGCATTCAGAAAGTTCGCATTGGCTGTGACGATCGTTCCGTCCATCTCGAACTCGATCACTGCCTGCGACCGGTCGATCGCGTCGATCTTCGAACTCAGTTCTTTTGTTGTATGAAACAGCCGCATAACGAATCCCCTGTGCCCGGCAACAGGATCGCAGCCAATCATTAAGCAAAGTTTTGCGGACGCATTGGTAAGACTACCAACAGCGTGTCGCGCCGGTGAAGGCCGGCCGCCGCCTGCATGTTCCGCAGAGGAACAACCGCGAAAGCGTTTCGGCATTTTTCCGCGCTCGCGACAATCCCGCGCTTGCCGACGCGCCGGTATCGAGATGTAATCGGACAAACAAAGCTGCGTATCGAAGACGACGCCACTCCGGGAGACGTCCATGCACGGCACACGCGATTCTGCACGCGAGTCCGCCGCCCAGGCGGCACGGGACCGGGCCTATTCGATTCCGCTCGACCAATTCAACCCCGGTGATCCGGAGCTGTTTCGCACAGATACCTTCTGGCCTTATTTCGAACGGCTGCGGCGGGAAGACCCGATTCACTACTGCAAGGACAGCCAGTTCGGGCCCTATTGGTCGATCACCAAATACAGCGACATCATGAATGTGGAGACCAACCATCAGGTCTTCTCGTCCGACGCGAGCTTCGGCGGCATCACCATCCGCGACGCCGGGACCTATTTCCGGCGGCCAAGTTTCATTTCGATGGATCAGCCGAAACACGGCGCGCAGCGCAAGACCGTGGCGCCGATGTTTACGCCGAGCCACCTCGACCAGCTCGCCGGAATCATCCGCCAGCGCGCCGGCGAATGTCTCGACTCCCTGCCGCGCGACGAGACCTTCGACTGGGTGGACCGCGTTTCGATCGAACTGACCACGCAGATGCTGGCGACGCTGTTCGATTTTCCGTGGGAAGAACGCCGCAAGCTGGTCCGATGTCGCAACCTCCCTGCCCGCCGATGAGGCCGCCGAGACCAAACGCCAGGCCGAGCTGGAAGAATGCGGCGCATACTTCGCGCGGCTGTGGAACGAGCGCATCAACGCTCCGCCGAAAAGCGACCTGCTGTCGATGATGGCCCACGCCGACGCCACCCGCGACATGGACCCCAAAACCTTCCTCGGCAACATCATCCTGCTGATCGTCGGCGGCAACGACACCACCCGCAATTCGCTGTCCGGCGGGGTCTACGCGCTGAACGAGAACCCGGACCAGTACCGCAAGCTGCGCGACAATCCAGCATTGCTCGACAGCATGGTGCCGGAAATCATCCGCTGGCAGACGCCGCTGGCCCACATGCGCCGCACCGCGATCGCCGATATCGAGATCGGCGGCAAGCAGATCCGCAAGGGCGACAAGGTGGTGATGTGGTACGTCTCCGGCAACCGCGACGACGAGGTCATCGAGCGGCCCGACGAGTTCATCATCGACCGCGCCCGGCCGCGCCAGCATCTGTCGTTCGGCTTCGGCATCCATCGCTGCGTCGGCCTGCGGCTGGCGGAACTGCAACTCAAGATCGTCTGGGAAGAAATTCTCAAGCGGTTCGCCACAATCGAAGTGACCGGCGCGCCCAGCCGGGTCTTTTCGAGCTTCGTCAAGGGCTACGAGACGCTCCCCGTTCGCATCGCGTCGTGAGCGGGTATGGTCTATAATCGGGCTTTCAGGCCCAACGGAGAGCCAGATGCACGGGACCATCGACATCGCGCACAACGAGCGGCTGCGAGCCGCGCGCGAAAAAGCCTATGCGATGCCGCTGGCCGACTTTCATCCCGGCGCCCCCGAACTGTTCCGCTCCGATACGCTGTGGCCGTATTTCGAGCGGCTGCGCAACGAAGAGCCGGTGCACTACTGCACGACATGCCCGGTCGGCGACTACTGGTCCGTCACCAAGTACAACGACATCATGCATGTCGATACCAACCCCGCGATCTTTTCGTCCGACGTCCGGCTCGGCGGCATCAGCCTGCGCGACGTCACCGAGAATTATAACTGGCCGAGCTTCATTGCGATGGACGAGCCGAAGCACGGCCCGCAGCGCAAGACGGTGCAACCGATGTTCACGCCGTCGCATCTCGACCGGCTCGCGGTCCTGATCCGCGAGCGCTCGGCCGAAATCCTCGACAACCTGCCGCGCAACGAGACCTTCAACTGGGTCGAGCGCGTGTCGATCGAACTCACGACCCAGATGCTGGCGACCTTGTTCGACTTCCCGTGGGAGGATCGCCGCAAACTCACCCGATGGTCGGATCTTGCCACCGCGCTGCCCAAGAGCGGCATCTACGACAGCGAGGAACAGCGCCTTGCCGAACTCGGCGAATGCGCCGATTACTTCACCCGGCTGTGGAACGAACGGGTCAACGCCGATCCGCGCAGCGACCTGATCTCGATGATGGCGCACAGCGACGCGACGCGCCACATGAACCGCGATGAGCTGCTCGGCAACCTGATCCTGCTGATCGTCGGCGGCAACGACACCACGCGCAACTCGATGACCGGCTCGGTGCTCGCCCTCAACGAGAACCCGCGCGAATACGACAAGCTGCGCGCCAACCATGCGCTGATCGACAGCTTCGTGCCGGAGGTGATCCGCTGGCAGACGCCCCTCGCCCACATGCGCCGCACCGCGCTGCAGGACACCGAACTCGGCGGCAAGCTGATCAAGAAGGGCGACCGCGTCGTGATGTGGTACGTTTCCGGCAACCGCGACGGCGAGGTGATCGAGAATCCCGACAGCTTCATCGTCGACCGCGCCCGGCCGCGCACCCACATGTCGTTCGGCTTCGGCATCCATCGCTGCGTCGGCATGCGGCTCGCCGAATTGCAGCTCAAGATCATCTGGGAAGAAATCCTGAAACGGTTCGACAATATCGAGGTCGTCGGGGAACCCCGGCGAATCTATTCGAGCTTCGTCAAAGGCTACGAGGCCCTGCCGGTGCGGATTCCCGGATAGGCCGGTTTTCTCGCACCTCCGGCCTTGAACCCCCGGCGCCTGCGACAACGGTCGCGGCGGGATGGTGCAAATTCATGGCTCCCGCGACAGCCATTCCGGCTGGCGGTGCCATAGGTGTTGCCAAGACCGCAATTTTCCCCAAAAACGATCTTTCCGGGCGCCTGACGGCGCCCGTCAGCGTCACCATGCGCGCCGCAGCCCCAACGGTACGGATCAAATGACCCATCAGCACGACCACGACGAATATTCCGACATCCGCGACGCCGTCGCCAAGCTTTGCGCCCAGTTTCCCGGCGAATACTGGCGCAAGCTCGATCGCGACATGGCCTATCCGACGGCGTTCGTGAACGCGCTGACCGAGTCGGGGTATCTGTCGGTCCTGATCCCCGAGGAATATGGCGGCGCTGGCCTGAAACTGTCGGCCGGTGCGGCGATCCTTGAGGAGGTCCATCGCGCCGGTTGCAACGCCGGCGCCTGCCACGCCCAGATGTACACGATGGGAACGCTGCTGCGACATGGCAACGACGCCCAGAAGAAGCAGTGGCTGCCGCGCATCGCCAGCGGCGAGGTTCGTCTCCAGGCCTTCGGCGTCACCGAACCGACCAGCGGCACCGACACCTCGTCGATCAAGACCTTCGCCCGCCGCGACGGCGATAACTACATCGTCAACGGCCAGAAGATCTGGACCAGCCGTGCTGAACATTCCGACCTGATGATCCTGCTGGCGCGCACCACGCCGAAGGAAGAAGCGGCCAAGCGCACCGACGGCCTGTCGGTGTTCATCGTCGACATGAAAGCGGCGCGCGACAAGGGCCTGACCATTCGCCCGATCCGCACCATGATGAACCACTCGACCACGGAAGTGTTCTTCACCGACCTCGTGGTGCCGGCCGCCAACCTGATCGGCGAGGAAGGCAAGGGCTTCCGTTACATCCTGTCGGGCATGAACGCCGAGCGCATCCTGATCGCGTCGGAATGCATCGGCGACGCCAAGTGGTTCATCAAGAAGGCCAGCGATTACGCCAAGGAACGCTCGGTGTTCGGCCGCCCTATCGGTAAAAATCAAGGCATCCAGTTCCCGATCGCCAAGGCCTACGCCAACATGCGCGCCGCCGAACTGATGGTGCGCGAGGCCGAGCGCAAGTACGAAGCAGGCATGGATTGCGGCGCCGAGGCCAACATGGCCAAGATGCTCGCCGCCGACGCCTCGTTCGAGGCCGCCAACGCCTGCATCCAGACCCATGGCGGCTTCGGCTTCGCCGAAGAGTATGACGTGGAACGCAAGTTCCGCGAAACGCGGCTCTATTCGGTGGCGCCAATCTCGACCAACCTCGTGCTGTCGTTCCTCGCCGAGCATGTGCTCGGTATGCCGCGTTCGTACTGAGGTGCGTCATGCTGCCGCTTGAGGGAATGACCGTCATCGCCGTGGAGCAGGCCGTCGCCGCGCCGTTCTGCTCGTCGCGGCTCGCCGATGCCGGCGCCACCGTCATCAAGATCGAACGGCCGGAGGGTGATTTCGCCCGCGGCTACGATGCCGCAGCGAAAGGCCAGAGCAGCTATTTCGTCTGGCTCAATCGCGGCAAGTCGTCCGAGGTGATCGACCTCACCACCGCTGACGGAAAGAATACGCTCGAGGCGCTGATCGCGAGCGCCGACGTGCTGGTGCAGAACCTCAAGCCCGGCGCGATGGACAAGCTCGGCTTCGCCCGCGAACGCCTGCGCAAGGACTACCCGGGACTCGTCATCTGCACCATCTCGGGTTACGGCGACGACGGCCCCTATGCCGAGCGCAAGGCCTACGATCTCCTGATCCAGGCCGAAAGCGGCCTCGCCTCGATTACCGGCGGGCCGGAAACCCCGGCGCGCGTCGGCCTCTCCATCGTCGACATCGCCACCGGCGCCACCGCGCACGCGGCAATCCTCGAGGCGTTGATCAAGCGTTCGCGGACCGGCGAAGGCGCCGACATCCGGATTTCGATGTTCGACGTGATGGCCGACTGGCTGACCGTGCCGCTGCTCAACGCCGAGGCCGGCAACTCGCCGAAGCGCATGGGCCTCGCCCACACATCGATCGCGCCCTACGGCGTGTTCCGCTCCAGTGACGGCCGCGATATCCTGATCTCGATCCAGAGCGAACGCGAGTGGAAGAAACTCTGCGCCGAGGTGATGGGGATGCCGGACCTGCCCAACGATCCACGCTTCGCCAACGGCGTCGAGCGCGTGCGCAACCGCGCGCTGACCGACAAGACGGTCGGCGACGTGTTCGGCACCATGACGCGCGACGATCTGATCAAGAAGCTCGACGATGCCGACATCGCCTTCGCCGAGGTCAACACCATGGATGACCTGTCGCATCATCCGCACCTGCGCCGTATCGAAGTCGAGACTCCGAACGGCGCTGTTCAATACCCCGCACCGGCCGCCATTGTGATCGGCGAGGATCGGCCTTACCGGCCTGTCCCGGCGGTCGGCGAAAAGCCCGCAGCCAACACGCGGAAAACATCATGACAGCCACACTCGACATCGATCATCTGCGCCAGTGGATCGGCCGCACCCAGGAAGCGTCCGACATCATCACCCCGCAACTGGTGAAAGGCCTGCGCGCGACGCTGTTCATCGACATCGGCGAGTCGAAAACCGGCGACGCCGCGCCGTTCACCACCCACTGGTGCCTCGCGCAGCCGGTCGCGCCCGCGAGCGAACTGGGGCCGGACGGTCATCCGGCGCGCGGCGGCTTCCTGCCGCCGGTGCCTTTGCCGCGCCGGATGTGGGCCGGCGGCCAGCTCGAATTCCTCGACGCGCTGCGCGTCGGCGACACCGTGACCCGTTCGTCGAAGATCGTCGACGTGACCCAGAAGACCGGCAGCACCGGCACGCTCTGCTTCGCCTCGGTCGAACACATCATCACGACGCCGCGCGGCGTCGCGATCCGCGAGCGGCAGGACATCGTCTATCGCGACAACCCTCCGGCCGACGCCAAGCCGGCTTCAGCGCCCGCACCAGCGGCCTCGCCTAAAGCGCAGCACAGCGAAAGCCACCTCGCCGATCCGGTGCTGCTGTTTCGTTACTCGGCGCTGACCTTCAACGGCCACCGCATCCACTACGACCGCGACTACGTCACCAAGGTCGAAGGCTATCCGGGATTGATCGTGCACGGCCCGCTGCAGGCCGCGCTGCAGGTCGAATTCGCCGCCAAGCTGCACAACGGCGAGCCGCCGGCAAAATTCGTCTATCGCGGCGTGCAACCGCTGTTCGACGGCGCCAACTTTAGCGTCAACGCGAATGAGGAAGGCGCCGGACTCGCGGTGTGGACCGCCAATGCCGACGGCACGCCGACCATGAAGGGCACCGCGACCTGGTAACGCCTCGAAGCTGAAAACGCTTCACCGATCCGCCCCGGAGGATATGATGCCGCCAGCATCCTGCCGTCCGGGGATTTTCATTTGGCTTCCAAAACAAAAAACGCACCTGCTGCCGTGACCGTGAAGCAGGCGACCCTCGACCTGTTACGCGCCTTCGGCATCAGGAAAGTCTTCGGCAATCCCGGCTCGACCGAACTGCCGTTTCTCAGCGACTGGCCCGACGACATCGAATACGTGCTCGGCCTGCAGGAAGCCTCGGTGATCGGCATGGCCGACGGCTATGCGCAGGCAACGCGCAATGCGTCCTTCGTCAATCTTCATTCCGCCGCCGGCGTCGGCCATGCGCTCGGCAACATCTACACTGCGCACCGCAACCAGACGCCAATGGTCATCACCGCCGGGCAGCAGGCGCGCAGCATCCTGCCCCTACAGGCGTTTCTGTATGCCGAGCGCGCATCGGAGTTTCCGCGGCCTTATGTGAAGTACAGCGTCGAGCCGGCGCGCGCCGAGGACGTGCCCGCCGCCATCGCCCGCGCCTATTACGTCGCGATGCAGCCGCCCTGCGGGCCGACCTTCGTCTCGGTGCCGATCGACGACTGGACCCAACCGGCGCAGCCGATTGCTGCGCGCAAGATCAGCCGCGACGTGCGTCCTGATGAATCTGCAATGCGCGATCTGGCAGACGCCATTGCAAAGAGCGAACGGCCGGCGCTCGTGGTCGGCCCCGGCGTCGACCGCGCGCAGGCCGTCGATTTGATGGTGCAGGTGGCCGAGCGCGCCAAGGCGGCCGTGTGGGTCAGCCCGTTTTCGCCGCGCGCCAGCTTTCCCGAACGCCATCCGCAGTTCAGCGGATTCCTTCACGCCTCGCCCGCGCAATTGTCGGACGCGCTGCGCAGCCACGATCTGGTGGTGGTGATCGGCGCGCCGGTGTTCACCTTCCATGTCGAAGGCCGCGCCGAGATTTTCGAGAACGGCACCACGCTGTTCCAGATCACCGACGACAGCGACGCCGTTGCGGTAACGCCGGTCGGCACCAGTATCGTGACCAGCATCGCGCCTGCGCTGCGCATGCTGCTCGACCTGCTGCCGGACACCAAGCGCGCTTGGCCGCCCGCGCGCGTTGTGCCGCCAGCACCGCAGGCCGCCGATCCGATCCCGGTCGAATTCCTGATGCACGTATTGTCGGAAACGATGCCGAAGGATGCCGCGATCGTCGAGGAAGCGCCGTCGCATCGCCCGGCGATGCAGAAATTCCTGCCGATGCGTGGACAGGAGAGTTTCTACACCATGGCGAGCGGCGGACTCGGCTGGGTCCTGCCTGCCTCCGTCGGCATGGCGCTTGGCCGCCCGGACCGCCGCACCATCTGCCTGATTGGCGATGGCTCGGCGATGTATTCGATTCAGGCACTGTGGAGCGCCGCGCAGCGCCAGTTGCCGTTGACGGTCATCGTCATCAACAATTCAGGCTACGGCGCAATGCGCTCGTTCAGCCAGGTGATGCAGGTGCGCGGCGTGCCGGGCCTGGATCTGCCCGGCATCGATTTCGTCAAGCTGGCGCAGGGGCTCGGCTGCGATGCGGTGCGCGTCGACAAGTCCGCCGATCTCACAGCCGCGCTGGCGCGCGGACTGATGCATCCCGGCGTGTCGCTGATCGAGGTGACGGTCGATTTCGCCGTGCCACTGCTCTATGGGCAGAAGCATTGAGCCTCTGAATTGTCATGGCCGGGCTTAGCCGTTCAAAGAACGGCGTCGCTTCCGCTCGCCTATGTCCCGGCCATCCCGATTCACGTGGCACAGTGCGTCCCTAAGCGAGATGCCCGGCACAAGGCCGGGCGTGACAAGCGAGAGATACGTCGGGAAAGTTTTATTCCTTCGCGTTGCTCTCGCGCAGCTTCGCCTGAATCTTCGCCATGCCGGCGATCCAGCGATCGTAGTTCTCGGTCTTCTTGCGCATGTAATCGATCACCTGCGGATGCGGCAGGATCACGAACGTCTCGCGGTCGATGCCCTCGAGCGCCGACTGCGCCACCGCCTCCGGCGTGAGATTGCCGTCCCCCGACTGCGGCCCCTTGGGAAGCCCGCGCAACATGTTGGTCTCGACGCCTTGCGGACACAGGATCGAGACGCGGATGTTGTGCGCCTTGTGCGAGATCGCGAGATTTTCCGCGAAGCCCACCGCCGCGTGCTTGGTGGTTGAGTACGCCGCGCTGCCGACCTGCGACAGCAACCCCGCCGCCGAAATCGTATTGAGGAAATAGCCGCCGCCCCGCGCCTTCATGCGCGGAATGAGATGCCGCGCGGCGTAGACGTGCGCCATGACGTGGATACCCCAGCTTCGCATCCACGGGTCATCCGAGGTGCCGCCGGCGTTTTCCGACATCGGATCGAAGCCGCCGCCGATCCCGGCATTGGAGCAGAACAGCTCGATCGGGCCGAACCGGCGTTCGGTCTCGTCGATCACATGCTTGATGTCGCTTTCCTTGGCGACGTCGCAGGCAAAGGCCTCGCCGCCGATCCTGTCCGCCACCGCCCTGGCGGCGGCGCCATCGAGATCGGCGACGATCACTTTCGCCGCGCCCTCGCGATGGAAAATTTCACACAACGCCCGCCCGATGCCATTGGCACCGCCGGTCACGACCACGACTTTTCCGCTGACTTTCATGTCAAAGTCATAGGTCGAAATTTCGCGCGGATCAATCCGCTGCTCAAGCCGAGATCACGACCAAATCGAGCACCGCCGTGTAATGACAGGCGGCCGCGAGCAGCACGAAGGAATGCCAGATCGCATTCTGAAACCGCAACCGCTCCCAGGCGTGGAAGATCACGCCGAGCGAATAGAGCACGCCGCCGGCGGCGATCAGCCACAGCACTGTTCTCGGCAGCGATGCAACGATGGAGTCGTAGGCCATCACGCCGCTCCAGCCGAGCGCGAGATAAAGTCCCACCGACAGTTTGTCGAAACGGCCGGGGTAGAAAACTTTCAGCGCGATGCCGGCGATCGCCACCGACCAGACGCCGACGAGAAGTGCGATCCCGACGACGCGGTCGTTCATCTCGACCAGAAACGGAGTGTAGGTCGCGGCGATCAGCACATAGATCGCGGAATGATCGAACCGCCGCAGCAGCCATTTGACCGGCGACACCGGCCACAGATTGTAGGTCGCGGAAATCCCGAACATCGCAACCAGACCGGCGGCATAGATCGAAACCGAGACGATCTGCGCCGTCGAGGCGTAAATGCCGGTCAGCACGATCAGGGTGGTGGCGGCGATCAGTCCGAACGCGATGCCGAGCCCATGAACCACACCATCGGCGATCAGTTCGGCACGGTCGAACTCCCAGCGAATGATGCCACCGACATTGCGAGGCGCGCCCGCCAATTGCTTCAACCTGAAAATCGTCATGGCAAAATCGAACTCAACCCAAAGGAGACGGTGAAACAGCTGTGTTGGGAATGTTGGAGCATAGGCGAGAAAGCGTCAACGAACCTTCAAAACTCCGGGATCAATAATCATATCGGGATTGAAACTTGATTTTCGAGAGCCAAAGCCACAGCTTCACAAAAGCGTCACATTAGCAACATTACCAGCCCGCCCCGGATTCCGATCAAAATATGGCATCGACCTTTTCCGACCTCATCGAGGACCTACGTCTTTCGGCGCGATCCTTGATCGATTACGGCGAAGGTCTGTTCAGCCCAACCGTCCGTCTCGGCGTCACCGGATTGTCGCGCGCCGGCAAGACCGTGTTCATCACCGCGCTGGTGCATGGCCTGCTGCGCGGCGGGCGTTTTCCGGTTTTCGAGTCGCTGGCGACCGGGCGCATCGCCCGCGCGCGGCTCGAACCGCAGCCCGACGACGCGGTGCCGCGCTTCGCTTATGAGGATCACGTCCGCACCCTGATCGACGAACGGCGCTGGCCGAACTCGACCACCGACATCAGCGAACTGCGTCTTGCGATCGACTATCAGCGCGAGAACGGCGCGGAACGCACGTTGACGCTCGACATCGTCGATTATCCCGGCGAGTGGCTGCTCGACCTGCCGCTGCTCAATAAAAGCTACGAGCAGTGGTCGGCGGAAAGTCTCGCTTTGTCGCGGCAGGGTCCGCGAGCCGAACTCGCGGCCGAATGGCACGCCCATCTTGCGACGCTGAAACCGGATCAGCCGGAGAACGAACAGCAGACGCTGACCGCCGCGCGGCTGTTCACGGGTTATTTGCGTGCCTGCCGCGACGAGCGCTTCGCCATGAGCCTGCTCCCGCCGGGCCGCTTCCTGATGCCGGGCAGTCTCGCCGGTTCGCCCGCTTTGACATTCGCGCCGCTCGACGTGCCGCACGACGGCACGGCGCCGGACGGTTCGCTGCGGGCGATGATGCGGCGGCGCTTTGAGGCCTACAAGGATATCGTGGTGCGGCCGTTCTTCCGCGATCATTTCACCCGGCTCGACCGTCAGATCGTGCTGGTCGATGCGCTCGCCGCGTTCAATGCCGGTCCGGATGCGCTGCGCGATCTCGAAGGCGCACTGTCGGGCATTCTCGATTGCTTTAATGTCGGCCGCAGCACGTTTTTCAGTTCGCTGTTCCGGCCGCGCATCGACCGCATCCTGTTCGCGGCAACCAAGGCCGATCATCTGCATCGCTCCAGCCACGACCGGCTCGAAGCCATCCTCCGGCACATGGTGGAGCGCGCAGCATTGCGTGCGGAGTTCGCAGGCGCGGCTACCGATGTCGTCGCTCTCGCCGCGGTGCGAGCGACGCGGGAAGCGCTGGTGCAGCAGGGCCGCGAGAAACTACCGTCGATTTTTGGCACGCCGATCGCAGGCGAAAGCGCAGGCGGCGAAATCTTCGACGGCAACACCGAGGTCGCGACCTTTCCCGGCGACCTGCCGACCGATCTCGCAACACTGCTGACCGACGGCGGTGCGTTTCGCGGCCTGACCGAAGCGCCGCATGATCAGGCGGACTACCGGTTCCTGCGATTCCGCCCGCCGCTGCTCGAACGCGGCGCCGAAGAGCCGGCCTTGCCTCACATTCGTCTCGACCGCGCGCTTCAGTTCCTGATCGGAGACAGACTGCAATGAGCGATCGTCCCCATCACCGCAAGCCCGCGGCGTTCAAGCTCGACGATCCACGCGTAGTGGTCACGGGTTCGGACGAGGACTCCCATCCGGGGCGCGGCAAGATCCAGATCACGCCGGAGCCTGATCCCGCACTGCTGCCGGTTCCGATCGAGGAGCCGCTTGCGCCGGCGCGCAAACGCTTTCGCTGGGGCACCTTGTTCTGGACCGCTCTCGGCGGGCTGGTGCTGCTCGGGCTTGGTCTCGGCACCGCGAACCTGATCGAGGATCTGTTCGCCCGCAGCCAAAGCCTCGGCATCGTCGGGCTGGTGTTCGCGGTGCTGGCCGTGCTGGCGCTCGTCGTCGTCATCGCGCGTGAAGCGCTCGGCCTGGCGCGGCTCGAAACCATCGAGAAGCTCCACGAGCGCGCCAATGCGGTGCTGCTCAGCGACAACCGCAAGGAAAGCGACACCATCGTCCGCGACCTTTTGAAAATCGCTCACGACAACCCGCGCCTCGCGCGGGCACGCGCGACGCTGGCAAGCCACGCGGGCGACATCATCGACGGCGCCGATATGCTGCGTCTCGCCGAACGCGAACTGATGGCCCCGCTCGATCAGGAAGCACGCCGTCTGATCTCCAGCGCCGCGCAGCGTGTGTCCATCGTCACCGCCGTCAGTCCCGGCGCGATCATCGACATGCTGTTCGTGTTTGCCGCGGCGCTGCGGCTGGTGCGGCAGCTGGCGCGGCTCTATGGCGGGCGGCCGGGCACCCTCGGCATGGTTCGCCTGATGCGCCACGTCATCGCTCACCTCGCCGTCACCGGCGGCATGGCCGCCAGCGACAGCCTGATCCAGCAGGTGCTGGGCCACGGCGTCGCCGCCAAACTGTCCGCGCGCCTCGGCGAAGGCATTCTGAACGGTCTTCTCACGGCCCGCCTTGGCCTCGCCGCAGTCGACGTGACGCGGCCGCTTCCTTTTGCCGCACTCCCCCGCCCGGTCCTGTCGGACCTTGCCAGAGACCTGCTGCGCCGCGCCAGCGACGAGGACTGAAGCAATCCCAACCGGTTATCCGTGCGGCAGGCGGTCTGTGCGGCCGCCGGCATCCGCTTCTGCGTTTATTTTGCGGCCGGTCGAACCGGCGATGAACCTATCGGCGTCCGGGCGCCACCAATGTGCGATGGGTCGACAGGACCCTCGCGCTAACAACCCGGAGAACGACCATGTATCGCAAACTTGCTCTTGGACTTGTCGCCGCAGCGTCCCTGACCGCCGCTGCTCTCGCCCCCAGCGGCGCATCCGCCCATGGCTGGCATGGCCATCATCATCACGGCTGGGGCCATCACTATGGCCATCGCGGTTTCGGTCCGGTGTTCATTGCCGGCGGCTACAACAACGGCTGCTACGTGACCCGCCGCGTGCTGACCAAGTACGGCTATCGCCTGCGGACCTTCAACGTCTGCTACTGATCCGCTCGCCCCTTGGGTGAGAACCAAATCCCCGGTCGCCTCAGGCGGCCGGGGTTTTGCTGTCCGTATCACGGCGGCTAACCATGGCGCTGGCGGGGCGCGTCCTCTACCATCTTGATTTGCCGGAGATCGTCCGCGCGATGGATTCTGAATGGTCTTCGACGAGATGACGACATGATGAAAGCCACCTTTCCGTTGCTGCCGAAATCGGCGCGCGGCATCGGCGTGCGTCAGATCCGCCTCATCTGCGGGCTGATCCTGTTCTCCTACCTGCTCAGCCATTTCACCAACCACGCACTGGGAAACATTTCGCTCGGCGCCATGGCTGACGGGCTGCAGTACCACATGGCCTTCTGGCAAAGCTGGCCGGTCACGGCCGTGTTCTATACGGCTGCGTTGCTGCATATGAGCCTCGGCCTCTGGGCGCTTTATGCTCGGCGGCAATTCCGCTGGAAGACGATCGAACTCACCCAGCTCGTGTTCGGCTTGAGCATTCCTCTCCTCATCATCGGACACATCATCGGCATACGGGTGTCCGCTGCACTGTTCGACATCGATAAAAAAGGCTACGAGCAGGCCTTTTTCGGCGCATGGGTCGCGCAACGCAACTTCATGTGGCTGCTCTACTCGACGTTGATCGTGTCGTGGGTTCACGGCTGCATCGGGATTTATTTCTGGCTGCGGATCAAACCGTTCTTCCGGCGCGCCGCACCATGGCTGTTGGCAACCGCGGTGTTGATCCCGACCCTGGCCCTGCTCGGTCTTTATCAGGGCGGCCGCGCCGTGGAACGCGCCAGCGCGGCACCGGAGTGGCGGGCCGACAATCTCACCGCCGCCACGCTCGGCACCCGCGCGCAACAGACGACGCTCGATGCGATCTACACCTGGAGCCTGTACGGTTATCTCGGGTTAATCGGCCTTGCCTTTGCAGCACGCGGGGTTCGCGCCATTGGCGAGCGACGGCGCGGCCTGATCAAGCTGTCTTATGGCGAAGGCAAGACCGTGCGCGTTCCGGTCGGCCTTAGCGTGCTCGAAGCAAGCATCCGCCACAATATTCCGCACTCGAGTGCCTGCGGCGGCCGCGCGCGCTGCTCGACCTGCCGCATCCGTGTGGTCGGCGATCACGGCCCGCTGCCGCAGCCATCGAACCGCGAGGCTTTCGTTCTCGCGCGCATCGGCGCCGGCGACGATCCGACCATTCGCCTCGCCTGCCAGCTGCGGCCGCTCCGCGACCTGGCGTTTTTCCAGATTTTCCCCGCCAACGCGGAGGCGGCGCTGCCCGGCCGGATCGGCGCGGCGCATGCCGGCAAGGAACGCTATCTCGTCAGCATGTTCGTCGACATGCGCGGCTCGACCAAACTCGCCGAGCAGCTTCTGCCGTTCGACACGGTCTTCATCATCAACCGGTTTCTGACCGCCGTCTCGCGCGCCGTCGTCGAATGCGGCGGCCAGCCCAACCAGTTCGTCGGTGATGGCCAGCTTGCGCTGTTCGGCCTTGCAACATCGCGGCAGACCGCTGCCCGTCAGGCGATCAAGGCGGCCGCCCGGATCTCGGTACTCATCGACGAGCTCAATGCGTTTCTCGGTAAGGATGTCCCGGAGCCGCTGCGCTTCGGCATCGGCATCCACGGCGGCGAGGTGATCGTCGGCGACATCGGCTCGGAGGACCACACCGTATTCACCGCGCTCGGCGATGCGGTCAACGTCACCGCGCGCCTGCAGGACATGACCAAGAGCCTGGCGTGCGAAGTGGTGCTGTCCGAGGAGGTCCATACCGCCGCCGGTCTGCCGCCGGATGCCCTGCCGCGCCAGGAGGTCGTGATCCGGGGACGCGCGGAGCCACTGGTCATACGCACCGTCGCCAGAGCCGCGTCGTTGTCCGATCTGGCAGATCATTTCGCAGTTGCAGCAGCGCCGTCGCCGCCGCTTTTATCTGTCGTTTAAGTCTATCCACATATCCGCTTACCGCGTATCGTGCGCGCCGTTGGAAACGCCGTTCGCGGATTGCCGACCGTTTGTTATCGTTCTTAATTCTGTGGAGACTAACCTGATGGCTAAAGGGACTGTGAAGTGGTTCAACCCGACCAAGGGCTATGGTTTCATCCAGCCCGCAACGGGCGGCAAGGATGTGTTCGTGCATATTTCGGCGGTTGAAAGAGCCGGACTTTCGACACTCAACGAGGGACAGACGGTTGAGTTCGAAGAGGTCGCCAATCGCGGCAAGACCTCTGCCGAGAACCTGAAGGTTTAAGGCTTCGAATACACGAAAGGCGAGAAGAACCTTCTCGCCTTAAAGCCGATACCGGCAAGTGTGACTTCCGGAATTAATCCAACAGCCGGGATAACCGGCGAAATTCCTGGGAATGGGGGCGCTAGCACGAAGCCCCCCAACCCTTCGGGAACGGAATGAACGGCCACGCGCCGCCAGACCCCGAACAGTCGGCTGCATCGTCACCCGGCTCGAGCAATCCACCGCAATGAGGACAACAATTGTCGTTGTCGTATGCGACCGGATAGTCGAACGCAGCGTCGTTCACCTCCGCCGCGAAAAAATTAACCACATTGCTTCGCGAGATCGTTCGTTTGCCGGACATGCTCGTTCCTCTTGATCAGAGGCGGCACCATGGCAGGAAGATCATGCTGTTACGTTCAAGCGAATGCTAGAATTTTAGCATTGAAAATGTGGTTTGGTTTCACTTCCTGGAACCGCCCTGCGGCACGGATCGCGCCGCAGAAGCGCTTTTCGCCAATCCAGATACTCAGCGCGCGACGATCAGGCCGCGGCTGGTGACGACAACCCATTGGCCGTCCTGCCGGCGGATGGCATCGACGCGGCCGACGCCCGGCAACGGATCGCCGGAGAAAACCTCGAACACACCCTGACGCCCCTCGACGGTGGCGCTGCCATTGCCGACACCAAGCAAAGTCCAACCGCTGACAGTCGGCAGCCGGCTGACTGTCGGCGCCGCTGCCGTCGTGGGCTTCGCAACGGACCCCGTCGCCTCGGACGCGCGCAGCTTCTCGACCGCTTCGCTCAGCCTGGCGAGTTTCGCAGCCGGTTCGGCCTGGGCTTTCTCGACCTTGGCGATGCGATCTTCGAGTTTGTCCATCTTGCCGATACGGTCATCGACCTTGGCGGCATGTGTTGCAGTTCCGCTCTTCAGCGCGGCGACCTCGCCATTGAGCTTTACGATCGCGCTTTGGGTCGCGCGATACTGGTTGGCAAGCGCGAGCGATGCGCCGTCATCGTCCGACAGATAGTTTGCAATACCGAAAGTCGCCGCCGATCCGCCGACTGCGCCGACGATTGCCGCCAGCGCAACGACAGCGGCCATCGACAGATAACGACGCGAGCTTGACGAGGTCTCGGACGATCCGCTGGAGGACTTTGCCCCGCCGAGCGCTGCATCGTCCCACGACGAATGGGGCGTCAGCCGCTGCAGCACGATTTCTTTCGACGGCTCCCTGGACGGTGCCGCGGCAGCGGATTCGGATGCCTCGGACGCGGTCGCGCCCTGAGCGCCATCCTTCACCCCGGAAAAATTCGGCTCGATGTGTTTGTCCGAGTCATTCGGACGGTCGGCGCTGGCATCGGTCATCGGCGTGATCCTCGTGGAGGTTTCACGATTTGGTAACCATGATTGCTTTCCAAATCGTTACCGGCCTCCGCCTACCACCCCACGCCAGCCAAAGGCTCGCGAGAGGCTCCCCCCGCCACCGCGCTCAGGAAATCTCATTTCCACCCACGCGGCGCGCAAACAGCGCCGAGAGTCTGAGGCCCGCCGAAACAACGACGATGCCGCGCCGAAAAGCTCGATTGACAGCCCGAAGACCACCGGCACCTGAGCGATGCGGGGCGGTGCCCCGATGAGCCTTAGCCGGCAAGCATAGTTCTCCCGCTCGAAGATCGAGCGGAAGGGTCCAGCGCGCGACGGTGAGGATGCTGTTGCCGGTGGTGTGCAGCAATGCGATGGCCGCTGCGGCCCCGCCGCCGAAGATGCCGATGACGCAAGCCAGGTTCGAAACGTCACAACAGATTGAGGCTGCGGATCAGAACGTAGATCGCCACTGCGAATATCAGCACCGCAAACACGGTGTTCAACGCGCCCTTGCGGCCTGCAAGCGAGGTTGCGAAGCGGGCGCCGAGTAGACCACCGAGGACGCCGCCAACGATGAACAACATGGCGAGAGACCAATCCACAAAGCCGGACAGTGCGTAATTTGTCGCCGTGGCCAGTCCGAAGGCGGTGACCGCCAGGAGAGACGAACCCACCGCGTACAAGATCGGCATGCCGGTGGCGGCGATCAGGGCCGGGACGATCAAAAAGCCGCCGCCGATCCCGAAGAAACCGGACAAGGTTCCTGTAACAACCCCAAAGGCCAGAAGCTTTGGCAGATTCTCTCGGTTGAGCCTGACCGACGGCTCGCCCTCGCCGGAGCGTCCCTTCAACATCAGGACGCCTACCACCAACATCACTATGGCGAACAGGGCGAGTAGCTTCTGACCATCAATGATCTTGCCGAGTGTAGAACCGAGAAAAGCGCCGGCTATGCCAGCGAGCGCGAACACCGAAGCACAGCGCCACTTCACGTTACCGGCGCGGACATGGTTCGCCAGATTGACGGCAGCGTTCGCCGCTACGGCGATGGCGCTAGTCCCAATCGCGACATGCGGGTCCGATACCCCGACCAGATAGATCAGGAGCGGGACGGCCAGAATCGAGCCGCCGCCCCCGACCAGCCCCAGTGAGAAGCCGACCAACGAGCCGGAGGCGACACCGAGCACACCTTGGGTCAGCGACAGCATAGCGAAAACTCCTCAATTCACGCAGCTCGCGTCGGCGCACCGTAGACGCCGCGGTTCCAGGGCGCCCGCATCAGAACACGTGCCATGCCGCAAAAGCCGGTTACGCCGGCGGTAATCAGCCCGGCACCGACGAAAGCTGGCACGGCGAAGAACCAGGGCGACACCACTAGGCCGAGCAAAGTGCCAAAGGAGGCAAGGATTCCGGCACCGATCTGCACCTGACGTTGAAGCTCAAGCGGCTGACGCGGGTCGGTCGCGACAGGCAGACCCGCCTTGCGCCAAGCGTCGAGCCCGCCTTCGACGATGAAAACCTCGAAGGTTCCATCGAGTTTCGCCGCCAGCCGCGGCGCGTTGGCTTGAGTGCGGGCGCCGCTCTTGCAGTGGAAGATGATCGGCCTGTCCGGATGTGCGGTGAGATCGGCCTCGTCGAGCTTCGACAAGGGCAGGTTTCGCGCACCCGGTATCTTCTCGCGCGCGTGCTCGTCGGCTTCGCGGACGTCGATGAGGGTAGCGCCCTTGTCGAGAAGACGGCGAGCGTCCGTAGGATTGATAGTGAGTAGCGACATTCCTAGCTCCTTCTTTGGCTTATCTTTGTCTTCGTTTTGGCGGGCGCGCAGAACAGCTTGTGCAGCGTGGCGAAGAGTTGCTCGATGCGGGAATCGGCGATGCGATACCAGAGCATCTGGCTTTCCCTCCGGAACGTGACGAGCCCCTCGTCGCGCATTTTGGCGAGATGTTGCGACAGGGCCGATTGCGACAGCCCCGCGGCTTCGGCGAGGGAACCCACGTTGTCTTCACCGCATTCGACGAGCCTGCACAGGATCATCAACCGGCGTTCATTGGCGAGCGCCCGCAGGATCGCGGCGACCTCGACGGCCTGCTTCTCGAAAGTTTCCGGATCGAACGTTGGGGAAGCCATCGGCCTATTCCTCTTATTTTAGATATTGCTTAATTAGGATAATCTAATATATTCGTCAAGACCAAACTTAACGATGGCGCCAGGAGGTTCCAGAGATGTCACGACCAATCATCCGATCATTCTTCGACGAGCCAACCAACACGGTGAGCTACCTGGTGGCCGATCCGGCGACGAAAAAGGCCGCGATCATCGACCCGGTGTTCGACTACGACCACAATTCGGGCGAGGTGGATACGCGCTCCGTGGAAGCGATGCTGGGAGCCGCCGAAGAGGCGGGCAACACTGTCGAATGGGTGCTGGAGACTCATGCGCATGCCGACCATCTGTCGGGCGCGCCTTTCATCAAGGCGAAGACCGGCGCGAAAATCGGCATCGGCGAGCACATCAAGGACGTGCAACGCATCTTCCGCCCGATCTTCAACGCGACCGACCTGAAGACCGACGGCAGCGACTTCGATCATCTGTTCCGGGACGGCGAGCGCTTCAAGATCGGGGAGCTCGACGTCGAGGTTCTCTACACGCCGGGGCACACGCCGGCGGACATTTCTTACAAGATCGAGGATGCCGTATTCGTCGGCGACACTCTGTTCATGCCCGACTACGGCACGGCGCGCGCCGACTTCCCGGGCGGCGATGCCCACAAGCTCTACCGGTCGATCAAGCGCCTGCTTGCATTGCCGCAGGAAACACGGCTGTTCATGTGTCACGACTACAAGGCCCCCGGCCGTGATACTTTCGCCTGGGAGACCACGGTGCGCGAGCAACGCGAGAACAACGTCCACGTCAAGGAAGGTATCTCTGAAGACGAATTCGTGGCCATGCGGCAGGCGCGCGACACCAAACTATCAGCGCCGAGGCTGCTGCTGCCCTCCATCCAGGTGAACATCCGCGCCGGCAAATTTCCGCCGGCCGAAGCCAACGGGGTGCGCTACCTCACGATCCCCGTGAAGCTGAAGGGGGGCGCGCAGAACTGCGTGTAGGCGCGAGACCCGATCGCACGTTGTGCCACGGCGCCGGTCATTGCTTGAACCGCAAACGTCAGCTCCGATCTGGCGCCGCTGCGACCCTCGCGGTTCAATATGGTAGTTTCGCTTGGCGCTCCCTAGGGGAATCGCCAATTGGAACATCAAGTCATTGAAAGACATAGTCTTTTAGGCCACCAAACTTATTGCTGTGTAGCAGATTAACTGATGGTGGTCGAGGGCTTCATCGAACTTCTTCGATATTCTTGCTCCTTCAATCTTAGCCCATCAGAATGCACGACAACCGGGGATTCTTGCTTGTGTTCGGTACGCACCCGCGAGATGTGCCCCTGCCGCGCGGCGAGGACGCTGGATCAAAGGGGAAGCTGAGTGTCGCAGATCGTCGAAAGCCTGAATGAATTCGTTGCATACTCCGCTTTGCTCAAAGGCGACGAAAAAGGCGAGGCGCAAGTTTTTTGCGACCGGCTTTTCAAGGCGTTCGGCCACGCGGGATACAAGGAAGCGGGCGCCACGCTTGAGGAGCGTATCAAGAAGGGCTCCGGCAAAGGCACGTCATTTGCTGATTTGGTTTGGAAGCCTCGTCTCCTAATTGAAATGAAAAAGGGGGGCGAGAAGCTCCATCTTCATTACCAGCAGGCCTTTGAATATTGGCTTAACGCCGTGCCGAACAGGCCCCGTTACGTCGTACTGTGTAATTTCAACGAGTTCTGGATTTATGATTTCGACCGGCAACTTAATGATCCCGTCGATATGGTGGCCTTGAAGGACCTGCCAACACGGTATACCGCGCTCAACTTCCTGTTCCCCAACGAGCGGAAGCCCGTCTTCAATAATGATCGCGAAGACGTCTCTCGTAAAACCGCTGACGACATGGCGTCACTCTTCAAGGCGCTTACGCGAAGAAAAACAAAACCTATTCCACGCCCGCAGGCACAACGCTTCATCCTTCAAATGATGGTGGCGATGTTCGCGGAGGATATCGACCTATTGCCGAAAGACACAGTAGGCTCCCTTATCGACGATTGCCTCAACAAAAATCAATCGTCGTATGACCTGTTCAACGGACTCTTTTCGCAGATGAACTCACCGACGCGGGCAACTGCGGGGAGGTTCAAGGACGTTCGCTATTTCAATGGAGGCCTGTTTTCATCTATCGGGCCGGTGGAACTTAACCGAGAAGAATTGGAAATTATTGGCGGCGAAAACGGCGCTGTAACTGAGAATTGGTCCAAAGTTAATCCAGTCATCTTCGGAACGCTCTTCCAGCACAGTATGGACAAGGAGGAGCGCCATGCGTTCGGTGCCCATTTTACGTCTGAGGCAGACATCCAACGCATTATCGGACCGACAATCATCAAGCCGTGGACAGAAAGAATCGACGCGGCTACCCGACTGCAAGAGTTGGTCGAAATCCGAAAAGAACTAATGAACTTCCGCGTTCTTGATCCCGCCTGCGGAAGCGGAAACTTCCTTTATGTTGCGTACCGAGAGCTTGCGCGTCTCGATCTTCGCATTCTAGCCCGCATGGAAGAAAACTTTTCGGCGAAGAACGTCGCTAAACAGGCACTAACTGCCAGCATCATCAGCCCGATGAAATTTTTTGGGTTCGACGTGGATTCGTTTGGCGTCGAGCTGACTAAAGTAACACTCATGCTGGCCAAAAAGCTCGCGCTTGACGAGGCGATGGTCACTCTCGGGCGCGATGAGATGGAATTTGGATTCTACGATGGTCTACCGCTTGACAACTTAGATGCAAATATCAGGCAGGCCGACGCGCTCTTCACCGAATGGCCGCAAGTTGAAACGGTCATCGGCAATCCACCATTCCAGAGTAAGAACAAGATGCAAGAGGAGCTTGGCGTTTCTTACCTTCACAAGCTTCGCGAACGCCACCCCGATGTACCCGGACATGCTGATTATTGTGTCTATTGGCTCCGACTTGCGCACGATCATTTGAAGAGTGGACAACGCGCGGGCCTCGTCGGAACGAACACAATCCGCCAGAACTATTCCAGAGAGGGCGGCCTCGACTACATCATTTCCGAGGAAGGCACGATCACTGAAGCAGTATCAAGCATGCCGTGGTCTGGTGAGGCTAGTGTGCATGTTTCGATTGTGAACTGGATCAAAGGCGAACAGGCCGGAAAGAAGCGACTTTATCTCCAAGAAGGCGCCGACCCCACGGCGGGCTGGCATCACGAAGATCGTGATGTAATTTCCTCCGCACTCTCATATGGCTTTGATGTCACTAAAGCGAAGTCGATAAAGGCCAATTCAAGTAGCGACGCCTGTGCGCAAGGCCAGACCCATGGGCACGCTGCGTTTCTTCTCAAACCAGAAGAGGCGTCTGCTCTGTTTCAATCTGAGCCCAAGTACCGAGATGTTGTTTTTCCATTCTTGATTGCTAATACACTATTCTCGTCGAAGGATGGATTGCCTGATCGATATGTAATTGATTTTGGCGACTTGGACCTCTTGTCCGCACAGAAATATGCGAAGGTGTACGAACGCATTGAGAAAACGGTTCTTCCGCAAAGAAAAGCCAAGGCGGCTGAGGAAAACCATCGCAACTCTGAAGCCTTGAAGACGAATCCCTCAGCAAGGGTCAACCGGCATCATGAAAATTTTCTGAAGCAATGGTGGCGTATGTCATATCGCCGCGCCGATCTGATGGCGTCCATCAATAAGGTGGATCGCTACATCGCTTGTGGGCAAGTTACTAAAAGACCTATCTTTGAATTTATTTCCAGCGACATCCATCCTAACGCAGCCCTTGTCGTATTTCCGCGTGACGACGATTACACCTTTGGTATTCTTCAATCGTCGATTCACTGGATCTGGTTTACCGAGCGATGTTCGACGCTGACGGAAAGATATCGTTACACGTCAAATTCCGTGTTCGATAGTTTTCCCTGGCCGCAATCACCGAAGATAGAAGCAGTCAAGGCTGTGGCCTCTGCTGCGCGAAAGCTGAGGCAGGCGCGGCGCAAACTTTGTGAAAAGCATAATTTATCGTTACGCGATCTTTATCGCTCCGCAGAACTACCCGGTGATCATCCGCTCGACGATGCACAGGAAGCGCTTGATGCGGCAACGCGCAAAGCCTATGGCATGGCGGCAAAAGCTGATCCTTTGAAATTCTTGTTTGACTTGAACCAGTCTCTGGCGGCACTCGAAGAGAAAGGTCAGCCAATCGTTGGCCCCGGCTTACCGGAGGCATTTGCGTCCGACACTAGCCTGCGTTCAGACGATTGCCTTCGTATGCCGTAGCAAGTCACCAGCATTCGACCGCGCCGTTAGCAGCCGTTTATTTTTTCGAAGTCAGATCTTTCGCAAGAACCGCTTGTCGGAAATAAGCTGACCGCCAGTGCGTGGCGTCTCCTCGCGTGTTCGCACATACTTGAATTTATGGTCAGCCGAGTAGACTTGCCGGTCGGCTCCATCGGGCATTGTGCTGTTACAGACGGCTACAGTCTCCTCGGTTGCATCCTCCACGGTATTTCCAACGTTGAATGCGCCGACGACGGCGAGTGTGGGAGAGATCGGAAAGTAGATATCGGTCCCCATCATGGCGAGGCCAGGTGCCATTGGGCCGTTCCGTATGGCAGGGTCTTGCCAGTAGAGATAGAATGGTCGGTCAGATGTAATAAAGCCGCCAGAGCCCTCGGGTGCACGCAATAGATGCCAGCCGCGTTTGTGCAAGAGCGGTATGGTGTGGTCGAGCAATTGTAATTCAACGCTGATGACTGCATTGCTATCGAGTGCGATCTTGAAGCTGCCGCCTTCGAAGGCCGTTCGCATTTCCTCAAAAGTGACATCGTAATTTTCGGGCAGAGCACCCTCTACTTTCGCTTCCGCAACGCTAGCGTCGTATGTCGCCTGACTTTGAAGCCGAGCGGCAATGTGCATTCGACCGAGCCCGTCGGCGATGCCGCGAATATTCTTGCGCATGTCAGGGTTTCGCAGCGCCGTAAGCCCGATAAGAGTGAGGAGGTATGAGCGGTCGTCCTCGTTCTCCAAATTGCGGGCCTCATTGATACGAACGAGCGCTTCAGCAAGACCGGTCTCAAAGTCTCCCATTGCGCTTTCAAGCGCGTCGGGGTCCATACCGTCCAGATAGATGCGATTGAAGTAGTTCTGGCAGCCAACGTCTTTAACGTTATTCTTAAAAGACTTCTCAAGCTTCCGGTCGAATACTGAAATCTGATGTGCGTTGCCCTTTTTGTTGGCGAACTGGCGCAAGTAGCATTGCGGCACATAGTGCTGTTTTACGGGCCTGTTGCGAGTTTTCCCCATGTCCGCGCCCCCCGTCGCACTTTCTGTGGCACCATATGAGCATGATGCAATGTAAGGATAACCAATTGAGAACGCCGCATAGATATCCCTTTTGTCAGAGGAACAGGCTACGGCACCTTCTCAAGTTATCGCATTGATGATGCGTCTCAGGTGTTCGTATTGAGGACATTCAGCTTGTCGAAGAAGATACGGTTCCGCTTCTTTGCGTCACCGAGCAACTTATTATAGTCAATCACTTCGTAGTAAGCAGAGTAGGTCTTATGGAAGCCGTAGTATCCCTGATTGTCGGGCGTCGGCGTCGCGTCGATTGTTTTAAGCACGCGCTTTAGTGTCGGCGTGATGTCTGAGATTACGTAGCAGAATGCAGGAATCTTCTCATTTGCCACAGATATGCGGCGGCCCTTCGCGTCTTTGAACTCCCCTGAGCGGATAGAGTCGACAAGTTCAAGAGATTGAATAACGGGGTTGTCGTCCTGGGAATAGTCGTCACGTTCGGGGCGCTTGAATTCCAATATCGTGATGGAGTTGATGGGGTGATCGCCTTCGCCATAGACAAGCTTCTGGTCATAAATGAAGAGGTCGGGGCGCTTCTGCGAGTCGTTCTCGGGGTTTTCAAGCGAGCGGAGCTGCTTATCGGAAGCGAGGAACGTGTGGTAGGTGAGGCGCTCGTCCACCATCCACAGATTCTGCTCGTGGTAGGGGATGTCTTCAGACGTTGAGCGCATCGGAAACACAAGCTGATGCACGACCTTCTCAAGAGGGTATTTCTTGTCGCCCTCGCCAAGTGAAATAGCGCGCTCAAGGAACTCCAGAATTATGCGACGGTGCATAATATATTGAGCGAGCGCAGATGTACCCAACTCGTTGTAGTCCTCCATGAATGCGGAGAGGCGCTTATGATAGGCGTCGTAGTCATCGACCTTCTCAGCCTCTTTAATTATGCGCGACCCCTCAGCCTTCATCTTCACTTCCCGCTGATACAGCTCGCGGTGAAGCGCTGTTTCCAAGTCAGGCTTAGTGGCGTTGGGAGATATCTTGTCGATGAACTCCGGCGTGTACTTCATGAGTATCTTGTATTGGGGTGCGTCTGATTTTACGTAGGCACGCAGCTTCTCTTCTTTCACCTCGTTGATGCTCGCGATTGATTCACGCAGGTCAGCCTCGATATACTTGAGCGACTCGTTTCGAATCTCTGCACGCTTGATCTCGTCATCGAAGAGAGATGTCTGGTCCACTTCGGCATCTTCGCCCGAGGCAAAATCGAAGTCGGTACGAGCTGGGTTCACGTGCTGGGTCAGGTATGGACTCTGCACGATGCCGAGATAGACGAACGAATTGCCGTCTCGGTCGATGAGTCGCGTATTGAGATTAGGAACGAATGCTTCGAGCTTATCGCTGACCACGCCACGCTGATTAGCGGAGTAAACGAGCTTGTGCCTGGACAGCTTCGGGGTCGTGAGCCGGAAGCCGTGCAGCGTGAAGGGCATGCCCTTGATTTGGAATTCATGGGCTGCAGCGGTCGCGCGAAACTCCTTGTCGAATACCTCGTTGACCGAATGTACGAGCCCTTGATCGGTGACGGTCACTCGCGGGCAATCGTCCTCAAGGAAAATGAGCAGGAAGTGCTCGATGAGCTTCTGTATTATCTGGTCGGTCGTGCGCGGACACGTGCTTTTGTACGGCTCGCGCAAGTTTACGAGCCCTATCGTTGTCCCGGTGCCGCGACCAGGAGCCGGTTGGGGCAGGCCTTCCTTTTCAAGTTCATAGTCCTCGTCAAACGTAAACATCCGGCGCTGGGCGGCTTCACCATTCTCCTTGAAGGTGCTGTCGATCTCGACCCTGTCGAACGCCTTAAGCCACGTGAATCGGCCGAGGCCCTTGCCGCCGCGGGTGAGCTTGTGGTCCGAAAAGGCCGTATTGAATGAGTCGAAGTTCTCGTCGTTCAAACCGATGCCGTTGTCCGTAATGGTAAACGACCGGATAGGGCCGAACTCTTCCTCCAAGAGGACGGCATCACGCTCGATGGTGATCCTGATAAAGCTGTCCTTGGTCGGCCGCTTGGCGTCCCGGATGGCCTGAAACGAGTTCATGACCGCTTCGAAGAGCGGAATGAGCGGCTTCCACTTCGGGAGCGGTGTCTGCCGGACCTGATTTCTGAGGTTGGTCCACAACATAAAAAGACTCGCGAGAATCACTGAAGGAAAAAAGGATAAGGCGAATTGCTGTCGGTTGAAACGGTGGCTTTATACACCAAAAGGCCCGTGTGAAGGGGAGTTCGTAGCTGTCAGGACACGCTAGGGCCGCTTTCGGCTAAGCCGAGGGAGAACTGGCAGGCGCTTCAGCGGTCATTCCACAGCTTGAGGCAGAAGCCAGCTAGGAAGCAGATGGGTCCCACGATGAGGAGTAATCGGCGAACTTTCCGGTCCGAAGGCAGCGCTCCTCGCTAGGCACAATCGACCAGCGATTAATTCAGGGTCATACCCGCGAGACATGGGCTCGTGTGGCTGCGCAGCGCCTTTCCCCCTTCCCCGCCTCGCAGATGCCCGTCGGCAAGCACCTAGGCACCCATACCCCTCAGCCGCATCAAACTCGCCGCCGATCACGCATGCCACCGGCCGCCGCCCCGCGCTGTCACTTGCCTATCAGGAGTTCAACTCAGCGGTGATAGCATCCTGCGTCACCGCATCGGCGAGATGAGTTCAGCCCGGTTGGTGTTCTGAAATCCCTCTCGAAGTTCATAGAACTGAACAAAATGTTTTCGGGCGCTTGGCGTGAACAAGGCGATTTTCCGTAATCATTGATTTCCACGCGCCATGGGCTATGCCAAATCGCTAGGCCGATACCGGAGAAATTTTACGAGGGGTCACACATGCGAGACGTGATCTCGGGGCAGCGGCTGCGAGATTCCCCCCCCGGCCGTATCAAATTAAGGACACCATGCGAAACTGTCGCTGAGCTTTCATTCTATCGATGTGAGTCAATTTGACTCGTTGACGGCGCATTGGCACGCGAGTCCGCGCTCCGTAGAATCCGTAGCAACGCTCGATGGTACCGTTGCTTCACGGAGGATAATGCAATGAATAGACTAGAATACATTGCCTATTACAGGGTCTCCACAAATCGTCAGGGGAAATCAGGACTAGGCCTCGCAGCACAGCGAGAGGCGGTCAAACGATTTCTGGGTTCTGAAGGCATCATCTTCGCGGAATACACGGAGATCGAAAGCGGACGACGATGCGACAGGCTACAACTGCAACGGGCTCTCGCCACAGCCCGCTTGCGCCACATGCCGCTGGTTGTCGCAAAGGTCGATAGGCTTACAAGATCGGTGAGCTTTCTCTCTACTCTTCTCGATGCAGGCGTGACGGTGAGGTTCGCAGACCTGCCCACGCTGGACGGCCCGACTGGTCGTTTCATGCTTCAGCAAATGGCTGCGGTGGCTGAGCTTGAGGCCGGAATGATTTCCGCGCGGACAAAAGCTGCATTGGCTGCCGCGAAAGCACGAGGAAAGAAACTTGGTGGGGACCGTGGCGGCAGGGCGACTCGTGAAGCCCAGGCACAAGGCCGCGCAACACAATCAAGCCGAGCATTGATCCGCGCCAAAGACTTGGTCCCACTGTTGAACGAGCTCGCCGCAAACGGCATCGTTTCCGCCCGGCAGGTCGCCTTAGCCCTGAATGAGCGGCGCATACCGACGCCCCGGCACAAAACCTGGTCATCTTCGCAGGTTATTTCTTTAATAAAATTAGCTAAGTCATTGTAAATATTATATAATAGTATCTTATGACCCTCCAATATTGCGCCTTATTTCTTTTATATGGTGAAAAATAGGGGGTTATAAGAAAGGGATTATTTGATGCTTTTGGAATTGGCTACCAGCACTCAACCGAAGCTCTTCAGGAATACGGTGGTTGCGTTTCGTCTCGACGGCGGCCCCATTCAGGTCTTCAGCAGCAAAGAAAACGAAGAACCAACACTCGTGTGTCTTCTGCAAACTCTGCTCCAGAAATGCCAGCAATACGAATCCGTTGAGGTCAGGTCCCCGAGGAACACGCTTACAAGGCCGTTTGAAGAGAGATGGTATGACAACTGGGTCGCCACGGACTTCGCAGGCAAAAAGAAGTACAGCAGCGAATGGAAGGCGCTGAAAAAACTCTTCGATGAAAAGGGGATTGAGCGGCCAGCCTTTACGCGCAACGACAAGGACGGCCTTACTGCACTGAAGAATGAGATTCAAGAGAAACGCACAGGCAGGAAAAAACAGGCGCCCTATGTTCCGCCACCGGGCGAGCCTGATGAAAATCCATGGAGCAAGGACGAAGAGACACTCGAAGAGTATCTTGCTCGCAAGGACAAGGAATAAGCAGCAATGTCTCCGAACAAAAACACTCGGGCGTTTCTGCAACGCATCTCAACGCCGAATCCTTACGCCTTCGCAATCTGCCCCATTCTCGGTTGTGGCCGTCCATCGCAGGCAAGAGCGGGTAAAGGCGCGTCAGTCATTCACTGTGATCGTTGTGTTCGTCACAAAAATAGACATGGAGATTTCGTCAAAGCAACCTATACGGCGACTCAGTTTCGTCCCTATCGTCTATCCGTTGAGCGATACCTCAAGACGATCCCTGATGACCGCTATATTGCTCATGCTGAACTAGGCCTGGAAGTATTGTTGGAAGAGGCTGGCCCCGTCCATCGTGTTGCGGACTATCCTATGCTGCGGCCGGAGCAGAAAGCCAAATCAGTGCTCGCCAGGATGAAGCGAGGTGGCGTTTCCGTTCGGCGGTTGCTGGTCTTGGCTTTGGCCGTGTCGGCTATCGTAAAGGACGATCCGATCCGACCGATGGGAACACCGGGCGAGTTTAGACTCATGCAGTTAGGCAAACGATGCCTACGTCTGCGAGGCTGTTCGGGTTACCACGCTGTCTATGGCCCTCACGGACGGTATGACCGTTATCCGCGCTCGGCGGGCCTATTCGTGCGGTGTTTAGGGAAGTTGGTAGAGGATGCCTGCGATTCCGCCCTGATACATCTAGACACAATTCTGGAGGCCAAGCAGGCGGCCTTTGGAGCCGCGCCTATTCCTCAGCATCTTTTGTAAACTCGCTTGGGGCTCCTCAAATCAGCTAGGAGCCCCTTTGAGTTCGACGCGAGGGCGCACTTTCGCGCCATATCTGGTTGGAGAAACAAGGGTGTCAGACTTTGAACGTGCCGACATGCTGGAATCAGGGAGCTTCCGGAAGTTTGATCCTTGGCTGGTGACTGACCGCAAGTATGTTCGCACTATCGCTCAGAACGTCGCAGGCGCCTATTCGAGTATCAGGCCGCGGCAGCGAAAGCTGAGAACTTATGACAAGAAAAACGTCGAGATTGTCACGAGAGCCATCCTTGCCAATGTCGCTTATGCTGTTGCGATGGGAGATGACTTGCCGATTATCGCGGTCAGTCTGCGGGCCTCGAAAAGAAAGCTGACCCGCTATGATCGCTCCGGCTTTGCAATTCTGCCAAAGCTCCTCGAAGTTTTATCCGAAGGCGGCCTCATCGAACTGCGTAAATCCGATAGACGGGGCGTGACAAGCTCCTACGTTCCGTCCGACCATCTGTTGGCAGACCTCAAGAGATTCCGCCTCGCATCTGAGCATTTCGCATGGGAGCACGGAATTGAGACAATAAACCTGAGCGTCACCACGCGGGATTATTCAACCCAAACGCGGTCGGTCGAGCCAATCGACTATGAAGATACCGATGAGACAAGACGGTTTCGGGAGGAGATGACGCGGCTCAATAAATTTCTTGGCACCGCTAAATTCAACTTCTTGGATGACGATGGGCCTCCCGTGCTGACGAGTCATCGTGACCTTGTGAGATATTTTAAGCTTAACCACGCCGACGATAAGCCTAACTTTGATCTTGGTGGCCGGTTGTTCAACGGATGGTGGCAAGGCCTTTCGAGTGATCGCCGCTCCCACATTAGGATCAGAAATGAGCCCGTCGCAGACCTGGACTTCTCGGCGGCCTTCTTGCGTCTCGCTCATATTGAAGCGGGAGTGATAGCCTCTGATGGTGATTTGTATGCGAACGTTCCCGGTATCGACGGACAGCAATACCGAGCAGGACTGAAGAAAATCATCAACTCTATGTTTTTCAGGGATACGCCGCTTATCCGGATTCCGTCCGATGCAAAACCGCTGCTTCCCCGTGGGATCACCGGCAAGGAAATACGGGAGGCCATCCTCTCTGCTTTTCCCGCCATTCGTCATGTCTTCGAAAGCGGGATAGGCCTGCGTTTGATGTTCCGGGAATCACAAGTCATGGTGCGGTCCTTATCCCGGCTGATGGACCTGCATGTGCCCGCTATGTGCATGCACGACGGGCTGATGGTTCAGAGATCAAAAGCAGATATTGCGGCTCGGGAAATGGCGTCCGCTTCGGCTGAAATATTGGGTCAGTCGCTGCCTATCAAATTGAAAACACTCTACAAATAACGACCCTCATATAGGCTTAGCGGGGACATCTCGGAGGGCTAGCTTAAAGCCCCCGCCCTCAAGAGAGGATGGTGGTCGGGGCGATCACATCATCGCTCCCTTCAAGGAATCCCCAGGAGCGAGAGCATCACGGACACCTTAAAGAGCATCGCGATGAGAAGGGATCAGTGGTAACCCTCAAAGGCTTCTCCAAGGAGTCCTTTAAGGAGAAGCACCGGCTTAGAAAGAATGAGCGGGATGATCTTCACCCAAAGGTCAGAGGGTGAGCCTTAATAGCAACCGACTCATCCGCGTAAGTTATCCGGCGACACCGGGCGGGATCAGCTACGGGATCGCCTTGGAGGCACCAGCAGCCGATCAGGTGTTGTCTTCAGAGCGGACGCCAAGCGGGCAAGCACGACGATGGTGACATTCCGTTTACCCCGTTCGACTTGGCTGACGTAGGTACGGTCCAACCCAGCCTCAAACGCCAATTTTTCTTGAGACAGACCAGCCGCTTTGCGGGCCTTCCGCACGGTCTGCGCCACGACGCCGATGATGCCTGTCTCATCTTCCATGCGGACGAGAGGGCCGCGATGATGACTTTCGGTCTACGGACTTTGAGTCTCATTTACGATCTGCTATGCAGACATTTTCAGCAGGTGCGAGAACAGTCCATGCCTAAACTTATTCTCGATTGTCGAGCTATCAGCCTTTCTCACGATCAGATGGTGAACCTCCGAAAGTCCGGTCACCTCAATCTCGGAATTGATAACAGCTTAGCGGCACAAATCTCAGCCGAACGGCTTGGCTCCAAGACAACCACAGCGTCAGAAGCCCATAAGTTCTGGCGTCTCGCAGCCCTTGGTGTCGCGGCTTATGGTATCTACCTGTCCTTTACGTCACATTGGTGGTGGTTCATCGTTGGCATCATAGGAGCCCTCATCATCAGCAAGGCGAACCAAAAGGGAAACGCTGGAAACGTGCTGGATGCAGCGATGATTGATCCCGACTTTTACGAGCGGGTCAGGAAGATCAACGGATGGCAGTATCAGATTGATGAAGCAAACGCGGCCCAATACCGCTTGAGTACCGGCCAGAACGCCAAGTCGCAACCCGCTCAGGAGGCCAGAATTATTCCGCAATCCGAGGTAGATCGGCTCCGCGAAAATATTCCTCAAATATTGGATACTTATACAAACCTCATAATCAAACATTCTGGTGAAATTATCGATTCATCCTGGCTGCCAGTGAGCAAGGAACAGATGATCGAAATATTCAAATCCATGTGGGTTAACGCTGAGACGGAAGACCATCGTGACGCCGTTGAGTCTCTCTGGTCATCCCTTTCCTTCTTTCAGGAGGGCGTAGGATCGACTCCAATTACACCCCCCATTGAGAACGTTAAAGATATGCCTATCGAGAAAATGTCAGAAGCCCTTGGCAAATACCTACCTTGGTCGGACCGAGTTTCATCCGACATGCTGGCTATTCGGCGCGAAAGGGAGGCATTCAAAAAGGAAAATGCACCTCGGCATTGAGTGAGATGTAACCACTCAAATTGCCCGCCATGTTATTCTCGACAACTCTATCGGGGACTTTACATCATCCATCGCCTTCGCGAGTGGCTTCAGCGAAAAGCCCTTGCCATATGAACGTCCTACGCCCCCGCCGCTATGACCTGTTAGAGCATCATGCATTTCTTCGGAGATGTTCGCATCCCGGGTCATCCGCTTGAAGGTGTGTCTAAAGGAGTGAAAGACCTTGGTGCTATCCGTCACGCTGCACGTCGAGCGCAGATAGCGGCCAAACCATTTTGACCAAGCCGATGACCTTGTCCGCTCGCCCTCGGCCTCTACCTCCGGCCACAACGGGCTCTCCAAGCCAGCACCGCCCTTAAGCAACGCCTCCCTGTACTTCAGCAAGCCAACTCGCTTCAATTCTCGGTGGAGCGGCACATGGCGGATAGATGAGGCGGTCTTGGTGGAGCGCCCGCCAGTCCGGTCAATGTCGAAGAACCATCGCTTGGTGTCCTCGTCCTGCCGAAGATCACATATCCGCAACTGCGCTATTTCATCGAGGCGCATCCCGGACAACAGTCCGATGAGCGGAAACCAGAAGGCCGCCTCACCACCGCCACCGGCTGGTCGCTCGTTCTCCGCATACACTGGCGACGTAAAGATGGCCTTGAGGTCCGCCTTCTCGAAGTGCTTGCGCCGCGCCTGATGTGCATCAACGGAAAACCTGATGGCTTTGCCAAAGGGATTCACAAAGCCCGGCACCTTATCGAGGAAGCCTTCACGTTCAGCCCGCGAAATAATTCCGCCAAGCACCTGAACGATTTTATTCACGGTGGTGGCCATCCGTGGCTTGAACTTGGAGAGGTCTCGTTTCAGCAACTCCGGCAAGGCGAGCCTGCGCAGATCACGCGGTAATGAAGCAGGCACCTTGGCAACGGCATCACGAAACTCGCGAGCCTTCTCACGGGTTATCGCTCCGAGCCGGAGATCGCCGTGAAGCTCCTTGAAATAACGGACGGCTTGCTCGGCTTCAGTTACCGTATTGGTATTCGGCTTCTTGGCATTGTGAGCCGAACCACCCGCAGCCCATGAGGCCAGTGCCTCGGAGAGCTTAGGCCCCAGTTCGTCACTAGACTGGGCAGCCACCACAACCGGTGTCGGAATGATCTCGCCACGCTGGCGCTTCCTCATCGCATCATAGGCCCGCACATGAGCCTCAAGGACCACCAATGCGGCCTTCTGAAACTCCGGTGAGGATTTGCTTAGGAAGAAGCCCCGCGCTTTCAGGGCGATGTTGGTTTCAGGGTAGACAATTCGCGGATCGCGCCGCGCGTAGGCCGCTCGAAATTCATTCTCAAACACCGGCAGCAATTCACCGTAGGCGTGAGCATGATCGGGAGACATTCCCATCTGAGAGCTTGGCGGCACGTCCACGAGGTCTGGCCATTGAGCCCGCTCCTCAGGCGTTTGAAGATGCCGTCGGTCATCACCTTCCGTCCGCTCGGCTTCATCGTCCGCGAGGAGCTCCGCAAAAACTTCATCGCCCAGTTGCTTGAAGTCGAGAACCACCGGCTCCGCCGCGACGTAAGGAGGCGCAAGAGCAGTCATGGCAGCATCGAACAACTCGGACGCCTTCAAGGCCTCCTGATGGTCGCGTCGCTTTGCTTCCTTCACATCCTTCGTAGAGAGCGAGCGGACAAGTTCACGCTTGAAGCAATGCGTTTTCGGGTTGATGAGATCAGGGAAAGCCTCGCGCATGTGAGCAGGCACGGGCTTCCCGGCCAGCGCTTCGGGTAGCCGCTTTCGAAACTCGTAGGTGCCGGACGCACGCCGCTGCATGTAACTCAAAGCCGCCATTGTGGACCACCTTTGTGGGCTACGATTGTGTAGCAGGCGGCCCTCTAAGCTCATGATTACTTAGAGTTTTCAGCTTTTCAATGGCTTAGAAATCTTTGGCGCTCCCTAGGGGAATCGAACCCCTGTTTCAGCCTTGAGAGGGCCGCGTCCTAACCGCTAGACGAAGGGAGCTGCACACCGCAGGCAATAGCCTCGAACGGCGGCGAGGGCAAGTATCGAAGGTCCGGTGGCGTCATCGCGGGGGGCCGGTCAGGTGAGCCGCCCCGCACCTGCGTCTCACACAGCGAAAACCGCATCCGCGCAGCAGGAACCTGGTAACCGCGCAAAACCTTCAGGGCGCCGTGGTGAATCTCAGGGTTCCCAAAGGCTTGAACGAGCGGGCGTCGTAGGTGTGGATTTCGGTGACCCCGCCGACATCCACCGTCACCACGATCCGGTCCGAGGCGACGCCGGTGGCCACGATCCGCGCGCCCTTGGGCAGGCTGGCGGCCAGATCCCCGGTCGGGGCGCTTTCCTTGGCGTGGAAAAGACGGTAGCCCACGGCGATCAGCACCGCGGCCACCCCCAGCACCGTGGTCAGGCCGGCAATCAGCATCAGCCGGCGCACGCGCGCGATCATCGCGGCCTGCTCGGGGGTTGGTTCGGGCGTCACGGATTCGGTCATGCAAGGCTCTTACACAGAGACGCCCGAAGAGGGAAGCGAGCGTCACAAGGTCACCGCCACCGGCGACGAAGGTTCGCCGCGGCTCGATCGCGTGCTCGCGGCCCATTGTCCGGACCTGTCGCGCACCCGCATCAAGGCCTTGATCCTCGACGGCCGCGTCACGGCCAAGGCCGCTGTCGTCCGTGATCCCGCCCATCACGTCGCCGCCGGCGATGGGATCACCATCGACGTTCCGCCGGCCGCGCCCGCCGAACCCGAAGGCGAGAACATCCCGCTCGACATCGTTTATGAGGATGACGACATCGTCGTCCTCAACAAGCCGAAAGGCCTCGTGGTGCATCCCGCCGCCGGCCACGAGACCGGCACGCTGGTCAACGCGCTGATTGCCCATTGCGGCGCAAGCCTTTCCGGCATCGGCGGGGTCAGGCGTCCGGGCATCGTCCACCGCCTCGACAAGGACACCACCGGCCTGATGGTGGTGGCGAAGAACGACCGCGCCCATCAATCGCTGACGGCGCAGTTCGCTGATCACGGCCGCACCGGCGAGATGCGGCGTGGCTACATGGCATTCGTCTGGGGCGTGCCCAATCGCCCGCGCGGCACCATCGATCAGCCGATCGACCGCCATCCCCACGCCCGCGAGAAAATGGCGGTGCGCCAGGGAGGCCGCGAGGCCATCACCCACTGGGACACGATCGAGGCGTTCAACGGCGATGACGGCAAGCCGGTCGCCGCCCTGCTCGCCTGCCAGCTCGAGACCGGACGCACCCACCAGATCCGCGTCCACCTCGCTCATGCTGGTCATCCCCTGATGGGTGACGAGGTCTACGGCTCGGGCTTTAAGACCAAAGCGAATCATCTCGCACCCGAAGCGAAGGCCGCGCTGGCCGCTCTTGGTAGGCAAGCCCTCCATGCTTATTTGCTGGTACTGGAGCACCCGACCACGGGAGAAATAATGGAGTGGCAGACCGGACTTCCGGAGGATTTGCTTCTCCTCGAGGGTGCCCTCCGTAGTACAGACTAATGGAGGTGTGCTAAAAAGCCGCATGGTTACAGACATTTAACCCGCGTCACGGGTTCGTGACCCCGGTTTGTTCTTCCATTTTCGCTCTCGTTGGGTGTATGCTGCATCTGCGCTGGAGATGTCCCCGCGTGGAACTTCGCAGCTCCGCTGGCTTTGACAAAGCAGCAGCCTGCCTGGCCCGCCGCTATCGGGGGCCTGAACAACTGGAGGGCGCAACCATGGCCCGTGCAGCTACCTTGCCGGTTCTGAATGGCGAATCCGGCCTTTCCCATTACCTTTCCGAAATCCGCAAATTCCCGATGCTGGAGCCGCAGGAGGAGTACATGCTCGCCAAGCGTTGGCGTGAGCATGACGACCGCGATGCGGCCCACCGGCTCGTGACTAGCCATCTGCGTCTCGTGGCCAAGATCGCCATGGGCTATCGCGGCTATGGCCTGCCGATTTCCGAAGTCGTCTCCGAGGGCAATGTCGGCCTGATGCAGGCCGTCAAACGCTTCGAACCGGAGAAGGGCTTCCGCCTTGCGACCTACGCGATGTGGTGGATCAAGGCCTCGATCCAGGAATATATCCTGCGTTCGTGGTCGCTTGTGAAAATGGGCACCACCGCGAACCAGAAGAAGCTGTTCTTCAACCTGCGCAAGGCCAAGAGCAAGATCTCGGCGCTGGAAGAAGGCGACATGACCGACGATCAGGTCAAGCTGATCGCCAAGCGCCTCGGCGTGACCGAGCGCGACGTGGTCGACATGAACCGCCGCCTCGGCGGCGACGCCTCGCTCAACGCGCCGATCCGCGACGACGGCGAGCCCGGCGAATGGCAGGACTGGCTGGTCGATACCTCGCCCAACCAGGAAGCCATCATGGCCGAAAGCGAGGAGTTCGATCATCGCCGCACCGCGCTGAACGGCGCGATGGGCGTGCTCAACCCGCGCGAACGCCGTATCTTCGAGGCGCGGCGTCTGGCGGAAGATCCAATGACGCTGGAAGACCTCGCCGCCGAATTCGGCGTGTCGCGCGAGCGCGTGCGGCAGATCGAGGTCCGCGCGTTCGAGAAAGTGCAGGCGGCGGTGAAGTCCACCGTCGCACGGCAGGAAGCGGCCCGCGTCGCGGCGTAACCTCTCGCGCATTACAGACAACGAAAGCCGGCGTTCGCGCCGGCTTTTTTGTGCGCTCAGTAATAGTCCTGCAGATAGTCCGCGAGCGTATCGGGCTCGTAGATCGAGCCGCTGCCGAGCGGGTCGTTGAGCATCGTCTGCGCGTTGGTCTTGTAGTCGGCGGCAACATCGTCCGGTGCCGGCCCCAGCGGTTGCGCCACGATCGAGCGATAGGATTCGTAGTTGTCCTTGCTGCCGACGAAAATGCACACACAGCCCTTCGGATCGGCATACAGATAGCGCGTCTTGCCGTCGACGGTGTGGATCACGAAGCGATGTGCCGGCATCGCGCGCAGCGCCTTTTGCCCCGCGGCATCGTTGGCGAACTTCGGGCGAAAACCGGCCGAGGAGAGATAGAACGCGTTCTTCTCCAGGAACGGCTTGCCGGGCGAAGTCTCCTGCGCGGCCACCGGATCGGCGAACATCAGGAACAGTGCCGCCGTTCCGAACGACGAGATCGTGGACATCGCACGCATTAGACACCCATGCTTTGGACGCGGACATCCGCGTTGTCATGTGACGCAGCACGCTAGCCCGGCCGTCGGAGGTCTGTAAACGGCGGACTGCCGTCCCGTGGGCTGTGCCGCAGCACCACTCTCAATTCACCATCCCTTCCGGCTTCGCGCCCATCGCCAGCGCGCGATCGAGCGTGTCGCGCAGGTTCGCTGCTGCGGCGGCGGTCATGCGCAGATGCGCCACCGCCTTGACGCGGCTCGCGACCTTGCCGTGCGGCGCAGCTTCGATCAGCCCGGTGGCGAGCATGAGATTCACCAGCCCGCCATTGTTGCCGAAGGTCGGGCAGACCTCGAAGAAAATGATTGGCGCATCCATCGTGCCTTCGATCGGCAGAAAGCTGGGATCGGATTCCGTCGCGGGTATATCGGCCATCGTGAGCTCCTTAATTTCCGTCATGCGCGCACATCGGCGTGATGAGAAAAGCGCGCGGCACCGCGGTTTTTGACAACGATGTGAAACGCTGCGCCGCAATGCGGCGATTGTCAAACATGCCCACAACATGTGGGGCGCTCAACACGCGACTCATCAAGATTCGCGCACGCGGATTCACCGTGAAACAAATGTGACTTGAACCTTTCCAGCATCACAACAGCGTATACACGCGCGCGGCGCAGCCGCTGACTCACATCGGCCCAAATTGATCTCTACCTTGCATGCACACCACGAGAGGGAGAGACATATGGCCAATCGTCCACCGCAACGATTCGATGCAGAGGTCGTCGACACGCTGAGAAAAATTCTCGACATCGCCGTCGAACAGATCGCCGAGGAAAATCGCACGCCCGCGACCAAGGCGAAGATGGCCGAGTCGATCGTGCGCCGCGCTGCCGATGGCGTGACCGATGCGCATATGCTGGTGTCGATCGCCGTGCACGAGGGCGAAACCCCGGCGGCGTGACGCAGCCACCCGGACTGTTCCAGGCCGGCTCTACCGCGAGCCGGCTTTTTCATGAAAGAAAAGCGATGTCGGGTCTGTGGATTGCGGGGACATTCCACGTCGTGACCGGAACGGTAAGCACGGATTCACGATTGGGCCCCAGTGTCGCAGGACATCAAACTGCACCAGAACCACAAAGGTCAGATAAAATGTTCCAGGCATCCATCAAGAACGCGGTCGACAGCTACGAGAGCGCGGTCGACGAGGCCATCGCGATGTGCGGCGGCGATCTGCGCGGCGCGCTGAAGGCGCTGATCGCAGCCAACGAATTTCTCGAAGCGGAGTTGTCGTCGCTCTACGCCGCCGAAGCCAGCGGCTTTTCACACAGCGGCAGCGCCAACCGCGTTCACTAGAGCTTTAGGGCTTTTCGTTCTGATGAATCAGAAGCGAAGCTCCAGGCTTTTGACGCGTCTTCGTCACGCGAGCCGGTATCCGTCCGCTCGAAAACGCGATCGGCGGTGCGTCAGCTGAGCTTCGGCGCCAGTGTCGCGAACTGTTCGTCCTGCGGTTTCGACGGCAGCGATCCAAACGCCTTGGCGTGATCGATCACCTGCGCCAACAGCTTGAGGCCGAGCGGCGCCAGCGCCCGCTCCCACAATTCGCGCGCAGTCTCGCCCTTCTTGACGAAGCACCATTCCTGCGCGGCGATCGCGCCGGCATCCATGCGCTCGGCGAGATGATAGATGGTGCCGCCGGCGATCGGGTCGCCTTCCTTGATGGTCCACTCCACCGCGGCGATGCCGCGATGGCGCGGCAGCAGCGACGGATGATAGCCAATGCCGCCGAGCCGCGACGCCGCGAGCGCCTCGTGACTGACGCGGGCATGGCTGTGCGCGGTGATGATCAGGTCGGTACCGGGCGCGATCTCGGAGGCCTCGATCCGCTTCGGATGATCCTGCACCACAACCTCGATGCCAGCAGTCTTGGCCGTGCTGGCGAGGCGATCGCCGGCATCGGCCACGACGACGCGGGCGATCTCGACGCCGTGATCGCGCAGCATGTTGAACGTGGTCACGCCGAAATGACGCGAGCCGGCAAGTGTAATCCGCATATGGCTATTGCCCCCAGGCTGCGAAGGCTTCGTTGAACACGCGCTCTCCGGGCGGCCCCTTCTCGATCGACAGGATTGCCCGCTTCTGGTCGCCATAGACCATCGGAATATCGAGCGATGAGCGCTCCTTCAGCACCTGAATGTTGCGCGCACGGTCGGTCTCGACGTTCGACAGTCCGATCAGGAAATAACCGTCCTGCACCTTGACCGAGGTCGCGGCGAGCGGTGTGCCGCGCGGCTGGTCCGGCGACTTGGCGTAGATACCCGGCACGTTGGCGATCGTGGTGCCGAAATCGGGCGGCACGGTATAGACCACCTCGATGGTGTGGCTGGTCGCCGGCATCGCCGGATCGGTGTTGCGCAGGATGGTGACGGTGACCTTCATCTTGCGGTCGGGAATCTCGATATCGGCGCGGATCGCGGTGTCCGGCTTCTGCTTCGGCGACGCGGCGATCTGATCGGTGCGCCACACCACGGTGCCGACCGACTGCTTGCCCTGCGGGTCCGACGGGTCCTCTTCATAGAGGATGGCGCGCTGCGCCACCGGCGCGATCTGCTGCGACGAGCCCGGCTGGCCGACGCGATCGGTGATCTTCGGGCGCACGCCAGCGTCACCGTTCGCCGCGGGCTGGGTAACCTGCACGGGCGGCTTCGACTTCAGCATCGCCATGATCTTCGGCGCGGCCCAGAAGCCGCCGCCGATCAGCATCAGGAGAATGCCGACGATGATCGCAGCCCTGAGCGGAAACCGGCGCGTCCGGACCGGAACGTCGTCAGTGTCGAGCGGCGGACTGTAATCGTGCGGTTCGGCGCCGCGCTGCTCCATGCCCGGCTCGAGACGGTCGAACTCCGGCGATGGTGACGGCACCTTGGAATAGGTCTTGCGCGCGGCACGGTTGGCCTGCGCCGCGGCGTTACCGAGATCGTTGGCATCGGCGACGACATCGCGGAAGCCGCGCGTGCCCTGCCCTGACGGTGTCGGCCCCCCGAGCGATGGGCGTTCGCTGTCGAACGCCCGGCGCACGGACCCGGCGGTGGTGCGGGTATCGCGGGCGCGGGCGATGTCGTCCCAGGAATCTTGCCGCGAATCCTGTCGCGGATGCGGCGGTTGATCGTTGGGACCATGCGCCCCATCGGGCCGCAGATTGCGCGACGGCCGCTCGCCCGGCGCGGACGGCGGGCGAGCGGCTGAAGCGCCGGAAGCAGCCATGCGCGCGGCGGCGGCGCGCGCACTGTCGCGCAGCGCATCGCCCGGACGCGGCCCTTCACGCGGCGGACCTTCGGGCGGGCGCGGACGCGGCGCATCGGGCCGGGCGTCGCCCCGCGGCGGCGAATCCGGACGCTGCACTGAGCGCTGACGCTGCACGGCCTCGGCCTCGACCCGGCGAACGGATTCCTCGAGCGCAAGACGCTCGCGGGTGATTTCGGCTTCGCTCAGAGCTGGTTCAACGCTGCGCAATTGCGCGATCAGCGCCGAGCGGGCGCGTTCATACAGCGCGCGGCGGCTCTCGCCGGAGGCGTTGGGGTCCAGACCAGCGATCGCGCGGGCAATGAGCGGGTAGTAATCTGCCATTATTGTCCCGTCAGGAGCCTTTCAGAGAGAGTCCTGTAGTGTAACCGGCCCGATCGCTAATCAATCACGCCTCGAAGGGGTTTTGCACGAGAATAGTATCCTCGCGTTCCGGACTTGTGGAGAGCAGAGCAATCGGACAGCCGACCAATTCCTCCACCCTGCGAACATATTTGATCGCCTGCGCCGGCAGATCGGCCCATGAACGCGCATTGGCGGTCGGCTCTTTCCAGCCCTCGATAGTCTCGTAGATCGGCTTGACCCGGGCCTGCGCGCCCTCGCCCGCCGGCAAATGATCGATCTCCTTGCCGTCGAGCTCGTAGCCGACGCAGACGTCGATGGTGTCGAAGCCGTCGAGAATGTCGAGCTTGGTCAGCGCCAATCCGTGAATACCGCAGGTGCGCACGGTCTGGCGCACCAGCACCGCATCGAACCAGCCGCAGCGGCGCTTGCGCCCGGTGTTGACGCCGAACTCCTTGCCGCGGCGGCCGATCTCTTCGCCGATCTCGTTGTCGAGTTCGGTCGGGAACGGTCCCTGCCCGACGCGCGTGGTGTAGGCCTTGCAGATGCCGAGCACGTAGCCGAGCGAACTCGGGCCCATGCCGGTACCGGTCGCGGCCTGCGCCGCCACCGTGTTCGAGGAGGTCACATAAGGATAGGTGCCATGATCGATGTCGAGCAATGCGCCCTGGGCGCCCTCGAACAGGATGCGCTTGCCCTCGCGGCGTTTGTGATCGAGCAGATTCCACACCGAATCGGCGAACGGCAGCACGTGCGGGCCGAGCGCCATCAGTTCCTTGAACACTGCGTTGGCGTCAATCTCCGGCAGCGACAGGCCGCGACGCAGCGCGTTGTGATGCGTCAGCAGGCGATCGATCTTGTGCGGCAAGGTTTGCGGATCGGCGAGGTCCATCAGGCGAATGGCGCGGCGGCCAACCTTGTCCTCGTAAGCGGGGCCGATGCCGCGCTGGGTGGTGCCGATCGCGGTAGCCTTGTTGGCGTTCTCGCGCACGGCATCGAGTTCGCGATGCAGCGGCAGGATCAGTGTGACGTTCTCGGCGACACGCAGATTGTCCGGCGACACCGCGACGCCCTGACTGCGCAGCTTGTCGACCTCGGCGATGAAAGCCTGCGGATCGAACACCACGCCATTGCCGATCACCGACAGTTTGGAAGACCGCACTACACCCGAGGGCAGCAGCGCCAGCTTGTAGGTGTTGCCGTTGATGACGAGCGTATGACCAGCGTTATGACCGCCCTGAAAACGGACGACGATGTCGGCCTGCTCCGATAACCAGTCGACGATCTTGCCTTTACCTTCGTCGCCCCACTGAGCGCCTACGACGACGACGTTAGTCATTTCGATCAGCCATTCGAGCGAGATTCGCGTAAGCCATGTCCGAAAGGATCCTTATGCCGCCCGCAAACCAGCCCACAGGGACTGCACCTTGCTGCCCGGGCCGTCCCAATGCGAGGCATGTCACCGGATAAAGGATGACGGCAAGGGACGCAAGCGAAAGCGGCTGTCGACGCATTACCGAAAGGTCATGCAAACTATTGATATCCCCAGATAAATCCCTTCAACCCGCCCTCGCCCGGGCAATGCGCCGCTTAGACTGTGCAGCCGCCCGGCTCTCCTCGCTCACGGCTGATGAATTGGCCGCGGTTGCTACCGCCGGCATTCCCGTTTCTAGGCCTGCAATGTGGCGATCAGACGCCTCATCGCCACGCAGGCGGATGGCACCCACACCACCGGCGGAGGGGAGCGCTCTTCTCCCTCCCCCTGTGGCGAGGATGGCGCATTGGAGCAAAGCGACCATGCGTCGGGTGGGGATTTAGCAGACATCTCGAACATCGAATTCTGCGCGCAGCCCCGCCCTGACCGGCATGCAAATAACCGGCTGCGCGCCAGTGGCAGCGAAAGTGCATTGGCTCAATTCGGGATTGTCGCTTGTCCAGCGCGGCAAATCAGGCACAACTCGCGTTTGCACCCAACGCAGACCCCATGACCGCCGCTGAGCAGCATCTGCCCCAACCCTCCCTCGTCGCGCGCTTCTACAACCAGCCTTATCTGCTGTTGAGCCTGATGGCGCTGTTCTGGGCCGCCAACATTGTGCTCGGACGCTACGTCGCCGACCACGTGCCGCCGTTCGCGCTGACTTTCGGACGCTGGGCCGGATCGTTTCTGATCATCCTGCCGTTCGCATGGCCGCATCTGCAGCGCGACTGGCCGCTGATGCGCAAGCACGTACCGCTGCTGCTGTTCCTCGCGTTCACCGGATTCGCTCTCAACAACGCGCTGTCCTACTGGGGCCTGCAGCATACCCAGGCGCTCAACGCGCTTCTAATCCAGTCGTCGGGGCCGCTGTTCGTCGCGCTGTGGTCGCTGATCCTGTTCCGGGTCCGGCTGACCTTCGCGCAGACCATCGGCATCGTGATCTCGCTGTCCGGCGTGCTCGTCATCATCCTGCGCGGCGATTTCGCGGCGCTGGCGGCGATCGAGTTCAATATAGGCGACATCATGTTCGCGGCGGCGCTGGCGGTGTTCGGTGTCTATTCGGCGGTGATGCCGCGACGGCCGAAAACCCATCCGCTGTCGCTGATCGCCTTCACCACCGGCTGGGGCGCGCTGATGCTGCTGCCGTTGGTGGGGTGGGAAATCTCGACGGGCCACACACTGACGTTCGATACCCTGACCATCGCGACGCTGGTGTTCGTGGTCATCTTCCCCTCGACGCTGGCCTACATCTTCTTCAACCGCAGCATCGAACTGATCGGCCCGAACCGCGCCGCGCCGTTTTTCCATCTGGTGCCAGTGTTCGGCTCGGCGATGGCGATCGGGTTTCTCGGCGAACAGCTCCGCCTGTTCCACCTCATCGGCTACGCGCTGGTGCTGGCGGGCGTGGTGATCGCGTCACGGAAGCAGAAGAGAGCATCGCGTCAAGCATGAGGTTGTGAGGCCTCTCCCCATGCGATGTCATGCCCGGACTTGTTCCGGGCATCTCGCTTAGGGACGCACGGTGCCCACCTTATCGGGGTCACCGGGACATAGGCGAGCGGAAGCAACGCCGTTCTTCGAATGGCTATGCCGGTCATGACATCGAAATCAATGTCCAGCATCACCCAAAAACAAAAACGCCGCGAACGAAAATCGTCCGCGGCGTTTGCTGCTGGAATGGTGATGCGCGTTATGCGGCACGAACCTTGGACAGGAACTCGTTGACCGCCGTATCCAGCTTGCCGGCTTGAGTATCCAGTTCACGGGCATTCGACAGCACATCCGAAGCCGCCGAACCGGTGGCCGCGGCCGCCGTGCTGACGCCGCCGATGTGCTGGTTGATCTCGCCCGATCCCACCGCGACCGACTGGATGTTGCGCGCGATCTCGCGTGTCGCCGCCCCCTGCTCCTCGACCGCGCTCGAGATGTTCATGGTGATCTCGCTCATCTGCGCGATTGTCTCGGTGATGCCCTTGATCGCCACGACGGCATCGCTGGTGGTCGACTGCATCGCTGCGACCTGCGCGGAGATTTCCTCGGTCGCCTTGGCGGTCTGGTTGGCCAGCGCCTTCACTTCAGAGGCGACCACCGCAAAGCCACGTCCCGCCTCGCCCGCGCGCGCCGCCTCGATGGTGGCATTGAGCGCGAGCAGGTTGGTCTGCGCCGCGATGGTGTGGATCAGTTGCACGACTTCGCCAATCTTCTCGGCGCCGCCCGACAGCACCTGCACAGTGGCATTGGTGCGCTCGGCATCGGCCACCGCCTTGGTGGCGATCTCGTTGGACTGCGAAACCTGCCGCGAAATCTCGGCGACCGACGACGACAGTTCCTCCGCCGCGGCGGCGACGGTTTCGACGTTCTCCGAGGCTTTTTCCGACGCGGCGCCGACAGTGGCCGCGCGGCTGCTGGCATCGCTCGCGGTCGAGGTCATGGTTTCGGCGGTGGCCTGCATTCCGGCAGCCGAACTCGCGACCGAACGGACGATGCCGTTGACGTTGCGCTCGAAGTCGTTGGCGAGGCTCGCCATCATCGCGGCGCGTTCGGCGGCGGCGCGTTCCTTGACCTGACCCTCGGCGTGTTCGAGGTCGCGAATGCGGATCGCATTGTCCTTGAACACCTGAACCGTCGCGGCCATCACGCCGATCTCGTCACGACGGCCGATGCCCGGAATATCCTCGTCGAGCTTGCCTTCAGCGAGCGCCTGCATCCGGGTGCCGAGCTGGCCGAGCGGACGGGTGATGCTGCGGCCCATCAGCCAGGCGATGAAGCCTGCGATCGCGGCGATCGCGAGGATGGCGATGCCGAGCGCGAGTGCGATCGGCATCAGCTTGGCATCGAGGTCATCCAGATAGGCGCCGGTGCCGACGAACAGGTTCCAGCCCGGGACAGCGACCGCATAGGACATCTTGCGGATCACCTTTTCCTCGCCCGGCTTCATGTACTGATAATAGAGCGTAACGTCGCCCTTGGCGGCCACGCCGCCGCTCAACTCGCGGACCAGCTTGCGGCCAGCGGTTTCAACGTCGAGGCGATTGGTGCCGATCTGCTTCGGATTCGGCGCGGAAATCGTGATGCCGTCCATCGTGTAGGAGAACAGGTAGCCGTCGCCGTTGTCGTAGGTCATGGTCCGGACCCGCTGGGCCCATTCCTCGATCGCGGCCTCCTTGGTCATCTTGCCGGCTTCGACCTGCTTCTGCAGGGCCAGCGCCATGGTCCGCGCGGTCTCGACGATGGCATGGGTTTGCTCGGTCCGGGCCTGCAGCATTTCGTTCTGCATCATGCGACCGGCAAAAAGACCTGCCGCAACAAGGCCAACGAGAGTCACACCCACCAAAACACCCAGCTTCAGGGCGATGGGCCAGTTATTCAGAAACTTCACGACGGCTTCTCCGAAGGAATCGGCGCGGACGCGCCCAGGGACATTAGCGGATCAGTTTACCGGCGGACTATTGAGTCTTTCTTACTGCGGCGCAGCACCTTGGCTGCCCGGCCTGCGACGCAAAAGGCGCGGCCGCTTTGAAGCGACCGCGCCTTTGACAGACGAGAGCTCCTGACCTCAATCAGCAGCTCATTTCGATTCAGGTCCTCAGAACTGCAGCGCTTTGGCCTGCTTGACCTGCGGCAGCGCTGCGACCTGCGCCAGCACGTCGGCCGGTACCGGTCCGTCGACCTCGACTAGCGCGATGGCGTCGCCGCCCTGCTGGTGGCGGCCGAGGTTGAAGGTCGCGATGTTGACCTTGGCATCGCCCAGCAGGCTCGCGAACTTGCCGATGAAGCCCGGCTTGTCCTCGTTGGTGATGTAGATCATCGACTTGCCGAACTCGGCATCGACCCGGATGCCCTTGACCGCGACGAGGCGCGGCTTGCCGTCGGCATAGACCGTGCCCGACACCGAACGCGACTGCCGCTCAGTGGTGACGGTGATCGTGATCAGGCTCTCGTAGTCGCTCTGGGCGGCGCGGACCACTTCGTCCACCACCATGCCACGCTCCTTGGCGACGACCGGCGCGGAGACGACGTTAACGTCGCCCAGCATCGGCCGCAGCAGGCCGGACAGTGCTGCCGAGGTCAGCGCCTTGATCTTCATTTCGGCGACATGACCTTCGTAGGTAATCTCGACTTTGGAAATGCCGGTCTCGGTGAGCTGGCCGGCGAACGAGCCGAGCTTTTCGGCCAGTTCGATGAACGGCTTCAGCTTCGGCGCTTCCTCCGCGGTGATCGATGGGAAGTTGACTGCGTTGGAGATTGCGCCGGTCAGGAGATAGTCCGACATCTGCTCGGCGACCTGCAGCGCGACATTCTCCTGCGCCTCAGTGGTCGAGGCGCCGAGATGCGGGGTGCAGATCACGTTGGGATGGCCGAACAGCACGTTGGTCTTGGCCGGTTCCTCGACGAACACGTCGAACGCCGCACCCGCGACCTGCTTGGAATTGAGCGCATCGACCAGCGCCTGCTCGTCGACGAGACCGCCACGGGCGCAATTGATGATGCGCACGCCCTTCTTCATCTTCTTGAGCGAGTTGGCGTCGATGATGTTCTTGGTCTTCTCGGTCAGCGGCGTGTGCAACGTGATGAAGTCGGCGCGCTTGAACAGATCGTCGAGGTCGACCTTCTCGACGCCGATGTCCTTGGCGCGCTCCGGCGACAGGAACGGATCGAACGCGATCACCTTCATCTTCAGGCCGAGGGCGCGGTCGGCGACGATCGAGCCGATGTTGCCGCAGCCGATCACGCCGAGCACCTTGCCGGTGATCTCGACGCCCATGAAGCGGTTCTTTTCCCACTTGCCGGCCTGGGTCGAGGCGTCGGCCTGCGGGATTTCGCGGGCCAGCGCCAACATGAGCGTGATCGCGTGTTCGGCAGTGGTGATCGAATTGCCGAACGGCGTGTTCATCACAATGATGCCCTTGGCCGTCGCCGCCGGAATCTCGACGTTGTCGACGCCGATACCGGCGCGGCCGATCACCTTCAGCTTCTTGGCCTTGGCAAGGATCTTCGCGGTCGCCTTGGTCGCCGAGCGAATAGCGAGACCATCGTAGTTACCGATGATTTCCGCGAGCTTGTCCTTGTCCTTGCCGAGATCCGGCTGGAAATCGACCTCGATGCCGCGATCCTTGAAAATCTGCACCGCGGCGGGGGACAGCGCGTCGGAAATGAGAACTTTAGGCTTGGCCATGGATAACTCCAGTCAGGAACGATGAATGAGATCAGTTGTGGCGCGTGTCGATGACCTCGTAGTGCTGCGAGGCCGCGTCGAAACGCGAAAGCACGGCGCGCGCCTTCGGCGGCACGACACCTTCTTCGTAGTTCGGTCCTGCGAACGCGATCACGGCGTCGAGTGAATCGAACAGCATCACGGTGATGAATTCGACTTCGTCGCCGGCGTTACGCCGCAGAAGGTCGATGGTGCAAAAGCCCGCGATCTTGCGCGCGAGGATGCCCGGAAAGATTTCCGTCCGCAGCAGACGCTCGTAAGCATCCGCGTTCGCGGGCGTGGTCCAGCCGTGCCAGATACGGGAGATCATGAGAGCCTCCGAAGCCAGTCGCCGTGAGCCCTCCCCCACAAGGGAGAGGGTCAAGCATCACGCCGCCTTGGCGAGCGAGGCCTTGGTCTCGGCGAAGGCCCAGTCGAGCCAGTGCGTGAGCGCCTCGACGTCCTTCGCCTCGACGGTCGCGCCGCACCAGATACGAAGGCCCGGAGGCGCATCGCGGTAAGCGCCGAGGTCGTAACCCGCGCTTTCCTTCTCGACCGCCGCGACCAGCTTCTTGGCGAAGTCCGCCTGCGCCTCGGCCGGAAGCGCGGTGATCGCCGGATCGACGACCTTCATGCACACCGACGTGTTCGAGCGGATCGCCGTATCCCTGGCGAGGAAATCGACCCACGGCGTTTTCGCCTGCCAGTCGGCCAGCACCTTGGTGTTGGCATCGGCCCGCGCGATCAGCCCCTTGAGGCCGCCGGCGGATTTCGCCCAGTTCAGCGCATCGAGATAATCCTCGACGCAGAGCATCGACGGCGTGTTGATGGTTTCGCCGACGAAAATACCCTCGATCAGCTTGCCGCCCTTGGTCATGCGGAAGATCTTCGGCATCGGCCACGGCGGAGTGTAGCCCTCAAGACGGGCCACGGCGCGCGGCGACAGGATCAGCATGCCGTGCGCAGCCTCGCCGCCCAGCGCCTTCTGCCAGGAGAAGGTGACGACATCGAGCTTGGCCCAGTCGAGCTTCTGAGCGAACGCCGCCGAGGTGGCGTCGCAGATGGTCAGGCCTTCGCGATCGGCGGCGATCCAGTCGGCGTTCGGCACGCGGACGCCGGAAGTGGTGCCGTTCCAAGTGAAGACGATGTCGGAATTCTTGTCGACCTTCGACAGGTCCGGCAGCTCACCGTAACCGGCATTCAGCTTGACCACGTCCTTCAGCTTGAGCTGCTTCACAATGTCGGTGACCCAGCCATCGCCGAACGATTCCCACGCGATGGTGGTGACCGGGCGCGGCCCGAGCAGCGACCACAGCGCCATTTCGACGGCGCCGGTATCGGAAGCAGGCACAATGCCGATGCGGTAATCGGCCGGCACCTCGAGCACTTCGCGGGTCAGATCGATCGCGAGCTTGAGCTTGGCCTTGCCGACCTTCGCGCGATGCGAGCGGCCGAGGGCTGCGTCCTTGAGATTTTGGGGGTTCCAGCCGGGGCGCTTGGCGCATGGGCCGGAAGAGAAATGCGGCACGTTGGGCCGCGAAGCGGGCTTCGCTGCAGTCATTATCTATCCTTCCAGATAGCTAGCCTCCCGTTGGGGGGAGGTGTCCCGCCGCCGTCAATATGGGAGCTTCCGGATTTCGTCAAGGAACTTCCCACACCCGCCATCACAAAGCTGGGATGCACCCTGCGCGGTCGCTGTGCCCCGGATGCCGCGAGCATCTCCTCTCGATGTCGTCACCGGGCATAGCCGTTCGAAGAACGACGTCGCTTCCGCTCACCCATGTCCCGGTGAACTCGATAAGGTGGCATAGCGCGTCCCAAGCGGGATGGCCGGAACAAGTCCGGCCATGACATCGATGACTTTGAGACGTCACGCGCTGCTCGAAAAATCCCCATAGACGGGAGGAGCGAAAAAATTCACACCGCCGGCGGCACCCCCAGCGCCCGCTCCGCGTCGCCGACCCAGCGCCGGACTGACGCGTAACCGTCGATATGGAAACTGCCTTCATGCGCGACGCGGGTGTAGGCCAGCAGGGAAACGTCCGCGAGGGTCAGTTCATCGCCGACCAGAAACCGCGTCTGGTGAAGCTGGTGCTCCATCCGCGCCAGCGCGAAATAGCCGCGCTTGACCTTCTCCGGATCGAGATCGCCCTGCGATTTTCCGAGATAGACCATCTGCATCCGGCACACCGCGATATAGGGCTCGTGGCTGTACTGCTCCCAGAATAGCCACTCATCCATTTTCGCGGCGAGATAGTCGTCGTCCGGGATCAATGCGCTGCCGCGCGCGAGATAACGGATGATCGCGTTGGACTGCGCCAGCGTGCGGCCGTCGTCGAGCACGACCACCGGCACCTGCCCGGCACTGTTGAGTTTCAGAAATTCAGGCGTGCGGCTTCCGCCCGCCATCGTGTCCACATCGATCCATGTGCTGGGCAGCGCCAGCGCATCGCACACCCACTTTACCTTCTGGCAATTGCCGGAGTTCCTGTCGCCATAGATCTTCATGACCTGCGCCTCCTGACGAGGTACCAGCCCAACAGGCAAAACGGCCGCTGTCAACGACAGCGGCCGCAATAATGAGTTGCCGGAGGGTATGTCAGAACTTGTAGCCGAGACCGCCGCGCACGGTGTTGACGCTGGTGTCGATCGCGCCGGTGAAACGGACGTATTCGTACTCCGCACGGGCGAACAGTCCGCCGACCAGCATCATGTCGACGCCGACGCCGGCCGAGTAGCCATAGAGCAAATGGTTGCCTTCGGTTTGACTTGCGGACAACGTGACAGGGGTTGCGGCGTTCGCCAGCGCTGGCGTTCCCCCCCATTGATCGCTGACCGTGACACTGCGAACGATGTTCGCATTGGCGAGCGCGAAGCCGCCAAACATGTAGGGCAGGAAATTCCCGTACGCGTAGCCGGCGCGGGCGCGGAAGGTCCCCATGTCAGTAATGTCCATCGACCCCGTCGAGGATGCCGTCACCGCGTGAAAATTGCCGTCACTCAGCGCGGTGCCGGAGATGCGCGATGCGCTCGCGGTCGACGCTCCCGAGAAACTGCCGTGCAGGTAGCTCACCTCGACGCCGAGAACGACGTCTTCCCATTGCGCATTGTAACCGGCGAACGCGCCGAACGCCGAGTTACGCTGCGACGTCTTGCCGAGAAACAGCGGCCACTGCGACACGCCCATCTGATTTTCGATGACGGTGTTCGACAGCAGCGTCGCCGTCATCGCACTGTTCGATCCGGTGAAATTCATGTCGGCTGAGCCGTAGCCCGCCTGGCCGCCGACGTAATAGCCCTGCCAGTAGGCCGTGCTCCGGCTCAGGCCGTCGCTCAAGCCTCCGCGCAGGATCGGAAGGTCGGTGAGATCGGGCAAGTCGGCAGCCTGCGCCCCTTGCACCAGACCGGTCATCGCCACCGCAAGTATCAACCGACGCATCACACCACTCCGTCATCAACGCTTAACTGTGTTTGATGATGCGCTGTTAACCTTAACCAATCGTTCTCACAGCGCGCCCGGCGCAAAAGAAAACGGCGCGGAGATGATCCGCACCGTGAAAGTTCCCGGAGAATAGCTGTGCTCGCGATGCGCCGTTCAGCCCTTGGTGACCAGCGGCGGCGGAGGTGGAAGATAAGCCGGTTCCGGATCGATCGCCCAGCGCACGCCGAGTTTCAGATCGTGCGAGGTGATGTGATCGAACTTCATCGGATTGTTGAGGAGGTTGCCGCCACGGTAATCGACGAGATCGCCGCTCACCGCATCGCCGAGATCGACATAGCGATACGCCAGTTCCATCGTCAGGTTCGGGGAAACCCTGTAGGCCAGGCCGGCATGCACCGCCCAGGCGAAATTCCATTTCGATGCGCCGGCGGCATAGGCAGAGCTTGGCACGCCGAGCGACAGGCCGTTGTCCGTGAAGCTCGAGATCGTATTCCGCGATCCACCAACACCGACGCCGACGAACGGCGTGATGCACCACCATGTGCCGAGATCGGCATAGGCGTTGGCGAGGAACAACCATTCCGATTTGCTGCCGCCGTAGTTGTCGATGCCGGTCTGCACGCCATTCGTGAAGACGAGGTCCGATCCGTGGAAATTGGCGTTGCCGCGATATTCACCGGTGACGTCGGCGCGGAACCAGCTGTTGAACTGATAGCCGGCACCGATGCCGTAAATGCCGGCGGTGTCGAAGCCGAGTCCCTGATGCTGAACTGTCGTGCCGGGTGTGTAGTACAGCGCGTTGTCGAGACCCTTCACCTTCTGATTGCTGAAGCCGATATCACCGCGCAGATACCAGCCACCGAAATCCTGAACCGGAGGCGGCACGTACATCGGCGGCGGTGCGATCGGAAGATCAGCGGCCATTGCCGCGCTTGACATCAGCGCCACGGCGCCAGCGGTCATCAGAAATCGGGAGTTACGCATAAGTCCGGTCCTTTCGCCGGTGAAGCACACAAACGCCTCACACTCAAAAACTCTTGGCCGGACCATCGCACCAAAAGTTTAAGCGCCACTTAACCCTAATTCTTAACCGCGATTTTTAATCTGCCCTAAGCGACGCAGTTAAGTTTTCGCTAACGCACACGCCACAACGGTTAATGATGTGTTGATGAAAGAGAGCGCGTGAAAGCGCAGCATTGTGCAGGTGCATCACGGGGCATAGCCGTTCGAAGAACGGCGTCGCTTTGCTCGCCTATGTCCCGGTGATCGCGATCAGGTGAGCACCGTGCCTGCCCAGGCGAAATGGCCGGGACAGGCCCGGCCATGACACCGCGAACTTACGAGCGCTTCTTCTTGATGTTCGGCAGGAACACCGCGAGCAGGCCGATCGCCGGCAGCAAGGCGCAGACCTGATAGACGAAGTCGATACCCTTGAAATCGGCGAGCGCACCGAGCACTGCGGCGCCGATGCCGCCGATACCGAAGGTGAAGCCGAAGAACACGCCCGAGATCATGCCGATGCGATGCGGCATCAGTTCCTGCGCGTAGACCACGATCGCCGGGAATGCCGACGAGATGATGAAGCCGATGAAGATGCTAAGCACCGCGCTCCAGAACAGGTCCGCATGCGGCAGCATCAGCGTGAACGGCAGCGCGCCGAGGATCGAGAACCAGATGACGTATTTGCGGCCGAAGCGATCGCCCAGCGGCCCGCCGAAGAATACGCCCGCGGCGTTGGCACCGAGGAAGATGAACAGATAGAGCTGCGCGGCCTGGGTCGACAGGCTGAACTTGTGAATGAGATAGAGCGTGTAGTAGCTACCGATGCTCGCCATGTAGATCGCCTTGGAGAACACCAGAACCACAAGGACCACCAGCGCGACCTGGGTCACGCGGCTCGACAATGCATCCCCATGCGCGACCGGCTTCGCCGACTTGCGCGGGACGATGCGCGGCTTGTACCAGCGCCCGACCTGAAACAGGATGAAGATCGCGAGTGCCGCAACAAGCGAGAACGCGGCGATGCTGCCCTGTCCGAACGGCACCACGATCAGCGCCGCCAGCACCGGGCCGATAGCGGTGCCGAAATTGCCGCCGACCTGAAACAGCGATTGCGCGAATCCGAACCGGCCGCCGGAGGCAAGGCGCGCGATGCGCGACGACTCGGGATGGAAGATCGCCGAGCCGGTGCCAACCAGCGCCGCAGCCACCAGGATCACCCAGTAATGATGCGCGACGCTGAGCAGGATCAGTCCGCAGAAGGTGAAGCTCATGCCGATGGCGAGCGAGAACGGCTTCGGATAGCGGTCGGTATAGATACCCACGATCGGCTGCAGCAGCGACGACGTGAACATGAACGCCAGCGTGATCAAGCCGATCTGGGTGAAGTCGAGCGCGTAGTTATCCTTGAGGATCGGATAGACCGACGGAATCAGCGACTGCATCAGGTCGTTGAGGAGATGCGAGAAGCTGATGCCGGCGAGCACCGTCATGGCCGGTCCGGCTGGCGATGACGCCTGCGCAGCCTCGACGATCACGGGCGCAACGAGGGTTTCTTCGGTAACGACGACGGGCTTGTTCACGGATCGATCCGGCAAATGAATTGGGTCAGGGCAATCGGCCGCGGCGACGGAACCACGCTGCCGCTGCCCTCACCTAAGGCCTTGCGACGCGCGGTGCCAGCCGGTTTTCACCATGGCTGCAATGCATAAGAGATTTTCGCCGGCGCGAAAATATCAAGCGGCTGCGGTGAAACTCAGGGCCGAGACGATCAGGTCCACGGCCTCTTCGACCACGTTGCGGTCGTCGCCCTCGCCCATCACCCGGATCACCGGCTCGGTGCCGCTGGAACGGACCAGCAGCCGGCCGCTGCCATTGAGCCGTTTCTCGGCGGCGGTGATCGCCGATTTGACCTCGGGATTGTCGAGCGGCTTGCCCGTGCGATAGCGCACGTTCTTCAGGATCTGCGGCAGCGGCTCGAAGCGATGGCAGACTTCCGACACCGGGCGGCCGAGCTTCTGCACCATCGAGAGCACCTGCAGCGCGGACACGAAGCCGTCACCGGTGGTGGTGAAATCGGACATGATGATATGGCCGGACGGCTCGCCGCCCAGATTGTAGCCAAGCTTCAGCATCTGCTCGAGCACGTAGCGATCGCCGACCGGCGTACGCACCAGCTCGATGCCTTCGCCGGCGAGGAAGCGCTCAAGGCCGAGATTGGACATCACGGTCGCCACGATGCCGGGCTTGGCCAGCCGGCCGTCTTCCTTCCAGCTCTGCGCGATCACCGCCAGCAACTGGTCGCCATCGACCAGATGGCCGCGTTCGTCGATCACCAGCACGCGGTCGGCATCACCGTCGAGCGCGATGCCGACATCGGCGCGCATTTCACGCACCTTGCGGCTCAAGGCCTCTGGCGACGTCGATCCGCAATCCTTGTTGATGTTGAAACCGTCCGGATCAACGCCGATGGCGATGACGTCGGCGCCCAGCTCCCAAAGCGCTTCGGGCACCACCTTGTAGGCCGCGCCGTTGGCGCAATCGACCACCACGCGCAGGCCCTCCAGGCTGAGGTCGCGCGGCAGCGTACGTTTTGCGAATTCGATGTAGCGGTCATGGACGCCGTCGATGCGGCGGGCGCGGCCCAGACTCGCACTCTCGGCCAGACGCTTGTCGAGGTTCTCGTCCATCAGCTGTTCGATCTGCTTCTCGACCTCGTCGGACAGCTTGAAGCCGCGCGGGCCGAACAGCTTGATGCCGTTGTCGTCGAACAGGTTATGCGAGGCGGAAATCATCACGCCGAGATCGGCGCGCATCGACTTGGTGAGCATCGCCACCGCCGGCGTCGGTATCGGGCCGAGCTGCAGCACATCCATGCCCACCGAAGTGAAGCCGGCGATCATAGCGGTCTCGATCATGTAGCCGGACAGTCGCGTGTCCTTGCCGATGACGACGCGATGGCGATGTTCGCCGCGTTGAAACACCAGACCGGCCGCCTGGCCAACCTTCAAGGCAAGCTCCGGCGTAATCAGGCCGTTGGCCCGGCCGCGAATGCCATCGGTCCCAAAATATTTGCGCGCCATGAATAAATATCCCCTGCGCCGCCCGAGCGCTGGACATCAGCTCGGCGGGGCATCCCTCACTATATTCTGGCCAGACTTATAAAGCCCCTGCCGCCGTCGCGGCTTCAAAAAATATGATGAATCATTACTGCGGGCCGAGCGCCTGCGCGCGGGTTATCTATTTGAAATATCTTGTATTTTAAGCCTCTCGATTGAGATCCTTGTCCACAGGAGACCAAGACTACCTCTTTCGCTTGATGTCCTGATCGTACTTCGAGGGCGAAGGCTGGGTCACGCTCACCGGGTCCGAACCAGGAAACGACTCCTCCAGACCTTGCTCCAGAGCGTCGTCGAGCTTTTCCTTCCGGGTTTTGTCGCCCTTGTCCTTGGCGGGGTCCTGCGTGGTCTTGTCGCTTTTGGCATTGGTATCGGGGGCTGTCATGTCGCGCTCCGGTTATGGCAGAAACCAACGCGCCACTGCCGCGGCTGTTCCGCCTCAAGAGACCGATGCCGCGCCCTCACTTGCCAGTCTTGTCGCCCTCTCCGGGGTCCGCCGGGCCGGGCTGGGTCACGCTGACCGGATCGGAAGCCGGAAAGGTGCCCTTGAGGCCTTCCTCAAGCTCCTGATCGAGCGCGCGCTTGTCGCTCTCGCGCTTTCTGGCAGCGTCCGCTTCAGACCCGTTGTGGCTCACGACGTCCTCCATCATGCGGCGCTGTTTGCACTTGCGCCAACCATGTTAGATGATCGCTGGAATCCGGAAAACAATAAGCGCCTCGAGGAAACCACGATGAAAGACATCACCTGCATCGAAGACCTGCGGCTGATCCACAAGCGCCGCGTGCCGAAGGCGTTCTTCGATTATGTCGATCGCGGGTCCTATGCCGAGGAAACGCTGCGCGCCAACCGCAGCGACATGGAGCGCCTCAAATTCCGCCAGCGCATCCTGGTCGATATCGCCAAACGCGAACTCGACACCACCATCCTTGGCGAGCAGGCCAGCATGCCGCTGATCCTCGCGCCGGTCGGCTCGACGGGAATGCAGTATGCCGACGGCGAAATCCATGCCTGCCGCGCCGCGCAGGCCGCCGGCATTCCCTACACGCTGTCGACCATGTCGATCTGCTCGATCGAGGACGTCGCCGCCCATGTCGAGAAGCCGTTCTGGTTCCAGCTTTACGTGATGAAAGACCGCGGCTTCGTGAAGGCGCTGATCGAGCGCGCCATCGCGGCGAAATGCAGTGCGCTGGTGTTGACGGTCGATCTGCAGGTGATCGGCCAGCGCCATGCCGACATCAAGAACGGCCTGACGGTGCCGCCGCAACTGCTCAAGCTGAAAAACATCATCGACTTCGCCACCAAGCCCGGCTGGGTCAGCGGGATGGCGCGCACCAAGCGGCGCAACTTCGGCAACATCGCAGGCCATCTGCCGGGCGCGCAGGATCTCGCCTCGGTGTCGGGCTGGGTCGCTTCACAATTCGATCCGTCGCTGAACTGGAAGGATATCGAATGGATCCGCAGCATCTGGCCGGGCAAGCTGGTCATCAAGGGCATCCTCGACGTCGCCGATGCGCGTGAGGCGGTGAAGACCGGCGCCGAGGCGCTGGTGGTGTCGAACCATGGCGGCCGCCAGCTCGACGGCGCGCCTTCGTCGATCTCAGTGCTGCCGGATATCGTCCAGGATGTCGGTTCGCAGATCGAAGTGCTGTTCGACGGCGGCATCCGCTCGGGACAGGACCTGATGCGCGCGCTCGCGCTCGGCGCCAAGTCCTGCATGATCGGCCGCGCCTACATCTACGGCCTCGGCGCCGGCGGCCAGGAAGGCGTCGCCACCGCGCTCGATGTCATCGGCAAGGAATTGAGCGTCACCATGGGCCTGTGCGGCGTCAACCGCATCGCAGACATCGACCGACGGGTGCTGACCGATTATCTGCAGACCAACGCGATCAGCAGTCCGCGGAGCTGAGGCGCCGTCTCAGGAGGAAGGCACCGTGCGCCCCTAACCGGGATCACCGGCACAAGGCCGGTGATGACAATCACATGCACAGCGCCCCTATGATGCCTCGGATGATCCGGCGCCGCCCTTACTCGCAGTTCCAGCGATAGGTATCGTCCCGCGCCAGCGTTGCGGTGCAGGCCTTTTGCTGCGGCTGATCGGCGCCTGCCGCCTTGAGGGTCACGGAGCCGGCAAGACGACGCGGCTCGCCGCCGCGGCGCATATCGACATCGACCACCGTATTGCCCTTGCGGGTGAAGTCGTCGCGGATCTCCTGCTTGATCTTGTCGATCATGGTCGGGTTGAACCCGCGCGCGCCCTGCCAGGTCGTGTAGCCCGCGTAAACCGTCGCCGCGAGAATCGCGATCACGACCAGCTTTCCGTTTCGATTCATCAATTTTGTCCCATGTAAGAACTCTATCCGTACGAAGCCGGACACGCAGACCGGTTGCCTGGATAGGGTTGTATCTCAATCGCGCGAATGGCGCAGCCTGTGTGAATTACTTCGCGAGATCGGCCTCGACCAGCGCGCGCAGGTCCGGCGTCACCTGCGGCCGCTTGCCGAACCACAGTTCGAAGCCGCGCACCGCCTGATGCAGCAACATGCCGAGACCGTCCGCGGTTTTCAGTCCCCGCGCTTTCGCCGCCTGAAGCAACGCGGTCTCGAGCGGCACATAGACCAGATCAGCAACCACGGCATCGCGGGGCAAACGCGCGAGGTCGATGGTGAGCGGCGGCTGGCCTTTCATGCCGAGTGACGTGGTATTCACCAGCAGGCCCGCGCGCGGCAACATCGTCCCGACCTCGTTCCAGTCGAGCACCGACACCTTGTCACCGAACTGCTTTGCCAGCGCTTGCGCACGTTCCGTGGTGCGGTTGGCAAGGTAAACGCGCGCGATGCCGCGCTCCAGTAGTCCGAAAATCACAGCGCGCGCAGAGCCGCCAGCACCGAGCACCAGCGCATCCTGCGCGCGATCCCAGCCCGGCGCCGAAGCATCGAGATTGCCGATAAAGCCTTCGACATCGGTGTTGGTCGAACACAGCCGGCCGTCGGCGAAATAGAGGGTGTTGGCGGCACCAACGGCGCGGGCGCGCGCATCGGGTGACGACAGCGCCAGCGCCTGCTCCTTGTGCGGAATGGTGACGTTGGCGCCACGATAGCCTTTCGCCGTCAGATGCGTGATGAAGTCCGCGAATGCAGACGGCTCCACCGCCTCGATGCGGTAATCGCCGTCGAGGCCGAGTGTCCGGAGCCAGTATTTATGGATGATCGGCGAGCGCGAATGCGCGGCCGGCCATCCAATCAGGCACGCGGCGGGACTTGCACTCATTGACGACAGCTCCACTGGATTCGACCGGCCCGCACGATCGCACCGGACAAGCGGTCAAATCACGCGGCGGCGGAGGCTGTCAATGCGGCCTTGCGCTTGATCTCGGCAACGGCGCTCGAAATATCGCTGCGATAGCGCACACGCGGCGGCCGCGCACCGTGAACCAGCAGTTCGCGCCGCACCTGCGGCGAGGCGCCGGTAAGAAAAACGCGAACGCCCTGACGCCGCGCTTTTTCGGCGACACGCGCGATGACGTTGGCGGCGGAGGAATCGAGCAGCGGCACCGCCGTGAAGTCGATCACCAGTCCCTTGTGGCCGCTCGGAATCCGGTCGAGCACCGCGCCGATCGTGGAAGCCGCGCCGAAGAAGAACGCGCCCGAGATGCGATAGACGATGACATCGGGATCGGTGGACAGCGCCGCATCGTAAGGAACGCGTTCGCCGTTGGAGGTATCGGCCTTGTCGTCCTCCGCCAGCGGCACGCGGCTTTCAATCGCGGTCGCTTCCGCCATGCGGTGAATGAACAGCATCGCGCCCAGCGCGAAGCCGACGACGATGCCTTCGGTGAGATCGCGAAACACGGTGAGCAGGAATGTCGCCAGCAGCACCGCGGCGTCGCCCCACGATGAGCGGATCAGGGTTGCGAACTCATGCTTTTCCGCCATGGTCCACGCGACCACCACCAGCACCGATGCCAGCGCGCACAACGGAACGTAACTCGCCAGCGGCGCGGCGATCAGGATGAACAGCAGCACGAATACCGAATGCATGATCCCTGAAACCGGGCTGCGCGCACCGGCCCGAATGTTGGTCGCGGTACGCGCGATCAGACCGGTCACACTGATGCCGCCGAACAGCGCCGACGCCATGTTGCCGACCCCCTGCGCCACCAGTTCGCAGTTCGAGCGATGGCGGCGTCCGGTCATGCCGTCGGCAACGACGGCCGACAAAAGCGACTCGATCGAGCCCAGCAACGCGAAGGCAATGGCGTCGGGCAACACCGCCTGCGCCTTCTGCCATGACAGCGTCGGCAGCGTCGGCAGCGGAATCGATTCAGGAATTCCGCCGAAACGCGAGCCGATTGTTTCAACCGGCAGATTCAGCATCGATGCGAGTACAGTCGCGATGAGGACGCCGATCAAAATGCCCGGCCAGCCCGGCCGCAGGCGACGCAGCACCGCGATAATCGCGATGGTCCCCACCGCCAGCACTATCGCCCACACGTTGACGGTGCCGATCGCAGTGCCAAGTGCTGCGAGCTTCGGCAAGAACGCCGCCGGCTCGTGACCCGGCAGTGTCAGGCCGAACAGATCCTTGAGCTGGCTGGCAAAGATGATGACGGCGATGCCGGCGGTGAATCCCACCGTCACCGGATAAGGAATGAACTTGACGTAGGTGCCGAGCCGCAGGAAGCCGGCCACGATCAGAAACACGCCGGCCATCAGCGTGGCGAGAACGACGCCGTCGACGCCGTGATTTTGCACGGTCTGCGCGACCAGCACGATGAACGCGCCGGCCGGGCCGCCGACCTGAAAGCGGCTGCCGCCGAGCAGCGACACAAAAAAACCGCCGACAATGGCGGTGTAGAGCCCTCGATCGGGCGTGACGCCCGAGGCGATGGCGATCGCCATCGACAGGGGCAACGCGACGATTGCAACCGTGAGCCCCGCCACAACATCGGCGCGGAAATCGTCGAGGCCGTATCCCTCGCGAAGGACGGTGAGAAGTTTGGGCGTGAACAGTTCGGCGAATGTCGGCGCAGTGGAAGAAGGTGCTGAGTGGTTCGTCATATCCATCGCCGATGTCCGATAGACCGTGAAGCTAGGCTGGCGGATTCTTCAGACGTACGCCGCGACCGCCTGTTTCGCTGCGTGCATTGTCGCCGATCAATTCGACGCCGGCCCGGTCCAGCGCCTCGACGACACGCGTGAGGGATTCGACGACGCCACGCACCACGCCGCCGCTAGCTTCCATCCGCTGGATGGTCGGCAGCGAAACACCGGCGAGTTCGGCGAGCGCCTTCTGATCGATTCCGAGAAGTGCGCGCGCAGCGCGCATTTGTACTGAGGTGATCAATGGCTGCTATCCACTATGAGACGTTATATCTCAAGTGTAGCATATCTTCAATGATGTATAAAACATCAATTTATGCACCCGAACCCGCCTTCGGGGCGGGTCCGGTCGCAGGTACGATCAGGCCGCGACGCGATGCGCGGCGACGATCTGGTCGGCGGCGCGGCCGGTCACCTCGGCCATGCGGTCGAACTGCCGGGTGAAGCCGCCGGCGCCCGCGGTCGCCGAGCGCAGTTCGACTATCAGGTCGCCGATCTCCGCCTCGGGCATCATCGCGCGCACCCTGTCCCAGCCGGACCAATCCTCGCGGCTGTCGAACCCGAGAATCTGCGCGCGGCGTCCCGACAGGATGGCGTTGATCTTCGCCGTCGCCTCCGACGGACAGACAATCTCGACCAGATTGATCGGCTCGAGCAGCACCGGCTGGCATTTCGGCAGCGCCTCGCTGACGCCGATCCGCGCCGCGGTGCGGAACGCCTGATCGGAGGAATCGACACTGTGATAGGAGCCGTCGGTCATCGTTACTTCGACGTCGATCGTGGGGAAGCCGAGCGGCCCGCGCGTCAGCCCGTCGCGAACGCCTTCCTCCACTGCGCCGATGTAATTCTTGGGCACCGCGCCACCGACGATCTTTTCGCGGAACACGATGCCGCTGCCGCGCGGCAACGGCTTCACTTCCAGCACCACATCGCCGAACTGGCCGTGACCGCCGGATTGCTTCTTGTGGCGGCCGCGTTCGGTGGCGGATTTGCGGATCGTCTCCTGATAGCCGATCGCCGGCGGATGCTGTTTCACCGTAACGCCGAAGCGATCTTTCAACCGCTCCAGCGCGACGCGCAGATGCATCTCGCCCTGCCCCCACAACACGATGTCGTGGGTGCGCGGATTGTGGACGATGACATAGGACGGATCTTCCTCGCTCAGCCGCGCCAGCGCCTGACCGAGTTTCACATCGTCCTTGCGATCAGGGGCGGACAGCGCGGTGGCCAGCACCGGCCGCGCAGCCGCGACGCTGACAAGCGCGGCCGGCGCGGTCTTGCCGCCGCCCAGCGTCTCGCCGGTCTTCACCGCATCGAGCTTGCCGAAACTCACAGTGTCGCCGGCCTCGGCCGACGGGCGCTTGGTGTCGTGACCGCCGTTGACCGACAGGATGCCGGAAATGCGGCCGCTATCGCCGCCCGACGCCTGCACTGTGTCGCCATCGTTAAACTGGCCGGACAGAACCCGCGCCAGCGACAGCTTGCCGCCGTGCTGGAGATGAGTCGACTTCATCACGTAAGCGAGCGGCGCGTTGTCGCCCGGCACACCGAGCCGCGCCGCCGTCGCCACGACATCCGGCGCTTCGTGCCGCAGCGCCTTCATCAGCCGCAGCACGCCGTTCTCGCGCGCCGCCGATCCCATCAGCACGGGACAAATCTGGCCATCGCGCAATTCGGCAGAGAGATCGTCGAACACCGCATCGCGCGGCGGTGGAATGTCCTCAAGCAATTGCTCCATCAGCCGGTCGTCGTGATCAGCGAGTTTTTCCAGCATTGAGAACCGCGCTTCTTTTTCGCGGTCGAGATCACCGCCATTGAGGTCGATCACCTCGGACGGCATGTGCTCGCGATAGACAAAGGCACGCTCCAGCGCGAGATCGACGAAGCCGGCGACGATGCCGTCCTTCCAGATCGGAATCTGGCGCAGCACCAGCGGCGTGCGCGACGCCTGCTGCAGCACCTGCAGCGTCTCGCGCACACGCTGGCTCGCCTTGTCGATCTTGTTGAGAAACAGGAAGCGGGGAATTTTCAGGTCTTCCAGTTCGCGCATGATGAGTTGCAACAGCGGCAGCTTGCGCTCGTCCGCCTCACACACGACGACCGCGGCATCGACCGCGGGCAGCACCGCGCGCATGTCATGCACGAACTCGACCGAGCCTGGACAGTCGATAAACGTGTAGGTGTCGCCCATGAAAGTCGTCGAGGCCGCAGTCAGCGCCACGCTCATGCGATGGCTGCGCGCTTCTGCGGACGTATCGCCCACGGTTGTGCCTGCTTCGACTGTACCTGGTTTTGGAATTGCCCCGGTGCGGGACAGGATGGCTTCGAGGAGTGTGGTTTTGCCACTTTGGAAAGGGCCCACCAGTGCAATGCACCGGGGACCGCGGGGACTTCTGACGCTCTGTCCCATTGCCGTCTCCTTGTCTGGAGCTCGGCCCGTGATCGGGTCGGCAGCCCTGATCGTCTCAGGGGATGCCGAGATTGGCAAGCGGGAAACTTGCGGCTGTGCAACAGAGCGCCGCGAGTTCCACCCTAGTGCCGATCAAGAATATTTGCGCGGACGACGCATTAAAATGCGAGAGGCACTCGCGTTTTTTTTCGCAGCGCCTCAACGTCCGAAAAGCGCGCGGTGATCTTCCATAAATTCCGGCAGCGATCTGGCCTTGCGGCCGAGCAGCATCGGAAGATCGGGCGAAACCGTATTGTCGGACGCCGCATAGGCGGACGCGATGTGAGCGAGGTCAAACGCGCGCCAGGCCGGAGCGCCCGCAGCAAGCAGCCGGGCTTCATAGTCGCGCGGCACGACCGCCTCGTAGGTCACGTCGCGGCCGGCGACGGATGCCATCGCAGCCGCGACATCATCGTAGCCATAGGCAGCGGGTCCGGTGAGCCTGTAGCTCTTGCCGGCGTGCACCGCCGGATCGCGCAGGACTGACGCGGCCGCCGCACCGACATCACGGGTGTCGACGAGAGGAAATCCGCCGTGTCCCATCGGCGCCGACAGCAATCCGTTGTGCCGGACGGCATCGGCCGCGCGCAGCAAATTTTGCAGATAGAGATGCGGTTTGAGCAGCGTCCATTCCGCCGGTCCTTGAAGAACGTCTTCATCGACCTCGTGATGCTCGCGCATCAGCGCCACCTGGGATGTCGCGGACGCGCCGATCGCCGACAGCTTGACGATGTGGCGCACACCCACGCGGCGCGCATGAGCGAGAACGCGCCGGTGCTGCTCCACGGCGTTCGGACTATCCCGGCCTGCCAGCAGCATCGTCTCCACGCCATCGAACGCACGCGCAAGCGAGGCGTCATCCTCGAAACTGCCCTGCGCCACCTCGACACCCACAGGCATATCGGCGCGTACCGGATCGCGCACCAGCGCGCGCACCGGCGCACCGGCAGCGATCAGCCCGTTGATCGCCTCACGGCCGACTTGTCCCGTTGCGGCCGTGATCAGGATCATCGCAGTCGCTTAGCGGCCGGGACGCAATTCAAGGCTCTGCACTCCGCCGGCGGCGCTGAGGCCGGTCTGGCCCTGCACGCTGAGCGGCTGCAGTGCGAACGAATTGGCCGAACCGCCAACCATCGCATTGGCGCCGAGGCCGACGCCGATCGACGCGCTGGCATTGACGCCGGCATAGTTGCCGGAGAGATCGCCACGGCCGATCTCGTTGGTCGGCGCCAACACCGCCCACGACAGCACCGTCTCATTGGTGATGCCGATATCCAGCCCGAGCTTGGTGATGGTCGCGACGTACAGATCGTCCGGCCGCCCCTGGGCCCGGAAGACGCAACCCAGATTGGTGACCGAGCCGACGATCATGCCGACATTCGGACCACCACGGCATTCGAGCGTGCCGGCCTGCACGCGCCCTTGCTGCGCACTGGCGGTCACGAGAGAAGAGGCAAACGCGGCGGCGGCGACACACAGGACGGCGGAAAAGCGACGCATGGAAATCTCCAGGTGATGAACATACGGACACGGCGCGATCCTGCGCCCAAAAATACAGTCCGTCATTTATTCACAGCACCGGCGATTGTTCAACGACCGGTGCTCGTCAGCCTTTCCCAAAAATAAAGGCGGCGCGGAAAAACGGGCTCAAAACAAAAGAGGCCCGCTTGCGCGGGCCTCCCGATAACCGATCGCCAGCCGCTTAGCGGTGATGATGATGACGATGATGCTTCTTGTGGTGGCGATGATGGCGGGCCTTGCCGTGATGCACGATGCCGGCCGGACGGAGTTCAAGGCCGACGAGGCCGCCAGCTGCGTTGAGGCCGGTCTGGCCCTGCAGGCTCAGCGGCTGCAGCGCAATCGAGTTGTCCGAACCGCCGACCAGCAGGTTGCCGCCGCCGCCGATGCCGATCGAGGCGTTGCCGCCAACACCGCCATAGTTGCCGGACAGATCACCACGGCCGAGACGCCGGGTCGGCGCGTTCACCGCCCATGCGAGATCCATGCGCTCGGTGACACCGATATCGAGGCCGAAGCGGGTGACGGTCGCCACGTAAGGCTCCGGACGGCGGCCCTGGCTGGTGAACACGCACTCAAGCTGGGTCGTCGACGCTACAACCATGCCGACGTTCTGGCCGCCATGACACTCGAGAAGGCCGACCTGCGTCCGACCTTCTTGCGCATTCGCGGTCGCGAACGATGCAATGATAATGGCGGCAGTTGCGCCGAACAGGTGTGACAGTCGCATGAGGCGATCTCCAGCTTGGGTTTTTTACAGAAGGTAGGGCAAATGAAGGAAGCGACGTGCAGGTAGCACGTCGCCGATCAATTGTAAGTCACGAAATCGAGATTAGTTCCATGCGAAGCACTCTGTGGAATTATCGCAGGTTGCCGCAAAATCGCTGGATTCGCTTGCACGCGTCCTCAAGATCGCTGGTCTTCGTCGCATAGGAGATGCGGAAGGCGGGGCCGAGGCCGAACGCCGATCCCTGCACCACCGCGACGCCCTCGGTCTCGAGCAACTCGGTGACGAAATCCTCGTCGGTTTCCAGTTTCTTGCCCGACGGCGCGGTCTTGCCGATGGTGCCCGCGCAGGACGGATAGACGTAGAACGCTCCCTCCGGCCGCGGACAGTCGATGCCCTTGGCCTGATTGAGCATCGACACCACCAGATCGCGGCGCTCCTTGAACACCTTGTTGTTCGCGGGAATGAACTCCTGCGGACCGTTCAGCGCCTCGACCGCGGCCCATTGCGCGATCGACGACGGGTTCGAGGTCGATTGCGACTGGATCGTCGCCATCGCCTTGATGAGCTTCTCGGGGCCCCCGGCGTAACCGATGCGCCAGCCGGTCATGCAATAGGCTTTCGACACGCCGTTCACGGTGAGGGTGCGGTCGAACAGTTTCGGCTCGACCTGCGCCGGCGTCACAAAAGTGAAGTCATCGTAGACAAGATGTTCGTACATGTCGTCGGTCATCACCCAGACGTGCGGATGCTTCACCAGCACGTCGGTCAGCGCCTTCATCTCGGCCTGGCTGTAAGCCGCGCCGGTGGGGTTCGACGGCGAGTTCAGGATGATCCACTTGGTCTTCGGCGTGATCGCCTTTTCCAGATCGGCGGCCTGCAGCTTGAAACCATGCGCCGCGGTGCAGATCACAGGCACGGATTCACCACCGGCCAGCGCCACCATTTCCGGATAGCTAACCCAGTATGGCGCCGGGATGATGACCTCGTCGCCCGGATTGATGGTCGCCATCAGCGCATTGTAGAGCACTTGCTTGCCGCCGGTGCCGACGGTGATCTGGCTCGGCTTGTAGGTCAGGCCGTTCTCGCGCTTGAACTTGGCGATGATCGCGTCCTTGAGTTCGGGGATGCCGTCGACCGCGGTGTACTTGGTCTTGCCGGCCTCGATGGCGTGGATCGCCGCCAGCTTGATGTTGGCCGGGGTGTCGAAATCGGGTTCGCCTGCGCCCAGCCCGATGACGTTACGGCCGGCCGCTTTGAGCTGACGTGCTTTATCCGTGACCGCAATTGTCGCGGACGGCTTCACACGGTCGAGCGCGGCGGACAGGAACGACATCATGATCTCCTTGAGGTGTGTAAAAGCCCGGAATCGCAGTGTTGCGCGGGCGTACGCACCCTAAAGCGCCCAACGCTGCATCGCAACCGTCGGATGGGCGAAACTGTCATGTGAAATGGCTTTCTTCCCTCTCCCCTCGTGGGAGAGGGGAAAAGAGATGGTCGCGAATGATAAACAGCCTCAAACGCGAAAAGCCGCAGTGCTTCAGGAAACATTAAAAACGGACGGCTAGGTTCGGCGCAACATTCATAAAGTTTGCGCGGCAATGTCCCTCCTTCTGCAGCGCCTCAGGACCGGTGAATGGCTGACGCCCGCGCGCATCCGCGGCTACAGCCTGATCATGCTCGGCATCACCGTCGTCGCCATCGTCGGCTGGATCGCTCTGGCGGACGGCCTGATCGACCGCAACGGCAAGCCGCTCGGCACCGACTTCTCCAACGTTTACGCGGCCGGAACGCTCGGCTGGGTCGGGAAGGCCGCCGATGCGTATGTGCCCGCACTCCAGCACGCCGCCGAAAAGGCAGTGTTCGGCAACAACACGCCGTTTTTCGGCTGGCATTATCCGCCGTTCTTCTTCGTCGTGGCGTTCGCGGTCGCGGCTTTGCCCTATGTGTGGGGCCTGTTGATGTGGATGGTGGCCGGACTCGCCGCCTACCTGGCGGCCATCCACGCCATTCTGCCGCGCCGGGAAACCTGGCTCGCCGCACTCGCCTTCCCCGCCGTATTCGTCAACATCGGCCACGGCCAGAACGGCTTCCTCACTACCGCGCTGCTCGGCGGCGCGCTGCAGATCATGGATCGCCGGCCGTGGCTCGCCGGCGTGCTGATCGGGCTGCTCGCCTACAAGCCGCAATTCGGCGTGCTGATTCCGCTGGCGCTGCTGGCCTCGGCGCGCTGGACCACCATCGCATCGGCGGCAGCGACGGTGGTGGCGCTGGCTGCCGCGACCACCGCGGTTCTCGGCACCGGCATCTGGCAGGCGTTTCTCGCATCCACGGCATTCACGCAGAACGTCGTGCTCGAACAGGGCGGCACCGGTTGGGAGAAAATCCAGTCGATCTTCTCCGCCGTGAGTGCGTGGGGCGCGAATGTCCCGATCGCCTATACGATCCAGGTCGCTCTGGCGCTCGTCCTCGCCGCAAGCATCGTGTGGCTGTGGCGCAGCAGCGCGGCGTTTGAATTAAAGGCGTCGGCGCTGGCAACGGCGAGTCTGCTGGCGACGCCTTACGTCCTCGACTACGACCTCGTGGTGCTGGCGGTCGCGATCGCCTTCTTCGTCCGATACGGACTGGCCCATGGTTTTCGCGATTGGGAAATCACCCTGCTTGCGGCCGCATGGATCGTGCCGCTGATCTCACGCGGCGTCGCCGGCGCGACCACCTTACCGCTCGGCCTGATCGCCATGCTGGCGCTGTACGCGATCACGATCCGCCGCGCGGTTCGCGATCTGCAGGACACGCAGCAAAAGCGGGCGCCGCTCGCGAATTCACTCACTGCAACTTGAGCGAAAGCTGCGGCACGTTCGCGCAGGTGTGATCTGCGGATCGTGTCGGATCGTTAAATTTGTTCTCTACAACCGCACTGCAGCGCAGGTTTCGACTATTTCCAGCCTCGGGCTCTTGCGGCATGCGCCTCGCGCCATCATTGTCCTGACAATGACGACGCCCGAATCCGAAGGACAGAATGTACAAGCTCTATTCGATGCAGCGCTCCGGCAACAGCTACAAGGTCCGCCTTGCGCTGGCGCTGTTGAGCGCGCCCTATCAGGCCATCGAGGTCGACATTCTGCGCGGCGAAAGCCGCACGCCGGACTTCCTTGCCAAGAATCCGAGCGGCCAGGTGCCGTTGCTCGAAGTCGCTGACGGCCGCTACCTCGCCGAATCGAACGCGATCTTGTGGTACGTCGCGATCGGCACATCGCTGGCGCCGGAAGATCGCATTGATCGCGCAGAAGCGCTGCAATGGATGTTCTTCGAGCAGCACGCGCTGGAGCCCAGCGTCGGAGCCGCGTATTTCTGGCTGGCGCTGGTGCGCGGCGGCCGCGACCTGCAGACCCACGCGCTGGAAGACTGGATGGAGCGCGGCTACGCAGCGCTGCGGGTGATGGAAAATCACCTCAAGACCCACGACTACTTCGCGGCCGGTCATCTCACCGTCGCCGACATCGCGCTCTACGGCTACACCCATGTCGCCAACCAGTGCGACTTCGACTTGTCCGGCTATCCCTCGGTGCGGGCGTGGCTCAAGCGGGTCGAACGGCAGCCGCGTTTCGTCTCGATGGCCTGGACGCCCGACGCCCCGGCCAATGACGAGGATCTGGTCGCAGAAGCGTGATCCTGCGGATAACCCGCAAACAGCGGGCATAACCTGCATTGACCCCGCCCCGCGGCCATGGTTTGGCCATTTTCTATGCATGTTGCGCCGCAATCCTGACAGCGATTCCTGCCAAATCTACCGGACGCGGGTGATTCGCCCGCGCCATGAAGGATTTACGGCCATGATACGGTCGCTCGCTGCGGCACACGGCTTTGGAAGCCGGACCGCACGCACTGCTTCTTCACGTTTGACCGGCGCCGTCGCGGCATCACTTGCGCTCGGCTCGCTGTCGCTTTGCCTGGTCGTCGTCATCGCGGCCATGTCGATCAGGGTCGCGTCGGCCATGCCGATCGGCTGAACGAGCCGGGCCGGCGTTTGGCCGGCAGCAGCATCACACTCATTTCAGGGCGTCCGGGGGCACGGGTTGATTGGCGGGCGTGTGCCCGACGGAGACGTATTATGAAAGCACCTTTGGTCATTGTCGCCGCGTCGCTGACAGTTGCGATCATCCTGACCGCATCGTTGCTGATCGCGACCGGAACGCGCGGCGCCAGCGCGACCTACGAACCGGCACACATTCCGCACGCTTCTCCGGCGAGGTGAGCGTTCACGACCATTTGTGGAAGATGAAGAACGCGCCGAGTGCAATGAAGGCAAAGCCGAGCGCGTGATTCCAGCCCAGCGGCTCCTTCAGATACAAAATCGAGAATCCGGCGAACACGATCAGGGTGATGACCTCCTGGATCGTTTTCAGTTGCGCGGCGCTATAGATCGCGCTGCCCCAGCGGTTGGCCGGAACCGCCAGCCAGTACTCGAAAAACGCAATGCCCCAGCTCACCATGATGACCAACGGCAGCGCGCTGCTCTTGAACTTCAGATGGCCGTACCAGGCGAAGGTCATGAAGACGTTGGATGCGAACAGCATCAGGATCGGCAGCACATACGGCGAAATGAACGTGGGCATGAACATCCTTCCGGTCTTTGGCGGCTCTCGCCGCGCGGGGCATTCCAAAAGTGCCCGGCGGCGGTATTGGTTCCCTGTGGATAAATCCGAGCGTCACCATCCTGTAACAGAGCATGCCTAGTTTTTGCGAGCGTCTGATCCGGCCCCCCGTCGCAGATCACACGCCAAAGCGGTCCCCGGTCGCGCACTCCCCTCATGCGCAGCGTCAGACCGGGGCCGCATTTTTTTGTCCGCCGGATGTCTCCAGACGCTATAAACGCCCGTCTCCTCGCCCGGACCGCTTCATGATCCGCGTTGCCTTCGTCCTGACATGTCTCGTGCTGCTGTTTCTGGTGCTGCTGCCGTTCCAGATCGCAGGCATCGTCTTCAACACTAGCCTGCAACGCACGGTGCCGCGGCTATTCCATCGCGTGCTGTGCAAGGTGGTCGGCGTCCGCATCCGCGAGGTCGGCGAGCGCACCCGTGAGACCCCGGCGCTGATCCTGTCCAACCACGCCTCATGGCTGGACATCGTGGTGATCGGCGCGATCGCGCCGGTGGTGTTCGTGGCGAAATCCGAAGTGGCGGCATGGCCGGTGTTCGGGCTGCTGGCGAAACTGCAGCGCACGATCTTCATCGAGCGCGAACGCCGCCACAAGACCGGCGCGGCGGCGCGCGAAATGGCCGAGCGGCTCAGCGGCGGCGATGCCGTGCTCCTGTTTCCCGAAGGCACATCAAGCGACGGCATCCGTATCCTGCCGTTTCGCTCCGCGCTGATCGGGGCGGTCCATCACGCCATCGGCGATTCTTCGCATCATGAGCGCGTTACCGTGCAGCCGGTGTCGCTGGCCTATGTCGGGATCGGCGGCGTGCCGGTCGGCCGCGCGCTGCGCGACAAGGTGGCGTGGTACGGCGACGCTGATCTGCTGCCGCATTTCTTCGGGGTTATCGCCGTCGGCGCTATCGACGTCACCGTGAGCTGGGGCGAGCCGGTTGCCTACGACATCAATGCCGATCGCAAACAGATCGCACGCGATGCCGAAGCCGCGGTGCGGCGGATGACGGCGAGGGCTTTGCGTGGCGCGCCGATCTCCGGCAACATGACGCCCGAGGAAACAAACCCGCTCTCCCTTCCCGCCCGCCCCTGACAGGAATTAAAAATGGAAACAAGAAACCTCGGCGGCTCCGGCCTACGCGTCTCCGCTGTCGGCCTCGGCTGCAACAATTTCGGCCAGCGAAGCGATCTGGAGACCTCGCGCAAGATCATCCACAAGGCGATCGATCTCGGCATCACGCTGTTCGACACCGCCGATATCTATGCCGGGCGGGGCGGCTCGGAGAACGTGCTCGGGCAGGTGCTCGGCGACCGCCGCAAGGACATCGTGCTCGCGACGAAATTCTCGAAATCGATGGCCGACGACGGCACCAAGCAGGGCGCATCGCGGCGCTACATCATGCAGGCGGTCGAAGACAGCCTGCGCCGGTTGAAAACCGACTACATCGACCTCTATCAGCAGCACGACTACGATGACCTGACGCCGATCGACGAAACCCTGCGCGCGCTGGACGACCTGATCCGTCAGGGCAAGGTGCGTTACATCGGCTGCTCGAATTTTCCGGCATGGCGCGTCGCCGAGGCCCAGCTCATCGCGCGCAGCATTAACTCCTCCGCTTTCGTATCGTGCCAGGACGAATACAGCCTTCTGGTGCGCGGCATCGAGAAGGATCTGCTGCCGGCGGCGAAGGCCTACAATCTCGGCCTGCTGCCCTTCTTCCCGCTGGCGAACGGCCTTCTCGTCGGCAAATACAAGCGCGGGGAAAAGCCGCCTGCGGATTCGCGCCTCGGCAAGGTCGATTACCTGCGCGAGCGCTACATGAACGATAGAAACCTGGACATCGTGCAGAAGCTCGGCGAATTCGCCCAACAGCACGGCAAGACGCTGCTCGAACTGGCGTTCTCATGGCTCGCGGCCCGGCCGCAGGTGTCGAGCGTCATCGCCGGCGCGTCCAGCCCCGAACAGATCGAGCAGAACGTCAAGGCGATCGCGTGGAAGCTGACGGCCGAGGACATGGCGGCGATCGACGAGATTACGAAGCGATAGTGGGTGCATAAACATCCCGAGTACTGATTTATTGTCATCGCCGGGCTTGTCCCGGCGATCCCGATGAGGCGGGCACGGTGCTCACCTAAGCGAGATGGCCGGACCAAGTCCGGCCATGACAACCTCGACTGGAGCCGTCACTTGCTTCCAACCAGACTCTCAGGATGACCTCGACGACAGACCGAACGATGACACATCCGTCACCCGATCGTCCCGCGCAACCCCGCGCTATAACCTGCCCGCGCTGCGGCGCGGCGTTCACTTGTGATCTGGCGGGGCGTTGCTGGTGCATGGATGAAGCCGCACGGCTGCCGATGCCGGTCGAGGGCGAAGACTGCCTGTGTCCGTCATGCCTGCGCGCTGAGGCCGCACGACGCGAAGCCGATCAGCCGTAACGCAGCTTCATCGCGATAATGATCAATGTCAGGACCATCGAGACGGCGTTGGCGGCAATCAGCGGCCAGTTGCCGATCGCAATGCCGTAGATCAGCCACAGCAGGATGCCGCCGGCGAACACCAGATTGGTCGCCAGCGAAATCGCATGGGTATCCTTGAGACGGATGACGCGCACCACCTGCGGCAACCAGCACAACGTGGTCAGCACGGCGGCCAGCGCACCGACCCAGTGAACGACGGCAGGAACAGACTCGGTCATCGCTCAGGAGCTAGCGGCGATGTGTTACCGCTGCATGACGGATCTCGTTGACAGCCTAGGCCGCGTAACCGGGCACATTGCGCGCGAGGCCGCCAAAGGCATCAAACAGCTTCTCGCGCCATGCGTGGACGGGGTCGTCCTCTTTCAGCAGCTTGAACGGGCTGACGATACGCGCCCACTGGAACGGGCCGAACACGATGTAGTCGGCGTAGTTCGGCTTGTCGCCGCCGAGGAACGGCTGTGTCTTCAGTGTCAGCCGCAGCGGGTCGAGACTTTTGCGGAACGCATCGATCTTGTGGTCGCGCTCGGCCGAGACATCTTCCAGCGGGCGGCCAAGACGTGCCTCGCGGCTTTCGCGGAAATAGATCTCATCCTTCTCGGGCAGGTGCTGCGGAATGTCTGCGACGATCAGCGGAAAGATACCGCCGAGCACCACAGTATCGCCCCACCAGTTCAGCATTCGGCCCATGGCGCGGCCGCCTTCGCCGCCGAACAGCGACGGACGATCCGGATAAGCGTCATCGAGATAGTTGGCGATGACCCACGAATCGACCACCGCCTTGTCGCCGTCGAGCAGCACCGGGACCTTCTCCGATTTGTGCGGGCGGATCGCGTCCTTCTCGGTGAAGCGCCACGGAATCGTTTCATGATCCAGCCCCTTGTGGGCCAGCGCCATGCGCGTGCGCCAGCAATAGGGGCTGAACACACGCTCCGAATCCGTGCCGCACAGTTCGAACAGCTTGCGCGCCATGATTAAGCCTTCACCACAGCAGCGGTCTGGCCGAACAGCACCTTTTTCTGTTCGTCGGTACTGATGGTGGGGTTCGGATTGATCTTCGGACCCTGTTCATAAGCCCGCACGGTCGCGGGCCGCGCGCGAATGGCCTCGAACCAGCGCTTCAGATGCGGGAAGTCTTCCAGCTTCTGGCCCTGACGCTCGTAAGGCACGATCCACGGATACGCCGCCATGTCGGCGATCGAATAGTCGCCTGCAACGAACTCCCGGTCGGCGAGACGCTTGTTCAACACGCCATAGAGGCGGTTGGTTTCGTTGACGTAACGGATGATCGCATATGGAAGCTTTTCCGGAGCATAAACCGAGAAATGATGGTTCTGGCCGGCCATCGGGCCGAGGCCGCCCATCTGCCACATCAGCCACTGGATCACGTCGAAGCGCTTGCGCAGATCCTGCGGCATGAACTGGCCGGTCTTTTCCGCGAGATACATCAGAATCGCGCCGGATTCGAAGATCTTCACCGGCTCGCCGCCGTCCGTCGGCGCCTGATCGATGATCGCGGGCATGCGGTTGTTCGGCGAGAAAGAGAGGAATTCCGGCTTGAACTGATCGCCCTTGCCGATATTCACGGGATGAATTTTGTACGGCGTGCCGGTTTCTTCGAGAAACATCGTGATCTTGTGGCCGTTTGGCGTCGGCCAATAATAGAGATCGATCATCTTTGCAGTCCTGCTGAGGTGAGCTAATCCGGCGCGCGCGGCGCGCGAAATTGAATGCGATTGCATGAATTTCGCGCCGTCTGTCCGCCAAGTCAATACGCATCACAACGCCCGCGCAGAATCGTGATCCGCCGAGGACACGCGTTGATCCATCCCCATGACGGCGCTGCGGAGCACCGCAACGCCGTCACTCAGGGGCCTGAGCAGTCTCGACCACGAAGCGCTGCCTTACATGCCGAGAATGGCGATATCCTTCACTGTGCCGCTGACGCCGGAAATCCTGACGGCTTCGGTGGCCTTGCCGGTCGCGAGATCGACGCTGTAGAGCGTGTCGCCCGCCATCAGCCAGCCTTCGTTCTTCCCAGACGAATCGGTGGAGATATCGAACGCAGCATTATCGGCCTTGATGCCGAGCTTGCCGATGGCGCTGAGAGTGCCGTCATTCGGCGGAGCCTGCTTGATGAGGCCGCTGATGGTGCCGTCGATGTTGAGCAGCGTGGTTTCCTTGGTTCCCTTCACCGAGTTGGTATAGGCGCCGGCGACGATGTTCGGCTTTTCGCCCTTGTGCATGTCGCCGTCGGCGTATTTGTGGCTGCCGTCTTTCGTCACCTTGCCGTCATCGACGTTGCCGCGCAGGCTGGTGCCATCCGAACTCATGATGCGGATGCGGTCCGCGGCAGGATTGAAATCGACGGTAATAGCGCCGCCTTGCGCCATGGTTTCGAGTTTCGATTTCATCGTTGCCTTGCCGTCCTTGGCAACGGTGACGACCGTGCCGTCATCGACGACCCCCGTAGAGCATGCCGTCGGCGGGGCGCACATCGATCCCGACCAGAGCGCCGGAAATGCCGCTGACCTTGACGGTTCCAGTCACCTTCTTCTGCGCGGTATCGACCATGGCGATAGTGTCGCCACCGATCAGGGTCGCAACTTGCGCGGCGTTTGCCGCAACTGAGGTCATCAACAGTGCCGCTGATGCAGCGACGAGCGAACGAACAATCATGGACACACTCCCTTGTGAAATCGGCGACGATGCCGCGCGAGCTACGGCAGCGAACAACCGCCGGTTTCCGTTTTGCGGCGCTTTGCCCCGCGTCCCGGTGCCACATCGACAGGTCCTGAGGATATTTTTTGCGAGGGAACAATCGGCCTTCCAACCGCCGAAAATTCTTCCCATATTGCGTCCATGGCGAAGAAACCCGGCTCTCCGAAGACCACCGTCAAAACCCCGAAATCGAAAGTGCACCGTCCCGACGTGCAGCCGATTGCGCCTGCGCTGGCGGAACTGCTCAACCCCGCGATCAATCGCGGCGAAAGTGGCATCGGCTCCTCGACCGGGTTGCAGCCGCCACCCGACAATTCCCGCGACCGCCGCTCCGGCGGCGAGGCCGCGATTCATCGCGCCCGCGCCTCGACGCCGAAGACATTCAACGACGACGAGCAGCACCGTTCGCAGACACATGGCGCCGGCTTCGACGAAGCGCCCCAATCTGATTTCAAGACGCCCAATTACGGCACCAGCGCGCCAATCCCGACGCTCGATCCCGAACTGGCGAAACAGCTCGGCTACACCACCGAGGAAGAAGACGCAGCCGCGATGGCCCGGCCGCCGCGCAACAAGATGGAAGCGCTGGGCGTGCAGGCCACGGCGGACGCGCTCGAAGCGCTGATGCGCGAGGGCCGTCCCGAATTCCGCAAGGACGACGGCAGCCTGAAAGTGTGGACGCCGCATCGCCCGCCGCGCCCGGAAAAATCCGAAGGTGGCGTCCGTTTCCAGATCAAGTCCGAGTACGAACCAAAGGGCGACCAGCCCACCGCAATCAAGGAACTGGTCGAAGGCGTCAAACGCAACGACCGTACCCAGGTGCTGCTCGGCGTCACCGGTTCGGGCAAGACCTACACCATGGCGCAGGTGATCGAGGCGACGCAGCGCCCGGCGCTGATCCTCGCGCCGAACAAAACGCTGGCGGCGCAGCTCTACGGCGAGTTCAAGAATTTCTTCCCCGACAATGCCGTCGAGTACTTCGTCTCGTATTATGACTACTACCAGCCGGAAGCCTACGTTCCGCGCACCGACACCTATATCGAGAAGGATTCGTCGATCAACGAACAGATCGACCGGATGCGCCACTCCGCGACGCGCGCGCTGCTGGAGCGCGACGACGTCATCATCGTCGCCTCGGTGTCGTGCATCTACGGTATCGGCTCGGTCGAAACCTACACCGCGATGACCTTCGCGATGAAAAAGGGCGAGCGCATCGACCAGCGCCAGATCATCGCCGATCTGGTCGCCCTGCAGTACAAGCGCACTTCGGCGGATTTCACCCGCGGCACCTTCCGGGTGCGCGGCGACGTGATCGACATTTTCCCGGCGCACTATGAAGACCGTGCCTGGCGCATGAATCTGTTCGGCGACACCATCGACACTATCGAGGAGTTCGATCCGCTCACCGGCCACAAGCAGGACGAACTCGAGTTCATCAAGGTCTACGCCAACTCGCACTACGTTACGCCGCGCCCGACGCTGATTCAGGCGATCAAGGGCATCAAGAGTGAACTGAAATGGCGGCTCGACGAACTGAACGCGCAGGGCCGCCTGCTCGAAGCGCAGCGCCTCGAGCAGCGCACCACGTTCGACCTTGAAATGATGGAAGCGACCGGCAGCTGCGCCGGCATCGAAAACTATTCGCGCTACCTCACCGGCCGCAAGCCGGGTGAACCACCGCCGACATTGTTCGAATACGTGCCTGACAACGCGCTGGTGTTCGCAGATGAGAGCCACGTCACCGTGCCGCAGATCGGCGGCATGTTCAAAGGCGACTTCCGCCGCAAGGCGACGCTGGCCGAATACGGCTTCCGCCTTCCGTCCTGTATGGACAATCGCCCGCTGCGCTTTGAAGAATGGGACATGATGCGCCCGCAATCGGTCGCGGTCTCAGCGACACCAGGCGGCTGGGAGCTGAACGAAAGCGGCGGCGTGTTCGTCGAGCAGGTGATCCGCCCCACCGGCCTGATCGATCCGCCGGTCAATATCCGCCCTGCCCGCACCCAGGTCGACGACCTCGTCGGCGAGGTCCGCGCCACCGCGGCAGCGGGTTATCGCTCGCTGATCACCGTGCTGACCAAGCGGATGGCGGAAGACCTCACCGAGTATCTGCACGAGCAGGGCATCCGCGTCCGTTACATGCACAGCGACATCGACACCATCGAGCGCATCGAGATCATTCGGGATCTTCGTCTCGGTGCATTTGACGCGCTGGTCGGCATCAACCTGCTGCGCGAAGGCCTCGACATTCCGGAATGCGCGCTGGTCGCCATTCTCGACGCCGACAAGGAAGGCTTCCTGCGTTCGGAAACCTCGCTGATCCAGACCATCGGCCGCGCAGCACGTAACGTCGACGGCAAGGTCATTCTCTATGCCGATCAGGTCACCGGCTCAATGGAGCGCGCCATCGCCGAAACCGACCGCCGCCGTGAGAAGCAGGTCGAATACAACACCGCGCACGGCATCACTCCGGAGAGCATCAAGCGCTCGATCGGCGACATTCTCGGCAGCGTTTACGAGCGCGACCATGTGCTGGTGGAAATCGGCGACGGCGGCATGGCCGACGATGCGGTGGCGATCGGCCACAATTTCGAGGCGGTGCTGGCCGATCTCGAAACAAGGATGCGGGAAGCTGCCGCCGATCTCAACTTCGAGGAAGCCGCGCGGCTGCGCGACGAGGTCAAGCGCCTTCGCGCAACCGAGCTGGCCGTCGTCGATGATCCGACCATCAAGCAGCGCGGCGTGGCGGCAAAAGCCGGCGCCTACGCCGGCAAGAAGAAGTATGGCGACGCGGCGAACCTGCCGGCGCAACTGGACCGGGCCGCGGCCGCGACCAAATCCCGCGCGCGCAAGCCGACCCTCGATGAAATGGGACCGGGCATGGAAAGCAGAATTTTCCAGCCGAAGTCGATGCGTGAAAGCGGACAGGAGCACTCGGGCCGCTCCACCGGGCCTTCACCACGCTCCAGCGGCGGAGCACCGGGCAAGCGCGGCGGGTGGAAGAAGAGGTAGGTTCGCCGCTCGACCTCGGCAATTTGCCCCGATGACGCCCCGCATGAGGTCAGCCGCCGTGACATGGCCACGGCGCAGTTGATCTCGCTTGCCAAACGCCACCCCTATGCAATGATGGAACCGTTCAGCGCAGACTGCATGTTTGTCTGATATTTTATTTTGCGCTGCAATTTTCCGGACAGGAGGCCTGCTTGAGCGAGCCGCTTCATCCAATCGCGCCTCACCATCTCCCCGGCTTTATCACCGCCCCCGGCGACACGGACGTGCTGATGGTGGTGGTCGGGATCATCCTGATCGGAGCCGTTCTTTTCGTCGGCAACATTTATCTGCAGATCCATTCCCTGCCCGAGCGCATGGCGCACAAATCGCAGAAACTGCAATTCGAGATCGTCGCCGTCCTCTGCCTTCTCGCGCTCTTTACGCACAATCACCTGTTCTGGGTGATCGGGCTGTTTCTTGCCATGGTCGATCTGCCCGATTTCAGCACACCGCTGCGCAGCATTGCAGGTTCGGTCCAGAAGATGGCTGGAATTCCGCCGGAGCCCGATCCATCCGAGAAGCCGCCTGAAATAGCGGCTCACACCGCTCCTGCGGACGGGCCCGACACGACGAAGGATCCTGTCGGCAAGAGCGAGGCGCAAGGTCATGCTTGAGCTGATCCTCTGTTCGCTTTTGACAATCTTTCCCGATTATCTCTATCGCCGCTACGCGCAGGGCAAGAGGCTTGGCAAAGAGATCACGCTGTTCTCTGTCTGGTACGAATTGCGATGGGGTATCACTGCATGTGTAATGCTGACCGTCGCCCTGATCACGATGATTTTCTATTTTCACCCGTCGACCACGAGCGCGACGTTGTACTTCCGAACCGTACCGATCATTCCGGATACCATCGGACGCGTCGCCGAGGTTCATGCCGATTTCAGCGCCCCCGTGAAAAAGGGCGAGGTGATTTTCAGACTGGACAGTTCAAAACAGCAGGCCGCACTGGAAACGGCGCGGCGCAAGATCGCGCAGATCGACGCATCCATGGTGTCGGCGCAGGCGGATATTCTGAAAGCGGATGCCCAGATTCAGGAAGCAAAGAGCGCGTATCAGCAAGCGGCCGAAGAACTCGATGTTAAACGCGAGTTGCAGAGACGAAGCCCCGGCATGGTTCCTCAGCGCGATATCGAAAAGCTGGAAGTCGTCCTCGCCGGGCGCCAGGCTTCCGTGGATGCGGCAAACGCTTCGCGGCAATCCGTGATGGCCCGCGTGACATCTCTTCTTCCTGCGGAAAAGGCCAGCGCGGAGGCTGTACTTGCCGAGGCGCAGGTCGATCTGGACAAAACCTTCATTCGCGCGGGAGTTGCAGGCCGCGTCGAGCAGTTCACATTGCGGCCGGGCGATATCGTCAATCCGATCATGCGATCCGCCGGCATCCTGATTCCGGAAGGCGCGGGAGAGCGCGCACTGGCCGCCGGGTTCGGGCAGATCGAAGCGCAGGTCATGAAAGTCGGGATGGTGGCCGAGGCCACCTGCATTTCGAAGCCGTGGACCATTATTCCGATGGTGATCACCAGCGTGCAGAACTACATCGCAGCGGGCCAGGTCCGCGGCGGCGATCAGCTCGTCGAAGCGCAGCAGACGCTGCGACCGGGCACCATTCTCGTGTTCATGGAGCCTATCTATAAAGGCGGTCTTGAAGGCGTCACGCCGGGCAGCAGTTGCATCGCCAATGCCTATACCAGCAACCACGACGTGATTTCCGCGAGGGAAACCAGCGCCTCAAAACGGATCTGGCTGCACGCTGTCGATGCGGTGGGGATCGTGCATGCGATGCTGCTGCGGATCCAAGCCCTCCTGCTTCCCGTCAAAGCTCTGGTTCTGAGCGGGCACTGATCGCCTCCTTTCCGGCCGAGAGATCGGAGGCAGGCGGACGCTTGCGTCCGCCCATGGCAGAAGCACCATGGTCACATCCGAAGGCGGACCTGTCGAGCGATCGAACCCTGAATGACGCATTTGCCCGGCGCCAATTGCAAAGTCCCCTCTTCAACTGCTAGGTCGTCATTCAGAAATTTTTGCATATCGCTTGGAGGACTGAACAATGGCAGACGCCGATCTGGATGTGGTCATCCGGCAGCTTGCGAAGCAGCAACACAAAACTCTGACGGCAGTCGTCAAAAAGCGACGTGATCGTTACAACTCTCTCGCCGTGAAGGCCAAGGACGCCGAGGCGAAACAGCGCTATCGGCAACTTGCGAAGGACGCGCAGGACCTTGGCACGGCGGCGGTGAAGCGGCTGCAGATGTCGGCCGATAACGCCGCATACAGCTACGCCCGCGCGATCCGTCAGGCTGTCGAGGCCGCCGCCGCGAAGAAGCCGGCACCCTCCGTGAACAAACCCGGCAAGACGACTGCGAAGAAAACCGCCAAAGCCAAAGCTGCCAAGTCTAAACCTGCCAAGACCAGGGCCAAGAAGACCAAAGCCTGACCGGCGCTTCGAGCGCGTTCGCCATGCCCTCTTCCCCGATCACTTACGACGATTTCGCCAAGGTCGACCTCCGCGCCGGCCGCGTTCTCGAAGTGCTGCCGTTTCCGAAGGCGCGTAACCCGTCGTGGAAAGTCCGCGTCGATCTCGGCGAGATGGGCGAAAAGTGGTCAAGCGCGCAGATTACCAACTACACGGCCGAAGAACTGATGGGCTCGCTGGTGGTGTGCGTGTGTAACTTTGCGCCGCGCAACATCGCGGGGTTCATGTCGGAAGTTTTGATCCTCGGCGCGCCCGATCAGGACGGGAAGGTCATCGTGCTATCGCCGCGCAGTGCTCACCCCGGCACCGTGATTTCGCCGGGTGCGAAGGTTTATTGAATCGGCGCGAAGCAGTTTTGGCCTGCGTGTCAGCCAGAGCGGCGGTTGCTGGTGTTCTGCTTGACGTTGGCGCGAGCACCCTGCTCGTCGATGTTCTGCTTCTCGTCGTCGCGATGACCCTTGGTGGTATCGATTTCGGCGTCCGGCGCGCTGCCGGGGCCCTTGTGACTCTGGTTTTCCGGCGGAACGGGTTGAACGGTCTTGGTCATGATCGGCCCTGAGTGTCTGCGGTCTGGTAGTCAACACGATGCTGCCCGGCGTGGTTCGGGGCGTGCGACTTAACGTCATGCATCCGCACGCGTCAGGTTGACGCGTGCGGATGCGACCACCTCGTCCCTTGCATGCAAGTCGAAACAATCGAAATCAGATTTGAAAGAGTTCGGTAAACCTTATGACAGACGCGGCTTGATCGGCCTCCGGTTCCCAAATAGGTACCGCCTCGTGTCTGGGAATGAGCGATGGCCGAAAACAAAACCAAAAAATGTGTGCTGGATTTTATCGCTGCCTTCTACGCCGGCAACATCGCGGCTGCAGAACAATGCTGCGACAATGCGCTGACATCCCTCACCTACGCGCCAGTGGACATCTTTCCTCATCATGGCCTTAAGGAAGGCAAGATGTGGCTCGCACAGGCGGTGCGAATCCAGCATGAGCGCTACTCGGCGCGAAATTATACGCTTCAATCCATAGTCGTTGACGACAACAAGGCTGCGACGATGGTCGAGGCTCGCCTGACCAAACACGCCGACCAGTGCGTTTTGCAGTTCATGATCGCGGAATTCTTCACGCTGCGCGACGGTCTCATCCTCGAACACCGCGCGTTCTTCGACTCGCTCGATTTCATTCAGCAGTTGCTGGGGTGCGATCTCACCGCCAATCTCGCCAGCCAGGTCAATTTCGCGATGCGCGGCTAAGCGCCGGGCTGCCCAGCTGCGAATCCGACTGCTTAACACTTTCTAAATATTGCGGTTTCCGCATACCGCCGAACAGGCCGCTACGCCACGTCTGCGCGGCGGGCATTTGTGCATTGCAATAAGTGTCATTGTGCAAGTGCGAAAAGATTGTATCTCAACGCCAATAATTGAAATGCAGTTTGCCGGCAGCGCGCCCATTCCCGCACAGCCGCTGCCCGTTTACGTATCGATATCAGGACTTAAGCCAATGACAGAGCACAGCCTCTGGCGTTTCTCGCGCGCGATTCATCTCGCGCTGAACGACAACTCCACCAGCGATCTGGAATCCATTCTCGATGACAACATCGAGTGGACGATTTACGGCCCGATCGACATGTTTGGATTTTTCGGCACCCACCGCGGCAAGCCCGCCGTTCTCGATGTGGTTCGCAAGATTGCCGACACCATCCGCCTGGTGCGCTTTGATCGCGAAGCGGTGATGCTCGGCGACGACACGGCGGCATCCCTGATGCGATATTCGCTGACCGCGAAGGATTCGGATCAGTCGATCAGCGTTCGCCTTGCTCATTTCGCGCAGTTCAAGGCCGGGCGCCTTTCGAACATGCGGGTGATCGTCGACACGTTCGATCTGGTCGAGCAGGCACTCGGCCGCCCCATCCATCTGCCGAAGATCGCCTAACAAACCTCCCTCACTGATAACGAAAACGGCCCTGCATATTGCAGGGCCGCTCGGGTCGAATCATCGTGTTGAATACGCCTCACCCGTCACGGACGGATGACGATCGCCGGGCCGTGCGACCGATGACGATGCACGTCGCGTTTGTAATGATACCGGTGGTGACGATGGCGCTCGACACGATACCGCGTCCGCTCGCGATGCCATCCGTTGTTATGATGATGACGATGTACGCCGTCGCGAATGACAACCGTCTGCGCTGACGCCGGGACGGCAACGCAAATCGCCGCTGCCGCTGCAATAGCCAAAGCAATTTTCTTCACTCAACCTCCTCCGGAAACCGATCCGTTTGTTAATGCGCAGGACAATGTCCGAAGCGCGGATCGGTTCCGAATGAAATGACCTATGAACCCTGCAAGCCTTCAACGCGACACAATTGGAACAAGGTTGCAGCCGATCGACGTTCATCATCTTGTGAGGAAACGATCACAAAGAGATGCGCAGACTGGGCGCAGAAAGCTGATATTAACCCGCGTCGTTCCACCTGCCTGACGAACACACGCGCCGTGAATCGTCGGATGAGCTGCATGATTTCGAAATTCGCCATGTCTCCTGAAGTCAATCCTCGCAAACTCAATTCCTCGCTCGTCCGTTCACGCGGACCGATCTTCGCTGTGACATGCGCCGCCATTCTGCTGTGCGCCGCATCGGCTCGTGCACAGGACGGAGACCACGCACCGGACGTCGTTCAAGGTCAGGTCCAGGACAACCAGAACAACGCCGAAGATCAGACCCCGGATCAAATCCAGGATCAGGCGCACGACGTCGCCGAGGCCAACCCGTCGGATCGGATCGCGGTGCCGGACGACATCGACTGGAGCCTGCTCAACTCGGACGTCACGGCGCTGCCCGGAAAGACGCCGAAGAATCGCGCCCCTGCGGCCGGAACACCCAGGGCTCACGCGGACTGGAAACGATCGGACAATGACGACGGCTCGTCGGCCGTCTCGGTCAGGCGATCGATCATTCCGTTCTGGGACGCAAAAATCGGCGCGGACATGAATGTCGCGTCGTCTCCGGCAACGAGCGCTCAGGAGGTGCTGACACGCAAGATCGACGGCGCGGATCCCTACGCGCAATCCAGGGGTAGCGCCTGGGCCGGCATGACCGCTCCCGGCGTCGGCACCATCTGGGACAAGACCACGATCGAGGCGCGCATCGATCCATCCGAAGACCAGACCATGTTCGGCACCGCGATCAGCAAGTCACTGCCGCTTGGCAGCGGCCAGTACGCGCTCATCATGCAAAGCGGCTACAGCCTGATCCAGCAGGGCAACTCGCCGCTCGCGAGCATCGCCGGGCAAGCCGGCCGCAATATCGCCATCGACAACTCCGCGCGGCTGAACGTTCTCGGGACCGGCACCAGCCTGATGGCGGGACAAACGCTATCGACCGCCGACGACAGATGGCTTAGCCATGTGGGCGCCGAACAGAAACTGTTCGGCGGTGTCAGCGTCACCGCCTCGGTCAGCGAGACAGCCGAGGGATATGCGGAACGAAGCCTGAAGGCGGGGTACAAGTATAGCTGGTAGCCGGCCAGCCTCGTTTGCACTTTGTTTACCCTGTTTACTTCAGTGAATCGCCAAACCCTGCCGTCAATCGGCCGCTTTCTGGTCATGATCCGCAGTAATCTGGCACCGTGACTTCGTCGTGCGGGGACATCCGCGCTCGCTCACCGCGAACCTTAAGGAAAAACAGCCGATGACAGCCATTCGATCCGAAATGCCTGAAGCAACGGAAGAGGATGCCAATCTCGCCGCCGTCTCGGACGTCGAAGCCGGGATTCGCGATTTCGTCCGCAAGGACATTGCCTATCTGCGTCGGGCGCCGTCCGCTCTCAGCAGCGACGCCTCGCCGGACGTCAAGGCCGATGCCGATGCAGCGGTGAGCAACGTCAACACCCTGATCCAGCGCGTTGCCGGCGCGTCGGTCAGCGAAATCGAATCACTGATCTCTGAACTCGATAGTCTGCGCAGCTTCATGCACAGCGAAGGTCAGCGCGTTCAGCGCGAGTTGGCGAGCTTCGCCCAGCTCAGCCAGACCGCGATGAAATCGACGCGGATGATCGCCGACAATCTCGCCCAGTGGAAACGCGGTACCCCCGCCGAACCGCAGGAATAAATCTCCCTGGTCCGGGCGACAGCCCGGCTTGACCGCCGCGCCCGTAACGGGCCGCGGCGGTTTTCTTGTTTCCCGCTGAACCTTTCCCTCCGCCACCGCGACATAGATCAAGCGCCGGCACCGTACGGCGCGCTGCGTATGCGGGGCGACCATTGTGAAAATCGTGAAGACCACCCACACCGATCCGATTCCGCTGACCGAGCAGCGGCCGCACATCGCGACCATCCTGATGCGTTTTGTGATGTTCCTGACGCTGGCGATCGCGGTTCTGCTGCTGGCCTGGGCCGGATAGGTCCACAGCACTTTCACACGAAGCCATAGCGGCTCGCGTCAAGAAACCACGTTCACCAACCAACAGCTCCGCGTCTGATTCCATCAGACGCGAAAAGGCTCAGGTTGGCCTCCGTGCCATGAATCCGGACGCGATGAATGAATAGACCCGTTCGCCGCGCTGGTTGGTGCCGGTGTTGAAAAAACTCACCAGCCCCCATTCCGGCCGCGACTTCAGCGGACGCATCGCGACGATTTCCGAGTCGTAAGTCACCGTATCGCCGGCCAGCACCGGCTTGATCCACTTCAATTCCTTGAAGCCCGGCGACGGCCCATTAACGATCGGTGGCTCGCCGCGCGCCGCGCGCGCCTCGGCTTCGCGCTGGAAACTCCCCATTAGAAGTTTCATGCACACCGCGCTGACCTGCCAGCCCGAAGCTGCCAGCCCGCCGAAGATCGACTTGCGGCCAGCTTCCTCGTCGAGATGGAACGGCTGCGGATCGAACTGGCGGGCAAATGCCTTGATGTTCTCCGTGGTGAAGGTGAACGATCCGATCGGACGACGATCACCGATCTTGATGTCTTCAAAGTAAGGCATTGCCGATCGTCCTCATTTGACGCCGACGGCAGCACGCCGCAAAACCATGATCGGAATGTCCGCCGTCATCAGTGTGACACCCGCGGCGTTGCTCATCGTGTTCTTCAACTGGACAAAACCGATGTCCGAACGGCTTTTCGATTCGCGCTTGCTCACCACCTCCACTTCCAGCGTGAGATCGTCGCCGGGCCGCAACGGCGACATCCAGCGCACCTCGTCGACGCCCGGCGCACCGGCGGAGGCAATACGGTTGATAAATCCGTCATAGGACATGCGCATCAGGATCGCGCAAAGATGCCAGCCGGAGCCTGACAGACCCTTCAGCATCGAGCGGTTGGCCGCCTCCTCGTCGAGGTGCATGGGTTGCGGATCGAACTCGGTGGCGAACGCGATGATGTCCTCGCGCGAGACATGGTGCGGTCCGAACGTTCCGAGATGACCGGGCTTGAAGTCCTCGAATGTCAGTTTCATGCTCGTGGTTTCACGTGGCTGGTGCCCGATTGTGGCCGTTATTGAAGGCAATCTCAACCCGCACCTGCACGGAGCCGAGCGCGGGGATATCCGTGGCTATCGCGTATTCACACAAGCATCGCGCGAGCTATGACTTTCAGCGAACCACGCGACATGCGACAATGAGCGCGAGCCCCGTCATTCACGTAAGCAGATCGGCGCGCGGCAAATGGCGCGCAATGACATTTGGCGTCGGCTTGAACGACAGACCGGGAGAACGAGCGATGTTCGACATCAAGGATCTTTTTCAGTGGGACCGATTCATCACCCCCACCATCATCAAATCGTTCTACTGGCTGGTCATCGCGCTGGTCATCCTTTTCGGAATTTCCGGCGTATTCACAGGCCTGATGCAGATGGCCGTCAGTCCGTTCGGCGGCTTTATCCTGGTGCTGTCCGCTCTCGCAGGGGTCGTCGTCGGCGTGGTGTTTTCGCGCATCGCCGCGGAGTTCATCCTGATCATCTTCCGGATCAACGAGCATCTTGGCGCCATCCGCGACCGGGAGCGCGAGCGGCAAACGTAAGCGGGCTTCGATCCGCGTCATCCTGAGGCGCCGAAGCGCAGTGAAGACCTCGAAGGGCAATGCCGTCGGATGTGCTGTCATCCTTCGAGACTCGCCGCAAAAGCGGCTCGCACCTCAGGATGAGGTCCCCTTTACGTATTGAACCGGAAATGCATCACGTCGCCGTCGGCGACGACATATTCCTTGCCTTCAAGACGCAGCTTGCCGGCATCACGTGCGCCGGCCTCGCCGCCCAGCGCGACGTAATCGTCATACGCGATGGTTTCGGCGCGGATGAAGCCCTTCTCGAAATCGGTGTGAATGACGCCCGCCGCCGCAGGGCCCTTGGTGCCCTTGGTGATGGTCCAGGCGCGTGCTTCCTTCGGGCCGACCGTGAAATAAGTGATGAGATGAAGCAAATCGTAGCCGGCACGGATCAGACGATCGAGCCCGGCTTCTTCCAGTCCCAGCGTCTCAAGAAAATCGACGCGCTCCTCGCGCGACAGCGTCGCGATCTCGGATTCGATCTTGGCGGAAATCGCCACCGCAACCGCGCCTTCCTTCTTGGCGTGCTCGAACACGGTCTGCGAGAAACTGTTACCCGTCGCCGCCGAACCTTCCTCGACGTTGCAAACGTAAAGCACCGGCTTCGAGGTCAATAGTCCGAGCATCCGGAACGCGCGTTCCTCCTCGAGCTTACGCTCGAGAAACCGCGCCGGCTTGCCGTCGCGCAGCAGCTTCAGCGCACGCTCCACCAGATCGAGTTGCTCCTTGGCGTCCTTGTCGTTGCCCTTGGCCTTTTTCGACAGGTTGTTGACGCGCTTCTCGAGACTGTCGAGATCGGCCAGCATCAGTTCGGTCTCGATGGTTTCGATGTCTGCCAGCGGCGCGATCTTGCCTTCGACATGGGTGACGTCGGAATCTTCGAAGCAGCGCACCACATGCGCCACCGCATCGACCTCCCGGATGGTGGCGAGGAACTGGTTGCCGAGGCCTTCGCCCTTCGACGCGCCACGCACCAGACCGGCGATGTCCACGAAAGTCAGCCGCGTCGGGATGATCTGCGCCGACTTGGCAATTTCAGCCAGCTTGTCGAGGCGCGGATCCGGTACAGCGACTTCACCGACATTCGGCTCGATGGTGCAGAACGGATAGTTCGCCGCCTGCGCCGCCGCTGTTTCCGTAAGCGCGTTGAAGAGGGTGGACTTGCCGACGTTCGGCAGTCCGACGATGCCGCATTTGAATCCCATATCCACTGTCCTTGCGAGGCGTCAGCCCCGGCTTCGGTTCGTCATACGCGGGCCCGACCCGTGTATCCATCTTCGCTGCGCGATGGATCGCCGGATCAAGTCCGGCGATGACAGCCCATTTTATTTGGCGCCGTTTGCGGTACCGTTCTCATCTTCCGGACCAAGCCCCTTGGCCTGCATCGCAAGATGCACCTTGTTCTGAAACGTCGAGTCCTTGCCCGTCGCAAGCAACGCGGCGTTTTCCGCGACGATATCGCACAACCCTTCGACCCACGGCCGCTCGCTCTTGGCGAAATCGTTCAGCACGTGGATGTGCACCAGTTCCTTGACGCCGGGATGCCCGACGCCGAGGCGGACGCGGCGATACTCGTTGCCGACATGCGCCGAGATCGAGCGCAGGCCGTTATGTCCGGCGATGCCCCCGCCGACTTTGACACGCACTTTCGCCGGCGGCAGTTCGATCTCGTCGTGAAACACCACGATGTCGTCCTGCGTCAGCTTGAAGAAATTCGCCGCCTCGCCGACCGACCGGCCGGACTCGTTCATATAGGTCGCGGGCTTCAGCAGGATGACGCGCTCGCGATCGAGCGTGCCTTCGGAGGTCTCGCCCTGAAAGCGACGGCGCCACGGTGCGAAACCGTGACGCCGCGCAATCTCGTCCACGACCATGAACCCGATGTTGTGCCGGTTGCCCTGGTACTTCGTGCCGGGATTGCCCAGTCCGACGAACAGGCGCATGGCGCGGGCTGTCGCTTACTTCTTCTTGTCGCCACCAGCGGCAGGCGCCTTGGCGGCACCGGCTGCGGGAGCGGCACCGGCTGCGGGGGCAGCCGCGGGAGCAGCACCGGCTGCGGGGGCAGCACCACCGGCCGCGGCAGCGGCAGCGGCTTTCTGCTCTTCGGCGTAACCCGACGGCGGAACGATGGTAACCAGCGTCGCGTCCTCGCGGGTCAGCATTTTCACGCCGGCCGGCAGCTTGACGTCGCCAATATGCAGCGAGTGGCTGATGTCGAGCGAGCCGACGTCGGCCTCGATGTACTGCGGGATGCTGTCAGCCGAGCACTCGAGATCGATCGCGTGGGTCACGACATTGATGGTACCGCCACGCTTCACGCCCGGCGCCGTTTCGGCGTTCAGGATATGCAGCGGAACGCTGACGCGGATCTTGGCGCCTTGGCCGAGACGGAGGAAATCGACATGGAGCGGGAAATCCCTGACCGGATCGAGGGCGTAGTCGCGAGGAATCACGCGATGCTTCTTGCCGTCGAGTTCGACGTCACAGACCGTGGTGAGGAAGCGGCCGGCCTGAATACGCAAGCGCAGCTCGGCATCGTCCACCGAGATCGCGAGCGGGGGTTGGTTGTCTCCATAGATCACTGCCGGAATACGGCCAGCGCGACGTTCAGCCCGGGCGGCCCCCTTGCCGGCCTTCGGACGAGCGGTCGCCTTCAATTCCTTGACGGTCGCCATTGGTTAAGTCCTTGTTTTCGCAAAAGTTAAGGGCCGCATCGCGGCCCGGTTCAAGCGTTGCGGCAAGCCTCCAGGGGTGCGGGGGCCGCGAACGTGGGGGTTCTTAGCGCCAAAGCCCCCGAAAGACAAGGAAAGCAGCCGGTTTTTTGCCCCGAATGGACCCGCGACGCTATCGGGAATCGGCTCGGTCCGGACAATCTGGGTTCCGGTGTTCTCGGCCAGCAGATCTTTCAGCGCCCGGACGAACTGGCGGGAGGCGGCACCTCGGCGGCCATCCCCGGGCACGTAACAATCGTTCCTGTTACCACAATCATCTCAAACCTCGCCTGCCGGATATTGCCCGCCGGCCCAGCCATTCCACGAAGCCTCGCGGCCATCCGCCGCGTCCATTTCATTAAAATCCTAACTATCACGGAACCGTTTTGTCGAAATTTCTGGGTTAGCGTCCTGCAACCGCAAGAAGACTCAAGAAGAAGAAGACGTGAAGAGGACGAAATGAGTTTGGCAAACCGGTCCCCCGCCCGACGGCGCATGTTGCTCGCGTCCGACCGCGCCGACCGAAGCCGAGAACTGGCCAACATTCTGCAAAACGCCGGCGAGGTTGAACACACGTCAACCCTCAACATGCCGGAAAACCCGGAAGGCCGCTTTTCCGGCGTGGTCGTCGACATTGACCTTACCTCGGTCAACAGCATGCAGGTGATCCGCCGCAAGCTGATCGGCAAGGCCTATCAGGCCCTGCCGCGGCTGTTCGTGCTGGCCGACGCCCTGCATCACGAATCCACCCAGGCCTGGGCGCTCGGCGCCACCGATACGATTCGCCGACCGTTCGACCCCGAAAGCATCCTGCATCGCGTACGCTACTCCTTCCCCGAAACGCCGGACGAATTGAGCGAAAGCGAAGCCGCGCTCAGCGAAGGCGTCGCCGCCGCGCAGTCGGTGATGGTGAAAATCTTCGAGAAGTTGCCGGCGGGAAATCCGCTCACCCTCGACGACGTGATGCAGGTGGAGAAAGCGATCCTGAAGGCGCTGAAGCGATCGACGCTTCGCGAATGGCTGATCGCGGTCAACAAGCATCATATCCGCAGCTATCGCCATTGCCTGATGGTGACGGGCTACGCCGTCGCCTTCGCCCAGCATCTGAACATGCGTGAACATGACCAGCGCCGTCTGGCGCGCGCGGCTCTCATTCACGACGTCGGCAAGGCCTACATTCCACTGTCGATTCTCGACAAGCCGGGCAAGCTGACCGAACAGGACGAGATCGAGATCGCGCAGCATGCCCGTATCGGCTACGACGTGCTCAGCCGCCAAGGATATTTCCCGCGCGAAATGCTCGACGTCGTGCTGCATCACCACGAGCTTCTCGACGGCACCGGCTATCCGGATGCGCTCAGGGACGAACAGATTTCCGACATCGTGCGCATGTTGACCATTGTCGACACCTTCTCCATGCTGGTGGAAAAACGCGGCGACACTCCGCCGATGCACCATGCCGATGCGTTCGCCTTCATGGAGCGGATGACCGGAAAGCTCGACATGCAATTGCTGCAGGCGTTCCGCCCGGTGGCGTTCGGCGCATAAGCGCGGTCTCAGTTGTTCCCGTGCGCAGCTTCGGCGCTCAGGCCTCGGCGACCGGCCCTGCTTTTTTCTCGAGCTTGTCGAGGCGCGCCTTCAGCGCTTCGTTCTCCTCGCGGGCGAGCCGGGCCATGTCCTTGACCGCCTCGAACTCCTCGCGCTTGACGAGATCGAGATCGCGCAGGATTCTCTCGGCCTGATTGCGCACCACAGTGTCGACCTCGCGCTTGACACCCTGCGCGGCACCGGCCGCGTCGTTCATCAGGCGCGCGATCTCGTCAAAAAACCGGTTGCTGGTCTGCGTCATCGTCTGTCTCCGAAGCCCATGGCCACTCGTCACGAGCCCTGACAATGGGGATCGGCGCGCGCCGACGCAAGATGCAAAACAGGGTCTGTTCCGTGTCGTGACGGATCGCCGTCACGATCCTTGACTTGCCGCGCCGAAAGACCCCATGACCTTTTAGATATATCGCGGCACGCCGCATTTCGCAGGGATCGACCGGCCAATGCTTCTTCCCGCCATGCCTCTTCTCGCGATGCCCTTTCTCGTCATCGCCTTTCCGGTGTTCGACCCGATCGCCATTGCCATCGGCCCGATCGCGATCCGCTGGTACGCGCTCGCCTATATCGGCGGCATCGTGCTCGGCTGGCTGTATGCGCGCGCGATCATCCGCAATGACCGGCTGTGGGGCGGCAAGGCGCCGATGACCCTTCAGGGCTTCGACGATTTCATCCTGTGGGTGACACTCGGCATCATCCTTGGCGGCCGCACCGGATACGTGCTGTTCTACAATTTCGGTTATTTCGCCCAGAACCCGATGGAGATTTTCGCGCTGTGGCGGGGCGGTATGTCGTTCCATGGCGGATTCATGGGCTGCGTGATCGCGGTAATGGCCTTCGGGCGCAGCCGTGGAATTCCGGTGCTGTCGCTCGGCGACGTGACCTGCGCGGTCGGACCGATCGGGCTTCTGCTCGGGCGCATCGCCAACTTCATCAACAGCGAATTGTGGGGCCGGCCGGCCGACGCCAGCGTGCCGTGGGCGATGGTGTTTCCGAACGGCGGACCGCTGCCGCGCCACCCGAGTCAGCTTTACGAAGCCGGCCTCGAAGGCATCGTTCTGTTTATCATCCTTGCGCTGCTGATTCGAGCTGGCGCTCTGAAGCGGCCGGGCCTCACCATCGGCGTGTTCGCGCTGTGCTACGGGTTAGCGCGCATCACATCCGAATTTTTCCGCGAACCCGATCCACAGCTCGGATTTCTGTGGGGCGGCCTGACCATGGGCATGATATTGTCGATTCCGATGATCATCGCGGGGCTCAGTTTCATTGCATACGCCTGGCGGCGCGGGCCGCAGCCACGGAACCTGCCGTGACCGAATTCAGCCCGCTTGAAGCCCATATCCGCCACCTGATCGCGACCAGCGGGCCGATGCCCGTGTCACGCTACATGCAGCTCTGCCTGACCCATCCCGAGCACGGCTACTACGTCGCGCGCGATCCGCTCGGCCGTGAAGGCGATTTCACCACCGCGCCGGAAGTCAGCCAGATGTTCGGCGAACTGCTCGGCCTGTGGGCGGCGTCGGTGTGGAGTGCGATGGGCATGCCGCCGGAGGTGCAGCTGATCGAACTCGGCCCCGGACGCGGCACCATGATGAACGACGCGCTGCGCGCGATCCGCATCCTGCCGGCATTCCATGAAGCGATCCACGTTCATCTCGTCGAGGTTAGCCCGACGCTGCGGGCGCGGCAGCGCGAAACGCTCGGCGACACGCGGCCGGTCCAGTGGCATCATTTGCTCGAGGACATTCCGCCGGGCCCGGCGATCATCCTTGCCAACGAATATTTCGATGTGCTGCCGGTCCACCAGATGGTGAAGAAGGACACTGGCTGGCATGAGCGGATGATCGACGTCGACGACGACATTTTCGTTTTCACCACCGCACCGGACCCCGCGCCCCGTTTCGAGGTGCTGTTGCCGCCGCAAGTGCGTGCAGCCCCGAGCGGCGCGATTTTTGAGTGGCGCGCGCCGACCGAGATCATGACGCTGGCTCGCAGGATTCGCGACCACGGTGGTGCGGCACTCATCATCGACTATGGCCATCTGCGCAGCGATGCCGGCGATACGCTACAAGCCGTCGCCCAGCATTCCTATGCCAATCCGTTGCGCTCGCCCGGTCAGGCCGACATCACCGCGCATGTCGATTTTCAGGCACTGGCGCTGGCCGCGGAAGATGTCGGCGTCCGCACCCACGGCCCGGTCGAGCAAGGCGTGTTCCTCAACCGTCTCGGCATCGACACCCGCGCGCAAACGCTGATCAAACATTCGAGCAACGTCGGCGCCGGCGATGTCGCCTCTGCCTTGCTGCGGCTGACCGACAGCGGCAACAAGGGCATGGGCTCACTGTTCAAGGTGCTCGGCATCTCGCATCCCTCGATCGAAACGCTGGCCGCACTGTCCGATCTTCCGCTGCCGCCGGGACCCGCCGCGCCATGAAGTTTGAATCCTCCCTGCTGCAGGCGGTGCCCGCTCTGCGTCATGCGTTCTTCACCCGTGAAGGCGGTGTTTCTGAAGGAATCTATGCGAGCCTCAATGGCGGAGTCGGCTCGAACGACAATCCCGCGCATATTCAGGAAAACCGCCGCCGCATGGCCGACAGCCTCGGCGTCGCGCCGTCGCATTTCCTCACGGTGTTTCAGATCCATTCGCCCGACGTCGCGGTGGTGACGCAACCGTGGAGCACCGGTGACCGTCCGCGCGCCGACGCGATGGTGACGAAAACTCCGGGTCTCGCCATCGGCGTGACTGCCGCCGACTGCGGCCCGATCCTGTTCGCCGATCCGCAGGCGCGCGTCATCGGCGCGGCGCACTCCGGCTGGAAGGGCGCGTTCACCGGTGTGCTGGAAGCGACGATCACAGCAATGGAAAATCTCGGCGCCGCGCGCGGACAGATCATCGCCGCCATAGGCCCGCTGATCCGCCAGCGCAGCTATGAGGTGGGTGCGGAATTCGTCACGCGATTCACCGATGCAGACCGCGACAATGCGCGGTTCTTCGTGCCGAGCGCACGCGCCGATCACGCGATGTTCGATCTCGCCGGATATATCCGCGCACGGCTGGAAGGCGCCGGCATCCTGCTGATCGACGATGTCGACGTCTGCACCTACGCTGACGAACGGTTCTTCAGTTACCGGCGCTCGGTGCACCGCGCCGAGCCTGACTACGGCCGCAACATTCACGGCCTCGTTCTGGAAGGCTGAGGCCGACGGCTCGAGCCAATTTGTGACCAGCTCTGCCCTAGACGTTAACGCTTATTAACGATATCGCTGGACCGTCGGCGTGTTCTCGCTCACAACCGCCGCCACAAGCGCATCGAAAAGGCGCACAGGAACGGCGGGGCATGAAAATCCAGCGGATCAGAATCCGGGGTACAAAAATCCAAACCATCGCAAATGGTTGGGCACCGTCGCGCACGCTTCGCGCGGCTGCGCTGCTAACCCTGCTCTCCCTTGCTGCCGGATGCACCGCGAACGGGCCGAGCCCGATGGCCTCGTCGCAAGGCTTCGGCCCCACCGTGGCCTTCGAATCGGTTGATGGCCCGCCGCCGCAGGTGTTCGACCGGCTGGTCAAGGCTCTGGAAACCGAATCCACTGGCCGCAGCTTTTCCATCGTCTCCCGCGAAGCCCCGGCCTCCTATCGGGTGCGCAGCTATCTGTCCGCCCAGGTCAGCCGCGGCAAGAACACGATTGCCTGGGTGTGGGATATCTACGACCGGGACAAGCAGCGCGCCCTGCGCCTGAGTGGCGAGGAACCTGCCGGAAAAAGCCCGCAAGATGCCTGGGCCAGCGCCGATGACGGCGTCATGCGCCGAATCGCCCAGGCTGGACTGGCTGGCCTCAACGGCCTGATCGACGGAACCGCTCCGGCACAAGACCAGCCGGCCCCCGGAGTAGCCCCGTCCGCCGGACCGGCGGTTGCAACAATCGACGGATCCGGGCCGGAAACGGCGCCGGTCGAACACCGCGCCCTCGCCTTCAACGGCCAATAGCCGGTTTTCCTCACGCTCCGCCTGCTGCGATCGGGGTCTCCGACCATTGGACCCGTGATTTTGCAGGAAAAACCGCCTGCGTCGTATTGCCTTGGGCGGCAGGGCCTTGTTATCACCTCGCGCGTGCAAAAGACCTGACCAGCGTTGTTATCCGGGTGGCTGAGATGTTGACGAGCGTATCCACCAAGTCGCGAGGAGATGCCGCGATGTCGGCGAAAAACGGCTCGATCAAACTGGTCGCCGGAAACTCCAACCCCGCCCTCGCCGCCTCGATCGCCGAATGGCTCAATCTGCCGCTGACCAAGGCCAGCGTCCGCCGCTTCGCCGACGAGGAAATCTTCGTCGAAATCCAGGAAAACGTCCGCGGCTCCGACGTCTTCATCATTCAGTCGACTTCTTATCCCGCCAACGACCACTTGATGGAATTGCTGATCATTACCGACGCGCTGCGCCGCGCCTCGGCGCGCCGGATCACTGCAGTGATCCCGTATTTCGGCTACGCCCGGCAGGATCGCAAGGCCGGTTCGCGCTCGCCGATCTCAGCCAAGCTCGTCGCCAATCTGATCACCCACGCCGGCGCCGACCGCGTGATGACGCTCGACCTGCACGCCGCCCAGATCCAGGGCTTCTTCGACATTCCGACCGACAACCTGTTCGCCTCGCCGGTGATGGTGCGCGACATCCGCGAGAAGTTCGATCTCGGCACCGTGATGGTGGTCTCGCCCGACGTTGGCGGCGTGGTCCGCGCGCGCGGCCTCGCCAAGCGTATCAATGCGCCGCTGGCGATCATCGACAAGCGCCGCGAGCGCGCCGGCGAATCCGAAGTGATGAACGTGATCGGCGACGTCGCCGGCTACACCTGTATTCTCGTCGATGACATCGTCGATTCCGGCGGCACACTGGTGAACGCCGCCGATGCGCTGCTCGCTAACGGCGCAAAGGACGTTTACGCCTACATCACGCACGGCGTGCTGTCCGGCGGCGCGGTGGCCCGCATCGCGTCATCCAAGCTCAAGGAGTTGGTGATCACGGATTCGATCCAGCCGACCGAGGCAGTGCGCAAGGCCGCCAACATCCGCGCTCTGCCGATCTCGTCGCTGATCGGCGAGGCGATCGGACGCACCGCGTCTGAAGAGTCGGTTTCCAGCCTATTCGACTGAGCACCTCTCCCTCGAAGCCTTTGCCGCGACGCGAACTCTCCTCGCGTCATCCCTGCCTTCGCGGGGACGACACCTGGAGCGTCGTATGCCCAATCCCAGCGCTTCAGGACACGCCCAAGACTCGCCTGACGCGAAATTCCCTGCCCCGACTCGCAATCCGCGCATTTGATTCCGGTTTGTTCTCATCAGCTGTTGATGACGTTGCGATTTGTCCGGAATGCCTGTGGACGGACTCGGCACGGCGTTGCGCCCCTGTCGCAAATCACCGATCAATTTGACCACGCAAGTTTGCTGGTGGATCGGACGCAGATTGTTCCAGCAAAACGCGCAGCGATGAAGATCGCGCAGTATCCGGCGTTTCGTGCCCGCGTGCATTCCATCACAAGAACAGGATGAAGGCAGCATGTCCCTTCTGGACATCACAATCGATTCCCGGATTCATCCGCTCTCGGTCGTCGAGGAAATCGCGGCCACCAACGACCTCGCTTTTGAGCGTTCGGGCGAAGATGAAATCACCATTATCGCCAAGGGCCGGTTCGCTGACTATCAGCTGTCGTTTACCTGGATGGCGGAGATCGACGCACTGCATCTCGCCTGCGCCTTCGACCTGAAGATTCCGCAAGGCCGCAGTGCCGAGGTTCAACGGCTGGTCGCTGCGATCAACGAGCAGTTGTGGGTCGGGCATTTCGATCTGTGGACCCAGTCCGGCCTCGTGATGTACCGGCAGGCGCTGGTGCTGCCCGGCGGAATGCAGGCCTCGAACGCGCAATGCGAGATGATGCTGGAAGGCGCCGTCCACGCCTGCGAACGTTATTTTCCGGCGTTTCAGTTCGTGGTGTGGGCCGGCAAGTCCGCGCCGGACGCGATGGCCGCCGCGATGTTCGATACCGCCGGCGAAGCGTGAGCACGCCATCACCGCACCGTCTTGCCCGGGCTTGACCCGGGCATCCATCACAAGACAACGTGCGAATTGATGGATTGCCGGGCATAGGCGAGCGGAAGCGACGCCGTTCTTCGAACAGCTATGCCGGCAATGACAATTTGAGGCTGTGATGATGACCAATTCTTCGGACGCGCTCGCAAGCCTTCGCGGCTCCATCGTTCTCGCCGGCGCGGGCAAGATGGGCGGCGCGATGCTATCGGGCTGGCTGACGCAGGGTATCGCGCCATCGGCAGTGGCGGTGATCGAACCGATGCCGTCCGACGAGATCAAGGCGCTCGTTGCAAAAGGCGTCCGGCTCAACGCAACGCCAGCGGAGATCGGCGATGTTGCCGCCCTTGTCGTTGCGGTGAAGCCGCAGATGTTTCGCGACGCCGGAGCGCTCCTGCGGCCTCTGGTGAAGCCATCGACGCTGGTGGTGTCGATCATGGCCGGCACGCCGATTGCAGTGCTGGCGGACGTGATCGGCGGCGCCGTCGTGCGCGCGATGCCGAACACGCCTGCAGCGATCGGGCGTGGCATCACGGTGGCCGTCGCGAGCGGCAGCATTACGCCGCAGCAACGCGGCATCACCGATGCGCTGTTGCGCACCACCGGGTCGGTGGAATGGGTCGACGAAGAATCACTGATGGACGCGGTGACCGCGGTGTCGGGGTCGGGACCGGCCTACGTGTTTCTGCTCGCCGAGGAGCTGGCGCGCGCCGGTGCCGCGGCGGGATTGCCGGAAGCACTGGCGACGAAACTCGCGCGGGAGACCGTTGCAGGCTCTGGCGAACTGCTGCATCGCTCGGATCTGGACAGCGCGGTGCTGCGCCAGAACGTGACGTCGCCGGGCGGCACCACCGCTGCCGCGCTAGAGGTGCTGATGGGCAAGGATGGCTTCCAGCCGCTGCTGATGCGCGCCGTCGCGGCGGCGACCAAACGCTCGAAAGAACTGGCGAAGTAAAATAAGCTCAAATCTCACATGTGTCATTGCCGGGCTTGACCCGGCAATCCATCCACTTTTCTCATAGAATGATGGATCACCGGGTCAAGCCCGGTGATGACGCATTGGATATGACGATAGGCCTCGGCTGAAACACACTTACACCGGCACCCGCACAGTCGCGCGCAGGCCGCCCATCGGACTGTCCCCGAGCGTGATGTCGCCGCCATGCGAGCGCGCGATGTCGCGGGCGATGGCGAGGCCGAGACCGGTTCCGCCCTCGTCCTGATTGCGTGCATCGTCGAGCCGCAGGAACGGCTTGAACACTTCTTCACGCATCTTCATCGGAATGCCGGGGCCGTCATCGTCGATCGTCACCGTCAGCCAGCGGTGATCGCGGTGGCCGCTGATGGCGATGGTATTGGCGTGACGCGCCGCGTTCGACACCAGATTGGCGAGGCAGCGCTTGAACGACGCCGGCTTGACGGTGACCACCGGCAGGCCGCGAAATGCCACCGTCGCGACGTGGCCCTGACGCTCTGCGTCGCTGCGCAGTTCCTCGAGTGCCTTCTCCATATCGGTCGGTTGCGCCGTCTCGCCGCTGTCGCCGCGCGCGAAGGCGAGATATGCCTCGAGCATCGCGCTCATTTCATCGACGTCCTTGCGCATGCCGTCGACTTCCGGGCTGTCGCCAATCAACTCCAGTTCGAGCTTGAAGCGGGTCAGGATGGTGCGCAGATCGTGCGACACGCCGGCCAGCATCGCGGTGCGCTGCTCGATGCTGCGCTCGATGCGGGTTTTCATTTCGAGGAAAGCCTGCGCGGCGCGGCGCACCTCGCGCGCACCGCGCGGACGAAAGTCCGGTGCATCGCGCCCCTTGCCGAAATTCTCCGCCGCATCCGCCAGCCGCAGGATCGGTCTGATCTGGTTGCGCAGAAACAGCACCGCCACGAATAGCAGGATCGCCGACGTGCCCACCATCCAGAACAGGAATATCTGGGAATTCGAGGCGTAAGCCGCGCTGCGCTGAGCGTAGACCCGCATCACGGTATCATCGAGCTTGATGCGGATTTCCACCAGCGACGACCGCCCCACCGTATCGATCCAGAACGGCCGTCCGATCTGGCGGCTGAGCTGCACCGACAGCGTCTGATCGAGCAGCGAGAAGAACGGCTTCGGCCCCGGCGGCGGCATGTCGTTCGGCGGCAGGAAATCCACCACCAGGCCTAGCCGGTTCTGGGCGATCGCCTTGATCTTGGTGCGATCCTTGTCCTGCGGATACATCTTGTAGACATCGATCAGCGCGGAGATGTCCTGCACCACCGCCGACGAGAGGCGCCGCGTTACCGTGTTCCAGTGGCGCTCCATGAATACGAAGGCGATCACCGATTGCAGCACCACCATCGGCACGATGATGATAAGCAGCGCGCGGGCATAGAGCCCCTTCGGCATCAGCTCCTTGAATGAACGGCTCATTCGGCCGTTGAGGTCGGACATCCGCCGCGATGCGGAGCGGATCAGGGTGAGTCCGGTGTCGAGCGTGCTCATGATCGGCTCACCACCGGCGTCACGGCGAAGCGACAAGACGATAGCCGATGCCGCGCACCGCCTGCAGGAACAGCGGATTGGCCGGATCGTGCTCGATCTTGCGCCGCAGGCGGTTGATCTGCACGTCGACCGCGCGCTCGTTGATGCTGTCGCCGCCGCCGGTCAGCGCGCCGCGCGGCACGGTCTCGCCCGGCGTGTTGGCGAGAATCCGCAGCATCTCGCGCTCGCGGTCGGTGAGATGGACGATCTCGTCGCCGTTGCGCAACTCGCCGCGGTCGAGATGATAGACGTAAGGACCGAACGCCACCGACTCGAGCGGCGCAACCGTGACCGGCGCGGCACGCTTGAGGATATTGGCAATGCGCAACACCAGCTCACGCGGCTCGAACGGCTTGGCAACGTAGTCGTCGGCACCGATCTGCAAACCCTCGATCCGGCTTTCGGCTTCGTGCCGCGCCGTCAGCATCACGATCGGCACTGAGGAGGACTCGCGGATCGAACGCGCAAGGTCGAAGCCGGTTTCGCCCGGCATCATCACATCAAGGATCAGCAGGTCGAAGTGCAGGCCGGCAAGCTTGGCGCGCGCGTCGCCCGCGCTTTTCGCCGTGGTGACGCGATAGCCTTCGCTGGCGAGAAAGCGCGACAGCAGATCGCGGATGCGGCGGTCGTCATCGACCAGCAGAAGATGCGGCGCATCGTCGGCCGGTTCGCGAGGCATTGCACGCACGGGTGTTGCGGCTTCCGTCACCGTGAATCCTTCGCAGCCCTCGGGCCGCCTTTGAGAATGATCTCCAGCACCTTGTCCGGATCGTCTTGGTCGATCATGCCGAGCAAAAACTGTCGCACCGCGTCAGCCCCGCTCGCCGGAACGTCTTTCAGCGCGCGGTCGATACGGATCGTCTGCAGGCCTGCGAGCTTGGCCACAAGCGCCTCGCCCTTTGCGGTGGCGAAAAGAAGGCGCTGCCGCCGGTCGCTGTCTCCGGCCTTCTGAACGATATACCCTTCGTCGAGCAGCTGCTTGAGCACCCGTCCCAGCGATTGCTTGGTGATCCGCAGCACATCGAGCAGATCGGCAACCTTGAGGCCCGGATAGCGCTGCACGAAATGCACCACACGATGGTGAGCCCGGCCGAAACCGAACTCTTCGAGTACATGGTCGGCGTCGCCGACGAAATCGCGATAGGCGAAAAACAGCAGTTCAATAATGTCCCAGCGCAAGTCCTCGGCCGCCGGGGCGGCATTGCCGCCCTCCGCGATCGAAGATGAGCCTTTGAAATTTATGTCAGCCATATTGACATATCTGGGTTTCAATGTTACAAAAAAGGCAAGTTACGCGAAATATTCGAGAATTGGCCTGCTCCGGCCCGGACCCGAGGTCCTGCCGCCCGGCCTTCTGCTGGAATATTCCGCGATTGTTCTCACCTTGCGATTGTCGGTCGACATCGCGCAAAACATACTGGACTTCGCGCCTTCCGCCAAAGCGGAAACCGGCCCTCGGGCCGGCGGGCCAGGTCCTCTAGGACCTGAATGACCAGCCCGCCGCCGCGTGGACTGCACCAAAGCCGGGAGAAGACCCATGGGAGTTTCGTTCGATAAAATCGATGGTGCGATCTTGTTGAATTTCGAAATTCAGCCCTCGGCGAATCCGACGTCCGAGAAGGACCGTGCGGCAAAACTCGTGGACCCGGGCTTCGGCCGGGTTTTCACCGATCACATGGCTGTGGTCCGATACAGCCAGGCAAAGGGCTGGCATGGCGCGCGCGTCGAATCCCGCGCGAATTTCCAGCTCGATCCGGCCACAGCCGTGCTGCACTACGCGCAGGAAATTTTCGAAGGCCTCAAGGCCTACAAGCGGGACGACGGCGGCGTGAACCTGTTTCGCCCCGACGCCAATGCCCGGCGCTTCAGGAATTCAGCTGACCGGATGGCCATGGCGCCATTGCCCGAGTCCGTCTTCATCGAAGCGGTCGAGCAGATCGTGCACATCGACAGCGCCTGGATACCCGGCGGCGAGGGCAGTCTTTATCTGCGGCCCTTCATGATAGCGAACGAGGTTTTCCTCGGCGTGAAGCCCTCCGCGGAATACATCTTCGCCGTCATCGCTTCGCCGGTCGGCTCCTATTTCAAGGGCGGACCTGCGCCGGTGTCGATCTGGGTCTCGGAAAACTACACGCGCGCCGCGATCGGCGGCACCGGTGCCGTCAAATGCGGCGGAAACTACGCCGCCAGCCTGCGCGCGCAGGCTGAAGCTATCGAGCACGGTTGCGATCAGGTTGTCTTCCTCGATGCGGTCGAACGCCGCTACATCGAGGAGCTCGGCGGCATGAACATCTTCTTCGTGTTCGACGACGGTTCGCTGCTGACGCCGCCGCTCGGCACTATCCTGCCGGGCATCACCCGCGATTCGATCATCGCGCTCGCGAAGGAAACCGGCACGCGCGTGCGCGAGGAGACCTACACGATCGACCAGTGGCGCGCCGACGCGGCCAGCGGAAAGCTGAAAGAGGCCTTCGCCTGCGGCACCGCCGCCGTCATCTCGCCGATCGGCAAGGTGTGCTCCACCAGCGGCGATTTTCTCATCAATGGCGGCGCGGCCGGCCCCGTCGCGATGGGACTGCGCAAGAAGCTGGTCGACATCCAGTACGGTCGCGCGGCCGACCCGCATAACTGGATTCGCAAAGTTCTGTAATCAGGGGCGCGAGAATCTTCACATCTTCGACGAATGGCCGGGCCTCTCCCGGCCATTATTCTTTTGTGGCAGGGTAGGAAATGGCGCGTTCAACGTGCCGTCACCAGCCCGAGCCGATCGCGCCGGATCCAGCGCGCCATCATCATGACCGCGACAATGGCGAGGCCGGAGGCGAGACCGATCCAGATCCCGAGCCCCTGCAGTCCCATGTAAAATCCGAAAAACAGACTGAGCGGCATGCCGAAGCCCCAATAGCCGAGACCGGCATAGATCATCGGCACACGGGTATCCTGCAGCCCACGCAACATCCCGGCGCCGATCGCCTGGGCGCCGTCGACAATCTGGAACACGGCGGCGCAGAACAGGAAGGTCGCGGCGAGTTGAACGACCGCGGCATTCGCAGGATCGGCGATGTCGATGAACGCGCCAATCAGCAGGTGCGGCGCGGCGATCATCACCATGCTCATCGTCGCCATGAAGGAAATGGCGAGCGCAAACGCGGTCCAGCCCGCCCGTGTGATGCCGTCGGGATCGTTCGCGCCGAGCGCGCGGCCGACGCGCACTGTCGCGGCTTGCCCCAGTCCCAGCGGCACCATGAAAGAGGCCGAGGCGATCTGGATCGCGATCGAATGGGCGGCGATCGCCGCCATGCCGAACTGTCCCATCAGGAACACGGCGGCGTTGAACACCGTCACCTCGAAGCCCAGCGTCGCACCGATCGGCAGGCCGAGCCGCCACAGCCCGGCAAGACGTGGCCAGTCCGGCCGCCACCAGCGCCCGAACAGATGATAGCGGCGGAATTTCCGGTTGGTGAGAACCACAACGGTCAGCGACACGAACAGAAACGTGTTCGACAGCGATGTCGCCATGCCCGAGCCGCGCAGGCCGAGCGCCGGAAAACCGAGATGGCCGAACACCAGAACCCAGTTCGCGGCGACGTTGAACAGGATCGCAATCGCCGTCACTACCAGTGCCCAGATCGGCCGTTCCAGCGCCGAGACGAACGAACGCAATGCGATGAAGCCGAGGAACGGCAGGAATCCCCATTGCAGTTCGTGGACGAAAGATTGCGCATCGGCTGCGAGCTGCGGGTCCTGCCCGAACAGCAGCAGCACCGCCTCGCTGTGCCACAGCACGACCCAGCTCGGCAGCGTGATGATCACGGCCGTCCACAATCCTTGCCGGAAGGTGCGCCGGACATCGCGCGCCGCATGTCTCTTGCGGCCCAGTGCTTCCGCCATCATCGGTGACGTCGCACTCACCACACCGATGGCGAAAATCTGGATCGCAATATAGAGATTGGTGCCGAGTGTGGCTGCCGCCAGCGCCGACGGCCCGAGCCGCCCGAGAATGACCACATCGGTCGTAGTGAGCGCGATCTGAGCCAGATTGGTGAGCACCAGCGGCGCGCCAAGCGCCAGCATCGCCCGGAATTCGCCGAGCCACGCCGCGCGCGAAAGCGCGTTCTGGTGAGGAGAAAAAAGCATGCGTCTCCGATCATCGGCACAGACGGGTAGCGATCAAGGGCGCCGGGTATCGCAACATCGGAGCATTTTGACCAGAGGCGGCACGGCAAGTCAGCCATGAAGAGAGACGAGCACACGGACACGAACACACGCCTGTGAGCAGTTAGTTGCTCCTACATTTCGGAGTGCGCCTTCCACATATCGTAAAGATCCTCGCCCTCGATCCGGACAGGAACGTGGATCGCCTTCAGCGATCGCGCGGCCAACGGGCGCGCCATCTCGGCATAGATCGCGGCGGTCGACAGGCCGTAACGCTCGCCGTCCTCATTGGAATAGGCGTAGGCGACATCTCGAATGCCGGTGAGATGCATCGCTGCCAGACACATCGGGCACGGATGGCCGCTCGCATAAATGACGCAGCCATCGAGGCGCGGAGTGCCAAGCATGCGGCTCGCGGCGCGGATCGCCTGCAATTCCGCGTGCGTGGTCGGATCGCCGGTCGCCGCGATCTCGTTGACGCCGATCGCAACCACCTTGCCATCCCTGACTAGCACGGCACCGAACGGCCGGCCGCCGTTGCGAACATTGTCGCGGGCAAGCTCAATGGCTTCGCACAGAAAACGCCTGGCGCTCGACATGCTCACCTCCCGAGACGGGGTCAGCCGAGATCTTGCGCGCCGATCCAGAAGACTTCGCCGTCCGAGTCTTCGGTATCGAGCCACAGCAGCGGCAGATGCGGAAACGCAGCCTCGACCACCTCGCGGCCACGGCCGATCTCGCACAGCAGTCCGCCAGCCGGCGTCAGATGACGCGGCGCCTCCGCGATGATCCGCCGCACGATGTCGAGTCCATCCTTGCCGCCATCGAACGCGATCTTCGGCTCGTGGCGACATTCCGGCGGCAATCCAGCCATGCCATCGGCATCGACATAAGGCGGGTTGCTGACGATCAGGTCGTAACGGGCATCGCCGAGCGGCGCGAACAGATCGCCCCGATGCAACGCGATGCAATCTTCAAGGCCGTAGTCCGTGACGTTGATCTTTGCGACCGCCAGGGCATCTTTTGAAATATCGACAGCATCGACATGAGCGTTGGGAAACGTCTGACTGGCGAGAATCGCGAGACAACCTGAGCCGGTGCATAGATCGAGCACACGCTCGACCGCGGTGGGTTCGTCGATCAGCGAGGCGTCATCCCCGCTGAAATGGGTATCGAACAATTCGCCGATGAAGGAGCGCGGCACGATCACGCGCTCGTCGACGAAGAACGGCAGCCCGCGCATGTAGATCTTGTTGACCAGATAGGCCGCGGGCTTCTGCATCGTTACGCGCTGCTCGATCAGCTTGAGGATTTTCGCGCCTTCCGCCCTGGTGACGCGCGCGCCCGCAAACGGCTCGAACTGATCGGGATGCAGATGCAGCGCCTCGCATACCAGAAACGCCGCTTCAGCGACCGGATCGGTCGTGCCATGGGCGAATACAACATCCGCCTCGACATAGCGGCTGACTGCGAAGCGGATGAAATCGAGCACCGTCACCAACTCGCCGGTTGCCACCTTGGGAAATGCCTTCGCCCGCACGCGCTTTGCCGGTGCTTTCGCTTTCTTCGCCATTCCTGCTTACTTTTTCCATCGCGCCGCGGCGGCGTCATCATGATCGCGCGCATCGACCCACGTTGTCTGATTGTCCGCGCGCTCTTCCGATTTCCAGAACGGCGCATTGGTCTTGAGATAATCCATCAGGAATTCAGCGGCCTGAAACGCCGCTTCGCGGTGCGACGAGGCGGTGAGTACCAGCACGATGTTCTCACCCGGCGTGACGCGGCCGAAGCGATGGATCACGGTCAATCCGGTCAGCGGCCAACGCGACATCGCTTCCTCGGCGTGGCGCGCGATCTCGGCCTCCGCCATACCGGGATAATGTTCGAGCGTCAGCGCGGCGATCGCGTCAGCGCCCTCGCCGCCACGGCAAATGCCGACAAAACTGACAACGGCCCCGATATTGGTGTTGCCTGCGGTCAGCGCCGCGATTTCCCGATTCACGTCGAAATCGGCGGCCTGCAAACGGATGGTGACGAGCATCGTCATGGCGGCGCTCAGCCGCCGGTCATCGGCGGAAAGAAGGCAATCTCGCGTGCGCCGGCAATGGCGGCGTCGGGTTTGACGTGGGTATGATCGATCGCGGTGCGAATCACCCGCGGGGTCGCAAACGCGTTGGCGTATTCCTCGCCACGCGCCACCAGCCACTGCATCAGGTCGGCGACCGTGCGCACGCTGGCCGGCGGATCGATGGTTTCTTCCGCCTTCCCGACCCGCTCACGCACCCAGGCGAAATAGAGAACCTTCATCAGTCCTCCTCGATCAGGTGATGGATTCCGGCACGGAAATAATCCCAGCCAGTATAAAGCGTGACGATCGCCGAAACCCACAGCAGGACAATACCGATGATGGTGGTCGGGGGCAGGATCTTCTCACCGGCCTGACCCGCGATCAGGAACCCGATGGCGACGAGCTGGACCGTCGTCTTCCATTTCGCGAGTTGCGTGACCGGCACGCTGACGCGCAACGCGGCGAGATATTCGCGCAGGCCGGAGACGAGAATTTCACGGCACAGGATCACGATGGCCGCCCACAGCGACCAGCCCTTGATGGTCCCGTCGGCCGCCAGCATCAGCAGGCAGGACGCCACCAGCAGCTTGTCGGCGATCGGATCCAGCATCCGTCCGAATGCCGACGACTGATCCCAGATCCGCGCATAATAGCCGTCGAGGAAATCGGTCACTCCAGCGACGATGAAAACCGCCAGCGCCACCCAGCGCAGCCACAACGGCCCCTCGCCGATCGACTGGGCATACATGCAGCCCACCACCACCGGAACGGCGGCGATCCGCGAGTATGTCAGCATATTGGGCAGGGCCAGAGAGTGGTTCGCCTGCTTCCGGGTCGTGACACTGGTCATGCGCGATACCAATACTGCCCGGGCCTCGGGGTCAACCGTTTAACCGCACCATTACGGCAGATGAGACATTCACTTCATAACTGCCAGACCCGTCAGCCGTGACTGGGGTGAAAAAAATCGAAGATCTTGCGAGCGCTTTCGGCGCTGACGCCTGGAACCTTGCCGAGATCGGCCAGCGAGGCCCGCTCGATTTCCTTCAAGGTCCCGAAATGATGAAGCAAAGCGCGCTTGCGGGACGGCCCGATGCCGGGAATTTCCTGCAAGCCGGCCTCGCGGATGTCCTTCTTGCGCAGTTTGCGGTGCGACCCGATCACGAATCGATGGGCTTCGTCCCGCAGCCGCTGGATAAAATAGAGCACCGGATCGCGCGGCTCGAGCTTGATCGACGGCCGATCCGGCAGAAACAGCGTCTCCCGCCCCGCGTCGCGGTCCGGCCCCTTGGCCACCGACATCAGCGTCACATCGGTCACGCCCAGTTCGGTGAAAATCTCCCGCACCGCGTTCAACTGGCCTAATCCGCCGTCGATGATGACGAGATCGGGCCATTGCGGGGTGGCGTCGTCGTCTTTCGCCGCAGCGTCGGGAGCTTCGGCGAGCAGGCGCTTGAACCGGCGCTGCAGGACCTCGCGCATCATGCCGTAATCGTCGCCCGGCGTCAGGTTCTCCGACTTGATGTTGAATTTGCGATACTGGTTCTTGAGGAAGCCTTCGGGCCCGGCAACGATCATGGCGCCGACCGCGTTGGTGCCCTGAATGTGGCTGTTGTCATAAACCTCGATTCGCTTCGGCGCACGCGGCAGACTGAGCGAAGTCACAAGACCGTCGAGCAGCCGCGTCTGGGTCGCGGTGTCGGCGAGCTTGCGGCCAAGTGCCTCGCGCGCGTTGGTCAGCGCGTGCGTGACCAGGTCCTTTTTCTCGCCGCGCTTTGGCGTCGTCACCTCGACCTTGAAACCGGATTTGATCGTCAGCGCGCTGGCGAGCAATTCTTCTTCCTCGATCCGGTGCGACAGCAGAATCAGCTTCGGCGCCGGCTTGTCGTCGTAGAACTGCGCCAGGAACGAGCCGAGGACTTCTTCCGCCGTCAGCGATTTGTCCGCGCGCGGAAAATAGGCGCGATTGCCCCAGTTCTGACCGGTGCGGAAGAAGAACACCTCGACGCAGGAGAAGCCGCCCTCCTGATGGATGGCGAACACGTCGGCTTCTTCCACTGTGCGGGGGTTGATGCCCTGCTGCGACTGGATCGCCGACAGCGCCGCAAGACGGTCGCGATAGAGCGCCGCGCTCTCGAATTCGAGATCGGCGGAGGCCTTCTCCATTTCAGCGGCCAGTTCCTGCTTCACCGCGCGGCTGCGGCCGGAGAGAAAATCATTCGCTTCCCGCACCAGCTCGCTGTAGCCGGGAAAATCGATCTCGCCGGTGCATGGCCCCGAGCAGCGCTTGATCTGAAACAGCAGGCATGGCCGGGTGCGGCCCTCAAAAAACGAGTCGGTGCAGGAGCGCACCAGAAATGCGCGCTGCAGGGCCGTAATGGTGCGGTTGACCGCGCCCACCGATGCGAACGGCCCGTAATAGCGGCCCGGCTTGGTCTGCGCGCCGCGATGCTTGAGAATCTGCGGCGCCCAGTGGTCGCCGGTCAACAGGATATAAGGAAACGATTTGTCGTCACGCAGCAGCACGTTGAAGCGCGGCCGCAATTGCTTGATGAGATTCGCTTCGAGCAGCAGCGCCTCGGTTTCGGTTGCGGTCGAGACGATCTCCACCGTCACCGTTGCCGCAATCATCCGCGCGATGCGGGCGACATGACCGGTCAGCCGCGCATAGGATGCAAGGCGCTTTTTGACGTTCTTCGCCTTACCGACATAGAGCACGTCACTACCGGCATTGAGCATCCGGTAGACGCCGGGCGAGGTCGGCGCCAGTTTCACCGCGCGCTCGATCGCCGCGCGTCCGGTGGCAAACGTTCCCTCCCCGGCGATATCCGCGGCCTCGTCGACGGGTTCCGGCAAGCGGCCTTCGTCGTCTTCATCCGGCACGGCATCGGCAAGATCGAGTTCCTGGGGCGGAACGTCGGCCGCGCTCGCACGCCGCCGCGCGGAGCCGAGCCCGGTATCTTCCGCAGTCGCATCGACCGGCCGCGGCTTTGACGTCTCAGTATCGTCGTTATCCATCATCACAAACTAGGTGCGGCTGGCCTGATCGGCCAGCGCTCATCAATCCACAAAACCGCCACGTCCGTGAGGCACGCAGATGGCCCTGTAAGACTCTCTTAATAACGTTCGGACCCCGAAGTCGGAGCTTAACGACTGTTTAACGTAAAATTCTCGATAAATCTTACACACAAACGGTGGACATCCGTAACCACGGAGAGCCATCGGCGCAGCCGTTTCGACAGCGCGACAGGAATCGATCGGCTGACTTTGTTGCGTGCGTATCGGGGAGAGTTGAGATGAATAGACTAGCTTTTGGCGCGATCGTCGCCGCCGCCACTTGCATCGGGGCTTCCGCGCAAGCCGCCGATTTCGGATATGGGCGTCAGCCCGCACCCTACACCGTCAACCAGCCCCTCAACATGTACAGCTGGGCCGGCCCGTATCTGGGCGCCAATGTCGGCTATGCATGGGGCGACGTGACCAACAACGGCGCAAGCCCGTCCGGCCCTGCCGGCGGCTTGCAGGCCGGTTACAACTGGCAGTCCGGCCCGCTCGTGTTCGGTGTCGAAGGCGACATTCAGGCCAGCGGCGCTGACGACACTTTCGCGGCTTGGAAATTCTCCAATCCATGGTTCGGCACCGCGCGCGGCCGCGTCGGCTACGCCCTCAACAACATCCTGCTCTACGCCACCGGCGGTCTTGCCTTCGGTTCGCTGAAGGGCGAAACGCTGGGCCTCAGCGAAAGCCACACCAGCCTCGGCTGGACGATCGGCCTCGGCGCCGAAGTCGCGCTCAGCCAGAACTGGTCGGCAAAGGCCGAATACCTTTACGTCGATCTGTCGAACAGCACGTTCCTCACCGGCCTTCAGCATGGCTATGAGTTCGGCATGCTGCGCGTCGGCGTGAACTATCACTTCTAGATTTCGCGAACATCCACGCACGATCAAAATCCCGGGCGCACCGCGACCCGGGATTTTTCTTTCATCGAGCGGCGAAAACGCTCAGGGCGAAATAACGAGATCGACCGCCTTGGGGCCCTTGCCCTTCTTATCCGGTTCAACCTCGAACGTAATACGCTGTCCCTCGGTCAGATCTTTCAGTCCAGCACGTTCGACTGCGGTGATGTGCACGAACACATCGCGTCCGCCATCGTCCGGCTTGATGAAACCGTAACCGCGCTCTGCATTGAAGAACTTGACCGTACCAGTCATTGCCATCGGGAACTCCCCTCCCCGCCTGTACCGCAAGTGCAGCACATGCACTTGCCTGACTGGTCGCGCGCTGCCGAAACAGCGGCCTGGAAGGGGCTTCAGAAAATTCCGGACCGGGTTTTTCCATTACATCCGGAAGAAAGTCCGAAGTCGTTCAAGGGCCATCTGGTCCGCCGCTTCCATTTGCGAAAGCAGGGCGCAACGCCAGCCACGGGAACAGCATAATACGGTTCCCGGCAAATTGCCTACGGTCGTGATGACAGTTTCGTGCTACGGCCCATTGCACGTTCGGCTTAGGGCCGGGCGGTTTCGACCCGGTAGCGCCCTGCCCCGCCAAGGCCGAGCGGCTTCTCAAGCTCTGGCAGGATGACCTTCAAATCCGCCGCCAGCGTCCACGGCGGATTGACGATCAGAAGTCCCGCCGACACCAGCCCGGACTGCGCGGTCTGCGGCGCCACGCTGAATTCGACCCGCAGGCATTTGTCGGCGCCGCCTCCCGCTTGCTGCACGGTACCGGCTACACGTTTGGCGAGTGTATCGGCGGCGCGGCGCTCCTTGATCGGATACCACAGCATGTAGATGCCGTTCGGCCATTTGGCGAACGCACCCGCAAAACCATCGGCCATGCGGTCGAACTCGTCGCGGCTTTCATAAGGCGGATCGATCAGCACCAGCCCGCGCCGCTCGTTCGGCGGCACGAAGGCGGGCAGCCCGGTCCAGCCGTCGAGATCGACCACCCGCGCCTGGGGATCCTTGCGCAGCGCTGCGATCAGGCGCTTGCGTGCATCTGGCACGATTTCGCAAGCCACCAGACGATCCTGCGGCCGCATCAGCGCGCGCGCCACCAGCGGCGAGCCGGGATAGGTTTGCAGATCGCGCTGCGGGTTGAAGGCGCGCACGATGTCGAGATAGGGCGCGACCAGCGCCGCAGCGGCGTCGCTCAATCGCGCCTGCATCAGGCGCGCGATGCCGGTGCGCCATTCGCCGCTGCGCATCGCTTCATCGCCGGTCAGATCATAGAGACCTGCACCGGCATGGGTATCGATGACGCGAAATGCCGCCGGCTTCTCGTGCAGATAGGTCAGGATGCGCGCCAGCACGATGTGCTTGACGACGTCAGCGAAATTGCCGGCATGGAAGGCGTGGCGATAATTCATGGCGCAGGGTTACGACATCGCGCGGCGAAAGTAACGCGATTGGATGCGACAAGTCCAAGGCGCATCCTGCGCGGGCTTGAACCGCGCAGAGTTGAAGCTCACCCCCCGCGCACCGGCGGCATCATTACCTGCTTGCGGCGGCAGGGACGGCGGTCGATCTCATCGCAGGCGCGGAATTGCAGGTCCTTGCTCATGCAAATCCGTACCTCGCTGAGGCGCTTGCTGTCGCAGGTCACCGCGATCGCCGCACTGCTCAAACCCGGATTGGCCTTGATGAAAGCATCCTCGATCGCGGCAGGCTCAACGGTCTTGGTGGTGTTCAGTTCGAGATAATCGGCCGGGATTTTCACGGCGGCCCGTGCCTTGCGGATCGCTTCAAAATAGCGCCGCGCGCCGAGGCCGGAACAGGTGCCGTGCTTGTCCCACTCGTTGTAGATCAGCCCCGGCGCAGGCATCAGGTCGAGCATCGAACTCATGACCCGGCGATCGAGCCGCGGCGCCGGCCGCTGGCAATAATTCGGGAAGCCGCGCTCGTATTGCGGCCATAACCCGTGCACCACGAACGAATAGGGCCGCCCACCGCACTGGATCCGTGTGTTCTTTCCGGTGTTGCCGCGCTCGCTTGCCGCCTTGCAGAACGATGGCGACCACGACAGCGACAGAACATAGAAGTCGAACTCGCCGGGCGCGTTCTGGCGCCGGTCCTGCGCCGCCGCACCGCTGACCGACAGCGCCGTCGCGAACAGGCCGACGACGGCCAGCGCCGCCAGCCGGCGGCCAATCAACCTCGAGAAACCCAACATGGATACGCCCCCGCTCCCTCGGTGCAGAAAGCCTACCGAGGCCAAAAGAACATTACAAGAACAAATATGCACCGCGATCCGGGCACCGGATGACGCCACATCAGATCGGAGATTTGGCTGAACGATCAGGGCCGCGCGGATTTGCAGGACGGGTTGTAGGCCCAGTTGCGGTCAAGCCCCACGACGCACCATTGCACACCCGACTGATAGCCGGCGAAACCGCCGTCTTCGGTGATCGAGTAATGAACCTGCCGCACGCGGCCGTCGCTCAACAGCGCATTCGCGGAGCAGAAGCGGCGCGGAATGGTGTCCGGCGCGCCGCGGGACCACGGACGGAACGCCGTTTCATGGACACGATCGAAACCGGTGATCTGCAGGCTGGAATTCCAGAACGTGCTTTCCTTTTCAGCGAACTGATAGGAAATCGCATTCAGCGCCTGCTCGCACTGCCCCATCTGGCCGTCATAGCGCGGCCCGGACAGCCAGAAATTCAGTTCGAGCGGATTGGCGGCCCGTGCCGCATCGCCCATGGCCAGCAATCCGAGCGCTGCGCCGACAACGGCGGCAAGGCTGGATGTCCTGAAAGATGTGAAAAGGTCGCGCATGAAGCAGCCCACCGCAAATCGTTGGGGCGGAAGGTGCCGCGAAGCCGTAACCGGGTCAAGTGCAACGCGGCAACACCCCGGAACAACCCCGTGCGGAGCGGCCAGCCGTTCTTTCAAAGGCTTATGATGGCGTTTACAGTGCCTCTGCGGAATCAACGGAGACGACGATGCGAGCGATCGACATGGCGAAACGGACGGCGATCCTGACCTGTGCGCTGGTTTCCGGTGCAGTGGTCTCCGGTGCGCTGTCGGCGACGCCGGCCATGGCCGACTGGGTGCCGCCGTTCAAGGGCAACGACACCGGCGGCATCATCGCCTATTCGCTCTACACCAGCGGCGCCGACGCCAAGGGAATGGCTGTCGATCACTGCGCGCGCTACGGCAAGGTGGTGAAACTGACCGGCGCCCAGGCGACCTACGGCGGCTACATCTCGTTCGCCTGCATATGGGTGCCGGAAGGCTCCTACGGGCGGCCGTTGCGCACCCGCTACTGAGCCAACCGCCTCTCGAACTCGGCGGCGTTGACGACGCCGCGACGATGGCTGCCATCGCCGATCTTGCGCTCGCCGTCCCACGCCTCCACCGCGAACATCACGCTACGTCCCTTGATTGCGGTGACGCGCGCAACCGCATGGACGGTGTGACCGACCGGCGTCGCGGCAAGATGCCGGATGTTGACCTCGGTGCCGACGCTGACATAGCCGTCCGGCAGATGCGGCGCGATCGTCGCGCCTGCCGCCCGCTCCATCAGCAGGATCATCATCGGCGTGGCGAACACCATCGGCATGTTCGGCACGAAATGCCCGACAGTGTGATCGGGCGCGACAACGACCGAGGCTTCCCCCGTCATACCGACCTTGACGTTTTCGAGCACGCTCATGGCCACCTCGCGAGATGAAGTCACCGGCATACGCTTCATCCTGAGGAGCAAGCCGAATGATCGCGCCTCAGGTGAGCACCGTTAGAAACGTGTGGATGTTGCATCATGGCCAGCGACGGCGACAGGCCGTCGCGCCGGGAAATCCGTTATTTCTTCTGCCGCTCGACGAAGGTCTTGCCGCCCTTCATCTTGTTCGTGAGCGGTGCCTCATTGATCTGCACCACCACCGCTTCGGCATCGACGCCGAGATTCTTCACCAGCGCCTGGGTGATATCGAGCATCATGCCCTTCTTCTGTTCTTCGGTGCGGCCGGCCGCCAGATTGATCGTCACTTCGGGCATGTTTTGCTCCTGTATTTTTGGGTTTACATCCAGTTGATAGCATGCCGCGCCAGAACCTTGCGCACGGCTTCGACCAGTTCGCTTTCCTTCGCGGCGAACTGCGCCTGCGCCTGCTTCTCGCGATAATCGTCGCGGTCGCTCGACAGGTTCGCAATCTCGGCACCGAGGATCAGATCCTTGATCTGAATTTCGCCTTTCGCCTTCTCGTCACCGCCCTGAATGACGACGCATGGCGAGTTGCGGCGGTCGGCATATTTGAACTGGACGCCGAGATTGTTCTTCGGATTGCCGAGATAGAGTTCGGCGCGGATACCCGCATTGCGCAGCGTCGCGACGAACGTCTGGTACTGCGCGATCTCGTTGCGATCCATCACCACGACCACCACCGGACCGAATTCGGGAGTCGTGTCGATCTTGCCGAGCATCGTCAGCGCGGCTTGCAGCCGCGACACACCGATGGAGAAGCCGGTCGCCGGCACCGGCTCGCCACGAAAGCGCGAGACAAGGCCATCATAACGCCCGCCGCCGCCGACCGAGCCGAACCGCACCGGGCGGCCCTTCTCGTCCTTCGTTTCGAGCAGCAATTCCACTTCGTAGACCGGGCCGGTGTAATATTCGAGGCCGCGCACGACGGAGGGGTCGATTAGAATACGTTTGCTGCCATAGCCGCCTGAATATGCAAGGTCAGAAATGGCTTCGAGTTCATCGATTGCGTTTGAGCATTCGGGGAAGTGCCCTCGAAAAACCTTCAGGGTCTCGCGATTCGTGAAAGCAAGTGACGCTCCTTCCAGCAGAGAGTCTTCTTGCTCCCAATGTTGCAACGACTTCACATCAACTAGTTGAGGCTTGGAACCAAGTAACGTCAGAACACCATGGATTTGCTCCGCGTTCAGCCCCGCCCCCTTCGTGAAGTCGCCACTTTCATCTTTGCGGCCGTCGCCGAGAAGTTGTGTGACGCCTTCCACGCCGAGACGATCCAGCTTGTCGATCGCGCGCAGCACGGTAAGCCGCTTGCCGGCATTGTCGTCGCCGCCAAGGCCGATGCTTTCCATCACACCATCGAGCACCTTGCGGTTATTGACCTTCACCACATAGGAGCCGCGCGGAATGCCGAGCGCTTCCATGGTGTCGGCCGCCATCATGCACATCTCGGCATCTGCGGCGGGCGACGCACTGCCGACCGTATCGGCATCGAACTGCATGAACTGGCGGAAGCGCCCCGGCCCCGGCTTCTCGTTGCGATAGACGTAGCCATGGCGATAGCTGCGATAGGGCTTCGGCAGGGTATCGAAATTCTCCGCGACGTAGCGCGCCAGCGGCGCGGTCAGGTCGTAGCGCAGCGAGATCCACTGCTCATCGTCGTCCTGGAATGAGAACACACCTTCGTTGGGCCGGTCCTGATCGGGCAGGAACTTGCCGAGCGCATCGGTGTATTCCATCGCCGGGGTCTCGACCGGCTCAAAGCCGTAGCGCTCATAGACGGCGCGGATTTTCTCGACCATCTGCCGCGTCGCCGCGATTTCGGCGGGCGTGCGGTCGACCAGCCCGCGCGGCAAGCGGGCGCGGAGTTTCTGCGGCTTTTTCGGTTTCTTGTCGGACATGGGCTCGTGCTGTTTTTATAAGTCAAAGTTGACTTACAAAGTCGACACCGAGTTACCAGCCACGAGGAACTGCGGCAAGCGTTCCCGTTCGATGTCATGGCCGGGCTTGTCCCGGCCATCCCGATAGGGCGGGCAGGGTGCTTTCCTAAGCGGGATGCCCGGCACGAGGCCGGGCATGACAGCCGAAACACATGGCTTTAGTTCACCAGCACCGCCCCATCACACCGCACGCCGGTCACCCAGACATCCGCCTGCCCGAGTCCGACGCCGAGCGTCTGCAGCACGCTGGCGAGCGGCGCATCCACCGAATGGGTCGCGCCGCCGATGATCGAGAGAACCAGCGGCGCGAGGCCGGGCACCGGCAGCCCGAGCGGGCCAAGCTGGACAGCGAGTTGCAAATCGCCAAGCAGGCTCGCCGTGAGCGACGACGTGAACGACGTGGTGTTCACAGTCTTCTTCGTCTGCGCCTGAATATCCGGATAGCTGAACGTCACCGGCGTCGGCGCGGTGTTGGCCATCGTCGCGTGCGCCCTCCCCGTCACCTGCACCGCGCCGAGATCGACAAGCTTCGCCGCAGGCGGATTGGGTTTGGTGGAAAAGTTGTTGAGGTCGGCGGTGGACACCTTGCCGATCCACGCATCGACGATGCCCGGCGACACGCCGAGCCGCACCGACGAGGTGCTGACATCGGGATAGCCGCAAGCGACCGCATCGAGTGTCGCGGTGCCCGCGGCGATCTCGACATAGACCGGTAGATTGACCACCGACACCGTGCCGCTGCCGATCAACTTGACTTGCAGGAGTATGCGGGTCTGCGCGGTGTGCACGCTGGCGCCCTGCGTCCCCACCGTGACCCAGTTCGTGCCGACCGGCCGTTCGCCGACCGTCGCCGTCAACGTCACCGCCGCGATGCCCGGCAGACCGAGATTGACCGTCGCCGCGATCTGGTGCGCACCGTTGGCGATCTGCCCGGCCGCCGACAACAGATCGAGCGCCGACACCGTGACCGCCGCTTTCGGCTTTTGCCCGACGGGAAGCGTGCCGTACGGTCCCGCACCGAACAGCGAACTCAGGGCGATCTTTGTCGTCAATCCCGCCAGCGCCAGCGAGATATTCGACAACGCCGCCGTCGCCGCGCTGTTTCCGCCTGAGGCAGTTTGCAGCGCCGCGATCACATCGGTGAGTTTGAGGTTTGAATCGAGCAGCGCATCGTAGGTGACTCCGGTCAGATTCGCCCGCGTCGCCAGCGCCGACAGAAAATCGAACATGTCGATCTTCGCATCGAGCAGCGCCTGATAATCCATCGCCGACAGCGACAGCGAGGTGCCGAGCAGCCCGCCGAGCAGCGCGTTCAACAGTCCGCCATTCAGCGAGGCCAGCCGCGAGCCGATCGCGAAACTCGCCATCTGCGTGGTCGCGGCAATCGCGGAGGCGTGAACATCGAAGCTTGGCGAACCGGTCAGCACCTTGCCGAAATACAGCGGTGTTCTGGTCTTCAGGGTGACGCGGACGGCGTTCGATGGTGTGGCCGACGGCGTGAAACGCTGCGGCGGCGATAGCGCGCCGTCGGCCACATAGAGGCCGGGCTCGACAGCCACGAGCGAGTCCGGCGGGTAGTTGTTTTTGGCGACAGTCGCAGCGGCCGCGCGCGCGGCGTGGGACAGATCGCTCGCCGCGACGATGGCGGCGAGATCGGCCGTGCTCTGGGTCCGGCGCTTGTCGGCAAAGACGGTGCCGATATCGACGCCGAATGCCGCCATCCCGACCACAAGCAACATGCCGCCGGCAGCCATGATCGCGACGTTGCCGCGCTGATCGGAGATGAAACGATGAAGTATCCCCCGCATGGCAGCCTCCCATCAATATCCGCCACGCGGAATCGCGGCGGCGCGCACGACTGTCGAAGGCGGTGACGGCACGAACGACGGCAGTGAATAGATGAACATGCCGGAGGCGTCGTAACGCACCGTCACCGTGAACACGTTCGCGTCCGACGCCGATGTCGCGGCATTGATCGCAAGGTGCGACGGATCGATCAGCGCATAGGAGCCGGCGTTGGCGGTGACGTAACTGTTCGCCGGTGCGCTGCGCTCGGTTTCGCTCAGGCCCGCGACCGAGGCACGCGCCGCTTCGGCGGCAAGTTGCTGCACGCCGTGGACCACTGCGAGATACGATCCGAACACGACGATGCCGAACATGATCGCGAGAAACGCCGGCAGGATCAGTGCGAATTCAACCGCTGCCGCGCCGCTGCGCGCGCGACGAAACCACTGAACCAAGGTTGGGAGAGAGCCAGTCATGAGCGCATTTGCGCACACAACCTTTAAGAGCAAATAAATCAGATACACTACTAATGGTAGTATATCTATACGACCGCCTTCGCAGTTTCACTTACCGGCGACCGGCGGCAGCTATGCGTTTCGATCTGCATGCGAAACTGATAGGCTGGCTGCGCCCACAGCTACTTTGCCGGAAGGAAACCACCTTGAACATTCAGCACCCCCGTCCGCCCGTCGCCTCGCCGAACGATCTTGCCGCCTACTGGATGCCGTTCACCGCCAATCGCTCGTTCAAGCGTGCTCCGCGCATGCTCGCCGGCGCCGATGGCATGCACTACATCACGACGGACGGCCGCAAGATTCTCGATGGCGCATCGGGCATGTGGTGCACTAACGCCGGCCACAACCGCGCGCCGATCGTCGATGCGATCCAGAAGCAGGCCGCGACCATCGACTACGCGCCGCCGTTCCAGTTCGGCCATCCGAAGGCGTTCGAACTGGCGAGCCGCATCGCCGCGCTGGCGCCGAAGGGCCTCGATCACGTGTTCTTCTGCAACTCCGGTTCGGAGGCGGTCGACACCGCGCTGAAGATCGCGCTCGCCTATCACAACGGTCGCGGCGACGCCGGACGGACCCGGCTGATCGGCCGCGAGCGCGGCTATCACGGCGTCGGCTTCGGCGGCATTTCCGTTGGCGGCATGGTCAACAACCGCAAGATGTTCGGTTCGCTGCTCACCGGCGTCGATCACCTGCCGACCACCTACGATCGCGAGAAAATGGCGTTCTCCAAGGGCGAGCCGGAATGGGGCGCGCATCTCGCCGATGAACTCGAGCGTATCGTCGGCCTCCACGGTCCGGGCACCATCGCCGCCGTGATCGTCGAGCCGATGGCCGGTTCGACCGGCGTGATCGTGACGCCGAAGGGCTACCTGCAAAAGCTGCGCGCGATCTGCGACAAGCACGGCATCCTGCTGATCTTCGACGAAGTCATCACCGGTTTTGGCCGTCTCGGTTACGCCTTCGCTGCCGAGCGTTACGGCGTGACGCCGGATATGATCACGTTCGCCAAGGGCGTCACCAACGGCGCTGTGCCGATGGGCGGCGTGCTGGTGCGCGACGAGGTCCACGACTCCTTCATGAAGGGTCCGGACAACGCCGTCGAACTGTTCCACGGCTACACCTATTCGGCACATCCGCTGGCCTGCGCCGCCGGCATCGCCACCCTCGACGTCTACCGCGAGGAAGGCCTGTTCGAGCGCGCCCGCACGCTGGAACCGAAATGGGCCGATGCGGTGATGGACCTGCGCAAGGAACCGAATGTCGTCGACATCCGCACTGTCGGCCTCGTCGTTGGCATCGATCTTTCGCCGAACAAGGACGGGCCGGGCGCGCGCGGCTACGCAGCGCTCGATAGCGCCTTCCATGACCACGACGTCATGATCCGCGTCGCCGGCGACGCCGTCTGCCTGACCCCGCCCTTGATCGTCAGCGAAAGCCAGATCGGCGAGATGATCGACAAGGTCGCCAAGGTGATCCGCGCGGTGGCGTAAGCTGCTGGCGCCCGATGCGAAACTGTCATGCGCGGGCTTGACCCGCGCATCCATCTTCTTCCATGGCAAAAGCCGGGATGGATTGCCGGGTCAAGCCCGGCAATGACACATCGGGGATAAATGACACATCGGGATAGTTGCAACACCGGGAAACACCAGCTTTCGCCCCGAATCAGCGTTTGATGCTAGTCTGTTCGCCTCCTGGGGCTGGACTGACTGGATGATTCGGATATCGACGATTTTCATCGCCATCTGCATGGTGCTGATCGCAGCTTCGCTCGGTCTCATCCTTTATTCAGTGGCGGGATGGAGCGTCCAGGAATCGGGGCTGGTCGCGCTGGCCGCGCTGACCTTCCTGATCCTCTACAACGCGGTGTCGCTGCGGATGCGCGACCGCGCCAATGTCGGCAACCAGATCGCCGATCTGTCGCGCGGCACCACTGATCTCGCCCGTCAGATTTCCGAATACGGACGCCGCCTCGCGGCGATCGAAACCCGGGTTGCCGCTGTCACCGAGTCGGGCAGTGCGGACCGGCTGCGGACCATCACCGGCGAAATCGGCGAACTCGGCATGCTGGTGAAACATCTCGCCGACCAGGTCGCATCACAGGGAGAATTGCTGTCCGGCGCGGCCCGCCAAGAGCGGTACGACGATGCCGATCATGTTCATGCAACTAATGTGGCCGTTCCGCGGCACGCCGAAATGCCGGCCGAACCGCAGCCCGTACGCTCACAGCCCGTCCCATCGCCCGCGATCAACGACGCCGAAATCGTTTCCGCGGTGAGGAACGCGATCGCGGCCAACCGCATCGACCTTTATCTCCAACCGATGGTGACGCTGCCCCAGCGCAAGGTGCGCTTCTACGAGGCGGTGTCGCGGCTGCGCGACGACAACGACCAGCTTCTGCCCGCTGCCGACTTTATCGGTCCCGCCGAATCCGCCGGGTTGATGGGACAGATCGACTACATGGTGCTGTTCCGCTGCGTGCAGGTGCTGCGACGACTGATGGTACGCAGCAAGGACGTCGGCGTGTTCTGCAACATCTCGGCGGCGACGCTCGGCAATGCCGAGGTGTTCGCGCAATGCCTCGACTTCCTCGAAACCAATCGCGTGCTGGCGCCGTCGCTGGTGCTCGAGTTCAAGCAGGACACCTTCCGCCATCTCGGCCCGCTGCAGAGCGAGCATCTCGGCAAATTGGCGCGGCTCGGCTATCGCTTCTCGATCGACAATGTCAGCGACCTGCGGATCGACGGCCGCGAACTGGCCGACCGCGGCGTCGGCTTCATCAAGGTGCCGGCGAAGCTGCTGCTCGATCCGCAACTGTCCACCGCCGACATTCATGCCTCCGACCTGTCCGGACTGCTGCAGCGTTTCGGCATCAACCTGATCGCCGAGAAGATCGAGGGAGAACGCGCGGTGGTCGACCTGCTGGACTACGATGTCCGCCTCGGGCAGGGCTTCCTGTTCTCGGCGCCGCGCCCGCTGCGCCCCGAAGGAACCGCGCCGGCGGAGAGCGCCGCGCAGGGCAAGCCCGCTTCCGCGCCGCCGCGTGCCGTGGTATCGGGCGCCATCAAGGCCGATGCCTCGCCGGAGGACGGTCGCCTCACCGGCAACGCCGCATTGGCCCGGCGCGCCGCCCAAAGCTGATCGGTTCTGTCCGCAATGACCACACTGCAATTCGTCGATAACCTGCGCGACCTCACGCGCGGCGTTGATGTCATCATCAGCGACATCTGGGGCGTCATCCATGACGGCCTCAAAAGTTTTCCCGAAGCCTGCCATGCCCTGCACAGCTTCCGCGAACAGGACGGCACCGTCATCATGCTGACCAACGCGCCGCGCCCGGCCGATTCCGTGCAGCGTCAGCTGCGCCGGATGAACATCGCGGACGACACCTACGACGCCATCGTCTCGTCCGGCGATCTCGCGCGCAACTACGTCGCCGCGCGGCTCGACCAGTCGGTGTTCCAGCTCGGCCCCGAGCGCGATAACCCGATCTATCGCGGGCTCGACGTCAAGTTCGCGCCGCTGGAGAGCGCCGACTACATCGTCTGCACCGGCCCCGCCGATGACGATGTCGAAACTGCCGAAGACTATCGCGACATGATGGTCGAAGCGCGCAAGCGCGACCTCACGTTCATCTGCGCCAATCCCGACATCGTGGTCGAGCGCGGCGACCGGCTGGTCTATTGCGCCGGCGCCATCGCCGAACTCTATCGCGAACTCGGCGGCAAGGTGATCTTTTACGGCAAGCCGCATCCGCCGGCCTATGAGCGCGCGATGGAGCTGGCCGCCGGCAAGCGCGGCGGACCGACGCCGCGCGAGCGCATGCTCGCGATCGGAGATTCGGTTCGCACCGACCTCACCGGCGCCAACACCATGGGCCTTGACTGCGTGTTCGTCACCCGCGGCATCCACGCCGCCGAATTCGACGGCGTCGATCACATCGACGATGTCGAGGTGAAGCGGCTGTTCGGCGAGGCCAAGCCGCCGAAGGTGCTGATGCACAGCGTGAAGTGGTGAGCTGACCGATTTCGCCGTGTCGCCTCTGCGCAAGCGAAGAATGCGAGCGTGATCTCTCCACTCGTCGTCCCCGCGCAGGCGGGGATCCATAACCACCGCATCGTCTGCTGAAACGAGAAACGCAGTTCCGGCAAACCAACTGCGCTCAGGGAATCTGGGTCCCCGCCTGCGCGGGGACGACGCGGAGATATTCAGCCTCCCACAGAACGCACCGCCGCTTTCTTTTCCCTCACCCGGACAAGCCCGGCCATGACAGAAGAGCATTCTGTCGTCCCCCAAAACAAAATGCCCGGCGCGAAGGCCGGGCATTCAAACGCTGAAGCGGTCCGAAAGACGCTTACGCCGGCGCGTGATCGGGGAACACGGCCTCGATCTTGGTCTTGAGCGTCGCGGCGTTGAACGGCTTGACGATGTAGTTGTTCACGCCAGCCTTCTTGGCGGCGATGACGTTCTCGGTCTTCGATTCCGCCGTGATCATGATGAACGGGGTGGTGGCCAGATTCGGATCGCCGCGCACTTCCTTGAGCAGCTCGTAACCGGTCATCGGCTCCATGTTCCAGTCGGAAATGATCAGACCGTACTTCTTGCTGCGCATCTTGTTGAGCGCCGCCGATCCGTCGCTGGCGTCGTCGATATTCTCGAAACCGAGTTGCTTGAGAAGATTGCGGATGATGCGGATCATGGTGTTGTAGTCATCAACCACCAGAACCGGCATCGAGAGATCCATCGCCATCGCACTTTCCCCTTCTGGCGCTCCGCTTTCAGCGGGCGCTCCTCAAAACCAAACTGCTCGCGCCTGAAATTCCCAGCCCTCGGGGGGGCGGCTTCTGCTCCCGAGGGTGCCGAAACAGGTAGCAGTGGCGCTTAAACAGCCAGTTAATCGGCTTCCTCAACATGAATGTTTCGTGGCAAGACCATGCGGCCCGGCGGCTTGACTTCCGCACCCGCACACCGTCACGTCGTAGCCGAACCCATCGGCAAGCCGTTTTCAACGCATGACATCTTCGTTTACCGTAATTCGCGATACCACCCCGGCCGCAACCATCCCACGCGGCGCCGTGGTCGCGCTGGGCAACTTCGACGGCGTCCATCTCGGCCATCGCGCCGTGATTGCCGCGGCCGTGGACATGGCGGGGAAAGCCGGCCATCCGGCGCTGGCGGTGACCTTCGAGCCGCATCCGCGCACTTTCTTCAGCCCCAACACCCCGCAGTTCAAGCTGACCGCGCTCGACGACAAGCTGCGGCTGCTGGCGGCGACCGGCCTTGCCGGCGCGGTGGTGATGACCTTCGACGCCGCCCGCGCCCGCACCACGGCGATGGATTTCATTAACCACGACCTGATCGAGCGTCTCGGCATCACCGGCATCTCGGTGGGGTACGACTTTCATTTCGGCAAGGGCCGCGCCGGTTCGCCGGCGCTGCTCGCGGAGAAGGGCAAGGAGCTCGGCTTCGCCGTTCACATCCAGTCCCATGTCGATGCCGACGGCATGGCGGTGTCGTCGACTGAAATCCGCAACGCGCTCGGCCAGGGCCTGATCGACGAGGCGACCGCCCTGCTCGGCTATCCCTGGTTCGTGTCCGGCGAAGTCATTCACGGCGAGAAGCGCGGGCGCGATCTTGGCTATCCCACCGCCAACATCCGGCTCGATCCCGCCTGCGGGCTGCGCCACGGCGTCTATGCCGTGCGGGTCGGCCGCGCCGATGGCAGCCGCGTCGACGGCGTCGCCAGTTTCGGCCGCCGCCCGACCTTCGACAACGGCGCGCCGCTGCTCGAAGTGTTCCTGTTCGACCTCAAGGGCGACCTCTACGGCGAGCGTCTCGATGTCGCCTTCATCGCCTTCCTCCGCGACGAACTGAAATTCGATCGTCTCGACGCGCTGGTCAAGCAGATGGACGACGACTCTGCCCGCGCCCGCGCCGCGCTGACGGCGGCGCCCGAGGCGTTTCCGAAGCTCGGCAAGGTGGGGTGAGTTTTCTCCCTCCCCCTTGTGGGGAGGGTGGCGCATTGAGAGCGAAGCGCGCAATGCGTCGGGTGGGGGTCTATGCATGGGCCTTTCACCCCACCCCAGCCTCCGCTTCGCTCGGCTGACCCTCCCCACAAGGGGGAGGGAATCAACATCGCTCCAGTGGACCATGTCCTACCCGCGAAATCAGCATGACGGCCTGAAATGACTGTTTTCCCGCCCATCCGGCGCTTTGCGATCCGGCGACCGCCTGCTATTGAAGGCCGCATGTCCGCATGGCGCTCCATAGACAGCATTAGCCGCCCGGCTTCCGTCTGAGCTTTGGCTCGGCGCAAGACCGGGACGTTTCAGTTTCATCGCGATCCATCGCGTTTCAGCGCCATCCAGCTAGCCAGAGTTTTTATGTCCGATAAGCCGCAAAAGTCCGACGCCCCCGACTATTCCAAAACCCTTTACCTGCCGCAGACGGACTTCCCGATGCGCGCCGGCCTGCCGCAGCAGGAGCCGAAAATCCTCGCCCGCTGGACCGAGACCGGCCTCTACGACCGGCTGCGCGACACCGCCCGTGGGCGGCCGAAATTCGTGCTGCATGACGGCCCGCCCTACGCCAATGGCAACATCCATATCGGCCATGCGCTGAACAAGATCCTCAAGGACCTCGTGACCAAGAGCCAGCAGATGCTCGGCCACGATTCCAACTACGTGCCGGGCTGGGACTGCCACGGCCTGCCGATCGAATGGAAGATCGAGGAAGAGAACTACCGCTCCAAGGGCAAGCAGAAGCCGGACCTGAAAAACTCCGCCGCGATGCTCGCCTTCCGCCGCGAATGCCGCGCCTATGCCGAGCACTGGCTCAACGTCCAGCGCGAGGAATTCAAACGCCTCGGCGTGATCGGCGACTGGGATCATCCCTACACCACCATGAGCTATCCGGCGGAAGCGCAGATCGCGCGCGAGCTGATGAAGTTCGCCGCCAACGGCACGCTCTATCGCGGCTCCAAGCCGGTGATGTGGAGCGTGGTCGAGAAGACCGCGCTCGCCGAAGCCGAAGTGGAATACGAGGATCACACCAGCGACACCGTGTGGGTGAAATTTCCGGTCAACGCCGCGCATGGCCGTCTCGCCCATGCCTCGGTGGTGATCTGGACCACCACGCCGTGGACGCTGCCCGGCAACCGCGCCATCAGCTTCTCGCCGAAGATCGCCTACGGTCTCTACAAGGTCACCGATGCCCCCGCCGACAACTGGGCCAAGACCGGCGATCTTCTGATCCTCGCCGACAATCTCGCCGCCGACGTGTTCAAGCAGGCGCGCGTCACGTCCTATGAAAAAGCCGGCGATGTGTCGGCCGACATTCTCGACGCGATCGAGTGCAGCCATCCGCTGAAAGGTTATGAAGGCGGCTACGAATTCACCGTGCCGCTGCTCGCCGGCGATCACGTCACCGACGACACCGGCACCGGCTTCGTCCACACCGCGCCGGGCCACGGCCGCGAGGACTTCGACATCTGGATGCAGAACGCACGCGATCTCGAAGCGCGCGGCATCAGCTCGGCGATCCCCTACACCGTCGACGAGAACGGCGCACTGACGACGCAGGCGCCGGGCTTCACCGGAAAACGCGTCATCACCGACAAGGGCGAAAAGGGCGACGCCAACGAGGCCGTCATCAAGGCACTGGTCGAACGCGGCATGTTGCTGGCACGCGGCCGCCTCAAGCACCAGTATCCGCATTCGTGGCGCTCGAAAAAGCCGGTGATCTTCCGCAACACGCCGCAATGGTTCATCGCGATGGACAAGGACATTGCGACGAACGGTACGGCAAAGAACGGCGACACGCTGCGTCATCGCGCACTCGAAGCGATCAAGGTGACGCGCTGGGTGCCGGAGCAAGGGCAGAACCGCATCACCGGCATGATCGCCGGACGGCCCGACTGGGTGATCTCGCGCCAGCGCGCCTGGGGCGTGCCCATCACTGTGTTCGTGCGCGAAAAGGGCGACGGCTCCGCCGAGATTTTGCAGGACGATGCGGTGAACAAGCGCATCGCCGACGCGTTCGAGCAGGAAGGCGCCGACGCGTGGTACGCCGAGGGCGCGCGCGAACGTTTCCTCGGATCGCGCGCCAACGAGGACTGGACCAAGATCGACGACGTCTGCGACGTCTGGTTCGATTCCGGTTCGACCCATGCTTTCGTACTCGAAGACCCGAAAAACTTCCCCGGCCTCGCCGGCATCACGCGGAAGGTCGACGGCGGCGAAGATACCGTGATGTATCTTGAGGGCAGCGACCAGCATCGCGGCTGGTTTCATTCCTCGCTGCTGGAAAGCTGCGGCACACGCGGCCGCGCGCCCTACGACGTGGTGCTGACCCACGGCTTCACGCTCGACGAGAACGGCCGCAAGATGTCCAAGTCCTTGGGCAACACGGTCGAGCCGCAGAAGGTGATGGCGCAATCGGGCGCGGACATCCTGCGCCTGTGGGTGGCGGCGACCGATTACTCCGACGACCAGCGCATCGGCCCGGAGATTCTCAAGAACACCATCGAGACCTACCGGAAGCTGCGCAACACCATCCGCTGGATGCTCGGCAGCCTCGCGCATTTCCATGACGCCGATCGCGTCAAGGCCGATGACATGCCGGAGCTCGAGCGGCTGATGCTGCACAAGCTGGTCGAGATCGACGGCATTGTGCGGCAGGCCTACGCCAACTTCGACTACAAGACCGTGGTGGCGACGCTGGCGAATTTCATGAACACCGAATTGTCGGCGTTCTACTTCGATATCCGCAAGGACACGCTGTACTGCGATCCGCCGTCGTCGGTGGCGCGCAAGGCATCGCTCACGGTGATCGACTATCTGTTCCGCTGCATCGTCACCTGGCTCGCGCCGATCCTGTCGTTCACGGCGGAAGAAGCATGGCAGTCGCGCAACGGCAATGACGCGCCGTCGGTGCATCTGGAGTTGTTCCAGAGCGTGATGGCGGCGTGGCGCAACGACGCGCTGGCGAAAAAATGGGAGACCATCCGCGCGGTACGCTCGGTGGTCACCGGCGCGCTGGAAATCGAACGTGCCGCCAAGCGGATCGGCTCGTCGCTCGAAGCCTCGCCGATGGTCTACGTGTCGGACCTCGAAACGCTCGGCATCCTCGCCGATATCGATCTCGCCGAAGTGTGCATCACCTCGAATGCGATGATCACCAACGACGACGCGCCGGCCGATGCGTTCCGGCTCAGCGACGTGCCCGGTGTCGCCGTGGTGGTCGAGAAAGCGATCGGCACCAAATGCGCGCGGTCGTGGAAGATCCTGCCGACAGTGGGCGAAGACCCTGAGTATCCCGACGTCTCGCCGCGTGATGCACAGGCGCTGCGTGAATGGAAGGCGCTGGGGCGGGTTTGAACTTTTCAAGTTGCCTCGTTGCAACTAAGGATCACCCCACCCGGCTGGCCTGCGGCCAGCCACGCTCCCCATCGAGGGGAGGGATAAGCGTGGCGACATCGGTTCTTTCTTCTCCCTCCCCCTTGTGGGGAGGATCGGCGAGCGAAGCGAAGCCGGGGTGGGGGTCCGCATAAACGTGAAAGCTGCAATGTGATGTCCCCTCACCTCCGCTCCGGATTGATCGCGGCTATCGCGGCACTGATCGCCGATCAGGCGTCGAAGCTGTGGCTGCTTCACATCTTCGAGATCGGCCGGCACGGCGCGGTCCGCGTGACGCCGTTCTTCGACCTCGTGCTGGCCTGGAATACCGGCATCAGCTACGGCTGGTTCCAGAACGAGGGCGCGCTCGGCCAGGCGATCCTGCTGGGCATCAAGGCGCTGGCGGTGATCCTGCTGGCGGTCTGGATGGCGCGTTCCCAGACCCGCCTCGCGGTCATCGGGCTCGGTTTGATCATCGGTGGGGCGATCGGCAACGCCATCGACCGCCTGGCCTATGGCGCGGTGGTCGATTTCGCCCTGCTCCACGCCGAAATCGGCGGAAAAACCTACAACTGGTACGTGTTTAACCTTGCGGACGTGGCCATCGTTGCCGGGGTCATCGGCCTGCTGTATGACTCTTTTGTAAGGCCAGACGCCGTAAAAACGCCCTGATAGCAACCGATATCCGGGGCACGTTGACGTCTGGCGACCGGCTGTTTTTCAGGGCTTTAGTCCCTGCCGCCATGCCTGGCCTGGAACCGACCATTCGGGATAACTGCGATGCGCCACTCCACAACCGACCGACTGTCCGCAACACACGGCTGGCTGCGCGCCCTGCGCCTCGCCGCCGTCATGCTCGGCGTCGGCCTGCTGGTCTCGGCGACCACCGCCCGCGCCCAGGATGACGAAGACCAGCCCGACGAAAGCTTCGAGGCGGGCATCATCAAGAACATCATGCACGGCCTCGGCGGCAAGTCGGTCGAGGACCGCGGCATCAATTATCGCGAACGCTCCCCGCTGGTGGTGCCGTCGAACGTCACCGCTCTGCCGCCGCCGGAAACCGGCAAGCCGAAGCTCGCGCCGAACTGGCCGAAGGATCCCGACGAGATCGCGCGCAAGGAAGCGATCGAAGCCAACCGCAAGCCGCTGCCCGACGAGCGCGAGGCGGCGCGTCCGCTGACCCCGAGCGAACTGAACATCAAGCCGGCGCGCAAGCGGCGCACCGTCGCCGACACCGGCCCCGACGATGCGCGCGACTACAACAATCACCTGCTCAGCCCGAGCCAGCTCGGCTTCACCAACGGCATGTTCTCGAAGATGTTCGGCGGCACCAACGTCGAAACCGCGCCCTTCAAGGGCGAGCCGGACCGCGAAACGCTGACCGAACCGCCGGCCGGCTACCAGACGCCATCGCCGAACTACGCCTATGGCAGCGGCCCGATGAAGCCGCTGAACGGCGTGTACGATCCCGCGAGCGGCAAATACGGCGACCAGTAAGCCGGTCTTGCGCGAGGCGACCCGCCGCCTTGCCCGCCGTTCCGCGACTCTTTTACCGCGATCAGATCGCACGATGATCGTCAGGTCCTGAACGCGATGTCGTGCCGGACGATTCGAGGAGTCGACAGACAGATCATGACACCGACCTTCCGCATGTCTTTACGCGCCATGTCCCGCCGCGCCACGGCGACCGGCCTGATGCTCGCCGCAACGCTGCTCACGGCACCCGCGCTCGCCGCATCTTCCGCGACCGCCGAACGCCCGGCCACCTTCACCCTCGACAACGGACTTCAGGTCGTCGTCATTCCCGATCACCGCACGCCGGTGGCGACCCAGATGATCTGGTACAAGGTCGGCTCCGCCGACGAGACGCCCGGCAAATCCGGCCTCGCGCACTTCCTCGAGCATCTGATGTTCAAGGGCACCAAGGCGCACCCGGCCGGCGAGTTCTCGCAAAGCGTGGTGCGCTCCGGGGGCAACGAGAACGCCTTCACCTCGCGCGACTACACCGCCTATTACCAGAGCGTGCCGCGCGACAAACTCGAATCGATGATGGCGTTCGAGGCCGACCGCATGACCGGCCTCGTGCTCAAGGACGAGAACGTGCTGCCCGAGCGCGACGTGGTGCTCGAGGAATACAACATGCGCGTCGCCAACAGCCCGGAAGCGCGGCTCGGCGAGCAGATCATGGCGGCGCTGTATCTCAACAATCCCTACGGCCGCCCGGTGATCGGCTGGCGTTCGGAAATCGAGAAGCTCAACCGCGAGGACGCGCTGGCGTTCTACAAGCGGTTCTACGCGCCGAACAACGCCACGCTGGTGATCGCCGGCGACGTTACCGTGCAGGACATCCGTCCGGCCATTGAAGCGACCTACGGCAAGATTCCGGCCCAACCCGGCATTCCCGCCAAGCGCATCCGCCCGCAGGAGCCGCCGCCGGCCGGCCCGCGCACCGTCACCCTCGCCGATCCGCGCGTCGAACAGCCGAGCCTGCAACGCTATTATCTGGTGCCCTCGGCGCTCACCGCCGCCCATGGCGAGAGCGAGGCGCTGGAGGTGCTGGCGCAACTGCTCGGCAGCGGCAGCAATGCCTATCTCTATCGCGCGCTGGTGGTCGACAAGCCGCTCGCGGTCAGCGCCGGTGCCTGGTACCAGGGCACATCGATCGACGAGACCCAGTTCGCCATTTCGGCCTCGCCCAAGCCGGGCGTGACCTTCGCGCAGCTCGAACAGGTCATCGAGAGCACGATCGCCAAGGTCGCCGATCATCCGATTCCCGCCGAGGATCTCGAACGCGCCAAAACCCAGCTGATCGCCGAAGCGGTCTACGCGCGCGACAGCCAGAGCACGCTGGCGCGCTGGTTCGGCGGCGCCGTCACAGTCGGCCTCACCGTCGACAACATCCAGAACTGGCCGGACCGCATCCGCGCCGTCACCGCGCAGCAGGTCAGCGACGCCGCGAAAAAGTTGCTCGACAACAAACGCTCGGTCACCGGTTATCTGATCAAGGACGAAGCGCGCAAGCGCGAGGAGAAGCGCTCGTGACCGTTCGCCATTTCACACGCCGCGCTGCGCTCAGCGCCATCGCCGCCACCGCCGCCGCTCTCGGCACGCTTCATCTCGCGCCGACCCCCGCGCACGCCGCGACCAATATCCAGCGCGTGGTGTCGCCCGGCGGCATCGAGGCCTGGTTCGTGCAGGACGCCACCGTGCCGCTGGTCGCGATCCAGTTCGCCTTCACCGGCGGCAGCGCGCAGGACCCCGCCGGCAAGCCGGGTGTCGCCAATTTCGCCGCCAGCATGCTCGACGAAGGCGCCGGGGATCTCGACTCCAGCGCCTATCACGAGCGTCTCGAGCGCCGCGCCATTCAGCTCAACTTCAACGTCAGCCGCGATTACGTGCGCGGATCGCTGAAAATGCTGAAGGAGAACAGCGACGAGGCTTTCGATTTGCTGCGCCGCGCGCTGACCTCGGCGCGCTTCGATGACGAACCGATGGTGCGGATCCGCTCGCAGCTGCTCTCGATTGTGCGGCGGTCCTCGACCAATCCGAACTCGATCGCCCATCGCGAATTCTGGGCCAACGCCTATCCCGGCCACCCTTACGCGCGGGAGACCACCGGCACCCTCGAAAGCCTGCCAACCATCGAAGCCGCCGATCTCAAGGCTTACGTGCGGCACGCCTTCGCCCGCGACAATGTGAAGATCGCCGTGGTCGGCGACATCGACGCCGAGCATGTCGGCAAGCTGCTCGACATCGCGTTCGGCGGCCTGCCCGCAAAAGCGCAGCTTGCGCCGGTGCCCGACGCCAAATTCGTCACGACGCCGAAGCAGGTGTTCCTTCCGCTCGATGTGCCGCAAACCGCGATCATGTTCGGCGGCCCCGGCATCAAGCGCGCGGATCCCGATTTCATGGCGGCCTATATCGTCAACCACGTGCTCGGCGGCGGCTCGCTGTCCGGACGGCTCTATCACGAGGTGCGCGAGAAGCGCGGCCTCGCTTATTCGGTGTCGGAATCGCTGTCGTGGATGCAGCACGCCGACCAGTTCATCGGCGCCACCGCGACCCGCACCGACAAGGCCGATGAAGCCGTGGCGACCATCGCGGGCGAACTGCGCCGCATGAGCGAGCAGGGCCCGACGCAGGAAGAACTCGACGGCGCCAAGTCCTATCTCAAGGGGGCGCAGATGCTGTCGCTCGATTCCTCGACCAAGATCGCCGGCGCGCTGGTGCAGTATCAGCTCGACAATCTCGGCATCGACTACATTCAGCGCCGCCCGGCGATCATCGACGCGGTGACGCTCGACGACGCGAAACGCGTCGCGAAACGGATCTGGGGCCAGGGCCTGTTGTCGGTCAGCGTCGGCCGCGCGGTGCAGGCGACGGCGCAGACCGCGCCGGTGGCGCCAGCGGCCAAGGCGCAGAACTGAGCCGGAGCAGGCGCCATGGTGTTCCGGATCCTGCTTGAGCGCGAGGCGGAGAAAGCGGCGGCCGCCAAGGCTGCGGCCAAAACCTCTGCCGAAACCTCTGTGACGGCTGCGCCCCAGACGCCCGCCGCTGCGGCCGACAGCGCAACGTCTGCAAGCGCCGCCGCCGCCGGCTCTCCCGATCCGGCCGCCCGCGACAGCGGTGCCGCGAGCAAATCCTCCGCAAGCGAGTAAGATGGCGCGCTGATTCCCGATGGCCGGGAATCTCATGCCCTGGTGCGCCATGCTGCGGATCACCCGCACGATCGTCCTCGACGAGAACGACATCGACATCCAGTTCGTCCGCGCCTCCGGGCCGGGCGGGCAGAACGTCAACAAGCTCTCGACCGCGGCGCAACTGCGCTTCGACGCCAGACGTCTTGCAATGCCGGACGACATGCAGACGCGCCTCGCGACGCTCGCGGGCCAGCGCATGACCAAGGACGGCGTCATCGTCATTCACGCCCAGAGATTCCGCACTCAGGAGCGCAACCGCGCCGACGCCATCGACCGGCTGCTGGAACTGCTGCGCGAGGCGGCGGTGCGCCCGAAGCCGCGCCGTGCGACGCGGCCGACCCTCGGCTCGAAGATGCGCCGCCTCGAGGGCAAGAAGCGCCGCAGCGATGTCAAATCGAAACGTGGCGGCGGACGGTTTGAGGATTAGGGTGATTGATGCGCTCTTTCTCTCCCTCCCCCTTGCGGGGAGGGTCGGTTGAGCGAAGCGAGACCGGGGTGGGGGCTCACCTAGCATCGACGTTCCACATACCCCCACCCGGTGCATCGTTCGCTGCGCTCTCGACGCACCACCCTCCCCACAAGGGGGAGGGAGGGGTGATTTGCCCGCCAAAACTTCCTAAATTGCCCCCTCATCATCGAGTCGCTTAAATCCATGCCTGTCCGCCAGCTTCCCGAACAGATCGTCAACCGCATCGCCGCCGGCGAAGTGGTGGAGCGGCCCGCCAGCGCGGTGAAGGAACTGGTCGAGAACGCGATCGACGCAGGCGCGACGCGGATCGACATTTTCACCGAAGGCGGCGGCCGGCGGCGCATCGCCATCACCGACGACGGCGCGGGCATGACGCACGGCGACCTTGCGCTTGCGGTCGACCGCCACGCCACCTCGAAACTCGACGACGAGGATCTGCTGCGCATCCGCACGCTCGGCTTTCGCGGCGAAGCGCTGCCCTCGATCGGCGCGGTGGCCCGGCTCGCGATCACCACGCGCCACGCCAGCGAGCCGCACGCCTGGGCGCTCAATGTCGACGGCGGCGTCAAATCTCCGATCGTGCCCGCCGCGCTGTCGTCGGGCACCCGCGTCGAGGCCGCCGATCTGTTTTACGCGACACCGGCGCGGCTGAAGTTTCTCAAGACCGACCGCACCGAGGCCGAGGCGATCCGCGAGGTGGTGCGCCGTCTCGCGATGGCGCGGCCCGACATCGCGTTCTCTCTCGCGGGCGAAGAACGCGCGCCGGTGACGTGGGCGGCGGCGCTGCCCGGCGCGCCGGGGCGGCTGACGCGGCTCGGCGACATCCTGGGCGCGGATTTTCGCGCCAGCGCCATCGAGGTGCGATCCGAACGCGAAGGCGTCAGCGTCGAGGGCTTCGCCGCCGCACCGTCGCTGACCAAAGCGAACGCGCTCGGGCAATACCTGTTCGTCAACGGCCGCCCGGTGCGCGACAAGCTCATTCTCGGCGCGGTACGCGCCGCCTATTCCGACTATCTGCCGCGCGACCGTCATCCGGTGGTGGCGCTGTTCGTTACGCTCGATACGCAGGAGGTCGACGCCAACGTCCATCCGGCGAAAACCGAAGTGCGTTTCCGCAACGCGGGGCTGGTGCGTGCGCTGATCATTCACGCATTGAAAGACGGCCTCGCCCGCGAGGGACGAAGGACGGCGGCGAATTCGGGTGGCGCGGCGATCATGGCATTCCGCCCCAACAACCCGCTGCCGCGCGGCAACTGGGACTGGCAGCGCTCGCCGAACGCGCCCGCCAATTTTGACGGCGGCGCCGCGCCGGCGTTCACATCGAACGTGTTCGCCGAGGCGGCGCAGGCCGCATTCGACACCGGCGCGCCATCCGCCGACGTGCGCTTCAACGAGACGCCGGCATCCGACCTGCTCGACCGCCCGCTCGGCGCGGCGCGCACGCAGATCCATGAGACCTACATCGTGTCGCAGACCCGCGACGGGCTTGTGGTGGTCGATCAGCACGCCGCCCATGAGCGCATCGTCTATGAGCGCCTCAAGGCGTCGATGGCGCGCGACGGCGTGCAGCGCCAGATGCTGCTGATCCCCGAGATCGTCGAAATGGACGAGGCGACGGTGGAGAAGCTGATCGCGCGCGCGGACGAACTGGAAAATTTCGGCCTCGTCATCGAATCCTTCGGCCCCGGCGCGGTGGCAGTGCGCGAGACGCCGTCGCTGCTCGGCAAGACCAACGCCGCAGGCCTGCTGCGCGATCTCGCCGAGCACATGGCGGAATGGGACGAAGCGCTGCCGCTGGAACGCCGTCTGCTGCATGTCGCCGCGACGATGGCGTGCCACGGCTCGGTGCGCGCCGGGCGCATCCTCAAGCCCGAGGAAATGAACGCGCTGCTGCGCGAGATGGAATCGACGCCGAACTCCGGCCAGTGCAACCACGGCCGCCCGACCTATGTCGAACTGAAACTCGCGGATATCGAGAAGCTGTTCGGGCGAAGGTGAGAGCTCTTTCTGTCATTGCCGGGCTTGACCCGGCAATCCATCGCTTTGAAAAATCATTTGATGGATGCGCGGGTCAAGCCCGCGCATGACACTTCAGGAAGTACCGCCCGCCCTTAAAAACACGAACTCGGTCTCGTCATAGGCGCGGCGTTCGAGTTCATCGTAGCCTTCCGGCGCAACGAAGGCCGCCGTCGTCGATTCCTCGACCACCACCAGCGCGTCGGGCGCGAGCCACTTTCCTTCGCGCAATGACGCCAGCGCTTTCGGCGCCAGCCCCTGCCCATACGGCGGATCGAGGAAGACAAGCGAAAACGGCTCCATCGGATGACACGGGCCGAGATTGGTGGCGTCGCGGCGATAGACCTTGGTCACGCCGCCAAGGCCCAGCGCCTCGACATTGTTGCGCAACAGCGCCCGCGCCTCGGCGCCATTGTCGACGAACAGCGCGAATGCCGCACCGCGCGACACCGCCTCGATGCCGAGCGCGCCGGTGCCGGCGAACAGGTCGAGCACCCGCGCGTTGTCGATCGGATTGCCGTAGGCGTGCATCAGGATGTTGAACAGCGACTCGCGCAGGCGATCCTGCGTCGGCCGGATGTCGTTCGACGACGGCGACGCGATGTTGCGGCCCCGCAGCCGCCCTCCCACCACGCGCATCAGATCAACCCACCCGACAGTGCCGGTCCCTCATGGTGAGGCACAACGAGAATCTCGTCATGCCCGGCCTTGAAACACTCGACCACAAAAGTCGTGGATGGCCGGGTCAAGCCCGGCCATGACAACTCTGCGTAAACCGCAATTCCCGCACCCATCGACGATCTCACTCAATCCTTGGGCTTGAGATCGCGCTTGCCGTGATAGCCGCGCTTGGGGCGGCGCGGCGGGCCGTAGCCTGCGGCGGCGTCCTCGTTGCGCGCACGGGCCTCGTCGCTGCCGGTGCGCTGGACCACGACGCTGCGGCCCTTGCGGTCGGCGATCACCGCGCGCTTCGGGCGCGGCGGCTTCGCAGGCTTCGCCTCGGCGCTCGCGACATCCTGCACCGGCTTGCCGAACTCGGCGCCGGACAGCGCGACGATGCGGTCGCCGAGCTGCTCGCGCAGCACGCGGGTCTTGACCTCCTCGGCCTGGCCTTCCTCGATCTCGGCGAGCTGGAACGGACCGTAGGAAATACGGATCAGGCGGTTCACCTCGAGCCCGAGATGCGCCATCACGTTGCGCACTTCGCGGTTCTTGCCCTCGCGGATCGCGAACACGATCCAGACATTGGCGCCCTTGTCGTGCTCCAGCGTCGCGTCGATCGAACCGTACTTGACGCCGTCGACCTCGATGCCGTTCTTGAGCTGATCGAGCTGCGCCTGCGTCACCTCGCCGTGGGCGCGGACGCGATAGCGCCGCAGCCAGCCGGTATCCGGCAGTTCGAGCGCGCGGGCGAGACCGCCGTCATTGGTCAGCAGCAGCAGGCCTTCGGTGTTGAAGTCGAGCCGCCCAATCGAAATGAGGCGCGGCAGGCCCTCCGGCAGATTGTCGAACACCGTCGGACGGCCTTCCGGATCGTCGTGGGTCGTCATCAGGCCGCGCGGCTTGTGATACAAGAACAGCCGGGTACGCTCGCGCTCGGGCAACTTCTCGCCGTCGACGGTCACCACATCGTTGGCGGTGACATCGAGCGCCGGAGAATTGATGACGCGGCCGTTGACCGCGACGCGGCCCTGCACGATCCACTCCTCGGCATCGCGGCGCGAACACATTCCCGCGCGCGACACCAGCTTGGCGATGCGCTCGCCGGTTTTCTTTTTCGCAGGCGCCTCACGCGGCGTGCGCTTGTCGAAGTCCGGCTTGCGCTCGCGGTAAGCACCGCGGCCGCCGAACGCCGGACGCCTGGCGAACACCTTGCTGTCGTCTTCGTTGTCGCGGCGCGGACGGTCGTCGCGGTCGGGCCCCTCGCTGCGGGGATGCTCCTGCCACTCGCTGCGACGCGGCGCGCGCTCCTCGCGCGGCTTGTCGAAACGCGGCCGTGAAAAGCGCGAACGCTCTTCGGAGCCGCCGCGATCCTCGCGCGGCCGGTCGAACTTGCGCGGACCGCGATCCGCACCGGATGAACGCTCGTCACGATCGCGCGAAAAACGCGGACGGTCGGAGGCGCCCTCGCGGGCCGGGCCGCGCTTCTGCCACGGTTTGTCGCTGCCGCGATCCTCGCCGCGTCCGAAATCCTTGCGCGGGCCGCGATCCTCGCGTGGTTTGAACGAGCGGCCTTCGTCGCGCGGACCGGCGCTGCGCGCGCCAAACTCCTTGCGCGGACCGCGCTCGTCGCGCTGCGGGCGGTCGTCACGGTTGAACCGCGCCGGACGCGCATCGCCGCGGTCGCCACGCGGCGCATAGGGTTTCTTGTCGCCGAATTTCCTGTCGCCGGAGCGCGCTGCTCCCGCCCCGCGCGGCGCATCGTCGCGGCCGCGCGATTTGAACGGACGATCACCGCCGCCGCGATCCTCGCGCGGTTTGAAGGAACGCTCGCCACGGTCCTCACGCGGCTTGAACGGGCGGCCTTCACCACGATCCTCGCGTGGCTTGAAGGGACGGCCTTCACCGCGATCCTCGCGTGGCTTGAACGAGCGGCCCTCGCCACGATCCTCTCGCGGCTTGAACGAACGGCCCTCACCACGGTCCTCGCGCGGTTTGAACGAACGACCTTCGCCGCGCGGCCCGGCGCTGCGCGCGCCGAACTCCTTGCGCGGGCCGCGATCGTCACGCTGCGGACGGTCGTCACGATTGAAACGCGGCCGCGATGCGCCGCGGTCATCATCCTTGCGGAAACTGTCGCGCTTGCCGGCGTAAGGCTTGTCGCCGGAACTGCGCGCGGCGTACGGCTTCTTGTCGCCGAATTTCTTGTCACCGAACTTCTTGTCGCCGAATTTGCGGTCGCCGCGCGGCGCCGACGATCGCTCTCCACCGCGTGCGCCTGCCCCGCCGCGCCCGCCCGCGCCGCGCCCGCCCGCGCCGCGCGAACCTGCACCACCCGGGCGGCCCTTGCCGCCGCCTGCTCCGCCGTCACGGCGCGGCGGACGGCCGTTGTTTTTATCGTTATCGCGGGGCATGAAGGATCTCTCGGGGCTGCTGGACTGTCAGACTTCGGGCGAACGGCTCGCGGCAACAGGCGCTCTCGATCAATCAGAGCACATTAGCGCAAAACCGGCTTTGCTGAAGGCGCCGTCATAACAGAGTTCTTTGCGGGAAACGAGGCAGGAAAGGAAGGATGACGGCAGCTTCTTTCATGGATTTGGCCCTGAAACAGGCCAAAAGCGCCGAAAACGCGGGCGAAGTGCCGATCGGCTGCGTCATTGTCCGCGACGGCAAGGTGCTGGCGGCGGCCGGCAACCGCACCCTGACCGACCGCGACCCCACGGCGCACGCCGAAATCCTGGCGATCCGGGAAGCGGCCCGGGCGCTCGGCAGCGAGCGGCTGGTCGACTGCGACCTCTACGTCACGCTGGAGCCCTGCACCATGTGCGCGGGCGCGATCTCGTTTTCGCGAATCCGGCGGCTGTATTACGGAGCGGCCGATCCCAAGGGCGGCGCGGTCGATTCAGGCGTGCGCTTCTTCGCGCAGCCGACCTGCCATCATGCGCCGGAGATCTACCCGTCCGTCGGCGAGCGCGAGGCGGCCACGCTGCTGACGGATTTTTTCAAGGCGAGAAGGTGAGCGCGTAACGCTCGTCCGGTTCTTCACCCCCACCCGGCGCTGCGCGCCACCCTCCCCACAAGGGGGGAGGGAAAGAGGGTGCCTCGCACTCAGTGTCGTCACCGGGCATAGCTGTTCGAAGAACGGCGTCGCTTCCGCTCGCCTAGGTTCCGGTGACCCCGCTTAGAGCGTACTGGGCTCACTTGATCGGGATGGCCGGAACAAGTCCGGCCATGACGCTGCGGAAAACACAAAGACTTTCCTGTCCGATGAGACTCTTTTCTCTCTCCTGCGAGGGGAGAGAAAAAAGCATCACAACCCCAGCTTCATGCCTTCGTGCGACTTCGCGAAACCCAATCGCTCGTAAAAGCGATGGGCATGAACGCGGCGCTTGTCGGTCTTAAGCTGCAACGCCTTGCAGCCGCGCGCCTTCGCGATCGCCGCCACCGCCTCCATCATGGTCGCGCCGATGCCCGAGCCACGCAGCGCGCGATCGACCCGCACGCCCTCGACCTGCGCGGTCCACGCACCCTTGTACGACAAACCCGGCAGGAAGGTGAGTTGCAGGCAGCCGACCACCTTGCCGCCCTCCTCCCAGACATAGAGCGTGTTGTTGGCATCGGCGGCGATGGCGTCGAACGCGACTTCATAAGGCGTCATGTCGGACAGGTTCTCGCGCCCCTTCGCGATCTCGTCGTCGTCCAGCATCTCGACGATGCGGCGGACATCCGCGCGCGTGGCTTCACGCAAGGCCATCACCGTCCTCCGTCGAAGAAGTTCAGCAGCGCCTGCACGGTAGCCTGCGGATTTTCCTCACACAGGAAATGCCCGCCGGTGATCGGCGCGCCGCGCACGTCGGTTGCCCATGTCTTCCAGGTGTCGAGCGGCGTGGCGTCCGACGATGCGATGCCGGTTGAGCCCCACAGCGCCAGCAGCGGCACTGTGATCTTTCTGCCAGCCTCGCGATCGGCCTTGTCGAACTCGAAATCGGCGTAGGCGCCGGCGCGATAATCCTCGCACATCGCATGAATCCGCGCCGGATCGTTGAAGGCGATGCGATAGTGCTCGAAGGCGCGCGGATCGAACGGGGTGAGATCGCCGGTCGCGGTCTGATGCGCCATCTTGAAGCGGATATAGAAATCCGGATTGCCGCCAAGCAGCGTTTCCGGCAACGGCTCCGGCTGCGCCAGAAACGCCCAGTGATAGATTTTCAGTGCGAACGCGCGATCCATCCGCGCCCAGTACTCGTAGGTCGGCAGGATATCGAGCACCGCGAGTTGCGACAGCCGCCCCGGGTGATCGAGCGCGAGGCGATAGGCGACGCGGCCGCCGCGATCGTGGCCTGCGAGCGCGAAGCGGACATGACCGAGCTGCTCCATCGCCGCGATCATCGCCTGCGCCATCGCGCGCTTGGTGTAGGGCGTGTGGTTGTCGTCGCTTCTGGGAATGTCCGACCAGCCGTAGCCGGGCAGATCGGCGATCACCAATGTGAACTTTTCCGCGAGCTGCGGCGCGACGCGGTGCCACATCACATGGCTCTGCGGATAGCCGTGCAACAGCAGCAACGGCGGCCCCTTGCCGCCGACGCGGGCGAAGATGCGGCCGTGTTTCGTGCTGATCCATTCGGAGGCGAAGTTCGGAAACAGATCGGCAAGATCGGGCATGGGGGGGCGTTCCTTCACTCTCAATCGTCGTCCCGGCGAAAGCCGGGACCCATACTCCCTGGACTCAAGCGACGCCTTCGCGGGGACGACATCGAGTGTGTGGCACATCGTACGCGTCCCACTCACCGTCATGGCCGGGCTCGTCCCGGCCATCCACGTCTTGCGATATCGCAACATAGAAAAACGTGGATGCCCGGCACAAGGCCGGGCATGACGAAAGTATTTGCTATCGCAGCCGCCTCACGTCTTCGCGTCCCGCTCCCGCTTCACCGCCTGCCAGCCGATGTCGCGGCGGCAGAAGCCTTCGGGCCACTGAATGCGGTCGATCGCATCATAGGCGCGGCGCTGCGCCTCGCTGACGCTCGCACCCATCGCAGTGACGTTGAGCACCCGCCCGCCATTGGCGAGAATCTTGCCGCCATCAGCCTTGGTGCCGGCGTGGAAAATCTCGACGCCCTCCACCTTCGCTGCCTCGTCGAGGCCCGCGATTACCGTGCCCTTGGCGTAATCGCCGGGATAGCCTTTCGCCGCCATCACCACGGTGAGCGCCGAATCCTGATACCAGCGCAGATCGAAATGTTTCAATTCGCCGTCGACCGACGCCATCAGCGCCGGAACGATGTCCGACATCATCCGCAGCATCAGCACCTGCGTTTCAGGATCGCCGAACCGCGCGTTGAACTCGATCAGCTTGGGGCCGTCCTTGCCGATCATCAAACCGGCGAACAGCACGCCCTTGTAGGGCATCCCTTTCGCCTTCATCGCCCGCAGCGTCGGGAGAATAATTTCGGCCATGGTGCGCTGCTGCACATCATCGGTGAACACCGGTGCCGGCGAGTAAGCGCCCATGCCGCCGGTGTTCGGGCCCTGATCGCCGTCGAAGGCGCGCTTGTGGTCCTGCGCCGCAGCCAGCGGCAACGCGTTGTCGCCGTCGCACAGCACGAAGAACGAGGCTTCCTCGCCTTCGAGAAATTCTTCCACCACCGCTTCGGCGCCCGCAGCACCGAAGCCGCCGCCGAGCATCATGTCGATCGCGGCATTGGCTTCATCGAGCGTCATCGCGACCACGACGCCCTTGCCGGCCGCAAGCCCGTCGGCCTTGATCACGATCGGCGCGCCGCGCGCCGCGATATACGCCTTGGCCGCCTCGGCATCGCGGAAGCGCTCGTATGCACCGGTCGGAATGTTGTTGTCGCGGCACAGATCCTTGGTGAAGCCCTTCGAGCTTTCAAGCTGCGAAGCAAGCTTGCTCGGCCCGAACGCCTTGATCCCGGCGCTCGCAAGATCGTCGACGATGCCGGCGGCGAGCGGCGCTTCCGGCCCGACCACGACAAGATCGACCTTGTTGGTTTTGCAGAACGCGATCACCGCCGCGTGGTCCGCAACATCGAGCGCGACGCATTCGGCCTCGCGGGCGATACCGGCATTGCCCGGCGCGCACCACAATTTGGTCAACAGTGGCGAGGCCGCAATTTTCCAGGCCAGCGCATGTTCGCGCCCGCCGGCGCCGAGAAGGAGCATATTCATGGGATCAGGGCCGGGATGAAGGGTCGAACCGACATTGGGAGAATGATAGAAGGGTTTATCATGATGCTTTCCTATCGCAACCGATTCGAGTCCCGATGCCCGCACGCGCTGCCGAAACCCTTGTGAACTCGCCGGAATACTCCGTTTCGGAACTGTCCTCCGCGCTCAAACGCACGGTCGAGGACACCTACGGCCATGTCCGGGTGCGCGGAGAGATTTCCGGCTTTCGCGGGCCGCATTCGTCGGGCCACTGCTATTTCGCGCTGAAGGACGAAGGCGCCAAGATCGAGGCGGTGGTGTGGAAAGGCGTCCACGGCCGGATGCGGTTCAAGCCGCAGGAGGGCCTCGAGGTCATCGCCACCGGCAAGCTGACGACTTACCCCGGCTCGTCGAAATATCAGATCGTGATCGAAGCGATCGAGCCTGCCGGCGTCGGCGCGCTGATGGCGCTGATGGAAGAGCGCAAGAAGAAGCTCGCCGCCGAGGGCCTGTTCGACGAAGCCCGCAAGCAATTACTGCCATGGCTGCCGGAGGTGATCGGCGTCATCACCTCGCCGACCGGCGCCGTGATCCGCGACATTCTGCACCGGCTGGAAGATCGCTTCCCGCGCCGCGTGCTGGTGTGGCCGGTGCGGGTGCAGGGCGAAGGCTCGGCCGAACAGATCGCCGCCGCGATCGACGGCTTCAACGCGCTGGAGGCGGGCGGCAAGATTCCACGGCCCGATCTCCTGATCGTCGCGCGCGGCGGCGGCTCGCTGGAAGACCTGTGGTCGTTCAACGAGGAAATCGTCGTTCGCGCCGCCGCCAACAGCATGATCCCGCTGATTTCCGCCGTCGGCCACGAAACCGACGTGACGCTGATCGACTTCGCCTCCGACAAGCGCGCGCCGACGCCGACCGCCGCCGCCGAAATGGCGGTGCCGGTGCGCGCCGAACTGGCGCTGGAGATTTCGTCGCTGGCGCGGCGCTCGTTCGCCTGCTGGCAGCGCAGCCATGAAGCGCGCCGGACCGAACTGCGCAGCGCCGCCCGTGCGCTGCCGAAGCTGCAGGACCTGCTGGCGATCCCGCGTCAGCGTCTCGACAATGCCTCGGCACAACTGCCGCGTGCGCTGCGCGCCAACACCCACGTCTACGACCGGCGGTTGTCGACCATCGGCGGCCGGCTGACGGTGCGCACGCTGAAAGAGCAGATCGCGCGCGGCCGCGAACGCGTCGAGCGCCTCGCCGTCTCGGCCCGGCGTTGCAGCGCGCAGACCATCGAGCAGCGCCGCACACGGCTGAAGCACATGGACCAACTTCTGTCGGCGCTGTCCTACAAGGGCGTGCTGTCGCGCGGCTTCGCGCTGGTGCGCGACGCCGACGGCCATCCGCTTCATGCCGCCGCGAATATCGCCCCCGGCCAGCATCTCGCCATCGAATTCGCCGACGGCAGCCTCAATGCCACCGCCGATGGCGACGGGGCGCAGCCGCCCGCAGCGACCTCGGCAGACACGCCGAAACCCGCACAGAAGCCGGCGGCGAAACGCACCACCGATTTCGGCGTCAAGAAGGTCCAGGGCGATCTGTTCTAGGCGATCCCTCACCGGCGTCATCACCGGGCTTTCCACGCCTTTCCAATCTCGCGAAATCCAGACGTGGATGGCCGGGTCAAGCCGGCCATGACGGGCGGGCGGGACAAGAGCCACGCGATCGAGGGTTTTACAACCTCCGCTTCGGACATATATTGGACCGACAATTCACGCCCGTGCCGGGAACTCGCAAGGACAATATCGTGCTCAATAAATTCGGCCCTTCCGGCCACGGCGAAGCCACGGTGGAATATCTCGATGGCGATTTCCGCGTGCTGTCACCGGGATCGTATGTTCGCTGCGCCGTCACCGGCGAGCACATCCCGCTCGACGAGTTGAAATACTGGAGCGTCGACCGCCAGGAAGCCTATGCGACGCCGGAAGCGGTGCTGGAGCGGCATTACCCCAACGCGATCAAGACGGGCTGATCCGGCACACCCTCGCTCATCACGCTACTTATCCCCGAACGCACATCCTTTCGATGTCGTCCCCGCGCAGGCGGGGACCCATAACCACCGCACCCGTATGCAGAAGCGTGCACGGGAAAGGAGACGGACGCGCCGGTGCGTCTACCTCGCGCGTTCAACCCGCGCGGTGAGAAACGCCCGCATCTGCGGCTCGTCCGTGAACGTCATCGTCACCGCAAGAACAGAAATGCCGCCGGCGTGCGGCGCGAGCCGCGCGTCGCTGCGGATTCGCGCCATGTCCTTCGCCGTCGTCACCAGCACCAGCGACTGCTTCGCTGCATCGGCGACAAGGCCGCCGATCTCCTCCGGCGTGAACGGATGATGGTCGGCGAACGTCCTGCTCGCGGCCACATCCACACCGTGTGCGCGCAGCGTTTCGAAAAACCGCGCCGGATCGCCGATACCGGCGAAAGCCAGCACGCGCTTGCCGCGCAAGTCCGACAACGATGCCTCGTTCGGGGTGAGTGACGCGCGGACCACCAGCCCGCCGCGTGCCACGACCTCGCGCGCGATGCCACCCGCAGCCGTGCCCTGCCCGACCACGATGAGCGCATCGGTGCGCGCGATCTGCGGCGCGAGCGGCGCGCGCAGCGGCCCGGCCGGAAACACCGCGCCGTTGCCGACACCGCGCGTGCCGTCGATCACCAGCAGCGACAGGTCCTTCTCAAGCGCCGGATTCTGGAATCCATCGTCGAGCAGGATCACGCTGGCGTCGTCGCGCTGCGCCAATGCAGCGCCGGCGACGCGGTCGCGCGCGACGATCACCGGCAATTGTGCCGCCATCATCAGCGGCTCGTCGCCGACCTGCGCGGCGGTGTGACAATGCGGGTCGACCCGCACCGGCCCTTCCTGATCGCCGCCATAGCCGCGGCTGACCACCACCGGCCGTTCGCCCATCGCCAGCAAGACAGCGGCAACCGCCAGCGTCGCCGGAGTCTTGCCCGCGCCGCCGACGTGATAGTTGCCGACGCAGATCACCGGAAGGCCCGCGCGCGCGCCGGGGCGCATCATCCGCCGCGCGGTCAGCGCGCCGTAGAGCGCGCCCAATGGCGACAGCAGACGCGACATCAGCGACGGTGGACCGTACCAGAAGGACGGTTCACGCATCGGCGCCGCGCTCCAGCCGCATCTGCAACAGATAAGGCTCCAGTGCACTGAGGGTCTTGTCGAGCGCGCCGCCGAGCCGCGCCACCACATCCTCCGCGGCGTTCAGCGCGTTCTGGCGCGCGATCGGATTGACCAGCAGATGTCCGAGCAGCTTGACGAACTGCTCGCTGTCCTCGGCGCGGAATGCGCCGCCAGCCGAATCGAGCGCCTGATAGATCTCGGTGAAATTGAACACCTGCGGCCCGTGAACGATGGCGGCGCCGAGCTTGATCGCCTCGATCGGATTCTGCCCGCCGTGTTCGATCAGCGAGCCGCCCATGAACACCACCGGCGCGATGCGATAAAACAATCCCATCTCTCCCATGGTGTCGGCAACATAGATGTCGGTGTTGGCGGACGGCACTTCACCGGCGGAGCGCAGCGAGACCTGCATCCCGCCCGCCGCCAGCATTCGCGCGATGGCGACGCCGCGTGCGGGATGGCGCGGCACGATCACGCTGAGCAGCGATGGAATTCCCGCGCCCAGCCTGCGGTGGGCATCGAGCACGATCTCTTCCTCGCCGGGATGGGTCGAGGCGGCGACGAACACCGTGCGGCGCTGGGTCGCGGCCTTCAGGCGCTCGAGCTTGCGCGGATCGGCCGGCGGCGCCGGCACGTCGAGTTTCAGGTTGCCGGAAGTGACGACGTTGGGGCAGCCGAGCGTCGAAAAGCGCTCGCCGTCGGTGTCCGATTGCGCGAGGCACAGATCGAAGCATGACAGCAGCGTCGAGATCGTGCCGTAGGCGCGGCGCCAGCGCGGATACGAGCGCTGCGACATCCGGCCGTTGATCAGCACCATCGGAATCCGCCGCTCGGCGGTGGACAACACCAGATTGGGCCACAGGTCCGACTCGATGAACAGCGCGAGGTCCGGCTTCCAGTGTTCGAGGAACGGCGTGACGAAACGCGGCGCGTCGAACGGCACATATTGATGGATCACGTCGGGCGGGAAACGCCGTGCCGCGACCTCCGCCGAAGTCACGGTGCCCGAGGTCAGAAGAACACGGACATCGAGCTTGCGCAGGCGCTCGATCAGACCGGCGGCCGCCAGCACTTCGCCGACGCTGGCGCCGTGAATCCAGATCAGCGGTCCCTGAGGCCGCGGCGCGCTGCCGATGCCGCGCCGCTCGCCGAGCCGCAACCGATCTTCCTTGCCCTGCTTCAGCCGCCGCTTGACGATGGTGCCGAGCAGCGGCGTCGCCAGCGACGATGCCCGCCGGTACAACCGCAGCGTGATCGGCAGCGCGCTAGGCATGAAGGCCCTCGTCCGGACGGCCGACATAAGCATAGGCGCGACGGGTGATCGCGTTCAGTTCGGTTTCGAGTTGCTGACGCAGCGTTTCCATCGTCGCCGAGTCCGCATCCGGCGGCACCCGGATCAGGTCGCCGCCCATCATCACGCCGCGGCCGAACGGCAGATGAATCACCGAGCGATCCCAGTTGTTGAGACGCTTGAAGCGGCTGGTGGCGATCGCCACCGGCACGATCGGGCGGCCGGATTCGCGCGCCAGCATGATGATGCCGAGCCCGGCCTTGCGCGAGACTTTCGGCACGTCGGCGGTCAGCGCCATGTTGAACTTCTGGTCGAGCGCGCGAACCATGTTCTTGAACGCGCCGACGCCGCCCTTGCGGTGGAACGCCGCGCCATGATCGCCCGAACCGCGCACGGTGCCGACATTCAGCCGCTCGGCGGCGATGGCGTTGATCTCGCCGTCGCGATGACGCGAGACCAGAACCTTGGCGGGATATTTCTTGCGCTTGAGGAACGGCATCATGAAATGCTGGCCGTGCCAGAACGCGACGATCACCGGCATGTCCGGTTCGAGCCGCTCATAGACGTCGATCGGCTCCATGGTGAAGCGGTTGGTCAGCCACACCAGACGCAGGAATTCGGCCGCGAGGAAACCCGCGGTCTGCTGAACCCAGCCGGCCCTGCTCAGTTTTCGCAGCGAGGATTTCAAGATGCGGGTTTCGCGTCGTGCTGGGGATCGAGCAGGCGATGGATGTGGACGATGAAATAACGCATGTGGGCGTTGTCGACCGACTGCTGTGCCTTCGCCTTCCACGCGGCGTAGGCGGCCGCGTAGTTCGGGTACAGCCCGACCATCTCGACCTTGTCGAGATCCTTGAAGGTGATGTGTTCGAGATCGAGAAGCTCTCCACCGATGACGAGGTGGAGCAGTTGTTGCGCGGTATCGGACATGGAATTATTCCCGGAATTTTTCCTGAACAATGACCTGCGCGCGAATTGAAGCACCGAATCGGAACGCCTGCATCAAAAAACCGGATGGCTCCGGAAATGATCGACGATGCGTTGGTGACGAGCGTGTCCCGCCGCCACCAGCAATCCGTGCGTCACGTCGGCCCGGTTATAAACCAGAGGTTCGCCGGTCAACGCAGTCATTTTCCCGCCCGCTTCGTGCACGATTAAGTCCGCCGCGGCAAGGTCCCAGTCGCGGCTGCGGCCGCCCGCAAAAGCGGCATCGATCCCGCCGTCGGCGACCCGGCACAGCCGCAGCGCCAGCGAGCCGATCCGGGGATGGCTCGCAGTCCCGGTTGCAGCCGATTCGAGACGTTCGACCAGCGGCTTGGGACCGGCCATGCGGGCCAGATCGAGCGCCGATCCCGCCGCAACACCGGTCACCGCATCGTTGAGCGTGGCGCCGCCGTTGCGGGTTGCGAAATAGAACTGTTGATCCGCCGGCGCGAACACCGCGCCGAGCACCGGCCTGCCGTCGTCCTGCACCAGCGCGACGCTGACCGACCAGTCGTGCTGGTGGTTGAGATAGGCACGGGTGCCGTCGATCGGATCGACCACCCAGGTGAACGGCCGCTCGAGCCGCGCGGTGTTCTCCGCGCTCTCTTCCGACAGCCAGCCATAATCGGGCCGGGCGCCCACAAGCCGCGCCTCGATCAGATCGTTGACGGTGATGTCGGCTTCCGACACCGGCGACGATGCGCCCTTGGTCCAAGTCTTGAGATCGGTGCGGAACAGACTGAGCGCCAGCGCGCCGGCCTCGCGAACCGTGTCCGCCAGCAGCGCCGCGTCGCTTGTCACCGTGTCAGCGTCCCGCAATCGTCAGGCCTTCGATGCGCACCGTCGGCGCGTTGACGCCGTACTTGAATTCGAGATCGTTGGCCGGCGTCATCGACTTGAAGATGTCGAACAGATGCCCGGCGATGGTGACCTCGCTCACCGCATAGGTGATCTCGCCGTTCTCGATCCAGAAGCCGGCGGCGCCGCGGCTGTAATCGCCGGTGACACCGTTGACGCCGGAACCGATCAGGTCAGTGACGTAGAAGCCTTCCTTGATGTCCGCGATCAATTCCTTCGGCGTCGCCTGGCCGGCTTCGAGATGCAGATTGTAGGCCCCGGGCGACGGCGACGACGACACGCCGCGATGGGCATGGCCGGTGGTCGTCATGCCGAGTTCGCGGGCGGTCGCGGAATCGAGCAGCCACGAGGTCAGCACGCCGTCATCGACGATGTTGAGTTTCTTCACCGCGACGCCTTCGGCATCGAACGACTGCGAGCGCAGGCCGCGCACCCGCAGCGGATCGTCGACGATGCGGATGCCGCCCGCGAACAATTGCTGGCCGAGCTTGTCCTTGAGGAAACTGGTCTTGCGCGCGATCGACGCGCCGTTGGCCGCGCCGACCAGATGGCCGACCAGCGAGCCGGAAATCCGCGGATCGAACACCACCGGCACCTTGCAGGTCGCGACCTTGCGCGGATTGAGCCGGGCGATGGTGCGCTCGCCCGCGCTGCGGCCGATCGCGGCCGGCGACAACAGATCGGACGCATGGATCGCCGAGGTGAAATCGTAATCGCGCTCCATGCCGGTGCCCTCGCCGGCAATCGCCATCATCGAGATGCCCTGGCTCGAGCGCAGATAAGAACCGTGGAAGCCGGTGCTGGTCACCAGCACCATGCCGCCGATGCCGGACGATGCCGACGCGCCGCCGGATTTCGCAACGCCTTTCACCGCAAGCCCGGCCGCTTCGGCTTCCTGTGCGCGCCGCTCAAGCTCGGCGGTCGAAGGCACCTGCGGATCGAGCAGATCGAGATCGGGAAACTCTTTCGCCAGCAGCGACGGATCGGCGAGACCGACATACGCATCGTCGGGTGCGACGCGCGCCATCGCCACCGCGCGCTCGGCGAGTCTGGCTGCGCCATCGCCGCTGATGTCGTTGGTCGAGACCACCGCCTGACGCTTGCCGACAAACACCCGCAGGCCGACATCGTCGCCTTCGGAGCGTTCCGATTCCTCGACACGTCCGTCGCGCACCTCGACACCATGCGACACACCGCGCACCGCGACCGCATCGGCGGCATCGGCGCCCGCTTTTTTCGCCGCCTCGACGAGACGCTGCGCCAGCGCACTCAGCGCGCTTTGATCGAGCAGATCGGATGTGGTGGAAGCCGACGGCGAAGACGATTGCGCGTTTGGTGAAGAGATCACGAACAAAATCCTGACGCTTGGAGCGAGATTGGGACGCCGGAGCTGGTGTCCCGAAACGATCCTGCCCTGCTAAACTTCGATATGAATTTTCCGAATCATCAGATGTGCCTGTTTTACGCTGACTTCAAGCGTTTGGCGCTCCCGCCCGGCAACATATTTCAGCAAGGGTGCAAGGTCTCGTCAATCATGCCGGACAACCTCCCGTCAATCATGAGAATCGAACAAGACCGGGCAAGACCCGATTAACCAGCCTTGTTAAGCGGATTCGGACGGCGCTCTGACATTCTCCACGCATCGACCGGGAACATAATTCCGGCGGGGAGATAAAATGAGGCGTCAATTCGGAGTCGGCGGGGTGCAACCCGTCGGGTCGAGCCGCGACATGCGGCTCGACCCCCATTCCTTGCCCATCAGCTTCCAGGCGCGCGATGGCCGCGCCGACGGGGAGATGCGGCACATCCAGATCGATCGTGAACGTGTCGTCGTGCGTCGTGCCGTCCGCGGCATGAACATGACGGTGCAGATTCGCATTCGCGAATTTCTCGGCATCGCGCGGCGCGCCACCGACGAGGGCGAAGCGCTGGTGCTGACCCATCGCGATCCGTCGCTGTCGGTGCCGCTGCTGGTGACGTCGGACAATAACGAGATCGACAATGTCTGGTCGCAGTGGAGCGACCTCTTGGCATTGCCGCAGATCGAGGACGAAAGCGACGACGCCCGCGAACCGGCGCAGCGGCGGCGGCGGCGCAACGTGATCCGGATGCGGCGGCCGAAATTCCTGATGCGGCGCAAGGCCGGTTATCGCCTCGGCGAAACCTCGGTGCATCGCGACGAACGCGAGATCATCGCGCGGACGTGAAATCTTGGAACGCCGTCACCCTGAGGAGCCGGAGCGCAGCGAAGGCCTCGAAGGGCGACGGCTGCATACATCCTTCTTCACCGTCATCCTTCGAGGCGCGCAAGTTGCCCCTCACCCCGCGCGCAGCACGGCGTCGACCAGCAATCCGGCGAACAGCAGCAGCCCGGCGTCGCGGTTCGATTTGAACAGCCGCAGGCACAGCGCGGAATCGGAAATCACGATGCGCGCGATCTGTCTCGCGAGGTGAACGGCGAACGCGGCAAGCCCGACGAACGCCGGCAAGCCCGCGCCGCCAAGCCACAGCGCCGTTCCGATCAGCACCACCGCCAATCCGTAAAACAGCGCCAGCATCTGTTTGGTGCGCGCGCCGAACAACAGCGCGGTCGATTTAACGCCGATCAGCGCGTCGTCTTCGGTGTCCTGATGGGCGTAGATGGTGTCGTAGCCGATCACCCACGAGATCGATCCGGCGTACAGCGCCAGCGCTGCGGGATCGATCCGGCCGAGGATGACCGCGAAGCCCATCAGCGCGCCCCATGAGAAGGCGAGGCCGAGCACCACCTGCGGCCAGTAGGTGATGCGCTTCATGAACGGATAGACCGCAACGATCGCGAGCGAAGCGATGCCGGTCATCACCGCGAACGAATTGAACTGCAGCAGCACCGCGAGCCCGACCAGCGCCTGCGCCACCAGAAATACGGCCGCCTGCGTCGCCGTCACCTGCCCCGCCGGAATCGGACGCGAGCGGGTGCGCTCGACCTTGCCGTCGAGATCGCGGTCGGTGATGTCGTTCCAGGTGCAGCCGGCGCCGCGCATCACGAAAGCACCGATGAAGAACAGCACGACGACGCGCGCCAGATCGTGGACGTCATGCGCAACGCCGGCGGCGAGCGCCGCCGACCACCAGCACGGCATCAGCAGCAGCCACGAGCCGATCGGCCGGTCGAACCGCGACAGCCGCAGATAGGGCCGCGCCCACACCGGCGCGCGGGTATCGACCCAGTTGCCGGTGGAATCGGCGACGCGCGCCGCAGCGTTACTCATGAGGATCGGCGATCATGCGCCGGGCAGCCGCGCAAATCGTCTCAGCGCGCGAGCACATTGCCGCTCAGGGTGTCGAAGGTCGAACCGCCGCCGCGCTTGGACGGTCTCGCTTCCGGCAGCGCCGTCGAACCGAGCACATCGCTCAGGCTCGGCCCGGCCGGGCCGCGCTGCTGCGCTTCGGCCTGCTGGGCCGCGACGTTGCAGACCTGGGTGGTCAGCTTGGTGGTGTGGCTGTGATTGTCGTTGAGCTGCTTGTGGGCCTGCTCGGGGATGCCGCACTTCTTCGCGTTGACCTCGACATATTTGATCATCTTGGTCTCGGCGGTGCTCAGCCCGCGCAGCGCCTTGCACGCTTCGGAGGGCGGCGCCTTGCGCTTGCCCATGCCCTGAATCGTCGCCATGCGCTTCTCGACTTCCTTGCGCAACGGCAAGAACTCGTTCTGGCAGTTCGCTGCGGCCGGCGGCGGACCGCCCTGCGGAGCCGGCTGCGAGAATCCGCGGCTCATCGGCGCGGCACCGTCCGACGGAAATGCCATCGGCGCGCTGTTTATCGGGTTCATCGGCGCGGTCGACGGCGACACCCGGGCCGGCTGTGCCGGCGGCGCGGCCTGTCCTGGAAGCGGCGCGGGAAATGCCGGCGCATTCGCGGCCTGGCCAGGCAGCGGCGCGGGAAACGGCGTCTGGGCCTGCGCGCCTGAGTTCAACAGCGCAGCCATCACGCAGGCCGACACGGCAAGCGGAAGCGCAAAACGCGGCGACATCGAACGGATCACAATCAAGGTTCTCCTCCGGCGGGTTCCAGCGCCCGGGACTCGCGGCTCAAACAGGCTTTGACGGCTTTTACGATTCTCGCCCGCGCATAACAACCCGGCGAATCAGGCAGCAGCGCGGCGGTTCGCCGCGTGAGCGATAAAATCCCTTCATCGGCAGCAGGATAGGAACCCTCGCACGCGAGCCGATATGCCGTCATCGTGATCCTCACTGTCCGGCGGGAACTCCCTCTCCCCGTAAGGGGCAGAGGTAAAAGCATCCGGTGATGCGCGTCGTACACGCTGGCAATCGAGGCCCGTTCAGCTAGAAGTCGGTCATTCGAGGACCGTCCATTGAGCACCGATTTCCGCAGCCCCCGCCTGTTCGTCGATGCGCCGCTCGCCACCGGCGGCACCATCGATCTCGACCGCAATCAGGCCAATTATCTCGGCAACGTACTGCGGCTGTCAGCGGGCGACACCGTGCTGGTGTTCAACGGCCGCGACGGCGAATGGCGCGCGGCGGTCGGCGGCCGCAAGCGTCCCGACCAGCTCACCGTCGGCGAACGGACCCGGCCGCAACAGGCCCTGCCCGACCTGCATCTGGCGTTCGCGCCGCTGAAACATGCCCGGCTCGATTACATGGTGCAGAAAGCGGTCGAGATGGGGATCGCGGCGCTGCATCCGGTGCTGACGCGGTTCACCCAGGTCAGCCGCGTCAACACCGAGCGGATGCGCGCCAATGTCGTCGAGGCCGCCGAGCAATGCGGCATCATCGCGCTGGCCGCCGTCGCCGAGCCGATGGCGCTCGACAAGTATCTCGCCCAGCGCGACGGCGCGCGGCGGCTGGTGTTCTGCGACGAGGGCGCCGACACCGCAAATCCCCTCACCGCGCTGACGGACCTGCCGAAAGCCGGCGGCATCGACGTGCTGATCGGCCCCGAAGGCGGCTTCGCCGACGAGGAGCGCGCGGCTCTGCTCAAACAGCCCGATATCGTCCGGCTGTCGCTCGGGCCGCGGATCCTGCGCGCCGATACCGCAGCGGTGGCGGCGCTGGCGGTGGTGCAGGCGACGCTGGGCGACTGGGCACAACCCTGATATGCACGCAAAAGTTGCAATGAAACTTATTAAGCCCTTTTTGGCTTCGCCGTCGAAACCCGCCCCTAGCCGTGCTAAAGGGCCGCACCTCTTGAGACTTTCGAGCTGTAACGGACTTAACCGATGATCAGGACCGCCGCCCCTCTCGCGACCGGCGCCGCCTTGAAGGCGGACGCCTTGCTGTTGTCGCTGACGCAGGCGGGCTACACCCATGTCGCCCCCGCGATCCTGCAACCGGCCGAGCCGTTCCTCGATCTTTCGGGCGAGGACATCCGCAAAAGCCTGTATCTGACCAGCGACGCCACCGGCGAGGAACTGTGCCTGCGGCCGGACCTGACGATCCCGGTGGCGCGCGACTATCTCGCCTCGCTGCGCGCCGGACGCCCGGCGGGCTACTGCTATCTCGGTCCGGTGTTCCGCTATCGCGGCGGCCGCACCAGTGAATTCAACCAGGCCGGAGTCGAATCGTTCGGCCGTCAGGACCGCGCCGCCGCCGACGCCGAAATTCTCGCGCTCGCACTCGAATCCGCCGCCGCCTTCGGGATGATCCCCGACGACGTCGACATCCGCACCGGCGACGTCGCGCTGTTCTCGGCGCTGATCGACGCGCTCGATCTGTTTCCAGTGTGGAAGCGCCGCCTGATCAAGGATTTCAACCGCAAGGTTTCGCTGGCGGAGGATCTCGCGCAGCTCACCATCGCCACCGGCGCCGGCAACGAATACGAAGGCGTGCTGGCCGCGCTCGCCGGCTCCGACCGCAAGGCGGCGCTGGCGCTGGTCACCGACCTGATGTCGATCGCCGGCACCACCAATGTCGGCGGCCGTGACGTCGCCGAAATCGCCGATCGCTTTCTCGAACAATCGACGCTCAAAGGCGGCGCGCTGCCGCGCGAGGCGCTGCAACTGATCGAGCGATTCCTCGGCATCGCCGGCGAACCCGACGAGGCGGCGGCGCAACTGCGTGGCCTTGCCGCCGACGCCAAACTCGACCTCACCGCTGCGATCGACGAATTCGAAAGCCGCACCGGCTTCATGGCGGCGCGCGGCGTCGACACCAAGACGATCCGGTTCTCGACCTCGTTCGGACGCGGCCTCGATTACTACACCGGCTTCGAGTTCGAACTGCACCGCAAGGGCAACGGCGCCGAACCGCTGGTCGGCGGCGGCCGTTACGACGGCCTGCTGACGCGCCTCGGCGCGCCGGAGCCGATCCCGGCGGTCGGATTCTCGATCTGGATCGAAGCGCTCACGCAAACCGGGAGCGCGTCATGACCACGCCGTTCGTTCTCGCCGTTCCCTCCAAGGGCCGCCTGCAGGAAAACGCCGATGCGTTTTTCGCGCGCGCCGGCCTCGCGCTCGCCAAGGCAGGCGGCGCCCGTGATTATCGCGGCACCATCACCGGCCTCGACAATGTCGAGATCGCCTATCTGTCCGCCAGCGAGATCGCGGCGCAGCTGGCGCGCGGCGCGGTTCACCTCGGCATCACCGGCGAGGATCTGGTGCGCGAGAGCATCGTCGATGCCGACAAGCGCGTGCTGCTGATCGAGTCGCTCGGATTCGGCAGCGCCAATGTCGTGGTCGCCGTGCCGCAGGCGTGGATCGACGTCCGCAACATGGCCGACCTCGACGACGTCGCGACTTCGTTCCGCGCCAAGCACAATCACCGGATGCGGGTCGCCACCAAATACATCAATCTGACGCGCGCCTATTTTGCCGCGCACGGCATCGTCGATTATCGCATCGTCGAGAGCGCCGGCGCGACCGAAGGCGCGCCCGCGGCCGGCTCGGCTGAGCTCATTGTCGACATCACCACCACCGGCGCGACGCTCGCCGCCAATGGCCTCAAGGTGCTCGACGACGGCACGATGCTGCGCAGCCAGGCCAACCTCGTCGCCGCGCGCGACGCCGACTGGTCGCCCGCGGCGCGAGAGACCGCGCGGGTGATCTTCGACCACATCTCCGCCCGCGCCCGCGCCGCGAAGTACAAGGAAGTCCGCACCCGCTTCTCCGGCTGCAACGATGCGCTGCTCGCCGAAGCCCACGAGAAGTTCGGCGTGGTGTCGCCGTTCGGCGGGCCGACCTCGTCGGGCATGGTGACGCTGCACTGCCCGCCGGCGCAGCTTTACGCGCTCGGCAGTTTCCTGCGCGCGCACGGCGCCGACACCATCTCCGTCGCTTCACTGGATTACGTGATGGACCGCGAGAACCCGCTTTTCGCCAAACTTGAGGCCTTCCTGGGGCGCTAGTGGTCCGATTCCAACATTTGCCAGCGCCGAAAGGCTAAGCCCGTTCGTGGCGACAGCGCATGACTCTTGCCATATGATCCGGATGAACTTTCTGGAATCCGACCGATGACACTCGGCGCCGACGTCTCGAACCTGTCAGGCCTAGCGCGGCCCCCCGCCGCGCAGGGTCTGTCGATCGTTGTCCCGGCCTATAACGAGGCTGCCGGCCTTGCGCGGCTGCACGATCGCATCGTGGCGCTGGCGGCGACGCTGAAGCAGCGCTACGGCCTGCAATGCGAGGTGATCTATGTCGATGACGGCAGCCGTGACGACACGCTGAGCATTGCCCGCGCGCTGCCCGCCACCGCGCTCGACGTGCAGGTGGTGTCGCTGTCGCGCAATTTCGGCAAGGAGGCCGCGCTGATGGCCGGCCTCGACCACGCCCGGCTCGGCGCTGTGCTGTTCATGGACGGCGACGGCCAGCACTCGCCGGATATTGTCGAGAAGCTGGTCAGCCACTGGATCGACGACGGCTACGACGTCGTCTTCACCGCCAAGGCGCATCGCGACAATGAATCGATCCTGCGCCGCGTCGCGGTTCACAGCTTCTATGCGCTGATCAACTGGGGCGCGCGCCAGAAAATCCCCGAGGACGCCGGCGACTTCCGCCTGCTGTCGCCGCGCGCGGTGGCGGCGCTGAAGCAGCTGCCGGAGCGCAACCGCTTCTTCAAGGGGCTGGCGAGCTGGATCGGCTTCCGCCAGATTCGCGTCGACTACGAACCCGAAGCACGCGCGCACGGCGTCACCACATTCAACATCTCGCGCCTGCTCGGCCTGTCGATCGAGGGCCTGACCTCGTTCTCGGTGGCGCCGCTGCGCCTCGCCACGCTGGTCGGCCTGCTGCTCGCGTTCGGCGCCTTCCTGTTCGGCCTGTCGATCCTGTGGGAAACCGTGATGAGCGGCGAATCCGTGCCCGGCTATCCGTCGCTGGTGGTCGGCCTGATGACGCTGGGCGGCGTCCAGCTCATCATGATCGGCGTGCTCGGCGAATACGTCGGCAAGATTCTCTCCGAACTGAAAGCACGGCCGATCTACTTCGTCGCCGAGCACAGCGTGAAGAACACCGGCGACGGCGTCGCATCGGCAACGCCGGACAGCATCGTGCCCCGGAACGCCGCTGAATGAACGATGCGCCGCTCCGCCGCATCGTGCTGTGCGCCGACGATTACGGCATCAGCCCCGGCGTCAACCGCGCGATCCGCGACCTGATCGAACGCCGGCGCATCAACGCCACTTCGGTGATGATGCTGGGACCGGCGCTCGACCGCACCGAGATCGGCGCGCTGCAGCAGGCAGTGAAAGCCAATCCGGATTGCGCGATCGGCCTGCACACCACGCTGACCGCGCCGTTCACGCCGCTGACCCTGCACTTCCGGCCGCTCGACGGCGGCATGTTCCTGCCGCTCGGCGCGATGCTGCTCGCGGCGCTGCTGCGCCGGCTCGACCGCGAAATGATCCACTCCGAGATCGCCGCGCAGATCGCGGCGTTCACCGAGCGTTTCGGCAGGCCGCCGGATTACGCCGACGGTCACCAGCACGTGCAGATCTTTCCGCAGGTGCGCGACGCTTTTCTCGATGCCATCAAAACCGCCGCGCCGGATGCGTGGGTGCGCCAGTGCGGCCGCGACGCGCCGCTGGGCAAGCGGCTCAACAATCCCAAGGCGCTGCTGCTCGACACCTTGAGCGCGACCTTCCGCAAATTGAGCGCCGGCTCCGGCGTCGCCAGCAATCCGGCGTTCGCGGGCGCTTACGACTTCACGCGGCAGAATGATTTTGCCGCGCTGATGGCGCAGTTCATCCGCGACCTGCCCGAGCGCGGACTGGTGATGTGCCATCCGGGCTTCGTCGACGACACCTTGATTGCGCTCGATCCGCTGACCCACCAGCGCGAGCGCGAGCACGCGTATCTTGCGAGCGACGATTTTCCGCACCTGCTCGCGGCGCACCGGATCACGCTCTGACCCGCGCGAATTGTCGCAGCCGCGACAGGTTGTCTGTCGCAAAATTAATCCGCTCCGGCTCTTATCGCGACACAAACGGCACCTAGATTCTGGACGCGCGTCCATGATTTGGAACGCTTTGGGAGGGATCCGATGACACCGCAGGAACGCCAGATGGTCGACGGCCTGTTCGACCGGCTCGCGACGTTGGAAAATTCGCCACGCGACCCGGAAGCGGAAGCGGCGGTGCTGGCCGGCCTGCGCCGCGCGCCGAACGCCGCCTATGCGCTGGTGCAGACGGTGCTGGTGCAGGACGAGGCGCTGAAGCGCGCCAATGACCGGATTCAGGAACTCGAAGGCGGCGCGGCGGAACAGCAGCCGTCCGGCGGCTTCCTCGATTCGATGCGCGGCGCGCTGTTCGGCGAAAATACCGGACGCGGCTCGGTGCCGAATGTGCCGCCGCGTGGCGGCGATCGCCCGGTGTGGACCAGCGGCCAGGTGATGGGCGGCGGCCCGCAGGGCGGCGCCACTGCCGATCCGCGCGGCGGTGCGTTTGCCGGCGGTGGCGGCGGCTCGTCGTTCCTCGGCACGGCAGCAGCGGCGGCGGCCGGCATGATCGGCGGCTCGCTGCTGATGAACAGCATTCGCGGCCTGACCGGCGGCGGCCACCAGCAGAGTTTCGGCGACAACGCTTCGCTGGGCGGCGACAAGAGCGCGAGCCCGTGGGGCGGCGGCGACAAGTCGAACGGCGATCTCTCGCGCGACGCCGGCGTCAACGACATCGGCAAGAACGCGCAGGATAACCAGCGCCAGAACTTCGCCGACAATGCCGGCGATCGCGACGACAACAATGGCCGCGACGACTATGCGTCGAACGATGGCCATGACGACGACGACGATTACGGCGACGACGATTTCGACGGCGGCGACAGCGATTACGCGTGAGCCGCTCACAGAGCGTTACCCGGAAATCAAAACGGCCACCTCACGGTGGCCGTTTTCTTTTAACCGAAGCCGGTCGAACTCAGAGCACCACCACCTTGGTGCCGACATTGACGCGGCCGTAGAGGTCGATCACGTCCTGATTGCGCATCCGGATGCAGCCCGACGACACGTTGGTGCCGATGGTCCACGGTTCGTTGGAGCCGTGGATGCGGTACAGCGTCGAGCCGAGATACATCGCCCGCGCGCCGAGCGGATTTTCCGGGCCGCCTTCCATGTGGCGCGGCAGATCGGGCCGGCGCTTGAGCATTTCCGCCGGCGGCGTCCACGCCGGCCATTCCTTCTTGGCGGAGATCCGTTTCACGCCGGACCAGGTGAAGCCCGGCTTGCCGACGCCGACGCCGTAGCGCATCGCCTGACCGTTGCCCTGCACCAGATAGAGAAACTTGTTCGGCGTATCGATGATGATGGTGCCGGCCGGCTCCTTGCCGTCATACGCGACCATCTGCTTTTCAAATCGCGGATCGAAACCCTGGCGCGCCGGCGACATCTCCCGCTCCGGCGCATAGACCGCGCGCGGATCATCCGGCTCGACCATCATGCGGCCGTGCGGCTCGGGTTGCGGCTGGGCATCGAGACGGCCCGACTGGCCGCCGCTGAAGATGAACTCGATGAAGCCGCCGCCCATGTTGGAGCGTTCGAGATAGGCGACGCGGATCGGCGCCGGCGGCGCAGGCTCGCGCTGGAAGGTGATGACCCTCGGGTCATTCGCCATCCGGCTGTCGTATGCAAGTGACTGAGAGGTGGCGCCAAGAAGCGACGCGCCGGCGACAAGCGCGGGAAATAATTTCATGAACATCGACGTACTCTGCACTGTTTCGTCGGAGACGCGCGGACAGCGCGCCGGAACTGGGATAATTTTGAATTGAAATCGCGCAGGTTTGGTAAACGAAAGCGGCCTTTCGATTCACCATGAGGCCCGGCCGCACTGTTCTGCGCGGTAGCGTTTATTTTGGATGAACGCGCGCGGCTCATGGTTAATCGACCGTATCCGCGCGAGACCGCCGCGATGTTTTTTCCGGAACCTTTTCGCGCATATGAAACCCTGCGTTAAAACACGCCGCGCTACAAACCTGTCACCAGAATGGTTGGGGGTTTCAATGAGTGTTCAGCGCAAGCGCTTCCGTATTGAAGAATTGCAATCCGGCAGCCCGGTCGTCCTCGATGAAGTCGACGGCGACATGATGCCTTTTCATAACAAGATCATGAGCGAGCTGCGCGCGATCCGCGAGCAGATGGCCCGCGCCTACCGCAGCGACGCGAAGCCCGCGGATGATCATGTTGTCACGAGCCACGAGGCCGCCGAAGCGCAGGCGATGCTCGACACCTATCGCGCACAGATCGCCCAGTGCGAGAAGCTCAAGGTCGAGCTCGACCTGATCCACGACGCGATCAACCGCACCAAGCAGGAAATCGCCGTGCTGCACGGCACGAGCTTCAGCGGCGAGGAAATGTCCAAGGTCACCGGCGAACTCGGCGCTGTGGTCGGCGGCACCGAGGAAGCAACCCAGCAGATCCTCGAAGCCGCGGAAGCGATCGACCAGGCCGCCGCCGCGCTCGGCAAGATCCCCTCACCCGATCAGCAGGCGGCGCTGAGCGAAGACATCCAGGAGCGCGTCGTCAGCATTTTCGAGGCCTGCAACTTCCAGGACCTCACCGGCCAGCGCATCGGCAAGGTGATGAACACGATGAAGTTCATCGAGCATCATATCAACGTCATGATGGACATCTGGGGCGGCGTCGACGCGATCAAGGTTCACGCGCCGGCGATCATCGATACCCGCGTCGGTGACGACCGTCTGCTCAACGGCCCGAAGCTCGACGGCGACGAAGGCCACGCCTCGCAGAACGACATCGACGCGCTGTTCAACTGAACAGCGCCGGACCTACGTCGGCCGCCGGATCGCGCTGAAACAGATCAGCGCGATCAGTGCCATCGCGATCAGGATTTCGATCGCGGTCCGATCCGACCAGCGGTCGATCGCATAAGCCAGCACGAAGGGCGACAGCGCCTGGCAGATTTGCGCCGGACGCGCGATCCGCCCCACCACCCTCCCATAACCGACCGGCCCGAACAGCGACAGCGGCAGCGCCCCGCGCGCGATCGTCACCACGCCGTTCGCGGCCCCGAAGGTGATCGCGAACAGCGCCGCGACCTCGGTCGAAAAACCAACGACGATCAGAAAAATAAAGCCGCACCCCATCAGCCCCATCGCCAGCCGCGCCACCCACAGCGGATGCAGCCGCCCGCCGGTGGCGAAGTCCGCCATCCGCGTCAGCACCTGCGCCGGGCCGAACATCGCGCCGATCGCCACCGATGCCTCGACGCTGATGCCGCCGCGCTGCAGGATCGCCAGCAGATGGGCCAGCGTGCCCGATTGCATGAAGGCATGGCAGGCGAACCCGGCCGTTACCAGGATGAAGGTCGCGCCGGTGGGCGACACGAATTTCGCCGGGGCGACGACCGGTGCATCGGCGGCCACCCGCGGCGCGACGTAGGCCACGTTGCGCGGCAGGCCGAAGGCGTAAAGCGGCGCGACCACGAACGCGAGCACCCCCGCGAACGCGTAATAGACGCTTTCCCATCCGCCATGAGTGATCAGAAGCTGCGTCGTCGGCCATGACAGGGTCGAGGCCAGACCGCCGACGAAGGTCACCAACGTGATCGGCCGCCGCGACGCGGTGCCGAAAATGCGGGTCAGCACGGTGAACGCGGGGTCGTAGAGATTGCACGCCATCGAAATGCCGAGCAGGACCCAACCGGCGGTGTAGACCCAGAAATTACCGGCCAGCGGCAGCACCAGAAGACCGGCCGCGCCGATCAGCGCGCCCCCGGCCATGACGCCGTTGCCGCCGTAGCGATCGACCAGCCCGCAGGCATACGGCGCACACAGGCCCGAGACACCGAGCGCGATCGAGAATCCGGACAGCGCCTGCGCCAGCGACCAGCCATGGGCCGCCGCGATGTGCGTCATCGTCAGGCCCGGCGGATAGAACAGCGCCGCCCAGCCGAGAATCTGCGTGACGCACAGCACCGCGATGGCGCGGTTGGGGCCGGACAGAAAACTGGTCGGTCCGGCACTCGAGGTCATGTGACGATATCAGGCTTCACGGGAGGAACCGGCATTGCGCCGACCGCGCAATGGACGAGATTGGAAAGCGGCGCGCTCGGTCGGCCCTCAGGCACGCGGCGCGCAACGGACATAAACCATGGTGCCGTAGCGGCTGTTGGCGTCGGGATTGATGAACCGGGTCATCAGCACGCGGCCGTCGAACGAGACGATCTCGCGATCCTGATCGCCGCCCGCAGGGCCTGCCGGGCCGATATAGTTCTTGCCGCTGCGGCTGCCCTTGACGCGCAGTTCCTGCGGGGTCGCCTCGTCCGCAAGATGCATGATGACGCCGCCGGTCTGGCCCTTGCCGATCACGTAAGGCTGCTTGCACTGACCACGCGCGGCATTCTCGGTCCGGACCCGGTCGTCCGGCTTGTGAAAGGATGCGAGGCCCCAGCGTCCGACCAGTTCGTCGGCGCGGATGGTGGCGGGAATTTCGGGTTCAGGCAGCGGTTCCTGCTGTGTGCTCTGCGTCGGCCCGAGGCTCATGCTGTTGCATCCCGCGAGGAGGATGGCCAACACCGAGACGATCCCGATATTGACGACGGTGCGCGCGCTGCGTGAACTGGCCATGATGTCTCCCGGATAAATGACGAATTTGTCGCTGATGCCTGACCGGCGAGGTGCGATCGGCCATGTGGAGGGGTTCGAAAAGCTACGTTGCCAACCCCTCATCGGTTTCCAGACCATCTCATAATGACCTCACCAAGGCCTTAAGCGTTGCTTGACAGGATTGGCGCCAACCCATATTTCCGGGCGTACAATTAGCACTCCGGAAGAGCGATTGCTAAAGGAAATGGACGGTGCCTGAAGGCAACGTCCGCTCCTGTGGGCCGGCAGCTTAAGACCAGTTGCTTCCGCCATCAATTCAGCCATCAAAGGAAACGACCCATGGCCAAGACTACTTTCCGCCCGCTCCATGACCGCGTCGTCGTCAAGCGCATCGACGCCGAGGAAAAGACCAAGGGCGGCATCATCATCCCCGACAGCGCCAAGGAAAAGCCGTCGCAGGGACAGGTCGTCGCCGTCGGCCCGGGCGGCCGCGACGAGGCCGGCAAGCTGATCCCGATCGACCTCAAGGTCGGTAATACCGTGCTGTTCGGCAAATGGTCCGGAACCGAAGTGAAGCTCGATGGTGAGGAACTCCTGATCATGAAGGAGTCGGACATCATGGGCGTGCTGGTCTGACACCACACTCTGCTCCGTCATCCTGAGGCGGCCGGCGCGCCGGCCCTCGAAGGATGAACGGCCCCACGCATCGCCGGTCATCCTTCGAGGCTCGCTTCGCTCGCACCTCAGGATGACGGTTCCTGTAAAACAATCGGAGTAATCAAACATGGCTGCCAAGGACGTTAAATTTTCGGGCGATGCCCGCGACCGTATGCTGCGCGGCGTCGACACTCTCGCCAACGCGGTGAAGGTCACCCTCGGCCCGAAGGGCCGCAACGTCGTCATCGACAAGAGCTTCGGCGCACCGCGCATCACCAAGGACGGCGTCACCGTCGCCAAGGAGATCGAGCTCGAGGACAAGTTCGAGAACATGGGCGCGCAGATGCTGCGCGAAGTGGCTTCCAAGACCAACGACACCGCCGGCGACGGCACCACCACCGCCACGGTTCTGGCTCAGGCCATCGTCCGTGAAGGTGCGAAGTCGGTCGCGGCCGGCATGAACCCGATGGACCTCAAGCGCGGCATCGACATCGCGGTCGCCGCCGTCGTCAAGGACATCGAAAAGCGCGCCAAGCCCGTCGCCTCGTCGTCGGAAGTCGCCCAGGTCGGCACCATCTCGGCCAACGGCGACAACACCATCGGCTCGATGATCGCCAAGGCGATGCAGAAGGTCGGCAATGAGGGCGTCATCACCGTCGAGGAAGCCAAGTCGCTCGACACCGAAGTCGACATCGTCGAGGGCATGAAGTTCGACCGCGGCTACCTGTCGCCGTACTTCGTCACCAACCCGGAGAAGATGACCGCAGAGCTGGAAGACGCCTACGTCCTCCTCCACGAGAAGAAGCTGTCGGGCCTCCAGGCGATGCTGCCGGTGCTCGAAGCCGTGGTGCAGACCGGCAAGCCGCTGCTGATCATCGCCGAGGACATCGAAGGCGAAGCGCTCGCCACCCTCGTCGTCAACCGCCTGCGCGGCGGCCTCAAGGTTGCCGCCGTCAAGGCGCCGGGCTTCGGCGATCGCCGCAAGGCGATGCTCGAGGACATCGCGATCCTCACCGGCGGCCAGCTGATCTCCGACGATCTCGGCATGAAGCTCGAGAACGTCACCGTCAAGATGCTCGGCCGTTCCAAGAAGGTCGTGATCGACAAGGAGAACACCACCATCGTCAACGGCGCCGGCAAGAAGGCCGACATCGAGGCGCGGGTGAACCAGATCAAGTCGCAGATCGAGGAAACCACTTCGGACTACGACCGCGAGAAGCTCCAGGAGCGTCTGGCCAAGCTCGCGGGCGGTGTCGCGGTGATCCGCGTCGGCGGCGCGACTGAAATCGAAGTGAAGGAAAAGAAGGACCGCGTCGAAGACGCGCTCAACGCGACCCGCGCAGCCGTCCAGGAAGGCATCGTGCCGGGCGGCGGCACCGCGCTGCTGCGCGCCAAGAAGGCGGTCGGCCGTATCAACAACGACAACGCGGACGTTCAGGCCGGTATCAACATCGTACTGAAGGCGCTCGAGGCTCCGATCCGCCAGATCGCCGAGAACGCCGGCGTCGAAGGCTCGATCGTTGTCGGCAAGATCCTCGAGAACAAGTCCGAGACCTACGGCTTCGACGCGCAGAACGAAGAGTACGTCGACATGGTCGCCAAGGGCATCATCGATCCGGCCAAGGTGGTGCGCACCGCACTGCAGGACGCCGCTTCGGTTGCCGGCCTGCTGGTGACCACCGAAGCCATGGTCGCTGAACTGCCGAAGGAAGCAGCTCCGGCGATGCCGGGCGGCGGCGGAATGGGTGGCATGGGCGGAATGGGCGGCATGGGCTTCTGAGCCCACGTCTCTTCCCTCGCACGATCTTCAAAAAGCCGCCTTCGGGCGGCTTTTTTCTTGGGTTCGATCTCACATCGTCATGGCTGGGACAAGCTCGGGCATGACGAAAAATGTAACGGGTGCTTCCCCATGCTCCGCCATGACAGCATCGGGATCATGCCCTATGGTCCGCCCGCCGTTGATCGCATCCGATTCCCCGACACTCTCCGGATTCTTGCCATGCGCCTTCCGACTGCCTGTTTCACCGCCGCGATAATCGCAGGCGGCCTGTCCCTTGCGCACGCGCAAGCTCCCAAGAGCACCACCACCGTGCGGTACTTCGCCTCGCTCGGCGATATCCTCGGCGACCTGCCGGTCGACGCCTTCATCAAGGAAACCCGCCAGGGCGGCAAGGTCGTCTCGGCCGTGCTCGACGCCTGCTATTCGGTGTCGCCGACCTCCGACCACAAGGACCGGTTCGTGGTCGAACTGAAACCCGACGGTCAGAAATTCACCGGCACCGGAACGAGTCTTGAGGACAAGCAGCCGGTCACCGTCAGCCTCACCCGCAAGCCGTCGGGCGACACCGTCAGCTTCGACGGCAAGATCACCGTCGGCGGCAAGGCCTCGCTGGTGTCGTCGACCGAGAATTCCGAGTCCGACGAAAACGAATTCGAGCAGTCGCAGACCGCCGACGACGATCTGGTCGGAGCGCCCGCGAACTTCACCGAGGTGTCGCCGCAATCGGTCGCCGTGCAGGTCAAGCGCGACGCCTTCGTCGATCTGGTCAAAAGCCTGAAGAGCGAGCCGGTGCGAATCTCGCTCGACAGCCTCGCCACCGACTGCACCGTGCTGCGCACCGGCGAACAGACGCTGCGCCTCACCATCGATCCGGCGCGGGCACCGGCGCTGATCGCAAAACTCAAGACCGCGCCCGGCGTCGTCGCCGCCGGCTGGGCCACCGGCACCTACGAGATGGAGCGCGCGATCCGGATTCCCGCCGCCGAATGGCGCGACGGCACCGTGCTGAACAAGGACAAGCTCGCGACCGCGCTGTCGGACGCAGTGGCGAAAGCGATAGGCGGCAAGGCGCTGCCGCCGAAATGGAACGACACCACCGGCGAACTGACGCTGTCGGCGGCGCGCCCGAGCACGCTGGCGCCGGCGCTCGGCTTCACCGAAACGCTGGAGCTGACCGTGCTGGTCGGCCCCGAGCGGCCCGGCGTATCCGACCGCCTGATCGTCTGGCTCTGGGTGCCGTCAAGCACCACCAAGGATGACGCCACCGGCTCGCGCCTCGAATTCACCGAGCCCGACAACAGCGACGACGAGGGCAGCTTCACCGAGGATAACGGCGTGATCCAGTCAGTGGCCGAAGCGCTCAAGGGGCAACGCTGGGACTCCGACAAATCGTCATGGAAATAGCAGCCCGCATCCGGCGCGGCCGACGTCACGGAGTCTGACGGCGGATGGCGCATTATGACATCGTGATTGCCGGCGCCGGTCTCGGCGGCCTCACCGCCGGTGCGATCCTCGCGCGTGCCGGGCGCAAGGTGCTGGTGATCGAGAAGAGCAATTCGGTCGGCGGCGCGGCCTCGAGCTACAAGGTCGGCGACCTGTTCGTCGAAGGCTCGCTGCATGAGACCAGCGATCCGCACGACCCGCGTGACCCCAAGCACGATGTGCTGAAACGCGCCGGCGTGCTCGACGCGGTCAAATGGATTCCCGGCGACACGCTCTATGAGGTACGCGGCGGCCCGCTCGGTGCGCCCCTCGCCGTGCCCGACAATTTCGACGGCGCTCGCCGCGCACTGATTGAACGCTTCCCCGAAGCCCGCGACGGCATCGAAAGCCTGCTGACCGACATGGAGCGTATCGCCACGGCGATGAGCACGTTGTCGCGCGGCGCCAGCGCGTTCCGCAATCCGCTCGAGGGCCTGCGCGCGGTGCTCAAGCTCGCGCCGGCGGTCCGCGACTGGAACCTGTCGCTGGCACAAAAACTCGACCGCACCTTCGGCGACAACGAAGCGGTCAAAACCGCGATCGCCGCCAATCTTTGCTACTATCACGGCGATCCGAAAACGCTGTGGTGGGTGTTCTTCGCGCTGGCGCAGGGCAGCCTGCTGCAAAGCGGCGCGCGCTACGTCCACAGCGGATCGCAGCGGCTGTCGAGCGCGCTGGCCCGCGAGATCAAGAAGGCCGGAAGCGATGCCGTGTTGCGGCGGCTGGTGACGGCGATTGCGCCCGGCTCCGGCGGCGGGCCGTTCACGATCACCCACACCGCGAAGGACGGCAGCGATCCGCAGAACGTCGAGGCCACGCGCGTGATCTGCAACGGCGCGCCGGAGAGTATCGCGATATTGCTGCCGGATGACGCTGCGAGCAAATTCACCGCACGCTATCGCGACCTGTCGCCTTCGATCTCGCTGTTCGCGCTGACGCTCGGGCTGTCGAGGCCGCCCGGCGAATTCGGCGTCACCAGCTACTCGACACAATTGCTGCCGGACTGGATGACAACGCTCGACGACTACGCACAGGCGGCAGCACTGATGGCGGGCGAGCCCGCGGACAGGATGCCGCCGCTGGCGATCGTCGATTTCGCGGCGATCGAGTCCGGCGTGCCGGCGCCGCCTTATGTGCTGTCGATTATCGCGCCGGATCAGTTGTCGAACTGGGATGGCCTCGATCAGGACGCCTATCGCGAGAAGCGCGCGCACTGGCAGGATGCGATCCTTGCCTATCTCGACACGCACTATCCGGGCCTTTCCGGCGCGGTGGTCGCCGCGTCGTTCAACACCGCGTGGTCGGTGCGGCAATATCTCGGCGCGCCGCATGGCGCGGTCTATGGCTTCGCGCCACGGCCGCCGCGCTCGCTGCTGGATACGCCCGCGCGGTCGCCGCAAACGCCGATCCCGGGGCTTTATCTGTCGTCGGCCTATGCCGGCTTCGGCGGCTACACCGGCGTGATCCAGGCGGCCGGACAATGCGCGGACATGATCCTGGGCGAAGGGTAAGTCGCGCGTTGGCCCGTCTCTCCATGAGCGACAGTCCCCCTTCCCTTCTCCCGAAAGCGGGGAGAGGGAGAAAAGAAATCAGTTCGTATTGACGCGAAACCGCAGCGTGGTCGGGCCGATAAACGACACGATGTCGCCCTGCCGCTTCCAGTTGGTCGCCTGCGCGAGCGCATTGACCAGCGCATCGTCGGCCTGCGCCGTGTCGGGCGTGCATGCCGTCTCGGCCATCGTGCCGGGCACGAAAATCACGGTGTCGTTGGCGACCGAGAACTGACCGCTGCCGCGCTTGCACCACAGATCGAGCCGGGCTTCACCCTGATCGCCGATCTCCAGTGACGGAATCCGTTTCGAGCCCGGCTGCGGCCGCGTTTCGAGCATCATGTCGACGCCGAACGGAAACTCGTTGTCCGCCTGCGCCGAAGCGGTTCCGAGCACCGGGCACATGACGGCGAGAATGAGCGCGGCATATCGCGAGACTGTCATCGGCAAACCTTTGGCTATCCAGGGCACCGCCGTTCTAGCCACCGACGGCGGCGATGGCCAGAGCGGCAGCGGTCAAATTTGCCGCACGCCATCGTGTCATAAAGAATCGCGCCATAAAAAAATCCCCGCGGCTTGCGCCGCAGGGATTTCGTTGTGCGGGATGCGCGCTTATTTCGGCGCGACGATGACCATCTCCGTGAATGGATGGACATAAGCCTGCAGCATCACGAGCACGCCGACCAGACAGGCCAGCGCGATCGAATGCTTGAACACGAAGCGCAGGATCGAGCCTTCATGGCCGTACCAGTTGGTCGCGGTGGAGGCCACCACGATCGACTGGGCGTCGATCATCTTGCCCATGACGCCGCCCGATGAGTTCGCGGCACTCATCAGGATCGGCGACAGGCCGAGCTGTTCAGAGGTGATCTTCTGCAGATTACCGAACAGCACGTTCGACGCGGTGTCCGATCCGGTCAAGGCGACGCCCAGCCAGCCGAGCAAGGTGCCGAAGAACGGGTACAGCACGCCGGTCGCGGCGAAGGCCAGACCGAGCGTGGCGTCGATGCCCGACAGACGGGTGAGCGTGCCGATCGCCAGCATCGCCGAGATTGTGATCAGCGAATAGGCGCACAGCTTGATCGTGCGCCCGTAGGTCGCGATCAGGCCCGCCGGTGTGTAACCCATGATGAAGCCCGAGATGATCGCGGCGATCAACATGCCCGAACCGGTGTAGGACAGCCAGGTGAACGCGAACACCGCGCCTTCGGGCGTCGGTTTGGCCACGATCGGTGCAACCTTCATGATCATCTTGTCGAGATCCGGAACCGCGTACTTCCAGGTCGCCCACGAATTGACCACGTTCTTGAAGTGGTCGGTGCCCCAGATCAGCAACACGATACAAACGATGATCCACGGCGTCAGCGACGCCCAGACCTGAGCCCGGCTCGGCTTTTCCGTGTTGATCTTGGGCGGCGGCATCGTCGCAGCCGATTCATCCTGTGCGCCGAGCGTGGCGTTGCGCCAGATCGTCTTCGGCTGCCAGATCTTGAGGAAGCCGATCAGGGCTGCCATCGAGATCAGCGACGCGCCGATATCGACGATCCATGGATTGACGTAGTTCGAGATCAGGAACTGCGGCACCGCGAACGAGACGCCGGTGACCAGGATCGCCGGCCACACTTCCTTCATGCCCTTGAAGCCGGCGAAGGCCCACACCACCCAGAACGGCACGATCAGCGAGAAGAACGGCAACTGGCGGCCGACCATCGCGCCGAGCAGGAACGGGTCGATGCCGGTGACGCTCGACAGGCCGGCGATCGGGGTGCCGAGCGCGCCGTAAGCGACCGGCGCGGTGTTGGCGATCAGCGACAGGCCGGAGGCGGCGAGCGGCGAGAAGCCGAGGCCGATCAGGATTGCGCCGGTCACCGCGACCGGGGTGCCGAAGCCCGACGCGCCCTCGAAGAACGCGCCGAACGAAAATGCGATCAGCAGGATCTGCAGGCGCCGGTCCTCGGTGACGCCGCCGATCGTGGTCTGCAGCGTTTCGAACACGCCCTTCTCCACCGTAAGCCGGTAGAGGAAGATGACGTTGAGCACGATCCAGCCGATCGGGAAGAAGCCGGTAACGACACCGAGCAGCGACGCGCGGATCGACATGCCGGCCGGCATCGTGAAGAAGAAGATCGCCACAAGATTGGCCACAACCAGCGCGATGATCGCGGCGATGTGGACCTTGACCTTGTTGGAGGCGATCAGGACAAGCAGCGTGACCACGGGAATTGCCGCCGCGATCGTCGACAACACCGCATTATTGAATGGATTATAAACCTGATTCCACATTGTGGATTCTCCCCACGCCATTGTTATGCCGCCGGACCAGCGTGGCTGGGTCAGGAGCTGAGGCGTGGCGGAGGACTGATCCAACGGCGAACGAAGGTGCTGCGGATGCACGACTCGTCACAAAACCGCGAACTCAGGGCCCCCCGACCCTCGCCGACGTCACTATGGTAGGGTGGGTTGGGGAGTCGAGACAAGATGACGCAGGCAAGGCCTGCTCGCGGCGTCAGACGATTGAAATGAATTTATGGTGATTTATCAAAGTATTGCCGCCTTTTTCCCGGAGATATCAAATCTGTGAATAGCATCCGCTCGACGCTCGCGACGGTTTGGCGCATTGCCATTCCGTATTTCCGCTCGGACGACAAATGGGCCGGACGTATCCTTTTGGCCTCCGTGATCGCCATCGAGCTGGCGGTGGTCGCCATCGACGTCCTTCTCAATCAGTGGCGCAACCGGTTCTACAACGCCCTGCAAGAGCGCAACTGGGACAACTTCGTTCACGAGATCATCTACTTCTCGGTGATCGTGACGATCTTCATCGCGATCGCGGTCTACCAGCTCTATCTCAACCAGTGGCTTCAGATTCGCTGGCGCAACTGGATGACGGCGCGCTATCTCGGCGACTGGCTGCACGACGCCAATCACTACCGGATGCAGCTCGAGGGCGATCCCGCCGACAACCCCGACCAGCGCATCACCGATGACGTCAAGCTGTTCGTCGATCGCACCCTCAACATCGCCCTCGGCCTTTTGAACTCGGTCGTCACGCTGGTTTCCTTCGTGGTCATCCTGTGGGGCCTTTCGGAAGCAGCGCCGCTGCACCTGTTCGGGTCCGAACTCGCGATCCCCGGCTATCTGGTGTGGAGCGCGCTGATCTACGCGATCTTCGGCACCTGGCTTACACATGTGATCGGCTGGCCGCTCGTCAATCTCGACTTCAAGCAGCAGCAATACGAAGCGGATTTCCGCTTCAACCTTGTGCGCGTGCGCGAGAACTCCGAGCAGATCGCGCTGCTCCATGGCGAACCGGCGGAGCGCCAGCGGCTGATGAGCAAGTTCAGCCTTGTCGTCGGCAACTGGATCGACATCATGAACCGCACCAAGAAGATCACGGCCTTCACCGCGAGCTACGCGCAGGCCTCGCAGATCTTCCCGTATATCCTGGTCGCGCCCGCCTACTTCGCCAACAAGACCCAGCTTGGCGGCATGATGCAGGCGGGATCGGCGTTCCTGAGCGTTCAGGGCGCGTTGTCGTTCTTCGTCAGCGCCTATCGCTCGCTCGCCGAATGGCGAGCGGTCGTCGCCCGTCTCGAAGGCTTCGAGGCCTCGATCGCCCATGCCGCGGCGATGACCACACACAACGGCACCATCGCGATCAAGCCCGCCACCGGCAAGGCGATCGAACTGAGCGACCTGCTGTTGCAATTGCCGAACGGAAAGCCGCTGGTGGCCGCGAACGACTTCAGCCTGAAAGCCGGCGAACGCACCCTGCTCACTGGCCCGTCCGGCTCCGGCAAGTCGACGCTGTTCCGCGCCATTGCGGGCATCTGGCCATTCGGCAAGGGCGCGGTGTCGATTCCGGCCAACGCCTCGCTGATGATGCTGCCGCAGAGGCCGTATTTCCCGGTCGGCACGCTCAGCGGCGCGATCACCTATCCCGCGAAGGAAGGCAGCTACGATGCCAAACATCTCGCCGAGGTGCTGACGGCGGTCGGTATCCCGGCGCTGGCAACGCGGCTCGACGAGCAGGAGCACTGGAACAGGATGCTGTCGCTCGGCGAACAGCAGCGGCTTGGCGTTGCCCGCGCCCTGCTCCACGCGCCGCAATATTTGTTCCTCGACGAGGCCACCGCCTCGCTCGACGAGCCGTCGGAAGCGGCCCTTTACAAGCTGATCGCCGAGCGCCTCCCCGACACCACCGTGATATCGATCGGCCACCGCAACACGCTCGCGGCTTTCCACCAGCGCCAGATCGCGCTCAAGCGCAGCGGCGAGCAGTTCACGATCGCGGACGCGGAGACGGCGAAGACACAGTGACCATGCTCAGGCCGGACCGGACTCTGTCCTGACGACCGGTTCGGCCGCGCGCATGAACTGTTTTGCGAGCGCATGGTAGACGCCCTCGGGCGCGACGGTCTTCGATGCGGCGTTGGCGATCAGCGCCGCCGCCATCAACGGAATCACCATGGCCTGATCGTTGGTCATCTCGGACGTGATGACAAAGGCCGTGATCGGGGCCTGCACCACGCCGGTCAGGTACGAGACCATGCCGATCAGCACCAGCGCGCCGAGCGGCGAATGCGGGAAAAAGTAACTGAGATCGGACGCGATCCCGGCGCCGATCGCCAGCGACGGCGAGAAGATGCCGCCCGGCAGGCCTGAAATCGCCGACAGCACCGTGGCGATGAATTTCAGCGGGCCGAAGCCGTAGTCGCCAGCCTCGGTCGCATGAAGGATGGCGCGGGCCTGATCGTAGCCGGTGCCATAGACATGGATGCCTGAAAGCACGCCGCACAGCGCGACGCCGAGGCCGCAGATGACGGCGAAAATCACCGGCCGACGCTTGATCGCAGCACCAGTGGTTCCCGGCACGCCACGTGCGAACAACACCAGAATGCGGCTGAACAGCCCGCCCGCGATGCCGCAGATCATCGCGCAAACCGGCACAACGATCCATGCCTTGCCGAGCGGCAGTTCGGCCGCGGTCTGGCCGAAATAATTGTAGTTGCCGAGGATGGCGAGCGAGGTCAGGCCCGCGGCGATCACTGCGCCGATGATCAGGCCGCTGGTGCGCGTCTCGAACGAGCGGCTCAGTTCCTCGATGCCGAACACGATGCCGGCAAGCGGCGTATTGAAGGCGGCGGCGACACCGGCGGCCGCGCCCGCGACCAGGAAGCCCGGCTGCCGGAATGGCGCCCATTGCCCGATGCCGTACATGATCGCACCGCCGACCTGGACCGTCGGGCCCTCGCGGCCGGTCGACGCGCCGAACAGCAGGCCAAGCCCCATCACCACGATCTTGCCGAGCGCCACCCGTAACGACACCAGCGGCGCGCTCGCGGCTGGCGGCAGCCGCAGCGCCGCGATCACCTGCGGGATGCCGCTGCCCTGCGAATTGGGAAACACCGTCGTCGCCAGAAACGTGGCGAACCCGAAGCCCAGCGGCGTCACCAGCAGCGCCAGATAAGGAGAATAAGCCAGCAGCCGGCCGAACGCGGCCTGGGCATGATCGGCGAGATAGGCCATCAGAATCGCGGCGAGACCGACGACAATGCCGCCCGCAAGGAACATCAGCCGTCGCGTCCATCGCTTGAACGCGATGCGGGAGCGGGTTCCCATGTGCGCGGCATAACGATTGAGCTTCATGGCTGTCGGCTAACGGCGTGCGGATCGATACCCGTCTCTTAGCCGCGAAACATCACAAAAGAAAAGGGCGGCAGAGGCATCTGCCGCCCAGTTCGGTCTTCCCGGGGGAAGGCTTACTTGAGGTTGGTGGCGGCGGTCAGGTCGGCAGACAGCTTGGCGATGAACGTGTCGCCGCACCACTTCGACGGAGCGCCGCCATTGATGCCGCCGGCCGGGAAGCCGGTGCCCGAAGCGGTGAAGTCGCTGGTGAAGGCGTTGCAGGCGCCCTTGTCGAGATCGGTTCCCGAGTAGCGCAGATCGAGCGTGAACACATTGTAGGTGAAGCCGACGCCGATGTTCCAGGTGTTGTAGTCGGCATAGGGAATGCCGTTCGGGAACAGCGGGGCCAGACCGTAGAACGCATCCGAGGTGCCGAGCCACTGATGGCCGAACTCACCCGAGACGTAGCTGCCGATGCCGTTCGGCAGCCAGCCGCTCGGCGCGGTCAGCTTGGCGGTGATCGCCGCATAGGTGCCGTCGGCGCCGGTGTTCAGGAAGTTCGGCGAGTAGAACACGCTGCCGCCTGCGGTGAAGCTGTCGGTGAATGCGTAGGCGACCTTGCCGTAGACTTCGTAGAAGCTGACGTCCTTCTTCATGACGTTGCCGTTCGGCAGCACGATCGTGTTGACGTCGACGGGGCAGACGCCACCGCCGCCAACGACCGTATCGACGCACTGGCCGCCCGGATAGAGATAGCCCCAGGCGCCGAAGTCGAACGACAGCGCACCGAAGGTCGGGCGGATACCGCCGTAGATGTCGACTTCAGCCGAGGCCCGGTTGGCGAAGGAGATGCTCGAGAACGCTGAACCGACGTAGAGCTGCAGGTCCTTGTTGATGTTGTAGCGCGGTTCGAAATACGCAGTCACCGCCGGCTTGTGGTTCGACTGGGTGATGCCACGGAAAACGTAGTCGTTCATGATGCCGGCGCCGAAGGCGACATCCCACGGTGAGACATAAGCGACCGGCGGAGCCTTGGTGTAGACCTTGCCGAGGTCGGCGGCGGAGGCGGTGCCCACCCCCATCGCGACCAGCGCCGCGACTGACAGACTGACTTTCTTCATGACGATCCCCATCATCGTTTGTGGTCCAGCCGGATGATCGAGGTCTGATGACAACGGCTCATCGGCTGCGATTGATATTCCGGTGAAGCCAATCTGCGAGGGGATGCGATAAACCGAAAGCAAAAAACCCGAGCAAATGCCGCCTTTTTAGGCGTTCAAGCCCCCGGCGAGGTATCGTCACATCGACTTCCGCAGTGGTGTGACATTCGCACAACAATCTTTTGCGCCTCCCGCAACGGCCTCACGGCGGGCGTGCGCAGTACGATTCGGGCGATGCCCTCACAGCCGGCCGACACGATCGCGCATCGCAACTTCGCCGGAACGATCAAGCCTCGATGCAGATCGGGCGGGGCGGATAAGGCAACGATGCGGCATGTCAGGCCGGTGCATCGGGGGCGGCGCGGCAAACGAAAAAGGCCGCAACGCGGAGGTTGCGGCCTTCGATCCGGTCAGGCTCACCGCTGAGAACGCGGTGACCGGTTCAGTGGTTGCTGTCGTCGTCACCGTTACCGAACGACCCCCAGCTCGACGACGAAGCCGGTGACGGCGCAGGCGTCGACCAGCTCGGGGCCGGAGCTGGCTCGGAAGCAGGCTCGGCCATTGGCGCCGGGGCTGGCTTGGCGGCGCGCTTGCGCGGCGCGGATTTCCTGGCAGCCTTCTTCGCAGGGCTCTTTGCAGCCTTCCTGGCCGACTTTTTCGCGGACTTCTTCGCCGACTTCTTGGCGGATTTCTTTGAAGACTTCTTCGCGGATTTCTTGGCAGATTTCTTCGCGCTCTTCTTCGCAGCCTTCTTGGCAGACTTCTTCGCCGCCTTCTTCGCGGATTTCTTTGCCGACTTCTTGGCCGTCTTTCTCGCGGCCGCTACCTTTTTGACCTTCTTAGCCTTCTTCTTTTTCGCTTTAGCCATTGCCATCCTCCTGTTTCCGCCGGTCCGGATGTCCCATCCGGCGTTCAAGCACTCCGGATCCGGAGGCTTTCCATCGACGCACCTTATTCCGGCCGGGGACCGCCTGTTGCCCAGTCAAGCAATTCAATGGTGTGCACGACCGGCACCTGCGCCCCTGCGGAGTTTTTCACAGAGCCGATCTGCACCATGCATCCGATGTTGCCGGCTGAAATGATGTCCGGCTCCACCGAAGCGATGTTGGCGATCTTGCGTTCGCGCAATCGCCTCGCGATATCGGGCTGGAGAATGTTGTACGTGCCAGCCGAACCGCAACACAAATGACTCTCCGGCACATCTTTCACCACGAATCCACTCTTGGAAAGCAATTCTTTCGGAAGCTGTGTGATTTTCTGCCCATGTTGCAGCGAACATGCGGAGTGATAGGCGACAACAGGACCGTCGCTGCGCTTTGGCCACGCGATATCCATGCCGGCAACATACTCGGTGACATCCTTGGCAAGCGCCGAAATGCGCGCGGCCTTTGCGGCATAGGCTGCGTCCTCGCGCAGCAGATAACCGTAATCCTTGATGGTGGTGCCGCATCCCGACGTGGTGATGAGGATGGCATCGAGACCGTTCCGGTCGGCCTCGGCGCACCACACATCGATGTTGGCGCGCGCCCGCGCCAGCGCATCGTCGTCATGCCCCATGTGGTGCGTCAGTGAACCGCAGCATTGTTCATCGGCGACCAGCGCGACCTCGATGCCGTGCCGAGTCAGGAACCTGATCGCGGCCTGATTGATTCCAGGCGACAGAACCTGCTGGGCGCAGCCCTGCAACAGCGCGATGCGCCCTCTCTTCGCACCCTGCGCCGGAAACACCGTGCCGCCGGCCGGCCCGGGCTCGGGCAGCTTGATCGGCGCCAGCGCCAACATCGCCCGCAGCCGGTCGAACACCGTCGGCGACACATTGCCGGCCGGAGATGACGGCAGCAGGCCGGCCAACGGCTTGGCCAGCCGCGCCGCGATCATGCTGACCCGGAACAGGCCGGGGCGCGGAAGCACGTAAGCGAGAATCGCCCGCAGCGCCCGCTCGGTCAGCGGCCGCGTATACTGCTGCTCGACCCGCACCCGCGCCTGATCGACGAGGTGCATGTAGTTCACCCCCGAGGGGCACGTGGTCATGCAGGCAAGGCACGACAGGCAGCGGTCGATGTGCTTGACCACCTCCTGCGTCGGCTTGCGGTCGTTCTCCAGCATGTCCTTGATCAGGTAGATGCGGCCGCGCGGGCTATCGAGTTCGTCGCCGAGCAGCACGTAGGTCGGACAGGTCGCGGTGCAGAATCCGCAATGCACGCAGGCGCGCAGGATCTTGTCCGCCTCCTTGATGTCCGGATCGGCAAGCTGGGCGAGGGAGAATTCGGTCTTCATGGCTGGCTGTCTCTGGTCATGCGACCGCGATTGAGGATGTTGCGAGGATCGAAGCTGTGTTTGACGCGCTGGCTGAGCGCCGCCACACCGGGCGCCTGCGGGTGGAACACGTCGATCGCGCTGCGTACGGTTTCCGGCGCGCGCAGCAGCATGGCGTGGCCACCGATCGCCTTCAGCCCCGCGCGCAGCGAACCGGCATGGGCATCGGGCGCCTCGGGCAACGCGGCCCAGATCAGCCCGCCGCCCCAGTCATACACAACCTCGCCGCCGGTCTCGCGCGCCAGCCGTTCGCCGAACGCGCCGCCCGACGCCGGCGGACAGACGATCCGCCACACCGGCAGGCTGCCGCGTGAACCCGCCGCCGCGAACGGCGTGACGTCGCGGATCGCGGCCCACAGCGCCGCCGAGGCCGCATCCTCGACCGTCTCCGCCTTGCCGTATTGCGCAAGCAACGTGGCCAGCGATCTGGCGCGCTCGGCAACCGAGACCTTGATGCTTTCCAGCCGCAGCAGCGTCACGCTCTGGTCCGGGCCTGCAAGTAGCGCCAGCGGGCCGTTCGCGCCGCGCAGCGCTGTCCCCGGCAGATGCGCCGCGCCGGAAACATCGAACGGCGAGCCGAGCGCCGCGCTCATGGCGCGGTTGGCGGTGACATCGTCGAGACCGCGCAGCACCAGCGTGATCTCGCTTTCCGCCTTCGGCATCACCTTGAGCGTCACCTCGGTCATCACCGACAGCGTGCCCCACGACCCCGCCAGCAGCTTGCAGATATCGTAGCCGGTGACGTTCTTCACCACCTTGCCGCCGGCGACGAACGTATCGCCGAAGCCCGACACTGCGGTCGCACCCAGCAGATGATCGCGCGCGCCGCCCGCCTTGATCCGCCGCGGTCCCGCGAGCCCGGCGCTGATCATGCCGCCGATGGTCCCGGCCAGAGCCTGCGTGCCGAGCAGCACCGATGTGTTCATCGGATCGAAGGCGAATTCCTGGTTCTTGGAATCGATCAGCGACAGCACGTCTGCCAGCGGCGCACCGGCCTGCACGGTGATGATCAGTTCGTTCGGCTCATACGACGTCACGCCGTTGAGCGCTGACAGATCGAGCACCGCGTTGGTCGCGGTGACCTGACCGATGGCGCGCTTGCTGCCATGGCCGATAATCCCGAGCGGCTGTTCGGCGGCGATGGCATCGCGCACCGCCAGCTCGACATCCTTTGCGTCACGTACTTTCAGGGTATCCACGTCGATTGCCTTTTCTCACGAGCATCTTCTGCCCGTCATGCGCGGGCTCGACCCGCGCATCCATAAAAAGAAACATTTCCGGTGCGATGGATTGCCGGGGCATAGGCAAGCGAAGCGACGCCGTCCTTTGGACGTCTATGCCCGGCAATGACAACGCCTGGAACACACGAAACATCAAAATCTCGGAATGTCGGGGAACGCGAGCTTGCCGTGATGGACATGCACGCGCCCGAGTTCGGCGCAGCGATGCAGAGTCGGGAACACCTTGCCGGGGTTGAGCAGTCCGCCGGAATCGAACGCGCATTTCAGCCTCTGCTGCTGCGCCAGATCGATCTCGGTGAACATCTCCGGCATCAGATCGCGCTTCTCGACGCCGACGCCATGCTCGCCGGTCAGCACGCCGCCGAGCTTCACGCACAGCCGCAGGATATCGGCGCCGAAATCTTCCGCCCGCTGCATCTCGTCGGCAATGTTCGCGTCATACAGGATCAGCGGATGGAGATTGCCGTCGCCCGCGTGGAACACGTTGGCGCAGCGCAGGCCGTATTTCTTCGACAGATCACGGATGCCGGCCAGTGCCTCGGGCAGCTTGCCGCGCGGAATGGTGCCATCCATGCACAGATAATCCGGTGACAGCCGCCCGACCGCCGGGAATGCCGCCTTGCGGCCCGCCCAGAACAGCAGCCGCTCCTGCTCGGAATTGGAAATCTGGCACGTGGTCGAGCCGCAGCCGAGCGCGATCTTTTCGACCCGCGCGATCAGTTCGTCGACCTCGACCTTCGGTCCGTCGAGTTCGATGATCAGCAGCGCCTCGACATCGAGCGGATAGCCTGCGTGAACGAAGGCTTCGGCGGCGTGGATTGCGTCGCGATCCATCATTTCCATGCCGCCGGGAATGATGCCCGCGCCGATGATGTCGGCGACGCACTGGCCCGCGGCCTCGACCTCGGCAAAACCGACCATCAGCGCCCGCGCCGTTTCGGGCTTCTGCAGGATGCGCACCGTGACCTCGGTGACGACGCCGAGCAGACCTTCGGAGCCGGTGATGACGCCCATCAGGTCGTAGCCGTCGTTCTCCGGCGCCTTGCTGCCGATCCGCAGGATCTCGCCGGTGATCAGCACGAATTCGCAGCCGAGCACGTTGTTGGTGGTCATGCCGTATTTCAGGCTGTGCACGCCGCCGGAATTTTCCGCGATGTTGCCGCCGATCGAGCAGGCGATCTGCGACGACGGATCGGGTGCGTAGTAAAATCCGGCGTGGGCGACGGCCTGGCTGATCGCGAGATTGGTCACGCCCGGCTCGACCACGGCGACGCGGTTCTCGAAATCGATCTCGCGGACGCGCTTGAATTTGCTCAGACCAAGCAGCACGCCGTCCTTGAGCGGCAGCGAGCCGCCCGACAGCGACGTGCCCGAGCCGCGCGGCACCACCTTGATGCCGTTGGCGTGGCAATATTTCAGCACCTGCGACACCTGCTCGGTGGTGTCGGGCAACACCACGACCATCGGCAGCTGGCGATAGGCGGTCAGCGCGTCGGATTCGTAGGGCAGCATCTCGGAGGGATTGGCGATCACGCCCTCTCCCGGCACGATGTTGCGCAGCGCAGCCACGATCTCGTCGCGACGGCCCAGAATCGCCTCGTCTGCGGCGGGCATCATGATGGACATTTGGAACACTCCGGCGTTGCGATCGCGCGCCATCGCGGGCGTCTCGCTGTCCTTGAAACAAGCATGTCCGGGCGCATTTGGATAGGCCGCAAACATTGGGCCTTTGTCGGCATCAATGCAGCTTTTGCAAGTCCGAAAATGCTGCCGCGCTCAGGCGCCGACCACCATCTTCACCGGCAGCACCGCCTGCACCACGAGCCCGCGGGCACGGGCGTCGAGCACACCGACGGCGCGCAACGCAAACAGCGCGATATTCTGCACCGCATCGCGCAGCTTGACCGGATCGTCGATCTCCTCCGACGTCAGCGGCCCGACCAGCGCCTCGTGCAACGCGCCGATCAAGGCGGTCGCAGCCAGAGCGGTGTCCTGCGCGGGCAGATGCCCGGCGCGGACGGCCGCTTCGATGCGGGTCTCGATCTCGGCGGCGATTTCGCGCCGGCTCGCCAGCCGCGACGCGGTGACGTCGACATCGACCGGCTCGGCGAGAATTCCCCAGGCCAGCTTGCGATTCGACACCACATGCACCGCGACCGTGGTGACGGCGGCGGCGAGTGCCGACGACGGCCCCGGCGCGGCATCGGCGGCGCGGCGGATCGCGATCAGTTCGGCGCGCGACACGTCGGCGATCAGTTCGGAAATCAGATCGGCCTTTGACGGGAAGTACCGATAAACCGTGCCGGCTGCGACATTGGCGCGCGCGGCAACCGGTGCGATTTGCACTGCCACCATGCCGCCTTCTGCGGCGGCGTCCCGGGCGGCGGAAAGGATGGAAGTGCGGCGCGCCGCGAGGCGCTTCACCACCTGATGTGTCCGGCGATAAACCATTGAAGGTGTTAGTCTCCCCGGTAAAGAGTGAACACCAGTTCAAATAAGGTGACAAGGTGTTGATTGCGCGAGTGATAAAATTCGCACTGCAGCATTTTCTGAAATCGGCCGAAAATCGCCCGTTAGCCGCCGAATCCGGCCGCCCGCGCCAGAGCGGCCACCGTCATGCCGGTGACGACGGCGAGGAATTCGTTGCGGCGGACGATGGTGACCACGATCGCCGCGATGATCGCGAAGATCATCACCGGGTCGCCGGTCGTCACCATCGGCAGCGACGCCGCGACGATGATCGATCCCGGCAGCGCATCGAGCATCCGCCGCACCCGTGGCGTGATGTTGACATAGCCCATCAGCCAGAAACCGCCGAGCCGCGACGCCACGGTGACGACCATCATCACCGCGAACGCCAGCATCACATCGGAGCGCGCGAACTCGCTCATGCGGCTCGCTCCGTGTCGTCGTCTTCCATCAGGCCGGCGCTGATCGCACCCGACAGCGCGCCCGCGATGATGAACCACCACCCCGGCACGAAGTGATGCATCGCCACCGCGACAGCGCCCGCCACCGCCCACGGGATTGCACGCCGCGGCCCGCGCCACGCCGGCACCAGCATCGCGGCGTAGAACGCCGGCATCACCAGATCGACGCCGTATTTCTTCGGATCGGTGAGTTGCTCTGCGAGCAGGAAGCCCGGAATCGAGGAGAAGCACCACGCCACATACAGCACGATGCCGCCGCCGACGAAGAACGAGGCATCCGCGCCGCCATGCTTGCGGTAGCGTTCCGCCGCCAGCCAGCCGCCGTCGGTCACCAGCAACATCGACGGATAGGCCTGCCATGCCGGCAGGGTGCCGAACCATGGCCGCAAACTGGCGCTCATCAGCGCGAAGCGGATGTTCACCGTGGTCGTCAGCAGTGCAAGCGTCGCGATCGACGATATCGTGAGCGTAGCCGGCCATGACTGCACGGCGACGAACTGCGAGAGGCCGCCATAGACGATGGCCATCATGGTTTGCAGTTCGAACAGGGAGAAATGCTTCTGCGCACACAGCGCACCGAACGCCAGACCGAACGCGATGGTGCCGGGCAGCATCGGCGCGATGGCGTAAATCCCGGGCATGATCGCGGCTCGCGACCAGTAGGCCGGCGCATGGAAATGGTCAGGCGGTGACATTGATTCTCCCCGCGCCGACAGTCGTCGGGAACGGCGCGGCGCGTCAATAACGGCAGCGCATATGCGCTATGTGCGCGCCACAACGAGGGCCGCCGCATCAAACTGACCGGCGCGTAACCGGCCGGCAATGAGAGCGGCAACGATCAGCGTCGCGCCCAGTCCCACCGGGGCAACGATAAACGGAAACGATACCAGCAGCGCAATCGCGCATCCCAGCGCGGGAAGTTCATAATGGAGAAAGCCGGTGGCGATGCCGATCCGCAGCAGCAGCGCCATCGGCACCGCAAGCACCGCCAGATCGTAGAGATAAAGATAGGGCGTCGTCAGCAGCGCACCGGTGGCCAGCGCCGCCGCCTTGATCTCGTAAGCGGCACGGCTGCGCCACACCATCACGACCGCGACGGCGGCGGCGATCGCCACGCTCCACTGCATCGCGAATGCGAGACTGTCGCCGCCACCGGCAAATCGCACCAGCGACAGCACGCTCTGCATCTTGCCGAATTCGGCATACCCATCGGATAGGAAAGCCTCCGACGCCCGCGGCAGCCAGTGAAAGAACGCCAGCCATGTCTCGCTGCCGAACGCGAGCCACGACGCGGCGGCGAGCAGCAGCGCCGTGACCGCCGCCGACAGGAATGCCGTCCATTGCCGCCCCGCGATCAGCACCAGCGGAAACAACAACCCGTATTGCGGTTTGTAGGTCAGAAGGCCGAGACAGATTCCGGCGACGATCGGACGCTTCGGCAGCGCCACCAGCGTGCCGCCGATCAGCGCCGCCGTCAGCAGGCCGTTCTGTCCGATCATTGCATTGGTGAGGACTGCGGGAAACGCGCAGGCGAACAGCCAGCCGAGACGATGCCCGACCAGCGCGCGCGTCACCAGAAGATAAGGAACGAAGGTGAGAACGACCCAACCCGCGAACGCCACTGTGTAAGGCAGCTTCGCAAGCAACGCCGCGACGAACAAAAATGGCGGCGGATAATGCCAGCCGAAATAGCCGTCGAAATTCTGGCCGAGGACGAGCGTCTGTACCTGCTTGTGCGCATCCCAGTCATAGGCCAGCGCCGGCTGGCCCTCGATCGCAAGCCGGCCCGCGGCGTAGACATTGGCGAAATCGGTCGGGATGCCGAGCCCATGACTATCGAGAATCCACTGGCCGCTCAGCGCCGAGACCAGCAGCGACACCGCACTCATGACGCACAAAGCCAGCGCGACCGAGATCACGACGCGTGGAAGTGCGGACGCCGGATCGTTGCCGGGAGGCGCCGCCGCTGTCATCGCGCGCGTATCGCCGAGGTCTGACGCGACGCGCCGACGAACGGCGACGTCGGCGCAGGCACGCTGCAAGCAGATGCTGATTGGGCAGCCGGCGACAACATGCAAAACCCTTTAGAACCCTTGCGCGCGAAGCATTTCACGCGGCCCGAGACTGCCTGTTTTGACTTGAGGAAGGCTTAAAATGACCCGATACATGAGCCTCCTGACAGGCGTTCGGATGCGTCGGCGCGCAGGCAGCCGGACAGATTGACAGCATCCCCAGCAGCGCAACGGCGGTGAACGCCGCACCGGCGAAGAACGTCGCGCTGGACCTCGCAAAGTCCCACAGCGCACCGGCCAGTACCGAAGGCGAAATGCCCAAGACGCAGCGCAAAAAAACGCTGCGTTTCCGCAGCGTTTTTCATTCCATCCGTGCGCAGCAATCACGCCTGCGGCTGCGGCTCCAGGCCCGGATCGGGGCGCGGGCGCGGCTTGCCGGCGGGCGGCACCGCCGAGGTGCGCGGGCCCGACGGCTCGAGCACCGACTCGCGGTTCGGCTTCTTGCCGTTCAGCAGATCGGTGATCTCGTCGCCGGAGAGCGTTTCAAACTCCAGCAGACCTTTCGCGAGCGTTTCAAGATCGGCGCGCTTCTCGGTCAGAATGCGCGTCGCCTCGTTGTAGCCTTCCTCGACGAAGCGGCGGATTTCCTTGTCGATCTTCTGCACGGTTGCTTCCGAAGCATTCTGTGTGCGCGACACCGACATGCCGAGGAACACCTCGTCCTGGTTCTCACCGTAGGACACCGTGCCGAGTTCTTCCGACAGACCCCAACGCGTCACCATCATGCGAGCAAGCCTTGTCGCCTGCTCGATGTCGGACGATGCACCGGACGTGACCTTCTCGCGGCCGAAGATCAGTTCTTCGGCGACACGGCCGCCCATCATGATCGCAAGACGCGACGTCATCTGCTCGAGCGACATCGACAGCTTGTCGCGCTCGGGCAACTGCATGACCATGCCAAGCGCACGGCCGCGCGGAATGATGGTCGCCTTGTGGATCGGATCGGTCGCGACGACGTTGAGGCCGACGATGGCGTGACCGCCTTCGTGGTACGCCGTCAGCAGCTTCTCTTCCTCGGTCATGACGAGCGACTTGCGCTCGGCGCCCATCATCACCTTGTCCTTAGCCTCTTCGAACTCGGCCTGCGTCACCATGCGCTTGTTGCGGCGCGCGGCGGTGAGAGCAGCCTCGTTGACGAGGTTCATCAGATCGGCACCCGAGAAACCCGGAGTGCCGCGCGCGATGGTCTTGAGGTTGATGTCCGGCGCCAGCGGCACCTTGCGGACGTGAACCTTGAGGATTTGCTCGCGGCCGACGACATCCGGATTCGGCACCACGACCTGACGGTCGAAGCGGCCCGGACGCAGCAGCGCGGGATCGAGCACGTCGGGACGGTTGGTCGCGGCAATGAGGATAACACCCTCGTTGGCCTCGAAGCCGTCCATCTCGACCAGCAACTGGTTCAGCGTCTGCTCGCGCTCGTCATTGCCGCCGCCAAGACCGGCGCCGCGATGACGACCCACCGCGTCGATTTCGTCGATGAAGATGATGCACGGCGCGTTCTTCTTGGCCTGCTCGAACATGTCGCGAACGCGCGAAGCGCCGACGCCGACGAACATTTCGACGAAGTCCGAACCGGAAATGGTGAAGAACGGCACATTGGCTTCGCCCGCGACCGCACGCGCGATCAGGGTCTTACCGGTGCCCGGAGGGCCGACCAGCAGCACGCCGCGCGGAATCCGTCCGCCGAGACGCTGGAACTTGCCCGGGTCACGGAGGAATTCGACGATCTCCTGCAGATCCTGCTTGGCCTCATCGACACCCGCGACATCCTCGAACGTCACGCGGCCGTGCGCTTCGGTCAGCATCTTGGCGCGCGACTTGCCGAAGCCCATCGCCTTGCCGGCGCCGCCCTGCATCTGGCGCGACAGGAATATCCACACGCCGATCAGCGCGATGAACGGCAGCCATGACACGAGCAGCGACACGAACCACGGCACGTTGTCGCCCTGCGGCTTGGCGGTGATTGAAACCTTGGCGTCATACAGGCGCTTCACCAGCGACGGATCGCTCGGCGCATAGGTCTGGAAGGTCGAACCGTTGGTGAAGGTGCCGTGAATCTCCGGCCCCTGAATCACGACATCGCGGACGCGATTGGCATCGACTTCCGTCAGCAACTGCGAAAACGAAATGTCCTGCGAGGCTGCGCGCTGGCCGGGATTCTGAAAAAGCGTGAACAACGCCAAAAGCAGCAAGACGATAATGACCCAGAGGGCGAAATTACGCAGATTGGCGTTCATTGGGCTTCCTTCGAGGCCGCGCTGATCGCGACCGTCCTCTTCAGGTCCAAGCCTTGGTACGCATGGCCGGACCAGTTGCCATACAATCTAGGTGCGAGCCCACCTGCTGCCAAGGGAACCTGCCAAGACTATTTAACGCACCTTACCGGTTTTCAGGGCGAAACAGGGGCCGGAAAACAGTTGTTTTTCGCGGGTGGTTAAGGTCGGCCTGTGCCCATTCAAGGCTTTTTACGCCGGCGCGGGGGCGCGGGGACGATCTCGATGCGGCCGCGCGCGATGCTGACGATGGCGCCGGCCAGGCTTTGCTTGAAACGTGCACCTTTCCGGGCCGATTTCACCGGCAGGCTCGCGGAATCGAGCGCCTGAAGCAAGGTTTCGACCTTGCCGAGTTCCGCCGGCCCTTCAATACCGACGCGATCGATCGCGCGCAGCAGCAACCGGACCCGGATTTCGTCATTCAGCGCCGAGAACGCCGCAAGGTCGTACGCGGCCCCTGGCCCGGCAAGGTCCAGACTTCCCAGATACCGTTCAGCGCCATCGGTCATCCGTTCAAGGGCCGCATTCGCCCGTGCCAGCCGCGCCGCCAGCCGCGCCAGATTGCGCGCGTCGGCGCCCTCCTCCGCCAATGCCGGCATCAGCGCGCGGAGTCGCGGCCTTGTAAACGCGAGATCGTGATTGGTCGGATCCGTGGCGAAGCCGATCCCGGCGCGCCGGAGCGTGGCGATCAGGCGGTCCTTCGGCACATCGAGCAACGGGCGCACCAGCGTGATTCCCTCTCGCGCCGATTGCGGTGCCATGCCGGCGAGACCGGCGATGCCGCTGCCGCGCGACAGCCGCATGATCACGGTTTCGGCCTGATCGTCGCGGGTGTGCGCGGTGACGACATGGGCTGCGCCGGCGCGGCGCGCGGCTTTGGTCAGCAGATCGTAACGCGCGGCACGCGCGGCCGCCGGCAATCCGGTTTTCGGCTTGTCGCCGCGCCAAACCAGCGTGCGGTGATCGAGACCGAGCGATGTTGCGAGGCGCTTGACGTCGCGCGCTTCGCGCGCGGATTCAGCACGCAGGCCATGGTCCACGGTGACGGCGACCAGACGCGGCCCCTGCTTCAGCGCGGCACGCCAGCGCGCGGCGAGCCACATCAGCGCCACCGAATCCGGACCGCCGGACACGGCCAGCACCAGCGCCGGAACGGAGGTCCAGCCGGCGAACAGACGCTTTGCGTCCGCCGCCGAAATCCCCCTAACAGTGAATGCGCTTTTGCTCACGCGCGACACCCTGTTTCACGCCGCTCGACGCGCGCGGATATTTGCGGGTGATTTCTCCGAAGGCGGCACAGGCGGCTTCCTTTTCCTTGAGCGCGGCCAGCGATTGGCCGAGCCGCAGCAGCGCATCCGGCGCCTTCGCCGACTTGTCGTATTTGGTCGTGACCGCGAGGAACGCCTCGGCCGCCTCGCGATACTTCTGGCGCTGGAACATGCTTTCACCCAGCCAGTATTGCGCATCCGGCGTCAGCCTGTCGCTGGGATATTTCTGCGCGAAGTTACGCATCGTCTCCTCGGCGAGCGCGTAATCCTTGCGCTGGATGTAGCCGATGCCGAGGTCGAATTCGTCCTTGGGCGTCGCCGACGGCGGCAGTGTCGTCAGGCCGCCACCCGCGTTGCCTTGCTGTTGCGGGTAACCCTGTTGCGGATAGCCCTGCGCCGGCGCAGCTCTCCCGCCGGGACCGCTCAGATCAAGCGGCTCACCTGCGCCGCGTCCACCCGGAGCGCCGACCGGTCCGTCGTTCGACATCGGAAGTTGTCCGCCACCCAGTGCGCGCGGCACACCCGGCGCATTCGGATTGCGGTTCGGATCGAAGGCATCGCCGCGGCGGCCGCCTGCCCCCTGCGGCTCGATCATCGGCGCCGGGGCCTGCGCGCTATAATTCGGCTGCTGACCCTGTGGCGGCTGATACGGCACATTCGGCTGCACCACTGGCGCACCGGCAACATTCGGCGCCATGCCAGGCGCAGCATTGGGATTCGCGCGGGGACCGGTTTGCGGAGCGGCTTGCGCGCCGGGCGCCGGCTGGGCGCCGCCCTGCAATTGCCGGAGCTGCTCCTCGAGCAGCCGGTTGCGGTGCTGCAACTCCTCGTTCTGGCCGGTGAGCTGCCTCAGCTGGCTTTCGAGGCGCTCGATCCGCAGTCCCGGATCGACGTCGCCGTCATCCTGCTGGGCAAACGCGGGCAACGACAGGCCAGCAGCGGCACACGCCAGTACCGCGTAAACAAGAATTTGGAATCTGGATGACATGTCGACCCGGCTTTTGAAAATCGCTCCGCATCGGAAGCGCTCAACGTTGAATGATCTAGTACGCCAAAAATAAGGCTTTCAACAAGACTGAGCACCTGGCCGTACAAACAAAAACGGCGCCCGAAGGCGCCGTTCATGTTCAATGCTCCGCGCCTTACGAACTGGCGTTGAGGACCGTGACGGCGCGGCGATTCTGCGACCAGCACGAGATGTCGTTACAGACCGCGACCGGGCGCTCCTTGCCGTAGGAAATCGTCCGCATCCGGTTCGGCGCGATGCCGCGCGAGGCGAGGAAGTTACGCACCGACTGCGCACGCCGCGCACCGAGCGCGATGTTGTATTCGCGCGTGCCGCGTTCGTCGGCGTGCCCTTCGATCGTGAAGGAATAGCGGTTGTACTGCTGAAGCCACTGGGCCTGCTTTTCCAGAGTGGCGATCGCCCGCGGCGACAGATCGGTCTGATCGCTGTCGAAGAAGACGCGATCACCAACGTTGACCACGAAATCCTGCTGGCTGCCCGGTGTGGCGGCACCCGCCATCGCGCCATCGCCGCCAAGACCGTTCTTGTTGTTGGCGCAGGCGCCCATCGACAGCGCCACGGCCAGCACGGCGGCCAGCTTCAATCCCTGGAGGATTCTCATCTGATGTTTCATTCCGGAGCCTCCACGCTCAGGTATTTGGGGCGACCGCCCCGACCGCAGTTCGCTTCAATCTGCAGCATCCCCCGAAAGCGAACTTCGGTTCGGAAGGGACACCCGCTTCACACAGGGCCAGCGGACTTTCGCTGCACCACACTGCTGTCCGGTCTACGCCCGCTTGGTTAAGCGAACGTTCCGTCAACCTTGATGAGGCGTTGCCAAAGACGATCAAATGCCAGCCATTCGCGGGAAACGACCGCGATGGTTAATGGGGACTAAATATGGCTGGATGGTGAAGGCGCGCGCGAAAGGCCCGCCACATCACAGGTTCCGGATCGGAAACGCCGGGCACATCCGGCGCCGCGATCAGGAGCGCGGAACCACCGTGGCTTTTTCGAACGGAAATGGCGGCAGGCTGACCGGCGCGAGCGGTTCGGATTGCATGCTGGCACGCTCGAACAGCTTGCGCCGCTCGAAATAGCTCGAGCGGAAATACGGGTAACGTTCGAAGATCCGTTCGCGCACCGCCGGATAGTCGGCCGCCATCAGGCAGAGCGGCTTGGTCAGCGTCGGATACGGGCGCGGAACGCACAACGCGGTCTGCAGGAACACGCGCCGATAGAACGCGCGATGTTCGGTGCGCACCGTCGCGGTGCCGATATCGGCGTTGAAATGGGCGCACGCCACATATCCCAGCCTGACCGTCAGATAAGGCAGTTCCGGAATCCGGCGATGGGGATTGGGGTCGGCGACAAAGCGGTTCGGATCGACGATGGTCTTGCCCAGCGCAAGCTCCGGCTTCAGCAGGTCGGGGAACGCATCAACCGCCGGGGTCTCGTGATTATCCGGTGTCGCCACGCTGATGCGCAATGAACTCGACAGAACGCCGTCGAAGTAGACTCCGAAGATCCAGGAGTTCGGCAGATTATCGAAGCGATCCGTCAGCATGCCGTCCGCACGCGGCGGGATCGCGCCCTCATGAATATAGGCGCGGTATCGCAGCCGATAGATTTCTTCCTTGTCTGCGTCGGTCTCGGCCAGCCGATAATCGACATGGTCCAGAAGTTCGCTCCCGCGCTCGAATACGCGCGCGGCCGATTGAACCAATGTCATCATCTTGCACCCCGAACCCGTCTTGCGGGAACATCGCACCACTCAAATCAGGTTAATGAATTGTTAATGTGAACGCAAAGACAACAAAATATTAACGTTAATCCACCCGGCCAACGATAGGCCTGTGTCGTTAATTTTGCTTTTGCGGAGGAAATCTTCTGAATCAGCCGGCGTCGCGGGACCGGTCGACTGGCTCCGAGGTCCTGAGTGCCGGAACACCGCTACGGATCAGGCGGCCATGCGACGCCTTCAGCAGTTCGCGGATCCGCATCGCGGGGACCGGACGGCTGAACAGGAAGCCTTGAGCTTCAGTCACGGTTCCGTCAGCACTTACCAGCTCAAGCTGCTCGTTGGTCTCGATGCCCTCGACGACGACCGACATGCCGAGATCGGCGCTCAGCCGCGCGACGCCGCGCAACAGCGTCAGCGGCCGATCGGTGTCGATGCCTTCGAGGAACGAGCGGTCGATCTTGACCTTCTGCAGCGGGAAATTGTTGAGATAGCTCAGGCTTGAATAGCCGGTGCCGAAATCATCGAGCGAAATCCGGACCCCGGCGGCGTTGAGCTGCGTCAGCACGTCGAGAGTCCACTGCGTGTTCCGCAGCAGCGACGATTCCGTGATCTCGACTTCGAGCCGGTGCGCCGGCAGGCCCGACACTTCGAGCGCATAGCGGACTTCGCTCATGACATCGCGCTGATGGAATTGCTGCGACGAGAAATTCACCGCGACGTTGACGCCTTCCGGCCAGCGCATGCACTCCATGCAGGCCTTGCGCAGAATCCAGCGGCCGAGATCGACGATCAGCCCCATGTCCTCGACGACAGGAATGATATCGGCCGGAGACACCGCGCCGCGCTCCGGATGATTCCAGCGCAGCAGCGCCTCGCAGGTTGAGATCCGCCCCGACTTGAGATTGACCAGCGGCTGATAGAACAGCTCGAATTCCTCGTGCGCCAGCGCATGGCGGATGTCGAGTTCGAGAACCCGGCGCGCCTCGACGGTCTGCGCCATTTCCTCGCGGAAGAAGCAGAAGGTGCCGCGGCCGTCGGCCTTGGCGCGATACAGCGCCATGTCCGCGTTCTTGATCAGGATATCGGCGGAAACCCCAGGCGCCGCGATCGCGATGCCGATGCTGGCGCCGATTTCGATCATGTGATTGTCGATCGCATACTGCTCGCTCAGGCGATCGACGATGCGGCGCGCCAGTGCGGCGGCATCTTCGGTCGAGGTGATGCCGCGCTGGAACACGACGAATTCGTCGCCGCCGAAACGCGCGACGAAATCGACCGGACGCAGCATTTCGCGCAGCCGCTCGGTGACTTCGCACAACAGACGGTCGCCGCACGGATGGCCGAGCGTATCGTTGACCTGCTTGAACTGATCGAGGTCCACGAACAGCAGCGCCGACTGCGGCGTCGCGGCGTCGGGACTCTTGAGATAACGCTCGATCTCGTCGCGGAAGCTCACTCGATTGGGCAGCCCCGTCAGCTCGTCGAACCGCGCCAGATGGCTGATGCGCGCCTCTGAGTTTCGGCGTTCGGTGATGTCCTCCAGCAGCACCACCGTGCCGCCGCCGGCCATCGGCTGGAATTTCCACGACAGCGCGCGCTCGGCAAGACCGCCGGAATCGATCGTGGTGATTTCGGCCGCCCGGCCGCCCTGGATTTCAGCCACGATCGCCTTGGCACTCGCGAACGACAGCGTGTTGGCGCTGACGCAGGCCGACATCAGGTCGTGAGCGGTGACGCCGCGCGGCACGAGATCGTTGCACAGGCACATCATTTCCGTGAAACGATTGTTGACCACCGCGAGATGGCCATCCTTGGCGAACATGCACAGGCCGTTCGGCATGTTGTTCAGCGCGGTGTCGAACTGGTCGGCGAGCGAAGCCGCATGCTCGGTCGCAACCAGCGCCTTGACGTAGATCTGCTGCAGGCTGAGCGAAATCCGCTTCAGGCCGATGAAAAACAGCACGTTGAGAAAGGCGAACCCGATATAATAAGCGTCGCCGTGCAGCATCAGCGCGATCGACATCGGGCCGCACGCCAGCAGCACCTGAAGCTGGGCAATCCACGGCCGCCCGTAAGTCCGGCCCGAACCCGCTGCGGTATAGGCGACCGTGACGGCGGTACACAGCATATGCGCCACCGGATCGTCGCTGCCGAGCAGGACCATCAGGCACCAGATGCCAAGCGCGCCGGCATAGATCGAGCCACCGACCATATAGCGGCGTTCCCATTCTTCGGCTTCCGCTGGCTTGAGAATGGTTTTTCGCTTTTCGTAGCGATTCATCTGCGCGGCGCGCAGCAGGCCGATCAGAACGATCAGCAGCGCGCACGGCCACAACAGCAGATTACCGGTCTTGATGGCAGTCATCAGCGCGGCTGCGCCGGCACAGATCGCGCCAGCCAGCATCGGAGCCGGATTCTGATACAGCGAATCCACCAGCGCGGCATAGATCGCCGGAGTCAGCCGTTCATCATCCTGTCGTGGAATTCGCTCAATCAGCTGCATGATCCGCGTCGGTTTTCGGAATCCGACACGAGTGTTACCCTGAGCAGATGAAGTCTTTCTGAGCGAACATCGTTACCGATGTGTTTAGCCGATCAGCGAAAGCCGGAATTCGCATGCAAGCTCAGTAAACTAGGCAAGGCTTGCCCGGTTTGCGATCAATCCCGATGCTCGCCGTTTGGGGTTTGTTTACGATAACAGCGGCGACCATGCAGGGTCGGATGCAAACCCCGGCGTCGGCACCTTCAATTCGTTACGTCCCGAAATGTCGATCGTGAACAAGGACGGCCCCGGACCTAGATCGCGGAAGAACATCACCACGCGGCCGTTGGGCGCAAACGTTGGTCCTTCATTGTGATAGCCGGACGTGAGAATGCGCTCGCCCGAGCCATCCGGCTTCATGATGCCGATGGCGAACTGGCCGCCGCCCTGCTTGGTGAAAGCGATGTAGTCCCCGCGCGGCGACCACACCGGCGTCGAATAGCTGCCGTCGCCGAACGAGATGCGCTGCGCGCTACCGCCACCGGCCGCCATGACGTAGATCTGCGGCTTGCCGCCGCGATCGGACTCGAAACAGATCCGCGAAGCATCCGGCGAGTAGGACGGCGATGTGTCGATCGCTGGCGTGTCGGTCAGCCGAGTGGTCGACTTCGAACGCAGGTCCATCACGAACAAATTGGAGTTGCCGCCCTGTTGCAGACTCATGACGATGCGCTGGCCGTCCGGCGAGAATCGCGGCGCGAACGACATGCCGGGGAAATTGCCGACGATCTCGCGCTGGCCGGTCTCGACGTTGAACAGATAGACGCGCGGATCGCCCTGGCCGAACTCCATGTAGGTGATTTCCTGGGTCGACGGCGAAAAGCGCGGCGTGATGACGAGGTCGGCGCCGCGAGTCAGATAGCGCACGTTGGCGCCGTCCTGATCCATCATCGCCAGACGCTTGACGCGGCGTTCCTTCGCGCCGGTTTCGTCGACGAAGACGACGCGGCTGTCGAAGTAGCCCTTCTCGCCGGTGAGGCGTTCATAGATCTGGTCGGAAATGATGTGGGCGATGCGCCGCCATGATTCCGGCGAGGTGAAGTACTGCTGGCCGGTGAGCTGCTTGCTCGCGGGCACATCCCACAGCCTGAACTCGGCCTTGAGGCGGCCATCGCCCTGGCGCGTCGCGCGTCCGGTGACCAGTGCCTGCGCGTTGATCTGGCGCCAGTTCTGGAACTGCGGCGGCACGTCGATGTTCGAAATCCGCTCGATGAACGCCGATTGATCGATCGGGGCGAACAGGCCGCTGCGCTTGAGGTTGTTGGTAATGACGCCGGCGATGCCGTTGCTGACATCGACGTCGCCCTGCGTGCCGGGAACGAAATTCGGGATCGCGATCGGGATCGGCTGGAAGTTGCCTTCGGTGATCTGGACTCTCGCCTGCGCCAGCGCCTTGCGAACGGGGGCTGCGATCAGCACGCCGGCCGACGCTGTGCCGGCGATCAATTTCCGGCGCGTGAGATTGAAATTCATTTGGGACAACCGATCCTCGCTCGTCATGTCATTCGTATTTCGTCGTCGGTGTAAGCCGCGCGTCAGCCGTTCGCGCTCACGAGTATTTTTCGGTGAAGACCGGCTCGAAGAATTTCCATTCATCGAAATAAGCCGGCGGCAGGTTATACGGCTGACACTCGATGATCGCGCGCATCGCGCTCTCCTGATAGACGCGGAAGTACGGCGTATTGCCGCCGGCCAGCGGCACCGGCATCGACTCGAGCGATCCGTCGCGCTTCAGCTTGATCGTGAAACTGGTTTCGGTCTCGCGCGCCTCGATGCCGCCATAGGGCTTCTTCCAGCAGCGCTCGACCTGCTGCTTGAACATCGCGCCCCAGGTCGCCGAATTGTCGGCCGCCTGGCCGCGCGCGGTGCCCAGCGCCGCCTGTGCGTTGATCGCATCGCCGGCGACGGCATGACGGGTCGGATCGCGCTTGTCGAGAAGAGCTGCGATCTTCGACTGATCGAAGACGCGCTCGCGCTTCGGCTCCTGCTTCTGCGGCGGTTGGGCCTTGGCCTCGGCTTTCGGCTTGGGCTTCTTGTCGTGTTCTTTCTTCAGAGCCTCGGCGATCGGATCGACCTTCGCCGGATCCGGCTTTTTCTCGGTCTTCTTCGGCTCTTCCTTTTCCTTCGGCTTCTCTTCGACGACCGGCTTCGGAGGCTCGGGCTTTTTCTCGACCGGCTTCTCGACGGGCTTCGGCGGCGGCTGCGGTGCCGCATCGGTCACCACCGGCGGCTTCTTGTCCTCGATCTTGCCGACAGCATCGTCCACCGGCGGCGTCTTCTCGGCGACCTTCTCGACCAGCGGCTTCGGATTTTCCTTCTTGCCGGTTTTCATGCCGGACGTGACCTTGGCGAACTGCTCGGCGGAAATGATATCGACCGGCAGCGACTCTTCCGGCATCGAATCGAAGGCCTTGCTCGAAAACGAGATCATGCCCCAGCCGATCACAAGGGCGTGCAAGGCAACCGACGCTGCGACTGTCTTGTCGATCTTCACGTCAGGTCCCCTGCTCGACCTCGGTCACCAGAGCCACGCGCTTGAACCCGGCTGCCGACAGCCGGCCCATGACGCGCATCACGGTGCCGTAATCCACCTTGGTGTCGCCGCGCACGAAGATACGCTCGTCCATGCCGCCGCGCGCTTCGGTAATCGCCTTCAGCTTCGGCACCACCTCGTCGAGCGGAATCTCGGTATTGTTGAGGAACACCTTGCCGCTGAGCTGGACCGAGAGCGTCAGCGGCTCCTTGTCCTGATCGAGGCTCTTCGCCGCCGTCTGCGGCAGATCGAGCGGAACGCCGACCGTCAGCAGCGGCGCCGACACCATGAAAATGATCAGCAGCACCAGCATCACGTCGACCATCGGCGTGACGTTGATTTCCGCCATGACCTTGGCGCGCTGATGGCGGCGGCGTCCGCCCCCACCTCCGCCGCTGCCCATGCTCATGCCCATACCGGGAAATCCGTTGCTGTGACTGACGTGACGATATCAGGCCCGTTCATCGATCTGGCGTGACAGAATCGCGGAAAACTCATCGGCGAAACCTTCCAGCCGCTGGGCCTGGCGGTTCACCTCCGAAGTGAACTTGTTATAGAAAATAGTGGCAGGAATAGCGGCGATCAGGCCAATCGCGGTCGCAAACAGCGCCTCCGCGATGCCCGGCGCCACCACCGCCAGAGAGGTATTTTTCGACGCGGCAATCGACTGGAAGCTCGACATGATGCCCCAGACGGTGCCGAACAGGCCGACGAACGGCCCGGCCGAACCGACGGTGGCCAGCACCAGCAGCCGGCGTTCCAGCCGCTCGATCTCGCGGGCGATCGACACGCTCATCACTTTATCGATACGCATCTGCAGGCCGGCGAAGGATCGCGACTGGCTTTCGAACGAACGCTTCCACTCGCGCATCGCCGCGACGAACAGCGCCGCCATCGACTGGGTCGGCTTGGCCGACAGCGCCCGGTACAGTTCGTCGATCGACTGACCGGACCAGAACGCCTGCTCGAAACGGTCCATCGCCCGCTTGGTGCGCGCATAAAGAAAAATCTTGTCGATCGCGATCGCCCACACCCAGACCGAACAGGTCAGGAGGCCGAGCATCACGAATTTGACGACGATATGGGCCTGCCAGAACAACGCGATGAGCGATACGTCGGCGGACGCCACCGGCAAAGCCGACTGCGCCACGTCTGCTGGATTCATAATCGATGTCCTCTCAACGCAAATATCCCAAAGTCCGTGCGGAAATGCCGCCGGATTTCCACCCGCACAGCGCGCGGCGATGCCGCCACTGCCAACCGCCGAAACCAATCCATGTCGCGCGTGGAAAAGGCCCGTCCCTGAGCCGTCTCCTGAATTCCCCGCCAACATGTCAAAACGAGGGCTGTCAGCGCTGTTTTAGCGCTCCTACCTGACGCTGTTCATGGTTAAGGCTTGGTTACCGGGACTATTTTTTAGACCCGGAAACCTCGTGGGGGGAACAAGATACCGCGTGGCCGGGCGGCGCGACCCCCGGTTTCCGTACCCGTAGACGTTGCGCCAGGGGTTTCAGCAGCTGCGGCGACAGGTAGATCGGCAGCTGGCACAGCGCGAAGTAAATCCAGGTCACGCCGGGCAGCACGCCGTCGGTTGCCGCGATCATCAGGCCCAGATTGCGCTGGGACACCATCAGACCCAGCGACAGGGCACGTTCGGAACCGGCCCGCATGAACACCGCGACCGTAACCGCGAGCAGAATCGCGAACACGACGAAAGCGAGCACCGTCAGCCCGATCACCAGACCCGGGGCGGCGATGAAGCCGGGCGCCACGGTTCCCATCACCGCACACACGAACACCAGCAGGATCAGGATGTTGAACCCGTCGATGACCTGCCCGTGCCGCCGGATCGCAGCCTCGCTGACAAAACGGCGGATCAGCACCGAGACCGCCAGCGCGCCGCCGAGGATCATGACCAGCTTGATGCCGAGCGCGACCGGCGACAGCGTCAGCATCTCGCCCATGAAGATGTAGGCGAACAGCGGCGCGGTGAACGGCACCAGCGCGGTGCCGGCGACCAGCGTGATGAGAACCAGCGTCGCATCGAGCCCCATCAGGATCGCCAGCGCCGGAGCCGCCATCATCGGCGAGGCGGCGCCCTGTAGCATGACGCCGAGAAAAACATCCGGCGACAACCGATCGAAGCCGGTGGCAAGACAGATCAGCCCCATCAGCAGCGGCACGACGATCGTGGTCCATACCGTCGCCGCGATCACCAGCCCGGGCCGCCGCAAATAGCCACGCAGCGCGGCAACATCGACGCGGACGAAGGAAATGCACAGCAGCACGATGACCGCTTCGGTGACGAACGGCTTCAACATCTCACCGAGCGGCGGCACCGCGATGCCGATGATCACCAGCGCCGGAATCGCGCGCGTGCCCTGACGCCCGAGCCACGCCAGTGCCGACACCGGCAACGCGAAAATACCTGCGGACATAGTCCCTCCAGAGGCCGAGCGCCCGGCGTAGTCATTCGAGATTGATGGAAGAACGAAGCCGGCGCACGTCGTCCCGCGCCCGTCTCGTGTCACCGATTCCGGTTCACCAGACGCCGCAGCATGAAACGGATCGCCACCAGCGGCGGCGGCGTGAGGTCACGCGCTCGATCATGTCTCATTGATACGCATCCGGCCTGCGATGACAACCGGAAAGGCCGCAAACAATGCAGGAACCAAGGGGGCACGCGAATAACGGCGTCCGCCCGCCCTTGTTTGCCTGACAAGATCGCGATGTATTGGCAGGATGACATCGACTGCCCCGATCACCGGCTCGAACGCGATCCGTCCACGCGCCATCGTCACGTCGTCAATCCTGATCCTTGCCAACCTCGTGCCGCTGGCTGGCGTGCTGTGGTGGGGCTGGGATGCTTTCGTGCTGCTATGTCTCTACTGGCTCGAGACCGCAATCATCGGGTTCTGGACCATCCTGCGGGTGACAGCCCTGTCGCGCACATCCGGCTCCGCCGCTGGGCGAAGCATCGCTTCCACGCTGGCGCTGTCGGGATTCTTCACCGTCCATGCCGGGCTGTTCATGGCGGTGCACATGGCGTTTCTCTGGCTGCTGTTTGCGGGTCCATGGGCGGCGCGCATTCACGACGCGCGGGATTTCATCCGCCTGATCGTGATCGGGATGAGCTTGTGGATTCCCCTGCTCGCCTTGTTCGTCGGACAGGGCGCGGTGTTCGTCAACGACGCCGTCAATCGTTTCGCCTTCGGGAAGGCGCTTCCTTCGAACGCGACCACGGCCGACATCATGGGCGGATTCTACAAGCGCATCGTGCTGATGCATCTGGCGATCATGGGCGGCGCGTTCGCCGCGCAGGCGATCGGCACGGTCGCGCCGCTCATAGTGCTGGTGCTGCTCAAGACCGCCATCGAAGTCCGGCTCTGGATGCGCGAACGGCGTGGCTAAACAGCGCGGCGCGAACTTGAAACGCGCCGCGCTGCGAACTAGACTGCCAGCATCATGAAATTTTTCACGCTCAACATCGCGGCTATCTTCCGATCCTGAACCGGCTTCGCCGTTTTAGATCGAGAACCGGGTGACATCACCCAAGCCCCCTGTGCCGGCCTCGCCTCCCATCAGCGAAGGATCGCGGCTGGCCGATGTTGAGAATTTCATGCCTGCAACCAACGCCACGCGTCCGCTCGACGGCGCGCAGATCGACCAGTTCATCCACGAAGGCTTCGTCAGAATCGACAATGCGTTTCCCCGCGATGTCGCAGAGGAGGCGCGCGCGATCCTGTGGCGCGCCACCGGCTGCGATAAGGACAACCCCGCCACATGGACCAGGCCCGTAATCAGGCTTGGCTATTTCGGCCAGGAACCGTTCGCGCTGACGGCCAATACACCGGTGCTTCACAGCGCCTTCGACCAGCTTGTAGGACGTGGCCGCTGGCTGCCGCGCGGCGATCTCGGGACATTTCCGATTCGGTTTCCGTCGCCCGACGATCCGGGCGATGCCGGATGGCATGTCGATGTCAGTTTCGGGTTTGAGAATCCCGATTTCATGTCGTGGCGCGCCAACGTCACATCGGAGGGACGCGCACTTCTGATGCTGTTTCTGTTTTCGGATGTCGGCCCTGATGATGCACCGACGCGGATTCGCGCGGGCTCGCACCTCGACATCGCGCGGACTCTCGCGTCTGCCGGCGAGGCGGGCCTGTCGCTGCGCGAACTCGCGGCCAACGGCTTCGATGAAACGGCGCACCGAGACGTGATGCTGGCCACCGGCAATGCCGGCACAGTCTATCTCTGTCATCCATTTCTGGTTCATGCGGCGCAGCCGCATCGCGGAACGCGGCCGCGCTTCATGGCGCAACCGCCTCTTCTTCCGTCCGCACCTTTATCGCTGATGCGAGACGACGATGGTTACTCGCCAGTCGAACAGGCGATCCGGCTCGCGCTCGGCAACTGAGCCTCACAAACAAAACCGCCCGCCTGTTGCCAGGCGGGCGGTTGATCTGCCGTCAGGACGTTTGGGGCATTAGCCCTGCGGCTGGTCGTTGGTCGGCGGAGACGGCGGACGCGAGCGATGCTGCGCCATGAAGTCGTCGAACTCCTGCTTGTCCTTGGCGTGACGCAGGCGCTCAAGGAAATCCTTGAATTCGGTCTGCTCTTCCTCGAGGCGACGCAGCGTCTCCATGCGGTAGTCGTCGAAAGCGCGGTTGCCGCTCGAAGGCGCGTAATAACCGCGGCCCTCCATGCGGCCACGCATCCGCTCCATCTTCCACTGCATCCGTTCCATTTTGTCGGCCCAGCGGCCACGATGTCCGCAACCCATTTTTCTGCTCCAGAGGTTGTAGAAAAGAAGTGCGAGGCCAAGCGGCCACCAGATGATGAAGCCCAGGACCGTCAGCAGGATCGCCGCCGGATGAAACCGCGGGCCCCACGGCGCGCCGTCATAAGAATACGGACCTGCCCAACCAGGGCGTCCGGAACGCTCGAAGTCTGCTGTATTGGACATAGCCCGTCTCCGTGAATGTAAATAACATTTACATAGATAAAACATCCCGACGTTTTGTCAAGCGAGCGCTCAGACAGGCGGGTCACTTATTTTTGAGGCGGCCGCTGGTCCGTCGGGAACCCAAGACCCTTGAGATAGATCAGGGCGCCTGCTTCCAGCAGGTCTTCCGGCGACATCGGCAACTTGCGCCGCGCCGCGTCACCACGCCCGAACAGCGAGGCGATGCCGTGCGACAACGACCAGATGTGCAGCGCCATCATCATGGCCGGCGGACGCGGCACACCGGGCGGCGCCATCGCCACCAGCCGCTCCGATGCGGCGCGGATCACCGCGAACGCGCGCTCCCCTGCAAGCAACAATGCAGGATTGGATTCAAGCGGAACGCCGGATTCGAACATCGCGGAGTAGTACGCCGGGTGCTCGCGCGCGAAGGCAAGATAGGCCTTTCCGATGCGCTGAAACGCGGTCGGCGTATCGGGCCGCCCGTCGTCCCAGGCTTCAGTCAGCCGCGCTTCGAATTGCTCGAAGCCCTGCACTGCGATGCTGGCGAGCAATTCGTCGCGATCGCGGAAATGGCGATAGGGCGCGGCGGGGCTGACACCGGCCGAGCGTGCGGCTTCGGCGAAGGTGAAACCTGCCGGGCCTTTCTGCGCAATCAGATCGAGCGCGGCTTGCACCAGCGCCTCTTTCAGATTGCCATGATGATAACCGCCCTCGCGGCGGCCTTTGTGCCAGCTCATGTGAAAGACATTTACATGAGCCGGCCGGGCGCGTCACGCAGCATCTGGCGGAAACAACAGCGATTTCCGGCTGGAACCCGTTAACGGCGCGGCTTCGCTGGCCCGGCGATCAGATCGATCGTGCCTCGCACCAGCGCTTCCAGTTCGGCACGCGGAACCCCGGCCCGCGCCCGGATCGCCAGGGTGTGGAACATCGCTGAAGCGACCTGCCCGAGCGCCACGGCATTCGCCGATTTCGGCAATTCGCCGTCCTCAATGGCCTTCTGGATTCGCCGCGTCAGATTGCGATCAGCGCCCGCGATGGCGTTCTGCGCGATCTGGCGGATTTCCGGATCGGCCATCGCCTCCGACGCTGCGGTCATCACCGTGAGGCAGCCGCGCGGCCCGTTCTCACCTGCCGCGTAGAAATCGATGGCGATGGCATAGACCCGCTCCAGCGTCACGCGCAGCGACAACGCCGGATCGAACGCCTTGGCAAACAGCACGCCCGCCTCGGCGCGATAGCGTTCATAGGCTTTCAGGAACAGTTCGCGCTTGTCGCCGAATGCGCCGTAGAGGCTCGGCCGGTTGATGCCCATCGCGGCGCTGAGATCGTCGAGCGACGTCGCCGCAAACCCGGAATCGCGGAACGTGTCCAGCGCGCGGCCGAGCGCAACCTCGGACTCGAACGCGCGCGGACGGCCGCGGCGCTTCGTCGCCGTCGCCTCCGGCGACATCGAAGCTGTTGTGGCGACTTTGGCCGGAGCCGATTTCACGCCGGACTTTGGCGCACGTGTTCTTTTTTGTACCATTTCGCAAATAATTCCTTGACCCGACTTATTATATGCAAGACAGTACAAAAATCAATTCAACACCCGAACCGAGGAGACGTGTCATGGATCTGTATTTTTCGCCGCTGGCCTGCTCGATGGCGACCCGCATTGCGCTTTATGAAGCCGGAGCGGACGCGACCTATCTCGAAGTCGATCCGAAAACCAAGCGCGTCCAGCAGGACAATTCGGATTTCCTCCCCGTCAATCCGCTCGGCCTGGTGCCGACATTGCGCACCGACGACGGCACTGTCCTCACCGAGAACGCCGCGATCCTGCAATATGTCGCCGAGCGTTTTCCCGCCGCCGGTCTTGCGGCGACCTCCAATCTCGAACGGAGCCGGTTGCAGCAATGGCTGTGCTTCATCGGCACCGAACTCCACAAGGGCCTGTTCGTCACCTTGCTCGATCCGACCGCGTCGGCCGAGGTGAAGGACTACGTGCTGAAGAAGAATCTGTCGCGGCTCGACTATCTCAACGCCTATCTCGACGGCCGCGCGTTCGTGCTCGATCATTTCACGGTCGCCGACGCCTATCTGACGACCGTGCTGAACTGGAGCCAGGCCACGCCGATGATCGACTTTGCGCAATGGCCCGCGGTGAAGGACTATCTGCGCCGGATGCGCAAGCATCCCAGCATCGCCAAAGCGATGGCCGAGGAAGTCACGCTCTATCAGGCCGAACAGGCACGCCACAAGGCCGCGTGATCGAGCAACGAAACCGGCGCCCGCTGTCGCGGGCGGGCGTCAGTTATCTCGTGTCAGCAACCGGCTTTTCAGATCGCTCATGGCGCGAACGAAGACTTTGGTATCGTCGCGGGCGCGAGCCAGCACCAGCGCCCCCTGAATCACCAGCAGCGCGTCGTCGGATTTACGCCGCGCGGTCGCAGCGCTGTCGCCGAGCCGCCGCAACGCGCCGGCCAGTGCATCGCCCCAGCGTGCGAAATAATCATGGACTTCGGTAGCGAACGAATCCCGCGCCGCCCCGAGCGCGACCACCCCGACGAGACACACCCGCCCGCCGGATTTGAAATAACCGGTCACCGCCTCGATCATGTTGCCGATGGCGCGCGCCGGATCGTCGCTGGTGCGCAGCGGCGCAAAGACGTTGACGTCGAACCAGGTGTCGATTTCCGTCAGCACTTCGGCGGCCATCTGCTGTTTGCCGCCGGGGAAGAAGTGATAGAGGCTTCCCTTGCCGAGCCCGGTCGCCTCGCCGATCAGCGACAGCGTCGCGCCCTCGTAACCGTGGGCGCGGAACACCTCCGCCAGTTGCGGCAGGATGTCCGCGCGTTCTGCGATCGTCTTCGTCATGGTTCTCCTGCCATTGCCGCGCTTACCTCGGAACGGGCGCGAGTTCCGGCACATCCGCCGGACGCGGGCCGGGCGCGGGCCAGTGGAAGCGGCGTTCGCTCTCCTTGATCATCACATCGTTGATGCTGGCCTCGCGGCGGCGCATCAGCCCTTCCGCGTTGAATTCCCAGTTCTCGTTGCCATAGGAGCGAAACCACTGTCCCGCGTCGTCGTGCCATTCGTACTGGAATTTCACCGCGATAAACTGGTTGTCGAACGCCCAGAGCTGCTTGATCAGCCGGTACTCGTGCTCCTTCTCCCATTTGCGGGTGAGAAACTTCACGATCTCGTCGCGGCCCTGAATGAACTCCGAGCGATTCCGCCAGATGCTGTCCTCGGTATAGACCTGCGCCACCCGGACGGGATCGCGGGAATTCCAGCCGTCCTCGGCGCCGCGGACCTTCTGGGCGGCAGTTTCTCTGGTGAACGGGGGAAGCGGCGGACGCGACATGGCAAACTCCTCACTGTACCGATAGGTACAGCAACTCTGTACCTATCGGTACAGTGAGTCAAGCAATGGATTCACGTCCCTCCCTGGTCCGCCTTCATCGCGATCCGCAGCGCCTTGGGGATCGGCCGCGCCCGGCCACCGGAGACGAAGGCGACCTTGACCCGCGCCTCGATCAGCACGTCGCTGCCGCGACGGACCTCCTGCCCGAGCGTGATCGACGCGCCGCGCACATCGAGTGGCACGGTGACGATCTCAAGCACGTCGTCCATCCGCGCCGATTTGAGATATTCGATCTGCATCGCACGGACGACAAAGGCAAAGCCCGGCGCCTCGCTCTCGGCCTCCGCGAACAGCGCGTGCTGGTCGGCGCCGAGCAGCCGCAGATAGTTGGTGCGGCCGCGCTCCATGAAGCGCAGATAATTGGCGTGATAAACGATGCCGGTGAAATCGGTGTCCTCGTAATAGACCCGCACCTGCATGACGTGCTTGCCGTCATCGATCGCGCCGTCGAGCGCTTTCAAATGCCCCTCGCCCATTGCGGATTTACTCATCGTCCTGCCCGAACATGCCGAACTGCGCCGGATCGCGCGACGGCTCGGCAAGACCGAGATGCTTGAACGCATGCGACGTCAGCAGCCGCCCGCGCGGCGTGCGCTGCAGATAGCCACACTGGATCAGATACGGCTCGATGATGTCCTCGATGGCATCGCGCGGCTCCGACAGCGCAGCCGCCATGGTCTCGACGCCGACCGGTCCGCCGCCATAGTTCAGCGCAATCGTCGATAGATAACGGCGATCCATCGCGTCGAGCCCGGCGTTATCCACTTCGAGAGCGCCGAGCGCGTTGTCGGCGATCTTGCGATCGATCGATGCCGCATCGGCCACCGAGGCGAAATCGCGCACCCGGCGCAGCAAGCGTCCGGCGATGCGCGGCGTGCCGCGCGCGCGGCGGGCGATCTCGTTGGCCCCGTCCGGTGTCATACCGATGCCGAGCACCCGCGCACCACGAGTCACGATTTTTTCCAGCTCGTCCTCGGTGTAGAAATTCAGCCGCACCGGAATCCCGAAACGATCGCGCAGCGGGTTGGTCAGCAAACCCGCCCGTGTGGTCGCGCCGACCAAAGTGAATTTCGCCAGATCGATCTTGACTGAGCGCGCCGCCGGTCCCTCGCCGATGATGAGATCGAGCTGGAAATCCTCCATCGCCGGATAGAGTACTTCCTCGACCGCCGGATTGAGCCGATGGATTTCGTCGATGAACAGCACATCGCGTTCTTCGAGATTGGTCAGCAGCGCGGCAAGATCGCCGGCCTTGGCGATCACCGGCCCCGAGGTGGCGCGGAAGCCGACGCCGAGTTCGCGCGCCACTATCTGCGCCAGCGTGGTCTTGCCGAGCCCGGGCGGCCCGACGAACAGCACATGGTCCAGCGCTTCGCTGCGCTTGCGCGCGGCGTCGATGAACACCTGCAAATTGGCGCGCGCCTGCGCCTGGCCGACGAACTCCGACAGGTTCTGCGGACGCAGCGAGGTGTCGCCGATATCATCGGCGCGGCGCTCGGGCGTGACGATGCGCTCCGGCATTACTTAACATTCCTACGAACTACTGTCTCATACTCGGGAATATGTTGACCAATCCTCTCATAAGAAATCATTCGATCGAACTTCTTACATTCAGCGATATTGCCTAGAAGATACGATTTCGGCGCGATGATAATCGTCTCAAAATCATCATAAGATACCCACTTATTCTTCATCATCTGCCGAGCACGAGGCGCGTAATCATCAGCTTGGTATTGCACCAACGGCGCTGAGAATTTGTTCTCGATATGCAAAGCAACCCGCCTCTCACCGTCTTTGAACACCAGTAAGATGTCGGTTTCTGACTGGCGTCCTGTGTCCTTGACTGAACACCACCAATGCCGCCACCATGCTTTTGCTGGCCGCTTCGCCTGCTCCTCCGCCAGCAAATCTACAGATTTGGCAACCGCCGCAAATTTCGTCTGGCTCAAAAGCCAAACTGCAAAACCTTTGTCGACCAAAACTCGTTCCGCAAAAATCGCGCACAAATAATCTTCGCTTATGGTAGTTGTAGCTGAACTACTCACTTCGCCAGTTCCTTCAGCCCGAGACGGATCAACTGTGCCGTCTCCGCCTTGTCGCCGGCATTGCGCGCGGCTGCGGCAATGGCAGCCGCCGCTTGCGGCTGGCCGTAGCCGAGATTCACCAGCGCCGAGATCGCGTCCGAGACCGGACGCGGCGCGCGATTGTCGTCCAGTGCACCGGCCAGATGCACCACGGCCGGATCGAGCGTTGCGAAGGCCGGTGTCTTGTCTTTCAGTTCAGTGACGATGCGCTCGGCGACCTTCGCACCGACACCCGGCGTGCGCGACACCGCCGCCTTGTCGCGCAGCGCGATTGCATTGGCGAGATCGGACGGCGGCAACGTCGACAGCACCGCCAGCGCGACCTTGGCGCCGACACCCTGCACGGTCTGCAGCAGGCGGAACCATTCGCGCTCCATGTCGCTGCGGAAACCGAACAGCTTGATCTGATCTTCGCGGACATAAGTCTCGATCGAGAGTACCGCTGCCTCGCCGGGCGCGGGCAACGACTGCAGCGAGCGCGCTGAGCAATGCACCTGATAGCCGACGCCCTGCACGTCGAGGATCACATAGTCCTCGCCGTAGGAATCAATCAGGCCTTTGAGCTTGCCGATCATGCGATTGACTTATTGTGGTGTGTGACAACTCGCTGACATAAATCAACAAACTCTAGATAAGCTAAATCATGCTTGGCATCATTTGTACGCCAGCTACAGATTCTGAATACGGCTGCACCGAGACCATCTCCAACGTGATCGACAGTAGGTAACAGGCCATACGAGGATTTGTATGCCCTACGACCAATCTTCGATTCCACGTTGTTGTACGTACTCACTAGGTCCCATCTCAATTCTTCGCCAGTATACGCATCGCGACCTTCACACACTTCCACCGCACGGTGGATAGCGAGTTTATAAGATGCGATAGTCGCGTTCTCATTACCTCGTTTTTTATCCCTCTGGGCGTGAGCTGTCGCCTTTCTATGAAGCCATCTTTCATAGACCTTTTGGTCCAACAAAGCTGCGACAGTATCTGGCAACTGATATTTGCGCGCCCTTGCGATCATAGACCCGCCACCTTCAGCTTGAGCATCACACTCTGCCGGTGATGGGCATGGGTAATGGCAATCGCCAGCGCGTCGGCGGCGTCGGCGCTCGGCGGATGGGCCTTCGGCAGCAGCACGCCGAGCATGACGCGAATCTGGTTCTTGTCGGCGTGCCCGGCACCCACCACGGTTTTCTTCACCTGATTGGGCGCGTATTCCGCCACTGAAATTCCGAACAGCGCCGGCGCCAGCATGGCAACGCCGCGTGCCTGGCCGAGCTTGAGTGTCGAGGCGCCGTCCTTGTTGACGAAGGTGTTTTCCACCGCCGCCTCGGCGGGGCGGAAATCGCCGAGCACGCGGGCCAGCCCCTCGTGGATCGCGAGCAACCGCTCCGACAATGAAAGTGTGTCACGCGATTCCACCGAACCGCAGCCGACATAGATCAGCCGGTTGCCGTCAACGTCGATCACGCCCCAGCCGGTGCGGCGCAGGCCCGGATCGATACCCAGAATTCGAATCGCGCGAGACGTCATGCCCTATGATAGCCGAAACCGCGCGAAAGGTCCGGCCTTCACAGCAGGCTGCCGCGCAGGATCAGCAGCGCGGCGCTGAAATAGATCATCAGCCCGGTGACATCGACCAGGGTGGCGACGAATGGCGCCGACGCGCTGGCAGGATCGAAGCCGACCCGTTGCAGCGCGAACGGCAGCATCGAGCCCACCACCGAGCCGAACGTCACCACGCCGACCAGCGCCACAGCGACCGTCAAGCCGACCAGCAGCCAGTGCTCGCCATAGTCATAAATTCCGAGCTTCTGCCACAAGACGACCCGGATGATTCCAATGACGCCAAGCCCGGCTCCGAGCAGAAATCCGGTCGGAAGCTCACGCAGCATCACCCGCCACCAGTCCGACAACTTGACATCGCGCAGGGCCAGCGCACGGATCAAAAGCGAGGTCGCCTGCGAACCGGAGTTGCCGCCGGAACTCATGATCAGCGGGATGAACAGGGTCAGCACCAGCGCCTTTTCCAGTTCGCCCTCGAAATGCTGCATGACGCTGGCGGTCAGCATCTCACTGATGAACAGCACGGCGAGCCAGACGCCGCGCTTGCGGATCATGTCGCCAAGGCCGATCTGCATGTAAGGCTCCTCGATCGCCTCCATGCCGCCGAACTTCTGCACGTCCTCGGTGTTTTCCTCGATGATGGCGTCGATAACGTCATCGAATGTCACGATGCCGAGCAGATGCGCGGTCTTGTCGGTCACCGGCACGGCCAGAAGATCATGGCGCGCAATCAGCCGCGCCACGTCCTCGCGGTCGACCAGAGGAAATGTCGTGATCGGCGTCACCGCCAGCGACTGGATGCTGTCCGTCGGCTCGCCCGCGATCAGGCGGCGCAGCGACACCGCGCCGATCAGACGGCGGGTGACCGGATCGAGCACATAGATCGCGTAGACGGTTTCGCGGGTCCGTTCGACCTGCCTGATGTGCTGGAGCGTCCGCTCCACGGTCCAGTTGGCGGGCACGCTGACGAATTCCGTCGTCATCATCGCGCCGGCGGTGTTCTCCGGATACGACAGCAGGCCGGTAATGGCGTTGCGCGAGGCCGCGTCGAGGCTCTGCATCAGTTCGCTGCGCGGCGGGTCCTGCATTTGCTGGACGATGTCGGCGGCCATGTCGGCCGACATCCCCGCCAGCAGCGGAACCGCGATATCATGCGGCAGCGCCTCGATAATCTCGGCCCCGAAATCGAGGTCCGGCTTGTCGAGGATTTCGATCGCGGTCTCGCGCGGCAGCAGCCGCAACACCTCGGCGGCCTCACCGGGCGTGAGCTTGTTGAGAATATCGACCGTATCAGCGACGTGTTCGCCGGCCAGGGTGGCCGCGACCACAGCCGCGTTGAAACCGCCTTCTGAGGCTGTGTAGGTTTCCGTCATAGCTCACCTTCGGGATCTGCCGGCAACGGCAGGGTCGGTGAGCTTCAAGCGCTCTCAGACCGCACGGACCATTGTCGGCAAAGTACGTTGACTGTCGCTTGGCATGGTTGAGAGTTTCCGGTGACGCAGCGCGCGATCAAACGATCCCGTGCCACCTGACGCTGACATGGGCTTTCACCCTATCGGCGTCAAGAAAAATCAGCAGAGAACGCGACGAAAGAACGAGAGTGCGGCTCAGCTCGCCATCTTGGCGGCAAGCGCGTCCGACACTTCAAAATTCGCATAGACGTTCTGGACGTCGTCATGCTCGTTCAGCAGGTCCAGAAGCTTGAACAGCTTCTCGCCGGTCTCGTCGTCGACCATCGTGGTGTTCTGCGGCTTCCAGGTCAGCGCCGCCTTGCGCGGCTCGCCGAACTTGGCTTCGAGCGCCTTGGCAACGTCGCGAAACGAGTCCTGCGTGGCGTAGATTTCATGGCCGTCATCGCTCGAAGCCACATCGTCGGCACCGGCGTCGATTGCGGCCTCGAGCATGTCGTCGGCGGAGGCGACCTTGGCGTCGTATTCGATGACACCGAGCCGATCGAACATGAAGGCGACCGATCCGGTTTCGCCGAGGTTGCCGCCGGACTTGGTGAAATAGGAGCGGATATCGGACGCCGCGCGATTGCGATTGTCGGTCAGCGCCTCGACGATCACAGCGACGCCACCGGGACCGTAACCCTCGTAGCGGATTTCATCGTAGTTCTCGCTGTCGCCGCCGATCGCTTTCTTGACCGCCCGCTCGATGTTGTCCTTGGGCATATTCTCGCCGCGGGCCGCGACGATCGCCGCACGCAGGCGCGGGTTCATTGCCGGGTCCGGCGTGCCGAGCTTGGCGGCGACGGTGATTTCGCGCGCCAGCTTGGAGAACACCTTGGAGCGCATTTTGTCCTGCTTGCCCTTACGGTGCATGATGTTCTTGAATTGGGAATGTCCGGCCATGCAGGGTCTCTCTTGCGCGCCGCGGGGGCGCCTGGTTCCGTTAACGGAAAAGGAATACGGCGCGGGGTTATAGGCCCGGTTTCTGCAAAATTAAACCCGCAGCGGCGATTTTTGGTACGGGAGTGTGGCGACGCCCCGCCAACGGCATATGCCGGTTAACCCTGAATTCACGCGGGAATGAGAGGCTTCAGCTTCCCGACATCTCGCGAGATACCTCATGGCGTTCGGTCTTTTCCGGAAGCGGCTGCCAGAACCGGCGGCTCCCGAAGCGGTCCAGGCGCAGCCGGACGCGAGCCCGGCCGCACCGGGCGAATCCTCCGACAATGCCCATGAGATCCTGCAGCTTCTGGAGCTCGAACTCGGCGCGATGATTCGCCAGCTCGAACGCGCCGCCCATTCGGTCGCCTCGGGCGCGCAGTCGACTGCGACCACCCTGTCCGCCATCCGCGAGCGCGCCGACGCCCTCACCGGCCGCACCGCCGATGCCCAGACCACCGCCGCAACCTTCACCGAGGCGGCGGAGAAATTCACCCGTTCGGCGCAGGGCATCGGCGCGCAGGTGCGCGATGCCAGCCGCCTTGCGGATGAGGCCGGCGCGGCCGCGCACGAGGCCAGCGTCAATGTCGAGCGGCTGCGCGAATCCTCGGCGGCCATCGGCAATGTCGTCAACCTGATCGCGAGCATCGCCAAGCAGACCACCCTGCTGGCGCTGAATTCCACCATTGAAGCGGCGCGCGCCGGGTCCGCCGGGCGCGGCTTCGCCGTGGTCGCGTCCGAAGTGAAGGCGCTTGCGGTTCAGACCCAGAATGCCACCGAGGAGATCAAGGCGAAGATCGACACCCTGCAGCAGGACGCGGCGACATCGTTCGATGCGGTGCATCGGATCACGGCGGCGATCGATGCGATCCGGCCGGTGTTCGAGCACGTCAACGGCGCGGTCGCCGAACAGAACGCAACCACCGACGGCATGACCCGTAACGCGACGTCGGCCTCGACCTTCATCGCCTCCGTGACCGACAGCACGGCGGACATCGACGTCGCCACCCGCGAAGCCGAAAAGCACGGCGAGGACGTCGCCGAGGCCGGCAAGGCCGTGACCACGTTCGCCGAAAAACTGAAGACACGCTGCGCGGTTCTGCTTCAGCAGGGTGACGCATCCGAGCGCAAGCGCGAGCGGCTGCCATGTCATCTCGCGATCGAAATCCAGACGATGCAGGGCCCCATCGCCGCAGCCGTCTACGGCCTATCGCAGACCGATGTCCTAATCGCCGGCGCGAATGCTCAATCGATTCCCGCGCATCAGATCATGACGGCGAAACTTGAAAACATCGGCGAGTGCCGGATTCGTGTCACCGAGCATTCACCGGCGGGCGCGATCGCCGAATTCGTCAACGCCGACGCGGCGCTGAACGACCGGATCGAAGACATGGTGTGGTCGATCCATGACGAGAGCACCGAGTTCGTCACCCGCGCGATGGAAGCAGGCGCAGCACTCACAAAAATATTCGAGAGCGCCGTCGCCAATGGCAGCATGTCGCTCGACGACATGTTCGACGAGAATTATGTGCAGATCGACGGGACCGAGCCGGTTCAATACCGGACGAAAATGCTGGACTGGGCTGAGCGCACGCTGCCGGAATTCCAGGAAGCGTTTCTGGCCAAAGATTCGCGGATGGCGTTCTGCGTGATGATCGACCGCAACGGCTATCTCCCGGTGCACAACAAAATCTATTCCAAGCCGCAACGCCCCGGCGACGTCGTGTGGAATACCGCCAACAGCCGCAACCGCCGCATCTTCAACGATGCCGCGGGCCTCGCCGCCGGCCGCAATACACGGTCGTATCTGATCCAGACCTATGCGCGCGACATGGGCAACGGCCAGACCGTGATGATGCGCGAGATCGACGTGCCGGTTCGCGTCAACGGCCGGCATTGGGGCGGCTTCCGCACCGCCTACAAGATGTAAGCGGCACTGCCGGCTAGCCTGCCGTCCAGAATTCCGGCTTGGCCTGATCGAGATGCGAACCGATGCGAACCGGCGCGACCCGCTGCGCAAGGCCGGTGGCGTCGTCGGTTTCAACAGCGATGCCGCTCAGAGTCGCGGGACCATCGGACGCAGCATAGCGCGCCGCCGGATAGCCGCGCAGGAAACGTCCAAGCGGCTCCTCGCGATCCATGCCGATGATCGATTCATAATCACCGGTCATGCCCGCGTCGGTCATGTAAGCGGTGCCGTTCGGCAGGATGCGATGGTCCGAGGTCGGAACGTGCGTGTGGGTGCCGACCACGAGACTGGCGCGGCCGTCGCAGAAATAGCCGACCGCCTGCTTCTCGCTCGACGCCTCGCCGTGAAAATCGACCACGATGGCGTCGGCCGCTTCGCGCAACGGACAGGCATTGAGTTCGCGGTCGATCGCCGTGAACGGATCGTCGCACGGCGCCATGAAAATGCGGCCGATGCCGTTGACCACCAGTGCGCGCTGGCCGTTCTTGGTGTCGATCAGTGCGGCACCGCGGCCCGGCGTCCCCGGCGTGTAGTTTACCGGACGGATCAGGCGCGGCGCTCGCTCGATGAATACCAGCGCCTCACGCTGATCCCATGAATGATTGCCGAGCGTCACCGCATCCGCGCCGGCGTCGAGCAGTTCCTGGTAGATTGCCTCGGTAATGCCGAAACCGCCGGCGGCGTTCTCTCCATTGACGACGACGAGGTCGAGTTTCCAGTCACGGATCATACCGGGAAGCATATCCGTGACGGCAGCACGCCCGGTACGCCCCACCACATCGCCGACAAATAATATGCGCACGTCACAAGCTCCGCAGATCGATCACTTCCCGGTCAGTTAGCACGAGATCGAGGGGCGCGTCGTGCTCCGATGACGGCACGGACTCAATTTCCTGCACAGCGAACGCGACGCCGACGGCGGTAATTTTCTTCAATTTGCGCAACAGCGGAAGGGTACGATCGTAGTAGCCCGCGCCGTAACCGATGCGATGGCCCGCGCGATCAAACGCTGCGAGCGGTACCAGTACGATGTCGGGATCAACCTCCTCCGCGTCCGATGACGGCTCGAAGATTCCATATGGCCCGCGCACCAGCGGCGCATCCGGCGTCCATTCGCGAAACAGCAGCGGCTGTCCGGGTGCGATCGAGACCGGCAGCGCCAGCGTCGCGCCTTTCGCCATCAGCGTTTCCATTAGCGGAAAGGGGTCGATCTCGCCGCGGATCGGCGAGAAGCCAGCGACGATGGCGCCGGTCGGCAGTTCGACCGGCAGATCGCGCGCCGCGATCGCCTGCGCGCCATCGTGACGCTGGCCATGGCTCAACGCCTCGCGCCGTGCCAATGCCGCGGCGCGCAGAACCTGCTTCATGCTTTGCGAAGATTGCATCGCCTACTCGGTATCGTCCTCGCGAAGACAGGTGCCCAAGAGGCCATGGTCAATGGCGCCAGAAAAGAAGGAGAAAAGACCAATCCCAGATTACCCCAAAAACGGCAGATGCACCTATCACCCAAAACAGTTTATCTCCCTTCGAATTAGAGAACAAAAGCCTCAAGAGAACAGCCAAAATTAATGCAATAAAAATTACCACCGTGGCGGGGACCAGCAGCATGAAAAATCCGAGGTCGCCTTGCGCCGCACCCGCGCCGGTTTCTCTACTTCCAGTGAAGGCGGCGATTGCAAGAAGAAACGATAGTCCTGCACAAATTAGCGCAAGAACCTTCGATATTCCGGACGCTACCGAATAGCGATCCAACGTCATGGCCGGCATACGGGCATTTTCATGATGGCGCACAGTCAACAAGACGTGGATGCCCGGCACAAGGCCGGGCATGACAACGATCAACCGTTGAGATGAAAAGTGCGAGGCCGCGAACGCCGTTGAAGCACTCGATCCCGGAGTTCCCTACGAAAGTAGGTGGGCACCATATGTCCGGGTCCACGGACCCGGCCAGGGACAGTTCCCTAAAGGATCGATAAGGCCCCGGGGATATATGGCTCCTGACGCGCGACGCAGCTTCGCCTGACCAATGTAGCGACAATTGCCCGCTGCCGCCAGCGGCGGCAGGAAGATTAAGCGACGCGAATTCCGGGTCAACCGAGCGCGATGCCGTTCCCGGCCGGGCGATTGAGCGCGACGGTCATCTTTTCAATCCGGTCGGAGGCGACATTGAGCGCCTTGGCCACCGCCGCCTGCGTGGCGCGGGCGCGATCCGCCGCCGCGACCCGGACATCGCGCAGCGCGTTGAGTTCTTCCTCGAGCGCGCGAATCTTTTGGTTGGCGTCCACCAGTTCGTCGGCGATCGTCAGCGCGGCCATCACCGTCAGCCGCTGATCGCCGATTTCTCCGAACTTGCCGCGCAGGCTGGCGACCCGCGTCTCAAGACTTTCGGCGAGCCTCAGCAGCCGCGCCTCCTGCCCCTCTTCGCAGGCCATGCGATATTGCCGGCTGTTGATGGTGACATTGACGTGGCTCATGAAGCGTCCTCCGCGTCGATGACCGAGCGAATGGTGTCGATGGCGACATCGAGCCGCTGCGCGATCTCGCGATTGGCGTTCTCCAGTTCGCGCGAGCGCACCAGCGTGCCGTCGAGTTCGTTGGCGAGCCGCGACCGGTCATGGCCCAGCGCCTGAATCCGCGCCGCCAGTTCATCCTCGCCACGGTCGGTCTCGCGCCGGCGCTCCACCGCGCTCTCAAGTGCATCGAGTGCCGCTGCCAGCCGCCGCGTCGCGACTTCAATCTCGCTCGGCCCCGCCGTGGCGGGATCGGGAGTGGCTAGTCCATTGGCAGTACGGTCGATCATGAGAAACGGCAGGCCTCTTGCGTTGACGTGACGAACGGAAAATCTCGGCAGTCCGGCCGGCACCGGAAAACAGCGGCCCGGCAAGCGCTTAGACTGCGAAATTTACGGCCCGATTGAGCGGAGCGCAACGGCGGCGGCAAGCTATGCACCGCTAAGAGAAATTGCCGTGCGAGGACGCTCCCGAGGCCTTGGACTCAACGGTTTCGGGGTGCTATCCACCCGCCAATGACGGTTTTTTGACCTCCACGCCCATTCAGCGCCGAACCTTCCCGCGAAGTCGTTGGCGCCGAACGTCCATCCACATCGAATTCAGGCGAGTGCCCAATGACTGCCAAGGCCGAGACTCCGCGCGTCGATCCGTCCCGTATGGCCAACGCGATTCGCGCGCTCGCGATGGACGCGGTCGAACAGGCGAAATCCGGCCATCCCGGCCTGCCGATGGGCGCAGCCGATGTCGCCACCGTGCTGTTCAGCCAGTTCCTGAAATTCGACGCCGCCGATCCGGCATGGCCGGACCGCGACCGCTTCGTGCTGTCGGCCGGTCACGGTTCGATGCTGCTGTACGCGCTGCTCTATCTCACCGGCAATTCGTCGATGACCATCGACCAGCTCAAGCGGTTCCGCCAGCTCGGCTCGCTGACGCCGGGACATCCGGAAAATTTCGTCACACCGGGCATCGAAACCACCACCGGTCCGCTCGGACAAGGCATCGCCACCGCCGTCGGCATGGCGCTGGCTGAACGCCACATGGCGGCTGAATTCGGCAGCGACATCGTCGATCACTACACCTACGTGCTCGCCTCAGACGGCGACCTGATGGAAGGCATCAGCCAGGAGGCGATCGCCTTTGCCGGTCATCTCAAGCTCAACAAGCTGATCGTGATGTTCGACGACAACGGCATTTCGATCGACGGCGCGATCTCGCTGTCGGATTCGGTCGATCAGCTGAAGCGTTTCGAGGCCGCCGGCTGGGCCGCCGAGCGTGTCGACGGCCACGACCACAAGGCGATCGCCGACGCGCTGGCGCGGGCGCAGAAGTCCGATCGCCCGACCCTGATCGCCTGCAAGACCATCATCGCATTCGGCGCGCCGACCAAGGCGGGCTCGGAGAAGTCGCACGGCTCACCGCTCGGCGCCGAAGAGATCGCCGGCGCGCGCAAGAAGCTGAACTGGGACGCGCCGCCGTTCGAGATTCCGGCCGATATTCTCGGCGCCTGGCGCGCGGCCGGATCGCGTGGCGCCAAGGCGCACGACACCTGGACCAAGGCGCTGGCTGCGAAGGACGCATCGGCGCGCGCCGAATTCGAGCGCCGCACCAAGGGCGAACTGCCGGTCAAGGCTTTGACCGATGCGGTCGCCAAGGCGAAGGAAGCAATCGCCGCCGCGCCGAAAGACATCGCGACCCGCACCGCCTCCGAACACGCCCTCGAAGTACTGACTGCAGCGGTGCCGGAAATGATCGGCGGCTCGGCGGATCTCACCGGCTCCAACAACACCCGCGTCAAGGGCATGGTCGCGATCTCCGCCAACAATTACGGCGGGCGTTACGTGAACTACGGCATCCGCGAACACGGCATGGCGGCGGCGATGAACGGCATGACGCTGCACGGCGGCCTCATCCCCTACTCCGGCACGTTCCTGGTGTTCTCTGATTACCTGCGACCGGCGCTGCGTCTTGCGGCGCTGATGGGCGAGCGGGTGATCCACGTGCTGACCCACGACTCCATCGGCCTCGGCGAAGACGGCCCGACCCATCAGCCGGTCGAGCACGTGGCGGCGCTGCGCGCGATCCCGAACCTCAACGTGTTCCGGCCCTGCGATACCGTCGAGACGCTGGAATGCTGGCAACTGGCGCTGGAAGCCAAAGAGCGTCCAAGCGTGCTGGCGCTGACCCGCCAGAACCTGCCGCAGCTTCGCCGCAGCAACGACGCCGCAAACAAATGCGCCGCCGGCGCTTATGAAATCTCCAGGGCCGACGGCGAGGCGAAAGTCTCGATCTTCGCCTCCGGCTCGGAAGTCTCGCTCGCGGTTGAGGCCCAGAAGCTGCTCGCCGCGCGCGGCATTCCGACGCGGGTGGTCTCGGTCCCCTGCATGGACCTGCTGCTGGAAGGCCCCGAAGCCGCAAAGGCGGCGATCATCGGCACCGCGCCGGTGAAGGTCGCGGTCGAGGCAGCAATTCGTCAGGGCTGGGATGCAATTATCGGCTCCGACGGCATTTTCGTCGGCATGAGCGGTTTCGGCGCCAGCGCCCCATATAAGGACCTCTACAAGCACTTCGGCCTCACCGCGGAGGCCATCGCCGACGCCGCACAAAAGCGCGTTTGATCCGGTTACCTAAAAGGGAACCGGGCGCGGCTTGCGCATTGCATCGTGGCGTCATTCGGGGCAAAAACTGCCCCGAAATCATGAGTTTCGAACCTTTGAGGAGAAGTTGAATGGCAATCCGGGTCGCGATCAATGGATTTGGCCGCATTGGCCGCAATGTGCTGCGCGCAATCTACGAATCGAAGCGCACTGACATCGAAGTGGTCGCCATCAACGATCTCGGCCCGGTTGAAACCAATGCCCATCTCCTCCGCTTTGACTCGGTGCACGGCCGGTTCCCCGGCGAAGTGACAGTCGATGGTGACTCGATCAGCCTCGGCAACGGCAAGATCAAGGTGACCTCGGGCCGCGATCCCTCGGCCCTGCCGTGGAAGGAACTCGGCATCGACATCGCGATGGAATGCACCGGCATCTTCACCGCACGGGACAAGGCCGCGGCGCATCTGACCGCGGGCGCCAAGCGCGTGCTGGTCTCGGCTCCGGCCGACGGCGCGGACGCCACCATCGTCTATGGCGTCAACCACGACCAGCTGACCAAGGATCACCTCGTGATCTCGAACGGTTCGTGCACCACCAACTGTCTCGCGCCGGTCGCCAAGGTGCTGAACGATACCGTCGGCATCGAGACCGGCTTCATGACCACGATCCACGCCTACACCGGCGACCAGCCGACCCTCGACACCCTGCACAAGGATCTCTATCGCGGCCGCGCCGCGGCGATGTCGATGATCCCGACCTCGACCGGCGCCGCCAAGGCGATCGGCCTCGTGCTGCCCGAACTCAATGGCAAGCTCGACGGCGTCTCGATCCGCGTTCCGACGCCGAACGTTTCCGTGGTCGATCTCAAGATCGTCGCCAAGAAGGCCACCACCAAGGAAGAAATCAACGACGCGATGAAGCGCGCCTCGCAGCAGCAGCTGAAGGGCATCCTCGCCACCACCAATGCGCCGAACGTGTCGATCGATTTCAACCACGATCCGGCATCGTCGACGCTCGCCTTCGACCAGACCAAGGTTCAGGGCGGCACGCTGGTGCGCGTGCTGTCGTGGTATGACAACGAGTGGGGCTTCTCCAACCGCATGTCCGATACGGCCGTCGCGATCGGAAAGCTGATCTAACCTCCGATGCGTCATGCCCGGCCTTGCGCCGGGCATCCGCGCCTTAGAGGGCAGCAAGACGTAGATGGCCGGGACAAGGCCGGCCATGATCAAATTGAGTGAGACATGACCACATTCCACACCCTCGACGATGTCGATGTGAAGGGCAAACGCGTGCTGGTGCGCGTCGACCTCAACGTGCCGATGGACAACGGCCGCGTTTCCGACACGACGCGGCTGGAGCGCATCGCCAACACGATCACCGAGATTTCCGACAAGGGCGGGAAGGTTATCCTGCTCGCCCATTTCGGCCGCCCCAAGGGCAAGGTCGATCCGAAGGAAACGCTGAAGCCGGTAGCGACCACGCTCGGCTACGTCCTGCGCCGCCATGTCGGCTTCGCCGCCGACTGCATCGGCGAAGTCGCCGAGAAAGCGATCGCGGGAATGAAGGATGGCGACATCCTTTGTCTCGAGAATACCCGCTTCCACGCCGGCGAGGAAAAGAACGATCCGGCGTTCGTGAAACAACTTGCCGCGCTTGGCGACATCTGGGTCAACGATGCGTTTTCGGCAGCGCACCGCGCTCATGCCTCGACTGAAGGCCTCGGCCACGTGCTGCCTGCTTACGCCGGCCGTACCATGCAGGCCGAACTCGACGCATTGGCAAAGGCGCTCGATGCGCCGGCTCATCCGGTGATCGCGATTGTCGGCGGCTCGAAGGTCTCGACCAAGCTCGACCTTCTGGAAAATCTCATCAGCAAGGTCGATGCGCTGGTGATCGGCGGCGGCATGGCGAATACGTTCCTGCACGCTCAGGGCGTGAATGTCGGCAAGTCGCTGTGCGAGAAGGATCTCGCCGATACCGCGCGCCGCATTCTCTCCAAGGCCGAGACCACCAATTGCGCGATCATCCTGCCGGTCGATGGCGTGGTCGCTTTCCATTTCGAGGCCAATGCGCCATCGCACGCCTATGGGCTCGATGCCATTCCGGCCGACGGCATGATCCTCGACATCGGTCCGCAGTCGATCGAGCGCGTTCGCTCGGCGATCGACGACGCGGCGACGCTGGTGTGGAACGGCCCGGTCGGCGCCTTCGAAATCGCGCCGTTCGACCGCGGTACTGTGCAGGCCGCCAAGCACGCCGCTGCCCGCACCAAAGCCGGCAAGCTGATCTCGGTGGCCGGCGGCGGCGACACGGTTGCGGCATTGAACCATGCTGCCATCGCCGACGATTTTACGTATGTTTCGACTGCGGGCGGGGCATTCCTGGAGTGGATGGAAGGGAAACCTTTGCCGGGCGTCGAGGTTTTAAGGACGGGTGCGAACCGATAATTTTGCCGGATTGCTCGCGGACAGTCGCACCATGACCATCAAGACGGATGGAACGCCGCAGGCGCCATCCGAACAAAGCGGAGAATAAAGACATATGGCTCGCATCACGTTGCGGCAGTTGCTCGATCATGCGGCGGAACACGACTACGGCGTGCCGGCCTTCAACATCAACAACATGGAGCAGGCGCTCGCCATCATGGAAGCGGCCTCCTCGCTCGATGCGCCGGTCATCATCCAGGCCTCGCGCGGTGCGCGCTCCTATGCCAACGACGTCATGCTCAAGCACATGATGGATGCAGTGACCGAAATCCATCCGCAGATTCCGGTGTGCGTGCATCTCGACCACGGCAACGAGACCGCGACCTGCATGACGGCGATTCAGGCCGGCTTCACCTCGGTGATGATGGACGGCTCGCTCAAGGCTGACGGCAAGACCCCGGGCGACTGGGCGTACAATGTCGGTGTCACCAAGACGGTGACCGACATGGCGCATCTCGGCGGCATCTCGGTCGAGGGCGAACTCGGCGTGCTCGGTTCGCTGGAAACCGGCATGGGCGACAAGGAAGACGGCCACGGCGCCGAGGGCAAGCTGTCGCACGACCAGCTTCTGACCAATCCCGACGAGGCTGTGAAGTTCGTCAAGGAGACCCGGGTCGACGCGCTGGCGATCGCGATGGGCACCTCGCACGGCGCCTACAAGTTCACCCGCAAGCCGGACGGCAATATCCTCGCGATGAACGTGATCGAGGAAATCCACCGCAAGCTGCCGAACACCCATCTGGTGATGCACGGCTCGTCGTCGGTGCCACAGGACCTGCAGGACATCATCAACAAGTTCGGCGGCCAGATGAAACCGACATGGGGCGTGCCGGTCGCGGAAATCCAGCGCGGCATCAAGAACGGCGTGCGCAAGATCAACATCGACACCGACAACCGGATGGCGATGACCGGCCAGATCCGCAAGGTGCTGAGCGAGAATCCGAGCGAATTCGATCCGCGCAAGTACCTCAAGCCGGCGATGGAAGCGATGACCAAGCTGTGCAAGGCGCGGTTGCAGGAATTCAACACCGCAGGCCAGGCCAGCAAGATCAAGAAGGTGCTGACCACCGCCCAGATGGCGCAACGCTACGCCAAGGGCGAACTCGATCCGAAGATCGCGTAGCCACCTGAAAGAACCTGACGTTCTGTCGTGATGGTCGGGCATAGCCGTTCGAAGAACGGCGTCTCTTCCGCTCGCCTATGTCCCGGCCATTTCGATTTGAAGGACAGCCCTTGCGGCGCACCGCGAACGGTGACAACAGATTTTGACATGACTTTGCGGTAAGGAATTTCCTGCCCCCCTTTTTTGGCCGCACTCCGGAGGCATCAAGCTCGCACCATGGCCGCCAAACCAGCTTCCCTGCCGCCTCCGCCGCGCATCTATCTCGCAACGCCGCCCGTGGCCGATCCCGCGGCCCTCGCCGCAAGCCTGCCTGCGCTCCTGGCCGCGGCCGATATCGCGGCGGTGCTGCTGCGCCTCGCGCCGGCCGACGAGCGCACCATGATCACGCGGATCAAGGCACTCGTTCCGGTGGTGCAAAAGGCCGGTGCGGCGCTGCTGGTAGATGAGCATTTCGAACTGGTGGCGCGCGCCGGCACCGACGGCGCCAATCTCGACGGCATCGACCGGATGAAAGAGGCGATGCCGACGCTGAAGCCCGACCGCATCGCCGGCGTCGGCGGATTGCACACCCGTCATGATGCAATGGTTGCCGGAGAAGAAGGCGCGGACTATGTCCTGTTCGGGGAGCAGGGTCCCGACGGCGAGCGTCCTTCGACCGAGGCCATCGCAGAGCGGCTGCAATGGTGGGCCGAAGTGTTCGAACCGCCTTGCGTCGGCTTCGCCGTGACGCTTGACGAGGCGGCCTTGTTCGCCGGCACCGGCGCGGAGTTCATCATGCTCGGCGATGTGATCTGGAACGATCCGCGCGGCGCGGAAGCGGCCCTCGCCGAGGCGAGCGCGATCATCGCGAAGCGTCATCGCGAGACGTTCGAAACCGCGAAGGGATAGTGCCGGGATGATCGCGTGCCGTGCATGGATGCTTGCGTCGGGTCTGGTGTGCGGGCTTGCGTTCGCGACCACCGCATCCGCGCAGCTGTCCCTGACACCGCAACCCGAGCAGAAGGCAGCGCCGCCCAAAGCCGTCAAACCACCTGCGCCAAAGCCGCAGCCAAAGGCCGAGAGTAAGTCCGCGCCGAAACCCGCACCGGCCAAGGACAAGCCCGCGGACACCAAAAACAAGGATGCCGATAAGGCAAAGGACAAAGGCAAGGATACGACGGCCGCCGAAGCGCCGGACGATCCCAACGTCGATCTCGCTTACGGCGCGTACCAGCGCGGCTACTACCGCACAGCCGTGAACATCGCGACCAAGCGCGCCACCGAACTCGGCGATCCGAAGGCGATGACCTTGCTGGGCGAAATCTATTCCAGCGGCCTCGGCATCAAGCGCGATGATGCCAAGGCTGTCGAATGGTACAAACAGGCGGTTGAACGCGGCGACCGCAATGCCATGTTCGCGCTGGGCATGCTGCGGATCGGCGGACGCGGCGGCCCGGCCGATCGCGCGGCGGGTGCCAAACTACTGGCGTCGTCCGCCAAGCTCGGCAAGGCGGAAGCCGCCTACAATCTCGGTCTGCTCTATCTCGAAGGGCAGGTTTTCCCGCGAGATCTGAAGCGCGCGGCCGAGTTGTTCCGTGAGGCGGCGGACGCCGGCAATCCGGCGGCGCAATACGCGCTCGCGACGTTCTATAAAGAAGGCACCGGCGTCGAAAAGAATCTCGCCGAAGCGGTGAAGCTGCTCGCAGCCGCGGCGGTCGCCGACAATGTCGACGCCGAGGTCGAATACGCCATCGCGCTTTATAACGGCACCGGCACCGCCAAGAACGTTCCGCTCGCCGTCGCCCTGCTCAATCGCGCGGCGCGGCAGAACAGCGCGATCGCCCAGAACCGCCTCGCCCATGTCCTGATCAGCGGCAGGGGCGCGCCGATGGACAAGGTCGAAGGCTTCAAATGGCACCTGATCGCCAAGACAGCTGGTGCCAGCGATCCCGACCTTGATGCCCGGTTCGCGCAAATGTCGGCCGAAGATCAAAAAAAGGCCGAAGACGGCGCCAAGAAGTGGTTCGGCACCAAGTAGGGCGGGCCTGCATTCATGGCCCTTGACGCCCCCTGCTCTTTGTAGCCAATTCGCCCGTGCCGCCGAAGGTGGCCGCCATCGAATGAGCGCGCGCCTGCTCATCTCCAGTTCTCAATCAATCGTCCCGAGCCCCCGCCATGATCCAGTCCGCTCTCGTCAACGTCATGGTTAAAGCCGCGCGCCGCGCCGGCCGCAGCCTCAAGCGCGACCTTGGCGAGATCGAGAACCTTCAGGTCTCGCTCAAGGGACCGGCGAACTTCGTCAGCGCTGCCGACCGGCGCGCCGAGGAAATGCTCTATGACGATCTGACCAAGGCGCGGCCGGGCTACGGCTTTGTCGGCGAGGAAGGCGGCACCCGCGAGGGCGCCGACAAGACCAACACCTGGATCGTCGATCCGCTCGACGGCACCACGAATTTCCTGCACGGGATTCCGCAATTCGCAATCTCGATCGGGCTGCAGCGCGAAGGCGTCATCGTCGCCGGCGTGATCTACAATCCGGCCAATGACGAACTTTACATTGCCGAACGCGGCAAGGGTGCGTTTCTCAACGACACCCGCCTGCGCGTCGCCGGCCGCAAGCAGCTCAAGGACTGCGTGATCGCCTGCGGCCTGCCGCATATCGGACGCGGCGACCACGAACTGTCGCGCCGCGAGATGACGCAAATCCAGGAACGCGTCGCCGGCCTTCGCCGTTTCGGCGCGGCTTCGCTCGACATGGCGTTCGTCGCAGCAGGACGCCTCGACGGTTACTGGGAGCGCAATCTCAAGCCGTGGGATGTCGCCGCCGGCATCATCATGGTGCGCGAAGCGGGCGGCACCGTCAGCGGCATCGAAGGCGGCGACAGCGCGCTCGAAACCGGCAATGTCGTCTGCGGCAACGAGATCATCCAAAGCGAACTGGTGAAAATCCTCAAGCCGCTGGGCTGACGGCATTCTTCATTCGGTAGCGGTTTCATTCGAGGTGACTGATGACCCCATCGGTCGCCCGGGCGCACCGCTTGCGCCGACAAACTCGCCGAAAATATCAAACGGTATTGACCCACCCTGAGTTGCCGGTGCATTGCCGCGCGATCCATGCGTCGGCGATCGCGATTACAGGCGCCAGCACCTTCACCACACGCCTGGCAAAATACGTCATCATGGTGGCCCGATAAAACTTGCAACTTCAACGCCTTGAAATGCGTCACGCGGCTGGTCAAGTTTCAGTGTGAAGTTCCACGCAGATGGGCAAATCGGCGGCGATGCATCTTTTTTCCCGGCTGCGCTGTGCCATACTGACGTGCGACACCATTCATGCATAAGGATTGGCGATCCGGACATGGCGAAACCACCCGCTCCCATCACCGCAGCCGAGGTCGAAGTCACCAAGCTGTCATCGCCCCGGATTTTCCTGGTCCGGATGCTGGTTTTCCTGATCCTGTGCGGCCTTGTCGCGACCGTGCTCTACAAACAGATCTGGGCGGCGTTCCTCGCCAACCCGGGCCTCAATGCGCTAATCGGCGCAGTGATGCTGATCGGAATCATCCTGTCGTTCCGGCAGGTGATCCGGCTCTATCCCGAAGTTTCGTGGGTCAACAGCTTCCGCATTTCCGATCCCGGACTCGCCGTCGATCGCCGGCCGACGTTGCTGGCGCCGATGGCCGCGATTCTCAGCAACCGTTCCGGCCGCATGAGCATTTCGCAGCAGACCATGCGGCACCTGCTCGACTCGATCGCCACCCGTCTCGACGAGGCACGCGATATCTCGCGCTACATGACGGGGCTTCTTGTGTTCCTCGGCCTGCTCGGCACCTTCTGGGGTCTGATCGAGACCGTCGGCTCGGTCGGCAAGGTGATCGACGGCCTCAAGGTCGGCGGTGAAGCCGGCGCGATCTTCGATTCGCTCAAGGAAGGTCTGGCCGCACCGCTTGGCGGCATGGGCATTTCGTTCTCGTCGTCGCTGTTCGGCCTCGCGGGCTCGCTGATCCTTGGCTTTCTCGACCTGCAATCGAGCCAGGCGCAGAACCGTTTTTACACCGACCTCGAGGATTGGCTGGCCGAAACCGTGCGCGAATACACCGGCGACGGCACCGCGGCCTATGGCGCAGGCGCCATGACCCCGGCCAAGGATCTCGGCCCAATCATGGACAAGCTGCATGCGACGATCGAGAACATGGGCTCGACCCGCGCCACCACCACCGCGATGGCCAACCTCGCCGAAGCGATTCAAGGACTCGTGCATCACATGCGCAGCGAGCAGCAGATGATCCGCGAATGGGCCGACGGCCAGGGCGAACAGAACCGCGAGATCAGGAAGCTGCTCGAGCGCCTTGCGCGCGAGCCCGAGAAGAACTGAGAGGATTCTGATGGCGCTTTCGCGCAGCCGGCGGAATGACAGCGGCTTCAATTACTGGCCGGGCTTCGTCGATGCCCTGTCGACACTGGTGCTCGCCGTCGTGTTCCTGCTGTCTGTTTTTCTGGTGGTTCAGTTCTTCCTGTCGCAGGAAGTCACCGGCAAGGACAAGGCGCTGGAGCGGCTGAACGCGCAGATCGCACAGCTGTCGAGCCTGCTGTCGCTCGAACGACTCGGCAAAACCACGCTCGACGATCAAATCGCCCAGCTGCGCGCCGGACTGACCTCCGCCGAGGCGGAGCGTGACCGCGTCAAGAGCCTCTACGACGGCCTTGCCAGCGCCGGCGCCAATGCGAGCAGCCGTGCGACCGAACTCGGCAAGGCGCTCGACTCCGAAAAGCAGATTTCCGCGCGGGCGCTGGCGCAGGTCGAGGTGCTCAACCAGCAGATCAGCGCGCTGCGCCGCCAGCTGGCCGCTCTCGAAGAGGCGCTCGATGCGTCCGAGAAACGCGACAAGGAATCACAGACCAAGATTTCCGATCTCGGCCAGCGCCTCAACGTCGCGCTGGCGCAGCGTGTTCAGGAACTGTCGCGTTATCGCTCCGAATTCTTCGGACGGCTGCGCACCATTCTCGGTGAACGGCCCGATATTCGCATCGTCGGTGACCGCTTCGTTTTTCAATCGGAAATTTTCTTCGAATCCGGTCAGGCTGTCCTGTTGCCCGAAGGCGATGCTGAACTCGACAAGCTGGCCACAGCGCTTGTGGACCTGAGCAAACAGATTCCCGTCGAAATTCCGTGGGTACTGCGTGTCGACGGCCACACCGACGTGCGCCCGATCTCCAGTCCGCAGTTCAAGTCGAACTGGGAACTGTCGTCCGCCCGCGCCATTGCCGTCGTGCAATATCTGATTTCACGCGGCGTGTCGCCGCAGCGTCTGGTCGCGGCGGGATTTGCGGAATTTCAGCCGCTCGACACCGCCAACACGGACGAAGCCTATCGGCGCAATCGCCGCATCGAACTGAAACTGACCGAACGATAATTCTCACGTCAGCATTGCCGCATGACCACACCGTTCAACCTTCGCACTTATCGCGCCGGCGACGAGGATGCCGCCGTGGCACTGTGGCACCGGACCTGGCAGCAGGCTTATCCGTCGATCGATTTCACCCAGCGCGTGGCGTGGTGGCGCGAGCGTTGGCGTTTTGAACTGGTGCCGTCGGCGACGATCATCGTTGCCGAGCAGAACCGCAAGCTGATCGGATTCGTCACCATCGATACCACCGGCTATCTCGATCAGCTCGTGGTCGATCCAGACATGTGGGGATCGCAGCTCGGCGACGCACTGATCGGCGAGGCCAAGCTCGCCTCGCCCGGCGGCATCACACTGCTTGTCAACACCGACAACACTCGTGCGATCCGTTTCTACAATCGCAACGGCTTCCGTCACACCCACGACGACGTCAACCCGACATCGGGCCGTCCAGTCTATGCGATGGCTTGGACGCCGTGAATTAACCGCCTTCAAACTGCAGCCGCGCCAGCCGGGCATAGAGCCCGTTGGCGGCAACCAGTGACGCATGAGTGCCCTGTTCGACGATGCGGCCGTGCTCCATCACCAGGATCCGGTCACACGACAGCACTGTCGCAAGCCGATGCGCTATCACCAGCGTGGTGCGATGCTGCATCAGTTCCTCAAGCGCGGTCTGCACCAGCGTTTCGCTCTCGGCGTCGAGTGATGACGTTGCCTCGTCGAGCAGCAGCAGCGGCGCGTCGCGCAGGATCGCGCGCGCAATCGCGATGCGCTGGCGCTGGCCGCCCGACAGGGTGACGCCGCGCTCGCCGAGTTGCGTCTCGAAACCCTGCGGCAAACGGCGGATGAATTCGGTGGCATGGGCCTGCTCGGCGGCGCGCTCGACCTCGGCGTCGCTCGCGTCCGGCCGGCCGAAACGAATGTTCTCGCGCGCATTGGCCGCGAACACCGTCGAATCCTGCGGCACCAATGCGATGCGCGAACGCACCTCGTGTGGATCGGCTTCCTTCACCGGAACGCCGTCGAAGGAAATCGTGCCGCTGGCCGGATCGTAGAACCGCAACAGCAGATGGAACAGCGTGCTCTTGCCGGCGCCGGACGGACCGACCACCGCGATCTTCTCGCCTGCCCGCACCGCGAATGAAACGCCATCGACCACGAACGCCTCCGGCCGCGTCGGATAAGCGAACCGCACATTGTCGAAGGCGATATCGCCGCGCGCGGGAACCGGCATCGCGCGCGGATTGGCCGGTGCAAGAATGACCGGCTTCAACCGCAGGATTTCAAACAGTCGCTCGGATGCGCCGGAGGCCGCCGAGATTTCGCCCCACACCTGGCTGAGTTCGCCGAGCGCCCCGGCGGCGAACGCGGCATAGAGCACGAACTGGCCGAGACGGCCGGCGGTGATGTCGCCGGTCAGCACATCATGCGAGCCGACCCACAGGATCGCGACCACGCTCGCAAACACCAGGAAGATCACGACGGCGGTCAGCAGCGCACGGGCGCGAGTCGAATGACGCGCCGCCTCGAACGCGCGGGTGACTTCTCCGTTGAAGCGTGACGCCGCCAGCCGCTCGTTGGTAAAGGCCTGCAGGGTCCGGATCGCGCCGATCAGCTCTGCAGCATAGGATGACGCGCTCGCCAGCGTATCCTGCGCGCCGCGCGACAGCTTGCGCACCTTGCGGCCGAACGCCACCAGCGGTAGCACGATCAGCGGGATCACCGCCAGCACGAAACCCGACAGCCGCGGACTGGTCACCACCATCATCGACGCCGCGCCAACGAACAGCACGAGGTTGCGCAACGCCACCGACACCGAGGCGCCAACCGCGGACTTGATCTGGGTGGTATCGGCCGTCAGGCGCGACACCAGTTCGCCGCTATGCGCGGTATCGAAGAACGCCGGCGACAGCGAGGTGAGTCGCGCGAACACATCGCGGCGCAGATCGGCGACGATCCGCTCGCCGAGCGTCGTCACCAGATAGAAGCGCGAGGCGCTGGCGATGGCGAGCACCGCCACCACCAGCATCATCACGCTGAAATAGCTGTTGATCATCGCCACGCCTTCGGCGCTGAAGCCGAAGTCGATCATGCGGCGGACGGCGAGCGGCACCGCCAGCGTCGCCAGCGACGCCACGATCAGCGCCACCAGCGCCAGAAGCGCCTGCCCGCGATAGCGGCCGACATAGGGCAACAACGCCAGCAGCGGACGCAGCCCCGCCCGCGCGGCTTTCTCCGGCGCATCGGGGCCTGTCGGCGTTGTGCCGGTGCTCCCGGAGGGCGGCTTTCCCTCAGCGGAACGCACATCGGCGGCCAGCGCCACGGCAGCCCCTGAGGGCTCCTCTCCAACTCGTTCCACGACGCTCATCGCACCTTGCCGATCCGGACCCTTTATCACGCCCCAGATAGGCCCCTCGGGCGGCTGTGGCAAATGCGCCGGCGCTGCATCGGAACATGCCTCTTCTGGAGGCGTCAGACCTTGTCTCCGGGCCGCCCGTGGGCTATAGACCGGCGAAATTAGTCCCGAAAATCATCGAAGTGTCGGCGCGGCGCGCCAAAGGATTTGTCATGAAAGCCGAAATTCACCCGGATTATCATACGATTAAGGTCGTCATGACCGACGGGACCGAATATCTGACCCGTTCGACCTACGGCAAGGACGGCGACACCCTGAACCTGGATATCGATTCCAAGTCGCATCCGGCATGGACCGGCGGCACCCAGCAGCTGCTCGATCGCGGCGGCCGCGTCTCCCGGTTCCAGAAGAAATTCTCGGGCTTCCTCAAGAAGGACTGATCCTTCTTTCAGCCTCCGTTACGAAAAACGCCCCGGCATCGGCCGGGGCGTTTTTGTTTTTCTCGCACTTGGCGAATGGCGCTCACCGCTCGAACGCCGCCTTGAGCCGGTCGAGGTGCGGCATCAGCGGATTGCCGGCCGCCACCGGCTCGCGCGCTCCGGTATGGATGGACGCATCGAGACGGCGGATCTTCGCTTGCAGTGTCATCGAGCGTTCGATCAGGTCCTGCAATTGCTGCGGCAGTTTCTCGATCATCTCCGACGCGCCGGGGTCGGCGGCGCTGAGCTTGACCTTGGTCTTTTCGCGATTGGCCTGACCCAGCGTCATCTCGCCTTCCTTCACCGCGCGATGAAGCAGCAGCCAGGATGCAAGCTGCATCAGCCGCGTGGTGAGACGCATGCTCTCGGTCGCGTAAGTGAGGCTGACGGAACGTTCGAGCGCCTTGGCTTCAGTCCGTCCATTGCCGTCGAGATAGGCGGCGGTCTCCTCGACCAGATCCATCCCGTCCCGGAACAGCGCGCCGAACGCCGCCGAATTGGTCAGCCGCTCACTCAACAAGACAAGGCCGCTTTCGGCTCGCGACTGATCCGACATGGTTAACGCCTCACGCCCATTATTACGCTGGGTTTGTTATGATGAACAAATCATTGCTCGCCTGCGGCCGCGAGTCCAGCCGTCGCCAACGACAAAGTCCGGATATGGTTTCCAGCGTCGTGTGACAGCGACGCAAAAAAGAGCCGCCGGAGACCGGCGGCTTTTGAAGTTGATAACAGGGAGGCGTCAAACAGAGTGGACAGGAGCCACTCGGTGTCCAAAACAAGGACATGCTGGTCATAAACCCGAAAGCTTAATGCGTCGTAAATGAGCGGTTTTATTGAGAGTTCCTTTGCAAATGTGGCGCTGTCACAATGTCGTGTGACATCAAGATTCAGGATTTGAAAAAGCTGTTCGCCGCGTCGCGCGACGCCTGTTTCTTTTTGGCATCCGCTTGCAACCGCTCGATCTCGGCGCCGAGCAGCGCGATCCGCTGGTTGAGATCGTCGACCGAGAGCAGCAACAGATCCTGGCCGATCTCGTGAGTAATCTTCTTCCTCGGCTTGTTGTCGTCGTCATCAGCCGCCATGCGATGCTCCTTTCGGCATGAACCTGTCTCTCACCCATCCGCGAAGCGGTTGCCAGCCCTTTGGGCGCGGACTAAGCAATTGGCACCCGGCATTGCCGCCCGCCCGAGGACACCATCATGGAACAGTTGCCCGCGAAAATGAACGTCATCGCCATCAGCAAGCCCGGCGGGCCCGAGGTGCTGGTGCCGGAGCAGCGTGATGTGCCGAAACCCGGGCCGAACGAAATCCTGATCAAGGTCGCGGCAGCCGGCGTCAACCGTCCCGACGTGCTGCAGCGCATGGGACTTTATCCGGTGCCTCCCGGCGCCAGCGATCTGCCCGGCCTTGAAGTTGCCGGCGAAGTGGTCGCGCTGGGCAGCGGCGCCACCAAGCACAAGCTCGGCGACAAGGTGATGTCGCTCGCCGCCGGCGGCGGTTACGCCGAATATTGCGTGGTGCCCGACCTGCACGCCATCACCGTTCCAAAAAACCTGTCGCTGATCGAAGCCGGCGCGATGCCGGAAACCGTGATGACGGTGTGGCACAACGTGTTCAAGCGCGGCGGCCTCAAGCCCGGCGAGACGCTGCTGATTCACGGCGGCTCTTCCGGAATCGGCACCACCGCGATCCAGATGGCGAAGGCCCATGGTGCAAAGGTGATCATCACCGCGGGCTCGAAAGACAAATGCGACGCCTGCCTCAAGCTCGGCGCCGACGTCGCGATCGATTACAAGACGCAGGATTTCGTCGCCGAAGCGAAGGCCGCGACCGACGGCAAGGGCGTCGATGTCATTCTCGACATGGTCGGCGGCGATTACATCGACCGCAACTATGACGCCGCGGCGGTGGACGGACGCATTGTCCAGATCGCGTTTCTCGGCGGCCCCAAGGCAACCGCGAATTTCAGCAAGCTGATGATGAAGCGGCTGCACCATACCGGATCGACGCTGCGGCCCCGCTCGGTCGCCGACAAGGCGGCGATGGTTAAGGCCATCGAGGCCACGGTTGTGCCGTGGATCGCTGCTGGCCGCCTGAAACCCTTGATGGATAGCCAGTTCCCGCTGAAAGACGCTGCCAAGGCCCATGCCCGCATGGACGGCGGTCAACATATTGGCAAAATTGTGTTGACGGTTTAGACCCGGACAACCGGGTCGAAACCCTTTGATTCACTTCATATTCGTGGCATTTATCGCGTTCCCGCTGGAGGCGTGTTCCCCCGGCGCCGGTAACGCGGAGACCATGCTTTGAAGTCGATCAGATGCTTCGCACTGCGAGCGTCCGAAATCCGAAATGCGTTTCGTGGTGTGGCTCTCGCTCTGACGCTCGGAGTCGTGATGCTTGCCGGCGCGCTGCCGGCGTATGCGGTCGACGCGATCAGCGTTCGCAGCGATGCACCTGCCATCGATCTCACCGGCATTCTCGACTTCCAGCGCAGCGACACGGACCGCATTCAGGTTTCGACCGCTCCCGGCACCGACGGCATCGTCCGCCGCATCGAGGTGCGTGCCCGCGAAGGCGGCCACAACTGGGTGGTGTTCGCGCTGACCAACAACACCGATGACCAGCTCGATCGCCTGATCGTGGTTCCGCACTATCGCATCGTGTCATCGGGACTGCTGTGGCCTGATCTCGGGCAATCGCGCATCGCGACCATCACACCGTCGTCAGGCGACCGGCCGGAACGGCAGGACAGCGCCACCGCCGACATCTTCCGCCTCACCCTCGATCCCGGCGCCGTCGTCACCTACGTCGCCGAACTGCGCACCGACAAGATTCCGCAGCTCTATCTGTGGGAACCGGAAGCTTACAAGGACAAGGTCAACTCCTTCACGCTCTATCAGGGCATCGTCATCGGCATTTCGGGGCTGCTGGCGCTGGTGCTGACGATCCTGTTCGTGGTCAAGGGCAGCATCATGTTTCCCGCCGCCGCCGCGCTGGCATGGGCGGTGCTGCTCTACATCGGTGTCGACTTCGGCTTCTGGGGCAAGGTGTTCGATATGTCCGCCGGCGCCGAGCGGATCTGGCGCGCGTCGGGCGAAGCAATGCTGGCGGCAACGCTGCTGGTGTTCCTGTTCGCCTATCTCAACCTGTCGCGATGGCATGTACGCTATTCGCACATCACCATGGGCTGGCTCGCCTTCCTCGGCGCGCTTGTTGCACTGGCGTTGTTCGATCCCGCTGTCGCATCAGGCATCGCGCGCGTCTCGCTGGTGATGATCGCGGTGTGCGGCTTCGCGCTGATCGTCTACCTCTCGACTCACGGCTTCGACCGTGCGGTGCTGTTGATCCCGACCTGGTTCCTGTTCGTGGTCTGGGTGGTCGCGGCAGGCATGACGGTCGCAGGCTCCGTCACCAACGACATCGTCGGCCCGGCCCTGCTCGGCGGCCTCGTGCTGATCGTGATGCTGATCGGCTTCACGGTGATGCAGCATGCCTTCGCCGGCGGTGGCGCAACCGCCGGCGTGGTCTCGGACGTCGAACGCCGCGCGCTGGCGCTGACCGGCTCCGGCGATCTGATCTGGGACTGGGACGTCTCCGCCGACAAGGTGTTCACCAGCCCCGAAACCGAAAGCCTGCTCGGGCTGAAACGCGGCACCCTCGAAGGCCCCGCCGCGAAGTGGCTCGAAGTCCTGCATCCGCTCGATCAGGACCGCTTCCGCGCCGCGCTCGACAGCGTGCTCGACCAGCGCCGCGGCCGCCTCGTGCAGGATTTCCGCCTGCGCACCCCCGACGGTCATTTCATGTGGTTCGCGCTCAAGGCGCGTCCGGTGGTCGGCTCCGACGGTGAGGTGGCCCGCGTGGTCGGCACCCTGTCCGACGTCACCGAAACCAAGAACGCCGAAGAACGAATTCTGCACGACTCGGTGCATGATAACCTCACCGGCCTGCCCAACCGGCAATTGTTCATCGACCGTCTCGGCGCGCTGACCGCATTCGCCAAAAGCACGCCGAACCTGCGCCCCACCGTGATGGTGATCGACCTCGACCGCTTCAAGCAGGTCAACGATTCCGTCGGCATCGCGGTCGGCGACTCGATCCTGCTGACGCTGGCGCGACGCCTGACCCGCATCCTCAAGCCGCAGGACACGCTGGCGCGGCTCGCCGGCGACCAGTTCGGCCTGCTGCTGACCTCCGAGCATGAGCCGGCGCGGATCACGGCATTTGCCGAAACCATCCGCAAGACCATCCGCGCGCCGATTGCGTTCAATGAACGCGAGATTTTCCTGACCGCCTCGATCGGCCTCGCCCTCAGCGACCCGCAAGCGCCGCTGACGGACGAAATCATCAAAGACGCCGAACTGGCGATGTATCACTCCAAGCGCATCGGCGGCGACCGCATCGACGTCTACAAACCGGTGATGCGCGCCCGCAAAACCGACCGCCTGACGCTGGAGGCCGATCTGCGCCGCGCCATCGAGCGGCAGGAAATCACCATTCTCTATCAGCCGATCATGCGGCTCGAGGATCGTGTGGTCGCCGGCTTCGAGGCGCTGGCGCGCTGGGATCATCCCAAGCTCGGACGGATGTCGCCGGCGGAATTCATTTCGATTGCCGAAGAAATCGGCCTGATCGTCGACCTCGGCCTGTTCGTGATGGACACCACCGCCAAGCAACTCGCAATCTGGCAGCGGATGGCTCGTTCACGCGAGCCGGTGTTCGCCAGTGTCAACGTGTCGTCGCGGCAGTTGCTGCGCCACGATCTGATCCATGACGTGCGCGGCGTGCTGTCGCGCTCGGCCGTGGCGCGCGGCTCGCTCAAGCTCGAACTGACCGAATCCCTGATCATGGAAAATCCCGAACACGCCGCGCAGATGCTGCACCGGATCAAGGAACTCGGCACCGGCCTGTCGCTCGACGATTTCGGCACCGGCCATTCGTCGCTGTCCTACCTGCAGCGCTTCCCGTTCGACACCATCAAGATCGACCAGTCGTTCGTGCGGACCACCAACCGCGGCGCGCGGCCGATCCTGCTGAAATCGATCATCGCGCTGGCCCACGATCTCGGCATGGAAGTGGTAGCGGAAGGCGCGGAGACGGATTCGGATGCGGTCGAGCTCTACCAGCTCGGCTGCGAATTCGCACAGGGCTTTGCCTTCGGTGAGCCGATGGACGCCGACGCCGCAACCCGCCTGCTCACCGGTGAAAAAACCGAATCCTCGCGGCCGCGCCGCCGCCCCCTGCGTCCGACACCGACCGTTCCGGCGACGCAGGAATAATTCAGAAACAGGCGCGCTTTCCCGCGCCCGGCGCTGACTGCCTCGCACCGAATTTCTGTTCGTGCGCGAGCAGGAAACGTTTCGCTTCGATGCCACCACCGAAGCCGGTGAGCGAGCCGTTCGAGCCGATCACGCGATGGCACGGCACAACAATGGGAAACGGATTGGCACCATTGGCTGCGCCCGCTGCCCGGATCGCCGCCGGCTTCCCAATTCGCGCCGCGAGATCGCGATAGGTGATGGTGCTGCCGTAGGGAACCTCCTGCAACGCGGTCCAGATCGCGTTCTGAAAGCCGGTACCGCCGAGGTGAAGCGACAGCGAGAACGATGTCCGCTTGCCGGCGAAATAATCGTCGAGCTGGCGAAACACATCGGCGAACGGCGCGGGATCATTCCGCCATGCCTTCTGCGGGTGATGGACGCGGCTTCCCTGCTGGAATGCGATCAGCCGCAGGACTTTCGCATCGCCGGCAACAAGCAGCTTTCCGACCGGCGTCTCGGCATAGGCATAACTGGTCGAAATTTCAGACACGGAAGCTCAATCCATTCGACGACGTTTCATACGATCAACCAAACCGTATGCTGCCGACGCCCGGCGGACCACCCGGTTTCCGAACGGTGCATCGGGACACCAGGGCGTCAGGCGTGGCCGGCGTCGTTCGACAGCATGGCGAGGTCGATGCCGATCTTGTCCAGCGCGCGCTGATATTTGTCCTCGACATCGCCGCCGAAGATCAGGTCCGGATCGGCCGCGCAATGCAACCAGCCATTGTCCTGGATTTCATGCTCAAGCTGGCCCGGCGCCCAACCGGCATAGCCCAGCGCTAGGATCGCATGTTTCGGACCGTGGCCTTCGGCGATGGCCTTGAGGATATCCAGCGTCGCGGTCAGGCAAATGCCGTCATCGATCGGTAGCGTGGCGTTCTGGATCGAAAAATCGCTCGAATGCAGCACGAAGCCGCGGCCGGTTTCCACCGGCCCGCCTTTCAGCACCCGCATCGATTCCGCGTATTCCGGCAGCCGGATCTGGTCGGCGCGGTCGATGATTTCGAGCTGCACCAGCAGTTGCGGAAAATCGATACTGCCCGCAGGCCGGTTGACGATGATACCCATCGCGCCTTCGGCGGAGTGCGCGCAGATGTAGATGACCGAGCGCGCGAAGCGCTCATCCTCCATCACCGGCATCGCGACCAGCATCTGGCCGTCGAGATAACCTTGCTCAGGCGCGTCATCGGTCGCAACCGCGATCTTGCGGCGGCCACGCGATGTCTTCCTGGGAGACTTTTTCTCGTCCATGTCAGGGGACTCTCATTGCCTTGCTTTATCCTGATATTGGGTGCGATTCCTGTCAATCAATCGCCCGATGCGCGCCTGAATTTGCTATCACAACCTATTCAATGGCTCGGCATTATCCTTCCCGGTAAAGACGTCATATGATCGACATGGTTCCCTTCGGCCGGCATACGCGTCTTTTGGGCGCAGCGCTGGCCTGCATGGTCGCGCTCCCGGCGGCACACGCGCAGGATGCGTCGCCGTGGGTGGTAGAGGCACATTCATCGGCACGATTGCTTGCGGGATCGCGCAACGGTGCCATTCTGCTCGGCGGGCTCGATTTCAAGCTCGAACCGGGCTGGAAGACGTATTGGCGTACGCCGGGCGATTCAGGCGTCCCGCCTCGCTTCGATTTCTCGAAATCCGAAAACGTCGAGGCTGTCACCATCCTGTGGCCGGCGCCGATGAAATTCGACGACGGCGCGGGGGGATTTTCGATCGGCTACAAGAAGCATGTGCTGATCCCGCTGCGGATCGCGCTGAAAAATCCCGACAAGCCGGTGATCCTGCGCGTGCATGTCGATTATGCGGTCTGTGAAAAACTTTGTGTCCCGGTCGAGTCGCAGCTCGAGCTTCCGTTCACCAGCGTCGCCAGCACTGAGGACAGCGCACTGAGCGCCGCGATGGACAGCGTTCCGAAGCCCGCCAATGTCGGCGATCCAAATCCGCTCACGATCCGTGACGTCAAGCGTATTGGAGCGAAAAGCGTCGAGGTCGATGTGATCGCGCCCGACGACAAGGACGCGGCACTGTTCGTCGAAGGGCCGACGCCCGACTGGGCACTGCCTATTCCCAAGCGGATCAAGGGCGGCAGCCATGACGTTCAACGTTTCGCGTTCGATCTCGAAGGATTGCCGTCCGGCGCCGAGCCAGCCGGCGCCGCCCTGAAATTCACTGTGGTCGGCGACAACCGGGCCTACGAATTCAACGTCAATCTGCAATAACGCTCGGCCCCTACGCACGCAGCGAACCGGCTTCGGTTTCGCCGCGAAGTGATCTAAGACAATCCCATTGATCCCACGGAGATATCCCCATGACCATTAAAGTCGGCGACCGCCTGCCTGAATCGAAGTTTCGCGTGATGACTGCGGACGGTCCGCAGGTCAAAACCACCGATGACATCTTCAAGGGCAAGAAGGTGGCGCTGTTCGCCGTTCCCGGCGCCTATACCGGCACATGTCACAAGATGCACATGCCGAGCATTTTTCTGAACGCCTACGCGATCAAGGAAAAGGGCGTCGACACCATTGCCGTGGTTTCGGTCAACGACGTGTTCGTGATGAATGCGTGGAAGCGCGACACCGACCAGCGAGACGAAGCGACCTTCCTCGCCGACGGCAACGCCGAATTCGCCAAGGCCATCGGCCTCGAACTCGATGCCTCCGCCAACGGCCTCGGCATCCGCTCCAAGCGCTACTCGATGCTGGTCGAGGACGGCGTGGTGAAATCGCTCAACCTCGAGCCCAATCCCGGCAAGGTTGAAGTCTCCGGCGGCGACACCTTCCTGTCGCAGTTGTAAGAATCCCCTTACAACTCATCATCGCTTGACGAACGCTGCTGTCATGCCCGGCCTTGTGCCGGGCATCTCGTTTAGGGACGCATTGTGCCTCATGAACCGGGATGGCCGGAACATGAGCGAGCGAAGCGACGTCGTTCTTCGAATGGCTACGCCCGGCGATGACAGATTGGGATTTATCGATTTTCCTTCAGCCCGTCGCGCGCCAGTTGATCGGCGCGTTCGTTCTCGGCGTGCCCGGCATGGCCCTTGATCCAGTGCCAGCGCACGTCGTGCGCCTTTAATGCCGCATCGAGGCGCTGCCACAAATCGACATTCTTCACCGGTTTCTTGTCGGCAGTGCGCCAGCCGTTGCGTTTCCAGTTATGAATCCAGCTGGTGATGCCCTGCCGCACATACTGGCTGTCGGTGGTGAGATCGACTGACGCAGGTTTCTTCAGCGCTTCCAGCGCCGAGATCGCCGCCAGCAACTCCATCCGGTTGTTGGTGGTCGGATTCTCGCCGCCCTTCAGTTCTTTCTCGACGTCACCGAAACGCAGGATCGCGCCCCAGCCGCCCGGCCCCGGATTTCCGGAGCAGGCGCCATCGGTGAAAATCGTGACATTCGGCAGCTTCGGTTCGCTCACGCAACGAACCCCGGTTCGTCGAGGCCGTAATCGCGGATGCCGGCGACGCTCTGGTTGAAGCGCAGCTTGCGGACATATTCGAGTGGGTCCTTCGGCCTCACCAGCGCGCCCGGGGGCACGTTGAGCCAGTCGACCAGCCGCGTCAGCAGGAAACGCAGTGCGGCGCCCCGCGCCAGCAGCGGCAGCGCCTTCCGTTCGGCCGCCGACAGCGTACGCACCTTGGAATACGCATTGAGAAACGCGCGCGCCTTGGTGACGTTGAACGAGTGGTCGGGTTCGAAACACCACGCGTTGAGGCAGATCGCCACGTCGTAGGCCAGAATGTCGTTACAGGCGAAATAGAAATCGATCAGGCCCGACAGCTTGTCGCCGAGAAACAGCACATTGTCCGGAAACAGATCGGCGTGGATCACGCCACGCGGCAAATCGCGCGGCCACGATTTTTCTAGATGATCGAGTTCGGCGGCGAGAAAGTCATGCAGGCCGTGCCGCAACTCGTCCGCGCGCGAAGCCGCCACATCGAACAACGGCCGCCAGCCCGACACCGACAGCGCGTTGGCGCGCGTCATCGTAAAATCACCGCCAGCCAGATGCAGCTTCGCCAGCGCATCGCCGACGGCAGCACAATGCGACGCGTTCGGTTTGCGCGGCCAGACGCCTTCGAGAAAATCAATGATGGCGGCGGGCCGCCCGGCCAGTTGACCGAGGATCTCACTCTTGTTGTTTTTCACCGGCTGCGGGCAGTTGATTCCGCGCGACGCCAGATGCGCCATCAGGCCCAGAAAAAAAGGCAGGTCGTCCTTCGCCACACGCTTCTCGTAGAGCGTGAGAAAGAAATAGCCCGACGTGGTGTGCAGCAGGAAATTGGAGTTCTCGACGCCCTCGGCGATGCCCTTGTAGGACAACAGCTCGCCGATGCCGTAGCCGGACAGAAAGCTCTCGAGTTCCTCGGCACCGACGTCCGTATAAACGGCCACGCGTCCCTACTCCGCCGCGTTCTCGTGCCGCAGCGGGCGCGGCAACGGGAAGAATTCGTTTTCTTCCGCGGCCGAAACCGTTTCGACGCTCAGCGTGTAATGCTGGGCGAACGCGTCCATGATTTCCTCGACGATCACTTCCGGCGCCGACGCGCCCGCGGTGATACCGAGCCGCTTGACGCCTTCGAACATCGACCAGTCGAGTTCGGAAGCGCGCTGCACCAGCACCGAACGCGTGCAGCCCTCGCGCTCCGCCACTTCGCGCAAGCGCTGCGAGTTCGACGAGTTGGGCGAGCCCACCACCACCATGGCATCGACGAACGGCGCCACCTTCTTCACCGCCGCCTGGCGGTTGGTGGTGGCGTAGCAGATGTCCTCCTTGTGAGGACCGTCGATATTCGGGAAGCGTTCCTTGAGAACGTCAACGATTTCCCTTGTGTCGTCGATCGACAGCGTGGTCTGGGTGACGAAGGCGAGCTTGTCCGGGTCCTTCGGCTGGAAGGCCCGCGCCGCATCCATGGTCTCGATCAGGACCACTGCGCCCTTGGGCAGCTGGCCGAGAGTGCCGACCACTTCCGGATGGCCGGCGTGACCGATCAGGACGATCTCGCGGCCGCGCTTGAAATGAATCGCGGCCTCGCGGTGAACCTTGGTCACCAGCGGGCAGGTCGCGTCCAGAGTGAAAAAATTGCGCTTGTCGGCCTCGTTCGGGATCGCCTTGGGAACCCCATGGGCCGAAAATACCACCGGGGCATCCGTTTGCGGGATTTCGTCAAGTTCCGCGACGAAAATGGCGCCCTTGTCGCGCAGGCTTTCCACCACGTAGCGGTTATGCACGATTTCGTGACGGACATAGACCGGTGCGCCATAGAGCTTCAGAGCCCGTTCCACGGTATCAATTGCCCGCACCACCCCGGCACAGAAGCCGCGGGGAGAGCACAAAACAATGGCGAGGGGCGGTTTTTGAGCGTCCATGGTCATTTCGAGCCGGAATCGAGCCAATAAAGGCCAATAAAAGGGACCTGACGGTGCCGAACAGGGGTACAGGCAGGACAGGACTTGGGACCGCCCTCCCCTTCATGTCAAGGGCCGATGCCGCGCCCATTGCACGGCTGCCCCCCGACGGACTATATAGGGACGAAATTCCCGTCATCACCGATGACCAGACGGCTTCGCTCCGCAAGGGCGGGCGAAGCGTAAAGGAGATTTGCCATGAGCAACGCGCCGCTGATGCCAAAAGCGACCGCCGTGTGGCTGGTTGACAATACCGCCCTGTCCTTCGACCAGGTGGCCGAGTTCACCAAAATGCACCCGCTGGAAGTCCGCGCGATCGCCGACGGCGACGCCGCGCAGGGCATCAAGGGCATGGACCCGATCTCGACCGGCCAGTTAAGCCGCGAGGAGATCGAAAAAGGCGAGAAGGACCCGGAGTACCGCCTCAAGCTTGGCGAATCGAAGGTGATCCTGCCCGAAGCGAAAAAGAAGAAAGGCCCGCGCTACACTCCGGTGTCGCGCCGTCATGAACGGCCGAGCGCGATTCTCTGGCTGGTGCGCAACCATCCCGAGTTGAAGGACGCGCAGATCATGCGCCTCGTCGGCACCACCAAGACCACGATCGCCAGCGTGCGCGACCGTACCCATTGGAATGCCCAGACCCTGACCCCGATGGACCCGGTGACGCTGGGCCTGTGCTCGCAGATCGAATTGGATTTCGAAGTGCAGCGCGCGGCCAAGGAAAAGCCGGCCACGCAGCAATACGGCGGCGCGACCCTGCTGCCCGCGTCCGAGACCACGGCGAAACGCGAAGCCGAGCCCGAAACCCCGGCCAGCGAGAAGCGCCGCGACGACATGGAAGTGGATGCGGTGTTCGCCAAGCTGAAAAACATCGGCGGCGGCAAGAAGCACGACGAAGAAGACGAATAACCGTCAACGAATTTGCACACATAAAAACGGCCCGCCACGCAGCGGGCCGTTTTTATTTGGCTTCTTACTTGCTCTTCTTCGCGGCTTCGCGCGCATCGGCGATGGCGCGCTTGAACAGTTCGACCGAGAGCCCGCCCGGCACCCGGAAGGTGCCGATGATGTAAGACGGCGTGCCGTTGAAGCCGAAGGCCTCGGCCTGCTCGTTGTTGCGCGCCAGCAGCGCGTCGATCTCCTTGCCGCGGGCATCGAGATCCGCCTTGGCTTTCGCAACATCGACACCGGCCTTCGCCAGCACCTCATCGGTCACGGAATCGGTCAGGCGGCCCTTGTGCGAGATCAGCGCCTGATGCGCAGCGGCATGCTTGCCCTGGAATTTCGCCGCCAGGACCAGCCGTGCGGCATACTTGGACGCATCGCCGAGGATCGGCCAGTCCTTGTGGACCATGCGGATCTTGCCGTCCTCCTTGACGACCTGCGCAAGGTCCGGCGCGATCTTCTTGCAATACGGACACTGGTAGTCGAACCATTCGACAATGGTGATGTCGCCGTCCGGATTGCCCATCACGGGAATTTCGGGGTCGCGCAGCACGGTTTCACGCGACAGCGCGTCTCGCTCCTGCGCCCGAACAACTCCCGGCGACAAACTGCCAAGCACGATGGTGGCGGCTGCCAGCACGGCCAGCCTGAATAACGATGTTTTGAAGGTCATGATCCCTATACGCTTGCGAACGGTGGATGTTACTGCCCGTTCAGCATCCTCTCGGCCATATTTTTATGAGCGCGTTCGTAACGGTCGCTGGACGCGGCACGGCTGGCGGCGACGTCGCGGTTCTTGCGGCACGCCACATAGGCTGACGAGCCCGGCTCACCGCCATTGGTGCGGCAATAGGCATCGTCATCCACCACGGGCGCAGCCTGCTCACGGCTGGCCAGCGGGCCATCCTGACTCATCTGGGCGCAGCCACCGAGCAGGCAGGCGACCGAAACCACGGCCCAGATCAGCGGTCGTGTCGCGCTCATGCGCTATCCTCGCTTGTCGATGCGCCGGCGCGCAAAATCCACCATCAGCCGGGACCATCGGCATGACAAGCCACCATGGCGGACTGAGGGCAGATTACCAAGATGCCGGTGCGCATGGCCGAACCACGGGAACACATCGGCAACAAGGCAGGTTTTGAGGGCTAGCCGATCTCGATGTCGGCATCGACGACAAAGGTGAGATCGAGCTGACCGATGGTCAGCGTCATCTTCGCAGGCAACTTTTCACCGCTCTTGAGGCGGCCCTGCGCGACCGCTTCCCGGACCGATTTCTCGATCTCGCGCTGGGAGGTAACGCCGACCTGCTTGAGGAATTTCCGTATACTGGTGTTGAAGACGTCTTCGTTCATCGGAACCTCTTTCTCCGGATCGCGTCCGGCTTCACGTCAACCCACCCGTCCCTTCAGCGCTTCGCCTATTTCATCGAGCACCTTCGGGTCTTCGATGGTCGCGGGCATGGTCCAGGCATCGCCATCGGCGATCTTCTTGATGGTGCCGCGCAGGATCTTGCCCGAACGCGTCTTGGGCAAGCGCGCCACCGTGACAACCAGCTTGAAGGCCGCAACCGGGCCGATCTTTTCACGCACCAGCGCGACGATTTCTTTTTCGATGTCCACGACCGGCCGCGTGACGCCCGCCTTGAGCACGAGGAAACCGCACGGCACTTCGCCCTTCACTGCGTCCTTGATGCCGAGCACCGCACATTCGGCGACGTCGGGATGCGAAGCTAGAATTTCCTCCATGCCGCCGGTCGACAGACGATGGCCGGCGACATTGATGATGTCATCAGTGCGGCCCATCACAAAGAGATAGCCGTCTTCGTCCTTGTAACCGGCGTCGGAGGTTTTGTAGTAGCCGGGGAATTCGTTGAAATAGGCTTCCTTGCAGCGCTCGTCCTGCTGCCACAATGTCGGCAGGCAACCCGGCGGCAAGGGCAGCTTGATGACGATCGAACCCATGCTGCCGGCCGGCACCGGCTTCGATGCTTCGTCGACCACGTCAACCTGGTAGCCCGGCATCGCCACTGTCGGCGAGCCGTGCTTCACCGGCAACATGCCGACACCGATCGGGTTGCCGGCGATGCCCCAGCCGGTCTCGGTCTGCCACCAATGATCGATCACCGGAATCTTCAACTGCTTCTCGGCCCAGTCGACGGTCGGCGGATCGGCGCGCTCGCCGGCAAGGAACAGCGTGCGGAATTTCGACAGATCGTATTTGCGGATGAAGGTGCCGTCCGGATCTTCCTTCTTGATGGCACGGAATGCCGTCGGCGCGGTGAAGAACGCCACCGCTTTGTGCTCCGAGATCACCCGCCAGAACGCGCCGGCGTCCGGCGTGCCGATCGGCTTGCCTTCGTACATGATCGAGGTCGCGCCGTGGAACAGCGGCCCGTAGATGATGTAGCTGTGACCGACCACCCAGCCGATATCGGAGCCGCACCACCACACCTCGCCCGGCTTGACGCCGTAGAGGTTGAACATCGACCACTCCACCGCCACCAGATGACCGCCATTGTCACGCACCACACCTTTCGGGATGCCGGTCGTGCCGGACGTGTAGAGAATGTAAAGCGGATCGGTCGCCAGCACCGGGACGCAATCGGCAGTTTTCTTCGCTGCAATCGCCTTCGAACGCAGCTCGGCCCAGTCGTGATCGCGGCCCTTGACCAGATCGCAGGTCTGCTGCGGACGCTGGAGGATGATGCAAGCCTCCGGCTTGACGCTGGACAGCGCAATCGCCTCGTCGAGCAGCGGCTTGTAGTTGACGATGCGGCCGGGCTCGAGGCCACAGCTTGCGGAGAGCACCAGTTTCGGCCGCGCATCGACGATGCGCGTCGCCAGTTCCTTCGCCGCAAAACCGCCGAACACTACCGAATGCACCGCGCCGATGCGCGCGCAAGCGAGCATCGCAACCATCGCCTCCGGCACCATCGGCATATAAAGAACGACACGGTCGCCCTTGGTGACGCCGAAATCCTGCATCACGGCAGCAAGTGTCTTCACCTCGTGCAGCAGCTCGGCATAAGTGAATTTCGTGATGGTGTTGCTCAGCGGCGAATCGTGGATTAACGCGAGCTGATCGGCACCGCCGTTCGTGACATGGCGGTCCAGAGCGTTGTAGCAGGTGTTGACCACGCCGCCCGCGAACCAGCGGCCGTAAAGACCCATCGACGGATCGAACACCTTTTTCGCCGGTTCGATCCAGTCGATCGCGCGCGCCGCCTCGCCCCAGAACCCTTCCGGATCGCGCATCGAACGCGCGTAGATCTCGGCATAGCGGCTGTTGGATATGGCATTCATCGCGCGATCTCCCGGAACAACCCATTCTGGCGCCAGGCCGGACCTGATCCGAGCATCCACGCCCTCATCTTGCTTTACGGAAACGAGACGCCGGTGGCCGGACCAGCCCGCCATATTGGCACTGGGCTTGCATTCGGCTGTATTGTCACGCCTTGCTGGAGAAGTTCAAGCCGCTGCGGCTGCGACATTTGGATGATGGCCTTGGCAAACCGGCGGCGCTATTTTCAATGCCCGCGCGACGCCGGAACCACGCTACTTCCGCTTCAGCGGCATTTGCGCGCCAAGACGCTCAATCTCGGCAGCCAGCGACTTGCGATTGGCGCGCGCCGCCTCGTACCGCGGATCGACCTTGAGTGCGGCGGCGAAATCCTCCAGCGCACGCTTGTGATCACCGTTCGCGCGCCACGCTTCGCCCCGCTTGTTGTAGGCTTCAGCCAGCGCCGGATCGGCTTTCAGCGCAGAGCTATACGCCACGATGGCGCGCGCATAGTCGCCGGCGGCCTTGAGTTCGTCACCACGCGCCAGCAGGGTTTTCGGATCGGCATCTTCGGTTTTCGCGGGCGTGTCGGCGGCGGCATCGGTGCCGGCCTCCTTGCAGACGCTCATGATCGTGACATTGGCGCCGACCGGATGGCCGAGAACGTCAGACAGTGTCCGGCACTGACCGCCGGTGCACAGCCGCCATTCGCCGGCAACGCCGGAATTGCCCAGCGCGACCTCCCGCAGGACCAGCGGCTTCGGCGTCCACTGAAACCAGCCATCGACCAGCCGGGCCTCGGGCGGCGGCTCCATGCCGGCGCCCGAACCCTTGACGCGGGCCTCGACGATCTCGAGGCCCTGCGGCGTGACGATCCAGTCTTCCTGCCATTCGATCTTCTCGACCGAATGGGTCCATGACAGCATGAAGGCTGCAACCGACAGCGCCTTGATGGCGCCGGCGGATGCGAAGCAGACGCTCAAGCCGCCACCACCGCCGGTGCCGGCCGCTTGTGCCACTGCCAGGCAATCACGCCCGCCGCGAGCACGAAGCCGACCCAGTCGCTGTACTGGAATTCGCCGAACAGGCAGAGCGCCGCGATCAACGACACCACCCGCTCGATCACCGTCATTCGGGTAAACAGGAAGCCGATCGCAACCATGCCGAACAGGCCGATCGACACGGCCGCCTTGACGAAGGCATAGGCAACCGCGCCATAGAAGCCGAGTTCGAGCGCCATCGGATCGCCGTTCTGCAACATCAGCGCCGGCGAATAGACCGCGATGAACGGGATCACATATCCCGCCAGCGCGATGCGCATCGCCTCCCAACCGATCTTGTCGGGATTTTCCTTCGCGATCGGTGCTGCCGCAAGCGCGGCCAGCGCCACCGGCGGCGACAGGTCGGCCATGATGCCGTAGTAGAACGCGAACATGTGGCTGACGATCAGCGGCACGCCGAGATTGGACAGCGCCGGTGCCGCCAGCGCGGCGACGATGATGTAGGTCGGGATCGTCGGAATGCCGGTACCGAGCAGGATCGACAGCAGCATCGTCATGATCAGCGCCAGAAACAGGCTGTGCTCGCCGAGGCCGATCACCCAGCTTCCGAACACCGTACCGACGCCCGTCTGCGTCATCATGCCGATGATGGTGCCGACGATGGCGCAGGCCATGCCGACGGTCAGCGCCGACTTCGAGCTTTCCGCCAGCGAGTCACGGCAGGCCACCAGCGTCGCGCGGCCGCCTTGCGTGAATGCGGCGATCGCGATCAGCACGGCGATGATCGCCGCGATGTAGCGGATATCGACATTGCTGCCGTTCCGGAACAACGCTCCCGCAACCAAGGCAAGACCGATCCAGAAGATGTAACGAAGCGCCGTGCTTGAGAAGCCGAGCACAATGCTGGCGCCGAGGATCAGCGCCACCGTCAGCGCGAGGCCGACCGTGCCGGCATAAAGCGGCGTGAAACCTTCGAACAGCATGTACACCAGTGCTGCCAGCGGCAGCACGAGGTACCAGCGGTCGATCAGCGCACGCAGCGCGCTCGGAATCTCGTCCTTCTTCATGCCGGTGAGGCCGTATTTACCGGCCTCGAGATGCACCATCCAGAATGCGGAGGCGAAATAGAGAATCGCCGGAATGACGGCAGCCTTGACGATCACGGCGTATTCGACGCCGAGCGTCTCCGCCATGATGAAGGCAACCGCGCCCATCACCGGCGGCATGATCTGTCCGCCCATCGATGCCGTCGCTTCAACGCCGGCTGCGAAAGCGCGGCGATAACCGAACCGGATCATCAGCGGAATCGTGAACTGGCCGACGGTGACGACGTTGGCGACGCCGGAACCGGAGATCGTGCCCATAAAACCGGACGCGACCACCGCGACCTTCGCCGGGCCGCCGCGAGTGCCGCCGAACAGGCCGAGCGAAACGTCGGTGAACAGCTTGATCATGCCGGCCCGTTCGAGGAACGACCCGAACAGGATGAACAGGAAGATGTAGGTCGCCGACACGTAGATCGGCACGCCATAGAAGCCTTCGACGCCATACGACAGATGGGTGATGATCTGGTCGTAGAAGTAGCCGCGGTGATTGAACGGCGACGGCAGATACTGCCCGAAGAACCAGTAGACGATACACGCGCCGCACATCAGCGGCAGCGCCCAGCCCATCAGACGACGCGTGCCGTCGAAGATCAGCACGGCGAGAATCGTGCCGATGACCAGGTCGAGCCGGGTCGGATCGCCGTCACGCTGGATCAGATCGGCGTAATACAGATACTGATACAGACCGCAGTAGAATCCGAGACCGCCGATCGCCCAGCCGAGCGTTCGTTGCCAGTTGTTCTTGGCCGTGAAGTTGGCGACGAGCCCATAGCTCAGCAAAATAAGAAAGCCGACATGGATGCCGCGCACCGCCTGACTCGGCAGGAAATTCCACGCTGCGACAAAAAGCTGGAACACTGCGAAGGCGATGCCGATCGCATAGGCGAACAATCCCCAGCGGCCGGGACCGAAACCTTCCGGAAAACCATGCTCGAAATTATCGAGCTCAACCTTGACGCGCTCTTCCGCGCCCTGTTCCTGCAGCATCTGTCCATATCCCAAAGATCAGATCGATGTGGGACCGGTATTCCGGACTCCAGATTCCGATTTATCGTTGCCAAGACGTAGATGCCCGGCACAAGGCCGGGCACTTACCGTCTGTCGATCAGCCGCCGTGAGGCGTTACTTGATCAGGCCTTTTTCCTTGTAGAACTTGATCGCGCCCGGATGCAGCGGAGCCGGGCTGCCGGCGGCTGCGTTCTCGAGCTTGATGCCCTTGCCGGCGGCATGGGCCTTCTCCAGTTCCGGCAGGGACTCATAGACCAGCTTGGTCATCTTGTAGGCGAGATCGTCGGAGACCGCCGAACTCGTCACCAGATAATTCACCACTGCCGCGGTCTGCACGTCTTCCTTCTGGCCGGTATAGGTGTTGGCCGGAATGACGACCGACACGAACGGAGGGCCGATCTTGTCGACAGTCGCCTTCGGCACCGCCACCACATTGATCTGGGTGGAACTCGACAAATCCTTGAGCGAGGCAACGCCGAGGCCGGCCGATTGCAGGGTCGCATCGAGCTGGCGGTTCTTCATCAGATCCACCGATTCGGCGAACGGCAGATACTCGACCTTGCCGAGATCCTTGTAAGACATGCCGGCCGCAGCGAGGATCGCACGCGAGTTCAACTCGGTGCCGGACTTGGGCGCGCCGACCGACAGCGTCTTGCCCTTGAGATCAGCGAGCGTCTTGATGCCGCTCTCGGCGGTCGCAACGATCTGGATGTAATTCGGATAGATCGCGCCGATGGTGCGCAGCTTGGTCAGCTTGGTCTTGAAGCCGGCTTCCGCATCGCCCTCGACGGCGGCCTTGAGCGAGTCACCGAGCGTGAATGCGAGTTCGCCGCGCCCCTGTTCGATCAGGTTGAGATTCTCGACCGATGCCTTTGTCGCCTGCACCTGCGTTTTCACGCCGGGAATTTTTTCGCCGTAGATTTTTCCGATTGCGACGCCCATCGGGTAATAAACGCCCGAGGTACCGCCGGTGAGAATATTGATGAACTGCTGCGCGTGGGCAGCGGGGGCAAACGACACCGCCGCAACGGCGGTTGTGGCAACAATCAGCTTCTTCAGCATCGAAGGGCTCCTCCCGTGAATGGGGCGGGAAAATGACCGCATGAACGGGCGCGGTCAACCTTATCTGCGAAAAAAAGCCGCATGCGCGGTGAATGCCAGTTCTTGACATCGCCCGATCTGCGGTTGGCAGCGTCACAGACCTGTCGTTATTGAACGTGACAGGCGTTCGCAAAAGACCCGCTCGCCAACGCGTTGCGAATTCACAAGTTCCCGCCAAAGACCTTGCCATGATTGGCAAAATCCGCCTGAATGCGCGCCAAATAAAAGCCAGCCCAAGATAATGGGCTAACGACAAGATCAAGGGGGGACTATGCCAGCGGAGAATCAACCGCCGGAGGCCGAGACCGTGGCTGTCTCGGACGACGCGCTGCGCAAGGCGGAATCGTACATCGAGGCCGAGGAAGGCGCGACGAACCGGCTGTTCGGATGGGCTGGACGGATCACCACGGCGATCGCCGTCGCGATGAGCCTGTTCCATCTTTATGCCGCCTACGCGATCGTTCCGACCCAGCAACTGCGCTACACCCACGTCGCTTTCACGCTGGTCCTGAGCTTCCTGCTGTTTCCTGTTGCCGCGACGTTTCGCAACCGGGTGCGATGGTGGGATATCGTGCCGGGCATCCTGGCGGTGGCCACCATCCTCTACGCGCTGTGGGGCGGCGACGACTTCACCGACCGTGCGGCGGTCCCCGAACGCTGGGACGTCATCGTCGGCCTGATCTTCATCGTACTGGTTCTGGAGGCGACACGGCGCACGACAGGGCCCATCATGCCCATCGTGTCCATCGTGTTTATCGCCTATGCGATGTTTGGCGCGGATCTGCCGGCGCCATGGACTCATCGCAGCTACGACCTGTCTCGATTGGTCGGGCACCTGTTCATCACGCTCGAGGGCATTTTCGGCGTCGCTGTCGATGTGTCCGCCACGCTCATCATCCTGTTCACGATCTTCGGCGCCTTCCTGCAGCAATCCGGCGCGGGGAAATTCTTCATCGACTTCTCGCTGGCGCTGATGGGCGGCAAGCCGAACAGCGCTGGACGCACCGTCGTGCTGTCGTCGTTCCTGCTCGGCGGGCCGTCAGGATCGGGGGTCGCCACGACAGTGATGATCGGAACGGTTGCGTCGCCAATGCTTGCCAAGGCGGGCTTCGAGAAGAACGCGGCCGGCGGCTTGCTCGCGGCCGGCGGACTCGGCGCCATCCTGTCGCCGCCGGTGCTCGGCGCTGCTGCGTTCCTGATCGCCGAATTTCTCAAGATCAGCTATCTCGACGTGATCTGGATGGCGACCATCCCGACCTGCCTTTATTATATGTCGCTTTTGTTCATGGTCGAACTCGACGCCAAGCGCTTCGGTGCGCATGACGTTGTCTTCGAGCAGGCTATGACGCTCGGACAGATGACGCGGCGCTACGGCTTCCACTTCATCTCGCTGGTCGCAGTCGTGGCCTTCATGGTGGTCGGCTATTCGCCGGCGCTGTCGGTGTTCTACGCCACCGCCACCACCTTCGCGCTGAGTTTCCTGCGGCCCGAATGCGCGCTGGTGCCGAAGAAACTGATCCGGGCGCTTGCCGACGGTTCAATCGGTGCATTGAACGCCGCCACGACCTGCGCCTGCGCCGGCATCGTCGTCGGCGTGGTCACGCTGACCGGCCTCGGCCTCAAGTTCTCGGCGATCGTGATTGCCTATGCCGGCGGCAGCCTGCTGCTCACCGCGATCTACACCGCACTGATCGTCTGGATTATCGGTCTCGCGGTACCGGTGACAGCGTCCTACATCATCTGCGCGGTGATCGCCGCACCGGCGCTCATCAAGCTCGGCGTACCCGATTACGCCGCGCACATGTTCATCTTCTATTACGCGGTGCTCTCCGAAGTCTCGCCGCCAACCGCGTTGTCGCCCTTCGCCGCGGCAGCGATTACCGGCGGCGATCCCTACAAGACAACACTGCAATCGTGGAAATACACCCTGCCCGCATTCCTGGTGCCATTCGTGTTCGTGCTCGATCCGCAGGGCGTCGGGTTGCTGCTTGCGATTCCGAAAGGCGGCTCGTGGGTCGATATTCTCGCCATCACCTTCAAGACGACGCTCGGGTTGCTGGCGCTCGCGGCGATGGCCCAGAACTGGGCGCTGCGACAAAATACGCCGATCGAACGAGGGCTTCTTCTGCTATCCGGACTTCTGCTGGTCTTTCCAAGCCTCATCGAGGCGCTTTTGGAAGCGATCACAGGATACGATATTAGTTATACTTACCTGCCCGGACTTCTCATTGGTTTGGGCGTGGTTCTTTGGCAAGCAAGAACGCCGGCACCCACACGACCGGCTCTAACAACATAAGAGGGAGGAAGACAATGCAGATCAGACTCAAGGATATTCGAAAGACAGCGACTGCACTCGCCGCGATCCTTGCGGCGGGGCTGATGCTGACGGGCAGCGCTGACGCCCAGGAGAAAACCATGTCGATCGGCACCGGCGGTACCGGCGGCGTCTATTATCCTCTCGGCGGCGCCGTCGCCAACGTGCTGACCAAGAATCTTCCCGGCGTGCAGGCGACCGCGGAAGTCACCGGCGGCTCGGTCGATAACCTCAAGCTGATCGCAACCGGCAAGAACGAACTGGGATTCACCATGGCCGACGCAGCGCTCGACGCGCTGGACGGCAAAGGCAAATTCACGAGCGGCAAGGTTCCCTTGCAAACGCTGCTCGTGGTCTATCCGAACCGGATGCACGTGGTGACTGTCGAAGGAACGGGCATCACGAAGATGTCGGACCTGAAGGGCAAGCGCGTCTCGACTGGCTCGCCGGGCAGCGCAACCGAGGTCATGGCATTTCGCGTCATCGAAGCGGCCGGACTGGACAAGGACAAGGACATGACGCGGGAACGGCTCGGCGTCGCTGAATCCGTTAACGCCATCAAGGACAAGAAGATCGACGCCTTCTTCTGGGTCGGCGGTATTCCCACTGCGGCAGTGACCGATCTCGGCGCTACGCCCGGCTTGAAACTCAAGCTCATCGATCACGGCGACGTTGTCGACAAGATGAACGCGAAGTACGGCAAGCTGTATACGGCGGCCACGATTCCTGCCGGTTCCTATCCGGGACTAGACAAGGATTCATCGATTGCCGAGGTCTGGAACATCATCGTCACCGGCAACAAGATGACCGACGACGAGGCTTACAAGATCGTCAAGACGCTGGTCGAGAAGAAGGCCGACCTTGTCGCCGTTCACAAGGAAGCCAACAGCTTCACGCTGGCAAACCAGGTCCAGGCGCGCTCGCCGATTCCATTCCACCCCGGCGCGCTGAAGTACTTCAAGGAGCAGGGCGTCAAGTAACAGCACGCCTCTATCTCAGGCGCGATAGATAAAAAGGGCGCGGCCGGTGATCCCGGCTGCGCCCTTCGCGCTTGGACCATGACACGACACCCAGACCACCGTGACGACGCCGTCGCCGCCGGATCAGAAGACGCCGGGTTGGGAACATGTGATCGCACTGGTATTCGGCCCGCGACTGTAGGAATCTGCTATCGAGATTCGGTCCTGAGACCCTGATGACCCCAGCTCCCGAGAGAGCCCCCAAGAGATCATTGTTGTCCGCCGACGGCATGGCGGCGCCACTGCGCCATGCCGTGTTCCGCCGCATCTGGCTGGCCAGCCTGCTCTCCAACCTGGGATTGATGATCAACGGCGTCGGCGCCGCGTGGGCGATGACCCAGATGACGTCGTCCGCCGACATGGTGGCGCTGGTCCAGACCGCCCTGATGCTTCCGATCATGCTGCTGTCGCTGCCCGCCGGGGCGATCGCCGACATGTATGATCGGCGCATCGTCGGCCTCGCCGCACTCGCGCTCGGCCTCACCGGAGCCATCGCACTCGCGATCCTGGCGCATCTCGGCCGCATCACGCCCGAGAGCCTGCTGCTGTTCTGCTTCATGATCGGCAGCGGAATGGCGCTGTTCGGTCCTGCCTGGCAGGCGTCGGTGAGTGAGCAGGTTCCCCCGGAAACGCTGCCGTCGGCGGTCGCCCTCAACGGTATCAGCTACAACATCGCGCGCAGCTTCGGCCCGGCACTCGGCGGCGTCATTGTCGCGGCGGCAGGCGCCAGCGCCGCCTTCGTCAGCAACGTCGTCCTCTATATTCCGCTGCTCATTGTGCTGTATCTGTGGCAGCGCACGCTGGAGCCGTCACGGCTGCCGCCGGAACGGCTGCAGCGGGCTGTGGTCTCCGGCGTTCGCTACGTCATGCATTCGCCGTCGATCCGCGTCGTCCTGATCAGGACACTGGTGACCGGTATTGCGGGCGGTTCGGTGCTGGCGCTGATGCCGCTGGTGGCGCGCGATCTGCTGTCGGGCGGCGCTCAGACGTTCGGTATCATGCTCGGCGCGTTCGGCATGGGCGGCGTTCTCGGCGCGCTGAATGTCGCCAGCATCCGCCGCTATCTCAGTTCCGAGGCCTCAGTGCGGTATTGCGCAATCACGATGGGCGCGGCGATCGCCGTGATGGCCGTCAGCAAGCTCGCGGCCGTGACCGCCGCGGCACTGGTGGTCGCCGGTGTCGGCTGGCTGATCTCGATCACGCTGTTCAACATCAGCGTGCAGCTTGCGACGCCGCGCTGGGTCGCGGGCCGCGCGCTGGCTGCCTATCAGGCTGCGATCGCCGGCGGCGTCGCGATCGGGAGCTGGCTCTGGGGCCACGTCGCCGACGGTATCGGGGTTGAAAATGCATTACTGATCTCAGGCGCGGCGATGGCCGCATCGCCACTGCTCGCGATCTGGCTGAAGCTGCCGTCGACGGATGGCGTCAACCATGACGCGACCGATCCGCTGGCCGATCCCGAGGTCAATTTGTCGATCACCCCGCGCAGCGGCCCGATCATCGTCGAGATCGAATACCGCGTGCTGCAGGATCGCGCCCGTGATTTCTACGGCCTGATGCAAAAGGTGCAGTCGAGCCGTCAGCGCAATGGCGCCTATGGCTGGTCGATTTCCCGCGACCTTGCAGATCCCGAGTTGTGGACCGAACGTTTTCACTGTCCGACGTGGCTGGATTATCTGCGCCAGCGCAGCCGCCCGACCCTGTCCGAGCGTGCCCTTCATGCCAGCGCCCTGGACTTTCATACCGGCGAAGAACCCGTGAAAATCCGGCGTATGCTCGAACGTCCGGTCGGTTCGGTGCGCTGGAAGGACGACACGCCGGACCGCGCACAATCCGAGGTGGTGGCGATTCCGACCAGCACCGGCAGCGGTGTCTGACCTATGCGGGCGCGGCCGAACTGCGCGCCGTCCGTTCTCCGGGCTTTTATGAAGAAAGCTGGTTACGTTTACCGGCTATCCGGCGTGTACCAGCGGCTGGCACGTTCAAACATGCGCCAGTGAACCTTCTCGGTCTCGGCGAATTTCTCGTCGCTCAGAAACGGCCGAAGCGCGGCAATGGTTTTTTCCCACTCGGCACGGATCGGCCGGGGCGGGATATCGAAATTCAGCTTGGGACTGTTGTTTTTCATGATTATCGCCCGTTTATTGCGGGTCATATCGCTGACTTGCAATCGTCACATTTGACGGCAACGGCGCGCCGGATGCGAGCAGGATTTTTCACAGCCTGTGGATAACACTCACGCACCCTGACATCGACAGAACGATGCAAGTGCGCGGCGCTCTTGCCCGCCACTCGGCGCCCAGCTTTTCGTTTGCACTGCGGCAGCTCGATGGTATGATTTATATCATATTATTTTCAAGGGAGAACCGACCCTCATGGCCGATTTCACCGCGTTGATGGCGAGCATCACAACGAGTGGTTCGGGATGCTCAGTCACCGTGACCGAGGATTGGCTGCAGGGCCGGACGATCTATGGTGGCTTGTCGGCCGCGCTGTGCCTTGAGGCTGTGGCGCGTCATGCATCGGACCTTCCGCCGCTACGCTCGGCGCAACTCGCCTTTATCGGTCCGGCGACCGGCCACCTGACCATGCAGCCCACCGTCCTGCGGCGTGGCAAATCCACGGTCTTCGTCGGCGCCGATCTCAACGGCGAGGACGGCCTCGCCACCCGTGCGGTGTTCTGCTTCGGCGCGGCGCGGCCATCCGCCGTACGGCACGATGCTATCGTTGCGCCGGCGGTGCCGGAACCGGATGCCAGCCCGCAGTTCTTCCGCGACATTCCCGGACTCAATTTCGTGAAGAACTTCGACGGGCGGCTGGCGGGAGGATCCTTCCCGTTCAGCAAGGGACCGGAACCGGCAATGACCTTGTGGCTGCGCCACCGCGACGAGAAAGTTATCCCCTCCATCGTGCCGCTGGTGGCGCTCGCCGATGCTCCGCCGCCTGCTTCCATGGTGCTGTTCGACACCTTCGGCCGCATCAGCACCATGACATGGGCGATCGACATGCTGACCGACAGGATCGAGACTGACAACGGATGGTGGCTGGTACGCACCGCCGCCGAGAACGCCGGGGACGGCTATTCGAGCCAGAGCATCACGGTCTGGAATTCGGCGCGAAGACCGATCATGGTCTGCCGGCAGAACATCGCAATCTTCGTCTGATTCGCAGGTCGCCCGGCCTGCCCCGGTTCAGGAGCAGGCCCTTCATGGAGCGATCGCATTGGCCCCGCAGGATTGCCGGTTCGGTTGGACTCATCGCGGCCGCAGCGTTGGTGGCACTCTCCTCCACACTGCGAGCGCAGGGACCGGTCGCACAACAGGTTGCAGCGGCGAAGAAACCCGTCACCGCGCAACAGATGGCCGACTACCACCGCAAGCTCGCGGCGTACAAAGCCGTACGCGACAAATTCGACGCTGAAGCAGAGGCCTACTGGACCGCCATCGCCGACAAGCGCCGCGCCCGCAACGCCAAGCGGCGCAACAACGACGCGATCGCCGCCCACGACTATGTGTTGACTCAGCCGCCGCTCTATACCGGGCCGCCGCGCCCGGTCGATCCCTCCGAGCCGGAAAAGCCGCCGAAGCCACGGCGAGCCATTCCGGTGGCCGAAGATTTCCTCAAGCACGCGGCCGAACAGTTTCATTTCGTGCCGCGCCGCCCGCGCACCGAGATCGAATTCAAGCAGGCCTACGCTAGGGTCGCGCAGACCGCCGGATTGACCCGCGATCAGGCGGTTCGCGTCTACAGCTTCGAGGCCGGCGGCAACGGCAAGTACGACGTGCAGGCCGGGCTCGAAAGCGCACGGCCCAACGCGCGGGCTATTTCCACCGCGCTGGGCTACAACCAGCTGCTGACCACCAACACTGTCGAACTGCTGGCCGAACAGGGCCACGGCATTCTCAAGGCGCTCGAGTCCGCCGCAGCGAGAATGCAGGGATCGCAGCGGACGGCGATGGACCACAAGATCGCCATCGTTCGTAAGATGGTGGCCTTCTGCAAATCCGTACCCGACCAGTGGAGCGCGCACGAAAAACTCGGCGTGACACCGCAAGGCATCGGGGTTCATGCCCTCAATCTCGATATCGATGTCGGGCCGTGGCTGCAGACCCACAAGCTGCTGACATCGGTCGATTTCGCAAAGCGCAAAGGCTACACGGCGCGGCTCACCGCAGCCGAACTGGAAATGATGAACCTGACCGGCGACGGCACCGGCTTCGACATGGTGTCGATGCCGCAGGCGCTTCGCATGGTGGTGCCGACCTCCAATTTCTTCCAGCGCACGGGCTATGAGCGTAACCCGGTGGCGATCCTCAACAACACCGTCGCCAAACTGCTCGCGGCCACCGACGCACGGATGGACCGCGAAAGCACGATGCCCGGCGCCCGCGACATGGCGGCGGCGTTCTCAAACCACAACTGATGCCGGTTCGATCATCCAAGCATGCCGCACATCGCCGCATCGGCGTGACGGAGCACTGGCCACATCGCACGGCGGGTGAAATACTCGCCGCAAGACCGGCACCGTTCAATGTCCGGTCGATGCGGGAGAATTGCCTGAATGGCCGAACCAACATCCCTGAGCGGCAAGGTCGCTATCGTGACCGGCGCGGCCGGAGAAATCGGGTTGGCGACGATCCGCCTGCTGGCCGAGCGCGGCGCACGTGTTGTCGCCGTCGACCGCGACGCCGACAGCCTTAAGCGAGCCACTGCAAAGCTCCCTGCCTCGACTCTTCCTATCGTCGCCGATGTCACCCGCGAAGACGACGTCGCCTCGTATGTCCAGCAGGTGACCGACGCCGCGGGACGTATCGACATCTTCTTCAACAATGCCGGCATCGAGGGCGATATCGCGCCGATCACCAACTATTCGCTGGACACGTTCCGCCGCGTGCTCGACGTCAATGTCGTCGGCGTCTTTCTCGGAATGAAATATGTGCTGCCGGTGATGACGGCGCAGAATTCCGGCAGCATCATCAACACCGCATCGATTGCGGGCATGATGGGGACGGTCAATATCGCCGCCTACTCGGCGAGCAAACATGCCGTCATCGGCCTGACCAAAAGCGCCGCGCTGGAATGCGTGCAGACCAAGGTGCGCGTTAACTGCGTCTGCCCCGGCCTGATCGACAGCCGGATGTTGTCGGCGATCGTCACTGGCCGCAACGACGGCAGCCCGGTGCCTGTAGAGAAAGCGGTGGACCGGATTCCTGCCCGCCGCCTCGGCCGTGCTTCCGAAGTCGCGGCCGTGGTCGCATTCCTGGCATCCGACGACGCCAGTTATGTGTCCGGCGCGGCCTATCCTGTCGACGGCGGCCGTACCGCCGGCTGATTTTTCAACATCCACTCTCACTTCACAGGCCAAACCATCATGCCCGTTATTCTCGATCCGGATGCCGCCGCCGTTCTCCAGGCCTTTCGCGACGCCGGACGCCCGGCCTATGAAACGCTGACACCCGATGAAGCGCGCAACTACTATCTGGCCGCCCGTCTGGTTACCAATCCCGAGCCACCCGAAATGGCCGCGGTCGACGCGCTGACGATCCCCGGAGCGGACGGCGACATTTCCGCGCGCCTCTACCGGCCGAAAGTCCTGCGGCAATCGAATAGCCTTGCGCCGGGGCTGGTGTTCTTTCACGGCGGCGGATGGGTGATCGGCGATCTCGAGACCCATGACGTGGTGTGCCGCACGCTCGCCAACGAAGGCGAGATGATCGTTATCGCGGTCGATTATCGTCTCGCCCCCGAACACAAATTCCCGGCGGCGGTCGACGATGCTATCGCCGCGACGGCGTGGATTTCGGCCAATGCGCGGCAACTGGGCATCGACGCAAACCGTCTGAGCGTTTCCGGCGACAGTGCCGGCGGCAATCTGGCAGCGATCGTATCGCTCCACACCCGCGACACCGGGTCGAAGATCGCCGGTCAGGTCCTGATCTATCCCGCCACCGACTTCCGGATGTCTCATCCCTCGCATAGCGAACCGGAGACCGACTGCCTGCTGACACACAGTGTCATCCGCTGGTTCCGCGATCACTATCTGACCAGTGAGGCCGATGGCGAAAACTGGAAAGCCTCGCCGGCGCGCGTCACGACGTTGTCGGGATTGCCGCCGGCGTTCGTTCTCACCGCGGGAGCCGATCCGCTGCGCGATGAAGGCGACGAATATGCCCGGCGCCTGCGTGAAGCCGGCGTGCCGGTGGAATACCGGACCTATCCCGGCCAGTTCCATGGTTTCATCACCATGGGCAAACTGCTGCCGAAAGCGGGAGCCGCGTTGCGCGATATCGGCGTGTGGCTCAAGAGCTTGAACTAGTCGCGCTGTTTCAAACGGAATCGCCGCACGGCGCGATACCGGCGCGCCTCTCTGTTGCGCGATTGCCGCTTGCGGGCCCGCCCATTGCGGTGAATGCTGACCGTCAGCCTGTCTGCGAGACGCAAGAATCCGGGAGCACGCACTGATGTCGCCAATGCCGCCCTCCGAGAAAACCACCACTACGATTGAAACCTGCGATGCCGTCATCGTCGGTGCCGGCTTTGCCGGGCTCTACATGCTTCATCGCTTGCGTGGTTTGGGATTGTCGGCGCGCGTCTATGAGCAAGGCGGCGATGTCGGCGGCACCTGGTACTGGAATCGCTATCCCGGCGCGCGCTGCGACGTCGAGAGCATGCAGTATTCCTACTCCTTCTCCGAGGAGTTGCAGCAGGAGTGGGAGTGGAGCGAGCGCTACGCGCCGCAGCCCGAGATTCTGAAATATGCCAACCATGTCGCCGACCGGTTTGATCTGCGCCGCGACATCCAGCTCAACACCCGCGTCGCTGCGGCCCGTTTCGATGATGCGGAAAATCGCTGGTCGGTGACGACGGCGGACGGAAAGCAGGTCTCCGCGACGTATTTCATCCTCGCGACCGGATGCCTGTCCAATGCGCGAATACCGGATTTACCCGGGCTTTCGGATTTCAAGGGCAAGACCTATCACACCGGCCATTGGCCGCATAAGCCGGTTGATTTCACCGGGCTTCGTGTCGGCGTCATCGGCACCGGCTCATCTGCGATCCAGTCGATCCCGGTGATCGCCGAACAAGCGAAGCATCTGTTCGTGTTTCAGCGCACGCCCAATTTCAGTATTCCGGCGCGTAATGCGCCGCTGACGCCGGAACTGACACGCGAGTGGAAATCCGACTACGCCGCGCGGCGGCAGTACGCCCGCGCCGAATCGCGCAACGGCATCCTCACCGTGATTCCTCAGAAAGGCGCACTCGAAGACAACGACATCGCGCGGCGGCAGGAATACGAAGCGGGCTGGACTCGCGGCGGCATCAGCTTCATGGCCGCGTACAACAACCTGCTGGTCGACAAGCCGGCGAACGACACCGCCGCCGATTTCGTTCGCACCAAGATCGCCGAGATCGTGACCGATCCCGAGGTCGCGAAGCTGCTTCAACCGCATAATCATCCGATCGGCTCGAAGCGGATTTGCGTCGACACAAACTATTATCAGACTTTCAACCGGCCGAATGTGACGCTGGTCGATATCCGCAACGCGCCGATCGATACGGTACTGCCGAACGGTCTGCGCACCGGCAGCAAGGACTACGAACTCGACGCCATCGTGTTCGGCACCGGCTTCGATGCCATGACCGGCTCGGTCGCCAAAATCGACATCACCGGGCAGAACGAAATCACGCTGAATGAAAAGTGGGCCGAAGGGCCACGCACCTATCTCGGCCTGATGAGCGCGGGCTTTCCGAACATGTTCGTTATAACCGGCCCCGGCAGCCCTTCGGTGCTCAGCAACATGATCGTATCGATCGAGCAGCACGTCGACTGGATCAGCGATTGTCTCGCCCATATGCGCGCACGAGATGCCGATCGCATCGAAGCGACCAAGGATGCCGAAGACAAATGGGTGATCCACGTCAACGAGGTCGCCCACGGCACGCTCTACCCGCAGGCCAACTCGTGGTACATGGGTGCAAACATTCCCGGCAAACCGCAGATCTTCATGCCTTACATCGGCGGCGTCGCCGTCTATCGCCGGATCTGCGATGACGTTGCGGCCAAGGGCTATGAAGGCTTCGCGCTGTCGGCGACGCGGCAAGCGACGTCGGTAGCCGCTGAATAGGTTTTACTTGCGCACGGCATACAGCGGCGTGTGAAGCGTGAGCTGAAACGCCGGCTTCGGCGTCCACGCCACTTCGAACGCGACGCCGAACAGACGATTGTCGTTATCGTCCATCTTGTCGAGATTGAAGCGCGCGACGGGCTGGGTGAACGACTTGAATTGAAGCAAATTCCCGACCTGTGCGCCGCCAAAATGCTGAATGCCAGCGCGCGCGGTCAGCTTCCAGTTGTCGTCCCACTGATAGTAACCGCCGCCATAGACCACCACATCCGGCTCCACCCGAACCAGCGATGAACTGACGAACACGCTGATGTACTGAACGCCGGCAAGAATGCCGCGCGTCTCGTCCTCGTCGAAAGCGTGGCCGGCTTCGACAACCGTCGACAACGTGGCCGCCGACAGGATCGTGGCGCTGTTTCCGATGGTTTTTGTAAACGTGGATTGCAGGGTGACGGTCGGAACCGCGCCGTCCTGCTGAAGGACATCGGCGGTGAATCCGACATTCCAGTTCGTCACCGCAAATGACGACCACGATGTGCCATCGGTCTGATAGGTCAGCGCGCTGACGCCGCCATAGACCGAGAAACGATCGGTCACGTCCACGGTCAGCGGCGCATTGACCGTCAGACTCCGGCTCGACGACGTCGACAAAAGCCCGACCGGTCCAAGACCGAACGACAGCGTCCCCGCCGGAACAGCCGTGAATTGCGTGTTGAGATCGAGATAAGTCGCCGGCAGGGACGACACGCTCTTGGCATCGCCCTCCCCGGCCCACGCAGAGAAGTTGCTCGCCGCAATCACCAGGCCGAACGCGGCAATGCGCGCCCACCACGCCCGGCGTCGCCGCACGACCAGCGATATGCGAGAGCCATTCCGCCTCATCGAACGCCACCACCCCATACCGCCTCTCAACGCAGGGCGGCTGCCCGTCATTGATAAGGCTTAACGTCTTGAGGAGAAAGGCTTCCGGAGAATGATGGTGCCCAGGGGCGGGATCGAACCACCGACACTGCGATTTTCAGTCGCATGCTCTACCAACTGAGCTACCTGGGCGCCGTCCCGGGACGAAGTCCGAGGGAGCGCCGGTTTATAGTGAGACCAGGCGGCCATGTCCAGCCACAGGCCGCGATTTCGTCGCCGCAGGGCGGGGAGAAAATCGCCGATAATCCATCGGAATCAACGGTCTCGCCGGTCGCCCGCCGGCAAGTTCAGACCATCGCCGTCTTCGTCCTCCTCCTCACCGTCACGGGCCGGGATGGCGTAGGAGCCAGACAGCCAGCGGTTAAGGTCGACATCGCGGCAGCGTTCCGAGCAGAACGGCTTCGAGGCTTCGACAGCAGGTTTTTTGCAGATCGGACAGGGTTTCATCGTCGGCACGTCGTCAATTGCGGGGCGCGCAGGGGAAACCGGTCAACGGCCTGCGCGGCCAATGTGTTCCCGCGACACTCAGTTCGCATTGAGCCAGCCATCGCGAATCGGGAAGCCTTCGCCGCCGAGCAGTGCGGTCGATTCATAAAGCGGCAGGCCCACCACATTGGTGTAGGAGCCGACCATCTTGACCACGAACGATCCGGCAATGCCCTGCACGGCATAACCGCCGGCCTTGCCGCGCCATTCGCCGGAATCGATATAGGTCCGGATGTCCTCTTCGGTCAGGCGCTTGAAGCGCACCCGCGTCTCGACGAGGCGCTGGCGAAAGCTCTCCTTCGGCGTCACCAGGCAGATCGCGGTGTAAACCCGGTGATTGCGCCCCGATAGCAGCCGCAGGCATTGCGAGGCCTCGTCGACCAGTTCGGCTTTGGGCAGAATTCGCCGTCCGACAGCGACGACGGTGTCTGCGGCGAGAATGTAGGAACCACGCAGGTCGTCATCGAGATGAACGGATTTCAGCGCCGCGTCGGCCTTGGCGCGAGCCAGCCGATTGGCGCAGGCGCGGGGCAGTTCGCCACGCTTCGGCGTCTCGTCGACATCAGCCGGGCGCAAGGCATCGGGCTCGATGCCGGCCTGGTTGAGAAGGCTTAGACGGCGCGGAGAGCCGGAGGCGAGAACGAATTTGGGGCGGCCTGACATGCGGGAGGATCGCTTCCGGTCGGGAGGATATTGCGCGCGGAAACTATCGGAACGCTCCGCTTTCGACAACCGGGCACGAGCGCGAAGAGGTCAGCGCGAGGGCCAATTCCATGACAAACGGTCGTCGTCCCGCACCACAGTCTCTCCAAGTCGCTTTTCCAGCACAATCTGCCGGCTGCCCTTCTCCTGCCGAAGCGCCGTCACCAGATCAGGCGCGTGCGAGACCAAAATGATCTGTGACTTTGCCGCCGCCTTTGCAACCAGACGTGCCAGCGCTGGCAGCAGATCCGGATGGAGACTGGTTTCCGGTTCGTTCAGAATCATCAACGCCGGCGGCCGTGGCGATAGAAGGGCCGCGACCAGAAGCAGATAGCGACGCGTGCCATCAGATAATTCGGCAGTCTTAAGCGGGCGAAGCAATCCGTGCTGCTGCATCTCCAGTTCGAAATAGCCGTCGATCTGCACCACGCCAAGACGCCCGCCGGGAAAGGCGTCATCAATGGTGGCGGCGAGCTGATCTGGGCTGCCGATCTCGATGATGGTCTGGATTGCTGCGGCAAGATCCGAACCATCGCTCGCCAGCACCGGCGTATAGGTACCTATCTGCGGCCGACGTGCCGGTGCGTCGCGATCTGTGCGCAGATGATCGTAAAAGCGCCACTCCCGCATCCGCTCACGTAACACGAGCAGTTCCACCGCATCGCGCGGATCGGCGCAGTGCGTCATCATACTGTCGAACGACGCAAGATTCTGAAGCATCTCGCGCCATTCGCCACTGTCGCCGCGAATTCGGACATACGGCCCGCGCCGTTCCGCAAAACTGTTCGAACGGCCGAGCAGCTCACCGGTCCATACGGACTCGGTCTTGATTTGGGGATCACGAGTGAAGAGAGAGGTCGCATCCGGCAACGGCAGACCGAGATCGATCGCGTAGCCGTAGTCTTCACCCGAAAAGCCAAGTTTCAGCGCGACCGGTTTGGAGCGGACTGTGCCCTGCACTGGCTGCGAGCCCGCTTTCATCTTGCCGGAGAACGATTCCGGACCGGCCCACAACGTCGATTGCAGTCCGCCGTCGGCGGCCAGCGCATGAATGATCCGGCCCTGTGCGATGTCCGCCAACAGTTTCAACGACCGATAGAGACTCGATTTTCCGCTGCCGTTAGCGCCGGTCACCACATTCAGCCCACCGAGTTCCAGTCGGACGTCGCGCAGCGATCGATAGCCCGAAACGGCAAGGCGTGTGATCATATCCGGCTCACTCATTGGCCACGCTCCGTGGCCCAAAACGCTCGCGAATTTTCTTCTTCAGCCCGTCGCGCATCGCCCGGTAGGCGTCGAGCTGCAGTTCGCGGCGGCCTTCGACGCCGACCGGATCGGGCGTTGGCCAGTATTCCACCTCGGTCGCCAGCGTCGCCGTCATCTCGAGCGCCCGATGATGAGCCTCCGGCGCGAGCGTGATGATGAGATCGAAGTTGAACCCTTCCCAGTCCTCAAGGTCGGCGACCGTCCACGGCTTGTGCTGCGAAATATCGAGCCCGATTTCGTGCATCACCGCGACCGCAAACGGATCGAGTTCACCCTTGGTGACACCGGCCGATTGCACGTAGAGCCCGCGTGGCACCATCTGCCGCAACAACGCCGCCGCCGTTGGCGAGCGCACACTGTTCTGGCCGCACATGAACAGCACAGCCTGAGGCGAGCGAGCGCGGGGAGGCGCGGCCATGGCCTAGACTCGTTCGCGTTTGATGTGGTCCGGAACGGCGCGCGCGCGTGTCCGGATCATGCGTCCTGCCCTTTCCAGTGCAGGACGGAAATCAGCGTGAACAGCCGCCGCGCGGTCTCGAAATCGACGCGCACCTTGCCTTGCAGCCGCTCCATCAAAGTGCGCGAGCCCTCGTCGTGAATGCCGCGGCGGCCCATGTCGATGGCTTCGATCTTGTCCGGCGTCGCAGTGCGGATCGCCTGATAGTAGCTGTCGCAGATCATGAAGTAGTCCTTCACGATCCGCCGGAACGGCGTCAGCGACATCAGATGCACCACCACCGGTGAACCATCTTCACGCTTGATGTCGAACATCAGGCGATTGCCGGTGATCGCGATGTGCAGCGTGAACGGCCCGGTGGCCGCGCCTTCCGGTGCGAACAGATTCTGCTCAACCAGATCGTAGATCGCAATCGCCCGCTCGTGTTCGATGTCCGGTCCCGAACGGCCGATTGATTCCTCGTCGAGCGTGACCACCACGACTCGATTATTGGAATCATCCGCTGGCGGGGCTTGGGTCATGGCAGGTTCAAACGCAATCCAACCGAGCGCGCATGGGCCTCAAGGCCTTCCGCCTTGCCGAGCGTCATCGCCGCCGGACCCAGCGCGCGCAACTGGTCGGGACCGCACTTCAGGATCGATGTCCGCTTCATGAAATCGAGCACGCCGAGACCCGACGAGAATCGCGCCGAGCGCGCTGTCGGCAACACATGGTTCGAACCGCCGACATAATCGCCGATGGCTTCGGGCGTATGGGGCCCAAGGAAAATCGCGCCGGCATTGCGAATGCGCGCGGCGATGGCCTCGGGGTCCGACGTCATGATTTCGAGATGTTCGGCGGCGACGGCGTTGGCGAGTGTGACTGCTTCGCCGATGGATCGGACCAGAACGATCGCCCCGAACTCGTTCCATGATGCCCGCGCGATGTCGACGCGCGGCAAGGTCGTCAACTGCGATTCAACCGAACGTTCGACGTTCGCCGCCAGCGTTTCATCGTCAGTGATGAGAATCGACTGTGCATTGGCGTCGTGCTCGGCTTGCGCCAGCAGATCGGCCGCGATCCAGTCGGCATTGCCGGTGCGATCGGCGATCACCAGAACTTCCGACGGACCCGCGATCATGTCGATGCCGACCTTGCCGAACACGATGCGCTTGGCAGCAGCGACGTAGGCGTTGCCGGGGCCGACGACCTTCGCCACCGGCTTGATGGTCGCGGTGCCGTAAGCGAGCGCGGCGATCGCCTGCGCGCCGCCGACGCGATAGATCTCGCTGACGCCACCGAGCTGCGCCGCTGCCAGCACCAGGGGGTTTAGCTTGCCATCGGGAGACGGCACCACCATCACCACGCGCTCGACGCCCGCAACCTTCGCCGGCACGGCATTCATCAAGACCGACGACGGATAGGCGGCAGAGCCGCCCGGCACATAAAGCCCGACAGCCTCGATCGCGCTCCAGCGCGCGCCGAGTTCAACACCGAGAGCGTCGGTGAAGCGATCGTCTTTCGGCAACTGACGCTTATGAAAGGTTTCGATGCGGTCGCGAGCGAGTTTCAGTGCATCGAGCGTCGCACCGTCGCAAGCCTTCACAGCCGCCTCGATCTCCGCAGCGGTCACCTGCAAGCCCTTGGCGTCGATCTGAAGGCGGTCGTATTTGTGCGTCGCCTCGATCAGCGCCGCGTCGCCGCGCCGCGCCACGTCGTCGACGATCGCACGCGCTGCGGCGTCGATGTCGGCCGACACCTCGCGCTTCATGGCGAGAAAGGCGTTGAAGCGCTCGGCGAAATCTGCGCTGCGGCTATCGATGCGGATCGGCATTCTCATGTCCCGGTGGACGTCGGCTACGCCCGTTACTGCTCAATGGCGCGAGGCCTAATCGGCGTCAACCCTTTGTCGCCGATGAGGCTCGCATCCACCGGCATATTGATTGGATCGACCGTTAAACATCGGTATCGTCAGCAATGTCGCTGCCCGGCTCACCCTCGCCCACCGCGCCGAGGTCATCCCCGCCGAGATCGGCCAGTTCACACTCGATACACTCGACGTCCAATCGCAGCGCCCCACCACCGGCAAACATCAGGAGGACACTGCCGCCAGGCTTCTTGCCGGGGTGGAATTCCAGCCCGAGCAGGTCGAGCGTCATATCGGGCTTGTCCATGTCGAGATTGCGCGACTTGCAGGCCAGCACCCGGTCGAACCGCAGCGCGGTGATCAGCCGGCGGGCTGCCGGCGGACCGGACAGCGCATGATCCCAATCCAGACGCCGCATGCCGGCGACGAGCCGTTTCTCGCTCTGCCGCCAGATGATGTCGCCGATCCGCACCGAGGCCTCCTGCACGTGCGCAGAAATCACCGCGAGGTCGTCTTCATCGAGAGCAATCAGCCGGGGTTGGTTCGCCATAACAGCCCATCACGTCAGGCGCGTGGCCGCCGGAGCGGCTGCAGCGCGTTCCACATGAAAAAGGATTACCCGCTGATGCGCTCGATGGTTGCGCCGCAGGCCGACAATTTTTCCTCGAGTCGCTCGAACCCGCGATCGAGATGATAGATGCGGTTGACCATGGTTTCGCCTTCGGCCGCAAGCGCCGCAATCACCAGCGAAACAGAGGCGCGCAGATCGGTCGCCATCACCGGGGCGCCCTTCAATTTGGGAATGCCGTCGATGATCGCCGTTTCACCATCCAGCGAAATCCGTGCGCCGAACCGTGCCAGTTCCTGGACGTGCATGAAGCGGTTTTCGAAGATCGTCTCGGTGATATGCGAGGCGCCCTTGGCGCAGGCCATCAGCGCCATCAACTGCGCCTGCAGATCGGTCGGAAATCCGGGGAACGGCGCAGTCGCAACCTTCACCGGATTGATGCCGGCGCCGTTGCGCGTGACACGGATACCTTCGTTGTTCGGCGTGATCGTCGTGCCGGCCTCGGTCAGCACGTCGAGCGCGGACTGCAGCAACTCGGGCCGCGCGCCGGCCAGTTGCACATCGCCGCCGGTCATCGCGACAGCCATCGCATAGGTGCCGGTCTCGATGCGATCCGGCAACACTGTGTGCCGCGCCGCGCCAAGCTTCTTGACGCCCTCGATCACGATACGCGTGGTGCCCGCGCCGGAGATTTTCGCACCCATCTTGTTGAGGCAATCGGCAACATCGACAATCTCGGGCTCGCACGCCGCATTGGTGATGACGGTGGTGCCGTCCGCCAGCGTCGCCGCCATCAGCGCTACATGTGTGCCACTGACAGTGACCTTGGGAAACTCGATCTCGGCGCCAGTCAAACCCTTCGGGGCTTTCGCCACGACATAACCGCCGTCGATGACGATGTCGGCGCCAAGCTTTTCCAGCGCCATGATGAGCAGGTCGACCGGACGCGTGCCGATAGCGCAACCGCCCGGCAGCGAGACCCGCGCTTCCTTCATCCGCGCGATCAGCGGCGCGATCACCCAGAAGCTCGCGCGCATCTTGGAGACAAGGTCGTAGGGCGCGGTGGTGTCGATGATGTTGGCAGCGGAAATATGCAGGGTCTGGCCCTGATACTCGTGATCGCCGGGACGCTTGCCCGCCGCCATGATGTCCACGCCGTGATTGCCGAGAATGCGCTGCAGCTGCGCGACGTCCGCAAGCCGGGGCACATTGTCGAGAATCAGCGTTTCATCGGTCAGCAACGCCGCGATCATCAGCGGCAGAGCCGCATTCTTCGCGCCGGAAATGGGAATCGTGCCGTTGAGCTTGTTGCCGCCGACGATACGAATACGATCCATGCCAAACCTGCTTTGTTGCTGCGCACAACGTATTAGCGTGTTTTTCGCCGAAGAGGAAACGGCGGCTGCCCGGCTCGAGCAAGGATTTTATCCAAGCAATATCAAAGGCATAACTTAAACAGCCCGCCGCTCGTCATATAGCTATGCGACGCCGGACGGCGCAGGACGAAACCTGAGCGCGGCGAACACGATCGCCATGCCGAAAGCCGCCAGCGTCACGCCTTGCGCGATCAGGAACGGCTGCTCTGTTTGCGTCGGCGCCAGTGCCTTCAACGGCGCGACCTTCTGGAACGCCTGCACGATCAGGACGAAAACGTTCAGATAAAGCGACAACAGCGCCGTCACCACATACGCCCGCGCCACACACCGGAGAGATGCCGGCCGTAAAGCGCGTACAGCGCCGCCGCGAGCAGCACGAGCGAGATGATGCCGACGATATGGGACGGCAGCAGCATCTTGGCAGGCAGCAGGAATCCGGTGGCGCTGGTCAGAACCGTGGTGATGAGAAACCAGGCCGTCCAGCCCTTGCGGGGGCTCCGAGCCGAGCAAACCGGCCATCACGACGAACCCTGTGGCAATCCCGATCAGGCTCAAAGCGACATGGATGAAAAGCATGGGGGTCATTCCGAAGATCATGGCAACCTCCTTCATGAAAGCCGCATGCTACGGTTCCGGCCGGGAAATATCCATCACCCTGCTTGCCGGAACGGCACTTATTACTAATGGTCAGTCCGCCTCATCCGCCATCGGCTTGTCGACGTTTCCCCTGTCCCGCAACGCTTTGTCGTCCTCCGGCGTGACGACCGCCTGGTCGGTCCGGCCCCGCGCCTGCGATTTGCGCCGCTTCAGGTTTTCGCGCAGCGCTGTCCGCAACCGTTCCTGACGGGCCCGTTCGCGCTCATCGTTCATCGTCAATGTCTCCGGTTGAGGATCGCCGACAGCCGGACGAATATCACGGGCAACGACACCTGCGATATGGTGCGCGTAAGCTGCGCCTATCGGCTCTTTCAGGGAGACCAACGATGAGCAACCTGTCCGCATTGGCGCTGCCGGCGCGCCGCACGCTCGACGGCTGGCATCGCTTTGTCGCAACCGGCAGTGTGGAAGTGCTGCGGCCTTTGCTGGCCGAAAACATCGTGTTCCGCTCACCTTTCGTCGTCTCCCCGATTCCCGGACGCGAAGCAACGGTGCTTGTTCTGACCACCGTGGTGAAGATTTTCGAGAATTTCCGCTATCACCGCGAATTCACGGCTGGTCCCGCCGACGCGGGACTCGAATTCAGCGCCAATATCGGCAAATGGCAACTCAAGGGCATCGACCTGATCAGATTCAATGAGGCCGGCGAAATGGCCGAATTCGAGGTCATGGTCCGCCCGATCAAGGCGCTGCAGGCGTTAGGAGAGGAAATGGGCGCGCGGATCGGCCCCCAACTGGCGAAATTCAAGGCGGCTTCCGGAACCTGACCGGCCAACCGCAATTAGACGGCGTCAGCGCTTGCGCCGCCCCGGCCCTTATGGCAAGGATCGGCGCGCCTTCGGGGCTTTTGAGCCGATTCCGTATCGGGCGCTCCCAAGCCTTTATGGTTTTGAAAGCGTTTGCGGTTCAAACCTTGCGCTTAAGAAGTCTGGCGTTCGCTGCCGTAGCTCAGTGGTAGAGCACTCCATTGGTAATGGAGAGGTCGACAGTTCAATCCTGTCTGGCAGCACCAGCCAAACTCTTGAAAAATCAATAGCCTACTGAATAGGTAGAGCGCCGCCCCTGATATGCAGGGGTGTTGCACGATGGTTTTGATAATGCCCTGCCCGACCTAGGCCCGGCTCCGATAACTGGTACTTCCGACGAAAGATCCCCGCCGATGTGCGGGCGATCATCGCAAGCTCCCGAAGACCAGCGGAACTGATACAAAACTCACGTCGCCATATCTCTCGGGATGGCAGATCGCAGCGCTGCCAAGGCGAAGTGCCCGTCGTGGCGGCCGCATTAGAGCGGCAGATCAAGGCACTTCGCGAAGATCGAGGACAGCCCAACCACGCTTGGCGATACATCTTCAAGACCCGAGGCTTAGAGGCCGGGATCAAGGAGGCCGTTCTGGATGCTATTTCCGGCCACGCCCTAAGCATCAAGGCGGCACACCAAGGTCACGCTCAAGGCGCGGCCGAGGCGATGGCAAAGTTTTCCGCGCTATCCACTCACGTAGACCGTGGTTATAAGAATTGCGCTGCAATCGGCGTGGGGCGGACACCGTTCCGCACCATGTCGAACTGATGCTCGACATCCACCTCACCTTGACGACGCTCGCCTCGGTCCTCATCATCTGACGCTTCGTCGAGCGATAGTACCGTTAGATGCCGTGGGTTAAGAAGCGCCAAGGTGTCGCGAACTTTACGGTGAGGATGGTGACGAGTGCGCTGGAGTAGGTGGGCGGGACTGACGATCGCTCTCGTGTTCCTTGCTGGAAGCACATGGGCTTTGATTCGCAACCCGTTCAGCACCCCCGAAGCTGCACTTGCAGCCTTTTATAAGGACGAACCGGGTTTTGAATGCACGCTAGCCGCTCCCCTTCGCCAAGCGGGGACTGCGATAGTGCCTCTGGTCATCGCGGAGCTACCAAAGCGTTCGATGCCCCGACGCCGTTACGCCATCGCGTTTCTTGGGGATGGGGGCTACCGAGAGGCTCTTCCTGCGCTCGAAGTGATCGCAAAGGACGGGACGGAATTGGACTACTTTAGAGGCGATGCGCTTCTGGCGATCTCTCAGATCGATCTCGACCTTGCGCGAAGGCTCTCCGGTGAGCTTGCGGCGGCTACCGGGCATCTTGGCCGCATGGCACAAGCCGTCTTACAAGGCGGCTATGCGTTGAAGCAGCTCCTCGATCATTCCTGCGGGTGAATGTTAAGAAGCTACCACAGGACCGCGCCAACCCCATTCAAGCCGCCCAATCCCGTTGATACAGCCCCGTCGCCTTGCGATTCTACGAGAGGTGAAATCCCCCTGCCAATCGTGGACCATCTACATTTGGCAAATCATCGTCAGCAATGGGCATCACCATGCATCATCACCGGCATAACCAACCGTCGTCACCCGAACAGCGGAAGAACAGGTTTGAGCCGTCAGCGGTGTACCCGATCAGTTCACGGCAGAGCCACTTGACCGATCACTCCGCAAAGAATTACCACAAGCCACGGCGGCATCTTCCAGATAAACAACAGTACAAATGCACTTAACCCAAGAGCGTAGTCGAAATGATTTGTGATGCCTGCTGTCCAGACCGGGTCGTAGAAAGCAGCGAGCAAAAGACCAACTACCGCCGCGTTGACACCAGCCAACATCGCCTGTGCCGCTGGCTTCTTGCGTAGGACATCCCAGAACGGAAGCACACCAATCACCAGCAGAAAAGACGGCAAGAAGATGCCGACCAAGCAACCCACGGCCACCGTCCACCCGCCGATGACCGCACCTAAGTACGCGGCAAAGGTGAAGAGAGGACCGGGCACCGCTTGGGCAGCGCCGTAACCCGCGAGGAAGGCGTCATTGTTCACCAACGCCGGAACAACTTCTGCCTTGAGAAGCGGAAGGACGACATGACCTCCGCCAAACACCAACGAGCCAACACGATAGAAAATATCGAACAGTCTAATGAGCGAGTTGTCCGCCATTGAGGCTGCTAAAGGCAATCCTACAAGCAGAGTTACGAAAACGACGAGCGATGACACGCCCACTGTGCGGTTGACGGGTAATGGCAAGACCGTTGGATCGTTGCTCTGTATACCCTTGATACAGACCAACCCCACAATCCCCCCAAACAAGATGCCCACGATCTGACCCCATGCGGAGGGCGCAAGGATCGCAAGGACCATCGCAGCGACGGCCACAGATGCCCGCATCCGATCTGGCGTTAGAGTTCTTACCATACCCAAAATAGCCACCGCGACCACGGCGACCGCGGCCACGCTAAGACCATGCAGCCAACCGCTGCTAGAATTGCCCCCGACAAATGCCAGGCCATACGCAAACAGGATGAGCATAACCGCGGAAGGCAAGGTGAAGGCCGCCCATGCAGCGAGCGCACCCAAATAGCCTGCGCGTGATAGGCCGATAGCAATGCCGACTTGGCTCGACGCGGGCCCTGGCAAAAACTGACAAAGCGCAACGATATCCGCATAGCTGCTATCGGTCAGCCACATACGCCTCTCGACAAACTCCGAGCGGAAGTACCCCAGGTGGGCGACGGGGCCGCCGAATGATGTCAGCCCCAACTTGAGAAATGCGAGGAATACTTCGACGGCGTTACCCTTGGAGATTTTGCGGTTCATCTACCCAGCCCTGCACTGCAGTCCATTCACCCCAACATTATGCGACGCCGGTAAGCACTTTTTCATTGAGGGAACGATACCTGTTCGTCTCAGCCGGGCGTTCAGAGCATGTTGGCAGAACACAAACAAGCCGCTTCAAGAGTTCAGTTACTTGACTTACTCCGCCTTGTGGCTGTTGCAGCAGTGATCGCCTATCACTACGGCTTTCGGGGGCCGCCATCACATGGGGTTACTCAGGTCGCCCTCCCTTGGATAGCGAGCTTCGCACAGTACGGCTTTCTCGGCGTTCCTATCTTCTTCGTGATCAGCGGCTTCGTGATTGCGTATTCGGCCGAGGGTCGAACTGCTACCGGATTTGCTATCGCGCGGTTCAGCCGCATCTATCCGACCTTCTTGTTCTGCATGACGCTGACTTTTGTCGCGATGCTAACCATGGGGTCGCCGCACTTTGACACTTCATTTGCCCAGTGGGGCGCTAACCTTTTCATCGCAGCTCCAGCCCTTCGCTATTCCTACATGGACGGTGCTTACTGGTCGCTCGTCGTCGAAGTGATCTTCTATGCTTGGGTCGCGATCCTGATAGCTACGAAGGTCTTTCCGCGCCGTCTTGATCTGATCGTTCTGATCTGGTTGGGCATTACGTTTGCAAACGAGCTGACCATTGATGCTTCTATCTTCGAGCGGCTCTTCTTAGCCGACGATAGCGGCTTCTTCGCGGTCGGGCTGATGATCTACGCGTTCTATCGCGGCAGGCGCAACGCAAAACTCTATACTATCTTTGCCCTGTCTGTAGGAACTGCCGTATTCCAGTGCCTTCATCGCGCGACCCGCATTGACTCACCGACGGGCGTTTCATTCGACAACGCAGTGATAGTGGCTATCTGCCTCGCATCCATCACAATCATTTTCTTTGCAACTCGTATTCGGCAATTCTCCCTGCCGGAAAACCTCGTTGCCGCAATCGGCGGATTAACCTATCCGCTTTATCTCCTGCACCAGCAGATAGGGTATGTGATTTTCAATGCTATCCAGCCCGCTGAGGTCACTTGGGCCGTCGCAGCGGTTATCGGTGGGATTGTGTTTCTATCGTGGGTCGTTTGGCGCTTTGTCGAACGTTTCGCTCAGCGGTGGACTAGAAACGCACTGACCGCGCAAGCGACGCGCTTGGGATGGCCGATCTCAGTTTCACGGGTCGCGCCGCCGACTGTCGCGGAACGGTCGCTGGCGTGAGTCGCTGCGGAGAACGAAGCCGCACGGGATGGAGCATTTGCACCACCGCTCTTTCGATCTCATTGAGCATCCTGAGGGTACCGAACAGCAATTCCAGGATGCATAAAGTCCACATCGGTGGCACACAGCGGACACTGAGGCCAAGGTTGTCCTTGTTTCACGGGCTGTTCGGCATCGTCAGGCGGAATTCAATCCTGTCTGGCAGCACCAGCCAACCTCCTGAAATGATTGATCGTTCCGCTCTGCGGAAGTCATCAAAAACATTCAATTTTCCAAATTTTATTAACCCCCTCCCCCGATACTGCGCCCGGGCTGAATTCGCTGAAGACGCCAAGGGGCGGGGGACATCATGGCTTTGCCATTTCAAATCGGAACACGAATCCGGGCCGGCGTAGCTCGCGTTCGGGAAGGCCTTGGCCGCATCAAGCTGGGTGTGCGCGGCAGCCTGTTTCTCGCCTTCGCGGTCATCGCCGCAATGGCGATCGTCATCAGCGCTAGCGCCAGCGCCCTGCTCGGCCAGCTCGGCGGCAGCATGGGCACGCTCAGCGGCCGTGACATTCCGCGCCTGGCCGCGAGCCTTCAGCTTTCCGCCCTGAGCAACGATCTCGCCGCCCAGGGGCCGGCGCTGCTCAATTCGGAAAGCGAGGACGCCCTGGTCGAGCGCACCAAGAACATGAAGAGCTTGCAGGCCGCCGCGATGGCCAAGCTTCAGGAAATCAAGGACCTCGGCGCCGACAGAACGGTGGTCGCCTCCCTGCAGGAGACGGTCAAGAGTCTCGACGACACCGCGACCAGCCTTGGATCTGCGGCGCGCGAACGTCTCGACCTCGTCGCCCAGCACAACTCGACGTTCGAGAATGCCCGCAAGGCGCACGCGTTTGCCGTCAACATCATCGGCTCCGCCGTCGACACCGCGAAAAGCAACATCAACACGATTCTCGCCAAGCCCGATGCCGACCAGCTCGAAGCCGTCAAGGCAATGCGGGTGATCGACACGCTCGGCAGCCTGCTGGCCGACGTGAACTATGCCGCAAGCAATATCAACGGCGCGGCGATCGCGACCACGACGGAAAAGATCGAGGATCTGCAGCACACCTTTGCGGTGACCAGGGACAGCATCGAGGGATCGATCAAGGCGCTCAGCCTCGACAACGGCAACAGCCAGATCGGCGATGGCGTCAAAACCCTGCTGGCGTTTGGCGACGGCAAGACCAGCGTCTTCAAACTTCGGCAGAAGGAGCTGGATTCTGCCGACTTCGGCAAGCTGATCCTCGACGAGACGCGCAAGCTCAACCTCGGCCTCGGCATGAGCGTGAAGCAGCTGACCGAAAACGTCCGGCAGGAAACCAACGCATCGACCGCGGCCGCGCAGGAAAAAATCTCGTTCGCAAGCATTGCGATGCTCGCGCTCGGTGCATTGACGCTGATCGGTTCGGCGCTGTTCGTCTGGCTCTATGTCGGGCGCAATATCCTGCGCCGTATCGCCAACCTGCAGCACGCCATGCAGCGGCTGTCCGAGGGCGACCTTGAGGCCGAAGTGCTGCGCAGCCGCCAGCAAGACGAAATCGCCGTGATGGCACGAGCGCTGGAAATCTTTCGCGACAGCATGATCCATTCACGCAGCATGAGCGCCGAACAGGACAGGGATCGCGCCGCCAAGGCGGAGCGCACTTCGCGCATGGAGCAGCAGATTGTCGGATTCGAGGACAAGGTGCGCGCGGCGCTCGACGGTCTGATGCATTCAGCCAACTCGATGCAGACGACCGCCGAGGGCATGTCCACCAGCGCGGATCGTTCGAGCGCGCTCGCCAGCGCCGTCGCTTCCGCGGCGGAAGAAACCTCGGTCAACGTCCAGACCGTATCGTCAGGCACCGAGCAACTGTCGTCGTCGATTTCCGAAATCAGCCGGCAAGTGACCAATTCGGCGCAGATCGCCAGCGCCGCGGTGGCGGACGCCGGCAAGACCGACGTCACGATGCAGGGCCTTGCCGACAACGCCAGCCGGATCAGTCACGTCGTCGATCTCATTCAGGAGATTGCATCGCAGACTAACCTGCTCGCGCTCAACGCAACCATTGAAGCCGCGCGCGCCGGCGACGCCGGGCGCGGCTTCGCCGTGGTCGCCGCTGAAGTGAAGAGCCTCGCCGATCAGACCGCGAAGGCCACCGAAGAAATCCGCTCGCAGATCGCCAGCATGCAGCAGGTGACCACATCGGCGGTCGGTGCGATCCGCAACATCGGCCAGACCATCGGCGAGATCAACGAAGTGACAACCGCGATCGCGGCTGCGGTCGAGGAACAGGGCGCGGCTACTCGTGAGATCGCGCGCAACATCCAGCACGCATCGGGCGGCACCACCGAAGTCTCGAGCAACATCGTCGGCGTCAGCCAGGCGTCAGCGGATGTCGGCACGGCTGCCACCGAAGTGCTGACGGCATCCAGCGGATTGCGGCGTGAAGCCGATACGTTGCGCGCCGAGATCGACGCCTTCCTGTTGAACATTCGCGCGGCGTGATCGTCCATCACCACGGACGCGTGATGCCGGAATAGCGTCTTCAGATTGACTCAGTGCCGATGCATGGTCCTTGCCCTCACGGGCAGGGACCATTTTACGTGTGCAGGTCAAAACCCGACGACGCGAAACCGGGCGCGGCACCTCGAGCGGCCGCCTCCCCTTCATTCGCCGGAACCGGCGTGTAGACCTGACCCGATTTTAAACAAATCTGCCGGCGCGCGCATGGCATCCATGCCGCCGCACGTCACAAAACGCGAGATTGGGCTGGCGCGGTATGATTTGCCGCGTTAAGCCGATGGGGACAAACGCGATTGCGAGACGATGGACATCAAGACTTCTTCTGTGAAAACCGACGCCATGACCGCAGCCTCCGACGAGTTGCGCTATCCGATCGAGACTCCGCCAGCGCCCGATCAGGCGATCGAGGTCGCGCCCGGCGTCCCGTGGATTCGTCTCCACCTGCCGTTCCGTCTCAATCATGTGAACGTCTATCTGGTGAAGGATGGCGATGGCTGGACGCTGATCGACACCGGCATCGGCAATGAAGCAACCATCGCGGCATGGACAAAGCTGTTTGAGGGTCCGCTCGCCGGGATGAAAATCACCCGCCTGATCGTGACGCATGCCCATCCCGATCACGTCGGCCTCGCCGGCTGGCTGGTCGAACGTTTCAAGTGCTCGTTCTACATGTCGCAGGTCGAATATCTGCAGGCGGTCTATCACCAGAGCCGCGGCACCGAAGATCGCGTGCTGAATCAGCGGATGTTCTTCCGCCGTCACGGCATGGACGAAACCATCACCGACAAGCTGCTGGGGCGCGGACAGGATTATCTCAAGCGCGTATCCAGCCTGCCGCCGTTCTATCATCGGCTGTCCGACCAGCAGGAAATTTCGATCGGGACACGCACCTTCAAGGTGATTACCGGCGGCGGTCATGCACTCGATCAGGTGATGCTGTACTGCGCCGCCGACAAACTGTTCTTCTCGGCCGATCAGGTTTTAAGCAAGATCTCGCCTAACGTCAGCGTCTGGGCGGTCGAGCCCGAAGCCAACGCGCTCGGCGAATATCTGACGTCGCTGGCGAGCCTGTCGCGCATGCTGCCCGACGACGTGCTGGTGCTGCCGGGGCACGGCGTTCCGTTCTTCGGCGTCAAGACGCGCATCAAACAGCTGGCGGATCATCACGAGGAACGTTGCCAGCTCATCGCCGATGCATGCCGCGCGGCGCCGAAAACCTCGGCGGAGCTGGTGCCGGTGGTGTTTCACAAGCATGTTCTCGACCCGCATCAGACCGGCTTCGCGGCCGGCGAGTTGATCGCCCACGTCAACTACATGCTGGTGGAAGGCCGTCTGGAGGCCGTTGAGCAGCCCGACGGCGTGGTTCGCTTCAAGGCCGTCTGATTGCGCCGTTTGATCTGGGTCAAATCCCCTCAGGGATTGGCTGTATTGACGATTTGCGCCTCGACATCAAACCTGGAAAAGCTCTAAAAGGCTGGTGTCGCGCTCGGTATACCAGCCGGAAGCCCGAGCCGACCCGTGTTCCCGTCCAGGGTTTTTGTGATGGATTACAACAAGTTCTTCGATATCGCCGTCAACCGTCTGCATGACGAGCGCCGCTACCGCGTGTTTGCCGATCTGGAGCGCATAGCCGGCCGGTTTCCTCATGCAGTCTGGCATTCGCCGAAGGGTGAGCGAAACGTCGCGATCTGGTGCTCGAACGACTACCTCGGCATGGGCCAGCACCCGAAGGTCATCGGCGCGATGGTCGAAACCGCGACCCGCGTCGGCACCGGCGCCGGCGGCACGCGCAATATCGCCGGCACCAACCACGCGCTGATCCAGCTTGAGCGCGAGCTCGCCGACCTCCACGGCAAGGAAGCCGCCCTCGTCTTTACCTCGGGCTATGTCTCGAACCAGACCGGCATCGCAACGCTGGCGAAGCTGATTCCGAATTGTCTGATCCTGTCGGATGCGCTGAACCACAACTCGATGATCGAAGGCATCCGTCAGTCCGGCTGCGAACGCATCGTGTTCCGGCATAACGACGTCGCGCATCTCGAAGAATTGCTGCGCGCGCACCCGGATCGTCCCAAGCTGATCGTCTGCGAAAGCCTTTATTCGATGGACGGCGACATCGCGCCGTTGGCGAAGATCTGCGATCTTGCCGAAAAATATGGTGCGATGACCTATGTCGACGAGGTTCACGCCGTCGGCATGTACGGGCCACGCGGCGGTGGCATCGCCGAACGTGACGGCGTGATGCATCGCATCGACATTCTCGAAGGCACGCTGGCGAAAGCGTTCGGCTGCCTCGGCGGCTACATCGCCGGCAAGGCCAACGTCATCGACGCTGTCCGCTCGCACGCGCCGGGATTCATTTTCACCACGGCATTGCCGCCGGCGATCTGCTCGGCCGCGACCGCCGCGATCCGCCATCTCAAATCGTCGGGCTGGGAGCGCGAGCGCCAGCAGGACCGCGCCGCGCGGGTGAAGGCGATCCTGACGGCGGCAGGTCTGCCGGTGATGTCCAGCGACACGCATATTGTCCCGGTTTTCGTGGGCAATCCCGAATTGTGCAAGAAAGCCTGCGATATCCTGCTCGAAGAGCACGGCATCTACATCCAGCCGATCAACTATCCCACGGTCCCCAAGGGCACCGAGCGCCTGCGCATCACGCCGTCGCCCTACCATGACGACGTGCTGATCGATCAGCTCGCGGAAGCGATGCTGCAGGTGTGGGAGCGGCTCAACCTGCCGCTGCATGCGAAATCGCTAGCGGCGGAATAACGCCGCCCCGCTTTTCCTTTCCGAGGTTTTGCTAGAGAGCCGCGCGCAATCCCGGCCGCTCGACGTGTTGCGACAACACGATGCGCATCAGGTCGGCAGCATTGCGGGCGCCGAGAGCTTGGCCATGATCCGGGCGCGATGAACCTCGACGGTGCGCGGACTGATGCCAAGGCGCCTTCCTGCCTCCTTGTTCGACGCGCCACGCGCGATCTGCGCAAGCACTTCCCGCTCGCGCCCAGTGAGAAGCCGACGCCCCGGAAAATCCGCCAGACCGTCCGCGTGCCCGGCTATCGACTGGCGATAGTTTGCCACCGCCTCGCGCACCCGATCAGCCATCGCACTCGCTGAGAACGGCTTCTCAAGAAAATCCAGCGCACCGTTCTTGATGGCGGCAACCGCCGTGGTGATGTCTGACTGACCGGACATCACGATGATCGGCGGGGCAAACCGCCGGTCGGCCAGTTCTTTCAGTACCGCAAGCCCCGAACAGCCGGGCAGATGAAGATCAAGAATGACGCAAACCGGCGCGGCGATTCCGACGGCCTGGAGGAACGACGGTCCGTCCTCGAAACTCCGCGTTGAGAAGCCGTCGATCCGGAGCAACAGGGTGAGCGCATCGCGAACCGAAGGATCGTCATCGACAATGAAGACCAGCGCATCTGTCGGTGAGGATGGGAGCATGTTGCCCATTCCTTCTTCTGAGTGGTAACTACATATTTATGCAACTAATGCGTGTATATGCTGATTCGCGGTATTCGCCAATGGTTCGAGACGATTGGCCCACGAACCAATTTCCAACCGGCCGGAAAACGCCTTAGATGACACAAGAGCGACCATGATCGGGCAAGAGAGCTTGCCGGCCGGTTTCGCGAGGGAGCACCGCAGATGCTGCAGAACGGGGTCGTGATCGCAGCCGCGTTCGGCTACATCGGACTTCTGTTCGTGATCGCTTTCTATGGCGATCGCCTCAGCCAGTTCCAGCGCGCCCGCGCCGGCATCATGATCTACCCGTTGTCGCTGGCGATCTACTGCACGTCGTGGACATTCTTCGGGTCGGTCGGCTTCGCGACTCGTACCAACGTCGAATTCCTAGCGATCTATATCGGACCGATCTTGATGATCGCGTTCTGCAAGCCGCTGACCCTGCGCGTTATCGAACTCGCCAAATCGCAAAATATCACATCGATCGCTGACTTCGTCGCCTCGCGTTACGGCAAGAGCCAGGCAGTTGCGGCGATCGCCGCGATGATCGCGATCATCGGATCGGTGCCGTATATCGCGCTTCAGCTCAAGGCCGTGGCCTCGTCGCTCGAAACCATTCTGAGCAGCGACCAGGACGTTTCCAAGATTCCGTTCGCCGGCGACATCGCCCTGTTCGTGACATTGGCGCTGGCACTGTTTGCCGTCCTGTTCGGAACACGCCAGTCGGACGCGACCGAACACCAGCACGGCCTGATGCTCGCGGTCGCGACCGAGTCCATCGTCAAGCTGGTCGCGTTCCTCGCCGCCGGCATTTTCGTCACCTTCTACATGTTCGGCCCCGTCGACCTGATCGAGCGTGCGATGAAAACGCCGGAGGCGTTGCGCGCCATCGACTATTCGCCGTCGATCGGCAATTTCCTCGCGATGACGCTGCTGTCGTTCTTCGCCATCCTGCTGCTACCGCGCCAGTTTCACGTCAGCGTCGTCGAGAATTCCAGCGAAGAGGAAGTCGACCGGGCGCAGTGGCTGTTCCCGCTCTATCTGATCGTGATCAACATCTTCGTCATCCCGATCGCGCTGGCCGGATTGATTACCTTCCCGTTCGGCGCCGTCGACAGCGACATGTTCGTGCTGGCGTTGCCGATCGAGGCGGGGTCGCCGATCATGAGCGTCATCGTGTTCATCGGCGGATTGTCGGCGGCGACCGCAATGGTGATCGTCGAATGCGTGGCACTGGCGATCATGGTGTCGAACGACATCGTCGTGCCACTAGTGCTGCAGCGCGGGGCGTCGTCCCCGACAGCGCGGCCGGATTTCGGCGGCTTCCTCCTGAAGGTTCGCCGCGCCGCAATCTTTGCCATCATGCTGATGGCTTATTTCTATTACCAGGCGCTGGCCAACATTCACCTCGTCGCCATCGGTCTGCTGTCCTTCGCGGCGATCGCGCAGCTTGCCCCCGCCTTTTTTGGCGGCCTGATCTGGCGCCGGGCAACCGCACGCGGCGCGCTGGGCGGCATGCTGGTCGGCTTCGCGGTGTGGGCTTACACGCTGTTCCTGCCGAGTTTCGCCGACGTCTATCCGCTCGGCACCTTATGGCTCAAGGAAGGGCTGTTCGGGATCGCGGCGCTGCGGCCGCAGAACCTGTTCGGCAGCGAGTTGCCGCCGCTGATCCACGGCGTGCTCTGGAGCCTGTCGCTCAACGTGCTGAGCTACATCGTGCTGTCGCTATGGCGGCAGCCGACGTCGATCGAGCGATTGCAGGCGGACCTGTTCGTGCACAGCGAATTGACGCCTATGGCGCCGAATTTCAAGCGCTGGCGCACCACCGTGACGGTGCAGGATTTGCTCAGCACGGTGGCGCAATATCTCGGCCCGGATCGCGCGTCGCGGTCGTTCGAGGCGTTCGCAGCGACCAATCGAGTCAATATCGACCGAGGTTCACCTGCCGACTTTCAGTTGCTGCGCCACGCCGAACATCTGATCGCCTCGTCGATCGGCGCCGCGTCGTCGCGGCTGGTGATGTCGCTGCTGCTGCGCAAGCGCGCGGTTTCCGCCAAGGCGGCGCTGAAGCTGCTCGACGACGCTCATGCCGCGCTGCATTTCAACCGCGAAATGCTCCAGACCGCGCTCGACCACGTCCGTCAAGGCATCGCCGTGTTCAACCCGGAATTGCAGTTGATCTGCTCGAACCGCCAGTTCGGCGAAATCCTCGATCTGCCCGCCCATGTCGTGCAGATCGGCATCCCGCTCAGCGAAATCCTCGAATTCATCGGCAAACCGGGAAACGCAACTCGGGAGGACTATCTGCAGAAGCGCCTCACCGCCTACACCACCGACGGCGAGCCGTTCCTCGAGCGGCTGCCGGACCGTAACATGGTGATCGAGGTGCGGCCCAACGCCATGCCGGGCGGCGAACTGGTCGTCACTTTCTCCGACATCACACCGAGCTTCGAAGCAGCCGAGGCGCTGGAGCGCGCCAACGCGACGCTGGAAAAGCGCGTGCGCGAACGCACCGAGGAACTGACGCGCCTCAACAGCGAACTGGCGCTGGCCAAGATCACCGCCGAGGAAGCGAACATTTCCAAGACGAGATTCCTTGCGGCGGCGAGCCACGACATCCTGCAGCCGCTGAACGCCGCGCGGCTCTACGTCACGAGCCTGGTCGAGCGCCAGAGCGGCGGCGAGAACGCGCGCCTGGTCGACAACATCGACGACTCGCTCGAAGCCATTGAGGAGATTCTCGGAGCGCTGCTGGATATTTCGCGCCTTGATGCCGGGGCGATGACACCGTCGATCTCGAATTTCAGAATGAGCGATCTGATGCGCTCGCTCGAGGTCGAGTTCACGCCGATCGCGCGCGAGAAGAATCTCGATCTGACGTTCGTGCCGTGTACTCTCGCAGTTGCGTCAGACCGCGTTCTGCTGCGCCGCCTGCTGCAGAACCTGATCTCGAACGCCATCAAATACACGCCGAAGGGCAAGGTGCTGGTCGGCTGCCGGCGCGCCGGGACATCCCTCAAGATCGGAATTTACGACACCGGCCTCGGCATTCCATTCCTGAAGCGCGGCGAGATCTTCAAGGAATTCCACCGGCTCGATCAAGGCGCGCGCATCGCCCGCGGCCTCGGGCTCGGACTATCCATCGTCGAACGTATCGCGCGCGTACTGGGGCACGGCATCGCCATCGATTCGACCCGAGGCGGCGGATCGCACTTCTCCGTCACCATGCCGATCGCAAAGACTGTCACCCATGTCGCGACGCTGACCGGCGCCAGCGCCCACCTTTCAGCCCGGACGCCGATGAGCGGCACCACCGTCGTCTGTATCGAGAACGACCGCGCGATCCTCGACGGCATGAAGACGCTTCTCAGGGGCTGGGACGCCAATGTGATCGCGACCGTTGATCCCGCTGCCGCCATGGAAGCCATCGCCGCTTCCGGAAGTCCGATCACCGGGCTGCTCGTCGACTATCATCTCGATCGCGGCAACGGTATCGCCACCATCAGGGACATCCGCCAGAAATTCGGCGCGGACATTCCGGCGATCCTGATTACGGCCGACCGCAGTCCCCATGTTCGCGAGGCGGCCCGCGCCGAGCGTATCGTGGTTCTCAACAAGCCGGTCAAACCCGCCTCCCTGCGAGCGCTGCTCGGACAGTGGCGGGCACAACAGATGGCGGCGGCGGAATAAGTGGGAAGGCGTCAGCCGGGCGTATCGCCCTGACGCCACTGGCCGCCGGAAATCTTGGCGGCGACGATCACCGCCTGGGTCCGGCTTTCGACGCCGAGCTTTTGCAGGATCGCCGAAACGTGGGCCTTGATGGTCGCCTCGGAGACGCTGAGCTCGTAGGCGATCTGCTTGTTGAGCAGCCCCTCCGACAGCATCATCAGCACCCGGACCTGCTGCGGGGTCAGCGTCACCAGACGATCCCGCAGTTTCATCATGTCGGGATCGACCGTGGCCGACAGGTCGACATCGGACGGAATCCAGATGTCCCCGTTCATCACCTTGCCGATCGCTTCGCGCAGGGTCTCGACCCCGAACCGCTTGGGGATAAAGCCCGATGCGCCGAACTCCATGGAGCGACGGATCGTCGCACCGTCATCGCTGGCAGAGACGATCACCACCGGGATTTCAGGGTACTGGGCGCGCAGATAGATCAAACCCGAGAACCCGCTGATCCCAGGCATTGCGAGATCCAGCAGAACCAGATCGACCTCGCCGTTCTGCTCCAGAAAGGCGGTAAGTTCTTCGAACGAGCCAACCTCATCGATGCTCACAGACGCCACCACACTCGCGACGGCCTCACGCAAAGCCCCGCGAAATAAGGGGTGATCGTCAGCAATCACAAGATGCGTGGTCGACACTGCGGTCATCTGATCCATGCGATCGGCGTGGGAAACCTGTTTCAACCGGCGTCACTCCAGCATGCCGCTCATACATCGCTGAACGTGAACGGCGTTGCAAGCGGTGGTGATGCGAAGCCTTAACGGCCGCTGGCATCCCAAATGCCTGTCTGTGCAGCCTATCACGCTCGCACCCCTGCCGCCTATGCCGCATCCCAAAGTCTAGCCTAGTGGAATTTGGGTCAAATGTTACCGTTATTGCGAACTCCTCTCGTTATCAACTGACACAAGAGCAGCTCGCGGGGGAGATGAATTCGGAAGATTTCATTTTTTTGGGGAGCGATTCACATGTCTACGACCACCATGACGGCGAGTTCGAACAGAACCGGAAGCATGACATCCGAAGAACGGAAGGTCATTTTCGCCTCGTCACTCGGCACAGTGTTTGAATGGTATGATTTCTACATCTACGGAACACTTGGCGCGTATCTCGCGAAGTACTTCTTCTCCGCCGTGCCGCCGAACGTCGGCTTCATCTTCGCACTTCTGACGTTCGCTGCAGGCTTCGCAGTTAGACCGTTCGGAGCACTCATCTTCGGCCGTTTAGGCGACCTCGTGGGTCGCAAATATACCTTCCTCATCACCATGGGCCTGATGGGTGTCGGCACGTTTTTCATCGGCCTGTTGCCCGGCTATGACACGTGGGGCATCGCAGCTCCGATCGTTCTGATCGGCCTGCGCCTGATCCAGGGCCTTGCACTCGGCGGAGAGTATGGCGGCGCCGCGATCTACGTCGCCGAACACGCGCCGAAGAACAAGCGCGGCTATTACACCTCGTGGATTCAAACCACTGCAACGCTTGGCCTGTTCATGGCGCTGCTGCTGATTCTCGGCATCCGCACCTGGATGGGTGACGCCGCGTTCGGTGACTGGGGCTGGCGTATTCCGTTCCTGCTCTCCGGCATCCTGCTCGTCGTCTCTCTCTGGATTCGCTTGAGCCTGGCCGAATCTCCGATCTTCGCAAAAATGAAGGCCGAGGGTGCGACCTCCAAGAAGCCGCTGAGCGAAGCGTTCGGCACCTGGTCGAATGCAAAGATCGCCCTTGCCGCGCTGTTCGGTGCAACGGCAGGTGAAGCAGTCGTCTGGTACGGCGGACAGTTCTATGCGCTGTTCTTCCTGACCCAGACCCTGAAGGTATCGGCTGTCACCGCGTGGATCATGATCGTGATCGCACTCGCCCTCGGCACGCCGTTCTTTATCTTCTTCGGATGGCTGTCCGACAAGATTGGCCGCAAGCCGATCATTCTGGCAGGCTTCTTGCTGGCGGCGCTGACGTATTTCCCGCTGTTCCAGGGGATTACCCACTTCGCCAACCCGAAGCTCGAAGCCGCATTGGCGCGATCGCCGGTGACGGTGATTGCGGATCCTGCGCAGTGCTCGTTCCAGTTCAAGGCAACCGGCACTGAAAAGTTCACCACCGGCTGCGACGTGGCAAAATCCACGCTCGTCAATCTCTCGGTGAACTATCAGAACCAGGCAGCGCCTGCGGGCACCGCGGCTTCGGTCAAGGTCGGCGATCAGACGCTGGCTTCGTCGAGCCCGGACTTCGCCAAGGCGCTGACGACCGCGATCAAGTCGCACGGTTATCCGGCAGCGGCCGATCCGAACGACATCAACTACCCCATGACGGTGCTTCTGCTGTGGATTCTGGTGATCTACGTCACCATGGTCTACGCGCCGATCGCAGCGTGGCTGGTTGAACTGTTCCCGAGCCGCATACGCTACAGCGGCCTGTCGCTGCCCTATCACATCGGCAACGGCTGGTTCGGCGGATTCCTGCCGGCGACGGTGTTCGCCATCGTCGCGGCTACCGGAAACATCTATTCCGGCCTGTGGTATCCGATCATCGTCGCGCTCATGAGCCTCGTGATCGGCTTCCTGTTCCTGCCGGAAACCAAGGACGTCGACATCACCAAATAAGAGAACGGCCGGCAACGATGCCGGCTGGCTCTCACGAGCGAAACGGCCACGGAGCAATCCGTGGCCGCTTTTTTCGCGGGTCAGATTTTTTCGGACAGCTTCTTTTGCATACGGTTCGCCATATCGATGAGCTGACTCCAGACGCGCTCGATCCATGCCATCAGCTTGTCGTGGTCGTCAGGCAATTCGAGTTCGATCTTGGGTCGTTCGGCCTTGTCGGCGGGCGCGCTCTTTTTCAGCGAGTCTTCCTTCGCAAGCGGCGCGTCGATCTTGCCGCCGACCGGAGGCTCGCGTTGCGCGAGTTGCTCCTTCAGTTTCAGATTCTCGTTCTGAAGCCGGCCGATTTCGATATCGAGAGCGGCGCGCTCGTCCGGAACGACGCGGCAAACCCATCCACCCTTGCTGGTGCAGGTCGAGACCGCGCCGGTACGGGTGTCGAGGCGCAGGAAGCCTTCAGCCACCGGCGACAACGTATAGCGGCCGTTCTCCGTGTCCGGTGCGGACTGCGCGACGGCGGAACCGGCCAGACCGGCACACATCGTTGCCGCAGCGAACGCAGTGGCCCAATGCCAACGCCCGGCGCCGATTCCGATCCCGTGACTCGCGTTCGCGTCCATTCGCGCCTCTCGTCCTTTCGCAGGCCCTCGCCTCACACCGGCGATGTGTAGGCCTTGCGTCCCGATTTCAACGCATCGGCCAACAGTTCGATCCGGTCCTGTCCCCAGAACACTTCGCCATCCAGCACCCAGGCCGGTGAACCGAACACACCCGCAGCGATGGCATCCTGTCGGTTCTGCTCGTAAGCCGCGCTGATTTCGTTGGATGCCGAGTGTTCGACAAGTTTCGCGCCGGAAAGACCGCTGTCATCGGCCACTTTTGCAATAACCGCGGGGTCGCCCAGGTTGATCTGCTCTTCCCAGACACCGGCGAAAGCTCGCCGGATGAAAGGTTCTGGGTTTTGTCCGGCTTCGAGCGCCGCGATGATCACGCCGTCGGCGAGTCGCCCATTGAATGGCCAGTGCTCAGGCTGAAGGTGGAATTTGAGGCCGCGCTTGTCGCGCCAGCGCTGCAGTTCGAGCATCCGATAGCGTTGGCGCGCCGGATGGCGCTTGACCAGCGGCAGACCGCCGGTTTCCGAAAACAGCTCAACAAGCAAGACCGGTTTATAATTTACCTTGAGATTATAAGTACTTGCGAGGTCCTGAAACAGCCCATGGCCAATATAGGCCCACGGCGACTGCAATGAGAAATAGTAATCGATCGGGCGCGCCATCGGTCCTCCGGTTCAAAATCATCCACGTACTTAAGCCACCCCAACAGACGCGAACAGCGTCTGCAAGACGAGTGCTGCAAAACTCTGCTTTGCAGTGCGGCAATCGCGCGCGGCCCGGGTTGTTTTTATCAAATTATCCCAGCGTTTTCAAAATGATAGTCGGTTATCAGCGAATCTTGACTTGACCGTATGCCACCAGTATGGTCCGCGCGGTTTCTGGGGTGCTTGGGGCGTTTTTTCCGAGATCTCGCGACGTGGTCATGGTGTCGAGGGCAATGGCAAACGACACACATAACGGCGGACGCGGCGAAGATGGAAGAACAGACAAACCATCCGCCGACGAAGCTGCGCTCTCCGCAAGGCTCAACAGTCTGGATGATCGGCTTTCCCAAACACGGAAAAGCCGTCCCGCCCGGACGGATCAATCGGACGGTGGGACCGGAAATGCATCTGCCAAAGCATCCGCGATGGCGCGCGGTTTCCGACTCTCGTCCGAACTGATAGCAGGCGTTCTTGTCGGAGCGGTCATCGGTTGGGGCATCGACCGTTTATTGTCGACGTCTCCCTGGGGACTCATCGTGTTTTTTCTGCTCGGCTTCGTCGCCGGCGTGATCAACGTGATGCGGACTGCAGGCGTTGGATCCAGCGGCACCACTGATCGCTCCTGATCCGGCAGACAGCGCAACGACGAAACGATTGAAAGCCGGCGTGGCCGGCGCTTGATGAAAGATATCTGCGGATGGCCGATCCGATCCATCAGTTTGAAATCCACAAGATCTTCACCGTGGGCCACATCGGCGGCCATGAGATCGCCTTCACCAACTCATCCGCCTACATGTTCGGCATCGTGGCGGTGATTTCGCTGCTGATGATCGGCGGCAGCGCCGGACGCCGTCTGGTCCCGACCCGTTTCCAGTCGCTCGCGGAACTCTCCTACGAATTTGTCGCCAACACGCTAAGAGACAGCGTCGGCGAAGAAGGCATGAAGTTTTTCCCGTTCGTCTTCGCGATCTTCATGTTCGTGCTGATGGCGAACCTGATCGGCGTGATTCCCTATACCTTCAGCGTCACCAGCCATCTGATCGTGACCGTCGCGCTGGCGCTCCTGGTGTTCTTCACGGTTCTTCTGTACGGCCTCTACAAGAACGGCTTCAAGTTCTTCAAGCTGTTCGTGCCGAGCGGAATTCCAATCTACATCCTGCCGCTCATCATGGTGATCGAGGTCATCTCGTTCCTGTCCCGGCCGGTGTCGCACTCGGTGCGTCTGTTCGCCAACATGCTGGCAGGCCACATCACCCTGAAGGTTTTCGCGGGCTTCGTCGCATCGCTGGGCGCGCTGGGCGCTGCCGGCATTTTCGGCGCCGTACTGCCGCTGGCAATGACCACCGCCCTCACCGCTCTCGAGATTCTGGTGGCGTTCCTGCAGGCCTACGTGTTCGCCATCCTGACCTGCATTTACCTCAACGACGCTCTTCATCCCGGACATTGACCGGATTTCTCTTCAACCTCTGACACCATCATCCAAGAAGGAGTTTCACCATGGATCCAATCGCAGCAAAGTACATCGGCGCCGGCATCGCATGTCTCGGCATGGGCGGCGCGGGCATCGGCGTCGGCATGATCTTCAGCCAGTTCCTCAACGGCGCGCTCCGCAATCCGTCGGCCTCACAGGGCCAGTTCGCCAACCTGATTTTCGGCTTCGCCGTGACCGAAGCGCTCGGCATCTTCTCGCTGCTGGTTGCGCTGCTGCTGCTGTTCGCCGTCTGAGCCACCGCGGATGACACGTCGGCCGCATCATGCGCGGCTGACGTCAACAGGAGACGCCTATGGCGACCGAACACGGCAATGCCAAGGGCACGACCGCCCACACTCAGGTCGACGGGCACGGGAAGGCCAGCTTCCCGCCCTTCGAGAAGGACACCTTTGCCTCGCAATTGGTGTCGTTCGCGATCGCCTTCGCGTTGCTTTACGTCATCGTATCGAAGATCGCGCTTCCCCGCGTCGGCTCAGTGATCGCCGCACGTGAAGGCGCGATCGAGAACGATCTGACCGAAGCGCAGAAGCTGAAGGACGAATCGGACGCGGCGCTCAAGGCTTACGAGAGCGAACTCGCCGGCGCCCGCACTCGTGCGCAGGCGATCGGAGCCGAGACCCGCGACCGGTTGAGCGCCCAGTCCGAGGCCGAACGCAAGACGCTGGAAGCAAATCTCGCGACCAAGCTCGCCGAAGCCGAGAAGACCATCGCCTCGATGCGTGAGAAGGCCATGGGCAACGTCAAGTCCATCGCGACCGATGCAACCGCCGCCATCGTGCAGCGGCTGATCGGCGTGGCGCCCGACAGCAAGGCCGTCGACAGCGCCGTCGATGCATCCTTGAAAGGTTGAGAACGATGCTGTTTGAAGCCGAAACCTGGGTAGCCGTCGCATTCCTCATCCTGTTGGGAGTGTTCGGCTACTTCGGCGTCCACCGTACGATCTTGCAGGCCCTCGATCATCGCCGTGACCGCATCCAGAAGGAACTCGACGACGCCCGTCGCCTGAAGGACGAAGCGGTCAAGCTGGTGGCTGAGTATCGCGCCCGTCGCGAAAGCGCGGAGCGTGAAGCACAGGACATCGTCGAGAGCGCAAAGGCGGAAGCCGAGCGCATCGCCGTCGAGGCCAAGGCCAAGATGGAAGATTTTGTCGCCCGCCGCACCAAATCGGCGGAGAACAAGATCGCCCAGGCCGAGATGCAGGCCATCGCCGACGTGCGTGCGGCTGCTGCAGACGCGGCGGTCTACGCTGCAAGCTCGGTGCTGTCGCAAACCGTCAGGGGCCAGATCGCGGACAGCCTGCTCGACAAGGGCATCAAGGACGTGCGCGAGAAGCTCAACTAAACGGGATACATCATCTCAACGAAAAAGCCGGCCTCGACATCGAGGCCGGCTTTTTCGTGCCTGCGGCGCAGTCACTATGCCGCTATCTCTTCCGCCCGCGCGCCGGCCGCTCGGGCTTCAGGCCCTGCGGATCGAAACCGACATAGAAGATATATTTGTCGCCGACCGCCGCTGACGGCGCGGGATAGACGATGTCTTCCGCGACAAAACTGAAATCGGTGTTGCCGTCGCCTTGCGACATGTCGACATTGGTCTGATAGGCCTTGCTGAAGATGACCTTCTGGTGGATGCCCGCTTCCACCAGCGCCACGCGTATTGGCACGGTCACTGTCGGCGGCGCGCCGGCCGGACCGACGATGACACGGCCCTGAATTCCGACACGGGCACGAACTTCGTTGCCGGACAGCGTGCAATCGCGTGCCGTGCGCACCACCGACGCCTGATAGCGCAGATCGTTGCCACTGGCCGGCTTGCCCGGCAGCCCGACCGGAAGGGTAGAGGCGCCGAAACGGATATCAACGCTCGGACAGGTCAGTTCATTGACCTCGGGCGGCGGCGGCGCTTCACCAACGGCCTGGGATTTCGAGCCAAAAATCTGACCGAAACGATCGCCCAATGACGAACTGCTCGACGATCCCGACGACGATCCGAGCGTGCTGCCGCCACCGCATCCGGCCAGCATCGTGCCGGCCGCCAGAGCGATCACGGCCAATTTGGCCGCGCGTTTGCCAGTTGCTCGTTCAGGGAGCATGTCACGCATCATATCTGTGTTCCGGTCGATTCTGGATGAGGCGGAGGGGTGATTGAAACCGCCTTATAGCAGGGCAAAGGCGGCGAACCAAAGGCGCAGAATCCGGCGGTACGCGACCACCGAAGGGGTGGTTAACCGCGGAAATCCTCATCGAGCAGGCCGAACAAATAGTGATCCTGCCAGACACCATTGATGCAGAGATAACGGCGCGCGAGGCCCTCGCGCGCGAATCCGCATTTTTCCAGCACGCGCACGGACGGCGTGTTGGTGGGGATGCAGGCCGCCTCGACGCGATGCAGATTGAGTTCGCCGAACAGCGTCGGCAACAGCACCCGCAAGGAGGCCGTCATGTAGCCCCGCCCGGCATAAGGCTGGCCAATCCAGTAACCGATGGTCCCGCTTTGCACGATGCCGCGCCTGACATTGGCCAAGGTCACACCGCCGATCAGGGCGCCATCCTGTTCGCGAATGACGACGAACGGATAAGCCTTGTCCTCGAGGATATCGTCGGCGTAGCGCCTTAGCCGGCGGCGGAATCCGGTGCGGGTGAGATCGTCCGACGGCCAGATCGGCTCCCATGGCGTCAGGAACGCCCGGCTACCTCCGCGCAAGTCCGACCACTGCTGGAAGTCCGCCATCTGCGGTGCACGCAGCAAGAGTCCGTAGCCGCGCGGTGCGAGCGTCGGCGGAGTCGCGGTCGGCAAACGAAACAGCGCCACAGTGCGATTCCCTTTGCGCCGGAGGCCGGCTGATTGGTTCGTCCGTAGCCGCGTCAGTGCAGCAGCGACCGGCCCCTCGGTTGCGACAATCCTTCCGCAAAAGCGACCGCCTTGTCCAGACCCCTGCCGCTGCCGAGCGCAACCACTGCCGGCTGGCTGCGGCCCATCAGGCCACGGGCGATTTCGCGGGTCGATTCAACGCTGACCGCGTCGATGCGTCCGACGACCTCCTCGACCGTCAGCGGCCGTCCGTAGGCCAGAATATGGCGGGCCAGTTGTTCGGCGCGGGAGCTGCAGCTTTCCAGCGCCATCAGTAATCCCGCCTTCATCTGCGCCTTGGCGCGGGCAATCTCGGCCTCGGTCAGCGTCTCGACCGCGTTGTTGATCTCGTCGACGATGACTTCCATCATTTCCGGCGCGTCAGCAGGATCGGTGCCGGTGTACAGACCGAAAAATCCGGTGTCGGAATACGGCGCGTGGAAGGTGTAGATCGAATAGCACAGGCCGCGTTTCTCGCGCACTTCCTGAAACAGCCGTGACGACATCCCGCCGCCGAGAACGTTGGTGAAGACCTGAAGGCTGAAAAGGCCCGGATCGTTTTGCGGCAACCCTTCCAGCGCCAGCGTCAGATGCGCCTGCTCGAGATCACGGCGCACCACGCGCGTGCCGCCCTGCCCGAACTTCGCCGGCAGCGGCTTGGGTCCGACGCGGCCATCGAAGCTCGCGAAGCGCTCCTGCACCTCGGCCACCACCTGCTTGTGATCCACCGCGCCAGCGGCGGCAACCACCATCTCCGGACCACGGTAATGTGTCGCCAGATAGCCGCACAGCATGTCGCGATCGAATCCCTTCAGCGTCTGCGGCGTCCCCAGCAGCGATCGGCCCATCGGCTGTTCAGGATAGGCAATCTCGCTGAGATGCTCGAATACAACATCGTCCGGTGTATCCTGCGCCGCGCCGATTTCCTGCACGATCACGCTCTTCTCGCGTTCGAGTTCTTCCGCATCGAATGACGGGTTGGCGAGAATATCCGAGAGCACATCGATGGCCAGCGGAACGTCGTCCTTCAACATCCGCGCATAGTATGCCGTGGTCTCGCTGCTGGTCGCGGCGTTGAGATCGCCGCCGACCGCCTCGATTTCTTCGACGATCTCGCGCGAGGTGCGGCGCGCCGTACCCTTGAACGCCATGTGTTCCAGCAGATGCGAAATGCCATGCTCGTTCGGCTTCTCGTCGCGGCCGCCGACACCGGTCCAGACTCCGAGCGCCGCAGTTTGAAGATGCGGCATCGTGTCGGTGATCACCGTCAGGCCGGAAGATAATTTGGTGACGTCTACGCTCATCCGGCAATTCCCTGCTTTGCGGCGCGGCTGACCGACAGCACGAACCGCTCGATTTCAGCCTGGTCGTTGCGCACGACCTTGATCTCTTCCGGCCGTGACATCAGGCCATCAAGCCACGGCGGCAGCGGCGGCCGAATCCCGCATGCGGCTTCGACCGCATCCGGAAACTTCGCCGCATGGGCGGTGGACAGCACGATGTTCGGAATTTTCGAATCGGCATTGTCGCGCTCCGCGACGGCGAGGGCGACCGCCGTGTGCGGATCGATCAGATCTCCGGACTCCCGCCACGCCGCGCGGATCGCCGCACGGGTTTCGGTTTCGTCGGCGCGCCCGGCATCGAAATCCTCGCGCACCCGCGCCAGCACTGCGTCCGGCAGCACAAAACGCCCGGACTGCGCCAGCGACGCCATCAGTCCGCGCAGCATGGCGCTGTCGCGCCCGCTCGCCTCGAACAGCAGACGCTCGAAATTCGAGGAAATCTGGATGTCCATCGACGGCGATTCGGTCGCGTGGACCTCGCGCACTTCGTAGATGCCGGTCTTCAGCGTCCGCGCCAGGATATCGTTGACGTTGGTGGCGATCCGCAAATGCCGCACAGGCAGGCCCATGCGCTTGGCGACATAGCCTGCGAATATGTCTCCGAAATTCCCGGTCGGCACCGTGAAGTCGATCTGCCGCGCCGGCGCGCCGAGCGCAACCGCGGACGTGAAGTAGTACACCGTCTGCGCGACGATGCGCGCCCAGTTGATCGAGTTGACGCCGGACAGCGACACCTGATCGCGAAACGCATGATGATTGAACAGGCCTTTCACGATCGCCTGGCAATCGTCGAACGTGCCCTCGACCGCGAGCGCATGAACATTCGGAGCGGCCGTGGTGGTCATCATGCGCCGCTGCACGTCGGAAATCCGGCCATGCGGAAACAGGACAATCAGATCGACATTGTCGAGCCCGCGAAAGGCTTCGACCGCAGCGCCGCCGGTGTCGCCTGAGGTCGCAACCGCGATGGTGGTGCGCTGGCCGCGCTTCGCGAGTACATGGTCCATCAGCCGCGCCAGCAACTGCATGGCGACGTCCTTGAACGCCAGCGTCGGTCCGTGAAAAAGTTCGAGCACGAACTGGTTGGGCCCGCTCTGGTCGAGCGGCACCACCGCCGGATGACGGAACGTGGCATAGGCCTCGTTCGCCATGCGGCCGAGATCAGCATCGGAAATTTCCCCGGCGACGAAGGGGCGGATCACCTCGACGGCGACTTCCCAATAGGGCCGGCCGAGAAATCCCGCGATTGTCTCCGGCGTCAGATGCGGCCAGCTTTCAGGGACGTAAAGTCCGCCGTCGCGCGCAAGCCCGGTCAGCATTACGTCGCAAAAGCCAAGTTTTGGGGCTTCGCCCCGGGTCGAAATATAGGTCGTCAACACGTCCTCCAAAGACTTACCCAACCTGATAAGTCTCTGATATGTATGGAATAATCACGTCGCTGGAAGCGAATGAGCGGCGCACTCTATCGGTTGCGTCCACTCTTCACAAGGAAGCCAAGCCTGCCATTGCGGCTGCAATCAGGCGCGCCGCTGGCCCACCAGCCAGAAGCCGAATGCTATCAGCACCACCAGCGCGAGACCGAACCAGGTGATCGCATATTGCATATGATTGTCGCGCAGATGGACCTGAAGGGGACCGGGCTTGGGCACACCTGAAGCCGGCACCGGCGCCTCGAGATCGACGTAGAACGGTGAGGTTGCGCCCCAGGCGTTGGCCTCGGACATCGCCAGGTGGTCGCGCACAAACCACAGCCGCTTGGCGCGATCCTCGTGCGCCGAGAACAGGCCCGGCATTTCCGGGAAACGCAGATAGCCGGTCAGGATCACCGGCGCGCCGGTGATCAGCGGCGTCACCGCGCGGTCTTCCTGGGCACGATCCTGCATCGTGTTGGGGACGAAGCCGGCGTTGACAACGATGGTGCGGCCGTCCGGCAACCGCGCCGGCAGAAACGCCCACGTGCCGGGGCCGGAAACATCTTCGCGGACCGCCGAGCCGGAGGTGTAGACCATCACGTCCGGCTTGCTCTCGAACGTCGCGGTGAACGTCACCCGCCTGAATTCGTCGCGGGGCGGATTGAGCGCGGCCCAGTCGGCCGGCAGCGGCACCGGGGCCAGCGCCAGCCGCTCGGTGAGCGCCGCGATCAACGCATGTTTCTCGTCACGGCGCTGCAGTTGCCAGAAGCCGAGACTCGCCAGCACGCCAACCATCACCAGCGCGATAATGGTCAAGCCGAACACACCGCGCGGCCGCGTCGCCGTCTCGCTCATTTCTGCTCCCGTCCGATGATCTGACCCTCAGCGGCCTTGTGGTGATACTGCAAGGCGATCAACAGCGCCTTCATCGGCCGCAACGGCAGCAAGGTGACGGCTGCGATCAAGGGAATCCACAGTGCGGCGTGCACCCAGAACGGCGGCTGGTACTTGACCTCGACGACCAGCGCGCATCCCACCACGACGAAGCCAGCCAGCAGGATGATGAACACGGCGGGACCGTCGCCGGAATCGATGAAGGTATAATCGAGATCACATCGGTCGCAGCGCGGCCGCAGTGACAGGAAGCCGCCGAACAGCTTTCCTTTGCCACAACGCGGACATCTGCAGGCCAGTCCGGCGACGATTGGGGAAACCGCTGAAGGCGTCGGCGGTTGATAGGCAGGTTCGCTCATGACGGTTGCGGTTATCCCAAAGAAATGCGGCTATGTCTTTGCTAAAAGATACCGCGACGGGGAATTTGAACGATGCGTGAGCCCTACGACACCGTCCTTGAATGGGAGCGGGCTTTCAACAGCGGCGTCGGTGATGCCGTCGCGCGGCTCTATGCACCCGACGCCCTCCTCTGGGGAACACTCGCCAGCGAACTGACCACCTCGCCGCACGATATCCGCAGCTATTTCATCGATGCCGCCCTCGCCGGATTGAGAGTCAGGCTTGGCGATCACGTCTTGCAGACCGTGTCCGGCAGCGTCGCGATCGACACCGGACATTACAATCTGTTCCGGACGCGGGATAGTCAGACCGCGACATTTCCGGCGCGCTACAGCTTTGTGCTGGTGAAGCACGGCGCATCCTGGCTGATCGCACATCACCATTCCTCGATGCAGCCGCAATCGATGGCCTGACGCGGCGCCTAGCAAAAAGGGCGGCCAATAAGGCCGCCCCTTGAATTTGTCACCGCAGCGCGATCAGTGCGCGGCGTGTGCCATCGTCTCGGCGCCATGGCCCCAGACGTAGATGCAGATGAACAGGAACAGCCACACCACGTCGACGAAGTGCCAGTACCAGGCGGCGAACTCGAAGCCGAGATGCTGTGTCGGCGTGAAGTGACCGGCGTAGACACGCAGCAGGCAGACCAGCAGGAAGATGGTGCCGACCAGCACGTGGAAGCCATGGAAGCCGGTGGCCATGAAGAAGGTGGCGCCGTAGATGTTGCCGGCGAAGCTGAAGGCCGCGTGGCTGTATTCGAAGGCCTGCACGCAGGTAAAGCAGGCGCCCAGCACTACCGTAAGAATGAGGCCCCACTTCATGCCCTGACGGTCGTTCTCGAGCAGCGCGTGGTGGGCCCAGGTCACGGTGGTACCCGAGGTCAGCAGGATCAGCGTGTTGAGCAACGGCAGGTGCCAGGGATCGAAGGTTTCAATACCCTTCGGTGGCCATACGCCGCCGAACAGCGCCTCGCGCGTGAAGTGAACGGGATCGGCCGGGAACAACGCCGAGTTAAAATAAGCCCAGAACCAGGCGACGAAGAACATCACTTCGGACGCAATGAACAGGATCATGCCGTAGCGATGATGCAGTTGCACCACGCGGGTATGGTCACCCTTGTGCTGGGCTTCACGAATGACGTCCGCCCACCAGCCCGCCATCGTATAGAGCACACCGATGGTGCCGGCGCCGAACACGATCGGTGCCCCGGCATACATATGATGCATCCACGAAATCGCTCCGACCGCCATGATGAAGGCGGACAGCGAGCCGACAACCGGCCATGGGCTCGGATCGACGAGATGGTAATCGTGATGCTTGACGTGGCCGGTAGCCATTTCGATTTCTCCGTTAGCGATGCCGGTCTCACCCGGCGCGTACGCGTGTCGTGACATTCAGGTCGGTTAGAGATTGCCCTTGCGCTTGTCCGGCTCCGCCGCCGCAACCGGCTTCGGCGCGGGATCGTCTTTCGCAGGATAGAACGTGTAGGACAGGGTTATGGTGTCGAGGCCATTGTACTCGGGATCAGCGGCAAGCTTCGGATCGACGTAAAACACCACCGCAAGCTCGCGCTTTTCACCGGGACCAAAGGTCTGTTCGGAGAAGCAGAAGCAGTTGATCTTCTGAAAATACGCGCCTGCCGTAAGCGGCGCGACATTGTACGCGGCAAGACCGGTTGTCCGCCGTGCGGCCTGATTGGTCACGGTATAGTAGGCCGTGACGACCTCGCCGATCTTGACGTCGATCTCGGTTTTTTCCGGCTCGAACTTCCAGGGCAAGCCGCCGCTGACGTTGGAATCGAAGCGCACCGCGATGCGCCGCCCGAGCGTTTCGGCGGGCGCCGACGTCGCGACCTGGGTCGTGCCGTTGAAACCCGTGGCGCGGCAGAACCAATCGTAGAACGGAACCGCGGCGTAAGCCGCGCCGACCATGAACGCGACGACGAAGCCGCAGATCGACGCGACCATGGCGTCGCGGCCCATGCGCGGCTTGGCCTTCTTCGCAGGCTGAACGGGCGTTCCGTTTTCGATTTTCTGCGTCATGTTACATCGGCCGGTTGAGAACGACCGGTCCCTTCACAAGAGTGACGGCGAAAAACAGGATTACGAGAATGCCAAGCGCCAGGGCGATCGCAATCGACCGCTCGCGCTGACGGCGCTTCTGCTCCGGTGTGAGAATGATCCCCTTGGGCGGTTCATTGTTGTCCATCGCAACACTCCCGCTCATGACCAGATCAGCCGGACAAAGGCGGCTCCGATGACATCGAGGAGCAGCACCGCGAACAGCATGAACAGGTAAAGGATCGAAAACTTGAACAGCGCACGGGTCGCCTGCAAGGCGGCGTGCCCTTCACGATGCCGGTAGACGCTGATCGCAAGCCGTAGCATCCCGGCGCCCAGCAGCAGCGACGTCACACCGTAGATCGCATCGAAATAGCCGAGCGGCCATGGCAGCACGGCAACCGCGACCAGCAGCACGGTGTAGAGCAGGATCTGCAGCCGCGTGACGTCGGGCCCCGCCACCACCGGCAGCATCGGGACATTGGCGCGGGCGTAATCGTCGGTGCGGAACAGCGCCAGCGCCCAGAAATGCGGCGGCGTCCACAGGAAGATGATCAGGAACAGGAAAATCGGCTCCGGCGCCAGCGAGCCCGTCACCGAAGCCCAGGCCACCACCGGCGGCAGCGCGCCCGCGGCACCGCCGATCACGATGTTCTGTGCTGTCCAGCGCTTCAGCCACATCGTGTAAATCACGACATAGAAGAAGATCGTAAAGGCCAGAAGCCCGCCGGCGATCCAGTTGACGAGGATGCCGAGCGTCATCACCGAGAAGAACGACAGCGTCAAACCGAACGCCAGCGCTTCGCCGGGCGTGATGCGGCCGCGCGGCACCGGGCGATTGACGGTACGCGACATCAAGGCATCGATATCGGCGTCGTACCACATGTTCAACGCGCCGGACGCACCCGCGCCCACCGCGATGCAAAGCAGCGACGTAATCGCCAGCACCGGATGCAACCCGTCCGGCGCTATCATCATCCCGACCAGCGCCGTGAAGATGACGAGCGACATCACCCGCGGCTTCAGCAGCGCGATGTAATCGGCAACGCTGGCCTCGGAAATCCGGGGCGACAGCTCAGCCGCATGATGCTCGACAACGGACAAAACAGCGCTTCCTAACTCATGCCGGCCTGCACGACGCAGACCGGCGACGTCCTGATCTGTCACTCCGGAACGACGAGCGCTCCGAAGCGACAGGGTTAGTTACTGCACGCGAGGCAGCGTCTCGAACTGATGGAACGGCGGAGGCGACGTCAGCGTCCATTCCAGCGTCGTGGCGCTCGCACCCCACGGGTTGTTGCCGGCCGGCACCTTGCGAGCGAAGGCCTGAGCCACACCGTAGAGGAAGATCAGGATGCTAAACGCCGAGATATAGGCGCCGATCGAGGAGATCAGGTTCCAGCCGGCGAACGCATCGGGATAATCGACATAACGGCGCGGCATACCCGACAGACCGAGGAAATGCTGCGGGAAGAACAGGACGTTGACGCCGATGAACATTACCCAGAAGTGCAGCTTGGCGACGCCTTCCGAATACATGTAGCCGGACATCTTCGGGAACCAGTAGTACCAGCCCGCGAAGATCGCGAAGACCGCCGCTACGCCCATCACGTAGTGGAAGTGCGCGATGACGTAATAGGTTTCCTGCAGCACGCGATCGACGCCCGCGTTGGCGAGCACCACGCCGGTCACGCCGCCGACCGTGAACACGAAGATGAACCCGATCGCCCAGATCATCGGAGCGCGGAACTCAATCGAACCGCCCCACATCGTGGCGATCCACGAGAAGATCTTCACGCCGGTCGGGACCGCGATCACCATGGTCGCAGCGACGAAGTAGGCCTGCGCCGACGACGACATGCCGACCGTGTACATGTGGTGCGCCCACACTACGAAGCCGATGCCGCCGATAGCGACCATCGCATAGGCCATGCCGAGATAGCCGAACACCGGCTTCTTCGAGAAGGTCGAGACGATCTGGCTGATCATGCCGAAGCCCGGCAGAATCAGGATGTACACCTCGGGGTGACCGAAGAACCAGAACAAGTGCTGGAACAGCACCGGATCGCCGCCGCCCTCTGCCGAGAAGAAGGCGGTGCCGAAGTTACGGTCGGTCAGCAGCATGGTGATGGCACCGGCCAGAACGGGCAGCGCCAGCAGCAGCAGGAACACGGTGACGAGGATCGACCACACGAACAGCGGCATCTTGTGCAGGGTCATGCCCGGCGCGCGCATGTTGAAGATGGTGGTGATGAAGTTGATCGCGCCCAGGATCGAGGACGCACCGGCGAGATGCATCGACAGGATCACGAAGTCCACCGCCGGACCGGGATGCCCGGTGGTCGACAGCGGCGCATACATCGTCCATCCGGTACCGGCACCGAGACCACCCGGCTCGCCCTCGACGAAGCTCGAGATGATGAGCAGCGAGAAGGCCGCCGGCAGCAGCCAGAACGAGACGTTGTTCATGCGCGGGAAGGCCATGTCCGGCGCGCCGATCATCAGCGGCACGAACCAGTTGCCGAAGCCTCCGATCATCGCCGGCATCACCATGAAGAAGATCATGATGAGTCCGTGGTTCGACACGAACACGTTGTAGGTGTGAGACTCGTGGAACAGCTGGACGCCCGGATACATCAACTCGATACGGATAGCGACCGACATCAGGCCGCCGACGATGCCCGCGATCAACGCGAAGATAAGGTACATCGTGCCGATGTCCTTATGGTTCGTCGAATACAGATAACGGCGCCAGCCCGTCGGATGATCATGCGCATGATCGGCATGTCCGTGATCGGTATGGGAATTGGTCGCAGCGTTGGTAGCCATTTTCTAGATCCTTTGAACTTTCGCAGTCCTAACCTTCCGGTTTTTCGCGCAGCGCGCACCGCTCGCTATTGCGTGGCCTGCTCAAGTGAAGCGAATGAGTTGGACGGCGCGGACGCGAACTTCTTCTTTGCGTCTTCAACCCATGCGGCGAATTCCTGATCGCTCACGACGCGAACGGCGATCGGCATGAAGGCGTGGTCCTTGCCGCACAGCTCGGAGCACTGGCCGTAGAACATGCCGGTCTTGGTGGCCTTGAACCAGGTCTCGTTGAGGCGACCCGGAATCGCGTCGATCTTGATGCCGAAGGACGGCACCGCGAATGAATGGATGACGTCGGCGCCGGTGACCTGAACGCGGATTACCTTGTTGACCGGCACGACGACCTCGTTGTCGACCGCCAGCAACCGTGGCGCCTTGTTCTGGGCCATGATCGAGTCGAATTCGAACTTGCCGTTATCGGGATAGGCGTAGCTCCAGTACCACTGCTTGCCGGTCGCCTTGATGGTCAGGTCCGCCTTCGGAATATCGAGCTGCTCGAACAGCAGACGGAATGACGGCACCGCGATGCCGACCAGGATCAGCACCGGAACGATGGTCCAGACCACTTCGATCAAGGTGTTGTGAGTGGTCCGCGACGGCACCGGATTTTTCCGGGCGTTGAACTTGAACATCACGACGATCAGCAGGGCCAGAACGAGCAGCGTGATGCCGGTGATGATCCACAGCAGGAAGTTGTGGAACCAGACAACGTTTTCCATCACGGGCGAAGCCGCGTGCTGGAGGGTGTACTCCCACGGAGTCGGCTCACCCATCCCGGCAAAGGCGGCTCCCGCCGCCATCATGGCGGCAGCACCTGCCGCAAACCCCAAAATCCGGCGGCTCATGCAGCCCCTCGACATCTTCATGCCGCTCTCGCTCCTGTCTTGCGCATCCAAGCGATTTCGCCGATCGGCAAAACCTGCTTTTATTCCTCAGCGATCCCGTCATGAGCCGTCGGCCCGGCGATTAGAACGCGTCGAATTTCCCGCTTCTCAAACCATAATTCGCTGCCTACCGCAATGCACGTAATAAGGTGCGCAGTTATTCGGAATCCCTCGCGAAATTGCGATAAAACAAACATTCAGGGAGCGGCCGCGCTTGACACTTGGATTACCCGTTGTAGGCACAGGGCGATGCCTACGGCAGATGCTTGATTCGCGTCCGCCCGCAGCCCCACCATGTCGCGAGGCTGCCCTCAAGACGCCGTCATTGCCGTATCAGTCCACTTTTGAACGGACAGAGCCCGAGGGATCGACCCCGATGCACCCTTCTAAGTATCTAGACCGGAACCATGGCGGTGCGGCCGGATACGTCCGTGGTCCGCGCAGGCCGGCCTGGAGCGCATTTTTCGCGGCTGCCCTGCTGTTGGGGACCGTCGCCGCGGCCAGCGCCCAGGGCGCGGTCAAATCGGTTCACGGCGACTGGCAGATCCGCTGTGATACCCCGGCCGGCGCCAAGGCTGAGCAATGCGCCCTGATCCAAAGCGTGGTAGCGGAGGACCGTTCTAATGCCGGTCTGACCGTCATTATCCTCAAGACCGCCGACCAGAAAAGCAAGCTGATGCGGGTGGTGGCCCCGCTTGGCGTCCTGCTGCCCTCCGGACTTGGCCTTAAGCTCGACGACAAGGATGTCGGCCGCGCCGGATTCGTCCGCTGCCTGCCGAATGGCTGCGTTGCCGAAGTCGTGATGGACGACAATCTGCTGAATCAACTCAAGACCGCGAAAACCGCGACTTTCATTATTTTCGAGACACCGGAGGAAGGCATCGGCTTCCCGCTGAGCCTCAAGGGCCTCCCCGAAGGCTACGACAAGCTGCCGTAGTAGAGGCAATAGGCGAATGTCGACCCTCGCCCTTTGCGGCGATCGTGCCTATCTTCGGCACAATAACCACGTCCTTCGGCGCATGATCCTGGCGACAAACGCCCGTTTTCGGACAAGATCATGCTCGAACGTCCCGATCCCGGAGTCCTGATCGACCCTCGGGAATTGTCCCGGAGTTTGCATGAACAACCCTTCGTCAGATTTTTCCGTCACGACTTCCTTGATCGATCGCGCCGGTCTCGACCGCGACGATGTGCGCAAGGAGGTTATCCGCGGACTGACCGGCGCCGATGACGGCGAACTCTTCATGGAATATCGCCAATCGGAAGGGCTGATGTTCGACAATGGCCGTCTCAAACAGGCGACCTACGACACCGCACAAGGATTTGGCCTGCGCGCCGTCAAGAACGATTCGGTCGGCTACGCCCACTCCTCCGACGTTTCACTGCCGGCGCTGATTCGGGCGGCCGACGCCGTCCATGCGGTGCGCGGCGGCTATTCCGGGACCTTCGCCGCGCCGCCGCCGCACACCAATGTGCGCCTTTACGGCGACGAAAATCCGCTCGACGGCCAGGCGTTCGAATCCAAGGTCAAGCTGCTCGCCGAAATCGATGCCTATGTCCGCGAAAAAGATCCGCGTGTGCGGCAGGTCTCGGTCAGCCTCGGCGCAACCTGGCAGGTGGTCGAAATCCTGCGTCCTGACGGCGAGAGCTATCGCGACATCCGGCCGCTGGTCCGCGTCAATATTTCGGTCGTTGCCGGATCCGGCGACCGACAGGAAACCGGCAGTCATGGTTATGGCGGCCGCGAGGGTTATGCGCGCTTCATTGAAACCAAGGCGTGGCGCTCGGCCGCCGACGGCGCGATCCGTCAGGCGATGGTCAATCTCGAATCGGTCCCCGCTCCCGCCGGGGAAATGGATGTCGTGCTCGGTCCCGGCTGGCCGGGGGTGATGCTGCACGAAGCCGTCGGCCACGGGCTGGAGGGTGACTTCAACCGCAAGCAGACCTCGGCCTTTGCAGGATTGATGGGGCAACAGGTCGCGGCCAAGGGCGTCACCGTGGTCGATGACGGCACCATCTCCTCAAGGCGCGGTTCGCTGTCGATCGACGATGAGGGCACGCCGACCAACAAGACGGTGCTGATCGAGGACGGCATTCTGGTCGGCTACATGCAGGACCGTCAGAACGCGCGGCTGATGAACATGAAGCCGACCGGCAACGGGCGGCGCGAAAGTTACGCTCACGTGCCGATGCCGCGCATGACCAATACCTACATGCTGGCGGGCGGACGTGATCCTGCGGAAATTCTTGCCTCAGTGAAGAACGGAATCTTCGCGGCAAATTTCGGCGGCGGTCAGGTCGATATCACGTCGGGCAAATACGTCTTCCAGTGCACCGAAGCCTACAAGATCGAGAACGGCAAGCTCGGCGCACCGCTCAAGGGCGCGATGCTGATCGGCAACGGCCCGACCGACCTGCACCGCATCTCGATGGTCGGAAATGACTTGCAGCTTGACGATGGCATCGGCACCTGCGGCAAGAACGGACAGGGCGTGCCGGTCGGAGTCGGCCAGCCGACCTTGCGCATGGACAAGATCACAGTCGGCGGAACGGGCGCATGAGCGAGGCCAATTCAAGCGTGAAGCCGGCGCGGCACTGGTCGAAATCCATCGTGGAGATCGCCGCTGCTTTCCTGATCGTGATGGCGGCGAAAGGTGCGATCGCCGAGCCCTTTTATGTCCCCTCCGGGTCGATGGAGCCGACGCTCCTGATCGGCGATGCGCTGGTGGCTTCGAAATACCCCTATGGCTACAGCGCCGCGTCGATTCCGCTGAACGTGTCCCTGCCCGCGACCGGCCGCCTGTTTGGCGCGCTGCCCGACCGTGGCGACGTGGTGGTGTTCCGCTGGCCCGGTGACAAATCGCAGGTCTGGGTCAAGCGTGTGGTCGGACTGCCAGGCGATCATGTCCAGATGCGTCACGGCCGCCTGTGGATCAATGGGCAGGCTGTGGGCCTGCGCGACGACGGCATCGGCCGCGCCGAGGATGAGGAAGGCTCGGGCTTTCCGGCGGCGCGCTATGTCGAAACGCTGCCCGGCGGACACGACCACACCATCTTCAAGCTGCGGACCCACGGTGCGCTTGACGACACACCGGACGTCGTGGTGCCCGAAGGCCACCTGTTCGTGATGGGGGACAACCGCGACAACTCCGCCGACAGCCGTGTGCCGGTCGCCGCTGGCGGCGTCGGCCTGCTGCCGGTCGACAATCTGGTCGGCCGTGTCGATGCGATCGTCGGCTCGTGGGATGTCGCGGCGAAACACCGGCCGATCTGGGACTGGCTCTCGGGCCTGCGTCTGGCGCGATCGTTCACAGCGGTCCACTGACCGGGGATGCGATGACGTTCGACGATGTCGAAGCCATCGCGTTGAAGTGGCCCGGCGTCGAAACCGGCACATCTTATGGAACGCCGGCGCTGAAAGTGCGCAAGAAGCTTCTGGCGCGCTTGAAAGAGGACGGCGAGACTCTGGTATGCCTGGGGTCGGACGGGATGAACGCGACATGCTGGTCGAAACCCAGCCCCAAGCGTTTTACGTCACCGATCATTATCGCGACTGGCCGATCGTGCTGATCCGGCTGCCAAAGGCACGCAAACAAACCGTCGAAGCGTTGCTATTGCAGCAATGGAAAACACTGGCGTCGAAGTCCATGCTGACCGCCAGCGGACTTTGAGAAGCGGTTGAACGGCCGTGACCGCGGCCTAGCGCACGACGCCGGAAATGAACCCGGGCTTGCGGCGCGGCGGTTTCACCCGATCCTTCAGGTAACACCGCGCATCCTTGCCGATGTAGCCAGGCTGGGCATAGGTCCATGCGCGGCATTTATGATCCGCCTCGCAAGCCGCCTTGCACGCCTCGCCATGCGGATCAGCGTTCACCGGCAGGTTGCGGTAATCCCCGCCGAGGCGGTCCGTTGCATTCTCGAGGCGGCTGTTACGCGGCTCGATCACGCCGGCGCCGCGCACGCCGGACACGCAGCAATTGCTTTCGATACGCGGCGGTACCGCGCTCTTCAACCGGCACACCGCGCCATGCGAATTGGCGGTCGGATAGCTGAAACTCCATGCCCGGCATTTGCGATCGCGCTCGCAGGCCAGCGCACACACCGCGGGATCTCCGGACGGCACGGCGGTTCGCGCATAATCATTGCCGGGACGATCGAAATTCACCTGCGCCGCGAGCGGACAAATACCGGCAAGCAGCGTCGCAAGAATCAACGCGGCGAAAACAAACGATGCGCGGAAGCATGTTGTCACGGAGCAGGCTCGTCGATGCATTACAATTTTTCGATCGAATAACCGGCAACTACTTCGCATCGCGCCGGCGAACGGGAAGCAACGATTCAACAGTTCGGCTCATGTATGGCACATGAACGGCGGATAAATGCGAGACAAGATTGCTTGAACGGGATCAAGCAACTGACCTAAAACGCATATTCCTGATAGACTGGTTCGACCGACCCGCCCCAGACACCGTTGAACTTCGTCAGCATGTTCTCGGCCGGCGTCCGTCCGGCTTCGATGATCCGGTCGAGCGGTTCGAGATAGTGTGTCTCGTCGCGGCCGAGATGATCGATGTGTCCGCGGCGACGCAGCCCGGCATGAGCCAGCAGAAGACATTCCTTCGCGATCTCGAACAAATAGCGATTGCCGATCTTGGCCTTGAAGCCGAGTTTCGGCACATCATCGCGCAGAGCCTGACGTTCGTGCGCATTCCAGCGCTTGGCAATGTCCCACGCCGCCTCCATGCTGTCGTCGTCGTACAGAAGACCGGCCCAGAAAGCAGGCAGCGACGGCAATTGACCCCACGGCACGCCGTCGGAGCCGCGCATCTCGAGATAGCGCTTGAGCCGAACCTCAGGGAAGATCGTCGAGAGATGGTTGGCCCAGTCCGACAGTGTCGGCCGTTCACCGGCCAGCTTCTCGTTCTTGCCCTCGAAAAATTTGCGGAATGAGGACCCGGCAACGTCGATATAGGAATCGCCGCGCTTGACGAAATACATCGGCACGTCGAGCGCGTAGTCGACCCAGCGCTCGAATCCCATGCCGTCCTCGAACGCCCACGGGATCATGCCGGCGCGCGCGTTGTCGGTGTCGCGCCAGATTTCCGAGCGAAACGACAGGTAGCCGTTGGCCTTGCCTTCGGTGAACGGCGAATTGGCGAACAACGCGGTTGCGACCGGCTGCAACGCCACCGACACCCGCAACTTGCGCACCATGTCTGCTTCCGAACAGAAATCGAGATTGGTCTGCACCGTGCAGGTGCGATACATCATATCGAGACCGTACTGCCCGACCTTGGGCATGTAATTGGTCATGATGCGATAACGACCCTTCGGCATGGTCGGAATCTGCGCGCGCGACCATGACGGCGTCATGCCGAGCCCGAGAAAACCGATGCCGAGAGGTGTCGCGATCTCGCGCACCTGAGCCAGATGAGCCATCAGTTCCGATGCGGTCTGATGCACCGTTTCCACCGGCGCGCCGGACAGTTCGAACTGCCCTCCGGGCTCCAGCGAGATGGCGCCGCCGCCGGTCACATCGTGCAGGCCGATGATATTGCCGTTCTCCATGATCGGCTCCCAGCCAAGCAGGAGCTTCATGCCTTCGAGCAGTGCACCGATGCCGCGAGGACCTTCATAAGGAACGGGATTATGCCCTTCCAGCGTGAACGGCGTCTTCTCGTGTTCGGTGCCGATGCGAAATTCGGACTTCGGCTTCACACCCGCTTCGAGCCACGCAACGAGTTCATCGCGCGACTGCAGCGGGGTCATATCGATCTGGTCACGCGCCATGAAACATCCGGATGTAAAGCGCGCTCACACACGCATATTGCCGACCGCAACGGGTGCGAAGACCCGTAACTCCCAGAAATGAAGAAAAGGTCATCGTGCGGGCGCAGCTTCTTTGGTGAAAGTCTGACCCGTACCAGTACACGAACAGCCGAGCCTATCTAGCAACCCGCTCAACTTCACGGCATCCGCATCCGACAATTTCGAGCCGATATGCCGCTCGATCGCCGCTGAGTAGGACCCCCACATCTTCTTCTGCAGTTCGCGCCCGGCCTCGGTGATTTCGACGAACAGGCCGCGTTTGTCCATCTTGCACTCACGCCGCACCGCTAGCCCCTCGTCGACAAGCCGGTCGATCAACCGCGACGTCGAGTACTGCGGAAGCAGCATCTGCTTTTCGAGTTCAACCGGGCGCAACTCGCCGCCCGGCGCTCGCGACAGTTCGAGCAGCGCGTCGTACCAGGCCAGCGGCGGGAATCCCGCCTTTTTCAGATCCTGCTCGACAGCATCCAGCACCCGGCTCTGCACCCGCATCAGCCGGATCCAGGCTTCGGTCGCCTCGGTGGAAGGTTTGCGCTTCATGGTATGGCCCGTGACATCAAAAACGAGTGTAGCTCACTAAATGCAATTGCATCAACGTTGACTGTTCCATGCACATGCATTTAATGGGCCCGCCGTGCGTTGCCAAGACCGACAAAACGCACGCCCCAGAGAGGAATCACCATGAAATTGTATTATTCGCCGGGCGCCTGCTCGCTTTCCCCCCATATTGCCCTCCAGGAAGCCGGTCTGCCCTTCGACCTGGTCCGGGTCGACCTGAAAGCCAAAAAGCTCGAGGACGGCACCGACTACACCAAGATCAACCCCAAGGGTCAGGTGCCGGCACTCGGCCTCGACAATGGTGATTTGCTGACCGAGGGCGCCGTGATCGTTCAGGCGATTGCCGACAAGGTGCCCGCGAAGAACCTCGCGCCCGCGAACGGCACCAGCGAGCGCTACAAGCTGCAGGAATGGCTGAACTTCATCGCCAGCGAACTGCACAAGAACTTCAGCCCGCTATTCCAGCCCGTCATTCCTGACGACGTGAAGAAGTTCTTCGCCGATCGCATCATGGGCAAGTTCAAGTACACCGACCAGGCGCTCGCCGGCCGCAACTATCTGATGGGCGATCACTTCACCATGCCCGACGCCTACATGTTCACGATGCTATCGTGGGCCGACCGGATGAAGATGGATCTGTCCGGGCTGACCAACCTGATAGCCTACAAGGCCCGCGTCGCCGCGCGGCCGAAGGTGCAGGACGCGCTGAAGGCTGAAGGCCTGCTGAAGGCATCGTAACGCCAACGTTGGGATAATCGCCCCATAACAAAAAGGCCGGATCGACGATCCGGCCTTTTTATTTTGCGAAGACGATCTCAGATCGTCATCATCGGGCTTGTCCCGGTGATCCCGATTCATGGAACGCGGTGCCCAGCTGTTCGGGATGGCCGGGACAAGCCCGGCCATGACATCTCATTTCGTTCTCAATGCCTGTTGGTTGTCATGCGGCCAGCTTCTTCGGCGCGAAGCGGACGTAGAACGTCTCGCCCTTGGCCGCCATGTCGAGCAGCAGCTTCGGCGGGGTGAACCGCGAACCGAATTTCTTCTCGAGCTTCTGGCACAGTTCGACGAACACCTTGGTGCCCATGAAATCGATGTAGGACAGCGTGCCCCCGGTGAACGGTGCAAAGCCGAAGCCGAGGATCGAACCGACATCGGCCTCGCGCGGATCGGTAATGACGTGATCCTCAACCGTGCGTGCGGCTTCGACCGCCTGCACCGCGAGGAAGCGCTGCTTTAGTTCGTTGACATCGATAGTGTCGGGATCGAGGTGCTTGGGCTGCAGCGTCTTCAACTCCGGCCACAGCCGCTTCTGGCCCTTGCCCTTTTCCGGATAATCGTAGAAGCCCTTGCCGTTCTTGCGGCCGAGACGTCCGCGTTTTTCCACCATCTCGATCAGAAGGTTCTTCTGCGCCTGTTCGATCGCCTGGGGGCCAAGATCGGCTTCGGTTGCCTTGATGATCTTCAGTGCGAGATCGATGGCGATCTCGTCGTTGAGCGACAACGGGCCGACCGGCATGCCGGCCATCTTGCCGGCATTCTCGATCATCGCCGGCGGCACGCCTTCGAGCAGCATCTCGTAGCCTTCGGCGATATAGCGCAGCACGCAGCGATTTGCGAAGAAGCCGCGCGAGTCATTCACGACAATCGGCGTCTTCTTGATCTGGCGCACGTAATCGAGCGCGGTGGCCAGCGCGACCTCACCGGTGTTCTTGCCGACAATGATTTCCACCAGCATCATCTTCTCGACCGGCGAGAAGAAATGGACGCCGATGAACTTCGCCTGATCCTTGAACTCCTCGGCCAGCGAATTGATCGGCAGCGTCGAGGTGTTGGAAGCGAAGATCGCGTCCGAGCGCAGCAGCGGCTGCGCCTTGGCGTAAGTCTCGGCCTTGACCTTGCGGTCCTCGAACACGGCTTCGATGACGAGATCGCAATCCTTGATGGCGTTGTAGTCGGCGGTCGCGGAAATGCGCGCGAGGATCGCGTCGCCCTCGGCCTGCTGCATCCGCTTCCTGGCGACCTGCGCATCGACCGCAGCCTCGGCGTGGGCCTTGCCCTTGTCCGCACTCTCCTGATCGCGGTCGATCAGCACCACCTCAATCCCGGCCTGCGCCGAGACGTAGCCGACGCTGGCGCCCATGAAACCGGCGCCGATCACGGCAAGCTTCTTCACCTTGGTCGGCGGCACGTTTTGCGGACGCCGCGCACCTTTGTTCAGTTCCTGCATCGATACGAACAGCGAGCGGATCATCGCCGCCGCTTCCTTCGAGCGCAGGATTTTGGCGAAATAACGCGACTCGACGCGCAGCGCCGCATCCATCGGCAATTGCAGGCCTTCATAGACCACCTGCATCACCGCGCGCGCAGCCGGATAGTTGTCATAGGTCTCGCGGCGATAGATCGCATTCGCGGGGGGGAAAAACTGCATCCCGGCCTTGGAATAGACCGGACCGCCGGGCAGCTTGAAGCCCTTCTCGTCCCACGGCGCGACCGCCTTGCCGCCATTCTTGATCCAGTCCTTCGCGGTCTTGATCAGATCGGCCGCAGGCACAACCGCGCCGACAATGCCGGACGCCTTGGCCTTGGCGAGATCGATCGTCTCGCCCTTGAGCAGCATCTGCAGCGCGTCCATCGGCTGGATCATGCGCGGCAGACGTTGCGTGCCGCCGCCGCCGGGGAACAGGCCGACCTTGATCTCCGGCAGACCGAGACGGGTTTTCGGATTTTCCGACGCGACACGGTAGTGACACGCCAGCGTCAGCTCGAACGCGCCGCCGAGCGCGAGACCGTTGATCGCCGCGACCCACGGCTTGCCGCCGGTCTCAATGGCGCGCAGCGTCAGCGACAGCTTGCGGCTCTCATCGAACACGTATTTGTTCGCGGCTTCCTCGCCCTTGCTCTTGAACATCTCGACGTAAGCGCGGTTGATGCCTTCCAGCATGCCGAGATCGGCGCCGCCCGAGAATGCGTCCTTGCCGGAGGTGACAACCACACCCTTGATCGCCGGGTCCTTGGTGACCTGCTCGACGATGGCCGCGAGTTCGGTGCCGGTGGTTTCGTCGACCACGTTCATCGACTTGCCGGGAATATCCCATGTCACCAGCGCGATGCCGTCAGCGTCGGTCTCGACCTTGAAGTTTTTATAGGTCATGTGGTGCTCCTCAAACCCGCTCGATGATCGTTGCCGTGCCCATGCCGCCGCCGATGCACAGCGTGACCAGCGCGGTCGATTTATTGGTACGCTCGAGTTCGTCGAGCACCGTGCCGAGGATCATCGCCCCGGTCGCGCCGAGCGGATGGCCGAGTGCGATCGCGCCGCCATTGACGTTGATCTTCGCGTTGTCGATCTCGAATGCCTGAATGAAGCGCAGCACCACCGAGGCGAACGCCTCGTTGAGTTCGAACAGATCGATGTCGGACAGCTTCATGCCGGAACGTTCAAGCACCTTCTTGGTGACGTCGACCGGGCCGGTCAGCATCATCGCAGGCTCCGAGCCGATATTGGCGAAGGCGCGGATCTTCGCGCGCGCTTTCAGGCCGTGCTTGGCACCGGCTTCCTTGCTGCCGAGCAGCACCGCGCCAGCGCCGTCGACGATGCCGGACGAATTGCCGGCATGATGCACGTAGTTCACCGCCTCGATTTCCGGATGCGACTGGATCGCCACCGCGTCGAAGCCGCCCATCGCGCCCATCGCCGCGAACGACGGCTGCAACTGCGCCAGCGACTGCATCGTGGTGCCGGGACGCATATGCTCGTCCTTGTCGAGGATGGTGATGCCGTTGACGTCCTTCACCGGAATGACCGACTTGCTGAAGCGGCCTTCCTTCCACGAGGTATCGGCGCGCTGCTGGCTCTGCACCGCATAGGCATCGACATCGTCGCGCGAGAAACCGTATTTGGTCGCGATCAGATCCGCTGCCACCCCCTGCGGCATGAAGTAGCTCGGCACCGCCATCGACGGGTCCATCGGCCACGCCGCACCCGACGACATGATGCCGACGCGGCTCATCGATTCCGCGCCGCCGCCGATGGTCAGTTCGTGCTGGCCCGACATCACCTGCGCGGCGGCGAAATTCACCGCATCGAGGCCCGAGGCGCAAAAGCGGTTGATCTGTATACCCGGCACCGAGGTATCAAACCCGGCATTCATCGCCGCGAAGCGCGCAATATCGCCGCCGGCCTCGCCGACCGGATCGACCACGCCGAGCACCACGTCGTCGATGCTGTTCGCGGCGAGATTGTTGCGGTCCTTGAGCGCCTTCAGCGGCGTGGTGGCAAGCGCCAGCGCCGTCACCTCATGAAGCGAGCCGTCGGCCTTGCCCTTGCCGCGCGGGGTTCGAACGTGATCGTAGATAAATGCCTCAGGCATGGTGCTCTCCCTCGATCGTATATTGATAGCCGCGCCGCTGCCGGTCGCGGGCATGGTTCGTTAATCAGAAAATCTAGAAAGCCTCGGCCGGCAGCTCCATGACCGAGCCGGCACCGGCCTGAATCCGCGACAGGCGCAGCGCGGTCTCCGGCAGCATCCGCTCCATGAAGAATTTTCCAGTGACGAGCTTGGCCTTGAGGTAGGGCTGCTCGCCCGCGCTCGCAATCTTGTCCTGCGCGACTTTCGCCATCCGCGCCCACATGTAGCCGAGCGCGACCAGACCGAAGAGATGCATGTAATCGGTGGATGCCGCGCCGGCGTTGTCCGGCTTGGCCATCGCATTCTGCATCAGCCACATCGTCGCCTGCTGCAAATGCTTCACCGCTACATCCAGCGGCGCGAGATAAGGCTTCATCGCCTCGTCCGCCGCATTGTCCTTGGCGAAGGCCGCGACCTCGTTGAAGAAGGAGGTCAGCGCCCGGCCGCCATCGCGCGCGAGCTTGCGGCCGACCAGATCGAGCGCCTGAATGCCATTGGCGCCTTCATAAATCATCGCAATGCGCGCATCGCGAACGAACTGCTCAGCGCCCGTCTCGACGATGTAGCCATGACCGCCGAACATCTGCTGCGCCGAAACCGCATTGGCAAAACCCATGTCGGTCAGCACGCCTTTGATCACCGGCGTCAGCAGGCCCATGTGGTCGTCTGCGGCCGCACGTTCCTTCGGATCGTCGGAGCGATGCGCGAGATCACTTTTCAACGACGTCCACACCACCAGCGCGCGCGCCGCTTCATTGAAGGCGCGGATCGACAGCAGCGTGCGCCGCACGTCCGGATGCACGATGATCGGGTCGGCCGGCTTGTCCTTGGCGACCGACCCGGTCAGTGCGCGGCCCTGCAGGCGCTCCTTCGCATAGGCCGCGGCGTTCTGATAAGCGACTTCCGATTGCGCGAGGCCCTGCACGCCAACGCCGAGCCGCGCTTCGTTCATCATGACGAACATCGCCGCCATGCCCTTGTTTTCTTCGCCGACCAGCGTGCCGACTGCGTTGTCGAAATTCATCACGCAGGTCGAATTGCCGTGAATGCCCATCTTGTGCTCAATCGAACCGCACGACACGCCGTTCGGCGCACCGGGCGATCCATCGGCATTGATCGTCCGCTTCGGCACCACGAACAGCGACACGCCCTTGATGCCGGCCGGTGCGCCTTCGATGTGCGCCAAAACCAGATGCACAATGTTTTCAGTGAGATCCTGCTCGCCGCCGGAGATGAAGATCTTGGTGCCGGAAATCTTGTAGGTGCCGTCGGCCTCCTTCACCGCCTTGGTGCGCATCAGACCAAGATCGGTGCCGCAATGCGGCTCGGTCAGGTTCATGGTGCCGGCCCACTCGCCGGTCATCATGCGCGGCACGAACGTCTTCTTCTGCTCGTCGGAGCCGTGAACCAGCAGCGCCGCCATCGCGCCCATGGTGAGCCCGCCGTACATCGAGAACGCCATGTTGGCGGAGATCAGAAACTCGTTGACCGACTGCGACAATGTCACCGGCAGTCCCTGACCGCCAAATTCCTGCGGCCCCGACAGGCCGAGCCAGCCGCCTTCGGCCAGTTGCTTGAATGCGTCCCTGAAACCTTTCGGCGTGGTGACCCGGCCGTCGTCGTGGCGGGTGCAGCCTTCGAGGTCGCCGGTGTGGTTCAGCGGCTGAAGCACTTGCTCGCTGAACTTTGCGGCTTCTTGCAAAATCGCCTCGCGCACATCGGCCGAGGCGTCGCTGAAGCCGGGCAGATTGTCGTAGCGGTCGATCTGGAAAACGTCGTTGAGCAGGAAGGTGATGTCTTCCACAGGCGCTTTATAGATCGGCATGACGTCCTCTCGGCTGGCGGAACAGAAAGCGGAACCTCACTAGAGACTTTTTTGCGGTGCGGCAATTCCGTTCGGCCGGAGCTTACGACCAAAAGCCATCGTCGGGCAGCAAGTGCGGCAACATGACCGGCCCGCGCGCGAAAAATTGAGCAGCTTCAGGCGGGGGCGAAATAAAATGTCCCGGCATTAACTTTTCGGCCGCGCGCCGGGCCGCCTTAACCCGTTGTTTACCGTAACATTGAAAAGTCAGGGCCGTAACCAGACGACCCGCGTGGAAATTTGTTTGTCTCTTCAACGAGACGCGGGCGGCTGAAGCGTCCGGCAAAGAGCCGGTCGCCAAACCGGACCAAAGCATGACATCGCACGGACAGTGGAGCGTTGACGGAATCGAACCGTCTGTCCGGGAAAGGGCGGAAGCCGCCGCGCGCCGTTCCGGTATGTCATTGAATGATTGGATGAATTCTGCCGTTGGTGGCCGCGATCCGGCGCCCCGGGAGGCTCAGGACGTCGCTGAAATCCATAGCCGGCTGGACGCCATCGCCCGGCAGGTCGAGCTGATTTCGCAGCCCATGACCAACGCGCCGCGTAACGAGCCCGGCGTCGCCCGGCAGCTCAATGACGCGATTTCCCGGCTCGACGCCCGGCTGTCGCAGATCACGAATCAACGCCCGGTCCAGCCATCGCGCGAGCCCACGTGGCAGGCGTCGCCGCCGCTCAGTCCGCCGCAAAACCCGCAGATGGAATTCTCGATCGCCGAGATCATCGCGCGACAGGGCGAACTGAATGGCGCGGCTTCGCAACGCGCCACAGCCCAGATGCCGCCACCGAGCTTTGTCGCCCCGATCGACACCCCGGCCGCGCTGGCGGTGGATTTTTCCGGCCTGGAACGCCAGCTCTCGGACATCACCAGCCAGATCCAGACGTTGCGCCGTCCCGACGGCATCGAGCAATCCATTGAGGCCTTCCGCAGCGAACTCGCTAAAATCCGTCAGGCCATCACCGAAGCGCTGCCGCGGCAGGCGATCGAATCGCTCGAAGGTGAAATCCGCTCGCTCGGCCGCAGGATCGATGAGACCCGCCATACCGGCATCGACAGCAACGCGCTGGCCGGAATCGAGCGTGCGCTGAGTGAAATCTACGGCGCGCTGCGCACGCTGACGCCGGCCGAACAGCTGGCTGGCTTCGACGAGGCAATCCGCAATCTCGGCGGCAAGATCGACTCGATCGTGCGTTCGAGCAGCGATCCCGGCACTATCAATCAGCTCGAAGAAGCGATTGCGGCCCTGCGCGCCATCGTCGCCAACGTCGCCTCGAACGAGGCGCTGGGGCAGCTTGCCGGTGACGTGCGCGCGCTCTCCGCCAAGGTCGACCAGCTTTCGCAGTCCGCGGGCAACGCCGACATCCTGTCGGCGCTCGAGCAGCGCATTGCGGTGCTGACCTCCGCGCTCGAACAGCGCGAGCGGCAACCGGCCGGAGATTCCAGCTATTTCGACAACGCGGTGCGGACCATTTCCGACCGCCTCGACAATCTGCAGGTCGGCAATGACAGTGCCGCGACCTTCAGCCATGTCGAACAGCGCGTCGCTCATCTGCTCGAACGCCTCGAGATGACCGAGGCGCGGCCCGGAAATCTCGGACAGATCGAACAAGGTTTGTCGGAGGTGTTGCGCCTGCTGCAGGAGCAGCGCGCGTCCGATGCCCAAGCCATGTCGCCCGGCCCGGCGATGATGGACCCGGCTCTTGTCGACACCATCAAGCGGGAGCTGTCCGACCTGCGCTACAGCCAGTCGGAAACCGATCGCCGCACCCAGGACTCGCTCGAAGTCGTTCACAACACGCTCGGTCACGTGGTCGATCGCCTTGCCCATATCGAAGGCGACCTGCGAACCGCACGCGCCTCGCAGGCTCCGTCCGAAGCCATGCGTCCGGCCTCGCCCCCACCCGCAGCATCGCGCCCTCAAGCCGCGCCGCGCGCAATGGCGCCGCAGCCACGCCCTGAATTGCCGAATCCCGCGCAGGCTCAGGTTTTTCCGACACAACGCCCGGCTGCCGATACGCCGTCGATGAAAGACGTCGTGATCCCGGCGGCTCGCTATGACACGACCGACGCCACGGCAATCCCAGCCCCGGCTGCCCGCCCTGCACCGGCGGCGCGGCTGCCGATCGATCCGGATCTGCCGCCCGATCATCCGCTCGAACCGGGCACCCGGTTGCAGCAGGGCCGGGGCGGGCCGAGCCCGGCCGAGCGCATCGCCGCCTCCGAGATCGCGCTGAGCGAAATCAAGACGCCGCCGCTCGAGCCGATCACATCGACGAATTTCATTCAGGCCGCACGCCGCGCAGCCCAGGCCGCAGCAGCCGCGCCCGCCACAGACAAGCCGAACCGGGTGACCGCGCTGAACGACGCCGCGCGCGCGGCCGCAAAGGCGCCCACCACCGCGTCATCGCCGGTCGCTTCGAAGATCCGCGCGTTGCTGGTTGGGGCAAGCGTCGTCGTCATCGTTCTCGGCACTGTGAAGATGGGAATGAACCTGCTCGCCAGCGGCGATCCGATGAGGTCGGAGCCCGCTGTCGAAACCAGCGTGCAGCCGCCGGCTGGTGCTCCCGCGCCGCAGAGCGACGCGCCGAAGCAGGACGAGACGCCGCAACAGCCGCGATCCGAAGCGCCGTCGATGACCTCGCCGACGCCGATCGGCAAGCAATCGATGACCGCCCCGCCGGTGCCTTATCTGCCGCCGCCCGATTCGGCGCCCGCCGCCCTGTCTGACGTGACCGGCTCGATTACAACGCCGCACAACTCCTCCAGCGACGCTCCAGCCTCGCCGGCATCGACCCAGGCTGCCGTGACCGATCAGTTGCCCGAGGCGATCGGCGGCCCGGTGCTGCGCGCTGCGGCACTGAAAGGCGACCCGCGCGCTGCCTACGAAATCGGACTGCGTTATGCCGATGGCAAAGGTGTCGCGGCAAATTACACCGAAGCCGCCAAATGGTATGACCGCGCGGCGCAGGGCGACGTCGTGCCGGCGATGTTCCGGCTCGGCACCCTTCATGAAAAGGGCCTCGGCACCACCAAGGACATGATTGCAGCCAAGCGTTACTACCTGCAGGCTGCCGAGCGCGGCAACGCCAAGGCGATGCACAATCTGGCCGTCATCGAGGCCGATGGCGGCAACAGGGGCCCGAACTACAAGGCCGCCTCGGAATGGTTCCGGAAGGCTGCCGAACGCGGTGTCGCCGACAGCCAGTTCAACCTTGGAATCCTCTACGCCCGGGGCATCGGCGTCGAACAAAACCTCGCCGAATCCTTCAAATGGTTCAGCCTCGCCGCAGCCCATGGCGATACCGACGCCGGCCGCAAACGCGATGACGTTGCAAAGCGACTCGATTCCCAGTCCCTCGCTGCCGCCAAGCTGGCGATCCAGACCTTCACACCCGAGAAACAGCCTGACGATGCCGTGAATGTCTCGGCTCCGGCCGGCGGCTGGGATGCCTCGCCGCGCAAAAGCGCCGCAAAGCCCGCTTCAGCCAAGAAAAGCGCGGCGCGTTAAGCACAATCATTCACCATTCCGCGCATCGTGATCGGCAGACGGCAAAAATCCGCGCGATCATCGAATCTTTAACCCACCCGCAGGCGATTTCGGCTAAGCAGAAGCGCGGCGCATGACCCCCGCAGATCAAGCGTCGCGGCCAATGCCCATGCCGCGAGGGGCGCTCTGTGTCTCGCGCAAGAACAGAAGTCGACGCGCGTGCAGTTGTTTCTTCCGATCGCCGACATTCCAGTCAACGTCTTCCTGATCCTCGCGCTCGGGGCTGCGGTCGGATTCGTGTCCGGCATGTTCGGAATCGGCGGCGGCTTCCTGATGACGCCGCTGTTGATCTTCATCGGCATCTCGCCGGCGGTCGCGGTCGCATCGGTCCCGAGCCACATGGCGGCATCGTCGTTCTCCGGCGCGCTGGCGTATTGGCGGCGGCGCGCCATCGATCCGATGATGGCCGCGATCCTTGGCTGCGGCGGCATCATCGGCACCGCAACGGGCGTCTGGCTGTTCGCGCTTCTGCGCTCGCTCGGACAACTCGACCTGATTATCGCGCTCTCCTACGTCGTGCTGCTGACCGTGGTCGGCAGCCTGATGTTCTGGGAAGGCACCCGCGCGATATTGCGCCTCAAGAGCAAGACCACGACGCTGACCCGCCGTGCCCGCGCGCAAGGCTGGATCCTCAGCATGCCGCTGAAGATGCGCTTCAAGCGATCCAAGATGTATCTGTCCGTGATTCCGGTTGTCGGCATCGGACTGTTCATCGGTTTTCTCGGCGCCATTATGGGCGTCGGCGGCAGCTTCCTGCTGATCCCGATCATGATCTATGTGCTGCGCATTCCGACCGGCACCGTGATCGGTACCGCGATGGTGCTGACGCTGTTCACGATGGTGTTTGCGACCCTGCTGCATGCCATAACCGACCAGTTGGTGGACGCTGTGCTGGCGCTGGTGCTGATGGTCGGCGGCGTCATGGGCGCGCAATTCGGGACCCGTGCGGGACAGAGGATCCGTGGTGAACATTTGCGGTTGTTGCTCGGGCTGCTGATCCTGTCGGTCGGCATCCGTTTCGCCGTGGAACTGGTGATCCAGCCGACAGATCTTTTTTCGATCGGTGAACTGCGAGCAGGCCAATGACGTATCGCTTGGTCCTGCTGTTTGCCTGCCTCCTGCTCGTACCCGCGGCCTGGACGGCTGCCCATGCCGAAAAGCTGATCGTCTCGGTGTCGAACCACCGTGTGACGGTCACGCCCAATTATTCCGGTGAAGAGCTGGTGCTGTTCGGCTCGGTCGAACGCGATGGAAAGACGGCGCAAACCCCGCCGCCCAATTACGACATCGTGGTCACAGTGAGCGGCCCCCGCGCCAACATGGTGACACGCCGCAAGCAGCGCGTTCTTGGCATCTGGGTCAATCGGGAATCGCGCGACTTCATCGAAGTGCCGGCCTATCTCGGCATTTTCGCCAACCGGCCGGTCAGTGCCATCGCGAGCCCCGATGTCCTGCGGCGTTTGCAGCTTGGTCTCCTTAATGTGACGCTGACACAACGCATCGGCCCCGACTACGCCGACGTGGTGCCGACCGATCCGTTCCGCAGCGCATTCATCCGGCTGCGTTCCGAGCACGCTCTCTATCGCGAGAGTCCGGGCGCGGTGACATTTCTGACCCCGACACTGTTCCGTACCGGAATTCCGCTTCCGGCAGCCGTTCCCATCGGCACCTATCAGGTCGACATCAAACTGCTTGCCAGCGGCGTTCTGGTGGCGAAAACGGAAACCGCGTTCGAGATCGTCAAGGTCGGCTTCGAGCAGTTCATTGCCAACTCCGCTCATCACCATGGCTGGCTCTATGGCATCGCCACGGCGATGATGGCGCTGATGACCGGATGGCTCGGCTCGGTGGTGTTCCGGCGCGACTGACTTCTATTGCAATACCGATTTCGGCCTTGCCGACCGCGTCACCAGATAGATCCCGAGCGCCACCGGCACGATGCCAAGCAGATCGCGCGTGGCGACATGCTCACCGAGAATGGCCCATCCGAATAGCATGCCGAGTGGCGGCATCAGGAAGTGATAGGCACTCGCGGCCGTCGCACCGAGCTCCGTCAGCAGATGAAACCACAACACATAGGCGACGATCGATCCCAGAATAACCAGGAACAGGAACGCGCCCACGAGCCGTGCACTCGGCACGATGTCGCTGACGCTCGAGAGCAAAAAGGCGAACGGCGCTACCGCGAGACCACCGGCGATGCTCTGGACGCCGCTGCCGATCAGAAGGCTGCCCTTCGGCGCCAGCACCTTGAACAGGATCGTACCCGCCACGATCGACAGCAGCGCACCTACCGAGAACGCGATGCCGACCGGACTATCACTGCCCGCCGCCATACGGTCGGCCACGATCCATGCCACACCGGCAACACCGAGCAACAGACCGGAAACCTTGCGCCAGGTGATCTGCTCGCCAAGAAACGCGGCCGCCAGCACCGCGGTGAACACCGGATTGGCGCTGACGATCAGCGCGTTCAGCCCGGCCGAAATCGTTTGCAGGCCGACATAGCCAAGCCCGAGATAAAGCGCATTGTTGGCGACGCCGATCACCGCGAAAGCGGCGACGTCGCGTCGCGACAGATTCCATTCGCTGCGACGGAATGCGCAAAAGCCGAGGATCAGCACGCCCGCAACCAGAAAGCGCGCGGTGAGCAGGATCAGCGGCGGGCAATCGGTGACACCGATCTTGCCGGCAACGAAACACGCACTCCAGATCAGACAGAATGCCACGACATACAGCGGCATGAGATTGGTCCGGGCGCGAGGCGCGGCCACGGGAACAGCGAGGGTCATGGGATGATCTCCTTCGCCCCTGATCTAGGCTCCCGCCTTGCTATTTGGAAATTAAATGATAAAATCAAACTCAGTGGAAAAGTAAATAGGTGCTGCAATGCTCGATCTCGACTTGCTGCGCAGTTTCGTAGCCGTGGTCGATGCCGGCGGGTTTACCCGTGCCAGCGAGCGCGTTCACCGCACGCAATCGACCGTCAGCCAGCAGATCAAGCGACTGGAAGACGATTTCGGTCGCGTCCTTCTCAATCGCAACGGCAAGACCATCACCCCGACCGAGGACGGCGAGCGGCTGTTATCCTATGCACGGCGGATTCTGTCGCTGGCGGAAGAAGCACGCGATGTGCTGGCGCGGCCGTCGAGCGAGGGCGCGGTGCGGCTTGGCATTCCGGAAGATTTCGCCGCCTATCGCCTGACCAAACTGCTCGCACGATTTGCCCGGTCACGGCCGGGCCTGCGCCTCGACGTTCGCGCCGACCAGAGCAAATATTTGCGGCGCGATCTGGAGCGCGGCGAACTCGACCTCGCGCTGCTCAAGCGCGATGCCGGCGAAAAAGGCGGCATCGCGGTGTGGCCGGAGCGCGTTCATTGGGTCACCAGCAAGACCAACCCGATCGACACCAAGGCCCATTCGGTGCCGCTGATCTTCTTCCCGACCGGCTGTCTCTATCGCGCCCGCGCGATCCACGCGATCGAATCGGCCGGCCGTGCATGGCACATGGCCTATACGAGTTCATCGCTGTCGGGCATTCAGGCCGCCGTCGCGGCGGGACTGGGCCTCAGCATCCTGCCGGACATTGCGATCCAGAATGATCACCGCACGTTGACGGCCAAGGACGGCTTCGCGCCGATCGACAGGACCGAGGTTGCGCTGGTCGCGGCGCCCGGCGCCAGCCCGGCAACACTGCGGCTGGCTGAGCGGTTGGCCGAATTCTGTAACGAAGTGCAGGCGAAGGCAGCGTAAGACTCCAGAACCGCACCGGTTAGACCATAATCAATCCTCATCCTGAGGAGCGACGTCTTCGTCGCGTCTCGAAGGATGAGGATTGGGACTCATGGTTCGAGATGGCGCCAACGCCTTCTCGCCATGAGGATCTGGTTACAATGTGCGCCTAATAACACCGCGCGGCGGCAATCGTATGCACGCGCCGGTCGCCGAGCACATGTGCGGTGAATTCGAGCGTCCGGAAAATGGCGGCGAAGGCTGCATCGCGAATACTCAAACCACCGGTGTAAGCTCCGAATGCCGGCATGATGGCCCGTTCGCCGTCACTGGCGAAACAGCGCCGCTCGACCGAACGCCCACGCGTCGTCACCCGCGCCTTGGGATGAAGATGACCGGCGATTTCACCAGCCACGCCGGTCGGCTCGTGGCGGAATACAATGGGACCGATGGCAACGTCCTCAGCAACCGTGCCTCCGATCTCGCGCGGCAGCGCCGGATCGTGATTGCCGGAAATCCAGATCCAGTCGCGGCCCGCCTGAAGGGCGGACAACGTACCGCGATCCTGTGGTGAAAGCCGCTGATGGGCATCGCCATCGTGAAAGCTGTCGCCAAGCGCAATCACACGGCGCGGGTTGTGGCGCGCGATCGCGGCACCGAGGCGCGTCAGCGTCGCCGCGGTGTCGAACGGCGGCAGCAGCACGCCCCGCATGGCAAAACTCGATCCCTTTTCGAGATGCAGGTCGGAGACGATCAGCAGGTGTTCGTCGTGCCAGTAGAATGCGCCGGACAGATCGACGACAAAATCGACGCCTGCGACCGACAGAAGGCGTGTCTCATGACGTGCGGCTAGCACTGTATCCGTCATGCCCGGCCTCGTGCCGGGCATCCACGTCTTCCTTGTAAATAACGACAAGACGTGGACGGCCGGGACAATCCCGGCCATGACCACACAGGAGATTCAGAGCAAGCCCAATGCATCTCTAGTCTCGCGTCATCGCCTCTTGCACAAGTTCCTCAGCAGCTTCCGCCAGCAACTCGTCCGAGGCCTCGCCATAAACCTGTTCGCGGCCGATTTCCAGCATCACCGGCACCGCCAGCGGTGAGACGTGATCGAGTTCCCGATGCATCACATGGGACTTGATTCGCACCAGCATATCGCTGAGCCGCCGCAAATCCAGCAGTCCGGTGGCGGCGTCGGCACGCGCGGCGCGCAACAGCACGTGATCCGGCTGGTGCTTGTGCAGAACGTCGTAAATAAGATCGGTGGAGAACAGCACCTGCCGCCGCGACTTTTCCTCGCCGGTGAATCGCCGGGCAATCAGGCCGGAGATGACGGCGCAGGTGCGGAACGTGCGCTTCATCAGCGCCGACTCGGCGAGCCACGCCTCAAGATCGTCGCCCAGCATGTCGGGATCGAACAACGCGTCGAGATTGAGCCGCCCTTGCCGGATCATCGATGACATGTCGCCGAGGCTCCACACCGCCAGCGCATATTCGTTGGCGACAAATCCCAGCGGCCGCGCCCCGGCACGCTCGAGCCGCCGGGTCAGCAGCATACCGAGCGTCTGATGCGCAAGGCGCCCTTCGAACGGATAGCAGACGAGATAATGCTTATTGGCGCGCGGAAAGGTTTCGACCACAAGTTCACGCGGACCCGGTATCCGTGAAAAATGCGCCTGCAGCGACAGCCATTCGCGAACCTGATCGGGCAACCCTTGCCATGCGCGACGATCCGCCAGCATCAGACGCACGCGCTCGGCCAGATAGGTCGAGAGCGGAAACTTGCCGCCCATATAGGACGGCACCTTGGCATCCGCATTGTTGGCACGCGACACATAAACCTGATCCTCGGCCAGTGCCTCGTAGCGCACCACTTCGCCGCCGAACACGAACGTGTCGCCGACCACCAGTCCTTCGATAAAGTACTCCTCGATCTGGCCGAGCATTCGGCCGCCTCGCGCCAATGCGCCGGTCGAGCCCGAACCGCTGCGCCGCGAGCGGACCAGCTTCACCTTGAGCATCGGCTCCTCGACGATGGTGCCGACGTTGAGACGATAACTCTGGCGCACTTTCGGATTCGCTACCCGCCAGCGGCCATTCTTGTCCTGCTTGATACGTGCAAACCGTTCGTAACTTTTCAACGCATAGCCGCCGGTGGCGACGAAATCGATCACGTCATCGAAATCGGTGCGCGGCAGGTCCGTGTAAGGCGCAGCGGTGCGCACTTCATCGTAAAGTTCGTCGGCGAGGAACGGCGCGCCGCAGGCGCAGCCCAGCACGTGCTGTGCCAGCACGTCGAGCGCGCCGGTGCGCAGCGGCGGCGTATCCTGCGCGTTCTCCGCAACAGCGTCGATCGCGGCGCGGCATTCCAGAACTTCGAAACGGTTGGCCGGGACCATCACCGCACGCGACGGCTCGTCCAGCCGATGATTGGCGCGGCCGATCCGTTGCATCATGCGCGAGGCGCCTTTCGGCGCCCCGACATTGATAACGAGATCGATATCGCCCCAGTCGATGCCGAGATCGAGCGATGAGGTGCAGACCACGCCGCGCAGTTTTCCCGCCGCCATCGCATCTTCGACCTTGCGCCGCTGCGCGACATCGAGCGAGCCGTGATGCAGGGCGATGGCAAGGCCGTAGTCGTTCATGCGCCACAGGTCCTGAAACAGCATTTCCGCCTGCGCGCGGGTGTTGACGAAAATCAGCGAGGTCTTGTTTCGCTTGATCAGATCGTAGATTTCACCGAGCGCATGGCGCGCCATATGTCCTGCCCACGGCAGCCGCTCGCGGGTATCAAGCATCTCCACGATCGGCGCCGCGCCGGCGTCGGCCACCACGAGATCGGCCATACTGATGCTGTCTTGAGTTTGCGGCACCAAATAGCGCCGCAGATCGGCCGGTTCAGCGACGGTCGCGGACAGTCCGATTGTCGTCACCTGCGGCGCCAGCTTCCACAACCGCGCCAGTCCCAGCGCGAGCAGATCGCCACGCTTCGACGTCACCAGCGCGTGCAGTTCGTCGAGTACAATCCGTTTGAGAGACGAAAACATGAATGGCGCATCGTCAGAGGACAGCAGCAGCGCGAGTTGCTCCGGCGTGGTCAGCATGATGTCCGGCGGATAGCGACGCTGGCGTTGCCGCCGAGACGCCGGGGTATCGCCGGTGCGGGTTTCGACCCGGATCGGCAGATTCATGTCGGTGATCGGCCGCTCAAGGTTGCGGGCAATATCGACCGCGAGCGCCTTCAAGGGCGAGATGTAGAGAGTGTGGAGACCGCGCGCCTGCGTCACGCCCCGGCCAGTCGACAGAAGCGTTTTAGTTTTCGCGGTGCCCGCTTTGGGCGGAAACCCCAATTCCACCAGCGTCGGCAGAAATCCGGCCAGCGTCTTGCCCGCGCCGGTCGGCGCGATCAGCAACGCCGAGCGATTGTCACGGGCCTTTTGCAACAGTTCGAGCTGGTGCACGCGCGGCGCCCAGCCGCGCGCCGCAAACCAGCGCGCGAAACTCTCGGGCAATTGCGAGGGCATGATCAGTTGGTCGGTCGCATCCACATCGCGAAGGTAGGGTGTGTGATCGAAGAGGTCGAGGCCTTACCTGCGTGCCACCACCACTAGGCCGGGAACCGGCTCGTGATGTTCGGTGCGGGTTGAGGCCGCAGACAGGCTGCATAGCTCAAGACCCGCCGCCGCAATCTGGTCGCGGAGATAATCCGGGGCATGGCAATAGCGCAGACCGGCACCCAGAATGACACCGGAGCCGCCATGGGTTTCCGTGGTGAAGGCGAAAATGCCGCCGGGCCGCAGGACGCGCGCGGCTTCCGTCATGAGCGGCGCAAGATCGCGCAGGTAGTTCACCGCATCGGCGGCAAGGACAAGATCGACACTGGCGTTCGGCTCGGCGCGCAATCCCTGCACCATGTCGGCAACATCGAGCCTTGTATAAAGGCCGGTGGTGCGTGCTTCTTCAATCATTCCCGGCGACAGATCGACGCCGATGAACTCGTCGACATTCGCGACGAATTCGCGGGCCGCGAGGCCCGTTCCACATCCGAGGTCAGCCGCCCGCTTGAAGGAAGCCGGGCGGCCAGTGCCATGGAAGATGCTGAGCACCGCCTTCAGCAATATCTCCGGGCCGCGATAGTTCAGTTCGCCGATCAGCGCCTTGTCGAAGCGGGGCGCATACTGGTCGAACAGCGTCCGCACATAGTCCGGCGGCATCTCCGAGAGTTCCAGCGCACCGAGCCGCATCAGCCGCAGCTTGGCACCATGCCGGTCCTCCGGTTCGGCCGCGCAGGCATAGCGATAGGCGTCGATCGCGCCATTGCACTCGCCGAGCTTTTCCCGCAGTTCGCCGAGCGCGAACCAAGCCGACGCGAAGCGAGGCGCCAGCTCCACCGCCTGCGCCATCAGATCGGCGGCGGCGGCGATATCGCCCCTAAGCTGAAAATCCCGCGCAAAGTCGTAACGCCGGTCTGCGATCAGATCGCCGGACGACAAGAATAGCGGGGCTGCCATGGGGTGGGCTCGAATGAGGTGAACGCCCACCTATATAGCGAAGATGCGTCCGCACGCCATCCTCAAACCTGTCGGGGCCGGTCTTTGTTGCCCGCCCGGTGGCTTCCATATCGACCCGGTTCGCCCCGTGGAGCGGGCGCTGATCACCCATGGCCATTCCGATCATGCCCGGCCCGGCCACGGCGCGGTGCTGGCGACCCAGGAAACCCTGGACATGATGCGGTTGCGCTACGGCGACAATTTCGCCGGCAGCACCCAGGCCGTTGCCTATGGCGAAACCGTCAGGCTCGGCGACGTCACCGCTACCTTTCATCCGGCCGGTCACGTGCTCGGCTCGGCGCAGATCGCAGTGACGAACGGCAATACCCGCATCGTCGCCTCCGGCGACTACAAGGACACGCCGGACCCGACCTGCGCGCCCTTTGAAGTGGTGCCATGCGATGTGTTCATCACCGAGGCGACGTTCGGCTTGCCGGTGTTCCGCCACAGCGACCCTGACGGCGAGATCGCAAAGCTCCTCGATTCGGTGGCGCTGTTTCCCGAACGCGCCCATCTGGTCGGCGCTTACTCGCTCGGAAAGGCGCAGCGCGTCATCGCGCTGATCCGCGCTGCCGGATACGACGCACCGATCTATCTTCACGGCGCGATGGAGAAGATCACCCGCTACTACGAGGCCTGCGGCATCAGGCTGGGCGAATTGCGGATGGCGAAAGGCATGACAAAGGCCGATCTGGCCGGAACCATCACACTTGCTCCTCCGGCCGCCATCACCGACATCTGGACGCGGCGGTTTCCCGATCCCGTGGCAGCTTTCGCGTCCGGCTGGATGCGGGTCCGCGCCCGCGCGCGACAGAAGGGAATCGAACTGCCGCTGGTGATTTCCGACCACGCCGACTGGGACGGGCTCACCGCCACCATCGACGCAACCGGCGCCGGAGAAATCTGGGTCACCCACGGACAGGAAGACGCGCTGGTCCATTGGTGCCAGAGCAAGGGCCTTAAAGCGCGCCCGCTCGACCTCGTCGGGTATGGCGACGAAGATGAGGCCGCGCTGACGCCGGGTGAGACCGGCGCATGAACCGCTTCGCGCAACTGCTCGATCGTCTGGCGTATGAACCCGGCCGCAACAACAAGCTGCGGCTGATCGTGAATTATTTTCGCGAGGTCGAAGACCCGGATCGCGGTTACGCGCTGGCGGCGCTGACTGGGGCGCTGTCGTTCCGCCACGCCAAGCCGGCACTGATCCGCGATCTGATTGCCGCGCGCGCCGATCCGGTGTTGTTTGCGTTGTCCTATGATTATGTCGGCGACCTGTCGGAAACCGTCGCGTTGATGTGGCCGACGGATGCACGCAAAACCAACTCTCCACCGCCTCCGACCCTCACCGAGGTCGTCATCACGCTGAATACACTCGGCAAGACCGAGATGCCGGCACAGCTCGCGCGCTGGCTCGACGAGCTTGATGAAACCGGACGCTGGGCCTTGCTCAAACTCGTCACGGGCGGTCTGCGCATCGGCGTCTCGGCGCGGCTCGCCAAGACGGCGGCAGCAGCGCTCGGCGGCAAGGACGCCCACGACGTCGAACTGATCTGGCCGGGATTGAAGCCGCCCTATCTCGATCTGTTCGCCTGGCTCGAAGGCCGTGCCGACCAGCCCGTCAATCTTGATCCCGCGCCGTTTCGCCCCGTAATGCTCGCGCATGCCATCGAAGAAACGGATTTCGCGTCGCTCGATCCAAAGGACTTCATCGCCGAATGGAAATGGGACGGCATCCGCGTGCAGGCGGTCAGCGGCCGCAATGAGCATGGCGACATCGTCGCGCGGCTTTATTCACGCACCGGCGAGGACATCACCAAGAGCTTTCCCGATCTGGCGCCATCGCTACGCCTGCCCGGCGCGATCGACGGCGAATTGCTGGTGCTGCGCGACGGCCGTGTGCAAACCTTCAACGTGCTGCAGCAGCGCCTCAACCGCAAGACCGTGACGCCGAAGCTGATGAAGGACTACCCGATCCATCTGCGCGCCTACGATCTGCTTGACGATGGCGCTGATGATTTGCGCACGCTTCCCTTTGAGCAGCGCCGCGCGCGGCTCGAGACGTTCATCGCAAATCTCAACGATCCGCGTATCGACCTTTCACCCACTGTGCCGTTCACGACGTGGACAGATTTAACCGCCGCACGCGCCGACCCGAAGAAGGCCGGTGCAGGCGAGGACGCTGAGGCGGTCGAAGGCGTGATGCTGAAGCGCCGTGACACGCCCTATCTGCCGGGCCGGCCGAAGGGCCAATGGTGGAAGTGGAAGCGCGATCCGCACATCATCGACGCGGTTTTGATGTACGCGCAGCGCGGCCACGGCAAGCGCTCGTCATATTATTCCGATTACACTTTCGGCGTCTGGACGACAGGCGACGACGGCGACCAGCTCGTGCCGGTCGGCAAGGCTTATTTCGGATTTACCGATGACGAACTGATCCAGATCGACCGCTTCGTCCGCCGTAATACCAGCGAGAAATTCGGACCCGTCCGCCACGTGGTGCACGAACCGGATCAGGGACTGGTGTTTGAAGTGGCCTTCGAAGGATTAGCACGTTCGACGCGGCATAAATCCGGCGTCGCGATGCGCTTTCCGCGGATCAATCGCCTGCGCTGGGACAAGCCGCCCGGTGAGGCCGACCGGCTGGAAACGCTGGAACGGATGCTGAAGGCAGAGAGCGAAACGCCGGACGGCGAACTGGAGATCGCGAAGGATTGAGATCGCCGACACAACGGCGACAAATATCTCATACGGAAGCGCTTGCGCTTTTGCACAATGTCATGCCCGGCCTTGTGCCGGGCATCCCGCTTGGGGGTCGCAGTGTGCCTCACGAATCGGGATGGCCGGGACATAGGCGAGCGAAAGCAACGCCGTTCTTCGAACGGCTATGCCCGTCCACGACAAACATATACTTTCACAGCGAGTGAACGCATCACCACAGTTTGTGCCTGGCCCGCAATTCCTCGACCTGCTCCGGCGTCAGCGGTCGCGTCTTCTTGTCCTGCAACAGCAGAAACAACCGCGCGGTTTCCTCGAGCTCTTCGGTGGCGTAGGTCGCGTTTTCGAGCGAGGTACCCGCGACTACCGGCCCATGATTGGACAACAGCACCGCATGATGGTCGCCAGCGAGCTTTTCGACCCCGCGCGCGAGCTGATCGTCGCCCGGCGGATAATACGGCACCAGCGGCAGGCGGCCGACGCGCATCACATAGTAAGCGGTAAGCGGCGGCAGACAATCGTGATGGTCGATGCCGTGCAAGCATGACACCGCCACCGAGTGGGTCGAATGAAGATGCACCACCGCGCGGGCCTCGTCGCGCTGGCCGTACATCGCACGATGCAGGAAAGCTTCCTTGGTCGGCGCATCGCCGCTCATGAGTTTGCCCGCGGCATCGAGCTTCGACAACCTCGCCGGATCGAGATCGCCGAGCGACGCGTTGGTCGGCGTCATCAGCCAGCCGCCATCCGGCAGGCGCACCGAAATGTTGCCGGTGGAGCCGAAAGTCAGCCCGCGCTGGAATAGCGATGCGCCGGTGCGGCAGATTTTTTCGCGGATTGTAGTCTCGGTCATGGTGCGCTCACGATAGCCGATCCCATGCTTTCAGGAAGAAATCTTCCGCGCCAAAATTGCCAGACTTCAATGCCAGCGCCATGTCGATGCCGGCGATGCTGCGGGTCCATGGCACGCCGGGATCGATCTCCGGGCCAATCGTCAGCACGTCGGCACCCAGTGCCTGCACCACCGCACCCGACGTCTCGCCGCCCGCAACGATCAGGCGCGTCACGCCACGTTCCGGTAGCGCCGCCGCGATCTCGCCGAGCAGGTGCTCAATCAGTGTGCCGGCCTTGTCGCGGCCGAGACGTTCCTGCACTTGGCGCACCGCATCCGGATCGTCGCTGGAATAAACCAGAAACGGCTTGTCCTCTGGCTGCGCATCGATCCATTGCAGCGCCTGATCTTTGGTTTGCACACCGTCCGCGACCGACAGCGGATCGATCCGCAGATGCGGTACGCCGGCGTCGATCGCTGCCTTCACCTGCCCGCGTGTCGCCGCTGAGCACGAGCCCGCCAGAATCGCCTGCCGTCCTTTCGGCGCCGCCATCTGCGTCGGTGGCGGCGTCAGTTTCGCGATCAGGCTAGCGTCAAGATAGGCCGCCGGCAGTCCCATCGCGACGCCGGAGCCGCCGGTGATCAGCGGCAGATGCGCCAGCGCTGCGCCGATGGTCCGCAGATGCACGTCCGCCACCGCATCGACGATGAAGATTTTTTCAGACGACGATTTTTGGTCGAATGCCGCGCGCAGCGTATCTGCACCCGCCTCCACCGCATCGTAAGCCAGCAGTCCGACCGGCAGCGCCGTCTGCCGCTGAAGCACGCGCACCAGATTGGCATCGCGCATCGGCGTCAGTGGATGATCCTTCATCGGACTTTCGTTGAGCGGCACACCGTTGACGAACAGATTTCCGGCATAAATGGTGCGGCCGGCTTTCGGAAATGCCGGGCAGGCAATGGTCGCGCCGCCACCGACGAAGCCGAGCAACGCCTCCGCCACCGGCCCGATATTACCCTTGTCGGTCGAATCGAAGGTCGAGCAGTATTTGAAGAACAGCCGCTGCGCGCCGAGCTTGCGCAGCACCTTTGCCGCATCGAGCGATTGCGTCACCGCGTCCGCCGCAACGATGGTGCGCGATTTCAGCGCCACCACGACGGCATCGACCTCCGACACATCGAGATTTGCCGGTGGCAGACCGGTGGATTGCACCGTGCGCAATCCTTCGCGCGTCAGCATCAGCGCCAGATCGGTCGCGCCGGTGAGATCGTCGGCAATGCACCCGAGCAGCATGTCAGGCCCTCGCGCGGGTGAACCAGGTCAGCCCCGCTTTGGTTTCCCCTGCAGGACGGTACTCGCAGCCGACAAAACCTTTGTAGCCGAGGCGATCAAGGGTCGCGAACACACGCGCGTCGTCCAGTTCGCCGGTGCCCGGCTCGTTGCGGCCCGGCACCGAGGCGGTCTGAATATGACCGATGATCGGCATCATTGCCTCCAGTCCGCGAATTACGTCGCCATGAATGATCTGGCGATGATAGATATCGAACTGCAGTTTGAGATTGGGGCGATTGAGCCGCTTCACGATCTCGGCAGCGACGTCGAAATTGTTGAGGAAGTATCCCGGCACGTCGCGCGGGTTGATCGGCTCGATCACGATATCGAGGCTCGCTGCCTGCGCCTTGTCGCAGGCGAACAGGACCGCGCTCTCGTAAGCCGACTTCGCCGCCGGATCGCCGGCTTGCGCGATGCCGGCCATCACATGCAGGCGCTTCACGCCGGTCGCTTTCGCATACACCAGTGCGGTATCGATCGAGGCCTCGAATTCGGCGCGCCGCGCCGGGAACGCCGCCAGTCCGCGCTCGCCGCCTTCCCAGTTGCCGGGCGGGCAGTTGAACAGCGCCTGTTCGAGCTTGTGCTGCTTCAGCCGCGCCGCGATCTCGTCCGGCTTGTGATCGTAGGGAAACAGAAACTCGACAGCATCGAAGCCGGCGTCCGCCGCAGCACCGAAGCGATCGAGAAACGGCACCTCGGTGAACATCATCGAGAGATTGGCGGCAAAACGCGGCATCTGGCGAATCCTTCCTTCGGCTTTTTATTATTGAGCTTTTCTTTTCAGTTCTTTTTCGCGGGCAACTCCACGCCGGTGACTTGCGCGTAAAGCCGCGCCACCGACGAATCGTCGTCCTTCGCCATGCCGGCCGCCGCCGTCATCAGGAACATCTGCAACGCGGATGAGGCAATCGGCGTCGGGAATTTCTGCGACCGCGACATGTCATTGATGATGCCGAGATCCTTGGTGAAGATTTCCACAGCGCTGCGCGGAGCGTAGTCGCCGTCCAGCACGTGCGGCATCCGGTTTTCGAACATCCAGGAATTACCGGCCGATGCGGTGATCACCTCATACACCTTGGCGATATCGAGCCCGAGCCGTTTGGCGAACACCAGCGCTTCGGAAGCTGCCGCGATGTGCACGCCGGCGAGCAGCTGATTGACCATCTTGAACGACGCACCGATGCCCGGCTCGTCGCCGAGGCGATAGATGTTCGCGGCCATCGCGGCGAGTGCCGGCTCAACCTTGGCCATTGCCGCTGGTGCGCCCGACGCCAGCACCGTCAGAGCGCCTTCGGCCGCGCGCTGCGCACCGCCGCTGATCGGGGAGTCAATAAAGAGAAGCCCCTTCGCCTCGGCAGATGCCGCCAGCGCACGCGCACGTTCCGGCGCCATCGTCGCGCACGACATGATCGCCGCGCCTTTCGTCATCGCCTCCGCAACGCCGTCGGCTCCGAACAGCACCTGCTCGGTCTGGTCGGCGTTGACCACCACAACCACGACGATGTCGGCGCCTTTAACAGCCTCCCGCGCCGAAGCCGCCGCCTGCCCGCCATGCTCGGCGGCGAACCGCGCTGCCACCTCCGGCCGCACGTCATAGGCGCCGACGTCAAAGCCTTTCCGCCGCAGGGACACGGCCATGCCGTACCCCATAGAACCAAGCCCGATGACCGCCATTTTCGGCGGAACGTGAGAAGAACTGGCCATTTCCTGAAATCTCGCAGCGCAGAAGGAGGGACGTTGCGAGACAGTTTAACTCCTCCCGCGACGACAATGCCAGCGCCGCGCAAAGCGGACAAAATCCCCCGCCCGCGCTGGTGCGATGCTTGACGTTTATTCGTTTTCCCACCACTTGCGTGATAGGGTGCGTGCAGCGCACCAATGCCAGGAGACGGGAATGCCGGACGACGTGAGAGAATTGCCCGCGCGGGACGACCAGTGGTCCCGTTTTCTCGGCGGTTCGCCGATGGGCGTGCTGTTGCGCCTGATCGCGATGTCGATCCTCGTCGGCGTCGTGCTGGCCGCGATCGGCTTCGACCCGTGGAACATCGTCGCCAGCATCCGCCGGCTGTTCGAATGGATCTGGAATCTGGGCTTCGACGCCATTAACGGCCTGTGGCGCTACTTCCTGCTCGGCGCCGTCATCGTGGTGCCTATCTGGCTGATCTCGCGGTTGTTCGGCGCCAACCGGCCGCGCTGATTGAGCAAACCTTATGAAGTGACGACGGGGCGGGTTTTCGCCATCGCCGCCCCGGCGATGCTGGCCAACCTCACGACACCGTTTCTCGGCATCGTGGCGACGGCGGCTGTCGGCCGGCTGGGCGAACCGCATCTGCTCGGCGGCGTGGCGGTCGCCTCGATCATTTTCGACTGCGTGTTCTGGCTGTTCGGCTTCCTGCGCATGGGCACAGTGGCCTTCACCGCGCAGGCCGTGGGCGCGCATGACGCGGTCGAGATACGGGCGACGCTGGCGCGCGCGGTCCTGATCGCCGCGGTCATCGGCCTTGCGAACATCGCCGTTCATGTCCCGCTCGGATCGGGGCTCCTCGCTCTGATGGGCGGTAGCGACGCCGTCACCGGCGCGGCCCAGACTTATTTCACGATTCGCATCTGGTCAGCGCCGTTCGTGCTGGCCAACTACGTGATGCTCGGCTGGCTGATCGGCCAGGCGCGAACCCCCACCGCGCTCGCGCTCCAGGTCCTCATCAATGTCACCAACATGGCGCTGACCGCCTGGCTGGTGCTCGGAGCGGACTTCGGTATCGCCGGTGCCGCGATCGCCGCCGTGATGGCGGAAGCAACGGGCTTTGCCGCCGGCGCGATCGTGGCGTGGCGCAACCTCGGCGGCCGAATCGGCGTCCCCGCCGCATTGCTGTTCGACCGTGAAAAACTTTTCCATATGCTCGCGGTCAATCGCGACATCATGATCCGGACCGCGGCGCTGATCGCAGCCTTCCTGTTCTTCACCGCGCAAGGCGCACGCGCCGGGGACGACGTCCTCGCCGCCAATGCCGTACTGAACAATTTCATTCTGATCGGTTCGTTCTTTCTCGACGGTCTTGCGACGGCCGCCGAACAGCTCTGCGGCCGCAGTGTCGGCGCGCGCGACAAGACCGGCTTCCTTCAGGCGGTCCGGCTGGTGACCGCGTGGGGATTCGTATTCGGCCTTGCCGTGACACTGATCCTGACATTGGCCGGTGCGCCGCTGATTGATCTCATCACCACCAGTCCGGAGGTTCGCAGCGCGGCGCGCGATTTCATGTGGCTGGCCGCGCTGGCGCCGGTGTGCGGCGTCATGGCCTATAGTTACGACGGAATTTATATCGGCGCGACGTGGACAGCGGCGATGCGCAACCTGATGATCGCATCGTTCGCGATCTATCTCGCCGTCTGGTGGCTGTTGCAGCCGCTTGGCAACAACGGCCTGTGGGCAGCGCTGCTGACGTTCCTGATAGCGCGCGGACTGTTGCAGGCCGTGCGCTGCCCCGCATTGATGCGCGCGACGTTTCGCTGATCGTCGCAGGGCCGGGTCAGACCGGCCAGTCCTCCGCGGTGATCTGCGCCGCATCCGCGCCGACGATTTCCGACAGCGAGTCGCGTCCGGTCCGCAGCAGCGTGGACACCAGATCCGCCTTGATGTCGTCGACCAGTCCGAGGCCCTTGTAGACCAGCGACGAATAGAGCTGGACCAGGCTGGCACCGGCACGGATTTTCATCAATGCCGCGCCTCCGGTGTCGATACCGCCAACGCCGATCAGCGGAAACTTGCCCTCCGCGCGGACATAGGTTTCGGCCACCATGCGGGTCGACAGCCGCAGCAGCGGCCGGCCGGAGAGCCCGCCCTGCTCCTTCGCTTTTGCCTGCTCACGCAATGTCGACGGCCGCGCCAGTGTGGTGTTGGCGACGATCATGCCGTCGACACCGCGCGCGCGCGCGACGTGAACCACATCGTCGAGCTCCTGCAAGGTCAGATCCGGCGCGATCTTGAGCAGCACCGGCGAATCGCCGGCATTAACCCGGACCCGTTCACGCGCCTCGATCACTCGCGCCAACAAATCGTCGAGCGCCGCCGACTGCTGCAAATTGCGCAGGCCCGGCGTGTTGGGTGACGAAACATTGACGGTGAAATAGCTCGCCACCGGAGCGAGCAGTTCGATCAGTTTGACGTAATCGGCCGTCCGGTCGGCTGAGTCCTTGTTGGCACCGATGTTGACGCCGACGATGCCACCAAGATTCGCACGCATCGCCAGCCGCCGCAGCACCACGTCGCCGCCGTCATTGTTGAATCCCATCCGGTTGATGATCCCGGAATCCTGCTCCAGCCGGAACAGGCGCGGCCGCGGATTGCCGGCCTGCGGCAGCGGCGTGACCGATCCGATTTCGACAAAGCCGAATCCCAGCCGCAGCAACGCATCCGGCACTTCGGCGCTCTTGTCGAAACCCGCGGCCATGCCGATCGGATTGGGAAAATTCAGCCCGAAAGCGCGGACCGCGAGTTTGGGATCGTCGGGACGCGCCTTCGTCATCGGCAACATCCGCAATCCGTTGATCGCAAGCCGATGGGCATCTTCCGGATCGAAACACCGCAGCAGCGGCAAGGTGAAAGCGTCGAACATCCGGATCACGGCGCCAGCTCCGGAATCGCGTGCGACCCGTCGGCGTGTGCGGTCAGTTCCGTCACGCCGGTCACCGCGCCAAGGTCGAGATCGCCGTAAAGATGCGGAAACAGATCGCCGCCGCGCGACGGTTCCCAGACCAGTGCCTTGCCCAGGGCCTGCGCATCAACCGCCACCAGAAACAGTCCGGTCTGGCCAGCGAAATGCTTCGCCGCGGTGCCAGCCACCTGCGCCGCCGTGGAAAAATGAATGAAGCCGTCACGGGCATCGTCGACACTGCCGCGGTACACGCCCTGTCGCTCGGCCTCGCGCCAGGCCGGGGCCGGGCAAATCTTGTAAATCGTGGTCACGGACCGGCGATTCCCGCTAGTTATTGGATTTGTTGCGATTTTTGGAACGTCGCGGGCGAACCGTATCGGCGGTCCCGGTCCACTTCAAGAGCGAGCTTGCGGCCATTGCGCCGATTGCGGAAATCGCCCCGTCAAGGTAATAATTCCTAGCTTGCTGACAAAATTCACCTCCCGGCCGGTCGCCGGACCAGCTTTCGGCCTCCCATGCTGACACATGACCAGATCTGGAATGCGCTCGACCGCCTCGCGGCCCGCGCCGGATTGTCGCCCTCAGCGCTCGCCAAGCGCGCCGGGCTCGATCCCACCACCTTCAACAAGTCGAAGCGCATCACGTCCGACGGACGCGAACGCTGGCCTTCGACCGAGTCGGTCGCCAAGGCGCTGGCCGCCACCGGCGTCAGCATCGACTCGTTCGTGCAGTACATCGAGAATTCGGCGCGCGCAGTGCAGGCTGTGCCGCTGCTCGGATTCGCGGAAGCCGGCAGCGGCGGCTATTTCGACGATGGCGGTTTTCCGGTCGGCAAGGGCTGGGATGAAGTCGGACTGCCGTCGGTGAACGACGAGCACGCCTATGCGCTGGAAATCTCCGGCGACTCGATGAAGCCGACCTATCGCGACGGCGATGTCATCGTGGTGTCACCCGGTGCGCCGATCCGGCGCGGCGATCGCGTCGTCGTCAAGACCAAGGCCGGCGAAGTGATGGTCAAGGAACTGCGGCGGCGGACGCAGAAGGTGATCGAACTGCAATCGCTCAATCCCGCCCATACCGATCGAACGCTGCCGACCGCCGAGGTGGAATGGATCGCGCGCATCGTGTGGGCGAGCCAGTAACGCGCCGCGTCAAGCCACCAGCGACACGACAACCGCGTTCAGCACCTTGGCCGCCTCGCGCGGATCGAGCCGCACCTGCAATCCACGCTGCCCGCCATTGGCCGCCGCGAGCTTCTTCATCGACACTTCGCAGTCAGAGGGAACGATCACGCAGACCGGCTTGCCATCGACCAGCGCCATCAGCGACTTCAGCACACGCGAGGGTGCCTCGCCGAGTGCTTCGGCCGCCTGCAGGCCGATCCGGTCGGCATTGCCGTCATACGCGTAGCTATGCACCGAGAAGGCGATACCCGCCTGCTCCAGCATCTTCGTCGCGCGCGTCACCTTGGACATGCGGATGTTCCCCGCCCGCAGCGCCAGACCTGAACCTAGCGCTTCAGCGCGCCGTCGATCATCGCGACCGCATTCGGCACGCCATAGACGGCGACGAACGAACCGAAGCGCGGGCCTTTCTCCTGCCCGAGCAGCACCTGATAGAGCATGTTGAACCAGTCGAGCGACACGCCGGGCCGGCCATCCTTGCCCGCCTTCTTGTGATCGAGGAACGGTTCGCGGCGGCCGATTTCATAGACCACGTTCTGGATGTCTTCGGCCGAGGCATCGTTCGGCAATCGCGACAACGCATCGCGCAAGTCCTGCAGCGCCACGCGTTCGCCCTCCGTCGGCTCGCGGAACGTCTTCGTAGGCGCCACGAAGTCGCGATAATAGTTGATCGCGTAGCCGACCAGCGCGTCGAGCTTCGGATGGGTTTGCGGCGTGACGCCGGGGCGATACCGTCCGATGAACCCCCACAGCGTCTCCGCATTTTCCGCGTTCGATGACGACACCAGCGTCAACAGCAACTGGAACGTCACCGGCATGTCGGCCTTCGGCGGATGTCCGGCATGGATGTGCCACACCGGATTGCTCAGGCGCTGCTTGCCGTCCTGGCGCGGATAGCCGTCGAGGAACTGCTGATAGTCGTCGACATTGCGCGGGATGACATCGAAATACAGCCGCTTGGCGGATTTCGGCTCGCGATACATGAACAACGACAACGATTCCGGCGAGGCGTAACGCAGCCATTCGTCGATGGTCAGGCCATTGCCCTTCGACTTGGAAATCTTCTGGCCCTTGTCGTCGAGGAACAACTCGTAGTTGAAGCCTTCCGGTGGTGTGCCGCCGAGCGCCGAGCAGATCTTGCCCGACAGCTTGACGGAATCGATCAGGTCCTTGCCTGCCATTTCGTAGTCGACGCCAAGCGCGACCCAGCGCATCGCCCAATCCGGCTTCCACTGCAGCTTGCAATGACCGCCGGTGACCGGAACGGTGATCCGTTCTCCGGTGTCAGGATCGTCATAGGAGACCGTGCCGGCCTTGGCGTCATGCGCGACGATCGGCACCTGCAGCACCACGCCCGTGCGCGGCGAAACCGGCAGGAACGGCGAATAGGTCGCGGCACGCTCCTCGCGCAGCGACGGCAGCATGATCGCCATCACCTTTTCAATGTTCGCCAGCATCTTCAGCAGCGTCGCGTCGAAACGGCCGGCCTTGTAGTACTCGGTCGAGGACGCGAACTCATAATCGAAGCCGAACGTATCGAGAAACGCACGCAGCCGCGCGTTGTTGTGCGCGCCGAAACTGGAATGCGTTCCGAACGGATCGCGGACCTGCGTCAGCGGCTTGCCGAGATCCTGCTCCAGCATTTCCTTGTTGGGCACGTTGTCCGGCACCTTGCGCAAGCCGTCCATGTCGTCGGAGAACGCCAGCAGCCTGGTCTTGATCTTGTCCTCGGTCAGCACGCGAAACGCGTGACGCACCATGGTGGTGCGCGCCACCTCGCCGAACGTGCCGATATGCGGCAGGCCCGACGGACCGTAGCCGGTTTCGAACAGCACCTCGTCCTTCGGCTTTTTCTTGAGCCGCGCGACAATCTGTTTGGCCTGCTCGAACGGCCACGCGTTGGATTGCTCGGCGAGCGCACGAAGATCGCTTGCGCTCATGTCGTTCAGGCTCAGGGACGTTTCAGTCGACATCAAAATCTCCGCGCCGTTTCCCGGCGCCCTTTCTCACATAAGTCTGCGCAGACTACGCAGTTCGCCGCGCAAGCCGCCAACCGGCCGCAACAATCGCAGCACCCAGAACCGCACAAACGATCACGAGGCCACCGGCATTCATCGCCACCTTGGCGTATCCCAGCGTCCCGGCATCGATGAAGGGATAAGGATAAAATCCGGAGACTTTACCCCGCACAAGGACCAGCAGCAGGTAGATCAGCGGATAGATCAGCCACAGCAGGGGATCGTACCACCGCAGGCCGGCCTTGCGCACGCAGGTCAGCCAGAACACCAGATACCCCACCGGCATCACATAATGAAGCGTGGTGTCGGCGATCCACTGAGCGCCTTGCGGCGCCCATAGATGGCGCAGCAGGGTGAAATAAGTGAGGCCGACCATCGCGATATAAACTGCGACCGCGGAACGCACGAACGGATGCACCAGCCACTCGTCCAGCGGGCGCTTGATTGCAAACGCCGTCAGCACAAGGCTCGCAAGAATGTTGGTCTGAATGGTGAAGTACGAGAAGAAGCGCACGTTGGCTTCAGCCAGCGACAGGCCGGAACTGCCATCGGCCGTGCGGATCAGCAGAACATATTGCAGCACCAATGCGCACCACCCGACCGCCGCCAGCGCGGCGGCGCCAGCCCTTTTCAGTCTCGCCGATCCGACAGGTCTGCTCATGATGTGTTCAGAACGGGCTGACGGAAAAATAGCGCAGCCACAGGTCGGTATAGCGGCCTTTTTCCCAGAGCCTGAACATCGCCCAGTTGATGGCCTGCCGCAATATGTCATTGCCGCGCTTGACGCCGATGCCGACGCCCTCGCCGAAATAGCGGCTTTCCACGAAAGGCCCGCCGCTGAACCCGCAGCAGTCACCGGAATCGGTGCCGCTGATCCAGAACGCTAGCGAGATCGCATCGCCGAAAATGAAATCGACCTCACCACGCCGCAGCGCCGAACGCAGCGCCTCGTCGTTGGGGAAACTGACGACCTGCGCGTCGGTGAATTGCGATTTCAGATAGGCCTCATGGGCCGACCCGGCGACGGCACCGACCTTCTTGCCTGACAGATATTCCGGCCGCACCTCGGGCATCACCGCATCGCGCCGGGACACGAAGCGCGCCGGCGCGCGATAGTAAGGATCAGTGAAATCGAGACGGGCGCGCGTCTGCGGCGTCACCGACATCGATGCGATCACCGCGTCGCCGCGATTGGCATTGATCGCGTCGACCAGCGTTTCGAAACGCCGCATCTGGATAGTGCAGGTGACCTTGATTTCCTCGCAGATCATCCGTGCCAGATCGACATTGAACCCGGCGGGATTGCCGTCGGGGCCGGTAAAATTGAACGGCGGATAGTCGGTCTCCGTAATGAAGCGGATACCGGTCAGCCGCGACAGATCGGGACGATCGGGGCGCCGCCGCGGATCCCAGAAACCTGGCACCGCCTGCGGCGCAACCTGTGCGCCGGGTTGTGAACCGGGTTTGACCGAAGCCGGTTGCGCGCGCGCCGCCGTGATCGCACCGGCCACCAGCAGGCCCGCGCACAAGGCTCCGAAAAAACGGGCAAGGGCGAGGCCGGACGATCGGATATTGCTGGGGGGCGCTATCTGTGGTTGCATCATGAGGGGCTTCCGCGAGGTCGTCTTATAGACCATCCGGAGGCAGACGCGAGTAGCGTTTGAGTGGTGGGGTGGCGTTGCATGGCCTGGGCTGAGGGCCTCGCAGAGCGTGGGACGAGCGCGCAATCGAACTTGCGCGGCAGCCGAGCCGCCGTCTCGCGATATTTGGCGGATGTCATCGGCTTTTTCCGGGCATCGCCCGCCGAGAGCGAAAATCAGGCCTCGCAGCCTTATTCTGAACCTGCCTCCGAACTCGCCTGCCTGCATGGAGTGCTCGCGATCCTGCGGGAGGCCGAGCGGCGCGGCCGCGCAATCGGCGTCGGCGCCGACCGGATCCTGATCCACGGTGGGGTGATCGGCGAAGACGCCTATCTGCGGCAACTCGCCCGCCACACCGGCATGGCGATTGAGAATTTCGCCAACATCACACGAGACGACTGCCCGCTCAGCGACGATCAACTCGCCTATGCGGCACAACACGACATGCTGCCGATCCGGATCGGTGGCCGGCTCGAATATGTCTGTACGCCGAGAGGCTATACGGCGCGCCGGATCAGCGATCTCGCGGCACGGTTCCCGGACATCGGCCACCGCATCCGACTTGCGTCCCATGACAGTCTGCACCAGTTTCTGGCACAGCACACCGGAAACGTCCTCGGTCGCGAAGCCGCCGACGGCCTGAACCGGCGAACGCCGGAGATGTCGGCCGCGCCTGCCATGGCAACGACGCCTCGATCAACGATACGGCACGTGATGCGCGTGACTGCCGTGACGGTGCCATTCGTCATCGCGCCGTTGTTTCTGATTCAGCTATCCGGCGCGGTCCTCGCAATCTGGTTTCTACTGTTCGTCAGCCTGCGGCTCGCTGGTGGCTTCGCACCCCGGCCTGCTCCGACGCTCAGGCCACGCCTGCCGGACGACCAGTTGCCAGTCTATACCGTGGTTGCGGCGCTCTATCGGGAAGCGCGTTCCGTCGGGCCGTTGCTGCAGGCGATCGATGCGCTCGATTATCCGCACGAGAAGCTCGACGTCAAAATCGTCCTCGAGCCCGACGACCTCGCGACCCGCGCTGCGATTGCACGACTACGGCCCCGCCCTCATGTCGAGGTGATTATCGCCCCCGCCCTTGGTCCCCGGACGAAGCCGAAGGCACTGAACTACGCGCTGACGTTCGCGCGCGGCAGCTTCGTTACGGTGTTTGATGCCGAGGATCGGCCGCATCCCAATCAGCTGCGCGCGGCACTCGATGCATTCCGCGCTCACGGCGACGACGTGGCCTGCGTTCAGGCGAGCCTTTGTATCGACAACAGTTCCGACGGTTGGCTGCCGCGCATGTTTGCCACCGAATACGCCGGTCAGTTCGACGTCTTCCTGCAGGGCTTTTCAGCCTTCGAGATGCCCTTGCCGCTCGGCGGCTCCTCCAACCATTTCCGGATCGATGTGTTGCGGCGGATCGGCGCATGGGATGCCTACAACGTCACCGAGGATGCCGATCTCGGCTTCCGGCTCGCCCGGTTCGGCCACCGTTCGGTGATGTTTCCATCCGCCACCTGGGAGGAGGCACCGGCGCAGTTCGGCGCATGGCTGCGCCAGCGGACGCGTTGGATGAAAGGATGGATGCAAACCTGGAGCGTGCATATGCGCGCGCCGCGGCGGCTGTGGGGCGAATCTGGAGCCAAGGGATTCTTCGCGCTCAACCTTCTCGTCGGCGGCAACGTGCTGACGGCACTGGCGCACCCGATCTTCATCGGCGAGATGCTCGTCCAGACCGCGATGCGCGCGGTCGACAGCAATGCGGCATCATTCCTCGCCAGCCAGTTTGCCGAGCTTCACGTCGCCACTATCGCGGCCGGCTATCTGTCCACGATTGTCATCGGCCTGATGGGACTGGCGCGCCGCCGCCTGCTGCGCGAGGCGTGGGTCTTGCTGCTGACGCCGCTGTACTGGCTCTGCCTGTCGCTCGCCGCATGGCGCGCGCTCTACCAATTCCTGACCGACCCTTATCGCTGGGAGAAAACCGAACATGGCTCGGCGCGCCGTACTCACGCGACGATCGCCAGACCGGCCGTCGAGCGCAACCTGCTTTCATTCTATGCCGGAATCTCCCAGCGAACGCACACCCCTGCTGCTGACCGCAAGCGTTACTAGAGGAAACGCTTGAGATCGGCGGCAGCCTCTTCCGGCGTTCGCTTGAGGTTGAACGGTGCGACGAACTTTCCATCGCGGTCCATCAGATAGATGAGCGCGGTATGGTCCATGGTGTAATCGCCGTCCTTGAGCGGGACCTTCTTGGCGTACACCCGGTAGGCCGACATCATCGCGGCGACCTGCGCCTCGCTGCCGGTCAATCCTTTGAGGTGCGGATCGAAGCTCTGCAGGTAGGTCTTGATGATGTCCGGTGTATCGCGCTCAGGATCGACCGACACGAAATAGCTGTTGACGCGATCGGCATCCTTACCCATCGCACGCAACACTTCGGACATTTCAAACAGCGCCGTCGGACACACATCCGGGCAATGAGTAAAGCCGAAGAAGATCAACGTCGGACGGCCCTGGAGACTTTTCTCGGTGACGGTCTGCCCGGCCTGATCGGTCAGTTGGAACGAACCGCCGATCGCAGCCGGCGGCGTAATGCCGCGCAGGCCGCCCATCAGCCACAACGTCACCAGCAATCCGATGGCGAGGCTTGACGCAAACGCGGCAATGATCACCAGCGGCCGGGTGGTCCGATCCATGTGAGATGTCCCTTGAAGGTGCCGCTCGGGGCAATTACGCGCGGCTCAGGCCCTGGCGGGCCGAGCATGATCCAGTTCCAGATAAAGACAGGAGACCCCGCGGGCAAGCCGAACAGGGCCCGGATCGATCACGTCGTGCTGAACAGGCCGGCGTTTAGCGGGCCCTGGCCTGCGCATTGAGATAGCAGGGCCTGAACAGGGCGGCCAGTTGCGCACCGCGCAGGAAGATCATCCGAGGCTTCAGCCCGCCATGCCGGGAAATCCACCGCCGCACGGATGCCGGGTACATTTCATACAGCATGTGGGTCGCTTCGAGGTTGGTGACCGGCCGTCCGCCACGGCCGGGATCCCATGCGGCATGAAACCCGAGCGCGGCGCGGGACGTGACGCAAATCTTGTCGTGGGGGACGGCACCCAGCACGATGGTGCAGGCCGAGGCGCACAGCCCGTCGATCACAACCGTTTCGCCGGAACTGCGGAGACTCTCGTATTTGTCGACATAGGTCCCGATTCGCCCGCCGCGATCGTCGGAAATCCTCACCACCGCGTGACTCACGCCGATACCTGCCAGAAGCAGCACCGCTGCGAGAAATCCCGTCACAACCTTCATTGCCCCGCCCCATTTCCCTGACAACGCGTGTGTCTGTCAGGGCATCGCCAGCGTGTTGCGAGTCTGACGTTTTGTCCAGATCGTCGGCGGCTGCGCCGCAAAATTTCCCGACCGGTGTTGCAGCCATGATGCACTTCGGAGCATCCGTTCCCGATCTGAAACAAATCTCTGTGTACGCATCGGCGAAGACACCGTTGGCGCAAACTCCCGCCACATTTTGCCGTTGACCGCACTTCACCGCGCACGCTTCAATCGATGATCGTGGGGGAAACCAAATCATGGCTGCAGATACGGATGTCATCGTCGTAGGCACCGGACTCGCCGGTCTGGTCGCAGCCACCGAACTCGCCGATGCCGGCAAGCACGTCATCGTGGTCGAGCAGGAAGGCGAGCAAAATCTCGGCGGTCAGGCCTTCTGGTCGCTCGGCGGATTATTTCTGGTCGATACGCCGGAGCAGCGCCGCCTCGGCATCAAGGATTCCCACGATCTGGCGCTCCAGGACTGGATGGGGACCGCCGGATTCGATCGCGATGAAGACCATTGGCCGCGCAAATGGGCCGAGGCCTATGTCGCGTTCGCCGCCGGCGAGAAGCGCGGATGGCTGCAGGCGATGGGGCACCGGATCTTTCCGGTGGTCGGCTGGGCGGAGCGCGGCGGTTACGACGCCATGGGGCACGGCAATTCGGTGCCGCGCTTCCACGTCAGCTGGGGCACCGGACCCGGCGTGGTCGAACCGTTCGAGCGCCGCGCGCGTGAAGCGGTCAAAACTGGACGGATCGTCTTCAAATTCCGCCACCGCGTCGACGCCCTGACGATGTCGGCAGGCGCGGCAACCGGCGTCAGCGGCGCAATTCTCGAACCTTCCTCCGAATTACGCGGCAAAAGCTCGTCACGCACCGTCATCGGCGGCTTTTCTTTCAACGCTCAAGCCGTGATCGTGGCGTCGGGCGGCATTGGCGGTAATCACGATCTGGTCCGGCAGAACTGGCCGAGCCGCCTCGGCACCCCGCCGAAGCGAATGATCAGCGGCGTGCCCGCGCATGTCGACGGCCGCATGATCGGCATCACTGAAGCCGCCGGCGGACGGGTCATCAATCGCGACCGCATGTGGCATTATGTCGAAGGCGTACAGAACTGGGATCCGATCTGGCCCGGTCACGGTATTCGCATCCTGCCCGCGCCGTCGTCGATGTGGTTCGACGCAACCGGCAAGCGCCTGCCCTCGCCGCTCTATCCCGGTTACGACACGCTCGGCCAGCTCGATTACATCATGAAGACCGGCTTCGACTATTCGTGGTTCATCCTGACCCAGAGCATCATCAAGAAGGAATTCGCGCTCTCAGGCTCCGAACAAAATCCGGACCTCACCGGAAAGAGCTGGCGCATGACCCTGCGCCGCGCGCTGAACAAGGGCGCGCCCGCGCCGGTCGAAGCCTTCAAGCAGCACGGCGTCGATTTCATCGTCCGGGACAACCTGAACGATCTCGTCGCGGCCATGAACAACCTGAGTGGCGAGAATTTGCTCGACGCCGAGGAGATCGAGCGCCAGATCGCCGCGCGCGACCGCGAAATCGACAATCCTTATGTCAAGGATACGCAGGTGATGGGCATCCACAATGCCCGCCGCTACATCGGCGACAAACTGATCCGCACCGCCAAGCCGCACAAGATTCTCGATCCCGCGCACGGGCCGCTGATCGCCGTGCGGCTCAACATCCTGACCCGCAAGACGCTAGGCGGGTTCGAAACCGATCTCGATGCCCGTGTGTTCGGCGCCGACGGCCGCATCATTCCCGGGCTTTATGCCGTCGGCGAAGCGGCGGGCTTCGGCGGCGGCGGCGTCCACGGTTATCGTGCGCTCGAAGGCACATTCCTCGGAGGCTGCCTGTTTTCCGGCCGCAACGCCGGACGCGCCGCCGCCAAGGCGGTCATTTAGCAGCGACACAAGTATAGCCCCGGCCTCAGAAGCCCATCCAGTAATTCTCGTACGGGCGCTCCCGATAGCCCCAATCCACGTCGCCGTCCGCCGTATAGGCGGGCGCCCTCTGCAGCTCCTCGTCGGTCATCAGGGTGACGAGTTCATAGGCTTCGAGTTCCGGATTGTACTTCATGCTCGCCCACGGCAGAGACCGGTAGGTTTCGCCCATCCCGAGAATTCCACCGAAACACAACACGGCGTAAGCGACGTTTCCGCTGGCCTTGTCGATCATCAACCGCTTGACCGACCCGATCTTCTTGCCGTCGGCATTGAAAACGCGTGTTCCCTCCACCCTGTCGCTGGCGATCAGACGGTGAGGTTTGAAGTTGGTCATCTCCGCATGCATCTGAGCCTCCAGAATTTGGATTTCGTCTGGAAAGCGTTTCGCCGCGGCATCGTTCCAGCGACGGCGTCACACCCTCGCAGCCAAGAATCCGGTTTGCCGGCTCGCTCAACGCAACTCATGCCGGCGAGACCCGGCGACAGCATTGGCACTGTTGAAATATATACGCGCCGGAGGCGGCTTCAAGTCACGGCGGCGCGGACCATGTCCGGAGTTAAACCGGGCGAACCGGCACCAACCTGCTCGGCCTTTCGGATCAGCGCAACGGTGGCCGCCGACAGCGGCGCCTTCAGGCCGTGTTTGTCCGCGAGTGCGACAATCAGCCCCTGCAGGTGATCGATCTCGGTGCGCCGACCGCGCTGGAGGTCCTCCCACATCGACGACCGGGCCTTGGGATCGATTTTCACCATCGGTGCAGCCACCACGCGAAAAGCGAAATCCGGCAACTTGAGAATGTAAGGCGTCAGTCCCGCAGGCAACGGCGTCGAAGCCACCGGTACGATACCCTCCGCCCTGATCGCCGCCAGCGCTTCGCGCATCTGATCAGCGAACAGCGTGCGCCATGCGCGCTGCGCAAGCTGATCCCGCAGCGGCAGACCCGATAATGCATTGAGCGCGTTGTTGAGGTTGAGCAGCAGCTTGCCCCACTGCACTCCGATCATGTTGTCCGTCGGCCTGATTTGCAGACCGGGGACCGAGATTCGCGCGGCGACACCGCTGTTGTCCTTCTCCATCAGAATGTCGCCGGATGTTGCCCGATGAAAATGGCCATCGCCAAGCGCGATCACGTTGAACGGCACCATACCGGCAAGAACCGTGCGGCCCGGCAATCGCGCGCGCAGCACCGGCACGTTGCCGACGCCGTTCTGCAGACTGACGATTGTTACATGCGGCTGCGCGTGGCGCGCGATCAGATCGGCCATCGCCGTCGTGTCATCGCTTTTGACGGTGACCAGAACGATATCGGCGCTCGCGAGAATCGACGGATCGGCACTGAGCATGAGCTCACCGGCGGACAGCTTATGTTCGATTCCGCTGAAATCGGTCACCTTCAGGCCGTGAGCCTGAATGTCATCGATCAGGCCCGGCCGCGCCAGCAACGAGACCGGGCGGCCCGCCGCACGCATCATGCCGCCGACGAAACAGCCAATGGAGCCGGCACCGGCGATGCAAATGGACGGTCCGGACACCCGATGCTCCCCTTCGCGCTCTCGTTGGACAAACGTGGCGAAGGAGCTTCGTTCAAGCCCTGCGGAATGGCAATGGCGGGCCGTCGAGCTTACGCAAGCCGGGCTCGCGGCGTTCCAGCCACCAGCCGTACTGCTTGGGCCAGGCATCGAACACGTCGCCGAAACCTTCGCTGGCGACCGCCTTGCCGGTCAGCGACATTTCGGCGTGCAATGGCCAGTTCGGATCGAACAGCGCCTCGCGGCCGATGGCGACGAGATCGGTCTTGTCCTCGACGAGAATATCCTCGGCCTGCTGCGGATGAAGGATCAGTCCAACCGCCATCGTCTTGACGTCCGCTTCGCGGCGAATCTGTTCGGCGAACGGCACCTGAAAACTGTAACCACGCGGAATTCGCGCCGCGGTCGCTGAGCCCATCAGTCCGCCCGAGGAGCAATCAATGACGTCAACACCACGCGCCTTGGCTTCGCGCACGAACGCCACCGAGTCCGCAATGTCGATACCGCCGTCGACGCCGTCCACCGACGAAATGCGCACGAACAAAGCCCGATCTTCCGGCCACACCGCCCGCACGGTTTCGATGATCTCGAGCGGATATTTCATCCGCCCGGCGCGATCGCCGCCATAGCTATCGGTCCGTTTGTTGGACAATGGCGACAGAAATTCGTGCAGCAAGTAGCCGTGCGCGCAGTGAATCTCGAGCACATCGAAGCCGGCTTTCACCGCGCGCAAAGTGGCAAGCCGCCAGTCCTCGCGCAGTTTCTTTAAGTCCGCATCGTTCAACTCGTGCGGCATCAGCCAGCCCTGTTCCATCGGAATCGCGCTGGGCGCCACGATCCGCCACGGTATATCGCCCCGCGCATGATCCTCGGCAGTCAGCGCCGCGTTGCCGAACCATGGGCGCTGCATGCTGCCCTTGCGTCCCGCATGGGCGAGCTGGATCGCGGGCACCGAGCCCTGCGCACGAAGAAAGGCGGCGATGCGCGCCAGCGGCGCGATCTGGCCGTCATGCCACAGACCGAGATCGCCATGGGTGATGCGGCCTTCGGCGGTCACTGCGGTGGCCTCGGTCATCACGATGCCGGCGCCGCCCTGCGCGAACTTGCCGAGATGAACGACATGCCAGTCGTCCGCCAGCCCGTCGGTCGCCGAATACTGGCACATCGGCGAAATCACGATCCGGTTCTTGGCGGTGACACCGCGCAATGTGATCGGCGAAGACAGGCGGGGCTGTGACATCGGGCCTCATTTTGAAATTTTGGGGGTCTTTCGGGTGTCCGAATTTGTCCGGAACGGCTTGGAGCGGGCGAAGGGAATCGAACCCTCGTATGCAGCTTGGGAAGCTGCCGTTCTACCATTGAACTACGCCCGCGCGCCGTGGCGCACCATCGCCCAATTGCCCCGAATTTGCAACGTGATGGCCCCACCCGTTAACCACCACGGCCGAGATCACACGCCTGCGACGGAACCAACCCCTATAATCGGCTTTATGGGCGTGGATTGGAGGACGATCCGATGATGCGCATTGGCCTGGCCCTTTTCGGCCTCATCCTGATGACCGGCTCCTCGCTGGCGAACTACTGGGTGGTCGGCAACCGCAAGACCGGCCGTTGCGACATCGTGCGCAGCAATCCGGTGATCGATGGCGATATCTTTTTCGGCGACGGGCCATACAGCTCAAAAAAGAGCGCGAAAATTGCAGTGAGCACGATTTCGTTCTGCCCCAAGGATTTGCCAAAGGATCAACCCAAGGATCAGGACGAGAGCGAGAAATAGCGGCTACTCCCGGGCACCCGATTTCCGATCGGACCGGTGCACGGACAGCCGATGACGCCTATATTGCGTTCATGACCATCGGATTCTCGCTGTTCGATACCGCCATCGGGCGCTGCGCCATCGCCTGGGGCGAGCGCGGCATTGTCGCCGTTCAACTGCCCGAGTCTGACGACGGCAAGACGCGAACGCGGCTTCTGCGGAAACATTCCGATGCACAGGAGATGCCGCCGCCCCCGGCCGTCCGGCGCGCTTGCGAAGCCATGATCGCCTTGCTCGACGGCGAGCCGAACGACCTCGCCGACATTGAGCTCGACATGGGGGATGTCCCCGATTTCAACCGCCGCGTTTACGACATCGCACGCGCCATCGCGCCCGGCGAAACGATGACATACGGCGAAATCGCGCAGCGCCTCGGCGACAAGACCCTGTCGCGCGCCGTCGGCCAGGCGCTCGGACAAAATCCCTTCACCATTGTGGTGCCGTGTCATCGCGTGCTGGCGGCCAACGGCAAGACCGGCGGCTTCTCCGCCAATGGCGGCGTGACCACCAAATTCAAGATGCTCACCATCGAGCGGGCGCGGATCGGGCACGACACCAACGATTCACCGATGCTGTTCGAGCCGGAATTCTCTGTCGCTCCACCGCATCGCCGTCGCTAGGATTCCGTCATGTCCGCAACCGTCGTGTTCCAGTCCGACGCGCTATCAGTGATCGACTACCGCTGCAGCATGGGGCCGGACGACGCGCCGTCGAGGCTGCGCTGTGGATCGAGGCCAATGCGCATGACGATATCAGGCTCGAGGATGCGGCGCGTGAAACCGGACTGAGCCCGTTTCATTTCCTGCGGCTGTTCTCGGCGGTCCTCGGCGCGACGCCGCACCAGTATCTGGTCCGCTCGCGATTGCGCCACGCGGCACGACTGCTTGCCGACGACACGCGGACAATTACAGATGTCGCATTCGACGTCGGGTTCGGCGACCTATCGAACTTCGTCCGCACCTTCCATCGCGCCGCCGGCGTGTCGCCACGCCATTTCCGGGCGGCGGCCAAGGGCGACCGCAAGATTCTCCAAGATCGGCTAATGATCGGCCGCGTAGGGTGATCCTCCATCAAGGAGAGACCCCATGTACGACCATATCGGACTACGCGTAAAAGACCTCGATGCCGCCGTGCGTTTCTATACTGCGGCGCTCGCGCCGCTCGGCCACGTGCTATGCTCGCGCGACGACAGCAGTGCAGGCTTTGGCCCGAAGGACGCCCCCGCACTCTGGCTATATCCGGTGCAGGACGGACAGCGTGACGGTGCACACATCGCCTTCCGGGCCCCCGACCATGCCGCCATCAAGGCATTTCACACTGCTGGACTGAAAGCAGGCGGCCGCGACAATGGCGGCGCCGGCCCGCGCGCCGATTACAGCCCGAGCTACTACGCGGCGTTTCTGATCGACCCCGATGGCAACAACATCGAGGCGGTCTGCACCTAGTGTCCCGAATCCGGAGTTCGCTCATTTTGCACCTTCCACAGCGAACTTCGGATCGAAGGGACACCAGTAACTTACAGTTCTGGCGTGGTTCGGGTTCGGAAATTCGCATGATAAACACGCGGTCGCAATGAAACGAATTTTCGAACCAACACACCAGCAGACCAGTTCTCAGGCCCCGAGGGAGAACCATCATGGCTTCGCTTACACGACGAATTCCTCTCGACGCACCTGCCGAACACGTCTGGGACGCGGTGCGCGATTTCGGCGCCGTCCATCAGCGGCTGGTTCCCGGCTTCGTCCTTGACGTGAAAATGGACGGCGATGCGCGCATCGTGACGTTTGCAAACGAGACCGTTGCCCGCGAGTTATTGGTCGATTGCAACGATGACGCGAGGAGGCTGGTCTATGCAGTGATCAGCGAGCGGGTCAAACACTACAGCGCCTCCGTGCAGGTGTTTGCCAACGGCAAGGGACGAAGCGAACTGGTCTGGATCGTCGATGTGCTGCCGAACGAGATCGCGCCCTACATCGGGAATCAGATGGATGCCGCAGCAACGGCGATGACAAAGACGTTCGCGTTATCAACAACGAACAATTGATCGTCCCCTCTGTGTACAACCGTCAAAAACGGGACATGATGCGAAACACTCCGTCGGGTAAATTTGCAATCGCGTCACAACGCCGACCTGATCGGCGAGCGTCTCGGGAGAGTTTTCCGGTTATGAAAGAAGCAACTGGCGCCGTCGATTGGATAACAGCAAGTCGTCAGCAAAACTCCTTCAAGTTTTATGAAATTTCGCCGCTTTAACCTTACCTGACCTTCCACTTGGATGTTTCAAAGATTCCTTATTTGCATCCACGTCACAAAGCTAAGACTCCGCCTCGACTATTCGGAGGTGAGAATGATCAAAGCGAAGCTGGCGGAAGCCGACCATGTTACAACTTTCGGCCAACGGAAAATCGCGCCGCGCGCGTGCATCGCCGACGGCAAGAAACACATCCGGATGTTCCTGGTGGACGCTCTTGATGAGCTTGGATTCATTACGGCAGAATCGTCATCGTCCAGCGACCTGGGTCCGATTCTCGACTTTCAGGTTCCCGATCTGGTGATTCTTGGCCTGTCCAGCGACGGCGTCGAGGTCGGGAAGAATCTGAAGGTTCTTGCCGAGAAAAAATTCAACGGAAAGGTGCTGCTGATCGGCCCCCGGGATTCGATCCTGGTCGCCGCCGTCAGGCAGCTTGGAGACGAATTCGGCATCCCGATGTTGCCGCCCCTGGCCACGCCTTTCAGCGCGGACGGCCTGCGCGCCAGCCTCGCCATGCTGCTTCCGGCTGAGGCTCCGCCGAGTCCGGCGGTCGACGTCGCCGAGGCACTCAAGGCCGGCTGGCTCGAGCTCTGGTATCAGCAGAAGATCGACATTCGCACGCTGGCGCCGCGCGGCGCCGAGGCACTGGTGCGGATGCGCCATCCGGCATGGGGCGTCGTACCGCCGTCATCATTCATTCCCGACATCAAGGACCCGCACTTCCGGCAACTGTCGGAATTCGTAGTCGGCCGTACGCTTGACGATTGGCGCTACTTCGTCAGTCAGCACGGTCCTGTCGATATCTCGATCAATCTGCCGCTGTCCTATCTGGAAGATCCGGCCGCGGTGAGCGATCTGTGCCGGCAGATTCCGGACCACCCCGCTTTCGGCGGATTGATTGTCGAAATAAAAAGCACCGAGATTATCCAGAATCTCGATTTCGCGATCGATGTCGCCAAACGGGTGCGCTTCCACAACATCGCACTGGCAATCGACGATCTCGGCGTGGACTGGCCGGCGCTGATGGACCTTCCGGTCTTTCCGTTCGTCGAAATCAAGGTCGATCGCGAATTCGTCACCGACTGCGCCGACAACCGGCTCAAGCGATCAGTCTGCGGACGGATCGTCGACCTCGCCAACAGCTATGGCGCCCGCACTGTGGCAAAGGGAGTGGAATCGAGAACCGATTTCCTGGCTGCGCTCGAGATGGGCTTCGATCTCGCCCAGGGCTACCTGTTCGGCAAGCCGGCCGGTGTGAAGAAATTCGCGCGCTCCACGCTCGCCCGCCCGGTGTCGATGCCGCAGTAACGCATCGTTGCCTTCACGCGGCGGGGACGGTCAGCACCGCCGCTTTCGGCGCCCATCGGGTCAGCTTAACCGCCGCTGCCGCCAGCACTCCGAGCACGATCATCGAAATCGCCGCCAGCCAGAAGAAACTCTGGCTCGATGCGCCCTGCTTCGTCAGCACCCAGCCGCCGGCGATCACGAACACCAGCCGCGCGGACTGCGCCAGCACAGGTCCCAGCACCTTGGCGGCGCCCTGCGACGAGAAGTACAGCGAAATCGATACGCCGATGAAGGCGAACATCGGCGCGGCGGTCGAGAGATAGCGGCGGCTGGCGTCGCGCACACCGGGATCGTCGGTAAAGAGATTGACCCAGAGGTCCGGAAAGATCGCGATGAAGCCGCCGACCAGCCCCACCGCGCCGAACGAGACGCCGCTTGCGATCCAGTTGATCCGCCGCGCGCGCGCAATACGTCCCGCGCCGATCGCCATGCCGATCATCGGCACCGAAGCGATGCCGACCGCGAAGGCCAGCGAGGTCAGCATGAATTCAAGCCGGGCGCCGATGCCGTAACCGGCAAGCACTTCATTGCCGAACTGGGCGAGCATATGAGTGAAGATGGTCACGGTCAGCACAACTTGCAGGGGAGAAAAGCACGACACTGCACCGACCTTGAGGATGTCGGAGAACATCGCGCCGCGAAACCGGAAGCCCTTGAGTTCGAGGGTCAGGCGGCTGCGTCCCGACAACACGTACCAGCTCATGATCAAAAGACCGCTGGCGAATGCAACCAACGTTCCGGCGGCAACGCCGCGCATCCCGAATTGCGGAATCGGCCCGAGACCCAGACCGAGAATGCCGCCGAGCACGATCTGGCAGAATGCCGCCCACAGCACGATTGCCGACGGAAGCTTCATGTTTCCGGTGCCGCGCAACACCGCCGCCATGGTGTTCATCAGCCACGGGATTGTCGCACCGCCGAAGAAAATCTCGCTGTAGCCGACCGCCTCGGTCAGCACGCGGCCCCGTCCGCCGAGCAATGCCAGCAGATACGGACCAAAAATCAGGATACCGGCCGTGAAGAACAGGCCGAAACAAAAGCCGATCATCAGCGCATGAATCGCCAGCGTCGAGGCGCGCTGCACATCGCCCGCGCCGAGCGAGCGCGCAATCGCCGAGGCGACACCGCCACCCATCGCACCGCCGGACATGGTCATGGTCAGGATGACAAGCGGGAAAACCAGCGCCATCGCTGCCAGCGGTTCGGTGCCGAGACGGCCGATATAGGATGTCTCCGCGATCGCCACGCAGGTGCCGGCACTGAGCGCGACCACGTTCGGCGCCGAGAGTTTCAGAAGCGTCGGCAGAATTCGGCCATCGAGCAGTGGATTTTTCACAGACGCATCGATTCGTGGCAGCGGTGGCGGTCCGCCCTGAACCACGGGAATTTCTGCGACACCAACCTCGGACATGCGTCTCCCCGGCGCGGCAATTTCCGGCTCTCAGGAGCGCGCCTCGGGCGACACTAGCATTGCCCAAAGCGCACGCCAGACCTGCGCTGCGCATGGGCTCACGGCGAAATTGGCTGAACGTTCCGCAGAGCGGTCAGAGCCGGAAATGCTTCGACAGCTTCAGGCCCTGGCCCTGATAGTTCGAGGCAATACGGACCCCATAAAGCGAATCCGGCGGCGACAGCATTTTCTCATAGACCAGGCGTCCGACGATCTGGCCGTGCTCGAGAATGAACGGCACTTCGCGCGAACGCACCTCCAGCACCGCGCGTGAGCCTTGCCCGCCCGCGCCGGCATATCCGAAGCCCGGATCGAAAAAGCCCGCATAGTGGACCCGGAATTCGCCGACCAGCGGATCGAACGGCACCATCTCGGCGGCGAAATCCGGCGGCACCTGCACCGCCTCCTTCGACGCCAGAATATAAAACTCGCCGGGATCGAGGATTAGGCTGCGGTCGGGCCGCGCACGGATCGGCTCCCAGAATTCGCCGGCGGAATAGCCGCTGCGCCGGTCGATGTCGACCACGCCGGTGTGACGTTTGGCGCGATAGCCGACAAACCCATCGGAGCCCTCGCCCGACAGATCGACGCTAAGCGCGACGCCGCTGGTGAGATCGGCCGCGTCACTGTCCACCAGCCGCTCCCGCGCATGCAGGTCGATCAAGGCCGCGTCGTCGAGCAACGCATGGCCGACACGAAAACGGATCTGCGACAATCGCGATCCCTCGCGCAGCAACACCGGAAATGTCTTGGGACTGATTTCGGCGTAGAGCGGCCCATGATAGCCCGCGTCGATCATGTCGAAGCGACGTGTACCGTCAGCGATGACGCGGGTGAACACATCGAGGCGGCCGGTCGAGCTTTTGGGATTGGCGGCGGCGGCAATCGACGGCGGCAGCGCGAGGCTCTCCAGCAGCGGTACGATGTAGACGCAATTGGTTTCCAGCACCGCGCCATCGGACAGATCGATTTCGTGCAGCTTCAGTTCGTCGATACGCTCCGCCACCGTGGTGTCGGGGCCGGGCAGGAAACTGGCGCGAACGCGATAGGCAATGTCTCCCAGCCGCAGGTCGAGGCTGGCAGGCTGGATCTGGCTCTCCACGAACGGATAGGCCGGCAGGATAAAACCGGCGTCGGCCATCGCCGCGATCATGCGGTCCGGCAGAATTCCCCGTGCATCCGGCGCGATCGAGAAAGTCACGTGTGGATCCTCATACGTCCCGCGCCTGGCGCAGGACAATCCCCTAACCGGTTATCCGATGGGTCGCTTGACGGAAAGACCATGGCGGATTATGGCTACGACTTATCCCGTGGTGATTTGAGCCGGCCGGCTTGCAGCCACGTAAAATAAGTCGCTAAACAGGCCGGGGACAGTGTGATCCCGGCTTGTGGATGTTTTTCCAGGCCGGTTTTTTTGTGGCCGTTTTCGGACGGCTCCAGTGGAGGTCACATGTCTGAGGTCAAAATCCCGTCCCGCACCTATCGTCCCGAAACCCGGCTGGTTCATTCCGGCACGCTGCGCTCGCAATATGGCGAGACGTCAGAGTCGCTCTTCCTGACCCAGGGCTTCGTGTACGATTCCGCCGAGCAGTGCGAAGCACGCTTCAAGGGCGAGGATCCCGGGTTTCTTTATTCACGGTTTTCCAATCCAACGGTCGCGATGTTCGAGCAGCGCATGATCGACCTCGAAGGCGCCGAGGCCGCCCGCGCCACGGCCACCGGCATGGCGGCGGTCACCACCGCGATGCTCGCGCCGCTGAAGGCTGGCGATCACGTCGTCGCCGCCAAGGCGCTGTTCGGCTCCTGCCGCTACGTCGTCGAAACCCTGCTGCCGCGCTACGGCATCGAGTCCACGCTGGTCGATGGGCTCGATCTCGATCAGTGGCGCAAAGCAATGCGGCCCAATACCAGGACCTGCTTCCTGGAAAGCCCGACCAATCCGACGCTCGACGTTCTCGACATCGGCGCGATCGCCGAGATCGCCCATGCCGGAGGTGCGCGCCTTGTGGTCGACAACGTGTTCGCGACGCCGATCTGGCAGAGCCCACTGACGCTGGGCGCTGACGTCGTGGTCTACTCCGCCACCAAGCACATCGACGGACAGGGCCGGTGTCTTGGCGGCGTCATTCTGTCGTCGAACGATTTCATCCAGGAACACATCCATACATTTCTGCGCCAGACCGGACCGGCCATCTCGCCGTTCAATGCCTGGGTGCTCCTGAAAGGCCTAGAAACGCTCGGCGTTCGCGTCAAAGCGCAGACGACGAGCGCCGCGGCGATCGCCGATACGCTGGCGAAGCATCCGAAAATCTCGCGGCTGATCTATCCCGGCCGCGCCGACCATCCGCAGGCCGCCACGGTGAAAAAGCAGATGCGCGCGGGCTCGACGATGATCGGCTTCGAGGTCAAGGGCGGCAAGGCAGCGGCCTTCCGCACCCTCAACGCGCTCAAGCTCGCCTGCATCTCGAACAACCTCGGCGATTCCAAAACCATCGTCACCCATCCGGCGACGACAACCCATCAGCGGCTTGCACCCGAGGATCGCGCCGAACTCGGCATCAGCGAGGGATTCATCCGTTACTCGACCGGCCTCGAACATCCCGACGACCTGATCGAGGATCTGACGGCGGCGCTGGACAAGGCGTAAGCGTCCTGTCCAACCTCATGGTGAGGAGCGCCGCAAAGCGGCGCGTCTCGAACCATGAGGTGAATATATCTCGACAATCTCATCCTTCGAGACGCGGCCATAGCAGGCGTAGCCTGCGTAAACTTGGCTACGTGGCCGCTCCTCAGGATGGGGGTTCGAGCCTGAAGCACTCACATCGGCCGGAATGTCATCACATTGCTCGGCACCGCAACGCCGGCCCGGACCTCGCCGACCGACCGGATGATGGTATCGCCGAGCAACTGGGCGAAGCAGGCGTAACCCCAGTCGTTCATGTGGAGCCCGTCCTTGATGACGAAGCTCTCGAACGGCATCTTGTCGTCTTCGTGCCATTGCCGCATCACTTCAAAGCGCGGGAACACGGAAATGCGCTTGAGCCTGGCGACGTCGCTGATCAGCTTCACCATCCTGCTGGCGCCTTCCTTGTTGGCGTTGACCGCAGGCACGTACTGCGGATCGACCAGCACGACATCGGCTCCGGCGGCCTGCATGCGCGACACGCCATCCTCAACGACTGCGGCAACGTTGCCGGTCTCGTGGCGCCTCACGACCATGTTGGTGCCGAATTGCCAGATCACCAGATCGGGATTTTCGGCCAGCACTGTGTCGAGCCGCGCCACCATATCAGGGACTTCCTGACCGCCCTTGCCCAGATTCACCACGGTGATGTGTGCTGTGGGATATTTGCGGCGCAACTGCTCTGCGAGCCGGTTCGGGTAGGTGTAGCTCGGCGATGTCACGCCGTAACCCTCGGTTGACGACGATCCCAGCGCCACGATCTTGACCGGTTCGCCGTGCGCAATCCTGCCCGCGACACGCGGCAACGATCCACCGGCCGCATTGCCTTTGGGGCGAAGGCATGGCGTGCGCACGAGAATGTCGCCGGCCGTTTTGGCGGCGCCCTGCGCGGCTTCGATCGCCTTGGTGGCAACGCCCTTCGCCTGCGCTGACAGGGGCGCGTTCGCCGGCCCGGGGTCGAGCTTCTCCTGGGCGAGAGCCGGTGACGAGACCGGCCCGGCAGCTAAGGTGAAACCGGCAACACACAGCGCCGCGATATATCTTAAACTCAACTCGAACGTCATCAGCGCTGAATCCCAAGCTCCGCTGGATTGATGTGCGCTGCTTCGATCACAAGTTTCGAGAGTGCGCGACCGATACAATCGTGAACGCGTTTTGCCATACCAAGACCGTGAGCCGCGCCGAACAGATCGAAATCGCCGGCCTCGCTCCAATGCCGCATGATATTGAAGCGATCGAACAGCGGGACATTCCATTCCTGCGCAACCACACGCATCGTATCGATATAGGGCGACGCGGACAGCATCGTTTCCATCCGCGGGCTGTATTGCAGGTTCATCAGAATCACGTCGGCGCCTGACTTCTGTAACGCGCCGAGCCCGTCATCGAGCGCGGTCCGGAAATCGTCGGTATCGACAGAACGAATGGCATCCACAGTCCCGGTCTGCCACACGACCAGCGTCGGCTTGATTTTCTCCCCCAGTTCTTGAAGGATTTGACTGACCTCGGCGGTGGACTGCTTGGGGCGAATATCAGTCGTCACGTTAACGGTGATGTTGGGCAGCTTTTCGCGCAGGGCGACGGCGAGCCGTTCCGGATAAGAGGCGCTGGCGCCGTCCGGCCCGCTCAGCGACGACGACCGGCTCCCGACCACCAGGATGTTCAGCGGCTGCCGCGCCTTGACGGCATCGGCAGTCTTGGTCAGCAAGGATTCCGTCGTCAGCAAATAGGCCGGCACCGCGCAGGTCTCCGCGTCCTCACCATGCGCCGGCGCTGTCACCAGCAAGCCCGCGAGAACCAGTGCGCCAAGCACCGCCCTCATGATCCACCTCCCGCGAGGTCGGCATCGGAATAGCCGGCCGCCGCCGTTTTCTTACCCGTCTCAGCCTTGTACCACGAAAACACCCATGCAGCCGCCGACATGATGATAATTCCGGCCATACTGACGGCAAAATGCATCCACGCTCCGCCCAACAATTCGGCCAGAACGAAATGCCCCGCGAAGGCGAGAAACACCCCGATGCAGAAAATCTCCAGTGAGTGCTGGCCGCACAGGATCAGCGGACGCAACCAGGGTGACCGCAATCCCGGCCAGTCCTTCGGCAGGAAACGAACGGTCACCGCAGCCAGGGCAACGAAATGCAGGAAGCGCAGGACGTCGAGATCGGGCTTGTTGATCGGATACATCCAGTTCGCGAGCCAATACGGCACCCAGACACCGAGCCGCGGGATATGCCACGTCAGCGTGACGAAGAACGCGAACGCCAGATACGCGATGCACAGCCACAACGTGATGCGCGACGACAGGATGCGGGCCATCTTGCGGGCGCCGCCGATCGCGCACCAGGCGCCGAACACGAACAGGAGCTGCCAGGCGAATGGATTGAATATCCATGAGCCGTTGGGATAGGCCGGGAGCGAGAAGCCGAACTCCCATGTCAGCGCATACAACATCGCGGACAACGCGAGGGTGAGATCTGCCTTGCGCAACATCGACCACAGGATCAACGGCAGGAAAATCATCAGCACGATATAAAGCGGAAGCACGTCCATATTGACGGGGCGAAACTTGAGCAGCAGCGCCTGCACGATGGTGACGTCCGGCTGCTTGAGAAAATCGAGAATTCCCATTTCTTCCGCGTAAAGCGGGTTCTCGAAGCTGGTGGCGACGTAGGAAATCTCCGCGAGATAGATCGTGAAGAGAAAAACGTGCGCCACATAAATCTGCCAGACGCGCTTGAAAATTCTCGCACTCGCAACGAGGGTGCCTCGCTCAAGCATCGCCCGGCTATAGACGAAAGCAGCCGTATAGCCCGAGATGAAAATGAAAATCTCGGTGGCGTCGCTGAAGCCGTAATTGCGGATCGTGAACCAGGTCAGAATGTTGGGCGGCAGATGGTCGATGAAAATCAGCCACAGCGCCAGACCGCGAAACAGGTCGAGCCGCAGTTCGCGCTCGCCCGACGCAACAGGCAGCGCAACCGTCCTCGTGTCGGCCGAGGCGGCAACCCGTTCCGGCGCTTGGGCAGTCAATGACATTTACAATCGGCGTCGCTTGGACAGGTCGAGAGTTTACGAGACTTCCTTAGGCCCGGCAAATTGCGCGATTTTGTGATCGACGTTCCGGGCTTTCGGTCGGCGGAACCCGTACAACTCCATGCCAGAAGGGAGGACAACCGGGAGGATTGGGCAATCGCCGACGTTTCCGCTATCTTGCCGTTGCGTTGATATCAAGGTTCCGAGCTGTCCGATGTACCGTGCCACCACCCGCCAGATCGAAGTCGTCGTCGAACCGAGCTTCCTGCCGGAACGGTCCTCGGTCGATAAACAGCAGTTCTTCTGGGCCTACACCGTGGCTATCGTCAACAAGGGGCCGGAAACCGTGCAGCTCAAGACACGGCACTGGGTCATTACCGACGGTTCGGGGCGCAGCCAGGAGGTCCGCGGCGAGGGTGTGGTCGGCGAACAGCCGATCCTCGGGCCGGGCGAACAGTTCGAGTACACCAGCGGCGTCCCGCTGCCGACCTCGTCGGGCTTCATGACCGGCCGCTACCAGATGGTGACCGAGGACGGCGAGGCGTTCGAGATCGACATCCCGCTGTTCTCGCTCGACAGCCCGGACGCACGACGCACCCTCAATTAGAGTCGTTATTTTGACGCGTTTTCTTCACGCGAACCGGTATCCACTTCGCTCGAAAACGCTATACGCGCCGTCAGACGCCCGCTTCTTCCGGTGTGAACTCGTAAGACGAACTGCAGAACTCGCAGGTCACCTGCACCTTGCCGTTCTCGACCATGTCGGCGCGATCCTTCTGCTCGAAACTCGCCAGCATTCCGGCGACGGCTTCGCGCGAGCACGAACACTGCGCCCGCATCGGCTGCATCGGAAACACGCGCACGCCGCGCTCATGAAACAGACGGAACAGCAGCCGCTCGCCGGACAGATCAGGATCGATCAGCTCGATATCCTCGATGGTCGCGAACAGCGACTGGCTTTCGGTCCAGGCGTCGTCCTCGGCCACGGTATGCGGTTCGCTGCCTTCCGGCGCATCACCGGGATGCAGATCGGCCTGCCGCGCGCGTTCGGGCGCTTTGGGCAGGAATTGCATCAGCATGCCGCCGCCGCGCCAGCGGTGCTTCGGCCCGTCACCGCCGCGAAACTCCTCGCCGACGGCGAGACGCACCTTGGTCGGAATCTGCTCGGAGCGCAGAAAATATTCGTGCGCCGCGTCTTCGAGGTTGCCGCCCTCGAGCGCGACCAGCCCCTGATAACGGCTCATATCCGGCCCCTGATCCACGGTCATCGCGAGATGGCCGCGACCGAGCAGCGCCGCCGAATCCATGTCCGGTTCGATCCGCGCCGCATCGAAGCGGGCATAGGCACGCAGCCGGTCGGGAGCCGCAAAGTCGACCACCAAGAGCGACACCGGGCCGTCGGTCTGGGTTTGCAGGATGAAACGTCCCTCGAATTTCAGTGACGAGCCGAGCAGCGTGGTCAACACGATGGCCTCGCCGAGCAGCTTGCCGACGGGCGCGGGATAATCGTGCTTGGTCAGGATTTCGTCGAGCGCCGGACCCATTTTGGTCAGGCGTCCGCGCACATCGAGCGCGCTGACCTCGAAGGGAAGAACCGCATCATCGACAGGGATTGCCGAAGGGGCGCGAACAGCAGCTTGATCCGCCATCGGCAGTATTCTCCGTCGTCGACCGATTATCAGTCCGGGAAGCCCACGATCTAGGAACGGAACGCGCCCGGATCAAGGGCTGGTGCCGAGAGTGGGCTATCAGGCCACTTCGCCGAAACACCAGGCCAGCACGCCCTTCTGCGCATGCAGCCGATTTTCAGCCTCGTCGAACACCACCGACTGCGGTCCGTCGATCACCTCGTCGGCGACCTCGTCGCCACGATGGGCGGGCAGGCAGTGCATGAAGATGGCTTCGGGATTGGCGAGCGACATCAGCTTGGCATTGACCTGATAGGGCTTGAGCAAGTTGTGGCGATGCTCGCCCTCCTTGTCGCCCATCGACACCCAGGTATCGGTGACGACGCAATCCACGCCCTTCACCGCCTCTTGCGGATTGGTGCCGATGGTCACCGGCGCATTGCTCGTCTTGATCCAATCCTTCAGCAGCTTGTTCGGCGCCAGTTCCGGCGGTGTCGCGACACGCAGGCTGAAGCCGAAACGCTCCGCCGCATGAGCCCAGGACGCCAGCACATTGTTGTCGTCGCCAACCCATGCCACCGCGCGCCCCTTGATCGGGCCGCGATGCTCCTCGAACGTCATCACGTCCGCCATGACCTGGCAGGGATGCGAACGCCGCGTCAGCCCGTTGATGACCGGCACGGTTGCATGATTGGCAAGCTCCATCAGCGAGTCATGACTGAGAATACGGATCATGATGGCGTCGACATAGCGCGACAGCACGCGCGCGGTATCCGCGATGGTCTCGCCACGGCCGAGCTGCATCTCGGCACCGGTCAGCATGATCGCCTCGCCGCCAAGCTGGCGCATACCGACATCGAACGACACGCGTGTCCGCGTCGACGGTTTCTCGAAAATCATCGCGAGCGTTTTGTTGGCAAGGGAGGCACTCCACTTGCCGCTCTTCAGTACCTTCTTGATCCCGGATGCCGCATCGAGGATTGCGCGCAACTCACTGGTCGGAACTGAGGACAGGTCGAGGAAATGGCGCGGTGTTTTCGACATCACACCGCTTCCCGCTTCGGCAGACCGGCCGACAACTTCGCGCACGCGTTCTCGATCCGGCCGACCGCATCCTCGATCTCCGCCTCGGAGACGATCAGCGGCGGCAGCAGACGCACGACGTTCTCGCCGGCGCCGACGGTCAGCAAATTCTCATCGCGCAGCGCCAGCACGAGATCGTTCGCGGGCACCACTGCCTTGAGACCGATCAGCAGGCCTTCGCCCCGGACTTCGCTCAGGACACCAGGGTGGCGATCGACGATCGACGCCAGCTTCTGCTTCAACAGCAGCGATGCACGTTTCACGTGATCGAAAAATCCCGGCGCCAGCATCACGTCGAGCACCGCGTTCGCGGCAGAGACCGCGAGCGGATTGCCGCCGAACGTCGAGCCATGCGTGCCTGCGGTCATGCCGGACGCAGCCTCGTTGGTGGCAAGGCACGCGCCCATCGGAAATCCACCGCCCAAAGCCTTGGCGAGCGCCATCACATCCGGCGCAACGCCGGTGCGCTGATAAGCGAACAGTTCGCCGGTGCGGCCCATTCCGGACTGCACCTCGTCGAACACCAGCAGCAACTTGTTGTCGTCGCACAGTTCACGCAGCGCCTTGAGGAATGCATTGGTCGGGGACCGCACACCGCCCTCACCCTGCAGCGGCTCGATCAGGATGCCTGCCGTGTGCGGGCCAATCGCCTTTTTCGTCGCTTCAAGATCGCCGAGCGGGACCTGATCGAAACCCTCAACCCGAGGGCCGAAACCTTCGAGATACTTCTCCTGACCACCAGCGGCGAGCGTCGCCAGCGTGCGGCCGTGGAACGCGCCCTCGAAGGTGATGATGCGATAACGCTCCGGGTGCCCCTTGGCAGCCTGATACTTGCGCGTCACCTTGATCGCACATTCCATCGCTTCCGCGCCGGAATTGGCGAAGAACACCTTGTCCGCGAAGCTCGCTTCGCACAGCCGCGCAGCGAGGCGTTCGCCATCCGGGCTGCCGAACAGGTTCGACATGTGCCAGAGCCTGGTCGCCTGCTCCTGCAGCGCCGCCACGAGGTGCGGATGAGCATGGCCGAGCGCATTGACCGCAACGCCGCTGGTAAAATCGAGATAGCGCTTGCCGTTGGTCGCCGTCAGCCAGACACCCTCGCCTTTCTCGAATGAGAGATCGGCCCGGGCGAAAACGGGCATGAGATGCGCAGCGCTGGTGTTGGTCATGGCAACCTGATTGAGCTGGCGGGATCGGCAATGTGAGAGCGCATCTGCGCCATCGGCCTGAAATGCCTGCCCCGGAAACAAAACGTGCCGCCCGAAAAGGCGGCACGTGCAGGTCATTCTATTGGCGTCCCTCTTGCTGTCAACACAGGATCGGACGATTTCTGCCACGGTGACAGCAGCTTGGGCCTGCTCCACACGGCCGATTTCGATCCCTTCGTCTCCCTCGCGTCGACCTGCCGTCAGCCTGGTAGAGGCGATCGGGATGGTGTTGCCGAAGTCGCACAGCAGGCGAATTTGCTTGCTTTCAGCCGGGAACATGTGGACGCGCTGAGTCGGACTCTTGCGCGTGAGTTACGCCATATTGTAGCGTTTGAACCGTTAAGTACGATATCTCGTGCGGCAGTTCTGATCTTCAACGGTCCTGTGTCTGGCGTAAACGCCCGGCCGCTTTGTATGCGGCCGGCGAGGGCTAAGGGATTCTGCCGGCAGGGATTTTCGGCACCCTGAAATCGCGACGCCGCTTCTCCGGAGGCTGGCGCGATAGAAAAGGAAGAGTGCGATGACGGTAATGAGTTGGACCGACGATCGCGTCGAACAATTGAAGAAGCTCTGGGAGGCCGGTTTGTCGGCCAGCCAGATCGCGGCCGAGCTTGGCAACATCACCCGCAATGCGGTTATCGGCAAGGTTCACCGGCTGGGCCTGTCCGGCCGGGCCAAGAGCCCGTCCTCGGCGGCCCCGCGGCAGCGCAAGGTTCGCCCCGCCCAGCACATGATGCGGATCAGCCGCCCGATGTCGCGCGGCAACACCGCCCTCGCCCATGCTTTCGAGATCGAGGCGGAACCAGATCCGGTTGCCTTTGATAACGTGGTGCCGATGAGCCAGCGGCGCACGCTGCTGGAATTGACCGAGGACACCTGTCACTGGCCGATCGGCGATCCGGGCAGCTCGGATTTCTTTTTCTGCGGCGGCAAGTCGCTGTCGAGCCTGCCGTATTGTGCGCATCATTCGCGCGTCGCCTATCAGCCGGCCAGTGATCGCCGGCGCGACCGCCGGCCCGGACCAAGCAAATAATCTGCGAAACGATGTCTGACATGAAAACGCCCCGTCATCGGACGGGGCGTTTTCATGTGTGCGGATGCCCGGCAGATCATCCCGCCTTGGCGAAGCGGTCGTCGAGCGCATAGCCGGCGCCGCGAACAGTGCGGATCGGATCCTGCTCCCGGCCGAGATTGAGCAACTTGCGCAGACGGCCGATATGCACATCCACCGTCCGCTCGTCGATGTAGATATCGCGGCCCCAGACGCCGTCGAGCAATTGTTCGCGGCTGAACACCCGGCCCGGATGCTCGAGGAAAAACTCGAGCAGGCGATACTCGGTCGGGCCGAGATCGATCGGGCGACCCGAGCGCGCAACGCGGCGCTTGTCGCGATCGAGTTCGATGTCACCATAAATCAGGACGGTGGCCAGCCGCTCCGGGCTGGCGCGCCGCAACAAACCTTTCACGCGTGCCAGCAGTTCCGGCACCGAAAACGGCTTGACGATGTAATCGTCGGCGCCAGTGGCGAGGCCGCGAACCCGCTCACTTTCCTCGCCGCGCGCTGTCAGCATGATAATCGGAAGCTGCTGGGTTTCGGGGCGTGCACGCAGGCGGCGACACAGTTCGATTCCCGACAGACCGGGCAGCATCCAGTCCAGCACGATCAGGTCCGGAAGCCGCTCCTTCAATCGCGTATCGGCATCGTCCCCGCGAGCCACCGTCTCGACATCATAACCTTCGGCATCGAGATTGTAGCGAAGCAGCGTCGTCAACGCCTCCTCATCTTCGACGACCAGAATCCGTGCGCTCATATGATATTCCCGATTCAGCCAACCGACGAAGGGTTGGCAAAAGTTGTCATGTCGCCTTTCGGGCGCGGATCGACGATCGGCTGACCTTCGATCATGTAGAACACCGTCTCGGCGATGTTGGTTGCGTGGTCTCCGATCCGCTCAATGTTCTTGGCGCAGAACATCAGGTGAATACAGAGGCCGATGTTCCGCGGGTCTTCCATCATATAAGTCAGAAGCTCGCGGAACAGCGAGGTGCAGATCGCATCGACTTCCTCGTCGCCCTTCCACACCACCATCGCCGCAGGCAAATCGTGCGCAGCATAGGCGTCGAGAACCGATTTCACCTGCGACTGCACGAGCTGGGTCATGTGCTCCAGACCGCGGATCAGCTTGAGCGGGTGGAAGTCGCTGTCGAGCGAGGCCACGCGCTTGGCGATGTTCTTCGACAGATCGCCGATCCGCTCCAGGTCGGTGGCAACCCGCAGCGCACCGACGATCTCCCGCAGGTCCACCGCCATCGGCTGACGCCGCGCGATGGTGAGAACGCCGCGCTCTTCGATCAGATGTTGCAACTTGTCGATCTCGATGTCGGCCGCGGCGACGCGCTTGCTCAGCGCCACATCGCGGCGGATCAGCGAATCCACCGATTCCACGATCTGACGTTCAGCAAGGCCACCCATTTCGGCGACTAGCCGCGTCAGTTCCTGCAAATCGTCGTCGAATGCCTTGGCGGTATGTTCGGTGGCCATGATCCTGATCTCCCCGCGTCTTTCGCGTCAGCCGAAACGGCCGGTGATATAATCCTGGGTTCGGCGGTCGGCCGGCGAAGTAAAGATCTTGTTGGTTTCGTCGAACTCGATCAGTTCGCCGAGATACATGAAGGCGGTGTAATCCGAGCAACGCGCCGCCTGCTGCATGTTGTGAGTGACGATCGCGATCGTGTAGTCCTCTTTCAGTTCGCTGATGAGTTCCTCGATCTTGGCCGTCGAGATCGGATCAAGCGCCGAGCACGGCTCGTCGAACAAAATGACCTCGGGACGCACTGCGACGGTGCGCGCGATGCACAGGCGCTGCTGCTGCCCGCCGGACAGGCTGAGGCCGCTGGCATTGAGCTTGTCCTTGACCTCATTCCACAGCGCGCCACCGCGCAGCGCCTTCTCGACGCGGTCGTCCATCTCCGACTTCGATATCTTTTCGTAGAGCCGCACGCCGAAGGCGATGTTCTCGTAGATCGTCATCGGGAAGGGCGTCGGCTTCTGGAACACCATACCAACCCGCGCACGAAGCAGGTTCAGATCGAGTTTCGGATCGAGAATGTTGGTCTTGTCGAGCATGACCTGACCCTCGGCGCGCTGGCCCGGATACAGATCGTACATCCGATTGAAAATCCGCAGCAACGTCGATTTGCCGCAACCCGACGGTCCGATGAACGCGGTGACCCGGTTGGTTTCGAGCGCCAGATTGATGTTTTTCAGGGCGTGATGCTGGCCGTAATAGAAATTCAGGTTACGGGCGCTGATCTTGGCCGGACCGGCTGGCTTTTTTGCCAGCGGCATGACCGGCGCATGAGACAGCGTCGGGGATGAAGACAGTTCGGTCATTTTGAAGTCCTCTCGGCACTGAGCAGGCGCGCGCCGATATTGAGTGCAAGCACGGTGAGGGTGATCAGCAACGCGCCGGTCCATGCCAATTCCTTCCAGTAGGTGTAGGGGCTCTGGACGAAATTATTGATGGTGACCGGCAGGTTGGCCATCGTCTTGGTCAGATCGAACGAGAAGAACTGGTTGCTCAACGCGGTGAACAATAGCGGCGCGGTTTCACCGGCGACACGCGCGGTGCCGAGCAATACGCCGGTGATGAGGCCGGAGCGCGCAGCGCGATAGGCGATCCGCCGGATCACCAGCGAGCGCGGCAGGCCGAGCGCCGACGCCGCTTCGCGCAACGGATTTGGCACCAGCAGCAGCATGTCCTCGGTGGTTCGCACCACGACAGGAATCACGATCACGGCCAGCGCCAGCGCACCGGCCAGCGCGGAAAACCCGCCCATCGGCACCACGACCGCGCCATAGATAAACAGGCCGATGATGATCGACGGCGCACTCAGCAGAATGTCGTTGATGAAGCGCACCACCGAGGTGAGCTTGTCGTGTCGACCGTATTCGGCAAGGTACGTTCCCGCAAACAGGCCGAGCGGCGCGCCAATGCCGACGCCGATCACCGTCATCACCACCGAGCCGAAGATGGCATTGAGCAAACCGCCTTCGTTGGCGCCGGGTGGTGGCGTCATCTCGGTGAAAATCTGAAGGCTCAGACCCGCAAGGCCGTTGTAGAACAGCGTGAACAGGATCAAAGCCAGCCAGGCGACGCCGAAGGCCGCCGCGCCCACGCAGAGGATACGGATCACGATGTCGGTACGGCGGCGGGAGGCATAAACCGGATTCATGATTTTAGCTCCCCGCCTTGCTCTGCAGCCGCATCAGCATCAGCCGGGCGGCGGCAAGCACGAAGAAGGTCAGGACGAACAGCAACAATCCAAGCAGCATCAGGCCCGACTGGTGCAGACCGTCGCTTTCGGCGAATTCGCTGGCGATCGCCGCAGAGATCGTGGTGCCGGGTGCGAAGATCGACGGCGAGATCCGGAATGAATTGCCGATGATGAAGGTCACCGCCATGGTCTCGCCGAGCGCGCGGCCGAGCGCCAGCATGATGCCGCCGATCACGCCGACGCGGGTATAGGGGATGACGACGTTACGCACGACTTCCCAGGTGGTGCAGCCAACGCCATAAGCCGCTTCCTTCAGAACCGGCGGAACGGTGGCGAAGACATCGCGCGAGATCGCGGTGATGAACGGCAGCACCATGATCGCCAGCACCAGCGATGCGTTGAAAAGGCTGAGATAGGATGGCGGCCCGCCGAAAATCGAGCCAAGCACCGGCACGCCCTCGAACAGATTGATCATCGCCGGCTGGAAAGTATTGGCGAGGAACGGCCCGAGGACGAAGAAGCCCCACATGCCGTAGATGATCGAGGGAATGCCGGCGAGCAGTTCGATCGCGATCCCAATCGGACGGCGCAGCCATTGCGGGCACAGTTCGGTCAGAAAGATCGCGATGCCGAGACCAACCGGGATTGCGATCACCATCGCAATCACCGAGGTCACCAGCGTGCCGTAAACCGGCCCAAGTGCGCCGAGAACCGGAGGATCGGCCGAAGGCGCCCATCGCGCGGTCCACAGGAATGCGAAGCCGTATTCCTTCATTGCCGGCCATGCACCGGCGATCAGGGAGAGAATGATGCCGCCGAGGATCAGCAGAACCGAGAGCGCGGCAATCCGCGTGGTCCAATAGAAAGCCTTGTCGCCGAACTTGAAGGCGCTCAGTGCGCGCGCCCGATCGTAAGGTCCCGCAGCTTCCAATGAAGTCCCCTGAACGGCCAGATCTGCCACGCCACACCCCTTACGATATATCCCGAACCGATATTCGGCCACTCGAAAACCGGCGGGGAATACCCGCCAAAAGAAACGCCGGAGGAAGAATTTTCTTCCTCCGGCGCTGTCTCATCAGCTCTTGATCTCGGACGACCAGGTCTTCTCGATCAGTTTCACGACCGAGTCGGGCATCGGGATGTAGTCGAGTTCTTCGGCCATCTTGCCGCCCTTCTCGAACGCCCATTTGAAGAACTTCACCGCTTCCGCCGAAGCCGCCTTATCGGTCGGCTCCTTGTACATCAGGATGAAGGTCGCAGCGGTGATCGGCCACGAGGTTTCACCCGGCTGGTCGGTGAGGATCACGTAGTAGCCTGGAGCCTTCGACCAGTCGGCGTTGGACGCAGCCGCCTGGAACGCAGCGATGGTCGGCTGCACGGTCTTGCCAGCCTTGTTGACCAGCGCGGTATAGGTCAGCTTGTTCTGCTTGGCATAGGCGTACTCGACATAACCGATCGAGTTCTTGGTCTGACCGATGTTGCCGGCAATGCCTTCGTTGCCCTTGGCGCCGACGCCGACCGGCCATTCAACCGCTGTGCCGGAACCAACCTTGGTCTTCCACTCGGCGTTGGCCTTGGAAAGATAGTCGGTGAAATTAAAGGTGGTACCCGAACCGTCCGAGCGGCGGACCACCGTGATCGCGGTCGACGGCAGCTTCACGTTCGGATTGAGCTTGGCGATGGCCGGATCGTCCCACTTGGTGATCTTGCCAAGATAGATGTCGCCGAGGACCTGACCGGAGAACACCAGTTCGCCCGGCTTGATGCCGTCGAGATTCACAACCGGCACGATCGCACCCATCACCATCGGCCACTGCGCCAGACCTTCCTTGTCCAGCTTGTCGGACTTGAGCGGCGCGTCGGTCGCACCGAACGTCACGGTCTTGGCCAGGATCTGCTTGATGCCGGCGCCCGAGCCGATCGACTGATAGTTCAGGCCGTTACCGGTCTCTTTTTTGTAGGCGTCCGCCCACTTCGAATAGATCGGGAAAGGAAAGGTGGCGCCCGCGCCGGTGATATCGGCGGCAAACGCCGAAGTCGATGCGGCGACCAGGCCGGCAACGACGGCTGCTTTGAGGAAATTCATGGCTGTCTCCATCTGGTGAGCGAAGCGCTGGATGACGCCCGATCGCGCTCACGCCGCCCGTTTAGGTGCGGTCGATGCTGCTTTTATGAGAGTTTAGTGACAGTCAGATGACACGAATAAGAGACTGAAAATACTTCGCTTTCAGCCTTCCACAATCGCCTTCGGCTGGGGAAAACAGGCGGTGAAGGTCGCGCCCTTGCCGGCAACGCTTTCGATGATCAAACGTCCGCCGTGCCGGTTGGCGATATGCTTCACCAGCGCGAGGCCCAGACCGGTGCCGCCTTGTGCACGGCTGTCGCCGACATCGACGCGATAGAACCGCTCCGTCAGGCGCGGCAAATGCTCGGGCGCGATGCCCGGACCAAAGTCGCGCACCGAGAACCGGACTTCGGGCGCGCCCTCAGCGTTCGCGGCGCTGGTCAGCGACACAATCACCCGCCCGCCTGATGCCCCGTATTTGAGCCCGTTCTCCACGAGGTTTTCGAACAGGCGCAGCAACTCTTCACTGTCTCCGGCGATGATCACCGGAGACGCAGGAAGATCGGTTTCGATCGTCACCTGCCGCTCACCCGCCAGCGGCTCCAACCCGTCCACGACCTGGCGCAGAAGCGGAACGACATCGATCTGCGTACTCGGACGAACGTGAGCACTCAGTTCGACCCGCGACAGCGACAACAGATCGTCGATCAACCGCGCCATCCGCGATGCCTGCGCATGCATGATGCCGAGAAAGCGCTCGCGCGCCTTGGCGTCGTCGCGCGCCGGGCCCTGCAAGGTATCGATGAAGCCGGACAGTGCCGCCAGCGGCGTGCGCAGTTCATGGCTGGCATTGGCGACGAAGTCGACGCGCATTTCCTCGACACGACGCAACGGCGTCTGGTCATGAAAGGTCATCAGGAAACAGTTGTCGGCGCCGCCAAACTCTGTCGGCACCGCAACCGGCGTGACAATCAACTCCATCCAGCGTTCGACCGGCCCGCGATCGACGAAGGTCGCGCGCTGGCTTTGGCTGGTTGCGATCGCCTCGCGCAGGGCTGCGATAATCTCGGGCGAGCGCAGGGCGAACAGCGCAAGCTCGTTGCGCCGCAGGGCGGGCGCAAGTTGCGCGGCCGCCGGATTGATATGAAGCACACGGCCGACACGATCGAGCAGCACCGCCGGATCGGGCATGCCGGCGACAATCGACCGGACCGCCGCGCCTTCCACCGATCTCAAATTCGTTTCGCCATCCCGCGTGGCCGCAGCGCGGCTCAGTTGCAGCGGCACCAGAGCCGCGACCGCGATGCACAGGAAGACCAGCAAGGCGCGCGCTGGCGCAACGTCGCCGAGAATCACGAGCGACAGCAGCGAAACGGCCGCCGCCAGCAATACAAGGCCTGAACGCCGCAACCGGTCCGACAACGGCGCTGGAGCCTCATGCGACGAGGGAGCATTGATGACCATGAGACCGTCTATCTCCTGCCTGAGGCCCGATGAAAGCGCGTGCTCGCCGAGGTCAGGGCGATTCCGGCTTCGACCCCTCGTGCAGCGTAACCGGCGCGCCGCGGGCCCGGACGCTGAGAATGATCTCCCGAAGCGTCAACAGAATGACCGAGATTACGAACGGCACAAGATAATACAGGATGCGAAACAGCAGCATTCCCGCCAACAGTTCTTCCTTGTCGAACTGGAAAAGCCCGACCAGCATCGCCGCGTCGAATACGCCGAGACCGCCGGGCGAATGACTGGCAAACCCCAGCAGCGTCGCGGATACGAAGATAACCGCAACAATGACGAAGCCGACATGCGGTTCGTCCGGCACCAGAATGTACATCGCCAGCGCGCAAAAACCGAGGTCGACAATTCCGATCAGGATCTGCAGCAGCGTCAGCGGACCTCCGGGCAGACCGACGGTCCAGTTACCACGACCGACCCGGCGCGGACCGGCCCAGACCCAGACCACATAGGCCACCAGCAGGCAGATGACGCCCAGGGCAGCGAGCCTGTTAAGCCACGCCGGAAGCTGGTCGATCGATGAGGCCGCCTCCGGGTGATAGGCAACACCGAGACCGAGCACAGCGGCATTGCCAAGCCAGAAGGTGAGGCCCGCCAGAAAGCACACTTTTGCGACGTCGATGCCGGTCAGTCCCCAAGCGGAATACACCCGGTAACGCACTGCGCCGCCGGTAAAGACGCTGGCGCCGACATTGTGTCCAATCGAATAGCTGGTAAATCCGGCGAACGCGGCGATGCGGTACGGCACATCAGGTCGGCCGATCGCACGGAGCGCGAACAGATCGTAGAATGTCAGTGTGAAATAGCCCGCCGCGACGCAGAGACCCGCGAGCAGAACGGTCCGCATATCGGTCCCACGCAACGCCTCCAGCAGGTCGTCGAGATCGATATCCTGAAGCATGTGGTAGAGGATGTAACAGGCAACCGCGATGATCGTGACGCTGGTCGCGACGCCGAGCTTGTGCAGGATCTGACTGTCGCGCAGCACCGCGATGGCCCTGCGTAGCGATTCTGGCATTCCATCCTCGAGTTCAGCCAGTTGCGGCTAGGTTTCCTAGCAGACCCGCCGGTCGACGGCGAGAGCACGAACCTTAAATTCCAGCGTTTTCGGTGACTTGGCTTGATGATTTGAAGCCGCTGCCGCGACGTCAACGGGATTGTGACGGAAAGCCGCGCCGCCCGGACAACCTCGCCATGCCGGGCGCGTCAAGCTGGCGGCGTCGGCCGGGACACAACCTGATGCCGCAGCCACGAGCCGACGAAGCAGCCAGCCAGATAGGCCGTCAGCATGAACAGCCCAAGATCGAGCCAGTAGCCCGGACGGCCAGGCAAGAGCCGCGACAGCGACACCACGATCAGCACCATCAGGATCACGCCGGTACGCTGGAGTGCTGTACGCGAAAGCCCCTTGCCGCGATGCACCACCGCGATCCAGCCCATGGCGAGCCCGAGCAGCGCTGCTCCCAGCAACCAGCCCCAATTGAATGTCGCAAGATACATCATCACTTCACCACGAAATCGATGCGGCGGTTTCTGGCTTTGCCTTCGTCGGTATCATTGGCCGCGACCGGCTGCGTGCTGCCGTAGCCGACAGCGGTCACGCGGCTCGCAGGCAAGCCGGCCTTGATGAGATACTCCGCGACGGCCTGAGCGCGCTTTTCCGAGAGAGCCAGGTTACCGGCCGCATCGCCGTCACTGTCAGTGTGTCCCGCGACTTCAATGTCGGCGGCCGGGCAACGCATCGCCGCTTCGATCAGCCGATCCAGAAGCCCCTTGGAGTCCGGATCGATGGTCGCATGGCCGGATTCGAACCTGATTTTGCCCTTGCCCAACAGTTCGAAGAACAACTGCTGACAAACGGTAGGATCCACCGGGCTTGAGCCGGGCTTGACCGAAATCTCCGCGTGCGGTTTCCAGTTTTGCGGCAGCGCGGTCGCGAGACTGGCGCGAACCTGTTCAGCGGCTCGCGCATAGAGCGCATCCCCGGAGAGTTTCACCTCGCGGTCGGAGATCATGAGGGCACCCGTTGACAGGCGCGACAGATCACCCAGCGCAGCGATCGCCGCGTCTGCGAAACCCTTCGGCGCACCAACGCTGGCCTTGAGATTGTCGACGATCTTGTCGCTGAAGAACTTGCGTGTCGCTGCTGCAACGATGGCCGCGTGAATGGTGTTATCAGGAACGTAGCCTGACAAGGTGAGCGTTGCCGTCACCGGATCCTTGTTGGCCTGGAAGACATAGGGCGGCGCCGTGATTGCGTTTTCCGCGACCGAGTAACCTTCCGGCAAATTCCGCAGCGCCGCTGCGATGGCCTCACGGCCGCCCAGTTCACGTGCCGTGCCCGACAGGCTGACCTTGGTATCGGATAACGTGATCTTGCCATCCTTGAGCCTGGCAACCAGGTCGATCAGCAGGAGGGCGACGGCATCGAAACGGGGCGGCGCTCCGCGGGACAGGATCATCTTGTCGGCGATCTCGGTGCCGCTCGCGGAGTTGCGCGCGGCTTCCAGAAGCCGCGCCTTGATCGCCGGCAGTGGCGCGCTGCCGCCCAAAGTGATCCTGATGACATCGCGCTCGGCCGACCAGACGAACGGCTTGGCCTCCGGGATCAGACGTGTCTGGTCGCGGACAAGACGGACACCCTCGACCGCCTCAACCTGCGACACCGCGCTGCGCCGGCCTTGCTCGGAAAAGGCATCCGCTGCAAACAGGACATCCCGGCCCGCGACCTCGATGTGGGTCTTGTCCAGAACGGTATCCTTAAGCGCCGCGACGGCGCGGCCGGCGAGATCATTCTCCACCGGCAAGGTACTGGTCCAGACAGCAGCGGCCCAGAGAATGGCCAGCGGAATGACTCCCGGCCACCATTTACGGACCCAACTCCAAAAATCGCTCATTCTGAACCTTTGCGTGTCGGGACAGAGAAAACAAACCCTTCCCTGAGTGTCAATTTAGAAATGACAGCGGATATTCCAGCTTTTGCAGGCCCGTCGCGAATAACCGTTTGTTCAGCCGTTTCTGTCAAAAAAACCGTTTCACAGGCCATGGCCGGGCTTCTCGATGAAACGACTGCGCAACGCGGTGATACGCGCCGGACTGGATGCACTTTACGTCACCGGTGCGCACCACATTCTACGCCCGGCCCTTGGCGGCGTCGGCATGATCTTCATGCTGCATCGTGTCCGCCCACCGACCGGCGACGCATTCCAGCCCAACCGCCACCTCGAAATCACGCCCGATTTTTTGCGTACGACACTTGAGCACCTCCGCGAACAGCGGATCGACATCGTAACCATGGACGACGTCCACCGCCGGATGATCAAGGGAGATTTTACCCGCCGCTTCGCCTGTTTCACCTTCGACGACGGCTATCGCGACAACCGCGACCATGCGCTGCCGGTGATGCGCGAATTCGATGCACCGCTCACGGTCTATGTCGCAAGCGACTTCGCGCAAGGCACAGGACGGCTGTGGTGGGTCGCGCTGGAAATGGCGGTCGCCGCGCGTGACGTTCTCGAACTGACGCTCGACGGCAACCAGGTTCGCCTCGACGCAACGACGGCCGACGCCAAGCAAATCGCGTTTAACCGGATTCACGACTGGCTGCGGCGCCTGCCGACCGATAGCCACGTGCAGGACGAGGTCGGCAAACTTTGCGCGCAATCGGGCATCGATGACGCGACGATCAGTCGCGACCTTTGCATGTCATGGGACGAACTCAGGCCGTTCGCCGAGGACCCGCTGGTGACCATCGGCGCTCACACCGTCAGCCATTGCAATCTGGCCCATGCCCGCGACGATATCGCGCGGCAGGAGATAGCGCTCAGCCGCGACCGGATCGAAGCGGCATTGCAGCGGCCGGTGCAACACTTCGCCTATCCTTACGGCGACAAAGCCTCGGCTACGGCCCGGGAATTCGAGACCACGCGGTCGCTCGGCTTCGCCACCGCTGTCACCACGCGGCCGGGAATGATTTTCACGGATCATGCCGGCCACCTCACCGCGCTGCCGCGCATCTCGCTGAACGGCAATTACCAAAGCGAACGATTTCTGCCGGTGCTCACCTCCGGCGCCGCGACTGCGATGTGGAATCGCCTGCGCCGCATCAATGTCGCTTGAGGCTGCCGTTTAAAACGGCATATCGTCTCGAGTATATCATATGTCTGATCTGTCGGTCCGGCAGATCGCCTTTTCTTGACTCGCTCCAGCGTCGAAGGCCAAATGCGGCCAACTGATTGGAGGGACTATGTTCAAGGATCTGTTTTCGCTGAAAGGTCGCGTCGCGCTCGTCACCGGCGGCTCACGCGGCATCGGCAAGATGATCGCCGGCGGGTTTCTCGCGCAGGGCGCAGCCAAGGTTTACATCACCGCGCGCAAGGCCGGTCCCTGCGAAGCCACAGCCAAGGAATTGACCGCCGCCTATGACGGCGAGTGTATCGCGATCCCGATCGACATTTCGACCGTGGCCGGTTGCGAAAAGCTGGCGTCGGAGATCATGAAGCGCGAGCCGAAGCTCGACATTCTGGTCAACAATGCCGGCGCCGCATGGGGTGCCGCGTTCGACGAATTCCCGGAGAACGGCTGGGACAAGGTGATGAACCTCAACGTCAAGTCGCTGTTCTTTCTCACCAAGGCGCTGGCCAAGCCGCTGCGCGCCGCGGCAACGAAGGAAAAGCCCGGCAAGGTCATCAACATCGCCTCCATCGACGGCATGTCCGTCAATCCGCTTGAGACCTATTCCTATCAGGCGAGCAAGGCCGCGGTGATCCATCTGACGCGGCGCATGGCGGCGAAGCTGATTAAGGACAACATCAACGTCACTGCGATCTGCCCCGGCGCGTTCGAGTCTGACATGAACACGGCGGCGCGCGACCACGGCGACACGGTGGCGAAGGCGATCCCGTCGAAGCGTATCGGCACCCCGGAAGACATGGCGGGAATTGCGATCTATCTTGCGTCCCGCGCCGGCGACTATGTGGTCGGCAATTCCATCGCGGTGGACGGCGGCATTGTCTACGCGAACCTCAGCCTGCCGGTGGCCGGCGAGTAGTTCCGCTTACAATCATTGAATGTCACGGCCGGATTTAATCCGGCCGTGAGCTTCTCGCGAGAAGTTCAATGGAGACGGGAGTGAGGCCCGCCTCTGACAGATTGAGATTGGCGACGTACGCCAGATCTCAATACGTCTCGACGTGGTAGCGCCCGCTTTCGCGCATCGTCGCTTTCATCGAGGCCCAGTTGATCGAGGCGCCACGGCAAGTATCGGCGAACGCTTCATCGACGCCGCTCTCCATGCCTTTCAGGCCGCAGATATAGACGTGGGTCCGGGTGTCGTTGAGCAGCGACGCGATCTGCGCGGCTTCGGCGCGTATCCGGTCCTGGACATACACGCGCGGTTCGCCCGGCACGCGCGAATAGCAGAAATACTTCCCGAGCAGCTTTTCGGGCACCTTCTGCAACGGCCCGAAATACGGCAGCTCCTCCGGGCGGCGCGCACCGAAGAACAGCAACAGCCGACCCGGCGCATCGGGCATCGCACGGCGGCGGCGCTCGGTGAAACCGCGAAACGGCGCCGAGCCAGTACCGGTGCAGATCATGATGATGTTGGCGGCAGGATCGTCCGGCATCAGGAACGTTGCACCGAACGGACCCGTCACCTGAAGCCTGGCGCCGCGCGGCAAGTCGCAGAGATAGTTCGAGCAGACGCCGTTGTCCTCGCGCTTCACGGTCAACGCAAGGTTGTTGGTGTTCGGCTTCTCGCCGTCGCGTGAACTCGCAACAGAATAGAGCCGCGGAAGATGCGGCTTGCCGTCGGCGCCCATGCCCGGCGCGACGATGCCGATGCTCTGGCCTTCGAGAATCGGAAACCGCTGGTCGCCGAAATCAAGAATGATATGGCGCACATCCGAATCCGCGGCCGCATCCGTCAGGCGGAAATTTCCCGTGACGGTGGCGGTTGCAGTCTTGTTGCTGTTGTAGAGATTGACCGTCGGCTTGCTCGCGGAATGAGGAGCGACCGGCTTGCCGCCGAGGCCCTTGCGGGCTTCTTCGAGAAGTCTGGAGACATCGTCTTCCAGTGCTTCGACCGTGGTATCGCCACCGGACTCCGCAACGATTTCTTCCTGAGGTGGAAGATCGCTCCAGGAAAACTGCTCCTCAAGGGAGTACGGTTTCGCGACAACGCGCCAGTTGTCGATCGAACCGGTCGGACAAGGCGAGATACAGTCCATGCAGTGATTGCAGATCGTCGCGTCGACAACATAGTTGTTGCCGTCGTGCGTCACCGCATCGACGGGACATGTTTCTTCGCAGGTATTACAGCGAATACATATCTCGGGGTCGATCAGGTGTTGCTTAAGGACGGCTGCTGTCATGCGACAAACCCAGATATATTTTGGATCGCCATCACCGGATTTGTCCCGGTGATCCACTCCTTCCTTCGGGCAAGGAGGCGTGGATGGCCGGATCAAGTCCGGCCATGACAGTTTGAGTCCTATGCCGCGATCTTCACATACTCGAAATCGCCGGGCTTGTTATCGATACCGACCTTCGGTGGCGCGATCCAGCCGGCGAACTTGCCCGGCTCATTGATCGGGGTCATCAGCGAGGTGATGAAGTCGCCATCTTCCAGCGATGGCAGATAATCGTTCCGGACCTTTGCCCACTCGGCATCATTGAGAATGACGCCCTTCGGAGTCGCGTTGATGTTCTTGAACTCACCGATATCGCGATGAAACGCGGTGTGCGGCAGTTCGAGCCGGAATTTGACGCCGGCCTTTTCGATGATCTTGTTCCAGCGCTCGACACCCTTCTCGCAATCGAGGGTGTAGTCGTCACGCAGGCGCATGTTGAGCGCCGTCAATGCAGGCTCATCGACGAGGGTAATCTTGCCGTCGACCATTTTCAGCACCTTGTAGATGTCGTTCGTCAGGCGGTGGTCGTCGTCGATCTTGGTTTCCTGGAAACGGCCCTTCAGGCCGGAATTATAGAAATTCGCGGCGTTGGTCGAAACTTCCGAGCCGAACAGATCGAGCGACAGCGAGTAATGCAGGTTCATCTTCTTTTGCATGGTCGGCAGGTCGATCACGCCGAGTGCGCGAATCTTTTCGACCTCGTAAGGGTCTTCAATACCCGCCGCCTTCATCGCTTCGCAAGTCCGCTGCAAGGTGCGGCCGACGCCGGTCTCGCCGACGAACATGTGGTGCGCTTCCTCGGTCAGCATGAAGCGGCAAGTGCGGGACAGCGGATCGAAACCGGATTGCGCGAGGCTCTCAAGCTGCATCTTGCCGTCACGATCGGTGAAGAACGTAAACATGAAGAACGACAGCCAGTCCGGCGTCGCCTCGTTGAACGCGCCGAGCATGCGCGGCGCATCCTCGTCGCCCGAGCGGCGGCGCAGCAGATCGTCGGCCTCCTCGCGGCCGTCGCGGCCGAAATACTTCTGCAGCAAGTAGACCATCGCCCACAGATGACGGCCTTCCTCGACGTTGACCTGAAACAGGTTGCGCATGTCATAGAGCGACGGTGCGGTCTTGCCGAGATGGCGCTGCTGCTCGACCGAAGCCGGTTCGGTGTCGCCCTGAATGACGACAAGGCGGCGCAGCATCGCGCGGTATTCGCCGGGCACTTCCTGCCATGCCTTCTCGCCCTTGTGCTGGCCGAAGTTCACCAGCCGCTGCTCATCCTGCGGCGCCAGCAAAACACCCCAGCGATATTCCGGCATCCGCACATAGTCGAATTTCGCCCAGCCCTTCGGATCGACGCTGATGGCGGTGCGCAGATAGACCAGCGACTCCTGAAAGCCTTCGGGTCCCATGTCGTTCCACCAGTCGAGATAGCCCGGATGCCAACCCTCAAGAGCTTTGAGCACCTGACGGTCTTCCGCGAGATTCACGTTGTTGGGAATCTTGGTGGTGTAGTCGACATTCATGACGTTCATGGCGTGCTCCCTGATGTGCACTCGATCTTTGCGTAATGGCGGCCGGCCTCAGGCTGGCATGACGAGAATCAGACTCGCCTCATATCGAACTGCGCCTTGACGCCGGTGCCATAGCGAAGCAAGGCCCCCTCTTCACCGACAGCATTCGGGCGCTGGAAGATCCAGTTCTGCCAGGCGGTGAGACGGGAGAAGATTTTCGATTCCATGGTTTCGGGACCGACGAAACGAAGGTTCGCTTCCATGCCGGTCAGGCTGTCCGGTGAGAAGCTCGCGCGCTCTTCGAAGAACACGCGGATCTCATCGTCCCAATCGATGTCATCAAGCGCGAACGTCACGAGCCCAAGTTCTTCCGCCGCTTCAGCGTCGAGCGCCTCGCCGATCTTTGCCTTCGCCGCATCGTTATCCGACGGATCGGCCTGAAAGCGCGACTGCAGCCGCGTCAGCCCGTGGCTCATCGGATACGGACCGAAATTGGATTCGGTCAGCACGATCGCGGCGGGCTCGCGGTTCTCGCCCTGCTTTTCGCCGATCAGCATGTAGGAACGGTCCGCGGCCAGCACGAGTTCAGCCAGCATACCGACGAAGCACGATCCCGGCTCGACCAGCGACACGATGGTGCGCGAGGTGACGTCGACACGCTTGAGCACGCGCTTCCAGTAGTGACGGATTTCATTGACCAGCCAGTGCGCCTTGTTGGCTTCGAGAAACGCATCATAGGCCATCACCCGCGCCCGCTCGCCGTGCGACTTGAACACCAGCATCGCGATTTCGAGTTCGTTGATCCGCAGATGAAGAATCGCGTCGTCGAGTTCGCGCGCCACTTGCAGCGGCCAGAAATTCGCGCCTTGCACCACAGCGCCTGCGGCATCAGCCGGCGACTCTGTCTCCGGTGCCTGGATCGAGATGGTCGCAATCCGGCCCTCGCGATTGATATCGACGCTCACGAAGCCATAGCGAATTTCATTGTCGTGGAATTCACGCTGCAATGGCGTCAGTTCGATGCCGGTGCCTTCACCTACGCGCTTTGACGCGGCCGCGAATTCCTTCGCGCGATCCGCGACGCGGTTCTCCAGCTTCGAATTGGAAACGATCTCGTCGACCAAGCGCCACTGCACCGCGCGCTTGCCCTTGATGCCTTCCTCGATGGTGCAGAAATAATCGGCATGATCGCGGCGCACCTTGCGCTTGTCGACCACGCGCGTGAGACCGCCGGTGCCCGGCAGCACCGCGAGCAGCGGCACTTCCGGCAATGCCACCGCCGCCGCGCCGTCGTCGGCCATGATGATGTGATCGGCCGCAAGCGCGAGTTCGTAGCCGCCGCCGGCCGCCGTGCCGTTGACGACGCAGATGAAACGCTGGCCGGAGTTCTCGCTGGAATCCTCGATGCCGTTGCGGGTCTCGTTGGTGAATTTGCAGAAATTGACCTTGTGCGCGTGGGTCGAGCCCGCAAGCATGCGAATGTTGGCGCCGGCGCAGAACACCCGGTTCTTGCCGGAGCGCAGCAGCACCACCTTTATTTCGGGATGCTCGAAACGCAGCCGCTGGACGGCATCGGCCAGTTCAATATCGACGCCGAGGTCGTAGGAATTGAGCTTGAGTTGGTAGCCTTCGAACAGGCCGCCATCTTCATCGACATCCATGGTCAATGTCGCGACGTCACCTGCGACATCGAGCTTCCAGTGCCGATACCGCGACGCATCGGTCTGGAAATCGATGTAGGTCGCCTGATTGGCAAGTTTGCGATCTTCGGCAGCCATGGCACCCTGAATTCAGCTAGCTGGATAATTTCCTGCAAAATAATGCATGAAATTGGCAAAGTCCAGTGATTACGATGAAAAGATGCATTTTATTGCATATCAAGCAGCGCGGCTTAGCAGGCCTTCGCCGTGGGTCGCCAGCAACCTGTTGGCGAAATCCGCTGCCGCTTTCAGCGTCGCATCCGGCGCATCGCGATGCGGCGAATGACCCGCGCCCGCGATGAGCGACACATCGACCGGGCAGTAGCACTCTTCCTCGGCGATCTCGATCTGCCGCACCGTGCCGTAGTGATCGTCCTCATCCTGGATGATGGCGACCGGCACCCGCAGATAGGCAAGCGACTCGATGATGTCCCAATCACGGAACGCCGGATCGAGCCACGCATCGTTCCAGCCACGGAACGCGTTGTCGACATCGCTGTGCCAGCGCGCGAGTTTCGCTTTCAGGTCGGTCGTGGCGTAGGCCTGCCCGATCTCGGCAACCGATTTTACCGAGATGTCCTCGACCACGAAATGCGGCGCGATCAGCACCAGTCCGCGCACGCGATGATCCTGCACGCCGCCGGCATAGATGGTCGCGATTGACGCGCCGTCGGAATGGCCGAGCAACAATCCACGACGAAAGCCGATCGCATCTAGAATCTTCGGCAACACGTCGAGTGCCTCGTCATGCATGTAGCTGACCGGCCGCGGCAGTTCGGCCTTCGACGACGTGCCATATCCGGCACGTGAATAGACGAACACGCCGGCGCCGGTCGCCGCCTGCAGCTTGTCGGGGAAATCGCCCCACAGGCCCACACAGCCGAGACCTTCATGCAGCATCACGATGGTCGGCGCCTGATCCGGCGTTGGCCCGATCATGCGGTATTCGAGACCGCTGGAGTCGATGGAAAGTGTGCCGGAGGACTGGAGAATGGACATGTGTTCGATCCCTACGCGCGGTTGCTGAATGTCAGTTGCAGCATTATGCACTCGTCGCATCGCGCAGCTTGAAGCGCTGGATTTTTCCCGTCGCCGTTTTCGGCAATGCTTCGACAACCTCGATCCAGCGCGGATATTTCCACGGTCCGATCTTCTGCTTGACGTGTTCCTTCAGCGCGCCATCGAGGTTCGCCATATCGGTGCCCGCCCTCAGCACCAGATATGCTTTCGGCTTCAGCAAGCCCTCACTGTCCGCCGCGGGCACGACTGCCGCCTCCAGCACAGCCGGATGTGCAATCAACGCGCTTTCGACTTCGAACGGCGACACCCAGATGCCCGACACCTTGAACATGTCGTCCGAGCGGCCGCAGTAGGTATAACGACCTTCGGCATCGCGGGTGTATTTGTCACCGGTGCGGGTCCAACCGCCCTCGAATGTCTGACGACTCTTGCTGCGCTGGTTCCAGTAGCCCTCACCCGCCGACGGTGCATTGACGATCAGCTCGCCGACTTCGCCATCGGGCACGTCCGCGCCGTTTTCGTTGACGAGGCGCACGTCATAACCCGGCACCGGCTTTCCCGACGTGCCGTACTTGATGTCACCCGGCGCGTTGGAAAGAAAGATGTGCAGCAGTTCGGTCGAGCCGACACCATCGAGAATGTCGACACCGAACCGGTCTTTCCAGCTTTGGCCGACCAGTTCCGGCAACGCCTCGCCGGCCGACGTGCACACGCGCAAACGCTTCGTGCGCGGCTGGCTCTTGTATGTCTCATCGTTGAGCATTGCGGCGAACAGCGTCGGTACACCGAAGAAGATGCTGGGATCATGCCTGGCGATGAGATCGAACATCACCGCGGGCGTCGGCCGTTCGGGATTGAGAATCGTGGTCGCGCCCACCGACATCGGGAAGGTCAGCGCGTTGCCGAGACCGTAGGCGAAGAACAGCTTCGCCGCCGACAGACCGACATCATCCTCGCGAATGCCGAGCACCTGTTTGGCGTACGTCTCTGCTGTCGCCTCGAGATTGGAGTGCAGATGGCGCACGCCCTTCGGCATCCCGGTCGAGCCCGACGAATAAAGCCAGAATGCCGGTTCGTCCGGATGGGTCGCTGCGGTCTCGGACTGATCGGATTCCTTTGCCAACTCATCGCTGAATTTCAAATGGCCTTGCGCATCGCCGCCCGACACCACGACATGCTGCAAATCCGGCATCCGGCCGAGCACGTCCTTCACTACCGGCAGCAACGCCGCGGAGACGAACAGCACCCGTGCGCGGCAATCCGCCAGCACATAAGCATATTGTTCAGTGGTCAGCAGCGTGTTGAGCGGCACCGGAACGACACCGGCGCGGATTGCACCGAGGAACACGACCGGAAAATCAATCGTGTCGAGCATCATCATCGCGATGCGCTCTTCGCGATGGATCCCAAGCCGCTTCAGGAGATTAGCGAGGCGGCGGGTTTGCGTCTGCAATTCGCCGTAAGTGATTTCGGAAACCGGATCCTTGAAAACAACCTTGGCACCGCGCCCCTGATCCACATTGCGGTCGAGCAGATAGGTCACGGCATTGTAGTGGTTCGGTGAATCGCTCATGGTTTCCGCCCTTGAGCGAAACATCCTCCGTCATCGTCGAGCCGCACGATGTCCCTCCCATAGTCTTTTTAGAATTATAATTCATATAAAGTCACCGCCTGAACTTGCTGTCAATCCTTTCCGGCATTATGTTTCAGGTTACCGCAGCGGCCCAAAACTGGACCTCCATCGCGCATGACCGAACAGCCAGAGCCTGAAGACGAATTTCTCGATCAGCTTGGCCAGCGGGTGCGAACCATGCGCGGGTTGCGCGGGATGTCGCGCAAGGTGCTGGCGCGGGTCTCGGGGATTTCGGAGCGCTACATCGCCCAACTCGAAAGCGGCAAAGGCAACGTCTCGATCGTGCTGCTGCGCCGGGTGGCTGTGGCGCTCGGCGCCCATATCGAGGATCTGATTCCGACCGCCGACATCGCGCCTGACTGGCTGGTGATCCGCGACCTGATGCGCAAGGCGACGCCGCACCAGATCGCGCAGGCCAAGGATGTGCTGTCCGCTTCGACCTCGCACGAGCATCCCGCGTTCGCCGGCGTCGCCCTGATCGGATTGCGCGGCGCGGGCAAATCAACGCTGGGCAAATTTCTGGCACAGAAGATCGGCTGGACCTTCGTCGAATTGAACAAGGAGATCGAACGGCTGAACGGCATCTCGGTCGCCGAGATCATGGCGCTCTACGGCCAAGAAGGTTTCCGCCGCATGGAGCAGACCGCGCTGACACAGGTGATGGCCAGCAAGGAGCCGATGGTTCTCGCGACCGGCGGCAGTATCGTGTCCGAACCGGTGACGTTCGACTTGCTGCTATCGTCATTCTACACGGTCTGGCTGCGCGCCAAACCCGAAGAACACATGGCGCGCGTGCGCAAGCAGGGCGACATGAGGCCAATGGAAAGCGATCGCTCCGACATGCACGAGTTGCGCACGATCCTGCTCAGCCGCGAGCCGCTTTATGCGCGCGCGGCCGCGCAGGTCGATACCGCAGGGCTGACCGTCGAGGAAGCGGCCGCCCGGCTGATCGATACGGTCCAGCCGGTTCTCGCCGAAGCCGGCGACGCTCCCATCCGCGCCGCCCGCGCGCGATGACGACGACCTCGCTGAGCGACGTGCTGCACGCGCGTGGACGGGACGCGCGCGGAATCATTGCGATCCGCAATACGCTCCACCCCGAAGACGCCTGCGATGCCTTCCGCACCATGGACGACGTCGCGCGCGCGGGCGCGCTGCCGATGCTCGACCGGATGCAGGACGGCCCGCTGATCGAGCATGACACGCTGGTGCTGTCGTTCATGGCTCTGCCGGGTGGCCGCGCGAAGCTGACAGGCTTCCGCCGTTTCATGATGCGGCGGCAGGGCGTGGTCCCCGGCGACATCGTCTACGATTACGAGGCGGCGCATTTGCTGCACAGCTTCATCGCCCGCGCGGCGGAGCCGGTGTTCTATGATGCCATCGACGAGGACGGTCTCGACGATCTGATCGGACAACTGGTGATCGAATGGCCTGAACCATTCACACCACACATCCGCACGGCCTGCGATTCGATGTTGAAAGTCGTTGGCGCAGAGGCGGTTCTGACGACGCAAGTTTGCGCAACTTAATTTTCCCCGTCATGGCCCGGCCCTGTGCCGGGCATCCACGCCTTACGTTTTACAACTAAAACGTGGATGGCCGGGTCAAGCCCGGCCATGACAACTCATATCCATCGTCAGACCCCCAGATGCTTTTCAAGCAACTCCGGATTCGCTGACAACTCCGCCGGCTTGCCGTCGAACACCACGGTGCCTTTCGACAGCAGCACCGCGCGATCGGCGATCTTCGACAGGCTTCTGAAATCCTTGTCGACCACGATGGTGGCGACGCCTTCGCTGCGAATGATGTCGAGCGTGCGCCAGATATCCTGCGCCACCAGCGGCGCGAGACCTTCGGTCGCCTCGTCGATCAGGATCAAGTCAGGATTGGTCATCAGCGCGCGGCCGACCGTCAGCATCTGCTGCTCACCGCCTGACAACTGATGACCGCCGTTGGTGCGGCGTGCATGGAGGCGCGGAAACAGTTCATAGATGCGATCGAGCGTCCAGCGCGCACGGCCGTCGCGACCCGGCCGCGCCGCCATCACCAGATTTTCGACCACCGATAGCGACCCGAAAATGCCACGTCCTTCCGGCACCAGCGCGACGCCGGCGCGTGCGATATCTTCGGGCGCGGCACCTGCGATGTTGCGATCGGCGAATGTCACATGGCCACGGCAATCCGCGACAAGTCCCATCAATGAGCGCAGCAGCGTGGTCTTGCCCATGCCGTTGCGGCCAAGCAGCGCAAGCTGTTCGCCGCGCGCGACAGTAAGATCGATGCCGTGCAGCACCTGACTCGCGCCGTAGAACGCCTCGAGCCGCTCGACTGTGAGAAGCGCGGTCACGCGGCGTCTCCATGGTCGCCGAGATAGGCGGTGCGCACCGCCGGATGCATGCGCACCTCCTGCGGCAATCCGCTTGCAATCACTTGTCCGTCAGCCATCACGGTGAGACGGTCGGCCAGTTCGAACACCGCATCCATGTCGTGCTCGACCACGAGAACGGCATGACCCGCCTTGAGCGATGCGATGAGGTCGACGATGCGGCGCGCTTCGGACTGGCCCATGCCGGCGAGCGGTTCGTCGAGCAGAATGATGCGCGGCGCGGTTGCCAGCACCATCGCGATTTCGAGCTGACGTTGTTCGCCGTGACTAAGATGGTTGGCAATCACATCCGCGCGTTCGGTGAGACCGGCCTTCTCGAGAGCCTCGGCAGTGCGCCGGTTAACGTCGGCGTCGGAACGCACATTGCCGAACATTTTCAGGGGCCGAGCGGCGTGCGCCTGGGCCGCCAGCCTTACATTTTCGTAACAATGGAATTGTGAAAAAATCGTGGTCTTCTGATACGAGCGCCCGACACCGGCACGCGCGCGGCGATCCGGCGGCAGGCGGGTGATATCCTGGCCGTCGAGGATGATTTCTCCGGCACTGACCGAGAGGTCGCCGGACAGAAGATCGATCAAGGTCGACTTGCCGGCGCCGTTGGGACCGATGACGGCATGAATCTCGCCCGCGTGAACATCGAGCGACACATCAGATACGGCGCTGACGCCACCGAAATGTTTTTGCAGCCCTTCTGCGCGCAGAGCGACCTCAACCATGGCTCGCTCCCGCCGCGGGCTTCACCACTTTGTTCTTTGCAGGCGCGGGCGCGTCATCGTCAGACGATCCGAACACCAGCGGCATCAGCTGGCGCACGCCATTCGGCAGCGCGAGCACGATGGCAATGACGATCAGGCCTTCGGCGAGTTTCCAGTATTCGGTCGTGGCTTTGAGAATTTCCTCAACCCCGATCAGCACCAGCGCGCCGACCAGCGGACCTGTCACCGAGCGCAGTCCGCCGATCAACACCATCACCAGCGCCGTTGCCGAGACATGCCAGCCGAGCATCTGCGGCGCGACGAAGCCGAATTGCGCGGCGGCGAAGTAACCGGCCAGTCCCGCAAGCGCGCCGGAGATCGCGAAGGCGATAAGCCTCACGCGAAACACCGGAAAGCCGAGCGACAAGGCGCGGCGTTCGTTATCGCGCGCCGCAGAGAGCGCATGACCGAACGGCGAGCGCACCAGCATGGTGAGCAGCGCGATGGTGCCGATCAAAAGCACGAGCACGACAAAATAAAACACCAGCGGCTTGTCGAGATCGAGCAGTTGCACGCCCGCGATATCGAGCACCGGCTTGAAATAGACGAACGCGCCGTCGGAGCCGCCGGCGAACTGGATGTCGTGGAAGAAGTAGAACATCATCTCGCCGAAGGCGAGCGTCACCATGATGAAGTAGACGCCACGGGTGCGCAGCGCGAGCGCGCCGATCACCAGCGCGGCGAAGGCGGATGCCGCCACCGCCAGCGGCAACGTCGTCAGCAGCGACGGCGGATCGTAACGCCCCGCGACCAGCGCGAGGACATAACCGGCAAGGCCGAAGAACGCGGCATGGCACAGGCTGACGAGGCCGCCCTGCCCGACGGCGAGGTTGAGCGCCATCGCAAGGATGCCCATGATCATCGCCTTGCTGGCGAACTGCACATAATAAGTCGGCGCGACGAACGGGAGCGCCAGCGCGGCGGCGAGGAGCAAGGCGGGCACCAGCCGCGACGCCATGTTCGACGATCCGCTCATCTCAAACATCCCGCCGGCCGAGGATGCCGTTCGGCCGCCACAACAGCACCGCGGCCATCAGCACATAGATCAGCACACTCGATACGCTGGGAAAGAACACCTTGCCGAACGTATCGGTGAATCCGATCAGCAGCGCGCCGATCGCGGCTCCCGCCACCGAGCCGATGCCGCCGAGAACGACGACGACGAACGACAGGATCAGCATGCTGTCACCCATGCCGGGAAACACGGTAGACACCGGCGATACCACGATGCCGCCGAGGGCCGCGAGCGCGATGCCGACCGCGAACACATAGCGGTTCACCACATCGAACTTGATGCCGAGCGCGCGGGTCATCTCGCGGTTCTCGGCGCCGGCGCGCACGATCATGCCGATCTTGGTGCGCTGGATAACGTAGAAGATCACTGCCGCCACCGCGAGGCAGAACACGCAGATGGCGAGGCGATAAACCGAATAGGACAGATTGTCGGTGAGCTGGATCGAACCGCTGAGGCTTGGCGGCGGCGCAACCGAATGAACGTCCTTGCCGAACAGCAGCTGGCGCACCTCGTCGATCACCAGAATGAAGCCGAAGGACAGCAACACCTGCGCCAGATGATCGCGGCCGTAGAGCCGGCGGATGAACACGTTCTCGAGTCCGAGCCCGACCACGAAAGCAATGATGAGGCCGCCGACCATCGCGATCCAGAAATTGCCGGTGTAAGCGGCGATCCAGTACGCGAGATAGGCGCCGAGCATATAGAACGCGCCGTGAGCAAGATTGATGACGCCGAGAATGCCGAACACCAGCGTCAGGCCGCTGGCGACCAGAAACAGGACCATGCCGTACTGGACCGCATTCAGAACCTGAACGCCGAATGTGATGAGGTCCATCTAACGCATCCGACTGGAGACGCAGCTACCGCACCCGCGATGTCGTCCCCGCGAAAGCGGGGACCCAGACTCCCGATGCCGGAAACGTCTCGCGATCGGAGTAACGGACATACGATGCAAACCAGTAAGCTCGGTGGTTATGGGCCCCCGCCTTCGCGGGGGCGACGTGGAGAAAGATGTCATGGCCGGGATTTATTCCGGCCATCCCGATAGGGCGGGCACCGTGCCTTCCTAAGCGGGATGGCCGGGACAAGCCCGGCCATGACGGCATTCAATCGTGACGCCGCACACGCCGCTTACGAAATCTTGCAGCCGCGCGCCGGATCGTCGACGTTGGCCTGCGCGATCGAAATCATCTCGTTGCGGCCGTTACGGACCTCGCGGAGATAGATGTTCTGGATCGGGTTGTGCGCCTTGTTGAAGCTGAGCGGGCCGCGCGGGCTGTCGATCTTGGCAGCCCCCATCGCCGCGATCATCTTGTCGCGCGCCGCGGCGTCGCCGCCGACCGCAGAGAGGCCGATGTCGAGCAACGCGCCGGCGTCATAACCCTGCACCGCATAGATGTCGCCGACATTGCCGGTCTTGTCCTTGAACGCCTTGAGGAAGGCGACGTTGGCCGGATGGTCGAGATTGTCGGCATAATGCAGCGTGGTCTTGATGCCGTTGGCGGCTTCGCCCTGCGCCGGAATGGTGCCGTCGGTCAGGAAGCCTGCGCCATAGAGAGGAATGCTCTTGTTGAGACCGGACGCCGCGTAGTCCTTGACGAACTTCACCGCGCCGCCGCCGGCGAAGAACGAGAACACCGCATCCGGCTTCAGCGTCGCGATGCGGGTGATCAGCGCCTGGAATTCGACCTCGGGGAACGGCAGCGTCAGATCCTCGACCACGTTGCCGCCGAGCTTCTTGTAGTTCTCGGCGAACGCACTGACCATTTCCGCACCGGCGGTGTAGCGCCAGGTGATGGTCGCGACCTTCTTGATGCCGGCGTCGAACATCACCTTGCCCATCGGATAGGTGGTCTGCCAGTTCGAGAACGAGGTGCGGAAGATGTTCGGCGCGCACAGCGGGCCGGTGGCGTCGTTGGCGCCGGCGTTCGGAATGATCATCAGCGTCTTGGTGTCACGCGCGACCTTGACCATCGCCATCGCGACGCCCGAGTGCACGGTGCCGACCACGACGTCGGCTTTCTCGCGGCCGACCAAGCGGTTCATGTTGTCGGTGGCGGCTTCAGGCTTCGACTCGTCATCGACCTGCACGAACACGATCTCGCGGCCGCCGAGCTTGCCGCCTTTCTGCTCGACATAGAGACGGAAGCCGTCGTCGATGTACTTGCCGAGCTTGGCGTAGGTGCCGGTGTAAGGCAGCATCAGGCCGACCTTGAGCGGCGCCTTCTGCGCGATCGCGGGCGCGCGCAACTGCGGCGCCACCGCAAGGGTTGCGGCACCCGCAGCACCGGTCAAAAGCGTGCGGCGGCTGAGTTTCAGCATCTTGTCGTGATCGGTCATCGGCGTGTCCCTCTCCTTGGCGTTTCTGCCGTTTGTTTCGTTATTCCCGCGCACCATAGTTCGCGGGCCTTTCCGTTTGCAAGGCGAATACGGCCCACGGACGCCGCTGCGGCTCCGACTTAAGACGTGCCGTGGTCATCGCCCACAGCCGATCCAGTCGCGTGGTGCACCCGCGTTGAGCCGCGCCGTTTCGCTGTCGCGGCGCGACAAAACCGCGCGCTGGTTGATGTAACCCTTGTCGGTGATCTCGCCGTCGTCGACCGACGGCGGTTCCGTCATCAATAACGCTCGCGTGGCATGCGCCGACGACGCGCCGCCGCTTGCCTCCTTGAGTTGCGAAAGCCCGCGCGCCACCGCGGCGCGCACCGCGTCGTGACCCAGCACCTCCGCGAGGCCAGCATCGTCCGGCAGTTTCGCCAGCGCGCGGCAGGCGGCAACATTGGGAAACACCAGAAAGCGAACCTCGTCGGCGTCATGGCCGGTGACGACGATGTCCTGTGCCAGCGGCGCGAGCGCTGCGATGCCGGCGACGCGCAGCGTGCCGACGCTGACCCAGGTGCCGGAGGTGAGCTTGAAATCCTCGCTGACGCGGCCATCGAAAAACAGGCCGAGTTCGGGACGGTCCGGATCGGCGAACGCCATCGCATCGCCGATCATGTAGAAGCCGTCGGAATCGAACGCGTTCGCGGTCTGCTCCGGCGCTTTCCAGTAACCGGGCGTGACGTTGGGCCCGCGCACCCGCACTTCGAGCTTGTCGCCGTTCGGCACCAGCTTCAGTTCGGTGCCCGGCACCGGCACGCCGATATTCCCGGAGCGCTGCGCCTGGAAATGGCAATCGGTGGCGAGCGGCGCGGTCTCGGTCGAGCCCCATGCCGACACCATCGGAATTGCGCGACCCACCGTCTCGATCGACAGCTCCTCCAGCGCGTCCCACAGATTCTGCGGCAATGCCGCGCCGGCGTAGAACACTACTTTCACATCGGTGAAAAACCGCTGGCGCAGAGCACTATCTTCGCGCAACGCCGCGATCAGCATGTCGAAGCCGCGCGGCACATTGAAATAGATCGACGGCACCACGCTGCGCAGATTGGCGAGCGAGGTGGCGAACAGGCCGGGCGCGGGCTTGCCGCCGTCGATATAAAGCGTGCCGCCGTTACGCAGCACCAGATTGAAATTGTGGTTGGCGCCGAAGGTGTGGCTCCACGGCAGCCAGTCGAGGATCACCGGCTTGTCGCGCTCGAGAAACGGCCAGACCTGCGCCTTCGCCGCCTGACTCGCGGTCAGCATCTTGTGGGTGTTGATCACCGCCTTCGGCGTGCCGGTCGAGCCTGATGTGAAAAGAAATTTCGCGATCGTGTCGGGCGTGATCGCGGCGAACGCCGTATCGACCGCCTCGCCCGGCCGCGCCGCCGCCACCACGCGGAACGGCAACGCATCGGCGCTGCGCACTTCGCCGGTGACGATCACCGCCGTGTGCAGCGGCGCGATCGCCGCGAGCGCTGCGGCGAATTGCGTTGTGCTGGCGACATAGATCGCGCCGGGCTCGATCAGCGCGATCATGCTTTTCAGCTTGTCGAAATCCTTCGACATCAGTGAATAGGCCGGCGAGATCGACGCCGCCGGCACGCCGGCATGCATCGCCGCCAGCGAAAACAGGGCATGGTCGATGCTGTTGTCGGAGAGAATCGCGAGCGGACGCTGCGCGCTCAAATCCTGCGCGAGAATCCACGCCGCCGCGCCGCGCACTTTGCGCAGCGCCTCGCCGTAGGTCACCGTGGTCCACGGCGCGTCCACGCTGGCGCGTTCGGCGAGAAAAATCACGTCGGGCGTTTGCCGTGCCCATTTTTCCAGCCAGTCACCGATACAGCGATCGGCGCCCTGCAGCGGAACACGGGATTTCAGAATGATGGCGCCGTCAGGCATCCGCTGCGCGGACACGCTCGGCAATGCGAACAGCGGCGACACCTGATCCAGCACGACGTTTCCCCCTGGCAGGCGTCTTTGAAAAATAATGCAGTCGAGTGCATTACGCCTTTAGTCAACAGGAATTATAATGCAGGAGTTTTGACACGAGTCAATGACAACGCGCCGGATGCTGGCGCAGTGGGAAATCAGACGATGTTTCAATTATTTAACGTGGTTCGCGCCGACGAGAGACCCGCGCTCCGCTCTCGTCGTCATGGCCGGGCATAGCCGTTCGAGGAACGGCGTCGCTTCCGCTCGCCTATGTCCCGGCGATCCCGCTTGGGGACGTACCAAGCTCGCCATCGGGATCACCGGCACAAGGCCGGTGATGACGATTAAGCGTGTCGCCAGGTCAATGAACAACAGATTGCATCAGCGCGATCAGATATCGGCTCCGTCGCGCGCCGCCTACACCTCGGCCCATTGGCGCAGGAGGTTGTGATAGTGCCCCGTCAGTGCCGGCAGCGAGGGATGGTTGGGCACGTCCTGGGTCAGGCCGATGATCGCCATGTCGAGGTCGAACAGCATCGTGCGATGGCTGACGTCGCGGATCATGCTCTGGGTCCAGAAGAACGACGCGATGCGCGAGCCGCGGGTGATCGGCGTCACATGATGCAGGCTGGTCGCCGGATAGATCACCAGATCGCCCGCCGGCAACTTGACCGCATGGCTGCCGTACGTGTCCTCCACCACCAGTTCGCCGCCGTCGTAATCCTCCGGCGCGGAGATGAAGAGCGTCGAGGAGACGTCGGTGCGGATGCGCACCGGCTGATGCGGATGGGTCCGGATCGAATTGTCGATGTGCGAGCCGAAGGTCATGCCGCCGTCGTAGCGGTTGAACATCGGCGGATAGACCTGCAGCGGCAGCACCGCCGACATGAACATCGGGTGCCGCATCACAGCGCCGCGCACCATGTCGCCGAGCTCGCGCGCCTCGGCGGAGTCTTCCGGCAATTGCAGGTTCTTCTTGACCTTGCCGGCCTGATGCCCGGCGGTGATGTTGCCGTCCACCCACGCCGCCTTCACCATCACATCCTTGCAGCGCGCGACCTGCTCGGGGGTGAGCACGTTGGGGATGTGCAGCATCATGGCGGTATCTCCAAAACAGTTGCGGTCCGCAACGCTGTCGTATCAGACGTTGCGAACCGTCAAAACCCCGAATGGGCCGATAACCTTACTTGTCGTACTTGACGGCCGGCGGCGGCTCGAACCGGATCCGGTACGACAGCGAAGCGTAACGGCCCGATGCCGGCACCGCGTGACCGCCGTAGTACTGGGCGTAATACAGCTCGTCGCCGATATTGTAGACGTTGAGCTGCAGGGTCGAATTCGGCGTGACCTTGTAGGCCAGCATCGCATCGAACCGCCAGAACGATGGCACGTAGGAGGTGTTGGTGGTGTTGACGAAGGCATCGCTCTGATAGATCGCGCCGCCGCCGATAGTCCATTGCGGATCAAACGCGTAGGTCGACCACAGCGTGAAGTTGTTGCGCGGTGTGCTCGGCAGCTCACGCCCGAGCTCGGCAAAATTGGTCGTCCTGACGATCTCCGAGTCGAGATAGCTGTAACCGGCGAACACCGACCATCGATCAGTCAGACTTCCGGCGACGCCCAACTCGACGCCATCAACACGGGCCAGACCGTCGAGCACCAGCACCGTCTGCGCCGCCGGATCGTCCGGCACGCGCAGGTTGGTTTTCTCGATCCGGAAGATGGCGCCGGTCACGCTCAGCCTGTTGTTGAGGAAATCGGCCTTGGCGCCGACCTCGATGGTGCGGTTCTTTTCGGGCGCCAACAGCGGATTGGCGGTGCTGGTCGCGGTATCGGTGAGCGTGCCAAACTCCGCCGACGGATTGAACGACACGCCGTAGGCCGCGTAGATGCTGGAATTCTTGGTCGGATGGAACACGCCGCCGACGCGCCAGCTTGTCATATTGTCGGTGCGGCCCTGCACGCGGGTCGCGATCGGCAAGGCGAAGTCGGTGTATTTGGTATCGAAATTATCGAACCGGACCGAGCCGAGCAGTTCAAAGTACTCGTTGATCTTGATCTGATCGAAGGCATAGGCCGCAGCGGTGGTGGACTTGGTTGCGTTCGGCGCATTCCATCCGTTGAAGACACCGCCGAAATTGGTGTCGACGGGATAGTACGCGCTGGTGCGGCACAACGGTTTGGTCGGATCGCAGAGGTTTGACGCGGTCATCCCGTTCCCGCGCTGCTGACCGCGCGTCTCCTGCGCGAATTCCAGGCCGACCGAGACTGTATGCAGCCAGGAGCCGGTGTAGAATTTGCCCGCCAGATCGGTCTGATTGACCAGCAGCGAGTTATCGGTTTCGACCTGGAAATGCTGGCGACCGATGGTCATCAACTGGGGCGAATAGCCGGGCGTGACGGCCGTGGCATTATCGGCCTGGAAGAGACTGCGCGGTGCCGTCGTGCGCGTGAAGCGATCGACGCTGACATAGCGCGTGGTGTTGCTGAACTTCAGATCGTTGCTGAAGTCGTGCTCGAACTTGCCGGTCAGGGTGTGAGCTTCGGTCTTCACGATATCGGCGAGCGGCCCCGCGACCACGCCGTACCAGTTGTTGCGCGGCACCGGGATCGGCAGCGTCGGCCGACCATTGCCGTAGTAACCTGCACTGATCTGAGACCCGTCGGTCTTGCTGTAGGACGGCCCAGGCAGATACGGCCGACCGTAATCGGGAATGCTCTCCTCGCCCTGATAGATGTAATTCAGCGAGACGCGCGTATCGGGATTGAGATCGATCCGCAGCGACGGCGCAACGCCCCAGCGCTTGGTGTAAACGTTGTCGCGATCCGGCGTCGGCACGTCCTGATACAGCGCGGCGATGCGGCCCCAGACATTGTCCTTCTTGCCGCTGGCGTCGACTTCGGCGCGATAGCCGCCTGCACTGGTGCCGGTGATGGTGCCTTCGAGATAAGGCACGGCAGTCGGCAGCTTCGACACGATGTTGATCGCTCCGCCGGTCGAGCCGCGCCCGAATGCGAACGCCGACGGTCCTTTGTAAACCTCGACGCGATCGCTGCTGAACAAATCGCGGGTGTACCAGCCCGGATCGCGGACGCCGTCGCGGAAGATGTCGCCGCGCGCGGCGAAGCCGCGGATGTTCGGGCTGTCGCCCTGCTGGCCGCCTTCACCGGCATTGAAGGTGATGCCGGGCACGGTGCGCAGCGCATCTTCCATGCTGGTGATGCGCTGTTCCTGAATCACCTGCTGCGGAACGACGTTGACGGTCTGCGGCGTGTCGCGCAGCGGCGTCGGAATGCGGGTGAGCTGCGAATCGGTGGTCTGGTAGCCGCCGCCGGCGGTGTCCTGCACGTCGATGGTCGGCAGCGCGCCGCCGACATCCTGCGCCATCGCGGAGGTCGCCAGCATCACCGAAGCGAGGCTGATCATCGCCGGGCCCGGCCTGCGGATCGACGCGCGCACAAACGATGGTGCCGGCGTCGTGGTCTGGCTCTCCGGGGTGATGCCCTTCAGCTTCGCATTTCTGGTCTTCTTGTGAGATTTGCCCCGCCGCATAATCAGCGCCCCTTGAATTCAGGTTCATATTTCCGCGCACGCATTCATGTGCGTGGCGATTTCGCGGCGCCGTTGTGAAAAATCGGTAAGGTCAGGGCAAGGGCCTGAAATTAGAACCTCTTCAATGTTGCGCTATTTGCTGGATTCCGAATTGCGGCCTTACGCCCACTGCGACTAGAAGAACGGCAACATCAGGCTACGCAGCCGCGCAATTTAGAATCGCTCCAAAGTCAAAAACTTTGAGCCAGTTCGACAATCCAACCGAATGAAATGACAGCAAGCACCTCACCGCCGCAGGCATCCATGTTTTTCCGTCGCGGATGGGCCCATCGCCTGTGGCGCAACATTCATCTGTGGCTCGGCATCGGATTGTTCGTGCTGCTGGTGCCGGTGGCGCTGTCGGGCGCGATCCTCGTCTATCACGAGGACATCGGCGAGATGATGAATACGCCGCGCGGCGCGGTGGCGTCCTCGGCCGATATCGACGTCGCGGCCGCCGTCGCCAACGCGACCAAGGCGGCCGGCGACAAATTCCAACCCACCGCGATTCGTTTTCCCGAAGATACCCGCGTGCCTGTCGCAGTGTCGGTGCGCGGTCCCGCCGCGCGCGGCGAGCGTCCGGCGTTTCTCACCGTGCAGGTCGATCGCGCCGATGCGCATGTGATCAAGGTGACGAACTTCCGCGAGTCGTTCTTCGGCTTCATGCATGTCTTCCACGAGAACCTGACCATTCCGGACTATGGCCGCAGCATCGTCGGCTGGACCGGCGCAGCGATGCTCGTTCTCTCGCTCAGCGGGCTTTATCTGTGGTGGCCGCGTCATAACCAGTGGGCGCGCGCCTTCGCGTGGCGGCGCAAGCCTTCGACCTCGTCGAACCTGCATCACATGGCCGGGTTCTGGATCTGCTTTCCGCTCGCGTTCCTGTCGCTGACCGGCATCTATCTCGCCTGGCCACAGCAGGGCCGTGCGCTGCTGTCGTCGGTCGCCGAGACCACGCCGCAACAGCGCGGCCGCACGCCGGTCACGCCGGAGCGCAGCGCCGCCGATATCTACGCCATCGTCAAGGCGCGCCCGAATGTCGAGGTCGCCGCCATCAGCTATCCGACCAGGCAGTCGAACGGCTGGCGCATCCAGGTGCGCGAAGGCGGCGAAGTCGTCTCGCTGATCGTCAACGACAAGACCGGCGCGGTCTCCACCGTTCAGCCGCTGACCGGCGACCACATCGGCTTCTGGATCCGCTGGCTGCATGAAGGCAGCCATGCCGGCGAGGTCTGGCGTCTCGTCGTTTTCGTCACCGGATTGATGCCCGCAATTCTCGGCGTAACTGGTATCATCCTGTGGCTGCGCCAGCGGCGGCAGCGCAAGCTGATCCATGCCGGCCCCGCCGCACGCACTTTTCCAGCGCCGCTCGTCGGCGAAACAACTCCTGCGGAATAATCTGATCGGATCAAGGCCATGACAACACCAGCACCGAAGCGCGACACCATCTTCCCGGCCCTGCGCGGCCGCGCCCGCATGGTGGCGGCAATCGCAGGGATCGCGCTGTGGAGCGCGCCGGTGCTGGCGCAGATGGCGCCGAATGCGCCCGCCGCAACGCCTGCTGCGGCGGTGCCGAACATCACGGCGCCCGCGACACCGGCCGCACCGGCGGCGACAATTCCGGGCGCAATGGCACCCAACGCAGCGACGCCCAATACGACAACGCCGAACACCGCAACGCCGAGTGCTGCAACACCGGCTCCGGTTGCCACCGCTCCGTCGGCGACCCCGGCGCAACTGCCGCCGCCCAACGCGATGCTGCCGCACGATCTGTCGCCATGGGGCATGTTCATGAATGCCGACATCATCGTGAAGGCGGTGATGATCGGCCTCGCCTTTGCGTCGCTGGTGACCTGGACGATCTGCGTCGCGAAAATGATCGAGCTGCGCAGCGAGACCCGGAAAACCAGGAAGCGCGTCCGCGTCCTCGAAAACGATCCGGCGCTCGCCGAGGCTGTCCATGATGTCGGCAAGGGCAAGGACGCCGTTGCCCGGCTGGTGCAGGCGGCCGCCCGCGAAGCGGAATTGTCGAACATGTTCGACGGCGGCTTCACCGATCGCGTTGCGCTGCGGCTCGACCGGATTCAGGCGGCGATGTCGCGGCGGATCGCGCGCGGCACCGGCGTGCTCGCCACCATCGGCGCAACCGCGCCGTTCGTCGGACTGTTCGGCACGGTCTGGGGCATCATGAATTCGTTCATCGGCATTTCCCAGGCACACACCACCAACCTCGCCGTGGTCGCGCCGGGCATCGCCGAAGCGCTGCTGGCAACCGCGATGGGCCTCGTCGCCGCGATCCCGGCGGTGGTGATCTACAACCATCTCACCCGCATGATCGCGGGCTATCGCGCGCTGCTCGGCGACGCCTCCGCGCAGGTGATGCTGCTGATCAGCCGCGAACAGAGCCGCCGCTCGCTGCGCGGCGTCTCGCGCGCGGCGGAGTAAATCATGGGCGCAAAACTGGGCGGAAACATCTCCGGCGCCGACGACGATCTGGTCGAGGCCCACGAGATCAACGTCACGCCGTTCATCGACGTGATCCTGGTGCTGCTCATCATCTTCATGGTGGCGGCGCCGCTTGCGACCGTCGATCTCGGCGTCGATCTGCCCGCCAGCTCCGCCCAGCAGCAGCAGCGGCCCGACAAGCCGATCTTCGTCACCGTCAAGCCAGATCTTTCGGTCGGCATCGGCGATGACATCGTGTCGCGCGACGCATTCGCGGGCCGCCTCGACGCCGTGACCCAGGGCAAGAAAGACGAACGTATTTTCGTGCGGGCCGACAAGGTCGTGCCCTACGGCGAGCTGATGGACGTGATGAACCTGCTGCGCAACGCAGGCTATCTCAAGGTTGCGCTGGTGGGGCTCGAAGCACCGGCCACGCCGGCGGCAGCGCCAGCAGGTGCACCGAAATGAGCGCACTCGCGCTTCGCGACGGAGTTACCAAGGCCGACGTCACGCGCTGGGGCCTCGCCGCAGCGCTGGTGGTCAGCCTGCATGCCGGCGTGATCGCCGCGGCACTTTATACCATTCCGGACTCGCCGCCGCCCGGCGCACCGCTGGAAGCAATTTCGATCGACCTTGCGCCGGCCGCCGCCGCGCCCGAAGTCACCAATCTCGATCTCGCGCCGGGACCGGAAATGCAGCAGGCCGAGGCGCCCGAGCCGGAGCCCGAGCCGCCGAAGCCGATCGAGGAACAGATCGCGCCGACGCCGCCGCAGGAAAAGGCTGAAGTCGTCGCGCCGCCGAAAGAAGAGAAGAAGCCGGAGCCCGAGAAGGAAAAGCCGAAGCCGATCGAGAAGAAGAAGCCGAAGAAGCCTTCCGAAAAGCCGGCTCCGCGCACCACGGCAGCGCCGAAGGCGGAAATTCGCGACCGTGCACGCGAAGCCCGCGCCGGTGCGGCGGCGGCCGCCGCGGCGCTCCCGTCATACCGGCAGCGGCTGGCGGCGCATCTGCAGCGCTACAAGCAATACCCGAGCTCGGCCCGGTCCGCGCATGAGGAAGGCACGGCGATGGTGACGTTCACCGTCACGCGCAGCGGCAGCGTCACCGGCGTGCGCCTGTCGCGGTCGTCCGGTCATCCGTCGCTGGACCGGGAAGCGATGGACGCGATCCGTCGCGCGCAACCGCTGCCATCGTTCCCGCCGGAAATGACGCAATCGGCGATGATGTTCCCGGTGCCGTTCAGCTTCCACCTGCGCTGAGCGCGATCTTCCTCTTTATCTTCTCCTTGATGGGGAGGGGAAACGGCAACTCCCTGCAACATCACCAGTCCCTCACCATGAGGGCAAACTTCGCTTTAGATGTGCTCCCTCTCCCGCTTGCGGGAAGAAAGAGCGCTTATGTCGCTGGCATTCAGTGCAGGCTTGCATCCGCTGCGCTTGATCGCAACGAATGCGGTGCTATATGGGACGTGAACGCCACTCTGAGGGATGTTCGCGATGTTCGACGGCTTCAGCGCCATTGATTTGGCTCGCGCGCAATTTGCGTTCACGATGTCGTTCCACATCATCTTTCCCGCCTTTTCCATCGGCCTTGCCAGTTATCTCGCGGTTCTCGAAGCTTTGTGGCTGTGGACCGGGCGCGAGGTCTTCATCAACCTGTTCAATTACTGGCTGAAGATCTTCGCCATCGCTTTCGGCATGGGCGTCGTCTCCGGCATCGTGATGTCCTACCAGTTCGGAACAAACTGGTCGGTATTCTCCGACAAGACCGGACCGGTGATCGGCCCTCTGATGGCCTATGAGGTGCTGACCGCGTTTTTCCTCGAAGCGGGCTTCCTCGGCGTCATGCTGTTCGGACTCGATCGCGTCGGCAAACGGCTGCATTTCCTCGCGACGCTGATGGTGGCGATCGGCACGCTGTTCTCGGCGTTCTGGATCCTGTCGGCGAATTCGTGGATGCAGACACCGGCCGGCCACGCCGTCAATTCGGCGGGGCAGTTCGTCGCCGCCGACTGGTGGGCGGTGATCTTCAATCCATCGTTCCCCTATCGCCTCGTCCACATGGTGCTCGCCGCCTATCTCACCACCGCATTCGTGGTCGGCGCGGTCGGCGCATGGCACCTGCTGCGCGATGCGCGCGCCGAGGGACCGCGCGTGATGTTCTCGATGGCGATGTGGATGGCGGCGCTGGTCGCGCCGATCCAGATTTTCGCCGGGGACCAGCACGGCCTCAACACCCTCGAATATCAGCCGGCCAAGGTGATGGCGATGGAAGGCCACTTCCAGAGTCATCCCGACGGCGCGCCGCTGATCCTGTTCGGCTGGCCCGACCAGAACGCCGGCGAAGTGAAATATTCGATCGAGATCCCGAAGGCGTCGTCGCTGATCCTGAAACATTCGCTCGATGCGCCGCTCGCGGGCCTCGACACCATCAAGCGCGCCGACTGGCCCAACGTGCCGCTGGTGTTCTGGTCGTTCCGCATCATGGTTGGATTGGGCTTCCTGATGCTCGGCATCGGCCTCCTGAGCCTGTTCGCGCGCTGGCGCGGCCAGCTCTATCACTGGCCGTGGCTGCATCGCTTCGCGCTGGCGATGGGACCGGCGGGCTTCATCGCCGTGCTGGCGGGCTGGGTCACGACCGAGGCCGGACGGCAGCCGTGGACGGTCTACGGCATGTTGCGCACCGCCGACTCGGCGTCGCCGCTCGCAGCCCCCGCCGTGGCGACGTCGCTGCTCGCCTTCGTCATCGTCTACTTCATCGTGTTCGGTATGGGCGTATTCTATATCCTTCGCCTGATGGCGCACCCGCCGCACCACGGCGAGGAAGGCCCACGCGCCGACATGCCGGCGCGCGCGTCCGGCATCACGCCGGCCGGCGGCGCACACGGACACGGGTGACTCATGGATCATCTGTTCGACATCGCGACGATCTGGGCCTTCATCATCGCCTTCGCCGTGTTCATGTATGTCGTGATGGACGGCTTCGATCTCGGGCTCGGCATGTTGTTTCCGCTGTTTCCCGACAAGCGCGACCGCGACGTCATGATGAATTCCGTCGCGCCGGTGTGGGACGGCAACGAGACCTGGCTGGTGCTCGGCGGCGGCGGCTTGATGGCGGCGTTTCCGCTGGCCTACGCGATCCTGATGCCGGCGCTCTACACGCCGATCATCGCCATGCTGATCGGGCTGGTGTTTCGCGGCGTCGCCTTTGAATTTCGCTGGCGCGCGCATCGCGAACGCAACCACTGGGACCTCGCCTTCGCCGCCGGCTCGCTGGTCGCGACGCTGGCGCAGGGCATCGCGCTCGGCGCGATCCTGCAAGGCGTGCATGTCGAGGGACGGCATTACGCCGGCGGCTGGTGGGACTGGCTGACGCCGTTCAGCATCCTGACCGGGCTGGCGCTGGTCGCAGGCTACGGCCTGCTCGGCGCAACCTGGCTGGTGATGAAAACCACCGGCGCCTTGCGCGATCACGCCTATCGTCTCAGCCTGTGGCTGATGATCGCCACGCTCGTTGCGATCGGCGCGGTCAGCATCGCGACGCCGTTCCTCGAGGGCGATTACTGGCGGCGCTGGTTCGAATGGCCGAACATCCTGTTCACCGCACCGATTCCGATCGCGGTCGCCGCCGTGACGCTGCTGTTAATGCGCGCCATCGCCAACAAGCGCGACTATCAGCCGTTCTTCCTGTCGCTCGCGCTGTTCCTGCTGTCCTATGCCGGGCTCGGCGTCAGCATGTGGCCGCATATCGTGCCGCAGAGCGTCACCATCTGGCAGGCCGCGGCGCCGGACGGCAGCCTCTATTTCATGATCGTCGGCGTCGCCATTCTGGTCCCGATCATTCTCGCCTACACCGCATGGGCCTACTGGGTGTTTCGCGGCAAGGTCGATCCCAATACCGGCTATCACTGATGGGCTGTCACTGATGGCACCGCGCGAGCCGCCGCAGACGCCGCTGACGAAGCGGCTGATCTGGTTCGTGGCGCTGTGGGCGCTCGGTGTCGGCGCCGTCACACTGGTGTCATTCCTCCTGCGGCTGTGGATCGCGCCGCATTGAATGAGTGTGGCGCACCAGCGACGCCAAAAACGTGATGCCATCCCTCCCCCTTGTTGGGAGGGTCGGCTGAGCGAAGCGAGGCCGGGGTGGGGGTCAGCCTTGCGCCAAACGTTCGCTTCGATCCCCCACCCGACACATCGCTCGCTTCGCTCTCGATGCGCCACCCTCCCCACAAGGGGGGAGGGATGAAGAGCAGTCCGTTCCAAATTCACGATGAGAAATCTTCTCCTCTCCGTTTACGGGGAGAGGGAGTCCAGACCGCCGCAACCGACGCTTAAATTTTGAATCGCCCTATTTGAAACATGCCCCGCCCCCGCCCGCATGACTTGCCAGCCCGGCGATGGTAATGTTTGATACCGGACACACTCGCAGGGGGTCCACATGGCGCGATTTCGGCTTCTCGGTTTGATCGCGGTTCTGGCAGCCGCGGCGATGGCGTCGCCGACCGCATTCGCGCAACGCGACAACACCCAGCTCGGCGATCAGCCCGGCTACGTGCCGAGCGAAGCCGAAGAACAGCTGCCGCCCGAATTCCAGCGCACCATGGTCTACTACCGCACCACGGAAGCGCCGGGCACCATCATCATCAGCACCTCGGAACGCTTCCTCTATGTCGTTCAGGGCGGCGGCCGCGCCTTGCGTTACGGCATCGGCGTCGGCCGCGAAGGCTTCCAGTGGCAGGGCCTGATGACGATCACGCGCAAGGCCGAGTGGCCGGACTGGACGCCGCCGCCGGAAATGATCGCACGCCAGCCCTATCTGCCCCGCTTCATGGCCGGCGGCCCCGGCAACCCGATGGGCGCCGCAGCACTTTATCTCGGCACCACGGTTTACCGCATTCACGGCACCAACCAGCCGCAGACCATCGGCAGCGCCGTGTCGTCGGGATGCTTCCGCCTCGTCAATGCCGATGTCGCCGATCTCTATCACCGCATTCCTGTCGGCACCAAGGTGATCGTGCGGCAGAAGCCGCAAATCTGATTACGACACTTCCGCTCCCGCACCGCGCTCCGCATCACGGACTTTTCGAGCGAGACACATCATGTTCAAACGTATTCCACGCACCTTCCGGTCGGGACTGCTGCTCGGCTCGATCCTCGCCCTGATCGTCGCAGCAATCGCCATCACCTATGAGCGCTACGATACCCGGACGCTGAAACGCACCCTGCGGCGCGACGCCGTGCTGTGCGGCGTCAACACCGGCCTGCCCGGCTTCTCCAATCCTGACGCGCAGGGCAAATGGTCCGGCTTCGACGTCGACATCTGCCGCGCGGTCGCCTCCGCGATCTTCGACGATCCCACCAAGGTGAAGTTCGTGCCGCTCGACGCCAACGAGCGTTTCAAGGAGTTGCAGAGTCGCAAGATCGACATCCTGTCGCGCAACTCGACCTGGAGCATGTCGCGCGAGACCGACTACGGGCTGAACTTCGCCGCGGTGTCGTATTATGACGGCCAGGGCTTCATGGTGCCGCGCGCGCGCAACCTCGAGTCCGCGCTGGCGCTCAGCGGCAGCAAGGTCTGCGTCCAGAACAGCACCACCACGCAGCTCAACCTTGCCGACTACTTTCGCGCCAACAACATCAAATTCGAGGAAGTCAAATTCGGCAACCTCAACGAGGTGCTGAAAGCCTATGAAAGCGACCAGTGCGACACGCTGACCGCCGACGTCTCGCAGCTTTATGCACTGCGGCTGAAACTCGGCCACCCCGCCGACCATGTCATCCTGCCCGACGTGATCTCCAAGGAGCCGCTGGCGCCGGTGGTCCGCCAGCGCGACGACGACTGGCTGCTGATCGTGAAGTGGACCGTCTACGCCATGCTCAACGCCGAGGAACTCGGCATCACCTCGAAGAACATCGACGAGGCGCTGAAATCCAAGAAGCCGGACGTGATGCGGCTGGTCGGCACCGACGGCGCGTTCGGCGAAGAACTCGGGCTGACCCGCGACTGGGCGGCGCGCATCATCCGCCATGTCGGCAATTACGGCGAGGTCTACGACCGCAATGTCGGCGTCGGGTCGCCGCTCAAGATTCCGCGCGGGTTGAATCATTTGTGGAGCGGCGGCGGCATCCAGTACGCCCCGCCGATCAGGTAGGGCGTTTTCCAGCCGTCACTACGTTCGCAAGATTGTCATGGCCGGGCTTGTCCCGGCCATCTCGCTTAGGAGAGCACTGTGCCCACCGGATCCGGGTCACCGGGACATAGGCGAGCGAAGCGACGCCGTTCTTCGAACGGCTATGCCCGGTGACGACAATGAGTGTGAGGTGAGCGTGCCCCGGACGCGGTGCGACGTTCTTCACGCCGCTCCGCTGATCCGGGGCCGTTCCACGCATTGAATTCTCAACGGTCCCGGATCAGCAGCGCACCACTTGCGCGCTGCGCAGCATCCGGGACACACCGACGCTCAATAGTTCTTCAGCCGCGCCAGCTGGTCGGCGTGGAAATTGGTGTCGCCGAACAGTTCCTGACAGACCCGCGCGCGCTTCATGAAAAAGCCGATGTCGAACTGGTCGGTCATGCCCATGCCGCCGTGCATCTGCACCGCTTCCTGAACCGCGAGCGTCGCGGTCGATCCCGCCTTGGCCTTGGCGACGGCGACCGCCGCAGCGGCGTGCTCGAAATCAGTATCGAGCAACTGCAGCGCCTTCATCACCGCGGCGCGGGTGACTTCAAGCTCGCAATACAGATGCGCGGCGCGATGCTGCAACGCCTGGAATTCGCCGATCAGTTTGCCGAACTGCTTGCGCTCCTTGAGATACGCCACCGTGCGCGCGAATGCCTCTTCGCCCGCGCCGACCATTTCGGACGCCACCGCGGCGCGGCCGACATTGAGAATACCGTCCAGCAGCGCACCGCCCTGATCGACCTCGCCGAGCACACTGTCGGCATCGACATCGACATCGAACTCGATGCGCGCCGCGTTGTGGGCATCGACCATCGCGGTACGCTCGACCGCAACGCCTTTGGCTTTCGGATCGACCAGAAACAGCGTCAGGCCGTCGCGCTCCCCTGCTTTTCCGGCGCTGCGCGCGGCGACGATCAAGAGATCCGAGACGTGGCCGTCGACCACCATCGCCTTGGCGCCCTTCAACTTGAAGCCGTTGCCCGAACGCGTCGCCTGCATCGCGGTCTGCAATGGACGATGCTTCGCGCCTTCATCGACCGCGAGCGAGGCGATCAGGCTGCCGTTGGCGATGCGGCCGAGATACTCGGACTTCTGAGCGGCGCTGCCGCCACGCGACAGCGCGGTTGCCGCCAATACAGCGGTCGAGAGAAACGGCGACGGCATCAGCGTGCGGCCGATTTCCTCCATCACCACGCCGGCCTCGACGCAGCCGAGCCCGCTGCCGCCGAATTCTTCCGGCACCAGCAGGCCGGACAGCCCCATCTCGGCAAACGCGGTCCACAATTCGCGCGAAAAGCCAGTGGCGTCTTTCGTGTCGCGCAACTGGCGCAGATGGCTGACCGGCGCCTTGTCGCCGATCAGGCCGCGCGCGCTGTCGCGCAGCATCGATTGTTCTTCATTGAGGACGAGGGCCATATGAGTGATCCTGAAATCTGTTTTGTCGTTGTGTCGCGACTTGCGGATGAACTGGCTATTTCGTCATGCCCGGGCTTGTCCCGGGCATCCACGTCTTTCCTGGTGCGATATCGCTAAGACGTGGATGGCCGGAATAAATCCGGCCATGACAACGCGGGTTGATTGAACACCGCTACGCTCCCGGCAGATCGAGAATCCGCTTGGCGACGATGCCGAGCATCACCTCGCTGGTGCCGCCCTCGATTGAGTTGGCCTTGGTGCGCAACCACGCGCGCGGCGCCGCGCCCTCCTTCGAGCGTGGGCTTTCCCATTCCAGCGCGTCGATGCCGCCGGCCGACATCAGCAGTTCGTGGCGGCGCTTGTTCAGTTCGGTGCCGTAATATTTCAACGCCGACGAATAGGCCGGATGGCCCTGCCCGGATTTCGCCAGATCGACGGCGCGCTCAGCGGCACAGCGCAGCGCCGCCTCGTCGATCTCGAACGATGCGATCTGGCCGCGCAGCATCGGATCTTCCAGACGGCCCTGCTCGTCGGCGCCGATTGAATCCGCCGCCACCTGACCGAGCGGACGGTTGCCGCCGCGTTCGCCCATGCCGGAAATCATCGCGCGCTCGTGCTGCAGCAGATACTTCGCGACATCCCAGCCGCGATTGACCGTGCCCAGCACATGCGACTTCGGCACCCGCACATTGTCGAAGAAGGTTTCGCAGAACGGCGACTTGCCGGAAATCAGCAGGATCGGCTTGGTCGAGACGCCTTTCGACGCCATGTCGAACAGGATGAAGCTGATGCCGTCGTGCTTCTTTGCGGTGGCGTCGGTGCGCACCAGACAGAATATCCAGTCGGCGAAATTCGCATAGGACGTCCAGATCTTCTGGCCGTTGATGATGAAATCGTCGCCGTCGCTTTCGGCGCGCGTTTGCAGCGAGGCGAGGTCCGAACCCGCGTTCGGCTCCGAATAGCCCTGACACCAGCGGATCAGACCGGCGGTGATCTTCGGCAGATGCTCGCGCTTCTGTTCGTCAGTGCCGTATTTCAGCAGCGCCGGGCCGAGCATCGAAATGCCGAACGACACCAGCGGCAGCCGTGCCGAGATCGCCGCCATTTCCGCGCGCAGGATTTTTGTTTCATCGGCATCGAGGCCGCCGCCGCCGTATTCCTTCGGCCAGTGCGGCACGGTCCAGCCTTTATCGCGCATCCGCTCGAACCAGACGCGCTGCGGCTCGGATGCAAATTTGGCATTGCGGCCGCCCCAGAACGTGTCCTCGTCATTCACCATCGGCTGGCGCATTTCCGGCGGACAATTCGCCGCCAGCCATGCGCGCGTCTCGGCGCGGAATTTTTCCAGATCTGCCATCTGCATTATCCTCGATCGTTTCGGCGCAGCGCCACACGCCGCCTCCGTTGCCATTTGCCGCGACTGTAACGGCGGCTTGGCGGATTTCAATATCCGTCGATGGCATGCCGCCGTGAACCGGATAAGATCACGTTTGCGCGGCTAGAGATCTTGTCTTGACGCGTTTTCTTCACGCGAACCGGTATCCACTTCGCTCGAAAACGCTTTAATCGACGTTTCAAACAACCGAGGAAACCCATGCGCCCGATCTTTCTTCCGCCTGGCGAAATGAACGCCGACCAGCAGGCGATCTTCGACGAATGTGCCGCCGGCAAGCGCGGCCGCGTCACGCCGCCGCTGCGCGCGTGGATTCACAGTCCCGAGATGGCGCGCCACACCCAGCGGCTCGGCCAGTTCCTGCGCTACGACACGACGCTCGGCGCGCGCCTGTCCGAGCTTGCGATCCTCGTCACCGCGCGGCACTGGACCGCGCATTACGAATGGTACGCGCACAAGACAATGGCGCTCGATGCCGGACTCGATCCCGCGATCATCGACGCGATCCGCGACCGCCACGTGCCGGATTTCGACGATCCGAAGGCGCAGCTGGTCTACGAGTTCAGCGAGGCGCTGCACGAAAACCAGGTCGTGCCCAAGCCGCTGTACGACAAGGCGATCGAGATGCTCGGCAAGCGGGGCGTGATCGAGCTGATCGGGCTGCTCGGCTACTACACGCTGGTGTCGATGACGCTGAACACGTTCGAGTTCGACCTGCCCGAAGGCGAAACATCCGAGCTTGCGTGAGGCGATTTCCGGTATAGATGACGATCAGCCATCCGGCCTGAATCGGAGTCCCCATGCCCGCCGAGACCCACCCGCGCACCGCGCGCCCCACGGCCGAACCCATCGCCGCCGGGACGCGGATCGGCCATGTCCATCTGAAGGTGTCGGATATCGAGCGCGCATTGTCGTTCTATCACGGCGTGCTCGGCTTCCAGATCATGCAGCGGATGGGCGACCAGGCGGCGTTCATTTCGGCGGGCGGCTATCACCACCACATCGGGCTCAACACCTGGGAGAGCAAGGGCGGCAAGCCGCCGCCGCCCGGCACCACCGGGCTGTTTCACACCGCGATTCTTTATCCGACCCGCGCGGCGCTGGCCGATGCGCTGCATCGCGTGCTGGCGGTGGGCATTGCGCTCGACGGCGCCAGCGACCACGGCGTCAGCGAAGCGCTCTATCTGCGCGATCCCGACGACAACGGCGTCGAGCTTTATCGCGACCGGCCGGAGAGCGAATGGCCGCGCAGCGCGGATGGGACGCTGGCGATGTTCACCAAGCGTCTTGATGTCGAGGCACTGCTGCGAGATCGCGACAGCTGATTATGTCGCTGTTTTACTTTGACGCGTTTTCTTGACGCGAACCGGTCCCCACTTCGCTCGAAAACGCTATGGCCGCCCGCGCGCGCCGCTGAGCACGACAAGGGCAGCGGCAAGTTCGAGCACCACGCAGACATAAAACGGCACGGTGTAGCTGCCGAACGCATCGCGCAGCAGGCCGACGAGGCCGGGGCCGAACGCATAGGTGAACTGGCAGATCGCGGTGACGAGGCTGACCAGCACGCCGAACGACAACGCGTCGAATTCGCGCTGGATGATCAGCGACGGCAGCGTGATGTTATTGCCGACCGAGAAGCCGAACAGCGCGCTGGCCGCGAACAGCGCATATTCGTCGGTGGTGTTGACCATGATCACCAGCGCCAGCGCCTGACTGGCGAACGACGCCGCCGACGCCTTGCGCTGATTGAGCTGGTCGATCACCGCGCCGAAGATCAGCCGCCCGATCACCGCCATCAGCGACATCACCGATACCGCGATGCCGGCATGCTCGCGGCCGATGATCGGATTCAGAAACGAAATCTGGTGAACGATGAAACCGACCTGCGCCACCAGCACCAGCGCGAACGGCACGGTGATGGTCCAGAACGACAGGTTGCGGAACGCGGCGCGGCGGATCGTGCCCGACGATTGAGCCAGCCGCGCCGGCGCGGGATCGAACGCGTCGATCGGCGGCCGCGCACCGCGCGGCGGGTGGCCGACCCACAGCGCGATCGCCGGGAGCGTCAGCGCCAGAATCAGCGCCGCCGCCGTCATCACCGTGCTGGCAAATCCGAATGCGCCTATTCCGCCCACCATCAGAGGCACGCCGATCACCCCGCCGCAGCTTGCGCCATTCAGCGCAAGGCTGATCGCCATGCCGCGCCGCTTGTCGAACCACAGGCCGAGCACATTGTTGATCGCGGCGAGACTGGTGCCCGCCCAGCCGAATGCGATCACCGCATAGGCTGCATAGAGCTGCACCGGCGAGGTGATCCATGCCATCGAGGCCGTGCCGGCCGCCAGCGCGCAGACCCCGATGCTCAGGCACAATCGCGGCCCGAACTTGCGCATCGCTTCGCTGACGAACACGACGAGGATCGAGCTGAAGAGGTAATAGCAGGTCGCCGCGGTGGAGATCTGCGACGCCTGCCAGCCGTGAACGCGCTGCAGTTCCGCGAGGTAGACGCCCTGGCCGTAGAAGCCCGCGCTCCACGCGAAGGTCGCGATCAGGAAACAGACGCCGACCACCGGCCAGCCGGAATACTTGATCGAGGTCTCGTCGGCCGTGGCCGTCGCAGGTGGCGATGTCATTCCCGGCGAACTCCCGCGCGCGACGCTCTTGTTGTCACGTCCGGCCTCGCGCGGGCGGCATTGGGACCGATGCGCGCAGCGGCGTCAATAGACAGCGGAATGGAACGGCGGCATGGCTCCGTTGCGGGCGCGGAGCGACATCGACTGATGCGATGCCCCGCTGCGTGATGCATTGCGCCCATGAAGCGGGATGGCCGGGACATTGGTGAGCAGGAGCGACGCCGTTCTTCGAACGGCCATGCCCGGCCATGACGACCTGAACCCCGAAGGCTTCTCCGTTGTCATCACCGGCCTTGTGCCGGTGATCCCGAGGCTGGCACGGCTCAGCTCTTTGCCTTCCCCGGATCGTAGAAGAACCGCTCACGGAACACCCGGTCGCCGCGCCATTCCTGCATGGCGATTTCATCGACATGATGCACGGTGCCGTCGTGCGCGATCAGGTCGAAAATCCAGTGGATCATCACGTGATCGCCCTCGACCACCGACGCCATCGCCCTGGAGTGCACCTCTTTCATCCGCGCCAGAATCGCACGCTCATGCGCCACCAGCTTGTCGCGGCCGGTGCGCGGCGGCGCGGTGTTCTCCTGCATCGAGGCGTCTTCGGTGTAATAGCGCTCGATGGCGCCGGCATGGTCGCCGCTTTCGACGGCGGCAATGAATTCATCGACACGGGCGCGGGTTGGCATGGCGGACCTCGCAGGGGTGCGGTTTAAGTCATGATGGATTGACAGGACATCGCAGGCAAGAGACGTCGCTTTTCGAATGGCTATGCCCGGCAATGACGCATCGCATATGAACGCTGCCCTCACGGCCCCTCGAGCGCATCTTCCATCGGCTTGCACACCCCGCCGCTGGTGCGGGTGAGCTGAAACACACGATCCTCGCGGCCGAGATTGAGCATGAAGGTGGGCGCATTCTTGTCGAGGCTGTCGCGTACCGTGGCTGCCTCGTCGATGAACAGTTTCAGCATCCGGCCGTCGGGCGCGGGATCGAGCAACGCATAGCCGCCCTCCTCGGCGGACGACGGCGACACCATCACGATGCAATCGAACCCGCTGTCGTTCCTGAACGCCGCGATCAGGCGCTTGCCCTGAACGTCGCGACCGGCATGCTCGGCCCATGCGCAACTCGCCACGATATAGCGCGGCTTGCGACTTTTCTGACGTAGCTCGATGCGCACCGCGTCCTGCCTGAACGACAGCACGATGCGCTCGGTCAACTGGCCCGGATGGCTCGCAAGATGGGCGGCGTCATAGTCGCGGCGATAGCACAGGCTGTCGGACTTCGAGGTCAGCAAACGGCCGAGCGGATCGGCCGCAGGCTCGGCCTGCGCGATCGCGGCCAACGCCAGCAGCATCGCAACGCCCGCGATCATTCGCCTGCACCCGTGCCGTACCGTCATGACGCCCTCCGCACCTTCATGGACATGTTTCCATAGGACGCATCACGCGGTCAAAAGGTTCACCCCCAGCCGAGCGCCACCGCCGCGCGATAGGTGATGAAGGCCGCCAGATACGCCAGCGTCAGCATGTAGAAGAAGGTCACGAACATCCAGCGCCAGCCGCCGGTCTCCCGCCGGATCACCGCCAGCGTCGCGGCGCACTGCGGCGCGAAGATGTACCACGCGATCAGCGCCAGCGCGGTGGCGAGGCTCCATTCGGCGGCGAGCTTCTGGCCGATCTCGGTGGCGGCATCGCCGCCGCCGGCAATCGCATACACGGTGCCGAGCGAGGCCACCGCCACCTCGCGCGCCGCCATGCCCGGAATCAGCGCGACGCTGATCTGCCAGTTGAAGCCGACCGGCGCGAGCACCGGCTCGATCCAGCGACCGATCATCGCGGCGAGGCTGTAGTCGATCGCGGGCAACGTGGCGCCGGCGGGGGCCTGCGGGAACGACGCCAGAAACCAGATCAGCACCATCATGGAAAAAATCGTGGTGCCGGCGCGATAGAGAAACGCCTTGACGCGGGTATAGAGCGCGATCACCACGCTGCGCAGGCGCGGCAGCTTGTAGTCCGGCAGTTCGAGCATGAAGGGTGGCGTCGCGGTTTCGCGCCAGAAGAACCGATTGGCGACGAACGACACCGCGAGCGCGCTGAAAATGCCGACGGCGTAAAGCCCGAACATCACCAGCCCCTGCAGCCCGATGATGCCGTAAACCTTCTGGTCGGGAATGAACGCCGAGATCAGCAGCGTGTAGACCGGAATCCGCGCCGAGCAGGTCATCAGCGGCGCCACCAGAATCGTCGTCAGGCGATCGCGCTTGTTGTCGATCACCCGCGTCGCCATGATTCCAGGGATCGCACAGGCAAAACTCGACAGCAGCGGAATGAAAGCGCGGCCGTGCAGCCCGGCGCCGCCCATGATGCGATCCATCAGGAACGCGGCGCGCGCCATGTAACCGAGGTCTTCGAGCAGCAGGATGAACAGGAACAGGATCATGATCTGCGGCAGGAACACGACCACGCTGCCGACGCCGGAAATCACGCCGTTCTGGATGAAGCTCTGCAGCAGGCCGTCCGGCAGCAGGCCGTGGACATAAGCGCCGAGCGCATCGAACGAGCCGGAGATCAATTCCATCGCCGGCTGCGCCCAGGCAAACACCGCCTGGAACATGACGAACAGAACCGCCAGCAGAATCAGCAGTCCCGCCACCGGATGCAGCAGCACCGCATCGATGCGGCGGGTCAGCGTATCGGGACGCGCCGCGTCGCTGATCGCGGACTTGATGATGCGATCGGCCTCGCGCTGCGCCGATCTCAGGTCGGAAGCGCTCGGCGTCGTCCATGTGCTGTCGGTGAATTTCCCGGCGTGACCGGCCGCGACCTCGTCGAGCCGGCGCAGCAGATCGTCGATGCCGTTGCGGCGCACGGCGGTCGCAGTCACCACCGGAATGCCGAGTTCGGCGGACAGCTTGTCGAGATCGATCTCGATGCCGCGGCGGCGCGCGATGTCGATCATGTTGAGGACGAGCAGCATCGGCCGTCCGGCGCGCTTCAGTTCGAGCACCAGCCGGAAGGCGACGCGCAGATTGGTGGCATCGGCGACGCACAGCAGCAGGTCCGGCGGCGTCTCGTCCTTGAGCCGGCCGAGCACGACATCGCGGGCGATCTCCTCGTCGGGGCTGCGGCCGCGCAACGAATAGGTGCCGGGCAGATCGACCAGATCGACGCGATGACCCGACGCGGTCTGAAATCGTCCGGCCCTGCGCTCGACGGTGACGCCGGGGTAATTCGCGACCTTCTGCCGGCTGCCGGTCAACGCGTTGAACAGCGCGGTCTTGCCGCTATTGGGCGTGCCGACCAGGGCAAAACGCCATGCCCTCGGCTCCGTCGCAATCGTCATGTCATTGATCCAATCAGGTCACGAGAATGGCCATCGCCTCGCGGCGGCGCAACGCGATGGTCGTGTTGTTGACCCGCACCGCGATCGGGTCGCGCCCGAGCGGCCCCTCATGCAGAACCTCGACCGCAGCGCCTTCGACGAAGCCAAGCTCAAGCAGACGGCGCTCGATTTCCGCCGCAGGCACGCCGTTGTGGTCCGCCTCGACGACAATGGTGCCGATCAGGCCGCGAAAGCCGCGATCGGCTATGCCGAGCGGCCAGTGCGGCGGTTCTGTCGTGGCGTCATCGCTCATATCGCCCATCCCATGCGGCATCAACTGGACTGACGACGCCATGGGAATCAAGTCAATGACGCTTGATCCGCCCCAGATTAGAAGGGTTTTAATCTGCTGCCGCGTTCGGCTCCAAGGCGCGCCCGACTACGCCGCCAGCGCCTTCATTTCCTTGTAAAGATCGGATTTGCCCTCGAAGCCGATGCCCGGCAGGTCGGGCATAGTGATGATGCCCTTTTCGACGCGCACGCCGTCCGGGAAACCGCCATAAGGCTGAAACAGGTCGGGATAGCTCTCGTTGCCGCCGAGGCCGAGACCGGCGGCGATGTTCAGCGACATCTGGTGCCCGCCGTGAGGAACGCAGCGCGACGGCGACCAGCCGTGGGTCTCCAGCACTTTCAGCGTGCGCTGATATTCGCACAGGCCATAGGACAGCGCGCAGTCGAACTGCAGCCAGTCGCGATCCGGCCGCATCCCGCCGTACTTGATGAGGTTGCGCGCATCCTGATGGCTGAACAGGTTTTCGCCGGTCGCCATCGGCCCCGGATAGAATTCCGCCAGCGCCGCCTGCAACGCATAATCCAGCGGATCTCCCGCTTCCTCGTACCAGAACAGCGGATAGTCGCGCAGCATCTTGGCGTAGGCGATCGCGGTCTCCAAATCGAACCGTCCGTTGGCATCGACCGCGAGTTGCGCCTGATTGCCGATCTCCTTGAGCACCGCCTCAATGCGCTGGCGATCTTCCTCAATCGGCGCACCGCCGATTTTCATTTTCACCACGCTGTAGCCGCGATCGAGATAGCCGCGCATCTCGGCGCGCAACGCAGAATTGTCCTTGCCCGGATAATAGTAACCGCCGGCCGCATAGACGAACACGCGCGGATCGGCTTTGCGATTGTGGCGCTCGGCAAGCAGACGGAACAGCGGCTTGCCTGCGATCTTGGCCACCGCGTCCCACACCGCCATGTCGATGGTGCCGACCGCGACCGAGCGTTCGCCGTGGCCGCCGGGTTTTTCGTTGGACATCATCGCCGCCCACACCCGGTCGGGATCGAGATTGTCGCCGGTGTCGTCGAGCAACGTTTTCGCCTCGGCTTCGAGGATGCGCGGCGCGAACCGCTCGCGGATCAGACCGCCCTGCCCGTAACGTCCGTTGGAATTGAAGCCGTAGCCGACCACGGTCTTGCCGTCGCGCTTCACGTCGGTGACGACGGCGACGAGGCTGGTGGTCATCTTGGTGAAGTCGATATAGGCGTTACGGATCGGAGACGAGATCGGCTTGGTAATCTCGCGGACGTCGACGATACGGATGGACATCGGGCGGTTGTCTCCTCGTTCCTGAGCCGCGCGGTGCGCGGCAATATCCTGCGGCGGGCATGTCTACGCCTCACCCCGGAAAGTTCAAGACGACAGCGCCCGCCCAGCAAAAAGGGCGCTGCGATCATGCAGCGCCCTCGATTGTCGCGATCAGGTCAGCCGTTACGGACAGGCATGCCGCAGGCCGTCATAACCGAGATAGGTCCCGGTCCGGACGTTGTAGGATTTGAAGCGCTGCTGGCAGTAGGCGACGTCCGCGGCTGAAACGCCATCGGATTCAACATAGCCCGGCGAATAGCCGTAGCTGTCGTCGTCATAGTAATAGTTGTTGTAGGGATAGCTGCCATAGGCGCTGCCGAGGGCATAGCCCGCGCCGAAGCCAACGCCCGGCCCCCACCATCCGCCACCGCGACGATGATGATGGCCGCCATGCCAGCCGCGGCCACCGCCGCCGGCCCACCGGCCGCCACCCGACGGAATGGTCGGCACCGGCCGCATCCCGCCTCGGCCAGCGAATCCACCGCCGCCGGCGCGCCCGACTGGAGCCCCACCGCCACGGCTCATGCCGCCGCCCGTGAACTGCTTGGGACCACCGCCACCGCCGCCGCCAATGGTGGGCACGGACTTCTGTGCCGCCGCCGGCGCTGTCGACAACGGCATCACAAAAGCCAGCGCACCCGCCGCGCAAAGAAGTTTCCATGTGTTGTTCATATTCCGATCTCCAATTTCTCGTGACTCTCAAACACCGGGCACTGACGGACGTTCCGCCACATATCGGATTTTCCGAAGCCAATCATCGATTTGTGTACGGAACTGGGCGATGAAAGGGGCCTATCGCCGCAGCCCTCCTATGCTATCTTCCCGCCATGAACCGCCCTCTCAAGATCGATCTTCGGCACTCGACCTGCCCGCACGACTGCCCTTCGGCCTGCGCGCTCGATATCGAAGTCATTGAAAACGAGAGAATCGGCCGCGTCCGTGGCTCGAAGCAGCAGACCTACACGGCCGGCGTGGTCTGCGCCAAGGTCGCGCGCTACGCCGAGCGGATTCATCATCCCGACCGGGTGATCCATCCGCTGCGCCGCATCGGGCCGAAAGGCTCCGGCCCGTTCGCGCGCATCTCGTGGGACGAGGCGATGGACGAGATCGCCGACCGCTTCGACGACGCCGAGCGCGATTTCGGCGCGCAATCGGTGTGGCCGTATTATTATGCCGGCACCATGGGCCTGGTGATGCGCGACGGCATCAACCGCCTGTCGCATGTCAAAAAATACTCGCGCTTTTACAGCACCATCTGCGCGACCATCGCCTGGGTCGGATACGCCGCCGGCACCGGCAAGGTCGCCGGCGTCGATCCGCGCGAAATGGCCCAGTCGGATCTGATCGTGATCTGGGGCACCAATCCGGTGAACACCCAGGTCAACGTGATGACGCACGCCACCAAGGCGCGCAAGGAACGCGGCGCACGGATCGCGGCGGTCGATGTCTACGACAACGACACCATGAAGCAGGCCGACATCAAGATCATCCTGCGGCCGGGCACCGACGGCGCCTTCGCCTGCGGCGTGATGCACGTGCTGTTCCGCGACGGCTTCGCCGATCGCGCCTATCTCGACAAATACACCGACTGCCCGGACGAACTCGAAGCGCATCTCGCGACGCGGACGCCGGAATGGGCGTCGGCGATCTGCGGAGTGCCGGTGTCCGAGATCGAGGCGTTCGCTCACGCGGTCGGCGTGACGCCGCGCTCGTTCTTCCGGCTCGGCTACGGCTTCACCCGCAGCCGCAACGGCGCCGCGCAGATGCACGCCGCGCTGTGCATCCCCGCCGTCACCGGCGCCTGGCAGTATGAAGGCGGCGGCGCGTTCTTCAACAACGGCGCGATCTGGAATTTCGACAAGACATTGATCGAGGGCCGCGACCACATCGACCCGTCAACCCGCGCGCTCGATCAATCGAAGATCGGCCGCATCCTGACCGGCGATGCCGAGGCGCTCTATCACGGCCCGCCGGTGAAGGCGATGCTGATCCAGAACACCAACCCGTACACCGTCGCACCCGAGCAGAAGCTGGTGCACGAGGGTTTTGCGCGCGAGGATCTGTTCGTCGCGGTCCACGAGCAATTCATGACCGAAACCGCGCAGATGGCCGACATCGTGCTGCCGGCAACGATGTTCATGGAGCACGACGACCTTTATTACGGCGGCGGCCATCAGCACATTTCGGTCGGCGCCAAGCTGATCGAGCCGCCCGGCGAGTGCCGCTCGAACCACGAAGTGCTGCAAGCGCTGGCGGTGCGGGTCGGTGCGCGCCATCGCGCCTTCGACATGACGGCGCGCGAGATCATCGACGAAACGCTGAACGCCAGCGGCCATGGCGGCATCGAGGGGCTGGAGGCCGACATCTGGCGCGACCTGCAACCGGATTTCCGCACCTCGCATTATCTCGACGGCTTCGCCCACGACGACGGCAAATTCCATTTCAAGGCGACGTGGGGCACCGTCAAGGTGCCGATCAACACGCTAATGGGCGACTGGCAGAACATGCCGTCATTGCCGGACCATTGGAACGTGATCGAGAATGCCGACGCCGAACATCCGTTCCGGCTCGCCACCAGCCCGTCGCGCGGATTTCTCAACACCACGTTCAACGAAACCCCCGGCTCGCAGGCGCGCGAGGGCGCGCCGTCCGTGATGATCCATCCCGACGATGCCGCACGGCTCGACATTCATGACGGCGATGCGGTGACGCTTGGCAACACCCGCGGCGAAACCACGCTGACCGCGAAGCTGTTCAACGGCGTCCGCCTCGGCGTGCTGATCGCGGAATCGATTCATCCCAACAAGGCGCATATCGGCGGCCTCGGCATCAATCAGCTCACCGGCGCACATGCTGTGGCGCCGCATGGCGGCGCGGCGTTCCACGACAACAAGGTCTGGATCAGGAAGGCGCAGGCCGCAGGCTAGCTCCCGGCCGCGCGATCATTCGAAGTCATGTCCGACCGCCCCGCTTCGCCGGTAATCAGCCGGGTGCCGCGCTGATACGTGATGTAGCTCCACAGCCAGGTCAGCGCGACAACCAGCCGGTTGCGGAATCCGATCAGGAAATAGATGTGCGCCACGCACCACAACAGCCAGGCGAAAAAGCCTGACATGCGAAACCGGCCGCGCTCGATGATCGCGAGTTTGCGGCCGATGGTCGCGAGCGAACCGAAATCGCGATAGTGAAACGGACCGATACCGCTCTTTCCGCCGGCGCGCGCGATCAGCAGCCGCGCAACATACGCGCCCTGCTGCTTCGCCACCGGCGCGACGCCGGGCAGCGGCTTGCCGTTGTCGCCGGCGAGAGACGCGGTATCGCCCAGCACGAAAATATCCGGATGCCCGGGAACGGACAGATCGGGTTCGACCAGTACGCGGCCGGCGCGATCGACCGGCGCATCGAGCCACCGCCCCGCCGGAGAGGCGCCGACGCCCGCCGCCCAGATAACGGTGTGCGTCTCGATGAACCCGCTTCCGATCGCGACGCCCTTCGCGTTGCAGTCCGTGACCGTCGCGCCGAGACGAACCTCGACGCCGAGCTTTTGCAGCGCGCGCAGCGCTTTCTCAGACAATGACGGATCGAATGGCGTCAGCAGTCGCGGTCCCGCTTCAAGCAGGATGATCCGCGCGGCGCGCGGATCGATCGTCTTGAAGTCCCAGGCGAGCGCACGCTTGGCGAGTTCGGCGATAGCTCCCGCCATCTCGACGCCGGTCGGTCCGCCGCCGACGATCACGAAATTCAGAAGCGCCTGCCGCTTGGCCGGATCCGGCTCCATCTCGGCGCGTTCGAACGCCAGCAGAATGCGCGCGCGCAGCGCGGTCGCGTCGTCGATGGTTTTCAGGCCGGGCGCAAAAGGCTCCCAATCGTCATGGCCAAAATAGGCATGCTGCGCGCCGGTTGCGAGAATCAGCCTGTCGTAGCCGATCCGGCGGCCGTCCACGATCACCTCGCGATGCGCGGTATCGACGCCGGAAACCGATCCCAGCATCACGGTGATGTTCGGCTGCCGGCCGAGAATGCCGCGAACCGGCGCGGCGATATCCGCAGGCGACAGCGCTGCCGTCGCGACCTGATAAAGCAATGGCTGAAACAGATGATAGTTGTGGCGGTCGATCAGCGTCACGTCGAACGACGATTTCGCAAGCGCCTTGTTCGACAAAGTCTGGGCCGCGGTGAGGCCGCCGAACCCCGCGCCGACGATCACCACGCGCAACCGTTTCTGTTCGTCTGTGTTCGACAAACCCGGTCCCGTCATTTCGCCCCGTCACCGGCAGTTGACCATGACGGGAGCGCGAATTCAAACGATTCGAGACGGTCCGCGCGCCGCATCATGCGCTGCGGATGCGGGCGTCATTCGCACCGCATGACCTCGCGGCATGCGTTAACCGTGAAGCTTCTTGCGCTTGGGTTTCTTCCCGCCAAACGGCTTGTCGAACTTTGGTTTGTCAAATTTCGGCTTGTCAAATTTGGGCTTACCGGACTCCGATCTGGCGGATTCGGATTTGCCGAATTTGGACTTGCCGGACTCAGATCCACCGAATTTCGATTTTTCAAATTTCGGCTTATCAAATTTCGCTTTCCCGAATTTCGACTTGCCGAATTCCGGTTTATCGAACTTCGGTTTGTCGAATTTTTCCTTGCCCGCATGGTCCGGCTTGCCCGGATACTCCGGACGCTGGTGCGGCGGATCGAGCGGAGAATATTTCGGCTTGTCGCGCCGGGCGGCGGGGGAATCGTCGTTGCGTTCGAACGGCGCCTTCTTGTCCTTGTCGAACTTCCGCGCCCGCAAATGCTTGCGCTCGGTGCGGTCGGCGTCCTGCGGCGCACCGCGCAGCGGCTCGATGCGGATGTTGTCTTCCTTGTCCGGGCGCTTGACCTTGTCGGTAAAGCGTTCGAGCGCCTGCGCCGAAATCTGGAATTCGGTGTGGGCATCGAAAATGCGGATCGCGCCGACATCCTGTTTGCCGATGCCGCCGCGGCGGCAGATCATCGGAAGCAGCCAGCGGGCCTCGGCATTCTTCTGCCGCCCGATCGCGGCACGAAACCAGATGCCGTCCTCCATCGCGCCGGCGCGTGCCGGCTTCTCTTTCGGACCGCGATCGTCGCGTTCGCCGCGCCCGTCCTTGCGAGGCCCGCGATCGTCCCGCGATTTTCCGCCGTGTCCGGGATCGGAGACATCCTCCGGCGACGGCAGACGTGCGCGATAGAGCCGGGCCAGCGCCGATGCGATGTCTTCGGGAGAGCGTTCGGCAATCAGCAGCCGCGCCAGCACCAGATCGTCCTCGGTCGATGGCTCGGTGAACAGCGTGTCCTGCATCATGCGCTGCTGGTCGAGCTTGCGGATTTCCTCGACGGTCGGCGGCGCACTCCATTCGGCGTCGATGCCCGCCATGTTGAGCAGCAATTCGGCGCGGCGGCGGCGGGCCGGCGACACCAATAAAACGCTAATGCCCTTCTTGCCGGCGCGGCCGGTGCGGCCGGAACGATGCTGCAACACTTCAGGATCGTTCGGCAGGTCGGCGTGGATCACGAGGCCGAGCGACGGCAGATCGATGCCGCGTGCGGCGACGTCGGTCGCGACGCAAACCCGCGCGCGTCCGTCGCGCAAGGATTGCAGCGCCTGGGTGCGCTCGTTCTGGGTCAGTTCGCCGGACAGCGCCACAACGGAGAAGCCGCGCTCGAGCAACGCGGTTTGCAGATGGTTCACCGCGCTGCGGGTGTTGCAGAACACGATCGCGCTGGGCGATTCGACATAGCGCAGCACGTTGACGACGGCATGTTCGACATCCTGCGCGGCGATGCGGATCGCGCGATAGTCGATATCGGCGTGGCCGCCTTCGCCGTCGGTGACTTCGACGCGAAAGGCGTTGTTCTGGTAGTTCTTCGCCAGCGCGATGATGCCGCGCGGCAGGGTGGCGGAGAACAGCAGCGTGCGGCGCGTCTCCGGCGTGGTTTTGAGGATGAACTCCATGTCCTCGCGAAAGCCCATGTCGAGCATCTCGTCGGCTTCGTCGAGCACCACGGCCTGCAACGCCGAAACGTCGAGACGTCCGCGCCGCAGATGGTCGCACAGCCGCCCCGGCGTGCCGACCACGATATGCGCGCCCTCGGCGAGTTCGCGTTGCTCGCGCCGCGGGTCCATGCCGCCGACGCACGACACCACGCGCGCTCCGGCATATTGATAAAGCCAGCTCAACTCGCGATGGACCTGCAAGGCGAGCTCGCGGGTCGGCGCGACGATCAGCGCCAGCGGTTCGGCTGCCTTCGGCAACCGGTCGGCATCGCCGAGCAGGTTGTTGGCCATCGCAAGGCCGTAAGCGACGGTCTTGCCGGAGCCGGTCTGCGCCGACACCAGCAGATCGCGTGGTGCTGCGTCATCGGCCAGCACGGCCATCTGCACCGGCGTCGGATCGTTGTAGTTGCGCTCGGCCAGAGCGCGGGCGAGCGGCGGACGTGTGGTCGGAAAGGTCACGGGATGTCAGGCCTTGTGTGGCGGTCGCCGCCGAACGGGTTCGCGGAGCGAACGATAGGAAAAGTCGAATGACGAACAGGTCGAACGCGCGGGCTATCCTGGAGAAGCCGCGCTCTTTTGTTCAAATCATGAACTGGATGGCGCTGCTTTAAGGCAAGTTGGGCGAAAGTGCCACCATTTACTGGCTCTTTTCGCGATAAATCAGGCATTTCCGCCTGTTCGGAACTATCCGGCCGCCGCTGACTTGTGCTCCCGACAATGCACCAATGCAGGAGTGGATGAGATGAAACGAGTGATAACCGGTTTGATGCTGATCGGCGCTACCGCGCTGATCCCCGCAGTTGCTTCCGCGCAGGGCGTTCCTGGCGGCATCGAGCAAGGCGCGCGCGACGGCGAACGCGCGGCGGGCCCGGTCGGCGCTGTTGTCGGCGGCGCCGTGGGTGGCGTGGTTGGCGGCGTGGCCGGTGTTCTGGGCATCGACCAGCGGCCGCGCTTCAAGACCTATGTCGTCGAGCAGCGCCGTCCGTCCTATCGCTACAGCAACGACGTAGCAGTCGGGGTCGTGCTGCCGGAAGACGGCGTCACCTATTACGACGTGCCGGAAGAGTATGGCGTACAGGGCTATCGTTACACGGTCGTCAACGATCGCACCGTGCTGGTCGATCCGCGCACCCGCCGCGTGGTGCAGATCGTCGAGTAACGGTCTCACGCATCAAATGGAAAGGCCGCCCACATCGGGCGGCCTTTTTGTTGCGCAGGGGAAGGTAGCTTCCTGTCGATGTCGTCACCGGGCATAGCCGTTCGAAGAACGGCGTCGCTTTCGCTCGCCTATGTCCCGATGCCCCCGATCAGGGAGGCACCGTGCCCTCCTAAACGAGATGGCCGGGACAAGCCCGGCCATGACGTCAGTGAACAATAACTTATGCCTGGCTCGCGTCCGCCGGACCTAACCCGCCTCGGCCACGGCGCGCTGCGCCATCACCTTGACGAGATTGGCGCGGTAATCCGCCGAGCCGTGAATGTCCGCCATCATGCCGTTCGGCGAGATGGTGACACTGTCAACTGCGCCCGCCGACCAGTTCGCCTTCAGCGCCTTCTCGATATCGGGCACGCGCATCACGCCGTTCGACGACGCGCCGGTCGCGGCGACGCGCACGTCGCCCGATTTGGTTTTGGCGACGAACACGCCGGTCAGGGCGAAGCGCGACGCCGGATGGCGCATTTTCGAATAGGCCGCTTTCGCCGGAATCGGGAACGAGACCTCGGTGATGATCTCGCCGTCTTCCAGCGCCGTGGTGAACAGGCCCTTGAAGAAATCATCGGCCGCGATGCTGCGCTTGTTGGTTTTCACCGTCGCATTCAGCGCGACCAATGCGGCGGGATAATCCGCCGCCGGATCGTTGTTGGCGATCGAGCCGCCGATGGTGCCGCGATGGCGGACCTGCGGATCGCCCAGCACCGACGTGAGATAAACCAGCGCGGGGATCGCCTTCTTCACATCGGCATTGGTCATGATGTCGTAGTAGGTCGTCGCCGCCTTGATGACCACCGCGTCCGCCGTGACCGAGATGCCGACCAGCGCGGGAATCTTCGCGAGGTCGATGACGTCCGACGGCGCCGCCAGCCGCTGCTTCATCACCGGCAGCAGCGTGTGACCACCGGCGAGATATTTCGAATCCGAACCCTTCTTGAACAGGGCCACGGCGTCATCGACGCTGGAAGGACGGTGATAGGTTGTCTGATACATGATCGCTCTCCTCGTCCTTCCTGTTACTCGGCTGCCTGCTGTTGATGAATCGCGTGCCACACCCGGTCGGGCGAGGCCGGCATCGCCAGCTTGTTGTTGCCAATGGCATCGGTGATCGCGTTGATCACCGCCGCCGCCGCGCCGATCGCGCCGGCTTCACCGCAACCCTTGATGCCGAGCGGATTGCCCGGACACAGCGTCGTGGTGTGCGACAGCTTGTAGGATGGCACGTCCTCGGCGCGCGGCATGGCATAATCCATGTACGACGCGGTCAGAAGCTGGCCGCTCTCGTCGTAGACCGCGTGTTCGAGCAGTGCCTGACCGATGCCCTGCGTCAGACCGCCATGAACCTGGCCTTCGACCACCATCGGGTTGATCAGCCGGCCGAAGTCGTCGGCCGCGACGAAGTTCACGAACGTGGTCTTGCCGGTGCCGGGATCGACCTCGACCTCGCAGATGTATGAGCCTGCGGGGAAGGTGAAGTTGGTCGGATCGTAGAATGCGCCCTCCTTGAGGCCGGGCTCCATCCCGTCCGGCAGGTTGTGCGCGGTGTAGGCGGCGAGCGCGACCATCGGCAATGCGATCGACTTGTCGGTGCCGGTCACCTTGAACTCGCCGTTCTCGATGACGATGTCGTTCTCCGACGCCTCGAGCTGATGGGCGACGATCTTCTTCGCCTTGGCCTCGACCTTCTCCATCGCCTTGACGATGGCCGACAATCCGACCGCGCCGGAGCGCGAGCCGTAGGTGCCCATGCCGAACTGCACCTTGTCGGTGTCGCCATGGACGATCGAGATTTGCGAAATTGGAATTCCGAGACGATCCGCCACCACCTGCGCGAAGGTCGTCTCGTGGCCCTGACCGTGGCTGTGCGAGCCGGTCAGGATCTCGATGGTGCCGACCGGATTGACCCGCACCTCGGCGGATTCCCACAGGCCGACGCCGGCGCCCAGACTGCCGACCGCTTTGGACGGCGCGATACCGCAAGCCTCGATGTAGCAGGAGAAGCCGATGCCGCGCAGCTTGCCCTCCTTCTTCGCCTTCTCCTTGCGCGCCGGGAAACCGGCGTAGTCGATGGCCTTGAGCGCCGAATCCAGCGAGGCATTAAAGTCGCCGATGTCGTAAGCCATGATCACCGGCGTCTGGTGCGGAAACTGGGTGATGAAGTTCTTGCGCCGCAGGTCGGCCGGATCGACCTTGAGCTGCCGCGCCGCGGTTTCCATCAGCCGTTCGATCACGAAGCTCGCTTCGGGACGGCCCGCGCCGCGATAGGCATCGACCGGCGTGGTGTTGGTGTAGACGCTGATGACCTCGGCAAAGATGTTCGGAATGTTGTACTGGCCCGACAGCAGCGTCGCGTAGAGATAGGTCGGCACCGACGACGAGAACAGCGACATGTAGGCGCCGAGATTGGCGTAGGTCTTCACCCGCAGGCCGGTGATCTTGTTGTCCTTGTCGAAGGCGAGTTCGGCCTTGGTGACGTGATCGCGGCCGTGGGCGTCGGTGAGAAACGCCTCGGTGCGGTCGCAGGTCCACTTGACCGGGCGGCCGGTGCGCTTGGAGGCCCACAGCGCCACCATTTCTTCCGGATAGATGAAGATCTTCGAGCCGAAACCGCCGCCGACGTCCGGCGCGATCACCCGCAGCTTGTTCTCGGGCGCGACGTTGTAGAACGCCGACAGCACGAGACGCGCGACATGCGGATTCTGCGACGTGGTGTAGAGCGTGAAGTGCTCTTCGGCGGAATCGTATTCCGCCAGCGCCGCGCGCGGCTCCATCGCGTTCGGCACCAGCCGGTTGTTGACGATGTCCATGGCGACGACGTTCGCGGCGTTTTTGAAAGCGTCGTTGGTCGCGGCTTCCTCGCCGATGGTCCAGTCGTAGATCACGTTGCCCGGCGCTTCGGGATGCAGTTGCGGCGCTCCGGAGGCAATCGCCGCGTCGATGCTGGCGGCGGCGGGAAGCTCCTCGTAAGTCACCTCGACCGCTTCGGCGGCGTCGCGCGCCTGATTTTTGGTTTCGGCGATCACCACCGCGACGCCCTGCCCGACGAAGCGCACGGTCTCCGGCGCCATCGCCGGCCATGCACCCATTTTCATCGGCGAGCCGTCCTTGGAGTGGATCATCCAGCCGCAGATCAGATTGCCGATCTTGTCATCGACGATCTGCTGGCCGGTCAGCACATCGACCACGCCCGGCATTTTTAGCGCCGCCGACACGTCGATCTTCTTGATTTTCGCGTGAGCGTGCGGGCTGCGCACGAAGTGGGCGTGGGTCGCTCCGTGAATTTTCACGTCGTCGACGTAGCGGCCCTTGCCGGTGATGAAACGCTTGTCTTCCTTGCGCACGACACGCGCGCCAATACCCTCAACGCCCATAATTATGGTCTCCCTGCCGGAGCATTTTTGGACCGCCGTTTTCCATCGAAAGACAGCGGTGCTGAAAAAACGAAATCAAGAAGCCTCCGCGTCATTCCGCGGCGGCTGATACCTTCATGCGACCGGCGGCATCGAGCACCGATTTGACGATGTTGTGGTAGCCGGTGCAGCGGCAGATGTTGCCTTCCAGCTCCTGACGGACGGTCGCCTCGTCGAGATTTCCGCTGTGACGCTGCACCATATCGATCGCCGACATGATCATGCCCGGCGTGCAATAGCCGCATTGCAGCCCGTGATTGTCGCGGAATGCCTCCTGCATCGGATGAAGCTGATCGCCCTTGGCGATGCCTTCGATGGTGGTGACGTTGGTGCCGTTGGCCTGGCCGACCAGCACGGTGCAGGATTTCACGGCGCGGCCGTCGATGTGCACGGTGCAGGCGCCGCACTGGCTGGTGTCGCAGCCGACGTGGGTTCCGGTCAGTCCGAGATGATCGCGGAGCAAATGGACGAGAAGTGTCCGATCTTCGGCATCGGCGGAAATGGCCTTGCCGTTTACCGTCAGCTTGACTGTGGGCACGCTTAACCTCCTGAGGGCATTTTTTAATTGTTCTAATTAACGGCCTGCGTTCCAAACTTTGCAACAACGATTTTCGTCGCACCTGTCATCCCGCGATCATCTGCGCGTGAAACCGGCGAAGGGGATGAAGGTATCGGCGTCAGCCTTGCGCGTGTTCGCCGAGCCGCTTTCGCAATTGCGAAATGAATAGCTGCTGCGTTCGATTCGAGGGGCCGAACCGTTTGATCGGATGCGCCTTTCTGCTTAAGCTTCGCGCAGGCTGCACGGCCCAAAAACAGAACGAAGCGCGAGGATTCCCGACGTGATCGACAAGCGTGTAAAAACAACGGCCGATGCCGTGGCCGGGGTGCGCGATGGCGCAACCGTACTGGTCCCCGGCTTCGGCGCCGTCGGCGTCGCCGACAACCTGCTCGACGCCCTTCACGACCAGGGCGCGAAGGAATTGACCATCGTCGCCAACAATTCCGGCAACGGCGATTATGGGCTGGCGCGGCTAATCAATTCGGGGCGGGTGCGCAAGGTAATCTGCTCCTATCCGCGCTCGGGCGACTACAGCGCCTTCCTCAAGGCCTATCGCGCCAAGACCCTCGAACTGGAATTGGTGCCGCAGGGCACGATCAGCGAGCGGATGCGCTGCGCGGCGGCCGGTCTCGGCGGCTTCTTCTCGCCGGTGTCGGCGGGCACCAAGCTTGCCGAGGGCAAGGAGCAGCGCATGATCGACGGCAAGCTGCACGTGTTCGAAAAGCCCCTGAAGGGCGACATCGCGCTGGTCAAGGCGGCGCAAGCCGACCGCTGGGGCAATCTCATCTATCGAAAGTCGGCGCGCAACTTCAACCCGATCTCGGCGATGGCCGCCGACCTTACCGTGGTCGAGGTCGAGGAGGTCGTCGAACTCGGCGCGCTCGATCCCGAAGGCGTGATGACGCCGGGCATTTTCGTCGACCGCTTCGTCGTGGTCCCAACAAAAAAAGCAGGAGCGGCCGCATGACCCCGTTGACCCGTGAGCAGATGGCGTGGCGCGCCGCGCAGGATCTTCCCGAAGGCGCTTACGTCAATCTCGGCATCGGCATTCCGACGCTGACCGCGGGCTATGTGCCGCGCGACCGCGAGGTGATCTTCCACAGCGAGAACGGCGTGCTCGGCCTCGGCGGCGCGCCGAAAGCGGGCGAGGAAGACGAAGAACTGATCGACGCCGGCAAGAACCTGACCACGCTGGTCACCGGGGGCTGTTACGTCCATCACGCCGACGCCTTCCTGATGATTCGCGGCGGCCACCTCGACGTTAGTCTGCTCGGCGCGTTCGAAGTCGCCGAAAACGGCGATCTCGCCAACTGGACCACCGAGGACGCGCAGTTTCCACCGGGCGTCGGCGGCGCGATGGACCTTGCGGTCGGCGCCAAGGAAATCCGGGTGCTGATGGAGCATGTTTCCAAGAAGGGCGAGCCGCGCATCAAGAAGCAATGCACCTATCCGCTGACTGCGCCGGGCGTGGTCAAGCGCATCTACACCAATTACGCGGTGATCGACGTCAAGCCGGACGGACTTCATGTCGTCGAGATGATCCCCGGCATGACGCTGGAGAAACTGCAGACCATGACCGAGCCGAAGCTGCGGCTGTCGCCGGACTACAAGGACCTCGCCCCGCCCACCGCCAAGGCGGCGTGAGGCACTCGTGCCCGGATGCTGCGCAGCGCGGAGCGATGCGCTGCTGATCCGGGGCCGCTCCAGACTGTAAATGAGTAACAGTCCCGTTTCTGCGAAGCAGCGTTGCACGCTGCATCGCGCCCGGGACAAGCCCGGTGATGACATCCAGAGGAAGGTGCCATTTCACCAGCTATTCCAGATAGTTACTTGTCACCCCTTCCACACCCTCCCGCCATGGAACCCAACGGGAACCTTATTCCCTACTGGCCGTTGTCTTGGGGTGCGGGATCACAAATCCCGGCACTCCGTAAGCGAGAAGCGTCCCGTTCCAGCGATGGAATGGCGATGTTGCTTGTTCTCAATCCGGATACGCGAAGTCCCGCGGGGGAATTTTGACTGTTGCCACCCCGACCGCAGTAATCACGACCGATATTCCGGCACGTCTGGATGCGCTCCCGTGGGGGCGCTTCCATACCCGCGTCGTTCTCGCGCTCGGCATCACCTGGATTCTCGACGGGCTTGAAGTGACGCTGGCGGGCGCGCTGTCCGGCGCGCTGAAGAACTCACCGACGCTGCAATTCTCCAACCTCGATATCGGCGTCGCCAATAGCGCCTATCTCGCCGGCGCGGTGCTCGGCGCTCTCGGCTTCGGTTGGCTCACCGACAGGATCGGACGGCGGAAACTGTTCTTCATCACGCTGACGCTCTATCTGCTGGCGACCGCCGCCACCGCATTGTCATGGAGCATCGGCAGTTATGCGCTGTTTCGTTTTCTCACCGGCGCCGGCATCGGCGGCGAATACACCGCGATCAATTCGACGATCCAGGAACTGGTGCCGGCGCATTATCGCGGCTGGACCGATCTCGTGATCAACGGCAGCTTCTGGATCGGCGCGGTGCTCGGTGCGATCTGCGCCATCGTGCTGCTCGATCCGACATGGATCGATCCCGAACTCGGCTGGCGGCTCTCCTTTCTGGTCGGTGCCGTGCTCGGCCTCGTGGTGTTCGTGATGCGGCTGTGGATTCCCGAAAGCCCGCGCTGGCTGATGATCCACGGCCATCCCGACGAGGCACGGCGCATCGTCGAGGAGATCGAGCGCTCGGTGCCGCATGACGCACCGCGCGCCGCGTTGCCGACGATCACGCTTCGGATGCGGACCCACACACCGCTCGGCGAAGTCGCGCGAACGTTACTGCACAGCTATCGCCGCCGCACCCTGGTCGGTCTCACGCTGATGACTGCGCAGGCATTTTTCTATAACGCGATCTTCTTCACTTATGCCTTGGTGTTGACCGATTTCTTCGGCATCGCTGCGGATCATATCGGCTGGTACATTCTTCCGTTCGCGGCAGGAAATTTCCTCGGGCCGCTTCTGCTCGGTAGACTGTTCGACACCATCGGCCGCCGCATCATGATCGCTGCGACCTACGGCGTGTCGGGACTGCTGCTGGCGCTATCCGGTTATCTGTTTTCGATCGGCGCGCTCAGCGCGCAGTCGCAGACGATTGCATGGATGGTGATTTTCTTCTTTGCGTCCCCTGCCGCCAGCGCGGCCTATCTGACCGTGAGCGAAACCTTTCCGCTCGAGGTCCGCGCGCTGGCCATCGCGCTGTTCTATGCCATCGGCACCGGCATCGGCGGCGTCGCTGGACCGACCCTGTTCGGCGCGCTGATCGATACCGGCTCACGCAACAGTGTGTTCGCCGGCTATTGCCTCGGCGCGATGCTGATGATCATTGCGGCAGGCGTTGCGTGGAAATTCTGCGTCCCTGCCGAATGCAAACCGCTTGAAACGATTGCGCGGCCGCTGGCCGCGATGGAGTAGGAGATGATGACAGACGCGATTGGCAAGGTGCCCTCACAACCCGAGCGCGGCGACGACGCCGTGCCGGTGCCGCTTGCACTCGGCCCCAAACTCGCGCGCTGTGCGCTGTTGCTCGACATCGACGGCACGCTGCTCGATATGGCGCCGACACCCGACGCGGTGGTGGTTCCGCCCGGGCTGATGCGTGCGCTGCAAGGCCTGCATGAACGTACCGGAGGCGCGCTGGCGCTGGTCTCGGGCCGCTCACTCGGCGACATCGATTCGATCTTCGCTCCGATGCGTCTGCCCAGCGTCGGCGGTCACGGCGCGGAAATGCGGCTGGCCGCTGTGAGCGAAGCGGTCGCGGTTCACGCGCCGCCGATGGACAAGGATCTGAAACGCCGTTTCGCGGCGATCGCGCAGCTCAGCCCCGGTATCCTGCTCGAGGACAAGGGCTATTCGCTGGCGCTGCATTATCGCCGCGCGCCGCAATTCGAACGCACGATCTACGAAGCCGTCTCGGCGATCCGCGCCGACCTGCCGGATGCTCCAGTCGAAGTGCTGCCCGGCAAGTTCGTCTGCGAGATCAAGCACGCCGGTTTCACCAAGGCCACCGGCGTGATCGAACTGATGAAACACGCGCCGTTCCTGGGGCGGCGCCCGGTTTTTCTCGGCGACGACGTCACCGACGAAAGCGTGTTCGAGATCATGCCGGGAATGGACGGCCTGTCGTTCTCGGTCGGACGCAAGGCGCACGGCGTCGACGGCCATTTCGACGCGCCCGACGACGTGCGGGCGTGGCTGACACATCTTCTCGACGACACCAGGACCCATGTTTCATGAGCACCGCCCCCATTGACCACGGTCTCGATCTCGCGGTGATCGGCAACTGCCGCACCGCGGCTCTCGTCGATCCCACGGCCCGGCTGGTGTGGTGGTGCTTTCCGCGTTTCGACGCCGATCCGGTGTTCTCGCGCTTGCTTGCGGGCGACGAAGAGAAGGGTTTCAGTGACGTCGTGCTCGACGGCATGACGCATTACGAATCGGAATACGAGCGCAACAGCGCCATCGTATCCACCGTGCTCTCCGATGGACGCGGCAACGCGGTGCGCATCACCGATTTCGCGCCACGCTTTCGGCAATTCGGCCGCATGTTTCGCCCGCCGCAACTGTTCCGCGTGATCGAGCCGGTCGCGGGCCTGCCGCGCATCACCATTCGCGTGCGCCCGACCCACTCCTACGGCAAGCCGGCGCAGCAGTATTCGATCGGCAGCAATCATATCCGCTTCTATGAGGATCGGTCGGTGATGCGTGTCACCACCGACGCGCCGCTGGCGATGATCGAAAACGAAACACCGTTCGTGCTGACGCGGCCGATGCACATGGTGTTCGGCAGCGACGAGGGCTTCTCAGGCGATCTCGCAACCACCGCCCACACCTTTGCCGAGCAGACACGGCACTACTGGTCCGACTGGGTGCGCCGGCTCTACATCTCCTACGATTTCCAGGAAGCGATCATCCGCGCCGCAATCACGCTGAAGCTGTCGAACTTCGAGGAGACCGGCGGCATCATCGCCGCGCACACCACCTCGATTCCCGAAGCACCCGGCTCGGGCCGCAACTGGGATTATCGCTTCTGCTGGCTGCGCGACGCCTATTTCGTGGTCAAGGCACTGAATCGTGTCGGCGCAACGCAAACGATGGAAGATTTCATCGGCTACACGCTATCGCTCGCCGCCAACGTCGAGGGCGTGCTGAAGCCGGTCTACAGTGTGGTGCCGAACCTGTCGCTTGATGAATGGATCGCCAGCGACCTCAAAGGCTATCGCGGCGACGGTCCGGTGCGGATCGGCAACGCGGCCGCAGACCAGATCCAGCACGACACCTATGGCAGCATCATCCTCGCGGCGCTGCCGCTGTTCTTCGACCGCCGTCTGCCGCGCCCAGGCGGCGAGAAGCTGTTCAGGCTGCTCGAGGATCTCGGCGAGAAAGCCGCCGCTGTGGCGCTGCGGCCCGACGCCGGCATCTGGGAATATCGCGGGCGCCAGCGCATCCACACCCATTCGGCGGCGATGTGCTGGGCCGGCATCAACCGCCTCGCCTCGATCGCGACGCGGCTCGGTCTCGGCGATCGCGCCGCCTACTGGAATTCGATCGCCGATCCGATCCATCAGGAACTGATGGCCAAGGCATGGAATCCCGAACGCGAAGCCTTCACCGCCGCGTTCGGTTCGACCGATCTGGATGCCAGCGTGTTGCTGCTGCCGGAACTCGGCGTCTGCGAAGTCGACGATCCGCGTTTCGTGAAAACAGTCGCCGCGATGGAGCGCGAACTGCTGCGCGAGAAACACATGATGCGCTACGCCGCCGAAGACGATTTCGGAATGCCGGTGACCGCGTTCATGATCTGCCGCTTCTGGCTGATCGACGCCTGGTGGGCGCAAGGACGGCGCGAGGAAGCGCGCGAACTGTTCATCGACGCGCTCGCGCATCGCAATCGTTACGGCCTGCTGTCCGAAGATGTCGACCCACGCACCGGCGCCTTGTTCGGAAATTTTCCGCAGACCTATTCGATGGCAGGATTGATCCTTACCGGCATGAAATTGTCGCGGAGCTGGGAGGATCGTTACTGGCGCAGTTGAGATTAAGAAAATTTCATCTGCAAAGAACAACGAAATCAACGACGTAAAAATTGGAACCTAGTTTTAATGGAACCTGCTGCGAATTTTGTCTTGATTTCGCGTAAATAGTGTCGTGGAACCATATTGGATGAACAGGCGTTTAGTTTTGTGGTGGCAGAACTAAAGGGAGGGCCCTGTGGACCTTGTTGTCGTTTCAAATCGTGTGGCTCGCGCAAAGCCCAACGAACCGATGACGGGAGGACTTGCGGCCGCGTTGTTACCGGTAGTTGAGAAGTCCGGCACCATCTGGGTGGGTTCGAGCGGCCGTGTGCGCGATGGCGCATTCAAGGATTCCTTTGCTGAAATTCAATCGCTCGGCACCGGCGCGCTGGCGATGCTCGATCTGCCGGCCGCGCATTACGGCGGCTATTACGAAGGTTTCGCCAATTCCGCGCTGTGGCCGGCGCTGCACTCCCGCACCGATTTGATCCGCGCGACGCAGGACGACTACGAATCCTATCGCGAAGTAAATGCGTTCATGGCGCGGGCGCTGATGCGCTTTCGCAAGCCGACCACCGCGTTCTGGGTTCAGGATTACCACTTCCTCGCGCTTGGCGCCGAGATGCGCGAACTCGGAGTCACGAATCCGCTCGGATTTTTCCTTCACACACCGTGGCCAAGCCGCAATGTCATCTCCGGCGTTCCCCATCATCGCGAGCTGATCGAGGCGATGCTCGCCTACAATCTGATCGGCTTCCAGACCGATGAGGATTGCGAACACTTCTCCGACTATCTGCGCTCCGATCTCGGCCTGCATGTCGAGAACGGTCTCGTCACGTCGCGCTACGGCATGTCGCGGCTCGCGGCATTCCCGATCGGCATCGACGTCGACGGTTTCGTCGCGCATGCGGTGCGCGCCGCCGCGCATCCGGATGTCTCGCGCCTGCGCAAGAGCCTGCACGGCGAGCGCCTTGCGATCGGCGTCGATCGCGTCGACTACTCCAAGGGCCTCGTCAACCGCATCCGCGCCTTCGATCGGCTGTTCGAGATGCGCCCGTCACTGAAACGCTCGGTGTCGCTGTTGCAGATCGCAACGCCATCGCGCGAGAACATCGAAGCCTATGGCAATCTGCAGGACGACCTGTCGCGTCTTGTCACCGAGGTGAACGGCCGCCACGGCGAAGTCGACTGGACCCCGATCCGCTATCTCAGCAAAGGCTTCAGCCAGACCGTGCTGGCAGGCTTCTACCGCTCGGCGCAGGTCGGCGTCGTGACGCCGCTGCACGACGGCATGAACCTCGTCGCCAAGGAATATGTCGCAGCCCAAAATCCGATCGATCCAGGCGTGCTGGTGCTGTCGAAATTCGCCGGTGCTGCGAAGGAGCTCGACACCGCGCTGCAGGTCAATCCGCACGACATCGACGGTATGGCCCGCACCCTCGCCACTGCGCTGGCGATGCCGGCGCCGGAGCGGCGGATGCGCTGGGAAGCGATGATGGAGAAGCTGCGTGCCGGCAATATCCAGCACTGGTTCGCCAGTTTCGTTGAGGAGCTGGAAAAGGCCCACGGCGCGAGCGAGAAGCCGCCAAGCCGGTTCGGCTGGACCTCGATCAGCGGCCGCAAACCGAGCGAGATGATCTTCCGCCAGCTCCGCGCCGCGACCAGCTCGCTCCACTAGGCGCGTTGTCGCCGCGAACCCACCGTGCGCTCCGCGCGGGAAAGCGCGCCTGATCTAGCCTCTTATATAAAGGTGTGGTGTCGCCGGGCCTGCCTTGGGACGCGCGCCTTGGGACGCGCTGTGGCATGAGCCGACGTTTCCGGACGCTTCGGCGGGCATTTGGCCGGCCGCAGCCGGTCACAGCCCCGATCCGCGCCCTGCCGCCCGCAATTCCCGCAACGCCTGGAGGACTGGAAAAATCCAGCCTTTCCATCAAGTTGCGGAAAATCACCGAATGACGACGCCCCCTCTTGCAAAACCCGCCGCGCACCTTCATGACAGGCGCCGTGGAGAGGTGGCCGAGTGGTTGAAGGCGCACGCCTGGAAAGTGTGTATACGGGAAACCGTATCGCGGGTTCGAATCCCGCTCTCTCCGCCAGGTAATCACACCAACAATCGGAAATTTCTCAGGAATTTTGTTGGCGGCGAATATACATACCTCACTCCATCCCTCAAAAATTCCTGGATGGAATTGGATTTATCTGGACTGAAATAAATCGAGATTCCTAATCCTGTACTCGGTTTGCGAGCTGTTTATAGCAGTTCGCATGGGTAAGCGATTAAGAGGTAGGCCAAAAGGTTCAGGCGGCTTGGCTGCGATACTCGATCCTGGGCAACTCAAGCGCCTCTTAAACGTTGCTCAACAAATGGATGGATCAAGGTCACGCCTCCAAATGGCGCTGCTTCTGTCTCACGAAATCGGCATGCGGGCCTCGGAAATTTCTAGAGTTTGCATCCGGGATGTATACGATGGACAGGGCAATGTTCGCGAAACGCTTCGCGTGACTACCAGCCGAGGGGATCGGACCCTCCCGCTGAGGTCGGCACGGCTGCGGTCCGCCCTTGCCGATCACTTCGAACGTACGCTTGGCACCGGGTACTCAGATGACCTTCAGCCTCTGGTCACTTCGCAGCGCGGTGGTCCTATGACCGCAGCTTCGCTGGCCCGGTTGATGACCTCCGCCTATCACGCCGCGGGCTATAAATCTGGAAGCTCGCGCTCCGGTCGAAGGACGCTTCGCGCCAATCTTGAACAGTTTGGCCTCACGCGCTCGTAACGATATGCCACCACGCCTGCTGTGGCGGAAACCCTACTAGTCAAACGGTCCTCATAAATCGTACTACTCTTGCATCGCGTCGATGCCTGAGAGAGTTCATGTCCGAATTCAGTGAGCCAAAGCCCTTTGACCTCAAATCGAAGGGGGAAGAAGAGCTAATCGCGCTCTTCCACAACCGGGGCAGGCATGGGCTCGTCCAAGGACAAATCGAAGTCCTTAGGGAAATGTGGCTTCGAGGATATCGGATAAGAAAATACTGCGGCGTGCTTAGTTGGACGCCGGATCGTGCAAACGAAGTCATCGCGCCGTTTGCAGCTGTCTCCCGCCGCTGCCGCGACAGCAAGAGAACTGACTTCTCAACGGCCGGTGGTGGTGTCTACAAGGCTAAAAGCGAACCGGACGCGCGTTGGGTTGATACTTATACCGCCGTAAAGGTGCCGGGGCTCAACGCCCATTTCTCATGCCACATTCGCGAACCGGGTGACGATGCTGAATTCATCCTGAACATCAAATCCCACGACGTCAGAGAGGTATTCACCTACGATCAGAACGCAGTCGCGCTCGAGAGATGGACCGCGGTCGTGACCGAGGCATGCGGCAAACTTGAGTAGCGAGCCGAAGCCAAACCGCAGCCGATAAAAATATTCTGTCCGACTTGATCCAACGAGATCCAACGGACCAACTGCGGATATGTACATGCATTCGCGCGCCTCCTAGTTCGAGATCATGTCATCGATCCCCGATGGCGCGATCAAATTAGGAGATTCATATGAGCGAAAGTCAGTCAGTATCTGGTGTCCTGAAGCGCAAACCTCAACACTACTGTTCCGTTGAGGAGAATCCATCCATGGGCATCTCCCTTCGTGCGGCAGAGACGACGTACCCCTTTTTCGAACGCCGATTCGTCGCTGTCCCGGGCCCACGCCCGGCCACCGGGCGAGCTGAGCACGAGTTCTTTTGGACCCTGATGCTCCGAGAGACTCGCGACTCCATGCCGTGGGACGTCAAGGACTCGTCCACGCCCTGGGACACACTCGGCATGAACATCAGCAAGGGACTAACTGCCGAAATCGTGCATGGCCGCGAGATCGACGACGACACTCATCGAGCGGTTCAAAGTGCCTTGCTCTATGTGTACAATACGTCCACGCACAAGGCCGACCTCTCGGTGGCCGCGTTTGCTCTGGCCTGCTTCATCAATGCTCATCCTGCCTTTAAGGCTATGTCCAACGGCATCGACTTCAACGAGTTGCATGGAGCATCAACTGCCTATCAGCTGATGGATGTTACGAAACTTCTCGAAGAACACGGTGCTTATGGCTGATTGGATAGTCGCCGTCGGAAATGCCCTCGTCGAATGGCGCGGGCATTTTACTCAGTAAAATCCATTGGCGTAGTTTCAATCGAAGTATTTCGGCGTCTGCCAACTCACCCTCGCTTCGCTCGGGTGAGGCCTTCGGCATCTCCTGGTTTTATTTCAATCGATGATCTCATCCATTGTGCGGCAGTGATTTGGATACACTTAGCCCTTTACCGGCTAAGTGTATCCCGCGGCGTGCGTATAGTGCCTCGGAAACATCGGATCAGAGAAACCGTCTAGGGGGTGGGTCAGGCAGTGCGAATTGACCCATTACTCTCTGCTGTTCTGCGCTGTACTCTCGGTACCGATCCGACGATCATCCGATTTCCATGACGGTCTAAAGGTATTCCCGTCTCTTACAGGCTTTCTCATAGCGACCGTTGCCTGCTTTGGTCGTTTTAGTTTTCTGGATTGCCATCCAGCCAGTGTCTCAGCCCACCGATTGCCGTCGCCTCACACATCAGAAGGTTAAACGGGGCGCTACGACATTCGCGCCAATACTGAGATATGAGGTATTTATAGGTCATCGTTCATCGAACCTTTTGCACGGCGTAAAAAATTTTAGATTTCTGACACCGGAGACCATCGGCCCAGATCCTGCTAACCCGATCGAACCAGAGCTCCGACATGCTGCTGCCGGGAATTTCCGTCACGACGAAACCGACCGGTTATCGCGTCAATAAACAGTTTCAGATGGTGCGATTCGATGGCGAACGCTGGGAAAAGATCGGAACGATCATCACCGACGAAGACAAGGAGTAACCGTAGAGGAGTTCGAGTTGCTGTGCGTGATCTTCGGCTTGGATCGCGACAAGTTGCCTATAACACACGAGGCGACGGCACCGAGCAATCAAATGGTCGAACAACGATATGGCGCGGCCGGAATCTCACGTTTGGCGCGTAGGTGCGGTCCGTCGGATGAGCACGACGCTTTCGCAATCATCGGAAACGGGACGAGCGCTCAATAAGGTCAATCATGTGGGCAGCGGCATGTATGGTTAGCGGATGATGGGTAAAGCCTGGCCTCGGCGATATATAACCGGCCATTTCGCGCGCCAGTTCGAGTTGCTGGTCCGATGCGGTGGCGAGCAGCGAAATCAACAAATTCTCCAACGCAATGACCCGGACGCGCAGTGCGACAATATCTGCATTGCTCATGTCCGGAGTTTCTTTGTCGTCCGCAAAGCCCCCGACGGGACCGGCGGCGCCGCCTTCGTTATCCCATCTCGAAAGCGCCTGTTGACGCTGGATCGCCTGGTTGGAGGCATCTGAATTTTCGCGGGGCATCGCGGCTCCTTTCGATTTGTTGCATGGACGCGGGCGCGCATCGATCCACAGGCAATGCGGCAACTGTCCGCCCAACTCACCGATACCCGACCCCGGATATGTAGTCATGAAGTAGTTCTTCGTTGCCTTCCGATTCGGACAGCAGCGCTTGCAAGGCTTCCCGCGCATAGATGATACCGAGCGGCCTGCGTGCTTCGTCGAGGATCGGTATACGCTGCAGACCGCGTTGCCGCATCACCGCCCAGACGTGGAGTAATATCTCGTGGGGCCGGCAATAGGTGACGTCGCGGGTCATGATGCTGTCCACTCTCGCCGTGCAGCCGGCACCCATGCAGCGACCGATCTCGCCCACGATGTCGGTCTTCGACAGAACGCCCACCATGTCGCCGTGGTCACACACAATGACAAGATCGGTATGGGGCTTGGACATCAGCGCGGCCGCCTCCCTCACTGGCGCTTCCGCCTCGATCACGGCCAGACGTTCGAGCGCCCGCGGCAATATATTTTTGACGATCATCATTTCAACTCCTGCATCGGTCTTGTCGCGGAACGGCGTTGCCGCGATCTTCGCTCCCACGAACGATCAAATCGGCATCCGGTAGCCGTAGAATTCGTGGTCCTCGTTGTAGCCGCCTTGACCGGCGCCGAGATCGGCGAAGTCGGCGACAAATTCGATCGCCACGACCCATTTGACCATCTTGAAGCCGAGCTCATTCTCGCAGCGCAGCCGGAGCGGCGCACCATGCAGGACGCTGACCGGCTTGCCGTTCATCTCGTAGGCGAGGATCGTCAGGTCGTGGCGCATATTCTTGATGTTGTGAACGTCGTAGTAGCGCCCGCCGTCGGCGCCGTCGGCCAGCGAATAGAACACGGCATAACGAGCTTCGGCCGTAGGCTTCACCAGGTCGATGATGTCCCGCATCGGAACGCCACCCCATTCGGCAACCCCTGACCACCCCTGGATGCAGAAATGCGTGGTGATCTGCTCCTGCTTGGTCATGGCTTTGAGGTCATCCAGCGAAAACTCGCGGGTCGTCTCCACCAGACCGCTAACCCGCAGCCGGTAGCTGGCGAAATTCTCCGCCACGAGATCATCGAATTCTTTTGAGTCCGGCATCGTGCCGTTCGGCCAGAAATACGGCGAAATGTCCTTTTTGGTGAGTTGGGAGCGCGGGTCCCAGCCCTCAGCCAATCCCATGAGCCAGCCGATCATGAACGCGCCGGTGCGCTGCACGAGACGTGCGTAGCGGATGGTAAGGGGCGAGACAATGAGCCACGTCGTGACCAGGATGGCCATCGCCAGCAGGAAGAACGGGAATCCGGTCCACGAGTTGTCGTTGATGCCCGCGAACATATGATTGGTGTTCTGACGGATGCCGGTGACGAACACCATGGCGCCATGCGCCAGGATAAAGCCGACGAACCAAGCGAACGAGATGAAGTGGACCGAGCGCATCGCCTGGCGGTTGAACAGACGGCCAAACCATCCGAGTCCATTGGAGATCGCCGGGCTCTGCATCAGGCCGGTGAAGATCGAGACGGGCGCTGCAACGAAGACGGTGATGAAGTAGCTGAGTTGCTGGAGGCCGTTATAGCGGGTCCAGCCTTCATCGACCGGAAAGTTCAGCGAGGCATACTGGATTGCGGTCGAGAGTGCGGCCGGAAATACCTCCCAGCTCAAGGGCACCAGTCGGCGCCATTGGTCGGTCGAAAACAACAGCACGTAAAACGCGACGCCATTGATCAGCCACAGCAGGTTGACCGAGAAATGCCACCAGCGCGCCAGTCCAAGGGTGTGGCGAAGTCCGGGAATACCGAGCCAGGTCGGCAACGTGACGGAATCATCTTTGGCGGTCCAGATCCGGCCCGTCGGCACCGGAACCTGGAAGCGGAACCAGTCGCTCCCCGGCGTACAATCACGGCTCCAGTAGAGTCGCGGATGATCGGCTAGGATCTGCAGGCCGGCCCGCATAATGAACAGCATGAAGAACATGTTCAGGAAATGCTGGAGTTGCAGCCACCAAGGGAAGCCGGAGTCCACAGACGGTGCTGATTGTGCGATGCCGGGATGGTTTTGAATGAATGCCATCACACTCGGTAGCTCGCGCAGGCTTTGCGCCAACGCGATCAGACAGAGCAGCGCAGCGGCTCCGATCGGCAGTGCCCACAGCGTATTGAACCAGCGCTGGCCGATCCGAATGCGGGGGAAAATTCCCTGTTGCGGCGGCATCCAGTGATTGAGACAAATACGATCATCGGCGTCGCTGAGCGTCGCGCGGAGCGGTTCGGGCAAGGGGGACTGGGAAGGGTTCGACATAGGGCGATCGCTTTTCTGTCATCGATCACGCCTGGCGGAAACGTCAGTCGCGAAGCCTAGTGAGCGCCGAACGCTTGTGAAAGGCGATATGTTCGGTCTTGCTGCTCTTGATCTCGTATTGCGGCACGTCGGCGCTTGCATGGTGCTTGTAGCCGTTAACATCGAAATTGCGCGTATGGACGCGGAGGATCGTGCCACTGATCCGTCCAGCCTCCGAATTCCAGCTCACATGATCACAAATGTGAAATTTGTTCTTCATAAACATTCCGCGCGGTAGTTTGTTCTGCGGATCATCGAAACATCTCAAACAGACTCTTCACATCCATCATGCGTCGAAAGCCCTGCTTGAAACAGGGCTGTTTGACCATAACTCTGCACAATGTAGCCGCGTTCGCCGGTATTTAATGTTCCTCTGGAGCCCACACGAACACATTCTTCACCATCGGCCATTCCACCAGGACGATCGCCGAATTCGTCGATCTGCTCCGGGAGTCCCGCGTCGATTTCGTTGTCGACGTAAGATCCATGCCGCGATCTCGTACCAATCCGCAGTTCAATGGAGACAGTCTCCCCAATACGCTGGCGCCTTGGCAGATCGGCTACGAGCATATCGCGGAACTTGGTGGGCTTCGCGGAAAGGCGCGTGGCGACCAACCGTCTCCAAACGCCTATTGGCGGGTACGCGGCTTTCGCAACTACGCCGACTATGCCTTGACGAAGCCCTTCGCCGCAGGCATTGCCCAACTGCGGGTGCTGGGTGCCCAGCACCGGTGCGCGATCATGTGCGCCGAGGTCGTGTGGTGGCGCTGCCACCGGCGCATCATCACCGATTACCTGCTCAGCGAAGGGGAGCGTGTGATGCACATCCTTGGGACGGCGCATGTCGACGATGCAAGTCTGACGCCTGGAGTCATCGTATGCGGCGAGGGCAGGATCATCTATCCCGCCGAGAGTCCGCAGGTGGAATAATGTGATCTCCTTCGGCCCACTCAACTGCTCAACGCGATGCGCAGGGTGGCGATGATCCCGACCACCGCGAGGCCGTAGCAGCAAAGCTGAATCGCGATCACCGCCGCAAACCTGATGCCCGAGTGAACATAATCCTCGATCACAACCTGCAAGCCGAGCGCGGTGTGATGAAACAGAGCGATCAGCAACAGGATCATGCCGCCGGCGGCGAGCGGCGTCCTCAGCCAGGCGATGATGACCGGGTAGTCGCTACCGGCATGGGCAATCATCGACGCGACGAACCACAGCGTCAGCGGCACCAGTGCGATCGCCGTTACCCGTTGCACCAGCCAGTGTCGCGAGCCGCTTTTCGCCGACCCAAGCCCGATGGCGCGTCCGAGCGGAGAGCGGAAGGAAGGGCGATTCATCAGAGCCACCCGCCGATGGAGAGACCGGCCGCCCAGGCCGCCGCGGTGAGCACCACGCTTGCCGCCACCACCGACCATCCCGAGATATAGATCGAGCGAAGTTCGAAGCCGTGGACCGTATCCCAGACGAGATGACGAATGCCGCCGCACAGATGCAGGAAGAACGCGAAAGTGAATCCCAACATCACGAGACGGCCGATCCACGATCCGATTGCTTGCTGGACAGTGACATAGGGCTCAGGCCCGGCGGCAGCGGCACTCAACCAGATAACCAGGCCGACGGCGCCGACGCTCAGGACGACACCGGTGATGCGATTGGCGATCGAGAGGACCGACGTGAGTTGCGGCCGGTAGTTGTGGATGTTGGGCGACAGCGGACGTAGACGTGGGGTCTTGGCCGCAGGAGCTGTCGGTTCGATGTCCATGGTCAGCCCTCGCGTTCAATCATCGCCTTCTTGATCTCTGCGATGGCCTTGCCGGGATTCAGTCCCTTCGGACAGGTCCGCGTGCAATTGAGAATGGTGTGGCATCGATACAGCCGGAACGGGTCCTCAAGATCGTCGAGCCGTTCTTGCTTTGCCTCGTCGCGGCTGTCGGTCAGCCAGCGCCACGCCTGAAGCAGCACAGCGGGACCGAGGAACCGATCGCCGTTCCACCAGTGGCTCGGACATCCCGAGGTGCAACAGAAGCAGAGGATACATTCGTAATAGCCGTCGATTCGACCGCGCTCCTCGACAGATTGAAGCCGCTCCTTCTTCGGTTCGGGCGTCTTTGACTGAAGCCATGGTTGGATTGCCGCGTACTGCGCGAAGACATGGGTCTGGTCCGGTACGAGGTCCTTGATGACCCTCATATTGGCGAGCGGGTAAACCGTCGCCGGTGTTGACATGTCGGAAATGAACCGCGTGCAGGCCAGCCAATTGGTGCCATCCATCGTCATGGAGCAAGAGCCGCACACGCCTTCGCGGCACGACCGGCGGAAGGCGAGCGTCGAATCGACCTTGTTCTTAATCCAGATCAGCGCATCGAGAACCATCGGCCCACAATCATCGAGGTCGACATGAAACCTGTCGAGGCGAGGATTATCGCCAGAATCGGGATCGTAGCGATAGATGTCGAATGCCTTCGTTCGCGTTGCACTGGCAGGAGCAGGCCATGTGCGCCCACGCTGGATGCGCGATTCCGGCGTGACGTTAAAGTTGCGTGGAATGGGAAAGCGCTTAAGCCAGTTGAAGCGAGACACGCGATCCGAAGAGTCTATGATCATGTTCTTCTCCAGCCTCGACGACAATCGGACGGCGAGACATCACGCCAACGCGGCATTGCGATGGGTTGAGACGCGAAGCTTACGCCCCAGAATGATATTCCGCACGTCGAAAAGGTCGCAAGCTGGCTATCAAGTCAGTGAGGCTGAAAATACTGCACTAGCATCCCGGACGCATCAGCGGTTACGTGATTGTTCCGCATCCGGGGTATTCACTTCCCTGAGGTGCGGAAGAATTAGAAGGTTGGTCAGACGCTGGGGAGAGGTGCTTGGTTGATGACAGTCCGTAAAAACATAAACGCTGGTTTATGTTAAAGTTTAAATGAGGTCTACGATCTTCCTCTGGGCGTCCTGCTCACCGTCGATATAACCCTGCGTGACACGTAGGCTGCTGTGACCAGCGAGCATCTGAACATCCCTTAGCGAGCCGCCCACCGAAGAGATCTTCCTTGCAGCATTGGTTATAAAAGTTCTCCGGCCGCTGTGGCTGGAGCAACCACTGAAGCAACAGTCCTCATACCAGCGGGAAAATAAATTTACGATCACTTGCGGAGTCGTGCGATCTTGGCGCTCCGTGTAAATGACGCGCGCGTTGTGATCTTGCGGACGAGTCTTTTGCAATGCGATGAGGGATTCCCGAAGTTCGGCAGAAATCGGAATTATACGGCCCGATCGACCCTTACTCGCACTGTCTTCAAGGTGGATGCACTTATCGACCTGTCCATCTGGATTCAGAACATGCTCCACGTCAGAAGTGCGATTTCCCGAGCTCTCAATCCTGCCTTGACCGACAGAAGAAATATCACCCGATTTCTTAGCGGTAAGCGTGTATGTCCCAGATAACCCAGGACGATTTGAATGTGTGTCCTGGACAGGTGCTTCGCCTGCTTACTCAATGCCATGTTTGCCTCCTGACCAATTTAGCGGGTCGTCAGGAGGCAGATTTGTAATCAGTCATGAGAGATCGAACAGGGCAACCGGAAACCCGAAGAGAGATTATAAAAACCACACAAATATGCAGAACTATAATGAGTTCTAAGGCGGCAACTGGCGAGGCCTCAGAAATACCTTATCGATCCAACCGCTTATGTGAACTCGTTATAGAATAGATATTCTATCATCAGTTTCGCCGAACGCGACGAACCACAATCAGCAATCGGTCATTTGACCGTCAGCTGCGACGTCGACTCTAAAATGATTTCTGGCGTGCCCTTATAGAGTTGTATGGCACCGCTAATTGCAACGATCTCCCCTTGAAGCGCGTGAACTTTCGGAAACTGGCTCACGTACTGTGAGCGGATGAACCCGGTGAACGCTTGGTTCGGATAATGTCCACCCATGTTGATGAATATATTTCCACGGTTTGAAGTATGAACCTCATCAACCACACCCTCGACCACTACTGTTTGCCCGACGTGAGATGACGCGGCGGCTGGTTTGATAGTCTCGGCGTGACTCTGCGATGACAGAATGCACAGTCCGATAACGAATGCGATTGTTTTCATGATTGTTCCTCAGCCGTTTCCTACTGGAAATAACAGCTCTCTGAGAGACAAAGGTCAACGGTATAAATAACCGTCAGATTGAACTTCACTCGTCCGGGTGAGGCGTTGCATCAAGATATCAGCCGATTTCAAATCGGATGGCGAGTTTTGACAAAATAACCGAGACTAGCTTCGACGTACCCCCTCTGAGAGAGGCTTAGCTGGCTTTCCATGTGACGCGGTTGGCTTCTGATCCATTTATCAGGATGCAGCGCCATATTCAGTCAGTCGAAATCCTACGGGGCGGAAGGTCTATGGAAGTCACACCCAACAACCTCCTTTTCTTCAGCTTGCGAAGGCGTGCTTCGCGTGCATTGCGGTGATAAAATATGGGTCACTGCTGCGCTTGGCCGAGCAACTCACTTGTTGTTCGGATATAGAATATGCGAAGTTTTTATTTTTGGATCATGAATTAGCCGGCGTGGAAGTCGGCGCTAACGGTATCGAACATGCGTCTTTACAACGTTATAAGATCAACACTCGCATTGGGGCTTGCGTTGCTGCCACTAACCGTAAGCCCTATTCAAGCTCAGAATCGAAATGTTTCGGGCTGTCTATCCATTGCTGACGTTAACGAGAGAGTTAACTGTCTCGAGGGATACACACCTACTCCGTTGCCAATCGCTCCAGGATCACCGCTCGATCAACAGCAGTCGCCTGTCATACCGAGCTTCGATTGTCGAAATGCCGCAACCTCAATTGAGAGGGCGATTTGCAGCGATGACGAGCTCGCTGGGTACGACTTTCGCATGGGGCAGGCCTACCAACGCGCTCTGCGTGTTGCAAAGGATAGCTCAGCGTTGCGCGATAGCCAAAAGCTCTGGCTGAATCAGAGAGACAGGACGTGTGGCAATACGTCGGTGATCTTGTTCTCATGTGTTTCAGAGATGACGCGGCGACGGGCTTCAGAGTTAAGCGCATGGTCTTTGTCGGTAGTCGAAGCGACCCAGCAACCCGCTCCGGCAACTTCAGCATCCACGGACGTCAAGAATCCCGGCGCGACAATCACTCGGCAGGATGACGCTCCAAGAGCGCCTGCTAGTGTGAGCGACCTGCCATCAAAAAGCGAGCCTGCCAGATCACAGAGCCAAGGAGGTGGTCTAATTGCTATGCTGCTGGCAATTAGCGCAGCTTGGCTCGGCTTCAAAGCGCTGCGTAACCTCAGTCGCAAACAAGCTCTCACTCGCCGAAGAGAAGAGCTTATCGGAAAGTATGGTCAGGAGGTGGCTGAAGAGATCCTAGCAGGGAAGGTGTGGCAAGGAATGTCAGAGCCGCAACTGTTAGATTCCTGGGGGAGTCCGGTTGAAGTGGGGCGAGAGGTCATTCGAAACAAAGTAAAGGAAACGTGGAAGTACGGCCAGACCGGCAAGAATAGATTCTTGAATCGAGTCTACTTGGAGAACGGGATCGTCATTGGTTGGAAAAACTGACCGTGGACGAAAGGTTCGGATCCTCCTGCCCCTGTCCGTCACGACTTCTACTCACCGGACTCGTCCGCATAGCTCACCGCGTATTGCGAGCCCCGGCGGATGATTTCGCGACCATCGCCGTCGTGTTGATGGCGGCAATGTAGAAGAAGTTGATGCGTGATGAAAAAGACATTCTTTATTGCTGTTGGGGCCGCGTTGGCTATGCACTGCAGCCGTCACCGGCACGCCATGCATTTGCGGTTCGCTGTACTGACTTAGGCCTTCTTAACGAATTCTGATTTTAGATTGATCGCACCGATGCCGTCGATCTTGCAGGCAATATTGTGTCCGTCGATCGCGTCCGTAAGACGGATGTTCCTGACTTTGGTGCCTCCCTTGATAACCGACGATGCTCCCTTGACCTTGAGGTCCTTGATCACGATGACGCTGTCTCCATCCGCAAGCACGTTGCCATTGGCATCGCGCACGCTCGTCTCCTGCGAGGATTCCGTGTCTGCTCCACCGCCTTCGACACTCCATTCATGAGCGCATTCCGGGCAAATCCACAGGTCCCGGTCCTGATAGGTGTGCTCGGAATTGCATTTCGGGCAGTTCCTTACATCGTCCATTTTCAACCCCGTATTCGTCCGGCGCACACATTGCCGACCTGTATAGTGACAAATGATTCGCGATAAACCATTCAGCCCGCGCTGCTTCGATCATGCGCCAAACCGTCGCAAGACCGTATCTCTGCCCGACCTTTTCCCGAACGGTTCGCTAGTCCAATCCTGATGCGAATAGGCATCCGACCAGGCGCTCGGTTGCCATTGCAGAGGGCGGCTTGAGATTCGGCTATTTTTATATGAGCGAGATCATCGTGGCGAGCACAGCCGAAGAAAATTGGCGCGGAACTAGAAAGAGCATTCTTCGACGTGATGGGTTCAGGTGCCTCGAATGCAAGAAACCGTGTAATCCTGACGAAATCGATATTCATCACCTTCTCCCACGCTCTGCCGGCGGTGGCGATGAGCCATCTAATTTGATAGCCCTATGCGACGGCTGTCATGCGGCACATCATCCCAAACTCTCCGCGGGACTTGCTCGCCGTGCTCTCGAACGTTGGGCAGTAAGACTGGCTCTCTGGCTCGATCGCCAGAATTCGGTGTCTGAGCAAAGCAAAAACTTTGGACCTGCGCTCGGGTCTTTGACTTGGTACGCTTTCGGGATGGGCAGTTGCCGGTCGTCCAAGCGGCTCTGAGCGGTCGTTCCCTGCTGGTCGTCAGCCCTACTGGCTTTGGTAAGACGCTATGCTTTCAGTTGCCAGCGGTGCTGCAGCGAGGGGTTAGCGTGGTCGTCTCCCCGCTAAAAGCGCTCATGGGCGAGCAGGTCTCCTCATTATTGAGGCGCAAAATCCCATCCAGCTTCATCAACAGCGATATCGGCTCAGATGAGAAGCGCCTTCGCTATCGATTGCTGGCGAGCAATTCTTTCAAGTTACTCTACGTTGCGCCTGAGCGGTTCTTTGTTCGGAGCGCCCACGAGCAGGAACAACTGCGGTCGGTCCGTCCCGCGTTTCTGGTGATAGACGAGGCTCATTGCGTTGACCAATGGGGACGGGATTTCCGGCCTGAGTATGGCCGTCTCAAAGAAGTTCGCGAGGCCCTAGGTTCGCCGCCTGTTTTGGCGTTCACAGCAACCGCAGGACAGGAGATGCAAGAGCGCATCTTAAAGTCGCTCGGGATTCCCGATGCCCAAGTATTCGTGCGTGGGGTCGATCGTCCCAACATCGCGCTTCTTCGATGGAGCGTGCCAGTCGACGAACGCCCTGGGGTGATCGCTCAACTCTGCCGTGTTCGAATGCCGGGCAGGGGTAAAGTAATGATTTTTGTGCCAACCCGTAAGATTGGAGAGGCGCTGCAAAAGCATCTTAGCGAACAGGGACTGGAAACGCCGTTCTATCATTCGCAGCTCGGCAACGCCTGGGAGCGGGAGCAGCTCGTAAAGAGGTTTTACGGGGAAAGTCATTCCCTTGTAACTTCAGCGAGGGAAACATTATCATCGGCTGTAAAGCCAAATAGATATGTTAGATAGCCGGTAAAACCGCTGATGTTCTTTGCGCTCAGTAGTTCGTGAAGGTATCGCTTCTGTGCAGCCGTGCCTCCTTGCATTTGAAGGAGAGCTATTCGCGCTGAGATGAGCCAGAGTGAAAATCCGAGTTCTTTCTCTATTCTATCAAGCGCCGCGGTGGCGGCGTCATAATCGTTGATCGCAATGGCGCTATAATAGCGATCTCGCAAGTCGACAAAAATGGTTATCTCAGCTTCAAAGAGCGACAAGACGCTCGCTGCCCAGGCAGCTTCGACCCGATCATTTGCAATCGGTAGAGGCCGCTTTAATTTCAAGCGTTGGATACTTCGAGGGAATGGGTCTCTGACAACCACATTTCTGTAAATGCGATTTTCAGCCGCCTTCTTGACGATATCCGGAATTGCAGCGGGAACTAGCATTGAGCGAGCAACCCGCAGTCCGGAAATCAGTACGCCTCGAGCGTGGAGCGCTCGGCGAAACGTCGTAAAATTTCCGATCGTTTCTTCTCGTTCGTTTGGCTTTTCAAGCTTGTTTTTTTTAATGGGCATCCAATTCTGCCAAAACGTCGAATACAAATTATGAGTGTTCAAACCGGTAGCGAGAGCCGACTTAGCGCAGGCCCATTCACCTGCTGGAAAGTGCCCTTCGAATAAGATCTGCGTCCAAAGTCATTAATCCCGCCGGCATCTGGTTGGTGGTACGACGCTAAAGCCTCCATCGCCCATCGGCAACTCAATCCATTTTCCGTTCCGATAACCAGTTACAAGCGCATAAGCGATGTTAGAACGAGCTGGGTTTGATCCAACAACGGAGAAACCCAATGCCAGTTTTGAAGTCCCTTTCCTTTACCGCAGTACCCAAGACGGCCGGTGATCCGGTCAATATGCGACGGGCCAAGTTCATCGAGAAGCTAGAGGAGCAGAAGCTCCTGCTCGCCGACCCCGGCTACGTCCGAACGGTCCAGCGAACCGCCGAGGTCGATGGCCAGAAGCAGGCAGTCGTTCGGAAGCAACGGGTTAGGCCGTGGTGGAAAACCGACCCGTCCGGTCAGATCGTGATGTCTGTGAAGTTCGGCTCCAAGCCCATCGAATTCGAGAAGGGCAAAGCAGGTATCGCGGTGCCGTCGAAGGACAAGCTGCCGACGGTCATTAACACACTGATCGAAGCCGTTCGTGCCGGCGAGCTCGACGAGCTGTTCACGCAGGCCAGCAAGGCGAGACCCATCCCAAAGAAGAAAGCGGCCTGACCCCGACCCGACGGACAGGGCCAAACCCTGTCCGTCTCTTCGGAAGGGCGTGGAGGGCTTGATGTCCCTTTGGGTGGATATCCTAAGGATCTTGGTCCGGGACACCCTGCGATCATCTGGACCGGGGCCGGAGGTCAGAATTCAGGTCCGGGATTCCGACAGCTTCTGGCGGGACCATTCCGTGGTCTGGGCCAATTCCGATAGCGTCCGAAACACCCTACTGGCCACCGAATCAGCCACTCGGCGCCCTGTGCGAGCCGTCGACCACTCTGGCCGGATAGTGGATTTTCGCTGACGTTCAGCTCTGACGCTTGCGGGTACGCTTCGGCGGCGGTTGCAGGAAGGCTGCGGGCTCGACACCAAGAGCCCTGCCTAACTTCACCATGATCTCCAATCCAACCCAGGTATCGCCCTTCTCCACCTTGCTCATATAGGTCCGGTTGACCTCAGCCTCATAGGCGAGGTCTTCCTGTGAGTAGCCCTTCTCGTGCCGGATTCGGCGCAGGTTGGCTGCGAAGACTTGACGGTAGTCCATAGGCGTAGCGAATGACCTCGTCGGCTACAAACCCACCGCTTTAAACAGACAATAATTTCGTTTAGACCAGTTACTTTGGCATCCGGCTCAATAGGATCGGCCGGTCCGTCCGGCCTCCTGCCGGGCGGAGGTCCAATGGGGGTTTTAATGTCGAATTACATTTGGGGCACCTTCGCGGTGCTTATGGTCGGTGTCGCAACCGGCCTCTATTTGTTGGGCTATCGCTGGTACGACCACAACGTAAACGCGATCGGCGCGCTTCTCGTCCTGATCGTCATGGGTGCGATCCTTGTCAACAGCAGAAAGGGGCGCTGGAAATGACCGAGCAGGAGGAAGGCAATGTGACCCAACCATCCGCTCAAAAGAAACAGTTACAGTCGCTGGTTATTAACGGGGCCTGCCTCGTTCTCGTCGTCGTGGGGCTGACGCTGGTCTCCAACAAGCTTCTCGACAAATTCGACCGCGCCAACGAGCCGGGGCCGACGACCGATCAGCGTAAGGAAAAGGCACAGCGCAACCAGCAAGAATGGGATAATCGGGGGTACCAGCGTCAATCATCGGCACGGGATACATCGAAGATGTGTCCCGACGCGGCGGTGATTGAGACCGCTAAGCGCCTTATCAACGAGCAAATACCGAATGTCGGTCAGTTCGGCGAGATGCTTAGACGGCTCGATGCATCTCGCGACGGCGCGCCGCGTGACCTGCTTGGCGAAAAGGAAAAATTCTTACGGGAGACCAAGGAGTACTACGCCCAGAATCCGGTCGATCCCAATGACCATACCATGGGCGACCAGAACGCCGCTCGCGCCGAGCGTATTGCTAAACTCGAGAAGGAAGTAGCGCAGTTGCGTGTGAAGTCGGAGCGGATTCGCAAGAGTTCAGAGCAGATGCAAAATGCTACGAACGAGATCATCGTCACCGGCGAGCCGATACCAACCGACTTCGATCCAAACCTCAACCGAGTAGCCTGCCAGCTAACATTCAAGGTCAAGGGATTGGGCTAGGACAATCCGATGCTACAGCTCAATCTTCCCAACTCCGCTCTCTACACGGTCCAACCCGGCCAGACCGATTGGATCGTGACTCTGCTGTCAATGTCGTAGCTCAGGATTCGAATCGCAAGCAATGTGAGCATAAAGGTCATCAGCTAGCGCTGATGACCGAGCCCGATGCCTTTGAGCTATGCGCCAACCGGCTTCGTCTACACATTGGACGTGCCACTCCTAGCGATAACAGCGGCCGCCTGAAAACTTGGGTCGCCTGAAGACGGTCCGCGCCCTTCAGTTCGTTTGGCTTCTAGACGATCCAAAAACGTCTGCTCAGGTCCGCGATATCCTTAAGAACCTCATGGATTGAAATGACGGTCTACTCGTCACGGAAATCAGCAACTCGAATTGGGCGTCGTCTCTGCTTCCGGGGGCCGCCGGATGTTTTAATGTGCTTCCCAAAACCTTCCCTAGGGCCAAGATTCCCATTCCCAGAGAAAAACCCGCCACTTGGGCGGGCTGATTGCCAAGGAACTTTGCGGCCTCTCCGTCATTAAAATGCGCTGACAAGTAAGCAGCAGCCACGAAGAGGAGAACCGCAATGGGTCGGGGTATTTTGTTATGGCTTCTTGGGGTGCCGATCCCCATCATCATCTTGCTCGCGCTCTTCTGGCACTAGGGAGATAGAATCATGGTCACGCAGACAGATATTGTCGTTGCCGCCGGCGCACCGTTACCAGCCTCGCCAGTGAGTTGGGCTTCAATCTTCGCAGGCGGCGTCGTAGCCGCCGTTGCAACTGTGGTGCTGATGTTACTCGGGTCCGGCTTGGGTCTTACGATGGTCTCACCCTGGCCTTCTCAGAGCGCATCCGCCGCCACCGTCGTGGTCTCCGCAGCGATCTGGCTCGTAGTCGTACAGTGGCTATCGTCATGCATGGGCGGCTACATCACCGGCCGACTCCGAAAACGTTGGTCTTCGCTTCATAGCGACGAAGTCGTGTTTCGTGACAGTGCCCACGGCCTCTTGGCCTGGTCGGTTGCTACCCTCGTTGTTGTTACTGTGCTCGGCTCAACCGCTTCCGGCCTGCTGGGCTCGGGACTTCAAGCCGCTTCGAGCGCAATGGGAGGCGCGGTCAAAGCCGGCACGGAAACCGCCAGCAATGCAGCCCCAAACGGTTACATCGTCGATTCGCTCTTCCGTTCGTCAGATCCGGCTCGTATTAACGCGCCCGGCGCCGAGGGCGATGCGGCTGCTGTTGGACAAGCAACTCGCATATTGACGACAAGCATCGCGAACGGCGAAATGTCTGCGGATGATAAATCCTACTTGGCCACGCTCATCGCGGCTCGGACTGGGCTCTCCCAAGCCGACGCTCAGAAACGAGTCGATGACACATGGGCTAAGGCTCAGAACGCGAAAGTCAAGGCGCAGGAAGCAGCCGAAAAGGCCAGAAAAGCCGCTGCAACCACAGCTCTTTTAGGGGCGCTAAGCCTCATCATCGGTGCCTTCATCGCTGCGGTTTCCGCCATCCTCGGAGGGAAACTGCGAGACGAAGACGAAGATCGCTGGTTGCTCCACAACCAGTAAACAAGCACAACGATGCGCCGCCTCGGGCGGCGCATCGCGTCTTCCCGCCACCCTGGCACATCACTAGACCAAATAGGCCCGCCTTAGCGTATCTTGAGTATCGTACGCTTCAGCCTCGAAATGTGTCTGCGTCAGGGTTGGCAAGCCAGCGATAAACATTTCAACAGCGCAGTTGTAGCTTTTCTGAAATTCGAGTGGATGCGCCGCCGCGGAGACCATTTCATTTAACACAAAACCACGGACCAAACTTCTCAAGATGCGGACTGCGTGCTTTGCATGATATCCGGTAATCCCAACGCCCTCGAACACCTTAAAAACGGTATCCGCTAGATCCTTCCCCGCCGTTGCCCATTCTTGACTATCCAGAACTGGGTTGCGGAACGACGCAGCCGCGAGTCCCGGGCTACCAAGGGCAAAGCTCCGCATCGCGTGCACCATCGATCGCAATGCGTCGGTACCTTGCTTGTCCTTGACGGCATTCTCTATCCGACCTCGAAGCGCACGGTAACCCGCCACAGCTAGAGCGCTGCGCATGGCTGGGACGGAATCGAGGTTTTCCGAAAGTCGCTCCTGCATCTCAGCTATCAAATCCGCGACGATCTGCCGATCCCATCGAGAGGGTGCGGTACGCAGAACGTGGGTGACATTGGGATCACTATGAGTTTTGGCGGAGGTTATCTTCATACCGAACCATACGGCCCTCATGATGACCGAAGGTCACGACGATCAAGAAGCATTTGAAGCTAGTTTGAATCTCCGCCTTAGGATCGTTTCTCACCGTACAGCCTCGACCCAATTCGCTTGAGTTCTTCCCTATCCACCCACGAGAGCCGGGGATCATCGACCTTGGCAACCACGATACCTTGGTTCTCAAACGCGTGTCGTTTGATGGCCTCGGTATCCATGGGACGCCCGATCTCCCGCATCGGGTAATTGGGTAACGAGACTCCCCACCACGTCATCCATGCGACCCACCAGCACCGGGTAACGCTCGGGCTTGCTGGGATATGGCAGCGCCGGATGGAAACGCAGGACCGGCGGATAACCCATCAGTAGCTCGATACCTGACTCCGTCGGCACTACTAAACGGAGCGTTAGCGGAGCCGCTAGACTTGCATTCTGTTTGGAGCACATCTTCTTTGAATTTCGACCTAAGATTGAGGTGCTGAAAAAGGTCAGGGAAAATGTCTGCAGAAGTGTCCCGCGATTTGTCGTCACGCCGGTCAGTTCCGTGGTTGGGGACACGCAGATTCGCGCGTGGCTTGTTGACGGAGATAGAACAGCTGACGGCCGCACGCGATGACGCGGTGAGGAAATGCGAACGACTTGGCGACATCGGACAAAGCCTTCTCGCGGATGCCAAGGAAATTCAGGGCCAATACGACCGGGCGCGACAACAGCTAGCAGATGTCGGAGCTTTATCAGTATTTGACTTAGAAGCGCGGAGGAATGAGCTTCAACAAGAGATCAATGGTCTCGAGGGTCGGATCGCGAGAGAGAAAGCCGACATCGATGCGTCCCGGCTGATGCTGAAACAGCAAGCCGACGATGCCCGCAAGACCATTGTTGAGACGCGCGAGATTGCAATTCTACAAGAGGTGGGCGTTTACGAGTACCGACATCCGTTAACTGACGCGGTCGCCTATCAAGATGCTCTAAGGCAAATAAACGAATCAATCAAAGCCATGGTGAAGAAGGATGGCGGGGCCATCCTTTCTGCTACAAATTGGCAGGTAAATGGATCGGAGACCGAAGGGCGGAGAATGGTGGGTCAGGTTTCTAAACTGATGCTGCGCGCATTCAATGCGGAAGTCGATAACATCGTTCGTGGTCTTAAGCCGTATAAGCTGGATAGTGCGCTCGCTCGGCTGCAGAAGGTTGCCGAGACCATTCAGCGGCTCGGAACGACAATGGAAATCCGAATCTCGCCTACCTATTTTGATTTGAGAGTCAAAGAAGTCGAGTTAACGGCTGATTTCCTTCAAAAGCGGTCGGAGGAAAAGGAAGACGAGCGACGAGAGCGAGAGCGCTTGCGAGAGGAGCGGAAAGCTCAGCTAGAGATCGAGCGTGAAAAAGCCAAGCTTGAGAAAGAGAAGCAACACTATTCGAATGCACTCGAAGCGCTCATGTCCAATGGGGATCAGGATGGAATCAACAGACTCCGCAACCAGATCGCCGAGGTGGATCATGCCATCGAAACGATGGATATGCGAGCAGCCAATACCCGCGCGGGCTATGTCTACGTGATCTCTAACATCGGATCCTTCGGCAACGAGATGGTTAAGGTAGGGATGACCAGACGACTCGATCCGATGGATCGAATCCGCGAGCTAAGCGATGCTTCCGTGCCATTCAACTTTGACGTTCATGCTCTTTTCTTCTCAAACGATGCTGTTGGCATCGAAACGGCCATGCACGAGCGACTGGCCTCCACGCGGGTTAACGCTGTGAATCGGAGACGCGAGTTTTTTCGCACGTCACCTGTCGAAGCGAAACAACATCTCGGCGACTTGGCAGGCGAGTTACTTCAGTTCGATGAGGTTCCAGAGGCCTTGGAATACAGGCAGACACTTAAGCTAACAGCGACACCTGTTTAGCTAGCATGCCTATGGTTGGCGGTGCCCTCAACTACACTTGCCCAGTCCGCCACATCCAGATGATCCACCCGATCAACCCCCAAAGCGGCAGGCTGATCGCGAACCCTAGAATGATCTGTAACAGATCGTTATGTGATGGTTCATCCGGCCGCGAGATTTTACGCTCGCGCGCTTTGTTATCGACAACGACTTTAAGGTTAGGTCGCTCCGACATAGCTGCTATCCAACGACTGTTTTGCCTCCTCTGCAAGCCTGTCGGAGCCGCATGACCGGCCTCCTGTTACCGCTTGACTGCAAGGTAGCAGAAGAACGGGAAGTGACCCCAGACACACTGGACCTCAGCGAAACCCGCGCTTTGAAGATTTTCTTCTAACTTGGCACGTTCCCATAGTGTCATCTGGCCGCGCAGGCTCCGTTCCTTGTCGAGTATCTGCTTCGATCTGAACCCGTTCCTTAGTTTGGCATCGTAGTAAGGAAAGGTCAGAGCATCTTGGAGCCATGCACTCGATGCGAGTGACTTCTCCGCGATCAGAAGAGCGCCGCCGTCGGCCATCGACTCATAGAGTCGCTTCAGAAACGGCATTTTGTCCCCAGGCTTCATAAACTGGATTGTGAAAATGCTGATCGCCAGCGAGATAGCCTTCTCGGTCGTCAAGCCGCGAGCGTCGCGGACCTCAAAGCGAAGACTATCGCGCTGATACTGCCTCCAATGCTGTTGAAACTGTCTCTCTACGTCGACGCCCACGTATGACACGTCCCCGCGGCGTTCGGCGTTGTTTTTATGGACGGCAGCAAGCAGCTTATCGTACGGGGACCAAGCACATCATTCTCCGCCGCTATCGGTGATGATCGTTCCGATCTTTCCCCATCGTTGACCGTCAAACTGCACCATCTGAAACTGCTTGTTGACACGATAGTCGGTCGGCGTCGTCGTGACGGAAATGCCCGGCAGCAACATGTCGAGATCGACATGCGTAAGATGGCTGGCCTGCGCCATCACATTCTTCCGGGTCAGGTCGTCGCCGCATTGCTTGAGGACATGAACCAGGAGCTGCGCCGTGATGTAGCCGTAGACGTTGAGGTTGGAGTACCTGTCGCCTTGGGGATAGTATTTATCCATAAAGGCCAGATAGCGCTTATTACCCTCATCATCCTTCCAGATCGGATCGAGCGGATCCTTGACGTAGCCGACGCTGATGATGCCTTTCGAGTTCTCAAGGCCTGCCGGCTTCAGCACCGCGCTCACCGATGTGGCATTAATATCAATGATGTGAATCGGCTTCCAGCCGATCTCGGCGATTTTCTTGATAGCCTGAGCCGCCTGCTTCGGGGTCGAAGCACTGAACAGCAGGTCTGCGCCGGCATCCTTGAGTCTCAGCAGCGGCGAGTCGATAGTGGGATCGGAAATCTCGTAGGATGCTTCGCCGACGATCATTTTGGATGCGTTGTCACCCAAACCCGCTTTCAGGCCGTTGAGATAATCCCGGCCGAGGTCATCATTCTGATAGAGAACTCCGATTTTGGCGTTGGGATGCGCTTTAAGGATATACTGGCCGTAGATGCGTCCCTCGACGAAATAGTTCGGGTTGAACCCCATGGTCCATGGGAAATTCTTAGGATCAGTGAATCTCGTTGCTCCGGTGGCCGCGAAAAGCTGCGGGACCTTTTTGACGTTGAGATACTTTTGTACCGCTGCATTTGGTGCCGTGCCGATGATCTGGAATGTGAGCAGGACCTCGTCACTTTCAACTAGCCTGCGGACCTGCTCGACGGTTTTCGGCGGGCTGTAGGCATCGTCATACTGGATCAGATTGATCTTTCGTCCATTCACGCCGCCCTGATCGTTGACCATCTTCATGTAGGCTGCCTGGGCCTTGCCAATCGTTGCGTAAGCCGATGCCGGTCCGCTCAAGGGCACGGTCTGTCCGACCTTGATCTCGGCATCCGAAGCGCCGGTGTCGTATCGCTTCTGCGCGTGGGCAGTCGTGATCGATAGGGCAATGGCGACAATACCGGTCGCCCAAGAAATGCTTTTCATGCTTGTCCTCCTTGGAAGTCACGCGGCCTTGGTGAAATCGGCTCGATCGGAAAATAGTAAAAAAGGAAAGGATCAAATGACCTTTTTGCTCTTGAGCTGCTCAACTTCGTCGTCTGAAAGTCCAACCCAAGACTGGTAGACTTCCAGATTATCTTGTCCCACCGCGCCAGCAGCGCAGCGCATATGCGCCGGATCGCCGGCAAAGCGCGGAACGGCGTTCACCATCGCGACCGACCCGAAATCCTGATCGGGGACACGCGTGATCATGTTGCGAGCCTGCACTTGAGGATCAACAGCGATCTGGTCGATGGAATATATGGGTGCGATTGTTCCGCCGGTTTCGGCGAATCTTTCCAACGCTTCGCTCAAGGTATGCTCTGCGCACCACTCCGAAAATATGCCATTCAGTTCACGGGAATGCGCGACACGGCTGGCATTGTCGACGAACCTGGGATCGGTGATGAGATCGATCCTCCCGATGGCCCGACAATTTGCCGCATAGAGCGCGTTGGTCGAGCCCGCCAGAGTAATCCAGTGGTCATCCTTGGTCTTGTAGACGGCCGCAGGCGCGGAGTAGCCGTTGGCGTTTCCCACTCGCTTGCGCACGAACCCGAGCTGATCGAATTCGATCGGCAGAACTTCGAGGAGGCGAAAGGTGGCTTCCGTCAACGCAAGGTCGATTTCCTCCCCCGGGGCGTCAGGATCGCGCGCCCGCTTCCAGAGCGCCGCCAATATCCCGATTGCTCCGAACAATCCGCCGATAGCGTCGCCAATTGGATAACCGGGATGCATTGGCTGTCCGTCTGGCTCTCCCGTGATGTATGTCAACCCACCCATCGCCTCGAAAATACGAGCAAATCCCGGACGATCGCGATAGGGGCCGTCTTGTCCGAAGCCGGTTGCGCGAAGAATGACCAGTCTCGGCTGAATCGACCAAAGAACGTCTTTCGACAGTCCCCAACGATCGAGCGTCCCCGGACGAAAGTTTTCGACGAGAACGTCAAAGCGCGGCAGCATCTTCTTGAACAGCGCAACACCCTCGGGGGTTCTCAGGTCGAGCGTCGCAAGCTTCTTGTTTCGATTTACCGTTTTCCACCACAACGATTTCCCTTCCTTGTGGGGCGGAAACGAACGTACGCCATCGCCGCAACCTGGCATCTCGAGTTTCAGAACGTCGGCGCCGTAGTCTGCCAACAACGTTGCGGCAAAGGGCGCAGCAATAATGGTTGCGATATCCAGAACCTTTAATCCTGCCAGCGGTCCACTCATTGGGATTTTTCTTTCACCGTATTGATAGCGTTATGCTGCCTTGGGCTCACCCACGATGCGCGAAGGCTTGGGCCGGAGTCGCGCGTATATCTGCAAGCCGATGAGTAGAACGCAGAGCCCGAGAAAAGCCGCCGAGATGGGGCGCTCCACGAAAACGGCGAGATCGCCCCTTGACAGCAGCATGGCGTGGCGAAAATTTTCCTCGAAGCGCGGTCCGAGCACGAAGCCGAGCAAAACGGGCGCCGGATGAAAGCCAAGACGCAACAGAATGAAACCCAACAGGCCAATCAACACCGTCTCGCCCACCTGAAACATGTCGTTGTTGGCCGCATAAACGCCGATGCAGATAAAGAATATCGCGCTTGGATAGAGATACTTGTAGGGCACCAGCAGGATCTTCACCCATATGCCGATCAGCGGCACGTTGAGGATGACCAGCATGATGTTCCCTATCCAGAAACTGGCGATCAACCCCCAGAAGATATCAGGATGCTCGTTGATGAGTTGCGGTCCTGGAACGATACCCTGAATCATCAGCGCACCGAGCAGGAGCGCCATGACGGCGTCACCGGGTATTCCCAGACTCATTGTTGGGATGAAATCGCCTTGCACGGACGAATGGGTGGACGCTTCGGGGGCGACAACCCCCTCGATCATGCCGGTGCCAAATTTCTCGGGAGTCTTCGACACTTTCTTTTCCGTCGCATAAGCGACGAAGGATGCGATCGTCGGACCCGTACCGGGAATCAGCGAGCAAAGGCTTCCTATCAGCGTTCCGCGAAACATCGGCGCTATCGTACGCCGCATCTCCTCCCGCGAAGGACGCATGTCCTTGAGGGAGACCTTCGCATATTGCGTGTTGCCGACCGAAAGCTGGTTGACGCTGTTCATGAACTCGCCGATGCCGAACAGGCCCAGCGCGAGCGCGATGATCTCGATGCCATCATAGAGATGGGTGAAGCCGAACGTGAACCGCTCCGCTCCCGTTTGGACGTCGGTCCCGACAATGCCGAGCATCAGGCCGAGAAGGGTCATCGCGACGCCCTTGAGCGGAGAACCGCGCGCCAGCGTCGAGCCCGCCAGCAGGCCGAGCAGCATCAGCGAGCAGATTTCGGCCGGACCGAATTCGAGCGCCACCTTCACAAGAACCGGCGCCAGGAAAATCATCTCGGTAATGCCCCAGGATGCTCCGAAAAAGGAGGCAATCATGGTCGCACCGAGCGCAGCCCCGCCGCGCCCCGCCTTCGTCATCGGAAACCCGTCGAGACATGTCACGGCGTGAGGTGGGTGGCATGGCAGATTCAGTAAAATCGAGCATATGGCGCCGCCATACTGCGCGCCGTACATCACGCCGGCGAGCATCAGAATCGCGCCGACCGGCTTCATTCCGAAAGTCAGAGGCAGGAGGATCGAGATGGTCGCAAGCGGCCCCATGCCCGGCAGAACGCCAACCATGTTGCCGATGAGCACGCCGAGGAAGCACCAGACAATGTTCTGGGGCTCAAGCGCGACGCCGAAGCCATGCCAAAGATCTGCGAGGGCGGTTGCGATCAAGAGCCCCTCCACATGGCAAGCGGCATCGGGATCTGAAGCAGATACCAAAACAACACAACGCCGACTGCCGTAATCGTCGCGGCGAGACCGATCGCGGATTTCAAAGTGGCTTCGCGATCACCCATCGCCGCGACGAACACACAGGCAAAACTCGCCGGCGCCAGACCGAACCAGTTTCCAAAGAAAATGAACATGATCGGAGACGCTAGAATGCATCCCCACGCCAGCCATTCCTTCTGTTCGGGAAGAATGCTCTCATCCTCGCCAGGCGCCGTAGCAAGCGCCCCCAGAACAATCGCAATACCCACAAAGACCAGCGCGATGCCGATGATACAGGGTAGGAATCCCGACCCCACACGCATCAGCGTTCCGAAGCCGTAGGTCATTCCTTTGAGCGCAATGGCGAGGCCAAGGGAAGCCGTCAGGACGCCAGCATAGAAGTCCTTCTTGTAGGGGAGGCGTCTAATTCCCCTGAGTACGGTCTGCTGGTGATCGCTCAATGAGTGTCCTCCGTTCACGCGTACGGGATGTTTGTGGACTAGCCTGCGATCGGATGTCGCAAAGTGAGCGCGATCAATGCTGATCGAGACCGGCCTCGCGAATGATGTTTCCCCATTTTGCGCTCTCACCGTCGATGAACTTGCCAAACTCGATGCCGGGTAAGTAGTGAGCCTCGAGCCCCTGAACGATCAGCTTCTTCTTCACGCTGTCTTCCGAAAGCGCGTGGCTGATTTCGGTCTGCATCTTGTCGATGATTGCAGCCGGGGTAGCCGCCGGCGAAAGAAATCCGTACCAGCCGCCTGCGACGACATCCTGTCCTTGCTCGAGCAGCGTCGGTGCATCCGGATAAATGGCGCTGCGCTTCGCCGATGCGCATCCGAGCACGCGCAAGGTGCCGTTTTTGATGTGCGGGAGCGCCGCGCTGATCGCGGTGAGCGTGGCATCGACACGCCCTGCCAGAAGTTCGGTGTAAGCCGTCGCGTCACCCCGGAACTGGATGTTGATGCCTTTGACGCCCGCCACCTTGAACAGGAGTTCCGCCGCGAGATGCGGTTGCGAACCGGCTCCAGGAGATGCGAAGGTCAAACCCTCCGTCTTTGATTTTCCGTACGCGATGAAGTCGCTAAGGGTTTTGTAGGGCCCTTTTGCATTGACGATCAGGAAGATCGGCGCAAGAACCGCCATCGCGACCGGGTGCAAATCCTTGTGTGGATCGTAACTGAGTTTGCCAAACAGTGTCTCGGCCGTCGCATACGGCGCGGCGGCATAGAGGAACGTGTAACCGTCGGGCTGAGCTCGAGCCACGGTCTCATTGGCGATCCTGGTGCCCGCACCGGGCTTGTTCTCGACGAAAAACTTCTTTCCCGCCCGTTGTTCGAATTGATCGGTGAGAATGCGCAAGGAAATGTCATTTGCCCCACCGGGACCATAAGGCGAGATCATCTTCACCGGACGAACCGGCCATTCTTCACCCGACGAAGCTGCAAATGCAGGGCCAAATGAGGCCGCTACCGCCATGCTACCCAGTAGAGTCCGACGTGTGATCATCGTGGCTTCCTCCCTTTATGATTTGTTATTTGCCCGCGATGCATGAGTTCGCGCGAGCAGATCCCCTCTTAGATTATGGGTCGACCTTTTCTTGCATCTCGCCATTTCGCTGCGCCTGGCCAAAATCCGGACGTCGTTTTGCAAGAAAGGCCGATAGCCCTTCGGCCGCTTCCTGACCGAAGCGTGCCAAGTTGATGGCGCGCGCCTCTCGATCCAGATGGGTTGCGATGTCGGATTCGGCAGCGGCGTTGACGAGTTGCTTGATGTTGCCGATAGCTTGCGGTGGCCCGCTGGCGATTTTTTCAGCGAGCGCGAGAGCCTCGCGCAGCGCATCGCCATCGGACGCCAACACATTGACGATTCCCGCGGCGGCGAGTTTTTCTGCAGACAACGGCTCGCCGAGCAGACACGCCTGCATGACCATTTGGCGTGGCAGACTCGAACGCAGGAAATGCGTCACCCCGCCGTCAGGACTGAGGCCCACGCGAACGTGCGCAACCGTGAACCTGGCGTTTCGAGAAGCAACGATCATGTCACAAGCAAGAACGGCGGAGACGGCGGCCCCGGCTGCGCCCCCTTCGACGGCCGCAATTACCGGCACAGAACTTTCGAGGATGGCTTTCACCATCGCATTCAGTTTGTCGGTATTGATCGTGGCATCGGCCAGCGTGCCTTTTGCGCTATCTTGCAGCGCGCGAACGTTGCCACCCGAGGAGAAGAAGCCACCAGCGCCGCTTAAAACCACGACCCGAATGAAGGGATCTGAGGCGGCTGAAATGATTTGCGCCTGAATTTGCGGATAGACGGAAGGTCCGATCGCGTTGCGGCTTGATGGTCCATTGAGCGTGAGCAACAGAACAGCTCCGCGCCGTTCCACGTCAACAGCCGTCGTGAACTCTGGACTTGCACCCATCCCTTGCGCCTCCACACGCTCGGCCATTGCCGAAGGAGGAACGAATCCAGGCAGCTGGACCGCTGGCAATTTCGCTCCCGTGCGCCGGATTTTCCCGTCCGCGTATCTGTCCACTATCAACAAATATCCAGCGTATCAACAAATATTATAAGGATATTGATTTTCGTTTCATATAATCGAACACTAGGGTATGTCAGTGGTCTTCGGTTGAGAATCCAACGCGTTGGCTCCGCAACTCCATCCCTCACAAGCCATCTCGATCGGGCTCGGCGGAATGACCACCACACAGAAGTCGCGACATCAGCTTGGTTGAGGGCGGTGCCTTGAATTCCCACCGCTCGAACGAGCCATTTTTGAAGTTGCGGCGGTCCTGCGGGCTTGGACCGCGGACGTCGTTGTCGGCAAATACAGCCAGTTGGCGGCCGGCAATGAATTTATCTACAAGCAGTGTGCCGGGTGCGGCGATATGGTGTGGCCCACCGAGTCACGCGAACAAGAGGACGACAGGAAAATCCGATGAAGACGGGAAAGAGCGGTGCGCAACGCCTCTCGGGCGGTGAGAATCTTTCCGAGCTTGGCGCTTCCATTGACCCATCGCTTTCGTCCACGCTGATCCGCGGCATCGAAATTCTACGGTGCTTCAACTCAAGCGACCTTTCGCTGAGCAATTCCGAGATCGCACGGCGTCTCAACCTCAACCGGCCAACCGTCTCCCGGTTGTGCAAAACTCTCATGCACCTCGGCTACCTGCGTCGCGACGACAAAGACGCGTTTCGCCTGGCCCCGCGATTGCTGGCGCTCAACTATCCAGTGCTGTCGGCGATGCCATGGCGTCACGAGGTCCTGCATCCGATGCGGGAACTGGCACAAATGTGTTCCGGCAATTGCTCGCTGGGCGTCATGTCCGGCGACCTCTTCGTACATATCGAGACGGCAGGGAATCCTCCGGGCTGGCCACACGTTCCAGACATCGGCCAAACCGGACCGCTCCACAGGTCAGCCTTGGGATGGTCGCTGCTATCCATGCAACGCGATGCCGAGTTTGCGATCAAGATCGATGAACTCAAAAGTCTTTATCCAGAAGAATTCGCAGCCTATTCAGCCAAAGTGAATGCCGGCGTGGCGCGATGCCGCCAGGAAGGGTTTTGCGTATCCTACGGCGACTGGCGGCCGAACCTCGTGGCCGCGGCGGCTCCCTTGGGCCGAACGGCGGATGGACTGTGTGTGGCCATCGCCTGCGGCGTCCCGCGATACCGGGCCGACGCCAACTATTTCGAAACCGATCTCGGCCCTCGTCTCGCGAGCGCTTCGGAACTGATCCGATCGTCCGGCCTTTTCGTGTTGCCGAATGCTGAGCGTCGCGGCGGGCAACCCAATTCCGATGACGCCGGTGCGCGTTCATCGTCACACCGCGATGTCACGCCAGCGCGGAAGACAGGTCGCCGCGACGAGAGCGCCTGAACAGGCGAGGCCGCCGCCGTTCCGATTCAGATGCGGCAGCGCGCCTGGCATCAGTGCCAAACAAAGCATTGACGCTCATTTATTTCGAGGGCTCCAACTACGTTAAATGGCGGTCCAGCCAAGCGTTGGGCTGTGGGGCTTGCGCCGCGTCGAGGGATTGCGCTCACATATCCGTCAGGCCGAATCAACACGCAGTCGCCCGGCGACAAACCGTAAGCGTCGCGAACATGTCCTCCTATGTCGATGACATCGTCCCGATCGCCTAGACCATGGACATGCAATCCCGTGCGTGGCGCGGTGACATACTCACAGAGCTGATGAACCAGCAACGTCCAGTGCGGCCCCTTCAACAATTGGAATAGCCGCGAAGGTTGGCTAGCAGGGATTGAGAAATTTCCTGCGAGATAAAGGGATTGAGCTTCGGTCATGCCGCGGGCGATACTGAGTTCATGGATGCGCCCCCGCAGATTGGTCACGGCCAAGCGCAATCGTTTCCCCACCTGTTCGGCGGCGGTCGTCCGATCCTCCGGCTAAGTTCGACAAGCGGTTGATCGATCTCGAACTGGACCAGCGCTGAAGGTGTCGACGATCGTCAGCACGCGGATCTTACGATCTGTTGCGAGCTGGTCGTGAACGAAGTCCATCGCCCAGATCTCGTTGACCTGTCGCGCTTCGGTTCGGCCTTCGCGCAGCTTGGCCTTGACCCGACGCTTCGGCGTTTTGGTGCGTAATTGCAGGCCTAACTCGCGATAGAGACGGTAGACCCGCTTGGCATTGACCACCCAGCCATCACGAACCAACAGGATGTGAACGCGCCGATAGCCCTTGCGAGCGTCATGCAGCATACGTCACTCAGTCTTTCATGCAAGATTCCGCGATGTTTTAAACGCAGCCTACTTTGTAGCAACTGACCGGGAACCTGGGATGCATCCTGGCTTGAGATCGTCGCGTGAACGATGCGATCAACGCAATGCATTCGAGTTTTCAGTGCCTATATGCCGCCCATGCAGAGGTATTTAACCTCGAGATAATCCTCGATGCCGTATTTGGAGCCCTCGCGACCGTTGCCGCTTTCCTTGACCCCGCCGAACGGCGCGACCTCGGTGGAGATGATGCCCNACCTCGAGATAATCCTCGATGCCGTATTTGGAGCCCTCGCGACCGTTGCCGCTTTCCTTGACCCCGCCGAACGGCGCGACCTCGGTGGAGATGATGCCCTCGTTGACGCCGACCATGCCGTATTCGAGCGCCTCGGCGACGCGCCAGATCCGGCCGATGTCGCGGCCATAGAAGTAGGCGGCGAGACCGAACTCGGTGTCGTTGGCGAGCTTGATCACCTCGTTCTCGGTCTTGAACCGGAACACCGGCGCCACCGGGCCGAASGTCTCCTCGCGGAAGATGATCATGTCCGGCGTGGTGCCGGTGAGAATGGTCGGTTCATAGAAGGTACCGCCCTTGGCGTGGCGCTTGCCGCCGACGATAACCTTGGCACCCTTCCTGGTGGCATCGGCGACGTGTTCTTCCACCTTCTCGATCGCCGCCATGTTGATCAGCGGGCCGACGGTAACGCCATTTTCGAAACCGTCGCCCACTTTCAAATCGCGCACCGCCTTGCCGAGCTTTTCGACGAAGGCATCGTAGATCTTTTCATGCGCGAACACGCGGTTGGCGCAGACACAGGTTTGCCCGGCGTTGCGATACTTCGAGGCGATCGCGCCCTTCACAGCCGCATCCAGGTCAGCGTCGTCGAACACGATGAATGGCGCGTTGCCGCCCAGTTCCATCGAGGTGCGCTTCACAGTGCCGGCGCACTGCTCCATCAGCTTCTTGCCGATCTCGGTCGAGCCGGTGAAAGTCAGCTTGCGCACGATCGGGTTCGACGTCATCTCGCCGCCGATGGCCGATGCAGATCCAGTCACCACCGAGAACACGCCTTTCGGCAGRCCGGCGCGCTCGCCGAGCACCGCCAGCGCCAGCGCCGACAGCGGCGTCTGGCTTGCGGGCTTCACCACCATGGTGCAACCCGCGACCAGCGCCGGWCCYGCCTTGCGGGTAATCATCGCGGCGGGGAAATTCCACGGCGTGATGGCGGCGCAGACACCGATCGGCTGCTTGATCACGACGATGCGCCGGTCGGCGCTGAACGGCGGTATGGTGTCGCCGTAGATGCGCTTGCCCTCTTCGGCAAACCACTCGATGAAACTCGCCGCATAGGCGATCTCGCCMCGGCTYTCGGTCAGCGGCTTGCCCTGCTCCGCCGTCATCAGCGCGGCAAGATCCTCCTGGTTGGCCATGATCAGTTCGAACCATTTGCGCAGGATCGCCGAACGCTCCTTGGCGATCCTGGCGCGCCATGCCGGCAGCGCCGCATTGGCCTGCTCGATCGCGCGCCGCGTCTCNTCGAACCATTTGCGCAGGATCGCCGAACGCTCCTTGGCGATCCTGGCGCGCCATGCCGGCAGCGCCGCATTGGCCTGCTCGATCGCGCGCCGCGTCTCRGMCGCCCCCATGTTGGGAACGGTACCGACAAGTTCACCGGTCGACGGATTGTCCACCTTGATGGTGCCGGCGCCGTCCGCCGCAACCCACTCCCCACCCACATAACATGCGTCGCGCAACAAAGACGGATCTTTCAGTACAACGTTCGGGGACATGAGTGGACTCTGCATTAGTGGCTTTGGGATGATGGCTCTCACGATGCAAAAGCGACGAAATGCGATTGCATCGTGCAGCGACGAATTTTCAGGATTGTAAAAATCCTGCTTTGGCGATCCGGGAATAGGCAAAAAAACAACTTTTTTGCCGGCAGAATTGCCCGACGACTCCGCCTCTCCGCCAACCTTCTGATCAAACGTAGACTGATCTTGGCAGGGCTGAGATTCCTAAATTGTCAGACTGGCGAGCGTGGTATCCATGCTCCTGTTACACCTCGCCAAGGCCGAACGATCATGGATTCAAAAAGCCCACATTTGTGATAAGGCTCGTTTGCCAAAAAATCGTCCACACTCTTTTGATCGTTGAAATTCATTATAAGAACAGTACCGGTCGGATTTTTCTCCTCTCCGAGGGTCGGACCGCCGATGGCAATCTTCTCTTCGAATCCCTTTAGATAGGCGAGGTGGTCTGGACGTATTTTCGCCCGTAGCTGCTCGCTATTTGGGCGGTCGACGCAGTAAATAAGGTACACTATCAAGCTCCTTGGATTTCGATGACAAGCACAGACGTCGACTGAATCAGAAGCTCTCTTTTCTGACGTCTATCTTGGGCGGATACAAAAGCTGATCTTTGTTCACGCTAGCGACCACGTTGAGCTTTCCGCTCTTCGCCTGTTCGATCCATAGCGTCTGGAAGGACTGATGATCTTCCCCGCGAGTTACAAAGTCGCTCATCGGAAAATCCAAGCTGACCTTACCCGAAAAACCCTCCATCGCCTGGATCAGTTTTGGATTGTCTTGCTTGGACTCCCAGTTAGATTTCTCAATTGCATGTTTCAGCAAATGGATCGCGTGCCAGGGTGCCAAATAGTAGGATGTCGCCATGATGCGATCACTGACGCCCAATACTGCCCCATCGTCGCCGATGCCCATTATCTTCCGGGCTTCAGCGATGAAGCCCCGACTTTCAGTTGGCACCTGGTCCAACCAACGAGGTCCATGAGAAAGGAAGTATGCGTTCTCGACCGCGGCTTCGATGCCCTTCATCGACATCCCGTCGATCATCCCCCAAGGCCCAAGTCTCGCGACCCGCTTTGATAGACCGATTTCGTGGCCCTGCCGCAGGAAACGGACGCCATCTGAGCTCGTAAAGACGGAAAAAACCACGTCCGTGTCGCGTGATACACGCGCGAGGAACGGCATCATATCCTGCGACTGGACCGGCACGGCAATTTTCTCAACCACCGTACCACCTGCGGCTTTAACCATGGGTGCAAGCTCGTCGTAGAACGAGTGACCGTAAGCGTAATCGGTCACAATGAACGTCCACTTCTTACCCAAATTCTGAACCGCGTAGGTTACGGCCGCCCTGCCCTGAATGGCAGAATGTGCCCGGATCCTAAAAACGTACCGATTGCCTTTTGAATCCGTGGTGGCGCTCGCTTCGCCTTGAGGAAAAACGATCGTTTTCAATTCCTTGGCAATTGGGTTTGTAGCCAAATTTGTGCCGCTGTGAGTTGCACCGAGTACGAAGTCAGACTTGTCACTCTCAACGAGCTTACGAAACTTACGAATGCCATTGGCAACATCCGATTCCGTGTCCTCGAGAATGTACTCAAGCTTGCGACCAGCAATTCCGCCTTGAGCATTTATCCGCTCGATTGCACCGCGCGCACCCTTGTCGAACGCAAAACCGTAAAATGACAGGAAGCCGGTCATATCCTGCTGATGACCGATGCGAATTACACTAGCCTGAGCATTCGCAATATAGGGAGCCGCCATCGAGCTAGCAGCACCCGCTGCCGCGAGCTTCAGGATCTCTCGGCGATTTATCGACGACCTACGAAAGTAGTTTGACATTCTGAACTCCCTTTATCTTGGTTGACTGTTTATTTCCGCAGTGACCCACCCACTCCGAGAAATGTCTCGAGAAGCGCTGGTGATTTAGCGTCAGCAGCCGAACACTTATGGACGACACTGCCTCTTTCGATGAAGCAAACTTCGTCACACGTATTCAGCGCGAGATTTAAATTCTGCTCTACAAGAACTATAGCAATGTTGGATGCCTTAATGTTCTCAATCACTGCTCCGACCTTCTCCTGGAAAAGCGGAGACAATCCTTCGGTCGGCTCATCCATCAAGATTGCCGTAGGTTGATTGAGAAGGGCGCGCCCAATAGCGACCATCTGCTGCTCACCGCCACTCAAGTTTCCAGCAAGACGATTCAACAGCTCCGAGAGAGGAGGAAAGTGTCCAATTCCTCGTTCCAAAACGTCGTTGTCGAATTTTGCACCGTGCCATGCGAGGCGCAGGTTCTCTTCCACCGTAAGATGCGGGAAAAGGTGCCGGCCTTGAGGAACATAAGCCAAGCCTGATCGGGCGATTTTATAGACAGGCAAATTATCCAATTGTCTGCCATTAAGGGTAATTCGCCCGGCGCGATCCACCAGTCCCATCAACGCACGAATGGTCGTCGTCTTCCCAACTCCGTTCCGCCCAAGCAGCCCTAGCGTTTTCCCGCGCCCGACTTCAAACGCAACGTTATTGACGACCTGACTCTTGCCATACCAGGCATTCAGACCACCGACCGTCAGCATGTCACTGTTCCAAGATAGATGTTTCTGACTTCCTCGTTCGCCTTGATCTCCGCAGGCGAACCTTCAACAAGGAGGCGACCTCGTTCAAAGACCGAAATCCTGTCGGCCAGATTCATGATCAACTCCATATCGTGCTCGACGATCACAATCGTAAGATCGTCTCGAAGCTTGTTGATCAGATCGACGACTCGTCCCGTTTCGGTTGGGCTCATACCTGCTGTTGGCTCGTCCAGAAGAAGAAGCTTGGGTCGCAAGCCCAGCGCGATTGCAATTTCAGCCACCCGCTGGTCGCCATATGACAACTCGCTTGCTGTGCGCCCCGCCAGAGACTGAATCTGCAAGGTCTCCAGGATCTCGTCTACTTTCATCGAAATTGAACGCCGGGTCGCCGGCGAAAGAATCGTCTCGAACAAACTATGGGATGTGTTACATGCCGCCCAAACGTTCTCGAATACAGTCAACCCTGGAAAGATCGAACTGATTTGAAAGGTTCGGACCAAACCCAGGCGCACGATTTTCCGCGGCGGCATTCCAGTAATGTCGACACCATCGAACACAATCGAACCCGCGGATGGTGAAAATCTCCCCGACAGAATATTGAAGAAGGTTGTTTTTCCAGCACCGTTGGGGCCAATCAGAGCACGCACTTCACCATTCGAAACACTGAAATTAACCGAATCGACTGCGCGCACTCCACCGAAGGTCACTGATACATTTTTCGTTTCAAGAAGCATGTTCAACGTCCCCGACCTTTTCCGCCGAGACCCGCGAGGAAGCGATCCGCTCCCGACAACATCAGCCCGAGAACACCGAAGCGATTCACCAAAACCATCACGACAAGAAGCAGACCGGTGAAGAATTTCGGATGCCCCACCCACATCGCCGTTAGATCTTCAAAAGGCCTGATAATCAGAACCCCCAGGATCGGTCCGGCCAAAGTTCCCAGACCGCCAAAAAATGCCCAGACAAGAGCGCTAGCGGAAATCGTCCAATGCAGCTGGCCCGTGTGCACATGCTGAAAACTGATGGCGTAGATGACGCCGGCAGTTCCGGAGATAAACCCACCAAGACTGAAAGCAGCCACGCGAACCAGGACGGTATCGTAGCCAAGAAAATCTGCGCGCAGCGTATTTTCCTTGATGGCTCGCAGAACTCGACCGAATGGAGACCACATCAAATATAGCGTGAGAGCAAATGCGAACGAAAACGAAAGCATGGAAAGACGATAACGGCCGATTGCCAGAATATCGTGACCGAACAATCGAAACGATGCACCGGCCAAGACCAAGCCGTCGTCACCGCCCGTGAGATCTCGCTGGTTCTGGGCCCACGTGTAGCTCACCGTCACAAAGATCAACGTGAGAATGAGGAGGCTATGATTGCTTCCGCGCACAGCCACAAAGCCAACGACTGTAGCAAACAAAGTCGCGGCCAGAATAGCTGCGGGGACCGCATAGACCAGATCGACTCCGTTCCATAGAAGAAGCCAGCCAATAACATAGGCGGCGAGACCAAAGAACATCGCCTGCCCGAGATTAAGCATCCCTCCAAAGCCAAAGGTCACGTCGAAAGACACAGCGAGCAAACCGAACAACGCGAGGTCGCAAAGATAGAGCTGCAGGTACGCTGACTCGGGAGGCAATATGGCCAGTACGATTCCGGCGAGGCAGATCAGTCCGTTGAGGATCAACAAGGGGCGGCTCATCGTTTATCTCCTTTGGCTCCGATGCCATCAGGCCAGCGAAGTACGATAAGGGTAAGTGCGATAAGCGAGATCATCCGCGCGTTAGTCGGGCTCGTGAAAATACCGGCAAGTCCCTCGCTGGTCGTCATTAGTACTGCCGCGACAACGGAACCGAGCAGATTGCCAAGTCCACCAACGATGACAATGATGAAGACTGTAATAAGCACGTCCAGACCCATGTCAGGTCGAACGTTGACGATCGGCGATGCAAGCACACCTCCGAGCGCGGCAAGCCCCGCTCCTATTCCGAATGTGAGAGCGATGACCCGATCTGTAGGAACCCCAAATGCGCTCGCGATTGACGGGCTGAATTTAACTGCGCGGGTCCACAGGCCGTATTGAGTCTTTTGAAGGAATATCCACAACCCGACGAGCACCAGCACCGCCACGAGTGCAACGAAAATGCGAAAGCCGGGATAAAACATTCCAGCGATCGGAACGGTGAAGTCGATAGGTGAGGCAACAGAGCGCACGTCGCCGCCGAATAGCCAGAGTGCACCTTGCTCCAGCATTAACATAAGCCCGATTGTCGCAATGATCGTGAGTTCCGGGCTTTTCGCGAGCGGCCGTAAAACAGTCCGCTCAACGGTTAATCCGACAACGCCAACGACGAGCGGCGCGATTACCAAACCAATAAAGAAGCTCCCTATATAAGTTACGGCAAGCCAGGCGATGTAGGCACCCACCATAAACAGAGCGCCCTGGGCGACATTCACAATATTCAAAAGGCCATAGATCAGATTGAGACCAACGGCGAGCAAAGCGATGATGACTCCCCAAATCAGACCATTCAAAACTTGAAATATGATCAAACTGATTTCAGGCATTTTTTTACCACTAGCCTCGGAGCGCGCGGCGAAGAATTTTGCCGACAGGATTCTTCGGAAGGGCGTCGACGATCTTTACGCTCTTTGGAAGTTTGAACGGAGCGAGGATGGAGCGGAGGAACTCGATCAGCTCCTGCTCAAATTTGCCTTCATCAGCAACTCCACGAAGCACAACGAATGCAGCAACTTTGCTTCCGAGCGCCTCATCGGGAAGACCGACAACGGCCGCCTCGGCAACTGCAGGATGTTTCAGAATTGCATCCTCGATCTCCTGGGGAGACAGAAAATAGCCACGGCTTTTGAAAAGATCGTCCTCGCGACCCGCGCCCCAGTAATACCCATCTTCGTCCAGACGCATGACATCGCCGGTGTAGTACCACTCACCGCGATGCTGATTCTTCCAACGCTCGGGTTGACGATAGTAGCCAAGGAAGAGGCCAGGGTCCGAGCGATGAATCATGAGAACACCCGGCTCTCCGACTGGCACCTCTTCCAATCGATCGTTCATGAGCGCAATTTTCATACCCACGAGCTTTTTACCGATTGATCCAGGCTTCACCGGATTCGCGGGCCCATTACCAATCAGAACCTCGACTTCCGAAACACCGTAGATGTCGTAAAGAGGCGTGCCATACTCGGCCATCCACTTTTCATAGATTGCGGCCCCCAGCGATTCCCCCGTACTGATCGCGAATCTAAGCTTCGTCGCCTTGAACGACTTTTGCATTTGCGGCGACGCAAGCAACATCCGATAAAAAGTGGGAACCGACACGAATATCGTCACACAATGCTTATCGAGCGCGCTGATGATCGTCTCAGCGGCAGCACGTTCGGTGTAGAGGACGATAGTCGACCCGGCGTAGAGCGGGAAAGAGAACGCGTGCCCAAACGTCCCCATGAAGCTGAACTCGCCCGGCGTCAAAATAACGTCGTCAGGCTGATATTCCATCTGGATAAGAGCCGGATCTCCCACAGTTACTATCCAGCGATGCGCGTGCAAGATTCCCTTGGGTCGCCCGGTTGTACCAGACGAATAGAGCATAAAGGCGGGGTCCTCCGCCGAAGTCTCTTCGAACTCAAACTTGCTAGCACCGCCCAGGGCTTTTACTTCATCGTATCCAGCACCCTGATCAACGGTCACGACCCGGTCGAGAAGACCTCTCGCTTTCAGGTTTTCAACCACATCCGCCAAATCTGATGTCGTGATCGCGATGCGAGCTTCGCTATTTTCGGCGATGTATGCGAGATCGTCTTCGGTAAGTAGAGAATTTGCCCATACGGCTACAGCTCCGAGCCGATATGCCGCGAGAACCGCGACACATGAACCCGGCGAATTCCGGCTTCGAATGAGAATCTTGCTATCTTTTCTTACGCCGAGCTGCTGCAGGCCGCGCGCGAACGCGTCGACCTCCTCGCGCAGCTGATTGTAGGTCCAAGAACCAGAATCCCAAACTATGGCCCTTCGTTCACCGGCACCCTTCTCGATATTTCGATCGAGAATCTCATAAGCAATGTTTGTCTTTGGCAAAAAGACACGATGACCGGGACGAGCCGTCCAATTTGACATGAACTACCTCACTTCGCTTCTTTGCCAGGACGCCGAACAGGGTTGTTCGGGTGGTACATCGGCGCGCGCTTCGATAGAAACGCATTCAAACCTTCAGCACAGTCCTTGTTGCGGGTGATCTCAAGAACCCGCTCGAGTTCAACCCGAGTGTTTTCTTCGCTTCGATTGAGATGTTGATAGAGTCGCAGCGTTTCCTTGGCGTACTTGAGGCCAACGTTTGGATAGGAAGCCATCGCTCCAGCCATTTTCATTGCCTCATCCATCAGCGCTTCCGGCTCGACAATTTTATTCACGAGCCCCCAACTGAGCGCCTCCTCGGCGTAAACCATACGCCCGGTGAGAATCATCTCGCTCGCGCGCGTCTGCCCGATAAGCTGCGGCAGAACGCGAGGCGCACTCCACTCACTCATGAAGCCGGCAGGCACGGCCAATTCAGCAAAACGCACCTTGGTCGTTGCAATTCGAAGGTCGCAGGAAATTGCCAACTCAAGCCCCACGCCAACCGCAATGCCATTCACAGCAGCGATTACCGGCTGAGGAAGATTCTCCAGCTTGATGCAGGCACGCTGCGAAATCAGATGGAAATAATCATTCATCCACCAGGTAACGATTTCGCCGTACTCTCCTTTGAGCCCCCAATCGTCTTCCGGACGCTCCATTGGAATGGTCTCAACCTGCAGGTCGCCGCCCGCACAGAAGTTCGAACCCTTTCCAGTGATAATGACCACGCGCACGCCAGAATGCCTGATCTCGTCCATGACTTGATCAAGCTCCATACCCATCCGTGGGCCCAGAGCGTTCGAATGCTCCGGTCGATTCAATGTAACCACACCGATCGCGTTATCGCCGGGGCACTCAGGCGAAGAAACGATCGACCACTCAATAGTTTTATACTTCATGACAACCTCTTCATTTTTTCAGATCGCAGCAAGCTTCACACCACTGGATTTCGTAACTCTCCGATCCCATCGATCTCGACGACAACCTCGTCGCCTGGGCGCAAGAATTTTGGAGGATCGAATCCGATACCCACGCCGGACGGCGTTCCGGTGGCTATGACATCGCCAGGAATAAGTTTCATGAAGCGCGAGATAGTCGACACGACCTCCGGAATCCCGAAGATTAGATTCCCGATGGATGACCTTTGACGAATCTCACCGTTCACAAAGGTTCTAAGCTCAACCTTCTTAAGGTCAGGAATTTCGTCTTGAGTGACAATGGAAGGGCCCATTGGACAAAACCCATCCAGACTTTTCCCGAGAAACCATTGCTTGTGCCGACGCTGCGCTTGCCGCGCAGTTACATCGTTGACAATGGTGTAGCCGAACACATGCGACATCGCAGCCTCAGGATCGATGTTGCGGCCACCTCGACCGATAACGACCGCCAGCTCGCCCTCGTAGTCCACCGAACCGTCAACATCATCTGAGGCAGGTATTGGGTCACCGGGCCCAGATACTGAACCGACGTTTTTTGAAAAAATTACGGGGAATTCGGGAACCACCTCGGTAGCGCTTGCATCAAAGCCGCTCGACGAAAATTCTTTGGCGTGCTCATGATAATTCTTGCCGACACAGATGATGTTTCGGCGAGGCGCAAATAACGGCGCCAACAGCTTGACGTCTGACAGGTCACGCGCGGGCCCGAGCTTCATCAAAGCCAAAGATTCCAATCCTTCCCGAATGAAATCAGCCATGGACCAAGCACCCGCCAACCAAGGCACACGGAATTCCCTCACCTGCGCCCCGGCTGGATCAAGAACACCGATGCGAGTATTTCCTTCCTCAACGTACGAAACCAATCTCATACCATTTCCAACCATTGTATAATCGGTTTGATAATGATAGGACCGAGATATGACGAAAGCAAGTAAAATAGCACATACCAATCTAACCAATTCTCACATTGGTACGGATAGCGTAGAAGGATTGCGACGCATTGTCGCTCGTGCGGAGAAATCCAAAGACAAGCGTCTTCCTCCAGAACGTGAAATGGCGGAGATGCTCAAGGTTAGCAGAAGCACGCTGCGTCAGAGTTTGGCGATACTCGAGCAGGAAGGCGTAATCTGGAGGCACGTAGGACGTGGCACATTCGTCGGCTCCAAATCGCGCGCTCTAGCTGGAGCCTTCGATGATTTGGCAAGCGCAACGAGTCCAAATGAAGTGATGGAGGCCCGTCTCGCGATTGAACCCAAGCTAGCTTCGATCGCAGCACTTCGCGTTACACCTGCCGAAATAAAGGAGATGAACCGTGTGCTGGACCTGGCGAATTTGACCACAGACGTTCCGAAATACGAACGCCTCGATGGCCATTTTCATAGGCTTATTGCCGAATCAAGCCGCAATTCTCTTCTTCTAACCTTCTTCAACGCGATCAACGCGATGCGAGAGGAGGAATTTTGGGGGAAGCTAAAGGAGAAGCGCCTCAAGCCTATTCGCATCACGAATTACAATTCGCAGCACCAAGAGTTGCTCAAGGCCCTTAAGCAGAGAGATGCAGCTCGAGCAGAGGAAATGATGACAATCCATCTGCAAACAGTTCAACGAGATCTTCAAGAGTAACTCGGAGCGACATTCGTCGCGATCTGATGATTATGCACGCGAGGACAGAAGAGCCGATGGCAATGCAGCTACGAGACAAGTTGAAACAGGCAAAAGAGCTTGTCCCATCAATCGCCCCTCTCGACGCGGTTTCCCGGTTGGGACGCGACGACGTCGTCTTTGTCGACGTCCGAGATCTTCATGAATTAACGAAGGACGGTACCATCCCTGGCTCCGTTCACGTCTCGCGAGGGGCGCTGGAGTTTGCGATCGATCCCAAAAGCCCTGCGCACAAGAAGCCATTGAGTCGCGAAGTCACGTTCATCGTTTTTTGCGCGTCCGGGATGCGGTCGTTGTTAGCAGGTCAAACCATGCTGGAAATGGGTGTGAAAAATGTGATGAGCCTCGAAGGGGGGTACACTGGATGGCGCAAGGAGGGCGGTCCCTCGACGACGGCGAGTGTATAAACAATGATTGTACACTTGTGTGACCCGACCCATATGCTTCGGGAATCAGAGCGCGAGGCAGAAAAAGTACTGGTCAGGGAAAGTCCCTCCCGGGGGCGCAACTCACCCCACGTGGCGGGATTCTATCACACGAAGACGGGAAGCATTTCGTACATCGTCTGGGATCCTGTCACCAGGATGGCGGCCATCGTCGATCCGGTGCTCGACTTCGACGAGAAATGCGGAACAATCACAGGGGCATTCGCGGATAATTTGCTCAACTTCGCTCAAGAGCGAGGTCTGCAACTGACATGGATTCTGGACACACATCCCCACGCAGATCATTTTTCAGCGGCTAGCTATCTTAAGAGAATAACGGCTGTTCCGATGGCTATCGGCAGGCGGGTTATCGATATCCAAACGACCTGGAAACACATTTATGCAATGCCGGAGTTCAAGAACGATGGCTCGCAATGGGACCGCTTGTTTGATGATAACGATGAATTCAAAATCGGGACATTAATCGCCAGAGTCGTAGATTCTCCGGGTCATACACTCGCATCCATCACTTATGTGATTGGCGATGCGGCGTTTACTCATGACACTCTTTTCATGCCGGACTCAGGGTCGGCTCGATGTGACTTTCCGGGCGGCGACGCCCGCGCTTTGTATCGAACGATCCAAACAATCCTGTCTTTTCCAGACGATACGCGTCTGTTCGCTGGCCATGACTACCGGCCAAACGGACGCGCCGCCTTGTGGGAAAGTACTCCGGTCATCCAGAGAGCGGAGAACAGGCACGCGCACCGGTCTCTTTCGGAGCAGGACTTCATCTCGCTCCGGACCAATAGAGATTCTACTCTGCCTCTCCCCGGCCTGATGCTCTTTGCTCTTCAGGTAAATATTCAAGGTGGAAAACTGCCAACCTCAGATCAATTGGGGCGAGCCTTTCTGAAGTTTCCAATCCACGATCTAACTTACCGCGCGACTGAAGAGCCCTGATCAAGGTAGGCAGTAAAGTGTGGAGGTTAACGTATGACTGGTTTCGGCGCACCGGCTGAATTCTTGAAAGCGACATCGTTCGTTGACAGCGATCATCCCGCGATCATCGCGTTTGCGCAGGCGAAGACTGAGTCCGCACAAAGCGAGCTCGAGCGTGCATTGCTTTTGTACGATGCGGTCAGAGACGAGGTTTCGTATGAACTCTACCTCGATTATCGATCAGAGAGCACGTATCGAGCGAGCGCCGTTCTTCAGACTGGAAGTGGCTTTTGCGTTGGCAAAGCTGCCTTGCTCGCGGCGTGCGCCCGAGCAGTAAATATTCCCGCGCGGATTGGCTATGCCGATGTGAAGAATCATCTGACCTCTTTTCGACTGCGCGCTGTTATGGGCACCGATCTGTTCGTTTGGCATTCGTATGCTGAGCTGTGGCTCGAAAATAAGTGGGTGAAGGCAACTCCTGCTTTCGACGCCCAGTTGTGCGCGCACGTTGGCGTGCCTCCGCTCGACTTCGATGGCCGGAACGATTCGCTTTTCCAGCCATACGACGCAGAAGGAAATCGGCATATGGAATATGTTCACGACCGCGGCACTTATGCTGACGTGCCGGCGAATACTATCGCCCAAGCAATATGTGCTTCTTATCCGGACCTGATAGCTGCTGTTGAAGAGCGGCGTCCCTTTAGGCAAGAAGCGGAATCCAGGTGACCCTTTCGCGGTCGCCCTGGCAAAAAGTATTCGCATCCATGCCCGCGTTTGAATGAACATAGCGAGCCACCTCCGTTGACGATTTCTTTTCTGCAACAGTTGCTGGCTCTGGCTTCAGGGGTCCTGGTAGGCTTTTCACTTGGGGTTGTTGGCGGCGGCGGATCAGTTCTGGCTGTTCCATTAATGGTGTACGTCGTTGGTGTACCGGCTGCTCATATCGCGATCGGAACCAGCGCGGTCGCGGTTGCGGTCAATGCGGCCATAAACCTTTTGGGCCACGCTCGGCGGGGGAACGTGCGATGGGCCTGCGCTCTCGTATTTGCGGGCGCAGGTGTCGTGGGTGCGCTGATGGGTTCCGCAGTCGGCAAGACAATCGATGGCAACAAACTGCTGACGCTGTTTGCCGTGGTCATGTTTCTGATAGCTGTGCTGATGTTTAGAAGTCGATCTCACGTCGGGCATAGCGCTGTTCGCATCAGTTGGTCGAATTTTCCCGTTCTCTCGGTTCTTGGACTTGCAACGGGCGCTCTGTCCGGTTTTTTTGGAATTGGTGGCGGTTTCCTGATTGTACCGGCGCTCATGTGGGGAACCGGCATGTCAATTCTGTGCGCTGTCGGATCTTCGCTCGTTGCCGTGACCGCATTCGGCGCAGCGACCGCGGTCAGCTACGCGTGGTCCGATCTCATTGTCTGGACGATAGCTGGGCTTTTTATTGCCGGAGGGGTCGTCGGCGGATTGCTGGGCGGAATGCTGGCAACGCGGCTTGCAAGTCAGCGTGGGAAATTGAACACCTTATTTGCCATCGTGATCATGACGGTTGCCGTATACATGTACGTCCGGAGCGTTGGATCATTGTAAGCTTCGCAATCGACCGATCAGTCGATATGCCGTGCCTTTCACGTGCGGCAGACGCTTTCCCCGGCCCGTTGTGAATAATGCAGTATCTGGCCGCGTTGAAGAGTTCTCGCGTTGCAGCCCATTCGCGTGACGAACCCATCGGGCCGAACCGTCTCATCGCCCCAGGATCTGACTCTCGCTCGCAGCTACCTCAAATTGACGTCGTTAATGAAACTTCTGGGTCCTGAAATCTCAATAGCAAAGAAGCACGCGAACCGGGAACACTGCGGAGCATCCATTTGATCATCGCGAAAGCTGGATGTTTGCAATTGGAATCGAGGGCAAATCCGGCGGCCATTGATCACCGCTGGAACAGTTTCCCAAGCAACGCGCCGTCAAGATTTCGGCTGGAGATGCCTATTCGGCTGGCGGAGTGGCCGCCTATCACAGTCAGCGCGTTCGAGAAGCTGTCTTTTCCGCGGATCTAGGAAAGCCGACCGTGCCACGCACGCTTCGCTTCGCTAGGCTACGCTGATCTGCGAAGAGCCAGTTCGAACTAGGGTTCTCTCCCACCGCCAGCATAGACTGAACTCGGCTAAGGGCCGTTGCGCAAACGATTTGAAAAGGACGCGGCCAACGTAGCGATAAAACTTTCGCTTGCCGGCGGCAGCGATCGTCCGGTCTTGCGTACAATAACGATCGAACGGCCAAAGTCGCGTCCCTCAATCAGCCGCGATTTCAACCGCCCTGAGGTCTGGGCTTCGATCGCAGTGGAAGGCACCACCGCAACGCCAAGCTTGGCTCGCGCCATCCCCACCGCAGTCGACATATAAGTCGCCTCAAGCGCCGGTCTGACCGAGAGCCCCAGTTTTTCGAAGGCGAGGTCGATCACCTGGCGGACTGTGCTGTCTTCATCCATCAGGATGAGCGGCTGACGAGCGAGGATTTCCGCAGTGATCTTCTTTTCCTTGTCGAGCGCGTGCGGCGAAAGATAGATCGCCCGCATGTGATCGCGCGTCAAAGCTTCGGTCCTTACGTCTGGATCGTTCACTTCGCCACCGGCGATTCCGAAATCCACCGCCTCCGACTTGACCAGACTGACGATCTTTCGGCCGACGCCGTCCTTGAGCATAAACTGTATGCCGGGATAGCGGGCGCGAAAAGCGACGATGGCCTTTGGCAGAGCGGCCGCAGCAAACGAAGGCAGGCAGGCCAATCGAACGACGCCGAGCCGCCTGGTCGCGAGATCCTTGGCGCCGGTCACCACCGTGTCGAACTCATTGAGCAGGCGTTCGAACACCGGCAGCAGTTCCTCACCCACTCTTGTGAGCCGCACGGAGCGCGTGTTGCGGTCCAATATCTTGACGTTCAATGCGCTCTCAAGCTGGCGTATCTGCACGGTAAGGGCGGGCTGCGAAAGATGCACGGCGCGCGCCGCACGCGTGAAACTGCCGAGCTTGCCGATCGCCACGAAGCTGCGGATTTGAGTCAGATTTGGATCCATAATCTCATGTTATAAGTGAGATACAAAATATTCAATTGTAAGATAATTCATCGCCGCTCATCCTGTGGCCAATCAATAACCGGTCAGCAAATGACCTTAGCCAGGGAGGTTTCCATGACTTTTCGCGTGACGTCGCTTGCGCTTTTTCTTGCTCTGTCTCTTGCATCCACCACAAGCAGCCGTGCCGAGGTGAATGAGATCGTTGTTGCTCAGCAATATGGCGTGAGCTTTCTCCCGCTGATGGTGATGCAAAAGCGGGGGCTGGTCGAAAAGAATGCCGCCGCCGCCGGCATGGCCGACTTCAAAGTGACCTGGGCCAAGGTCGCCGGTCCCAGCGCCATGAATGACGGCCTGATCTCGAGCGCGATTCACTTCGCAGCGCAAGGCGCCCCGTCAATGATCACGCTGTGGGACAAGACCCACGGTCAGATCAAGGGTGTGTCGTCGATGACGACCTATCCGCTGTACCTGATCACGCGCAATCCAGACGTGAAGAGCATCAAGGACTTCAGCGCAAAAGACAAGATCGCCGTCCCGTCGATAAAGATCTCGACCCAAGCGATCATGCTGCAGATGGCTGCCGCAAAGGCTTTCGGCGAAAAGGAATACGGCAAACTCGATCCGCTGACGATCTCGCTGTCGCACCCCGACGCCACACTTGCCTTCACCAACAATACTGCCGGCGTCAACGCTCACTTTTCATCGTCGCCATTCTACGAGCAGGAGATGAAGGTGCCGGGCGCGAAGCTGGTCACCACGAACTATGAAATCCTCGGCGGCCCGGCAACGGCGGTGGTGGTGACCGCAAGCGCCAAATTCCACGATGCAAATCCGAAGGCGTACAAGGCGTTCTACGATGGCTTGAGCGAAGCCATCGCCATTATCAACAGCGACAAGCGCGCGGCGGCCGAGCTTTATCTTGCGGCCGCGAATGACAAGAAGAACTCGGTCGATGACATTCTCAAGATCATCAGCGACAAGGACTACGCCTACACGCTCAAGCCGCAGAAGGTGCTGAAGACGGCGAAATTCATGGCCGAAATCGGAACCATCAAGCAGGCTCCGAAGGCCGTCGGCGATCTGTTCTTCCCCGAGAACGGCAAATCGGGCGGCGACTGAAGCAACCCGTTCGGAATGCATCAATGAGTAACAGCGCCTCAAGCTTTCGTATTGGTACCGGCGCCGGCTTCGCCGCCGACCGCCTCGATCCGGCGGTCGATCTGGCCGAACGCGGCGAACTCGACGTCATGGTACTGGAGTGCTTGGGCGAGCGGACGGTTGCATTCGGCCATCGCGACCGGATGTCGGACCCTGAGCGTGGCTACAACACGCATCTGCGCAGTCGCATGCAGGCATTACTGCCTGCATGCCGCGCGGCCCGCACGACGATCATTACCAACATGGGCGCCGCCAACCCTCGGGCGGCGGCGCAGCGCACCGTCGAAATCGCACGCGACCTCGGCCTCAAGGGACTGAAGGTCGCCTGCATCGAGGGCGACGATGTGTCGGCCGTGGTTGCACATGATCAGCCCTTCATGGACGAGCCGGGCCGCCTGTCGGATATCGGCATGCCTGTGGTCGGCATGAATGCCTATCTCGGTGCCGACGCCATCATTCCGGCGCTTGAGGCTGGCGCCGATGTCATTATCGGCGGACGACTTGCCGATCCCTCGATGTTCCTCGCTCCGCTCGCACACCATTTCGGCTGGGACGCAATGGATACCCAACGCATGGGCGCCGGCACCCTGGTCGGGCACCTGATGGAATGTGGGATGCAGATTACGGGAGGCTATTTTGCCGATCCCGGCGTCAAGGACGTGACCAATCTCGACCGTTGCGGCTATCCGATTGCCGAAGTGAACGCCGATGGCAACGCCGTGATCACCAAGCTAGCCGACAGCGGCGGCAACGTTACGCCGGCGACCGTCAAGGAACAATTGTTGTACGAGGTGCACGATCCTTCGCGCTACCTCACCCCTGACGTGACCGCGGATTTCAGCAAGGTACAGATCGCGAGCGTCGGCGCCGACAGGATCAGGGTTTCGAATGCCGGCGGCAGCGCGCGCCCGCAGACGCTCAAGGTCACGGTTGGTTTTAATCACGGCTTCCAGGGCGAAGCAGGTATCAGCTACGCCGGCCCGGGAGCGCAGGCGCGGGGGCAATTGGCGGCCAGGATCGCCGGTTACCGGTTGCGCGAAGTCCATGGCATCCAGTCGAATCTGCGCATCGACCTGATCGGGGTCAATTCGCTCTTTGCCACCGCCGGCATCCGCGGCTCGGAGGCCGAAGACGTGCGCTTGCATGTCGCCTTGCGTTCACCCACCAGGGAAGGCGCTGAACTGATGCTGTGGGAAATCGAATCCCTGCTGTGCTGCGGCCCGGCAGGCGGCGGCGGCTTCCGAGGCTCGATCGTGCCTTGCGTGATGACCAAATCGGTGCTGGTCGACCGTGATCTGGTCAAGCCCGGCCTGCAGGTATTGGTCGCATGAGCACGCAGCGGAACAATCCTCCTCGCCTTATCCGCGACATCGCGCATGCGCGAGCCGGCGACAAGGGCAACACATCGAACGTGAATGTGTGGGCCCATGATGCAGCCGATTTCGAGCTATTGACGAGAGTGCTCACCGCCGAGCGCGTCAAGCGCGCTTTCCCTGATCTGATCCGGGGCGAGGTCAAACGTTATGTCGTGCCGCATCTGCATGGGCTCAATTTCGTCATGCAGGAAGCACTGGAGGGCGGCGTGAACAGCTCGCTCAACCTCGACTCGCATGGAAAATCCTGGAGTTACCTCATCCTCGGCCTTGAGATTGAAGGGCGCAACGAGTGACGGAGGCGAGCTAGATTTCGTTGGAGGAGACATGACCCATTTGGAGGATCCCCAGCCGTTGCTCGAGGTGAAGGGAGTGACGCTGCAATACAAGACGCGCAAGCATTTGATCACGGCCACTTACCGCGTCGACCTCAATGTCTTCAAGTCGGACCGCTTCGTTCTGCTCGGGCCGTCCGGTTGCGGGAAATCGACCCTGCTCAAGGCGATCGGCGGCTATATGCGGCCGACCGAAGGCGAGATCCGCCTTAAGGGTCGCGCTGTCGTGAAGCCTGGTCCTGATCGCATGATGGTGTTTCAGGAGTTCGACCAACTCCTGCCGTGGAAGACCGTGATGCAGAACGTCATGTTTCCGCTGCAGACGACGGGCCGGTTAAGCGAGGCCGACGCCCGTGCAAAAGCCACGGCGTACATCGAAAAAGTCAACCTCACCAAGTTCGCCGATAGCTATCCGCACATGCTCTCGGGCGGCATGAAACAGCGCGTGGCGATTGCGCGCGGCATGGCGATGGAGCCGGATATTCTGCTGATGGACGAACCGTTCGCAGCACTCGATGCGCTCACGCGGGTCCGCATGCAGGACGAACTGCTCAGTCTGTGGGACGAAGTGAAGTTCACGGTGATTTTCGTCACGCATTCCATCGACGAAGCGGTCAAGATCGGCAACCGTATTCTGTTGCTTTCGCCGCATCCCGGTCAGGTGAAGGCGGAAATCAACAGCGCGCCGCGCGGCGAATCCGCGTCAGTGCGCGGGATCGAACTGCAACGCAGCATTCACGACATGCTGTTTGCCGACAAGGTGGAGGAGACGGAGCATGTCTGACGTATCCGCGCGTCCCGAAATCTTCCGGGAGACGATGGGAGCAGAACACTTCGGCATTGTGCAAAAGCCGCTGACGGTCTTCGAGACCCTCTACAACGAAGGCTGGCTGCGTAAGCTGTTCGTATTAATCGTACTGGCCGCGCTGTGGGAGGGCTACGCCCGCTGGCTCGACAATGAATTGCTGTTGCCGACGTTCGGCGCGACCGTACAAGCCATGGCCGGCGGCATTGCCAGCGGTCTGCTCATCATACGTGCTTTGCTTTCCATCAAGGTACTGTTGATCGGCTACAGCGCCGGCGTCGCCGTCGCCGCCGTTCTCACCTTTATCGCTATCAACACGCGCCTCGGCACTGACTTCCTCGAAACGATGACGGCGATGTTCAATCCGCTGCCGGCCATTGCGCTGCTGCCCTTGGCGATGATCTGGTTCGGCCTTGGCACCGGCAGTCTGGTGTTCGTGTTGATTCATTCTGTCTTGTGGGCCGTGGCGCTCAACACGCACGCCGGTTTTCGCGGCGTATCCAACACACACCGCATGGTCGGGCAAAACTACGGGCTGAGCGGCTTGCGCTTCGCCGCGAAAATTCTCATTCCCGCCGCCTTCCCAAGCATTCTGGCCGGCCTGAAGATCGGCTGGGCTTTCGCGTGGCGCACGCTCATCGCAGCCGAGCTGGTCTTCGGGACCACGTCCGGCCAGGGCGGGCTCGGATGGTTCATTTATGAAGCGAAAAATCAGCTGGAGATTCCCGATGTTTTCGCCGGGTTGCTCACGATCATTCTGATCGGGTTGTTCGTGGAGAATGTGATCTTCCGATTGATTGAGCGAATGACGGTGCAGCGTTGGGGAATGCAGAACTGATCCACGGGATTTCGTTGTAAAGCGACATAGCCGCGGCCCCGTGTGAATGACATCGATTCCAGACATCGTCGCATGACGCGGTGCTGGCAATCGCCTCCGCCGAACTCGGGCGACTCAACGGAATTTCGGCCGCCGCCACTTTCGACGGGGAATTCTCCGGAACGACCACGAACTACGCCGGAAAGGGCGTGCTGCGTTATCAGTGGTAACTGAACGCATAAGCCTTCCCGGGGCTTCGGGCGTGACGGCCGCTTGCCTGTCGGCTGTCCCGGAACGCGACACCTGTGCCCAATTTGCAACGGTCGGGATCAATGATGCTTGGCGGCTGCGGGAAAAGAAACCATCGGCCGGTTTGTTTATTTCTGATTCACCAGCGGGCCTTAGATGTCTCGCATCAACTTTGGGGAGTGTCATATGCGTATCCATCTTGCGGGACTTTCGTTTGCAGCCGCTGTTCTGGCAGCGACATCGTCGTTCGCCGCCGATCTGCCGGCCCGGACCTACACCAAGGCCCCGGCTCCGGTTTATGCGCCGATCTACAACTGGACCGGCTTCTATCTCGGTGGTCACATCGGCGCAGCGTTCGGCGGCGATGATGGCTTCGCCACCAACATTGTCGGCCTGACCGGTTCCAGCCGCGACGCCACGTTCCTCGGCGGTGGCCAGCTCGGCGCCGACTACCAGTTCTCG
>NZ_LMDP01000003.1:0-67500 GCF_001425835.1 Afipia sp. Root123D2
CAGCACCGACTGCAGGCCGCTTAAACTCTAACCCCTGATGAGCCAGAGCCTCCCTTCTCGAAATACCTGATCAGTCTCAAATTATCTGACGACGGACAGATGATACCGAGGGCGCCGTAGGCAAAGTAGATTATCAGCAGCGGCAGGTAAGTGCGGCGCAAGCCGAGGATAGGTCGCATGAGGCTGGGCAACCGCCTCTTAGCAGCCGCGACGATCATTTCACGCCGTATTTCTCGCGGCTGCGGCCCGTCCAAGAGTTGTCTCATAAGATGAGTTCCTTGACGCGAATCAAATGCTCTCGCGGATAAGAATGTTGTGGAAAGACGCCGTCGCTATCTGCCGGTCGGCACCGCTTGGCGGCTCTCGGCGCCGCGGAACGGATACAATTTGCGTCGGTATTCGACGTCTTGCCCCGGACTATGGCATACTTGAGCGGCTACCTTCTATGAGGCAGCCTGGCTGGACTGGGCAAGGAGAACGTTGAATGTCTGTCCAGCCTTTGGCGACTCAGGAGGCGTCGCAGCGCCTTGTTCGCTCACTCACGTTGGCACACGCGGTACTTTATGGGCTTGGCGTAACCATCGGCGCCGGCATCTACGTCCTCGTCGGTCTTGCCGCGGAGCGCAGCGGCATGCAAGCGCCGCTTGCCTTCATGGGTGCGGCACTCGTCATGGCTTTCAGTGCGGCATCGTTTGCCGAATTGGGAACGCGTATGCCGGTGAGTGCCAGCGAGGCGGCCTACGTGCAGGCAGCGTTCCGGCTTGATTGGCTCAGTCTCGGCGTCGGGCTTCTCGTGGTCGCGACGGCGATAGTCTCAGCCGCAACGATCAGCGTCGGTAGCGCGGGCTATGTTGCGGTTTTTCTGCCCATCCCCGCGCCGTGGATAATTTCCGGGGTAGTACTTGCGATGGGGGTCGTGGCATATCTCGCAACGGTTCAGTCGATCACGTTCGCCGCGATCATGACGCTCGTCGAAGTGGGCGGTCTCGTGCTGATCATTATTGCCGGCCTCACTCACGGAACCGACGTTGTCACACGCCTTCCTGAAATCTGGCCTTCTTCCGCTGATTCGACGGCTTGGATCGGAATAGCCGGAACGGCGCTTATCGCAGTCTTTGCTTTCATCGGCTTCGAACATCTGGTCAACGTTGCCGAAGAGATCAAGGAACCAAGCCGAACCCTGCCCCGCGCGCTGTTCCTGACCCTCGGTTTGACCGCGCTAATCTACGCGCTTGTGGTGTGGATAAACTCACCGACGATTTGCGGGTGCTTGTAAGGGTCATCGCGCTGCAAAATGACGCTTTGGCGAGGAAGATCACCGAATACAGCAATAACCAAAACGCTATCAAACCTAGGGACTTGCGTTCGAACCACGCTGTAATGACTCGCCTGCAGTCGGAGATGAATCAGAAATCAAACGAGTTCTTCTTCGAGATCAAGCGCGGTGAGGTGGCCCCGGCAAATCGGATAACCATCAGCAATGAGGCGGCTGGACGGGCTATGTTGGCGATTGACCTTCTTGAACCGTGGTCATGCCACCAGATCTACAAGGTTTTCGACGACAAATACGCCGATATTTTTGGTCGCAAAGAAGTGGACGCGGCCAGGGTCATCTTCATTATGCGAATCATGTGGCTAATTGAGAAGAAACTGGACGGCATTGAAGTTAGGCCATTGGCCCATTACGCGCTCACGAAGTATTTCCTCGCCTCGTTACTCTCGAAAATACTTCGTAGCTCTGAGGGGCCCCGGGATGTTATGCGGGATCCGAGCACGCTCCCTCAAGAACGGGAAACGGAGTTCCTAAGAAAGTGCGCCGACATCGTAGGTACGCTGGTTATCGATCTGAACTACGAGGTCCAAGAAAAAGGTCCAGCGTTTGATTACAAGGCTGACTTGAAAAGCCCCAAGCAGGTGGAAGAGCTCTCGTCTCTTCTGCTCAAGTCCTATGAAAAGGACGTCGCCCGTGGCAAGGCCGAGAGCTTTGCTGGCTGGTAATGGGGGAGCGTTTTCAGGCGCGCCCTTCTTCAAAAATGTAGGTTGAGCCTTAGAAGCAGACTGTCCGCAACCCACCTCCAGTCCGAACTCACAGCGCAATGGTGCCGGCGCGCGAAACGGTCAAAATCAGCTCGTCAACGCTACTGCACGCAAGATGAACGAACGACAGGTTCCAGGCTAGCCCTCGCCCAAGCTGAACGACCGAGTTGGGGCGCAAAGCTGTCATTCACCGCCGCGTGCTAAAAAGCCCCCGTTGGGTCAGAAGCAGACGTTCGTAGACCGTTATTCGTGATTGCGCAGCTTGCGCACCGAGACATGGCTCAACGATATCAAAACGTCGCTGCCGCCTAAGGAAAGCTGGCCTTGATTTCTAACCGCGACTATTCCGGAATTTGAGCAACTTTCTTGCTCAGAAATGACTGGCCTTCGTGTCTGATCGGAGCATTGCTGTAGCGACCGGGGCGGTTTGAACGCGCGCTTCAGGATCCTGCCCTGCCGGTTGTTCGCCCGAGCGGGGCTGAGGTGGTGCGACGATAACGTCGTCCAACTTCAGAGGATTCAATGACCAAACGAAAGTCAAAGGCCAAGGTTGCCGCTCGCCCGACATCGAGAGTGACCAAGAATCCAAAGTCGCGCACGCGACCAGCACCTTCCTCCTCGAAGCTAGCAGCACAACCCGAGACTAAGCACGCCCGAATCATTGCGGCGCTGCGAACACCTGCAGGCACAACGATCGCCGAAATCATGGCGGCAACGGAATGGCAGCAACATTCGGTGCGTGGGTTTCTTGCCGGCGTCGTTCGCAAAAAGCTCGGTTTAAATCTTGTTTCGGAGCAGACGGACAGGGGCCGCGCCTATCGCATCAGGCAGGCGGCCTGATGCGATGCGACGGAAGCATCGCAACAGTGGTGCCACGAGCAAGATTTCCCTTGAGGATGAGATCGCGCATTTGCGCGGTCTCGATCTCAACGGATTGCGCGCGCGATGGCAAAGCGTGTTTCAGAAGTCGGCACCCGCGCATCTGCCGCGGCACCTGCTGTTTGCAATTCTTGCCTACCAGCTCCAGGCCGAGCGTTTCGGTGATCTCGATCATGAGACCAGGCAGATGCTTGATCGAACAGCTGCGAACGAGACCGGCGCAGCAATCTCCATCCGGCTGATGAACCTTGATCAGAAGCGGACCGAACTGACGCCCGGAACGGTTCTGGTCCGGGAGTGGGATCGCCGATCGCAGCGCGTTATGGTGATGGCCGATGGCTTTGCCTGGAACGGTCAGACCTACGACAGTCTGTCCAAGGTCGCCTTCGCCATTACCGGCACCAAATGGAACGGTCCGCGCTTCTTTGGCTTAAGGGACAAGAAACCGAAGGATGAGGCATCGATCGCGGAGGCGCGATCATGACCGCTGCTTCGACCAAAGCGGTCCGCTGCGCCATCTATACCCGGGTCTCGACTGAGAACGGGCTGGACCAAGAGTTCAATTCGCTGGACGCGCAATACGATGCGGCGTCAGCGTATATCAAGAGTCAGGCACATGCCGGCTGGACCCAAATCCGGTCACGTTATGACGACGGCGGTTACTCCGGGGGCTCGACCGACCGCCCCGACCTGCAACGGCTGCTGAACGACATCCGGGTCCGGAAGATCGATGTCATCGTCGTCTACAAGGTTGATCGGCTGACGAGATCATTGGCGGACTTCGCCAAGCTGGTCGAGCTGTTCGACGCCCATGGCGTTTCCTTTGTCTCGGTCACCCAGCAGTTCAATACCACGACCTCGATGGGACGGTTAACGCTCAATGTGCTGCTTTCCTTTGCTCAGTTCGAGCGGGAAGTCACTTCCGAGCGCATTCGCGACAAGATCGCGGCCTCCAAACGCAAGGGCCTCTGGGTCGGGGGTCCGTTGCCCCTCGGCTATGACCTCAAGGATGGCAAGATCGTCGTAATCGAAGAGGAAGCTGAGCAGGTCCGACTGATCTTCAACCGCTATCTCGATCTCTCTGGGGTCAATGCGCTGGCCCGAGATCTCAAGGCGAAGGACATGCGGACCAAGACGAAGTTACTCGCAACCGGCGCAATTAGAGGCGGCATCCCGTTTGGTCGCGGGACTCTGTTCTATCTGTTGCGTAATCGGTTCTACATTGGCGAAGTCAAATACAAGGGCGACATCCTGCCGGGAGAACAGCCTGCGATCATGGATCGCGCGTTGTTCGATGCGGTTCAGCAAAAGCTGACCGATCATTGGTCCACGCGCTCTAAAATCCGCAACGCCAGTGATCATCTGTTGACGGGATTGCTGTTCGATGAGGTCGGCCATCGCATGGTGCCGACCCACGCCACCAAGGCCGGTATCCGCTACCGGTACTACGTCTCGCTGCCGCATCTTCACGGGGTGTCGAAAACCGCATCCGTCGGCTCGGTCTCTCGCGTTCCGGCAGCGGACATTGAAGACATCATCGTCAAATCAATCAGCGAGCATCTGATGGCTCAAAAAGGAAAGCCAAGCTCCGCCATCACGCCAGCAGTAGATCGCAGCATCATCCTGGAGCATGTCGCGCGCATCGCCGTGCATAAAGATCGACTACTCATCCAGGTAAAATCAAACGAAGAGGAGGCGAACGCGAACGATGGTCACGTGATCTCGATCCCTTGGCACAAGCCTCCGTCCAAAAGATCTCGGCAGATTCTGCTGCCGCACGGCGCATCTCGCGCTGCCGTGCGTCCGGAACGCGCCGAACGTCGCGCGCGCCTTGTCGCCGCGATCGCTCGGGGTCGACGCTGGCTAGACGAGATTGTCTCTGGCTTGGTCACTGACGTCGAAGAAATCGCTGCTCGCGAGAACTGCAGTTCGCGTCAGGTCAACATGACCATCTCCCTGGCCTTTCTTGCGCCAGACCTTGTTCGCGCCGCCGTCGAAGGACGCCTCCCCCGCGGCATCGGCGTGGAACGGCTTCGCGATGCTCCGCCAGAATGGAGCCGCCAGTTCGAAGCCCTCGGATTGAACCCACAATAGTCCCCAGCCTCGGCACCCGCCGTTGACCAATCTGACGTCTCAAATTCCGACTGCTGGCCCGAACTCGGTCGTTTGCCCGCGGGGCGCCGGGAACGGAATTTTTGGATGCAGAGACGGGCGGGGAAAAATGGCCTTGTCGCCCCAGAGACCCCAACAGAGACCCGCGCGGAATCAAAAAAGCCCCCATTCCGGGGCACAAACGCGAGAGTTTTCAAAATGATAGGGTCAGCAAGATAGGGTGGTGGGCGCGACAGGGATCGAACCTGTGACCCCTACCATGTCAAGGTAGTGCTCTCCCGCTGAGCTACGCGCCCGGTCAACCAGTCGTATCGGGAAGCGTCCCTATATCGGCTCAAACGAGCCCAGGCAAGGACGCTGAACGCCTGTTTTATGCTGGCCCGCCCGCTCAGGCGGCCAGCATTTTGTTCACTTCGCTGACCAATTCCCGCAAATGGACCGGCTTGGACAGCACCTTGGCGTTTTTCGGCGCTTCCGAGTCGGAATTCAGCGCCACCGCGGCGAACCCGGTGATGAACATGATCTTGATATCGGGGTCCAGTTCCGAGGCCCGGCGAGCGAGTTCGATCCCGTCCATTTCCGGCATCACGATGTCGGTTAGAAGCATTTCAAACGGTTCCTCGCGCAACCTCTGATAGGCTGAAAGGCCGTTGTCATAGGACGACACCTCAAAACCGGCGTTTTCCAGCGCCTTGACCAGAAAGCGGCGCATGTCGTTGTCGTCTTCGGCGAGCAGAATTTTATGTTGCATGGCAGACGGTCATCAAATCCGGTTCTGAGGAAGCAATTGACTCAAGTTGTGCCAGAGATCTGGTAAATTTGGGGTGAAAGCCGGGTTCTTATTGGCACGCCGGGGAGATTGAATAACAATGATATCTTCGCGAGCGGCGGCCCTTTTCTCGCCGGAAGATGTTGCCACAACGAGACGGGCCCGAAGGTAAAGAGACACGATGGCTGATTTTGACGACGAATTGTCTCCGCCTTTCGAGATTGTTGAGCCGGCGGTCTGGCGCGCGCCGATCATCTTCAATTCCCCCCATTCCGGCTCGGTCTACCCGCGCGAATTCCTCAGCGCTTCGCGAATCGACATCGCGGCGCTGCAGCGGTCCGAAGATTCCTTCATGGACGAGATGATCGCGCACCTTGCCGCACGCGGCTTTCCGGTGGTGCGAGTCAACTTCCCGCGCTCCTATGTCGACGTCAACCGCGAGCCCTACGAGCTTGATCCGCGCATGTTCAATGGCCGGCTGCCGAGCTTCGCCAATACCCGCTCGATGCGGGTCGCCGGTGGCCTCGGCACGATTCCGCGCGTGGTCGGCGACGGCCAGGAGATCTATCGCGAGCGCCTCGATGTCGAGGATGCGTTGAGGCGGATCGACACCCTGTACAAGCCTTATCACCGCGCCCTGCGCCGCCTGATCGGCAAGGCACACCAGGCATTCGGCTCGGTCGTGCTGGTCGACTGCCATTCGATGCCGTCGGTCGGCGTCTCGCGCGACGAACCGAGACGCCCTGATGTCGTGATCGGCGATCGCTACGGCACGAGTTGCGCGACGGTGCTGCCCGACGTGGTCGAAGAAACGTTCGCCAATCTTGGCTATTCGATCGGCCGCAACAAACCTTATGCCGGCGGCTTCATCACCGAACATTACGGTAACCCGGCCAGCGGGCTGCACACCATCCAGATCGAACTCAATCGCGCGATCTATATGGACGAGCGGCGGCGCGCACGCAGTGAGCGGTTCGAAAAGGTATCGGCCGATTTCGCTGTATTGGCGGAGGTGCTGATAGCTGTCCCGCTGGAGAACTTCGGTCCCTTCCAGGCCGCGGCGGAATAATCCGCGCGTATCGCAATGATCCTTTCATCGCGAGCCATGCGTGCGATTGCTTCGCGCGTGGTGCACTGCGGATGATGCGGACAAGAAAAAAGGGCCACTTGCGTTGGCAAGTGGCCCAAGTCTAGGGAGGAAACGCCCAAGGAGGGCAGCAACAGCGCAAAGCGCTATCGCACCGCAACAATATGCAGCCGCAACGCACCAAAGGCAAGGAATATCGGTGTTTTTGCCATGCATCAAACGCATGGCCGATTTGGCGGGCAACTGCGACACGGCCTTAAAATACCGCTGATGAAACAATAGCTTGATTGCGATCCAAGGTCGTCTGGATACCACAGAATCGCATTGCCAATCGCGAAAGAATGAATTTCAAATTCATATCTTTCATATTTTCAGCAATTCGAGACTCTCAAAGGATGATTCTACTGGTCAAGAAATGAACGCAATTCCCGATCCGCCCGCCGCGGATGTGCAGGCTGCAAACACCATGGATTGCCCGCCGCTTCGTATTCTTATACGGCCATTGAGAACAGCCGGCCGCTCTGCTTTCCGCGCTGACAAGGAGACGCCGTGACGGTCATCGATTTCACAGCCTTCATTGGACGTCTGGCGACCGCGGCGGGCGAGACCATCCTGCCGTTCTTCCGCACCTCGCTGAGCGTCGAGAACAAGAATGCCAGCCACGACCTCGACCCTGTGACCGAAGCCGACCGCGCCGCCGAGGCGGTGATGCGGCGAATGATCAAGCAGAACTTTCCCCAGCACGGTATCGTTGGTGAGGAGTTCGGCTCCGAACGCGAAGACGCCGAGTATGTCTGGGTGCTCGATCCGATCGACGGCACCAAATCCTTCATCGCCGGGATGCCGATCTGGGGCACGCTGATCGCGCTGATGCACAACGGCGCACCGGTGTTCGGCATGATGCACCAGCCCTATATCGGCGAGCGCTTTTCGGGCGACAACGGCTCCGCCACCTATCAGGGCGCGTCGGGCAAACGGAAACTGTCGGTGCGGCGCTGCGCGGCGCTGGCGGACGCAACGCTGTTCACCACCAGCCCGAAACTGATGAAGCCCGATGATCGCGCTATCTTCGAGCGCGTCGAGGACAAGGTGCGGCTGTCGCGCTATGGCGGCGACTGTTACGCCTATTGCATGCTGGCGGCCGGGCATCTCGACCTGATCATCGAGACTGAGCTGAAGCCTTACGACATCGCCGCTCTGGTGCCGATCATCGCCGGCGCCGGCGGCATCGTCACCACCTGGGACGGCAAACCGGCGCAACACGGCGGACGCATCGTCGCCGCCGGCGACAGGCGCACCCATGAGGCGGCGCTGAAAATTCTGGCGGGCTAAGCGGCCCCTCAAATCATCGCATTTGCTTTCAGATGCTCGACCAGTTGCCGGACCGGGCGCGGCAAGGCGTCATGCTTGCCGATGCAAATCGCCAGCCGGCGGGTGGCCCAGGCATCGCCGATCCGCACCGTCCTGATCTTCATCGAGCGGAGGCAACGCAGCGCGGCGGCTTCCGGAATCACCGCGACCCCGACGCCCTCCTCCACCATCTGGCAGATCGCATCGAAATTCCGCAGCCGCGCGCGCATTTGCAGCCGCACTCCGAGCCGCGCCGCATGAGCCGCGATATGGATCTGCAATGCGCTATCATCGGACAGGCCGACGAACTCGCGGTGCGCCACATCGCGAAACGCGACCTGCCGGGCGCGGGCAAGTTCGTCGCGCGGCGGCGTCACCAGCACCAGGTGATCTTCGCAAAACGGAAAATGCGCGAGACTGTCGGGAAGCGCCGCCTCGATCGCGATGCCGATGTCAGCGAGACCGGAGGCGAGCGCCTCGGCAATCACGGAGCTTTCCCGCTCCTCGACATCGACGCTGATATCGGGATGCTTGCCGAGGAAGGCCGCGAGTGCCTTCGGCAGATGCTCGGCTGCTCCCGAGGTATTGGCCAGCATATGGATGCGCGCTTTCAGTCCGCGCGCGTAAACGGCGAGTTCGCCCTGCATCGTCGCCAGTTGATGGAGCACGATACGGGCATGATCGAGCAACGTGTCGCCCGCCGCCGTCAGGGTCACGCCGCGACGGCCGCGGTTGAGTAGCGATACGCCGGCCACCTCCTCCAGCCGCCGGATCCGCTCGCTCACCGACGCCAGCGCCAGGTTCGACCGTGCCGCGCCGCCGGTGATGCTCCGCGCATCGGCCACCGCGACAAACACCTGCAAATCGATCAGATCGAACCGCACCGGCACTGTTCCTCGCTTCGTAAAATCCGAAGGCTATCTCCGTAACCTCCAGATTGTGCCCGGAGGCCCGCTCGGTCAATGTGCGCCGATGCTCGAACCGATTCTCTTCATTATCGCCGCCGTCTTTCTGCTCGCCGGCTTCGTCAAAGGCACCATCGGCATGGGCCTGCCGACGGTCGCGATGGGCCTGCTCGCGACCCGTATGGCGCCCGCTCATGCGCTGGCGATCGTGATCCTGCCCTCGGTCATCACCAACCTCTACCAGACGTTTGCCGGTCCCTATCTGCGCGACATCCTGCGCCGGCTGTGGCCGCTGCTGATCGGCACCTGCCTCGGCATCTGGTCCGCAAGCGGCCTGATGACCGGGCCTTATGCCCCTTACACCACCATCGTTCTCGGCCTGCTGCTGGTGATCTATGCGATCGTCGGCCTGTCCAGGACCCACTTCAGCGTCGCACGCCGCAACGAGACTTGGCTCGGCGGCATTGTCGGCCTGCTGACCGGAGTGGTCGCCGCCGCGACCGGTGTGCAAACCATTCCCTCGATGCCCTTCCTGCAGGCGATCGGCATGGAGAAAGACGAACTGATCCAGGCGCTCGGCGTGTTCTTCACCACCGGGACGGTGATGCTGGCCTACAATCTGAACGGCGCCGGACTGATGAACATGTCGATCGCCATCCCGACCACGATCGCGATGATCGCCGCGTTTGCCGGCATGTATCTCGGCCAGTTGGTGCGCTCGCGCATGGACGCCGAATCCTTCCGGCGCTGGTTCCTGATCGCGATGATGGTGCTGGGCATTTATCTCGCCGGCGAGATGCTGGTGAGGCTGTACGGGTAACCGCTAAACGTTCACCCGAACGCGGGCGTACCGGGCACGAAGGCATCGAACGCCGCCCAGAACTGCGCGCGATAACGGTCCTGCTCCTGCAGGATTTCGTGCCGCGCGCCGGCGATCACCAGATGCGAACCGGCGCGCAGATGGTAGGCGAACTCCTCGATCGCCGGCGTCGAGACGATGGTGTCGGCGCTGGCCGCGATCATCAGGATCGGCTGGCGGATTTTTGCCGGGTAGTCCGAGGCGCGAAAGCCGACCATGGTTTTGAATGCGCTGTCGGCCCACGCCACCGTCGGCGACGCGAGGCCGAGCGAGGGGTCCTCCTCGAGGATGGCGGCATTGCGCGCGTAGCGGACCGGATCGGAGGTCAGGGGATTGCCGTCGAACGGCGCGGTTCCCGTGAGTTCGCCGCTGCCGCCCGGCACGTAGTTGCCGCCCATGCCGGCATAGCGCAGCACCCGGACCAGAATACGCGTCGGCAGTTTGGTGGCGTAGCCCGGCAGATCGATCATCGGCGCCGACAGCACGACGCGGTCGAACCAGCGCTTGCCGGAGCGCGCGATGCGCAGCATCACCGCGCCGCCCATCGAATGGGCCAGCGCGTAATACGGCGGCGGGCAATCCGGCATCACGATCTGCTCGACGAAGGCGGCGACGTCTTTCTCGAAATCCGCGAAATCGCGGACGTAGCCCTTGCGGGGATCGCTCAAACGACGCGACGAATGGCCCTGCCCGCGCCAGTCGATCATCGCCACCGCGAAGCCGCGGTCGCGCAGGTCTCGCACCGTCTCGAAATATTTCTCGATCGATTCTCCGCGCCCGGTGAATACGCACACCGTGCCCTTGCGCCCCGTAGGCGGCGCCCAGCGCGCGAAGCGCAGGTCGGCCCCGTCGCGGGTCTTGATCGTGCCCGAGACGACGTCGTCAGGCACCGGATTTGCGGGAATGGAAACGAGGGTCATGGAAACCGCGATAGTTGCCGACAGATTAAATCAATCGATTTTCGTCATGCCCGGCCTTGCGCCGGGTATCCACGCCTTTCTTCAACGGCGCTGGATTCAACAAGCCAAGACGTGGATGGCCGGGTCAAGCCCGGCCATGACGAATTTTCCGCTTAGCGAAGAAAACAGAACCTCTTGAAGCCGACGGTACGGCTCCCATATCAGTTTCGTGCAGGCCAGTTAAGGCTGCACGCAGAACGAAAACCCGGCCAGATCCGGCGGGTTGTCTGCTCTTTGTAAAGAGTAGCGCGTTTTCTGCCGACGATGCGGTTTGCCGCAGCGGGAAACGTGCTGGTCGCTCAACAGGAGGACTAAGCCATGCGTACTTTCGATCTCACCCCGTTCTATCGCTCCACCGTCGGTTTCGACCGGCTGTTTTCGCTGCTGGACCAGGCTCCCGGCGAGAGCGCGACGGGCTATCCGCCCTACAACATCGAGCGCACGGGCGAGAACGCTTTCCGTATCAGCGTCGCGGTTTCGGGATTCTCGCAGAACGAGATCTCGATCGTCGCCAAGGAAAACACCCTCACCATCAAGGGCGAGAAAGTCGCCAATGAGAACAGCGCCGGGAAATCCGAGGTTCTCTATCGCGGCATCGCCTCGCGCGCGTTCGAGCGTCAGTTCCAGCTTGCCGATTTCGTGCAGGTGAAGAGCGCCTCGCTTGAGAACGGTCTGCTTCACGTCGATCTCGTCCGCGAGATTCCGGAAGCCAAGAAGCCGCGCAACATCCCGATCGGCACCAGTGCGCCGGCGCTTCAAAATCAGGTTGAGAAAGCCGCGGCCTGATCCGCGTCACTCGATCGAAACACTTCTCCCAAGACTTAGCGCCCCGGTTTCCGGGGCGCTTTTTTTCCAACGCTTCGCCTTCACATCTCCCCGTTTACGGGGAGAGGTCGGCGAGCATCGCGAGCCGGGTGAGGGGCAAAGCACAGCGATGGCCACAGGCCCCTCACCCAGCCCTCGCCCCAGCGGGACAGGGCGCAGGCCACCACTGTGCCCGCCTAAGCGAGATGCCCGGCACAAGGCCGGGCATGACAACAAAAACGATTTCCTCTTTAGCCCACTCAATAGCCTACTCAATCCAGCGGCTGCACCGGCGGCATGTCCTGCGTCGGCTTGAGTTCGACAGTCGCAGGTCTGGAGACAGCAGACGTCACGTCAGCCGGTTTCACCGATCCCTGCGCCGCACCGACGGTTTTCGATTCAACCGCTGCGGACGTTTGCGTCGGCGCCGTCTCGGCAGGCTTCGTCACCGTCGCGCTTCCGGCCGCGGTGGTCTCGGGCACGGTGCGATCGATGGCCGGCTTGCCGGCAATCTCCTTGTCCGGCGTTGCCTGATCGACCGGCGGCTTGTCGACCACCTTTGTCGCGGCGGGTTTCGCGGCATGGCGCGGACGCGGCAGCGGCACTGCGGATGGCGGACGGCTCGCAAGACGCGGCATCGCGCCACGCCACGCGCCATGGGGTACGCCGGCCGGCGGGCGCGGCGCATAACGCAAGTCCTCGATCGGCTGCCCGAAACGCCCGTAACGCACCCCGATCTCATGGCTCATTCGCGGGCCCATCGCATAGGCCGGGACGAAGCGCATGAACCGCCCGGTGCGGGCATCGACCACGGCACGGCCATCCTCGCCATTCGGATCGAGCACTGAAACCGAATAGACCCAGCCACGCCGACGCAGCGCACCGGTCGGCTCGAAGCCCCGTTCACGGACCACCGCCAATACTTCGCGCGGCGGCAGCACCGCCACATCAACCGGCGGCGGGCGGCGAACCGGAACCGGATAGCTCTCCTCCTCGCGGTAAACCACGGCGGGCGGGGGATCGGCGTAGATTTCCTCTTCGTAGGCAGGCCCGACGATCTCGTCGGCGGCGATCGCGACCTGCGCCTGAACGGCCACTCCCGCGAACAGCCCGGCCGCAGCGAGCCCAGTTCTCCACACCCATTTCGTGCCAAACAGCGTCATCGCATTCTGCTCCTGTAACGCCCGCAACCGTCCATCGCGGGCGCGTCCGGCCCCCGTCGCAACGTCGTTTCCGAATTCGGCGGAGCTTGGGCCGCTTGGCGGCGATTTGGCCGCAATCGGCGCGTTGAATTAGGGCATTGGTCCATGCTTGGGAGCTCATCGTGCCGGGGACTCTCACGCGCTTGTGTGATAGAAAAAAGTTTGGCAATCTGCGGGATAGGACAGTAATATTGTCCCAATTTTCCCGGGGAAACCAGGTACGGCATCTGGACGCTGGGCACTCGCAGGCTGTTGGCTGGCCGGAAATGGCAGCTACGAGGCTGCATCTTCTAAATGAGGCTCGTCTTTGGCGAGGGGTTCCCAGGCAGGCGATAGCCTGAGCGGACCGCGACCGCCCAAGGTGTGCCAAAAAGGCCCGATGAGGCCTTTTTCTGGGTTCGAGGGACAATTTTGATGAGCGAGTCAGATCTGGAGCGCGAGAAATTCGATGGGCATGGGCTGGTTTCAGCCCACGAACACACGTGGCGTCCGCCAGCCGAAGGCCTTTATGACTTGTCGCTCGAAAAAGACTCTTGCGGCGTCGGCTTCATCGCCGACATCAAGGGCCGCAAGTCGCATCAGATCGTCTCCGATGCGCTGAAAATCCTCTGCAATCTCGAACATCGTGGCGCCGTCGGCGCCGATCCCCGCGCCGGCGACGGTGCCGGCATCCTCGTGCAGATTCCGCACGCATTTTTTTCGCGTCAGGCCAAGGGTCTTGGCTTCACGCTGCCGAAGCCCGGCGAGTACGCTGTCGGCGCGCTGTTCATGCCGCGCGACACCGCCTGGCGGAAGGTGATCAAGAGCATCATCGCCGACCAGATCAAGGCCGAGGGCCTGAAGCTGCTCGGCTGGCGCGACGTGCCGACCGACAACTCCTCGCTCGGCGAAACCGTCAAGCCGACCGAACCCACCATCATGCAGGTGTTCATCGGCCGCGGCAGCGCGATCAAGACCGAAGACGATTTCGAGCGGAAGCTCTACATCCTGCGCAAGTCGATCTCGAACGCGATCTACCTGCGCCGCGAACGCGGCCTGTCCGGCTATTATCCGGTGTCGCTGTCGTGCCGCACCATCGTCTACAAGGGCATGTTCCTCGCCGACCAGCTCGGCAAGTATTATCCCGATCTCAGCGAAGACGATTTCTCGAGCGCGCTGGCGCTGGTGCATCAGCGTTTCTCGACCAACACCTTCCCGACCTGGTCGCTGGCGCATCCCTACCGGATGCTCGCCCACAACGGCGAAATCAACACGCTGCGCGGCAACGTCAACTGGATGGCGGCGCGTCAGGCCTCGGTGCAGTCCGAACTGTTCGGCAAGGACATCAGCCGGCTATGGCCGATTTCCTACGAAGGCCAGTCGGACACCGCCTGCTTCGACAACGCGCTCGAATTCCTGGTGCAGGGCGGCTACTCGCTCGCGCATGCGATGATGATGCTTGTCCCGGAAGCGTGGGCCGGCAATCCGCTGATGGATGAAGAACGCCGCTCGTTCTACGAATATCACGCCGCCCTGATGGAGCCGTGGGACGGCCCCGCCGCGCTGGCGTTCACCGACGGCCGCCAGATCGGCGCGACGCTCGACCGCAACGGCCTGCGTCCGGCGCGCTATCTCGTCACCAAGGATGATCGCATCCTGATGGCGTCCGAGATGGGCGTGCTCGAAATTCCCGAAGACCAGATCATCACCAAGTGGCGCCTGCAACCGGGCAAGATGCTGCTGGTCGATCTCGAACAGGGCCGCCTCATTCCCGACGACGAGATCAAGGCGGAGCTCGCCAAGAGCAATCCCTATCGCGAATGGCTCCACAACACCCAGATCGTCCTCGAGGAGATGAAGGACGCGACCGCCAAGAGCGCGCGTTCGAATCTCTCGCTGCTCGATCGCCAGCAGGCGTTCGGCTACACCCAGGAAGACCTCACCATCCTGATGACGCCGATGGCGTCCACCGGCGAGGAAGCGATGGGCTCGATGGGCACCGACACGCCGCTGTCGGCGCTGTCGGACAAGCCGAAGCCGCTGTTCACCTACTTCAAGCAGAACTTTGCGCAGGTCACCAACCCGCCGATCGATCCGATCCGCGAGGAACTGGTGATGAGCCTAGTGTCGATCATCGGCCCGCGCCCGAACCTGTTCGATCTCGAAGGCCTGTCGAAGACCAAGCGCCTCGAAGTCCGCCAGCCGATCCTGACCGATGGCGACCTCGAGAAGATCCGTTCGATCTCCGACGTGGCCGACAATCATTTCCGCTCGCGCACCCTCGACACCACCTTCCACGCCGGACTCGGCGCGACAGGCATGGATCAGGTGCTCGACGAGCTGTGCGCGCGTGCTGAAGCCGCGGTGCGCGACGGCGACAACATTATCATCCTATCGGACCGCATGGCCGGCACCGACCGGATTCCGATCCCGTCGCTGCTCGCCTGCGCCGCCGTGCATCATCACCTGATCCGCACCGGCCTGCGCACCTCGGTCGGCCTCGTGGTCGAATCCGGCGAGCCGCGCGAAGTCCATCACTTCGCCTGCCTCGCGGGCTACGGCGCCGAAGCGATCAATCCCTATCTCGCGTTCGAATCCATCATCGCGATGAAGGACAAGCTGCCGACGGCGCTCGACGACAAGGAAATCGTCAAACGTTACATCAAGTCGATCGGCAAGGGCCTGCTCAAGGTGATGTCCAAGATGGGCATCTCGACCTACCAGTCCTATTGCGGCGCTCAGATCTTCGACGCCATCGGCCTGAAGGCCGATTTCGTCGCCAAGTATTTCGCCGGCACCCACACGCGGATCGAAGGCGTCGGCTTGGCCGAGATCGCCGAGGAAGCCGTGCGCCGCCACAACGACGCTTTCGGCGATGCACCGATCTACAAGAATGCGCTCGATGTCGGCGGCGAATATGCCTTCCGCACCCGCGGCGAAGATCATGCGTGGACCGCCGAGTCGGTCGCCAACCTGCAGCACGCCGTGCGCGGCAATTCGCAGGAGCGCTACCGCGCATTCGCCAAGACGCTGAACGAACAGGCCGAACGGCTGCTGACGCTGCGCGGCATGTTCCGCCTGCGCACCGCTGAGGACGAGAAGCGCAAGCCGGTCCCGCTCGATGAAGTCGAGCCGGCCAAGGACATCGTCAAGCGCTTCGCCACCGGCGCGATGTCGTTCGGTTCGATCTCGCGCGAGGCGCACACCACGCTTGCAGTCGCGATGAACCGGATCGGCGGCAAGTCGAACACCGGCGAAGGCGGCGAGGAATCCGATCGCTTCAAGCCGCTGCCGAACGGCGATTCGATGCGCTCGGCGATCAAGCAGGTCGCATCGGGCCGCTTCGGCGTGACGACGGAATACCTCGTCAATTCCGACATGATGCAGATCAAGATGGCGCAGGGCGCGAAGCCCGGCGAAGGCGGCCAGTTGCCCGGCCACAAGGTCGACGCGACCATCGCCAAGGTGCGTCACTCGACTCCGGGCGTCGGCCTGATCTCGCCGCCGCCGCACCACGACATCTATTCGATCGAGGATCTCGCGCAGCTCATCTACGACCTGAAGAACGTCAACCCGGACGGTCAGGTCTCGGTCAAGCTCGTGTCCGAAATCGGCGTCGGCACCGTCGCCGCCGGTGTCGCCAAGGCGCGCGCCGACCACGTGACGATCTCCGGCTTCGAAGGCGGCACCGGCGCTTCGCCGCTGACCTCGATCAAGCATGCGGGCTCGCCGTGGGAAGTCGGCATCGCCGAAACCCACCAGACCCTCGTTCGCGAACGCCTGCGCAGCCGTATCGTCGTTCAGGTCGACGGCGGCTTCCGCACCGGACGCGACGTCGTGATCGGCGCGCTGCTCGGTGCCGACGAGTTCGGCTTCGCCACCGCGCCGCTGATCGCGGCCGGTTGCATCATGATGCGCAAGTGCCACCTCAACACCTGCCCGGTCGGCGTCGCGACGCAGGACCCGGTGCTGCGCAAGCGCTTCGTCGGCCAGCCCGAGCACGTCATCAACTTCTTCTTCTTCGTCGCCGAGGAAGTGCGCGAGATCATGGCCACGCTCGGCTATCGCACCTTCAACGAAATGATCGGCCAGAGCCAGATGCTCGACCAGAGCCGCCTCATCGCGCACTGGAAGGCCAAGGGCCTCGACTTCTCCAAGCTGTTCTTCAAGCAGCAGGCGCAGCCGGGCCAGAAAATCTATCATTCCGAGCCGCAAAATCATCATCTCGAGAAGGTCCTCGACCGTACCCTGATCGCGCAGGCGCAGGCCGCGCTCGACCGCGGCGCGCCGGTCAAGATCGAGGCGAAGATCCACAACACCGACCGCAGCGCCGGCGCGATGCTGTCCGGCGCGGTGGCCAAGACCTACGGCCATACCGGCCTGCCGCTCGACACCATCCATGTCAGCCTCAAGGGCACCGCCGGTCAGGCATTCGGCGCCTGGCTCGCGCGCGGCGTCACCTTCGACCTCGAAGGCGAAGGCAACGACTATGTCGGCAAGGGCCTGTCGGGCGGACGCATCATCGTCCGGCCGCCGGCCAACTCAGGCATCGTGCCTGAGGAATCGATCATCGTCGGCAACACCGTGCTGTACGGCGCCATCGACGGCGAAGCCTATCTGCAGGGCGTCGCCGGCGAGCGGTTCGCGGTGCGCAACTCCGGCGCCATCGCCGTGGTCGAAGGCGCCGGCGATCATTGCTGCGAATACATGACCGGCGGCATCGTCGTCGTGCTCGGCAAGACCGGGCGCAACTTCGCGGCCGGCATGTCCGGCGGCGTCGCCTATGTGCTCGACGAGGACGGCACGTTCTCCAAGCGCTGCAACATGGCGATGGTCGACCTCGAACCGATCCTCTCCGAGGAGATGATCAACGCCGAGGCCTATCACCAGACCGGCGACCTCGAAGCGCATGGCCGCGTCGACGTGTTCGCCAACCTGCTCGGCGAGGATGTCGAACGGCTCCACGTGCTGATCTCGCGTCACGCCAAGCTGACGGGCTCGCGGCGCGCCGTCGACATTCTGGCGAACTGGAAAACCTATCTGCCGAAGTTCCGCAAGGTGATGCCGGTCGAGTACCGCCGCGCGCTGAAGGAACTGAAATCGCAGCTCGCCTCCGAGCCGCAGATCGCCATCGGCGCATAACACAATCGTTGCAGCCGCTCGGGCGGCTGCGGAATTACCACCTCCTCAAGGCGAGGAGGCGTCGTAGCAAGGTCGCGTCGTTCAGGGGCTTTTGGTTTAATGGGCAAGATTACCGGTTTTCTCGAGATCGAACGTCACGACCGCAAGTACGAGCCGGTCGCCGAGCGCGTGAAGAACTTCAAGGAGTTCGTGATCCCGCTCACCGAGAAGGAAACGCGCGATCAGGCGGCGCGCTGCATGAACTGCGGCATCCCCTATTGTCACGGCACCGGCTCGGTGGAGCCCGGCACACCCGGCTGTCCGGTCAACAATCAAATCCCTGACTTCAACGACCTGGTTTATAACGGCAACTGGGAAGAAGCGTCGCGCAACCTGCACTCGACCAACAACTTCCCGGAATTCACCGGCCGCATCTGCCCGGCGCCGTGCGAAGCCTCGTGCACGCTGAACATCACCGACACCCCGGTGACCATCAAGACCATCGAATGCGCGATCGTCGACCGCGCCTGGGACAATGGCTGGCTGCCGCCGCAAACCGCGACCGAGAAAACCGGCAAGAAGGTTGCCGTGGTCGGCTCCGGTCCGGCGGGTCTTGCCTGCGCGCAGCAGCTCGCGCGCGCCGGTCACGACGTCCACGTCTTCGAGAAAAACGCGAAGGCCGGCGGCCTACTGCGCTACGGCATCCCCGACTTCAAGATGGAGAAGGGCATCATCGACCGCCGCGTCAAGCAGATGGAAGCCGAGGGCGTGACCTTCCACTACAACATCCCGATCGGCGGCAAGGCGGCGAATGCCGTCGATCCGCAGGACCTGCTCAAGGCCTATGACGCCGTGGCGCTGACCGGCGGCGCTGAAGCGCCGCGCGACCTGCCGATCCCCGGCCGCGAATTCGACGGCATCCATTTCGCGATGGATTTCCTGCCGCAGCAGAACCGCCGCGTCGGCAACGAACCGCTGAACGGCGTCCGCGAGATTCTCGCCGGCGGCAAGGACGTCGTCGTGATCGGAGGCGGCGACACAGGCTCCGACTGCATCGGCACCTCGATCCGCCAGGGCGCGACCTCGGTGACGCAGCTCGAAATCATGCCGCAGCCGCCCGAGCACGAAGACAAGATGCTGACCTGGCCGAACTGGCCGCTGCGCATGCGCATCTCGTCGAGCCAGGCCGAAGGCGCGAAGCGTGAATACGCGGTGCTGACCCAAAAATTCGAAGGCAAGGACGGCAAGGTCACCGGTCTGCAATGCACGCAGGTCGATGCCAGGTTCCAGCCGATCCCCGGCACCGAATTCGAACTCAAGGCCGAACTGGTGCTGCTGGCGATGGGCTTCGTCCATCCGATGCATGAAGGCCTGCTCAAGACGCTCGGCGTCGATCTCGACCCGCGCGGCAATGTCCGCGCCAGCACGGTGAACTATCAGACCTCGGTGCCGAAGGTGTTCACCTCGGGCGACATGCGCCGTGGACAGTCGCTGGTGGTGTGGGCGATCCGCGAAGGCCGGCAGTGCGCTGCCTCGATCGACCAGCATCTGATGGGCGCGACCACCCTGCCGCGATAGTCAACGCGCATATCGTCGTTCATTCATGAAGGCCGGGCTGTTGCCCGGCTTTTTTGATTCAGATTTACATCTTCATTGGCATGCACATTGTCATGGCCGTTCGAAGAACGGCTTCGCTCCCGCTCGCCTATGTCCCGGCCAACTCGCTTTGGGAAACACCAATGCCAGCCTAAGCGGGATCACCGGCACAAGGCCGGTGATGACATCGAGAATGTTCGGACTTTCACTCTCAAAAAAGAAAAAGCCCCGCCGAACAATCGACGGGGCTTCTTCGTGTCGGTCATTCACGAACCGACGTTACTCGACGATCTTGATCACACGCCGGGTGCGCGGCTCAACGATCACATGACGATCGTTGACGACGGCGTAGCGATATTCCGGATAGCGCTGGATCGGCCGCAGCCGGACGGATTGCGGCAGCGGGCGGCCGACCGCCACTTCCTCGCGGACCACCACCGACGGACCCGGCTCGGAGCGCACGGAGTTGAGAACCGCGTTCGGGATTTCCACCGCCGCACCAACCGCAGCGCCCACGGTGCCGCCGACGGCGGCGCCCACCGGACCGGCCACCGCACCGCCGGAGGCTGCGCCGTTGGCCGCGCCTGTCGCGGTCGTGCTCTGCGCAAAGGCAAGGCCCGGCGCCAGAACAAGGATCGCAGTCATCATCGCTGTACGAATTTTCATGTCATCCTCCAATCGATCAACGGAGGAATAACGGTGCAGGCGCGGCCGCGTTCCGGCAATTGTCCGCGAACCGACGGAAATCAACCCATGCTGGTTCCGCGCGTCACATTGATGCCGGTCATGCGGCGCGATTTTGACGGCAGAAGAGGCGCCCGATCGCCGATGATCAGTTTATCCGCGGCAATGCGATCAGCCGGCCTACTGTCCGAACAGACTCCGGAAAAACGAGCCCGGTCCCGCGAAGGTCGGCGGGCGCGGAGCGGATTCGTCATAGAACCGACCACCGCGCTGCTGCGGACGCTGCAACTGGCGCGGCCGGTCTTCGGCCTCGATGAAGCCCGAGCTTGCCGGCATCTTTCGCTTTACCTTCGGCGCGGCGTCGGCCGGCTCCTCAGGCTTCAGGCTGACGACGGTCGGATCGCCGGCCGGCGCTTCCTGCTTGCCGACATCGCGGCGCGGCCATGCGAAATCGTCGGCGCGTCCCGCAGGCGGATCGAGCGCCTCGCCCTTGACCATCGTGCGTGCAGCCAGCGCATCGACTGCGGCCGGTCGTGTGCCGTTGCCGCCGAGCAATTCGTCCGAGCGAACCGAGGATGCCACCAGCGGCATCACCGGCCCGTAAAGCGGACGCGGACCGGCGACGCCCGGCTTGGTGTCGGCGGGCGGCTCGTCGGTCGGCATCGCCATCGGAGACAGGCGCGCCGACAGCACGCGGCGGATTTCACGCTCGACATAGTGCGCGAGCTTGCGCGCGCCGGCCTTGGTGAAGAATACGCCATCGGCCGAACGCAGGCGGCGGATCTGGCCCTCGAAGTCCGGGCCCTGGGTCAGGAAGCGGCCGTTGTCGTCAACGAAGCCAGCCCAGACATCGACATAGGTGATGCCGGTCTTGCCCGCGACATCGCGATACAGCGAGTCGAGGAACAGCATGTCGGAGGTCGACTTCGTGCCGCGGATCGCCGGCAGGCCGACCCACAGGACCGGCACGTTCTTGGCCTTGAGGACCGCGACCATCTCCTCGATCTTCTTCGCATAAAGTTCGACCCAGCGGTCATCGCGAAAATCGGCGATGCCGTCCGGAGCACGGCGCGTTTTCTCGGGCGCGGCGATCTGCAAATCCGGATCCTCGGCGGGCGCCGGAGCGGCCGATTGGTCCGCGGTGCCGGCGCCGTCAGCCTTCTCGTCGGCCTTTGCGGTCGCACCGTCAGCGGGCTTGCCGTCTTTCGCGTCCCCCTTCGTCTCTTTCTTGCCGTCCTTCTTCGCGCCCTTCTTGTCGGCCTTGTCGTTCTTCTTCTCGGCCTCGCGGATCGCGGTGCGATCATGCAGGCCGAGCATCACGACGATCACATCGGGCTTTTCATGAGCGAGAATGTCTTTGGCGGCGCCGATCCAGTCCGACGGCTCGCCCTTCGGCTGATACTTGATGAGACCCGAGACAGTCTTGTGTTTGCGGATCACGCCAAGCTCAGGCGTTTCCGAGAGCGCATCTTCAAGACCATAGGCCAGCCAGTCGGCCATCGAGTCGCCGAGCACCAGCACGTTGCGCTCGGCCGGCTGTTCGCGTTTGGCCGGCGACGGCGCGTGCGAATAGTCGGTCGGGCGCTGCGCTTCGCGCTCCGGCGGTGCGCGGCCGGGAAACATGTCACCGAACGGCGAGAAGAAACCGCGCCGCTCGGGTGGCGGGCCGCGCAGCGGCCGCTGCTGGGGTGGACCACCGAACAGGAAGAACTGCGCCGACGCGGGAGCGACGATGCCGCACGTCATCATGCCGGCGACGGCCAGCGCGATCAACGGGCCGGTTTCGGTCAGGATACGTCGCAAGGGGCTGCGGCTGCGCATGCGGGTCACGGTCGGTGGAATTACCGAGGTAAAATAATAACAGATTCAGGCCCGAAAGGGGCAAATCGCGCGCCATAAGCAGGTTTCGCCTCGCCGCCGTCAAGGGCGGCCGAGGTCAAAATCCGCGAAAATCGGAAGCTTGTACGCTCACCGCCCGCGCAACTGCTCCAGCGCGCCCGACGAGGCGAAACCGTCCGCCGGAGCGCCGATCGAAGCCTGGAACGAGCGCAGCGCCTTGCGAGTCTCGCCGCCAAGCCGGCCGTCCGCATCGCCACGATAGAAGCCGCGCCGCGCCAGCAACTGCTGCAACTCGAGCCGCTCGGCGCGGGACAGCACTCGCTCCTGCCGCGGCCACGCCTGCACGAACGGCGCGCCGCCGCGCAGACGATCGGCGAAATGACCGATGGCGAGCGCATACGACTCCGCCGGATTGTAGCGCAGGATGGCGCGGAAATTCGCCAGCATCAGGAAACCCGGACCGTCGGCCCCCGCGGGCGCAAGCAGGAACGCCTTGTCGCTCGGGCGCGGAAACGCCTTGCCGTCCGGACGCCGCACGCCGAGATGCTGCCACTGCGCCAGCGAGTAGGTCTTGGCGCGATCCGCCAGCATGTAGTTGAAGCCCTGCGGCACCGCGACCTCGTAGCCCCAGGTTTCGCCCGGCTGCCAGCCATCCTTCTTGAGCTTGTTGGCGGTCGAGGCGATCAGGTCGGCGACATTGCCGACCGCGTCGCGGCGGCCGTCGCCGTCGAAATCGACCGCATAGCGCTTGAACGCCGTCGGCATGAACTGGGTCGGGCCGAACGCGCCGGCCCACGAGCCGACCATCTCATCCGGCGTCAGATCGCCGCGATTGAGGATCTCCAGCGCTGCGAGAAATTCATCCTTGAAGTATTTCTGGCGTCGGCCGACGCAGGCGAGCGTCGCGGTCGAGCGCAGCACCGGACGGTCGCCGCCCTGCGTCGAATAATTCGACTCGATACCCCAGATCGACGCGATGATGTGACGATCGACGCCATAGGCGCGCTCGACCGCATCGAACTGCGGCTTGTACTTCGCCAGCACCTCGCGACCCTTGGCGATGCGGGTGTCGTTCACCAGCACATCAAGATAATCCCACACCGACTTGGTGAATTCGGGCTGGGCGTCGATGAAGTCCATGATCTTCAGGTCGGGCGTGAGGCCGGACGTGAAGCGGCGGAAGTTTGCCTCGGTAACGCCGCGATGCGCGGCGGCGGGCCACATCCGCGCGACGCAATTGCCGAAATCGTTGGCCGAGGCGCGGATCGCCTGCGCCGTCATCAGCGGATGGCCGGACGCGCCGTCCTCGCCGCTCCATTCTTTGGCGGGCGCGGCGCCGAGCTGCGCCACCCGCCGTTTCGGCGCGGGCGCGGGGCGGGTCGCCGGCGGTGCTGACGAGATCGTGCCGGTGTATTCGGCACGCGACGACATCACCGGGCCGCCGCCGGATGAACCCTGCGCGCAGGCCGAAACCGACAGCGCGCTCGCGCCCAACATGGTCACCGCAGCAGCGCGGCTGAACCGGCCGCCGATCATCTCCGAAACACGCATGAGAACCCACCCGATACGCAACAAAACCCCGACGGTTAGGAGGCCCATTTAGGGTTTCGATCAGCTTAACAGGCAGGCTTTTTTTGGCGACCGAATGGCGCAGGCATCTACATTTGTTGTCATCGCCGGGCTTGTCCCGGCGATCCCGATAAGGCGGGCACCATGCCTCCCTGAGCGGGATGGCCGGAACAAGTCCGGCCATGACAGATCAAACCTCGCAAACCACGATCATACATCCGCCTTTGTTCCCGGCTGCAAACAGGATACGAGGGAACCATTGCCGTTCCCGAAATTTAATAGCCGCCTGCCTTTGACCCCACCAGTCCAAGATTCACCAATCCAAAGAGCCACATGAAAATCCGCAAAGCTGTGTTCCCCGTCGCCGGTCTCGGCACCCGCTTCCTGCCCGCCACCAAGGCGATGCCGAAGGAGATGCTCACCGTGGTCGACCGCCCGCTGATCCAGCATGTGGTCGACGAAGCGCTGGAAGCCGGGATCGAGCACCTGGTGTTCGTCACCGGCCGCAACAAGGGCGTGATCGAGGATCACTTCGACCGCCCCTATGAGCTGGAAGACACGCTGAAGGAGCGCAACAAGCTCAAGGAAATGGACATCCTCGAACGCGACCAGCCGGAAGCGGGCGCGACATCGTTCACCCGCCAGCAGGCGCCGCTCGGGCTCGGCCACGCGGTGTGGTGCGCGCGCGACATCGTCGGCGACGAGCCGTTCGCGGTGCTGCTGCCGGACGTGCTGGTGAAGAACAAGCCGAGCGGCCTGAAGCAGATGATCGACGCCGCCAATGCGGCGGGCGCCGACAAGGCGAACATCGTCGCGGTGGAAGAAGTGCCGATGGACCAGGTCCACATGTACGGCGTGGTCGGCGTCGGCAAGACCAGGGGCGACCTGTTCGAACTCAACGGCATGGTCGAAAAGCCGAAGAAGGAAGTGGCGCCGTCGAACCTCTCGATCACCGGGCGCTACATTCTGCAGCCGGAAATCTTCAACGTGCTGGAAACGCAGGAGCGCGGCGCCGGCGGCGAAATCCAGCTCACCGACGCCATGCTCGGCCTCGCCCGGACGCAGCCGTTCTACGGCTTCAAGTTCAAGGGCAAGAGCTACGACTGCGGCTCGAAGTCGGGATTCTTGGCCGCCAACATCGCCTATGCGATGGACCGCGAGGATCTGCGCAGCGATCTGCTGACGGAAATGAAGAAATATATTTGAGAGCCGTAAAAAGCCCCCTCACCCGGTCTCTCGCTACGCTCGAAACCACCCCCTCCCACGAGGGGAGAGGGGAAGTGAGAAACGCTCAATGCCTCAGCGCGTGCTGCGCCTCGCGCAGCACGTCGAGCGGCACCCACGGCTTGGCCATGAACTTGGTGCCATCCGGCAGGCGGCGCACGCGCGGCGCGCCCGACGTCACAACGATACGCAATTCGGGAAAGCGCTCGCGCGCCTGATGCGCGAACTCGATGCCGTCCATGTCGCCGGCGAGTTCAACATCGGTGAAGATCATCGCAAGACGCGAGCCGATCTGATCGAGCACAGCGAGCGCCGCCTCCGCGCTTTCGCACTGAACCACGCGCATGTCGCTTTCCTCAAGCAGCATGCTGACCAGCGCGCGCTGCATCAGGTCATCCTCGACGACAAGGGCGGTCGGAGTGAGAGCCTGTCCCATCGGAACCTCCGTTGTTGTTTTGAGTGTCGAGAAGTTAATGCGCGCACGCCGCGATGGTTGCGCAGAAACCCGCAAAGCGTGTGGATGAATGAGGAGATTGGGAGCGGAACAGCGCAGAGCGGATCAGGCGAAGCGCACACGCCGGGAACAGGTTAGACGAAACGCGTACCGATGCGTTGGTGCCGCAGCCAGAAACCGGCAAAAGAAGCTGCGTCCATCATCCCCGTTGCGGCCGGTTGTCACCCGGCGCATGCGAGGGAGATAACGCGGGAATAGGAGGGAAGTTCGGATAAAGGATGAATCTGGTCGGAATTGAATAGCCCAGATCCGCCGCGACACATCCCAATTTTGCTTAATTATCTATTCCGCTCGTTAGAATCTTGCTTCGCGACAACGAAAGAAAGCGCGCGCGCAACACCGGATTCTGCGCGCGCGGGCATTGACTCATGCTGGTGTCAAGGTGCCTGCTGATGCGACGCGGTGATGGTGTTCTTAGTCGTGTTCGCCCACGCGTTTCAGGGCGTGCGCGAGGGCATGGGCCTGCTGATCGCCACCGCCCAAGGCTCGTTCGATGCCAACGGCGTGTTCGCCGCGATGATCGTCGTTGCCGTGGTGGCGCTACTGGCGGAATGGCTTCTGACCATGGTAGAGAACCGGCTGCTGACGCGGCGGCCGAATACGAGCGTCAACGACTAGAGTCTCGCTAACAACCTAGCGCTGCACGCGCACGCCAAGCATCACGATGGTCCCGCGCGAACTCGCGCCGGGGACCGAGCTTTCCAGCCAGTCGTGGCGGATGCTGCCCTTGATGTGGAAGGTGCGGCTGAGTTTGTAGATCAGATCGGCCTCCGCGAAATAGCGCTTGTCGGAGCGCGCCTCGTCGTAATCGGTGGTGCCGTAGCCGAGCTTGGCGGTGCCGATCAGCCAGCGGCGGAAGGCGTGATCGACCTGAAAAACATAATCGCGGGTCAGCGAGCCGGACACGCCGGGCAGCGTGGTCTCGTCGATCGACGACGTCGCGTTGAGGCGCACAGTGGTCAACCCGGTCGCGGTCCACACCAGCGATGCGCTGGTCAGCAGGCCGCTCAGGCGCTCAAGGCGCGGGTCGTCGTAGTTGCGCAGCGAGTAACCGGCGGCGACCTCGCCGGTCAGCAGCCGCGAGAATTCGAACGACGTTCCGGCCTTGGCGTAGCCGCCGGTCGAATTGCGCCGGTAGCCCGAGCGATCGAATTCGGTTTCGTGGATGCGGGTATCGCCCTCGATTTCGCCGAACGGTTTGACGCCTGGCATCAGGTCGTAACTGATGCGGGCGATGCCGCCATACTGGTCGAAGTTGCGGTCGGCGTTGCTGGTCGCGGTGCCGTCGGTGAGATGCGAATACTGATAGGTGGTGTGATCGGCGGTGGCGGCGAGCGACACCTGCAGACGGTTGAAATCTTGCTCGACGCCGGCGGTGGCGCCCGTGGTGAAAGCAAGCGGATATCTGCTCAGGCCCGCCTGGATGTTCGGGCTGCCGGGATTGTCGGTAGCGATGCGCAGCCGCAGTTCGGAATTGATCCGTGTGTCGCGCGTCACGTCGATACGTCCGGCGACCTTGCCGGTGAAATCGGGGCGATCGATGTTGGTCGGCATCGGCGCGACTTCGCCGTCGACCGGCGGAAAGGTCCGGCTGTAACCGGTGAACGAGCCGCGCAGGTCGGCGACCAGCGAGTGGCGGCTCCACTGCGAAGCGATCAGCAACTCGGGCGAGATCACGTAAAACGGCGAGGCCTTTGGCACATCAAGACGGCCGGGATTGGTGTCGTAGCCGCCCATGATTTCGACCGCGGCCTTGCTAAGAAACGGGCCGGTGTGAAATCCAACGTTGCCGAACGGATCGTCGTCGACCTTCAACGGGCGACGCGGCGGCTGGCCGACAGCGATGCCCGCGACCGAGGCTGAGACCGGCGGACGGCGCGTGCCGCGCAGTGCGGTGTCGGGCGAGATCGGCGAATTGCCGGGGCCGACGACTTTCGGCTTCGGCGTGCCGGGATAGGGCTTGGGACGGATGCGCTTGCGATTAAGCGAGTCGTAGCCGGCGACAGCCGCTCCCGATGCCGGCACGTCGTAGGTCGGGATCCGGCCGATCCGCGATGGCGCGGTCGCGCCCCGCAGTCGCGTGGCGTCGGGATTGTCCATCATGGTGCTGTCGGTCGCGGTGCTGCCGGTGGCGGCGTTCTGCGCGGTCCGCCGCAACGCTGACTGATCGGCCGGCGCGAAGCCGCCGCGCGACGGATTGAGCATGTCGGTGAGCGACTGGGCGGATGCAGGCACGGGAGCACTCGCGATCAGGCACGCGGCCGCGCACGCCGCCAGCGCGCGCCTGTTTCGCGCGCGGTGACCGCGATTTCGCAACCGGAGGGGCTTTCGCCCTGAACGCACGTCTCACCAGCCTTTCCGGCCAAGCCGAAAACCGCAACAAATTGAGATGCTTGCGGAAAACGTCCGCCGCCCCGCACGGCAACGCGCAGGGTTAATGGAGTTAAAACAATTATGGTTAATGAGCCGTTGAGAACCGCCGGCGGCTTCGCGTTATGTCGTTGAACGTGCTAGGGGAAACTCCGGATGGCGCGTCGTTTCATGCGAGGCCCGTCGCTCCTGGAAAGCTTCACATGACCTCCACAACACCGCCGGCGATCGCTTCCGCGCTGCGCACCCTCGACACCGAAGCCGATGGCATCACCGCGCTCGTCGACGCCCTGCAGAACGGCCTCGGCGCTCCGTTCACCGCCGCCGTCGATCTGGTGCGCAATGCCAAGGGCCGCCTGATCGTGACCGGACTCGGCAAGTCGGGACACATCGGCCGCAAGATGGCGGCGACCTTCGCCTCCACCGGCACCCCCGCCTTCTTCGTCCACGCCGCCGAAGCGAGCCACGGCGATCTCGGCATGATCACCGCCGACGATGTCATTCTGGCGCTGTCGTGGTCCGGCGAAACCGCCGAACTCAAGAACCTGATCAACTATTCGCGGCGTTTCCGCATCGGGCTGATCGCGGTCACCTCCGAGGCGGAATCGACGCTGGGCGCGGCCGCCGACGTGGCTTTGACACTGCCGAAGGCACGCGAAGCCTGTCCGCACAATCTTGCGCCGACAACATCGTCGCTGATGCAGCTCGCGCTCGGCGACGCACTCGCGGTCGCGCTGCTGGAAAGCCGCGGCTTCACCGCACTCGATTTCGGCGTGCTGCATCCATCCGGCAAGCTCGGCGCGATGCTGAAATTCGTTCGCGACCTGATGCACATCGACACTGCGATTCCGTTGAAGCCGCTCGGCGCGAAAATGTCCGAGGCATTGGTCGAGATGACATCGAAGGGCTTCGGCTGCGTCGGCATCATCGACACGCGCGGCGAGATCGCCGGCATCGTCACCGATGGCGACTTGCGCCGCCACATGCGGCCGGACCTGATGACCGCCAGCGTCGATGAGGTGATGACGAAAAATCCGAAGACCATCAGTCCCGATCTGCTGGCGAGCGAGGCGCTTGAAATCCTCAACTCATCGAAGATCACCGCGCTGATCGTCACTGACGGCAAGACACCCGTCGGCATCGTTCACTTGCACGACATCCTGCGCGCCGGCGTGGCCTGACCGCTTCGCTCAGCTTTCCGGAAAGCGCATCGCTGTCGGCTCCAGCGGCAGATCGAGCCCGTTGGCGAGGTAGGCGACGGTCCGGTAGAATCCGCAGAGCTGAAAGATCTCCAGAATTTTCGCACCGTCGAAGTACGCGGCGAGCGCTTCGAACTCCCTGCGGGTCAGCGTCGCGCGATGATGGAGCGCATCGACCGCCGCGATCAGCGCCTGCTCGGCATCGGTCCAGCACGCAGCTTCCGCGGGTTCGAGGACGGTTGCCCTCACCTGCTCGCCGGTCAGCTTCGCTGCCTGTGCAAAGATCGTGACATGGACACCCCACTCGTATTCGCATCGGGTCAGCGCGCAGGTGCGGTCGATCACGATTTCCCGCTCGCGCAGCGACAACGGCCCACGATCGAGCAAACTGGCGGCGCGGAACTTGGTCCATGCCCGTTTCGACGTCGCGATGGTGCGGAACAGAACCAGCGGCGGAACGTCCTGTGGCATGATGCGGTCGCAATCGGCCTGAATGTCCGCCGCATACGGCGGCTCCAGCGGAGCTAATCGTGACATGGCACTATCCCTTTGCTACAGTAAATGTAGCATCGCTACACTAATTGTAGCAAGATACTTTTCGCAGAGACGCGCCAGTGACTAAGCCGCAACCAGCAAAACCGCCATCGGCGAAACCCGCGAAATCCGTTCGCGGCTCGCAATCCGGGCGGCCGATCATGGTCCTGCTCGATCTTTTAGGCCGGCGATGGACCCTGAGGATCGTCTGGGAATTGCGCGACAGCACGCTGACGTCGCGCGAATTGCGCACCGCTTGCGATGACGCATCGCCGACCGTGATACAGCAGCGGCTGACGGAATTGCGCGACGCGGGACTGGTTGAGAAACTGGCCGAGGGCGGCTATCGCCTCTCCGCGGGCGGGCACGAGCTGTTCGAACTGTTCATGCCGCTCCACCAGTTCGCCGATCGCTGGAACAGGCGGCAGAAGACCGCTTGAGCGCTACGCAGGCCCGACGCGCAGACTCGCGCCATCGGCCTGAACCACCTTGACCCTGCTGCCGGCCGGCGCGTCGGCGCCCGAGACACGCCAGATCGTGTCGTCGATCTTCACGGTGCCGATACCATCGAGGATCGGCTTGTCGAGCGTAAACTCGCGGCCGACCAGACCCTCCGCCCGGCGATTGAGAAATGGCTTGTCGGTAGGCGCCTCATTGCGGCGGGCGAAGTGGCGCCACAGCGGCACCATCGCCAGCGACAGCACCGCGAACACCAGAAACTGGCTTTGCCACGACGACACGATGAAGAACGACAGCAGGCCGACGATCAGCGCCGCGATGCCGAGCCACAGCATGAACACGCCGGGCGCGAAAGTCTCGATACCCATCAGCACGACGGCGAGAATGAGCCAGTTCCAGGTCCCGAGCTTTGCAACGATATCGATCATGATCGGGATACTCAGGTGGTTCGGTTCGGCGGCGTTCCGGCGTTCGGCACCGACGGACGCCGCGCGGCAGACGCCGCCGATGCGGCGGACGTAGCGCTTTCGCCGAATGTCGCCTTGGCGATCTCGCCGATGCCCGCGAGCGAACCAAGAATGGAGGTTGCCTCGATCGGCAGCATCACGATCTTCTGGTTCGGCGACTTGGCGATCTCGCCGAATGCCTTGATGTACTTGTCGGCGATGAAGTAGTTCAGCGACGCGACGTCACCGGCGGCGATGGCGCTCGACACCATCTGCGTCGCCTTGGCTTCAGCTTCGGCCGAACGCTCGCGCGCCTCGGCGTCTCGGAACGCAGCTTCCTTGCGGCCTTCCGCCTGAAGGATCTGCGACTGCTTGGCGCCCTCGGCGCGCAGGATTTCCGACTGGCGCTGACCTTCGGCCTGCAGGATTTCCGCGCGCTTGACGCGCTCCGCCTTCATCTGGCGGCCCATCGCCTCGACCAGATCGGCCGGCGGCACAATGTCCTTGATCTCGATGCGGTTGACCTTGAGGCCCCACGGCGACACCGCAGCATCGACCACGCGCAGCAGCCGCTCGTTGATCTCGTCACGATGCGACAGCACCTGATCGAGATCCATCGCGCCCATCACCGAGCGGATGTTGGTCATGGTCAGCGTCACGATCGCCTGGTTGAGGTTGGAGACCTCGTAGCTCGCCTTGGCGGCATCGAACACCTGATAGAATGCGACGCCATCGACGCTGACGGTGGCATTGTCCTTGGTGATGACCTCCTGCTCGGGAATGTCGATCACCTGCTCCATCATGTTCACCTTGCGGCCGATGCGATCGAAATAGGGAATGATGATGTTGAGGCCGGGCTCCAGTGTGCGGGTGTATTTGCCGAACCGCTCGACGGTCCAGTCATAGCCTTGCGACACCGTCTTGACGCCTGCAAACAGGGTGAAGACGACCAGCAGCAAAAAGGCGATGGTGAAAATATCAAACCCGGACATGAGCCCTCCCAAGTGGCCTTCGAAGTCAAATCATTTGAGCCGCCAGGCATCGGGGCACGACAAAGCCGCGCCCGGGCAGCCTATCATTGTCTCGGCAGCAACCATGCAGGTTCACGGCATCGCGTGCAAATAATTTGCCGCGCCTTTCGCCGCAGGTGCACGTCAGAACGGATCTAAATCCGGCTGTTAGATCCAGCCCTGCAATTCACGCAGCACCAACTGGCGGATCACGTCCATGCCGGGATCGCTGTCGTTCAGGCAGGGAATCGCGGAAAACTGCTCGCCGCCGGCGTGGCGGAAGATCTCGGCATTCTCCTGCGCGATCTCCTCCAGCGTCTCGATGCAATCCGCAGAAAAGCCGGGCGTGACGATAGCGAGTCGCTTGACGCCTTCCTTGGCCAGCCGCTCGACCGTCTTGTCGGTGTAGGGCTGCAGCCATTGCTGATAGCCGAAGCGCGACTGGAACGTCAGCATCAGGCTTTTGTCGTCGCGGCCCATTCGCTTGCGCAAAGCTTCGACAGTCGCGACACAATGCGCCTGATACGGATCGCCCTTGGCGATGTAGCTCTGCGGCATGCCGTGAAACGAGGCGACGATGGTTTCGGGCTCGAACGTCAGCGTCGTCAGATGCGCGTCGATGGAGGTGGCCAGCGCGTCGATATAGCCGGGATCGTCATAATACGGCGGCGCAAACCGCACCGTCGGCTGGGCACGCATGTCCTTCAGCACGGTCGCGACCTTGTCGACCACCGTCGCCGAGGTCGACGCCGAATATTGCGGATAAAGCGGCACCACGAGAATGCGATCGCAACCCTTTGCCATCAGCGAGTCGATGCCCGACTTGAGCGAGGGATTACCGTACCGCATGCCCCACTCGACGATGACATGATGATCGTCGCCGATCGACGCCGCGAGCTTCTCCGCCTGTCCGCGCGTGATGGTCTTGAGCGGCGACTCGTTCTTCTCGTTGTTCCAGATCTTCAGATAATCCTTGGCTTTCTTGGCGGGACGAATCCGCAGCACGATGCCGTTGAGGATCAGTTGCCAGACCAGTCCCTGATTTTCGATGACGCGCGGATCGGACAGAAACTCGCGCAGGTAAACGCGCACGCCGCTGGCGTCCGCGGTGTCGGGCGTGCCGAGATTGACGAGAAGCACGCCGACGCGACCTTGCGCGGCTTGAGCGACGATCTTTGAACTATCGAGGGGAACAGTGACGGTCATGGGCTCATCATAGCAATAATTACGCTCCGGCGCGCTCAATCGGCGCTCACCCGGATCAGAGAATGCTTACCGTCAAAAGCACGTCACGCGCTCGGCGGCAATATAGCCCAGCAGCAATCCGGCTCCAAACAGCAGAACCAGACCGGCGGCTGCGAATTCGATGCCGCGCATCACGATTGCCCCACCACCGTCACGGCCGCCGGCAAGACGCAGCGCAAGACCCTTGGCCGACACGGCGACAATGGCGATGGCCGCAACGGTGATCGCGGTGCCGAGACCCATCACCAGTGTGGCGGCGACACCGGCCCAGAACAGACCCTGCGCCAGCGCGAACACCAGAACGAGGATCGCGCCCGAGCAGGGCCGGATGCCGACCGTCAGCACGGCGCTTAAGCCTCGCGCCCAGCCGCCGGGGCCAGCCAGCTCGCTTGGTTCGGGACCGTGCGAATGGCCGCAATGCTCGTCATGAACGTGATGGTGATCGTGGTGGTGATGATCATGAGCATGAGCATGATGGCTGTGACCGTCATGGGCTGCATGAGCATGATGATGATCGTGGGCGTGAGCCATCGCAGGGACCAGCGGCGGAGTGGTTTCCCTGCGCCATGTTTTCAGCGCGCGGAGAAAACCGCCCCCCTTGTTCCAGACCAGCCGGGCGCCAAATGCCGCGATCAGGCCGTAGCTTGCGATCTCGATCACCCGCTCCGCACTGCACATCGTGCGCGCCGTCGCGTTGAGCAGCAGCGCGCCAACGGCGACAATCGCGATGGCGACCAGCGCCTGGATCAGCGCCGAGGCGAATGACAGTACGATACCGCGCAGCGCGGTCTCCTCGTTGGCCACGAGATAGGACGAAATTACCGTCTTGCCGTGTCCGGGACCGGCGGCATGAAAGATGCCATAGGCGAACGAGATGCCGAGCAGCGACCACACCGCCGAGCCGTCGGCCTTCGCCGCGCGGATCGTCGACGACATCTGGCGATAGAATTCCGATTGCTTGGCGAGCAGCCAGCCGACGATGCCGCCCGATGCTTCGCCGGCGCCGGCCGCAGGGCGTGGCGCACCGAACGGGTTCTGCGCATGCGCCACGCTCACGAGAATGTCGAGACATCCGACGATCGCGAACAGAAGGGCACAGATTGCCGCAATGCGCGCAGCCGTCCATCCGGAGTGCGCCATCAGGGACATTCCACCGTGATCTTGTTGGCGAACATCGCCCCGTAGTTCGAGTTGTCGCCACTGAGGAACGAGGACTCGTCGAGCGGCTGCGTCTGGGTGCTGTCCGTCGGTCGGACGAAACTCATCTTGCAGTTCGCCGGGGCACCAACCAGCTTCACGGGATCATTATCGGCCATCTTGAAATCGATGAAGTAAGCCGGATCGAACACTTCGACCGCAAGCTGTTGCGCCTTGAATGGCGTTTTGAATGGCAGCGTGAAGTGCAGGGTCAGCACCGCATCCTTGTAGTCGAGATAGTAGTCGATCGGATCGCCGAACTTCTCTTTCTTCTGGCTGCCAAGCGCGCCCGCCTTGGCGAAGGTGAAGAACGCATACTCCTTCAGCGACTCCACGTTGGTCTGCGCCAGCGCGGTCAGTTCTTCCCGGGTGAACGTTCCTGGCGTCTTGCTCGGCAGACCCTGAACGGCATAGGCCGAGAACATGTCGTCGAAGGTCCATGCGTGACGCACGCCGGTGATCGTGCCATCGGGCGCATAGACCAGTTCGCTCACCGCGGTGATCCAGACGTGCGGATGCGCCTCGGCGCGACCGCCGCCGAATATTACGGCCGCCATCAGCGCGAGACTGCAAAGCAGTCGGTCGATCCTGAGTGTCAACACGTTCGCCGCTCCTTATGCCGCCTCAGAGTCATCAAGCAGGCCTCGGCCGCGCAGCAGCGCGTCGGGTTCCGGCTTGCGGCCGCGGAAGGCAATGTAGGCTTCCTCGGGGTCACGCGAACCGCCAGACGAATAGATGTCGTCGTGCAGGCGCTTCGCCACGGCGGGGTCGAAAATGTCGCCCGCCTCCTCGAATGCGCCGAAGGCGTCGGCATCCATCACCTCGGACCACATGTAGCTGTAATAGCCCGCCGCATAATGATCGCCGGAGAAGATATGGCCGAACTGCTGCGGGCGGTGGCGCAACGCGATCTCGACCGGCATCCCGATCTTGTCGAGTTCACGGCGCTCAAAGGCGCGAACATCGGTGATGCTCTCAGACGGCTGGCTGTGAAACTCCATGTCCATCAGCGCGGACGACACAAACTCCACGGTCGCAAAGCCCTGGTTGAACTTGCGCGCGGCAAGGAAGCGCTTGAGCAGGTCGTCCGGCAACGGCTCGCCGGTCTGGTAATGGCGGGCGAACTTGCGCAGCACTTCCGGCCGCTCCTGCCAGTGTTCGTACAACTGCGACGGCAGCTCGACGAAATCGGTGAACACGCTGGTGCCCGACAACGACGGATAGACCACGTTCGACAGCATGCCGTGCAAAGCGTGGCCGAACTCGTGGAACAGGGTGCGAGCATCGTCCGGCGACAACAGAGCCGGAGCACCGTTCGCTCCCTTGGAGAAGTTCATGATGTTGAGGATCAGAGGATAGACCTCACCATCCATCCTTTCCTGATCGCGCAGTGACGTCATCCACGCGCCCGAACGTTTTGAGGCGCGGGCGAAGTAGTCGCCGTAGAAAAGCGCCTTGTGGCGGCCCGCAGAATCCTTGACCTCCCAGACGCGGACATCCGGGTGCCACACCGGAATGTCCTTACGCTCATGGAAGGTCAGGCCGAACAGCCGATGGGCGACGTCGAAGGCGGCGTCGATCGTGTTGTCGAGAGCGAAATAGGGCTTGATCGCCGCGTCGTCGAAATTGACGCGGCGCTGGCGCAGCTTCTCGGCGTAGTAGCGCCAGTCCCAGGCGGCGAGCTTGAAGTTGCCGCCCTCCTCCGAGATTAATGCCTGCAACGCATCGCGATCCGCCAGCGCCTTGGCGCGGGCCGGTGTCCACACCCGCTCCAGCAGGCCGCGCACCGCTTCCGGCGTCTTGGCCATCGAGTCCTCGAGGCTGTAGGCGGCGAACGACGGATAGCCGAGCAGCTTCGCGCTTTCCTCGCGCAGCTTGAGAATGGCGAGGATCGTCGCGCTGTTGTCGTTGGCGTTCTGGTTGTCGCCGCGGGCGGTGAAGGCCTTGAACACCTTCTCGCGCAGGTCGCGGCGGCTGGAGCTTTGCAGGAACGGCTCGACCGAGGACCGCGACAGCGTGACCACCATTTTTCCCGGCATCTCGCGCTCTTCGGCGGCAGCCTTGGCGGCCGCCACGAAGCTGTCCGACAGCCCCGCCAGATCGCCCTCGCCCAGTTCCAGCGTCCAGTCCTGCTCATCGCCGAGCAGGTGATGGCTAAAAGTCGTGTCAAGTTGGGCGAGTTGCTCGTTGATCTCGGCCATCCGTACCTTGGCGGCGGCGTCGAGGCCGGCGCCGGAGCGGTGGAAGTCAGTCCAGGTCCGCTCCAGCAGCCGCGCCTGCTCCGGCGTGAGGCCGAGTCGGGCGGCGTTGTCGCGCAGTTGGGCGATGCGACCGAACAGCGCGGCGTCCATCATGATCGGATTCCAATGCCGGGCTTCCTGCAGGGCGATGTCGTTCTCGATCTCGAGCAGTTCGGGGTTCGAGTTGGCGGAGACGAGGTTGGCAAATACTGCCGAGACCCGCGTCAGCAGCGCCCCGGCGCGCTCCAGCTCCGCGACGGTGTTCTCAAAAGTCGGCTCAGTCGGATTGTCCCTGATCGCCGCGATTTCAGCGGCGTGGTCCGCGAAGGCGCGGTCGTAGGCCTCCGGGAAGTGCTCGGGCCGAATCTGGCCAAACGGCGGCGTCTCGAACGGCGTGTCCCACGCAGCCAGCAGCGGATTGGCGGCCGCCGAGGATGAGGATTTCGGCGCCGGCGACGGAGACACGTTTGACATGGAAAGCCCTGTTTTCAACGAATTCTGATGATCTCTGATATAGCATCGGTTGGGGCTTTTTTACGCCCTGAAGCCTTGATCGGGACGGCGATTTCGCAGAGATTGCGGCCCGCAACAGGACCACCGCCAGGATAGACTGCCATGAGCGCCAAGAAGCTTGAAGCCAATGCCCGGAAAATCGCCTGGCCGAGCGTCATCACGGTCATCAGCGCCGCGATCCTGATCGGGGCCGAGGTATTCGGCGCTGCGTTCGCCGGCGGCTGGGCGCTCGCGATCCTGTTCGGCCTGAGCGACACCGGCGCGCACATCGTCCAGGTCATCCTGTTCATGATCGGCGTCGCCATCATGATCGGCTTTGTCCGCGGCGCGCAGCATGTCGAGCCGTTCACCCGCCGCGCCTGAGCGATCGCACGCGCCGAACCGCGGCGACAATGTGATTTCCGTTAAGCAAGTTTAACATCCGTTCATCTGCGAGCGCCGTTTCGCGCGGCATCGCTGCAACACTGTGGACACGTCTTCGCGAATTCTGTCAGCAGACGGAAAAAAAACTTGCGAAGCAGAGTCAAAACTCATATTTCCAGCCTTGCCCAATTTCGCACGTGCCTGTGGTCGTGTGTCAGTCGGTGGGTATCCGGACAAGAGGCCGGACAGCCGCCAAGGAAAAGGGACCCAGCATCTCTCTCAAGGGATGCGCCGCTTGAAGGGTCTCTTGGACTTGCAACCGTGACTGACAGCCGGAGGCGAACCGGCGCACCCCGCTCTCAACGGGGGACGCGACTTAAAGCAACGACGGAGCGGGCTTTTTTGGTCTCTACCGGCATTCCAACGCCGGCGCGGGCTACTGAAAAGGCTTGTCCTTCATTGCCAGGTGTGCGGGCGGGAAATTCCCAACCAATCCACGGCAGCACAGTTCGTACTGAGTTCGAGGCTTCGTCGCGTCTCCATCGTGCGACTGGCCGCAGCGCTCACGTCCGAGAACAATTTTTGACAGCCCGTTGCAGGGCTGTTGGGGAGCAGTGCTATGACCGAACGTATCCAGGAATTCCTGCGCAACCGCCGCAGCGAGGGCCTCGACACCGAGCCGTGCCTCGTCGTCGACCTCGAGGTCGTGCGCGACAACTACCAGACCTTCGCGAAGGCGTTGCCGGATAGCCGCGTATTCTACGCGGTGAAGGCCAACCCGGCGCCGGAAGTGCTGTCGCTGCTGGCTTCGCTCGGCTCGTGCTTCGATACCGCGACCGTCGCGGAAATCGAGATGGCGCTGGCTGCCGGTGCGACGCCGGACCGCATCTCCTATGGCAACACGATCAAGAAGGAGCGTGACATCGCGCGCGCCTTTTCGCTCGGCATCCGCCTGTTCGCGGTGGACTGCGCCGCAGAGGTCGAGAAGATCGCCCGCGCCGCCCCCGGCGCGAAGGTGTTCTGCCGCATCCTCTACGATTGCGCCGGCGCCGAGTGGCCGCTGTCGCGCAAGTTCGGCTGTGACCCGGAAATGGCGGTCGACGTGCTCGATCTTGCCAAGCGCCGTGGCCTGGAGCCGGTCGGCATCTCGTTCCACGTCGGCTCGCAGCAGCGCAAGGTGAAGGCGTGGGACCGCGCCCTGGCGATGGCTTCGACCGTGTTCCGTGACTGCGCCGAGCGCGGGATCAACCTGTCCATGGTCAACATGGGCGGCGGTTTCCCGACGCGCTACCTCAAGGACGTTCCTCCGGTCGTGCAGTACGGCCGATCGATCTTCCGCGCGCTGCGCAAGCACTTCGGCAACCAGATCCCGGAAACGATCATCGAGCCGGGCCGCGGCATGGTCGGCAATGCGGGCATCATCGAAACCGAAGTCGTTCTGATCTCGAAGAAGAGCGATGACGATGAGAACCGCTGGGTCTATCTCGACATCGGCAAGTTCGGCGGCCTCGCCGAAACGATGGACGAATCGATCCGCTATGCGATCCGTACGCCGCACGACGGCGCGGAGATGACGCCGTGCATTCTCGCCGGTCCGACCTGCGACTCGGCCGACGTGCTGTACGAAAAGGCGCCGTATCCGCTGCCGGTGACGCTGGAGATCGGCGACAAGCTGCTGATCGAAGGCACCGGCGCCTACACGTCGACCTACTCGGCGGTGGCTTTCAACGGCATCCCGCCGCTGAGGACCTACCACATCTGAGGCTTTCCCTCGGCTTGCCCCGAGGGTCGCCCTCACAAGCGAATAACCGGGAGCCGGTGCGCCGGCTCCCATCCCGTCACAAGCGAATTTGCTGACAACACTCGACGGCCGGGTCGCCGTCCGGAGTGGGGACTGACGTGCCATGACTGCTCTCAGAACGTCCGCTGTTTGGACCACCGCTGCCGCCCTCGCCTCCGACACCGCTCCGTTCGCGATCCGCGCGGAGCGTGCTTCGGACGTCGCCGCGCGCGAAGCGTTGCTCGATGCGAGCTTCGGCGAAGGCCGTCACGCGCGCACCTGCCAGCGCCTGCGCGACGGACGCGCGCCCGCCGAAGGCCTCGCCTTCTCGGCGATCCGCAATGGCCGGCTGATCGGGACCGTGCGGCTATGGCACGTCAGCGCCGGTGGCGTTCCGGCGCTGGTGCTCGGCCCGCTCGCGGTCGATGCGTCGTGCCGCAAGCTCGGCGTTGGCGCGGTGCTGATGAGCCACGCGCTCGCCGCCGCAAAGGCGCGCGGCCACGGCGCAGTGATCCTGCGCGGCGATGCCGCCTATTACAGCCGCTTCGGCTTCACCGCCGCCAAAACCGGCGAACTGTCGCTGCCCGGCCCCTTCGAACGCGACCGCCTGCTGGCGCTCGAGCTGCGGGACGGCGCGCTCAACGACGCCTGGGGCATGATCGTGCCGACCGGCTCGAAGGCGCGGCGGCCGCGTCCGCGTGTTGCCCCGCCAGCGCGCACGGCTGCCACTCGCGCCGCCTGATTTCAGCTTTTGCGTCCGGCCACGCCCTCGGTTATGAGACCGGGCACGTGCCGGACATCGATACGCCGGCGGATCACGCACCAATGCGGTCTTGCGTGTTTGCACAGCCACGCAAGGCCGCTCCTCAAGGAACTGACCATGTCCCGCCGCCTGATTTCATCCGGATCGCCTTTCGAGAAGATCGCCGGCTACAGCCGCGCCGTGGTCGATGGCGAATTTTGCTTCGTCGCCGGCACCACCGGCTACGACTACAGCACCATGATCCTGCCGGCCGACGTTACCGCGCAAACCCGCAATTGTTTCAAGACGATTGAAAGCGCGCTGAAGGAAGCGGGTTTTGCGATGGCCGACATCGTCCGCGCCACCTACTATATTACCGATGCCAAGGATGCGGACGCCGTGTTCGCGGTCTGCGGCGAGAATCTCGGCGACATTCGCCCGGCTGCGACGATTCTTGCCGTCGCCGGCCTCTACAAGCCGGAAATGAAAATCGAGATCTCTTGCCGTCGCCGGCCTCTACAAGCCGGAAATGAAAATCGAGATCGAAATCACCGCGAAACGCCGCTCGGCCTGACGCCGACGGTTGCATAGCGCGGCCTTGCCCTCAACTGCGACGATGGGCTGAGATACCAGACCTTGTGAGCCGCGCGCGACCCCTCCATAATCAGGGCAAGTCGGCTGGTGTCGGACGGTTCAGGACCGTCCGGCGTCAAGACACGACATAACGTGAGGGAGTAAACATGATCAAAGTTGTTCCGGCGCTGGTCGCCGCATTGGCGCTTGTCGCTACGTCTACTGCCGCTTCGTCGCAGATTGTGCTCAAGGCTTCGCACCAGTTTCCCGGCGGGAAAGGCGACGCGCGAGATGAAATGGTTCAGATCCTCGCGCGCGAGGTGAATGCCGCCAATGTCGGCATCGAGATCAAGGTTTTCCCGGGTGCCAGCCTCGTGAAAGCTCAAGAGCAGTGGCGCGCCATGCAGCGCGGCCAGATCGATATTTCATCATTCCCACTCGATTATGCGTCCGGATCGGAACCCCAGTTCGGCGCAACGCTGATGCCGGGACTGGTCAAAAATCATGACCACGCCCGGCGCATCAACACATCGCCGTTCATGGCCGACATCAAGGCCATCATCAACAAGGCCGGCGTGATCGTACTGGCGGATGCCTGGCTCGCCGGCGCCTTCGGCGGCAAGGACAAGTGCATCGTCGCGCCTGACGACGCCAAGGGTCTCAAGGTGCGCTCGGCAGGCGCGACCTTCTCCGAAATGTGGGCCGGCGCGGGAGCTTCGATCGTCTCGATTCCGTCCAACGAAGTCTACAATGCCCTGCAAACCGGCGTCGCCAATGGCACCGACACGTCGACGGGAAGCTTCAACTCGTTCCGCCTTTACGAACAACTCAAGTGCGTGACGGCGCCGGGCGATAACGCCCTGTGGTTCATGTACGAGCCGCTCCTGATGTCGAAGGCGTCGTTCGACAAGCTGAACGATGCACAGAAGAAGGCAATCATGGCCGCGGCGAAGAAGGCGGAAGACTATTTCGCCGGAGAATCGAAGAAGCTCGACGAGAAGATGGTCGCCTCCTTCAAAAAGGCCAACGTCGAGATCGTGACCATGACCTCGGCGCAGGCCGACGAATGGCGCAAGATCGCAGAGAAGACGTCATACAAGACATTCAGTGAGAAGGTGCCCGGCGGTAAAGCACTGATCGACAAAGCGCTCGCCGTGAAGTGAGCGCTTTTCAGTGAACCTCTTTGTTGCCGGCGTTCGGCGGCTATCTCAGATCAGCGGAGTCATTGCGACTGCGCTGATTCTGATATCCGCGCTCGTGGTCTGCCAGATGATTTTCGTCAGGTCCGTCCTGAACGAATCGTCGATCTGGCAGACCGAATTCGTCACATTCGCACTAATTGCCGCGACATTCATCGGCGCTCCGTACATCTTGATGACCCGCGGTCACGTCAACGTCGACTTGCTGCCGCTGATGCTCCCTCAACGCTGGCGGGTGGTGTTCGCTTTCGTCGCGTCCTTCATCGCGCTCGCATTCTGCCTCGTGCTGTTCGTCAACAGCATCGACTGGTGGTACGAGGCGTGGATCACCGACAAGCACACCAGCACGCTTTGGCGGGCGCGGCTCTGGATCGCCTATTTGCCGGTCCCGATCGGCATGGGACTGCTTTGTCTCCAGTACATCGTCGATATTCTGGCGCTCGCGACCGGACGCGACATGCCCTTCGGCCTTAAACCAGAGGATCGGCTATGAGTCCTCTTGTCATCGGCCTTATCATCTGCGCGGTGACCTTCGGCATCCTCGCGACGGGTATTCCGATCGCGTTCGGACTCGGCGCGGTCGCCCTCGCCTTCATGATTATTTTCGACGGCTTCCGCAGCATCAACTTTCTAACCGAAACGCTGTTTGCGGGCCTCAACGACTTCACTCTCGTTTCGATCCCCATGTTCATCATCATGGGGGCGGCGATCGCATCGTCGCGCGCGGGAAGCGACCTTTATGAAGCGCTATCGCGCTGGACGCACAAAATTCCGGGATCGCTGGTGGCGTCGAATCTCGGCGCTTGTGCGATTTTCGCCGCACTGACCGGCTCGTCGCCCGCAACCTGCGCCGCCATCGGCAAGATGGGAATTCCGGAAATGCGGCGGCGCGGCTACGACGCCGACCTCGCCACCGGCTCAATTGCGGCCGGCGGCACGCTCGGAATTCTGATCCCGCCCAGCCTCACCATGATTCTCTACGGAATCGCGTCCGAAACCTCGATCGGAAAGCTTTTCATTGCAGGAATCATTCCCGGAATTCTGCTCACCACGCTGTTTATCGCATGGGCGATCTTCCTGAGCTGGAAACGCGGCACCCAGCTTGTCGATCGTGACCGGATCTACTCACTGAAGGAAAAGCTGGAGTTGATGCCGAAACTGTTGCCGTTAATCGCGGTGATTGTCGGCGTGGTCTATTCGCTCTATGGCGGCATCGCCACACCGTCGGAAGCCGCCGGCGTCGGTGCTGTCCTCTGTGTTGTGATGGTCATGATTATCTACCGGATGTGGCGGCCCACAGAGGTCTGGCAGATCCTGCGTGACGGCATGCGTGAATCAGGCATGCTCCTGTTCATTATCGGATCTTCGATCCTGTTCGGCTACATGATGTCGAGCCTCTACGTGACGCAGTCCGTCGCGGAGTGGATCGCAGGTATGGACATCAATCGCTGGGTGCTGATGTTCTACATCAATATCCTGCTGCTGGTTGCCGGCTGCTTTCTGCCCCCTGCCGCGATCATCTTGATGGCAACGCCGATTCTGGCACCGATCATTCACAATGCCGGGTTTGATCCCGTGTGGTTCGGGGTCATCCTCACCATCAACATGGAACTGGGGCTGATCACGCCGCCGGTGGGCCTCAACCTGTTCGTCATCAACGGAATCGTTCCCGATGTCCGCCTGCCGACGATCCTGAAGGGCGCTCTTCCTTTCATGCTGCTGATGATCCTGGCGATCATCCTCATCAGCGCGTTCCCCGGACTGGCGACCTGGCTGCCCAACCATCTGATGTGACCGGCAAAAAAGCGCTTGCGCGCCAAGATGTCGCAGCCCGCGCGTTGACTTCCGCGCGGGCCACCTTACGTTAAGATCATCATGTCGAACGTATGCAATAATCGTCTGTTGCTTCGCGCCGGTCACCTTATCGCAGGAAGGTGACCCGGGCGGACGCGCATCCGTGCCGTCCGGGATAAGTTTTTCCGTTCGACTGCATTCTCCACATCCAACATTCGGTCCAACGGCATATCCGGCGATCCTTTCGCCGTATGCCGCAATTTCCTTGCGCGAGTCGCACCGATCTCGCGACCAACTCAGGTGAACACCATGTACGACGATCTGCAAACGCGGCTGCCCACGATTGCCATCAGCACGAATGATGCCAAGCGCTTACGTCACCTCGCCGAAGCCGCGGCCGAGAAGTATCCGGCGACCGCGGAATTTCTCGCGCGCGAACTCGATCGCGCCGAGATCTGTCCGGCCGATCGCTCGATGCGCAATATCGTGGCGATGCAATCGGAGGTGACGTTTCACGACGACATCAGCGGACAGGCCCGCACCGTCACGCTGGTGTATCCCGAAGCCGCCGACGTCAACGCCAACAAGATCTCGGTCCTGACGCCGATCGGCGCGGCGCTCATCGGCCTGTCCGCAGGACAGACGATCGAATTTCAGACGCCGGCCGGCGGCTGGCGTTCGTTGACCGTGACCAAGGTTTTCAACCAGGCATAGCGCTGCGGCGCTATGCTTCTTCGTGAGACGTTATAAAATTCATCCGCACGAAACAGATGTTGGTCGTGGTCGCTGGCCCTCCCGGTGCATGGTAGGATCGGCGAATGAGCCACAGCCATCACGGCCATCATTCGCATCAAGACCGCCACGAACACGGTCATGCCGGGCACAGCCATGCGCCCGCCGATTTCGGCCGCGCCTTCGCCATCGGCATCGGATTGAATACGGCATTCGTGATCGTCGAAGCGACTTACGGATTCCTGTCGAACTCGACTGCCTTGCTGGCCGACGCAGGGCACAATCTCTCGGATGTGCTTGGCCTCGTGGTGGCATGGATCGCCGCTCACCTCGCGACACGACCGCCGACGCCGCGCCTGACCTACGGCTTGCGCAACACCTCGACACTTGCCGCACTGACGAACGGGGTGCTGTTACTGGTCGCCGCGGGCGCCATCCTGCTCGAAGCGGTGCAACGCCTTATCGATCCCGAACCCGTCGCCAGCATGACGATCACTGCGGTGGCGACGGCGGGTATCGCGATCAACGGCTTTACGGCATGGCTGTTCGCCTCCGGCCGCAAGGGCGATCTCAATATTCGCGGCGCGTATCTGCACATGGCTGCGGATGCGGCCGTGTCCGCCGGCGTCGTCATTGCGGGACTCATCATCATGCAAACCGGCTGGTTATGGGTCGATCCGCTCACCAGCCTTCTGATCGTCGCGGTGATCGTATGGGGAACGTGGGGCCTGCTCCGCGAAAGCATGGCGATGTCGCTGGCGGCGGTCCCTGCCGGCATCGATCCTCACGCGGTGCGCGCCTATCTGTCGGAACTGCCCGGCGTCGCCTCGATGCACGATCTACATATCTGGCCGATGGGGACCACCGAGGTGGCTCTCACCGCACATCTGGTGACGCCAGCCGGACATCCCGGCGACGATTTCCTGAAAGCCGCATGCGACGGTCTTCACCAGCGCTTCGGGATCGGCCACACCACAATCCAGATCGAAATCTCGGCCACAGCGCGCTGCGCGCTCAAGGCCGATCACGCGGTGTGACGGGACCATGACGCCGCGACGCCGTCGCCGGCGTTATAAGCCTTGATTTCATCGGCTATTTGTCGTTTTCAAAGCCAAGAACACTGCTCCCGCTGGAGCTTCCCCATCAAGCCCTCATCAGTCGGAGAGATTTAGATGCCAACATCGCCCATTCATGCACGCATCACAGGCCCTATTGTCATGATCGGCTTCGGCTCGATCGGCAAAGGCACGCTGCCGCTGATCGAGCGGCATCTCGATTACGACAAGTCGCGCGTCACAGTGATCGATCCCAAAGACGAAGGCCGCAAGGCACATTGCGAGAAGCACAATGTTCGCTTCATCCAGCAGGCCGTGACCAAGGACAATTATCGCGAACTGCTGACCCCGCTGCTCACCGAAGGCGATGGCCAGGGTTTCTGCGTCAATCTTTCGGTCGATACCGGCTCCACCGATATCATGGAGCTCTGCAACGAACTCGGCGCGCTCTATATCGACACGGTCAATGAGCCTTGGCTCGGATTCTATTTCGATGCGTCGAAGGGCCCGGAAGCGCGCTCGAATTACGCCCTGCGCGAGAACACGCTGGCCGCCAAGAAGGCCCGTCCGGCGGGCTCGACGACGGCCGTTTCCTGCTGTGGCGCCAATCCTGGCTTGGTCTCGTTCTTCGTCAAGCAGGCTCTGCTGAATGTCGCCGCCGACCTCAAGCTCAATGCTCCGAAGCCGAAGAGCAAGGCCGAATGGGCGGACCTGATGCGCCAGACCGGCATCAAGGGCATCCACATTGCCGAACGCGACACCCAGCGCTCGAAGAATCCGAAAGAGCCTGACGTGTTCGTCAACACGTGGTCGGTGGAAGGTTTCATGTCGGAAGGCGTGCAGCCATCCGAACTCGGCTGGGGCACCCACGAAAAATGGATTCCCGAAAACGCACACACCCATGAAGCCGGGTGCGGCGCGGCGATCTATCTGATGCAGCCCGGTGCCGATACGCGCGTGCGCACCTGGTGCCCGACCCGCGGCCCGCAATACGGCTTCCTCGTCACCCACAACGAGTCAATCTCGATCTCCGATTTTTTCACGGTGCGCGACGCGGCCGGCACGGTCATCTATCGGCCGACTTGCCACTATGCCTATCACCCTGCGGATGACGCGGTTCTCTCGCTGCACGAAATGTTCGGCCGCGCCGCCAAGATGCAGGAGAAGCATCACATTCTCGAGGAGAACGAGATCATCGACGGCATCGACGAACTCGGCGTGCTGCTCTACGGCCACGACAAAAATGCCTACTGGTATGGCTCGCAGCTCTCCATCGAGGAGACACGGAAACTCGCGCCCTATCAGAACGCCACTGCGTTGCAGGTAACCTCCACCGTGCTCGCAGGCATGGTGTGGGCGCTGGAGAATCCGAACGAAGGCATCGTCGAAGCCGACGAGATGGATTTCGATCGCCTGCTGGAAATCCAGGGCCCCTACCTCGGTCCAGTGAAGGGATATTACACCGACTGGACGCCGCTGACCGATCGTCCTGGCCTTTTCCCGGAAGACATCGACACCAGCGACCCGTGGCAGTTCCGGAACGTTCTGGTGCGATAACGACATCCGCAGCACCCAATGATCGTTATGGCCGGGCTTGGTCCCGGCCATCTCGATTCAGGGTGCACCGTGGCCACAAATGGGGATCACCGGGACATAGGGAGCGGAGGCGACGCCGTCTTCGAACGGCTATGCCCGGTGATGACATCGCATGCGAGGCGTCGTTCGGATCATTTCTTGCGGATTATTTCTGGACCGGCTCGCCCATCTTCTCGGCGGGTGCAGCCGGCAAGGCCGGGCTCGCGCCCTTCTTCTGAGCCTCGGCATCCGGCCGCGCAGGCTCCGGCGGCGGTGTGGTCGGGCGCGTCCCGCCGGGCTTTGATTCGGCTGGCCCATTATCATTGCCAGCGGGCACTGAAGGCGTTGTCGCGGCAGGCGGCGACGTGGTTTGCGCCATGCGAGAGTCGCGCGACTGAAGCTGCGCCAGCGATACGCCCGCCATCGTCAGACCCACCGCGACCATGATGCCGGCGAGAACCAGATCCAGCCGCAGCGCGCGTTTTCTCTCATTCGGCGTCATATCGGTCACCATTCCTTATTGGATGGACAACCGATCACACACCGCAAGGTTCCGGTTTCTGGCTCGCCCGGCGACGACGATACTCAACCGATGGTGAACATCGCGAGCGGAACCTGATCGCACAGGAAACCTACAGCGGCATCAACCCTGCATCGCCGTCTTCGGTAGCGAAAGCGAGAATCGTTCCCTTTGCATTCCATGCCAATGCAGCGACCGGTTCGCCGCCATTCCTGCGTACGAGAATTTCCGCGCCGTCCTCGATCCGCACCATGAGAATGGTGCCGTCGCTGTAGCCCGCGGCGAAAATATCCTGCTTCGGATGGCAGGCCACCACGGTCGCCTTTGCCTGTAACGGCGCCAGCATCGCCGGCTCCTTGCCCATCGGGCCGTCCTTGCTGCCGAACGGCCACAGGATCACGCTGTCCGAACCGGAGGTCGCGAGGAACTTGCCGCCGACGCTCCATGATATCGAGCGGACCCGCGCCGGATAGCCCGTCATCCGCATGTGCCGCGAATCCGCCAAGCGCCAGCCGTGCAGAGCGGATTCGTGCATCGCGGTGACGAGGAAACGATTGTCCTCGCTGAAGGTGACAGCGAGATGCGAACCTTTCCACTCCAGAAATTCAGGCGTTGCCGCCATGTTGGGAAACCACAGCGTCACGCCGTTGTAGTGCGCCACCGCGAGACGCAATCCCTTCGGTGAGAAGGCAAGTCCGCCAACGGTCGACGACACCTCGAGCGATTTCTCCTCGCCCTTGGGCGCACGCACGAAAGCCGTCTTGCCCACCGACCAAGCGACCGCGCCATCGGGATGAACCGCGACATTGTCGATCCAGCGCCGCTTCGCATCGGTCGCAATGACTTCGGTTTCGCCCTTGCCGTTAATAGCCACCAGCTTGCCGTCATCTCCGCCGGTCACGATGCGCTTGCCATCCGAGGCTGAACACAGGATTCCAGCGCCCTGAACGGACACCGGTGAAATCTCGGCCACGCCCGTTACAAGGGATACTGTTTCCTCGGCCCCGACAAATGCAGCGACGTCGCCAAGAAAATGAATGGCCGTTGCTGGACCGGCGAGCGTGACCGGCGTGACGCGATCGGTCACTGAAACGATCGAAGACGAATGATCGGGGGGATCGAAATTTGTCATCACGCGACGATACACTTCGCAAAGCCGTCGCGGATTTTCTGCTCAGGCAGTTCGCGTCCGATGAAAACCAGACGGCTCACACGCGCTTCATCATCCTTCCATTTGCGCTGATGGTCGCCCTCCAGCATCATGTGGACGCCCTGAAACACATAGCGGTCGTCGTCGCCCTGGAACGCCAAAATCCCCTTCGACCGCAAAATGTTCATGCCATCCTCGGCGACCAGCTGCTGCAGCCACGGCATGAATTTGGTTGGGTCAAGCGGCTTGTCGGAATGCAGCGACAGCGACTGCATGTCCTCGTCGTGATAGTGCTTCATCCCGTGATGGGCGTGATCGTGATGATGGTGGTCATGGCCGTCATGGTGATGATCGTGGCCGTGGTCATGATCGTGGCTATCGTCTTCGAGGAAGCCTGGTTCAATTTCCAGAATACGATCGAGATCGAATGCACCGCGCCCGAGCACGTCGGACAGTTGCACCTGGCAGCGTTCGGTGCGGTGCAGCGTCGCATAAGGATTGATCGCGCGAATTCGCGCCTCGACCTCAGCCAGTTCCGGCTTGCTGACCAGATCGGTCTTGTTGAGCACGATAACGTCGGCGAACGCGATCTGGTTCTTGGCTTCCGGCGCGTCCTTGAGGCGGCTCGACAGCCACTTCGCGTCGGCCACCGTCACCACCGCATCGAGCGCGGTCTTCTCCCGCACGTCCTCATCGACGAAAAACGTCTGTGCCACAGGGGCGGGATCGGCCAGCCCGGTTGTTTCGAGGATGATGGCGTCGAACTTGCCCTTGCGCTTCATCAGCCCGTCGAGGATACGCACGAGGTCGCCGCGCACGGTGCAGCAGACGCAGCCATTGTTCATTTCGAAGACCTCTTCATCGGCGCCGATGATGAGGTCGTTGTCGATGCCGATCTCGCCGAATTCATTGACGATCACGGCGTATTTCTTGCCGTGGTTTTCCGACAGGATGCGATTGAGCAGCGTGGTCTTTCCGGCACCGAGATAGCCGGTCAGAACGGTCACGGGGATTTTGTTGGCGGCGACGTCAGACATGAAAACTCCAGGCACATCAATGCGCGCCCGGCGACAGGGTGGCCCCTGCCCTAGCTCGACAGCGCGCTGGTCAGGGCCTTTATATTGTGCCGGACCATGTCAATGTAAGTGGGTGCGGGGCCGTTTTCCTCGGTCAAACTGTCCGAATAGAGCGTTTCGCCCACCTTGGCCCCGGTCTCGGCGGCAATCCGGCGCATCAGCCGTGGATCGCTGATATTTTCCAGAAAAATTGCCGGAATTTTCCGCTTTTTGATCTGGGTGATGATGGCCGCGATGTCCCGCGCGCTTGGCTCGGAGTCAGTTGAAACGCCCTGTGGGGAGATGAACGAAATGCCGTAGGCCGCGGCGAAATAGCCAAAAGCATTGTGACTCGAAATCACGCTGCGGCGGTCCTGCGGAATTTTCGCCATAGCCTCGCGCACCTCGCGGTCGAGATCATCGAGTTTCGCCAGATAGGCCGCCGCGTTGGCCCTGTAGATTTCCGCGCCGGCCGGATCGACCGCGATCAAGGCATCCCGGATGTTGGTGACGTAGACCTTGGCATTGACGACAGATTGCCACGCATGCGGATCGGCCTCATCGGGATGATCGTGGCCATGGCTATCGCCCGAGGTGACATCGCGCGGTTTGATGTTTCTGGTCGCAACCACCGTCGTCGCCTGACGGCTGGACGAGCCGACCAGACGCGGCAGCCAGCCTTCAAGGCCGAGGCCGTTGACGATCACCAGTCGCGCGTTGGCTATTGTCCGGGCAGCGGCCGGCGACGGTGTGTAGACGTGAGTGTCTCCATTGGGGCCAACCAGCGTAGTCACCGCAACCCGGTCGCCGCCGACGTTACGGGCGAAATCGCCAAGGATTGAAAATGTCGCGACGACGTTCAGCTTCTCCTCCGCAACGGCCGGAGATGCCATCGCGGCCAAAGTCAGGATCGCCATCGCAAGCCAGCGGTGTATCGTTTGCCTGATCATGCTTCGAGATGCCGGCCGGGGAATAGCTGGCGCACCAGCCCGCTGACGCTGCCGAACAGCAGCGAAACGATATAAAGCCCCGCCGCGACCAGAATGATCGCCGGGCCGGACGGGACCTTGGTGTGGAACGACAGCACCAGCCCGGCGTAACCGGACAGCATCGCGGCGGCGACGGCAATCAAGATCATCCCGGTGATGTCGCGCGACCAGAACCTCGCGATGCCTGCGGGCAGGATCATCAGTCCCACCGCCAGCAGCGTGCCGAGCGCGTGAAAGCCGTTGACGAGATTGATCACCACCAGCGCCAGAAACGTCAAATGCGCGGGCGCGCCGGCACGGCTCACCGTGCGCAGAAACACCGGATCGACGCACTCGATCACTAGCGGACGATAGATGATCGCAAGCAATATCAGCGTGATCGTCGCATTGAACGCGATGACCAGTAGCGTCTGGTCGTCCATCGCGAGAATGTTGCCGAACAGCACATGCAGCAGGTCGATATTGGTGCCGCGGATCGAAACGATCGTCACGCCGAGTGCCAGCGACACCAGATAGAATGTCGCCAGCGACGCGTCCTCCTTCAATTCGGTAACGCGGGCAATGGCGCCGGCAAGAATGGCCACTGTGAATCCGGCAACCAGGCCGCCGAACGTCATCGCGAACAGATTGAGACCGGAGAGCAGAAAGCCGATCGCCGCCCCCGGCAGAATCGCGTGGGCCATGGCGTCGCCGACGAGGCTCATCCGGCGCAACATCAGAAAGACGCCGATCGGCGCGCCGCCGAGCGCCAGCGCGATCACGCCGGCCAGCGCACGGCGCATGAACTCGAATTCAAGGAACGGAGCGATCAGCGCGTCATACATGATGATCAGGCCGCCTGTGGCGGCGCTTCCTCGACGCACGGCTCGGCCGCGTCGTCGAAGGCTTCGCACATCCGCCGCGCGGTGCGCAGATTGTCCGCCGTCAGCACGTCGGCGGTCGCCCCCCACGCCACCGGCGAGCGCGCGAGCAGCAGCGTTTCGGGAAATTCGGTACGTACCAGATCCATGTCGTGCAGCGCCGCCACCACGGTGCGCTGCTCGGTGTGCCAGCGCCGGACCAGATCGATCAGGTCGGCGGAGGTCTTGGCGTCGATGGCGTTGAACGGCTCGTCGAGCACGATCACGCGCGCATCCTGCAGAAGTACGCGGGCGAACAGCATCCGCTGCATCTGGCCGCCGGACAGCGTGCCGATCGCGCGGCTCTCGAACCCGTTCAGGCCGACAGCCGCGAGCGCCTCTGCGATCCGGTCACGCTCGTGCCGGCCGATGCCGCCGAACAGGCCGTTGCGGCGCCACAGGCCGGTGCCGACGAAATCGAACACCGAAATCGGGAAGCTGCGGTCGATATCCGCGGTCTGCGGCAGATAGGCGATGTCGCGGGCATGGAGGCCGCCGAGACCGATGGTCCCTGCCAGCGGCCTGAGGATCCCGACGATGCCGCGAAACAGCGTCGACTTGCCGGCGCCGTTCGGGCCGACCACCGCGAGAAGGGTACCGGGCGCGATCTCACCGCTGAGATGATGCACAGCAGGATGCCGGTCGTATCCCAGCGTGACGTTCCGGAATTGCAGCTGGGCCATCATGGTCATTTCATCGCCAGCCAGACAATGGCCCAGAGACCGGCGCTGAGCGCCATCGCGCCGGTCAAGCGCGCTGCCAGCGTCATCCGCAGGATCGACCACTGAGCCGCCTGAGCGGGATGAGGGGCCGCCGGATCATGGTTGTGCGGATGGCCGTGTCCATGGTCATGGGCGTGCGGGTGGGCGTGAGAGGCGTGCGAATGGGCCATGGAACACTCTGACCAGCCCCACGGGCGGCCTGCGGTAAAAACCATAAATGTTATAATATAACATATCATTTGGCCGGTAAACGGCAATGGCTTCGCTCACCGAAAATCGCTGAAATTCAGGCCAGATGGCGCATCAGCGCCAGCCCCGCCGCCAGACCGGCAAGCGCCAGAGCGACTGAGCCGAGCACGTAGGCGACCGCCAGTCCGATCTCGCCCCGCTCGTAGAGCAAAGCGGCGTCCAGCGAGAACGCCGAAAAGGTGGTGTAGCCGCCGAGAATGCCGGTCATGACGAACAACCGCCACGGCTGCGCCGCCTGCCCCTTGAATGCCAGGTAGCCGGCGATCAGCCCCATCACCAGCGAGCCGGAGATATTGATGAGGAAGGTGCCGAAGGGAAAATGCGTTCCGAACAGGCGGGCGCAGAGCATGTTGACGGCATGGCGGAGCGACGCACCGAGACCGCCACCGACAAAGACAAGCAAATAAGACATTGCACCAGCCCCTGCCCGGCTATTTCCGAGCCTCATAAAAGCGGGGCCGCATCTCTGGGGCCCCGCTGAATGATATCGCGTCAGATGACGTCAAGAAGCTTTCGAGAACAGGTCCTCGACATATTCCCAGTTCACCAGATGATCGACGAACGCCTTGAGATAATCGGGACGACGATTGCGATAATCGATGTAGTACGAGTGTTCCCAGACGTCGACGCCGAGAATCGGGGTGGCGCCGTGAACCAGCGGATTCTCGCCGTTGGGCGTCTTGGACACTTCGAGCTTGCCGTTCTTCACCGACAGCCACGCCCAGCCCGAGCCGAATTGGCCGGCGCCGGCGGCGGCGAAATCGGTCTTGAACTTCTCGAAACCACCGAGATCCTCATCGATCTTCTTGGCGAGTTTGCCAGGCAGCTTGTCGCCGCCGCCATTGGGCTTCATCCAATTCCAGAAATGCAGATGATTGTAATGCTGGCCGGCATTGTTGAAGAGCGGCGCATTCTTGCCGAACGAGCCTTTCACGATCTCTTCAAGCGACTTGCCTTCGAATTCGGTGCCCTTCAGCAGGTTGTTGCCGTTGGTCACGTAGGCCTGGTGATGCTTGTCGTGATGGTATTCGAGCGTCTCCTTCGACATGTGGGGCTGGAGCGCATCGTAAGCGAAAGGCAAATTCGGGAGAGTGAAGGTCATGGGATAACATCCGCAATTATGGGAGACAGGTACTCAACGCGCCTCCTTATAGAAGGTTTCGCGCGCCAGAGACAGTCAATATGAGGCCGCAGGGCGGCGCCGCAATGTTATGCGGCGCTGGCCAGTGCGCCGGCCGGTTCTTCTTTGGATTTCGGCGGACGGACGTTCATCAGCATCTGGAAAGAGCCGGCCACGATCCCGATTACCACCGCGCTTTTCCACGCCATGTCGTAGTTGCCCATGTGCTCGTAGATCACGCCGCTCCCCCACGCGCCGATGAAGGAGCCGACCTGATGGCTCAGGAACGCGATACCGGTCAACGTCGCCATGAAGCGCAGCCCGAACAGTTGCGCGACAAGGCCGTTGACCAGCGGCACGACACCGAGCCACAGCGAGCCCATCACCGCAGCGAATACCATTGTCGACATCACCGACGCCGGAAACGAGAAATAGAGCGCGATCGCCAGTGAGCGGACGATATAGATGCCGCCGAGCAGGATTTGCTTCGGATAGCGCCCGCCGAGCCAGCCGAACGCATAGGAGCCGATCACATTGAAAAAACCGATGATGGCGAGCGCGGTCGCACCGAGCGAGGGGTCAAGCCCGCAAATCGCCAGATAGTTCGGCAGATGCGTGGTGAGAAAGACAAGCTGCAGCCCGCAGACGAAGAAAGCAATCGCCATCACGACATAGCCGGAATGGCCAAGCGCCGTTTGCACCACCGCACCGAGCGACTGCTCGACGTCATCGGCCTTGTCGATCTCGATCTTGTCGGCCAAGCCGGCACCGAAGGCGGACGGCAGCATGACCACAACCAGCCCGAGGAAACCGACCAGCGCGATCTGCCAGCCAGCTTGCGAAATCAGCGTCTGCGCCATCGGCGATGCCAGCACGAGACCGAGCGAGCCTGCCGCCGAGATCGCGCCCATGGTCACACTGCGCTGGGCCGGCGACACGGTGCGCGCCGCCACCGTCATGCTCATGCTCGAGGCCGTGCATGACAATGCAATGCCGACGCAGATGCCGGCGCCGAATGTGAACATCAACGCCGAATTGGCGAAGATCATGGCGACGAGGCCAAGCGCATAGATCAAGGCGCCGCCGACCATGATATAGCGCGAGCCGTAGCGATCGGCGACCACGCCGACGACCGGCTGCGTGATACCCCAGACGATATTCTGAATGGCGATCGCCATCGAGAAATCGGCCGTGGTGATGCCGATGTCGTGGATGACCGACGGCTGAAACAGCCCGAAGCTCTGCCGCATCCCCATCGAGAGGCTCAGCATCGTCGCCGCGCCGATCAGAATCGACCAACGCTGGAATGAACTCAGTTGACCCGCATGCATGTGAAATGTTTCCCCGGCCTTGCCGGTCTCGAAATTTTTCCTACTCTGGCACCGTAATTGACAGGTGACCATCCTCGGGACTTGCAATAATGAGCTGCAGTTTCTGCAGGGGTCGTAACCAATGAGCATCGAGATCGATATCCGTACCGGCGACGCCGGCTGGCCCGCCGCCAGACCACTGCTGACCTCGATCTGGCCGCCCGGCGGCCCGATCGAGTGGGCGCATCCGGACCTGCGGTTGATGATCGAGGCGCCCGATCAGGGTGTCGTTTCTCATGCCGGCATCTATCGCCGCACCGGCACATGGAAAGGCCGCAGGGTACGCATTGCAGGCATCGGCGGCGTTTGCACGCATCCGGATTTTCGCCGTCATGGTTATGCCAGTATCGCACTCAACGCTGCGGTGCAGACGCTACGGGACGAACACGCCAGTGACTTTATCCTGCTGGTCTGCGAACCGCACAATTTCGCATTCTACCAGGCGCGCGGCTGGCACCCGTTCGAGGGCGAACTTCATGTCGAACAGAATGGCAAGACCGTTCGTTTCGAGGCGATGACACCCCATGTCTTCGACATGCGCTATCGGCCCCGACGGCGTGATCGACCTGTGCGGCCTGCCGTGGTGACGGCATGCCACCGACAATTTGATTCAAGGCTGCGCCGATCAGGGATGCGCTTATCACAGTAGCCTGCCTCGACGGCTCATGGGTACAATCTACCTTTCGAGCGCAACCTTTACCGAGCAAGGACGTTCACTTCCCCGTCCGGAATTCGGAGCTTCCATGCAAACAGAAACGGTTGTCGGCGACGGTCATATCGACACGGCAGATGTGCGGCGCCGCCTGAAGTCGATTTTCATCGGCTCGATGGGCAATCTCGTCGAATGGTATGATTTCTACGCCTACACCGCGTTCGCGCTTTACTTCGCACCGAAATTCTTCCCGCAAAGCGATCCGGTGGTCCAGCAGCTCAATGCTGCCGTGCTGTTCGCCGCGACCTTCCTGATGCGGCCGTTCGGCGGATGGCTATTCGGATACATCGGTGACAAATACGGCCGACGGCTCTCCTTGACGCTGTCCGTCATATTCATGTGTTTCGGCTCGCTGATCATTGCAGTCACGCCAACCTATGAGACGATTGGCATTGCCGCGCCCATCGTCCTCGCCGTCGCGCGCATCATCGAGGGCCTCAGCCTTGGCGGCGAATACGGCGCCAGCGCAACTTACTTAAGCGAAATTGCCGACCCGCAGCATCGCGGCTTCTACTCCAGCTTCCAGTACGTCACCCTGATCGGCGGCCAGCTCACCGCGATCATCGTGCTGCTTCTGCTGCAGAACGTTTTTCTGACCGCGGATGAACTGCGAGCATGGGGCTGGCGAATCCCGTTCGTGATCGGCGCGATGCTGGCGATCTTTACCGCCGTCATGCGGCGCGGCATGCACGAGACCGAGGCATTCGAAGCATCGAAGTCGTCGGGCGAAGCCACCGGATCGATCCGGCGGCTGCTGAACTATCCGCGCGAACTGCTTCTGGTGATTGGCCTCACCGCCGGCGGCACCGCGGCGTTCTACACCTTCACCACGTACATGCAGACCTTCGTCAAGCTGTCGGTCGGGCTGACCGAGAACGAGACAACGCTGGTGATCTTCGGCTCGCTGCTGTTCGCATCGCTCCTGCAGCCGATATACGGCGCCATTTCGGACAGGATCGGACGCAAGCCGCTGCTGATGTTCTTCGGCATCGCCGGTACGCTCGGAACAGTGCCGATTCTCACCACGCTGCACTCGGTCAAATCGCCGTTCGTCGCCTTCCTGCTGATTTGCGCGGCATGGCTTTTCGTCGCCGGCTACACCTCGATCAACGCCATCGTGAAGGCCGAGCTGTTTCCGACCAGCGTGCGCGCCATGGGTGTCGGTCTGCCCTACGCCATCACCGTGTCGCTGTTCGGCGGAACGGCACCTGCGGTGGCACTGTGGTTCAAGACCATCGGCCACGAGCAGTGGTTCTATTACTATCTGTCAGCGATCATCTTCGTGTCGCTGATCATCTATTCGACGATGCGCGACACCAAACATACGTCGGCAATGCACCGGCACGTCTGACGCGTTTTGCCGGATGCCCAGCAAAAAAGCCGCCCGAAAGGGCGGCTTTTGAGCAAACGCTATGTTTGGTTGCGGGGATAGGATTTGAACCTATGACCTTCAGGTTATGAGCCTGACGAGCTACCGGGCTGCTCCACCCCGCGATAAACCTTTGTAATTCTTGACTAAAGTGCACCAGACACGTTCTGCTCAACGCCGAGGGCGCCGATGATCCCGTCCGGAGGCTTCCAGAGAAGGTGATCCGGGCGAGGCCCGCGATACGAAGGCTATGTACCAACCGCCCCCCGCTTTGGAAAGGCCCCGGCGCGATCTTTTTTCACGTTTTTATGACACCTGTCCGCGCGCCACTTTCCGCGAGCGGCAATCCAACGCGGAACAGACCACAGGTCAGCCATGCGCGATCGGACCGGACTTCATAAGACGCGCCGCTTGCTGTAAGGGACCGTCAACAACAACACCAGCCTGGGAGGATACAGCATGGATCTCGGTATTTCAGGACGGCGCGCATTGGTATGCGCAGCCAGCAAGGGTTTGGGCCGCGCCTGCGCGATGGCGCTCGCCGCTGAAGGAGTCAACGTCACCATCACTGCACGCGGCGCCGAGGCATTGGCCAAGACTGCCGCCGAAATCCGCAAAGCGAACCCGAAGGTCACGGTGACCGAAGTGGTCGGCGATATCACCACACCGGAAGGCCGCAAGGCGGCGCTCGACGCAACGCCGGATATGGACATTCTCGTCAACAATGCCGGTGGCCCGTCGCCGGGTGATTTCCGCAACTGGACCCGCGACGACTGGATCAAGGCGATCGATGCCAACATGCTGACGCCGATCGAACTGATCAAGGCAACCGTCGACGGCATGATGGCGCGCAAGTTCGGACGCATCGTCAACATCACCTCCGCCGCGGTGAAAGCACCGATCGATATTCTCGGTCTGTCGAACGGCGCGCGCAGCGGCCTCACCGGTTTCATCGCGGGTCTCGCCCGCAAAACCGTTATCAACAACGTCACCATCAATGGATTGCTGCCGGGCCCGTTTGACACCGACCGCATTCGTGGCCCGATGCTCGAAGCCGCCGCCAAGTCGCAAGGTATTTCGCCGGACGAGGTGCTGAAGCAGCGGATGAAGGCCAATCCGGCCGGCCGCTTCGGTGACCCTGCAGAATTCGGCCTCGCCTGCGCATTCCTGTGCGGCGCCAAGTCCGGCTTCATCACCGGTCAGAACCTCCTGCTCGACGGCGGCGCTTACCCCGGGACAATGTAAGTTCGTTGACGTAAGCGCGTTCAGGCGATCGGCGTGGTCCGGTCGCCATCGAACGACAAGCCGATTTCATCGAGACCTTCGGCGAGCAGATCGCCAAGCATTGGCTGGCCGAGCAGATAGCTCGCGATGCGCGTGTTCATGCTGCTTGCCACTTCGGCGCGCAAGGTGTCCCAGTCCTCGGCCGTACCGTCGCCACGACCAAGCCTGAGCAGGGTGACGAGATCGATCTGTTCATCGACGGTCAGGGCATCGATGAACCCGGCGATCTCGCGCGCCACCGGGTCGTCGGAATTGTCCTCGAGCACATCTATCATTCCATCATCCGTCGCATTCGATCCTTCGTCGGGATCGGACACCTCTTCCTTGGCATCGAACTCGCGCGCCTTGACGATGAGAAACCCGACCTGGTCGGTGGAAATCGACAATTCCGGCATATCCGCTCTCCAGTCATGCGTGAGATGCAGCGATAACGCCGGAGCCGCGCAGATGATCCATTGCTCGAACCGCCGGAAACAACCATTCTGGCGGCCACAAGAAGAAGACGGAGCGGAAATGATGAGTTGGACTGTCGGCAGACTCAAGATCAGCAAGATCGTCGAAATCGAATCGATCGGATCGAGCAAATTCATCCTGCCGCAGGCATCCGACGAAGCAATCCGCGAAATTCCGTGGCTGACACCGGAATTCGCCACGCCGGAAGGCCGTCTCAAGCTCGCGATCCAGTCATGGATCGTCGAAACGCCGACCCGGAAAATCATCATCGACACCTGCGTCGGCAACAATAAGCAGGGCCGGATGCTGCCGGCGTGGAACAACCTCGACAAACCGTATCTGCAGGATATGGCCGCGGCCGGCTACCCGGCAGACTCCATCGACACAGTGATCTGCACCCATCTGCATGTCGATCATGTCGGTTGGAATACGAAACTGTCAGACGGCAAATGGGTGCCGACCTTTACCAATGCCCGCTACGTGTTCGGCAAGCGCGAGTACGAGCACTGGAAGGCCGACGATACCTCGGCCACGCGCCGGCTTGTGTTCGAGGATTCGGTCCAGCCGATCGTCGATGCCGGTCTTGCCGACCTCGTTGCGAGCGATGCGCAGCTGTCCGACGACATCACCCTGATCCCGACGCCCGGCCACAGCCCGGATCACATGAGCATCCTGTTCAAATCCGACGGTCAGGAAGCGCTGTTCGTTGGCGACACTGCCCATCATCCGATCCAGATGGCGCATCTCGACTGGTCATCGACCGCGGATTCCGACCAGGCCCAGGCAGCCGATACGCGGCAACGGCTGTTCTCCCGTTTCGCGGACACGCCCACATTGGTAATCGGCGGCCATTTCGGCCCGGGCTATCTCAAGCGCGACGGAAAGGCCTTCAAAATAACCCCAAAAGAGAGCTGAGCGCGCTGCACAACAGGCTCTTGAGGTTGAAATCCGCGTCGCTCTGTTCCAGAACGGGTCGGCAAATTGCAGTGCTTGTGTTCAAGAAAATGTCTGGAGGACATTGTTATGAAGCTGGTTCGCTACGGTGCCGTCGGCCAGGAGAAGCCGGGAATGCTTGACCGTTCAGGTCGTCTTCGTGACCTGTCGGCGCATGTCAAAGACATCACGGGTGAGACCCTCTCACCGGCCGGACTGGCCAAGCTCGCTGCGATCGACGCGGCGTCGCTCCCGCTCGTCGAGGGATCGCCGCGGCTCGGTTCACCGGTCACCGGGATTTCGAAGTTTGCCGCCATCGGCCTGAACTATGCCGATCATGCTGCGGAGTCGGGTCTGCCCGTTCCGGCAGAACCGATCGTGTTCCTCAAGGCGAACACCAGCCTTTGCGGCCCCAATGACAACGTCGAAAAGCCGCGCGGCTCGACCAAGCTCGACTGGGAAGTGGAGCTTGCGATCATCATCGGCACTCGCGCGAAGTATGTCAGCGAAGCTAACGCCCTGAAACACGTCGCCGGCTACGCCGTCTGCAACGACGTTTCGGAACGGTTCTTCCAGATCGAGCGTCTCGGACAATGGACCAAGGGCAAGTCGCACGACACCTTCGGCCCGCTCGGCCCATGGCTCGTCACCGCCGACGAAATTCCCGATCCGCAGAAACTCGGCATGTGGCTCGACGTCAACGGTCAGCGCCGTCAGACCGGCTCGACCTCGACGATGATCTTCGGCGTCGCGAAGATCGTGTCCTACCTCTCCGAACTGATGACGCTGGAACCCGGCGACGTCATCACCACCGGCACGCCTCCGGGCGTTGGCATGGGCATGAAACCGCCGCAGTATCTCAAGGCTGGTGACGTGGTAGCGCTGGGCATCGACGGGCTCGGCGAGCAGCGCCAGCAAGTCGTGGACGCCTGACGTGAAACTGACATTCTCCGCGACCTCACCCTTCGCCCGAAAAGTGCGGATCAGCGCGATCGAGCTCGGTCTGATCGACAAGATCGAATTCGTTCCCACCACCGTAACGCCAACCACGATGAACGAGGATTACTCGTCGCACGTCAATCCGCTGCGCAAACTGCCGGCGCTGATCCTCGACGACGGCAGCACCATCGTCGACTCCTACGTGATCACCGAGTATCTCGACGATCTCGCCGGCGGCGGAAAGCTGATCCCGGCATCGGGTCCTAAGCGTTGGCAGGTCAAGACCGAACACGCCATCGTCCAGGGCATGCTCGATGCCATGCTGCTGTGCCGCTACGAAAAGATGCTGCGCCCCGAAGCGCTGCGCTGGCCAAAATGGGTCGACGATCAGTGGGACCGCGCATGGCATGGGCTGAAGTGGTTCGAGGAACGCCCCGACACGTTCTCGCGCCCGCTCGACATCGTCCAGATCGGTTTGGTCTGCGCGCTTGGCTATGCGGACTTCCGCTTCCCGAGTTGCGGCTGGCGCGACGCATTCCCGCGCTTGGTGGCGTTCAACGACAAGATGATGCAGCGTGACTCGGTGAAGGCGACGCTACCGCCCGCGGCCTGACGACGAGCGGACAGCGCGGAGGAGATCTCATGTTTCGCACTGTCACTGCCCTCCTCATCGCGGCCTGCGCATTGACGGCGCAGGTTCATGCGCAGCAACCACAGGGACAGCAGGCGCCCGCGCCTGCTTCGCGTCTCGACGAGATCGTAACCAGCTGCCGAACCTGATGGCCGACTTCACTGCCGGCAAGTTCGATGTCGGGATGGGCGGAGTCTCGATCACCCTCGACCGGCAGAAGAAGGGCTATTTCAGTACGCCCGTGATGCGCGAGGGCAAAACGCCGATAGCTCGCTGCACCGATGCCAGCAAATTCGACACCATCGCCGGGATCGACCGGCCGGAGACGCGCGTCATCGTCAATCCCGGCGGCACCAATGAACGGTTTGCCCGGGCTCACATCAAAACCGCGCAGATCGAGGTCCATCCCGACAACGTCACCATCTTCGATGAAATCGCCAAGGGCCGCGCCGACGTGATGATGACGGATGCATCCGAAACCCGCTTCCAGCAGAAGCTGCATCCCGGCGTTCTCTGTGCCGTGCATCCCGACAAGCCATTCGACTTCGCCGAGAAGGCCTACTGGCTGCAGCGCGACGTCGCGCTGAAAGCATTCGTCGATCAGTGGCTGCACATCGCGATGGAGAACGGCAGCTTCAAGAAAATCTACGCCAAGTGGTTCCAGTAACAGCCTGAGCTGGCGAGTACCGATGCGATGAGCACAACCGGCACGGACGAGTTCAAGGCCTGGCACAGCGTCGCGGATCTCTATCACGGCTTTTTCACCGGCCTGATCATGTCGGCGGTGACGCGGCGAAGCACCGCCGACGCCGCGAAGTTTGTGTTTGGCGTCTTTCGCCGCCAGCATCACGAGCGCTTTCTCGCCGGCATCGAGAAGTTCGGCCTGACCAAAACGCCGCATGCGGTCGCGGCGGCGCAGTACCACTACCTCAGCAACTGGATCGGCGGCGTCAACGTCGAGTACATCCGCGAATCCGACCGCAAGGTGTGGATCCGCTATCCGCCGCCGCGCTGGGCGTGGCGCGGCACCGCGATCTGCGCGATTCCCGGCGAGGTGTCCGAGGCGATGCTGCGCGGCTGGCACGCCCACAACGGCGTGTCGTTCGGCAACCCGCGCCTCGGCTTCGTCTGCACAAAGCAGACCGTCGACGGCCAGAGCGGCCTCGAAGGCTTCTATTACGAATACGATCGCGACCTGTTGCCGGAGGAGCGGCTGGTGTTCGCGCGCCATCTCGAAGCGCCGCCGTTCGATCCCGCACAGGCACCGAAGCTCGCCTCCGACACTTGGCCGCAATCGCGGCTGGAGAAGGCCTATCGCAACTATGCGATGGAGTATGTCCGTTCGGCGCTGCCGGTTCTGGTCCAACAGCTCGGCCCGCACGATGCCGGCCATGTACTTCATCTCACCGGCCGCCTGATCGGCATGCAGTCCTATACCGACATCGCCGCAACGTTCCCGGTGCAGGATGACGGCCCGCTCGGCTTTGGTCAGTTGCTTGCCGATGTTCTGCGCGCGCAGGGCGACGATGCCGAACTGCGCACGACGGGCGATGGCGTCACGGTTTCTCAGCGGCAATGGACCTTGATGGCAGGCGTGCCGGATTATCATCCGGCGTGTCTCGAAGCCTTGCGCGGTTTGATCGAAGGCCTGATGGACGCCCACACTCGGCGGCTGCGTTTGGCGCTGAGTGCGGCCGCCGACGCCGCGCCGGGTCCGCTGACATGGACCATCAAAGCGAGGTCGCTGGCACCGTCAGCGGATCATCGCTTTCCGGCTTAACGCGCGTCAAAGCGCTCCAGCGCCGTGCGATCCCATTTGGCATTGTCGGCGGCGGCCTCGTAAGTGCTCTGGCAGAAATCGAGCAGCATCGTATCCGGCGCGGCCGATTGCTGAAGCGAATCATAGTCGAGAACGAACTCGCGCAAATTCGGATCGAACCGCGCGGCTGAGGGACGCAACGGCGCATCGGCGAAACCCTTCGGCTCGGGATAGGCATATGCGTAAAACGCGGCCTTGCCATAACCGCCATTGCCGGGCCAGAAACCGCAGCTTGAGACCTCATGCGAATAGGCTTCGCGTGCGACCCAATCGCCGAGATTGGGCATGCCGCCGGGATGCGGCGGCGCCGTGCGGCCCGAGAACCGCGTCACCGCAAGATCGAAGCTGCCCCAGAAGAAATGGACCGGACTGACCTTGCCGACAAAGCGTGAGCGGAATGCATAGAGCACGCGATCCGAATGCACCAGCACGCGCCAGAAGCGGTGCGCATAGTCGGCATCATACGATTTGTGATCGCGATCCCGCTCGAAGGGAATCGCATCGGCGACTTCGACCGGCATGGTCCAGATCGTCACCTCCAAGCCAAGGCTGCGAAGCGCACTCATCGTCCGGTCGTAAAACTCCGCGACCGACATCGGCACAAGCGCAAACTCCGTACGGCGCTGGTCGCTGGTCGAGACCACCAGCGCATGACGGCAAAAATCGAAATCGATCTGGAAGTTGCATGTGGCGTACGGCATCAGCGATGTCGTCAGCCCGGTCGAGGTGACATAGAGCGGCACCTGCCACCACTGATTGACCATCGGCGCCAGCGCGAGGCGGATCTTGCCGACGACCTGCGTCCACATGTGCAGCGTCGCGCAAGTCTCCTGCCATTCGTCGAACGGCAGCGCAGGCCAGAATGTTGTGTCACGGCTGTTCGGTGTGTTCATGAGCACCTCCCGGTCGACGCCAGACAGACTAGCGGCCTTCGCAGCCAAGCGCTGGGTGTTTTTCAGATCACGCGTCGCATGCCCGCGCTGCAATCGGTGCAGCCGAGCGGGACGGATCGGCGCTCCGCGCCAAAGCGCGGCGACAATGGAGCGGCGCCTCCGCGCGCTCCATCGTCGTCAGTCCGGTTGTCTCTGCGGCGCTCCAGAAACGCCACAAGAGAGATGCAGGAATATAATCATAGAAACGGATTGTCGATCCAGCTGCCGCCCGCTTGACGAGCTGCTAGCGGTCTGGAATTCTCCGTTTTGGAATTCCGAATTCGAAAAATGGCAATCCGATGATTCCGCTCGATCCGACCCCGAACCTCATCGATCAGGTCTACGCCCGCATCCTCGAGGGGATCGCCGACCATACGCTGCCGCCCGGCCAGCGAATCCGGCAGGCCGAACTCGCCGAGCGGCTGGGGGTCTCCCGCCAGCCGGTCAGCCACGCTTTGCACCTGCTGCATCGGCAGGGGCTGGTCGCCGAAAGCGGCCGCAAAGGCTTTCAGGTCACGCCGCTGGACCCACTGCGGATCCGCCAGCTCTATGAAGTACGCGGCGCGATCGACGCCCTCGCCGCCCGGCTTGCGGCGCAGCGCGTTGCCGCCGACGCATCTGGCCGCGCCGCGCTCGAACGCGCCTTGCACGCAGGCCGAACGATCGACGACGCGACGCCACTCGCCGCGCTGATCGCGCTCGATGTCGATTTTCACAGCGCGATTTATCGCCTCGCAGGCAATCCCGCGATCGAGGAGACCGTCGCGCCGCAATGGCCGCACATGCGCCGCTCGATGGCGACGGTGCTCGGCGAGTTGGACTACCGGACCAGCGCCTGGACTGAACACGAGATTATCGCTGCGCGCATTTTGTCCGGCGATACACAGGCTGCCGAAGCTGCGGCGCAATCGCACGCGCTGACGGCGGGACGAACGACGGAAGAACGCCTGACGGCACGCAGCCGCGCGGCGTAACGAGCAAGGCCGTCCGGACGCCGGAACGGTCACCAACAAAAACGACGAACAAGGAGGATGACCATGAAATTGACTCCCGAACAGCTTGAACAGTTTCGCACCGAAGGCTGGCTGTTCCTGCCCGAGCTTTTCACACCCGAGGAAGTCGACGTGCTGCGGCGCGAGGCCGTGTCGATCTATGACGAACAGCGGCCCGAGGTCTGGCGCGAAAAGAGCGGTGCACCGCGCACCGCCTTCGCCGCCCACCTTTACAACGAAGCGTTTCGCCTGCTCGGCGCGCATCCGCGCATGATCGAGCCGGTCGAGCAGGTCTTCGGCGAAAAAGTCTACATGCATCAGTACAAGATCAACGCCAAATCCGCCTTCACCGGCGACGTCTGGCAATGGCATCAGGATTACGGCACCTGGAAGCGCGACGACGGCATGCCGCAGCCGCTGGCGATGAACATCGCCGTCTTCCTTGACGAAGTGCTGCCGATTAACGGCCCGCTGATGCTGGTGCCGAAAAGCCAGAACGCCGGCGACCTCAAGGCCGCGCACGATCTCGAGACGACGTCGTATCCGCTGTGGACGCTCGACGAAGAAACAGTGACCCGGCTGGTCAAGGAAGGCGGCATCGTCGCGCCAACCGGCAAGGCCGGCGGCATGCTGATGTTCCACGGCAATCTGGTGCACGGCTCGGCCGGCAATATCACGCCTTATCCACGCAAGATCGTCTATCTCACGCTCAACTCGGTCTCGAACTACATCCGTACGCCGACGCGGCCGGAGTTCATCGCCCATCGCGACTTCACGCCGATCGAGACGGTGGCCGACGACGCTCTGATCCGTTACGCCCGCAGCCATCGGCAGGCGGCGGAGTAACGCGAGGACTTCGTCATGCCCGGCCTTGTGCCGGGCATCCACGTCTTTTAATTATCGACGACTCAAGGCCAGGAAGGCATGGATGGCCGGGACAAGCCCGGCCATGACATTTAATTATGTGGTGATGGCTAAGTCATCGATGACCTTACTCACTGGATCAATTTCTCCATGAATCTCCATCATCTCCTCGAAAAGCGCCGCGCCGCCGGCACGCCGGTGCGCGTCGCGCTGATCGGCGCCGGAAAATTCGGCTCGATGTTCCTGTCACAAGTCCCGCACACGCCGGGGCTCGAAGTGACTGTGATCGTTGATCTCGATCCCGGCCGCGCCCGCGATGCCTGCCGCACCGTAGGCTGGGATGATGCACGAATCGCCGCGACGACATTCACCGACGACGGCCCGACAGCGATTGCTTCGGATGATGTCGAGGTGGTGGTGGAGGCGACCGGCAATCCCGCCGTCGGCATCCGTCATGCCCGCAAGGCAATTGCCGCGGGCAAGCACATCGTTATGGTCAATGTCGAAGCCGACGTTCTCGCCGGTCCGCTGCTCGCCGAGGAAGCGCGCAGCGCCGGCGTGGTCTACTCGCTGGCCTATGGCGACCAACCGGCGCTGACCGCCGAAATGGTCGACTGGGCGCGCGCCACCGGCTTTCGCGTCGTTGCCGCCGGCAAGGGCACCAAGTATCTGCCGCTCTATCATGACGTCACACCGGCTGGCGTCTGGGGCCATTACGGACTGACAGCTGCCGAGGCGCAGTCCGCCGGCATGAACCCGCAGATGTTCAATTCATTTCTGGACGGCACCAAGTCCGCCATCGAAATGGCGGCGATCGCCAACGCGACCGGGCTCGACGTGCCGTCGGGCGGCCTGCTGTTTCCGCCGTGCGGCGTCGACGATCTGCCGCATATCATGCGGCCACGCGACAACGGCGGTGTGCTTGAGAAATCAGGCGTGGTCGAAGTGGTGTCGTCGTTGGAACGCGACGGCCGCCCGGTGTTCCGCGACCTGCGCTGGGGCGTCTATGTCGTACTCGAAGCGCCGAACGATTACGCCGCCGACTGCTTCCGGCAATACGGCCTCAAGACCGATACCTCCGGCCGCTATGCGGCGATGTACAAGCCGTATCACCTGATCGGGCTCGAGTTGAATATCTCGGTGTTGTCGGCGGCGCTGCGCAACGAAGCTACCGGCCAGCCGCACGGTTTCCGTGGCGATGTCGCGGCTGTGGCGAAGCGCGACCTGCGCGCCGGTGAAATGCTCGATGGCGAAGGCGGCTATACGGTGTGGGGCAAGCTGATGCCCGCAGCGGACAGCCTCAAGGTCGGCGCGCTGCCGATCGGCCTCGCCCATGGCGTCAGGCTGAAGGCCGACATCGCCCACGGCGCCGTGGTTCGCTGGTCGGATGTGGAGACCGATTCGGCCAACGACACGATCACGACGCGGCGCGCGATGGAGCAGCGGTTCGCGACAGGCTGAAGACCATTCCCCTCATCTTGGGGACCGCACATTTTGCGCGCGTCTCGAAGGGCCCGAGCTTTATTCCGCGTCGCCGAGGAAGGCGGCGCTGAGCTGATCGTAGTATTTCGTCACGATCTTCACGTTGTCCGGATACTGCACATTGCTGGTGAATTTCAGCGCGACATTGAGATCGGCGAGCGCCGCCTTCTTGGCTTCGGCGGACATCTTCTTGTCCGCAGTCACTTCGGCGATCTGCTTCTTCACCATGACGGGCGGCTCCGAAAACGCCTTGGTTTTCGGATCGATGCCGGACAGCACCAGGCTGACATTGTCGAGAACTTCGCCGTACTCGTCGTACGAGGCGAACCCGTTTTTCTTCGCCGCCGCGTCAAGCTCGGCCTGAACTTTCGCATCCGGCTCGGTTGTGCCTTCCGGCAGCTTCGTGGTGATCGCGTCCATGTCCTTCTGCGCCGCGAGCAGATTCTGAACCTGTTTGTCGTTGAGCGGGATCTGCTTGAGCTGCGGCGGATCCTGTGGCGC
>NZ_LMDP01000003.1:70000-926414 GCF_001425835.1 Afipia sp. Root123D2
TTCGCGGAGAACCAGCTATTTCCCAGTTTGATTGGCCTTTCACCCCTAACCACAAGTCATCGGAGTCTTTTTCAACAGACACCCGTTCGGTCCTCCAGTGAGTGTTACCTCACCTTCAACCTGCTCATGGCTAGATCACTAGGTTTCGGGTCTAATACAACGAACTTGGCGCCCTATTAAGACTCGCTTTCGCTACGCCTACACCTATCGGTTTAAGCTTGCTCGTTAAATTAAGTCGCTGGCCCATAATACAAAAGGTACGATGTCACCCAGAACGTATCTTGGGCTCCATCTGTTTGTAGGTGTCCGGTTTCAGGTCTATTTCACTCCCCTCGTCGGGGTGCTTTTCACCTTTCCCTCACGGTACTGGTTCACTATCGGTCGCTGAGGAGTACTTAGGCTTGGAGGGTGGTCCCCCCATGTTCAGACAGGATTTCACGTGTCCCGCCTTACTCGAGGATACATCATCGCATTACCCGTACGGGGCTATCACCCACTAAGGCCCTGCTTTCCTGACAGGTTCCGGTTGTCTTTGATGTATCACTGGCCTGGTCCGCGTTCGCTCGCCACTACTAGCGGAGTCTCGGTTGATGTCCTTTCCTCCAGGTACTTAGATGTTTCAGTTCCCTGGGTTCGCTTGAAACCTCCTATGTATTCAGAGATCTCATACCTTCGCTTGATAACCGGAAATCCAAACCCACGATGACTTGCGTCATCATGCGCTTAGAGTTCCGGCTATCGAAGGTGGGTTTCCCCATTCGGAAATCCGTGGATCAAAGCTCCTTCGCAGCTCCCCACGGCTTATCGCAGCGTAGCACGTCCTTCATCGCCTCTCAGCGCCAAGGCATCCACCGAACACCCTTAAGGCACTTGATTGCTCTCATTATCGATATCCACACACTCGGCAGAATGTTTACCGCACACTTGCCGCAGATCCGAAGACCTGTAGCGCGCACCCTCGATAGATGCTGCATGCGGCTGGATATGATTAGAAAGACCAGCTTGCTTCGTAAGATCGAACCGATAGTGAGGCGGTCAAGCTTCACTAAAAAGATCATTTTACAACCCGCTCATCTTGCGATGAACAGGCGCCGAAAATGACCTGGAGATTATGCAAGGCTCCGCATCACACATCTTGCGATGTGCTTTGCGATCCAAGCTCGGATCGATCTCCTCTTTACGATGTCAGAAATCCCGCAGACGCCGTTCTGGTGAGAACGACGAAAGCGAAGCGATGTTTCGCGGACGATGAACGGTAAGCGATGCCGTGATCAATCAAACCATCTGGTGGAGCCAGACGGGATCGAACCGACGACCTCATGCTTGCAAAGCACGCGCTCTCCCAGCTGAGCTATGGCCCCGTACCAGAAGACGAATGCAACGCTCAATGAGATGGTGGGCCTGGGAAGACTTGAACTTCCGACCTCACGCTTATCAAGCGCGCGCTCTAACCAACTGAGCTACAAGCCCTAACGACGAGGAGCTCAAGCCGGCGCGACGTCGCTTGCGCAAACGTATCGCTGCAGCGCCGCCCCTGGCGCGTGTTCGTCCGCGAAGAAAGAGAAACGAAGACGGCGGTGTCCCGCCAATGCAGCTCAACAATCCTGACGATCATTGGCCACTGATGTTTCTGAAGAGGTTCGATAAGAGCAAGCTCTTGAAGAACCATCCTTAGAAAGGAGGTGATCCAGCCGCAGGTTCCCCTACGGCTACCTTGTTACGACTTCACCCCAGTCGCTGACCCTACCGTGGTCGGCTGCCTCCCTTGCGGGTTAGCGCACCGCCTTCAGGTAAAACCAACTCCCATGGTGTGACGGGCGGTGTGTACAAGGCCCGGGAACGTATTCACCGTGGCATGCTGATCCACGATTACTAGCGATTCCAACTTCATGGACTCGAGTTGCAGAGTCCAATCCGAACTGAGACGGCTTTTTGAGATTTGCGAAGGATTGCTCCTTAGCGTCCCATTGTCACCGCCATTGTAGCACGTGTGTAGCCCAGCCCGTAAGGGCCATGAGGACTTGACGTCATCCCCACCTTCCTCGCGGCTTATCACCGGCAGTCTCCTTAGAGTGCTCAACTAAATGGTAGCAACTAAGGACGGGGGTTGCGCTCGTTGCGGGACTTAACCCAACATCTCACGACACGAGCTGACGACAGCCATGCAGCACCTGTGCTCCAGGCTCCGAAGAGAAGGTCACATCTCTGCGACCGGTCCTGGACATGTCAAGGGCTGGTAAGGTTCTGCGCGTTGCGTCGAATTAAACCACATGCTCCACCGCTTGTGCGGGCCCCCGTCAATTCCTTTGAGTTTTAATCTTGCGACCGTACTCCCCAGGCGGAATGCTTAAAGCGTTAGCTGCGCCACTGAAGAGTAAACTCCCCAACGGCTGGCATTCATCGTTTACGGCGTGGACTACCAGGGTATCTAATCCTGTTTGCTCCCCACGCTTTCGTGCCTCAGTGTCAGTATCGGGCCAGTGAGCCGCCTTCGCCACTGGTGTTCTTGCGAATATCTACGAATTTCACCTCTACACTCGCAGTTCCACTCACCTCTCCCGAACTCAAGATTCCCAGTATCAAAGGCAGTTCTGGAGTTGAGCTCCAGGATTTCACCCCTGACTTAAAAATCCACCTACGCACCCTTTACGCCCAGTGATTCCGAGCAACGCTAGCCCCCTTCGTATTACCGCGGCTGCTGGCACGAAGTTAGCCGGGGCTTATTCTTGCGGTACAGTCATTATCTTCCCGCACAAAAGAGCTTTACAACCCTAGGGCCTTCATCACTCACGCGGCATGGCTGGATCAGGCTTGCGCCCATTGTCCAATATTCCCCACTGCTGCCTCCCGTAGGAGTTTGGGCCGTGTCTCAGTCCCAATGTGGCTGATCATCCTCTCAGACCAGCTACTGATCGTCGCCTTGGTGAGCCGTTACCTCACCAACAAGCTAATCAGACGCGGGCCGATCTTTTGGCGATAAATCTTTCCCCGTAAGGGCTTATCCGGTATTAGCACAAGTTTCCCTGTGTTGTTCCGAACCAAAAGGTACGTTCCCACGCGTTACTCACCCGTCTGCCGCTGACGTATTGCTACGCCCGCTCGACTTGCATGTGTTAAGCCTGCCGCCAGCGTTCGCTCTGAGCCAGGATCAAACTCTCAAGTTGGACTTGAACTTTGAACCGGCTGATCACAACGTTTGACGAGGTCCCACCATTTTTTGTTAGCCGAAGCCAACAGCTGTCCGCGATTCACATCGCTGACAACGATGGTGTAACCTTTAAAACGTGTACCGCCGAAGTCTTTCGTCCGGTCTCAACCCTTTGAAAGCCGAAGCTTTCTCACGATCGAGACCCGCAAGGACTCCGCCGTCCACGTTTCTCTTTCTTCATCTTTACTTGTCAAACAGCCCGGGACCGCAGGTCCCAAATTCTGAAACATCCATCCGACGCGAAATAACAACCGACAACTATCGGCTGCTTATTCACTCATCGTAGTGAGGAGCTTCAAAGACGCGCCGCTGTGCCGTGACCGGGGTCATGGCCGCGCCGCGCTCAGTGGTCGGGTTATAGGCCGCCCCGGTTCGGGTTGTCAACGTTCGATTTCAAGAAATCGTCACATCGTGTGGAAGATTTTCCGGGAGCCAAGAAGTCCCTGATTTATCAGGGCTGACGCCGTACTTGAGCCACATTCCTGCGACGTTCTGTATGTGAAATATGCAACAAACCGCCGATCGCAAGTAGGGTTTCAGGCCGGTTTGGGCTAAACAGATTCGCTCCCGCACGGGCGGCGGACATATGGTGCGGGTTCCGAGACGCCCCCGGGCATCTCAGACCAGCTAAACAACTGTTGAAAGACGTTGGGGGACGGCGGTTTGAACCACGGGACGTTACGCGGGGGACAATACGGACGTGCCGGGGTCATCGATCTCGGACATGAGCCACCGCTTTCCGTCGATGGTTCGGAAGCCGCCGTTATCGATCGCCGCAGCGTATCCGTGCAGTGGTTCAGCGGCACCATCCTGACTGGTCTTTGCGGCGCAGCCCTGATCGGCGGCGCCGTTTTTGCGTCGCTCGACGGCGAAATGACATTCGCGAAGGTGCCCGAGCGCGTCGAGAGTGCACTGCGTGGCGCATTCAGCGGCGCTGACAAGGGCGCCGTCGCACGCAAGAGCGATCGCCTGCCGCCGCCGAGCGAAGCCGCCGCGGCCCGCCAGGTGATCCGGGTTTCGACCGCGACCCGCGTCGGCAATCGCGAAATCATGCGTGTCCGCCCGTTCGTTCGCATTTCAGGCAACCTGTCGCTGACCACCAGCGACCTGTCCTCCAAGGTGCCGCCGTTCAACGCCCAGAAAATCCTGACCGACGTCGACAGCACCGTCGCCAATACCGAGGACGATCCGCGCAATCCCAACGCCAACGCCGAGCCGGACGCCGAAGTCTCGTTCGTGGTCCGCGATCTCGGCAGCATACTGCCGCGCGCCAAGATCGCGACCCATGTGACGATCGAAGACGTGCTGATGCGCGTGCGAGAGGCATCGAACTGGCGCGGCAACGCGGGCGTGCGTTATGCCGCGGCATCGCCGGCCGGCATCAAGATGGCCTACGCCGCGGAAGGCGCTCCGGCCGATCCTTACGCCGGGTTTGAAACGCGCATCGTTCCCGAAAACGTCACGCTGCTCGCGAAGACCAAGGACCAGATCACCGGCGGCAATCCCACCGGCGAACGCGTCCACATCGTCAAGAAAGGCGACACCATCCAGTCCGTGCTGCGCGACATGGGCGCCGCGCCGGAAGACGCCAGAGCGATCGCCGCCAATCTCGGCCCGCGCGGCCGCGACGGCGGATTGAAGGAAGGCCAGAAGCTGCGCATCCTGATGGAGTCAATCGGTCCGGGACGCCCGGCGCAGCCGGTTCGCGTCATCGTCGCCAACGAAACCATGATCGAAGCCGTCGCTGCCCTGTCGGATCTCGGCCGCTACGTCGCGGTCGACGTCCAGAGCTTCAACGGCGTCACCGAAACCGCCAGCAACAAGAGCGATGACGACGACGATGACGACGGCACTGGCGTCCGGCTCTATCAGAGCATTTACGAGACGGCACTGCGCGACAAGGTCCCGCAAAGCGTGATCGAGGACATGATCCGCGTCTATTCCTACGACGTCGACTTCCAGCGCCGGGTCCAGCCAGGCGACTCGTTCGATGTCTTCTTCGCCGGCGAGGACGAAGGCTCCGGCAACGCCGAAAAGAACGACGTTCTCTACGCCGCCCTCACAGTCGGCGGCGAAACCAAGAAATACTACCGCTTCCAGACTCCGGACGACGCCATCGTCGATTACTACGATGAGACCGGCAAGAGCGCGAAGAAGTTCCTGGTCCGCAAACCTGTCGCCAACGCGATCATGCGCTCCGGTTTCGGCGGACGCCGCCATCCGATCCTCGGCTACGCCAAGATGCACACCGGCGTCGACTGGGCCACTTCCTACGGCACACCGATCTTCGCATCCGGCAACGGCATCATCGAAAAGGCCCAGTGGGAAGGCGGCTACGGCAAGTACATCCGCATCAAGCATCCCAACGGATACGAGACTGCCTACGGCCACATGAGCGCTTTCGCCAAGGGCATGGAGCCCGGCAAGCGGGTTCGTCAGGGACAGGTGATCGGCTTCGTCGGCTCGACCGGCATGTCGACCGGCGCTCACGTCCACTACGAAATCCTGGTCAACGGCCGCTTCGTCGATCCAATGCGTGTGAAACTTCCGCGTGGCCGTTCGCTTCAGGGCCCGCTGCTTGCGAGCTTTGAAGCTGAACGCGACCGGCTCGACGGCATCATGGCCAACCGCAATGCGCGCGTGGCGCTGGACGAGCCGCCCAAGAGCGGCCGAAACCCGATCGCCGCCCAAGCCAGCATCCGCTGACCCTTCCAACTTCTCAAAACATCACCGACTGTTTGACGCCGTGCGTAGCGCGTGCGCTGCAAGGTCGATTTTCATTGCCAACCCGCAGCTGCCAACGGATGCTTTGCGCACAACGCGATTAAGCAAAATCCGGGAGGTTACGGCCATGACACATCGGCTTGTCACGGGTTTGGCATTCGCGGCTATATTTGCAGCCGCTCCGTTCGTCTCTACCGCATCTGCTGAAAGTTACGAGGTCACCAAACTCGTTCCCGGCTCCGCCTTCCACGGCGTGCACGGGCTAGGCATCGACAGCAGCGGTCGTCTGTTCGCCGGCAGCGTCGCCGGTGCCGCGTTGTATGAGATCGATCGCGCCACCGGCACGGCGAAGATCGCCATCTCCACCGCCGATGGCGGCATGGCCGACGATATCGCCTTTGCACCCGATGGCACGATGGCGTGGACCGGCTTCCTGACCGGCGACATCTACGCGCGCAAGGGCGACGGCCTGATCAGGAAACTCGCGGCCGGCCTGCCCGGCATCAATTCGCTGGCGTTCCGAAAGGACGGCCGGCTCTACGCCACACAGGTGTTCCTCGGCGACGCGCTCTATGAGATCGACGTTGCGGGTGACAAGCCGCCGCGCAAGATCATGGAAAAGATGGGCGGCCTGAACGGCTTCGAGTTCGGCCCCGATGACATGCTCTACGGCCCGCTGTGGTTCAAGCATCAGGTCGTCAAGGTGGATGTCGACAAGGGCGAACTGACCGTGGTCGCCGACGGGTTCAAGACACCGGCTGCTGCGAACTTCGATTCCAAGGGCAATCTTTGGGTGGTCGATACCGCGACTGGCCAATTGATCCGCGTCGATCCGAAAACCGGCGCGAAAACCGTCGCCGCGCAGCTCAAGCCGTCGCTCGACAATCTCGCGATCGATGCACAGGACACGATCTTCGTCTCCAACATGGCCGACAACGGCGTACAGCAGGTCGATCCCGCGACCGGTACAGCCAAACAGGTGATCATCGGTGCGCTGGCGCTGCCCGGCGGCATCGGTGTCGTCTCCGATAACGGCACCGATACGATCTACGTCGCCGATGTGTTTGCCTATCGCACGGTGGATGGTGCGACCGGAAAAGTCAGCGAAGTTTCGCGCATGCACGCCGACGGCACCGTCCTCGAATATCCGATGAGCGCCACCGCCAAGGGCGATCATGTCGTGCTGTCGAGCTGGTTCACCGGCACGGTGCAACTGGTCGATCGCAAGACCGGCAAGAGCATCGACATGTGGCATGGCTTCAAGGCGCCGCACGATGCGATCCGCCTCGCCGACGGCAGCGTCCTCGTCAACGAATACGGCACCAAGTCGCTGGTGCGGGCCAGCGGCGAGCATGGCAAGGATCGCAAGACGATTGCGACCGACCTCGCCGGCCCGGTGGGGCTGGTCGCGGCCGACGACAACACAGTCTACCTGACGGAAGCGCTCGCCGGACAAGTGACGAAGGTCGATCTGGCGAGTGGTGCGAAGACCGCCGTTGCCAAAGATCTGAAAGGTCCGGAAGGACTTGCACTGGCGGCTGACGGCAGGCTGTTCGTTGCCGAGGTCGGAGCGAAACGGATTATTTCGATTGACCCGAAGAGCGGCGCCGTCATCGAACTGGCCGCCAATCTGCCAATCGGCCTTCAGGGCGCGCCCGGTGGCCTGCCGACCAACCTTCCGACGGGCGTCGGCGTCGGCCCGAACGGCACGATCTACGTGTCGTCCGACATCGAAAATGCGATCTACAAGCTGACGAAGAAATAGCGGCCGAAGAACTCACCACGAAAACGAAGCGCCCTTTTTCGCAAGAAAAGGGGCGCTTCACGTTTCAATTCAGCATCCGCTTCGGCACCGACTGATCGAGGTCGGCTTCTGCTTCGTCGGTCGGGGCAGCCTTTCCGTTGAACGTGAGGCCATTCTTGCCCGTGGAGATCTTCACCTTCGAATCGTCTTGCACGTCGCCGGCCAGGATCATCTCGGCCAGTGGGTCCTGTACGGTGCGCTGGATCACCCGCTTGAGCGGACGCGCGCCGTAGGCCGGATCCCAGCCTTTCTCGGCGAGCCAATCCCGCGCCTTGGCGTCGAGCGACAGTTCGATCTTGCGGTCTTCCAGCAGCTTGCGCAGCCGCGAGAACTGGATCTCGACGATGCGGCCCATCTCGCTCTTCTGCAGCCGGTGGAACAGGATGATCTCGTCGATGCGGTTGAGGAATTCGGGACGGAAGTGCGAGCGCACCATGCCCATCACCTGCTCGCGCACCGCGTTGGTGTCCTCGCCCTCCGGCTGGTTGACGAGATACTCGGCGCCGAGGTTCGACGTCATGATGATCAGCGTGTTGCGGAAGTCGACGGTGCGGCCCTGCCCGTCTGTCAGGCGGCCGTCATCGAGCACCTGCAGCAGGACGTTGAACACATCCGGGTGCGCCTTCTCGATCTCATCGAACAGCACGACCTGATACGGCCTGCGCCGCACCGCTTCGGTCAACGCGCCGCCTTCGTCGTAACCGACATAGCCAGGAGGCGCGCCGATCAGCCGCGCCACCGAATGCTTTTCCATGTATTCGGACATATCCATGCGGACCAGCGCGGTTTCGTCGTCGAACAGATATTCGGCGAGCGCCTTGGTCAGTTCGGTCTTGCCGACGCCGGTGGGGCCGAGGAACATGAACGAACCGATTGGCCGGTGGGGATCCTGCAACCCGGCACGGGCGCGACGCACCGCGGTCGACACCGCACGCACCGCCTGCGCCTGACCGATGACACGCTTGCTCAGCATGTCCTCCATCCGCAGCAGTTTCTCCTTTTCGCCTTCGAGCATCTTGTCGACCGGCACACCGGTCCAGCGCGATACCACCTGCGCGATGTTGTCGGCCGTCACCGCCTCGTCGATGGTCGAGGAGCTTTCGCTTGCCTCGACGGCCGCGAGCTTCTTCTCAAGTTCGGGAATCCGGCCATAGGCCAGTTCGCCCGCTTTCTGGAATTCGCCCTTGCGCTGGGCGTTCGCCAGCTCGGTGCGCAGTTGCTCAAGCTCGCTTTTCATTTTCTGCGCGTCGGACAGCTTGCTCTTCTCGGCCTGCCAGCGCGAGGTGAGATCGGCCGACCGCTTTTCGAGGTCCACCAGTTCTTTTTCCAGCGTCTGCAGCCGGTTCTTCGAGCCGGCGTCGCTCTCCTTCTTGAGCGCCTCCTGCTCGATCTTGAGCCGGATGATTTCGCGGTCGAGCGAATCCAGCTCCTCGGGCTTGGAATCGACCTGCATCTTCAGCCGCGCCGCCGCCTCGTCGACAAGGTCGATCGCCTTGTCCGGCAGGAAGCGGTCGGTGATGTAGCGGTTCGACAACGTTGCCGCCGCGACCAGCGCGGAATCCGTGATCCGGACGCCGTGGTGCTGCTCGTATTTGTCCTTGAGGCCACGCAGGATCGACACCGTATCCTCGACCGTCGGCTCGGACACGAACACCGGCTGGAAGCGCCGCGCCAGCGCCGCATCCTTCTCGACATGCTTGCGGTACTCATCGAGCGTGGTCGCGCCGATGCAGTGCAGTTCGCCGCGAGCGAGAGCAGGCTTTAAGAGGTTCGACGCATCCATCGCGCCGTCCGCCTTGCCGGCGCCGATCAGGGTATGCATCTCGTCGATGAACAGCACGATGCCGCCCTCGGCGGAGGTCACTTCCTGCAGCACCGCTTTCAAGCGCTCTTCGAACTCGCCGCGATATTTCGCACCGGCAATCAGCGCGCCGAGATCGAGCGACAGCAGCTTCTTGTCCTTCAGGCTCTCCGGCACGTCGCCGTTGAGGATACGCAGCGCCAGACCCTCGACGATCGCGGTCTTGCCGACGCCGGGCTCGCCGATCAGCACCGGATTGTTCTTGGTGCGCCGGGACAGCACCTGAATCGTGCGGCGGATTTCCTCGTCGCGGCCGATCACCGGATCGAGCTTGCCGTCGCGCGCCGCTTGCGTCAGGTCGCGGGCATACTTCTTCAGCGCGTCATAGGCGTTTTCCGCCGACGCACTGTCGGCGGTGCGACCCTTGCGCAGCGCGTTGATCGCCGCGTTGAGATTCTGCGGCGTGACGCCGCCCTTGGCGAGCAGCTTGCCGGCTTCGCTGTCCTTGTCGGCTGCCAGCGCCTGCAGCAGGCGCTCGACGGTGACAAAGCTGTCGCCGGCTTTTTCGGCCGCCTGCTCGGCGGCGGAAAAAGCACGCGCCGTCTCGGGCGCGAGATAAATCTGTCCCGAGCCCGCGCCGGATACTTTCGGCAGCTTCGCCAAAGCCTCTTCGGTGGATTTCAGGATCGCGCGCGAATTGCCGCCGGACCGATCGATCAGACCGCCGGCCAGGCCTTCGCTGTCGTCCAACAGGACTTTCAGCACGTGAAGCGGCGAGAACTGCTGGTGACCCTCACGCAGCGCAAGCGACTGCGCCGACTGGATAAAGCCCTTCACGCGGTCGGTATATTTTTCAATATTCATTCGTGGTGTCCCTCAGCCTGCCTCGTGGCGCCCCGAAGGCACGCCCCAAGCATCTTCAATGGGTTTACCCGGCATAACGCCGGCTTGGACCACATGTGGGAACCCCCTCGCGCCTGGAAAAGAGGCGCGGGCCGCAAAATCGTCACCCGGGCTACGGATGGCGAGGCCTTGGCATTTCGCCTTGCCGGACCTTGGGAAGCTCTGAACCGGCAGCCCGGCGAGCGCGCGGCGGCGCCAAAGAAAACGCCGGCGGCAGGGAGCCGCCGGCGACAGAATGATCGCCCGAGATCAGTTTGCCGAGATCAGTTCGGCATCACATAGGCGTAGACCCGACCGCGCGAATACTTCGCCTCGGCGACGCGATGGCCGTGATTGCCCGAAATGATGATCGGATTGCCCTGCGCGTCGATCCCGCTGACCACGCCGACATGACCGCCACGGCGGCCACGCGACATCACAGCGATGGCTCCGACCTGCGGACCGGACACGCGACGGCCGTAACTCGCGAACGAGCGCGCCATGTCAGAACCAGTGCCCTGATGACCGGAGCGCTGCAGAACCATATTCATGAAACGCGCACACCACAGGCGGCTACGGCCGGTCGGATTTCCACGACCGATGTAGCGCCGCGCTTCGGAGACAACATTCGACATGCTGAATCCCGAACCGCCGAATCCTTCGGAGCTATTGCCCATCGAGGCATTGGCGGTGTGAAGACGCTGCGCCTTCATCGTACGCACGCCGGCATCCCAGCGCGAGACGTGACGCGCGCGATGCCGATGGCTGCGATGACGCCGGACGTGGCGATGCTTCTTGACGTGATGATGTTGAGCGTGATGCGCGTGTGCATGTCGTCCGTGGTGGTGCGACGGTCTTGCAGAGGCTGGAGTGGCCATTGCAACGATTGCCACCGAGCACAATGCGAATGCCACGTGCCGAAGCGGACGGTGAAACGCGTTAGAAAAATCCATCAAAACAGTCCCTCATGAATGGCCGCGTTCCTCCAGCAGACGCGGGGTGAAGATTGATGGCCTGTAAAACAAGTTTAGATGTGGCGAGAAAATGGCCTGGAACGCATAGCACCTAATCATTTCGCGGTATTGGCGCGATCATTTCGTATCAAAAACCGGCGAAAAGCGCCCTATTTCAGCCGCTTAGATTAATCGCGGCGAGTCAGCAGGAACACGCCCTGCTCACCAAACATATTCCAGAACCACCACGGAGCGTTGAGCCGCAGCGGCCTTCCGTACAGATCGAGCGCGACCGCACGCTCCATCTTGACGTTGATTTCGTCGCAAAGCTGGACAAAATCCTTAATGGTACAGAAGTGGATGTTCGGCGTGTCGTACCATGTCGCCGGCAGATTATCGGTGCGCGGCATCTGTCCTTTGACCAGAAGCTGAAGCCGCATTTTCCAGTGACCGAAATTCGGAAACGAGACGATCGCGCGGCGTCCGATCCGCAAAAGATTCTCCAGCACCACGCGCGGCTGACGCGTCGCCTGCAGAGTCTGCGACAGGATCACGTAGTCGAACGCGTCATCCGGATAATTGACGAGATCGGTGTCGGCGTCGCCCTGCACCACCGCGAGGCCCTTGGCGACGCATCCGTTGACGCCTTCGCGCGACAACTCGATGCCGCGGCCATCCACGCCGCGCGTCTCCAGCAATCGCAGCAGATCGCCTTCGCCGCAGCCGACGTCGAGCACCCGCGAGCCGGGCTCCACCATCTCCGCCACCAGCAGGTGGTCACCGCGATAATGGCCGTCGATTTTCGGCAGGTTCGCAGTCGGATGGAACGTGTCCTGCACAGTCGTCATCGTGTCACCGCATTCAGTCCGTGCGCCGTGGCGCCCGATTCCAGAAAGGCGCGCGAGATATCAAAGAACTCCGGCACATCGAGCAGGAAGGCGTCGTGCCCCTTGTCGGTTTCGATCTCGGCGAACGACACACGCGCGCTGCTGGCGTTGAGTGCATGGACCACCGCGCGCGATTCCGATGTCGGAAACAGCCAGTCGCTGGTGAACGACACCACGCAGAAGCGGGTGACGATGCCGCGAAACGCTTCCGCCAGCACACCGTCATGATCGGCGGCGATGTCGAAGTAATCCATCGCGCGGGTCAGATAGAGATAGCTGTTGGCATCGAAGCGCTCGACAAACGACGAGCCCTGATGCCGCAGATAGCTCTCGACCTCGAAGTCGGCGTCGAACGAGAACGTCGGCACCGCGCGATCCTGCAAACGCCGCCCGAACTTGCGATGCAGTGCCGCGTCGGACAGATAGGTGATGTGCGCCGCCATGCGCGCGACGCCGAGGCCGCGGCGCGGATGGGTGCCGAACTCGAAATAGCGCCCGCCGCGCCAGTCCGGGTCGGCCATCACCGCCTGACGGCCGAGTTCGTGGAAGGCGATGTTCTGCGCCGAATGCCGCGTGCTGCACGCCACCGCCAGCACCGAGAACACGCGCTCCGGATAGGCCGCCGCCCATTGCAGCGCCTGCATGCCGCCCATCGATCCGCCGACCACGGCAAACAGTTTCCGGATGCCGAGATGATCGAGCAGCATCGCCTGCGCCCGCACCATGTCGGGCAAGGTGATCATCGGAAAATCCAGCCCCCTTGGCTTGCCGGTGGCGGGATTGGTCGACGACGGGCCGGTCGACCCCATGCAGCCGCCGACGACGTTGGAGCAAATGATGTAATACTTATTGGTGTCGATCGGCTTGCCCGGTCCCACCATCGTCTCCCACCACCCCGGCTTGCCGGTGACCGGGTGCACGTTTGCGACATGCTGATCTCCGGTTAGCGCATGGCAGATCAGAATGGCGTTGGAGCGATCGGCGTTGAGCTGGCCGTAGGCCTGATAGGCGATCTGGAACGGGGCGAGATCGACGCCGCAGTCGAGATGGAGCGGCTTGTCGGCGCCAAAAGCTGCGACCTGCGACGACGGATGATCCGCCTCGCGCGCACGCTCTCCGGCCTGCGCCGCCGGGGTCGTCTGCGGCTTGAAATTTACCATCCGAATACGGGCCTCCCGAGGTCCTGCGGAACAGGACGGGACATCAGGCCATAAAAAACCGGCCTGAACGAAAGCTCGGCCGGGATCACTTCTGTCCCCGGCCTGTTTAGCGAGTTGTTTAACGTGGCTGCAAGCCGGCCGGCTCAAATGACCACGGAAGTGGGAAAACACTAGTCCCCACCTAGCCTTGCGTCAAGCGAACCCGACACGCCGACGCTTGCTCCGGAGCAATGTTTCCTTTGCTTTCGAGGCATATGGCCCTATCAATGCGGCGAGCCCATTCCCTCCCAGACAGGCCGCCAGCGCAGCACCGCCGCTGCAAATGCAAGTTACGATGTCATGACCAACACGCCACCAGCCCCACCATCGCTTCAAGACCTGCGCCGCGAGATCGACGATATCGACTCGCAGGTCCACGAACTGCTGATGCGGCGCGGCGACATCATCGACCGCCTGATCTCGGTGAAGAAGACCCAGGAGGTCGGCTCGGCATTCAGGCCGGCGCGCGAAGCCGACATGATGCGCCGTCTGGTCACGCGCCATCGCGGCATCCTGCCGCTCGATACTGTCGAGGGCATCTGGCGCGTTATCATCTCGACCTTCACTTACGTTCAGGCACCGTTCGCGCTTCATGCCGATGTGTCATCGGGTGAGTCCGCAATACGGGATTCCGCACGGTTTCATTTCGGCTTCACAGTGCCGTTCGTCTCCCACTTCAATGCACCTGCGGCGGTCGAGGCAGTCGCGAAGTCGCGTGGCGATCTCGCTCTGCTATCCGCAACCAGCAGCATGGCGCCATGGTGGCTCGCACTGGAAGCCAAGGACGCACCGAAGATCATTGCCCGGCTGCCGTTCATCGAACGCGCCGATCACCCGGCAGCGCTGCCGGTGTTCGTGATCTCCCGTGTCGCCGACGACGCCATCGTGACCGAGATCGAGATGTGGAGCATCCGCGTCTCCGGCTGGAGCGCCGACGCCGCGCGCGCGCTGTCGCCATTGTCCGAGGTCATCGCGGTCCCCGACACCGCCTCCGACGGCGCTGCGCTGCTGGCCTCGATCCCGACCGCAACCGGTCTCGACAAGATCAAATCGGTCCTGATCGCCGCCGGTGCATCGGTCCGCTCTTCCGCCCTCGTCGGCGGCCATGCGACGCGCTATACGGTCCCCTCAAACGGCGCTGCCGCGAAAACCTGATCCATCGTTCCGGAGTTGAAGTCGATGTCCCGTCCCGTGCCGAAGCCCGGCATTCTCGATATTGCGCCCTATACACCGGGCAAGAGCGGCGCTGGCGTTAGCGGGCGCGTGTTCAAACTGTCGGCCAACGAAACGCCGCTCGGCCCGTCGCCGAAGGCGATCGCCGCCTACAAGGCAGCCGCCGATCATCTCGAGGATTATCCGGAAGGAACGTCGCGGGTGCTGCGCGAGGCCATCGGCCGCGCCTATGGCCTCGATCCGGACCGCATCATTTGCAGCGCCGGCTCCGACGAGATCCTGAATTTCCTGGCGCACACCTATCTCGGCCCGGGCGACGAGGCGATCCACACCACCCACGGATTTCTGGTCTACCCGATCGCCACCATGGGCAACGGCGCGACCAACGTCGTGGTGCCGGAAACCAACTTCACCGCCGACGTCGACGCCATCCTGAAAGCGGTGACGCCGCGCACCAAGCTGGTGTGGCTCGCCAACCCGAACAATCCGACCGGAACCTACATCCCCTTCGACGAGGTCAAGCGGCTGCGCAACGAATTGCCGCCGCATGTGCTGCTGGTGCTCGACGCCGCCTATGCCGATTTCGTGTCGCGCAACGACTACGAGTCCGGCATCGAACTGGTGGCGACCACCGACAACACGGTGATGACCCGCACTTTCTCTAAAATCTACGGCCTTGCCGCACTGCGGATCGGCTGGATGTACGGCCCCGCCAACATCGTCGATGCCGTCAACCGGATTCGCGGACCGTTCAACGTCTCGACGCCGGCGATGCTCGCTGCCGTAGCCGCCATCGAGGACACCGAGCACTATCAGATGTCACGCAACCACACCGAGACGTGGCGCACCTGGCTGACCGACGAAGTTAGCAAGCTCGGCCTCAAGGTGACGCCGAGCGTGGCGAACTTCATCCTGATCCACTTCCCGCTCGACAAGGGCAAGACCGCCGACGATGCCGATGCATTCCTCACCAAGCGCGGCCTGATCCTGCGCGCATTGAAGAACTATCAGCTTCCGCACGCGCTGCGCATGACCATCGGCACCGAGGAGGCCAATCGTCTCGTCGTCGATGCGCTGCGCGAATTCATGGGGCAGAAGTGAACGCCGAGCCGTTATTCGGACGCATCGCGCTGATCGGCTTCGGCCTGATCGGCGGCTCGATTGCACGTGGGGCACGCGCCCAGGGGCTTGCGGGAGAGATCGTGGCCACCGCGCGCTCGCCGGCGACCCGCGCGCGCGTGCAAGAGCTTGGGATCGTCGATCGCGTGGTGGACACAAACGCGGAGGCCGTGAAGGACGCGGACCTCGTTATACTGTGCATCCCGGTCGGCGCCTGCGGGCCAGTCGCGGGAGCAATTGCGCCACATCTCAAACCGGGTGCGATTGTTTCCGATGTCGGCTCCGTCAAAGGCATGGTGCTGCGGGATATGGCCGCGCACCTGCCCGCCAACGTCCATTTCATTCCGGCGCATCCGGTCGCCGGCACCGAGAACTCGGGGCCGGACTCAGGCTTCGCTGAGTTGTTCATCAACCGCTGGTGCATCCTGACGCCGCCCGAAGGTGCCGATGCGGCAGCGGTCGAGAAGCTCGCCGCATTCTGGAGCGCGCTCGGCGCCAATGTCGAAACCATGGCGGCGGATCACCACGATCTCGTGCTCGCCGTGACCAGCCACCTGCCGCACCTGATCGCCTACACCATCGTCGGCACCGCCGACGAACTGGAAGACGTGACGCGCTCGGAAGTGCTGAAATTCTCCGCCGGCGGTTTCCGCGACTTCACCCGTATCGCCGCGTCCGATCCGACCATGTGGCGCGACGTGTTCCTGACCAACAAGGACGCTGTGCTGGAAATGCTCGGCGCGTTTCAGGAAGACCTGTCCAAGCTAACCCGCGCCATCCGCCGCGGCGACGGCGACGTGCTGTTCGAGCACTTCACCCGGACCCGCGCGATCCGCCGCGGCATCGTCAGCATGGGTCAGGAAACCGACAGCGCCGACTTCGGCCGTCCGCACGCCCGTCTGCCGAAGAAGTCCTGAAAGACAGACGTGGATGGCCGGGACGAACCCGGCCATGACAACCAGACTACAAGTGTCAAAATCTCAAAACAGCGGCGGGGTCTGCGCCACGCGGAAAGGCCCGAGCAGAAGCGCGCCGTGAGTGAACGTCACCTTGAAGGCCTGCGCCTTGCGGCCTTCGAGAGTGGTCTGCTGGCCGAGCAGATTGATGCCTGCCGCAAGACCGGCGTTGGCGTTCTTTCGCGCGATGTTGCCGAGCCCCGGAATCATCCGGTCGAGCGCACCGATCACCTTGTTGACGTCCTGCGCGCTGACGCCCGGCGCGACGCGATCGACTGACGATTGCGACACGCCCTGCTCCATTGCCTTCTCGAGTCCGAGTGCCGGAATCAACCGCTCCATGCCGGCAACGGTCATCTGCAGTTCGCCTTCGAGATAACCATCGGCGGTGAGGCCGAGCGACCCGGCAGCCACGGCGAGCGTATCGCCCTGCTGCAGTCGCGACTCGGTGAAATCGATCCGGCCGCCGGCGGCCTGAATTTCACGGAAACGTTCGGGCCACGGCTTCGGCGAAAAATCCTTCAGCCCGCGCAACTGGGCGCGGATGTTGGCATCGAACGGATCGGCCAACACCGGATGAATCCCTTGCAGGCTGGCGCCGGTCAATTCCAGCACGGTCTCGATCACCGGATTGGCCGGCGTCGAGCCGTCCAGCAGCCGGCCGTGCCATTCGAGATGCTTCGCGCGCAAAAGCTGGGTCGGGTTGCCACCATCGAGACGGTCGATGGCGGGATCGTTGAATTCCAGTGACACACGCTGCGGAATATCCGGCAGGCCGGCGACGCTGGCGCGCCCGAGACTCCATTTGGCGGTAGCGAACGGAGCCTGTCCGGTGGTTGCCACCGTGGCCGGGCCGGTGAATTCGGCAATGACCAGACGCGGATTGTAGATCTGCGCGATCGCGAGAATTTCCTTCAGCTTCGCGGTCAGCGGCGTGCGGGTGGCAATTTGCTGTGCGGTCTGCGCGATCAGCGAAATCACCGGATCGGCGCAACGCACCTCGAGACGGAACGGATAGCCCGCCACGCTGCGGTTCGAGCATTCATAGGTCCGGCCCGATTTGGCCTCGCGGGTGCGCCAGCCATCGAACTGCACGTCGACCTGCGATGCCGCGTAGAACCAGAACGCGCTCCAGCCGATGGCCAGAACGAGAACCACAGCGGGCATGATGAAGACGGGCCACAGACGACGGCGGCGTGCGGGAGAGGGGCTGAGCATTAGGAACCTAGAACACGGGAATTGGGCAATTGAAAGAACTGATTCTTTCTCCTGATTAACCTTGTAGTCCAGATGCTTGCGCCCCACCAAGGGGGCTGGTAGGCGTGACGCCATGACCGCGAAAACGCTATCCGACAGCGACTTCCCCGACAGTGATCTGTGGGTCTTCGGATACGGATCGCTGATCTGGAAGCCGGGATTCGAATTCGTCGAGCAACGCTCGGCGCGGCTGATCGGCGAACATCGCTCGCTCTGCATCTATTCGATGGTCCATCGCGGCACTTACGAAAAACCCGGACTGGTGCTCGGGCTCGATCGCGGCGGCGCCTGCCAGGGCGTCGCGTTCCGCGTCAGCCGGCAACGGCGCGCCGAGACCGTGGCTTACCTGCGCGAGCGCGAACAGGTCACCAGCGTTTACCGCGAGGTGATGCGCTCGGTCTGGCTCGATGGCGATGCGCGTGAGCGGGTCCGGGCCCTCGCTTACGTAGCCGACCGGGGCCATACCCAATATGCTGGCCGCCTGACACTCGACGAACAATTGCGGCTGGTCCGTCAGGGCCATGGCCAGTATGGGCCGAACGCCGAATACGTCCTCGCCACGGTGAAGGCACTGGAGACAAGGGGTATCCGCGATACGCCGCTGCACCATCTCGCCGCGCTGCTGCACGGCGGCGTCACTGCGGCGACGAAATTCGATCCCGATTTATGATTGCTGGGCTGCCGGCACCGGCGCCGAAAATCCCATCAGCCGGACCTGCTCCGCGCGGCCGGCCTCGATCAGCCGATTGGACGCGTCCTCGATCGCGGTCGACACGCGCGCGGTGAATTCGTCGCGCTTGAGGCCCGGCGGAATCGGATCGAGGAATTCAACCACCAGCGTGCCGGGATAGCGCATGAAGCTGCGGCGCGGCCAAAACAGCCCGGAATTGAGCGCGATCGGAATACAGGTCACGCCGCACCCGACATAGATCTGGCTGACGCCGGCCTTGTAGTCTGGCGGCGCACCGACCGCACGGCGCGTTCCTTCCGGGAAGATGATGAGTTGGCGCCCGCGACGAACTTCCTCGGCGGCGCGTTTTGCCATCTTCAGCAAACTGCGGCCGCCGGCATTGCGATCGACACCGATCATGTCGGCCTTCGACAGATACCAGCCAAAGAACGGCAGCCACAGCAACTCGCGCTTGAGAATGTAGAGCGGTTGATCGAAGAACTGCAGCAGCGCAAAGGTTTCCCACGCCGACTGATGCTTGGCCGCCGCGAGTAGCGGTCCGGATGGAATTTTCTCCAGCCCGCGATATTCGACGCGCGTGTTGCACACGATGCGCATCAGCCAGATGCTGGTCTTGCCCCAGTTCTTGGCGATCCAGACGATGCCCCAGCGCGGCATGGCATAGGTCGGCAATCCGAGCAGAACCCAGAACACAAGATTGAGATAGAACAGGGCGTTGTAGATCAGCGAGCGTATAAACACCGAAACCATCAATCGACTCGCTTAGTTGGTGGATACCTTGGCCGGCTTGCGGACCATTTCGCTGGCGACCGGCTGATCCTCGATGTCGGGGATCAATTCCAGACCGCGATCCTCAAGACGCACCCGCACTTCGGCCACGACGTATTTCACGTATTCCGATAACAGCAGCCGCAGCGCCGCGCCACTGCTCCACCACGGCTCGTCGCGCCACTTTTCGCCGATCACCGGATACCAGATCAGGTCGATGTCCGGCATCGCATGCGTCAATTCCACCGCCGCACGCGGCACATGATAGTTCGACGTCACCACGATCAGCGACTTGAAACCGCGCTCGGTCGCCCAGCGCCGGGTTTCCGTCGCGTTGCTGCGGGTGTTCACCGCCGAGCGGTCGAGATCGACGCAGCACGCCAGCAGCTTCTGGGTGTCCGGCAGCGACCGCCCGATGTCGTTGAATCCGTTGGCGCGGTGAACGCCCGATATCAGCAGCCGCTTGCCATAACCGACCGAAAGCAATTCCAGCGCATCGGACACCCGCGACGAACCGCCGGTCAGCACGACAATACCGTCCGCATTGCGTGGCGGCTTCTGTTCGTCCGAGCGCAGCAGTGTCAGAAACCAGACGAATCCACCCAGCACCACCAACATGACCACGGCCAGACAGCGCATCAGGACATGCCAGCCCGATCGCCGCGGCCGGGTGCCGCGGCCGGACGATGTCTCCGGCGAATGTCGATTAGTCTGCATGGTCATAACGATATCGTGCAGTCCGCCCCTGATTTGCCCTCAAGTGTCAATTCGGGCGCCCTCGCGCAAGTGTATCTTAAATTCCGGCGGGGCTGTGACTTTTGCGATCTCGCCCTCGAAGCGGTGCGTCAATCGATGTCATCGAGGGTTGCGAACAAGGTGCGGCGAGATGCCCACGCGGTCACCGCGGCAATCAGCAACGCCTGTGCCGCCAGCGTCAGATAGCCCCAGCCCGGCAGCGCAAACGTCCCGAGCAGCGCGGCGAACTGGTCGCCGACCGGCGTCCCCGAAAACCAGCTGGCAATGGATTCGGAAAATCCAAAGACCAGCATGGCCGCAATGACTCCGATCAGGCCGCCTTCGAGTCCGAGCCGCAGGAAGTGCCGCAAGAACCGGTTGGCGATGTAACTGTCGTGCGCGCCGACGAAATGCAAAACCTCGACGATCGGCCGGTTGGCCGCCATCGCGCCGCGCGTCGCGAACGATACCGAGATCACGGTGGCGACGATCACCAGCGCCAGAATCGCCATACCGGCGAACACGATCGCGCCGCTCATCGAGCGCATCCGGCCGATCCACGCCCGATGATCATCGACCGTCGCTGACGGAGCGACCTCGGTGAGCCGACGGCGCAGGTTTTCAAGATCGAGCGCCTGTCCCGGCGTGACACGCGCCACCACCATGCGCGGTACCGGCAATTCATCGAGCGACAGCCCGGTGCCGAGCCAGGGCTCGAGCAATTTGGCGGATTCTTCCTTACTGAACGCCCGCGCATCGACAATGCCGGGCTGGCTGCGCGTCACCTCGACGGCGGCGCGCACATCGCGCTCGAGATCGCGGCCGCCCACCGGACGCACCTGGATGGTGACTTCACTGGCGACGTCGGCCTGCCATTCATGCGCCGATGCGCGAACCAGCAGCACCGCGCCGGTGGTGATCGACGCGAGGAACGTCATGATCGCAACCACCGCGACCAGCGCCGTTCCGGAAATCGATCCGCGCGGCACGATCGGCGACATGTTGCGCGCATGGATGCCCATCCGCGGCTGGTCGCTGCCCATGTCCATCATGGCGAGACACCCGTCACGGAAAATCTATTGGCGGGGGTCCTATTCATAGATATGCAGCCGGGATTCGTGCAGCACCATGCGGCGCGCTTCGTACTGGTCCATCAACGCGATATCGTGAGTGGCGATCACGACCGCGGTCCCGGTACGATTCAACTGGATAAACAGATTGAGCAGCCGCCGTGCCAGCGACGGATCGACGTTTCCGGTCGGCTCGTCGGCCAGCAGCAACTGCGGCCGCGCGATCACCGCGCGCGCGATCGCGGCGCGCTGCTTCTCGCCGCCCGACAGGATCGGCGGCAATGCGTCCATCCGCTCGCCGAGACCGACCCATTTCAGCAGGTCAATGACCTCCTTGCGGTAGCTGGACTCGTTGCGGCCCATCACCCGGAATGGCAGCGCGACATTCTCGTAAGTGGTCATGTGATCGAGCAGGCGGAAATCCTGCAGCACGATGCCGATGCGCGCGCGCAGATCGGCGACTGCATTCTTATCGAGCAGCGACACATCCTGCCCGAACAGATTGACGAGGCCGCGCGTCGGCCGCAGCGACAGGAACAGCATCCGCAGCAGCGAGGTCTTGCCCGCGCCGGACGGCCCCGTCAGGAACTGAAAGGAGTGGGCTGGAATCTGGAAGGTGAGGTCGCGCAGAATTTCCGGGCCGAGCCCATAGCGCAAACCGACATTTTCGAACCGGACCAAGTTCAGCTCCGTTCGAGTTCACGCACAGGGGTCGCCTCCCCCAGGGTGTCGCGGTCAGACATCATCCAGTCCGGTTTTGCCGCCGTTATGGTTTCCGATTCGTTAACGGACGTTTTGTAGGTTGCGCTCGGGTTCACTCTGGCGATTCGTCCATGCAGATCATTTGCCCTCACTGTACGACATCCTACGCGGTCGATCCGGCCAAATTCGGCGCCTCCGGGCGCAAGGTTCGGTGTGCCCGCTGCCATGAAACCTGGCAGGCCCATCCGGAAGAAATCGCCGCGCTGGCGCCGGCCGCCGGACCTGCATTCGCAGCCGAAGCCCCATCAGCCGGTTCCCCGCATCCCGCAACCAATGACTGGCGGGAGGACGACACTCCTCATATCGAAAGCCCGTCGATTTCAGCCGACTGGGACGACACCGGCACGACCGCGCAAGAAGACGGTTCCGGCCCCACCGAGCCTGCGGCACAGGTTGCGAACGACGTGAAGCCTCCCCGTGCATCCGGATTCGGGCGGCGCGGTTTCGGCGGCGGAACCGGACGGCGCAGCGCACGATCCCGGTCCGGCCTGAAGGCCTATCTGCCCGCGCTCAATCTCAACACCGCCTGCGTCGCGATGGCAGCGATGGTTTTCGCGCTGGTCGCCTGGCGCACAGATGTCGTCCGCCTGATGCCGCAAACCGCGCTGTTCTTCAAAACCATCGGTCTGGGCGTCAACCTGCGCGGACTGGCGTTCGAAGACCTCAAGCTCACCACCGAGACCGTCGATAACAAGCCGGTGCTGGTGATCGAGGGATCCATCGCCGACACCGCCCGCAAGCCGGCGGAACTGCCGCGGCTGCGCTTCATCGTGCGCGACGCACACGGGGCCGATATCTACGCCTGGAACGCGGTTCTGGAGCGGCCTATCCTCAATCCCGGCGAAAAGGCGTGGTTCAAAACCCGTCTCGCCTCGCCGCCGCCGGAAGGGCGGGAAATCGCAGTGCGATTCTTCAACCGGCAGGACATCGCGGCCGGAGCCATCTGAATGGCGCGGATTCTGATTGCTGACGACGAAGATTCGATGCGCTCGCTGGTGTCGCGCGCCATCGCCATGGACGGCCACGAGATCGTCACCGCCCAGGACGGCGCCGAGGCGCTGGAGATCATCGTCCGCGAAAACGGCGCCTTCGACCTGCTGCTGACCGACATCAAGATGCCGCTGATGGACGGTATCGCGCTGGCGCTCGCGGTGGCTCGTGATTTTCCCGATCTGACGATCCTGCTGATGACCGGCTTTGCCGATCAGCGCGAACGGGCGTCTGGCCTCGATGCCATCATCTACGACGTCATCACCAAACCATTTGCGATCGCCGACATCCGCACTGCGGTGGCCGACGCGCTGGCATCGAAAAAAAGGATCAATAATCCTTGAGCAGCCGCTCGATGTAGTCGAGCTCGATCTGCGGGCGCTGCGGATCGGAAAAGCGGCGGCGCAGTTCTTCAAGAATCCTGCGAACACGCTGCACGTCGATCTCGCCGGGAATCTTCACTGACAGATCGTCGCCGTAGTCGCGGCCATGCAGCGGACGTCCCAGAGGATCCCTGTCATTGCCGCCGCTCTGCTGACGGCCGACGCGATTGCCCGGGCCCTCGCCCTGCTGTCCTTCACCCTGCTGCGACTGCGCCAGATTCTGCGCACCCTTGCGCAGCGCCTCGAGCGCCCGCCCCTGCGAGCCAACAGCGCCTTCGGCGTTACCGTCTCCGAGCTGGCCATCCGCGTCGCCCATCGCCGACTCCGCGTCGCCGAGCGCGTTACCGCCATCCTGCTGACCGCTTTCGGCCGAATCGCTCTCGCCGTCCTCACCCTGCTGGCCCGGCATCATGCCGTTGCGCTTCATGTCCTCGAGCAATTTCTGGAGACGCTCGCGCAGACCCTGCTGGTCCTGCTGCAACCCGTTCATCGCATTCTGGTCGCGCTGGCTGCGGTCGCCGCGCCGCGACTCCTGACCTTCCTTGAAAGTCCTGTCGCGCAACTGCTGCTGCTTGCGCACCAGATCGCCGAGTTCGTTCAGCGCCTGATCCATACTGGAATCGCCCTGGCCGGGCTGCGCCATCTGCAGATTTTCCAGCATCTGCTGCATCTGGTCGAGCAACTGCCGCGCGGCATCCTTGTCCCCGGAACGCGACAGACGCTCCATGCGATCGATCATGTTCTTCAGATCCTGCGGGCGCATGACGCGGGCGTTGGGATCGAGCGGGCGGGCGAGTTGCTGCGGATTGTTGCGCAGCTGCTCGGCAAGCTGGCGCATGAAATTGTCGAGCGCCGCACGCAGATTTTCCGTGAGCTTCTTGATTTCCTCGTCGCTGGCGCCCCGCTCCAGCGCCTGCTTCAGCGCGTCCTGCGCGGCGCGCAGCGCCTTGTCGACGTCGGTGATGTTGCCGTCCTCGATGGCCACCGCGAGCGCCCACATACTGTCGACCGTGGCACGCAGCGCATCCTTGTTGCTGGACCCGGCGAGTTGACCGGCGACGCTGCGCAGGCCGAGATACTGCCCGAACTCGGGAACGAAGGTCTCCGGCGCGATCATCAGCGCCTTGAGCGCGATCAGCACCAGTGGCTTCTGATTGGCGTCGAGCGCGAGCGTGCGACGCTGCTCGATCAGAGCGCGCGCCAGCGGCTTGGTGAACAGCCGCTCCGGCAATTTCAGCTCGAACGGTTCGCTGTGCCCTTCATTGCCCGCTTCGTCCTTGGCCGTCAGGGTCAACGTCACGTCCGTGCCGGCATAAGGATGCTCGCTGAGATCCTTCACGGTCTGGCCAACCCCGTTGCGGGTCCGGGCGTTCGGCAACGACAATGTAACATCCGGCGCATCGTAGAGGGGCTGCGCTGCGGAGCCGCCACCGCCGACCGGATGCGCGGCGAAATGCGCGTGCGCTTCGGTGACGCCATAATCGTCGTCAAGCTTGTAGGACAATTGCAATGCACCGCGTGCCTGCCGCTCGGGATCCTTGGCCAGCGCAATCGCCGGTGCACGATCCGGCACCGCCTTGAACGTCCATTGTGGGTGGCCGGACGGAGCGCGGATATGCGCGCTGCCGTCACCGGCGATCGTAAAGCGCCGCTCGCTGGTGCCCTGCGCCACCTGCTCGGTGACAGGAACTTCGCTGACATCGCCGCCAACGCTGACATCGAGTCTGCTGCCGCTGGCGCGCACGATCAGCGTGCTGCCAACAGGAACTGGCACTGCCCCGGACTCAGCCGGGGGTGCATCCTTGGCCGTGGAGGCCGACAGAATGATCGGCGGACGGCTGGTGTAAGGCGGCGGGCTAATCCACGCATCGACCCGGACATTGGCCGGCGACAGGGCCCCGTTCCAGTCGAAGAAAGCGGCGACGCGCGCGAAACGATCCTCCCCGGCGGCGATGAAAGTCACCACCATCAGCATCGCGACAAGGCCGCGCAGCGCCCACGGATCGTGAAGCGGAAGGCGCGGCGTCGGCAGCCCGGCGCGAATTCGGTTGAGTGACGCCAGCGTTCGCGCCCGCTGTTCGGCCCACAGCGCCTGCGATACCGGATCTTGCGACGTGATGGTATCGGTCAGCGCGGTTGCGGGGCGATGCGAAATGCCGGAACCGCGATCAAGACGCCGCAGCGCATCTTCACGCGTCGGCCAGCGAAACTTCGCGAATGGCAGCAGCGACGCCAGCGCCAATGCCGCAAACAGCACCAGACCGCCGATTCGCGCGAACAGCGGCAGCGCGACCCAGGCGCCGGCCCACGATGCCGCCAGAAACAATCCGGTGACCGTGAGAACCCGCGCCAGATTCGGCCACAGGCGTTCCCACGCAATCGCCATCCGCGCCCGCTGCAAGGCCTGCGCGAGCTGATTGCGCTGCACCGCTTCGGGATCGGGCGCGCGCCTAGATGGATCGAGATTCGGACCGCTCAACGAGCTCTCCTGCTGTCGCTGCAACTTGATCCTAGCACGGCGGCGGCATTGCGGCATCGCCCTGCGACATGCAACCCCCATGCAATGCAGGTGTTCGCCTCGCTGCCTTGATTTCACGAAAGCGTGACGCCACCCTCATGCAACCAACCGTTGCCCGAAAACCCTGCGACAAAACGCGCATGTCAGCCAATGCCCGAAAAGCGCTCACCAGCCTGCTGAAATCGCTCATCGTGATGGCGGCAATGCTGTTCCTGCTCGCGTGGTCGCTGCGCTACGTGGAGGGATGGATCTTTCTGGCAGTGCTCGGAACGCTGTCGGCGGCGGTGATCCTCTATCTCGACAAGCACGATCCTGCACTTCTGGAACGGCGGCTCAAGGCCGGCCCGGTGGACGAGAAAGAGCCGTCGCAAAAACGGATACAGCTTGCCACCTCGATTGTCGGCATCCTGATCGTTGCCTTGCCGGGCCTCGACCATCGCATGCACTGGTCCGACGTGCCGACGTCCATTGTCGTGCTCGGCTTTACAGGCTTCGCGCTCGGCTATCTGATCGTGTTTCTGGTGTTTCGCGAGAACACCTACACATCCGGCATCATCGAAGTCGCCGAAAACCAGAAGGTGATCTCGACCGGCCCCTATTCGCTGGTCCGGCATCCGATGTATTCCGGCGCCAACCTTTGCTTTTTGTCGATGCCGCTCGCGCTCGGCTCGTGGTGGGCGCTGATTCCGGCGGCAATCGAATGCGTTCTGGTGGGCGTGCGGGCGCTCGACGAGGAGAAGTTCCTGAAAGCGAACCTGCCGGGCTATGCCGCCTATTGCGACAAGGTCCGCTTCAGGCTCATTCCGGGCGTTTGGTGAAGAAGCCGCGCGGTACGACGAGTTATAGCCAGGGTGCGACCTTGTCCATCGCGATCAGTTGCGCGGCATCGATTCGCGGCCGCACCACCGCATACTTGTCGCCATTGACGAGCACCTCGGGCACCAGCGCGCGGGTGTTGTAGGTGCCGGCCTGTACCGCGCCATACGCACCCGACGACATGATCGCCAGCAGATCGCCCGCCTTCGGCTCCGTCATGCTGCGACCCAACGCAAGATAGTCGCCGGTCTCGCACACAGGCCCGACGACGTCCGCCGTGATCGCCGGCGCGCCTTTATGCGGTTCGATCACGGGAAGTATCTCGTGATGTGCCTCGTACAACGTGGGACGGATCAGGTCGTTCATCGCGGCGTCGATGATGACGAAATTGCGCGCGTCGCCGTGCTTCACATAGACGACGCTGGAGACGAGAATGCCGGCATTGCCGACGATCATCCGGCCCGGCTCGAACATCAGCATGCAATCGAGATCGCGGGTAACGCGCTTGACCACGTCGGCATAAGCAACCGGATCCGGCGGCACCGGCAGATCGGTCTCGTAAGGAATACCAAGCCCGCCGCCGAAATCGACATGCGCAATCGTGTGGCCGTCGGCGCGCAACGTCCGCACGAAATCGACGAGCAGGCGGAAAGCAGCCTCCATCGGCCCGAGATCGGTGATCTGGCTGCCGATGTGCATATCGACGCCGGTGACCTCGATGCCGGGCAGCTTCGCAGCACGGGCATAGACCCCGCGTGCATACTTGAGCGGAATCCCGAACTTGTTCTCGGACTTGCCGGTGGAAATCTTGGCGTGCGTGCCAGCATCGACATCCGGATTGACGCGCAGCGAAACCCGCGCGGTCCGGCCCATCGATGCCGCCACTGACGACAGCAACTCCAGCTCGGGTTCGGACTCGACGTTGATGCACAGGATGTCTTCGGCGAGCGCCTGCCGGAGTTCGGCCTCGGTCTTGCCGACGCCGGAGAACACGATCTTCGAGGGCGGAATTCCCGCCGCCCGCGCCCGCATCAATTCGCCGCCGGACACGACATCGGCGCCGGCGCCGAGCTTCGCGAGCGTCCGCAGCACCGACTGGTTGGAGTTTGCCTTCATCGCGTAACACACCAGCGTCTTCACCCCGGCAAAGGCCTCGGTGAACACACGGTAGTGCCGCTCGAGCGTCGCGGTCGAATAGCAATAGAACGGCGTGCCCACGGTCGCGGCCAGCGCGGTGAGATTCACGTCCTCGGCGTGAAGCACGCCGTCGCGATAGTGAAAGTGATGCATGGCGCGCTCAATCCAGGATCGGATCGAGGATGATGCGTTTCTTCTCGCCGCGCGGCGCGACGGCGAATCGCCTGTCACCCCGCGTTGCATCGAATACGTTGCCTTGCGCGGTCGCCGCCCTGGCTGGGCCGTTCTGCGGTTGCTGTCCCTCGCCGTTCGGGGCAACCTGCGCGGAGGTGGCGTCCGGCGGCAGATCCAGCCCGCCCTTGCGGCCGCAACCGGCAAGAGCAAGCACGATCACGCCGGCCACGGCCAGTTTCGAGAAAGAGGCGGTCTTGGAAGTACGGCTCACGTTAGGTCCCTGAAATTCGGCGCCACCATACAAACAACATGCCGTTCTGGCGAGGCCTGCGACGCGGCAAATTCCATGCTTCAGCCCGGATTTTGTTCTTTTTCCAGTCGCTTGAGCCAGACTTTGGCCTGTTCACGGACGTTTTCAGGCGAGGTGCCGCCATAGCTCGTGCGGCTCGCGACCGACGCCTCCACGGACAGCACATCCATCACCTCAGCGGTGATGCGCGGTTCGATCGCCTGCATGTCGCCCAGCGCCAGCTTATGCAGCGGCAAGCCACCTTCCGCGGCCTTGGCAACGATGCGGCCGGTGACATGGTGAGCCTCGCGGAACGGCATTTTCAGCGTCCGCACCAGCCAGTCGGCAAGATCGGTGGCGGTGGCATAGCCGTCACCGGCCGCGACCTTCATCCGTGCCTCGTCGGGCTCGATATCGAGCACCATGCCGGTCATTGCCCGCACCGCCAGCGACAACGCGCCGAACGCTTCCATCGCGCCGGCCTTGTCCTCCTGCATGTCCTTTTGATAGGCGAGCGGCAGGCCCTTCATCACGATCAGCAGCGCGGTCAGCGACCCGATGATGCGCCCGGTCTTGGCGCGCACCAGTTCGGCAGCATCCGGATTGCGCTTCTGCGGCATGATCGACGAGCCGGTGGTGAACTTGTCCGACAGCCGCACCAGTCCGACCAGCGGCGAGGTCCAGATCACGATCTCCTCGGCGAAGCGCGACAGATGCACGGCCGCGATCGATGCCGCCGACAATGTCTCGAGTACGAAATCGCGATCCGATACCGCGTCGAGCGAATTCGCCATCGGCCGCACGAAGCCGAGTGCCGACGCGGTGGCGTGACGATCGATCGGAAACGACGTGCCGGCGAGCGCCGCGGCGCCGAGCGGACTTTCGTTGAGCCGCTTGCGTGCGTCGGCGAAGCGTCCGCGATCACGCGCCGCCATTTCTACGTAGGCGAGCAGATGATGACCGAACGTCACCGGCTGCGCGGTCTGCAAATGAGTGAAGCCCGGCATCACGGTGCCGGCGTGTTCCAGTGCGCGATCGACCAGCGCGCGCTGAAATGCCGCAAGCGCCCTGTCGGCGTCGTCGATGACGTCACGCACATAGAGCCGGAAATCGGTTGCGACCTGATCGTTGCGCGAACGCGCGGTATGCAGCCTTCCCGCAGCAGGGCCGATCAATTCACCGAGGCGGCTCTCCACATTCATGTGGATGTCCTCAAGCGCGCGTTTGAACGCGAAGCCACCACCGCTGATTTCTGACAAAATCGTGTCTAGACCGCCGACGATGTTTTTTGCATCGTTCGCCGTAATGATGCCTTGAGCGGCAAGCATGGCTGCATGGGCTTTGGACGCCGCGATATCCTGGGCGTACAAATGCTGATCGACGTCGATCGAGACGTTGATTTCCTCCATGATCGCATCGGGGCTTTCACCAAAGCGGCCGCCCCACATCTTGTTGCTCATGTCTCACTCGCCAATCGAATTCCACTCGCCTGCAACCAAGCGATAAATGACACACAAAATGACTGAACCTGCCCAGCCACCCCGCACCCGTTCCCGCATTCTGCTGGTGCTCGGCGCCGTCATTATAGGGGCCGGGATCGGATTTATCGGGGTATACGGGATCGGCGGGTTCATGCGCAATGCATCAGGCGATCCGACCTGCCGCCCGGCCGTCGATCTGGCGAAGAAAATCGCGCCTTTGGCGCATGGCGAGGTCGCCGCATTAACCATGGCGACCGCACCGCTGCGCGTGCCCGACCTGACTTTCCATGATGCCGACGGCAAACAGCGGAAACTGTCGGAATTCCGTGGCCAGCCGATACTGCTCAATCTGTGGGCGACGTGGTGCGTGCCCTGCCGCAAGGAAATGCCGGCGCTCGACGAATTGCAGGGCAAGCTCGGCGGCGAAAAGTTCAATGTCATCGCCATCAACATCGACACCCGCGACCCCGCAAAACCGAAGACTTTCCTGAAAGAGGAAAAGCTGACGCGCCTCGCATACTTCACCGACACCAGCGCCAAGGTGTTTCAGGAATTGAAGAACGTCGGCAAGGCGCTGGGCATGCCGACTTCGATGCTGATCGACGGCGCGGGCTGCGAGATCGCCACCATTGCAGGCCCCGCCGAATGGACCAGCGACGATGCGGTGAAACTGATCAAGGCCGCCACCGGGCAATAAGCGGGTTCCCTCACCGGAGTGTGAAGACAGCCTCTTGACGGGCGTCCGCGCGTGCCTATACTTAACCATATGGTTTACTATTCGTCAGATCAGCTGGACCGGACCTTCGCCGCCGTCGCGGACCCGACCCGTCGTGCCCTGCTCACCCAATTCGAAGGGCGCGACGCCATCACGATCAGCGAACTCGCGAAACCGTTCGCAATGTCGCTGCCCGCCGTCATGAAGCATCTCGATGTGCTGACCGATGCGGGCCTGATCGTGCGCACCAAGAGCGGCCGCACCGTCACCTGCCGGCTGACCGCCGGGCCGATGGAAGAAGCGATGGAATGGCTCAATCGCTACCAGCGTTTCTGGACCGCACAGCTCGATCGTCTTGCCGCTTTCGTTGAGGAGAATCCATGCTCACCCAGCCAAGCCTTACCATCAACCGGCGACTCAACGCCCCGCCCGCGAAAGTCTTCGCCGCGTGGACGGACCCGGAAAAAATAATCCAGTGGTTCGGCCCGGCGCCCACCATCCTCGGCTCAGTGAAGGCGAAGATGGACGTGCGGGTCGGCGGCAGCTTCCGCATTAGCTTCAATACCGAAGACGGTGAATATCACGAGGTCGGCGGGACCTACCGCGAGGTGGTGGCGAACCAGCGGCTTGTGTTCAGCTGGGCATGGCATTCGACGCCGGAGCGGGAATCCGTCGTCACCGTGACCTTGAAGGAAGACGGCAACGGCACGCTGCTGTCGCTCAACCACGGCCAGTTCTTCGATCAGGCCGCGCGCGACGGCCACGAACGCGGCTGGACCGGCACTATCGACAAGCTCGAGCGTATGTTCGCCAACGGTTAGGAGGCGCGTTATGAAGCTGTTCTATTCGGAGACTCTCAATCCGCGGAAAGCTTGCGCGGTCGCAAAATATCTCGGCTCGCCCGTGGAATTCGTGCGTGTCGATCTCGGCAACGGCGAACAGCGCCGGCCGGAATTTCTCGCGATCAATCCCAACGGCCGGGTGCCGGCTCTGGTCGATGGCGACATCACGTTGTGGGAGGCCGACGCCATCATGTGCCATCTGGCGCGCGTTGCCGGGTCCGACCTGTGGCCATCGGATGCCAGCCAGATCGAGGTGATGCGCTGGCTAAGCTGGAACACCAACCATTTTACCCGCCACGCGGGAAGCCTGTACTTCCAGTATCTCATCAAGCCGCATTTCGGCATGGGTGCACCCGATGACTCAGCGGTGCAGGAAGCAATCGGATTTTTCCGGCGCTCGGCGCAAGTCCTCGATAACCATCTCCGCGACCGCAAGTATCTCCTCGGAGACCGCATCACGGTGGCCGATTTCGCAACCGCCGTGGCGTTGCCCTATGCCGCAGCTGCCAGCATTCCGCTCAATGAGTTTCCCAATATCGTGCGCTGGCATGATCGCCTGAATGAATTGCCTGCGTGGCGCGACCCGTTCCCGAAGGCTGCGATCGCGGCCTGACCTGTAACAGCGAAAGGAGAATCCCATGCAACCGCACAAGATCGTCTCCCCAAGCGAATGGCTCACCGCGCGCAAGGCACTTCTGGCGCACGAAAAGGAAATGACCCGCCTGCGCGACAGGATCAGCGAGGAACGCCGCGCCCCGCCCTGGGTGAAGATGGAAAAAGACTACGTCTTCGAAAGCCCCAACGGCAAAAAGACATTGTCCGAATTGTTCGGCGACAAAAGTCAGCTGATCGTCAACCACTTCATGCTCGGCCCAGGCTGGAAGGACGGCTGCATCGGCTGCTCGTTCGGCGCCGACCATGCCGAGGCAACGCTGGTTCATCTGGCGCACCGCGACGTGGCTTATGTCGCGGTGTCGCGCGCGCCGCTGGCCGAAATCGAAGCCTACAAAAAGCGGATGGGTTGGCATTTCGCCTGGGTGTCATCGTTCGGCAGCGACTTCAACTACGACTTCCACGTGTCGTTCACTCCGGAAGAACTCGCCAGGGGCAAGGCCGAATATAATTACACGACGACCGATCCGGGAATCGACGAACTCGCCGGTTGCAGCGTGTTCGCGAAGGATGATGCAGGCAGCGTGTACCACACCTATTCCTGCTTCGGCCGCGGTGGCGAGGAATTGCTCGGCACCTACATATTGCTCGACATGACGCCGAAGGGCCGTGACGAACATGGCCCGAGTTACAGTCTGATGGATTGGGTGAAACGCCACGACGAGTATGACACGGCCGGCAAGACCGGCTCGTGCTGCCATTCGTAACTTCCAGACGCGATCAGAAAAGGGAACATCCAGATGCAGTATGTCGACGGATTTATCGTACCGGTGCCGAAGAAGAAGCTTGCGGACTATCAAAAGCTGGCGCGCCTGGCGAGCAAGGTGTGGCGCGAGCACGGCGCGATCGACTACCGCGAATGCGTGGCGGAGGACGTCAAGGTCGGAAAGGTGACATCGTTTCCGCGCAGCGTGAAACTGAAGCCAGGCGAGACCGTGGTGTTCTCATGGATCACCTACAAGTCGCGCAAGCATCGGGACCGCGTCAACGCCAAGGTGATGAAGGACCCACGGATCGCCACCATGGACATGAAATCGGTGCCGTTCGATGGCAAGCGCATGATCTACGGCGGCTTCGAAACCCTCGTGAAATTCTGACCATGTCTCGCCCGCACGACACCGGCAACGTTTACACCCAAATGCTGCGCACGGCCTGGCTGCAGGCCGCGCGCACTCTGGCCAACACGGAGTGTGCCATGGCTGCTCATGGGCATTTTCACTGGAACGAACTGCTGACACCCGAGGTCGAACAGGCCAAACAATTCTATCGCGACACCATCGGCTGGAGTTTCGAACCGATGCCGATGGACGACGGTGCGACCTATTGGGTCGCGCAGATCGGCAAGGAACCGGTGGCGGGGATATTCCCGACCAACCGTCCCGATTTCGCCGGCGTTCCCGTCTCGTGGATGTCGTATCTGTCGGTCGATAACGTCGACACCCGCGTCCGCAAAGCCGTCAACGGCGGCGCGAAACTGATGCGCCCGATTTTCGACGTGCCGAATGTCGGCCGGATTGCGATCCTGACCGAACCCGGCGGCGCCGGAATCGGCTGGATCACACCAGTGGCGTGTGCGGAAGCCGCCTGATCAGGCAGTGATGTCGAGATTACCGCCGACGCCCGGCGCATTGTTCGCCGCCGGTGCGTTCTGCGCTGGCGCGAGCAACTGCAGGACCGAGCGGTCGGAATTGATGTTCTGCTTCAGGACGGCGGTGGCGATCTGCTGTTGCGTGCTGGCAGCCTGCATGGCCATCATGCTGCTGACGATACTCATCATATCCATGGAAACACGCACCCATCCCGACTGAAGTCGCCGGAATCTATCGGGGACAGGTTAATAAATTTCAATCGTGCGCGATCAGCGCGTCGGCACCGGCTTGTCGCCTCGGTAGTCGTAGAAACCGCGCAGCGACTTGCGTCCCAGCCAGCCCGCCTCAACGTACTTCACCAGCAACGGGCACGGGCGATATTTGGAATCGGCCAGTCCTTCGTGCAGCACCTGCATGATCGACAGACAGGTATCGAGACCGATGAAGTCCGCAAGTTCGAGCGGCCCCATCGGGTGGTGCGCGCCTAGCTTCATGGCGGCGTCGATCGCTTCGACGTTCCCGACGCCTTCATAGAGCGTGTAGATCGCCTCGTTGATCATCGGCAGCAGAATACGATTGACGATGAAGGCCGGGAAATCTTCCGAGACGGCGATCTGCTTTCCGACCTTGGTGACGAATTCCCGCGCGGCTTCGAAGGTCGCGTCGTCGGTGGCGATGCCACGGATCAGTTCGACCAGTTCCATCACCGGCACCGGATTCATGAAATGAATACCGATGAATTTTTCAGGGCGGTCGGTCGACGCGGCGAGCCTCGTGATCGAGATCGACGAGGTGTTCGAGCCGATGATCGCCTCGGGCTTCAGGATCGCGCACAGGTCGTGGAATATCTTGCGCTTGACCTCTTCCTTCTCGGTCGCGCTCTCGATCACCAGATCGCAGCTTCCGAGCCCTTCGAGAGATTCGGACGAAGTGATTTTCTTGAGCGCCTTTTGATGGGCTTCTTCGGTGATGATCTTCTTGGAGACCTGCCGCGTCAGGTTGCCATTGATGGTGGCCATCGCCGACTTCAGCCTGTCGGACGAGACGTCGTTGAGAATCACGTCGTACCCAGCCAGTGCCGCGACATGCGCGACGCCGTTGCCCATCTGGCCAGACCCGATTACGCCAATCGTCTTGATCTTACCCGTCATCGCATCATCCCGCCGGACCGCGCACGGCATATTCATGCGCCTGTCCTTACTTTTTAGCAAACACCGGCCTGATGCTTCATCATCCAGCCGGTGTTTAAGTTAACGTCCGAGTTTACCGAGTTCTTCAGTCAGTTCCGGCACGGCCTGATAAAGGTCAGCGACCAACCCGTAATCGGCGACCTGGAAGATCGGCGCTTCTTCATCCTTGTTGATCGCGACGATCACCTTGGAGTCCTTCATGCCGGCCAGATGCTGGATCGCTCCGGAAATGCCGATGGCGATATACAGTTCGGGCGCGACCACCTTGCCGGTCTGACCGACCTGCCAGTCGTTCGGCGCGTAACCGGCATCGACTGCGGCGCGCGAAGCGCCGACGCCGGCGCCGAGCTTGTCGGCCAGCGGCTCGATGTACTTGCTGAAGTTCTCGCGGCTCTGCATCGCGCGACCACCGGAGACGATGATCTTCGCCGAGGTCAGTTCCGGACGATCGCTCTTGGCGACTTCCTCGCCGATAAAGCTCGACAGACCCGGATCGCTGGCTGCCGCGGCATTCTCCACCGCAGCGCTGCCGCCGTCGCCGGCTGCGGCGAAGGTCGAGGTACGAACCGTGATGACCTTCTTGGCATCCTTCGACTTGACGGTCTGGATCGCGTTGCCGGCATAGATCAGACGCTCGAATGTATCCGGCGCAACCACCTTGGTGATTTCCGAAATCTGCATGACGTCGAGCAACGCTGCGACGCGCGGCATCGCGTTCTTGAAGCGCGAGGTCGCGGGCGCGACGATCGCGTCGTAATTTCCAGCGAGCGAGAGGATCAGCGCCGCCAGCGGCTCGGCAAGATCGTGCTCGAGACTGGCGTCCTCCGCGAGAAGGACTTTCGTCACGCCCTTGAGCTTCGCGGCAGCTTCCGCCGCTGCCTTGGTGCCTTCGCCGCCGCCGGCAACGAGCACATGGACCTCGACACCGAGCGCGGCAGCAGCCGTCAGCGCCTTGTTGGTGGAGTCTTTAAGATTGGCGTGGTCGTGTTCAGCAATCAGCAGCGTCGCCATCAGAGCACCCCGGCTTCATTCTTGAGTTTCGACACCAGTTCGGCGACGTCCTTGACCTTGACGCCTGCCTTGCGGCCCGGCGGCTCGGATGTCTTGAGAATCTCGATGCGCGGCGTGATATCGACGCCGTAGGTATCGGCCGTCTTCTCGTCGATCGGCTTCTTCTTCGCCTTCATGATGTTGGGCAGGCTGGCGTAACGCGGCTCATTGAGACGCAGGTCGGTGGTCACGATCGCCGGGCCCTTGACCTTGACGGTCTGCAGGCCGCCGTCGACTTCGCGCGTCACCTTGAAATCGGAACCGTCGACTTCGAGCTTCGAGGCGAACGTCGCCTGCGACCAGCCGAGCAGTGCGGCCAGCATCTGGCCGGTCTGATTGGAGTCGTCATCGATCGCCTGCTTGCCGAGAATGACAAGGCCGGGCTTTTCCTCGTCGACCACGCCCTTCAGTATCTTCGCCACCGCCAGCGGTTCGACCGTTCCCTCGACCTTCACGAGGATGCCGCGATCGGCACCCATCGCGAGTCCGGTACGAATGGTTTCCGAAGCCTGTGCGGGACCGATCGACACCACGACGACCTCGGTTGCCTTGCCGGCCTCTTTCAGGCGCAGGGCTTCCTCGACCGCGATCTCGTCGAAGGGATTCATTGACATCTTGACGTTCGCAAGCTCAACGCCCGTCCCGTCGCTCTTCACGCGGATTTTGACGTTGTAGTCGACAACCCGCTTAACCGGCACCAGAACCTTCATCGGTTCCCTTTCGTCTTCGGAGTGTGATGGACCATGTGGCGGCGGAACCTAAAGGCCCCGCCAATCCGGGTCAACGCGGCAGGTCCGCCTTTTGCGAATGGCACTATCTGCCTGGCCCATGATAGGCGCAAGTAGTTGATCGAATGCACTTTCTTGCATACCGACGTGGGGCCGGCCAAAGAGCCGCACCCACTGATATCCATTTCGGCTACCGGTTCTGACCAGGCACCCAGAGTACGTCGCCGGCGCCGTTTCCGTTTGCGGCCCGCGACGCCACGAACAGGAAATCAGACAGGCGGTTGAGATACTGGATCGTGGAATCCCCTACCGGCTCATCAGGCTGCGCCGCGAGTTCAACTACGGTGCGTTCCGCCCTTCGGCAGACGGTGCGCGCGAGATGCAGGTGTGCGGCGGCAGCAGTGCCGCCCGGCAGTACGAAGGAATTCAACGGCGCGAGATCCGCATTGAGAGTGTCAATGTCGCGCTCAAGCCGCTCGACCTGGCTCGGCAGCACACGCAGTCGCTCGGCCTTGCCGTCGCGCTGCGGAACAGCAAGATCGGCACCGAGATCGAACAGGTCGTTCTGGATCAGGCCTAGCATCGCGTCGATATGCGGCGCGTCAGCGAGATGAAGCCGCGCGAGGCCGATCACGGCGTTGGTCTCATCGACTGTTCCGTAGGCCGCGACACGCAGATCGTATTTCTTGCGGCGTTCACCGGTGCCGAGCGCGGTGGTCCCGTCGTCGCCGGTGCGGGTGTAGATGCGGTTGAGAACGACCATGTCTTCCGATCAAGCCTTTCTTCAGATCAGCTTTTCTTCCGAGCCGGCCCTGTCGCTGCCGAGGCCATGCCGCTGATCAGGTTTTACCCAGCGCCCAGACCGCGAGCATCGCGATCGCGATGGCGATGAACTGAAACAGCACCCGCAGCCGCATCAGCCGCTGCGACGTGTTCGGCGAGCCGCCGCGCATCATGTTGAGGAGACCCAGCAGCAGGACGACAGTGACGGCCGCAAGGGCGATGGGAAGGGCGTAGCTGCCCAGGAACGTTGACATGAACCGTACATAACACCGCGCGCGGCGATCCGCCATCGGCTAACGGAACATACGGGACAGAACTTTTTTCGATCTCGGCCGTACATGACTTTGGGGCTCCCGCGCGGTACATCGAAACCGGCAAACTTGAGGATCAGACGTGAAGCCGATTCGCTACGTATTCGACGTCGCGCTCGATGCGTTTGACACGTTTCTGTCTGACGATGGCTGGGCCATCGCCAGCCACATCGCGCTGTCGGCTTTGATGGCGCTGTTTCCCTTCCTGATCGTCGTGACATCGCTGGCGGGCTTTTTCGGCTCCAAGGACCTGGCCGATCAGGCGGCCTCGCTGATTCTGCAGACATGGCCGTCACAGGTCGCCGACACGTTGTCCGGCGAGATCCACAACGTCATGACCACGCCTCGCGGCGATGCCCTGACCGTCGGCCTCGCGCTCGCGATCTATTTCGCCTCCAACGGCGTCGAAAGCCTGCGCGTCGCGCTGAACCGCGCCTACAGCGTCCCCGAGCCGCGACGCTGGTACTGGCTGCGGCTGGAATCGATCGGCTACACCCTGCTCGCGGCGCTGGTTTCGCTGGCGCTGGCGTTCCTGATTGTGCTCGGCCCGCTGCTGCTGGCGACCGCGCGGCGCTACGTTCCATTGATCGTCGAATCAAATGAAACGCTGCTCAATTTCGCGCGCTACGGCATCGCCGTCCTGTCGCTGGCGATCGCGCTGGTCGTGCTGCACACCTGGCTGCCGGCGGGCCGCCGCGGATTCCTGCAGATCCTGCCGGGCATCGTGTTCACGCTGGTCGCGTCGCTGGTGTCAGGCATCGTGTTCGGACAATACCTCGCCCGTTTCGCAAGCAACTACGTCACCACCTACGCGGGCCTCGCTTCGGTGATCATCGCACTGGTGTTCCTGTATTTCATCGCCGCGATCTTTGTTTACGGCGGCGAACTGAACGCGGCGATCATCAAGTCGCGGTTGCCGCACGGCGTCTCGCTTCAAGCAGCGCAGTTGCCAGAGCGCGAGGACTGATCGGCTTGACGAGGAAGGCGTCGGCGCCTGCCTCGCGCGCGATCGCCTCATCGGTGTCGCGGCCCGATACCCCGATCACCGCGATTCGTCCGGCCGGTGCGTCGAGCGCACGAATCCGCCGGATCGCCTCGACGCCACCGATGCCAGGCAGCACCATGTCCATCAGCACCGCGTCGAAACCACCCTGCGCAATGCGCTCGGCCGCGAGTTCGCCCTGTCCAACGAACTCGGCGTGATGGCCAAGCTCGGTCAGGATCGCGTTGAGGACGACGCGGCCGAACGGGTTGTCTTCGACGCTAAGGATCCGCAGCCTGCGGTTCATGTTCTGCGCGGCCGTATCGATCTGCACCGCACTCAGGTCACCTGCGGACGCCAGCGTGACCGTCAGCGTGAAGACCGTGCCGCCGCCGCGCTTTTGTGCCGCGGTGATGTCGCCGCCCATCGCGCGGGCGAGTTGCTTCACAGACGACAGGCCGAGGCCAGCACCGCCGAACCGCGAGGCGATGGTGACGTTGGCCTGCGAGAACGGCTGGAACAATCCCTTGATTTCGGCGGCCGACAATCCGATGCCGCTGTCGGACACCGCGAAAGTGATGCCGATCCTGTTCTTCGACGACCGCGCCACGGTAGCCTTCAAAGAGACATCGCCGGTCTGGGTGAATTTCACTGCATTGTCGATCAGGTTTTCCAGCGCTGCGCGCAGCCGCACCGGATCACCGACGGCGAATTGCGGAAGGTCGTCGGCAATTGCGATCGTCGCCCGCAGCCCCTTGGCCGCAGCCCTGCCGGCCAGGGAATCGCCGATGGCACGGGCCAGAACGCGCAGGTCGAAAAAATCCTGACGCACCAGCAGGCCCGATTGCCCGCGCTTGGCGGCATCGACGAACAGCGTCGCCAGCGCCGCGAGATGCTCAGCACCGGCCTTGATGGTGTCGACCCAGCGATGTTCGCGCTCGTCGAGATCCGACGTTGCAAGCAGCGAGCTGATAGCGAGAATTCCGGTCAGAGGCGTGCGGACCTCATGGGCGAAGGCCGCCAGTGCCGCTTCGACGACACGCGAGTCGGGCTTCGGTGCACGGCGGACGCGTGGCTTCTTCCTTGCCGGCCGTTTCGGCACGGCCGCCTCGCGGGCCGGTGCCTTCCTGACAGGTGTTTTGGCCGCGCGCGTTTTTGATGCAGCCTTGCCGGCCACAAGCTTGCGCTTGGTCGCCGTCCGGCCGCCTTTTCCGACGCTGCGCTTTGCGCGCGATTTCGCCGCCATGATTCCCCGCCCCATTTGCGGGTCACCATGACATGGCGGGACTGGGCGAGTCACGGCCAGTGGGTGCCCTGCCGTGTCTTAAGGTAAAGCAAGGCCGACCATCCGGCGGATGTCCTGCGGGGTCTCTCCGGCGGCGCGCAGTTCCCGCAGCGCCACCGACGCCGACGATTTGGACAGCTTTTGCCCGGCAGCGTCGAGGATCAGCGAATGATGGCGATAGACCGGCTCGGGCAATCCGAGCAGCCGCTGAAGCAGGCGATGGACGCTGGTGGCCCAGAACAGATCCCGGCCCCGCACGACGTCGGTGACACCCTGCAGGGCGTCGTCGATGACCACCGACAGGTGATAGCTGGTTGGAGTGTCCTTACGGGCCAGGATCACATCGCCCCAGGCTTCCGGCCGTGCCGTCACCGTCCCGGTTTCCCCACCCGGTCCCGTGCCCTCTTCCTGCCACACCAGTTCACCGGCACGGGCACGAGCAGCGTCCATGTCGAGCCGCAGCGCATAGGGCGCGCCGGAGCTCATCAATTCCTCACGCTCGGCCGGCGGCAACGGGGTTCCCGGATAAAGCGGCGCGCCGTCCGGATCGCGCGGCCACAGCCCCGAGGCGCTGGCCTTGGCAACGAGCCGCGAGATCTCCGCGCGGCTCTCGAACGCCGGATAGAGCAGACCGGCCTGCTCCAGTTGCTCGACCGCGTCCTGATAGAGCGCGAAGTGCTCCGACTGCCGCCGCACCGGCTCTTCCCAGGTAATGCCGAGCCAGGAGAGATCGTCGCGCATCGTCACCTCAAATTCGGGACGGCAGCGGGCCGAATCGATATCCTCGATGCGAAGCAGGAAGCGGCCGCCGGTCTGGCGTGCCAGATCGAAATTCAGCAACGCCGAAAAGGCGTGGCCGAGGTGAAGATAGCCGTTCGGGCTGGGCGCGAAGCGAAAGACAGGCGGCGGCATTGATCCTGCTCGGCGGACGTGCTGATTCGAGGTTGCCATGACGATACACCTCAATACGCAGGACGACCTCGACGACGCGATCCGCGCGCTGGTCAATCTCGACCCGCGTCTTCAGCCGATCCTTGAGGTCGCCGGGATGCCGGCGCTGAGGCGGCGCGATCCGGGCTTCGCGGGCCTCGCCGCCATCGTCTGTGGTCAGCAACTGTCGACCAAGGCGGCGGCGGCGATCTGGGGCCGGGTCAGTACCGCGTTCGATCCCTTTCACCACGACCGGATCAGGAGCGCGCGCGCCGACCGCCTCGGCCGCCTCGGCCTGTCGGCGGCGAAGATCAAATCGCTCAAGGCGATCGCCCGCGAACTCAGCGAGGAGCGGCTCAATCTGGACGTGCTGGCGGAAGAGGATGCCGACGCTGCGCACAACACGCTGACCTCGCTGCCCGGCATCGGGCCATGGACCGCCGACATCTATCTGCTGTTCTGCCTCGGCCATGGCGATGCGTGGCCCGCCGGGGATCTCGCCGTACAGGAGGCGATGCGCATCGGCCTCGGATTGAAGGCGCGGCCGACGGTGAAGGAAATGCAGCCGCTGGCTGAACCGTGGCGCCCGTTGCGCGGCGCGGCGGCGCATCTGTGGTGGTCGTACTATCACGCCATCAAGAAACGCGAGGGCGTGTTGCCATCGCAACCTAAAACCAATGCAGCGCCGAAGCCCAAATCGGCCGCAAAGGCCAAATCCGCATCGAAGGCCAAATCAGTTTCAAACGCGAAAGGCGTTTCAAACAAGGCCCGCGTCGCAAAAGGGTCACCGGCCGGCAAGACAATCGCGGCACGCAAAAAGCCCGTGGCCAGACCGAGAACCCGCTCATGACGACATGCACTCAATTCATCGTCGCGCGCGACGATCTCCAGCAGAGCGAATTCGTCGACATCGCATTGCCCGCCGCCGATGCGCTGCCTGCCGACGGCCTGGTGGTGAGGGTCGATCGCTTCGCCTTCACGGCCAACAACATCACCTACGCCTTGCTCGGCGATCAGTTGAAATACTGGGATCTGTTTCCCGCACCTCAAGGCTTCGGCAACATTCCGGTGTGGGGCTTCGGCGAGGTGATCGAATCGCGCCGGCCTGACATCGCCACGGGCGAAATCCTGTTCGGCTATTTTCCGATGGCGACCCATCTGCTGATCGAGGCCGCCGACGTGAAAAAGACCGGACTGCGTGACGGCGCTGCGCATCGTCAGGGTGTCTCGCCAGTCTACAACACCTATTCGCGCGTCAGCGGCGATCCCGCCTTCGCCGGACTGCAAGGCGACTATCAGGCACTGCTGCGGCCACTGTTCATGCTGTCGTTCCTGGTCGACGACTTTCTGGCCGACCAGGATTTCTTCGGCGCGCGCAGCGTCATTCTCTCCAGCGCGTCGAGCAAGACCGCGTTCGGCCTCGCATGGCTGCTGCACACCCATCGCAAGCCGGTGCGCGTGATAGGCCTCACTTCGGGGAATAACGCGGAGTTCGTCCGATCGCTCGGCTGTTACGACGAGGTCGTGACCTATGACCGCATCGCCGACATGTCAGCGGACGGACCAGTTGCCTTCGTCGACATGGCGGGCGACGCCGCCTTGCGCGCAACACTTCACCGTCACTTCGGCGACCGCATGGTCTATAGCGGCCGTGTCGGGTTGACCCATCAGGACGCCTCGCCGGGCGACAAAGCCCTGCCGGGTGCGGCGCCGACGTGGTTCTTCGCACCCGACCAGTTGCGCAAGCGTGCCAAGGAATGGGGGCCGGGCGGCATCGACCAGCGATTCGGCGCGCTCTGGGCAGGCTTCACCGAATCGATGGGACCGAAGCTCGACATCGTGACCGGGCGCGGCACGGCCGCAGTCAAGCAGGTCTATCTCGACACCCTGAATGGGCGCGTGAAACCGCGCCAGGCCCACATGCTGTCGCTGGCCGAATAAGACCTTTGCGTGGCGGCGGGGCGGCCGGAAACGCTCTTCACAATCCCGTCACGCACCATGTAGTATGTGAATGCAAGCTGCTTCGCAGGAGCGTTTCTTGAACGCACACATCTCGCAAGGTGGTTGGCCGGCACTGGTACTGAACGCGGACTTCCGGCCGCTGAGTTACTACCCACTCTCGCTGTGGTCGTGGCAGGACGCGATCAAGGCGGTGTTCCTCGACCGCGTCAATATCGTCGCCAATTATGATCACGCGGTGCATAGCCCCTCGTTCGAGATGCAGCTGCCGAGCGTGGTGTCGCTCAAGTCCTTCGTGAAGCCGTCGACGCATCCTGCCTTCACCCGGTTCAACGTCTTCCTGCGCGACCGCTTCAGTTGCCAGTATTGCCTGTCGCCGGAGGATCTGACCTTCGATCACATCATTCCGCGCTCGCGCGGCGGCCAGACCACGTGGGAGAATGTCGTCGCCGCCTGCTCGCCCTGCAACCTGCGCAAGGGCAACATGACGATGCAGCAGGCGAAGATGTTTCCGCGCCAGACGCCCTACGCGCCGACGGTGCATCAGCTCCATCGCAACGGCCGCCTGTTCCCGCCGAACTACCTGCACGATAGCTGGCTCGACTATCTCTACTGGGACACCGAACTCGATCCGTAAGCGAGTGGTCACCGCCGCAGCAGCAGGGTCGCGGCGAGCGGCACCAGCAGCGACGTCACCAGTGCATTCAGTCCCATCGCAATCCCTGCGAACACGCCGGCGACCTCGTCGACCTGAAACGCGCGTGCCGTGCCGATGCCGTGGGACGCCAGCCCCGCGGCAAAGCCACGGGCGCGAAAATCGGTAAAGCCCATGCGGTTCATCAGCGGCGTGACCACGATCGCACCGGTGATCCCGGTCAGCACCGTGGCGACAGCGGTGATCGCCGGATTGGCGCCGAGCGTCTCGCTGATGCCCATGGCGACGCCGGCGGTGACCGATTTCGGCGCCAGCGACAACACGATCTCACGTGGAAGGCCGGCCAGTTCGGCGAACGCCACCACCGACACGATCGCGGTGATACAGCCGACGATCAGCGCGAACAGCATCGGTACCACGGCTGTCATCACAGTCCGGCGGTTTTCGTAGAGCGGCACCGCAAGCGCGACGGTGGCCGGTCCGAGCAGGAAATGCACGAACTGCGCACCGCTGAAATATGTGGTGTAGCTGGTGCCGGTGAGTGTCAGGAACACGCCAACGATCCAGATCGAATGCAGCACCGGATTGGCGAGCGGGTGACGGTTCGTCGCCAGCGAAAATGCATCAGCGGCGGCATACACGACCAGCGTCACCGTCAGCCACAGCAGCGGCGTCTGCGACAGGTACACCCACAGCGCGAAAGGATTGCTGCTCATGGCGCGCTCCGCCTGCGCGCAACGATCCGGCTCGCGACAAGAAACGCGCCCGCCGTCACGACGAGCGTGACGAGCACCGAACCGATCAGCACCAGAAAAATCGCGAGGCCATGCTGGGCCAGCAGGTCGATCTGCTGGATTACACCAACGCCCGCCGGCACGAACAGCAGCGACAGATGCGCCAGCATCCCCTTGGACGCATTCTCCACCCCGCTATCGCGCAACGGTCCACGCGCCAGCACGTTGAAACGATCGCGCATCAGCAGGATCGCCAGCAACAGCAGCAGACCAATCACCGGTCCCGGCAGAGGCAGGCCGATGCCGCGCACGAAAATCTCTCCGATCAACTGGCAGATCAGGATCAGGCTGAGACTGGCAATCATGGCGTGTTTCCGCAGATGACGACGCGGCATCCTATCAGGTGATCCGCCACGCACGGCCCCAATCGGCGCGGGTCAGACCTTCTCAATGCGTATTGGCGCGATAAAGATCAGCCACGCTTTTCCAGATCGCATCCTTGAATGCCACTGCCGGCGGATCGGGGAGAATTTCGGGCGGGGAGGTCTGCTTCACGCAACCCTCGACCAGACGCAGCACCCAGACCTCGCCATCGGTGAAGTACGGATCGCCCTCGCCGTTTCGCCCCAGCAATGTCGGCCCGATCCCCATCACCTGATAGCGCGCGCTGATCATGCCGGCCGCCTGAAGATCGGCCTCGATCAGTGCGCGATCGGCGTCGATGTCAGGAGCGATGTGATGGGTCACCGCGCCGGTGTAATGACTGAACCCGACGCTCCGGTCGAAGGTCGCGGCGCCAAGCCAGACCGGCCTGTTCTCCTGACCGCTGTCGAGTACCTTCCACAACCGGACATGATGCCGGCGGTCGGCGCTGGTCCCGACCGGCCGCTCGAACGCAAGGTCCTGCTTGCGGCCGGTGTAATACAGCGGACTGACTGGTGCGTCGGGATAGGGATGATCGAGGATCACACTGCCCAAAATTTCCAGGCTTGAGCGCCAGGTAACCGGATCGGCGGCGTGCCACCCGGCAGCGCGCATCGCGCACAGGATATCTTTCTCCGCTCCGACCATGCCGACATTGATCGGATCGCCCGGAATGCCCTGCGCGGTGGCCGTCACCATCGGCAGGCCATCGAGCTTGGTCTGGTGTTCGTAGTGCCGCCACAGCGCCGGCAGGAGGAGATAGGCCAGCAGACCGTAAAGGGCGAGGACCACAGCCAGCACCGCAATCACACGCCTGGAGCGGCGGCGCTTGCGGACAACCGGGCGGTTGGCGGGCGATGACATCGGCAGGGCCGATCCGATCCTCTTCCGGACGCACGATCCTCAAGCGCCGACCGGACGGCATGAGGCCGTCCGGTCAGCGCGATGGCAACCGAAAGCGCGTCAGCCCTTCAGCCGCTTGGTGCATTCGCTGTAGTAGCCGCCGCCCTTTTGAATCCACTTCAGGCCGCCATTGGCATTGGCTGCCTTGTTGGCGTTGTATTGATCGACGCAGGTGTGCATTCGCGCCTTGCCGGCACTCTCGGACGAATATTTCGGCGAGACAGCCGTGGGGAAAACAGCCGGTCCCGAAGGCGCGGCCGGTGCAGCTGTCGCTACCTTGGGCGCAGCGGCAGGCTTGGCTGCAGTCTTCGGTGCCGCAGCGGGAGCAGCAGCGGGCGACGTCGCTGCCGCAGGCGTGGCATCGGTCCCGCACTGGGATTTGCGGAAGTCATTCCACTTCTGGCCGCCCAGCGTACCGGCGGTTTGCGCCGCTTTATACTTGGCGCTGCACTCCTGCATCGACAGGGCCTGCGCGGGCAGCACCGCCGCGAAGGTGAGCAAGCCGGACATCGTCGCGAAACACATCAATTTCGAAGACACTTTCATCGCACAATCTCCTGAGGGGCGATCAAGACACCCTCATCCTAACGCACTGGAACCCGGTTTCAACGCGAAGGGTTCCGCGCCCGCTCAAAAAATTGCATAGCCGGGAGACCTGCTGCGCCGCGCCGTTCACCGGCAGTTCAGACAGGGAGCGCGACGCTGGATCGTCTCGTCACAGGAGTGTCCCATGATGAAAATATCCTCGTTCTGTCTTGCCACGGCTGTCACTTCGTTTCTGCTCGCCGGTTCGGCGTTCGCACAGACCACGCCAGCGCCTGCCGCAAAGCCCGCAGCCACAGCGCCGAAAGCGGCAACCACCGCGCCAAAGGCCGCAACCACCACGCCGAAGGCCGCCAAGCCCCGCACCGCCGCATCGCTCGAATGCTCGAAACAGGCCGATGCCAAAGGGCTTCACGGCAAGGAGCGCAAGAAATTCCGCTCCGAGTGCAAGCGCAACGCCAGCAAGGCGAACTAAAACTGACCTTCGCCGGAATTGCTTCGCGGCCGCAATGCAGCGGCCGCCGTCTACAGACATGAAAAACCGGCCCGCTGAGCGGGCCGGTTTGTCGGCGGAGCGTGGATTTGCCATAAGCGGAGTTCAAATTCCGAGCACTCCGTGACAATGACGCTTTCTCTTCCGAGCCGATCCGACATCCTTCGCATTCTCGAAACGGTCGCGATCGGCACTATCGGCGGCCTGCTGTTCCAGTGGACCCATTTTCCCGGCGGGCTGATTTCGGGCGCGATGATCGCGGTCGGCGCGTTCGCCATCGCAGGACGGCCGCTGCACATTCCTCCGGTGCTGGCGCAGACCATCCTCGTGATGCTGGGTATTTCGCTGGGTTCGATGGTGTCGAGCCAGTTGCTGTCGAATCTCGGCGCCTATCCGCTCAGCATCGCGATGCTTGCGCTGGCGACGTTCTGCGCCACCTTCGGCAGCAGCTATTATCTCCAGAAATTGCACGGCTGGGATCGCACCTCGGCCCTTCTTGCGGCAAGTCCCGGGGCGCTGTCGCAGATCGTCATGCTGGCGTCGGAGCGCAATGCCGATGTCGCCGGCATTTCGGTGGTGCAGACCATGCGCGTCATCCTGCTGACCGCGGCACTGCCCTTGCTGCTTGCAATCTCCGGATTAACGCCGCCATTGACCACGACCACAGCCGCGTTGGAGGCCTCGCCGCTGGCGCTCTTGCTTCTTGCCGTCGCGGCGGTCGCGACAGCAATGCTGCTGCGCTGGCTGAATTTCCCGGCCAGCTGGATGTTCGGCGCGATGCTGGCCTCGAGCGTGCTTCACGGCGGCGACTGGATCGAAGGCGGCCTGCCGCCATGGGCGCGGGCCGTCGCCCTGATCGGGATCGGCACCCTGATCGGCACCCGCTTCGCTCGCATGTCGCGAAAAACGCTACTCGGTCACATCCGCGCGGCGCTGGGATCGTTTGCCGTCGCCATCGCGGTGTCGGCAGTGTTCGTCGCCATCGTCGCCTACACCACTCATGCCCGTTTCAGCGATATTGTCGTGGCGTTCTCACCCGGGGCGATGGACGCGATGCTGGCGCTGGCGCTGACACTGCACATCGATCCGGTGTTCGTCGGCGCGCATCATCTGTCGCGCTTCCTGTTCGTCACCCTCGCCACGCCGGGCATCGTCCATTTGTTCGGGCGGCCACAGGATGATGTCGACGACTGATGCGGGTTACGACGGCTGCCGCATTTTCGAGGCGGCGCCGAAGCCCCACAGCGCCAGGATCGCCATGAACAACGAGATCAGCACATTGTAGCCGGCCAGCGACAGGCCGAGGAAACGCCATTGCACTTCGTCGCAACGGACGACCTTCAGGGTCTTGAGACTTTCGAGCAGATTGCCGGGCTTGCCGAAATCGGTGATCGGGCCGCTGCACGCGGTCGGCCCCGGCCACCAGCCCCATTCGACGCCGGAATGGTAGGCGCCGAGAGCCGCATTGGCGAACGCCGCCAGCGCAAGCACGGCGAATCCGGCGAGGAGCAGCGTGCGAGACGCGCCCCGCGAGGCACTCCATGCCACAACCGCCGCCAGCGGAATAATCAGATAATAGGCGTAACGCTGTTCAAGGCACAGTTCGCAAGGCTGGATGCCGAGCACGAGCTGAAAGAACCACGCGCCGGCAATCGCCGCGACCGCGACGGCGGCTATGGCAACCGCGGCGATCAGCGCGGGATTGAAATCCCGCCCGGAGTAGCCCGGCCTGAAAGTCGTTTCAGACGACACCGTCCTGATCCCCCATTATCCCGTCTGGTGCATTTTACCGCCAGTATCGGGTGACTTTGCGTGAACGCCCCAGACAGACATATGAAAATCCGGGGGCGCTTCGCCAGACGTGCACCGGCTCTAGCTTGGGCAGCGGGACGTGTCGAGACACGTCGCATCACAGCCGGTTGACCGGCGGCGGGCGCTGGCTATAGTCCGCCCGCTTCGCGACCGCAGCCTCCGGGCTGCGATCCGTGGGCCCCTGTGGCGGAACTGGTAGACGCGCTCGACTCAAAATCGAGTTCCGCAAGGAGTGCTGGTTCGATTCCGGCCAGGGGCACCAACCAGGCTGTTCAAGCCCGTTCCGAAACGTCCGCAACCGTCCGCACCGTGCTCGGAAAGCCTTGAAAAATAGGCACTTCCGCGTACGTTCTAGTTCGTCACCGTTTGTTCTCCTCCGATCCCAGCCGCCCGATTTGCTGGTATTTTTGCTGGTATCGGGAGAACAAACGTTCACGGCGACTTTCGCTTTGCCGAATGAAGGAATTGAGCCGATGGGCGGCAAGAACGACGGCGCGTGCGCCAATCCCAAGCAGATTAAGACCGACGTCGACTGCCGCGCCGCCCGACCGAAATTCGACAATGGCGCGTGGAGTCCCGCTAAGATTTCCGACGTGACCGGCGGCTGGCTCTATCTCTTCGTCACGCCGGACGTGAGCAGGCCCGGCAACGCTGCCTCCAAGCTCTGGCGGATGGACTACCGTTTCCACGGCCGCCAGAAAACCTACTCCATCGGCCCCTACGGCAACGGCAGGGATGGCACGTTCTCGCTCGCAGACGCGCGGCGCGAGCGCGACAAGGCCAAAGACCTGCTCAAGGAAGGCAAAGACCCGAGCATCGAGAAGCAGCTCGACAAGCACAAGCAGGCCGCCGCCCGGCCTTTCGCGCAATGGGCCGATGAGTGGCTCGCCAAGAAGAAGGTGGAGAAAGTCAAGCGCGGCAGGATCGTCGCAGTGCGCGACCCCAAGACCGTCGAGGTGCTCGAGCTGCGCGTCGGCTACGTCAAGGCTCGCTTCGGCAAGCTGTGCAGGCAGGACATCAAGCGTCCCGACGTGCTCGCTTTCATGCGTTCATATGAAGCAGAGGGAAGGCTGGAAACCCGGGACCGAGTGCGCAGCATCGGCGAGCAGATCTGCGACTATGCCGACGTCGAAGGCGACGGCTACAATCCATTCCGCAACCTGAATGGACAGATGATTGCCAACATTTCGACGCCGCGTCCCGGTGTCACCGAACCACGCGACGTCACGCGCGTCTTCAAACTTATCAGCGCACCGTGGACGAGAGCGAGATTTGGTGACGTCGTTGGCCTTGCCTTGCGCTTCAATGCGCTGACCATTCCCCGCCCCGGCATGGTCAATGAAATGGAATGGGGCGAGGTCGATTGGGATGCCAAACGCTGGACTGTTCCAGCTCCCAAGATGAAGACCGGTTGGGACCATGTTGTGCCCTTGTCACGACAGGCACTCGCGATCCTGCGTAGCGTCCAGAAGCTGACCGGCCATCGCCGGTACGCGTTTTCCTGCTCGAAGGACGCGCCGCTATCAAACAATACGCTCAACAAGCGCTTGCGGCTGCTTGGCATTGATACCAAGACTGATCATTGTGCCCACGGATTCCGGACCACGTTCTCGACTCTATCTCACCACGAAGAGATCAAGGACGCCAAGACATGGGATGGCGATGTCGTCGAGCTGCAGCTCGCACATCTCGATAACTCTACTGTGGAAGGTCTCTACAAGAAGCACGGACCCCTCGCGCTGATCGGCTCGCGCACGAAGCTGATGCAGCATTGGGCTGATCGGATCGACCACTGGCTCGATCCCAAGAAGGTGATGCCGATCAAGGGAGGCGCGCAGGCTTGAGTCGCCTATCATCAGGCCTGTTAAGTTGCCCAATTCAACCCGTCGCAAAGCTCATGTGATAATCGTCGACGCTTGTGCATCTCGTGCTGGAAGGATCGATTTCGCATCCGTTGCATCGCGTTGCGCTTGTCCGCCTGAGATAACCGCAACAGCCGTTGTCGCCTAGATCCAATGCTTTGCCGTGGCTTCGAACGGCCGGATACAATGGAGAAGCAGTGCGACGGAGAGAGTGTCAGTCAGCCCCCGCTGAAAGATAAAGCATTTTCGACCTTCCTGGACTACGGCCACGTCCGAAATATCATCTCCGGCAGCCGAAATTACCGGAAGGGTCATAATACTGTTTCGAAGAGGGGATGGTTGCGGGGGGTGCAACACCCGTATTAGTTCGAGGGCAATCCCACGGCCCGCAGCATGGCCCTGCTAATCGGCCCAATGTCGGATGTGGCTACCGGCCATAAGCGAAGCGGGGTGTCCAGCTTCGCTCCAATTCAGCATCCTCATCCTCCTCATCGAGAGGGGCTTCGGGCAGCCCCTCGCTGGTCAACACGGTCAAGGTGTAGCCGTATTTGCCAAGGCCGATGATCTCTTCATCAAGAGTGATCCGACCCGGGCCGTCGAACCATGTCGCCAAGTCGGTTTCACCAACGGCGCGTTCGGCGCGAAGGACATTCGCCGCATCCGCGTTGAACCTCTGCGTCGCTCCGTCGGGCAAAGGAGCGCCTTTTCGCAAGAACGCTAGCTTGCCGAGATTCTTGAAAGACTCCGAGGTAAACGCATATGCGATCTCGTTGCCCTTGCTGACGATGATCGCCATCGGATAGCTGCCGCACTCCGCGGCCCGAATCGCGGCAGCCGTGATCGAACAATGGGCCTTCTCAGCCAGCTTGAGAATGCCGTCGAGGCCGATCTGATAATTGGAGAGCAGGTTGCGTGTGAGATTGGACGGCAAGAGAAGGCCGCTGGCGAAGTGGTCAGCCTCCAGCTCGATCGACGTATTCTGTGTAAAATTGGCGCGGGACATGTGCGCGCCGCCGGCCTTGATAATCTCCTCGGGATGGCCCGGCAGGAACCAATGCCCCAGCTCATGGCCAATGGAGAAATTCTCGAAGCCTTCGTTGCCGTGCTCGGTGGAGTAGATGATGGTGGCCGAATCACCGGCGAAGATGATCGCGCCGGACACGCCCGTCACTTCGGCTGGTTTCGCCTGGATGACAATATCCCTGGCCTTGGCGATCTCTCGAGGTCTAACTGGAAACTGATTGAAGCCAAATTCCTCAGCGACCTTTTCGCCGTGCTGGGTTGCCATCTTCAACCGAAAGCCCGCCATGTTTCGCCCCCTATTTCTTGTCCTTAATCATTGTGTCGATGATGTTCTGAATAAAAAGTCGATCTTTTGCGCTCAGCTTGTCTTCGTCGCGAAAGGCGGTCGTCGCGGCTTGCGCCCCGAGTAGGTAGTCGGCCGAGACCTTCAGCGCCTTCGCGAGCGCTCGCACGTTGTCGAACGACGGCTTGCGGCGCCCAGCCTCAAAATGGGCGATGGCCGAAGGTTGCATGCCGGCTTCCCTGGCCAGTTCGGATTGGCTTAGCTCCCGCGTTTCGCGCGTTTTGCGCAGGCGAGAGGCGAAGTCTTTTGGTGCGCTTGACTCGGCCATGACAGATCGTATAGAGTTCCATGTCTAGATCGTCGACAGCCCCGCGGGGCTATTTCTTCGGCTCAGGCTATGACAGAGCGTATAGCTACTTATTACGATTTGCGAATCAGGTCAAGGAATCAGGAGTTGTGAGCATGGCAGGCAAGAATCAGCATGTCGTTCCGCACGGTGACGAATGGGCCGTGCGTGGCGAAAGGAATGAGAGGGCAACCTCGATCCATCCGACCCAGGGAGATGCCGAACGGGCTGCACGGGAGATCGCGATCAACCAGCAGAGCGAAGTCGTCATTCATCGGCCGGACGGTCGGATTCGCGACAAGAATTCCTACGGGCACGATCCCTATCCTCCGAAGGGCTAAGCGACATGACGCAGGTTGCAGTTCCTTCAGATAAACCGCCGATTCGTCGAATTCTCTCGATTGACGGCGGCGGCATCATGGGAACGCAGCCGGCGTCCTTTCTTACGTCTCTGGAAGAGGATCTCGACCGGCCCATCGGAGAGTATTTCGATCTGATCGCAGGAACGTCCACGGGCGGCATTCTGGCGATCGGATTGGCGATGGGTCTTCCCGCGCGTGATCTCCTTGACCTCTATGTCCGTCGCGGCCCACACATTTTTGGACAGTCGGGCGGCGCTCTGGCGAGCTTCGCCGGCGACGCGTGGCGTCGCCTCAAGCACATCGTCACCCCGAAGCATGACGCTGATCTGCTGCGGAGCGAACTCTCTACAGTTCTCGGCAGCAGGCGCATTGGGGATGCGAGAACGCGACTGGTGATTCCCGCATGGGATGCCGACCATCGCGGTGTCTATATTTTCAAGACAGCGCATCATCCCCGCCTCAAGACCGATTACAAGCGCCTCGCCGTCGATGCCGCGATGGCGACGGCCGCCGCGCCCACCTACTACAAGCGCCACCGGACCGCCGAGGATGTCGGTCTGCTCGACGGCGGCGTATGGGCCAACAACCCGATCGCGTTGGCGGTGGTCGAGGCCGTCACTTTGCTCGACTGGCCGGCCAGCAGTCTGCGAGTGCTGAGCCTGGGCTGCGTCAACGAGGTCTACATGATCGGCGAGGCGCCTGGTTGGGGCGGTCTCGCAAAGGATGTGACCCGCCTGTTCATGGACGGCCAGTCGCATGGCGCGCTTGGTATGGCGAAGTTGCTTACCGGCCATCAATACGAACGTGAGGCGATTTTCCGGTGCTGCCCGGATGTGCCGAAGGATTTCTTCAATCTCGATGACACGCGCAAGATCGCGCAACTCAAAGGCATGGGCGCCTCATCAGCTCGTAAGGAGCGTCCTCGCATTGAACCCGTTTTTCTGACGGAAACTGCCGAATCGTTCAAACCTATCTACACCGTGAAAGGAATTGAGCCATGAATCAGATGTTCACGGCGCCTCCCCAGACGCATCTGCTTTTGCGCAAAGCCGAGGTTTACTCGCTCCTCGATCAGATTTGCCAAGCGCTGGAGTTGACCGCTGCTCAGCTTGAGGCTGCGCGGACGAGCTACGAGGCTGTCGCGGAATGGCTCTCCGGGTCGGACAACCCTCTTCTGAAGTGGATCGATATTTATGCTCACGGCTCGACCGGCCTCGGCACGACGGTCAAACCGATCGGGCGCGAAGATTTCGACGTCGATCTCATCTGCAAGGTGCTGCGCTTTACCGCTGACCGGCCACCGGCAGAGTTGAAACGCATTGTCGGCGATCGCCTGAAGGAGAACGCGCGCTACGCTGCCATGCTCGAAGAGAAGAAGCGCTGCTGGCGCTTGAACTACGCACGCGAATATCATCTCGACATCTCGCCGACGATCAACAATGCCAAATGCGCCAACGGCGGCGAATTGGTTCCCGACAAGAAGCTGCGGGAATTCAAACCGACGAATCCGAAAGGCTACAAGGCGCTCTTTGAACGCAGGGCAGCCCTAATCCCCACCTTGCGGATGCAAAAGGCTCTCGCTGCCGAGGACCGTGCGGCCGTCGAGCCCTTCCCTGTGCATGGCACCGCCAAAGGCATCCTGCGGCGGACGGTGCAGATCCTCAAGCGGCATCGTGATGTGCATTTCCTGGAAGTCGTCGAGGAGATCGCACCGATCTCCATCATCATCACCACGCTCGCGGCACAGTCGTATGAGTATTGCGTCAAGAGCTTTGTTTTCGATTCCGAACTTGACGTTCTGATCGCGACCATTCGGTTGATGCCACACTTCATCGATAAGCCGGTCGTCAATGGTCGGCGGATCTATGTGGTGGCCAACGAAACCACGGTCGGCGAGAACTTCGCCGAGCGCTGGAATACTGAGCCGGCTCGCGCCGCCGCCTTCTACGAGTGGCATGCGAAGGCACTGGCGGACTTCGAGGCCCTTCCGGATTTGCAGGGCATCGACGTTATCGGCAAGAGCTTGGAAGGAAGCCTCGGGAGTTCGGTCGTTCGCAAAGTTATCGATGCTCGCACCGACAGCATTTCGCAGGCACGCACGGCCAAGAAGCTCTACGTCGCGCCGACGGTCGGGCTCACGCTGTCCAGCGCGGCCAATGCGACGCCGGTTCGCTCCAACACGTTCTTCGGTGACTAGGTGTTTTCGCGTGACCGCCCAGACCTGACGCCCGCGCAGCAGTTTATGTTTCTGCGCGCCAATCCCATCTGTACGGGGACAGGCCGGCTGCACGCGACTGGCTTTATTTGGGATTATCGTGACAGGCCGACGCCCCTTAGCCGTGAATACTCCATGCGCATTACATTTCAGCGGGGCGAAACACCAAGCGTCTTCGTCACGGACCCCGAGCTTTCGGCTTTGGCGGGTGAGCGGCCCCTGCCGCACGTCTATCATGATCCCCTGCGCCTGTGCCTCACGTTGCCAGGAACGCGCGAGTGGACCGGCACGATGCGGATCGATCAGACATTCGTACCCTGGGCCACAACGTGGCTTTACTATTTCGAGGACTGGCTGATCTCCGACGACTGGAAGGGCGGCGGCAAGCACCCCGATCCGACGGATAACGAGCGTTATGGTCGACGGGTGCGTCGCGCGACGCGGCAACCGAGGATCTGACGGCTATATTACAATACATGCGGCGTCCCCTTCTGCTTTGATGCTATCTACCTTAACTGACAACTTCCTCTCGCCTTCCGGCCCCTTATCCGCCGCCATGACGCACTTGAACATCGGCGGGACCAGCTTAGCCGGATCGGGAAGGCGCGGCTGCGAACGCGGTCCCGGCTAGAGCTTCGGAATAGGCAACGAAAACTGCGCATGGCGCGGGCCCAAACCGGCTTTACTATTCGGCCTATTGGAGAGCCGACAATGGGAACCCCGCTCTGACTCTTTCCTGAGGATGCTCTCCGAGGGCTACCCTTCGGCTCGCTTAGCGAAATGACGCACTCGGCGAGCCTTCAAAAAAGCTTCTGTCCGTCGCCATGAACCGCGCCAACATAGGCGCAATGAGTTTGGTCGAAGCCAAGCATATCGCTCGGTATCTCGGTTCTCATGATGAACACGTAATAGGAGCGCTATCTGGCGGCTCTATTGAGCAGTTTCTCTGGAATGATTCCGTCATGAAGCAAGGCACGCTTTAGCATCGAAATATCACGGCCGTTGTTCACCGCGATTGCGCCGGCAATTTTATCGTGACTATCGAGGAAGATTGCCGTCCAATTGTTCGTTTCAGGATCGTCCAGCACGACACTGCGGTCAGCATTTTGCAGCACTCCTAACGACTGAATGTTGTGTCCAAACTGGTCCGACCATAGCCACGGCGGCTCCGCATAATGCGAGTCAATCCCTGCCATGGATTTCGCCGCGACCAGCGATTGGCCCGAGGCCACCTTCCAGGACTCAAGTCGCTGACGAAACGCGCCGCCTAAGACGGGGTGTGACGTCACCTCTCCCGCAGCGAAGATCGCCGGATCAGATGTCTGGCAGCGATCATCCACGACAATACCATCATCGACGTCCAGCCCCGCGTCCGATGCAAGTTGGGTGTTGGGTTGAACCCCGATCCCGACAACGACTGCGTCGACATCTGCGAATGCATTCCAGCGCAATCGCAACGAACCATCATCCTGATGATGAATTGAATCGATCTTTGAGCCAAATTCGAACTGGACTCCGTTCAGGCGATGCAATTTCTCAGCCCAACGGCTCAGGATAGCAGGCATGCCGCGAGATAGTATCCGATCCGTCATCTCAAACAGAAAAACCTCGCAGGCCATCGCTCGAGCGGCGGCAGCAACCTCTAACCCAATGAACCCGCCGCCGATCACAGCAATTCGACGCGATTCCCGAAGCACGGATTTCAAGCGAACCGCGTCTTCAAGCGTTCGCAGATAGAGAATTTTCGAGCTTTGCCCGACGCTATCCGGCAATTTTCTCGCCCGCGATCCGGTCGCGAGGAGTAGCCGATCGTAAGCATAAGCATTTCCGCAAGCGGTTAGAATTTCGGAGCGGTTTCGATCGATCTGCGTCGCGGTTTGTCCGGGATGATACGAAATACCGTTCTCATGATAGGTCTCCGCGTTTGCCAGATAGCGCGGTGCGCCCTCGCCAAGGACTTCTTTGGACAGCGGCGGGCGATCATACGGCAGGCCGAGTTCGTCTCCGAGAATATCGATCTTGGCTTGTGGCGCCAACTCGCGAAGATGCACGGCGGCTGTGTGCCCCGCGAGGCCTGCTCCGACAATCACAAAACGCATTTTAGCGCTCCCTGTAGGGGAAGGGCACATTCGGCGCGCCCGTCCTCCTTATCCGCCGTTGACAGGCGCCGAGCACTCTCACATTCAATACCTTCAGCCGAAGGCTAGTTGGCAGATTCTGCTGATATTCATCTGCGACGCACTTGCTAGACGCTGTAGAAATCGAGCGCAGTGGCCATTTGATCGTTCGTAAGGGAAATCTTTTTGAATCCGATCAGCCAAGCCTCTCCAAGACGGCGCAGCCGAAATTCAAGGCGTCCGAAGTTGGTATGGCTTTTACAAGCGCGCGGATCGTACGTATGAACCGTGAAGCAGGCATTTCCCTCGATCGAATCCGTCGAGGCCGCATCGACCATGATGTTCGTATAGGAATGAACCGTGCGCGGAAGCGGCATCGCCGTGATGGACTTTCGCGACTGTATCCTGTCAATTCGGTCACTCAGCCCATATGAGTTCTCATGATATATCATTGAAAGCTCGCGGTTCGGATTGGACGTCGTCTCGTACTCGTCCTTCCAGGCCGGCACCCAGAAAATCGCATCGTCAGCGTAGAGCTTGACCCAATCGCGGAATTTCTTCTGATCCAGAAGTCTTGCCTCCGTGAAGAGAACGCGAGTAGCAATCTTCAGGTAATCATCCTCTGACATGTCGCTAACCTAGCCTTCCGAGGGATCACGAGTCATAAGGCGCAGCCATTCCCGGTAACCGGAATGAAAGCATGTCTCATCGCCGAACAGGGGCGCTCCATAGGTCCACCGATCAGGTGAAACCTGCAATTCGGAAGAGTAGTTGAGTGCCTCGCCGGACTTCGGCCTCAAGCCTCGCGCATACCCCTGCGTAGGACCAGCGAAACGAGCTCCGTAGCCGGTCTGGCAAAGCTCGTACATGACGTTGTCGTCGGACGTCGCAAGACCGCTCGGATTGAAGAAATCCTCATACAGACGGATGCGAACGCGGCGCGCCTCGTCACTTTCACCAACTGGGGCAAGACAGTGAGACGTAATCTCCGTCTTGTCCGGAGCCAATGGCCGCCACGTCCGCAACTGCAGCGTGCCGATATCAACGATCTGCAGGTTAGGATAAATCGTGAGATTGCGCTGACGAAACATCCACTTGAGCTTGTCTTCCCGAGTCTGCCCCTGAACCGTCGACAGAAGTTTGCCATCCTGATTGAGAGGGCGGAGCTTATAAACCCTTGACGCATGAATGGACCACATCATCGCGTGCCCCCTCGCCAGGCTGAAGCTTCCTTGCGCGTCGGGGTCGGTCTCTGTCGGATTCCACGGCTTTACTTCTAGCGGTCCTCTCCGCACTTCACGCTTCTTGAGAACGTCGATATACGAACTGTGCGTTGAAGCGAAGTGGTAATAATCAAGCCCGTTCTCGAACTGAAGCTTCCAATTGGCGTCGAACGTGTAGCTTACGTTTCCGTCAACGAACTCCAGCCCTTCGATGCCCTGATCGACAACGAGATCGATAAACGCGCGCGCGTCACCAAGATGCTCCTCTAGCGTCGGCACGTCGGGCGACACGCTTGCAAACAGAAGCCCTCGATAGCTTGCAATCTTGGGAACAGGCTTGAGGCCATGATCATCCGCAAGAAAGGACGGCGGATACTGGCCATCCTTCTCATCGGTCATCGAAACATTCTTGCCGGCACTATCGTACGACCACCCATGATAGCGACAAACATGGAATTTCTGATTGCCCTTCTTAAAGGGGCAAACGATCGCCCCGCGGTGGCGACAGGTGTTAAAGAAGCATCGAATTTCTCCAGTCCCGTCCTTTGTAATCAGGACGGGGTGGCGCCCGATGTACGTCGTCACGAAGTCATTCGGCTTGCGTAACTGACTTTCCAGCCCGACGAAAACCCAAGTCCCCTCGAAAACGTGAGTAAGTTCGCGCTCAAAAATATCCTGGTCGGTGAACACCGTCCGATCTACCCGAAATATTCCGTCATCGGGTCGATCGTCCAGCAGCTTCGAAACCATTTCGGGTGTGATTGGCCCACCTCTGACACCACCGTCGCTCGGCCTCACAGGGCTGGGTACTTCCGACCTGAAGCTGGTCAATTCGACCTCCTCTATTTTTCTTGTAGCAAAGCGGAGCGGCTATTTCGGACGAGATGGGGGCGTCACACAAAATGGCGACATCGTCGCCCCCCTTGCCGTTAAGTTAGGTTGACGCGTCGGGATTAGACGGTGCCGAGGTGACATCGATTTCCACAGCATCACCGGCGACACGAACAGGATAGGTTGCCAGGGCCGTTTCTGCTGGTGAGGTCAACGCCGCGCCCGTTCGAACATCGAAGCGGGCGCCATGAAGCGGGCACTCGATCTCGTAACCATCGAGCCAACCGTCGGACAGAAGTGCATAGGCATGAGTACAAACGTCAGACGTGGCAAAATACTCTTCGCCGCAGCGGTAGAGCGCAACTTTGCATCCGTTGATATTGAGCTGCTGAATGCTGTCATCCGACACATCTTTCGTAAGAGCGGCTTTTACCCAGTTAGTCATTCGAGTCGACGCTCGCTTTTGGATTGTTGCGAACTTCAGTTCTTTCCGAACATATTCTTCCAGGCCTCGGTGCCCGGCTTCGCTTCCCATTGTTTGCTGTCGGACAACGTATTTATGCCCGCCCTAACCCCCGGACGGTCTTTGATCGCCTGGTACCATCGATCAATGTTCGGGTACTCCGACAAGTCACGTCGATGCAGCTTTCGCGTGCGAACCCAAGGGAATGTGCTGATGTCAGCGATGGAATACTCGCCGGCGAGATATTCAAATTCGCCAAGGCGCTTCTCGAGAATGTTGTATATTCGACCAACTTCCCGATCATAACGTTCGATCGCGTAATCGATCTTCTCAGTCGCATACACCATGAAGTGGTGCGCTTGGCCCAGCATTGGACCCATCGTCGTATTCTGAAATACAAGCCACTTTAGCGTATCGTAGCGCTTTTCAGGATCCTGAGAGAGAAATCTACCGGACTTTTCCGCGAGATAGATCAGAACGACCGCGGATTCAAAAACTGCATATGGCTTGTTGTGCGGGCCATCGTGATCCACGATGGCCGGCACTTTGTTATTTGGATTGATCTTCAGAAATTCCGGATGAAACTGCTCACCTGCCGTTATATCAACCGGAACTACACGATACTCCAAGTCCAACTCTGCCAGCATTATGGCTGCTTTATACCCGTTCGGGGTTGGCCAGAAGTATAGATCAATCATCGCAGAGGACTCCTATCCGACGATCTTGAGCCCTGCTGGCTTGTCAACGATCAGCCCAGGGTTCAACATCCACTTCGGGTCCAGTTCGGTCTTGGCGGCTGCCAGCACACGGCGGAACAACGGATCGACTTCCTTGTCGTACCAAGGACGGAACGATTTTCCGACAGCATGGTGGTGCGTGATGGTTGCGCCGAGTTCGATTAGCGCGTCCGACGCAACGTCGTGGAGCATCTTATAGGCTTCAAGGCTGTTGGCGTGCGTCGAAGGAGCCATGATCGAATAGTAAGGAGCCGGGCCGTCCGGATACAGGAAGGAGAACCTGCGGCAGACGATGCCGCCGCCAAGATTTTCCTTCTGGGCCTTCCGGATGCGACGCATGATCTCGGTATCGACTTCTTCGAACCGATCCCAAGTGTAGGCAGTTTCGAACGTGAAGCTGACGATTCCCATCGCTGCGCGCGTATGCATCAACCGGGGCAGATATCTGAACTGGTGCCGCCAGTTACCCTGCGGCCCGCTACGGCTGGTCTCCAGCGCGTTGTCCGCAGTTCCCGCCTGTTGCTTCACGACGCCACCGAAGTCCTTGCAGATTTCGAGACTACGCTCCAGCCACGCGTCCACCGGATGGTCGGCGGATTCGAAGCCCAGCAACAGGACCGAATCGGTGCCGTCTCCAGCGCCGTAGAATTTGGCGTCCTGCTCGTCCAGATAGCGACAGTTCGCCGGGAACAGTCCTGCTTGGGTGATCTGACGGACGGCCTTGGCACCCTGATAGAACGTCTTGAAGGAGATCGACGCATTCGCACGGAATTTCACACGCCCCTGTAGACGCATCCATGCATCGGTGATGATGCCCAGCGAGCCCTCAGACCCGATGAACAGCCGATCCGGATTGGGTCCCGCACCCGAGCCTGGCAGGCGGCGGTTCTGGATCGTTCCCGCCGGGGTGACCACGCGCAGGCTTTCCACCATGTCGTCAATATGCGTGAGATGGGTCGCATAGTGACCGGACGAGCGGGTTGCGATCCAACCGCCCAGCGATGAGAATTCCCACGATTGCGGAATATGGCGCAAGGTGAGGCCATGCGGCTTCAGTTGTTCTTCCAGAGCCGGACCGAGAATGCCCGCCTGGATCCGCGCGCAGCGCGACACGGGGTCGACTTCGAGAATCTTGTTGAGGTTGCCCAAGTCGATTACGACGACCCCGGGAAAGGCGTCGCGCTCGGGACCCCAGAAGCCGCCGGTGACGCTCGATCCGCCGCCATACGGGATGCATGCATAACTATTTTCCCCGCACCAGTCGAAGATGGCAGCGATGTCTTCTTCGTCGCGCGGATAGGCCACGACGTCCGGAGCCTTCTTGAAATCGCGCCGGTAGATAAGGGTCATGTCCTTGAAACCCTTACCGTACGTATGAACAATTCTGTCCCATTTTTCCGAGGTACAGAAATCCTCCAGCGTTCGCGGGATCTTTATGCGCGACGCATAAAGTTCAATCTCGTCCAGAGTCGGGTCTGACAGAATTTCGATGTCTTTAATTCCAAGCCGCTGCTCCACGCGGTCTCGCATGGTTCGGATTTCGTCCTTGGAATTAGCTTCACCTTCATATCCCCACGACCAGAACTTCCTTCGCTGGCCGTAGTAGCCACTCTTTTCCTTCGCCACAGCGCTTCTCCTTCGAGATTTTCGACGTAAATCAACCATCCAGGTGCGCATGCGTTTTGGTAGACATCGCGATCTGGTTCGACCAAATTGGCATATCCAATTCGGTCGGTCAATGGTTCTCGGAGTAGATAAGCACCCCGGAGCTACGCCACCGCGACAACATTCGCCTTGACACCGCCGCCAAGAGCACGCTTGAATGGTATGACCAGATTGGATGTGCCAGATTGCAACTGATCTGCAAATAGAGAACTCACCTCATTTTTTGATGAGCGGGCGTTCAGCGGCCTTTTTCACATAGAGAGGGACAAGAGCGTGGTGCTGTCGGACCAAGCCAATCTGCATGGTGAGCGCGCCCTCCAATGGACCGCGTCATGCTGAGATATCTAATTCGTCGCCTTGTCGCCCTTGTGCCGACGTTCCTGTTAGCGAGCGTTATTGTGTTCTCGGCCATTCGCCTGATACCGGGAAACACGATCGACATGATGATGTCGCAGAACGACATCTCGGCCAGCGTCCAGACCCGCGAAGATCTTATCAAGGCACTCGGGCTCGATCAGCCGGTCCTTGTACAATATTGGCACTGGATCAGCTCGATTGTGTTCCACGGAGATTTCGGTCGCTCGCTTTGGACGGGAGATAGCGTCACCCGCCTCGTCGCCGAGCGCATGCCGATTACTCTGTATCTAGGCGTGCTGGCCATGATATTCGCGCTCTTGATCGCGCTGCCCGTCGGGATCATCTCGGCGATCCGGCAAAACAAGCCGGTCGATTATCTCGGCCGTGTCTTTGCCATCACGGCCCTGTCCGTCCCGCCTTTTTGGCTCGGGACATTAGTGGTGGTCGTGCCAGCGATTCTCTGGGGGATCGCGCCGACCACGCAATATGTTGGGCTGACCGACGATCCCCTCCTTAGCCTCCGCCAGATGGTGCCGCCCGCGATCGTCCTCGGCATCGCCTTATCCGGAGTGACGATGAGGATGACCCGTACGATGGTCCTCGAAGTCATGCGCCAGGATTATGTCCGCACGGCCTGGAGCAAGGGTCTCGACGAGCGGACGGTCGTTTTGCGCCATGTCCTCAAAAACGCGCTTCTGCCGGTCATAACCATCGTCGGCTTGCAGTTGCCCCTGCTGATCGGTGGCGCGGTCGTAATTGAGCAGATCTTCGTGATCTCCGGTATGGGCCAACTACTCCTGATGGCGGTGTCGCAGCGGGACTATCCGGTCATTACCGGCATCTTTCTCCTCGTGGGCGTCGGCGTAATGACGATCAACCTGCTCGTCGACATCAGCTACGCCCTCCTAGATCCCAAGATTCGTCAGGGCTGACGCATGGCTATCAATTCGACCCTGAAGACCGACGCAGGTCCCGACCGAGGCGCCTGGGCAGCGCCCGTACGGACTTTCTTCAGTCGCCTTTTTAAACAGGACATTCTCGGAACGGTTTGCGCCGGCCTTCTCGCCGCGATCGTGCTCTGCGCACTCCTGGCACCCTGGCTCGCACCGTACGACTTCGACGCGATCGACCTTACATCGCTGATGCAGGGGCCGTCCTGGTCCCACCCACTAGGGACAGACGAACTCGGTCGCGACATCCTCAGTCGGGTCATCTACGGAGCCCGTACTTCCGTTATCGTCTGTATCACCGCCGCGCTGCTATCGCTCGCCATATCGGTCACGCTCGGAGTTCTGTCCGGGTATTTCGGCGGACGTCTCGACGCCCTGGTTCAGCGGTTCGTCGATACTTGGCAGAGCTTTCCCGACCTGATCGTGCTGATCGCGGGCGTCGCGGTTCTCGGCCCCGGCATCGTGCAAATCATCGCCCTCCTCGGCATCCTCTACGGCGTCGCCGGTTCGCGCATCGTACGGGGCGCGGTACTGTCGGCGCGCGAGCAGCTCTACGTGCAGGCGGGCCATTCCTTCGGCGCCGGTAACGGGCACATCATTCTCCGGCACATCCTGCCAACGATCGCCGCGCCCCTCATCGTGCTCTACACCACGCGGCTCGGCGGCGTGATCCTGGTCGAATCGAGTCTCAGCTTCCTTGGTCTTGGCGTGCCGCCGCCGGCACCCGCGTGGGGCCGTATGCTGAGCGATGCCCGCCCCTACATGTTCGAGAACGTCTGGATGGTCGCCGCCCCAGGCCTCGCGATAACTCTGATCGTTTTTTGCGTGAACATCTTCGGAGACTCTCTCCGCGATCTTCTCGATCCGCGCGGAATAGTCCGCAATTGAGCGAACAACAATAACATTAGGGAGGAACAAGGAATGGCACGCGGACATCTCGGAACAATGGCGGCAGCCGCGCTCGGGGCTATAATTGCGACCCAAGCCGTGAGCGCACAGGAGCCGAAATACGGTGGCACGCTGACCATCTCTCCTTACTCCCCCGGGATTTCGGCGTTGTCGTGGGATCCCGCCGACTGGAACTGGAAGGTGTCGATTGATGCGGGGCCCTATATGGAGCAGCTGATGGTGGGCGACCTAAGCAAGGGCGTACGTGGCGGCGGAAAGAACAACTTTTTCAGCGAGGTCTGGCTCTCCGACGACGTGCTGCGCGGCGAACTCGCAGAGAGCTGGGAGGTCGTCGACAAACCGCTCTCAATCGTTGTCAACCTGCGCAAGAACGTGAAATGGCAGGCCTGCAAAGGCATCATGGAAGCGCGCGACTTTACCGCCAAGGATGTCGTGTTCGCGTATAACCGTCTCATCGCTAGTCCGAAGGCGAACAAAGTCTATTTCTCCTTCATCGACAGGGCCGAGGAGACGGGACCGCACCAAGTGACCTTCTTCCTAAAGGAGTACAACTCGGAGTGGAAATACCGTCTCGGCTACGGCTACTACGCCGGCATCTATCCCAAAGAGATTACGGAGGCTCCCAACGGCGGCGCTGGCAACTGGCAGAATGCCTGCGGCACAGGTCCCTTCCGGCTGACGCGGTATGAGGCCGGGGCCTTCGGGGATTATCAGGCTAACAAGGAGTACTGGGACCGCGAGAAAATCGACGGCAAACCGTACAAGATTCCCTTCGTCGATAAGCTTGTGATGCGGACGATCGCGGATTCACAGACACGCCTAGCCGCCTTCCGCACTGGCAAGATCGATGTCATGACGAATATTAGCTGGGACGAGCTCAAATCGCTGGCACCGATCCGAGATAAAATCAAAGTCGTCGAACACCCCGACTATGCGGGTGAGGCGCTGGCAATGCGGGTCGATGCACCACCCTTCGACAACCCGAAGGTACGTCTCGCCTTGAATCTCGCGGTCGACCGGGCCGCCATCGCGAAGCAGATCTATGGCGGCCACGCTGATTTCCCACACCTGCCATTGGATGAAACTTGGGAAGGCTATTTCACGCCGGCCGAAAAGATGTCGGAGGAGGCACGGGAGGTTCTCCAATACAATCCGGCCAAGGCCAAGAAACTCCTAGCCGAAGCGGGTCTTGCGAATGGTTTCGAGTTCAAGGCTCAAGTTCCGACCTTCGCTGACCAATTGAAGAAGGCACAGATTGTAGCCGGATATCTGTCGGCAATCGGTGTAAAGATGATCATCGAGCCAAAGGAGTATGGGGCGTTCCTCAGTCTGATGACATCCGGCAAGCACGGCCCCGGCTATTGGCATTTCGTAGGTATGAGCAATCCGACCGCTTCAGTCGAGAAACTGTTCCGCTCCTCGTCCGTCTGGAATACTGCCCGCGTCAACGACCCGAAGGTCGATGCGGCGCTCGACGCCATACAGCAGGAGAGGGACCCGGACAAGGTCAAGAAGGCCGTCGCCGCGCTCACCAATGAGATGACCGCGCGAGCGCCATTCCTGTTTCTGCCCAGGCCGCGCTCGTTCGCGGTATGGTGGCCGTGGGTCAAAAACTATTATGGCGAGATTTCGGTCTCCGCTCGGCGTGATGCGCCGATCTGGGCGCGCGCTTGGATCGATCAGGATCTAAAGAAGTCGATGGGCTTCTGATCGATGCCCGGAAGTTTGGAAAAGTCGGGGCCCCCGATACTGGATGTGCGCGGGCTCTGCATGGGCATCTGGTCAGGCAAGACGGAGTTGGTCGCTGTTGCAGACGTTTCGTTCCGAGCCTATTCCGGCCAGGTCGTGGCGCTCGTAGGCGAAAGCGGCGCGGGCAAGAGCATCACGGCGATGTCGCTCACCCATCTACTGCCAATGCCACCGATCAAGATCACGGCCGGCGAAATACGCCTCTCCGGCCGTGATATGCAGACGCAGTCACCGAAACAGATCAGGGACATCCGAGGCAACGAGGTCGGCATCGTTTTCCAGGAGCCGATGACAGCGCTGAACCCAAGCCTGCGCATCTGGCGCCAGATCGCCGAGCCGCTGGTGCGTCATCGCCGGCTGTCCTGGAGCGCTGCCAAAGCGCAGGCGATCAACCTGCTCAAGAAGGTCCGCATCCCTGATGCAGAGACCAAGGCCGAGGCCTATCCTCACCAGCTCAGTGGGGGTATGCGCCAGCGCGTCATGGTGGCTATCGCGATCTCCTGCGAGCCAAGACTCATCATCGCGGACGAGCCGACGACAGCACTCGACGTCACCGTACAGGCGCAGATTTTGGCGCTTCTCACTGACCTTACCCGCGGGTTGGGCGGGGCGCTGCTTCTCATCACGCACGATCTCGGCGTCGTGGCGCGCTACGCCGACTGGGTAAACGTGATGTATGCCGGCCGCATCGTCGAGACAGCGGCGGCCAAGAACCTCTATCGCGATGGGCGTCATCCTTATACGCACGCCCTCCTCGCCTCCGTGCCCAAGATCGTCGGTCCGATCGCTCATCGGCTCGAGTCAATCGCTGGGCAGCCACCCGCTCCCTCCGACGGAACCGGGGGCTGCGCCTTCGCACCGCGCTGCTCACGTCGGACCGAACGGTGCGACGAACGCCCTCCGCTTGGCGGCGACGACCGCACGCGGAACGGCCATCTGTTCGCGTGCTGGAATCCGCTATGAACGACGTAGCAACGAATATTCTCGATGTCTCGGACCTGTGCGTCGACTATGCAAGCACCACCTCTTTCGGCGTAACGGGCGCCCCCACCGTTCGAGCTGTCAAGGGCATATCCCTCACACTCCAGCGCGGCGAAACTCTCTCGCTCGTCGGCGAAAGCGGTTGCGGCAAATCCACCACGGCCATGGCCATACTACAACTGACGCCGCCGAGCGGCGGCCGGGTCGTGTTCGACGGACGCGATATCACGGGCTTCAGTCATCGCCAGATGCGACCGCTGAGGCGTGAGATGCAGATCATCTACCAGGATCCGTTTGGGTCGCTAAATCCCCGCATGACAATCGCCGACCTGATCGCCGAACCGATGGCGATTCAGGGCGTCGGCAGATCGGGCAACGAGCGCCGCGCGAAGGCTGCCGAACTCCTAGATACGGTCGGAATGGGTACTCGCTTCCTCGACCGCTATCCGCACCAACTCAGCGGTGGCCAGCGTCAGAGGGTCGCCATCGCGCGCGCCCTGTCACTGCGTCCGAAACTGCTCATCTGTGATGAGCCGGTCTCAGCTCTCGACGTCTCAGTGCAGGCCCAGGTTCTGAACTTGTTTTCCGACCTCAAGGAGCAGTTCGGCTTGTCCTATCTGTTCATCTCGCACGACCTCGGCGTCGTCCGACACATGAGCGATCGGGTCGCAGTGATGTATCTCGGACGCATCGTCGAGATCGCGACGCGCGACGACCTCTACGGCGAACCGCTCCATCCCTACACGCGCATTCTTCTCGATGCGGTAGCGGTGCCGGACCCGCAAATTGAGCGCGCCCGCGATCACGTGCTCCTTCAGGGCGAGGTGCCGAGCGTCGCCACCCCCCCGCCCGGCTGTCCATTTCACCCTCGCTGTCCGTCCGCCATGCCGGTCTGCAGCCGCGAAATTCCGCCGCTGCGGTTGCACGGCAATCGGCAGATCGCCTGCCATTTGTATGATGAGGCAGCAGCCAACAAGACAATCGAAGCCGCGATGGACGGAAATGGCAATCCAAACTAGGATGTCAGAGCGGTCGCTTGTCCGAACCTAGCCCAAGCGCCTCCCTAGGACGTCAGGCAACGGGCCGCCCATCGCCCAATCGACCAACTCCACCGTGTGAACGACTGGAATGCCTGTTCCAGCACCAATCTGCGTTATGCAGCCGAGATTTCCACTCGCAATGATTTGCGGTTTGACCTTCTCAATGTTGGTGACCTTTCGCGCGCGCAGTCGATTGGCGATCTCAGGCTGCAGTACGTTGTATGTTCCGGCGGAGCCGCAACATATGTGGCCTTCCGGTACTTCTCTCACTACAAACCCCATTCGCCTCAAAAGTGACTTCGGCTGATCTCTAACCTGCTGTCCATGCTGCATCGAGCATGCCGAATGGTAAGCCACGACCTGGCCGGTAGTCCGAACACCGTCTTGAAGCGGTAATTCATGCAAGAATTCTGTGATGTCCCGCGCTAGAACCGAGATCCGTGCGGCTTTCTGAGCGTAGGCGTTATCGTTGCGAAGTAGGAAGCCATAATCTTTAATGACCGTTCCGCAACCGGACGTCGTAACCACGATGGCATCGAGGCCGCCGTTCTCGATTTCACGCGTCCATACATCCACGTTGTGTCGAGCCGCATCCAGCGCCCGACTTTCGTATCCCAAGTGCTGCACGAGAGCTCCGCAGCACCCCTCGTCGATCGGTTGAACTACTTCGATACCGTGACGCGTCAACAACCGGATTGCTGCCTCGTTGATGTTCTGGCCGAGGACCTGCTGGGCACATCCGCTCAGAAGCGCAACCCGACCGCGCGGCCTGTCGACGGTCGCGCCCGGTAACCTTCGGGTCGGCCTTCTTCGCTTGAATGACGACGAAAGTTCAATCATCGCAGCGAGTTGCGTGCCGCCGGGAAGATTGGCGAACCACTTTCTGATCGGCCTGCTCACGGTAGCCACGCGTAAAGCCAACCTAAGTCGGCCCGGAAACGGCAGCACCTTCGCCAACATGCCTCGAAGCAACCTATCAGGCAGAGGACGCGTGTAGGTTCGGGCGATATGGGCTCGCGCGTGATCGACCAGGTGCATGTAGTGCACGCCGGACGGACAGGTCGTCATGCAGGAAAGACACGTCAGACATCGATCGATATGCTCGACGACCTGAGGGGTCGCCGGCTTTTCCTCCTCCAACATGTCCTTGATCAGATAGATGCGCCCGCGCGGACTGTCCGCTTCGTCACCAAGAAGCAGGTATGTCGGGCATGTCGCAGTACAAAAGCCACAATGCACACAGGCACGGAGGATTTTTTCTGACTCGCTTACATGTGCATCGGCCAGGGCCGTCAGCGAGAAGTTTGTTTGCATACCAGTCCGCCCTCGCCTCAGATACCGGCGTACATCCTGCCGAAATTTAGAACGCGGTCAGGATCGAAACATTTCTTGATTTCCTGCGTCAACTTGAGCACCGCAGGAGGAAGCGGTTCGAACACATCGATCCTGTGGCGCATCTCCGATGAAGCCCGTACGAGTGTGGCGTGCCCACCGGTATTCGCCATAGCTTCCCGGACAACCGACGCTCCCGCATCGTCAGCGTCCACGACCGCGAGCCACACGAGACCGCCGCCCCAGTCGAAGAAATAGCGCACGCCGAGTTTTTGCCGGATGTCGGCAAGAACATGCGGCGCTTTGGAGGGGGCCAAGGACAACCGCCAAATGGAACGATCCATTGGCTGAGCCAGCCAGTGCGCGTCGCGCACGCGCAACCACAGGTTCGCGCTTTCATCACCTTCGATCAGCTCGGCCCTACCAAAGGAGCGCCACAGCTTGGCAAGCTCACGGGCACCATATGCTACCGAGCCGTCAGAACCCTCGAGTCGAACGATCGTAGTCGAGTCCGACCCAATACTCGCCGGAATATGCGCTGCCGCCGACACCGCGAAAGACGACCCGAGCGCTGCGGTGAGCGCTGCAATCGCTGTCGTGTCGTTCATGCCGCCCAATCCCACCGATAGGGAACGCGCCGGCTTCGGCAACACTTTGAAGATGACCTCGCTCAAAACGCCGAGCGTACCCCACGCACCGCAGTTCAGCTTGACTAAATCGAGTCCGGTGACGTTTTTCATTACGCGCCCGCCGGATTTGACGACGTCTCCGCGGCCCGTGACCAAGCGAACGCCGATCAGGCTGTCGCGACAAGCTCCGACCGCGATACGACGCGGACCCGAAACATTCCCGGCGACAATACCTCCGATTGTCGGCTCCGCGCTCGTCCCGAACAGCACACGATGATCCATCGGCTCGAACGGAAGCATCTGGTTGTGCTTGGCGAGCATCCGATCGATTTCGGAAACCGGCGTCCCAGGCAAAGCACCGATCACGAGCTCTGTCGGCTCGTAAAGCGAGACTCCCCGCATGCGCTCGGTCGTTAGAGACATGGCGTATCCACCCAGCGGTCGGCCCATCGCCGACTTGGAGCCGGCGCCGCGCACGACGAGAGGCATCTTTGCTGTGGCCGCATCCTTGATGGCAGACGACAGTCCGCACTCGTCGCGCGGCTTATAGCAATCGGTCATCACACTCCCGTCACCCTAACCTTGACATCGAAAATCGAGGGGAAACACCTTATCCGTATTGAGCAGCCATCGCGGATCGAACGCGGCGCGCACCCGAATCTGTTGAGCCAGATCGGCATCGTCAAACTGGCAGCCCATTAGATCACGCTTCTCGATACCGACACCGTGCTCGCCCGTCAGGCACCCACCAACTTCAACGCAGAGCCTGAGAATGTCATCTCCCGCTGCTTCCGCCTTCGACTGCTGCGACGGATCGTTCGCGTTGTAGAGGATGAGCGGATGTATGTTGCCGTCACCGGCATGGAAAACATTCGCGACACGCAATCCGTGTCGCTGTACGATCTTGGAGATCTCCGCCAAAACGTACGACAGCTTGCCGGTCGGCACCGTGCCGTCCATGCACAAATAGTCAGCGACTCGCCCGGTCGCACCGAAAGCCGACTTCCGCCCCTTCCAGATTGCCGCCGTCTCAATTGCCGACCTGCTCTCGCGCACTGTCGTCGCACCATTCGCACGAGCGATGGCGGTGATGTCCGCCAGCGTCGCGTCCATCTCGGCGTCGGACCCTTCGACCTCTACAATCAGAAGGGCCTCGACATCGAGCGGATAGCCGGCCTTGGCGAAGGCCTCACAGATCTCGATGGCGGCCTTGTCCATGTATTCGATGGCTACGGGAATGATACCGGCGGCAATGACGTCCGCAACCGCCTTGCCCGCTCCCTCGCAAGACGGGAAACCGAACAGAACCGGGCGCGCTCCCTCGGCCGATTTCAGAATTCGGAGGGTCGCTTCGGTCACTATCCCGAGCTGCCCCTCGGAGCCGACGACCAGGCCCAGCAGATCGAGGCCAGCGCTATCGAGATAGTCACCGCCGAGATCGATGATCGATCCATCGATCAGTACCATCCTTACGCCGAGGAGGTTATTGGTCGTGACTCCATACTTCAGGCAATGCGCGCCTCCGGAGTTGTTGGCAATGTTGCCTCCGATCGTGCAGGCAAGTTGAGAGGAGGGGTCTGGCCCATAGAAGAAGCCGTTCTCCGCCACCACCGCCGTTACGCTCAAATTTGTGACTCCCGCTTCGACGCGGATGAAGCGGTCATCGTAGTTGACTGCGAGCACCCGATTCATCTTTGAAAGTCCGAGAACGACGGCGTCTTCACTCGGAATTGCCCCGCCGGCGAGAGACGTACCTGCGCCGCGCGGCACGACCTTGACGCCGGTGTCGTGACAGTATTTCAGAACGGCACTCACCTCTTCGGTCGTCTTCGGTAGGACGACGGCGAGCGGCATCTTGCGATAGGCCGTCAACGCATCTGTCTCATAAGCCCGACACTCGTCCGCCGACGTTATTAGCCCAGCGGGGTCAACAAGGCGGGTTAGATCGTTTATGATTGAATCTCGGCGCGCGAGGATTTCTCGATTTGGTTCGGTGAGCCTAATTTTGCTCATCGTATCCTCGTCATCGGATAATTTTCCGATGGGTCATTCGCGGCCTGATGCAATCGACATAAGCCCGACGCATCCACCATCGAGCTTCTATTGCACTAACGCCACGACCCTCTCAGGGTGGCCCGACCAGCGCCAACCAAGCGTCGGCCGCGATAGCCCTAGCATCATTCCGCCAAGGGCCGGAGGATGAAGCCAGAGTTGCTCCGGATCTCGACCGCTCCGCTTCTCCTCGCGCGGATCCAGCGTGTGTCCCACGTCGTCCGCCTTCGCCGATCTTTCGATGCGACCGATCTCTCGGCTTTCGGCATACGCCATATAGAAAGACGAGCCTTGGCGGGCGTGATACCTGCCGAGCGTCTTGGTGAAGTCCGTCGGCGTGATGACTTCAAATCGGTCGAGGCGATCAGGCGCGAAGAGAGTGAGGACGCCCGTATAGCCAAAGAGCTCCGAGGTAATCGTCACGAAATTCCGTGTATCAAGACGAAAGACTTCGGCGAAGCGCGTTACCGCGGCTGCCTGGTCGGCCGCGAGCAAAGTCACCTCATAAAGGAAATCAATCCCGCCGACCGGCTCCACCGTACGCGGGGGAGAGATTACGAAATGGACCGGCTTCCCCTCGATTTTGAACCGGAGAAAATCCTGGCCATTTTCGTGCTGATGCTCAACTCCGACCGACGTGGCATGATGCACCAGTGCACGCGGGTCGAGTGAGGTCGCGCCGGCGCCGAATAGATGAGATCGCCCGCGTCTTGCCAGTTCGTCCGCGACAACGCCGTTGCCTTCCGGCTCCAACAACTCAATCTCGCCGGTCCCGGCACGCAATGTCACTCGTTTGGCGCCCAATCCCCGGACCCGATCCGCAGAGACTTGTTCCGCCCCCAATCGGCGACGCCACATCTCCGCGGCACTTTTGGCATCCGGCGTCGCGATCTGAACGCGGTCGATGGTCAACAACACTTCGCTAACTCGCTTTAGGCGTTGGATCTTTGGGCCCTAGAGTCTGGCGCGGCGAAGGACCGTCGCGAGGTTTGACCTGCGCGACGCATGCTCCGCGACGGCGTATCAGCATTGCCGATCGCGCATGCTAACCGTGCATCTGGGTCAGGAACTTAGTGTTGAGATAAGCGCCCATCGCTTCTGTACCACCTTCCGAACCGTATCCGGAGTCCTTGATTCCTCCGAAGGGAGTCTCCGGTAAGGCAAGGCCTTGGTGGTTGATCGACACCATTCCACTCTCCACGATCGAGCCGAGCGCGCCGATCGTCGCCGCTGACTTCGTATACGCATATGCAGCAAGGCCATAAGGGAGCCGATTCGCTTCGACCATGGCATCCTCGAATGTCGAGAACGACGCGATTGGCACAACAGGGCCGAATGGCTCCTCGTTCATAATGCGCGAGTCGAGAGGCACGTCCGTCAGAACCGTCGGTTGAAAGAAGAAGCCATCGTTGCGCAGGCGCCTCCCACCTGTCCGGATGCGCGCGCCGCGCTGAACGGCGTCCGAGACCAGCGCGTCCATCGCCTCGGCTCGACGGAGATTAGCTAGTGGTCCCATTTGGGTCGCTTCGTCGAGGCCGTCGCCGACGACGAGAGCTTTGGCAGCAGCGGTGAATTGTTCAACGAAGTCGTCGTAGACCCGTTCATGGACCATGAACCGGGTCGGAGAAACACAAACCTGGCCGGCATTCCTGAACTTTGCCGCGGACAGCAATTTTGCCGCTTGTTTGACATCTGCGTCCTCGAAGACTAGCGCAGGCGCATGTCCACCTAGCTCCATCGTAACGCGCTTCATGTGACTTCCAGCGAGAGCCGCAAGCCGCTTCCCGACTGGCGTCGAACCCGTGAACGAAATCTTGCGAATGACAGGGTGGGCAATCAAGTATTCCGATATGTCGGACGGCACACCGAAAACGAGATTGAGGACACCGGAGGGCAAGCCGGCATCGACATAAGCATTGACCAGAGCTGCACAACTTGCCGGCGTTTCTTCGGGTCCCTTCAGAATCACGGAGCACCCGGCCGCCATCGCAGCTGATATCTTTCTGACGGCTTGGTTGATCGGAAAATTCCACGGCGTGAAGGCGGCGACAGGCCCAACTGGCTCGCGGATCACGACCTGCTGTACGGCGCCGGAACGAGACGGAATGGTCCGACCGTAGGATCGACGCGCCTCCTCCGCGAACCAGTCGATGATGTCTGCGCCGAGCAACACCTCCATCTTCGCCTCGCCCAGCGGCTTGCCTTGCTCGAGCGTCATGATACGCGCGATTGAGGCGGCTCGCTCGCGGAGCTTTTCGGCAGCCCCACGCATCAATTTGTATCGCTCGAAGGAAGACGTCCTCCGCCACAATTCGAACCCGCGCACGGCCGATTCAAGTGCGTCGTCGAGATCGGGGATAGACGCGTGCGCAACCGTTCCGATCAATTTTCCCGTCGCCGGATTCAGGATGGGCTCGACCTTTCCGCTCGTTCCATCGCGCCAGGATCCATCGATGAACAACTTTGTATCGGGGTACATCTGCTCGCGACTTGTCACCATTTCCATCCGTCCGGTCTATAATTCGTTAAACTGAGGTAGCCGCTGACAGCAACTCCTCGGCACGCTTTTTCAAGTCGTGCTTTCTAATCTTCCCGTTCGGGGCTACCGGAAGTTGCGGCAAGACAATGATCTGCTGCGGCTTCTTGTATGGTGCAAGCTGCCGCTCCACGAGCGCGAGCAGTTCGGCCACTTCGATGGTGCTTCCAGGGGTCGGCTCAACGAAAGCGATGATCTCCTCGTTACCCTCGATTGATCGCCCGACTACCGCGGAATTGAGAACCGCCGGATGAGAATTGAGGACAGCCTCGATTTCGGGCGGATAGACGTTGAAGCCGGACCTGATAATTAGCTCCTTGGACCGTCCTTGGACCACCAGTTCGCCGCCGGGCGACCGGCTGACGATATCTCCGGTTTTCAAATATCCTTCGCGATCGATCGCCTCGGCGGTCTTGTCCGGCTGACCATAGTACCCCAACATCACATTGGGCCCGCGAACGAGCAGTTCGCCCGCTTCGCCATCGGGTACTTCCCGCCCATCAGGTCCGACGATCTTGGTTTCGATTCCCGGGATTGGGGGTCCGATGTTGATTTCGTTGCTTCCCATGGCATACAGCGTCCGACTGATGGTTGGAGACGTCTCGGTCAGCCCGTAACCATTATGAAGCACCACGCCGAACACTCGCTCGACGCTCTGTCGCAGAGAGAGATCGAGCGGTGCCGTTCCAGTATAGACATAACGAAGGTTATTGGGCGTGAGCTTGATATTGTTCTGATCGACGTAAGCGATGATCCGCGACAACATCGCAGGAACGGCATTGAAGGTGGTCAACGAACCATTCACGACGGCGTCGATTGCTTGCGTGAGAGAGAACCTCGGCATGATCCGCAGGTGCGCGCCGACAAACAACATACTTTGCAGCAACGTCAATCCGTACGAATGAGAGATCGGCATAACGCAAAGTGTGACGTCCTCGGGAAAGAGCGTGTTGGTTCTTTTGCCCCGGCCCGCCACGTAAGCGAGGTTGCGATGACTGAGCATCACTCCCTTCGGGCGACCGGTAGTCCCCGTCGTGTAGATGAGAACTGCAACCTGACGGGCGGGATCCTCATAGACCTCCTCGGGAACGGCGCTCGCCTCTAACTTCCCGACCTTGATCGCTCCAATCCCCGTGAACGATTCGGCTTCCGCGCCGCGCCGGCACGCCGCAGCATCTGCTTCCACTGATATTCCATGCGTATAGAATACGCGTCTGGGCTTGCAGTCACTCTCAATAGCGCCCAGTTCGTGCGGGCCGAGCCGTGCGCTCGTCATCACTGCCCATGCATCAAGCCGGCTCGCCGCATACATAAGGACGATGGCGCCGATTGAGTTCTCGCCCACCACCATGACCCGATCACCGGGACGGATCCCTAGACGCGCCAAGTCACCTGCAACGGCCTCGATCGTATCAATCAGTCTCCGATAGGACCAAACGATGCCCCGCTCGTCAGTAAGAGCCGGCCGGGATGCTCCTGCTTTGGCCCCCTCATCCACAATGAGGTGGATGCGTCGCGGCAGGCTAGTCAAATAATCCACTTCCATGGCGGGCCCGATCTTCTTCGCCAGAACTTCCGCATCCAGCTCCTCGACTACAAGCGGCCGCGGATGACGAGGTTAGTCTGTTGTTGGATTGTCACCGATATTGGTCCGACCAGTTTGGTATGATCACACTCGTGTTGTCAAGTGCGTTTTGAGCGCCGCCGCATAACGGCGCGCGCCAACGGCCTGAACTCGTACAATCGATCGAAATTGAGCTTTCTAAGCCGCCGCGTCGCGCACGTAACGTGCAGTGCGGGTACGCATAGTCACCAGTTCCTCGGCGGAGGTCGGGTGCAGCGCCATAGTGGCGTCGAAGTCCGCCTTGGTAGCCTTCATCTTTACGGCAATGGCGATGACCTGAACCAATTCGGCCGCGTCCGATCCAACGATATGGCAACCCACGACGCGGTCGCTCCCCGCGTCAACCACCAGTTTCATCAACACCCGCGACTCGCTGCCGGACAGTGTCGCCTTCAACGGGCGGAACGCGGCCTTGTAGACATCAACGATAGCGAACTGCGCCCGTGCCTGCGCCTCGGTGAGGCCCACGGTGCCAACCTGGGGCTGCGTGAACACGGCGGTTGGAATATCGGCATGATCGACCTTCACCTCGCGCTTGCCGAATACGGTGTCGGCGAAGGCATGGCCCTCGCGGATCGCCACCGGCGTCAGGTTGAAGCGATGGGTGACGTCGCCGACCGCATAGATGTGCGGCACCGAGGTCTGCGAAAATTCGTTGACGGCAATGCCGCCATTCTTCGGGTTGATGGCGACGCCCGCCTTCTCGAGCCCGAGATTGGCGACGTTGGGATGACGTCCGATGGCGAACATCACCTTGTCGGAGGCGACGCTGGAGCCGTTCGACAGATGCGAGGTGAACTCGTCGCCGTGCTTCTCGACCTTGTCCACGGTGCAGCCGGTGAGAACGGTGATGCCATCCTTCTCCATCTCGGCGCGGACATGGGCGCGCACGTCGTCGTCGAACCCGCGCAGGATGTTGTCGCCGCGATAGACCACAGTCACGAGGGAACCCAGGCCCGAGAAGATGCACGCAAACTCCAGCGCGATATAGCCACCGCCCTGGATCAGGATCCGCTTCGGCAATTCGGGTAGATGAAATGCTTCGTTCGATGAGATGACATGCTCGATGCCGGGAATGGTCTTGCCGTTGTTCGGTGCGCCGCCGGTGGCGATCAGGATATACTTCGAGCGCACCTTCCTGCCGCCGTCGAGCACCAGCGTATGCGTGTCCTCGAACACGGCGCGCGACTTGATCACCTGCACGCCAGATTTCTCCACGTTGGCGGTGTAGGCCGCTTCCAGCCGGGCGATCTCCTTGTCTTTGTTGGCGATCAGGGTGGCCCAGTCGAACGTCGCCGACGGAACGGTCCAGCCGAAGCCCGCGGCATCCGCGATGTCGTGGCTGAAATGCGAGGCGTAGGCGAATAGTTTCTTAGGTACGCACCCGCGAATGACGCAAGTGCCGCCCATCCGATATTCCTCGGCGATCATGACGCGGGCGCCATGGCCAGCGGCGATCCGCGCGGCGCGCACGCCGCCCGAGCCGCCACCTATGACAAACAGATCCGTCTCAAAGCTGTCCATGCTAGGAAATCAATTCTTTAGGTGGATTTGGCGGGTTTCAGATGCTTCAATTTCCTCAACCTGATATCTACTGAAGCAGGGCGGATTCGACCGAGATCCTCAAGATTCCTCCAAAGTACTGGTCGACCAATTTGGCCGGCCATGATTAGCTACCGAGGAAATCGAAATCAAGTGGTCGGCAGGACCAGGCAGGATATTTTAGATGACTGAGCGAAATCGAACCGACAAGCTTGAGGCTCCTTCGAACGCCATCGGAAAAATCCTTTCCTTCATCCGTGAGCGCCGCTATCAGCCCTCCGAACGGTTGCCATCAGAACGCGACTTTGCGGAAAAGTTCGACACCAGTCGCGGCGCGGTTCGAGAGGCTCTGGCCGCACTTGAAACCATGCGAGTGATAGAACGGCGCCCAAATTCTGGAATCTATCTGCGAAAGATTGAAGAGAGCAGCATCGATGCTCTCGTGCTGTATGCCGAATCCGGAGTTCCATTCGAGGCCAAGGAAATCGCCGACGTCATGGAGGTCCGCCGTATGCTCGAGGGGCAGGCGGTCAGGTTGGCCTGCACACGCAGGACTGCGGACAACATCCGCGAGATCAATGCCATACTTGAAGAGACCAACAAGCGCCTATCCAAGAAGCAAAGCATAGAGCGCGAGGACGAGGCGTTCCATCTTGCGATCTTTTCCGCCACCAAGAATGACATTTTGCTGCGCGTGGCGAGATCGTTCTACGAACTGTCCAGGCATCGACGGAAGGTCTACTTTGCCGACCATAATCGAGGTCGACAATCTTACGAGGACCATTGCGCCATCTTGGAAGCGATTGAAGAGCGGCGGGTAGGCCAAGCCGAACAACAGATGAACGCTCACCTCTCGCGAACAGGGGAGGCGTGGCAAGCGCTTTTAGGAGAAACCAAAGTCACAAAACGTTAGTCTTCCCGGCCATCCCGTCCGCCATCTCTACGCGAAATACCCCAGTGTAGCGCGAAGCACGAGCCCGTGCTTCGCTCGAACAGAGCCTAACCTTTTAGCGCACCCGCCGTCAGCCCTGCGACGAAATATCGATAGCAGAACATAAAGATGACGAACAACGGCAGAGCAATAAGGGTTGCGCCGGCGAGTATCTCACCCCAACGCAGATCTTGCGCGCCAAGCATTGATGCCAACCCCACGGGCAATGTCTTGCGATCATCACTCATGATGAGGATGAGCGCGAATACGTAGTCTGCCCAGGACAGCAGAAACGAGAAGATGCCGACCGTAATCAAGCCGGGGGCTGAAAGCGGAAGGACCACCTTGATGAAGGCGCCGAACTGGGAACAGCCGTCCACCATTGCTGCCTCCTCCAGGTCGAACGGCATCGATTTGAAAAAGCCCCATAGCAGCCACACCGCCAGCGGCAGCGAAATCGCCAGGTGAGCGATTAGCAGGCCCCACAAGCTGTCGGCTAAACCAGCTATACGGAATAGGGCTGACATCGGAATGACCAGCATCAACGGCGGAAACATGTAAGCGAATAGCATCGACGCAACCAGCGTCGTCTTTCCGCGAAAACGCAGCCTCGTCGCGCCATAGGCAATAAATGACGACAGCGTCGTCGCCACGACGATCGTGGCCATAGCCATCAGGACACTGTTGAGAAAATTCGCCGGATAGTTCGTAAGCTGCAAGAGCGATTTGTATGAACTCAGGTCCGGCGGCCAAAACACCAGTGACGTGTCAAGGAACAGTTTCTCGGGCGGCCGCAGACTAGAGAGGATCATCCAATAGATCGGGAAGAACGAATAGATGCAGATCAGGATAACCGCGACATACAAGCCCACGCGCGCGGCGATTTCCTTCATTGACTTACCTTGATCCTTCTTTCTCTGATTGCTTGAGGCCAACGACGAGACACTTGGAATAGCTTTCCCTGCGCCACTTACGCCACGTGACGTCCGCTCCGCCGGTGAACCAACGACGACAGCAGCAGCAGCGCGGCTTTGATTTTGAACCGGCATCGTCATCGCCCCTGTTTCGCTTCGTCAATCGGAAAGAATCGGAGATAAATCAGGATAATGCACGCCAACATCAAGAACGAGACGGTAGCGACGGCGGCCCCACCTCCCAAGTCGAACTCGAGAAATGCTTTCCGGTAAGCCAACGTCGGAAGCGTCTCGGTTTCATTCAACGGTCCACCCTTCGTCAGCAGCCAGATCACGTCGAATTTGTTAAACATCCAGATCCCTCTCAGGAGGATGACAACGATCAACACGGACCTCAATCCCGGCAGCGTGATATGCCAGAACTGTTTCAAAACGCCGGCACCATCAACGCGAGCTGCTTCGTATAGCTGGGACGGAATCGATTGAAGGCCGGCAAGAACACAGGTCACAACGAACGGCGTCCAGATCCACACGCTGACCAGGACAATAGTCGCCTTCGCATTTGTTGCATCACCTCCCCAGTCGAACATTCCATATCCAAACGACGCAAAGATGCTTTTGAGAAGGCCGTAGTTTGGGTCGAGAATCCATTGCGTGATGAGGCAGGCGACGACCGTCGGAAGGAAGTACGGTACGATCGACAATGCTCGCACAACAGTCTGCCCCACGAACTGCCTGTTGAGAACAAGCGCAATGCTTATACCGAGGACGACTTGTAGCACGATCGCCGAAATGGCGATCGTGATCCCGTTCAACAGAGAGCCCCAGAACAGCGGCTCGCTAAGCACTTTCAGATAGTTGCCGAGTCCTACCCATCGCGGCTGGTCGATGAATGATGACGCCGTGTAGAACGAGAGCTTAATCGAATAGAGGAGAGGCCCGCCAACAATAGCACCGAGCACCAATACACTTCCTATGAACAAACCGATAATTCGCCAGTCCTGTCGCATGACGTGGCCTCTCCTGTCGCCAGTTCCGATGCTCAGCTGATTTTTCGGATTCGATCGGCAGCGGCCTTTACGCAATCACTCGACGACATATTCCTGAGAACCCGATTTTGCAGCATCTCCGGCATAATGTTCGCATCGAAAAGCTTGCACGGCCGCAGATCGATCGACGGACCCGTCATATCCACTGAGTTAAGAACCGTTTTGCTGCCTTCATCAATGAATGACTTCATCTGCTCCATCGTCGCCCAATGCTTTTGAATCATCGGATGATTTTTCCACCGAGGATCGTCGTAAATGTCCAACCGCGCCGGTTGGAAGTTCATCCAGGCGGAGTGCAGCCAATCGATATAGTGCTCGTCAATAAACCATTTTAGAAACTTATAGGCCGCCTCGGTTTGCTTAGTCTTGTAAAGAATGAAGCCATCGAAGGCGAAGGACAGTGCATCCTGCTTACCTGTGCTGTCCGGGGAAGCGAAGATACCATATTTGTTCGCAAGGTCTGGATTGCGAGCTTCGAGCGCCTCGACCACCCGGCCCGAATAAACGGTATGTGCAACCTTCCCCGTCGCAAAAAGGCTCATCAGCTCAGCATAACTGACCGTATTCATGCCAGCCGGCATCGTTTTATAAAGGTCGGCATATAGATCGAGAAAGCGGCCGGTCGGACCGGCATTCTCCGGTGCATCGAGAACCACGTTCCACTTGTCGTCATAGAATTTCGGCGCTTCTGCAAACAGGTTGCCAAAGCTCGCCCAATTGGTGGCACTGTCGCTCGCCAGTGGAATGACGCAGCCGCCCCGCTCGATGTTGCCATCTTTCGTGACAGTCAGCGCTCGGCAATTCTCAAGGAACTCGGCCCATGTCTTGGGAACCTTCAAGCCTTTTTCCTGATACAGATCCTTTCGGTAGAAAACCGTCACCAAATTGTAGTCATAGGGATAGAACCAGTTCTCTCCCTTGTATGACCAAGTCCCCTGCTTGCCCCACGAGTATTTTTTGACGAGATCCGTCAACGGCACAATTTGGTCGGCCATCGCGTATTGCAAAATGTGAGCAATATATCCGGCCGTCGCAATATCGTACGGAGTGCCAGCATTGATGGCCGCCATCGACTTTGCAAAACCGCTACTAATCGGCGTAGAGTCGACGACGATTTTTACGCCGAACTTGCTCTGGTATTCATTGCACGCATTGCGCAGAACCGTTTGGCTCGCAGCGGTCGTTTCAGCGTTTAGAAAGCGAAGCGTTATGCCGGACTGTGCATTGACATAGGGCGCGGAAAGTGAGCCAGCGATACCGGCCGCTGCGCCGGCCGTCGTTTTGAGAAAGCGCCGTCGGTCAATACCGCTCCCATTACCCTCGGAGCCCGACACGCTTAAGCTGAGCCTGTCCATGAAGTTCTCTCCCATTGCCATTTTCGGTGGTTGCTGACGTCTGCTTCAATGTTTTGCCGCTCTTGCGCGAGAAGAGGTGCAACGTCTGTTGAGGAAAAGTTGGTTTGCCCCCTGAAAAGTGGTCCTCCCTGAAGTAGGCTATTGAGCCGTAGGAGGACGTTGGAATGCCCCAGAAGAAGCACAAACCCGAAGAGATCGTGGCGAAGCTGCGCCAAGTCGATGTTCTGTTGTCGCAAGGTCGTTCTGTCGGAGAAGCGGTCCGTTTGATCGGCGTGACGCAGTTTACGTATTACCGGTGGCGCAAGGAGTTCGGTGGCCTGAAGGGTGACCAGGTGAAGCGGCTGAAGGAGCTCGAGAAAGAGAATGACCGGCTGCGCAAGGCGGTCTCGGACCTGACACTCGAGAAGCTGATCCTGAAAGAGGCTGCTTCGGGAAACTTCTGAGCCCCGCTCGCCGTCGCCGTTGCGTCGATCGTGTCATGGCGAAGTTCTCTGTCTCGGAGCGGTTTGCCTGCAAGGTTCTCGGCCAGCATCGTTCGACCCAGCGCAAAAAGCCGCAAGGCCGGCCCGATGAAGAGGCGTTGACCTCCGACATCATCCGGCTCGCTTCCCGCTATGGCCGTTATGGCTATCGCAGGATCACGGCGATGCTGCGGTCTGAAGGCTGGACGGTGAACGCCAAGCGTGTCGAACGGATCTGGCGGCGGGAGGGGCTGAAGGTTCCCCAGAAGCAACCGAAGAAGGGGCGGCTCTGGTTGAATGACGGATCGTGCATCCGGCTTCGACCCGAGCATCCAAACCATGTCTGGTCCTATGACTTCGTCGAGGGTCGGACCCACGATGGCAGGAGATTCCGCATGCTCAACATCATCGACGAGTTCACCAGGGAATGCCTTGCAATCCGCATCGATCGCAAGCTCAACTCGACCGACGTCATCGACGCCCTGTCGGACCTGTTCATCCTGCGTGGTGTGCCCGGCCATGTCCGTTCCGACAACGGCCCGGAGTTCATCGCCAAGGCTGTACGGGAGTGGATCGTAGCCGTCGGCGCAAAGACAGCGTTCATCGAACCTGGAAGCCCTTGGGAGAACGGCTACTGCGAGAGCTTCAACTCGAAGCTCCGCGACGAACTGCTCGACGGTGAGATCTTCTACAGCCTCGCCGAGGCCAAGATCATCATCGAAGCCTGGCGGCGGTACTACAACACCGAGAGGCCACACTCGTCGCTTGGATACAAGCCACCGGCACCCGAGGCCATCATCTGGCCTGCGCCAGCAAGCGGAGCAGCACCGTCATCTGCCCAGGCAATAGCCCCAAGGCCGATCATGAACTAAGATTGAAACCGGACCACCCTATGGGGTCAGGCCATGACCGCCCGACAATTGACGCGGCTTACGTTCAAGTAACGCCTCCAGGCCAAGATTTGACGCCGCAGCGAACACGCGACGGTCGATTTCCTCTTTTGGCGTTCCTCGCACCCGAAGGCCGAAGGCCATGTTTTCGAAAACCGACTTCTGCGGATAGAGAGCGTAGTTCTGAAACACCATCGCAATGTTGCGATCTTTTGGTGGAAGCGCGGTGACGTCCTTTCCGCCGATCAGAATCTTGCCCGAGGTAACGTCATCGAGCCCCGCCAGCATGCGCAGCGTCGTGGACTTGCCGCAACCTGACGGTCCGACGAAAACGACCAACTCGCCATCGGCGATGTCCAGAGAAAAGTCCTGGACCGCCCACGGCCCTCGATCTCCACCAAAGGATTTCGCGACATTCTGGAGAGTTACTCGAGCCATTCGGCAGGACCCCGCTTCACGTTCTTCCCGGTTTCATTTTTTAATTGGATAAACCAATTTGGTATGACCGTAAGTTGTTCATGGTGAGATGTCAAGCTTCGCCACATTGAGACAACGTTCCTAGCGCCGCGTCTCCAGCGCGACAAAGCACCGACCACCTCCATCATTCATCGTCCCAGTGTGGTTTGACCATTTTGGTGTGTCCAATTACACTGACGCAAGCCGCGCGGGTCGTGTGGCTATTCGACGCGCAAATGTCAGGGAAGTGTGATGGCTGGACCGTTGGTGGGTTACCGAGTGCTCGATCTTTCAAGAATTCTCGCTGGGCCCTGGCTGGGACAGTTGCTGTCCGATCTCGGAGCTGAGGTCTGGAAGATCGAACGTCCAGGAACGGGCGACGATACGCGGCAATGGGGCCCACCCTTTCTGCGGAAAGACGGCGGAGTCGACACGACCGAAAGCGCGTATTTCCTGAGTGCTAATCGCGGCAAGCATTCGATATGCGTCGATATATCGACTGAGGAGGGGAGCGCCATTGTTCGCGCGCTTGCCCAGCAGGCTGATCTCGTGATCGAGAACTACAAGGTTGGCGACATGGCGCGTTACGGCCTTGACTACGAGTCACTCAAAAAACTGAAGCCTGACATTATCTACTGCTCGATCACCGGCTACGGCCAGACCGGCCCGATGAAAGATGTAGCAGGATACGATATGGCTATTCAGGCTATAGGCGGCCTGATGAGTATTACCGGAGAGAGTGACGACAGACCCGGCGGAGGCCCTCAGAAGGTCGGAGTTCCGATCGTCGATATTCTCACAGGTATGTATAGCGCGACGGGTGTCATCTCCGCGTTACTGCATCGCGAGCGTACCGGGGAAGGACAGCACATCGACATGGCACTGCTGGATGTCCAGGTCGCCGTTCTTGCCAACCAGAACTTGAACTTCCTCACAACCGGCGTGCCTCCCAAGCGATACGGCAACGCGCATCCAAATATCGTCCCCTATCAAGTCTTCAAGACAAGGGATGGCTCGTTCGTGCTCGCTGTCGGCAACGACCAGCAGTTCCGGAAATTCTGTGCTGCTGCTGGTCTGGCAGAATTGGCGACCGATGGTCGCTTCGTCACGAACACGGATCGGCTCAAAAATCGTGACCAACTTATACCCCTACTGGATGACCATCTGGTACGGGAGACGACCCAGTATTGGATTTCTATTCTGGAGCCCGTGGGGGTCCCTTGTGCGCCTATCAATCGACTGGATGAGGTGTTTGCTCACCCACAAGTGATCCATCGGGAGATGCAGATCAAGCTTCCCCACTCTGCCGGCACAACAGCCCCTCTCGTTGCAAACCCGATCAAGTTTTCCGGGACGAAGATAGAATATACAAAAAGCCCGCCACGACGAGGCGAAGATACGGCGTACATTCTCAAATCCGTACTGAAGTACGACTCGGCAGCAATTCAAAATCTAAATGAGCGGCAGATTATCGATATTGGAACCTCCTGAGCGCGGTTAGGGGCCCAGAGCCCATATCGCGCGTTGGACCATCGCCTTTTCTGGCTGGACAGCGGATTCGGGAGCTAGCAGCAGAACGAGGCATCCTGCGCTGAAAAGCAGGATTGCAATTCTCCAGGATGGAAACATGAGATGACCTCTCCATTGACGGCCAATCTCTGGTCACTATAAATGGTCCTACCAGATTGGTAGGATAGACTAGGGTTCGGAAGTGCCTTTTGCAAGTCTCAAACCGCAATCTGGACTTGGCGGTTTTGGTCGTTGCACGAACAAGCCGTTCGCCGGCTTTGACAAAAATAGGGGATGGAAATGAAGCTCTCGGGATATGATTATGTCATCGTCGGCGCAGGATCGGCAGGGTGCGTGCTTGCCGCACGATTGAGCGAAGATCCCAACGTGAAGGTGTTGCTGCTTGAGGCTGGATCTCCTGCTTCTTCAATCTTTGTTCATATGCCCGCAGGCATTCGCGTGCTCTATACGAGTCCAAAACACAACTGGCAGTTTTGGACTGAACCTCAATCCGGACTAAATAACCGCAAAATCTACATTCCCCGCGGCAAGGTTGTGGGAGGATCATCTGCCATCAACTCTATGATAGCGATCCGGGGAAACCCCGCAGATTACGATGCGTGGGCGGCGCAGGGCCTGCCGGAATGGGGATACGAAAGCCTTCGCCCCTATTTGAGGAAGATCGAGGACGCCAGCGGAGTTACGTCCCAGCACAATCAAGACAGAGGCTATTCTGGTCCTATCCGCTTGTCTTACGGCACCTTGCAACATCCAATCTCGAAAGCCTTCATTGAAAGCGCCAAGTCAGCCGGCCTGCCCGAGAACAACGGATTCAATGGCCCATCTCAGATCGGCGCGGGCTTCTACGAACTCACCATCGCGGATGGCAAACGCTCCGGAGCATTCAAGTTTCTCGATCAAGGAAAGGGGCGGAGCAATCTGACCATCATGGCCAACTGCCAGGTTCGGAGGCTGGCGTTGGAGGGTACGCGCGTTCGGGGCGTCGTGATTGAGAAAGGCGGACGTGAGGTAATCATCCCCGCGGAGCGCGAGGTATTGCTGACGTCCGGCGCGATCTGCTCACCACAATTGTTGATGCTGTCGGGAATTGGACCCGCCGAACATCTGCGATCGCTCGGCATCAAGCCCGTGATCGATTCCGCAGGCGTCGGCAGCAACTTGCAGGATCACCTCGATTGCGCAATCCGGCTGGAGGCATCCCAACCCATCACACTGACTCCGTATCTCGGATTAATCCGAGGTGGCTTAGCGGGCGCGCGATATATGTTCCGCGGCACGGGTCCCGCCACCTCCCAAGGCGTTGAAGCTGGAGCGTTCTGGGGTCCCGATAAACATTCGCAGTGGCCCGAGTGGCAGGCTCATCTCATCGTCGCGCTTCGAAATCCGCCGCCGGGCGAGCGTGTACCGCACGGCTTTGGCATTCGCGTTTGCCAGCTTCGTCCGAAAAGCCGCGGAACATTGCGACTGCGTTCGGCAAATCCGTTGGACATGCCCGCTATCGATCCACGCTTTCTGTCGGACGAGAGCGATTTCGTCAGCATGCAAGAGGGCGTTAGACAGATGTGCGATATTATCGATCAGCCTGCGCTCCAAAAGCTCATTAAGCGGAAGCTCGATCCCGATGCCTTTAAGAGCCCGGAGTCGCGCAAGAAGTGGATACGAGCACGCGCAGAAACGATCTACCACCCCGTCGGAACCTGCCGTATGGGCGAAGATCGCGACGCCGTCGTCGATGGCAAGCTGCGGGTTCGAGGCGTCGACAATCTACGCGTTATCGATGGCTCACTTATGCCGACCGTGATTAGCGGAAACACCAATCTGCCGATTATGGCTATGGCGGAGAAAGCTGCAGAGTTGATTGCGGGGAAGTGACCCAATGTTCTCTCCTCAATGGCAGGAACAGTCTGAAACCTTGCCTTTCATCACACAGGCTATCACTTGATTTCCCGTGATCCCGCTCGTCGTCGGCGGTCTGACGCGAAGGCGTCAGTAAATGGCAGCAAGCGCCGAAGTGCGCCCTCCCTAGACTGCCCGAGGTCCGATGACGGGTCCCGGGCTCCTTTTATGGATTTGATTACCCTTTTGGACGTCAGCCGCAATTGTCAACGACGTCCGTGCTGCTCTGATTGTTTGATAAGGAAGGTCTAACTGGGACAGCCGTGCCGGAGATCAGGTGCGGACGCCACCTAAGCCTAGTAAATCTCTGCCTCAATCGTCCCGCTCAGTTCAACGGTTTATCGGAGGAATTGCTGGCTACTCTGAAGGAGGAGCTTGCGCTGATCGCAGCCGATCCGTCGGTCCGCTGCGTGGTTCTGTCAGCCGCCGGCAAGGCGTTCTGCGCCGGGCACGATCTGCGACAAATGCGAGCCAACCCGCGTCTTGATTACTACAGGCAGCTTTTTGCGCGCTGCACCGACGCAATGCAGACGATTATCGCACTGCCAATTCCGGTCATTGCCCGTGTCCATGGCTTAGCCACCGCTGCCGGCTGCCAACTTGTAGCTAGTTGCGATTTGGCCGTAGCTCGGATGAGGCGCGCTTCGCTGTCTCTGGAATCAATGTCGGGTTGTTCTGTTCCACACCGGCGGTAGCCCTTTCGCGCAACGTGCCAACCAAGCGGGCATTCGAGATGCTTGTGACTGCACGATTCATTGATCCGGCGACCGCCGAGGAATGGGGCTTGATCAATCGCGCGGTTCCCGCTGCCGAACTTGACACCGCGATAGAGGATCTGGCGAAGGTGATCATCGCCAAAAGCCCCGCTGCGATTCGTCACGGAAAAGCGATGTTCTATGCTCAGCACGAGCGCACTCGCGCCGCAGCCTATGCGTTGGCGAGCGAGGTCATGGCGCAGAACATGATGGAGGAAGATGCAGGGGAAGGCATTGATGCCTTCCTCGATAAGCGTCTCTCTTCATCGAAAAGCTAAAGTGCTATAACTCCTGGATCGATGGCTGCAAGCGCGAAGTTCTCGTGATGCTCAGGCGATCCACGAAAGCTGTCAGAGTTGACGCCCAAGGCGACGACGGCGTGCCTTTCGGCCGCTCGCCTATCGTTCTTATTCGCTTTACAACAGAATTGTCCGCGAACTGCTTGAGACCCGCGATAACCCGCGCGTATCTGCGAAACAAGCGGTCGGCACTATCATTGCTGCAATTCACGGCATCGTCACCTTTCCAAAGCATACGCGCACGATGGATTGGATTGATACGCTCGTCATAGCGGAACATGCCATAGATGCTTTACTGCATTCCTGGCGCACAGGGGAGCACGTCCCTTAGTTCAGACGAGTTTCTACCGCACGTTCGAAAAGCACGGCGTTAGGAAGGAAGCTCACATTAACCGCATATGCGCTGGCTAACCTACGCAGTTGGCATAGAAACAAGTTACTCACCGGCAGTCTTCTGGCACTTCTTGCCTGAGCCGTGGCCCGTTTGCGAGCCGCCGGCCGAGTGCCTCTAGGAATCTATCATAACGCTCGCCGCCCTTGGCACGCGCCGACGCCTGCGCGACTTCCGGCAAAGACGCGGTCGATGTCAGCCAGGCGCGAATGAAAATGGCGAAGGCTTCGTTGGCGATGCCAATGTCGCGCTCCAGACGCTGAATGTTGCGATCAATCCGATCGAGACGCTTGGCCAAGGCGGCCTCCCGGCGCTCATCAGCGTCGGGTGACAGGAATGAGGCGATGGCAGCTTCGGCGATCATCGAGCGCGACTGCTCGCGGCGACCCGCGTGGTCGGCCAAGCGATGCGAGAGGTTCGGATCGAGATAGATCGATAGCCGCTTCTTCCTCCCGGACGGTGGCGCGATGTCGGACTGCTGCGTCATGACTTACAACTCCATGCCGTCGCCGGGGTCCAGAGCAATCCGCCGCGCTATCAACCGCATGTCGCGTGCCAGCGCACGATTGGCGACAACCTCGCGCTCCGACTCGTCGGCATCGGGATCGAACTCGTTGGTGGCGGTCGCCATCGGTTCCGGTGCGATATCCTTATGCCGCTCGAGCCCAGGTTCGCGGCGGAGACCGGCATTTGCAGGATCGTCGTCCGGCTTGGCCGCGCCATTTGGTACGGTCGCAGCTTCCGGTGTGACGATGCTCTTGCTCGTTGGCACGGCGACGGGCTTCAACGCAGACCAGTCGTTGCGTTTCGGGGCGAAGCCCGCTTTTGGGTCTTTTGGAACAGGCAGCAGCCGATCCTTGAACCTCCGATCATCATAATACCGTGCCTTCTTGGCGCGGACCGGCGGAACGCCCGCGACCATGACGATCTCGTCGTCGGGCGGAAGTTGCATCACTTCCCCGGCCGTGAGCAGCGGCCGCGCCGTCTCGGAGCGGGAGATCATCAGATGGCCAAGCCAGGGCGCGAGACGGTGGCCGGCATAGTTCTGCATGGCGCGCATCTCGGTCGCGGTGCCGAGCGCATCGCTGACTCTTTTCGCCGTCCTCTCGTCATTGGTCGCAAAGCTGACCCTGACGTGGCAATTGTCCAGGATGGAATTGTTCTGGCCGTAGGCTTTCTCGATCTGGTTCAAGGACTGAGCAATGAGAAATGCCTTGATCTGATAGCCGGCCATGAAAGCAAGCGCGCTCTCGAAGAAGTCGAGTCGGCCGAGCGCCGGAAACTCGTCGAGCATCAGCAACAGCCGATGTCTCCGGCCCTTCGCGTGCAAGTCCTCGGTCAGCCGGCGACCGATCTGATTGAGCACGAGACGCACAAGCGGCTTCGTCCTGCTGATGTCGGAAGGTGGCACCACGAGATAGAGCGTCGTGGGTTTCTCACCAGACACGAGATCCGCGATCCGCCAATCGCAGCGGGCAGTGACGGCCGCGACGACGGGATCGCGATACAGGCCGAGGAATGACATGGCAGTTGAGAGCACGCCCGACCTTTCGTTATCGGACTTGTTGAGCAACTCGCGCGCCGCGCTGGCGATGACGGGATGCGGCCCCTTCTCGCCGAGATGCGGCGTCGTCATCATGGCGGACAATGTCGCCTCGATCGGCCGGCGCGGATCGGACAGGAAGGCCGCGACACCGGCGAGTGTCTTGTCATTCTCGGCGTAGAGCACATGGAGGATCGCGCCGACCAGGAGCGAATGGGATGTCTTCTCCCAATGATTGCGCTTCTCCAACGAACCTTCCGGATCGACCAGTACATCGGCGACGTTCTGAACGTCCCGCACCTCCCACTCGCCTTTCCGCACCTCGAGCAGCGGATTGTAGGCGGCCGAGTCGGCGTTGGTGGGATCGAACAACAACACACGACCGAAGCGGGCGCGCAGGCCCGCCGTCAATTCCCAGTTCTCTCCCTTGATGTCATGCACGATCGACGAGCCCGGCCAGGTCAGCAACGTCGGCACGACAAGACCGACGCCTTTGCCGGATCGTGTCGGCGCAAAGCACAGGACATGCTCGGCGCCGTCGTGTCGCAGATAGGCTCGGTCAAGCCGGCCGAGAACGACACCATCGTCGCCGAGAAGACCCGCGGACTGGACCTCATCCGGCTCGGCCCAGCGAGCCGAGCCGAAGGTACGCACGTCCTTGGCTTCGCGCGCCCGGTAAATCGACATGAGGATGGCGACAGCGATCGCGACGAGTCCACCCGAAGCCGCAATACCGGCGCCCTCCAGAAAGACGTGTGGCGCGTAAGCATCGAAAAAGAACCACCACCAGAAGAAAGCCGGCGCCGGATAGATCGGCAAGCCGACCAGCGCGAACCAGGGTGAGCCGAGCTGTGGCTGAAAGCCGAGCCGCCACGCAACCCACTGCGTCGCGGCCCAGACCGCGAGCAGCACGATCGCGAACACGACGCAGATCTGGCCCCACACGACTCGACTGGCTGACACAGCGAGCAAATCTCCCTGCACGTTGCAATATTCCGTAGAAGAGCAAGGAGTGCGGAGATTTCAACTGCGCCTGTGTCAGTTATCGTAGAACAGCGTAGGTGATCGAAAAAAGACTTGCGGCGTGCGGAAAATCGTCAACATTGGACATAGCGATCAGCGACCCCCATCAAATCCCATCTGCCAGAAGTCGGCTTCGAGTCGCGACGCCTTGCCGAACAGCGCTGCGAGTTCATTGAAGCGCCGTTCGGTCATCGCCCGCGCGGCCAGGTCATCGAGATGGCGTCGCGCCTTGGCCGCAACAGCCTGATAGGCATCGCCTGCATATTCGGCGATCCATTCGCGATAGGGATGGTCGCCGAGCGCGTCGACTCCCTCTGGCACCAGGTGGCGGCCGATCTCCGCATAACCAATGACGCACGGGGCGAGCGCGACATGCAAGTCGAGCAGGTCGCCGGCCGCGCCGCAATCCAGCACGAAACGGGTATAGGCGATCGTCGCCTGATGCTCGGGCGCGGCTTCGATGTCCTGCGGTGACAGCCCCCAGCGGCCGCACAGCCGTACATGAAGATCCATTTCGTCGAGGATGGCCGCCACCCCCGCCTGCGCCGCTTTCATGTCCGCCAGCGTGCGGCTCTTGTAGGTCGCGAGCGCATAAGCGCGGGCGAACTGGATCAGGAACAGATAGTCCTGCACGAGATAGGTTCGGAACGCCGCCTGCGGCAGCGTGCCAGCGCCCATCTGGCGGACGAAGTCGTGGTCGACGTAGCTCTGCCAGTCGTCTGCTGTGGCTGCTTTCAGCCGGTCGAAGACGTCCATCGCTCAACTCTCACTTTCGCAGGAAGCCCTTGAGCAGCGGCCGCTAACATGCCGGCCGGATCATCGACATGTGAGACCGGATCAATCCTGCCAAGGGTTGACTACGACAACGCCCGTGCCCTCGAAATCCCGGACGTTGCGCGTCGCCACGGTCAAGCCGTGGACAAGCGCCGTCGCGGCGATCAGCGCGTCGACCTCGTTGCGCCGGTCGGGAATATGCAGATGCGCGCAGCGCATCGCAATCTGGTCATCAATGGGCAGGATGCGTCCGGCGAACTCCGGCCGGACATGATTGTCCAGCCAGGCGCGCAGGCGCGCGCCCTGCGCGGCGTCGCGACGCTGGATGCCGAGCACGCCGCGTTCCAACTCAAGGATGGTGATTGCCGAGATGAAGAAGCTCTCGGCGTCCTCGGTATCGACCCATGCTGCGACCCTGGCATCGGCCTTTCCGTCGCCGATCTTGCGCAGTTCAGAAACCACGTTGGTGTCGAGCAGATAATTCAAGACAGATCGACCCCGCGCGGCGCGATCTCGACACGCGGCGGATCAAAGTCGATGTCCGACAGGCCCGGCATGGCGAGGGCTTGGGTCAAACGGCAGCGCTTGCCGCTGAGGCGGCAGAACTCGTCATAAGTCATCAGCACATGGGAGGGCTTGCCCCGGTCGGTGATGACGACCGGGCCGTCTTGTGCGGCCTTCTTGGCGCTGCTGACGTCATGATTCAGCTCGCGGCTGGAAAGAGTGGTGATGGTCACGACGCACCTCCATGTAGGCAAGTACCTACATAGGCCAGGCCAGTCTGGATTTCAAGATCAAACCGCTGGGCAGCGACCATGCCCATCCGCCACGGGTCCGCGCACCCTAGCCTTCACAGCCCGAGCCCCCGTTTGCGACCAAACGACCAATCGACGCCGCCATCGGCGCGGGCCACCCCGGAAATATGCCGCCCGATATGTTTCTCGATCGACGGGGTCCATGGCACCAGCTTGAAGCCGAGGCCGTCGTCGATCATGGCGAAGCGGCCAGACGCGAGTGCAAAGCGCCGGCTGTACGTGCCGGCGACAAATTCACCTTCAGCAGATTTCTGGAATGGCATACCGGTCTCGGCCGCGAGCGTGTCGCCGAGCGCGTCCAGCTCGCGTTGCCGGAGCGTACCGATCAGGTTCCGGTTGAATAGGATGCGCTCGCCATCGCGCCGCGCCATGCCATCCTGAATCAGATGTGCGGCGCGGGCCTCCATCGTCTGCTTCACCTCCAGACCGAAGCCGCCGCCAAGATCAACGGGGTCGCGAGCGACTAGCTGGCGGTCGAGCCAGGTCGCGCCGTTCGCCGTCGCCTGCGCCTCGATGGAGAGGTCGGATCGGACCGCCAGTGCGACACGGCGCTCGCCTTTCGCGTCCTCGAAGGATCGCAATTCCACGATCGAGCCCGGCGCGCTGTCGCCGGCCGACTCGATGTCCTGGAGCTTGATGTGGTGGGTGCGGCCGTCGACGCCGTCCACCACGGCATAGGCCGTCCCAACCAATTCGTTGTCGAGGCCGCGTTCGACCAGCCGGCCGATGATCGGGGCGCCATGCGCCTCGCCGGCCAGGACATAGTCGGCCGCGCCACGTGCGATGCCCTGCTCGTCGAGGGCGCGGTGCATCCGCTTGATGATGTCGTTGCGCTGGCCGAGGTCGCGCAACGTCGATTCCGCCTCCTTGGCGATGATCCACTGACCGGAGCCGATGGTCTCGGCAAGGCCGAGGTGTTCGAGGTGGCGCAGGCGTCCGACCTTTTGCGTCAGGTATGCGTCGGGCTGCCGGTCCGGTGACGGCGCCACGTCGATGACGCCCTGCTCGTTGGCGTCGCGGACAAGCTGGCGGTCAAGCTGGGTCCAGCGCTCGGCCTCGACCTGACGGCTCAGCGCGCGGCTGATGTCGAGATCGGTGCGCGGTCCAAGTTCCTGGGTGATGAGATCCTGCGCACGATCGCGCATCCCGCTCTTGATGTAGTCGCGGTCGATCACGAGGTCGCGACCATCATCGGCGCGGCCGCGCACGATGACATGGACGTGGGGGTTGTCGGTGTTCCAGTGATCGACCGCAACCCATTCGAGTTTCGTGCCGAGATCCTTTTCGGCCTGCGCCATCAGTTCGCGGGTGAACCGCTTCAGATCCTCCATATCGCTCGCGTCTTCGGGCGAGACGATGAAGCGGAAGTGGTGCCGGTCGTCCTTGCAGCGCTCGGTGAACTCCTTGACGTTGGCGTCGTCGGTCTCCGGGCCGAACATCTTCGCGCGCTCGCCGTCACGGGTGACGCCATCACGGCGGAGATAGTTGAGATGACGGGCGAGCGGACCGCGCGGACTCTTGTTGCGGACCACGAGCGCCTTGACGGTGCAGAATCGCGTGCGGCTGGTGATGAAGCGATTGGCGCGGATGCTTGCGACGCGGCCGCGCGCGAAATGCGGGCCGCGGCCCGCGGTGATCTTGCCGGAGCGCGAGATGCGGCCGCCGGCCCTCTGCGCGGCGGCGAGCGCCTGAGCGACAAAAGGCAAGGCGCGCTGCGCTCGCGATGAGCGGATGCGCCCTGGGCGAACATGGAAATCGTCATCGCGTGTCATAGCTGAACTCGCGATGTGCGATATTCACTGAAATCATTCGCGAAAATAAAGACGCGCACATCGTGACGACGATCCACGATGTGCAAAAAATCGGAAAAAGCAGAAGCAAAACAACCGACCGTCCAAGCCGCGATGTGCGGCTTTTTATCTTGCCGTCCTGCCGTCGTGGTCTCCGGGTCGCCGGTTCCCGAAAGAGCCACCGCGACCTGGCCGCCAACTCGCGAAGCCCCCACTGCTTCCGAGCGCTTGCGATAGCGATCGTTACCCGAAGGGCCGAGACACCCGAAGGGTGGCTCGGTGAGGAGCGAAGCGACGAGTAGAGCGCGGGCCGAAGGCATCGCCCATACACCATCAGCTTGCGAACCCGCACACCTGGTCATCGCGATACTCCCGAATCCGATCGAGGGACGAACATGCCAATTGGCCGGGGGACCATGGGCGAAACATCGGGCGCCGAGAACGCGGTCGTGACACCGCTAGACGGCATGAGCGCCAACAACCGATCACGCGTCTTCATGAGATCGGATCGCGTGACGAATAGCGTCGCAGCTGCTGATGACTGTCCGCCGGACGTCCACCTCGGCGGCAGTTCGACGGCAAGCAGATTTGCAAGCTTTGCGACGTATGCTCGCGTCTCGTCTGGCAGAGAGCCGCCCGCAAGATGCTCTTCATAGCGAGATGGTCCCGCATTGTACGCCGCAAACACGCCAGGCGAGCCATACCGATCGAGCAGTTCGCGCAAGTACGCCGTACCGGCCAGAATGTTGTCGTGCGGGTCGTAGGGGTCGTTCCCGAGATTGTAGCGCACACGAAGTTCCGCCCAAGTCGCTGGCATGATTTGCATCAGGCCCATTGCGCCTTTTGGCGATCTGGCGTGCACGTCACCAGCACTCTCGATGCGTTGGACTGATCGGATCCAGTTCGGCGCAATCGCAAAGCGTTGTGCGGCTTCATTGATGAAGCCGGCAAATGAGTGAGCGGTCTGACTGATCGCCGGCTGGGCGGTTGATCCGCTCTGGGCCAAAGCAGCACCGTCGAACGCGGTCAGAAGAAGCATCACGGGCACGACTGCACAAACGCGCGTGCCCAACCGACCCAAGCACGCGGTCGGGCTCGCGCCAGCCTTGCAGACATCGATCGAGACGGAGGAATGATCCCGCAATCGATCGAACAAGGGCATGGCGAGGAGAACACGTCGAATACGCACGATCACCCCTCCCACGTCCACACCGGCATCGCACGGCCGATCACGCTGGATGCCGGAAGAAATCCAAAATACCGGCCATCAAGAGAGTCGTCCGACTGCCAGTTCATCAGAAACAGATCGCCGTCGCCGACGACGCGGCAGCCCTGCCATTTCGGCAGCGGCCGGCCGCGTCCGTCGCGGTCCTTCGCCTCGCCCACCGCGACCTCGTCGACCGAAATCGTGAGGCCGGTTCTGCAAACACTCTGCCCCGGAAGGGCGAGCACGCGCTTCAGCATGGGCACGCCAATGGGCAAATAGCCGTTCAAATCGAGGAAGGTCGCGAGCGGCTCCGGCGGCTGCACGGCGACCAATTCAGTAACTTGGAATTGGTCCGCCGGTCGGAGGCGGTAGAGACCGATCGGCACGCTCGCGGATGCGTTCCAGATGTATAGCGGAATCGGCTCCAGGACGATCGTCGCGATGAGCGCAGCAGCGACCCCAATCGTCACGGCCAGCATCGGTAGGCGGCCCGTCATCGCATCACCCTTTGGCGATGGAGCCAGGCCTGATGGCGCGCTTTCGTATACGGGCGCGGGTTTTCATTAACGGACAGACGGTTGTGAACGTGATGCCAATGGTCGGGAGCGACATCAGCCGGATCGACGCCGAGCGCCTCAACGGCATCGATCATCTGCAGCACGCGCTCGACCTTCGGCCAGCCGGACAGGCGCAGCAGAATCTCACCGCCGGGCGTCACATAAGGAACGGTCGAGCAGCGCTGTCCCAGTGCGACCGCGCGCAAGATGTCGATGCGCGAAATGATCGTGCCAAAGTCGTTGGAGGTCCACCGGACGAAGGCAAAGATGCTGCCTGGCGCGAATGACAGGACACGCCGATGGCGATCAAGCTTCCGTTCCCCGACAATGCGACCGAACCGAATGCGGTTTTCGATGCGCTTCTCGAGCCACAACACTTCCACTTCCGTGAGATCGCTCATGCGGCGGCTCCCGGACGCTGGGGCTGGCAGCCGTGAGCTTGGGGCTCGGTCGAGAGTGTGTATCGCCTGCAAAGGCAGGCTGGCCTGTCGGACTGCCGTTGCCGAGCGCCATCGACGCCGCTTTCGGCCTGCTCCGTTAGAAGAAATCCGAAGGATTTCCGGTTAGTAAAGTTAGAGCGGCTGGAAAGCGCGGAGAAACAAGCTCTTAAGCTCGATTCCGGTCCCCGATAGCACGAGGATCGGGTCCCCGATAGCACGAGGGTTGCGGTCCCCGATAGCACGAGCTGATTCACAGGTTGTCCTCCGAATTTGGAATGAGACCGCGCCGGCGCAAGCGGGCCGTTAAGGGATCAACAGGCGTGGGTGCAAAGTTCAGTCGCTCGGTGCCATCAGGGTCGCGCGTGAGCACGAGCTGATAACCGGGCAATGTCTGGCGCTGGACGATCTGGCGCACGTCGTAAGCAAAGTGCTTGAGGGGCGAGAGGATGCCGGACTTGGCATGGAGGTGCACCAGATCAAAACTCCAGCCGCCGTCCTGGCGTCCGCCGTGCTTGCGCACAAGACGATAAAGCCACCTCTCAAGTCCGCCCGTCAGCTCGAAATAGGCGCGATCAATCGTCAGCACGAGCGCGTCATCGATGACGCCAGCGTAGAACCAATCCGGCAGGATCAGCTCGATCCCAAATGGGCGGCCATTTGCATCGGCCGTCTCTTTCCACTCGTTGATCCAGGAGAAGCGATGCCGTCGCCGCTCTGCCGGCTGACGGATCGACGTCAGCACGGTCGTTGACTGAAGTCTGTCGAGACCCGCCTTCAGCCGATCATAGTCGCGTGCGCCGGTGCCGCGGCCGACGAACGTCAGAATTTCATACGGCGTTGCAGCCATCAGGCGCGACGTCTTCAGGCCGGCATCACGGGCTTCGACAATCTGGGACGCGGCCCAGATCAGAACGTCTGCATCCCAGATCGTCGCCATGCCGTGTTCCGGCACGGCTTCGACACGAATTGCGATCGCACCGGCACGGAAGTCGATCGGCACGATCCGCTTAGTCTTTGCGAGGGAGAAGAACGGATACGCCATCAGATCCTGCGCGTCGCGCGGCGCAAGATCGCCGGGCAACGCCCGAAAGAGCTCAAGCTGGTCGCGCTCCGAATGGTGTTTGCGCCGCATGGTCACTACTCTCACGCGGCAATCAGCGACGTTCCTGGCCCGCATACGGGCGCAGCGCGGGCTGCTTCTTGGCCGGCAGTACCGTCCCCTTCCCGGGATCGGACGTCGACGTCTTGGCGCCGCGGTCAGCCCACGCTTTCAGGTCATCGACGGCGTAGACAACACGTCCGCCGATCTTCCGATACGTCGGTCCAGTACCGTACGTGCGGTGCTTCTCGAGCGTGCGACCGGACAGGCCAAGATAGCGCGCGGCCTCAGGTGTACGCAGGAATCGCGGTGGTAGACCGGCCATCGGATCGGGCATTTGAGGACTCCAGGAGGACATCGCACTACGCCTGGCTAGGCCGGCGTGTGTGCGGTCATCATGGAGAAGCAAGATCTCGGAGGGGGATGCCGAATATGGAGGGGGCCGCTTTCGATACCCCCCAACCGGAAGGGCTATTCGTCCCTGCGCCCGGACCGCAGAAGTTTGCGGTAACCACCGCGCATCAACGCAAGGCCGCCTTGCACCAAGCGGATTGTTCGATTGCGCAGATCATGGGTCTTCCAGGCACGGTCGGGGATTCGCTTTTTGCCGAAGAGCGCTTCGGCGATAACGCGATAGCTTCCGCCGGCGCTGCGAGCATCAAGCGCACGGATCGCGGCGCTCAAGCGTTCGCGCCGCTGTTTAGATAGTTGGTGAAAGGCAGGACCTGGTGCGCGTCCATTCATCGCGCGCCACAGCCGGCGGGCTGCATACGCACGCGCGCCGAAATCGCCGTCAAATGGCAGTTCGGCTGCATATGACGCGCCAAGCACCGGTGGATCCTTGGACCAGACACGGTGATCCACTGCACCGATGCGCAGCACGGCGTGCCAGCCGTCGGCGGCGCGGCGCATCTGGCCTGCTGCAAGGTCAAGCAGCGGTTGAGGCGCTGAACTGCGATCGGCGGCCGAGGCAACCTTGACCGGAACGACCGCCGCTAGAACCTCAGGCGCCCAAAAGATCGTCTGCTCATCGAACGACCGCCGCGGGTCATGGGCGAAAGCAGAGGCCCCACCTCCTCCTGAATTCGTCAGTCACTTCGCCGTTCGGGCTGTTGGCAATCATCACCTCGTACTCACGCCGGTAACCGGCGTTGCGGCGGAGACATTCCCAGGCGATGTCGGTGATTTCGGCGTCTTGTAGGCTCTTGTAGGATTCCGGCGACCGCCAGTCGAATTCAGGCATTGCTTCCGCCCCATTGCACGCTGCTAACAACGATTGCGCCGCAATAGGTATGAACGAGGCGGTTGTAGGAAGCCCCTAGTTTGGCACCACGTGGTGCACCGGAATGACCACCGATCAGCAAAAGAAAATAGTTCTGCCTGCAAGTCGCCGGCCGGCGGTTTTCTTCTATTTTGAGCCGGTGCCGCGCAAGAGGCGTCCCTGCTCGGTCACCCATTTGGCGCGCGCGAGATGACTCTGATATGCGCTTCGCGCACGGTCCGGCTCCCGCACCGGATCGATATGCAGCACCACTCGAGCGACTTCCATCCAGTCAGCCCCTTGGCTTTCGGCCTGCAGAAGGCGCATGTAGGTCACGACATGCTGCTCATCGTAGGCAGTGAGAATTTGATCTGCAGGCGCAGCGTCGGCGACGCCTGGGTCGAGCGGCGGCTTCCTCATAAGACTCCACGCCTTAGTTTAGACAATTTCTAACACGCGGGCAGGAAGGAGCAGAAGCGCCAAAATTGTCGCGGAAGCCGTCCGGATCGCGTTTTGTCGAAAATACTCCGTGGTGAAATACTCTTCAAGGACATGCCCTCTCGCGTATGGATATACGCGAGATACTTGCAATCAATTTGCGGAAGCTCCGGCAGGCCCGTGGTTTGTCACAGGAGGAATTGGCTCATCGTGCTGAAATTGACCGCACTTATATCAGCGCACTCGAGCGAAGCGTTTATGCGGCGGGTATCGACGTTGTCGATCGGCTCGCTCGCAGCCTGGGTGTCGAGGCCGCCGACCTGCTCACTCGCCCGCCCACAAGCACCAAGAAAAGGACTCGGGGGCAGGCCGAGTGATTGAGCCGACCCGCTCGATCCGGCGGCCGGTTCGCGCTCACTGACGCCTGGAAGGATGGGAAGCCCCGCCCGGCAGACCGGACGGGGCTTGATGAAGTGGCCTACTCGCCGGTCTTGCGCGGCCGCGACCAGAGCAGGGTGTAGCCTTCACCGCCTTCGTCGTCGAACAGGTTCGCGTAGATCGGCGCGTTGAAGGAAGGATCGTCGAGCTTGAGCGAGAGGTAGTCGCGGCCTTCCTCGGAACGCTTCGACCAGGCTGCGCCGATCTCCGCCCGGCCCACATAGATGCGGTGGCTGGGGGCGTTGTCATTGGAGCGGTTGGTCTCGGCGACGATGCGGACGCCCTTGGCCTTCAGGCTCAGGGTGACGATCTCGCCCTGGAATTCGTTACCGACCTTCTTGAAAGAACCGATGTTAGCCATGTCACTTCTCCTGTTGTGTTTCGAGCCCGCGACCACCGCGGCCTCGATGGCGATCTAGGGCCGAGGACGATCGGCGACGCACCCGCTCGGGCCGGAGCGCAGCGGAGGACGTCGTTGTGGCGACTTTCTTGCCTCGCGAGGAATGGGCGAAGCCCAGGGGAAGAAAGTCGCATCAACGGCGTTGCGGCTCAGACGATCGAGGCGAAGCCGGTCTTCGGCCAGATCAAGCCATCAACGAGGCCACGTGCGTCCGCGTGCTGAACCACGATATCTGGAGAAGCGTGGCTATCTCGGTTTTGATGAACAAGAGGCGTGAACGATTCAGCGGGGAAAGAGAAACAATCTCCTGCAAAAGGCGGTATCGTCTCCCAAGAACGGATCGAGATAAGATCGTTCTGCCGCGGCTGCGTGGGCCAGACCGAATGTCGGCAGCTTGATCGATGAATTCCGAGCAGGACGAGATCTCCGCGCTCAAGTTCGATCATCCCGTTCACCGCGCCGATCTACGCGAAACGAAGCTATTCGACATGGCAGCGGTAAGCGATCGCCCCTGGGGCCATGCGGCCGTAAGAATTGGCTAGGACGGTTTCTCCACCACCACATCGGGCTCGAACGGGCGGGTCTTCGCCAAAACCACCAAGCGCGTCATCGCCGTGCCGCCAACGCAAACCGCGCCCAAGGAAGCGAAGACTTCACGCCAAGCCAGCGAGGGCACCCCGATATTGGACACGGCGAACACCACATGATAGCCGGCGACGGCGGCGGGAACAGCGAATGCTGTTGCGATCGCGATGCGCAAGGCCGAGGACCGAGTAACAGCAAAGGCGACCTGGCCGAGGACCAGCGTCAGCGCACCGCCGGCCGTCGCGATAAGCATGGCGCCAATGAGGCCGGCGTCGCTGTGAAACGTCATCATCCCGATAATGAGTGCGACAAAAAACGGCAGGGCATACACGGCAAGCGCAATGATCGCCCAGCAGAACAGACCGATGCCGAGTGTGTTGAGAACAAGCCCAATAGCGAGCATGGTGGTGGCTCCATGTGCATAGATCTACCAGTCGCGCCTTCCACCACCACCACGGCGCAACTCTGGATATGAGACTGAAACGAGGCGGAGTTGCGGCGGGAGCAATTTCGCCTCAAAGACTTCAGTTGAGCAGACGGCGCTCATGCGCCGCCGAACATCCAGACCGGGATGCCGAGCCGTTTCGCCTTGTCGGCGAGGTTGTCCTGGATGCCCGTGCCCGGGAAGTGCATGACGCCGATCGGCAGGAGTTCGAGCATGGCATCGTTGCGCTTGAACGGTGCTGCCTTGGCGTGCCTCGTCCAGTCGGGCTTGAAGGCGATCTGGGCCACTTTGCGGTTGCTCGCCCATTTCGAGGCGATCAGTTCGGCCCCCCTCGGGGAGCCGCCATGCAGCAGGACCATGTCGGGATGCTTGGCATGAACCTTGTCGAGACGATCCCAGATGAGGTGGTGGTCGTTGAAGTCGAGCCCTCCGGTGAGCGCGATCTTTGGCCCTGAGGGCAGCAGGATCTCGGTCTCGGCGCGGCGCTTGGCTGCGATGAAGTCGCGGGAGTCGATCATCGCCGCGGTCAGGGTGCGGTGGTTCACCAGCGATCCCGATCGGGGGCGCCATAATGTGCCGGTGTGAGTCTCGAAGCGTTCGATGGCTTGGTCACGGAAGAGCTCCAGGCAGTTGCGTCGCTCGATCAACGTGGTGCCTTCCGCCGTGATGCGTTCGAGTTCGACGGATCGAACTTCGGAACCGTCCTGCTCGCGCTGACTCTTCCGTTGCGCCTGTTCGTTGTCGTCGAGTTGGCGACCGATGCGGTCGACGGCTCGGTGGAACAGGTTGACGGTCGACCAGAGCAGATCGTCGAGGTCCGGCTCGAGCCGCGTGTCGCTCAACGTCGCGACCAGGGCATCGAAGATATCGACGACGGCACCGGTAATGATCCTGCCGTCGGGAAGCGGCCGTGGATCGGGCTGGTCGTCGAAGGGGCGGTAACCGAAGAGCTGCAATTCGGCAAGAACGTGTTCGGTCGGAGATGCGTCGTGCGGTGGTTCGATGTCATCGTGGTCGGTCATGGAGGCGATCCTTTGCCGGATCGGCCGCGACCATCGCGGCCTTCGTGGCGATCACTCAGACGGCAGGCGGAACGGGCCAGAACCCGGAGCAGAGCGGAGGGCCGAAGCGCAGCGGAGGATGGCGGAGGCCGGGCTATTTTGCTTCGCGATGCAAAGCGCGCTCGCCAGATGGCTAATGTGTCTTCTCGTCGCCGGCGCGCGGCGGAAAATAGCCGGACGCAGCCATTGCCGGTCCGAGCCGCTTGCCGTCCGATCGCCCTCTAGAAGGCCGTGGTCGCGTGCTCTCCCGGCAGTGGCCGCACCGCGACCGACCTGTCGATGCCCATCGAATTGCCGGGGCTATTCCGCGGTTGCCAACGACGAATGCAGCAAACGGACGACGTCCTCTGGTACGAGCTGAAGCCGCAACGATGCGCGGAGGGCTTCGAGGCCAAAGATGTGCAGATCTTCGTTGAAATCGCCCACCCGAGGCGACAGCGGAATCGCTTCAACGCCGGCCTCTACCGCGCGCTGCGTGAGAATCGCCTGTACGGTATCTCCGGCAGCATCGTCATCGCGGGCGATATAGAGCCGACGCAGGCCAGATGGCAGCATCATCGCTGCGAGATGATTAGCCGAAAGCGCGGCCGCCATGGGCAGGGCCGGCAGTGCGTAACGCAGTGACAGCATGGTCTCGATTCCCTCGCCGGCAGCGAGCACATCATCGACCACGCCGAAGCGAACGGCGTTGCCGAGCAGGTCACCCATGGCGCGTCGTGGTGTGTCGATCGGAGCCTTGCCGAGCCGCACGCGATCAAAACCGTGTGGATCTAGCCAGGTGCGGTGCACGCCGGTGATCCGTCCATCGAGGTCGGTGACACAGGCTATCATCGCCGGCCAGGTTTCGGTCGACGAATGCTCATCCGGTCGATAGTAGCAACGAGGATGGAAGCGCAAGCTGCCACCATGGTTGATGCAACTAATTCCGCGACGCTGCAAGTACGCCTCGGCTAATGTCCCTTCAATCGGGTTGGATATCGCAAAGAGCCGACGAGCGGCTTCCTGCGATCCGGCCGGCGCGACTGGACGAACGGGCCTCGGGAGTGATTGCTCCTCGGAACGAGGCAGCTTCAGAAAGCGCCTCGCCTCCTCGGCGACCTCGCGAAAGTCTCGCAAGGCCAGACTTTCGCGGATGATGTCGAGGAGATCACCATGTTCTCCGGTCGCGGCGTCGGTCCATTTCCCAGCGGGTCCCTTCGGTGATTCGTGCAGCCGCACGAACAACGAGCGGCCCGGCGTATTGTAGACGTCGCCGACCAGCCAGTACCGCCCCGCCCGCCTGCCATTAGAGAGATAGTGTCGGCACACCGCCTCAGCCTCGCACGAGAGGCGGCGTGCCAGTTCGGAAGCATCGCCGGCCATCACGCGGCCTCCCGCTCACTGACGCCCGTAACCGGATAGGTGTCGAGCACCCTGGACAGGACCTCGATGCCGCTCGCGTCCGTGGGTACGAACATGCGCAGCTTCCAGGAGATGATCTCCCCAAAGAGGCCGTAAGCACGGAGGCGATCGCGTATCGTGTCGTTGAATCCGGACAGCTCGATGCGATAGGCGCCCATCACCCGGACGCGGCGAAGTTGGAGTTCCTCCGCGAGGTCGAGGACGGTGCGTCCCTCCATCAGCGCGGCAAAGGCAGCGTCCGGCGTCAGCGCGGGCGCGTCCCTCGAAAGGACGTTTGCGACCCATGTGGCCGAAAACTTGCGTCCGATGATGCGTTCGCCCGCATCGGTCTGGAGCCGATAGACGCGGGTTGATTCGTTCGGCAGCCGCTTCCAGATAGGGAGCAGCAAGCCCGCCACAACGTGGATCGTGCTTTCCGTGAACTGGGGCACCTCGGCAAGCTCCGCCACCCAGGCCGCAGCGAAGCGCCCACGGTCCGCTTCGATCCAGTGGCTCTCCGCCATCATGCTCAAGGGGACCGTGTGCTGATCCATCGGCCGGATCAGACGGACGCGCCGCTCGATCTCGCCGTCATCGAGCATGACGCTCGCCGCGGGGACCTGCACGGCGGCTCGTCCCGAGCGCTCATTGACCAGCAGGACGGCCTGACGATCGGAAAGACGAGCAAGAGCGTCATCCAGACTCACCGGATGATTGCGCTGGCGCTGTGTGACAGTGAGCAGCCGGGTCTCGGCGCCGGTCCCCCGCTGGTCATAGATCGTCCGCCGGTCGGTGACGACAAGGCTCTCGGCACGGAGTGTTTCCAACCCGACGTCGTAGGTGCCGGATGCAACCGCGCCTTCGATCCGAGCGGTCAAGAGCTGCTCGAAGGCGGTGAACAGCACATTCTGGAGGTCGATGGTGAGCGCCAATAACCTGTTCAGAAAGGTCGTGATCGGCGGCAGGTCATTCCTGAGCCCATTGGCATCCATGAGCTTCAGACCGGTTGCATCCTCGAACCTCCCAAGCGAGCAACCGTCGACCTTGCCTCGCGCGAGCAGCGTGTAGAGCTGACGCAACGCATCACGTCCATACTGGCTTTCGAGATTGTCCTCGGGCCGGAACAGGCCCTGTCCTCCGGTCTGACGTTGGCCGCGCGTAATGGCTCCCAACGTATCGAGCCGGCGGGCAATGGTGCTGAGAAAGCGCTTCTCGGCCTTCACGTCTGTCGCAATCGGACGAAACAGCGGCGGCTGCGCCTGGTTGGTCCGGTTGGTGCGGCCAAGGCCTTGGATCGCGGCGTCGGCCTTCCAGCCGGGCTCGAGCAGGTAATGGACGCGCAACCGGCGATTCCGCGCCGACAGTTCGGCATGGTAACTCCGCCCCGTGCCGCCGGCGTCGGAGAACACGAGGATGCGCTTGACGTCATCCATGAAGGCCGAGGTCTCGGCGAGATTGGCCGAGCCTGCGCGGTTTTCGACCACCAGCCGGTCGCCCTTGCGGATGACGCGGCGCGAGCGGCCCGTCACCTCGGCGACCAGTTCGGTGCCGAAGCGCTGGATGACCTGATCCAGTGCCCCAGGTACCGGCGGCAGCGAGGCAAGCTTCTCGATGAGGCGGTCACGGCGTGCGACGGCTTCCCGGCTCTCGACCGGCTGGCCGTCGCGATAGACAGGCCGGGAGCAGAGGTTACCTTCCGAGTCGGTGAAGGGTTCGTAGAGCTGGACCGGGAAGGAGTGGGCGAGGTAGTCGAGGACATACTCGCGCGGGGTGATGTCGACCTGGACGTCGCCCCATTCTTCAGTTGGAATCTCCGCGAGCCGGCGCTCCATCAGCGCTTCGCCCGTCGACACGATCTGGATGACCGCGGCGTGCCCAGCCTCAAGATCGTTCTCGATCGCACGGATCAGTGACGGGGTCTTCATCGAGGTCAGGAGGTGACCGAAGAAGCGCTGCTTCGCGCTTTCGAAGGCGGAGCGTGCCGCAGATTTGGCCTGCCCGTTCAGCGTTCCCGTTGCGCCGGTGATGTTGGCGGCCCGCATCGCCGCGTCCAGGTTATTATGGATGACGCTGAACGCACCGGCATAGGCGTCGTAAATGCGGACCTGCTCCGGCGTCAGTTGGTGCTCAACAAGCTCGTACTCGACGCCCTCGTAAGAGAGCGAGCGGGCTGCGTAGAGGCCGAGCGCCTTGAGGTCGCGCGCCAGCACCTCCATGGCCGCGACCCCACCCTCCTCGATCGCTTCGACGAACTCGGCACGGGTGGCGAACGGAAAGTCGGCGCCGCCCCAAAGGCCGAGGCGTTGGGCATAAGCGAGATTGTGGACCGTGGTTGCGCCCGTCGCCGACACATAGACCACGCGGGCATTCGGCAGCGCGTGCTGGAGCCTCAAGCCCGCGCGCCCCTGCTGAGAGGCCGCTTGGTCACCACGCTCGCCCTTGCCCCCGATCGCATTCTGCATGGCGTGGCTCTCGTCGAAGACGATCACTCCGTCGAAGTCCGAGCCCAACCATTCGACGATCTGCCTGACGCGCGAAAGCTTCTCGCCACGCTCGTCGGTCCGTAGCGTGGCGTAGGTGGTAAATAGGACGCCTTCCGCAAGCCGGATCCGGGTGCCCTGGCGAAACCGGGACAAGGGCGTAACGAGCAGGCGCTCCATCCCGAGCGCGGACCAATCGCGCTGCGCGTCCTCGATCAGCTTGTCGGATTTGCTGACCCAGACGGCACGTCGGCGGCCCTTGAGCCAGTTGTCGAGCAGAATCCCGGCGACCTGCCGGCCCTTGCCCGCGCCGGTGCCATCGCCCAAGAACCAGCCGCGGCGAAAGCGGACGGCATTCTCTGCGTCATCGCGCGCGGCGGCGATAACATCAAAGGTCGCATCGACCGTCCAGGAGCCCACGAGAAACTCAGAATGCGCCTCGCCGGCATAGATGACGCTCTCAAGTTGGGCGTCCGACAGAACTCCATCTGCCACCAGACTCGAAGGCAGGTGCGGACGATAGGATGGTTTCGGTGACGCAACGGACGCCATCGCCGCGGACTGCACGAGCTTGGTCGGGTGTGCGCACGATCCGGGAATACGGATCGATTGCAATCCGTATTCCTCGTAAAGGGCATCGGTGAGCCGGGTGCCTTCCGGCGGCGACCATTCGACCGTTTCGTATGTAAGTTCGACGCCTTCTGGCGCGGCGTCTCTCGAAGAAGACGATGAGCGTGGTGCAACGGCGCCCAGCGATCGCGACATAGCCGGCCGCTCGATAGCGACGATCTCCGGTGATATGGCGACGGGCAGCCTTGGAGGCACATGCTGGTTCACCCAGTCGAGCAAGGTAGCGACGTCGGCCGCCATGCCTGGCGAAGCCGGAAAAGCCGTCGGATCGGCAGCGGGCAGCTTGTCGATCACAAGCAGCCGTGTGTCGATTTGTGTTCCGTGCTTCGCGTAGATGGCGCCGTCGATCGCCGCAGAAAACGCTACCTGCCCGCGTTCCTGGAGCCGCACAAAGGCTTCTCGCCATGCCGGGTTATCCGGTGCGAAGCTGGCGCCAGTGATGGCGACAAGGCGTCCACCGTCGCCAAGACGCGCGAGCGCTGAAGCGATGTGACGGAGAGCCGCATCCGTCATCCGTCGGTCTACGTTCGTCAATGCCGAGAACGGCGGGTTCATCAGAACGACGCTCGGCACGACACTCGCGTCGAGGTGGTCGTCGATCTGTGCAGCATCGAACCGCGAGACCTTAACGCCTGCGAAGAGATGATCGAGCAGCGCCGCGCGGGCCTCGGCCAACTCGTTCAAGACCAGAACGCCGCCGGCGAGCTCGGCAAAGACGGCGAGCAAACCGGTCCCAGCAGAAGGCTCAAGAACGCGATCGGCCGGCGTAATGCCAGCCGCGGCGCATGCGGCCAGCCCAAGCGGGATCGGCGTCGAGAATTGCTGAAGCGCCTGGCTGTCCTCGGAACGCCGCGTGTGGGTCGGCAGACAGCTAGCGATCTTCGTGAGCATCGGCAGCATTGCTGCCGTCGACCCAGCCTTGGCACGCATCGCGGGGCCGAACTTGCGAAGGAACAGAACGGCTGCCGCCTCGCAGACGTCATAGGCGGTCTTCCAATTCCAAACGCCGGCCGTGTCCGAGGCGCCAAAGGCAGACTCCATGGCGCTACGCAGAACAGCGGCATCGATGCGACGGCCGCGTTCGAGCTCGGTCAGGACCTGTCGCGCGGCCCTGACAGCGGCAGAGGTGAGATTTGCAGCGGCACGCATGGAGAGCGGCGTGGCGATGCCGCCGGCAAGAGATTCGGTCATGGCAGGAATTCTTTCGGAGAGCAGGAATGGGTCGAACCATCAGGCGCTCTCCTTTGCCCCCGACGGCTCAAACCCTTCCCGGCCCGACTCTCACTCTCCGCCGTTCCCAATAAGAATGGGGACCAGCGCTACACACCGGTCCCCAAGCAACCGCGGGACGGCCAAAGCCGCCCCGCTCTGTGATGATCACTCAGCCGCGTCGAGATGTTGCGGATCTTCGTCGGCGGCGGTCTCCTGATCCTCCTCGTCGGCGAGGAATTCGGGCAGCCGGCCCGCCTCGCTCTCCTGCTCTGACGCCGCATCGGGATCGAGGAGACGCAACGGCTCCGGCAACCAACCCGAGCCATCCAGAAGTCGTTCAGCCTCCTTGGCCATGTCGGCCTTCTTCAGATGGTCGATCAGTTGCGCCGACGACTCGCCCTTGGCCTGCCGCACGGCATCCAGAATACGCGGCTTGGTAACCCGGCCGAGATAGTTGTCGACGGTCGGTCGCCAGCCGGCCTGCACCATGTCGAGCCCGACCGCGCGCGCCAGCACATCGGCCTGGTCGAGACGCGTGCGAACGCCATGGGCGGAGACGCGACCCTGATTGTAGCGATTGGCTGGCTCATGGACGGCGTTGACCGCAAACGACGCACAGTGGGCGAACAGCGACGCCTGTGCACCACCATCGAGAGCCGTCAGCGCATCCCAGAGATCGTTCTCGCTCTTTGGCAACCGTGCCTTCCAGACCTCATGTCGCGCCTCGACTGCTTTGGCCGAGACGCTTTCCCTCAGCCCCGGAGCTTGGGCGGGAAAGTTCGGCGTGCGAAGGCTGATCTCAAGACAGCTCCCGGACGATGCGAACCGGTAAAAGGCCGTCAGCACGAAGTTATGCAGAACTGCCTGGAACGCGACCGCTGGATTTCCCGCCAACGCATCACGCAATGTCAGTGTACGATGCGCCGTCAACTCGATGATGAGACGATCCGGCAAAGGTTTGGTCGCGTCCTCATCATCCTCCTCGGCATCAGCAGCGCCGCCTGCGACCGCGATGACCGTGCGCTGGACGGAAGGGCCCACTTCAAGACCTTCGGTCGACGACGCATCGGCGCCCTGCCCGACATCAGGATCAGTTGCCGGCACCTCGTCCTCCGGCCGGACGTAACCCCGGTCCACGGCGAGGCGTCCTTCGGAGTCGATGCTGATGAAGACACCAGCTCGGGCGATCTCCGCCGGTTCGTAAAGCATCGGCCGGTCTTCGAATGCAGCCAGGGCCGACTCGATTTCGCCGAGACGCTGATCGACCTCGTCGGGCAACTCGTCGGCATCCCGGTAGTCGACTTCCAGCTTGGCTTGCTCGGCGTTCAGCGCATCGATGGTGGCCTGCTCCTCAGGCGAGAGATCGACGGGCTTGCCTTCGATTTGTCGTAGGCCTTGAGTGTGACCGTAGGGGAAATCTACGGCGACCGAGATCCACTTCCAGCCTTCGGCAGCAATCGTCTCAGCTTCGGCCTTGAGCTTCTCGGTTACGAGGCGGTCGAGCAAGACGACGTCCTGAAGCCAGCCGCCGTCGTCGTGCTCGAACAGATCCCGCAGAACGCCGCCACCCGCGCTCTGATAGGCATCGAGGCCCACAAATTGGGCCCGGGGATCGGAACCGCGCACGGTGTTCTCCGTGAGCAGCCGGCGGATCTGGTATGGCTCGTCATAACCGGAGCGGCTGACATTCTCCCAGACTTGCTCCTGGCGGGCGTGATCGGCCGTGACCGAGAACGCCATGAGCTGCTCGAGGGTCATGCCGTCTTCGGCATAGACCTCATGCAGCTTTGGCGAGACCGACGCCAGGCGCAGGCGCTGCTTGACGATTGCAGGGTTCACGAAATGACGCGCGGCAATGTCTTCCTCGCTCATGCCGAGATCGCGGAGTGTCTGGAAGGCCCTAAACTGATCAAGCGGATGCAGGCCGACCCGCTCATCGTTCTCCGCCACCGAATCGTCCTCGGCGATGCCCCCTTCACGCACAACGCACGGCACCGCCTGCGTCTTTGACATCCGCTTCTGTTTTACCAGGAGCTCGAGAGCGCGATAGCGCCTGCCGCCCGCTGGCACCTCGAACATGCCGGTCTCGTTGCCATCTGCATCGACGACGGCCCGGACACTCAGACCTTGCAGAAGCGTACGCTGCGCGATGCTCTCGGCTAGCTGCTCGATCGAGACACCGGCCTTGACGCGGCGAACGTTCGACTGGCCGAGCACGAGCTTGTTGAAGGGAATGTCCCGAGAAGGGGACAGCGTGATCTTTTGTACGGCTTTCGTCATTTTGGCTCTCCACGACGGGTGGCCGTGAGACTCTCTCTCGGCTTCCAACCCGTCGCGAACAGCCTCCCCTCCTCTCACTCTCGCGCGAGGCCAGGCATCACGCCGTCTCGTGATCGGCGACAGCCGAATCCAGCGATGCGGGCTCAATGGACCCGGGAACGAAACCGAGCAAATAGTCCGCGGCCTTGCTCGCCTGCGAGGCGGCCCGCACGATGGCGCGATTGTCTTCACGCAGGACTTCGAGCCAGGAGCCGATATAGTCGGCATGGCGCACGGTGGGGACGATCCCTAGCGACGCGCAGCTGAACGCGGAACTCAATTCGGCGACCAGCTCTTCGAAGGCATATTTCTTGGTACCGTAGGATCCGCTCTGGTCGCGATTGAGACGCGACGGGTGCCCAGTCGCATGACCGAGTTCATGCAAGGCCGTACGGTGCCAGTTGATGGGTTCGAAATAGGCCTGCGGCGGCGGGACCTGAACATAGTCTTCGGCTGTTGCATAGAATGCGCGATCTCCACCGATCCGAAATGGAATTCCGCTGGCCGTGATCAGGGCATCGACCGTCGGTTCGATGAGGCCGGCCGGCGGCGGCGGCGCAGCGGTGGCAATGTCGTCGGGCAGTTGCTCGCACTGATCGGTGTTGAAAACGGTAAATCGCTTGAGGAACGGGATCGCCTGCGCGTCTTCGCCGGTCTCGGCGGCGCGGCGCTTTTCATCATTCGGCACGAAACGATCCGCGTAGACGACGGTAGTCCCGCGCTCTCCCTTGCGAACGTGGCCGCCAAGAGAGAGTGCCTGGCGGAAAGTGAGCCAACTTTGACCGGTAAATCCGCGTTCGATCACGACTCCCCAGAGGATGAGGATGTTCACACCACTGTATTGCCGGTTGGTCGACGCATTTTTCGGCATGGCCAGCGGCGCTTTCGCCGCGGCAGTACCCCAGGGCTGAACCCAGGGGACGCGTCCGGCCTCAAGCTCGGCGATGATCTTGTCGGTGATTTCGTTGTAGAGGTTCGCCCGGTCCTGGCCGGCGCGCGCGCAAGCATTAGGGTTTGACATCGCGGGTCTCCGCGACGGGCACCGCGAGCCTCTCTCGCAGATTGTAACCCGTCACGGAAAACCAGCCTGCACTCTTACTCTCAGCTTCTTGCCTTAGGCCGCAGGCCTGATCCGGCGTGCGCCAGGGGCGCATCGCCCCAAGAGAAATGGCACCCGCAGGAGCGTGAGCATAGCGACGCCGAAGGCGGCACGCGGGACCGAGTGCAGCGACGAGACCGGTTAAAAGGGCACCCGGGAACGGGGCAGTGATAACGATCGCCGCAGGCGAGCCCCTTTTCCGAGTGCCCCCGGCGAGGAGCACCAAAGCTCTGGCGCGAGGGATCGAAGCCGCAGGCCGAGACGCGGCGCGGCTCGGTTCACGAGAGCCCGGTGCGGCCCTGGCCGCACGCGCACAACCACTAAAAGACTTGAGCGAAAGTGATGCTGGCAATCCTGCGAGAACAGCCTGGCAATTTCACAGTGGTCTCAGAACGGGCGAAAACCTTGTCCTCTGCTGACTGAGAATCCCAGCCTTGTGTTAGCAGCCGGAACAAACGGCGGACCACTAGATTCGTGTATTCGGAGTTATTCAATGCTGATGACCAGTGAGCGAAGGCCGGCGATACGGACACTGCAGGGTTGGGCGATCCACGTGCTCCAGGAAGCGGGCGCCATCCGCGAATGCGAAGAGCATGGTTGGATGCAGGACCGCGCCGATCCGCATGCACGAGAGCGAGCCTTCGATATTGCCCGTCGAGACCCGCCAGCAGACGTCTCCCGTCAAGCCGCGGAGGCCGCGCTTCACGACGTGCTCGACTCGATTGGCGATACCTGCCCAGAATGCCCCCCTGACGAGGAGGACCCGCGCTAAGCACCGACGCCGACCCGTCTGCTACTCAGCGGCCTAGCCGTTTCTCCACCCGCTTGCGCGCGTTGCCGACCTTTTTGACGGCCTTTTTCACCGCCGGCGCCGACTTTCCGGTCTTCTTCGCCTCGTACTGCACTTCGTAGTCCTGCCCGCCTGCCACCCGCGCCCGGTCCTGCTTTCGTCCGCGCGCCGTTTTGCTCTTCTTCGCTGCCGCCATCGGTGCCTCCTGTTGGGACATCGAAGCAACGCGACAGGGATTCGCAGGTTCCGGAACGATTCGAACTGTGCCAATTTGAATCGGCTGTAGCGTGGAGTTCTTCAGTGGCGTTTCAGCGTAACAAGCCGGCGGCTATCGGCGTCAAGGCGCCTTTCCCCGCCTTCATCGAACCGGCCCTGGCATCCTCGACAGAGAAAGTGCCGTCGGGAGAGCGCTGGATCCACGAAATCAAGTTCGACGGCTACCGTGTTCAGGTCCATCTGGCCAACGAGACGGCGAAGATCTCCACCCGGCGCGGCCACGATTGGACGCACCGCTTCAAGAAGGTCGCTCATGACGCCTGGCGGATCAAGGCGAACTCTGCGGTGGTGGACGGCGAGATCGTGGTGCCAGCTGCCGATGGCACGACCGACTTCTCGGTCCTGCAGAACGAGCTCAAGGGTAAGTCGAGGAGCATCGTGCTCGTGGCGTTCGATCTGCTCTATCTGAACGGCCGAGATATCCGGAAGCTACCGCTTTTTCAGCGCAAGGCCGAACTCAAGAAGATCCTGACCGGCACCGACATCCAGTTCAGCGAAAGCTTCGCGATAGACGGCCGCGAGATGTTTGCGCACGCCTGCAAGCTTGGCCTCGAAGGTGTCGTCTCGAAGGTCCGGGACGGCGCCTATCCGGCCGGACGCACGAATGACTGGGTCAAGAAGACCTGCGTGCAGCGTGAGACCCTGACTATTGCGGGTTTCGCGCTCGATGGAACGAAGTGGGACGGCATCTACGTCGGCCGGCGTAAGGGCGACGATCTAATATACGCCGGGAAGGTGGACCATGGATTCGACAAGGCATCAGCCGCCGACCTTCAGAAGCGTCTGAAGCCGCTGATCCGCAAGACGCAGCCTTATGCAAAGCGGATTGCGCACAAAGGAATCTGGGTCGAGCCCAAGCTGCTGGCCGAGATAGAGTACCGTGCAAAATCAGCGGAGGGAAAAGTCCGTCATCCCTTCTTCAGGGGGCTTCGGGAGGATCTGTAATGGATGCCTTTGACCGCTTCTGGGAGTGGGCGGAAAAGCCGCTCGATAGTCCGCTGACGATCCCTGCGGAGCTCCATCGAGCGGTTATGGAGCTGTCTCCGGAGGACAGGCGGGACCGCGCAAAGGTCAATGAGGCCGCAGGGCGGGCGGTTTCCGACCGATAGTTACCAGCGAGCGCCCAGTCTGAGCGCGCCCGCTCGAGACCCACCATTCAAGATTGACCTGCTTGAATTGGACAGTGTCCGAATTCGCGAAACGGAGTATGATCTGGTCATCACCGGCAAAGGCACTCTGCCCGCGGGCACCGGTGACTGAGAGACCAATCGCGCTCCCGCCTGCAGCAGGAGCCACCAATGTCTCATTATTCCGAACGTGTCATCCTTGCCCGTCACCATGTTGCCAAAGGACGTCAGATCGTCGAAAGGCAGCAACGGATGGTCCGCAAGGGTGGCGCAAACATCGCAGAAGCTCTGAAGCTCCTGGCTCTCTTTGAAGCAACGCAAAATATCTTCGAGGATGATCTGGAGCGCATCTTGCGGGAAGAGCGCAACTGCTAAGGCTCGCGACTTGGCAGTTTAGAGTCTGGCAATTTCCGGTCTCGGCGGCAAATCAGGCGTCAACGCTAAGACACGAGATGGTCGCACTTTGAGACCTAGCCTCGCGCGCGTCGTAACGCGACTTCCAACCGGGCCTTCTCCTTTTCCCAACGCGCTTCCTCGTCCCGCGCGCTTTCCTCAAGAACTTCGAGCTGTTGTTGAATGTCAGCGGCCTTTTCTTCGTGCTTGCGACGGGCCGCGTCCAAGGCACTTTGCGCCTTGTCGACGGCGTGCTGCCGTCGCTCACGCTCCTTCTGCCGGACGGCCTCCTCCTTGGCACGTTCGCGCTCCCGTTGCATCTGCTCCTTCTCTAAAGCAAGTGCAGCCTTCCGGTCGGCCGCATCGTCGTGGGCCCGCTTAGAAGGCTTCCGCGGTTGACGGCGGCCTGTCTTCTTTGAGCTGCCGCTGGCAAGGTCGGTAGGTAGCTCGGCATGCTCCCTGAATGGCCCGTTGGAGCCGACGGGTCTCTTCAGAACGATGCCCGGCGCAGCCATAGTCGCCTCGATGACGTCCGGATCGTCGCTTTCCTTCGCCGCGCCCTGGTGGAAGAGATTGCTGTCAGCGCCCCAGGCTTCGAGGGCCGCTTTCATGGAGGGAGCGGCGATCGCCAGATCGAAGAAGCCCAGCGAGGTCTGATAGGTCTTCAGTTTTCTGGCCATCGGTCTGATCCGCCCTCGTCGATCGTCAACGTCTCGCACGCCACCATGCCTGCGGAACACGACGCGGCCCCGAAGCGTTCCCCAATCCTTGAAGGACGTCCATGCATTTCGCAACGCGCTCTTAAGGATTGGCCTTGAATGAGCCGGATGTCGACCCTGCCCAAGCGCCTGCAGCCGATGCTTGCTACGCTTACCGAGGCGCCGTTCGACGACCCCAGCTGGGTTTTCGAGGACAAGTACGACGGCTTCCGGATGATCGCGGAAATCCGGCGGGGCAAAGTTGCGCTCTACAGCCGCAACGGCAAGATAATCAGCCGCAGCTATATTGAGGTCGCCAAAGCGCTGGAGGGCGTGAAGGGCGACGCCGTGATCGATGGTGAGCTTGTCGCGATCGGTAAGGATGGCGTCTCACATTTCCAGTTGCTTCAAAACGCGCTGCGCCATGAGGCGAAGCTGCTGTACTGCGCCTTCGATCTCATGTTTGAGAACGCAGCGGACTTGCGCAACCACCCCCTCCTCGAGCGGAAGAAGCGGTTGAAGGCAATACTGCCGCGCGACAAGTTGATCGCCTTCAGCCATCACCGCAAAGCGAACGGCATGAAATTCTTCGCCGAGGCCGAGCGGAAGGGTCTGGAAGGCGTCATGGCGAAGCGCGCCGACAGCGCGTATGCGTCCGGAAGCCGGACGGCGGATTGGCTGAAGATCAAGACAGCAAAGCGGCAGGAAGTGGTGATCGCGGGCTTCACGGCGCCGAGGCGTACAAGACCATACTTCGGCGCCCTGGTCCTCGCCGTGCGGGAAGACGACACATGGCGCTATATCGGACATGTTGGCACTGGCTTCAGCCACAAGGTCCTGGAAGACCTCCACGCCAAGCTCGTGAAGCTGACGATCCCGAAATCACCCTTCCCTGCCAAAGTGAAGGACGAGGCCGCCACGACCTGGGTCAAGCCCTCGTTGGTCGCCGAGGTCAAATTTGCGCAGTGGACGAGCAAGGGCGAACTGCGCCAGCCCGTCTACCTCGGGCTCAGGTCCGACAAGCGGGCGAAGGATGTCGTGCGTGAGCGAGAACGTCCGCGCAAGTAGCTTCCCTTCGGCGAAAGCCGGCAAAAAGGATTGATGCACTCTCCGCCGACACTCACTCGCCTCCAAGGTCGTGGATTTCCGGTCGCATGCCGTCAGGCGTGAGTTCGAGCGTCGCAAACGTGATCGGCAGCTTGAAACGCCGAGGTCCCGCGCTGCCGGGATTCAGGTAGAGAATGCCACCGACCGTGTCGATCTTCGGTACGTGGGAATGCCCGGAGACGATGACGTCGAAGCCGGCGCCGAGATCGGTCTTCAGCGTCTTCAGGTCGTGCAGAACGTAGATCGACTTACCTGCCAGACGGACGAGTTTCGTGTCGGGGTAGTCGCGAGCCCACTTGCCACTGTCCACGTTTCCACGAACGGCCGTGACGGGTGCGATCCGGCGAAGCGCGTCGACGATCTCGGGGCGTCCCATGTCGCCGGCATGAATGATGTGATCGACGCCCGTCAGGCCTCGCTCCGCCTCGGACCTCAACAGGCCGTGCGTGTCCGAAATGACTCCAATCCTGAACATCATTTCCCGACGCTCTCAGCCGAGATCGCCAAAAGACGATCGAGAAACTCTACCTGAGCGGACAGCATCTTGGTCCGCGCTAACTCGATATCAAACCATTCCGCGCGGTCGACTTCGGGAAAGCTCTGCCGTCGACCGCTTCGAGGCGGCCATTCGACATCGAAGGTATTGCTGGTCAGTGCTGCCGGATCAAAGTGTCCCTCGCCGCCGAATGCGATGACGCGCTTGCCTCCTCGCTGTCGGACCTCCCCCAGCGCCTGGAGTGGACCAATCGAAGCGCTCGGGCCGAGTTCTTCGGCAAATTCTCGTTGAGCAACGTTCTCCGGAACATCATTGGCATCGATTTCGCCCTTTGGAATGGACCAGGCGCCATCATCCTTCTCACGCCAGAACGGACCGCCGGGATGAACGAGCAGAACCTCGAGCCCCCGAGCTCCTCCCTTGCGGTATGCGAGAATGCCCGCGCTCAAGGTCGATCTCCTGGAAGTCTTTTTCACCGCAGCCATATGGCTCCTACTTTGCAGAGCAATCGAGAGCCGGCGAGCCGTCGTCCCGCCATACGGGACCGCGTTCGCCAAGCGCCTGCTTAGCTTCGTCCGCGGTCCTATGCACCGTTACTTCGGCCTCGCGCTCGGCCGCCTTCCTGGCGCACGCACCTACCCGCCGGGTCGCCATTAGACGGCGACGAGATGATCTCGCGTGACCTCGTTGAGACGGATTTGCCATTCGCCAGAGCCTGCCACGGACGACGAAGGAGTGCCGTCCGGCGTCACCGGATGCTTCACGACACCTAAGCCGACTTCCGCTGCGGCTTGGCCGCCGGCTTTTTCGCCGCGGCCTCCTTCGCCGGCTTCTTGCCTGCGATCGGCATCAGCATTTCCTTCTGCCCGGCCGCCGCCTTGCGCGGCTTTTTTCCTGATTTCTTGGGTGCCTCTGTCGCTGAGGCGCCCTCTCTTCCGATGCTCTTTCGCAGCGCGTCGATCAGGTCCACCACGTTCTCGCCGCGGGGACGCGCTTTCGCGGTGATGGGTTTGCCGGCGCGCTTCTGATTGATCAGTTCGATGAGGGCGGTTTCGTATTGGTCTTCGAACTTGTCCGGCTCGAAATGGCCCGCCTTCTGATTGACGATGTGCTTGGCGAGATCAAGCATGTCCTTGGTGACTTTGACATCCTGAATGTCGTCGAAATACTCATCAGCTGAACGGACTTCGTAAGGATAGCGCAGTAGCGTTCCCATCAGGCCCTTGTCCAACGGCTCCAGCGCGATGATGTGCTCGCGATTGGTCAGCACCACACGGCCGATCGCGACCTTGTTCATCTCGCGGATGGTTTCCCGAATAACGGCGAAAGCATCGTGCCCGACTTTACCGTCGGGACGCAGATAGTAGGGGCGAATGAGATATCGCGGATCGATCTCGCTGCGGTCGACGAACTCGTCGATTTCGATCGTTCGCGTTGATTCCAGTGCGACGTTCTCTAGCTCCTCCTTCGTCACCTCGATGAAGGTGTCCGTGTCGACCTTGTAGCCTTTGACGATGTCCTCGTTGTCGACCTCCTCGCCGGTATCGGCATCCACCTTAGCGTACTTGATCCGATGGCCGGTCTTTCGATTCAGCTGGTTGAACGAGACCTTTTCGGATTCCGACGTGGCCGGATAGAGCGCAACCGGACAGGTGACGAGGGAAAGACGCAGGAAGCCTTTCCAGTTGGCGCGGGGGGCCATCGCGGGGAACTCCATTACTGATGCCGGATTAAAGACGAACGACCGGGCTTGGTTCCGACATCGCGACCCGCCCCACAGCGGGATTTTTCTCATCGGCCTGCCTGGCCGGACTCGACATTTGTTCTTGTTATGTTCTAATTCGGGCATGACCGACCGACCCGCGAGCTGGCGCATGCCGACCCCGAAACAGATGGAAAAATTGGCCGCTGAAGCCGACCGCAGACGAGCGCCGCCCGCTGCGGGTCCAGATGCCCCCCTCCCGGCCGAATATTGGGAATCGGTCCTGAAAGACGCACGCGCCGGCACGACCGGGGCTCAGATGCGGCAGCGACGTCTTTCCGAGATTCAGCGTCACGTGCTGCGCGTCTCCTGCCGCCGCTGCGAGCGGACCGTGGAAATCCAGACCGCTGATGCCGTTCGACTGTATGGCGCCAACGCGCTCTGGAAGGACGTCGCGCAGCGGCTGCTCGACAATACCTGCCGGCAGCGCACCGGCAGGCATGAAGAAGACGGGTGCTGGCCAGCGTTCGAGACGCCGTAGCCGCTCTGGATTTGCCGATCCGATCTCTTTGCGCCTGGATGTCTGGATGGCCCCGAAGTATCACCCTACGCCCTTGTCGGGCGGCGATCGCAAGGCTCTGGCGAAAGAGCTCGGCAAGGCACGCGCGATGGCCAGCATGCTGGCGACCCAATCGGCGGAGATGCGGGCCAAAGGCGGGGCGATGATCCAGCAAGCCGACAGGCTGCTTTGCGAAAGCTGGAACGAGCGGATGTGGAGTGACGGCGAACCGATCGATCCGTCGCCGACCATCGATCAGGCCGTAAATGGAGGCTTCCCCTGGCTGGAGATCAGGTGCGCGCGCTGCAAGACGCCGAGCGATGTCGACCTGGCCGCGATGAAGCACCCGCCGACCACCTTCGTGCACGATCTCGCCAGCCGGCTGCGCTGTCGCAAATGTGCCAAGGCCGGCCGGCGTCCATCCGCGACTCTGCTACAGTTGACCTGGCAGCCGCGCCACCCTCGAGCCGAATCCTGACCGATGTGCAATCTTTATTCGATCACGACCAATCAAGCCGCGATCAACGCGCTGTTCCGCGTTGTCAACCGATACGTTGGAAATCTGGCGCCGATGCCGGGGGATTTTCCCGACTACAAGGCACCGATCGTGCGCAACGGAGTGGAGGGCCGCGAGCTCGCTACGGCGCGATGGGGAATGCCGTCGTCATCAAAGGCGCTGATGGACGCCACGAAGAAGCGAGCCGAGAAGCTGCAGGCCAAGGGCAAGGCAGTGGATTTCAAGGAATTGCTGCGAATGGAGCCGGACGGCGGCACGACCAACATCCGCAATGTGAAGAGCAAGCACTGGACGCGATGGCTGGGGACTGAAAATCGCTGCGTGGTGCCGTTCAACTCGTTCAGCGAGTTCAACAAGGCCGAGGGCGGTGATATCTGGTTCGCGCTCGATGAGACACGTCCCCTCGCCTGCTTCGCCGGTATCTGGACCAACTGGACGTCCGTCCGGAAGGTCAAGGAAGGCGAGACGACCAACGACCTCTACGCGTTCCTCACGACGGAGCCCAACGCCGAGGTCGGCGCCATCCACCCCAAGGCGATGCCGGTGATCCTGACAACGCCAGATGAAGTCGAGACCTGGATGACGGCCCCTGCGGACGAAGTACTGAAATTGCAAAGGCCGCTTCCGGACGGAAGCCTCCGGGTCGTCGCTCGCGGCGTCAAGGAAGACCCAATAGGGCCGACGACGTGACGGACGAGACCGACTACCAAACGGGGCCAGCACCGCATCAGCGCAAGATCATTCTGTCGATATAGACATCTTCTACGCATCAGTGGAGCAGCGGGACAATCCGGACTTGCGTGGCAAGCCAGTCGCTGTGGGCGGGATCGAAAGAGCGCGGTGTCGTAGCTGCAGCGAGCTATGAGGCGCGAAAGTTTGGAGTTAGGTCGGCATTGCCGTCAGTGACAGCCAAACGGCAATGCAAAGAGCTAATTTTCGTAAAGCCGCCGCGCTTCGAAGTCTACAAGGAGGTCTCTCGACACGTCCGGACAATCTTCGCGGAGCATTCTGACGTCATTGAGCCCCTGTCGTTAGATGAGGCCTACCTAGATGTCACCGAGAACATCCAAGGCCTCCCAATCGCGACAGAGATCGCGACCTTGATTAGAGTCAAGATCCTGAGCGAGACAGGCCTGACCGCGTCTGCCGGCATCTCTTACAATAAGTTCCTGGCAAAACTTGCGTCCGACCAACGGAAGCCCAACGGACAGTTCGTGATCACGCCAAAGATGAGGCCGAGCTTCGTTCAGGATCTCCCAGTCGGCAAATTCCATTGAATCGGACCGGCGACCAGTGCGAAGATGCATGGCCTTGGCATCTTCACCGGCATGAATATGCGCAATCAGTCGCTCGAGTTCATGAACGCCAATTTTGGGAAAGCTGGGGCGTATTATTACTGGATCTCGCGGGGGATTGACGAGCGTCCTGTCCGTGCCAACCGAATCCGAAGGTCCGTCGGCGCCGAAAGCACGTTTCGCGGGACTTGGCAGACCACGAAGCGCTGACCATCGAACTGCGCCCACTGGTCGACAAGGTCCGGCAACACTGCGAGGCGACGGGCGCGCGAGGCCAAACGGCGATCCTTTTCAGATTTCGAGCTGATCACTCGCAGCACGTCCGTACGCATGAACGACACCGCGGACGATCTCTCTAGCCTGGCTCTTGAACTATTAGCGCAACTTATGCCGCCAAAGAGGCCGATCCGGTTAATCGGTATCTCTGTTTCGGGGGTTTGTTGGGTCAGGGCTCGATGATGATCAATTGCCACTCATGCTGGCTTGATTTGGCGGGTCCAACCGCATCTCGTTGCTGCTTGCAATAGGTGCCATCCACTCCCCCAATTTACACAGAGCATGCTTGGGAAAACGCGCAAAATATCGCTTTGCAGTCGATAACTCTGACCCAAAGCATATACTGCGCTATCATATACGAATCACCGCATTTGTACTGTTTCAAGGATGGATTACGGCGCTATGGCGCGAGCTACCATGCAAGGCAAAGCGACGCTCGACGCACGATTCAAGTTTGCTGATACCGCGTTTTCGAGCGGCACCGAAGGTTGGAATTCTCAACTTCGTTTTGCCACCGGCATCGCCGACGGCGAGGACTATCTTCTTCGTCTGTTCAAGAAGACCGGAACCCCGCTGGACGAGGACCTGAAGCGGCTCATCACGCACGGCCTCAGGCGTGTCCGGCGTGTTCTGTCGTCACGCCGTGCGCGCCAGTTATTGGTCGAGGTTCTTGAGATCGTCGAGGACCAGGAAGAGATCGGTATCTTAATGGTTGATCCTGGCAGTCCGATCTGCGGGTCATTGCACAGGGTTCGAGCGCGAGAAGGCCGGCTGCTTACGACGACCGGCCGCAAGATGTTTTGGCGCAATATCTTGCGCGTAGCTGAAGGACTTGCACTTTGTCATGATGCGGGCATCGTGCACGGCGCTGTCAGCGAACATACGATCTTTTCGCATAGCGATGAAAAAGAGGATTTCCGACTCGGCGGCTACGAAGCGTGCGTACACATTGCCGACGGCGATGTGGGCGGCGCGGGACATCTGCTGCGGCCCTCCGGCACCGTCTCGTTTCGCCGGGACTGGAGTGATCTTGGGCAGGCAGCGTCGCGGATCCTCGGCCTGACCGAGGACGGCGGCGGTCCTTCCCTGCTGTCGATCGAGCGACGCATGCTTAATCGTCTTGCCGATCCGCCACGCTACCAGCTTTTCGACGGAAGTATCGTGCTAAACGAGATCGCCGAGGTCGTGGCCGATCTTGACCGGTCGGGGTCAAGCGGCGAAGGCGAGCTAATTCTCTACCCTTCCACCCAGGTTACCCAAAGCGACCTTGCATCGCTTACATCGGGCACCATCCCGGCTGACGATAGGGATGCGGTCCTCCGTTTTGTCGAAGAGGATCTCAGCGGACCAACGGTACGCACTGTTGTCGTAGATGAGGCCTTCGTGCGTATCGTCACCGACCTTGCCGCGTATGGCGTGAAAGTCATCGATGACTATGTCGGCATGATCGAGAACGCCAACAAGAGGCGGCCTGACGACTACATCTATGATGCCGTCGAGGTTCGCCACCGGATTCATCTTGCGCGAACTCGGAGAAGCGCCGAAGAGCGAGTACGCAGGCTTGGCCCTGGCGCCAAACCGTGGATTGACGCGAGTGTCACAACAGGAGTGAGCCGATCAGTCGAAGAGATTCCCACTTGGTACGCCCTCATTCTTCTCGAAGCCTTTACTTGGCTGCGGGAGCAATTCCGAATCTATCCCGTCGAAGTGCTTCACCCGCCGTCCGGCGGGGATTCAGATTTGGCCTGGATCGCCTCCCGCGAAGATCCCGACCGGGACATGCGACGCAAGCTGATGGGACTGCGCCCGGCATACGACGCCTTGGCGCGCGAATTGAAGTACGACGACGGCAAACCAAATTGGACTCTTTCACGCAGCGACGCGCTCGCCGGCGATCGGGAGCGATTTCCGGAACTCAGTTATGAGGGAACGGGCGGTGTCGTCGACGGCCGCCTACCGTTCACGTTCGCGACAAGCGAAGCTGTTGTACCGGGGCAGCTTCTTTTTCTTCGTCCTCGAAGAGATGGTGGATTTGAACGCGCAATTCGCCGCCGCCTTCAAAATATTGTGGCGGCCCGGACGAATATTGAACTCTTGAGAGCGATTGACGATCCGGCGCAGGTCGCGCTGGACGAAGTATTACGTGATATTGCGACCCCGAATGCGGTGCCGCCGGACGAGATGGACGGTTCGAAAAAGGTGGCATGGGACGCAATCGTATCAGGCAAGTCCATCAATGTCGTTGTTGGCCCTCCTGGCGTCGGCAAGACGTTCCTAATTTCGAATCTTGTCAAAAGCATTCTGGACAAAACACCGGACGCAAGGCTTCTAGTGTCGGCGCAAAACCACGAGACCTTGATTCAAATGGAGGACGAACTCAAGGCGACACTGGCGAGCGGCACGAAGATCGTCGTTCGTGTCGAGCGGACACGATCGACCGATGAAGTCAGCTCCTTGCGTGCGAGCTCCGTTGATCTTCTTAGGTCCGTTTCGACGGTCGACCACGCCGCTGAAAGCATGATGGTCAACCAACGCTATCAAATCAAGCAGGCGCTCCGGCCCGTTGATGCGTCGGAAGCGACGGTTGCGGAACGCGTATTTCGCGATACCGACAATCTGCTGCTGCGCTCTTCCGATGTCACGCTTGCCACGACATCGTCGCACATCATCGAGGAGATGATTGCCGATGGCGATCAATTCGACTGGGTCATCGTCGAAGAAGCGGCCCGCGCCAACGGTGCGGAACTGATCGGCGCGCTATTGCTGGGCAACAGAAGAATCATGGTTGGCGATCACAACCAACTCTCTCCATTCGATGCCGCCCAGCGGCAACAATTCTACGATCCCGAGCGCGCAGTTGATCTGCTGCGGGACGCGAAGGAGCGGCTTGAAACCATCTCCGATCTACCGCCGGAAGTTACTGAGGCGCTTGATACAGTTAAGTCGAGCGAACATCTGATGAGGGAGGCTCTCGCAACAGCGGCGCGTCTTGAAGAACCGTTTCGATCAATAGCTGAGCGCGAAATTGAGCGCGAAAAGGACACGGGGCGTCCGAGCACGATCGTCAACACGCTGCTGGAACAGAGCCGCATGCACCCCGCCATCGGCGATCTCGTCTCGAATACTTTTTATGACAGAAAGCTCGCTCCCTCCGACCGCGTCAAGCGTCGCACGCTAACGGTCACGTCCACGGTCGCGTACCTCACCTCTCCAATCGTTCTTCTCGATTTTCCGCCCCTCAGCATGTCAAAACGGCGACATTTCGAACACAAAGTGGAGCGATCATTCCGCAACGAGCTTGAGGCGCAGGCCTTGATAGCGGCCTTGAAAGGGTTGCGGCCGATAGTTGGCGCGGACGGCCGCCGACCGACCCTCGTGATCATCTCGCCCTACGCGGCGCAGGTGAGATGGTTCAAGCGCTTACTGCGCGGCCAAGTCAGGAAAGACAAGACCTTGTTCGGCTTCGCGAGCCCGCGCAGTAATGGTGAGTTCGTCTTTACCAGCGATAGCTTCCAAGGTGGCGAAGCCGATGTCGTGGCCGCCAGCCTTACGCGCAACAATGTCATGGTGGGATCGCGCGCGCTCGGATTCGTCAAAAGCCCACAGCGCATGAATGTGCTGCTCAGCCGCGCCAAGCAAAAGCTGATTCTTGCCACAAGCCAGCGCTTCATTCGCGAAGTGGTCGAAGGAATCGATCCGGATGCAAAAAAGGACGATCTTGAATTCCTACGAAAGATGCTGAAGGAGCTCGCGACCCTCGCCGGGACCGATTACGAGCTCGTCAGGAAGGATGCTCCTAGCATTAAGGTGAAAGGCGCATCCATCGTCGCGATCGACGAGAACGGGAGGCTTCCGGCGTGAAAATCTACCTTCCCGCTTGGCACTATCGCGCGCGCGCCATCGTTCAACGCACATGGGGATGGAGTCCAATCGAAGAAATGATCCTGCTCGCGCTCGATCGCACCCCAGAAACGATCGAAGAGGTGGCAACGTCGCTCGGGATTCCAAGCCAGGTCGCGGGCTCGACCATCGCGCGGTTGATGCAGTTCGGCCTGGTCGAGCTTCGCCTGGCTCCTGTCCCTCAATTGGCGACAAGCGGCGTCGGTCAAGACTTCATCCGGTTGGGTGGCGCCTTGCCGGAGCGAACTGAAGATCGGGAGATTCACATCAGTCTAGTGCTGGAGAAGGTCGGACACTCGGTCTTTCGCAACCGCGACGTCGAGACCGCTCCACTCTATCGGATGACCCATACAGATCACAAGGTCAACTTTCCTCCGGGCCCAGATGAGACCGATGACACAATGGCGGTCCGCGTAACGCAGCTCGTCGCCGGCATGCTCCGTCCCGGCGAATGGCTGCGCGGCGTTCAAACGATCAACTCCGTTCTCGAAAGAAAATATCTCGCGATCGAACTGAACGACGTCAAGAACGGATTGCTCCCTGAGGGGGCCAGCCAGGACTTGATCGGCGCTCTTCAAGCAACAATCAGGACTGGTATTCTGCCGGAAGCTAGCGATCCGCAGCCAAGCCGGTCAGTGACCGTCGATACGATGATTGGCACCGATCAATTGATCGTCGGCGGCGAACAGCATCTCGAATGCTTCGAACGCATCGTGGGTCAGGCCGAGGAAGACGTTTTCGTACTTTCGACTTTTGTGACGCCTCACGGCGAAAAATACACGGAGCAACATGAACGCATTCGAAAAGCTCTTGAACAGGCTGCGCAGCGTGGCGTGCGCTGCCACTTGTTCTACGGTACTGCGCTAGACACCGACAGAAAGAACGCGATCGCGATGCAGGAGCTCAATATGCGGCTCTCGTCGGTCCGTCGCGCGCGTGGCTTTGTGTTCACGCAGCGCGATTCTGTTCGAAGCCATGTGAAATGCCTTGCCGCGGATGACGGCCACGGCGGCGCTGTCGTCGTGCTCGGCTCCTCCAATTGGCTGTCGTCGCCCTTTTCTGCCTTGGAGGTGTCTGTCGAGCTGACAGAGAACCGCGCGGCCGCGGCGGGCCTGGATCTTTTGCGTTCTATCGTGTCACCTCTTTCAAGCGCCAGCCGTTCGATTGAGACGCTCCAATTCATAGCATCGGATTTAAGGCGCTCGCGGAGCGCCTTAACATCTAGCGCCGATGCTGGAGGGAGTATTCCAGTTCGGATGAGCATTCTCCAGGCTGACGATCATGAGCGATTGATTCGGAGGGTTGCTCACGAAGCCGAAGAGCGATTTGTCTGCTGTACCAACAAGGTCGGAGCTCCCATGGTGCCGGCGATCTTTAACCCCGCCGAAATCGCAGGACGCCGACTCGACGACGTCCGTGTTTACTACTCGCGCCAGACCGGGCCGATCAAACGGCGGCACGTCAAGGCCCACCGCGAACGGCTACATGGTGTAGTCGATCTGATCGCCGTGGAGGATCCGCAAGTCCATGCAAAGTTTCTTTTGTGGGACAGAGATCACGTCGTGGTGAGCACGATGAATTGGGGCTCTCAGTCGGGTTCACCGGATAATCCTCTCGACGAGATCGGCCTCCATTTGGAAGGGCCTGGCATAGCCGAGTTCCTCCTAATGAAGTTCGAGAGTCAACTCGACGATTAGTATCTGACACGTATTTTGGGCTGCGTCCAAATTGTCAACGCGCTGCGCGCCAATTGCGCTGAAATTGCTGAGTTCTTTGTTCAAGGTGGAAAGAGAACCTTTCGCCATCTATCATCAGGCGCAGCCAAAACGCCTGATAAATACAAAGCAGACCGAGCTCGCCGATTTTCCTACAGACTACGACGAAGATCGGTATGACCCCCAAAAATCTGCCGTCGTGAAAGCCACGCCGTCATAACGCAACCCGTTTGCAGTGCTTAGCCGGGTGGGCAGCCCCGATCGGGAGCGTCCAAAAGACCGCCTCACGAATTTTACCGTGGCGTTCTAGTCGTGACCCACCGAATGACGCCATCCGTCATGTAAACCACGGCGCCCCGAGGTGCTCCTGTGGCACGAAGATAGTCGCTCAGCTGAGCGGCATGATCGCGCCTATCCTGCTCGCTGGGCGCGACATCGCTCTTCCAATCCAGGACAACGGCAGGCTGACCATCTTGAACAGCGATGGCATCTATCCGCCCAGCCAGCGCAGTCGCCGCGGGTGAAGCCGAGAGCATCGCATAAATTGGCCACTCCGGAGCGAGGCTTGGCCTGAGTGCGGCGATTTCGGGCAGTGCAAGGGTGCGCGCGACGGTCACCGCTATTTCCTCTGGGTCCGGAAGCTTCGCTCCGTTGTCAGCATCAATTATAAGCTGCGTCATCAGCACTCGCGCACGTGCAGCGACGACCGGCATCTCCTCGGCCAGTTCGCCGGTAAGCATCTCCTCCATCAGCTTGTGGAGAATAAGGCCCCGCACGCGGCCGGCGCCGACCGGCAATTCGGTTTCTGGGGCTTCGCCAGGCTCCATCGCGATCGCCTCACCTCTTGGCGCTCGATCAGGATCGTGATCGCTTGGCCGCAGCCACTGGAGCGGCATCGCCGCGGCGGCGATCGCGGCACGCTCTGCCCCGAACAGCTCCGGCGTCTGCGTATTCGGAGGCGCGACGTCGGTCACGCGGGCGACCGGCGTCAAGTGCGACAGGACAAGCTGCGGCAAGTCCCGATGCGCAAGATCAACGATCCGTGCCCAGGACCGCTGCTCAGCCTGAGGCAATTCCGGAACGATCAGAAGTTCGCGGGCGCGCGTGCAGGCGACATACCAGAGGCGCTCCCGCTCGCGGGCCAAGCTATCGTCTTCAGACTCGAGTGCGCGAAGCAGTTCCGGCGGAACCACGTCGCCAATCAGCCAATGCAGTGTTTCGTCGTCGGCGCGGTAGACGAATGCCTCGCGCGAGCGCAGCAAGGTGCCGGTGTTGATCGGAATTACCACCGGCCATTCGAGACCCTTAGCGCTGTGGATCGTGATGATTTCGATCGCATCGCCTTCCGCATCAACTCGTCCCTCATTGTGGGGCACGCCGTCGCGCCATTCCCGGGCGAGATCCCGAACGAACTTCCTGAGGCCTCGCACACCGTAAGGCCGCGCACGTTCCAGGAACGCTTCGAGATTGGCGGCCGCGCGCGCACTACGATCACCCTCGCGCGCGGCGAGGGTTGCACGGACCGCGAGGCGTTCGATCGCTTCGGCCAAGAGCAGCGCAGGCGTGGTCGCCCGCACGCGTTTTCTGAGGTCTTGTAGGATCGCGAGCGTGCGACGTGCCAGAGGATGGGCGACATGATCGACATCGGTCAGCACCGAGAAGCGCTGGGGCGCTTCGGCGCGATCGAGATGCGGCGGAAGACCCACGGTGATGTCGAGTAGCTCCTCCTCAGTAAGCCCGACCAGTGGGCCACGCAGCAGCGCGCCGAAGGCCAATGTGTCGCCAGCGTCGGCGAGTACGCGAGCTAGCGCGAGCAGGTCCTGCACTTCTTGCCGGCGGAACAAACTCTTGCCGGCCTGCGAGGCGATCGGCAGCCCGCGCTGCTCGAGCGCGCGCTCATAACGCCAAAGCTCGGCGCCAGTTGGCGCAAGCAGGGCGATGCCGCCGGCAGTGAGCGGTACGATTGCGCCGTCCTCGTCGCGGATAGGGAGATTGCCGATAAGGCGGGTGCAGAGATCGGCAACGGCTTCGGCCTCCGCGTCGCGGATTTGAGCGGGCCGAGAATCAGGCGGCACATCCACTGTGATTCGCGCCGCGCAGGGCAGATCATGATCGGGGTCGCCGAGCGTCGACGTGAGCGGCACGTAACCGGGCTGGCCTTCTCCCGACAACGGGCGCGCGAAGCAGCGGTTGATGTGCCTAAGGATGTCGGGACGCGAACGAAAATTGGCGGTGACCTGAACGATATTTTCCGGCAATTGCCGCTCAACAGCGGCGCGCGCCTGCGAGTATGAGCCGATATCGGCGCCTCGGAAGCGATAGATTGCCTGCTTCGGGTCACCGACCATGAATAAAGCCCCGGCACGCAGCACGCTGTCCTGCCAGCGTCCGGCGCGATCCTTCCCCGCGATCCCGAAGAGGATCTCTGTCTGAACAGGGTCGGTGTCCTGAAATTCGTCGACGAAGATGTGGCGATAGCGTTCTCCAAGCGCGCGGCGCACGTCGTCATGCTGGCGCACCAGCGCACGCGCCTTCTCGAGCAAGTCGTCGAAGTCCAAGACTGCAGCGGCCCGTTTGAAGGCGGCGTAGTCATCGAGTACTTCGTCGAGCTCGGCCGCAAGCTGGGCGACAAGCGCGGTCGCGAACCGACCAAGAACGGTCCGGTAGCAGCGATTGACCCGCTCAAAGCATGCGGTCGCCTCTTCATTGAGGAGCGCGCCTCGCTCTTTGCCCGCGACACGCTCCCAAGCTGATTTCCGTCTCGGCGTGAGAAGATCGAAACTGTGTCGGCGCATGCACGCGAGCTGTGGCGGATGGGCGAGACGCCAGAGCGTGGCAAAATCCGGTGGAGGGTCGAAACTACCGGCGTAGAAGTTGGCGAGCGTCTCAAGCTCTCCGACCAATTCTAGGGTCTTGGGCTCGACCGGCTGCGACGAAATCCAGCGTCGGAAGTCCGCGACGGCGTCGACCAGGTCGATGTCGGGCCGACCGCCGAGCTCGGCGGGCAGAGCGCGTGCGCCGCGATATCTGAGACGGAAGCGTGCGAGTTCCTGAAGAGTATCGACGATGCGACGCGGATCATCGCGCGAGAGTGTCGCGATGGCATCGCCTGGCCGCTCGGGCGCATTCAATCGCCGTTTCAGCCACTGCTCGAAGACGGAATCGAAGGCCGCCGCCGCCTGAACGGCGTCAAGAATGCGCGCGCCCGGATCAATGTCGGCCTCAACCGCATAGCTGGAGATGATCGTCTGGCAAAATGCGTGAATGGTGGCGGTTGTCAGTTCGTCGAGCTTCGCCGCTGCACCGGAAAGTGCGCGTCGTTGGTCCACGTTTAGTCCGTTGGGCAGAGCAAGCCGCAAAGGTTGAGGCACACGTCCCGCAAGCAGCTCCTCGACATAGCGTTGCACGCGCGTCGCCAGCCCGCTCGCGGCAAGCTCTGTGAAAGTGATCGCGGCGATCGCGCCGGGCTCGGTGCCACGCGCGAGCAGCATGGTCAGGCGTCCGGCCATTAGCGCCGTTTTGCCGGTGCCGGCGGCGGCCTCGACGAGCAACGTGGCGTCGAGATCAGTCAGGATGCGAAGCCGTGCGGGATCGTCGGCGAGTGTCATCGGCAGCCCCACACTCGTGCAAACCCTCCGAAAGCGCGCATGAACGCGCCGTTCTTGAGCTGAAGATAGGCTGCTGGCGACGACGGCAGGGCTATGCGGAAGTCATTGTGCTCTTCCTGAGCGTCGGGGCCAGGCAGGGCATGGCCACCGCGCAGGAGGGTGATGGCCGCCGTGACATGCCCGCCGAGTTCGGCGATCGCCTGGTCGACGTCCGGTAGGCGATAGGGCCTCGGCTCTTTGTTGCCGAGAAAGACGAGGCGCGCGATCACGCGCGGATTGTCGGGGAGCAACTGACTGGCCGCGACCGAATAGATGACGCGCTGAAGCTCCGCACCGCGGCCAAGCACGATCTCCTCCGCTCGGCGCGGTTCTACGCCGGTCTTATAGTCCGACACGCGCACGCCGCGACGGTCGCCGGTGAGATCGAGCCGATCGATATTGCCTCGGATGCGCACCTGGGTACCGGGAATCGTAACAAGGGAATCGGGGCGCCAGGGTAGATCGTGTGCCATCGCACCATCGCCAGCTTGACTGAAAGCAAGCTCCGTCCAGCTTCGCGTACCGGGTTGGAACGTCTCGTCAAGCGTCAGTGCCTTGAGGGCGAGCTGAGCTGCGGCAGCGAGCGTGTGTTTCCAGAGCAACGCGGGCGGCGCCGATCGCTTGAGTGGCCAATGCGTGCGGACCGTCTCCGTCGAGGTCGCGAGCGCAGCTTCGATTTCCTCCCGGGACGCACGCGCATAGCCCGGCACAGGTTCGAGCGCATCAACCGTGCGCTTCAGCAACTCATGGACCAGCTCACCATAAGAGCGTGCGTCCAGCGTGAGGGGCTGATCGTCTTCTGGGACCGCGCGCCAGCCCAGCGCGTAGCGCCAGACGAAGGCGAGCGGATCGCGCAACATCAGCCGCAAGGAGGTGGCGGACTGGACATCACCGATTGCGCGGACGATTTGGGGATGGTCTGCGCGAACCTGGCCATCGTGGGCGGTGACGATCGGGCGCCGCCAGTTGCGCCAGCAGAGATTGGCTGCGGTGAGCGCCGGCGATGTCGCCGCTTCGTCCGGCCGTGCAAGAAGACGATCGGCCTCGCTGAATGCATGCTGCGGAATGCGCGCCCGCTTCAGGATCTGCAAAGATGCGCTCTGCGGGATCAGCGGGCTGGCGGACAACTGCCCACCTTGAGCGTTACGCCGGCTTCGCGAGAGAACGCAGCCGCGCGCCGCCTGACTGGTGATGACGGCAAAGGCGCGTCGATCTTGCTCGGCGACGGGATCAGGGTCAAGCACAGAGCGCGGCAGGATGTGGGCCGGTATCAGTGGGTCCTCGGCCGTGCGGCGCGGCCAAGAGCGCGATGTCATGCCGAGCAGGCGCACCCAGGGACGCGGCGCACCTGCAAGGTGGCTCGCCGGGCACCAGACAGCGCTCGCGCCTGGATCGCGTCCATCGGGCAGCCGCAAGTCCTCTAGTGAGAATTCGAGCCCTTCGGCCGGCGCGCGTCGAAGCGCCTCGGTCCAGAGCGCACGGGCCGCTGTGCCCAATAGCATCGCGCCGGCCTGCGCAGCCGCCTCGGGGCCACTCGCAAGCAGCCGCAGAATGGGCATCACGACCGGTCTTGGATCGCCTGCGTCGGCGCGGCGGCCGGTCGCCTCGTCAAGCGCGCGCTGCCACTGATCAATCTCGAACAGCGCCGCACCAGGCTGGAGGCCGAGCGACCAGTCCGCAGGCAAGTCGGCCAAGGCACGGCTTCGACCCGCGGCATGGCCGAACAGTCGCCGGAGGCGATCCTGGCCAAGCCCGTTGAGCAGGACGTCGGCAAGTGCGGCGCACGCTTGTCCCTCGCGCGATGCGAGGACCGGCACGCCGTGCGAGAAATGGAGTGGGAGATCCGCGTCCGCGACGAGAACCAGGAAGTGCTCGTCCCAGTCCTCGGTGGCCGTGGCACAGATCGCGATCTCATCGGGTCGCGCGCGGCCAGAGGCAATGAGTTCACGCATCCAACGTAGCGCTTCGACTGCTTCGGCGCGCGGGTTCGCGCAGGAAACTAAGGATATGTCCGCAGCCATCTCGCGGTCGCTGGTAATTAACTGGCCCGGAAACCAGTTCGCATCGGAGGTTCCAGGATTGCGCCAAGCGAGTGGGACCGTCTTCGCGAGCGTCGCAAGAAGCGGACGCCAGACCGATGCAATCTCACTGAGCTGATCGATATCGATTGACCCGAGCGCTGCAGCCGCATGGGCCGCGTGCGCAATTGCGGCATCGCGCAAGTCGCGCGGTGTCAGAACCCCTGCTGGGAGGTTGGCGCGAACGCGGCGCTCGACCTCCGCAAGCTCGGCAAGCCGAGCATTGTGGCTAGCGAGCCCCTCAAGATCGAGGTCGGCTTGCCAAACCTTTGCGAGCGTGCGGGCGATTGACCGTGTCGTGCCCGGAAGCTGACGGATACCTTCGAGCTCCGTCAAGCCGCCGGCGGCGAGTGCAGCGCGAATGGCTGGGTCGAGGTCCTGGGATCGCGCCGGTCGGTTAAAGCCTCCGGCGAGACGTGCAGCAAGCAGTGGAAGTGTGAAAATCTGCAGCCCAGAATCCGCTCGCTGTGCGGCAGCGATCCGCGCTGTACGGAATGCAAGCGGCCCTTCGACAACTATCGATCGTCGACTCATTTCCCCTCAGCCGCGACGCTATCATCGCCATGTTCGAAAGTTGCCGGCGTAATGCGAACCTGAGCCGCTCGCCCCTCCTCATGGAACCACAAATCTCTAATTCTCGCGTCATCGCTTGCAGGCAAAGGATTTGCGTCGCGCACGCGAAAGGTCGTGGGAAGGTTCACGGAGGTGCCGAAGACCAGCGCATGCTGCTTCGGAAGCGACGGGAGCCGCTTCAGGACCGCCTCGGAGATGAACGGGGTCATCTGCCGTATATGAGCAAGGTCGTCGGGATTCTGGATTCGATGGATGACGAAATTCGAGCACTGCGAAAGAATGGTCTTCGAGAGTTCACTGGGCCTCTGCGAAGCGGCGAGAATGAACAGCCCGTACTTTCGCCCTTCCTTGGCAATCCGCTCGTAAACTCTGCTGGCGTCTATGGCATAGCGGGATGGCTTCTCCGCGATGTATCGATGCGCTTCCTCAAGAAGCAGATGGATCGGAAACCGATTGCGTGGATCTGCTTGTCGGAGCAGCCGAAAGGCCATTCTAGCGAGCACTGACGCTACGAGCTCGACAACCTCATCCTCCACCGCATTCATGTCGATGATGACGATCTGGTTGCGTTTGACCCAACCCGCTCCGTCGCGTGCCAAACCGAGGAGCTGCTCAAGGAAGTTTTCGAGCGACGGCCCAGCTTGGCTTCCTTGAAGGTCGTAGCGCAGGAACGCATATTCAGGTCGCTCCTCGAGCGACTTAAAACGCGTCAGCATCTGCGAGCAGTAATCTCGGATCTGACGGTTACCGTGAGCCTCCTCGTATAGGATCGCCAGATCGAGCGCCTCTCCCAACGCGGAAAACTCAAAGGGAAGGTTGGCATATGCCGGGAATTTCAAACCTTCGATGATAAATCCGCCGCCATTGGCGTTTCCCAACAAATAGGTTGTTAAACCGGCAGGGTTGGCCATCTGGCCGAAGCCGATTTTGATGAATGGCGCGATCTTTTGATTGTTGATCTCCGGCGTGTTGAATCTTTGCAGCAGACCGACCATGCGATCGTGTTTTGACGGACTGCCTGTGTCGTCACGAAGAATTTGGCTCAGGCAGGTTGCCAGAATGTGGTTCTTGATCCCCTTCAGCTCCGCCGCGCTGCCCGCTGAGAACAATGTTGCCAGCCCGAGCGCCATGCGCAGTATCGGTAGTTGGGTGCGCTCGCTGGCCTGCAGAAGCAGCTCCCACTCTGACTGCTCCAGAAACCAATGGGGCAGACGAAAACGCTCCGTGCGTGCGGTGCCGTCCAGAATGACATGGTCCACGCCGATCTGCTTGCGCTTTGCGAGCGGCGACAGCGCCTTCGCATATTCTCCATTGACGTCGAATACGACGAACGTGGCACCGCGAGCATGGTGTTCTTCCGCCTTTTCGAACAAGGATTGGAGGACCGATGCGACCGTGCAGGACTTCCCGCTCCCTGTGTTTCCCAGGACGGCAGTGTGTCCGCCGAAGAAATCATCGATCCTGACCTTAACGTCGTAACCCTCGAATATGACGGACCGGCCGATCGTCAATGCGCGATAGCGGGTGGCATCAGGTGGCGTGGGTGGAACATTGTCGATCGGGGGTGTAGGCTCCGAAGGATGATCGGTTTCGAAGACTCGATCCAGTTCAGCGTCCAGCGCATACAGTGCGTCGCCGTAGAGTGACGGGAACACGGAGACGCCGAAGCGAAACCTTTCGCGCCGATCTTGAGGCAGCATCCCGACGGGAACGACATCGAGGTACTTCGCCGAAGAAGCCTTATCCAGCTCCCCTTCACTGCGACTAACATGACCAACGTCGCGCTCACGCAGGCCGACGACCTCGACAACCACGTACTCGGTTTGCACCGCGACCATCAGGAACGATCCGAGCCTGGCGACATAGTGAACGTCGTCGAATCCGACGACGGTGAAGTTGTCGGTGCCCGCATGCATCTCGATCACGAAACGGTCGGCCGCGACCGAGACCACCTTGCCGATTGCGCGCTTCCGATCGTCACGACTCATCGTCATCCTCCCCCTTCTGGGGAGCCGCGGCCTCCTTCTTCGGGGCCATCGCCTCGATCACCTTCCGAACGGCGTCATCAATGCGCTCGCTCGGGCGTTGCGGCATGAACTCTTCGATAATGGTGTCGAAGTAATGGGCTTTGCGTCCGGCGCTGCGTCCGGCACCCCCAATGATCCAAATTCGTGGATCATTTAGCGCGCGAAGCTTCGCAATCTCCCCGTCCAAATCTGGATCTACAAAGATCACGAGCCGGAACGTGGGAATCGTCAGGGCCTGATAGATGATATTGTTGATGTGCTCGTCGCCGAAGGCATACCCCATCGTAAATAGCACGCTCTGTTCGCGAACAATGCGTGACTGGAATTCCCGAAACAGATCGGCATAGGGAGACCCAAGGCTCGAATTCTGCTTGGCAGGCGTCGGATAGATCATCACCTTGCCCGGTTCTTTGGAGACGGCCGTTTCTCGGATCGGGAAAAGTCCGTGATCGTCCTCTGTCCAACTAATGGACCCATGAATCTTACACAGATAGACAAAGCCATCGACCGCAGACCACTTGCGGCTGGTGACATCGAGCTGTTCAGCGAGGGCGTACCGAAACGTCGCTGGATTGAACCGCCGTTCGACAACGCCGGAGAAGCCGTTCGTGTATGGCAGGCCGAGCCTATCCATTGCGGTCTCGTTGAAGAGATCGTAGTTCGTGGTGAACACCCAAGGACGCGGAAGAGATCGGTCGCGCAGCACAAGCTTGCGATAGAAGGATTCATAAAGGCCAACGACGGTATGGTCGCCATTCGCGAAGGCGCCGTTCGTGCATTTGGCCCAAAGAAATGTTTGAACCTTCTTGATGATCGATTCGACAGTCTTGAGTCTTGTGGCGGCATCACTCAGCGAACTGCGCACTAAGACGAAGCGCAGGCTGAAAAGAAGCTCCATCAGCCGCTCTAGGTTGCGCGCATACTCCGCGGCACCGAGGTCGATTCCAAACTGCTTCAACAGAGCATCACGTTCGTCGGCTGTCGGGAACGATTGATCCCCTTCCTTCGGTGCCGCCGTGAATTCCTTCGCGAGGGGCGCCATCGTTGGGATGCCGACCTCCTTGTCATTAGCCCACGACGAAGAACAGCCAGCTCCCAGGAGGAACGCCACATTTTTGGCATTCAGTGACTCAGCCAACGCCTTTCTGACAATATCCGCCCCATCAGGCCAATCATAATCAGCCTTCTCACCCTCGACGCCGCGAATAAACTTGAATGTGAGCTTCGATGGCTCCGTCTTGTCTGCATCCGCCACCGCATTCCCCCCAAATCTCTATTTCGCCGCCTCGTTTGCCCGGCGCGCGACATCTGCACTCCGCGCCATGAGGACCTCGAAGGTTTCAGCATCTTCCAACAGCAGACCGTCCTCGACCATGCGACCATAATCTTCTTCCAGCGCCTTCGCGGCATCACCGCCAGGCACGAGCTGCAAACCGCCATTCACGGCAGCCGCATAATCGATCGGACTTCGATCGGCCGCCCTCTCAACGAAGAACATGCCCTTGTGGCGCGCGACCGCGTTCGCCAGCTCCCTATCGGCGAAAGCCGCATCCGCCAGGCCGGCGTCATCCAGACGCGCTATGTCATGCCAGTGGCGTGCGAAGCGATCACCGCGCAGCCGCTGCTGGAGGCAGAAGACGTGGACAGCCGTCGCCTTCTCCCAGAAGGTCCGCTCGGCGTGCATCACGCGCGGCCGCGCTGTTGGGAACGTTACGCCTTCAACCAGGCCGGATGCATCGCATTTGATGTCGCGGAGGCTCGCCGGCTCGCCCGTTGATCGCGCCCCGAACTCCAGCATCACACTCGGTGCGACGTAGCCCGAGCCAGCGGTGGTCGCCTCGTAGTCGACAAACAGCTTCTCGCCTTCCACGCGGACGGCAGCCGCCAACGTCGCGGCAGCCAACGCGTCCGCGACGACCGGCTGCGCGGTGCCCGCCACCCAATCCGGCAAGCGCTTGCGCACCTCGCTCGACCAGCGCTTCTCCTCGCTACGTGTTTTCGGCAACGCCTCGCCGTTGCCGTCCACCAGGTCGGGCGCGATCGCCCGGATGTCGTAGGTCAGGTCGACGTCCTCGGAAAACCGCCGGATGACCCCATAGGCCTTCGACAGTGACGTGCCGCCCTTGAACACCAGATGCTCGCCGAGCGCCGACCCGTAGAGCGTGGCGAGCGCCCAAACCACCCACACATCCTTCTCGAGAAGGTGCGCCGGTCGTCCCGACTGATCGGCCGCGACGCTTAGCGCCTCGCGGCGGTCAGCGACCGGAAGGTGGAGAAAGGCGTCAGCCATGCGCCGCCTTTCCTACGCTGCGCGCGAGCCAGGTCGGAAGCTGCGGCGCTGCCGCGACCAGTTCGCTGAAAGTGGACGGCGAGAGCTTCCGCTTCAACGTTTTCAAGGCGGCTTCCGCTTTCTCCGGCCCAAGCCAGGCCAACGCCCGCACCGCCTCGCCAGCCGGCTTATGAGCCAGGGCGAGTTGCCAGCGCGGAGCATGACGAAGTTCGACAACCTGTTTGCCGAGATTCATCGTTCGGCTGCGGCCGGAGGTTAGATAGACCGACCGAACCGGCACCTGGGTCGTCAGGCCGAGAGTGTTGGCCGCCGCCGCCCCGCTCGGGACGATGACTTCGCCGCGCTGGTTGGCGAGCGCCTCGACCGCTTGCTGGACGGAGGGGGCCCTCGTTCCGAACCGGCTCGTGATGGGACGGAGATAGACGCCGCGACCGGCCCGGATCAGTTGGCCCCGCTCAGTCAGACGCGACAAAGCCTGATCCACCGCGGCGCGATTACCGAGGTGAAGCAAGCTCTTAGCCGCCACGGGCGTACCTTCCGGCAACCCTTCGGCATGCGCGAGAATCTGTTCGGTTAACCGTTGCATGGCCGTTCTCCTGTCAGAAATATACGCGGTTTTCTGACAGTTTTCAAGCCAGCGGACTTGCTGGGGAGCCGTCTATTTCGGCTAGATCAAGGGCGAACCCCTGTCGAGTAGACCATCCAGGAAATCCTCCCGCGAGCTGATCGGCCCCGCGAGCGTCGCAAGGATCAACGCCTCGACGATCTGGCGGGCCAACGACCGCGCCATCACCCGCTCTTTCGTCGAGATGGCGGTCATGGCTCGGCCGTGCAGGAATGCGCTTCGCACGTTGAAGAGCTGCTCATACTGATCGGCGAAGCGTCGATCGCCCAGCAGGCCGGCCACCCGTCCCCGAATTCTATTCGTGGCGCGCATCCCTTTGTGGCGGTCAGGCGCGATGCGAAAATTCTTCTGATAGTCCGCGCGCAAGCCGAGCGCCGCCTCGATCGTCGTGATGTGCGCAAGGAATTCATCCACGCCCTCGGCCAGGAACGCGCGGACGAGGAAGTGAGGGATCGGCGTCTCAAACAAAACCGATTGCTTCGCCTGCTCGACGGTCGTCCATCGGCTCTGGTCCCACACCGTCAGCTCGGTCTTTGCATCCTCTTCTAGGTGCAGCTCGACCGGGCGCTCTTCCTCGTATGTCCCGCCATAGCCATCGTCGTAGACCCGGTCCTCCCAGCTCAACGTGTCGGGGGACGGCGGCGAACTGGGACGAACGAAGATGTCGCTGTCGATCGTGTAGACCCATGGCACACGGAAGCCCCGCCAATCGACTTCCTGCATGGTCGACCAGCTCTCCCAGGGGGCCAGCAGGAGGAAGAACAGCGCTTCTTCCAAGGCAGTCGGGAACCGCCCTTGATGCGGTTCGACCCGCCCCAGATCTAGGCTCAGGTCCATGAACAGGACCGGGACCGCGCGTTCCTCCGGCTCCTGCTCGAGCACCACGACCTCCTCAACGATCAGCCAGTGGAATTCGGCGAAGCGCTCGGCATCGAAGTCCTGACGCGGATAAAGCCGCCTCAGCCGGCGCGCATCGATCACGCCGCGCAGCTCGTCGGCGCTCAACCGGCACACCCTGGCCGGACCGAATGCGTGCGGCGGCAGGTCGGCGGCAAGATCGAGCGGCGCAAGGTGAATGCGCCTGGCCCGGGTAGCGCGCAGCGCCGCGTCCAATCCCTTCGCCGCTTCCTCCACAGGCATGGCAAGATGGGCCGTGTCCTTCTGCAGGTGACATGGAAGGCCCAACGCCCGCAATGCCGTCGAGAGCGCGAAGTTCGGCCCCTTCTTGCCGGCGTTTGGGTAGTCGTCGCGGCAGATCTCACGCAGCCGCATGAAGGCCGGGTGCGCAAGAATATTGTCGGGCCCGGGCGGTCGTATGCGCCACAGGTCCGTCATCGCCATCAGCATCGCCATTCTCGGACCCGTCTCGCTCATCAGGAGATCCGGAGCCGCCGCAAAAGCTTGCCGAGGACCGCCTCGTACTCCTCGGGCTTGGAGAAATCGGCGTAGAGCTTGCCTTTCAAGAACTCTGGCAGCTCACATTCCTCGTAGAGCAGCGGCAGCACGACCACCTCGCCGCTCGCGATCTCGCGGTTCATCGCCACGTCGAGCTCCTTCTTCACCCAAGGAGCGCCGATCGACTTTTTCGACAGGACGACGGCGATGTAGCGGCTGAGCTTCATCCCCTCTTCGATCTTGGCGATCAGCGAGTCCCCGATGTCGATTTCGGCCTCGTCCAGCCACACATGCTCTACGCCATGAGCGAGCAGATCCTTGCGAAGCTGGCGCACGAAGGGTTTGTCGACGCCAGTATGGCTCAGGAAGATGCCGTGATACTTCTCATGCGCCGGATCGGCCTTCTCCAACGCGAGGCTGTCGCGAACGAGCTGGTTCTGGGCTTCCTGCGACGTCGGCGGCGTCAGCAGCCAGCCCGTCGGGGTGCCGAGCATCAGCTGACCGCCGAGGCTGTAGCCCTCCGGCGTCGCGGCGATCGACCCATAGCCTTCGCCGGGATCGGATAGGCACAGCGTCCAGCCGCCGGTCCGCGACAGAACCTCGAAATAGCGCGCGAAGGGGCTGTCGAGATCGACCGGCCCCATCCTGCGCCCCTTCTTAATGAGAAGCTCCGAACGCTTTACGAAACTCGCCACTTTCGGCGCCACATATCCAAGATGGGTTTCGCGATAGCCGAAGAAGTTCACCCGCTTCGGCTCGGACAGGCACCAAACGACCGTCGCGCCACCCGCAATCGCGGCCTCCATCTCCTTGCGTCGGTCCTCGCCATCGAAGGCGGAGTCGAGGTCGTAGCGGTCATTCTGCCCCTTCAGCTTGCCCAGCTCGTAAAGTTCGTTCGAAAACTCTCCGGCCTTACCGAACAGAAAATGCGTGTAGCTCTCCGGATTGATGATGATCGTGTCGTATTCGTAGAGCGGATAGGCCGCCCGCTCTCGATCGACATCGGGCTGGCAGAGCCCGAGATTTTCGATCTCCACGCCATCGATCTTGTCGCCGGTGTAAGTCAGCCCGACAGTCAGCACCCGTTTCACGTGTCGTTCCTTTCCGCCGCCTGCTTGGCCGCCTCTCTAGCTTTCACTTCCAAAACCTCGCCGCGGCTGCCGACGAGCGCGATCTCGATGCCGGCCAAGGCGCACCGCGGCGCGAGCCGCTCGGCCAGGCGCAAGGTGCCGTCCGTCAGCGGAACCACGGCCACCTGACGCCCCTGCGATGGCGTGGCCATCAGCAGGCCTACGGTCTCGCAAAGACCCCGGTAGAGCCGCGACAACTGGCCTGGATGCCGCGCGTTGATAATGCCGCCCTTGCATTCGGCCGAGATGACGTGGTCGCCGATATTCGCGACGACATCACCGAGCCCGGACTTCGGGTTGACGGTGATCGTCTGGCCCGCCGGATTTCGATAGACTCCGCCATAGGCGGTGCTACCGACGCCGGAGACCTTGGTGAACGCTCGCCGCCCCAGCCAGCCCGCGAAATCGAACTGCTTTCCGTGCTCGCCGTCGGGATGGACACGGACGTCCCGTGCGCCCTGCGTGCGGAGCAAGTGCATCGCGTAGGCGACCATCACCGCGCCCTCATACAGATGATGTTCGTGGGCGCCGTCCGATTTTCCGGCGCGGTTCGGCGGCGGCTCGAGCGCCGTCACGAGATCCTCGAAATCCAATCCAGCCTCCCCGCGATATCTGCGGACGCGCAGCGCGCACCATTGACAGGAGCTTATAACCGGCCATATTTGCCCGGTAAAGGAAGGCCTGTCATGTTTACCTATAGCCCCGAAAAATTTGCGTCGCTCTACGCCTCCGAACTTGGCCAGCGCATCTGGGCCTTTCTCACGCGGCCCGAAAACGTCGCCCGCCTGGAGACCGCGTCCGAACTCGGCAAGCCCGCGGTCGAAGGCATCGAGGAGCAGCTCCTGGCGGAATTCCGCGAGGAGGTCTTGGCCGACCGCGTGAAGCAGATGGTCGGCCATATGGTGCGGCAGATCCTGGAGCAGCGAGATTGGGTGCTCGACCAGACCGATGTGAAAGTTCAGTCGGTGCCCTTCAGCAAGGCGGCACGCTATCGCCGGCCTGACTGGTTCACCTTTCACGCCTTCCGCAACAGCAGTGATCCGCGCGACGTCGTTATCACCGATCGCCGGCAAAATCCGACGCTGCCGAACGGCGCGCGCTGGACCTTCTACGCTACCTTCGCCAGCCCGCTAAAAGCGGCGGTGGCGTTCGGCGTCAACGACATCAAGCAGCTTCGTCAGCAGGTCCATTCGCACGGCTTCCACCGTGTTCGCATCGAGCGGATGCTGCGCCGGGCATGAGACGAGCAGATGATGACTGATCTATTCGATGTCGACGGCGCCAATCTCGATCGCGGGTTTGAAAACCTGAAAGCCGCCGAGCTTCCGATCGAGCAGCAGCTTCACGCCATGCTGCAAGAGATGTGGGGGCGTTACGAGCCTTATGCCGACCCCGACTTTCGGCAGGGTTTCGCACGCGATGTCGATGGCCGATTTTGGGAGATGTATCTGGGCTGCACGCTGCTCGAGGCGGGCCGCACCCTGCTTCCCGTCGTCGAGCGCCAGCGCGAAGGCGGTCAGCCGGACCTCTGCGTCCTGGAAGATGGCCGCCGAATCTGGATCGAGGCCATTACCCCAGATGAAGGCGCACCGGGTCCTGACCAGATCGTGCGTCCGGTCCCCCTCAACGAGGGCGGCGGCCTCTTCGCCGCACCGATCCGTCAGGCGCAGTTGCGCACGTCCGGGGCGTTCTGGACCAAGGCGCAGAGGATCGCGCGCTATCTCGAACAGGGTGTGATCGGCCCGGAAGACACGAGGATCATCGCGATCAGTGCGAGCCGCTTCGGCGTCTATGTCGCCGACCAGCCGTTGCCGCTGATCATGACCACGTTATTTCCGATCGGAGATGCCTACATCACCATCGATCGCGAGACCGGCAACGTCGTTGACGAAGGATTTCACCCGGCCCCCTTCATCGACCGCGAACGCAATCCGATCCCGCGCACGGCGTTTCTCGACGAGCGTTTCGCTGACATCTCAGGTGTGATCTGGTCGCGCGTTGGCCTCGGCAACCTCTCGCGTCGAAGCCGCCCGCTGACCTATGTCCACAACCCCTTGGCGCAGGTTCCGCTGGCGACAAGCTGGGGCGTCTGGGATCGCGAGTTCGTCATCACGCCGCGCGGCGACGAGTGGGAGGCCAACGACATTCTGGCGCAAGCCGCAGCGGAGGCATCATGACGATGCGCCCGAGTGCCCGCGTCTGGCGCCTTCCGTTCCGTGAGGTTGATCATGGCCGTCGGCGATGAGCAGCGACTGATCACGCCGATCAGCCAGCGGCAGTTTGAGCTCTATGCGCTGTCGCTCGAACGTGGGCCCAATTTTGATCCCGCGCAGATCTTCGGGAGCTATCAAGCCGGACACGGCAGCGCGAGCGGCTGCATCCTCCTCGATCCGGAGCGCGGGACCTTCACCGCCCTGGCCTTGCGCAGGCGTGTCGATCATCGCTGGGTCCGCGTCGATGAAGGCGGCCCCTATCCCACTCCCGAAGCCGCGCTGGATCAGCTCACCATCAGCATGCGCGCTGGCGAGCCGCCCGAGCCATTGCCGCCGGGCGCACGGCGACGGCCGCTTCTGCTGAAGACCGGATCGCGAGGCACATCGCCGGAGTTCGACCTGCTGACGAGCACGATCAGCCATTTCCCGGCGCTGATGGCGGTCGGCGAATGCTACCTCGCGCTTCCCAATCCGGATGCCAATTTCGTCCCCGATCTGCAGACCAGCAATTTCGCGTCCCGCCTCTTCGAACTCTATCTTCTTGCCTGCTTCCGCGAGCAAGGCCTGATCGTCCGGCAGAAGCATGTCTCACCGGACTTCCTGATCGAGAACGATGGCGCCGCCTGCTGGATCGAAGCCGTGACCGCGAATTCCGAGACGCCCCGCTCCGGCGGGATCGGGGACTGGGTGCATGCTCCGGTCGATCGAAATGAACGCTTAACCGGCGCGCCAGCTGAGCGCTTCGCCAAGACGCTGCGCGGCAAGCTTCAGCGCAACTATCATGAGCTGGATCATGTAAAGGGGATACCCTTCGCTCTGGCGATCGCTGACTTCTATGAATCCGGCTCGATGGTTTGGAGCCGCGAGGCTTTGCCGACCTATCTCTACGGCCTGCGGGCAGATGTCGAAGGCGAAGGCGCCGGGCGACGTGCGATCGGCACGCCGATCAACAATCTTACGGGCAGGCACGGCATTCCGGCCGGGCTATTCCGCGATCCCGACTTCGCTCACCTCTCTGCCGTCATCTTCAGCAACGCGGCGACGCTCGCCAAATTCAACCGCATGGGCTTTCTCGCTGGATGGCGGCCGCCGGGCCTCACGATGACCCGCCGCGGCATTCTCTTCGACCGAACGCCGGGCGCGCTGGAGCCCATTGATTTCGATCTGTCGGTCGACAGCGCCGAATACCAAGCGCTCTGGCCTTGGGGCGAAGCCTGGTGTCAGGAACTGGAGGTCTTTCACAACCCACAGGCGACGCACCCCATTCCCTTCGATCTCATACCCGGCGCGACCCATTGGTTCGAGCGCGGCGGCGACGTCGAGTGCAACACCATGTGGGCGAACTCGGTCATTTCATCGATCACTCATCTGCGCATGGCCGGCGCGCAAGGCGAAAGCGAGCGGCCATGATCTGCCCGCCATGCATGCGTCGCCGTCCTCGCCCATCAAAGGAGCATCGTTGAACATGGAAACGGAACCATCCGACCGGACCATCGTCCTCCATCTCCTGCGCGGGGCTGTACCCGAGCGCGCCGACGAGATCAGCGGCCTATGGAGCCAGTATGGTCATGGTGTGGAAGTCGCGCCGAGCACCAAGGGCGTGACGATGAAGGCCGATGACAAGCGCATCCAGTTCGACACCAAGACGATCGACTTTTTCTGGCTGCTCGGCTTCAGCGCATGGCGTGCCATCGAGGTGTATTCGCCGGCCCTGCTGGTGGCGACATGGACCGGAATGCCGCTTGATCAGGCCCTCAAGATCGATGCCGAACGGGGGCAATACGAATTCGATTACAAGCAGCGCGTCAGCACCGCTCAATCGCTCATCGCGGCCGAACAGACCGCACAGATTTCCTGGCCTGCGGACATCCCCGAGCCGACCGCTGACCGCGACAGCTTGGGAGATGTCCAGCACAAGACGATGTTCGACCTCGTCGCGTTTGCCCTGGCCTTCGCGCTGCTGCACGAATTCCGGCACGTCATGTATTGCGCCGACAAGAGCGCACCGTCGACACTGCCCGAGGAGGAAATCGGCTGCGATAACTGGGCCCGCGAGTTCATGACCAGCGGCCTCGCCGCCTATGCGAAGGAGCATAGGACAACTACGCTCAAGTCCAGCAGAAGCGCGCGATGGGAATAGCGCTCGCCGCCGTGATCATCCATGCGATGACGCCGACCCACGCGCATTGGGGCAATCGGCAGTATCCACCGATCGCCGAGCGGCTGACGGCGATGATCGGAGGCTACAATCTGCCGCCCGGCTCGTCCTTCTGGCCCTTCACGGCCTGCCTTTTGATCACGCTGATGAGGCAGGAGGGCCGGCCGCTCGACATCATCGCGTACTCAAATCAGGAAATGGTCGAGGCCCTGCTCGACCGGCTCCGTTGACGCTGCGGGGAGCGCGACGTGCCGGTCTATTTCATTGGCGAAGATGAAAACGGATGCTCCCCGATCAAGATCGGCGTGGCGAAGAACATCGAGGCGCGCCAGCGCAACCTCCACACGGGGAATCCTTTGGAGCTGCGACTGCTCGGGTGGATCGAAGCGACCGACGCCTTCCAGCTTGAACGAGAGCTGCACAAGCATTTTGGATCGACCCATGTGCGTGGAGAATGGTTCGACATCGAGCCGGGTGACATCCTGGCCATTCTCAAGCGCGCCGGCCGCGCTGGATTTGTCGCCAAGAACGCCGATGCTTTCCAGATCGTCGGTTATGATCGCGACGCCATTCCCGAATACCTCGGCGTGTGGGAATGGGCCGATCTGGAAATCGACGAATGCTGCCCGTTCTGCGGATGTCTATGCGGCATGCATTTTCAGGAAGCCTCGCAGATGTACTATTGCATCCGATGCGACACGCTGACCGACTTTTCCGAGCTCGATCCGCGTGAGTATCCGCCGGACGAGTGATGTCCTGAAAGGCGGAAAGATGCCAATCCTGAGAAGCTGAAACCCGGCTTTGCGCTTCTGAGGGGAACGCCATCCCCTGCGGCCGGCCTTCGTCTCAGCCGCCCCCTTTTGCGGGGAGCCCCCGCAACGCCCCCTTCAGAGTGAGAGTGCGGACCGGCTTCGCCGTGACGGGTTGAGGGCTGAAAGAGGGGCCCCGGCGCCGGTCGCGGAGATCGGTGATGTCCAGAAAGACCTGACAAGCTCGGGCTGGCCAGGACCGGGCGAGCTATACGATGAACTTACCGACAATATCATCGCAGAACTTGAGGCCGGGCGCGTGCCTGGGTCCAACCTTGGAGGACGGCGGCTGCGAAGGCGCCACTTGCCAAACGCCGCGACCGGGCGGAATTATTCCGGGATCAACGTGCTGATCCTTTGGAGCGCCGCGGCACGGCTTTTCGGGCCAGAGCGGGCCCACCTTCCGCCAGGCGCTCGCGCTCGGCGGCAATGTCCGCAACGGCGAGCGCGGCACGTCCGTCGTGTACGCCGACCGATTCGTACCCGACGACGAGAAGCGGCGCGCCCGAGCAGGCGCGAGCGGCGATTGATTGCTGCGCAATCTTGCTATGCTCGGACCCTTCCCTCCTAGTGATTCGCGCCTGCCATGAGCATTTTATCAAGCGATCCGATTACTCAGCTCGCATTCTCGATGTTCGAGAGCAAGGGTGTCTATGCTTTGCTTCTCGGCTCTGGTCTCTCTCGTGCAGCCGGGATTCCAACTGGATGGGAAATCACTTTGGACCTAGTTCGACGAGTCGCGCTCGCGCAAGGCGTCAAGAATCAGTCCGATTGGGCGACGTGGTATCGCAAAACGTATGGTGCGGAACCCGATTATTCAGCGATTCTAGCAGGACTGGCGGCCTCGCCTGCCGAACGGCGATCCATCTTACATTCGTACATCGAGCCTGACGAAGACGATCGTGCAGAGGGTAAGAAACTTCCGACAGCCGCGCACCATGCAATCGCGGGCCTGGTTCGCGACGGGTATGTCCGAGTGATACTAACGACCAATTTCGATCGGCTATTAGAAAATGCACTGCGAGAAGTTGGCGTTGAGCCAACTGTCGTCACCTCCGTCGACAGCTTGTCAGGAGCCGAGCCGCTCACACATAGCCCGTGCTACGTGCTGAAGCTTCATGGTGACTACAAGGATGCACGCATCCTGAATACCGACGAAGAGTTAGGCGTGTATCCGCCGCAATACGATGCGCTGCTCGACCGCATTTTGGATGAGCACGGTCTTATAGTTTGCGGTTGGTCAGGCGAGTGGGATGACGCGCTACGGGCAGCATTGTTGCGCGCTCCTAACAGGCGTTACCCTACTTTCTGGAGCATACGGGGGAAAGTTGGGAGCGGCGCAGAGCCCATCATCAGTCAGCGTAAGGCTGTGACCATTCCGGTTGCCGACGCCGATAGCTTTTTTCTGAAGTTGGCCGAGCTGGTGAAAACACTCGCCGAGACTCGGAAGCAGAGTCCGCTGACGATTGATATCCTCGTCGGCTCTATCAAGCGGTACGTTGCGAGGCCGGAATTTCGCATTCGACTCGATGAAGTCATCACACAGGAAGTTAACAAGCTTTTCGACCGCCTCGACGCGAAGGAGCTCTCTCCGCAGGGTGTGTGGTCCGTTGAGGAATTCCGCCGACGCCTTAAACTCTATGAGGCCACTACCGAGCCGCTCGCGAAAGCCTTTGGTGTTCTCGGACGATGGGGGGATGACGCCGAGCTTGCACTCATTGCCGATACGATCCGCGGCGTCGTTGCCAGGGCGAACAAGGTGGGCAGCGGCCTGAATATATGGCTTGATCTAAGGACGTATCCGGCCGTTCTGCTCATGACTGCATATGGGCTCGGACTTGCGAGAGCAGAGCGTTGGAAGACCTTGCATGACCTGTTTTCTCTCTCGATGCCTAGGGACGAGCGGGACCCAAAACGTCTCGTGAATTCGCTCTTCCTGTGGGACTGGAGGGGGTCAGACGACAATCTCTGGAATAACGTTGAAGGTTTCACGACAGGCAACAACCGCCGAAAAACACCACTCAGCGACCATCTATTCGACGTATCCTTCGAGTGGGGCACGGCGTTTTTGGGCGTCCCCACAGACAATGCTCTGCTGTTCGATCGTTTTGAGGCGCTGGGGGCGTTGGTCCACCTTGAAGAGAACAGTGAAAGGGCACTGAAGGATCAACTGGAGAACGGCGACAGGAAGGCTAGGATGTCTGTCGGTCGCATCGGCTGGCGAAGCGAGGGGCGACGCTCAATAGAACACGAGCTGAAATCAACTCCTACCAGGCAACAACTGCTTAAAGCAGGGTTCGCATTGGGCAGTGAAGCATACCTCGATCTATTCTTGGAAAACCTATCACGGGTAGCACGATGGATGGAGTGGCGCTGACACTCCACCTGGCGATACCGGCCAGGGAGCAGCCGGACGATGTCTATACGCCTGAGAGAACTGTTTGCCTGTACGGAGCAAGGCGGCGCTTTCGTCGCCGAATCTGCCGATGGTCGACTCCTGCATATTGGCGAGGTGCCCTCCGGGCTCGCCTGCAACTGCGTCTGTCCCGGCTGCGGAAGGCGGATGGTTGCGAAAAAGGGAGATGTGCAGGCCCACCATTTTGCGCACAATGCTCAGCAAGATGGCCGGTCATGCGCGTCCGCCGGCGAGACGGCCCTGCATAAGTTTGCGAAACTCATTTTGGATGAGCGCCTGGAAATTACTTTGCCAGCGCAGGTCGTGGAGGAGCAGAAGGATCGCGAAGTTGTTGTCCGGGCGGCGAAGCGTACTTTCGATCGAGCGATCCTAGAAACCAAAGATGGGCAGATCGTTCCCGACGTCGTGCTGCTCTTACGCGATCGCAGGCTCATCGTAGAATTCAAGGTCACTCATCCGTGCGACTCAATAAAAATCGCCCGGATCCAAGCGATGGATGTCGGCGCAATCGAGATCGACCTCTCCCAGTACCGCGACCACAAGCTCAGCGAGATCGGAGACCGGATACTTTACGACGCGCCGCGAACATGGCTGCACAATCCGCGGGAACGTGAAGCGCGCGCACGCCTCGAAGTGAGAGCGCTACAGCGAGCAGAGGAGAGGCGGACGCAAATCGAAAATTACCGCGGCTCCTATCGCCATCGTTCACCGTCAGAATCCCCGGGAAGCGGGGCATGCGAATCTTCGGCCCGGAAAAACGGCCTCGCCGACCTCATCAATCTGCCGGTATATGGGGCTGGTTGCTTCACAGTGGCCGTTGCGGAATGGCAAGCGGCTATTCTGGAAGCATTGCTCGCTCCAACGAAAACGCCTTTCCGAACTCGAAATGGGCTCGCGGCACTCCGAAGCAGACGATGGCTCGACTCATCGTTTGCTGACATTTCGGACGAAATCGTATGTGGGGTGCGAGCGGCCGGGATTCCGTTCAACTCCCCCTTCCAGGCCGTCGAAGCATATCTAACGCAACTCGAGCGCCTTGGCTTCGTTCATTCGGATCCGACTGAGATTTGGCGGCCCTCACATACGCTACAGGCACGGATCGATAAGGCGCGCGAGCTCCGCGCGCGACCGGTCAAGCGTACGCGCGAGCTCCGTCAATTAGTTGAGGAGCTGATTGCCACTCTTCCAGCGGATGAGACCGCTGCTTTCGTATTTGAACAATGGTGGAGTTCAATGCTCCCGGAACGCGGCCATTCACCTCGTGATGCGATCGACTTCGATGAAACGAAGTGGCGATCGCTCACGAACGACCTGGATAATATCGCGACGCAAATCCGGTTCTCGCCGCGAGAACGCTTAGACCTTTTTGGGCTTCCCTACCACGGCGCCCTGGCGCGCGCACTTGAGCGCAAGCATGCAGAAGAAGCCGAACGTCAACGCGCCAATCAAGCGAAAATCGAGGCAGATAAAGCTGCCCGCGTCGCCGATCTGCAGCATCGCGCGCTTCGACAGATCGGGAGAGAAGCGGAACTCTGGCTCGTGACGACAAACTCTAACACTGGGGGACGCCCTCCCATCGAGGTCGCTTTGGATAGCGAAGCTGGTCACGAGGATGCGGTCCGCGCGCTCCATTACCGAGCAAGAGAGATTGAGGTTCAGCATCGAGCAAGCGAGCGGAAGGCAAAAGCCGTGGCGGAGCTCGCCGCGCTCGCCCAATCCCGGTATTACGACGACGAGCGAGCTAATTTATGGATGCGAGGCAGGAGGCGGGAATTAGGTGGTAAATCGCCGGAGGAGTTCACGGTTGATGATGCTACCCGGCAGCGGTGTAGTGAGCTGCTACCTACGAAACGTTCGCGTCGATAGGAACTCGGATGTTCTGTGTCAATACACCGCATAGAGACAATGAACCGGCCTTCTAAAAAGCACCACTTCGTACCACAGGCGCAGCTTCGAAATTTCTCTGCGGACGCGGAGCGCCGTTTTCTCTATGTGCTCGACAAACAAACGGATCGATCATTCCGAACTTCGATCCTCAACGCTGGCTCAGAGAACGACTTCAACACCATCAGTCTCGGCGCCAGCAAGTGGAACTTCGAAGATCTGTTCCAGGAAGTCGACACCCGGTCGGCTTTGCTTATTGCGGAGATCCTCTCGCGCAAATCGCTAGCCTGGCTATCCGAGGATGATCGGCTTGCTTTGGCCGACTTGTTCGCCACCCAGATGCTTCGCACGCATTTCAGTCGAACCACGCGGGCGCACCTCGCTGATCGTCTTCGGGAGATCACACGGCAGCTCGGCTACGATCCGGATCAGAATCCGACCATGGCGACGCCCCCCGATGCAGCACTGCGCCTCGGCGCAGTACGGACATTCCTTGATCGCAGCGAGCAGGTCGTCGCGCTTCTGCGCCTGTATCCCGCCTTATACCGAGCAAACGGGGACCATCGGTTCATAATCTCTGATCATCCCACCGCAGTGATGAATGCTTTTCCCTATGGGGAACTCGGACTTACTTCGCACGGCATACTAGTCGTCCTGCCGATCTCACCAGAGATTATGATTGCCTTGCACTGCCCGACAATTGTGAAGCGCTATGAGTTCGCTGAACAAGCGAGTCTCGAGGCAGATCAAAAGGAGCGAGTGTTCCGATACAGAGACGGCCTCAGGTCCGGCAATCCGATCGATATTGATGAAGATGCGGTCCTGTTCCTCAATCATCAGCAAACGGTTCATAGTGCGCGGTACCTCTACGCGGCCACCGACACATTCGATCGCGCGCGTGAAGCGTTGGAACAGCAACCTCACCTTCGGTCCGTCACGACACACCTTACGTTCGGCGAAATGGGACGGCCGTCTAAACGACATTCAGAGATGCAATCGGGAATACACCTCGTAGTACGCGGTCCTGCCGATCACGGGATCCTCACAATCGAGGAAATCGATCCTTCCGGAGAAGGGATCACCGCTCGGACCGGCCAGATCACATTGTTAGCCCAAATGGCATCGGATCAGGGCATGCTCCGTGTCGAACTCTACGTCGATGGACGCCCCATGCGCACCTTGGGCGCTGCCATGGTGGAGCCTCTTGGAAACACAGCCGATGGCTGGTTCCGCGTAGTTCACCGCGATGCCAGTTTGAGAGAGTTAGGCAAGCGTCTCGATCGCAACCGCTTGTAGCCTTCCATTTCCGGCGAGCAGGTCCCCGATATCAAACTTCGAGCAGTTGGCAGCACAGGCCTGTTCCACAGCATGCAGCGCAACCTCTCACGTCAAAAGCACTAGGTGACAATACAAGCGTCCGCGAGCCGCGCTTCCTCGTCCATCCGATTTGCACGCTACAGCACTCTGGACTTGGGGGCGGCATCAGGGGACCCTTTGTTTGGCATCGTAGACAATTTAGATCGATGCATGGCAATTGGGTTACGCGTAGATGGCGCCGAAACGGGTCAGCAGGAATCTCGTCAGCCACCACAACGGTAGGTCTTCTGGCGAGCCCGCACCGACAGCGTCGCGCCATGGATATGCGCATCTCACTCAGCGCGGTTTTGATCTTATCGGGGGATCATCGAAGCGCTTGCAGGGACTCATGGTTGAGAGTGATAACAACAAGCGGCGCCGGCTCGTCGAGTTCAAGGATGGTTGCCGCTATGGCAAATTTGGAAGAACTAAAGCTTATGAGCTGATCGCCCACGAGAGGATCAGGGCCTACAAGATGGGGGGCAAGACCATGATTGATCTCAACAGCATAGATGAATATCATGCTTCGCTGCCGAGGGTCGAAACGAGAGCAAGCTAGGCCGCCGATCTGCGCAGCCGCTAAGTCCTCACACTGCTGCCATGACCGAAAACACCGATAATGCTCCGTTCGACCCCGCGCTGGGGGCCATCGAACCGCACGCCGGAACGCTGACCGCACCGCCGGACGGGCAACAGCTTTACAAAATCATGACGATTGAGAACCTGCTCCGGTCGGTGAGCGGCGGATACCTCTATTTCAACCGGGTCGATAGCTACAAGGACTTCCGGAATGCCGACGGGCATGACGGTGAGCAGTTGCAACAAGATCGCGCCGCCAATGAGGCCGCCAAGTTCGAAAGGGCACCCGATTTCTCTGGGGCGGACTATTATGACCGCTGCCGAAACCGGACCTATGCGTGCTGCTTCTCGCTGGAGAACTCCGACTACATCTGGCACGAGTACGGGAACGGCAGCGCACATGGTAAAGTCGGCATCGCTTTCGATTTCGCGAAGCTGCGTGCCGTCATCAATGAGATCATGAGCGTCAGGAATGGACTGCTGTACCGGGGAAACGCCTGCAAGCAGATATTCTCCGTAAACTACGGAATCGTCGATTATTTGTCGTGGGAAGAGGTGCGGGAAAATATCGATCGGATGCCCAATCCGATCCGCTACACCTACGTCAAGGACAAGAGCTATGCTGATGAGCGCGAGTTGCGTATTTCGCTTTCGGCGATTGGCATGGGACATTTTGTCTTGGCCGATGGCACGAAAATGGAATTTGCCCCCGGACTCGAACTCGGCTTTGATTATCGAAAGGCCATGACAGATGGCACGATCACGGAGGTTTTTCCCGGCCCCGGCTGCGACCTCGATTTCCTCCGCGATGAACTCGGCAAGCTCGGCATCAAAGCGGTAGACGGCGCGGCCTAAAGGCTAGGCAGATAATCCAGCGGCACTTCGCCGCCGCTGTGCGTCCCAATCTATAGGTCTTGTTCGGGCGCCGGCTTCTTTAAACCGCGCGGCTCCAGTAATTCGGCGGGGGTTTCTTGCAGGCCACAGAATGCGCTTATCCGGTGATTACCGTCGAGGATGCTCAAGCCATCGGGAAGCCTTATCGCAACTAGCGGCTTTTCGAAGACGCCATTCTTCATCAGGTAATCGGCCCCCCTCTTGAATCGCCTCCCGGTCTCCTCATCAATGGTGCCGCTTGCTTTCTCCATCAATATCTGCGCCACAATGACCTTCGTACCCTGGCAGAGATTTGCAAAGCCACAGTCAGTCGTTTCGCGCTTCCAGCTAACCTCTCGCCACCATGAAAGGGGCCTGTATCCAAGGATGGCTGCCCATGCGTGATTGCCGAGCGGCTCCGGCGGCGGCCAACCCGTATCGCCAGCGCTGCGGTTTGCGAGGTAGAACAGCCACAGTTCAATGACTGCATCGGGCCAATGCGGAAGATAGCGCTTTATATCGGCTAGAGATACCTCCGGCGGTCGCCACTTCTTCTTCAGAATCTCGGCGAGTTCTATAGCTTCGAGCAGCGTTAAGCTCCACAATTCCTCGACGAGCTTCGGCACATCAGCCATGGCATGATCCTGCGGTCATGATTTCATTACCACTATCACGCAAACGCCAAACGGAGGCGCACGGCGGCTTTCTGCTTTCCGGTTGCCGACGTGCCCTCATCGTTAAGCAGGGTCGAGGCGATCGAGCGGAAGCCGCGGGCGTAGTGGTCGCTGCCGGCGCTTTCAGTGTTGGTCTGGCCAGGCGCAACCGACTCGCCCCGAAGTCGTTCAACACGAGGTACGTATCTCGCTCGGCATCGTGGGGCAAAGTGTAAAGACTACGCATGACAAGGCGCTCCCTTGACCTCGCGATATCAAGTTTGGGCGATCCTATCGGGATTCGAGTCGGAGCCGGGTTCGATTCCGGTCGTGGCGCTTGTGGAGACCAGAACGGCATGGGGCGCGCCTGCTGCCGGGGAGCCTGCTGGCTTATTTTTTGCCAGCGAGTACCGCGCGTCTCAGCTTGCTGGTATTTCTGCTGGTATCGGCAGCAATCCGTGACTAAAATCGCCATAAATTCGGATAGTTAAGGAAATAGGTGACTGCCGGCCAGGGGCACCATCATCCTTTCGCGTGGCCGCTCCTTTGCCAGATGGCCGGCACGCCTCCGGACAGCGACCATTCACAGCGTCAGCGTGGCTCGACCACCAGACTTTGCACCGCGCGGCCGAAGTAGCCCTGCTGGTCGCCGAGGCGCGACACGGCGATACCGCCGCCGTCCGGTCCCAGCGTCATCTCGCCGTTCAGGAGAATCCAGTCACCGACCGGCTCGCGCGCGAAGGTGACTGTGAGATCGGCGTTGATGAAAATCCATTTCCGGAAATCGAGCACCGACGACACGCCGTTGCTGCAATCGGCGGCGAGCGCCGCACGCATCGCCTGCGAGATCGGCGCACCCTCAACAATCGGGCGGTCGGGGCGAAACCAGATCGCGGACGGTCCCGGCGCGAGGAAGCCGCCTTGCGCCGCGCGCAGCGTCACACCACCGAGAAATTTATTGCTGTCGCCGCTGTCCTCTTCGCGGCTGCGATCGGGACCCGCGACATCGATCGGCTTTTCCGCCTCGACATCTGCCGGCATCACGACCGCGAGTTTTCGCACCTTCAAGACCGACGCCCGGACGACCTCGATGCCCTCGGCCAGAAGACGAACCGTGCATAGTTGAATTTTGCGGCCGTCGCGGACCACCTCGGTGTCGATAGTCAGAGGCGCGATCGGCACCGGACGCATCAGATCGACGGTGATCCGCGCAATCTGCATCGGCTGCGCCGTCGGCATCGCCTCCGCCGCCCAAACCACCAGCGCCGACGGCGCGCCACCATGCTGCATCCCGGCGTCCCACGGCCCCGCGGCGTGTTCGCTGACCAGCACAGTCTTTCCATCGACACGAAACACGGCATCCATGGCCGGCACCCGAGAGAGAGTATCCATGTCCCCACCGATCACAGCGGGATCGACGGCTTCGTCGTATTCTTTCCTGAGACGCGCCGCCAGTTCGGCGACCGGCACCACCCTGTCGACGCTGCCGACGCCCTGCCCGCTGCCCCAGATTTCCTTCCACGCCTTCGGCTTGGCCCGTTCACCGCTGGCATCGGTGCCGAAATTCATCTTCGACGGATCCGACACCGGAAGATTGTCCGGATCCATGCCGGCGGCAACGATGGAATGCTTGAGATAGTTGCCATGCACGCCGGTGAAGAGGTTCGAGTAGACGATGTCCTCCGCACCCGATGCCGTGATCATCTGCTTGTAGCCGTCGACGGCGTTGGCTTCCTTGGTCGCGATGAAGGCCGACCCGATATAGGCGAAATCGGCACCCAGCACACGCGCCGCGCGGATCGCGCGGCCGTTGCCCATCGCGCCCGACAAGGCGATCGGTCCATTGAACCAGCGGCGGGTTTCGGCGACGAAGGCGAACGGCGACAATGAGCCCGCGTGTCCGCCGGCACCGGCTGCCACCAGCACGAGACCATCGGCGCCTTTCTCGACGGCCTTATGGGCAAACTTCTGATTGATGACATCGTGGAAGGTGATGCCGCCCCAGCCGTGCACCGCCTGGTTCAATTCCTCACGGGCGCCGAGCGAGGTGATGACCATCGGCACGCGATGCTTCTCGCACACCGCCAGATCGGCTTCGAGACGGTTGTTCGATTTGTGCACGATCTGGTTGACCGCGAACGGCGCCGATGGACGCTCGGGATGCGCCTTGTCATAAGCCGCGAGTTCTTCCTTGATCCGGTGCAGCCATTCATCGAGCATCGCTGCGGGACGCGCGTTCAGTGCCGGAAACGATCCGACAATACCAGCCTTGCACTGGGCAATCACGAGGTCGGGGCCGGACACGATAAACAGCGGCGCACCGATCGCCGGAATGGAAAGACGGCCCTTGAACAAGGCTGGCATCGACATTCTGAAATCCTCTTCGTCACGCGCGCGGACCGCACGCCAGCAATGGCACGCGTTGTCCGACGCTATTTTCACTCTGCGGAATTGAATTCTGCATCCGCATCATCTCGCGGCGACGATGCCAGAACTTTCACGCTCATGGCAATGCTTCGAGCATGGGGATGAAATGACAATCGGCTACTGGCAGACCGCGCTGGTCACATAGCTTTCAGTTCTGCACTCGCCCGGCGCGCCGGTGCGGCCGGACAGATAGACTTTTGCCGAACACTTTTCGGCCGATTCCACATCGACGCTCTTGCCTGACTTGTAGCCCTTGGCCTTGCAGAGTTGATCCGATGCGGTCCTGCAATCCGGAGCGCCGTTGGCTGCGAGCGGGCAGACCGCACGGCCATGAATCACCGTCTGCGGACCAAGGCGCGGCAGATCTTCGGTGGCGTCACGCGCCCGCGAATTCAGGTCCTCGATGGCCTCGCGCGAATCCTTGAGCGTTGACGACAGGCTCGACGCTGAATTGCGCAACATTTTTCCGAGTTCTTCGACCAGACCCGGATTGCTGCGCGGCGGGGGATCGACCGGAGGCGCGGCAGGCATGGGAGCAACCGGCGGTGCAGACGCTCCTTGCGCCGGAGCCAATTGCTGCTGGACGGCCTGGGACCATGCAACGCTGCTGCATCCAAGCAACAGTACAAGTGCCCCCGACATGACCGTGCGCAAATCGCCTCTCCATGCGCAAAACGCCCGCGCGACAAGACGTCGTTGAAGATAGCGCAGCCGACGGGGTGGGCAAAGGTCTATTCGGCTAGTGTGGCGGTTCGGAAATTCGCTTTGTTGCAGCTGCGAGCTCACCAAGCGAATTTCCAAACCGAACCACACTAGAATTATAAAGTTGCTAGTGTCCTTTCGAATCCGAAGTTCGCAAAGAAGCCGCTACAAAAGCAGGCGAACTTCGGATTCGGGACACTAGAACAGCCTGAACGCCACGATGAAACCGAGCACCAGAACACCGGTCCCGAGCGCGACCCACAGACCAAGACGTTTCTCGATCGTCGTACGAATCCAGGTGCCATAACGATTGAGCAGGATCGCGACGATGAAGAAGCGGCCGCCACGCGCGATCACCGAGAACAGTACAAACAGCCAGATGTTGTAGTCGGCGAACCCGGACGTGATTGTGACAATCTTGTAGGGGATCGGCGTCAGGCCTTTCAGCAAAATGATCCATGCGCCGTATTCGGCATAGGACGCGCGAAAAGCTTCGACCTTGTCGCCGTAACCGTAGAGCTGGATCAGCCACTGCCCGACGGAATCGTAGAGGAGCGCCCCGATCGCATAGCCGACGACACCGCCGGCGACCGACGTGACCGTGCAGACCAGCGCGTAGAGCCATGCCCGCTGCGGTCGCGCCAGCGACATCGGAATCAGCATGACGTCGGGCGGAACGGGGAAAAACGAGCTTTCGGCAAAAGACACCGCCCCCATCAACCAGAGAGCATAGGGCTTATGGGCGGCGGCGATGCACCAGTCGTAGATACGTCTCAACATGGGGGCGATGAACCATCCCTGCACGGTTTTGTCCATGCGGGGCCCGGTGGATTGAAGGAAAGGCTAGCGGCGTTTGCCAGCGCGCCCGCCCTGCAGCGCGACAATTGGTCGCCGGGACGCCCGCGTGGCTGCGGTATCTTGCGGGACAAGAGCAGCCGATTGCGACGAGTTCTTGTTCGTGGAGACTTTGGGGAGTTTCTCGGCGATGCCCAGCAGCCGTTCCCGACGATCCATCTCGTCCCAGACATCCTGGGGCCGAACCCCGGCTCCGGCCCAAAGCACGGACAGATTGTAGAGCAGATCGGCACTCTCGCGGATGACCGCATCAGGCTTGCCGTTGACCGCGTCGATCACGACCTCGATCGCCTCTTCCGCGAGTTTCTTGGCCATTTTGGACGGGCCGCGTTTCAGCAAGCGAGCCGTGCGCGAGGCCGCGGGATCGAGATCCCTGGCTGCGATCACCGCCTGATAAAGCCGCTCCATCGAATCACTCATGACACCAACGTACTGGAAAGCTGTCGCCATCGTATTAACGGCAATATGGTGTCGCACGGCCCAAACGCAAAAATTCGCCGGGATTGCTCCCGGCGAACCTGGTCAAATCAGTGGTAACGGCATCAATAGCCGTAATAGGGGCGGCCGTAATAAGCCGGGCCACCGTAGTAGTGACGGCCGTAATAGGGACTGCCGCCGTAATAGTACTGGTCGCGGTAATAATCGCGACGGCGCTGATCGGCGGCAATTGCGCCCATGGTCCCGAGCGCGAGGCCCATGAACGCCAGACCCGCCGCATTTCCGCTGTGACGGCGGTAGTGACGATGCCGCTTGCGAGCGCTGATATCGGTCGCCGCGCTGGCCGCGGTGCCATTTTCAGCCACCGTGGAAGACGCCGGTCTTGCCTGAGCCAGTTGCGGTTCGACCGCTGTCAGAAGCAGGGCGGCAGCCGTTGCCAGCGCAATACCCTTGCCGATCCTGGAAAGCGAAACTGTACCCATTGCAATATCCTCACGGTTTCCCCGGCTCACCCGAGCCAGTCAGAAGGAAAACCCATAATTCCATCTTAGGTTCCGCATCCTGAATGCAACCCCAACGATTATTGGCGAAATCCGGGCAATCCCTGCTATTCAGATCAGCGCAGCGTCATCAAACAAACATATCAGTTTTACCAAACGTTCTCTCACTCCAGTTCACCTCGTCCGGTCGCATGAACCCGAGCCTCAAAACGCCAGCGAACCGCCTCCTGATTACGATCGTCGCCGCGCTCCTGTGCATGGTCTGCGGCGCGGCGTCGGCCGCGACAGCGATCCGGTTCACACTGGACCGCCCGATCGACGGCGCCGCTGCGCCTTTCATCGTGGCCGCGGACAACGGCCTGTTCGCAGAGGAGGGATTGAACGTCACGACGAACGTTGCCGCCGGATCGAAAGACGCGATCGGCCGCGTTGCCGCCGGGACCAGTGACATCGCCCTCGCCGACCTCAACGTGCTGATCCGCCTGCGCGACAACGACAAGATGCCGGCAGTGAAAGCGGTGTTCGTGCTGTTCGACACGGCGCCATACGCCCTGATCGGGCGCAAAAGCCGCGGCATCGAAAACATCGCGCTGATCGAAGGCAAAACGCTCGGCCTCGTCGACGGTGACCCGGCGGCACGACTCTGGCCGTTCGTCGCAAAACATAACGGGGTCCGGACTGACAAGTTGAAAACCGAGAAGATCAGCGCGGCCGTTCGCGAGCCGCTGCTTTCTGCCGGACAGGTCGATGCTGTCAGCGGATTCTCGTTCTTGGCGGCGGTCAATGTCCGCGACCGCGGCGTGCCGGCGGACGATCTCGCCATCCTGCACTTCTCCGACTTCGGCTGCATGGCCTATGGGTACGCGCTGGTCGTCAACCCGAAATTCGCCGCCGCTAACCCCGATGCGGTCAAGGCCTTCATCCGCGCCACCATCGCCGGCGTCAAACTGTCGATCAAGCATCCGTCGCGGGCGATCGACAGCGTCATCGCCGGAATGAACGGCGGCGGCTCCCACGACCTCGAGCTTGAACGGCTGCAAACCGTCATCCGCGAAAACATCGTCACCGATGACGTCAAACGAAACGGCATCGGCGCGGTCGCGCCGGCACGCTTCGACGCTTCGGTCGCCGCGATCGCGGAAGATTTCAAGTTTCAAAAGCTACCCGCGCTGGCCGATATCTTCGACGCGAGCTACCTGCCCGCCGAAAGCGCGCGCCAGATCCACTGACGCCACAGCGGAACGCGGCTGTATTCGGCTGCGATCCTCGGCTAGACTGGCACCGTTCGTGCCCGCACCACACACCCTGCCGCGACCGGAATGTCCTTGATCCGCCTCTATCTGCGCGTTCTCGATCTGCTCGGCAAGGAAGCCAGGCTCGGCTGGATTCTCGCCGTTGCGAACCTGCTGCTGGCGGTGGCGCAGTTCGCCGAGCCGGTCCTGTTCGGCCGCATCGTCGACGTCCTGTCCAACAGCACGACATCGGTAAATCCGTCAACGTCGCCGTCAACGTCTCCTTGGCCGCTGCTGGCAGCGTGGGTCGGCTTCGGCCTTTTCACCATCGTCTGCAACGCCGGCGTCGCGTTGAACGCGGACCGTCTCGCCCATCGCCAGCGGCAGGCCGTGTTGACGAGCTATTTCGATCACATCATGCAGCTTCCGCTCACCTTCCACACCGGCACCCATTCCGGGCGACTGATGAAGGTGATGTTGCAAGGCACCGACGCGCTGTGGCGCTTGTGGCTTAGTTTCTTCCGCGAACATTTCGCCGCGATCGTGTCGTTGTTCGTGCTGCTGCCGCTTTCGCTTTACATCAACTGGCGGCTTTCGATTTTGCTGTTCATCCTGTGCGTGATTTTCACCGTGCTGACGACACTGGTGGTGCGCAAGACCTACGGTATGCAGCAGGACGTCGAATCCCATTTCAGCGATCTCGCCGCGCGCGCCTCCGATGCGCTCGGCAATGTCGCGCTTGTGCAGAGCTTCGTCCGCGTCGATGCCGAAGTGCAGGGCCTGCGCAACGTCGCGGATAAACTGCTGTCGGTGCAGATGCCGGTACTGTCGTGGTGGGCGCTGGTCGCGGTGATGACGCGGGCTTCGACCACGATCACCATTCTCGCGATTCTCGTCGTGGGGATCGCTCTCAACAGGCAGGGTCTCGCCACCGTCGGCGAAATCGTGATGTTCGTGAGCTTCTCGACCATGCTGATCCAGAAGCTCGAGCAGGTCGTCAGCTTTATCAACAGCGTCTTCATGGAAGCGCCGCGGCTGCGCGAATTCTTCGACGTGCTCGATGCGGTGCCTGCGGTGCGCGACCGGCCCGACGCGATGGACCCCGGCCGCCTTCAGGGTCTGGTGGAATTCGACGACGTTTCGTTCTCCTATGACGGCAAGCGGCCCGCCGTCGAAGACCTGTCCTTCACGGCATTGCCGGGCCAGACCATCGCGCTGGTCGGCGCCACCGGAGCCGGAAAATCGACCGCGATCGCGCTTCTTCATCGCGCCTTCGATCCGCAATCGGGCGTCATCAAAGTTGACGGCATGGACGTCCGCGCCCTGACCCTCGCCGGGTTACGCCGGAACATCGGCGTCGTGTTTCAGGAAGCGCTGCTGTTCAACCGCTCGATCGCCGACAATCTGCGCGTTGGCAAGCCTGACGCGACCGACGAGGAGTTGCGCGCAGCCGCCGCCGGCGCACATGCGCTGGATTTCATCGAACGCGCCGAACAGAAATTCGACACCAATGCAGGCGAACGCGGACGAATGTTGTCGGGCGGTGAACGCCAGCGCCTGTCGATCGCACGCGCGCTGCTGAAGGATCCGCCGATCCTGATCCTCGACGAGGCGACCAGCGCGCTCGACGCCGTGACGGAGGCCAAGGTGAATGCGGCGCTCGATGCCGTGATGAAGGGCCGTACCACATTCGTGATCGCACATCGGCTCTCGACGATCCGCAATGCCACGCGAATTCTCGTCTTCGACAACGGCCGGGTGATCGAGAGTGGAACTTTTGACGAACTGGTCCGCAAAGGCGGCTATTTCGCCGGTCTCGCCAAGGCACAATTCATGGTGCAGCAGGCGACGCATACCGGCCGTCCGTTGCCGCCAGATGCCGCGGAAATCACGAGACCGGAGTGAGGAAGGGTGTGGGCATCGTCGAAATTTGGCCCATTTCATGGCCGATTGAAGCGGTGACCACTGTTCCGGGTCCCCGAGCCGGTATAGGCTTTGGGCAATGCCACATTTGCTTCTGATGGCATGTCCGCATCGAGACCCTGATCGCAAAAATACAACGACACAGCTTCCTTCAGGCACGCCTCATAGGACCGGAAACGAATAGTGGCTTTTCTCGCTCTGCCTCATCTGTCGTCGCTCCGCCGCCGCGCTGCCATCCTTGGCATGGCGCTGCTCGCGGTCGGCTTGCTCGCCGCACCGCGCCCGGCCGGTGCGGAAGCGCTGCTGCTGATCGAGGCGGACACCGGCAAGGTTCTGCAAGCCGAGAACGCCACCTATCCCTGGTATCCCGCGTCCATCACCAAGCTGATGACAGCCTACGTCACGCTGACCGCGGTGAAGCAGGGACGCATCACACTCGATACGCTGCTCACTGTTTCTCCGAACGCGACAGCGCAGGCGCCCTCGAAGATGGGTTTCCAGCCCGGCACGCAAGTGACCGTCGATAACGCGCTTAAGATGATGATGGTCAAGTCGGCGAACGACATGGCCGTGGTTCTCGCGGAAGGCGTCGGCGGTTCGATCGACGGCTTCTCCGCTGAAATGAATCAGGCCGCGCAGCGCCTCGGCATGACGCAGACGAGCTACGTCAATCCCAACGGCCTGCCGGCTGACGGACAGATCACCTCGGCGCGCGACATCGGAATCCTGGCGCGCGCGATCTTCCGCGACCTGCCTGAATACTCGTACTTCGTTCACATCCCCGCGATCAAATTCGGCCGCCGCATCACCCGCAACTTCAACAAGCTGATCGGCCGCTATCCCGGCGCCGATGGCATGAAGACCGGATTCATTTGTGCCTCGGGATTCAATCTCGTCGCCTCTGCCACCCGCAACAACAGGCATCTGATCGCGGTGGTGCTCGGCGCATCGTCGTCGGCACAGCGCGCGCTCAAGGCTGCGCAACTGCTTGAGCGAGGATTCCAGGGCAACAAGCTCGCGTGGCTGAAACCATCGCTCGGGACTGTCGACGCTCTCGCCCCGATCGACGCCTCGCCGCCGAACCTGCGCGAGGAGATGTGCGGCCCGAAGCGCAAGCGGCCCGCCGCCGAAAACGAGGACGACGATGTCGAGATCAGCGCGTCGGACATGTCCAGCCCGGTGGCAATGTTCGCTGCCGGTAGCCTGCAGGCGCCCGGCGTGAAAATGTCCGATCTGCTGGCGGGGCCTGCCGCCGCCGCGACCCCGGTGATTGTTTATACCGGCCCGACCAAGACGGGCGCCGCCCTTGCAGCGGCCGATGCCGCCGAGGCCGAGAAACAAACCCCGCGGGCACGCGCCAAGAAGGGTAAAAAGGCCCATCAGGACAATCCGAAGATCGCGGCCAAGCCGGACAACAAACCCGATACCAAGTCAGACCCGAAAACAGCCGCGAAGCCTGCTGCCGCAAAGCCGGCCCCGACGGCGAAGCATCCCGCCAAGCCTGCCGCAACCGCGGATTCCAAATCCAGCAAGACGGCCGCGGCAAAACCCGCCCCGCACAAGCCTGCAGCCAGCACAGCCGCCGCAGCGCCCAAACCTGCCGCCTCCAAGCCTGTTGCCGCGAAACCTGCTGCGGCCAAGCCTGCCGCCACCAAGCCCAAAGCCGACAAGAACGGCACCGGCTCCGCTGGGCAAAAGACCGCCGGCGCACCCCGCTGAGATCATCGCGCAGGCGCGCATGGCCGCCGAACAACGGCGCCATCGCATCATTTCATCAAGCCTCATTCGGATTGCGTCGTTAGCGCGCACCGGCTTGCTATGCCCTTCACTTCGCTCAATACTTCGGGGAACCAGGCATCCTGCTTCAAGAACAGGGGCCACGAGGAAACATGCTGAGGGGAAGTGCCAATGGAACGTATCTGGCTCAAGCAGTATCCGGCTGGAGTGCCCGCCGATATCGATGTTTCGCAGTACGCGTCTCTGGTCGAACTGCTTGAGGAAAGCTTCACGAAATTCCGCGACCGCCGCGCTTTCATCTGCATGGACAAGGCGATCACCTATCGGGAGCTCGACGAGATGTCGAGCGCGCTCGGCGCCTTCCTGCAAGGCAAGGGGCTGAAGAAGGGCACTCGCGTCGCCATCATGATGCCGAACGTTCTGCAGCATCCGATTTCGTCGGCGGCGATCCTGCGTGCCGGCTATGCCGTGGTGAACGTCAATCCGCTCTACACGCCGCGCGAGCTGGAGCATCAGCTCAAGGATTCCGGCGCCGAAGCCATCATCATTCTGGAAAATTTCGCGCACACGCTGGAAAAGGTGCGGGCGAATACATCGGTGAAGCACATCATCGTGGGATCGATGGGCGATCTGCTCGGCCTCAAGGGCCTGCTGGTCAACTTCGTGGTTCGCCGGATGAAGAAAATGGTTCCGGCATTTTCGATCGCTGGCACGATCGGCTTCAACGAGGCGGTCGCGGCCGGCCGCCGCATGAAACTGAACAAGCCCACCATCACGCAGGACGACGTCGCCTTCCTGCAATACACCGGCGGCACTACCGGCGTATCGAAGGGCGCAACGCTGCTCCACCGCAATATTCTCGCCAACGTGCTGCAGAACGACGCCTGGCTGCAGCCGGCGCTGCGCAAGCCGCCGCATGTCGATGAACTGTTCATCGTCTGCGCGCTGCCGCTGTATCACATCTTCGCGCTCACCGCGTGCTTCCTGCTGGCGATGCGCGCCGGCGGCGTCAATCTTCTGATCCCGAACCCGCGCGACATGGCCGGCTTCGTCAAGGAACTGATGAAATATCAGGTCAATAGCTTCCCTGCGGTCAACACGCTCTACAACGGGCTGCTGCACACGCCGGATTTCGACAAGGTGGATTTCTCGAAACTCAAAACATCGTTCGGCGGCGGCATGGCCGTGCAGAAGCCGGTCGCCGACAAATGGCTGCAGGTCACCGGCTGCGCGCTGTCGGAAGGATACGGGCTGTCGGAAACCTCGCCGACCCTGACCTGCAACCCTGCCGACACCGATGCCTTCAGCGGCTCGATCGGATTGCCGGTGTCATCGACCTACATCTCGATCCGCGACGACGACAACAACGAGGTCCCGCTCGGTGAGCCGGGCGAGATTTGCGCCAAGGGTCCGCAGGTGATGGCGGGTTACTGGAACCGTCCTGAAGAAACAGCAAAGGTGATGACGCCCGATGGCTTCTTCCGCACCGGTGACATCGGCATCATGGGCCCGGATGGATACACCAAGATCGTCGACCGCAAGAAGGACATGATTCTGGTCTCCGGCTTCAACGTCTATCCCAACGAGGTCGAGGAAGTGATCGCCAGCCATCCGGGCGTTCTGGAATGCGCGGTGATCGGCGTCGCAGATCCGAAATCGACCGAAGCCGTCAAGGCTTTCGTGGTCAGGAAGGATCCGAACCTGACCGCGCAGGATGTCATCAAGTTTGCGGCGACGCAGCTCACCAATTACAAGGTGCCGAAGCACGTCGAGTTCAGGACGGACCTGCCAAAGACCAACGTCGGCAAGATCCTGCGCCGCGAACTGCGTGACGAGAAGCCCGCGGCTGCCGCGGCGGCAAGCTGACGCGAGGTTTTCGGAACTGATGACTTCATCGAACGTGACACCGGACGACATCCTGACCTTCTGGCGGGATGCCGGACCGGATCGTTGGTACGCCAAGAGCGCCGCCTTCGACGACAGCATACGAGATCGCTTTCTGGGCGTATGGGAGAAGGCGCACGCTGGCGATCTGGCGTCATGGGAAACCACCGACGAAGGAGCACTGGCGCTGATCCTTGTGCTGGACCAGTTCTCGCGCAACATGTTCCGCGACGATCCGCGCGCTTTTTCCGCTGACAGGCTGGCGCGCGATGTGGCAAACCGCGCCATCGCACGGGGCGTCGATCAGCGCATCGACACCAGCCTGCGCGCGTTCATGTATCTGCCGTTCGAACATTCCGAGGATATGGCCGATCAGGAACGCTGCCTCGCGCTGTTTCGCGCTCGGCGATGCGGACAGCCTGAAATGGGCCGAACTTCACACCGACATCATTCGCAAGTTCGGGCGCTTTCCTCATCGCAACATCGCGCTCGGTCGCCAGACCACCGCCGAGGAGGCCGCTTTCCTCGCCGATGGCGGATTTTCCGGCTAACGCATTTTCGAGCGAAGCGGATACCGTCGCGTGAAGAAAACGCGTCACGAGAAAAATCCATAGCGTCGTTTCACGTCCGTCAGAAGCGACGCCATGGCGGCCGCCATCCAACCAAATCCTTGCTATTCCGCGTCGAACCGTCGCGCGGCTCGCTGCCGACCGGCTCACTGCCGATTCCTGGGATCAACGGTCGTGTCATTCATGGAAGCTGACAGCGCCTCTGGAGCGCAGCCTGCGGGTTTGATCGCTCGCCTGCGTGGGCTGCTGGGCGGCACCGCCGAAGCCTCGCTGACCAAGCGTCTCGCCGGGACCATCTTCATCATCCGCGTCATCAGCGCTGCCCTTGCCTATCTCGCGCAGATTCTGCTCGCACGCTGGATGGGCGGCTCCGACTACGGCACCTACGTCTATGTCTGGACCTGGGTTCTGCTCCTCGGCAGCGTGATGGATTTCGGCATCGCCGTGTCCGCCCAGAAAATCATTCCGGAGTATCGCGCCAGCGGCGAACTGGCGCTGCTGCGCGGCTTCCTCTCCGGCAGCCGCTGGATGACCTTCGGTGTCTCCAGCATCATCGCGCTGCTGCTCGCAGGTCTGGTCAAAGCCATATCGCCATGGATCAGCGAGCAGGACATCGTTCCGCTTTACATCGGCTGCCTCACTCTTCCGGCCTTCGTCGTCGCCAACACCCAGGACGGCCTCGCCCGATCGCACGACTGGATGCGGCTCGGCCTGATGCCGCAATTCATCATCCGACAGTCGCTGATCATCGGCTTCACCGCCGGTGCGTTCGTGCTCGGGATGCAACTCGGCGCGACGCTGGCGATGGCCGCGAGCGCCGCAGCGGTATGGATCGCGATGATCGGCCAGATGATCGTTCTCAATCGCCGCCTGCGCGGCAGCGTCGATCCCGGGCCCAAAGCGTACGACATGCCGAACTGGCTGAAAGTCTCGCTGCCGATCATGATGGTCGAAGGCTTCTATCTGCTGCTGTCCTACACCGACGTGCTGGTGCTGCAGCAATTCCGGTCATCGGAAGAAGTCGGCATCTACTTCGCGGTGGTGAAGACGCTGGCGCTGGTGTCGTTCATCCACTACGCGATGTCGGCCACCACGGCGCACCGCTTCACCGAATATCACGCGTCAGGCGACACCGAACGACTCTCGGCTTACGTCGCGCACGCGATCAAATGGACGTTCTGGCCGTCGGTGGTGGCCACCGCGGTGTTGCTGGCAATGGGCAAGCCGCTGCTGTGGCTGTTCGGCCCGCAGTTCACCGTCGGCTACGGCATGATGTTCGTCGCCGCCATCGGGTTGATCGTCCGTTCGGCGGTCGGGCCGGTCGAACGGCTGCTCAACATGAGCGGCAACCAGAACAGTTGCGCGATGGCCTATGCTCTGGCCTTCGTTATGAACCTGGTGCTCTGCCTCGCGCTGGTACCGAAATTCGGCGGCTATGGCGCCGCCGCCGCGACCTCGGTCTCGCTCGCTTTCGAAACCGTGCTGCTGTTCTGGGTCACCAAGCGGAAACTCGGGCTGCACGTGTTCGCGTTCGGGCAAAAGCCGAAAGCGGCGGCTTAAGCCGCCGTCCAGCCGCCATCGATCGACAGGTTCGCGCCGGTGATCTGGCTCGCCTCGTCGCTGCACAGATAGAGCGCGAGCGACGCAACCTGATCCGAGGTGACGAACTCCTTGGTCGGCTGCGCCGCCAGCATCACGTCCTTGATGACCTGATCCTTGGTCATGTTGCGCGCCTTCATGGTGTCGGGGATCTGCCGCTCGACCAGCGGCGTCCAGACATATCCGGGGCTGATGCAGTTGCAGGTGATCTTGTGGGTCGCTAGCTCAAGCGCGACCGTCTTGGTCAGGCCGGCGATGCCGTGCTTGGCGGCGATATAGGCCGACTTGAACGGCGAAGCGACCATGGAATGAGCCGAAGCAGTGCTGATGATCCGGCCCCAGCCGCGCTTCTTCATGCCGGGCACCGCGGCGCGGATGCCATGAAACGCCGATGACAGATTGATGGCGATGATCGCGTCCCATTTGTCGAGCGGAAACTCCTCGACCGGGGAAACGAACTGGATGCCGGCATTGTTGATGAGAATATCCACCGAGCCGAACGTCTTCTCTCCGAGCGCGACCATGTCCGCGATTTCGGCTGGCCGGGTCATGTCGGCAGGAGAATAGATAGCCTTGACCTTGAATTCGGTCTCGATCGCGGAGCGTTCCTTCTCGATGTCGGCGGCCTCGCCCATGCCGTTGATGACAACGTTGGCGCCAGCCTTCGCCATTGTCCGCGCATACGCCAGCCCGATGCCGCTGGTCGATCCCGTCACCACCGCCGTTTTGCCTGTCAAAGACACCATCGCTCGCTCCTGATTTCACATCTGCCGTCGCGTCATGGCGGCACGGGGCACCGTGGCGTCAGTTCGCTGTGGCGTCAATGTCAGGAAAGCAACGAGCGATCAATCCCGTTTTACGGGCGGTCGGGTGCGGCGAGGATCAGGGTCCAGAACACCTTGTATTTGGTGTTCGGCGCATAGGCCGTGGCGATGCCCATTTTCGTGACGCCGCCCGCCAGCATGTTGGCGCGGTGAGGCGGCGAATCGCGCCAACCCGAAAAAGCTTCCGCCAGCGTATGGTAACCCGCTGACACGTTCTCGACCGCCTTGGAGGCATCGAACCCGGACGCTTCCACGCGCTTCTTCAGCGGCCCGGCAACATTGTGATCGAGCTTGTTGCGACTCGCCATCGCCTGCGATTGGGCCTCAGCGGCCTTCATCAGTTCCGGGTCGATGACGACAGCGCCCAGACCGTTGTTCTGGCGATAACCGGTGATCATCGATGCGGCCATTGCCGCGTCGACACGGGCGCCTGCGCTTGCCATACTTTTGTAGAAAGCAGGCTGTTCCGTCGAGGGCTCGTAATTGCCCGCGCAACTCATCAGCAACAGCAGGCCGACAACAGCCCCCACCAAACGCAGCATCGCGATCCCCAAATCAATGACGGATCGTTGTTGCACAGGAACAGTGGCTGAAAAGTGAACGAAGGGGCTGCCTCACCAACCAGAGTTCGAAACTTCAGGCTGGTGTTGCGAAAATCCGGTAACGGCGGGGCTGCAGACTGACGGTCTCACCGGTCTGGAGATCGCGGTCGCGCGGCGCATCGATCTCGATCAGCATTTCCTCGCCATTGACCTGCAGGGCAACGTCCGCCCGCTGGGTCGGACCGAATGCGCGGACACGTTTGACATCTCCCTCGATCACGCCGTTGCCGGGCGCGAGGATCGCGACGTCATGGCGACGGATGAACAGCCGGGACGGCCCCGACGCCATCTCGCGAGACGCCAGATTGAGCACCTTGTCGCCCAGATTGACCCGGCCATCGCACACCTTCACCGGCAGGATGATCGATTCGCCAATAAAGCTGTGAACGAACGCTGTCGCCGGATTGTCGTAGACCTCGCTTGGCGTGCCGATCTGCTCGATCCTGCCCTTGTCCATCACCACCACCCGGTTGGCGACTTCAAGTGCTTCTTCCTGATCGTGGGTGACGAAGATCGATGTGACGTGGATTTCCTCGTGAAGCTGGCGCAGCCAGCGCCGCAGTTCCTTGCGGACCTTGGCGTCCAGCGCGCCGAACGGCTCGTCGAGCAGCAGGATGCGCGGCTCGATCGCCAGCGCCCGTGCCAGCGCGATGCGCTGACGCTGGCCGCCGGACAACTGGTTCGGATAACGCTCGGCAAGCCAGTCGAGCTGGACCAGATCGAGCAGTTCCTTGACGCGCTTGCGGATGCGCTCCTCGCTGGGGCGAACGGCGCGCGGCTGGACGCGAAGCCCGAACGCGACATTTTCAAATACGTTCATATGCCGGAACAGCGCGTAATGCTGGAATACGAAACCGACATGCCGCTCGCCCGCACCGCGCGCCAACGCATTTTCGCCGTCGAAGCTCACCGTGCCGGCATCCGGCCAATCGAGCCCGGCGATAATCCGCAACAGCGACGTCTTGCCGGAGCCGGACGGTCCCAGCAACGCCACGAGTTCACCGCTGCCGACCTTGAGATCGACGCTGTCGAGTGCCGTGAAGGAACCGAATTTCTTCACGATGTTGCGAACTTCAATCGTCACTTGGCACTTGCCCCTGTTCGAGACGGCTTTCGAGAACGGTTTTGATGACCAGCGTGACCAGCGCCAGAAATGCCAGCAGCGAGGCGATCGCGAACGAGGTCACGAACTGGTACTCATTATAGAGAATTTCAACCAGCAGCGGCATGGTGTTGGTCTCGCCGCGGATGTGACCAGATACCACAGACACCGCGCCAAATTCGCCCATGGCGCGGGCGTTGCAAAGCAGAACGCCGTACAGCACGCCCCATTTTATGTTCGGAATGGTGACGCGCAGGAATGTCCGCAGGCCAGACGCGCCGAGAGAAATCGCGGCCTCTTCTTCCTGCGTCCCCTGCTCCTGCATCAGCGGTATCAGCTCCCGCGCCACGAATGGGAAGGTGACGAACGTGGTTGCCAGAACGATGCCGGGGACGGCGAACAGGATGCGAATATCGTGCTCGTTCAGCCAGGTGCCGAAATAGCCCTGCGCGCCGAACAACAGCACGAACACCAGACCGGCGATCACCGGGCTGACCGAGAACGGTAGATCGATCAGCGTGATGAGAAGTGTCTTGCCGGGAAACTCGAACTTGGCGATCGCCCACGCCGCCATGACCCCGAACACAAGATTGAGGCTGACGGATATCACGGCGACAAGCAACGTCAGGCGGATCGCCGACAGGGCCTCCGGATCCGACAAGACGGCAAGATAGTCGCCGACGCCCTTGGAAAACGCCTGACTGAAGACCACCAGCAAAGGCAGGACGACAAAAATCGTCAGAAACGTTACCGCCACGCCAATGATGACCAGCCGCACAAGAGCCGGCTCGGTTCGCGCGTCCTTCATGTAGAGGCGGGTTGGCTCAGTCCAGCTCATCTTCGATTGACCAGTTTAGAAGGCATCGGCAGCACGGGTCTGAGCCCAGCGCTGAACGCGGTTGATCGCAAGAATAATGAGAAACGAGACCACCAGCATGATGACGGCAATCGCGGTTGCATCGGCGTAGCGGAATTCCGACAGCCGGATGACAATGAGCAGCGGAGCGATCTCCGAGACATTCGGCAGGTTGCCGGCGATGAAGATCACCGAGCCGTACTCGCCGACCGCACGGGCAAAGGCGAGTGCGAAGCCGGTGAGAATAGCCGGGGTCAGGCTCGGCAGTATCACCTTGGTGATGACATGCCAGCGATTGGCGCCAAGGCTGGCCGCCGCTTCCTCTACTTCCGCCTCAAGATCCTGCAACACCGGCTGCACGGTGCGCACGACGAATGGAAAGCCGATGAAGATCATCGCTACAAATATTCCGAGCGGTCTGAACGCCACCTTGATACCGAGTTCGGCAAGCGGCGCGCCGAGCCAGCCCTTTTGCGCGAACAGCGCGGTCAGCGCGACGCCGGCCACCGCAGTCGGCAGCGCGAACGGAATGTCGACGATGGCGTCGAAAATCCGGCGGCCCGGGAACCGGTAACGCACCAGCGCCCAGACGATGATCAATCCCATCACCAAATTCACAAGCGACGCGGCGAAGGCGAGCCCGAACGAAATCCTCAAAGCGTTGAGGGTGCGGCGGCTGGTGAGGATTGCCACAAACTGGTCGAAGGACAGTTCGTAGGTCTTGAAGAACAGGCCGGCGAGCGGAATGAGCACGACAATCGAAAGCCATGTCAGAGTCAGCCCCATGGTGAGGCCAAACCCCGGCAATGTCCTCTTTCGTCCTGACCCTCCGCTCACGGTGCGCTCCTGCGTCAGCTTTCCGGAATCAGTTCTTGTAGATCTGATCGAAAACGCCACCTTCGCTGAAGTGTTCCTTCTGGGCCTTGGTCCAACCGCCGAACATGTCGTCGATCGTAAAAAGATCAACCCTTGCAAAGTCGGCGGCAAACTTCTTCGCAACCTCCGGGTCGCGCGGCCGGTAGTAATTGCGCCCCGCGATCTCCTGACCTTCCTTGGTATACCAGTACTTGAGATAAGCTTCGGCCACGGCGCGCGTGCCTTTCTTGTCGGCGACCTTGTCGACGATCGCGACAGGAGGCTCGGCGAGAATCGACAGCGACGGCGCGACGATCTCGAACTTGTCCTTGCCGAACTCTCTTACCGCCAGGAATGCTTCGTTCTCCCAGGCCAGCAGCACGTCACCGACGCCGCGCTCGACGAAGGTCACGGTCGAGCCGCGCGCGCCCGTATCCAGCACCGGCACGTTCTTGAAAATATTGCTGACGAATGCCTTTGCCTTGTCTTCCGAGCCGAACTTCTTCCGCGCATAGCCCCACGCCGCAAGGTAATTCCACCGCGCGCCACCCGATGTCTTGGGGTTCGGCGTGATGACGCTGACACCCGGCTTGATCAGATCGTCCCAATCCTTGATGCCTTTTGGATTGCCCTTGCGGACCAGAAACACAATCGTCGACGTGTAAGGCGACGAATTCCGCGGCAGACGCTTCTGCCAGTCCTTGTCGAGGAATCCCTTGCTGGCGATCGCATCGATGTCGTAGGCCAGCGCAAGCGTCACAACATCAGCCTGCAATCCGTCGATCACCGAACGCGCCTGTGACCCGGAGCCGCCATGAGACTGCTTGATCTCGACGGTCTTGCCGGTTTCTTTTTGATAGGCCGCGACGAAGGCCTTGTTGAAATCGGCATAGAGCTCACGCGTCGGATCATAGGATACGTTGAGCAGCGAGATATTCGCAGCGTAGGCGGAGCTAGCCCACAGCACACTGACTACTACGAGAAAAATGCGGCGAACCATTTTGATCTCCATCTGATCCGGCAGCATCAGCCCGCCGAAGGCTCGCGCGAAACTCGGGAAGAACCGCGCTCAAGTCAACGAAACGCGATTTCATAGTTCCGACGGTTGCAGAGCGAACATCCTACGAAGTCTTCGTCACGTGGATGCCGCATTCCGTCTTGCCCTTTCCGCGCCATCGGCCTGCGCGAGGGTCCTCGCCGGGCAGTGTCCGGCTCGTGCAAGGCATACATCCGATCGATGCGAAACCCGATGCGACAAGTGGATGCGCGGGGAGATTCATCGTTGCATAGAGAGCCTTCAATTCATCCTGCGTGACGTTCGCCAGCGGATTGAATTTCAGACGTTCGCCGTCGGCCTCCACCACCGGAATCGCGGCGCGATCTCCGCCCTGAAAACGCTTGCGGCCATTCAACCACGCTTCGAACGGGGTGAGCGCGCGCGCCAGAGGCTCAACCTTGCGCAGGAAGCAGCAACGATCCGGGTTCGATAACCATAGCTCGCGATCCTTGTCCTCGCGATCGAGATCGGCTTCGAGCGGATGAATCGTGCGAACGTCCTGCAGCCCCAGCAGCGCGGTCAGGGTATCGCGATAAGTCAGCGTTTCCTCGAACAGCCATCCGGTATCGAGAAACACAACAGGAATCGCAGGGTCGACGTCAGCGACATATTTCAGGAGTGCTGCGGATTCAGTACCGAACGACGACACCACCGCGAGCCTGCTGCGCCCCACCACTTTAAGCGCCGCTGAAATCACTTCAGCGGGCGCCGCCTGCTCCAGGTCGCGATCAAGCCGTTCAGCCAGCACCGTCGTCAAGGTCGACGCCGGGCCAGACTCGGACAGGAATGATGGGCTTGCTGAGGTCATGGGTTGGCGCCGGCGATATTGAATCCGAGGCGCCGACGGAACGCGGGGACACGGCCGTCGCCGGTCGGCTGATAGAACACCGAATAACGCTTCGCCACGCCCGCGAAGGCCTCGGCATCGCTGTCCTTCTTGACGCTGAAGGTATCGAAGCCGGCACGCAGCATGAACACGAACTGATCGCGCAGCACCTGACCGGTCGCCCGCAGTTCGCCGCGATAGGCGTATCGCTCCCGCAGGATTCGCGCCTGCGAATAGGCACGGCCATCCTTGAAGGTCGGAAACACTAAACCCACCACCGCAAGCTGCGAAAGACACGGCACCAGATCGTCGAGATCGCGATTGTTCGGCCAGATCACCCCGACCTTGCCGTCGCGGGCAAGAATTCCGTCGGGATCGGCGAGAAACCGCGCGGCAGAAATCAGAATTCCCCCGCGATCCGGGATGGAATCCTCATCGGCGAGTGCAACGAACTCGTCATCGACGACATGATTTCCCTTAACGAGTGGCATAGACCCGCTCCTTGAATGGCGTGACGCCGAGGCGCTTGACGGCATCGACAAACAGCTCATCGGGGCGCTGGCGCAGCGCGAGATAGGCCTCGACGATATCCTCGACGACGTCGGCCACCTGATCGTAAGGCACGGCTGGTCCGATCAGCGTGCCGAGCGCGGCATCCTCGTCGGCGCGGCCGCCGATTGTCACCTGATAGAATTCCTGCCCGTTCTTCTCGACGCCGAGAATTCCGATGTGACCGACGTGATGATGACCGCAGGCGTTGATGCATCCGGAAATATTGATGTGTAATCGCCCAATCAGCGCGGCGGTATCCGGATTGGCGAAACGGCGCGTCAGCTCCTGCGCGATCGGGATCGATCGCGCATTGGCAAGCGAGCAGTAATCCAGCCCCGGGCAGGAAATGATATCCGACACCAGATTGACATTGGCGGTCGCGACGCCAACCTGATCCAGCGCGCGCCACAGCGCCGGCAGATCGCGCTGCGCGACATGAGGCAGCGCCAGATTCTGCTCGTGGCCGACACGGATTTCTCCGAACGAATATTTGTCGGCAAGATCGGCAATCTCGTCCATCTGTTTGGCTGTCGCATCGCCGGGCGTGCCGCCCACCTGCTTCAATGGCACGGTGACGATGGCATAGCCCGGCACCTTGTGCGGCGCGACCGAGTTCTTGTGCCACGCCTCGAAGTTCGGATTCTGCGCCGCCTTGCGTAGCTGCTCGGGATTGTCAGCGAGCGTCTCGTAGGCCGGATAGGTGAACCGCGAGCGGATATCCTCGATCTCGGGGTCGTTGAGCGTCAACGCGCCGTTACGAATACGACGCCACTCTTCCTCGACCTCCTGCTTGAATCTCTCGATACCAAGCTCGTGGACGAGAATCTTGATGCGCGCCTTGTAGATGTTGTCGCGGCGGCCGTACTGATTGTAGACCCGCAGGATCGCCTCGACATAGGTCAGGATGTCGTGGCGGCTGACGAATTCGTTGATGGTCTTGGCAAGAAACGGCGTGCGGCCGAGACCGCCGCCGACCATCACCTCGAAGCCCGCCTCCCCTTCCGCGTTGCGATAGATGCGCAGGCCGATATCGTGAATTCGGATCGCCGCGCGGTCCTGTTCGGACGCGGTCACGGCAAACTTGAATTTGCGCGGCAGGAACGAGAACTCCGGATGCAGCGTCGTGTGCTGCCGCAGGATTTCCGCCCAGATGCGCGGATCCTCGACTTCGCCCGGAACCACACCGCCCCATTGGTCCGCGGTGACGTTGCGGGTGCAGTTGCCGCTGGTCTGGATGCCGTGGATTCCGACCTCGGCGAGGTCGGCCATCGCTTCCGGCAGATCGGACAGCTTGATCCAGTGAAACTGGATGTTCTGACGCGTGGTGAAATGACCATAACCGCGTTCGTATTTTCGCGCGACATGGGCAAGCCGGCGCAACTGCGCCGATGACAGGGTGCCGTAGGGAATCGCAATCCGCAGCATGTAAGCATGAAGCTGCAAATAGACGCCGTTCATCAGGCGTAGCGACTTGAATTCGTCCTCGGTCAGCTCGCCGGACAGGCGGCGCGCGACCTGATCGCGAAACTCGGAGACGCGTTCGTTGACGATGGTACGGTCGAGTTCGTCGTAAGCATACATCGGGATGCCCCTTAGGCAGACAGCCGCAGCGAAAGGTGACGCCCTCGGCGCGAATGTGCTCGCGCAGATTTCCGGGTGCGATTTTTCCATCTTTCCTGATTTCGACAGGAGCGATATAGGGGCCGATCGCAACGATCCCGTCGGCGACGGATTCCGCCAGCAGCGCGCGCGCGTCTTCGACTGTCCGCACGATCGCAGCGTCCGCAATCGTCGTTGACCAGCCATGCGCCGCCGTCCGGTAAACCACCGCGCCATCGCGCGTGCGGTTCGCCGTCACCATCGACGGACCCGTGACCCTGATTTTCTGATCGAGAGGAGACGTCATTCCGCGGCTACGCTCAAATTGGAGAGTTGAAGAAGTTCGGCGCGCTGCCATGGCGCGGACTGCGCAACGACATCACCGATGATGAGAATGGCCGGACCGGCTTCGACCTGCTCAGCGAGCACGGGAAGCTCGTCGAGCGTACCGACCACCGACCTGGCATCCGGGCGCGTGACCCGCGCGAACACGCCGACCGGCGTCTTCGGTGAGCGGCCAGCCGCGAGCAGTCCATCACGGATCGACGGTGCGGCGGTGATGCCCATATAGACGACTACCGTCATCTGGACGTCCGTCAGTGCCGACCAGTCGACAGCTTCGGCGTCCTTCACCTTGTGCGCAGTCAGGAAGGTGATGCGCAGCGCCTTCTGGCGGAAGGTCAGCGGCACTTCGGATTCCGCAGCAGCGCCAAGGCCTGCGGTGATGCCGGGAATGATGGTGTAGGGAACGCCTGCCTCGCGCAACGCCGCGATTTCCTCGCCGCCGCGCCCGAAAATAAACGGATCGCCGCCTTTCAGCCGCACCGCGCGCTTGCCGGATTTCGCCGCTTCGATCAGCAGGCGATTGGTCGCGTCCTGGCCGATGCCGGGCTTGCCGATACGGCGGCCGACCGATACCCGCGCGGCGTCGCGGCGCGCACGGTCAAGCACTTCGGGTGAGACCAGGTCATCATAAAAAACAACGTCCGCATCCTGTAGCGCGCGCAGCGCCTTGACGGTCAGAAGGTCCGGATCGCCGGGACCGGCGCCGACCAGCGTGACGAAGCCCGCGCCGTTGGCCGAGGCGAACGCCGATGGATCGGAAATATTCTCAAGCTCCGCCTGCGCATCACCCGCGCGCCCGGCGAGAATCGCGGCACCGATCGGGCCATCGACGACGCGCTCCCAGAACCGGCGGCGCAGCGACGTATCTGGAATTCTTCCGTGAATGGTTTTGCGCCAGCGCCCGATGAAGGTCGCCAGATCGCCGATGCGAGCAGGCAGCAAAGCCTCGATGCGCTCGCGCACACGCCGCGCCACCACCGGCGACGTGCCGCCAGTGCCGACCGCGACCACCACATCGCCGCGATCGACGATTGCAGGAAAGATGAAGGTCGAATGCTGAAGATCGTCCATCACGTTGACCGGCAACCCGACCGCCTTTGCCCGCGCCGACATCGCCTCGCCAACGGCGCCGGCCCCGGCACATAGAATCGCGATGACGTGCGACAGATCTGCCGTCAGTGGATCGCCGTCGGCGCGTTCCAGCCGCGCAGACGACTCCGCATCGAGACCGGAAACCTCGTGGTCACCATCGGTCGAGAACCAGCGCACCCGTGCGCCGGCTGACATCAACAGCCGAAGTTTGGCGCGGGCCAATTCGCCGGCCCCGACCAGAACGACCGGTCCGACCTGTAAATCAAGAAACACTGGCAAAAAGCGCATCGGAACTCTGCTTCCCCAATTACAGGGTTGACTGAAATTATTTTCTATATATCTATCTTCAAGTCGCCGCAAAGAGAAAATTATTTCTTCTATTTTGCAACGCAACCGTGGAAGTTTTTGCCACCAGACGCCCAGCGGCAGAGATGCATCTTCTCGTGAACGATCTTCGTCTGAGTCATCATCAAGAACCGTGCCATGCTCGACTGGTGCGGATGGCCGACTGGCGGATGACGGAAACCGCTCCCGACAGGGGTCGAACACCCGCGTCCGCCGCTCAGCCGATCGGCGAATGCCTCCGGCCAAAGACACGATCGAACGGCCAGGCGATGGCCTCCCGGTCGAGCCGGTTTCGCATCCCGCCTGCCAAATTCTCGTCTCTTCAGAAATCGACGGCCCTGCGCATGACGCCCGCGCCGGGCACGGAGTAAGTGATGCAGCCCCACCCATCAATGGATCATCTCGACGAACTCGAGGCGCAGAGCATCTACATTCTGCGCGAAGCTTTCGGCCGCCTCAAAAAGCTGGCGTTGCTGTGGTCGCTTGGCAAAGATTCCAACGTGATGATCTGGCTCGCCCGCAAGGCGTTCTTCGGCAAGGTGCCGTTTCCGGCGATGCACGTCGACACCGGCAAGAAGTTTCCGGAGATGTATGCGTTCCGCGATCACTACGGGAAAGCATGGGACCTCGATCTGCGCATCGAGCCTTGCCCGCCGATCGACGCGGTCGATCCGACATTGCCGCCCGCGGCGCGATCCGCTGCGCGCAAGACCGAGGGATTGAAGCTCGCGCTCGCGAAGTACGGCTTTGATGGCCTGATCGCCGGCATCCGCCGCGACGAGGAAGCAACCCGCGCCAAGGAGCGCGTGTTCTCGCCACGCGGCACCGAAGGCGGCTGGGATGTACGAGATCAACCGCCGGAATTCTGGGACCAGTTCAACGCGTCGCCGCCACCCGGCTCGCATTTGCGGATTCACCCGATCCTGCATTGGACCGAGTCCGACATCTGGGCCTACACCCAGCGCGAGAACATCCCGATCATCCCGCTGTATCTGTCCAACAACGGCAAACGCTATCGCTCGCTCGGCGATTCCGACATCACCTTCCCGGTGGCGTCGAACGCATCGAATATCGACGAAATTCTTGCCGAACTGAACAGCACCAAGGTTCCGGAACGAGCCGGACGGGCGCTGGACCACGAAACCGAAGATGCCTTCGAGCGGCTTCGCGTCGCCGGCTATCTCTGACGCGAACAGTGAGTGCGCGCATGAACATGATCGTCCCCAAGGCAAGTCTCGCAACGCCCAACGGCACCACCCGGCCGCAGGTTCGCATCGTCATCGTCGGCCACGTCGACCACGGCAAATCAACATTGGTCGGCCGCCTGCTGCATGAAACCGGCAGCCTTCCCGACGGCAAGCTCGAGATGCTGAAGGCGATCAGCACCCGGCGCGGCATGCCGTTCGAATGGTCGTTCCTGCTCGATGCGCTGCAGACCGAGCGCGATCAGGGCATCACCATCGACACCACCCAGATCCGTTTCCGCACCCAGTCGCGCGACGTCGTGCTGATCGACGCGCCAGGCCATGCTGAATTTTTACGCAACATGATCACCGGCGCGTCACAGGCCGACGGCGCCGTGCTGATTATTGATGCACTGGAAGGCGTGCGCGACCAGACCCGCCGCCACGGCTATTTGCTGCATTTGCTGGGCGTGAAGCAGGTTGCGGTCGTCGTCAACAAGATGGACCGCGTCGAGTTCAGCGAAGCACGCTTCAATGAGATCAGCGACGAGATTTCCGCTCATCTCACCGGCCTCGGCGTGACACCGTCTGCGATTATCCCGATTTCCGCGCGCGACGGCGACGGCGTCGCTGACCTCACCCCGCGCATCGGCTGGTACAAGGGGCCGACCGTGGTCGGCGCCCTCGATACGCTCACGCCGGCCCGCGCTCTGACTGAGCTGCCGCTGCGCCTGCCGGTGCAGGCCATCTACAAATTCGACGACAGGCGCATCGTTGCGGGACGCATCGAATCCGGTCACCTCGCCACCGGCGACGAAATCGTCATCATGCCCGCCGGCAAGATCGCGAAAATCAAGTCGGTCGAAAGCTGGCCGATCACTCCGATCGCGGGACGCCAGACAGCCGGCCGCTCGGTCGGCATCACGCTCGACCGCGAACTGTTTCTCGAGCGCGGCGACATTATCGCCCACGCCAATACCGCGCCGCGCGACACCCGGCGCCTCCGTGCGCGAATTTTCTGGCTGCACGATGCATCGCTCAAAGCAGGCGCGTCGGTCCTGGTGCGTCTCGGCACCATGGAAACCCGCGCCACTATCGTCGCCATCGAAAAAGCCGTCGATCCCGGCGAGCTTGCCAGCGTCGAGACTGCGGCGATCGCTCGCAACCATGTCGGCGAAATCGATATCTCGCTGGCGAAACCGATCGCCGCCGATCCGTATATCGACAATCCGCGCACCGGCCGGCTCGTCATCGAGGTCAATGGCCGGATCGCCGGCGGCGGTCTTGTGCTCAGCGTCGATGCCGGACAGCGCGCTATCCCGGTCGATATCGTACCGGTCGAGTCGGCCTTGCGACCGGACGAGCGCTCGGCGCGCTATCGCCATTCCGGCGCGGTGATCTGGTTCACCGGCCTGCCCGGCTCCGGAAAATCCACCCTGGCACTTGCGCTCGAGCGTCGGTTGTTCAGCCGCGGCGGCTCACCGATCCTGCTCGACGGCGACACGCTGCGCGCCGGCCTCAACGGCGACCTCGGCTTCTCCGATCAGGACCGCGCCGAAAACATCCGCCGTCTCGCCGAAGTCGCGACGCATCTGGCCCGCAATGGCCACATCGCCATCGTCGCCGCGGTGTCGCCGTCGGCGGCCGACCGGGCCGCGGCGCGCAACATCGCAGACAGCGCGTTCCGCGAAATCCACATTTCGACCCCGGCCGACGTCTGCGAGGCGCGCGATCCCAAGGGGCATTACGCCAAGGCGCGGGCCGGCAACCTCAAGAGCTTCACGGGCATTTCCAACACCTATGAGAACCCGGCGGCCGCCGAACTCGTCATCGACACCTCGACGCGCACCGTCGCCGCGGCGGCCGACGAAATCGAGCGGATGCTCGCCAACAGCGGTGTGCTGTTCGACGAATTGACCGATCTCGCCGCCAATATCTGACGCAACGACAGCCGGTTGAGGCCCGCACGGCCACAACCGGCTTTTCTCGATCCCGTCCAGATCGCCTGAAAGCCGCCGCAGCCCCCTGCGCGGCCTGCGACACGTGCGTCGGTATGCTGGTCTGGCATGCCTGGGGGCTTCTCATTTGGGCCGCTTTGGCGCTAAAACCCTCCCGAAAGCTGCCCCCTTTTGTGGTGGCGGCGATCCCATCCTGCCAAAAAACCTAAACCGGCGTCCTCGCCCCTTTTCCGTGAGAAATATCCCTATGAAACGTATCGATGCCAGCGGATTGAAAATTGCGCCTGTCCTGTTCGATTTCATCGCCAAGGAAGCGGCACCCGGCACCGGCATTTCTTCCGATGCATTCTGGGCCGGGCTGGCCGGCGTCGTCGCCTCGCTGGGTCCGAAGAACAAGTCGCTTCTCGCCACCCGCGACACCCTGCAGGCCAAGATCGACGACTGGCACCGCGCCAATAAAGGCAAGGCCTTCAACATGGACGCTTATACGGCGTTCCTGAAGGAGATCGGATACCTGCGGCCGGAACCCGCGACCAAGCCGGTCGAGACCGCCAATGTCGATGATGAGATCACCAGGATTTGCGGTCCGCAGCTCGTCGTGCCACTGACCAACGCGCGCTATGCCCTCAACGCCGCCAATGCGCGCTGGGGCAGCCTCTATGATGCGTTCTACGGCACCGACGCCATCCCTCACGAGGCAGGCGAAGCCAAGGGTTACGACAAGAAGCGCGGCGACAAGGTGATTGCCAAAGCCAAGGCTTTTCTCGATCAGGCAGCGCCGCTCGCGACCGGCAGCCATAGCGACATCACGGCCTACAGCGTCGAAAGCGGCAAGCTCTCGGTGAAACTGAAAAGCGGCAACGCCACCGGCCTGAAGAATCCGCAGCAGTTCGCCGGTTATCAGGGCGACGCCGCCGCGCCACCCACCGTGCTGCTCGTCAACAACGGCATGCACATCGAGATCAAGATCGACCGCAGCAATACGATCGGCAAGGACGATCCGGCCGGCGTCGCAGACGTCATCCTCGAGGCCGCCGTCAGCACCATCCTCGACATGGAAGACAGCGTCGCCGCTGTCGATGCCGACGACAAGGTGCTGGTCTATCGCAACACCCTCGGCCTGCTGAACGGCACGCTGTCGGCCGACTTCGAGAAAGGCGGCAAGACACTCAAGCGCGCGCTCAACGCCGACCGCACCTACAAGGGACCGGACGGCAAGGAGATCAAGCTACACGGCCGCAGCCTGCTGCTGATCCGCAACGTCGGCCATCACATGTTCACCGACGCGGTGCTCGATTCCGCCGGCAACGAAATTCCGGAAGGCATTCTCGATGCCGCGGTGACCGGCCTGCTCGCGATCCACGACATCAAGGGCAAGCGCAACAGCCGCACCGGTTCGGTCTATATCGTCAAGCCGAAGATGCACGGCCCCGACGAGGTTGCGCTGACGGGAGAAATATTCGGCGAGGTCGAGAAGATGCTCAACCTGCCGCAGAATACGCTGAAGATCGGCATCATGGATGAGGAACGCCGCACCACGGTGAATCTCAAGGCCTGCATCCAGAACGCGTCGCAGCGCATCTTCTTCATCAATACCGGCTTCCTTGACCGCACCGGCGACGAAATCCATACGTCCATGGAAGCGGGCCCGATGATCCGCAAGAACGAGATGAAGGCACAGCCCTGGATCAAGGCGTACGAGGACTGGAACGTCGACAACGGCCTCGCCAACGGCCTGCCCGGCCATGCGCAGATCGGCAAGGGCATGTGGGCCGCGCCGGACAAGATGGCCGACATGCTGGCTCAGAAGATCGGCCATCCGCAGGCCGGCGCCTCTACCGCGTGGGTGCCGTCGCCGACCGCGGCAACGCTCCACGCCCTGCACTATCATCAGGTTGATGTCGCCGCGCGCCAGAACGAACTGAAGAAGCGTCCGTTCGCCAAGCTGTCCGACATCCTGACCATTCCGGTGTCAAACTCCAACTGGGCGCCGGACGACGTGAAGCAGGAAATCGACAACAACTGCCAGGGCATCCTCGGCTACGTCGTGCGCTGGATCGATCAGGGCGTCGGCTGCTCCAAGGTGCCGGACATTCACGATGTCGGCCTGATGGAAGATCGCGCGACGCTGCGCATTTCCGCCCAGCATCTCGCTAACTGGCTGCTTCAGGGCGTCGTCACCAAGGATCAGGTGATGGAGTCGCTCAAGCGCATGGCGGCGATCGTCGACAAGCAGAACGCCGGCGATCCGCTGTACAAGCCGATGGCGCCGAAATTCGACGGCGTCGCGTTCAAGGCAGCCTGCGATCTCATCTTCAAGGGCCGCGAGCAGCCGAACGGCTACACCGAGTTCATCCTTCACGCCCGCCGCAAGGAAGCCAAAGCGGCAGGATAATTGGCAACGCCGACTGTTCCGGCGACGCAGCGTCGCATCTCGTCGCCGGAACGTTCGTTGCTTTCTGAAGTTGATGGTCATTCCCAACAGGAGATGACCATGGACTGGAACCGCGTTGAAGGTAACTGGAAGCAATTCAAGGGTGCCGCCAAGGAGAAATGGGGCAAGCTGACCGATGACGATCTCGATGTCATCGAAGGTCGCCGCGAACAGCTCGAAGGCAAGCTGCAACAGCGTTACGGCTACGCCAAGGACCAAGCCACCAAGGACATCGATGACTGGTTTAAGGGTTTGAAGTAGCAGGCCCCGAAGAACGAAAAGCCCCGGCGTCGCGCCGGGGCTTTTTTGTGCGTGTTACCTCTAGAACACCGCGAGATATTTCAACATCGAGATAATGCCGATGATGACGACAATGGCGCGCACGATCTGTTTGGCGCGCCCCTCGATCGGCAGAAGGTTTACAAGATAAAGCACAAGAATAACAACGACGAACGTAATCAGAATACTGATAAGCACGGACATGGTCGGACCCCCGAACAAATGCTTTCACGATGCGGCAACGCATCATGCGCAACCGCCGGTATTTTAACCAACGCGTCTTGCCTGCGTTGGTTCCGTCCAGGGAACAGGGATCATTCCGAACTTGCAGACATGTCGTCGATCAACGAACGCCGCGACGGCGTGACCGAACGCTCGCTTGCAGACGCACCACGATTGTCGCTGGCACGGCTGGCGATAACAGAACCGTTCGCTTCGGCGACAAGGTCGCCTTTGCGAAGGGTCGGGTCATCTTCGATGCCGATGTGAGCAAGACCACCGGGATCCTTGCCGTTGCAGGTGCAGCCTGCGATCAGCTCCTTGCGGTAGCGAAACGCATTGGGCAACTGCGAATAGGATTTTCCGCTTTTGCTGGTCGCATGATCGATCTTGCTGCCGTAGAACACCTGGGTTTCGCTGGCCGGGCAGAAGCTGTTGCAAGTCTCGGTACTGCTTTGTCCCCGTTGTGAAGACAATGGGAAATAGCGGCCGTCACAGGTACGAACGCAATAAGCGACACCGCCGCCGCCTGATGAGGCGCGCGGCGCGCGCTCGATCGAACCGCCGGAATCGGGAAACACCGGAGCTGATCTCTGCGGTGGCGCACTGAATCCACCAAACAGTGCCGAGAAGAAATCCTGCGCCTTGGCGGAGGGACTGGCCGCCGCAACTCCCATGATCGCCAGTGCCAGAACACCTGACGATGCGATCGGCCTCGAAAACGTGTCACGCATGGAACACCTCGCTTGCCTGTTCCCATCTTCGCATAAGACTGACGATCAGTTGAGTCCCGATATCATCACTCTGTGAGAAGACGGTCGCGTCGAAGTGGTTAGCGCGACATTACGTTTCGGCTGTATCGCATTTGCTTCAAGTTGCTGCGAACTGCCCTTCGGCAGCACGATGACTTTCGCGCCGACGCTCACGCGGCTGTAGAGATCCCGGATATCTTCGTTCGTCAGCCGGATGCATCCGCTGGACACGAACTTGCCGATGGTCGAGGGATCGTTGGTGCCGTGAATCCGATAATCGCTCGAACCCAGATACATCGCCGCGGCACCGAGCGGATTGCCTGGACCGCCTGCCATGAACCGCGGCAGATAAGGCTGCCGCGCGATCATCGCAGCCGGCGGATGCCAGTCCGGCCACTCTGCCTTGCGGGCGACGGTTTTCACGCCCGCCCAGGTGAAGCCCTCGCGGCCGACACCGACGCCGTAGCGAATGGCCCGATTCTGGCCGAGTACGTAATAAAGCATGGTGTTTCCGGTATCGATCACGATGGTGCCGGGCGCCTCATGACTGTTGAAGGCAACAACGGTGCGCTTCAGCCGGTCCGGGACCGCAGCGGTCGTCCCCTGATCGTCTTCGATCACACCCGGTAAACGGTCGCTCGGGATGAACGAGTCTTGTGCCTGATCCGCATATCCGAGCGTTCGATAGCCCACGCCTTGCGCCTGCGCGGGAGCAGCCGAAGTGACCGCGATTGCGATCACGGCAGCGGCAGCGGCAGCGAGTGCGCCACCCTTGTCATGCCAACCGTATCGGATTGTTTCTGATAACGGACGTCGAAGGATACTTCCGGCCAAACGAATACTCATGACGCGACCCTGCCCGTTGGTTGGTCCGCATCCCCGATGCGGAGCGCAGGACAAACACGCGAGTCACCGCTGGGTTCCGGTGCCGCCTGTAATGACGCCCATCCGCGCGATGGAACTTTTGCCGGGCACGGACCATTGGATCGGTGAAAAGCCGGCAATCACGCGCCGGCGACACTCGCGAGGGAATTTGCCATGTCGCTCGGAACCATTCTTGTCATCCTTTTGATCCTGATCCTGCTCGGCGTCATACCTCGTTGGGGGTACAGCACATCGTGGGGATACGGGCCGTCCGGGATCGTCGGGACGGTGCTGGTGATTGTCGTCATTCTGCTTCTGCTGGGACGCATCTAGCTTCCCGGACGCTGGAAGCGCTGCGGCACGCCCCGCCGGAATCCGTAAGAAAGTCGTTCAGTCATTGGGCGGCAGCATCGGATAGCGAGCGAGCCTTCGCGGTGCTGTCGTTCGTTCTTCTCCCGCTTCGACCAAGTTGACTTTCGTACCCACCCTTGCAGGGCGCGCCAAACGGCCCGATCAGCAACTCGTTCGTCGAACGGCATTTCGCCGCCCGACATCAAGTCGTGCCCGCCGCTTGGCGAACGGAACCTTCAGGTTAGCGCGACGTTTGTGAAGCAGCTTATCCAGTTATCAAGCCGTTCAGGAGCTTTCGATGGCAAGCAGCGATGGTGAAGATGCGATGAAAAATCTGGCCGATAAAGAAACATATGACCGCCTTCAGAAGGATGTTGACGCCGTGAAAAACGATATCTCCGCTCTCACAGACCAGATCACCGAAGCTCTCAATACGTTCACGGGCGTCGCCCAGAAGCAGGCCCGTCGCGGCTACAAGCAGGCGCGCGCCAACGTGGATTCAACGGTGGCCGATCTCAGCAAGCGCGGCAGCGCTGCCTTTGACGCCGCGCAGGACGCCGCCGCGACACTTGAAGATACGCTTGAGGATGCGGTTCAGCAGCGGCCGCTCGCAGCCGTCGGTCTCGCCCTCGGGCTCGGCTTTCTGATCGGGGTGACCTGGCGGCGGTGATCTCCGTGCCGTTGCAATCCGAATAAGCAAAATGGCGGCTGGCGGCGTGTCATGCGCCGCCGACCGGCAACCGGCTTTTGAATGATTTTGAATCTCCAATCGATGAGCAGGGCGATCGATGTTTCAGAAAATGATCGATGATTTCAAGGACAGCACCGGTTCGGCTCTGCGGTTGACCTCGCTGGCGATCGCCGTCGCCGCCTGTCTGTTTATTACCACCGCCTTCCTGTGCGCCGCAGCCTTCGTTTTCACGCTTCAGAAATACGGGCTGCTTCAGGCGTGCCTGGCCGGGGCGGCCGTGTTCTTCGTCGCTACGGTGCTGGCGGCGATCGGCTACGCCGTCAAGAAAAAGCAGATGGCACGCAAGCCCGTGGAAACCGCCAAATCCGCAATGTCTGCCGCTCTCAGCGACCCCATAATGATGGCGGTGGCGCTTCAGGTCATCCGCGCCGTCGGCGTCAAACGGCTGGTACCTCTGCTGGCGATCGGCGGAATCGCGCTGGGGTTGATGGTGCAGCGGCGCCACGTCGAGGAGAACGCGACCGACGATTGATCGCGGACCTCCTCTTGCCGATACCAAGCCCGAGAACGATCAGCTCAGACACCGCGATGGCGGAAGCTGCTTGGCGACGGCGGTGAGCACGCTGACAGAAGGCTCGCACGCCGTCATGCGCTTGGGCGCCGACCGAACCACATTCTTCTCCGGCGCCGTGACAGCTACAGTGCCGTCCGGCACACGGACGATGAATGACGTCCCCGGCAACGACGGCGACTTGAACGACACCGTCGTGCTGCGGTCCTGGATCGGAACGCCGGCACGATCGGACTTGGTGTCGCGATTGACAATCGAGACCACACGCACCGCCGGCGACGGAGTCGCATCACTCACTTTTATCAATATCCGCTGACTATTTCCTGATGCGCCTGCCAGATGGACAGCGCCAAAGGCAAAGGTCGCGAGTGCGGCAACCAGTACTCCGGAAGCGACGCGGGACATCTTTTCACCCTCACCCGTTGCACCGCAAAACAGTGCCGGCGATACAACGTGAGGTGTCGAGCTTCGTTCCTGCCCGAGGCAGTCACGCTGGTACGAATAATTTTCAAGATTTCGGGAACGTTTTCTGCGGCTCCGGAGTCAATTCAACAGCCGGTCAATCCCCCTGCCCCTAACCGACCGGTGACATGGGGTGCAGCCGTGGTGATGCCGGCTGCACCCTATTTTTTTATTGATCGCATCAGCCGCGCGGCAATCGCTCGCCCTTTTCGGGCACGAAAAAGCCCGGGCTCGAACCCGGGCTTTTTACTGGCGGACATGCCGACGTCAGGATGCCGCAGCTCTCTGATTACGATTGCGTGAGTTGCGCTGAAAGAACAGCGCCTGACTTGCCACTGCCGACACCATCGCCGGCTGGAACGGTTTCGAGATCAGGAATGCCGGCTCCGGCCGCTCGCCGGTCAGGAAGCGTTCGGGGTAGGCGGTGATGAACACCACCGGAACCTCGAAGGTCCGCAGCAACTCATTGACCGCATCGAGTCCGGAGCTGCCATCGGCGAGCTGAATGTCGGCAAGGATAAGTCCCGGCTTCTTGGTGTTCGCCAGCGCAATGGCGTCCGAATGGGTCCGCGCCACGCCGATGACGTTATGGCCGAGATTCTTGACCAGGCTCTCCAGATCCATCGCGATGAAGGTCTCATCTTCGATAATGAGAACATCGGTCGCGATCTCGGCGGCAAGTTCGCGGCCCGCTGTATCGGTCAGGGTCCGGATTTCCGCGACGTCGGAGGCAAGGATGAATGCGACTTCCTCCTCGGAGAAACCTTCCAGCGACAGCAGCAGGAAAGCCTGGCGCGCGAGCGGCGTGATATTCGACAGCCGCCGCTCGGAAGCCGCCTGCGGCACAGGCTCACCGCCCTCATTAAGCGCGACGGAATTCCATATCTGCGTGAAAAGCCGGAAAAGACCGGCCCGTGCGCCCAGGCGCTCATCAAGCAGCGACTGATCCTGCAACAATGCCTCGAGCATTGCGGCCACATAGGCATCGCCAGACGTCTGGTTTCCCGTCAAGGCGCGAGCGTAACGGCGCAGCAGCGGCAGATGTTCAGCAACGAGCTGAGAACGGGACATACCCCCTCCAATCAATTGTCATGTGATACATAGGATCGATCCCGGCCCCAAAGTCCCTGTACGCCCAAATCAAGGTAGGAAGCAGGCTTCCGGGTTCCTTCCAACTAATTACTCCTGAACCGTTGAAAAGTTCCCTGAGTTCGGAACCTTTGCCTCGGACAGGGATTACATCTAGCACGGGAGCAGGCCAGCGAGGTCTGAAAGAGCAAAAAACCACAATCTTTCTCGTAATTTAGCTCTTGGGGAAAGCACGGATCGGATCATGACAGACTCAAAGCCTCCGACCTCCAAACCTGCCGGAACAGGCAAGCAAGGCGGTCTGAATGCAGAAATTCAGTCCCGGATCGGCCATCAGCTGCGGGCCATGTACGACGATGTTGTCAGGCAGGGCGTGCCTGATCGTTTTGCCGAGCTCATCCGTCAACTGGATGGGCCGGAAGCCGCAGCGCCCGGGGCAATTCCGAAAAATGACGGGAGGGACTAATGCCTCTCACAGATTCTCTTCGCGACGATATCCTCGCGGCTGTGCCGAGTCTGCGTGCGTTTGCAATTTCCCTGAGCGGGAAAAGCGACCGTGCCGACGATCTGGTTCAGGAAACCTTGGTGCGGGCGCTCGCCAACATCGACTCCTTCCAGCCGGGATCCAATCTGCCGGCGTGGTTGTTCACGATCCTGCGCAACCTGTTCCGGTCTGATTACAGGAAGCGGCGGCGTGAGGTGGAGGATGCCGATGGCAGCTACTCCAAAACGCTCAAGTCGCAGCCGGCGCAGAATTCGCATCTCGAATTCGAAGAATTCCGCGTGGCTCTCGAGAAGCTGCCGCAGGATCAGCGTGAAGCACTCATCCTTGTCGGCGCGTCGGGCTTTTCATACGAAGACGCCGCCGCGATCTGCGGCTGCGCAGTGGGGACGATCAAGAGCCGGGTCAATCGCGCCCGCTCGAAATTGAGCGCCCTCCTCTATGTCGACGGCGCGGAAGACTTCGGGCCGGACACGACAGTTCGCGCCGTGATCGGCGGAAGCGGCAACTAAGCCGCCCTTCAACGAACCACGACATCAACGGGCAAGGGCGGCCACGCTGGATGGCCGCCCTTGTCATCGTTTCAATTCGTCTAGTTCAAGCCGCCAAAGGCCCAGATCAGCAACAGGATCGGGATCGGCACACCCAGCAGCCACAACAACAGATAACGTCCCATGATGAGTTTCTCTGATACAACGAAGTTTCGGTCATAGGGAAATCATCACTGCGGGCATCCGTTCCCGGTCGGATTACTACGACGACACGGACTCAACGCTTGCGCGGAGGAGCGGCCAGACGCTCGGTTCGACCCTTTTCGTTCTCGTCGACCACCGTGATCATCGGCGCAGTGAGTTCGTAGACATAGCTCACATCGGTGAAATACCGCTTCGATGTGCCGCCGAGCGCTTCGGGCGCGACGCGGTCGAGTAGCACGATGCCGAATTCCCCGTCGGGACGGCGAGTGGCCGCGCTGGTGTTGAACTCCTCCCAGCGAAAATCGAAAACCGCATCGTTGCCTTCGCCGGCGACCGTCCACCGGGCGAGGATATGCGGATGCTTGCCGACCAGAGAGAGCCCCTCGTCCGAATGGGAGGCCAGTTCGAAAAAGAGGAGTGACAGGCTTTGCGCGGCGCGGGCACTGACTGTGATATCCGGCCCTTCGACGACGATCCGCTCGGCATTGGGAATAGCCCGTGACTCGAACAAGCCTTTCAGCTTGACGCCCTGCCACTGGCTTTCACTTAACAGCGTCACGACGTTCGACATCGCGTGAATCCGGCCGATGAGGAGATCGCGCGCGACATCGGCGTCAACACCATGGCGCAACGTGCGGGTTACGATCGACTGGATCACCGCAAGAATGTTCTTCACCCGGTGATTTAGCTCGTCGATGACCGCAGTCAACCGCCGCTCGAAACCAATCCGGGTCTGGATTTCGCGGCTGAGCCGCACATTGTTGTAGGACACGTAGCCAAACAGCCCGCACATGATAGTGGTCAACGCCAGGCCGACAATCGCGACAATGATCGCAAGGTCGCGCGCATGCGTCGCAGAATCCTTCCGGGCATAGTAGTTCAGGGTCCAGTCGCGGCCGCCAAACGACAGCTTTCTCGATAATGGCGGGGTTTCGCTGGCCGGCTTGGCCGATACCGACGTCACCTCTCCGTCGCCATTAACCTTCAGCTCGCTATCGCTGACGCGAGGGTCCTGCAGAGCCACCGAGAACACCGACAGATCGTCGTTCGGCAGCATGAGGGATGCGACGCGATACGAAATGGTAATGAAGCCGATGACATCGCCATCCTCCTTCGCGACCGGCGCGGCAAGAGCGATTCCGAGAGGGCCGCCAGGATGCAGCAGGACGAGCGGATCGGACGCAACTGGCTTGCGCTCCTTCATCGCTTCGGCCAGCATCGGGCCAATCACCGGATGCGTGTCGAAGATGCGGCCGGGAAATCCCTTGGTATCCACATTCTGCGGCTCGACATCCATCAGCACGTCGACAGGATTGTTGTTGGACATCGGCTTGAGCGGGGTATCGTCGTAGTTGCGCAGCACCGGATTGGAAAATCCGGCACTTCTCAGTCCTGCTTCGGCAGCGGGAAATGCCGACGGCGGCAGACGGGCGATCCAGCCTGCGACCACGAAATCCGTCCGAAATGCATAAATCGAGGATCGCAACGGCTGCAGCGCATTCGCGGCCGATTCCTGCGACGGACGGAAAACCCCCACGGCGACCCGCGCGAGGAGTTCGCGCTGACTGAGGCGCTCCTGGATCAGACTAGCATGAGTATCGACTGCACGCGCAAAGGCGGTCCGATCGATGGACACGTCCTGCTCATAAACACGGAACGCGGCGAGACCGGAAACCGCGATCCCGATAAGCGCGAGCAATCCGATGAAAAAACCGACCCGAAGCACGCTATGACTCGAATATCGAACATTGATGAAAATAACGCCCCATGCACGCAATGGATTTGCGAGGGGCGCGTGGCGCGGATGCGGATACTGAACGACAGCTCATCGATGCACAAGCATGGGAAACCGGTCCACCCATCCCTCCTCTGTTCCGGACCCAGAGGAAGCTAATGACGGACTAGCGAATTGGTTCCGCATGCACGCCAATTCCGGCCTCGCTCCGGCGAGGCAACCCGACACACCGGCCGCTGATGAAGCGTCGACCGAGCCGCGGCTGAATGGTTAACGCTCACCGGCATCCGGGCGGCGAACGAATGGGCCGTGGCCGCCATCAACGCCATGACCACGACGACAAATGCAACCAGGATGACGATCAGGAACAAACTGCTGCGATCTTTCGACCATTTCGAAAATATATCCTTCATCGGGACCTAACCCGGCCGGGCGCGTGTCGTTCCGATTGGCGGCGAGATATAGCCATGCCGAATGAGAACTAGACGAAGGTCTTAGACGGCACCCTGACTAGCGTTCCGATGTCAGGCCGCCTTTGGTCTCGATGAAACCGACGATACGGTCCAGCCCGTCGCTTTTCTTGAGATTGGTCATAACGAAAGGGCGCTCTCCGCGCATCCGCCGGACGTCGGTATCCATCTTCTCGAGCGAGGCGCCGACATGGGGGGCAAGGTCGATCTTGTTGATCACCAGCAGATCGGAACGCGTGATGCCCGGCCCGCCCTTTGACGGGATCTTGTCACCGGCGGCCACATCGATGACATAGATCGTGAGATCAGCCAGTTCCGGCGAGAACGTCGCGGCAAGATTATCGCCGCCGGATTCGATCAGGATGAGATCGAGGGCGGGAAATTTCGCGCGCATGTCCGCCACTGCGGCGAGGTTCATCGACGCGTCTTCGCGGATCGCCGTATGCGGACAACCGCCGGTTTCAACTCCGGCGATGCGATCCGGCGTGAGCGATCCTGACCGCACCAGGAATTCCGCGTCCCATTTGGTGTAGATATCGTTGGTGATGGCGGCGATATCGTAGCGCTCTCGCATCGCCTTGCACAACAGATCCATCAGAGCGGTCTTGCCTGATCCGACGGGACCGCCGATGCCAACACGAAGGGGGCCATTGAAGCGCGACATGTCAGCCTTTCATTCGATTTGAATCAAAGTATCGCCGGCTGTGAATACTCATGACCGGAACAATCGTGTGTATTGGGTTTCGTGGCGCATGCTCGCCAGATCTGCGCGGAAGGTGGCGCTGCCGAGATCGTCGAGTGTCGCCGCGAGCGCCCGCGTGGCAGTGGCAGCCACGACAGGTTCCAGCGCGGCCAGCGCGCGCTGGCTGTCGGTCTGCCCCAGCGGCACCAGCCGCACGCCGGCCGAAATCCAGTTCGACGTCAGCGCATGAAGAAAGCCATGCAGTGTCGATGCCAATGGAACACCGTGGCCAGCCGCCAGTACGCCAACCGCCAGCGGATAGACCACCGGCGATTGACATGTCGCCAGCAGATCGAGCGCCTCGCACGGCCATGCTGCCCGCGCGATATCGAGAAAGGCGCGTCCCTGCGCCGTCGTCTCGAGTTGCCGTTCCCGCGACGGCACAAAAGCCGCGGCAAGTTCCGCGATGTCGTTCAGCGATGTCGCGTCACCTGCCGCCGCCGCGCGATAACCGTGAGCGAGAAAAACGCCATCGCAAAATCCCGGCCCGTCGAGCATCGCCGCAAGCCAGTCCTGTAGCGTCACCACATCCCTGATGTCGCCGGCCTCGACAGCCCATTCGATTCCGCTCGAATAGGAGAAAGCCCCGACGGGAAATGCCGGCGAAAGCCAGGTCATCAACCGGTAGAGGGCGGCGGCTTCGTCCGCCACTACGAGTTTCGATGCCAAGTCGGGCTCAGGTCTTGTGGTCATGAGCATGGGCGTGCCCGTGATCGTGGTGGTGACCATGATCGCCGTGATCGTGATGGTCATGACCGTGATGATCGTGACCGTGCGGCGCATGCCCCGCTACGGCGTGACCTGCCGCATAGGCGCCACCCTCCGGATCGAATGGCGCTTCGATCTCGATGACGCGCGCTCCGAGCCCGCGCACCATCTCCTCGATCACGTGGTCGCGACGAATCCGCAGACCCTTGCCGACAATCTGGGTCGGCAGATGGCGGTTACCGAGATGCCAGGCGATCCGAACCAGATGCGACGGATCAGTACCACGAATTTCAATCAACGGCTCGGGCGCCGAGACAACCTCGACCACCCGCCCATCATCGAGCGACAGCGCATCGCCACCCCGCAACGCAATCGCTTCCTCAAGATCAAGCAGAAACGCCAGACCGCGCGTACCCGTCATCACCATACGGCGGCGGTGACGGTCGTCGAAATCGAGCACGACGCTATCGGCAGTGACACCGGTCCAGTGCCCCGCCGGAATAACCTTCGTGGCGCGCGGCTGGCTTGCGCTCATGCGGTTTGCCTCACCGGACGTTGACCTTTTCAGGCGTGATGACTTCGATTTTCGGCGGCGCGGCCATGCACTTCACCGCCACGCGCCCGAACGTCTTCATGTGTTCGGCCTTGCGGTGCGGCTCGAGCGCCTCGGCATTTTCCCACTGCTCGACGAACACCAGCTTGGCGGGATCAGTCACGCTCTCATGCAGGTCGTACGCAATGTTGCCGGCTTCCTTGCGGGTGGCCGCGATGCAGTCCTTCGCCGCGGCGATGAGTTCGGCGCGGGCTTCGGGCTTCACGGTGAGCGTGGCGACGACATAGATCATGAATTCCTCCGGCATTGGTTTCCCTGAAGTGCCGGGACCCTAGTACATGAAATAGCGCTGCGCCATGGGCAGCACCTCCGCCGGCGCGCAGGTCAGCAATTCGCCATCGGCGCGAACTTCGTAGGTTTCGGCATCGACCTCGATGTTCGGCGTCTCTCCATTATGGATCATGCTCTTCTTCGAAATACGGCCGCGCGTGTTTGAAACAGGATACAGCGCCTTCTGGATACCGAGTTTTTTCGCCAGTCCCGAAGCGACCGCGGCCTTGGAGGAAAACACCACCGACGACGCCGTCAGCGCACGGCCGAACGCGCCAAACATCGGCTGATAATGCACTGGCTGTGGCGTCGGGATCGAGGCGTTCGGATCGCCCATCGGCGCCGCCACGATGCTCCCGCCCTTGATGATGCAATCCGGCTTCACACCGAAAAACGCCGGTGACCACAGCACGAGATCCGCCATTTTTCCCTTTTCGATCGAGCCGATCAGCTTCGATACGCCATGGGCGATCGCCGGATTGATGGTGTACTTGGCGATGTAGCGTTTGACGCGGAAATTATCGTTATCCTTGCCCCTGTCTTCCGGCAACGAGCCGCGCTGCTTCTTCATCTTGTCGGCGGTCTGCCAGGTGCGAATGATGACCTCACCGAGCCGACCCATCGCCTGCGAATCCGACGAAATCATCGACAGCGCACCGATATCGTGAAGGATATCTTCTGCCGCGATGGTCTCCTTGCGGATCCGGCTCTCGGCGAACGCAAGATCTTCGGCAATCGACGGATCGAGATGGTGACACACCATCAGCATATCGAGATGCTCGTCGATGGTGTTGCGTGTGAACGGCCGCGTCGGATTGGTCGACGACGGCAGCACGTTCTTCAGCCCCGCGACCTTGATAATGTCCGGGGCGTGACCTCCACCCGCACCTTCGGTGTGGAAAGCGTGAATGGTGCGCCCCTTGAACGCCTTGATGGTGTCTTCCACAAATCCCGACTCGTTCAGCGTGTCGGTATGGATCATCACCTGAATGTCGTGATCATCGGCCACGCTGAGACAGGTATCGATCGCGGCCGGCGTGGTGCCCCAATCCTCGTGCAGCTTGAGCGCGCAGGCGCCGGCCTTGACCATCTCGACCAATGCTGCCGGGCGCGACGCGTTGCCCTTGCCGGAAATGCCGAGATTGACCGGAAACGCATCAAACGACTGGATCATGCGCGCGATGTGCCACGGCCCCGGCGTGCAGGTGGTGGCGAAGGTGCCGTGCGACGGCCCGGTGCCGCCGCCGAGCATCGAGGTGACGCCGGACATCAGCGCGTGCTCGATCTGCTGCGGGCAGATGAAATGGATGTGGGCATCGAAACCGCCGGCGGTGAGGATCTTGCCCTCACCGGCGATGATATCCGTGCCGGGGCCGATCACGATGGTGACGCCGGGCTGGATGTCCGGGTTGCCGGCCTTGCCGATGGCGGCGATATGCCCGTCCTTGATGGCGACGTCGGCCTTGACGATACCCCAGTGATCAACCACCAGCGCATTGGTGATGACGGTATCGGCCGCGCCCTGTTTGTTGGTGATCTGCGACTGACCCATGCCGTCGCGGATGACCTTGCCGCCGCCGAACTTCACCTCCTCGCCGTAAACCGTGAAATCCTTCTCGACTTCAATAATGAGATCGGTATCGGCGAGGCGCACGCGGTCGCCTGTGGTCGGGCCGAACATGTCGGCATAGACAGAACGCTTGATTGTGGTGGCCATGAACCGCGCCTTCAATAGGATTTGCCATCGAATTTTTGGACCGAAAACGTGTCCGGATCGACGCCGTCAAGACAGCGGATATTAACGGCGACCATGTCCTTGCCATCCGGCGACTTTCCGGACGCGAAGGATTCCACACCGCATGTGGCGCAGAAGCGATGGCGAATGAGGTGCTTGTTGAAGAGATAGTCGGTCAACGCGTCGTCGCCCGAGAGCAACTTGAAATCCTGCGTCGGAACAAATGTCAGCAATGTCCCCAGCCGGCCGCAGCGGGAGCAGTTACAGGAAATCACTTCGTTGATGTCAGCCGCGACTTCGTAACGAACCTTGCCGCACTGGCATCCGCCCGAATAGGTTTGCCTCATATTGCGCCTCGTTCACTGAATTTCATGGTTACGGTCACAGCTTCCCCATTACGTCGCCGCGAAATCCGTAAACTGTCCGCTTTCCTGCCAACGCCACCAGCGTGACCTCGCGCGTTTGCCCCGGTTCAAATCGCACCGCCGTCCCCGCCGCGATGTTGAGCCGCATCCCGCGTGCTTTCTTGCGGTCGAACTTCAGCGCCGGATTGGTTTCGAAGAAATGATAATGCGAGCCGACCTGAATCGGCCGATCGCCCGTATTGGCGACGGTGAGCGTGACAGTCTTGCGTTTGGCGTTGAGTTCGATCTCGCCATCCTTGATGAAGAGTTCACCGGGAATCATTTTCGCCTCACCGAATGGGATCGTGCACGGTCACGAGCTTCGTTCCGTCAGGGAACGTCGCCTCGACCTGAATGTCGCGAATCATCTCCGGGATTCCATCCATGACCTGAGAGCGGGTCAGAACTTCAGCGCCCGCCTTCATCAACTCGGCCACCGTGCGCCCGTCGCGCGCGCCTTCGAGAATGAAGTCCGAGATGATCGCGATGGCTTCCGGGTGGTTGAGCTTGACGCCGCGCTCCAGCCGCCGCTGCGCGACGATGGCCGCCATCGAGATCAGAAGCTTGTCCTTTTCGCGGGGAGAAAGATTCATGCGTTGAGCCTGATTGAATGAAACATCAGTTGAGCCAGATGCGTGGCAATGCAGCAGGGTCCACGCGCTGGAAGACCTTGATCATATCGGTGCGCAGCCGCGCGGCATCCTGTGCGCAGAACCGCGCCATGGCAAAGCCGTTCCACCCCGAGACGCCGACTTCCCCTCCGAACGAATCCGCCGCCTCGCGGATGCGTTCGACCAGCGCCTCATCGCCCGGCGCGATCAACGCGGTGCCGATGGCGACGCCGCCACCCGCCACGGCCGACCGTGCCAGCTTCGCGCCGATGTCACCATCGAGCCGAACCGTCTCGGCATAGATCGGCTTGCCATCGCGACGAACGCGCCAGCGGTCGATAAAGCGGCCCTCGGTCATCGTTTCGTTCATCGCCGTGCGCCCGAACACGACGATTTCGCACAGCAGTAGCGACGCCGTCGCATCCAGATCGATCTCGAAGCTGCGCGATACCTGCGCGCGGTCAAACAGGATGGTTTCCTGCGGCAGCCATGCGAGATAAGAGCCTGCCTCCGCACGCAGCCGGATGTCGAGCCGCGCCTCGGGGCCGTGCGAGCGGTAAATTTTCTCCGCCGCTGCCGTCGTCACCGTCAGCCGCGCCCGCTCACGCGCAACAATATCAATATCGAAACGATCCCCGCCCGCAACGCCGCCCGCCGTGTTGACGAACACCGCCGACAAACCGCCTTGCTCCGGCGAGGGAAACCGCACGCGCAGCGAACCGGCTTCGTGCAATTCACGGCGTCGCGTCATTCCGTCCTGAACATGAACATCGAGCGCGACCGCACCCACGGCGCGATTGGCCGCGAACACGCCCGACATCGACGCCGCAGTTTCGCCCGCCATCCATCCCCGCCCTTCCCGGCCGTCCGCCAGCATCGGCCCGTTCAGAGAGCCATCGCCCGGCTGATTTCGCCGGGGTCGAGGTTGCTGCGATCGCAGGTGAACTTCACCGCGCCGCGATCCATCACCGCGAAATTGTCGCCGAGCTCGCAGGCGAAGTCGAGATATTGTTCGACCAGAACGATGGCGATGGTGCCGAGACTGCGCAAATAGGCGATGGCGCGGCCGATGTCCTTGATGATCGACGGCTGGATGCCTTCGGTCGGCTCGTCGAGCAGCAGCACCTTCGGCCGCATCACCAGCGCCCGGCCGATCGCCAGCTGCTGTTGCTGACCGCCCGAGAGGTCGCCGCCGCGCCGCCCGAGCATCGATTGCAGCACCGGGAACAGCGAGAACACATCGTCGGGAATATTGCGCTGATCACGCTTCAGCGGCGCATAACCAGTCTTGAGATTTTGTTCCACCGTCAGCAGCGGGAAGATTTCCCGGCCCTGCGGCACGAACGACATGCCGCGGCGCGCCCGCTCGTAGGGTTTGAGGCTGGAAATATCCACCCCGTCGAAGGTGATCGCACCACCCGCGATCGGATACTGCCCGACCATCGCGCGAAGAAGACTGGTCTTGCCGACGCCGTTGCGCCCCAGCACACAGGTCACCTTGCCGGGCTCTGCCGTGAGCGACACGCCGCGCAGCGCCTGCGCCGCGCCGTAGTAAAGGCTGATGTTATCGACCTTGAGCATGGTTCAGCGTCCCAGATACACTTCGATGACCCGCTCGCTCTCCGACACCTGATCAATCGAGCCTTCCGCCAGCACCGAGCCCTCGTGCAGGCACGTCACCCGCACGCCGAGTTCGCGCACGAAGGTCATGTCGTGCTCGACCACCACGACGGTCTTGTCGCGGTTGATCTCATTCAGAAGTTCGGCGGTCTGGTGAGTTTCGACATCGGTCATGCCTGCCACCGGCTCGTCCACCAGCAACAGCTTGGGGTCCTGCGCCAGCAGCATCCCGATCTCCAGCCATTGCTTCTGGCCGTGCGACAGGTTGCCGGCGAGGCGATCCCGCGCGCCGGTGAGGCGAATGGTTTCCAGCACGCGGTCGATCCGCTCGCGCTCACCCGGCGTTTCGCGCCAGAACAGCGTCTTGCGCACGCGATGATCGCTCTTCAGCGCCAACTGCAGATTGTCCTCGACGGTTTGGCTCTCGAACACGGTCGGCTTCTGGAACTTGCGGCCGATGCCCAGTTCGGCGATTTCGGTTTCATCGAGCCGGGTCAGATCGACCGTGCCGTCGAACAGCACATCGCCCTCGTCCGGCTTCGTCTTGCCGGTGATGATGTCCATCATCGTGGTCTTGCCGGCGCCGTTGGGGCCGATGATGGCGCGCATCTCGCCGGGCGCAATGATCAGCGACAGATTGTTGATGGCGTGGAAGCCGTCGAACGAGACGTGCACGCCGTCGAGATAGAGCAAGGCCGAGGTCGCGCGGGTGTCCATGACGTTCATCGCATCACTCCGCCATGTGAGGTTGGGCGACGCCGTCTTCGGCGGCCGCACTTTCGTCAGCCGCAGCCAGAGTCTTTTGACGCCGCGCATCCCACCAGTCGCGGACAGTGCCGACGATGCCCTTCGGCAACAGCAGCGTCACCAGGATGAACAACGCACCGAGCATGAAAAGCCAGTACGGCGCGAGCGCGCCCGAGGTGAACACCGTCTTGGCGTAGTTGACGACGACAGCACCCAGCGCCGCGCCGATCAACGTGCCGCGTCCGCCGACTGCAACCCAGATCACCGCCTCGATCGAATTGCCCGGCGCGAACTCGCCGGGATTGATGATGCCCACCTGCGGCACGTACAGCGCACCGGCGACGCCCGCCATGCAGGCCGACAGCGTGAACACGAACAGCTTGTAGGATTCGACGCGGTAGCCGAGAAAGCGCGTCCGCGATTCCGCGTCACGCACCGCGATCAGGACCTTGCCGAGCTTCGACGTCACCACGGCGCGGCAGATCAGGAACGACAGCACCAGCGCGAGGCAGGACAGCGCGAACAATGCGGCGCGCGTGCCCTGCGCCTGCACGTTGAAGCCGAGAATGTCCTTGAAGTCGGTCAGTCCGTTGTTGCCGCCGAAGCCGAAATCGTTGCGGAAGAACGCCAGCAACAGCGCATAGGTCATCGCCTGGGTGATGATCGACAGGTAGACGCCAGTGACGCGCGAACGGAACGCCAGCCAGCCAAAGCCAAACGCCAACAGTCCCGGCACCACCAGCACCATCAGCGCGGCGAACCAGAACATGTCGAAGCCCTGCCAGTACCACGGCAACGCCTTGTAGTTCAGGAACACCATGAAGTCCGGCAACAGCGGATTGCCGTAGACCCCGCGGCTGCCGATCTGCCGCATCAGGTACATGCCCATGGCGTAACCGCCGAGGGCGAAGAACGCGCCGTGCCCGAGCGAGAGAATCCCGCAATAGCCCCAGATCAGGTCGATCGACAGCGCGAGGATGGCGTAGCAGAGATATTTGCCGAACAGCGAGATCAGATAGGTCGGCACCTGCAGCGGCGATGATTCCGGCAGCAGCAGATTCGAGAGCGGCAGCACGATGCCGATGGCGGCGACAATCAGAATGAAGATCGTCGCGCTGCGATCGAGCGAGCGGGTCAGCAGATGCGGCATCATGCTTCCACCGATCTGCCCTTGAGGGCGAACAGACCGCGCGGACGCTTCTGGATGAACAGGATGATCAGCACCAGAATGGCGATCTTGCCGAGCACCGCGCCGGCCACCGGCTCAAGAAACTTGTTGGCCATGCCGAGCGTCAGCGCGCCGACCAGCGTCCCCCACAAATTGCCGACCCCACCGAACACCACCACCATGAAGCTGTCGATGATGTAGCTCTGGCCAAGGTTCGGACTAACGTTATCGATCTGCGACAGCGCCACCCCAGCGATGCCGGCGATCCCTGAGCCGAGGCCGAAAGTCACCGCATCGACGCGGGATGTGGCGATGCCCATCGACGCTGCCATGCGCCGGTTCTGCGTCACGGCGCGCATCTCAAGACCGAGGCTGGTGTAGCGCAGCATCGCGAGCAGGATCGCGAACACCGCCAGCGTGAACACCACGATCCAGAGACGGTTATAAGTGATCGTCAATTGACCGATTTCGAATGCGCCGCTCATCCATGACGGATTACCGACCTCGCGGTTGGTCGGGCCGAACATGGTGCGCACGGCCTGCTGCAGCACCAGCGACAGGCCCCAGGTCGCCAGCAGTGTTTCGAGCGGGCGGCCGTAGAGAAAGCGGATAATGGTGCGCTCAATGACGACGCCGATCACGCCCGCCACCAGAAATGCCAGCGGCACCGCAATCAGCAGCGAATAATCGAACAACACCGGATACGCGGTGCGGATCATTTCCTGCACCACGAACGTCACATAAGCGCCGATCATCACCATTTCGCCGTGCGCCATGTTGATGACACCCATCACGCCGAAGGTGATGGCAAGGCCGATGGCGGCGAGCAACAGCACCGAACCAAGCGACAGGCCGTACCATGCGTTTTGCGCCGTCGCCCAGATCGCCAGCGTACTCTGGATCGCACTGACCGCGTTCGATGCGGCGCGCGCCACCGCCGGCGTTGCGCCGGCGGGAAGGTTCGACAGCATCGCCAGCGCTTCCTGATCGCCGCGGGCGCGGATCATCGCGACCGCATCGATTTTTGCGGCCTCGCTGGTATCGGGCTTGAACAGGACGATCGCCGCGCGCGCCTCGGTCAGCGCGCGTTTCGCGGCGGGATTGATTTCCTTGGCAAGGGCCGTCTCGATGGCTGGCAGCGATGCGTCGTCGTGGGTCTTGAACACGGTCTGCGCCGCCAGCACGCGCTTTGCGGGATCCGGAGACGACAGCGTCAGATTGCCGAGCGCCTCCTCGACAGCGCGGCGCAGGCGATTGTTGACGCGCACCGCGCTGGCCCCGGTGGGCACGGCAGCGATGGTTTCACCCGTCGCAGCGTTGATGACCTTGCCCCCGGCGTCCGTGAAGAACACCAGCTTGCTGGCGGGATCGGCCATCAATCGCCCGCGCTGCAAGGCATCGACGATCGGGAAAGCGAGCGGATTGTCGCTGGTGACGAGCGCACTGATCGCCTCGCCCGTGTCGGCGAAGGACCCGTTGGCGAATTTCGCGACGGCGTCCTCGAACGGTCCAGCCAGCGCGGGCCAAGCCGAACCGGCCACCACAAGAACAGCAAGGACGATGACGCAGAAGCGTCTGGAAAGATCAGCGAACACTGGACAACCCCGGCAGAGGTGAGAGGAAGGCGGCGACTGCCGCCGCCTTCCGTGGTTCGAATGCAGGTCAGGAGCGGATCAAGATCCCTGCCCGCCGCACTTGTTGGTCTTGACGTTGAAGTTGCCGCACTTCTTGTCGACCCAATCGCCGATCAGGTCCTTCGAGCCCTCGAGCTCTTTCGACCATGCGTCGCCGGCGACAAGACCAGGGGTCTTCCACACCACGTCGAACTGGCCGTCGTTCTTGATTTCGCCGATGAACACCGGCTTGGTGATGTGGTGGTTCGGCAGCATCTTCGACACGCCGCCAGTCAGGTTGGCCGCTTCGATACCGGGAAGCGCGTCGATCACCTTGTCAGCATCGACCGACTTCGCCTTCTCGACCGCCTTCACCCACATGTTGAAGCCGATCACGTGCGCCTCCATCGGATCGTTGGTGACGCGCTTCGGGTTTTTGGTGTAGGCCTGCCACTTCTTGATGAACTCCTTGTTTTCAGGAGTGTTGATCGACTCGAAGTAGTTCCAGGCGGCGAGATGACCGACCAGCGGCTTGGTATCGATGCCGGCGAGTTCTTCTTCACCGACCGAGAACGCCACCACCGGAATGTCGGTGGCCTTGACGCCCTGGTTGCCGAGCTCCTTGTAGAACGGCACGTTGGCATCGCCGTTGATGGTCGAGACCACCGCGGTCTTCTTGCCGGCCGAGCCGAACTTCTTGATGTCGGCGACGATCGTCTGCCAGTCGGAGTGACCGAACGGTGTGTAGTTGATCATGATGTCTTCTGGCTTGACGCCTTTCGACTTCAGGTAGGCTTCGAGGATCTTGTTGGTGGTGCGCGGATAGACGTAGTCGGTGCCGGCCAGCACCCAGCGCTGCACCTTCTCTTCCTTCATCAGGTAATCGACGGCAGGGATCGCCTGCTGGTTCGGCGCGGCGCCGGTGTAGAACACGTTGCGCTCGCTCTCTTCACCCTCGTATTGCACCGGGTAGAACAGGATCGAATCCAGTTCCTTGAACACCGGCAGCACGGACTTGCGCGACACCGAGGTCCAGCAGCCGAACACCACCGAGACCTTGTCCTTGGTGATCAGTTCGCGGGCCTTCTCCGCGAACAGCGGCCAGTTCGAGGCTGGATCGACCACGACCGCCTCGAGCTTCTTGCCGAGAACGCCGCCCTTCTTGTTCTGCTCATCGATCAAAAACAGGATCGTGTCCTTCAGCGTGGTTTCGCTGATGGCCATGGTTCCGGACAACGAATGGAGGACGCCGACCTTGATGGTGTCGTCGGCCGCCTTCGCGCCGCTGAGTGTGGTGAGGCTTAAAAAAAGTCCGGCAGTCGCGGCAAGCCATTTGCGTCGGCTCAGTGGCGCGGCCACGGACGGGCTGAAATGGATATTCATGCGATGTCATCTCCCTGACGCAGACGTGAAACGCTGTGAGACGGCCGACCGGCCGGCTGCGTTAAGGGAATCGCAAGAACTATGCCACCGCTGGTGGCACCTATAATTATTTGATATTGCTTATAAAAATCAAGTTTCAGCCAAATCTTCGTTCAGGGGCTGCTTGCGTTGCAGGCAGTTTCACTGACTGACGAAGAAGCAATCTGCATAATTTTTTGCCACGTTCGCGGATCTGGTTAAATTAACGGCACCGGGCTGAAAGACGATAGGCCAGCAGCCGAAACCGTTAGCCAAACGGCCCATCGGCAGCCGTCGGGACGCGATTGACTTGAAAGCGCCGCGTTCCTGTTCCATATGAGCGGCACGACCTTGAGAATCATCAGGTCCTTGCGAGCCGCGTGTTCTGATCCCGATTGACCGGTTTCTGGCTTGCCCCTTCAGCTAACCGAAACCGACGCCCCAGACACGCGGGTGTCTCCGACACCCGGCCGCACCTGACATGATGTCGGGCGCGCTCCTCGACTCATAGAAAGATTACCTTTGACCTCCTTTCAGGATTTCGGCCTTGCCGAACCCATCGCGCGTGCACTCAAGGAAGAAAATTACCACACGCCCACCCCCATTCAGGCCCAGACCATCCCGATCGCCATCACCGGCCGCGATGTCATCGGCATCGCCCAGACCGGCACCGGCAAGACCGCATCGTTCGCGCTGCCGATCCTCCACCGTCTTCTGGAAAACCGCATCAAGCTGCAGCCCAAGACCTGCCGCGTGCTGGTGCTGAGCCCAACCCGCGAACTCTCCGGCCAGATTCTCGAGAGCTTCAATGCCTATGGCCGCCACCTGCGCCTGTCTTCGGCGCTGGCGATCGGCGGCGTCCCGATGGGCCGTCAGGTCCGCTCGGTGATGCAGGGCGTCGAAGTGATGGTCGCCACTCCGGGCCGCTTGCTCGACATGGTTCAGGGCAATGCGCTGAAGCTCAACCAGGTCGAATTCCTCGTCCTCGATGAAGCCGACCGCATGCTCGACATGGGCTTCATCAACGACATCCGCAAAATCGTCGCCAAGCTGCCGATCAAGCGGCAGACGCTGTTCTTCTCGGCCACCATGCCGAAGGACATCGCCGATCTCGCCGAACATATGCTGCGCGAACCGGCCCGCGTCGCGGTGACACCGGTGGCCTCGACGGTCGAGCGCATCACCCAGCGCATCATCCAGGTCGACCATTCCGCCAAGCCCGCCATTTTGGCGCAATTGCTGAAGTCCGAGCCGGTCAACCGGGCGCTGGTTTTCACCCGCACCAAGCACGGCGCCGACAAGGTCGTGAAAGGCCTGGCGAAAGCCGGCATTCCTGCCGAAGCAATCCACGGCAACAAGTCGCAGAACCACCGCGAGCGCGTGCTTGCGGCATTCCGCACCGGTGAAATCCGCACCCTGGTCGCAACCGACATTGCCGCCCGCGGCATCGATGTCGACGGCATCACCCACGTCGTCAATTTCGACCTGCCAAACATTCCCGAAACCTACGTCCATCGTATCGGCCGCACCGCGCGCGCCGGTGCCGACGGCACCGCGATCTCGCTGGTGGCTGGAGAGGAAAACGCCTACCTCCGCGATATCGAAAAGCTGATCCGTGTGACCCTTCCGAAGGAAGACCGCCGCGCCCCGGGACATCAGCGCCCGGCGGCAGCAGCTGCCCCGGCGCAACACCGCCAGCAGCGGTCAGGGCCGCAGAGCCATGGCCATCGGTCGCACGATGCAGCTCCCGGATCGCAGGGTCCGCGGCGCCGCCGGCGCCCCGGCAGTGGTGGGTCCCAGCAGGGCGCCCGGCATGAGAATAATCGCCAGGAACACCGTCACGAGCCAACTCGGCAGTCGCACGGCGGCAAAGGAGACGGTATACAGGGCGTCGCTTTCCTGCATCGCGAGAGCCGGCCTGCACAGCCAGCATCGCAACCCAATCGCAATCAGCGTCCGCAACGCTAATACCAGACGAGCCGGAGACCTTTATGGCTAAAGAAGAGCTGATCCAGTTCGAGGGACTGGTCACTGAAATCCTTCCCGACGCACGCTACCGCGTGCAACTCGACGCCGGGCACGAAATCGTTGCGTACACGGCGGGCAAGATGAAGAAGAACCGCATCAAGACGCTGGCCGGCGACCGGGTGACGATCGAGATGTCACCCTACGACCTCGAAAAGGGCCGCCTGATTTTCCGCCACAAGGACGAACGCCCGAGCGGAATGGCGCCGCGGGGCGCACCGCCGCGCGGTCAGTTTCGCCGGCGATAAGACCCGGAAGACCGCATCGCGTCAGCCCTGCGGTCTCCCACGCCCCGGCGGGAAAGCTCCAAACATTTCGACATTTTTGCGACGCGCGGCCGAGCCCTGAAAATTCCGCAGGTCAGGATTGTTTCGGGCCCTACTTTCGCATAATATGAACACATCGATCTTCGGCCGGACGACATTAGCTAGCCACCGGTACAGCCGGTTTAGACGGTGACGGACCTCTTCCAAATTTCGATCTCACCAGCCCGCGTGATTGCGGGTTACTACTATATCTATCTTGAGAAGGACTACCCCCTGTGAGCATGGGAACAGTGAAGTGGTTTAACGCCACCAAGGGTTACGGTTTCATTCAGCCGGACGACGGCGGCAACGATGTGTTCGTGCACATCAGCGCTGTTGAGCGCGCCGGTCTCGGAACCCTGCGCGAAGGCCAGAAGGTCAGCTACGAAATCGTGGCCGATCGCCGTTCGGGCAAGTCGTCGGCCGACAATCTTCGCGCCGCTGGTTGATCGGGGTCGTCACGGCACGGGCCGCGACATCCGATCCACTTGAAGAATCGAAAGGCCGCGCGTTTCGCGCGGCCTTTTTCGTTTGATGTTCGCCCGGAATAAATTCACGAAGCAGATGCCGGGGGTGCGTAGCCGGGTGCACACCGCACCTAGCTTCTGAAACTATGCCGGCGGCGGATCTACCTTCGCCGACTGACGGGGGCGCGTGTAGCACACGTCCGACAGCATGACGCCGTCCTTCATGAAATATCCGACGGCCGGTGTGTACTTGTAGAATACCTCGGCCAGGATCAGTTGGGTGTTGTTGGCGATCAGGCCCTCCGGCACGGACACGACCTTGTCCTTGTCCAACGCCGCGATGCCAGTCCCATTCGCCCGGCTCCAAGCCACCTTGGCGACGCCCTTATCGTCGATATCGATCGCCGAGACGCGCTGTTGCAGCGGCGCCGCGCCATAGGGTGTCATGATCGCCACGCTCATCTTGAAAAAATTATCGAGATCCGTGTTGGACACCTTGGTGCCCTGCGAAACGAGATCTGACAGCGTCCGCGACGCAAGCGTCACCTTGCGGTCAGCCGCCACGCCATTCGACACCTCGATGGTGCCGAAAAAGATCGTCAGCATCATCGGGACGATGATGGCGAATTCCACGGCAGCCATGCCACGCGCGTCGCGAACGAAACGCGTTATTCTATCGATCAGGTAAGCGCCACGCATCATTGTCATGCTCATCAATCAGGCTCGACCCGAAACGCGGCGGTTGCCGCCAGAAGCTTCTTGCTGTTGGTCATGCCGCGGTCGATGTCGGCAATGTCGAACCCGAGGCCGGTGACGAACAGCGGCCACTGATAGAACGCGCGGACGACAACGGTATCGCCGCCCTTCGAACTATCGTAGGAGAAGTCATTGACGAACTTTCCGCCGACGATCGGACTCTTGATGTCAACTGCCGTGTTCGGCGCATAAGTTTTCACGTCGACATAAAGCTTGTCGCAACTGAAGAGCACCGTCACGCGATCGCAGAGATTCTTTTTGAAATCGGCCTGGGTCATTTTCGAATCCTGCGCCTGGTGCGTCATGAACAGTCGCGCAGAATCAGCCGTACCGGTTTCCAAAATCTGGCCGGCGAAAAACACCATCGACGATTCGATGATGGCAAACATCAAAGCGAAGAACAGCGGCGCGATGAACGCAAACTGGACGGCAGCCGACCCTTTGCGGTCTCCACGGAATCGACGAATTGCCTTCGAGGCGAGCATCGTCGGGAGAGCGGGCGCAGGCATCGTGTTATCCTCAAGCAGCAGCGTCAAATAGCTACCACTGAAGCTAACCGAGATTGATTGTTGAAAGCTTGCGGCCAGTCCGGACAAGATGCCCGCCGCAATTAACCGGATGTTAACCCAAATCGGGCGGAATCAACCGCCCCCGCCCGAGCGCCGCTGACAATCGGCCTGGCAATTGTAGGTGTCGCGGTCCGCGCCGCGATAGATCGTGACGATTTTCTCGTCGGTCTCGTCCGTCGTTTTCTTCGCACCGTTGGCATCGGCGAGACTGCGCAGCGCCAGGGACAGCGTTCCGCTCTGACGGGCACGGGCGAGATTTTCCGCCTGCTTCGGCTTCAATTCCAGCGTCGCGGTTTTGCCGACCACCACCTTCTGCCCGTCCTTTTCCGCGACAGTCTGGTCGATCGCCAGAACGCGGATATCGCTCAGAATGGTTTCGGAACTGACGGTATCCTGGCCGGAACCGCCATTGGAATCCGGATTCTTCTGACGGCGCGACAGCAGCACATCGACCCGGTCGTTGGGCAGGATGAACCCGCCTGCTCCGGTTTCAGGGGAAATTTCGGTGGAAATGGCGCGCATCCCGGTCGGCAGGATCGCGGCCATGAAGCCGGAACCATTCCCCTTGACCAGCTTGGTGTCGCGCACCGGTTCGCCGGCAAGCAGCGGCGAGCGGGCAATGGAGCCTGTTAGCTGGGTAACGGCATCGGCGCGATCCTTGCGGCGAATGAAGCTCGAGCTCGCGGTTGCGGCCGGCCATGCCTGCCACTGCATATCCTCGGGTTTCACGATCTGCCCGAGCGCGATGTCCGATTTGGCGACCAGAACGTCGGTCGTTTCCATCTGCGGAGCGGCGGCCGGAAGAGCGGCCTGCTTGGGCTCGCTGCTGCTCGCCAGATAGGCGGCAACACCACCGGCGCAAACAGCAATGGCTAAAACGACAATACGCGCGGTGTTCATACGCTTTACTCTCTACACGCCACATCGCCGGTGCACCTGCCGCCCAACACGCGGCAGCAGGATTCCGACATGGCAAATCTGACGTTAATTGATGAATGAACTGCAAACGGTGCGGATGTTCCCGCACCGCCTGCCGCCTTGGAACCGGTAGCAGAGACCGGTAACCGGCTTTTTCTTACGCCGGCACACCTTGCCCCGAGCGCAGGTTCCTCATCATAGGGAGAACCGGGAATGACGGCGCTAACGCAATCATCGGAACCGGAACGATCTTGAGAATCGTCCGCCCGAACATGCCGCCGATCTTCAGCGAGGACTGCTGCTGCAACCTGTTTCGCGATAGGCAGGCTGCGCACCGCTCCCTGCGCAGACTTATGAACCGATGCATCCGAAGCGTGTTGAAGCACCGTCGGCCGCGCCACATCGGATGTTGGCAGCCTTGAGTTATAGAGCGTCACGCTTCCGAAAAAGGCGGCCTGCCCTTAACGGCACATTTACCGTGCGCAAGAAGTCGCCGATGTACCGATGTTTCATCAATCGAATTAACTGCGCTGAAATTGATCGCTCCTAGATTACCGCCATGGTCACGGTGCATCGACGCCGCAAGGCCAAACACAGTTCGACAGCCACGTGTACTCAGGAGTTACCAATGACCAACCTCGTTGCTCGTTTCGTCAAGGACGAATCCGGCGCCACCGCAATTGAATACGCGCTGATCGCTGCCGGCATTGCGCTGGCAATCATTGCCGCCGTCAACGGCCTCGGCACCACTCTCAGCAGCAAGTTCACTTCGATCGACAACACGCTCAAGCCGACCCCGTAAGCATCGCCGCTTGTGCGCTTAATAAGAAGGCTTCGGGCAACCGAAGCCTTCTTCTGTTTCCAACTTTGAACGGCCCGGCATGACCGACACCTCGCGACAGCGCCCCATGAAACGTGACCTTCCACAGGTCGCGGGCGTAGCGCGGCCGCAACGGGAGCTGATCCACAATGAAGCCGTCCGCATTGTTTGCGCGGCGCTCGGCCTTGCCTGCGTGATGCTTGCCATTCGCATCGCCAGCATCTGGTGACCTCGCCGTTTCACGATTGTTCACCTCTGGCCGCTAGATTCGGCCATCGTCCGTTTCGGACATATCGACTGGCCATTCCATGCTTCTCGACATCGCCCGCCTGTTCCTGTTCCCGGCCCTGATGGCCTTCGCGGCGGCGAGCGATCTTTTCACCATGACGATCTCCAACCGGGTCTCGATCCTGCTGGTCGCCGGGTTCGCCCTGCTGGCAGCATTCAGCGGCATGGGCTTTCAGGAGTTCGCCTGGCACATCGCAGCGGGCCTCACCGTCCTTGTGGTGGCGTTTGCGTGTTTCGCCTTCGGCTGGATCGGCGGCGGCGATGCCAAGGTCGCGGCCGCGGCGGCGCTGTGGTTCGGCTTCTCCCATCTTCTCGGCTATCTGGTGTTCGCTTCGGTGTTCGGCGGCGTGCTCACGCTCCTGATGCTGCAGTTCCGGCGCTGGCCCCTGCCCTATGTGCTCGTCTCGCAGAAATGGCTGCTGCGCCTCCACGACAAGGAGAGCGGGATTCCTTACGGCATCGCGCTCGCCATCGGCGCGCTCATGATCTACCCTGAGACCGACTGGGTGAAAGCCGTCGACCTTGCACGCTTCGCGATCCACTGATCGCGTGGAAAGGTCTCATTAACGCGATTTAGATACGCCTCATTAACCATGCTTTGACGAATAACTGGTCAAATCCAATCACAGCGACGGGTGCGTCGCGGCGTGATGTGGAAAGTGAAGCGTATGTATATCGCCCCGATAGGCGCCCCGGCCGGGTTGATCGGCACTGACAGTGCCACCGCATATTTCTCGGACCGCCACCCCGACAAACAGCAGATCGTGGTCACCCTCACGCGCTCTATCGCAGGAGGCGTGAAATGAAGCGAGCGGGACATCAGACCCCGGTGCGGACAGCCATGATCCGCGCCCTGTCTTTTGCGGCAGTGTCCGCGCTGACCCTTAATCCCTGCCTGACGCCGGTGATCGCCAGCGACTACAAGGTGACCCCGGCTGTCGCATCATCCGGCCAGATGAACGCGCGATCCCTCGCGCTCGGCATCGGCAAGTCCCTCGTCATCGACCTGCCGCGCGACATCAAGGATGTGCTGGTCGCCGATCCCAAGATCGCCAATGCCGTCGTTCGTTCGGCCCAGCGCGCTTATATCATCGGCGCCGCGGTCGGCCAGACCAACATCGTGTTCTTCGATTCCTCGGGCCAGCAGATCGCCGCCTACGACATCGCCGTGACCCGCGACCTGAACGGCATTCGCGCCGCGATCCGCCAGACCATTCCGCAAGCCGATATCCGCGTCGAAGGTCTCGGCGACGGCGTCATCCTGACCGGCTCGGTGGCGTCGCAGATCGAAGCGCAGCAGGCCAACGATCTGGCGTCCCGCCTCGTCGGCGGTCCCGACAAGGTCGTCAACAGCATCGCGGTGCGTGGCCGCGACCAGGTCATGCTCAAGGTGACGGTCGCGGAAGTTCAGCGCGATATCATCAAGCAGCTCGGTGTCGACCTGAGCGCCAGCCTCAACTACGGCACCGCCGTGGTGAACTTCAACAACAGCAACCCGTTCACGGCCTACGGCCGCTCGCTGGTCGGCACCAACGCCCTGACCGGGGCGTTCGGCAGCACCAACGGCGTGCCCTCGGTTCAGGCGACGCTGCGTGCGATGGAAAGCGCCGGCGTGGTTCGCACGCTCGCCGAACCGAACCTGACCGCGATCTCCGGTGAATCCGCGACCTTCGTCGCGGGCGGCGAATTCCCGGTTCCGGCCGGTTATTCCTGCGATCCCGTGACCCACGTCTGTACGACCCAGATCAGCTTCAAGAAGTTCGGCATCTCGCTCAACTTCACGCCGGTGGTGATGACTGAAGGCCGCATCAGCCTGCGTGTCATGACGGAAGTGTCCGAGCTGTCGAACGATAACTCGATCACGATCACCCAGGCTGTGGGCGCTGGCTCGGCCAACTCGCTGACGGTGCCGTCGATCAAAACCCGCCGCGCCGAGACCACCCTCGAAATTCCGTCGGGCGGCTCCATGGCGATGGCCGGCCTGATCCAGGAACAGACCAAGCAGGCCATCAACGGATTGCCGGGCCTCGGACAATTGCCGGTTCTCGGCGCCCTCTTCCGCAGCCGCGACTACGTCAACCGGCAAAGCGAACTGATGGTTCTGGTGACGCCTTACGTGGTGCGCGCCGTGGCGCAGAAGGATCTGTCGCGGCCGGACGACGGCTTCGCCGAACAGTCCGACCCGCAGTCCGTCCTGCTTGGCAACATCAATCGCATTTACGGCGTACCGGCGCGCACTGACGCCGCCCGCAGCTCCCGCAGCAAGTATGGCTTCATCACCGACTGAGATTGGATAAGGACAGTATCGATGACCAAGCGCGTATCCAATCTCCGATCTCGGTTAGGGTTGGCGGCCGCCCTTGTCGGGGCATCGGCCGCCCTCGGCGCGTGCACCCACACCAGCCAGGAAGCGGAAATCAACACCGGCAGCCTGCCGCGCGACTATCGTGCGCGGCATCCCATCGTGATTCAGGAAGCCAGCCGCTCGACCGAGATTTTCATCGGCAGCGGCCGCGGCGGCCTGACCGCGGAGCAACGCGCCGACACGATGGCGCTGGCCCGGACCTGGACCCGCGAGGGCACCGGATCGCTGCTGATCGAGGCGCCGACCCATACGCCCAATGCCCGCGCCGCCGATGACTCTCTGCGCGAAATCCAGTCGATCTTCGCCGCCGCTGGCGTCCCGGCACGCGGCGTGAAAATCCGGAAATACACCCCGGCCGATCCCCGGCAGCTCGCCACCATTCGCATCAGCTATCCGCGGATCACGGCCGACGTCGGCCCGTGCGGCCTGTGGCCGGAAGATCTCGGACCTTCGATCAAGAACAAGGGATATCTGGAGAACCGGCCGTATCACAATTTCGGCTGTGCGACCCAGCGCAACCTCGCGGCGATGGTCGATAACCCAGCCGATCTCGTACAACCGCGCGCCGAAACGCCCGCCTATCAAGCTCGTCGCAACATCGCCTTCGACAAGTACCGCAAGGGAATGCCGACCGCGACGACTTACGGCGAATCCGACAAAGCCAAACTCAGTGATCTCGGAAAATGATCAATTACGCACGCCAGAACCAGGAAGACGAGTTGGCCTCATCGCCAACCGCCGACGAGCATATCGCTCCTGCGCCGCGCGTTTCGGTGCAGGCGTTCTGCGAAACGGTTGAAACAGCCGCCGCGGTCCAGGCTGCGGGTGAGGATCGCCGTCTGGCCAAGGCCCACCTGAAAATCCAGATGGGCGGCATGGCCGCAGCCGTCGAAGCCTATCGCACGGCGCCGACCCCAAACGTCATCGTGCTTGAAACCGAAGGCCGCGGCGACATTCTCGCCGGGCTCGATCAGCTTGCGGGCGTTTGCGACGCCGGCACCCGGGTGATCGTGATCGGCCGGATCAACGACGTCACGCTGTACCGTGAACTGGTGCGCCGCGGCGTCAGCGATTACGTCATCGCCCCCGTTGCTCCTCTCGACATGGTTCGCTCGATCTGCGGGCTGTTTTCCGTGCCGGAAGCCAAGGCCGTTGGCCGGATCATCGCCATCGTCGGCGCCAAGGGCGGCGTCGGCGCCTCGACCATCGCCCACAACGTCGCCTGGGCAATCGCGCGCGATCTCGCGCTCGATTCGGTCGTTGCCGATCTCGATCTGGCGTTCGGAACCGCCGGCCTCGACTACAATCAGGATCCTCCGCAAGGGATTGCCGACGCGGTGTTCTCCCCGGATCGTGTCGATACCGCCTTCGTCGATCGCCTGCTGTCGAAGTGCACGGACCATCTCAGCCTGCTGGCAGCGCCGGCAACGCTCGATCGCGTCTATGACTTCGGAACCGAAGCATTCGACTCGATATTCGACACGCTGCGCACCACGATGCCCTGCATCGTGCTGGACGTTCCGCATCAATGGTCCGGCTGGACCAAGCGGGCATTGGTCGGCGCCGACGATATCCTGATCGTCGCGGCCCCGGACCTCGCCAACCTGCGCAACACCAAGAACCTGTACGACATGCTGAAGGCGTCGCGGCCGAACGACCGGCCGCCGCTGTACTGCCTCAATCAGGTCGGTGTGCCGAAGCGGCCCGAGATCAATGTCTCGGAGTTCGCCAAGGCTATCGAAAGCGACCCCATCGTATCGATTCCGTTTGAACCGCAGATTTTCGGCTCGGCAGCCAATAACGGCCAGATGATCGCGGAGATTTCGGCCAATCATCGCACGGCCGAAATGTTTCTCAACATCGCACAACGGCTGACCGGGCGTGCCGAAGCCAAGAAGCCGCGCGGCTCGTTCCTGTCGCCACTGCTCGGGAAGCTGCGGGCCAAATAAGTTTTCGCGTGGAGTATCGTCGTGTTTGGTAAGCGCAGTGGATCAGAGGCCGATACCCGGACAGCGGGCTTCGGTGCGAGGACGGAGACCATTGCGCCGGCTGCACCGGCGCGGCCGGCGGTCGCCGATGCGGCTGCGGTCAGTTCGCCGCCGCTCGCCCCCACGCGCCCCGTCGCGCCGCCAGTCGTGGAAGCACGGCGCTCGGATTCCTACTATCAGGTCAAGGCGACGATCTTCGGCGCACTGATCGAGGCGATCGATCTCGCCCAGCTCGCCAAGCTCGATTCGGAATCGGCGCGCGAGGAAATCCGCGACATCGTCAACGAGATCATCGCGATCAAGAACATCGTGATGTCGATCGCCGAGCAGGAAGAACTGCTCGACGATATCTGCAACGACGTTCTCGGCTACGGTCCGCTCGAACCTCTGCTGTCGCGCGACGACATCGCCGATATCATGGTCAATGGCGCGGGCACGGTCTTCATCGAAGTCGGCGGCAAGATCCAGAAAACCGGCATCCGCTTCCGTGACAACCAGCAGCTTCTCAATATCTGCCAGCGCATCGTCAGCCAGGTCGGCCGCCGCGTCGACGAATCCTCGCCGATCTGCGACGCGCGCCTCGCTGACGGCTCCCGCGTCAACGCCATCGTGCCGCCGCTGGCGATCGACGGGCCAGCGCTCACGATCCGCAAATTCAAGAAGGACAAGCTGACCCTCGATCAGCTCGTCAAGTTCGGCGCGATCTCGCCGGAAGGCGCGCAGATCCTGCAGATCATCGGGCGTTGCCGCGCCAACGTCCTGATCTCCGGCGGTACCGGCTCCGGCAAGACCACGCTGCTGAACTGCCTGACCAACTATATCGATCACGACGAACGCATCATCACCTGCGAGGACGCGGCCGAGCTTCAGCTCCAACAGCCGCACGTGGTCCGCCTCGAAACCCGGCCGCCGAACATCGAAGGCGAGGGCCAGGTCACGATGCGCGAACTGGTCCGCAACTGCCTGCGTATGCGTCCTGAACGGATTATCGTCGGCGAAGTCCGCGGACCCGAGGCGTTCGACCTGCTGCAGGCGATGAACACCGGCCATGACGGCTCGATGGGCACGCTGCACGCCAACAATCCGCGCGAAGCGCTGTCCCGCGCCGAATCGATGATCACGATGGGCGGCTTCTCGCTGCCATCGCGCACCATCCGCGAGATGATCTGCGCGTCGATCGACGTCATCATTCAGGCCGCACGCCTGCGCGACGGCTCGCGCCGCATCACCCACGTCACCGAAGTGATGGGCATGGAAGGCGATACGATCGTCACCCAGGATATTTTCCTCTACGACATGATGGGCGAGGATCTCAACGGCAACATCATTGGCCGTCACCGATCCACCGGCATCGGCCGTCCGCGATTCTGGGACAGGGCCCGCTATTACGGCGAGGAAAAGCGGCTCGCCGCAGCGCTGGACGCCGCCGAAGCACCCGACCCTGATCGATAGGGAGCGGCTCATGAAAATGCAGACATTGGCGCTTGCCTTCCTGGTCGCCGTCACGCTCGGAGGCCTCGCCTGGGTTTTCCTCTATCCGATCCTGTCGGGCGAGAAGAAGGCCGAGAAGCGCCGGGCCTCCTACGCGCGGCCGGAGCCGGCGACGCGGCGTATTGCGGATCGCACGCAACGCTCGCGCCGTGAGCAGGTCGAGGAATCGCTGAAGGAAGTCGAAGGCCGGCTGAAGAAGGCGCAGAAGGTTACGCTATCGCAGCGCATTACGCAGGCCGGTCTCAACTACAGCAATCAGCAGTTCATCATCGTGTCCGTTGTTCTGGGCCTCGTCTGTTCTGTGATCCCGTTCTTCATGGGGACGAGCCTGCTGGCCTGTATCGGCTTCGGCATTGCCGCTGGCTTCGGTTTGCCGCGCTGGGTCCTGAATTTCCTCAAGAAGCGGCGTGAGAAGAAGTTCATCGACGCACTGCCAGACGCCGTCGACGTGATCGTGCGCGGCATCAAGGCCGGTCTCCCGCTGTTCGATTCGATCAAGGTCGTCGTCGCGGACGCACCGGAACCGCTGCGTTCCGAATTTCGTGCGATCGTCGACACTCAGAGCATCGGCATGCCGCTCGGCGAGGCCTGCCAGAAACTCTACGAACGGATGCCGCTGCCGGAAGCGAACTTCTTCGGAATCGTCATTGCCATCCAGACCAAAACCGGCGGCAACCTCTCCGAAGCTCTCGCCAATCTCTCCAAGGTTCTGCGCGACCGCAAGAGGATGGCGGCGAAGATCCAGGCGATGTCGATGGAAGCGAAGGCCTCCGCAGCGATCATCGGCGCGCTGCCGCCGATCGTGATGATCATGGTCTACATCATGTCGCCCGGCTACATCTCGCTGCTGTGGACCCACCCGACCGGGCAGTTGATGATGGCCGGCTGCGTGCTGTGGATGTTGGCCGGCATCCTGGTGATGAAGAAGATGATCAATTTCGACTTCTAACGAGGCACCATGTTCGACCTTCTGATCACCAAGTTCCACGACGCGCACTTCATGACGATGCTGCTGTCGGCCATCGCCGTAAGCGCCACCGTCTATGCATTGGTGATCCCGCTGCTGGCGGGCGACAATCTGTCGAAGCGGATGAAAGCCGTCGCCAGCGAGCGCGAACGCATCAAGCAGCGCGAGCGCGAGCGGATGAACCGCACCGAGAAGGTCTCGCTGCGCCAGACGCCGAAGCAGGTCGTCCAGAAGGTCGTCGAGGATTTCAACCTCAACAAGTGGCTCGCCCAGGAAGAAGCGCGCGACAAGCTGGTGATGGCGGGTTATCGCGGCCAGGCGCCCTATATCACGTTCCTGTTTTTCCGCCTCATCATGCCGATCGTCTTTCTGGCCGGCGCGGCGATTTACATCTTCCTGCTCTCGAACATGCAGCAGACCACGACGATGAAGATCGGCATGTGCTTCGGCGCGGCCTGGGCCGGCATGCAGGCGCCGATGTTGTTTTTGAAAAACGCTATCGCCAAACGCCAATTGTCGATCCGGCGGGCATTCCCCGATGCCCTTGACCTGCTGCTGATCTGCATCGAATCCGGCATGTCGATCGAAGCCGCCTTCCGCAGGGTCAGCGACGAGATCGGCACCCAGTCGATCGCTCTCGCCGAGGAGTTGACGCTGACGACGGCCGAACTGTCCTACCTGCAGGACCGCAAACAGGCCTACGAGAACCTCGCCAAACGCACCGGCATCGAGGGCGTGAAATCAGTCTGTCTCGCGCTACAGCAATCGGAGCGCTATGGCACGCCGCTCGGTCAGACCCTGCGCGTCATGGCGCAGGAAAATCGCGATATGCGCATGAACGAAGCCGAGAAGAAGGCCGCCGCGCTGCCGCCGAAGCTGACGGTGCCGATGATCGTGTTCTTCCTGCCCGTGCTGTTCGTGGTCATCCTCGGGCCGACCGGGATCAAGGTTGCGGCCCAGATGAACTGAGGCGGGCGTCGCTTCAGTTCAGCCGCCAGCGCCCGGCACACGCCTGCACGCGGCTTTGTTAGCTTGTAGAGAATCGAAAGCAGATGCCGCGCCCGATCAGGTGCGGCTCGGTGCCGCCACCGCACTGGTGCGCGGTTCGGAGGGCCGGCCGGCGGTCTGGCGGCCGTTGCCGATCATCTGCCTGAGCGAGGCGACATTGGCCGCCGCCTCATCGGGCGACACATTCGCCGTCACCAGTGCTTCGGCTTCGGCCATACGGCCTTGCAGGCCGATTGCCAGAGCGAGGTTCTGACGGACACGAACATCGCTGCCGCCTCGTGCGTAGGCCCGGCGCAGCGTCGCCTCGGCCTTCCGCAGCTCCTTCGACAGCACGTAGGACATGCCGAGGTTGGAAAGGACCGATGGTTCGTCGGGAACGATCTTGAGCGCGCTCGAATAATAGCGGCGCGCCTCGCCATGCTTGCCCATTTGATCGAGGGTCGTGCCCTGCACCGACAGGATGCGCCAGTCCGGATTGGCCGGCGTGTGGGCGCGCGACAGAATATCGAACGCCTGCTTGAAACTTCCATTCTCGGCGAGTGCGCGGCCGTAAGCCGCCAGCAACTGCTTGTTTCCCGGATTGGCGATGCTCGCCTGTTCGAGAACCGCAACCGCCTGCTCACGCCGTCCATCGGCGCGCAGCGCCTGGCCATAGCGCAGACCGGCTTCGGCATTGCGTGGATTGGCGCGGTAGCGTTCGCCGAGCGCCTCGATGGCACCATGGGCATCGCTGAGGCCCGGCGAGGACGCCGCCCGCGTACCGAGCGAGCCGGTAACGTCCGGCGAGCGCGCCGTCTGGCAGCCGCCAAGGCCGGTCGCCAGCAGTGCTGCGACGGCGGCGGACCCGAACCAGCGGGCAAAACAGGACGAATGACGCATGGAACGTTCGCTCGCGAAGGCCGTGGATGGGATCTCCGGGTCATTTGAGGAGTAAAGTGTTAACCTTAATGAGCGGTTAACCCCGGCCCGAGCAGATGACAGCCGACCTGCTATAGTCGCCATCACCCGCCTCGATTCCACACAGCTCCAGCCTGCCCGAGACCCCATGCATTCCGCTTTCACGCCCTCGTCCGCCACCGCCATCCCCGTCACCTTCGCCACCAAATCCACATGGGACGCCGTCAGCGCGACGCTGCCCGACAGCGCCCGGCAATTCGCCAAGGCCAATGCGTTCACCGCCAAGCCCGGCCAGTATCTGACCCTGCCGGCGGCCGACGGCAGCCTCGGGCATGTGCTGTTCGGCCTCGAAGCCGATGCCGGCGCGTATCACGACCGGTTCCGGCCCGGCCAGTTGCCGAACCTGCTGCCGCCCGGCACCTACCGCTTCGCCAACGCACCGCATGACACGCCGCTGGCGGCACTGGCTTTCGCACTCGGCAGCTACCGTTTTGACCGCTACCGCAAGAACGACAAACCGGAAGCGCGCCTCGCGGCACCGGACGGTGTCGATATCGACGATATCTCGCGCATGGCCGAAGCTGCGGCGCTGGCGCGCGATCTGATCAACACGCCGTCGAACGACATGGGGCCGGACGAACTCGCGCAGGCCGCACAGAACCTCGCGGCCCGTTTCGGCGCGAGCTACCGCTGCATCGTCGGTGACGATCTCGTGCGCGAGAACTTTCCGCTGATCCACGCCGTGGGCATGGCCTCGACCCGCGCGCCGCGGCTGATCGACTTCACGTGGGGCGATACGTCTCATCCGAAAATCACGCTGGTCGGCAAGGGCGTCTGCTTCGATACCGGCGGTCTCGATCTCAAGCCGTCGAGCGGCATGCTGATCATGAAGAAGGACATGGGCGGCGCCGCCAACGTACTCGCGCTGGCGCAGATGATCATGGACGCGAAGCTGAAGGTCCGGTTGCGCGTATTGATCCCGGCGATGGAGAATGCGGTCGCCGGAAACGCTTTCCGGCCGCTCGACATCTTCAAGTCGCGCAAGGGCATCACCGTGGAGATCGGCAACACCGATGCCGAAGGACGGCTGGTACTGGCGGACGCGCTGACGCTCGCCGACGAGGACAAACCCGATCTGCTGATCGATCTCGGCACCCTGACCGGCGCGGCGCGCGTCGCGCTCGGCCCGGACTTGCCGCCGTTCTACACCCGCGACGACACCCTCGCCGCCGATGTCGCCCGCCACGCGCAGGCGCAGAACGATCCGCTGTGGCGGCTGCCGCTGTGGGCGCCCTACGACACGTGGCTCGATTCCAAGGTTGCGACCATCAACAACGCGCCGTCCGGCGGATTCGCGGGCTCGATCACCTGCGCGCTGTTCCTGCAACGCTTCGTCGAACCCACCACCAACTGGCTGCATGTCGATATTTACGGCTGGACCCCATCTGCCAAGCCTGCGCGCCCCGAGGGCGGCGAATGTCAGGCCGCGCGCGCGATCTACAAGTTGCTGAGCGAACGCTATGGCTGATCCGCGCCTGACCCCGGCCCGGCCCGATCTCGCCGCGAAGCATCTTGAAGGCAAGGTCGAGGCGACACGCTTCGTCGACGGCACGGAGTTCGAAGTTATCGACGCCATCGCGCCGGTGCGGCGTGCGCCGTCTCACGATGCCGCGCTCGATACTGAAGCGCTCAAGGGCGAGCGCGTCATGATCTACGATCGCAACGGCGAAGGCTGGGCGTGGGGACAGCTGCAATCCGACGGCTATGTCGGCTGGCTTCCGGACTCCGCGCTGGTCGCTCCGCGCAGCCACCCCACCCACAAAGTCGTCGCGTTACGCACCTTTGCCTTCCCCGGACCCTCGATCAAACTGCCGCCCGCTGAAAGCCTTCCGCTCGGCGCGCGCGTCGAGATCGTCAGGCAGGACGGCACTTTCGCGATCACGAACCAGAATCATTTTCTCCCGCTTCAGCACATCGCCGCGCTCGACGTTCGCGACAGCGACTTCGTTGCGGTTGCGGAACGTTTCGTCGGCACGCCCTATCTGTGGGGCGGCAAGAGCGGCCTCGGCATCGATTGTTCGGGTCTCGTTCAGGTCGCGCTGGCTGCGGCGGGCATTTCGGCGCCGCGCGACAGCGACATGCAGGAGGCCGCGCTGGGAACGGCAATTCCGCCCGCGCAGTGGGACAGGCTGGAACGCGGCGACCTGATCTTCTGGAAAGGCCATGTCGCAATCGCGCGCGACGGCGACACCATCGTCCACGCCAATGCCCACCATATGGCCACGGCCATCGAGCCGACCGCCGGCGCGATCGCGCGGATCAAGGCCGCAGGCAGCGCCGTGAGCAGCGTGAAGCGGTTGGTGTCGTCATAAGCCAATCGTCATGCCCCGGGCTCGTCCCGGGCATCTACGTCTGAACGAGACTCATGAAAGGCGTGGATGGCCGGAACAAGTCCGGCCATGACGGTCGAAGGACCAGACAAATAGAGCTGGCGCCTTCACCCCTCCGGCACCACCGAGGGCGCGGCCGCCTCGATGTTGAAAGCGGCGGCGAACAACGCCTTGGTGTAATCGGTCTTCGGGTGGGCGAACAATTCCGACGCCGGTCCCTTTTCGACGACCTTGCCGTGACGCATCACGATCAGGTGGCTCGCCAGCGAGGCGACGACGCGCAGATCGTGCGAGATGAACATGTAAGTGAGGTCGCGTTTGCGTTGCAGGGCGCGCAGCAAATCCACCATCTGCGCCTGCAGCAGCATGTCGAGCGCGCTGGTCGGCTCATCCAGCACGACGAAGCTCGGCTCCAGCACCACCGCGCGGGCGATGCTGATGCGCTGGCGCTGACCGCCGGAAAATTCGTGCGGATAGCGGAAGCGGGTTTCCGGATCGAGCCCGACATCCTTGAGCGCGGCTACTACACGCGCGTCGCGCTCGCTGCGCGACAACTGCGGCTGGTGCACGCTCAGGCCCTCGGCGATGATGTCGCCCACTGCCATGCGCGGCGAGAGCGCGCCGAACGGATCCTGAAACACGATCTGCATGTCGCGGCGGAACGGCTGCATCTCCTTGAAGCGCAGGCCCTGAATATCCTTGCCGAGGAAAACGATCGGCCCGTCCGATGAAATCAGCCGCAGCAGCGCCAGACCGAGAGTGGTTTTTCCCGACCCCGACTCGCCGACAACGCCCAGCGTCTCGCCCCTGCGGACGGCGACGCTGACGCCATCGACCGCCTTGATGTGTCCCACCGTCCGGCGCAGCAATCCGCGCTTGATCGGAAACCAGATCTTCAGATCGTCCGACGACATCACCACCGGCTCATCGGGACGGGGCGGCGCGGGATCGGGCTTCGGCTCGGCTGCCAGCAATGCCTTGGTGTAAGGATGCTCCGGCGCCTGAAACACGTGCTCGACCGGGCCGTGCTCGACGATCTTGCCGTTGTTCATGACGCAGACACGATCGGCGATGCGCCGCACGATGCCGAGATCGTGGGTGATGAACAGCATGCTCATGCCGAGCCGCGACCGGATATCGGACAACAGCTTCAGGATCTGCGCTTGCACCGTGACGTCCAGCGCCGTGGTCGGCTCGTCGGCGATCAGCAAATCAGGCTCGTTGGCGAGCGCCATCGCGATCATGACGCGCTGGCGCTGCCCCCCGGACAATTGATGCGGATAGCTGGCGAGCCGGGTCTCAGGCTCGGGAATACCGACCTGCGTCAGCAGTTCCAGCGTTCGCTCCCGCGCCGCCTTGCCGCGCATCCCGCTATGCAGCAGCAGCGCCTCGCCAATCTGCGCCTCGATGGTGTGCAGCGGATTGAGCGACGTCATCGGCTCCTGGAAAATGATCGAGACGTCGTTGCCGCGCACCTCGCGGATGTCGCGTTCGGACAGACCGAGCAGTTCGCGCCCCTTGAAGCGGATGCTGCCGGACGGATGGCTCGCCGTCGGATAGGGCAGCAGCTTCAGCACCGACAGCGCGCTGACGGATTTTCCCGAACCGGACTCGCCGACCAGCGCAACGCATTCGCCGCGATTGATCGAGAACGAAATCTTGTCCACCGCAATGGACACCTTGCCGCCGCTGCGGAACGCGACCGACAGATCGCGGACGTCAAGGAGAGGTTGGCTGATCGCGTCCATCGCCCTCACCCGAACGTCTTGCGCGGGTCGAACGCATCGCGCACGGCCTCGCCGATGAAAATCAGAAGCGACAGCATGATCGCCACCGAGAAGAATCCGGACAGGCCGAGCCATGGCGCCTGAATGTTGGCCTTGGCCTGCGACAGCATTTCGCCGAGCGACGGCGAGCCCGGCGGCAGACCGAAGCCGAGAAAATCGAGCGCGGTCAGTGTCATCACCGACGACGACACGATGAACGGCAGGAAGGTCATGGTCGCAACCATCGCATTGGGCAGCAGATGGCGAATCATGATTTTCGGATTCGAGACGCCGAGCGCGCGGGCGGCGGTGATGTATTCGAAATTGCGGCCGCGCAGGAATTCCGCGCGCACCAGCCCGACCAGCGACACCCACGAGAACAGCAGCAGAATGCCGAGCAGAACAAAGAAGCCCGGCACCAGCACCGAAGACAGAATCAGCAACAGGTACAGCGACGGTATCGCTGTCCACACTTCAATAAAGCGTTGGAAACCAAGATCGACCCAGCCGCCGAAATAGCCCTGGATGCCGCCGGCCGCGATGCCGATCACCGATGAGACGATGGTCAGCGCAAGACCGAACAGCACGGAAATGCGGAAGCCATAGATCAGCCGCGCGACGACGTCGCGTCCCTGATCGTCGGTGCCGAGCCAGTTGTATTCGAGATCGCTGCAGCTTTTCAGCCCCTTCTTCTCAACCACGGACTGACATTCCTTTTCCGTCAGCATCCATGTCGGCTTCGAGGGCGCGGGCGTCGGCAGGTCGAGGTTGTGCGTGTCGTAGGAATAGCGGATCAGCGGCCAGATCACGGTGCCGCCCTTGTCCGCGATCAGCTTCTGCAGATACGGATCGCGGTAGTCGGCCGCAGTCTCAAAATCGCCGCCGAACGTCGTCTCCGAATAGGTCACAAACGCCGGGAAATACAGCTTGCCGTCATACTTGATGAGGAACGGCCGATCGTTCGCGATCAGTTCAGCGAATAGCGAGACGATGAACAGGACCATGAAAATCCAGAACGACCAGTAGCCGCGCCGGTTCGATTTGAAATTCTGCCAGCGCCGCTGGTTGAGCGGCGACGGGCTGAAGCGATGCGGCGCCGGCGGCACGGCTTCGCCGAGCGGCGACAGCGCGGTCGTCTCAACGGGCTGAGGCTCGGTCGTTGTCATGCCTCGCGCGCCTCGAAATCGATACGCGGATCGACCCACATATAGGCGAGATCCGATATCAGGTTCACCACAAGACCGACCAGCGAGAAGATGAACAGCGTTCCGAACACCACCGGGTAGTCGCGGTTCAACACACTCTCAAAGCCGAGCAGACCGAGTCCGTCGAGCGAGAAAATGGTTTCGATCAGGAGCGAGCCCGAGAAGAACGCGTGAATGAATGCACTGGGGAAACCCGCAATCACGATCAGCATGGCGTTGCGGAAAATGTGGCCATACAGCACCTGCGTCTCGGTGCAGCCCTTGGCGCGCGCCGTCATCACATACTGTTTGCGAATTTCATCAAGGAAGGAATTCTTGGTCAGCAAGGTCATCGTCGCGAAGGCGCCGAGCGCCATCGAAATCAGCGGCAAGGTCAGGTGCCAGAAATAATCGATGATCTTCCAGTACCACGGGAATTGCGACCAGCCATCCGAGGTCAGCCCGCGCAACGGGAACAGGTCGTAGAACGATCCGCCGGCGAACAGGATGATCAGCAGGATCGCGAACAGGAAGCCGGGAATCGCGAAGCCGATGATAATGATGCCCGAGGTCCAGATATCGAACCGCGAGCCGTCGCGGATCGCCTTGCGGATGCCGAGCGGGATCGAAATCAGATAGGTCAGCAGCGTCATCCAGATGCCGAGCGACATCGACACCGGCAACTTTTCCTTGATGAGCTGGATCACGCTGACATCGCGGAAATAGCTCTTGCCGAAATCGAACCGCGCGAAATTCCACACCATCAGCGCGAAGCGTTCCGGCGCGGGCTTGTCGAAGCCGAACTGTTTTTCAAGGCTCTTGATGAAATCCGGATCGAGACCCTGCGCACCACGATATTTCGAATTCATCGCGTCCGCCGACGCCCCGACCTGGCGTTGCGCGCCCATGTCGCCGCCGGACGAACCGGAAATCCGCGAACTGGCGCCGGTATCCGCGCCGGAAAGCTGCGCGATCACCCGCTCGACCGGACCGCCCGGCGCAAACTGTACCACGACAAATGAAATGAACAGGATTCCGAGCAGCGTCGGAATCATCAGCAGCACGCGACGTGCGATATATGCGCCCATCTACTTGGCCTGTCCGGGGTTCGACGCCTTCAACGGGTCGGCCCACCACAGATCCGGCACGCCGACGCCGGAATACTTCGGAAGCTTCGGTGGATGGCTGAAAACATCCCAGTAAGCGATCGGGTGAGTGTCGCGATACCACTGCGGCACCCAATAGCGCCCGGCGCGAAACACCCGGTCGAAGGCATGGCAGGCGATGCGCAATTCGTCGCGATGATTGGCTGCGATGATCCGCTCGATCAGCGCATCGAGCACCGGATCGGCAATGCCCGCGAGATTCTGCGACCCCTTGATGGCGGCGGCCTGCGAAGAGAAGAAGGTGCGCAGCCCGTCGCCCGGCGTCGACGACATGGTGAAGCGTTCGATGGCGATATCGAAATCGAAATCATCGATGCGCGCACGATACTGCACCGGATCGACGATGCGCAGATTGGCGCCGATGCCGAGCGTGGCGAGATTCTTGATGTAAGGCGCATGATGCGGCTGGAACGACGGCTCGTAGTTCAGGAACTCAATCCTGAATTCCTTGCCGTTCGGCAGAAACCGCTTGCCGTCCTTGATCGGGCAACCCGCTTCGCGCAAAAGCTCAGCGGCCTTGCGCAACAGCTTGCGATCCTGACCGGTACCGTCGGACACCGGCGGCACAAACGGCTCGCCGAACACTTCATCGGGCACCTTGCCGCGGAACGGCTCGAGCAGTTTCAGTTCCTCGGGCGACGGCTTGCCGACGGCCATCAGGTCGGAGTTCTGGAACGGCGACACCGTGCGCGCATAGGCGCCGTACATGATGGTCTTGTTGGTCCACTGGAAGTCGAACGCCTGGATCAACGCTTCGCGTACGCGCACATCCTTGAACTGGTCGCGACGCATGTTGAGGAACCAGCCCTGCGCGCCGGACGGCAATTCATCGGGCAGCATCTCGCGCTTGACCCGGCCGTCCTTCACCGCCGGAAAATCGTAGCGCGTCGCCCAGACCCGCGCCGTGAATTCCTCGCGATACAGATAATTGCGTCCGGTAAAGCCCTCGAAAGCCACATCGCGATCGCGATAGAATTCATAGCGCACGGTATCAAAGTTGTAAGAGCCGCGGCTGACCGGCAGATCCTTGCCCCACCAGTCCTTGACGCGATCGTATTCGATATAGCGGCCGGCTTCGAACTTTCCGACCTTGTACGGCCCCGACCCGAGCGGAATATCGAGCGTCGATTCGTCGAAGGCGCGCTTGCTGTAATAATCCCTGGAAAAGACCGGCAAGCCCGCAACGTAAAGCGGCACATCGCGGCCGCGCTTCTCGACGAACGTCACCACCACGGTGGCGTCATCCGGCGCCTCGGCCTTGATGACATCGCGCATCTGCTGGCGGACGATCGGGTGACCTTTTTCCTTGAGCACGTTCAGCGAGAAGGCGACGTCCTGCGCGGTCAGCTTGCTGCCGTCATGGAAACGCGCTTCAGGCCGCATCCGGAATCGATAGGTCAGACCGTCGGGAGAAATCGTCACCGCCTGTGCGGCAAGGCCGTACATCGCATCCGGCTCGTCGCCGGCACGCGCCATCAGCGTCGTGAAGGTCTGCTCCACACCCACCGCACCGTCACCCTTCAGGATGAAGGCGTTCAGCGAATTGAAGGTCTGGAACGACTGGTTGAGCATGCGCGACGACGGAATCGTCGAGAATAGTCCGCCCTTGGGCGCTTCAATGTTTACATAGTCAAAGCGCTGGAAACCTGCGGAATATTTCAGGTCGCCGAACGCCGACATGCCATGGGATTCGTTTTGGGATTCGCCGCCCGCCGCAATTGCGGGAACGGCGCGCGCCCAGCCTGCGGCTGCGGCGGCACTTCCGATGACCAGAACGTGGCGACGTGTCAGTGCGGTCAAGAACGTTTTCCGATCTTGTCGGCTTTCGCCTTGTCGAACCACCAGATGTCCGGAAAGGCCGACATGCCGTATTTCGGCATCTCGTCGGGATGGCCGAAGCGATCCCAGCGTGCCGTGCGAATCTTGCCATAGGTCCACTGCGGCACGACGAAGTGATGCCACAGCAGCACACGATCGAGCGCCTTGGTGGCGGCGACGAGATCGTCGCGGTCCTTGGTGAAAATCACGCGTTCGATCAGCTTGTCGATCGCCGGATCGGCGATGCCGACGACGTTTCGCGAGCCGGCCTTGGCGGCCGCCTGCGATCCCCAGAATTCGCGCTGCTCGTTGCCCGGCGACAGCGACTCCGGCCACGAACTCACGACCACATCGAAATCCCAGCTTCGCAGCCGGTTCTCGTACTGCGCGGCATCGACGGTGCGGATGCCGACCGTGATGCCGAGCCGCTCCAGAGACGGCTTGAAGAACAGCAGCACCCGCTCGAAGCTCGGATCCTGCGTCAGCATTTCGATCTCGAACGGCGCGCCGTCCTTGCCGACCAGTTTGCGGTCCTTGACCTGGTAGCCGGCCTCCTTGAGCAGCTTCATCGCCTCGCGCAGGTTGCCGCGGACGTTCTCCGGGCTGCCGCCGACAGGATTCTTGTACTCGGTGGTGAACACCTCCGCCGGCACCTGACCGCGCACCGTCTCGAGAATTTCAAGCTCGCGCCCGGACGGCAGTCCGCGCGAGGCAAGTTCGGTGCCTTCGAAATAGCTGGCAATGCGCGTGTACTGGCCGAAGAAGATCTGCTTGTTCATTTCCTCGAAATCGAACGCGTAGTTCAGGGCGTGGCGCACGCGCGCATCCTTGAACTTGTCGCGGCGGATGTTCATCGCGAACGCCTGCATGATGCCCGAGGAGCGGTTCGGAAATTCTTCCAGCACCACGCGCTTGTCGGTCACCGCCGGGAAATCGTACGCCGTCGCCCAGTTCTTGGCGCTGTTCTCGGTGCGCCAGTCGACCTGATCGCCCTTGAAGGCTTCGAGCGCCACCGTCGAATCGCGGAAATACTCGAAACGCAGTTCGTCGAAATTGTTGCGCCCGACATTGACGTTGATGTCGCGGCCCCAATAGTCCTTGACGCGTTCCAGCACGATCGAACGGCCCGGCACGAAGCTCTTGATCCTGTAGGCACCGCTGGTGAGCGGCGGCTCCAGCGTCGTCGCGCTGACATCGCGTTTCTCACCGTTGGCAGCCGTCCCTTGCCACCAGTGCTTCGGCAGCACGATCAACTGGCCGACGATCTGCGGCAGTTCGCGATTGCCCGGCGCATCGAACGTGAACTTGATGTCGCGCTCGCCGTTCTTTTCCGCCTTCACGACATGGCGGTAATAGGCCGAATAGAACGGATGATAGGTCTTGAGCGCATCGAGCGAAAAGATCACGTCGTCTGCGGTCACCGGTTTGCCGTCGTGCCATTTGGCTTCGGCGCGCAGCCGGTAGGTGACCCACGAATAGTCTTCCGGATAGCTGATCGCCTCGGCCAGCAGGCCGTATTGGGTCGAGACCTCGTCGAGCGAGGAGACTGTCAGCGATTCGAAAATATCTCCGATCGCGCCAAGCGAACCTTTGACGCCGGACACCACCGGATTGAAATTGTCGAAGGTGCCGACCGCGATCCGGCGCACCGCGCCGCCTTTCGGCGCATCCGGATTGACGTAATCGAACCGCTTGAAATTCGCCGGATACTTGACGTCGCCGAACAGCGACAGGCTGTGGGTCCATGCGGCCTCGGGTGCTGCGGCCTGCGCATGGGCTGCGGTGCTCAACGGCAGGTCCGCGGCTGTCTTCAAAAGCGGAAATGCGGCGACGAACGCGCCGCTCTGAAGAAGGTGCCGTCGGGAAATGTTCAAACCTGAGTTCCTGCTGCTGTTTCAAAATCCGGAGAATGGAACGCCGAAGCACGGTCTGGAGGGATTATGTCGGTTTTTGGATATGATACCAGCCCGGCGGATGCCGCGTTTGCGGCCAAACGCCCTGTTGTTTCAATAACAACCGCCAACGCAAAACGGCCAGGCGAACCTGGCCGTTTTCGAATTAAATTCCAGTAACCGGAGCGGGAAAACGTGCCGCGCCCACTTATTGAGCGGCAGGCAGCGGCTGCGGATGCTCCGACAGGCTGCGCAGATAGGCGATCACGTCGGCGCGCTCGCTGTCCTTGCTGATGCCGGCAAAGCCCATCGCGGTGCCGGGGACGAAGCCCTTCGGCGACTTGAGGAACGCGTCGAGATCCTCGTAGGTCCACTTGCCGGTCTTGGCCTTCATGGCCGCCGAGAAGTTGAAACCGCGGCCTTCGCCGCGCGGCTCTCCGACCACATCATAGAGATTCGGACCGACCTTGTTCGGCCCGCCCTTTTCGAAGGTGTGGCAGGCTGCGCACTTCTTGGCAGCGGAAGCGCCCTTGTCGACCGAGGCGGTCTGCAGCAGCTTGCCGATCGGCACGACCTCGGCGGCCTTGGCCGCTTCGCCGCCGGTGGCGGTTTCCTTGACCGCGATCTCAAAGCCCGGCTTGTCGAGCTTGGCCGGTGCAAAAATCGCGTTGGCGGTGAAATTGGTGATGAGAAGAACCAGGCATGTGCCGAGCACGGCGCCCATGATTTTATTGAGTTCGAAGGAGTCCATTTTCTTCGCCCAGGCTCCGGCCGGAATGTCGCATTTCAGGCCCGCGGAAAGGCCGAAAACGCAATGAAGGATCACGCGTGCGCTGCCACATGGTCAGCGGTTGGGAGATAACGGTTTGCCCGCCTTCTGGCAACCCGTATAAACGCGCGACTCCTTGAAAACACCCCGGAAAACACCCTGCATTTCCTCCCTCTTTTTGCTATGCGAGCCCTCGATCGCCATGTCCGAGAAGTCCCGATTGATCCTGATTCCCGCCCGCATGGCGGCGACGCGGCTACCCGGAAAGCCCTTGCTGGACATCGCCGGCCTGCCGATGATCGTCCATGTCCTGCGCCGGGCGGAAGCAGCGCGAATCGGCCGGGTGGTGGTGGCGACCGACGCTCCCGAAATCGCCGCCGCGGTGACCGCCCATGGCGGTCAATCGGTGATGACCCGGGCCGATCACCCCTCGGGATCGGACCGGATTTTCGAGGCGCTGACCCAGATCGATCCCGAAGGGCACGTCGATACCGTTATCAACGTGCAGGGCGATCTGCCCACTCTCGAACCGGGCGACCTGCAGGCGGCGCTCTCGCCGCTGGAGGATTCCGCAGTCGACATCGCCACCCTCGCCGCCGTCATCCGCAAGGATGAGGAGCATGCCAATCCCAACGTGGTGAAGGTCGTCGGCACCGGGATCGGCCCGGCCCGGTTGCGCGCCCTCTATTTCACCCGCGCCACCGCCCCGTACGGCGACGGACCGCGCTACCATCATATCGGGCTGTACGCCTATCGCCGCGCGGCGCTTGAGCGCTTCATCGCCCTGCCGCCGTCGCCGCTGGAGCAGCGCGAGAAGCTCGAACAATTGCGCGCGCTGGAAGCGGGAATGCGGATCGACGTCGCCATTGTTGACTCGGTGCCGCTCGGGGTCGATACGCCCCATGACCTCGAAACCGCGCGCCAGACGTTGGCGGGACATACACAGCCATGAGCAGAGTGAGCCAGACAATGAAGATCGCCTTCCAGGGAGAACCCGGCGCGAACTCCCACATCGCCATTGTCGAAGCTTTTCCGGACGCCGAGCCCAAGCCCTGCGCGACCTTCGAGGACGCGCTGTCCGCGATCTCGTCGGGCGAGGCCGATCTCGGCATGATCCCGATCGAGAATTCGGTCGCCGGCCGTGTCGCCGACATCCATCATCTATTGCCGCAATCGGGACTGTTCATTGTTGGCGAATGGTTTCTGCCGATCCGACATCAATTGATGGCGCCGCGCGGTGCAACACTCGACGGCATCAAGACTGTCGAGAGCCACGTTCACGCGCTCGGCCAGTGCCGCCGCATCATCCGCAAGCTCGGCATCAAGGGGATCGTCGCCGCCGACACCGCGGGCTCCGCGCGTATCGTGGCCGAGCGTGGCGACAAGACCTGCGCCGCGATCGCCTCGCGTCTCGCGGCCGACATCTACGGACTCGATATCCTTGCCGAAGACGTCGAGGACGAAACCCACAACACCACGCGCTTCGTGGTGCTGGCCCGCGAGCCGAAATGGGCCGACAAGGGCTCCGGCCCGCTGGTGACCAGCTTCGTCTTCCGGGTGCGCAACCTGCCCGCCGCGCTTTACAAGGCGATGGGCGGATTCGCCACCAACGGCGTCAACATGACCAAGCTCGAAAGCTACATGGTTGAAGGCAACTTCTTCGCGACGCAGTTTTTCGCCGATGTCGACGGTCATCCCGAAGACCAGAACCTCACTTACGCGCTGGAGGAACTGAAGTTCTTCTCGAAAGAACTGCGCATCGTCGGCGTCTATCCGGCGCATCCCTTCCGCGTCGCGTTCACCGAGAAGAACGGGCGCTGAGGTTTTCTCTGTTGCTCACTGTGTCTTCCTTGTTCTCGATGTCGTCACCGGGCTTGTCTCGATGATCCCGCTGAGGCGGGCATAGTGCGTCCCTAAGCGAGATGGCCGGGACAAGCCCGGCCATGACATCCTTTCAAGCCGCTTTCCTGTCAAACCGCTTTCTTGCCGGCGACTCCGAACGCATCCGCCAGCAAATCATAAGACCGCTTACGGGCATCGTGATCGTAGACCGCAGTGATCACCATCACCTCGTCGGCCTCGCTCGCCGAAATCAGCGGCGATATCTTCTGCATCACCGTCGCCGGGCTGCCGACGAACAGCCGTGAGCGGTTGCGCGCGATATGCGCGCGCTCCGCCTCGCTGTAAGGGTACGCCAGCGCGTCCTCGACGCTCGGCAGCGGGGAATATTGCCCGCGATCGCGCAGCAGACGGTTGAGATCGGCCGACGACGCCAGCCTCTCCGCCTCCTCGTCCGTCTCGGCCATGATAACCGCAATCGCGAGGATGCCGTGCGGCTTGTCGCGCCAGCGCGACGGCTTGAAATGCTTCCGGTACCAGGTCAGCGCTTCGACTGCGTCATGCGAGGCGAAGTGATGCGCGAACGCAAACCCCATGCCGACCTCCGCCGACAACTGCGCGCTGTAGTCGCTCGAACCGAGCAGCCAGATCGGCGGCAGCGGCGCGTCGTTCGGCATCGCCAGCACGCTGTTGTAGGGATGATTGTCAGGAAACTCGCGGGTCTCCCACAAGGTCAGTTCGTGCAGCCGCTCGAGGAAATCGTCACCCTCGCGGCCGTCGAGCCGGCGACGCAGCGCGTGCGACGTGACGTGATCGGTGCCCGGCGCGCGGCCGAGCCCGAGATCGATACGGCCGGGAAACAGCGCCTCCAGCATCTTGTAGCGTTCGGCCACCATCAGCGGCGCGTGGTTCGGCAGCATCACGCCGCCGGAGCCGACATGGATGCGCTCGGTGACCGCCGCGATCTGGCCGATCATGATATCGGGCGACGGGCTCGCCACCGATGGCAGGCTGTGATGCTCGGCAAGCCAGTAGCGGGTGTAGCCGAGGCGATCGACATGGCGCGCGAGATCGATGCTGTTGCGCAGCGATTGCGAAGGGGGCGTGCCGGTGGTGACGACCGAAAGGTCGAGGACTGAAAGAGGAAGCATGGCGCCAAGCTATAGCGTTTTCGAGCAAAGTGGAGACCGGTTTGCGTCAAGAAAACGCGTCCACGGTAAAACCGAGCGCGCGGATTCGCGGAATACAAAGCCGGCCATGCATGACCTCCACCGGGGGGGGCCAGCTTCGGAAGAATGGGCTGAAATATCACCCTTTCCATCACTCGCGCTTTTCCCATCAGCCTGGGAATTTAAATAATACAACAATTTCAATATATTAATGTCGGCTCTGCGAAAAATTCATCTGCCCACTCGCCGTAAGCAAAAGGATATTTTAGCTTCTGAATAACGAGAGTGGGCAATTTCCCATAGCAATCTCGTGGATCGTGGGCTGTTGAAAGGGCCGCGCTTCCCCTATTTTACGTCGCCAAGGGTGCCGCCCGCCGACCCGCCATCGGGAACGGCTGTCAGGCACCGATCCCCTTCCGGATTGTCCGTGTGGAGTTTGCAAGCGTCATGAGTGAGACCTCGGCCCAGGCCCGCACCGGATCGCGGGCGTCAAGACTCCCCGCCATCTCGTTCGAGTTCTTCCCGCCGAAGACGGAAGAAATGGAGCGCAGCCTGTGGGAGGTGATCAACCGCCTCGCGCCGCTGTCGCCGAATTTCGTCTCCGTCACCTACGGCGCAGGCGGCTCGACCCGCGAGCGGACCCACTCCACCATCACCCGCATCCTCGGCGAAACGTCGCTGACCCCGGCCGCCCATCTCACCTGCGTTGATGCGACGCGTGCGTCGGTCGACGAGGTGGTCGATCGCTATCACGAGGTCGGCGTGCGCCATATCGTGGCGCTGCGCGGCGACCCGTCGAGCGGGATCGGCGCCACCTATGCCGCCCACCCCGAGGGCTACCAGAGTTCGGCCGATCTCGTTGCCGCGATCAGGCGCCGTCATCCCGACATCGAAGTCACCGTGTCGGCCTATCCCGAGAAACATCCGGAAAGCCGCGACTTCGACGCCGACATCGACGGGCTGAAGGCCAAGGTCGATGCCGGGGCGACCCGCGCCATCACCCAGTTCTTCTTCGATAACGATCTCTATTTCCGCTACCTCGACCGCGTGCGCGCGGCGGGCATCACCATTCCGATCGTGCCGGGCATCCTGCCGGTGCAGAACTTCAAGCAGGCGCGCAGCTTCGCCCAGCGCGCGGGCGCGAGCCTGCCCGACTGGCTGGCGGCGAAGTTCGACGGCCTCGATGACGACGCCGAGACCCGCAAGCTGGTTGCCGCGACCGTGGCCGCCGGTCAGGTCCAGAAACTCGCCAAGCACGGCGTCGAGAATTTCCATTTCTACACGATGAACCGCGCGGATCTCGTATTCGCGATCAGCCACCTGCTCGGCCTTCGCCCGAACGGTGCGCGGAAAGCCGCGTGACGTTCATTGCCCTCATGGCCGGGCTCGTCCCGGCCATCCACGCCTTTGATAGATGCAAGACAAGACGTGGATGCCCGGCACAAGGCCGGGCATGACGTTGAGAGGTTAGGTGACGTTGTGACGAACAAAGCGAATCCCATCGCCGAAAAATTCCGCGCGCTCGCACGCGACAAGATTCTCGTGCTCGACGGCGCGATGGGCACCATGATCCAGGCCCTCGAATACGACGAGGCGGCGTTCCGTGGCGAACGCTTCAAGGATTTCAATCGCGACCTGCGCGGCAACAATGACCTGTTGATCCTCACCCAGCCGCAAGCGATTGAGGACATCCATCACGCCTACCTGAAGGCGGGCGCCGACATCGTCGCCACCAACACCTTCTCGTCGACCTCGATCGCGCAGGCCGATTACGACCTGTCGAACCTTGCCTATGAACTGAATCTCGAAGGCGCGAAGCTGGCGCGCAACGCCGCCGTGCGCGCCGAGGCCGAAGACGGCAAGCCGCGTTTCGTCGCAGGCGCCCTCGGCCCGACCAACCGCACCGCGTCGATCTCGCCGGACGTCGCCAATCCCGGCTACCGCGCCGTGACCTTCGACGATCTGCGCCTCGCCTACAGCGAGCAGATCAACGGCCTGCTCGACGGCGGAGCTGACCTGCTGCTGGTCGAAACCATTTTCGACACATTGAACGCCAAGGCCGCGCTCTACGCCATCGCCGAAATCGGCGAGGCGCGCGGCATCGATGTGCCGGTGATGATCTCCGGCACCATCACCGACAAATCCGGACGCCTGTTGTCCGGCCAGTTGCCGGAGGCGTTCTGGAATTCGGTCCAGCACGCCACGCCGTTGACCATCGGCTTCAACTGCGCGCTCGGCGCCGAAGACCTGCGCGCGCATATCGCCGATATCGGCCGCGTCGCCGATGCGCTGGTCTGCGCCTATCCCAACGCCGGCCTGCCGAACGAATTCGGCCAGTACGACGAAAGCCCGGAATACATGGCGCGCCTGATCGGCGAGTTCGCGCAAGCCGGCCTCGTCAATGTGGTCGGCGGCTGCTGCGGCACCACGCCGGATCATATCGGAGCCATCGCCGCCGCCGTCGCGCCGCACAAGCCGCGCATCGTGCCGGAGATCGAACCACGGCTGCGGCTGTCGGGCCTCGAACCGTTCGAACTGACGCCGGCGATCCCGTTCGTGAACGTCGGTGAGCGCACCAACGTCACCGGCTCGGCGCGCTTCCGCAAGCTGATCAAGAATTCGGACTACGCCGCCGCGCTGCAAGTGGCGCGCGACCAGGTCGAGAACGGCGCGCAGGTCATCGACGTCAACATGGACGAAGGCCTGCTGGATTCGAAACAGGCGATGATCGACTTCCTGAATCTGATCGCCTCCGAGCCGGATATCGCCAAGGTGCCGATCATGATCGACTCGTCGAAGTTCGACGTGATCGAGGCCGGCCTGAAATGCGTTCAGGGCAAGCCGATCGTCAACTCGATCTCGATGAAGGAAGGCGAAGAAAAATTTCTGCACGAAGCCACGATCGCGCGCCGCCATGGCGCCGCCGTGGTGGTGATGGCGTTCGACGAAGTCGGCCAGGCCGACACCTTCGAGCGCAAGACCGAAATCTGCAAGCGCGCCTACGACCTTCTGGTTAACCGGCTCAATTTCCCGCCGCAGGACATCATCTTCGATCCGAATATTTTCGCGATCGCCACCGGCCTCGAAGAACACAACAACTACGGCGTCGATTTCATCGAGGCGACCCGCTGGATCCGGCAGAACCTTCCGCACGCGCACATCTCCGGCGGCGTCTCTAACCTGTCGTTCTCGTTCCGCGGAAACGAGCCGGTGCGCGAGGCGATGCATTCAGTGTTCCTGTATCATGCCATCAAGGCCGGCATGGATATGGGCATCGTCAATGCCGGGCAGATGATCGTCTATGACGACATCGATCCCGAGCTGCGCGAAGTCTGCGAGGACGTCATCCTCAACCGCGACCCCGCCGCGCCGGAACGGCTGCTGGCGCTGGCGGAAAAGTTCCGTGGCCAGGAAAAGCAGACCAAGGAGCAGGATCTCGCCTGGCGCGAATGGCCGGTGGAGAAGCGGCTGAGCCATGCGCTGGTCAGCGGCATCACCGAATACATCGAAACCGACACCGAGGAGGCGCGTCAGGCACTCGACCGTCCGCTGTCGGTGATCGAAGGCCCGCTGATGGATGGCATGAACGTGGTCGGCGACTTGTTCGGCTCCGGCAAGATGTTCCTGCCGCAGGTGGTGAAGTCCGCGCGCGTGATGAAGCAGGCGGTCGCCTATCTGATGCCGTTCATGGAAGAGGAGAAGCGCCGCAACAAGGCCGCCGGCATCGCCGGCGACGGCCGCAACTCGGCCGGCAAGATCGTGATGGCGACGGTGAAGGGCGACGTCCACGACATCGGGAAGAATATTGTGGGCATCGTGCTCCAGTGCAACAATTTCGAGGTCATCGATCTCGGCGTCATGGTGCCCGCCGCCAGGATCATCGAGACCGCGAAGGCCGAAGGCGCCGACATCATCGGCCTGTCGGGCCTGATCACGCCGTCGCTGGATGAGATGGCATTCGTGGCCTCCGAACTCGAGCGGCAGGAGTTCGACATTCCGCTGATGATCGGCGGAGCCACCACCAGCCGCGTGCATACGGCGGTGAAGATCGATCCGCGCTACCGGCGCGGCCCCGTGGTGCATGTCAACGATGCCAGCCGTGCCGTCGGCGTCGCCTCCTCGCTGCTGTCCGCCGACAAGCGCGACGGCTTCGTCCGCGATCTGCGCACCGAATACACCAAGATCTCGGATGCGCACTTCAAGGCGCAGCAGAACAAGAAGCGCCAGACGCTTGCGGCAGCACGCGCCAACGGCCTGAAGATCGACTGGTCGAAGACAACGCCGAAGAAGCCGTCCTTCCTCGGCGTCAAGACGTTCAGCAATTATCCGCTGGCGGAACTGGCCGAGTACATCGACTGGACGCCGTTCTTTCAGGCGTGGGAACTGTCGGGACGTTTCCCCGCGATTCTCAAAGACCCGAAGGTCGGCGATGTCGCGCAGTCGCTCTATGACGACGCCCGCAAGATGCTCGACCGGATCATCGCCGAGAACTGGTTCACCGCCAACGCCACCGTCGGCTTCTGGCCGGCGAATGCGGCCGGCGACGATGTCGTGCTCTACAGCGACGAAGCCCGCAAAACTCCGGTCGCCACGCTGCACACGCTGCGCCAGCAACTCGAGAAGCGCGAAGGCCGCCATAACCTCGCGCTGTCGGACTTCATCGCGCCGCAGAGCAGTGGCGTGCCGGATTACATCGGTGCATTCGTGGTCACGGCCGGGATCGGCGAAGAAGCCATCACCATGCGCTTCAAGAATGCCAACGACGATTACTCCTCGATCATCGTGAAGGCGCTGGCGGACCGGCTGGCCGAGGCCTTCGCCGAACGGATGCACGAGCGCGTCCGCAAGGAGCTGTGGGGCTACGCGCCGGACGAAAACATCTGCGCCGAAGACCTGATCCTAGAAAAATATCAAGGCATCCGCCCGGCGCCGGGTTATCCGGCCCAGCCCGACCACACCGAGAAGACCACGATCTTCCGGCTGCTCGATGCCGAGCGCAATGCCGGCGTGACGCTGACCGAGAGTCTGGCGATGTGGCCGGGCTCCTCGGTATCAGGCATTTATTACAGCCATCCGCAGAGCGAATATTTCGGCGTCGGCAAGGTCGAGCGCGACCAGATGGAAGACTACGCCGCGCGCAAGGGCGTGGCGCTTGCCGAAGTCGAACGCTGGCTGGCGCCGGTGCTGAACTACATTCCGTCAGCGAACTCGAATCCGCCCCCGGCGGCAGCGCCCGCGAACGAGGACGTGTCGTCGCATCCTGTGGGATGCAGCTGCGCCTTCCATCTGCAGTATCGCAAGAAAGCGGCGCAGGCGGGCTCGTAAAGACCACGCATCCAGAATAGAAGCGGTGGCCGGAGGGTTTGTCCAGCCGCCGCTTCAAATGTGCCGATGGATTGCCGGGTCAAGCCCGGCAATGACTGATCTCGTTTTGCGCCAGATGCGCGCGCCCTATCCGAGGAAGCTGATGCGGCCGGTGGACAGGTCGTGCATCGCACCCGCGATACGCAGCTGTCCGGCGGCGACGAGATCTTTCAGGACCTTGCTTCTCGACGTCAGCGCCGCGACGGTCAGCTTCACATTGGTCTCCGCGACGGCCTGGACAAAATTCGCATTCTTCGACGATCGTTCGCCGGTCGCTTTGGTTGCCGTCACGGCAGGCGTGATATTGGCGAGCGTCGCCGTGAGATTGCCGAGCTTGGCGCCATCGACGGCTCCCTTGATCGCGCCGCAATCGTTGTGACCGAGCACCACGATCGCCCGCGCACCGGACAGTTTGGCGGCGAATTCCAGACTACCGATGATGTCGGTGTTGACGAAATTCCCGGCCACGCGCGCACAGAAAATATCGCCGATCCGCTGGTCGAACACCAGCTCGGGCGGCACCCGGGAATCGATGCAGCCGACGATGGCCGCGAACGGCGCCTGCGATTTTGACGTTTCCCGCACTTGCGCCGTCAGATCGCAATTGATGGTTTTGCCGCTGGTGAAACGATCGTTGCCAGCCTTGAGGCGCGCAATCGCGGCGTCCGGAGTGATGGCGCGCTGGCTGTCGCGGGTCAGAACCGCGCAGGCGGCGTCGGCGGCGTGCACACGTGATGCCGCGAAAGACGAGACGAGGGCGAGCGAGGCGCAACTGCAGAATGCGCGGCGGCTGTACATGGGCGGTGCTCCTGCCGGTAATCAATGATGCGACGGCCGTGCCGCGCGGAATTGCAATCGCCGCAGGTTGGCACTGAATGTGTAAAAAAGCGACAACCGCAAACGTGTGACATTCCCGTCAGGGACGCCGGGAAATTACCCCTCGCCCGGATCGCTCGCCAGCAATCCCTTCACCGCCTGCGTCCAGCCGGTAAGTTTGCGCGTGCGTGTTGCCTGGCTCATGTTCGGCTTGAAGCGCCGCTCCAGCCGCCAGCTATCGGCAAAGCGCGCGGGCTCCGGATAAATGCCGGCACCGAGACCGGCGAGATAGGCGGCGCCGAGCGCGGTGGTTTCCTGAATCATCGGACGATCGACCGGCGCGTCGAGCAGATCGGCGAGGCGCTGCATCGTCCAGTCCGATGCGGTCATGCCGCCGTCGACCCGCAGCACGATGTTGGCCGCCTGCGCGCCGGGCCAGTCGGCGCGCATCGCCGCCCACAGATCACAGGTCTGGTAACACACGCTCTCCAGCGCGGCGTGCGCCAGCTCCGCCGGGCCGGTGTTGCGCGTCAGACCGAACAACGCACCGCGCACGCGCGGATTCCAGTACGGCGCGCCGAGCCCGACGAACGCCGGCACCAGATAGACCGACTGCATCGAATCGGATTGATCCGCCAGCGGCCCGGTTTCGCTGGCATGTTTGATGACGCCGAGGCCGTCGCGCAGCCACTGCACCGCCGAACCCGCGACGAAGATCGAGCCTTCGAGCGCGTAGGTGCGCCGGCCGCCCAGTTGGTAGGCGACTGTCGTCAGCAGCTTGTTCTTGGAGGCCACCGCTGTCGTGCCGGTGTTGAGCAGCGCGAAGCAGCCGGTGCCGTAGGTCGACTTGATCATGCCGGGCGTGAAGCAGGCCTGCCCGATGGTCGCGGCCTGCTGGTCGCCGGCGATGCCGCGAATGGCGATAACGCCGCCGAACAGTTCGGGCAGGCTTTCACCGAATTCAGCGGAGGAGTCCTTGACCTCCGGCAGCATCGAGCGCGGCACCCGCAGCAGCTTCAACAGATCGTCGTCCCACTCGCCGGTGTGGATGTTGAACAGCAGCGTGCGCGAGGCGTTGGTGGCGTCGGTCGCATGAACCTTGCCGCCGGTCAGCCGCCACAGCAGATAGCTGTCCACCGTGCCGAACATCAATTCGCCGCGCTCGGCGCGCACCCGCGCGCCCGGAACCGAATCGAGAATCCACGCGATCTTGGTGCCGGAGAAATACGGATCGATGATCAGGCCGGTCCGTTCACTGATCAGCGGCTCATGACCGGCGGCCTTGAGCTTCGCGCAGATGTCGGCGGTGCGGCGATCCTGCCAGACAATCGCGCGGCCCACCGCCTGCCCGGTGGCGCGATCCCACACCACGGTGGTCTCGCGCTGGTTGGTGATGCCGATGGCGGCGATATCGGACGCCTTGACGCTGGCCTGACGCATCGCCTCGCGGCAGGTCGCCACCGTCGACGACCAGATATCTTCCGGCTCATGCTCGACCCAGCCCGACGCCGGAAAATGCTGCTGGAATTCCTGCTGCGCCTGCGCGGCGATGGAAATATCGGCGCGAAACACGATAGCCCGGGACGACGTGGTGCCCTGATCGATCGCAAGAATGTAAGACGCCATGACGATTCCCCGAATGACTTTCGTTTTGATTGTTAAACGCAAACAAACCGATTGTTCCGGCAAAGGTCAAGGGAAGCCGTGTTGCGACACTCTCCTCATGCCCGGCCTTGTGCCGGGCATGAGGGTCTAGCTGAGTGATGAGAACTTCACACTGACGCGGTGGTCACGCCGCCGTCGATCACGATGGTCTGGCCGGTCATGAAAGTCGAGGCATCGGAGGCGAGATAGGCGACGGCACCGGCGATCTCGTGCGGCTCGCCGATCCGGCGCAGCGGCGTGGTCGCGGTGCGGCGCTTGAGGTTGTCTTCATCTTCCCACAGCGCGCGGGCGAAATCGGTTTTCACGAGACCCGGCGCGATGCAGTTGACCCGCACGTTCTTCGGGCCCCATTCGCCGGCGAGGCTGCGCGCCAGCGCGAAGTCCGCCGCCTTGGAGATGCCGTAAGCGCCGATCACGGTCGAGCCGCGCAGGCCGCCGATGCTCGAAATGATGACGACCGAACCGCCGCCACGCTCGACCATCTTCGGCACGGCGAGGCCGCACAGCCAGATGTTGCTCTTGACGTTCGAGCCCATGATCTTGTCGAACGCTTCATCGGTGATATCGAGCAGCGGGCCGTAATAGGGATTCACCGCCGCGTTGCAGACCAGCACATCGAGCTGGCCGTAGTGCTTGATCGTGCCGCTGACCAGCGCCTCGACTTCCTCGCGGCGGCTGATGTTGCAGGGGATGACATGCGCGTCGCCTCCCGCCTTCCTGATGCCTTCAGCAACAGCTTCGCAGGCATCCGCCTTGCGGCTGGAGATCACCACCTTGGCGCCGAGGCTGGCAAGCAGTTCGGCCGAGGCGCGGCCGATGCCGCGGCTCGATCCGGTGACGATGGCGACCTTGCCGGTCAGATCGAAGGGTGTGTTCTTCACAGCGCATATCTCCCGTTGTGTTCTTGATTGTCGAACGGCCGAAAAAGAAAAAGCGATCCGGCTTTTTTGCTGTTATGCCGGATCGCTTCGTCGTCTTTCCTTGGACTATTCTTGAACTATTGAAGTCTCAGATCAGGCCGCCCTGCTCGCTGACCCGGCGCAGATGATAATCCGTGTCGCCGAAGGTGTTTTCGATCATGGTGAGCCGCTTGAAATAGTGGCCGATCTTGGCTTCCATCGTCATGCCGATGCCGCCGTGAAGCTGGATCGACTGCTGGCCGACGAACTTCGACGACTTGCCGACTTGCACCTTCGCGGCCGCAACCGTTTTGGAGCGCTCGCTGTCCGCCAAATTGGCGGCCATTGCGGCAAGCATCGCCATGCTGCGGGCCTGTTCGAGAAACACGAACATGTCCGCGGCGCGATGCTGCAATGTCTGGAAGGTGCCGATCGCGACGCCGAACTGCTTGCGGGTCTTCAGGTATTCCACAGTGGTCTTGAGCGATTCATCCATCGCGCCGACAGCTTCGGCGCACATCGCGATCCGCGCTTCATCCACCACGCGCTCGATCAGCGGCAGTGCGTTCTCGGGATCGCCGATCGCCGCGTCCGCGCCGACCTCGACGCCGGAGAAGGTGATGTCCGCGGCTTGCTGGCTGTCCTGCGTCGGATAACCCTTGATGCTGACGCCCTTGGCATCGGCCGGCACCAGGAACGGGCCGATGCCGGTGTGATCGGTGCGGTTGCCCTTGGTGCGCGCGGTGACGATCAGCGTGTCGGCGGAAGCACCGTTCAGCACGACGAATTTCTCGCCGTCGATCACCCAACCATCGCCCTTCTTCTTCGCCGTGGTCGTGACGTCGGCGAGGTCGTAACGCGAATCCGTCTCGAGCTGCGCGAAGGCCAGCGTCTTGCTGCCGTCGATGATCGAGGGGATGTACTTTTCCTTCTGCGCCGCCGAGCCGCCGTGGCGCAGAAAGCCGCCGCCGAGCACGACGGTGGCGATGTAAGGCTCCAGCACCAGCGCGCGGCCGAGCGCTTCCATGACGATCATGGTCTCGACCGGACCGCCGCCAAACCCCCCGTCCTCCTCGGAGAACGGCAGGCCGAGCAGGCCCTGCTCGGCGAGCTTGCCCCAGATCGCCTTGCTCCAGCCACCCTTTTCCTGGGCGTATTTCTTGCGCTGCTCGAAATCATACGAGTCGGTGAGCAAGCCCTCGATGCTGTCTTTCAGCAGGCGCTGCTCTTCGGACAGATCAAAATCCATTTTTGTGTTCCTTGACTAAAAGATCAAAAGTCTGACGCGAGCCTCTTGTCATCGTCATGCCCGGGCAAAGCAGTCGCAGACTGCGTAAACTTGCCTGCGTCCCGGGCATCCACGTCTTTCGCTGATAACGAGACGTGGATGACCGGGACAGGCCCGGTCATGACCGATTGAAAAGACTGCTCTTACAACCCCAGCACCGCCTTGGTGATGATGTTGCGCTGAATCTCGTTCGAGCCACCGTAGATCGAGACCTTGCGAACATTGAAGTAGGCGGGCGCGATGTGGGTCGCCCAGCTTGCTTCCTCATTGCTCTTGTCGTCTTCCGGCGCGAACGGCAGCGCGAACGGTCCGGTGATCTCCAGCAACAGTTCAGAGATGGTCTGCTGGATTTCCGAGCCCTTGATCTTGAGGATCGAGGACGCCGGATCCGGCTTGCCCTTGCCGTTCTTGCTTTCGTTGGCGACCACGCGCATCTGCGTCAGTTCGAGTGCCTTGAGCTCGATCTCGGTCGCCGCCAGCTTCTCGCGGAATCGGGAATCCTCAATCAGCGGCTTGCCGCCGGATTTGACCTTGGACGCCAGATCGCGGATGCGGCGGATGCGCTCCTTCGACATGCCGACGCGGGCGATATTGGTGCGCTCGTTGCCGAGCAGGAACTTGGCGTAGTCCCAGCCCTTGTTCTCTTCGCCGACGAGGTTTGCGACCGGAACCTCGACATCGTCGAAGAACACCTCGTTGACCTCGATGCCGCCATCGATGGTCTGGATCGGACGCACGGTGACGCCGCGCGACTTCATGTCGAACAGAATGAACGAAATGCCCGACTGCTTCTTCGCGTCGGGATCGGTGCGGCACAGGCAGAAGATCCAGTCGGCGTGTTGCGCCAGCGTGGTCCAGGTCTTCTGGCCGTTGATGATGTAGACGTCGCCCTTGCGCTTGGCCGTGGTCTTCAGCGACGCAAGATCGGAGCCGGAGCCGGGCTCGGAAAAGCCCTGGCACCACCAGTCGTCGAGATTGGCGATGCGCGGCAGATAGTATTTTTTCTGCTCTTCGTTGCCGAAGGTGTAGATCACCGGCCCGACCATGTTGACGCCGAACGGCAATGGCGACGGCGCGGGCGCCGACTGCAATTCTTCGAGGAAGATGTACTGCTGAACCGGCGACCAGCCGGTCCCGCCGTATTCCTTCGGCCAGTGCGGCACCGCCCAGCCCTTCTTGTTCAGGATTCGCTGCCAGTTGACGAGATCGTCCTTGCTGGTGTGACGGCCGGAAACCAGCTTCTCGCGAATGGCGGGCGGCACGTTCTCCTTGAAGAACGTCCGCACTTCGTCGCGAAACGCGATCTCTTCCTTGGTGAAATTGAGATCCATCGGATGCTCCTGTGATGTCTTTGCGTGCGTCGTCCCGGCTCGCGTGCGCAAGAGCGCACTTGGCCGGAACGACCACAATTTTCGTTACTGCAAAATCTCGAACAGGCCGGCCGCGCCCATGCCGCCGCCGACGCACATGGTGACGACGCCGTACTTCGCCTTGCGGCGACGGCCTTCGATCAGCACATGGCCGGCAAGACGCGAACCGGTCATGCCGTAAGGATGGCCGACCGCGACGGAACCGCCGTTGACGTTGAGCTTTTCCGGATCGATGCCGAGCTTGTCGCGGCAATAGATCACCTGCACCGCGAACGCTTCGTTCAATTCCCACATGTCGATGTCCTCGACCTTGAGGCCGTGACGCTTGAGAAGGCGCGGAATCGCGAACACCGGGCCGATGCCCATTTCGTCGGGCTCGCAACCGGCGGCGACGAAGCCACGGAAGATGCCGAGCGGCTTCAGGCCTTTCTTGGCGGCCATCGCGTCGCTCATCACCACCGCGGCGCTGGCGCCGTCCGACAGCTGGCTGGCGTTGCCGGCGGTGATGACGCCGTTCTCGCGCACCGGCTTGAGGCCGGCGAGGCCTTCCGCCGTGGTCTCGGGACGCGGACCTTCATCCTGGGACAGGGTGATGTCCTTGAACGACACTTCCTTGGTTACCTTGTCGACGACAGCCATCTTGGTCGAGATCGGCACGATCTCGTCGTTGAAGCGCCCGCCCTGCTGCGCAGCGGCAGTGCGGCGCTGGCTCTCGAGCGAATACTCGTCCTGCTTCTCGCGCGAAATACCGTAACGCTTCGACACCACCTCGGCGGTATCGAGCATCGCCATGTAGACGTCGCCCTTCATCGCCATCAGCGCCGGATCGACGGCATGAAACTTGTTGGCATGCTCGTTCTGCACGAGGCTGATCGATTCACCGCCGCCGGCAACGGCGATCTCGACGCCGTCGAACAGCACCGAGCGCGCGGCGACCGCGATGGCCTGAAGGCCCGAGGCGCACTGGCGATCGATCGTGGTGCCGCCAACGGTGACCGGAAGACCGGCGCGCAGCGCGGCCTTGCGGGCGATGTTGCCGCCGGTCGCGCCCTGCTGCATGGCAGCGCCCATCACCACGTCCTCGATCTCGGCGCCGTCGATGCCGGCGCGCTTGACCGCATGTTCGATGGCATGGCCGAGCAGCGTCGCGCCCTCGGTGTTGTTCAGGGCGCCGCGATAGGCCTTGCCGATCGGGGTGCGGGCGGTGGAAACGATGACGGCGTCGGTCATGAGCGGACTCCTGTTGCGAGTTGTTGCTGTTGTTTTGATGGGTTCAGTTGCTGGGAACGCAGTTCGTGGCGCGAAAGCTTGCCCACGGTGGTGCGCGGCAGTTCCTTGAGAAATTCGACGGCGACGGGCAGTTCGTGCTTGCCGACCTTTCCGGCCAGAAAAGCGCGCAGATCCTCGATCGAGAACGGTTCGGCGCCGGTGCGCAGCGTGATGAACGCCTTGGCCGCTTCGCCGCGATAGTCATCGGGGATGCCGATCACCATCACTTCCTGCACCGACGGATGGGTGTAGATCGCCTGCTCGATCATCTGCGGATAGACGTTGAAGCCGCCGGAGATGATCATGTCCTTCTTGCGGTCGACCAGATAGAAATATCCGTCGCTGTCCATGTAGCCGATGTCGCCGGTGAGGAAGCGGTCGCCGACGAACGAACCGGCGCTTTCCTGCTCGCGATTCCAGTAGCCGCGGGTGACGTTCGGTCCCTTGATGCGGATTTCTCCGGCCTCGCCGACCGGCAGAACCCTGGTCGGATCGTCGAGCGAAACCACATCCATCTCGATTCCCGGCAGCATCAGGCCGATCGAGCCCGGCTTGTCGGGACCGACCGGCGGATGGCCGGTGCCGGGCGAGCAGGTTTCGGTCATGCCCCAGCCGCTCTTGAGCGTGAGCCCGGTCTTGCGTTCGAACACCTTCGCCACCTCGACCGGCAACGGCGCGCCGCCCGATCCGGCCGCAACCAGCGACGACAGATCGCGCTTGTCGAGATCGGGGAGGCTCGCGATCGCGATCCACATTGTCGGCACACCGGGAAAGGCGGTTGCGCGCTTCACTTCGATGTCGCGCATCACCGCCTCGACGTCGAAGCGCTGGTGCAGCGAGATCAGGTCGCCGAGCTTGATGCAACGAAGCAGGATCACCGTCAGCGCATAGATATGAAACAGCGGCAGCACGCAGATCACGCGCTCGACCGTGTTTCTTTCCGCCCGCGCCTTCTCGCTCCACACATCGTATATCGCGACGGCCGAGGTCAGATTGCCGTGGGTCAGCATCGCGCCCTTAGGCAGGCCGGTAGTGCCGCCGGTGTATTGCAGCAGCGCGACATCGTCCGGGCTGATCGCAGGCCATGCCGCCGGGGGCTGTGCGTCCCCGGCGAAATCCGCGAACGTGACGATGGCCGGATTGTCCGGCAGCGCCATCACCTTGTTGCCGACATCGCCCCATGTTTCGTCCTGGCAGACGATCAGGCGATCGACCAGGCCCTTGTCGAGAAATTTCAGCGCCATCGGCAGCAACGCCGCGAGGTTGCTGGTGACCAGCACCCGCGCGCCGCTGTCCTTGAGCTTGTGCGACAGCGCGATCTCGCCGTCGAGCGGGCTGAGATGGACGAGACGGGCGCCGGCCTTCAGGCCACCGAAGAAATTGATCGGATGGTCCGGTGAATTGCCGAGATACAGCGCAATCGCCGCGCCCTTGCCGAAGCCCGCCCGCAGGAAGGCGGCGGCGGCTTGATCGACCTTGCCCTGCAGTTCAGCGAAGGTGATCTGCCGATCGCGGAATTCCAACGCGGGGCGCGCGCCGTACGCCGCGGCCGATTTCGCCAGCAGATCCGGAATCGCGCCGCGCGCGATCGGGGCGTCCCAGCGGACGCCCTCGGGATAGAACTGCTCCCCGGGGTGGGCCATGGCCGTCAACCAGCTTTGGCGAGCGAAGCGAACGTCTTCCCTTCATCTGCAAGGCGCTTCAACAGCGGCGCCGGCTCCAGGGACGGATCGTTGGTCTGCTTGGCGTAGAACGACAGACGGTCGGCGATGTGCTTGAGGCCGACCTGATCGGCGTAGAACATCGGGCCGCCGCGATAGATCGGCCAGCCGTAACCGTAGAGCCAGACCACATCGATGTCGCTCGGACGCGACGCGATCTTCTCCTCGAGAATACGCGCGCCCTCGTTGATCATCGGATAGACCATGCGCTCGAGAATTTCGTCGTCGCTGATCTGGCGGCGCTTGAGGCCGAGCTTGGCGAGCGTTTCGTCGATCAGCTTCTCGACGTCCGGATCGGGCAGCGGCGCACGCGAGCCGCCTTCGTACTTGTAATAGCCCTTGCCGGTCTTCTGGCCGAAGCGTCCGGCCTCGCACAGCGCGTCGGCGATTTCCGACGTGATGCCGCGATCCTTGCGCGAGCGCCAGCCGATATCGAGACCGGCGAGATCGCCCATCGCGAACGGGCCCATCGGCAGACCGAACTTGGTCACCCCCGCGTCGACCTGCTGCGGCAACGCGCCTTCGAACAGGAATTTCTCGGACTGCTTGGAGCGGGCCGCCAGCATGCGGTTGCCGACGAAGCCGTCGCACACGCCGACCACCACCGGCACCTTGGCGATGCGCTTGGCGATCGAGACCGCCGTCATCAGCGCGTCCGGCGCGGTCTTCGCGCCGCGCACGATCTCGCACAGCTTCATGACGTTGGCGGGCGAGAAAAAGTGCATGCCCAGCACGTCCTGCGGACGCTTGGTCGTTGCCGCGATCTCGTTGATGTCGAGATAGGAGGTGTTGCTGGCCAGAACCGCGCCTTGCTTGGCGAACTGGTCGAGCTTGGTGAAGACCTCTTTCTTCACCGCCATGGTTTCGAACACCGCCTCGATGATCAGGTCGGCGTCCTTGACGTTCTCGAGACCGACCTTCGGCGTGATCCTGCCGACCCGCTTGGCGACCTCATCCGCCGACATGCCGCCGCGGGCCGCCGTCGCTTCATAATTTTTCTTGATGATGCCGAGGCCGCGATCGAGCTGCTCCTGCCCGGTTTCGATCAGGGTCACCGGAATACCTGCGCTGGCGAACGACATCGCGATACCGCCACCCATGGTGCCGGCGCCGATGATCGCGACACTGTCGACCTTGCGCGGCTTGGTGCCCTCCGGCACGCCCGAAACCTTGGCGGCTTCACGTTCCGAGAAGAATGCATAGCGCTGAGCCTTCGACTGATCGCCGGCGACGAGCTTGAGGAAGCTCTCGCGCTCCTTCTTCAGCGCTTCGTCGAACGGAACGTCGAGGGTCCAGCTCACCGCTTCGGCGCAGGCCAGCGGCGCTTCGAGGCCACGGTTGCGCTTGTTGGCCGCAGCGGCGGCATTGGTGAAGATCGAACGGTCGGCTTTCGCCGCCACGAGCTTGGAATCGTCATCGCGCAGACGGCGTAGCGGACGCTTTTCCGCCAGGACCTTGCGCGCGAACGTCTCGCCGCCGGCCGCCGGATCGCCGTCGATGATTTCCTCGATCAGCCCGTTCTTGAGTGCTTCCTGTGCGCCGATCGGATTACCGGTGACGACCATGGTGACGCCGAGTTCCGGTCCCACCGCACGCGGCAGGCGCTGCGTTCCGCCGGCGCCCGGCAACAGGCCGAGTTTCACTTCCGGCAGGCCCATTTTCGCGTCCTTGGTGGCGACGCGGAAGTGACAGCCCAGCGCGACTTCGAGACCGCCGCCGAGCGCGGTGCCGTGAATCGCGGCGACGACCGGCTTCGGGCAATTCTCGATGTCGGAAATCACATCGCCGAGGCCGGGAGGCTGCGGCGGTTTACCGAATTCGGTGATGTCGGCGCCGGCGATGAAGGTACGGCCGGCACAGGCGATAACGACGGCTTGAATTTGCGGATCAGCTCCAGCGCTCTTGATGCCTTCCGAAATGCCGCGGCGCACTGCTGCGCTCAACGCGTTTACCGGAGGATTGTTGACGGTAATAATTGCAACAACATCACGACGCTCAACTTTCACCACATCACTCACGCGCATCTCCTTATGTGCTTCTTTTTGCATTTCGCACTGCGAAATACAATTCCACATCTTGACACGGAGGCTTATTTTGAAGCACGTGCCTTGTCAACGAACAGAATGATCCAGGGCATGAAGCGTTCAAGCAAAAAGGTAGCGACCGATCGCAGCTTTGTGGTCGCACTCTCGCGCGGGCTTGATGTTCTGCGCGCATTTCGTCCAAACGACGGCCTTCTCGGCAATCAGGAGATTGCCGCGCGCACCAATTTGCCCAAGCCGACGATTTCGCGGCTGACCTACACGCTGACGAAACTGGGATATCTAACGCCAGTTCCACGCTTCGATAAATACCAGCTCGCACCGGCGGCGATTGCATTGGGCTATGCCGCGCTGACAAATCTCGGCGTGCGTCACATCTCCGATCCCTATCGCGATCAATTGATGCGGGAAACCGGCGGCGCGGTGGCGATCGGCGCGCGCGATCGCCTCAACATGATCTATTTCGGCCAGAGCCGCAGCAGTTTGACGGTTGGCGTGCTGCTCGATGTCGGCTCGCGGGTTCCGATCGCGACGACGGCGATGGGCCGCGCTTATCTGCTTGCGCTGCCCGAAGACGAGCGCGCCGTTCTGCTCAACGAGATCAGGGAGCATGTCGGCAACAGCCGCTGGCCCAAAGTTCGTGAGGGCATTGAACGTTCGGCCGAAACCCTGGCGAAATACGGCTTCACCACCTCCGCCGGCGAATGGCACAACGACATTCATGCCGCCGGCGTCGCGCTCAAATTGAACGACGGCACCGGCCCGTATGCGTTCAACTGCGGTGCACCGGCATTCAAATTTACCGAAGACCTGCTGCTCAACGATATTGGGCCACGTCTTCTGGCGATGGTGCGGAGCATCGAGCTTGCGCTGAACGGAAACGTCGCGCGCTCACCGGACATCAAAGAGAATAAAAAAATGAAGCCAGCAGGAGGGAAGCTTGCACGTGTCGCCGAAGGGATCAAACAGCCGCCGTTTTGACGGCAGCCCCGAAACTCACCCAGACCTCGTTCAATCCGCTTTCGTTGAACGCACCGTCGCGGGTTTCGGAATATGATGGAGATGCAACACGCACAGGGGGCGCAGCCCCTGCTCGCCGTTCGCGACGTCAGCGTCGTGTTCGGCGGCATCATTGCGCTGAACGGCGTCTCTTTCGACATGAAGCAGGGCCAGATCCTCGGTCTGATCGGCCCCAATGGCGCCGGAAAGACGACGCTCTTCAACTGTCTCAGCCGTCTCTATCACCCGAGCAAGGGCGATATCCTGATGGACGGGCAGAGCATCCTGCCCCGGAACGCGTCACGCATCGCCGAAATCGGCATCGGCCGCACGTTCCAGAACGTCGCGCTGTTCCCGAGGCTGACGGTCCTCGACAACATCCGCATCGGCGGGCATTGCCGCACCAAAAGCGACGTGATCAGCGATTCACTCAAGCTGTCATGGGTCCGGCGCGAGGAAGCCGCGCTCAACAGGCGCGTCGATGAAATCCTCACCTACCTCGATCTTCATGACGTCGCGCACCGCGATGTCGCGGGTCTCCCGTTCGGCACCCAGAAGCGCGTCGAACTCGGCCGCGCACTCGCTGCCGAACCGAAGATCCTGCTGCTCGACGAGCCTGCCGGCGGACTGAACCACGAGGAAGTCCACGAACTGGCCACCCTGATCCGCCGCATCCGCGACGAGCGCAAGATGACCGTGCTTCTGGTCGAGCATCACATGGGACTCGTGATGTCGATCGCCGATCATGTCGTCGCGCTGAACTTCGGAAAGAAACTCGCTGAAGGTACGCCTGCCGCCGTGCAGTCCGACCCCGACGTCATCAAAGCCTATCTGGGGAGCAAGGACTCATGACTGCGATGCTCAGCATAGCCAATCTCCGCGCCTATTACGGCCAGGTGCAGGCCCTTCACGGTCTTGAATTCTCCCTCAACGAGGGAAGCGTGACGACCCTGCTCGGCGCCAACGGCGCCGGCAAGACCACGACACTGCGGGCGATCTGCAACATGGTGCGCTCGACCGGCGACATCCATTTCGACGGCAAGCCGCTCACCGGACAAACCACCGAGAACATCGTGCGTCTCGGCATCGCCCACGTGCCGCAAGGCCGCGGCACCTTCACGACGATGACGGTGGAGGAAAACCTTCAACTCGGCGCGATCTCGCGCAAGGATACAAGGCAGATCGCCGGTGACATCGAGCGCATGTACGCGCATTTCCCGGTCCTCAAGCAGCGCCACACCCAGCAGGCAGGCACGCTGTCCGGCGGCGAACAACAGATGCTCGCGGTCGCCCGCGCGCTGATGCTGCGGCCGCGTCTGATGCTGCTCGACGAACCCTCGTTCGGCCTCGCGCCGCTGATCGTGCGCGACCTGTTCAAGATCCTCGGCAAGATCAACCGCGAGGACAAGGTCACCATCCTGGTGGTCGAACAGAATGCGCAACTCGCGCTCGAACTCGCCGAAACGGCGTTCGTGATCGAAACCGGACGCATCGTGATGTCGGGGAACGCGGCTGAAATCGCGAACAACGAAGACATCCGCAAATCGTATCTCGGATATTGAGGAACCGGCCATGGAGCTTCTGACCAACCAAATCCTGGCCGGCATTGCCACGGGCGCGATCTACGCGTGCATGGCGCTGGCCATCGTCATGATCTATCAGGCGATCGACCATCTGAACTTCGCCCAGGGCGAAATGGCGATGTTCTCGACCTTCATCGCCTGGCAATTAATGCAGTGGGGCATCCCCTATTGGTGGGCCTTCATCCTGACGCTGCTGATCTCCTTTGTCGGCGGCATCGTCATCGAACGGGCCTTGTTCAAGCCGCTGGTGAACGCTCCGGTCCTCACCCATGTCGCGGGGTTCATCGCGCTGTTCTCGATTCTCAACAGCGTCGCCGGCCTGACATGGGATTTCACCATCAAGCAGTTCCCGTCGCCGTTCGGCTCCTCGCCGTTCCTCGGCAGCCAGCTCATCAGCACCCATCAGGCGGGCATGATCGGAATTACGCTGGTTCTGCTGGTCATGCTGTTCCTGTTCTTCCGCTACACCCGGATCGGACTTGCGATGCGCGCGGCGGCGTCGCTGCCGGAATCGGCGCGGCTGGTCGGCATCAACACCAGCTGGATGATCGCGCTCGGCTGGGGCATGGCGAGCGCCATCGGCGCGATCGGCGGCATGCTGATCGCCCCGGTGGTGTTTCTTGAACCGAACATGATGGGCGGCGTGCTGCTTTACGGCTTCGCGGCAGCGGTGCTCGGCGGGCTGAGCAGCCCGTTCGGCGCCGTGCTCGGCGGCTTCCTGGTCGGCATCTTCGAGAACCTGGTCGGCACCTACATCCCCGGCGTCGGCAATGAGCTGAAGCTGCCCATTGCGCTGGCGCTGATCGTCATCGTGCTCGTCATCAAACCCTCCGGCCTCTTCGGTCGCTCCATCGTGCAGCGAGTTTAATCATGAGCGCAGAAACCGTTTCCGAAGCTCCGGCCGTCGCTGGTGTCTCCCGCAAGAACATGACGCTCGGCCGGGTCTCCAGCCTCGTCGTGCTGCTCCTGCTGATCGCCGTACCCCTGTTCGTGAAGAACTTCATCATCTTCCAGATGACGATGTGGCTGATCTACGCGCTTGCGATCATGGCGCTCAACATCCTGACCGGCGGCAGCGGACAGTTCTCGCTCGGCCAGAGCGCGTTTTATGCGGTCGGCGCCTATACCGCCGGCATCATGATCGAGCACATGGGCGTCAACTACGTGCTGACCCTGCCCGCGGCCGGCATCGTCTGCTTCATCTTCGGCTTCCTGTTCGGCTTCCCGGCGTTACGCCTGAGCGGCATCTATCTCGCTCTCGCGACCTTCGCCCTCGCCGTCGCGATGCCGCAGCTTCTGAAGCTCGGCGTGTTCGAGCACTGGACCGGCGGCGTTCAGGGCCTCGTCATCACCAAGCCGGACGCGCCGTTCGGCCTGCCGATCTCGCAGGACATGTGGCTCTATTACTTCACCCTCATCGTCTCGCTGCTGATTTATGTCGCGTCGGTCAACCTGCTGAACTCGCGCTCCGGCCGCGCACTGATGGCGATCCGCGACAACCAGATCGCGGCGTCGGCGATGGGCGTCGACCTCTCCCTCTACAAGACGCTGGCGTTCGGCATCAGCGCCGGCATCACCGGCGTCGCCGGTGCACTCGGCGCCATCGCGGTGCAATTCGTCGCGCCGGACGGCTACACCATCCAGCTTGCGATCGCGATCTTCCTCGGCATGGTGGTCGGCGGCGTCGGCTGGCTGCCGGGCTCGCTCGCCGGGTCGGCCTTCATCGTGTTCGTTCCCAACATCGCGGAAGGATTCTCCAAGGGGCTTTCCGGAGCCATCTTCGGCGTCTTCCTGATCGCCATCATCTTCCTTGTTCCTCACGGAGCAAGGCAAGTCGCGTATTACGCGGAACATCTATTCCATAAGCTAAAAAGAAACTGAGGAAAATCATGCTTTCTGCAAGACTGAAACTGAATGTCGCTGCGGTGTCGACGGCTGTCGTCGCGCTGGCCGTCACCGGTGGAAGCGCATTCGCACAAAAAAAATACGATACCGGTGCCTCCGATACTGAAATCAAGATCGGCAACATCATGCCCTACAGCGGCCCGGCGTCCGCTTACGGCGTTATCGGAAAAATGGAAGACGCCTACTTCAAGATGATCAACGAACAGGGCGGCATCAACGGCCGCAAGATCAAGTTCATCACCTATGACGACGGCTACTCGCCGCCGAAGGCCGTCGAACAGGCCCGCAAGCTGGTCGAGAGCGACGAGGTTCTGTTCGTGTTCGGCCCGCTCGGCACGCCCTCGAACTCGGCGATCCAGAAGTATCTGAACGCCAAGAAGGTGCCGCAGGTGTTCGTCGCCACCGGCGCGACCAAGTTCGGCGATCCGAAGGGCTTCCCCTGGACCATGGGCTGGCAGCCGCCATATCAGAGCGAAGGCAAGATCTACGCAAAGCACCTGCTGGCGACCAAACCGGACGCCAAGGTTGCGATCCTCTACCAGAACGACGACTTCGGTAAGGATCTGCTCAAGGGTCTGAAGGACGGACTTGGCGAAGCAGCCAAGAAAATGATCGTCGCCGAGGAAAGCTATGAAGTGTCCGAGCCGAGCATCGACTCGCACATCGTCAAGCTGAAGTCCTCGGGCGCCGACGTCTATTTCAGCATCACCACGCCGAAGTTCGCCGCCCAGAGCATCAAGAAGGTTGCCGAGCTTGGCTGGAAGCCGATGTACTTCCAGAGCAACGTCGGCGCCTCGGTCGGCAGCGTGCTCAAGCCGGCCGGCTATGAGAACGCCCAAGGCCTGCTGTCGGCGGCCTACGCCAAGGACGGCGCCGATCCGCAATGGGACAACGACGAGGGCATGAAGAAGTTCTACGCCTTCCTCGCCAAGTACGCGCCCGACGCCAACAAGGCGGACGGTTCGGTGGTTTACGGCTACGGCCAGGCCCAGACCCTGGTTCAGGTGCTCAAGCAGGCAGGCGACACCCTGACCCGCGAGAACATCATGAAGCAGGCCGCGAGCCTCAAGGACTTCGCCCCGGACACCCTGCTGCCCGGCGTGAAGATCAACACCAGCGCCAAGGACTTCTACCCGATCGAGCAGCTTCAGATGATGCGGTTCAAGGGTGAGAAGTACGAACTGTTCGGCCCGATCATCAGCGGAGAAGTCGGTGGTTAAGACCCCCGCCATGTCCGCTCCGGCGATCTCCGGATAAACGGAAAGCCCTCTGCGATTTTTATCGCAGAGGGCTTTTTGTTGAAATGAAGCCCTGTTGGGTCTTCAATTGAGGAAGCCACCAAGAGCTTTCGATCAAGAAAAGAAAAAGAGGACACGCAAAAAACGAGGAGAGCATAACATGAAGATAACGCAATCCCGGTTGGCCACGACATTCCTGGCGGCCGGACTCCTGGCGATGGCCAGCGGCACTGCGATGGCGCAAAAGAAGTACGATACCGGCGCCACCGACAAGGAAATCAAGATCGGCAATATCATGCCCTATAGCGGACCGGCGTCCGCCTACGGCGTGATCGGCAAGACCGAAGCCGCCTACTTCAAGATGATCAACGAGCAGGGCGGCATCAACGGCCGCAAGATCAACTTCGTCAGCTACGACGATGGTTACTCGCCGCCGAAAGCCGTCGAACAGGCGCGCAAGCTGGTCGAGAGCGACGAGGTGCTGTTCATCTTCAATTCGCTCGGCACACCGTCCAACTCGGCGATCCAGAAATACATGAACAGCAAGAAGGTGCCGCAGCTGTTCGTCGCCACCGGCGCAACCAAGTGGAACGACCCCAAGCACTTCCCTTGGACCATGGGCTGGCAGCCCAACTACCAGAGCGAAGGCCGCATCTATGCGAAGTACCTGATGAAGGAGAAGCCGAACGCCAAGATCGGAATCCTTTATCAGAATGACGACTTCGGCAAGGACATGCTCAAGGGCCTGACGGACGGGCTCGGCGCCAAGGCAAAGACGATGATCATTGCCGAGGAGCCCTATGAGGTGACGGTGCCGACCATCGACGCACAGGTCGTCGCGCTCAAGTCGAAGGGCGCGGATGTCTTCGTCAGCTTCACGACGCCGAAGTTCGGTGCGCAGTCGATCAAGAAGGTTGCTGAGCTTGGCTGGAAGCCGGTGTTCATCCTGAACAACGTAGCGGCCTCGGTCGGCAGCGTGATCAAGCCCGCCGGGTTCGAGAACGCGCAAGGCATCATCTCGGCGGCCTACGCCAAGGACGCCAGCGATCCGCAGTGGAAGGACGATGCGGGCATGAAGAAGTTCGATGACTTCCTTGCCAAGCACTTCCCGGAAGCCAACCGCCTCGACGGTTCGGTGATGTACGGCTTCAACGCCGCGCAGACCATGGTTCATGTTCTCAAGGCCTGCGGTGACAACCTCACCCGCGCCAACGTCATGAAGCAGGCTGCGAGCATCAAGGGCCTGCAGCTCGACGGCGTGCTGCCGGGCATCAAGATCAGCACCAGTGCGACCGACTTCGCACCGCTGGAGCAGCTTCAGCTCATGAAGTTCACCCAGGAGCGCTGGCAGCTGTTCGGCGACATCATCAGTGCCGAGGTTGGCGGCTAGTGTCCCGAATCCGAAGTTCGCCTCGTGTTGCGGCACATTTCTCGCGGACTTCGGATTCGAAGGGACACTAGCAATCTTATGATTCTGGTGTGGTTTCAGATTCGGACATTCGCTTGATGAACGCGTGGTTGCAATGAGGCGAATTTCCGAACCACCACACTGGTTCATTCAGCCATCGGAATCGGACTTCAGAACCCTCCGCGGGTATCCGCGGAGGGTTTTTTCTTGCGCGGGCGGCACGGACCTGTTTTGTGAACGGACGACAATTGGCATGAAGCATACCAATGACCGACCAGCGCGCATTCCTTCGTTCGATCTTCGATTCCGCCGTCGCAGCGGCCCATCCCGACCGGATTCTCGCTTCATATTTGCCGCCGGCGCCGAAGGGCCGCGTGATCTGCCTTGCCGCCGGCAAATCCGCCGCCGCGATGGCCGCCACGGTCGAGCAGCATTACATCGACACGCTGGGGCTGGATCCGTCGCGCATCACCGGCGTCGCCACCACGCGACATGGTCACCGCGTTCCGACACGGCGGATCGAAGTCATTGAAGCCGGTCATCCGGTGCCCGACGAAGCCGGGCTGAAAGGCGCGGCGCGAAGTCTCGATCTCGCGGCGCAAGCCGGCGCCGACGATCTCGTCCTCGCGCTGATCTCCGGCGGCGGCTCCGCCAACTGGATCGCCCCGGCCGAAGGCGTGTCGTTCGCCCAGAAGCAGCAGATGAACAAGGCGCTGCTGCGCTCCGGTGCGCCGATCGGCGAAATCAACACCGTGCGCAAGCACCTGTCGCGCATCAAGGGCGGACGGCTGGCGCGCGCCGCCTACCCTGCGCAACTCGTCACGCTGGCGATCTCCGATGTGCCGCATGACGATCCCGCGGTGATCGCCTCAGGCCCGACCGTGCCCGACACCACGACGCTGGCGGATGCGCGCGCCATCGTTGCGAAGTACGCGCTGACGCCGGACGACGCGGTGCATCGCGCGCTCAACGATCCCGCCAACGAAAGCGTGAAGCCCGGCGACAAGGCGTTCGTGAATGCGCAATTCCAGATCATCGGCAAGCCGCGTGACTCGCTCGATGCCGCGATCCGCGTCGCAAGGGACGCGGGCTATGAGGTGATCGATCTCGGCGCCGATCTCGAGGGCGAAGCCCGCGCGGTCGCCGCCGATCATGCGAAACTCGCGCGCGACGCCAAGGCGCAAGGCAAGCGGCTGGCGATCATGTCCGGCGGCGAACTGACGGTAATCGTGCGCGGCAACGGCCGCGGCGGCCCCAATCAGGAATACGTGCTGGCGCTGGCCGATCTGCTGGCCGGCACCACCGGCATCTGCGCGCTGGCGGCCGATACCGACGGTGCCGACGGCGGCGCGGGGTCGCCGACCGATCCGGCGGGCGCGATGCTCGATCAGCGCACCTTCGCGAAAATCCGCGACCTCAAGCTCGATCCGAAAGCCGCGCTCGACAACAACGACGCCACCACGTTCTTCGAGGCGACCGGCGATTTGATCGTGACCGGGCCGACGCTGACCAACGTCAACGACATCCGGGTCATTCTGGTCGATTGAGATTGAGAGCCTTTTTCTCGATGTCATGCCCGGGCTTGACCCGGGCATCCCGCTTAGGCTGGCATTGTGCGTCCCTCATCGGGATGGCCGGGACAAGCCCGGCCATGACGATCTTGTAGATGTAGGACGCTCAGGGCACTCCTCATCCTGAGGAGCAGGCGTAGCCTGCGTCTCGAAGGATGAGACCCTGATGATGCATCGCAGCCTCATGGTTGAGGCGACGCCACGCGACCCCTCACCCGCTTCGCGGCTTCGCCGCTCAGCTCTCCCACAAGGGGAGAAGGGAAAAAGAATCCTCAGCTGTCTGGAAACACGCGGCGATAATCAAATCGTCATGGGGCTTGACGGGGCGTGCCCCGGACGCGGTGCGGCATGCAATGCCGCTCCGCTGATCCGGGGTCGTTCCAGATGCAGAGTGTGGAACGGTCCCGGGTCTGCGTCGCAACGTGAAGAACGCTGCGCCGCGCCCGGGACTCGATGTCTTACCTTTCGAGGAGCGCGATCAGAACTCGCGCGCGATCTTGTCGAGCATCGCCAGCAGCGCCTCGCGGTTGTCCTCGCCGAGCAATTCGCTGAGCCGCGCCTCGTGCTTGATCGCCACCAGCTTCTTGGCCCGCGCCAGCACCGCCCGGCCCTTGTCGGTCAATTGCAGGATATGGGAGCGGCGGTCGTTGGTGGAGCGGATGCGGATGCACAGCTCACGGCTTTCCAGCCCGTCGAGCATCGCCACGAAGTTCGGCCGCAGGATGCCGAGCGTGGTCGCGATCTCGGTCTGGTTGCGGCCCGGATTCTTGTCGAGCAGCAGCAGAACCGAAAACTGCGCCGGCGTCAGTTGCAGCGGTTCGACGCAGCGGATGAAATCCTCGAAGATCTTGAGCTGCGCGCGCTTCAGCAGATAGCCGAGGCGCTCCGACAATTCGCCGATCTGGAGCGGACCGGCGTCGGCCGGCACGGCTGCGCCCGATGTCTTGCGGACGGCAGCGCTCCTCGGGGGGTTGGCCGCGCGCGCCTTGGATACAGCCATCGCTCAAATCCCGTTGTGCCGTCAGATGGCGGCCTGTACATCGTCAACTGGGCCTGCGGCCTTGAGATTATATTTGATAATCGTTATGGATCATATCAAATAGACAGAGCGGAATTCAACCGCTGTTTTGCTGTCGGGCGATCCGTTGCGCGGACGCCGTGCCCGACGCTTGAGGGGGAGCGCTGGGTTTGGACACGACCATTCTCCTGTTTCTGTTGCAGGACGGAATCACCAACGGCGCGATCTACGCGCTGCTCGGCCTCGCGCTGGTCCTGGTGTTTGCCGTCACCCGCGTCATCCTCATCCCCCAGGGCGAATTCATCACCTATGGCGCGCTCAGCTATGCCATGCTGGCGGAGGGAAAGGTGCCCGGCACGGCCTTGCTCGCCGTCGGCATGGGCATTGTCGCCTTCGGCTTCGATCTGTTCAGCGCGCGCAAGGCGATGCACGGCAAGATCGTGCTCCGCGCGCTGCTGGTCGATATCGTCCTGCCGGTCGCGGTGCTTGGGCTGATCCATGTGCTCGCTGGCCAGCACAGCTATGTCGCGGTCAATATCGCTTTGTCGCTGCTGATCGTCGCGCCGATCGGCCTGTATCTCTATCGCATCGCATTCCAGCCGATCGCGCACACCTCGGTGTTGGTGCTGCTGATCGCCTCGGTCGGCTGCCATCTCGCGATGCAGGGTTTCGGCCTGGTGTTCTTCGGCGCCGAAGGCTTGCGCGGGCCGGCGCTGTCCGACGTCGCGTTCGCGGCCGGACCGTTGCGCATCACCGGCCAGAACATCGCGGTCTACGGAATCACCGTGGCGCTGATCGTCGCGCTGTGGCTGTTCTTCGGTTACACGCTTTACGGCCGCGCGCTGCGCGCCACCGCCGTCAACCGCCTCGGCGCGCGGCTGGTCGGCATCCGCACTTCGCTGTCGGGCCAGATCGCGTTCCTGCTGGCGTCGCTGATCGGCGCAATCTCGGGCATCCTGATCGTGCCGATCACCACGCTCTATTACGACACCGGATTCCTGATCGGCCTGAAAGGCTTCGTCGCCGCGATCATCGGCGGCCTGATCAGCTATCCGGTGACGGCCGCCGCCGCACTCGTGGTCGGTATCGTCGAGGCGTTCTCGTCGTTCTACGCCAGCAACTTCAAGGAGGTCATCGTCTTCACTCTGATTCTTCCCGTTCTGGTCCTGCAGTCGCTCAAGGCGCCTGCGGTCGAGGAGGAGAAGGAGTGAGCGCGATGAAACAACGCCTGCCCGTTCTCGCCTTCACGCTGGTGATGGCCGCGATTCCGTTCATTCCCGACATGCCGCCGTTCTGGATCGTGCTGCTCGACAATATCGGCCTTGCCGCATTGGTGGCGATGGGCCTCGTGCTGCTCACCGGCGTCGGCGGCCTCACCTCGTTCGGGCAGGCCGCGTTCTGCGGCTTCGGCGCCTACACCACCGCCGTTCTCACCACCGCCTATGGCGTGTCGCCGTGGCTCACGCTGCCGCTGTCGCTGATCGTCAGCGGCGTCGCCGCGGTGTTTCTCGGTCTGGTGACGGTGCGGCTGTCGGGCCACTACCTGCCGCTCGGCACCATCGCGTGGGGCATCAGCCTTTATTACCTGTTCAGCAAGCTGGAATTCCTCGGCCGCAACGACGGCATTTCGGGCATCCCGCCGCTCAGCATCGGTTCGATGACGATGGCCGATCCGGGCAAAATCTATTTCGTGATCTGGGCGGCGGTCATCCTCTGCGCCATCCTGACGCTGAACCTGCTCGACTCGCGCACCGGCCGCGCCATCCGTGCGCTGCGGCGCGGACATATCGCGGCTGAAGCGTTCGGCGTGCAGACGGCGGGCGCGAAGCTGCTGGTGTTCGTCTATGCGGCGGTTCTCGCCGGCCTGTCCGGCTGGCTTTATGCGCACTTCCAGCGCGCGGCCAATCCAACTCCGTTCGGCGCCCACGCCGGCATCGAATATCTGTTCATCGCGGTGGTCGGCGGCGCCGGCTACATCTGGGGCGCGGTGCTCGGCGCCGGCATCGTCGTGGTGCTGAAGGAAATCCTGCAAAGCTACCTGCCCTACATTTTCGCCGGCAGCGGCCAGCTTGAAACCATTGTGTTCGGCATCCTGCTGGTGGTGCTGCTTCAGCTTGCGCCGACCGGCATGTGGCCGCGGCTGATGGCTTGGCTGCCGTCCGCGCCGGACAGGAAGCCGATCGATCCGACGGCCGCGCTCGACGCACGCCCGCGTCCGACGCTCGGCAATGGCGTGCTGCTGCAGATCGAAAATGCACGCAAGGAATTCGGCGGCGTGGTCGCGGTCAACGATGTCTCCTTCGACGTGCAGGCCAGGGAAATCGTCGCCCTGATCGGCCCGAACGGCGCCGGCAAGAGCACGACCTTCAACCTGATCACCGGCGTGCTGCCGTCGACGCGCGGCAGGATCTCGTTTCTCGGCAAGACCATCGACAATGCGCCGCCGCAGGAAGTGGTGAAGCTGCGCGTCGCGCGCACCTTCCAGCACGTCAAGCTGGTGCCGGACATGACGGTGCTGGAGAATGTCGCCATCGGCGCGCATCTGCGCGGCGAAGCCGGGCCGATCGCCAGCATGCTGCGCCTCGACCGCGGCGACGAGGCCAAGCTGCTCGCGGAGGCGGCACGCCAGATCAAGCGCGTCGGCCTCGAAGACCAGATGTATCAACTCGCGGGCTCGCTCTCGCTCGGCCAGCAACGCATCGTCGAGATCGCGCGCGCCTTGTGCGTCGATCCGATCCTGCTGCTGCTCGATGAGCCGGCCGCCGGCCTGCGCCATCTCGAAAAAGAGAAACTCGCCGCCCTGCTGCGCCAGTTGCGCGCCGAAGGCATGTCGGTGCTGCTGGTCGAACACGATATGGGCTTCGTGATGAATCTTGCCGACCGCGTGGTGGTGCTGGAGTTCGGCACCAAGATCGCCGAAGGCGTGCCGGATGCGATCAAGACCAACCCGGACGTGATCCAGGCCTATCTCGGAGACGCGGCATGAGCGCGCCCCTCCTGAAAATCTCCGACGTCTCGATTTCCTACGGCAAGGTCGAGGCAGTGCGCTCGGTGTCGCTCGATGTCGCGCCGAACGAGATCGTCACCATCGTCGGCGCCAACGGCGCCGGCAAGACCACGCTGCTCAACGCCGTGATGGGCATCCTGCCACTCAAGGGCCACGTCGCTTTCGACGGCACCGAACTGGCGCGGCTTGAAATCGAGGACCGCGTCGCCGCCGGGCTGTGTCTGGTGCCGGAGCATCGCGAACTGTTCGGTACCATGACGGTGGAGGAAAACCTCCAGCTCGGCGCGTTCCGCGTCGCCTCGTCGATCGCAGCCACCGAGCTTGAGCGCGTCTACACGCTGTTTCCGCGCCTCAAGGAGCGCCGCCAGCAACTGGCCGGAACGCTGTCCGGCGGCGAACAGCAGATGCTGGCGATGGGCCGCGCGCTGATGAGCCAGCCGAAACTCCTGATGCTGGACGAGCCAAGTCTGGGCCTCGCGCCCAAGATCGTCGCCGATATTTTCCGCACCGTCACCGAGTTGCGCGCGGCCGGCGTCTCGATCCTGCTGGTCGAGCAGAACGCCAACGCCGCGCTGCGCATCGCCGATCGCGCCTACGTCATGGAGCTTGGCGAATTCATTCTCAGCGGCCCCGCCCGTGAGATCGCCGCCGACCAGCGCGTGGTCGCGAGCTATCTCGGCTTCGAGCATCGCGAGCCGGGCGGAGTTTAGCGCGGCGTTTGTGAAAGCAAAATTTGTCATTGCCGGGCTTGACCCGGCAATCCCGATTAGACAGCGCACAGTTCGTCCCTAAGCGGGATGCCCGGGTCAAGCCCGGGCATGACGATTTTGTGGAAGCATCTAGGAGCAGTGCCAAACTCGATGTCGTCCCCTCAAACAGAAAGACCCGGTCTCGCGACCGGGCCTTTCCGTCAATGATGTCCCGCTCTTACTTCACGAGAACGTACTTGCCGTCCTTCACCGTCAGCAGGATGCGCGAGCGCTCGTCGAGGCCGTTGCGATCCTTCTCGGTAAAGTTGTAGACGCCCTGCGTCGCAGGGATTTCCTTTTCGGTGACCAGCGCCTTGCGGATCGCCTCGCGGAATTCCGGCGTGCCGGGCTTCGCGGTCTTCAGCGCCACCGGAATGACGCGCTTGAGAATCTCGAACGCATCAAAGGAGTGACCGGCGAACTGGCTGCGGCTGTTGGCGCCGTACTTCTTTTCGTACTCGGTATTGAGCGTCAGACCGGGCTTCTTGGTCAGCGCGCTATCGGCCTGGCCTTCCGGCGACATCACCGGGCCGGAGACCATGATCACGCCTTCCGCCGACTTCCCCGCGATGCGGATGAAGTCCATGCTGGCAGCGCCGTGGGTCTGGTAGATCAGGCCCTTGTAGCCGCGATCGCGCAGCGTCTGCTGCGGCAGCGCGGCGGCAGTGCCCGACGCGCCGATCAGGATAGCATCCGGATTGGCGGCGACGAGCTTGAGCGCCTGACCTGCCACCGAGGTATCGGGACGGGCGAAGCGCTCTTCGGTGACGATCTTGATGCCCATCGGCACGGCCTGGTTCTTGAGATCGTTGAACCACAGGTCGCCGTAGGAATCGGAGTAACCGATGTAGCCGACGGTTTTGACGTTGTGCGCCTTCATGTGATCGTAGAGCGCCTTGCCGACCAGCGGCACAGCCTGCGGCAGCATCACCGACCATTTCGCGCGCTGCTCGTTGATCGGGAACGGCGCGAGGCCGAGATGCGGAATTCCGGCCTCGTTGGCGACGGTCGAGATCGCCACGCTCGGCGGCGTGGTCGACGACCCCATGATGATGTCAGCCTTGGATTCGGTCACGAAGCGGCGGGCGTTCGTTGTCGCGGCGGTCGGATCGCCGCCGTCATCGAGAACGATGATATTGAGCTTTGCGCCGCCGATTTCCTTCGGCACGAATTCGAGCGCGTTGCGCTCCGGAATGCCGAGCGCCGCAGCCGGGCCGGTGGTGGCGATGGAAATGCCGATGGTGACTTCGTTGCTCTGCGCCAGCGCGGGCGCGGACAGCAGTGCCGACGTGGCCAGCGCCGCGGCGGTCAACATTAACTTCTTCATGGAATCCTCCCTGTTGAACAGGCTTTTTCGCCGTTCGTGGTTTTGAGTTCAAGTCCGTCCGTTCAAGTTAGTGCCGATTTTAGCTTCGTTCTTAACGCGGGGCCATCCGCAACGCGCCGTCGGGCCTGATTGCCGCACCGCGTCTGGCGGTATCCCGAGGCTCGCCAGCCCGAATCCGAACCCTGTCGGCCCATCCCATCGCACCCTCCCTGTCCGGCGGCCGGTCTGGCATGGCCTTGTCATGACGGTTGCAGCGCGATCACCTGCGGCGATGGCGCCGCGGCGTACAAACCTTCCACCACGGCGGCGCGATGCTCGAGCACGGCGCGCTGATTGACCGAGCCCTTGTCGGTGACTTCACCAAGATCGATCGACAGCGGCGTATCGAGCAGGATCGCGCGCGTGATGCGGGTCGATGAGCCGGTCGACGCCGCCATGAATTTTGCAAGGCGCTCGCGAAACGCCGCGCGGATCGCGGCGTCCGACGCGGCAGCGGCAATATCGCCGGCCGGCAGCGCGGGATTGAGGCTGCGGCAGCCATCGAGATCGAGGATCACCAGCGCGGCGAGATGATCGCGATTGATGCCGGCGATCACCACGTCGCGGACCAGCGGCGCACAGGCGGCGACAAACCGCGCGCGCAATGGCCCGACGCTGACCCAGGTGCCGCTGCTCAGCTTGAAGTCTTCGGAGATGCGGCCGTCGAAATCGAAGCCCTCGTCGAAATTGTCCGGATTGGCCGGCTTGATCGCATCGCCGAACTTGTAAAAGCCCTCATCGTCAAAAGCGGCTGCGGTCAGGTCCGGCTGACGCCAGTAACCCGGCATCACGTTCGGCCCCTTGGCCCTCACCTCCAGCTTGCCGTTGTTGGGCACGAGCTTGGCGTCGTTGCCCGGCACCGGCAGCCCGACATGGCCGGAGCGGCTGGTGAGCGGCGTCACCGACATGAAGAAGGGCGACGTTTCCGTGGCACCCAGCCCGGTCAGCATCGGCACGCGGTGGCCGGTCTCCTGCGCCGCGATGTCGTCGAGTTCGTTCCAGATGTGCGGGGCCAGCGCCGCGCCGCTGAAGAACATCGCGTCCAGCCGCGCGAAGAACTTTCTCCGCAACGCTGCATCGTCGCGGAAATACGACAGCAGCGTTTCATATCCCTTCGGCACGTTGAAATAGACCGTCGGCGAAATCTCGCGCAGGTTGCGCACGGTTTCCTCGATGCCGCCGGGCACCGGTTTGCCCTCGTCGAGATACATCGAGCCGCCGTTGTAGAGCGTGAGGCCGATATTGTGATTGCCGCCGAAGGTGTGATTCCACGGCAGCCAGTCGACGATCACCGGCGGCGCGTCCTTCAAGAACGCCAGCGTCTCGCGCAGCATCACCTGATTGGCGCAGATCATCCGCTGGGTGTTGATCACCGCCTTGGGCATCCCGGTCGAACCCGAGGTCAGCAGGAATTTAGCCACCGTGTCGGGACCGATCGCGTCGTGCGTGGCGTCGAGTTGCGGACTCTCGGGCGTCGCCAGCAAATCGGCGAGCAGCGTCGCGCGGCGGCCCTCGACCGCGCCCCGCGCCACCACGATCTCGGCCGTCTCCGGCACGTTGACGCGCAGCGCATCGGCAAACTTGTCGCCATCGTCGGCGAACACCAGACCCGGCGTCAGCAGGCGGATGACGTGCGCGAGCTTGCCGTAATCCCGCGACACCAGCGAATAGGCCGCCGACACCGGACAGAACGGCACCCCGGCATACAGCGCGCCGAACGCCATCAGCGCATGGTCGATCGAATTGCCCGACAGGATCAGCAGCGGCTTGTCCGCCGACAGCCCGCGCCCGATCAGCGCCGAGGCGACGCGGCGGCTCGATGCCAACAACCCTTTATATGTCAGCGTGCGCCAGCCGCCCTGCGCGTTGCGCTCGGCCATGAACACACGCTCCGGCGCCACCTCCGCCCAGTGATGCAGACGGTCGGTGATCCGCACCGGATACTCGGCCAGCGGCGCTGTCGGGCGCAGATAGATCGTGCCGTCGGGCCTGCGCTCGATGGTGACCTGTGGCGCGCCGAACGAGATCGGCCGCAACGGATGCGGACTGGCGGCCCGCGCCGCGCTTTTCACATCCGTTGCTGTCGATCGCTCTGCCATGTCAGGTCGGCTTTACCTTGGCGGCCTTGCGGTCGAGGAAGGCGCGGATGCGCGATTTGGCTTCCCTGTCGCTCTGCGCCACCGTCGCCATCAGCGACTCCATCAGCAGCCCGGCCTGCGGATTGGATTCCGCGATCATCGGCAGCGCCTGCAGCACCGCGAAATTCGTCAGCGGCGCGTTCTGCGACACGCGCTCGGCCAGCTCCATCGCCTTGGCGAAACCCTGCCCGGCTTCGACGAGATATTGCGTGAAGCCCTGCGTCACGCCCTCCTCGGCATTGTACATGCGGCCGGTCAGCATCATGTCCGCCATCCGCGCGACGCCGATCAGGCGCGGCAGCCGTACCGATCCGCCACCGCCGACGAAAATCCCGCGCTGCCCTTCCGGCAATGCGAAATAGGCGGTCGGCTCGGCGACGCGGATATGCGCGGCGCAGGCAAGCTCCAGCCCGCCGCCGATCACGGCGCCCTTGAGCGCGGCGATCACCGGCGCGCGCGAGAACTGGATCTTGTCGAAGGCGCGGTGCCACACCCGCGAATGCATCAGCCCTGCGGTGGCATCACGCTCCGACAATTCGGACAGGTCGAGGCCCGACGAGAAATGATCGCCGATCCCGTGCAGCACCACCGCGCCGATGTCATCCGGCAGTTCGGCGAAACAGCGTTCGATCTCGGCGATGATGCCGTCGTTGAGCGCGTTGCGTTTCGCCGGGCGGTTGAGGCCCACGGTGAGCACCGCGCCGACCTTCTCGATCGCCAGCAGCGATGAGCCAGTGTTGGTCGCGGAGGAAGGATGGGCCATGCCGGTCTCTGTGCTGAGAAGAATAGTTATACAATATAACTAATGGACCGAGAGTCAATGGCGCTGCGTCTTCGCGGCAAGCCCGATGCGCTCCCTCTCCTCGACGGGGAGAGAGGTGGAGAAAAGTGGCGGCAACGATAGTTCTCTCCGTCATGGCCGGGCATAGCCGTTCGAAGAACGGCGTCGCTTCCGCTCGCCTATGTCCCGGCCATCCACGCCTTTCCTGCTGCCCGAATGAAGACGTGGATCACCGGGACAAGCCCGGTGATGACATCGCATGTGGCGCAAGCAGACGCGCGGATAGACAGTTCCGAGCAAGCGTGAACGCGATCACAGCACCTGATGAACGTCGAGTTCGACGCGATCGGGATGCCGCGTGCCGACGCCGACGAACAGATGCTCCATCAGCCAGCGATATTTGTCGCTGCCGGTCTCGAACCGCGGCACGCTGCGAAAATAAATCAGCTTGGGATCAACCGGCTCGCCGCGCTTGATGCGATCAAGCGCCTCCTTCGGCCCGAACCGGATGCCGATGTTCTCGATGTAGATCACCGCGCCGTCGTCCATCTCGAAGGCATACTTGGCTTCGAGTTCGGTGAAGCCGTTGGGGCGGATGATCTGGAAATCCGCGCCGCACGGAAAGATCGTGCCGCGCATCCCCTCGCCCGTCACCTCGCCGCCCAGAATCGGAATGACGCGGCGCGTGCCGGTGCCGATCTCGCCCGCCGAGATCGGCTGGCCGACCTTGATCGCGAGGCTGAACACATACCTGGTGGCGAGAGACGGTGTCATGGCGCTATCCCATCATGCGTTGCGGCAGCCAGATCGCGAGCAGCGGGAACGTGATCAGCAACACCAGACGGATCAGGTCGGTAACCACGAACGGCAGCACGCCGATAAACACCGTCGACATGTTGACGTCCTTAATCACGCTCTTGATCACGAACACATTCATGCCGACCGGCGGATGAATCAGGCCAAGCTCCACCGTCATCACGATGATGACGCCGAACCAGATCGGATCGAAGCCGAGCGCGGTGACCACCGGAAACACGATCGGCACGGTCAGGATCACCATCGCCATCGCGTCCATCAGGCAGCCGAGCACGAGATACATCATCAGGATCAGCGCCAGCACGCCGTATTTGCCGATGCCGAGGCCGGTGAGGAATTCGGTGACGTGCTGCGGCGTCTGGGTGATGGTGAGGAAATAGCCGAAGCACAGCGCGCCGATCAGGATCGTGAACACCGCCGCCGCAGTGCGCGTCGCCTGCAGCAGCGATTGCAGGATGCCGTCCTTGGTCAGCTTGCCGCGCATCACGCCGATGATGAAGGCGCCGACCGCACCGACCGCGCCGGCCTCGGTCGGGATGAAAAAGCCGCCGTACAACCCGCCGATCACGAACACGAACAGCGCCAGCGGCGACCACACATCCTTCAGCGCGTGCAGCCGGTCTTTCCACGGGCTTTTCGGCCCGCTCGGCAGGAAGCCGGGTTTGACGACGCCGATAATGAAGATGGTGATCATGTGCATCGCGATCGCCAGCAGGCCGGGAATGACGCCGGCGATGAACAGCTTGCCGATATCCTGCTGGGTGATGATGCCGTAGACCGCGAGCACGGTGGACGGCGGCAGCATCGCGCCGAGGGTGCCGCCGACCGCGATCACGCCGGTGGCAAACGATTGCGGATAGCCGAAGCGCCGCATCTCGGGATAGGCCACCGCCGAGAACGTCGCGGCGGTCGCAACCGACGAACCGGAGATCGCCGCGAAACCGCCGCAGGCCGCGATGGTAGCGATGCCGAGCCCGCCCTTCCAGTGGCCGACGAAGGTGTTGGCGGCGCGGAACAGTTCGCGGCTGATGCCAGACACCGACACGAACGCGCCCATCAGCAGGAACATCGGAATCACGCCGAAGGTGTAGTCGGTCACCGTGCGCATCACGGTCTGGCCGACCAGTTTCAGTGCCGGCTCGTAGCCGGTGAGATAACCGAAGCCGGTGATGCCGACGAGGCCCATCGCCATGCCGACCGGCACGCGCAGCAGCATCAGGGCGAACAGCGAGACAAAGCCGATGACGGCGACCGCTTCATTGCTCAGCATCGCCTCACTCCGCCGTCTTGATCTTCGGTTCGACCATCAATTCGGGATTGAAGATCAGCCGCCAGGTGCGGATCGCGATCAGCAGCACCGCGGAGACATCACCGATCCAGGCCACCGCGAAGAACGGCCAGTTCGGCAGCCGCAGATCGTAGGTCAGGACGTGGTCGTAGTAAGTGGTCACCACCTTGTCGAACAGCGTGTAGGTCTGCACCGTCACCACGAACAGCAGCACCAGCGTCGCGAAAATGTCGATCCAGCGCTGATACTTCGGCGTCGCGTTGGCCCACACCAGGTCGACGGTGATATGGGTGCCGCGATAGCTGGTCGCCGCGATGCCCCAGAAGATCAGGATGCCGAGCAGCAGCCGGCCGAAATCGTAGTAATCCGGAATCGAGATCGCGAAGAACTTGCGCAGGAACACCGCGATGAAGGTGTTGAGCGCGACGATGCCGACGAACGCCGCCGCAACCCATTCGATCGAATCGATGAAACGATCCATCGGGTTGCGCTTGCGTGACGGCTCTTCCTGCGGAGCGCCGGGAACGCCGTCGCTCGAAGCTTGCGGAGTGGCGGTCATGGATCACCGGATTGATGAAGAAAATCGCGGCGACACGATCATCGCCGCAATTTCCGGTCAGGCTTGGCTCAATAAGCGGCGTCGAACTTTTTCAACGCGGCCTGCAGGTCGGCTTCGATCGCAACCGGATCGCCGCCCGCTTTCTTGACGCCGTCGGCCCAGCTCGCCTTCAGCGGCTCGGTCGCCTTCTTCCATTGCGCCAGCTGATCGGGCGTCAGCGAATAGACCTCGTGGTCCTTGAGCGCCTTCATCTTGGCGCGGCCGTTGAACTCGAACTCGTTCCACGGATCGACCACCTTGGAAGCCCATTCCGGCGTGCAATGATCGTCGATGACCTTCTTCTGGGCATCGGACATTCCGTTATACGCCTTGAGATTGATGTTGTAGGTGAACACGGTCGTGTAGAGCGGAACGTCCATGTGATACTTGGTCACCTTGTCGATCCCGAACAGGAACACCGAGCCCCATGGGAAGGTGATCTCGTCGGCGACGCCGCGCTCGATGGCGTCACGCGCTTCCGGCGCCGAGGCCTGCACGTTGGTGCCGCCGAGCAGCTTGACCATCTCGCCGATGGTGCTCTGCGCCGGGCGCACCTTCACGCCCTGCAGGTCGCTCGGCACCACGATCTTCTTCTTGCCGTGCAGCGCGCCCGGATCGTGAATGAAGGCGAAGCACAGCTTGGTGTCCTTCATCTCCTTGGCGGCATACTTGTGATACCACTCGTTGAGCGCGAGCGTGCCCTTCTTGCCGTCGTTGAAGGTGAAGGGAAGCTGTCCCGCCGCGATGATCGGGAAGCGGCCGGGCTGATAGCCGGGGTTGACGTAGGTCACGTCGGCGATGCCGTCACGCGCCATGTCGTAATGATCGAACGCCTTGCCGAGCTGTTCGGACGGGAAGATCGTCATCCTGATCGTGCCGTTCGAGGCCTTTTCGATATCCTTGGCCCAGGCTTGCGTCGACGGCACCAGCGGATGGGCCGGCGGCAGCCAGATCGATACTTTCAGATTGACCGTCTTGTCTTGCGCGAAAGCTGGCGTCACGCAGGCCGCGACCAGCAGCGCCAGTAATGGCTTTCTCATTGGCGTCTCTCCCTGTCCTACTTTTTGCGGGCTGTTCAACCGCCCTTTCCACGTATTGTTATATGGTATAATCATCTTTGCAAGTCCGGTGTGGCGTCGACGCTTCGCCCAGGCACCGGACCAGACAGCCGAATGGCGGGGGCGCGGGGTGCGGACACAGGTTGCGATTATTGGCGCCGGCCCTGCCGGTCTGTTGCTCGGCCAGTTGCTGCATCATTACGGCATCGACAACGTCGTCCTCGAGCGCAAGAGCGGCGAGTATGTGCTGGGGCGCATCCGCGCCGGCGTTCTGGAACAGGGTACCGTCGATCTGCTCGAGGAAGTCGGCGTCGCTGCAAGGTTGCACCGCGAAGGCCTGGTGCATGACGGCATCGAACTGGCGTTCGGCGGCGCGCGTCACCGCATCGACATGAAGACCGCCACCGGCGGCAAGACCGTCACCATTTACGGCCAGACCGAAGTCACCCACGACCTGATGGATGCGCGCAGCGCGGCGGGACGAACCACGGTCTATGAAGCCGCCGACGTCACCATTCATGACTTCGACACCGACCGGCCGCGCGTGCGTTACACCAAGGACGGCGTCGCGCATGACCTCGACTGCGATTTCATCGCCGGTTGCGACGGCTTTCACGGCGTGTGCCGGCCCAGTATTCCTGCCGACGCGCTGAAAACTTTCGAGCGGGTCTACCCCTTCGGGTGGCTTGGCATCCTGTCGGAAACGCCGCCGGTCTCGCCCGAGCTGATCTATGCGAACCACGAGCGCGGCTTCGCGCTGTGTTCGATGCGCTCGCTGCACCGCAGCCGTTATTACGTCCAATGCTCGCTCGACGATCACATCGACCAGTGGCCGGACGACCGGTTCTGGGATGAACTCAAGCACCGCCTCGACGACGAAGCGGTCGCACATCTCGTCACCGGGCCGTCGATCGAGAAGAGCATCGCGCCGCTGCGCTCGTTCGTCGCCGAGCCGATGCGGTTCGGGCGGCTGTTCCTCGCCGGCGACGCCGCGCATATCGTGCCGCCGACCGGCGCCAAGGGCCTCAACCTCGCGACCAGCGATGTGCATTACCTGTCGCAGGCGCTGCGCGAGTTCTATGCGGAAAAATCATCCGCCGGCCTCGACGACTATTCGCGCCGCGCGCTGGCGCGGGTGTGGAAGGCCGAGCGCTTCTCATGGTGGATGACCTCGATCCTGCACCGCTTTCCCGACACCGATGGCTTCAGCGCCCGCATCCAACATGCTGAGCTGGATTACCTTGTCGGCTCGCAGGCTGCGACGACATCGCTGTCGGAGAATTACGTCGGGTTGCCTTTTTAGGGGCAGGCGCTTCCTTTCCTTCCCCTTTCCCCTCGTGGGAGAGGGTGCTGAGCGGCGCAAGCCGCACGTCATCCCTCCCCCTTGTGGGGAGGGTGGCGCATTGAGAGCGAAGCGAGCAATGCGTCGGGTGGGGGTCAAACAACAACGTCTCCCGACAAAGCACCCCCACCCCGGCTTCGCTTCGCTCAGCCGACCCTCCCCACAAGGGGGAGGGATAAGACAACGCCTCGCCTAGCGTTCTGACAGCACACCGCAGCCCCGTTTCAAACTGCATCGCCCGGATCGTTTCAAACGCGACCGCCGCCGCGCGCACGCTACAATACCTGTCATGCGCGACGGATAGCATCGCCGACGCTTTCGTTTTCCGATGAGGACGACATGACAGCCGAAAACATTCCGCCGGGTTTCGAGCGCCATTTCCGCACGAGCCCGATGACCGATCCGTGGGAGCCGGTCTACTCGAAGACAACACCGCAGGCGGTGATCATCGGGCTGCGCCTCGCCAAGCCTCACACTAATTCGCGCGGCATCGTCCACGGCGGATTGATCACGACGCTGGCCGACAACGCGATGGGCCTGAGTTGCGCGGCGCAGATGTCCGAGCCGCAGCGGCTGGTGACGGTGAATCTCGGAATCGACTTTCTCGGCTCCGCCAACATCGGGCAATGGCTCGCGGTCGAGACCAGTTTCGTCAAGCTCGGCGGCTCGATCTGTTTCGCGCAATGCCTGGTGACGGCGGACGGCACGCCGTGCGCGCGGGCCAACGGGACCTTCAAGGTGCTGCGGCCCAAAACCGATTCCGCCGCGCCCGTCACGTCACACTGAAACGCCACCGCGCCAGTTCGACCACGGTATCGACAAAGGCGCGCACCTTGGCCGACAGCAGCCGCGAGGTCGGATAGACAAGGTGAACCGGCAACGGCGGCAGTTCATAATCCGACAGCAGCACTTTCAACCGTCCGTTCGCGATCGCCTCCGCCGCCTGATAGGCCAGCACCAGCGCCACGCCGCCGCCCTGCTCGGCGTGCTGGATCGCGGCGTCGGCGCTGTTGGTGGCAAAGCGCGACTCGTGCGGAATCCGGATTTCCTCGCCGCCATCGAGAAACCGCCAGTCCGACAACGAACTGTTGCTGGTGAACTGGATCAGTTCGTGCGCGGCGAGATCGGCCGGTTTGACCGGCGTGCCGCGCCTCTCCAGATAGTCCGGCGAGGCCACCGCCAGCCGCCGCATGTCGCCGACCAGACGCGCAACCAGCGTGGAATCGGCCAACGTGCCGACGCGCACCGCGACGTCGATGCCGTCGTCGACCAGATTGACCATGCGATCGGACAGGCGCAGTTCGCCGCTGACATCGGGATAGCGTTCGAGATAGGCGGTCATCAGCGGGCCGACATGCAGGCGGCCGAACACCACCGGCGCCGACACCACCAGACGTCCCGACGGCTGGGTGCGCTCGGCCTGCGTCGACGCTTCGGCTTCCTCGATATCCGCGAGAATCCGCCGCGCCCGCACCAGATAACGCGCACCCACATCGGTCAGGGTCACCGACCGCGTGGTCCGCTGCAGCAGCCGCGCGCCGACCTTGTCTTCGAGCGCCGCCACCATCCGCGTCACCGCCGAGGTCGACAGGCCGAGCTTGCGGGCGGCCGGGGCGAACCCCTGCAGATCGGCGACCGCGACGAACACGTTCATGGCATCGATACGATCCATGGCACAATTCCATATTCTGCAATAATATACTGTCAATCGTAATCATTCATTCCACGCCGGAAACATCCATATTCAGGGGCACGAAAGAAGGCTCGACTCGACCTCCGCCCGTGCGGTGTGTGAGTTGCCGATTGCGAGACATCCCATGTCTGATACGCCCGCCTATTCCAGTGACGTCGGCTTCACGCCGACCGTGAAAGCGATTCAGTCCCGCAAGGGTTCGCGCGAGGCCTATGCGCGAATGGAGGAGAAGGGCGGCTGGCGCACCGGGATCGACGACGATCTTGCCGCCTTCATCGGCGAGCAGACCAGTTTCTTCCTCGCCACCGCCAGCGCGGCCGGCCAGCCTTATATCCAGCATCGCGGCGGGCCGGCGGGCTTCCTCAAGGTGCTCGACAAGACCACGCTGGCGTTCGCGGATTTCGCCGGCAACCGGCAGTTCATCACGCAGGGCAATCTCAGCGAGAATCCGAAGGCGTATATTTTTCTGATCGACTACGTGCACCGACGCCGCGTCAAGATCTGGGGCGAGGCCAAGGTGATCGAGGACGATCCGGCGCTGGTCGCCGCATTGATGCCGCGCGGCTACAAGGCGCGGCCGGAGCAGGCGATCGTGTTCAAGGTCGCCGCCTGGGACACGAACTGCCCGCAGCATATTCCGCAGAAGCTCGACGTTGCCGATGTCGCCGCCGTGATCAACGCGCGCGACCAGCGCATTGCCGAACTCGAGGCGGAACTCGCCGAGCTGAAAAAACATCTGACGGCGGTTTAGGCCGGCCGCTTTCGGAACCCGCGCGCGCAGCTTTGGCGTTGAAGGCCACGGCGTTTGCCGCTACCCCAGAGCGATGAGCGACAGCGAGAGCCCCTGCCAGTCCTGCGGCGCCTGTTGCGCCTATTCGAGCAACTGGCCGCGCTTCACCATCGAAGACGACGCCGCGCTGGATCTGATTCCGGCGAAGCTCGTCAATGACCGGCTGTCGGGGATGCGCTGCAACGGCGACCGCTGCATGGCGCTCACCGGCGAGATCGGCGTGGCGACGGCGTGCGGGATTTATGCGATCAGGCCTGACGTCTGCCGGACCTGCATGCCTGGCGATCCGGAATGCGCGATGGCGCGGCGACGGCACGGACTGCCGGAGTTGCAAGCCGTGGATGTTGTTTGAGCGTCATGGCCGGATTTATTCCGGCCATCCACGTCTTCACCATCAACCGTAACCAAAACGTGGATGGCCGGGACGAGCCCGGCCATGACGATCTGTGTAAATCTGACAGCAAGCGTCCCGGCTTACGCCATCAATTGCGCGGGCTCTTCGTTGTCCTCGTCATCGTCGAGATCGTCATCGTAAGCGGCGATGGCGCTGAGCGGCTTGGTCGACAGCGTGATCGAGCGGCGGCCGCCCGATGCAGCCGGTGCCGCTGACGGCGCTTCGCGCGACATCGCGAACAGCGTCGAACCGGCGATGCCGCCCTGTTCGACCAGATCGCGTTCGGCGCAGGTGGCGGCGATGGCGAGACTCATCGAATGCAGATGGGCGCGGCGGTAGCAGTACAGCGCCAGCATCGCCCGCACGTCCCCCGAGACGGATTCCACCAGAACCGGAAGGCCGTGCTCGCTCGCCCGATAGAGGCTTCCGAGCATTTCCTCGCCGACCGGACAGGCATCGCTATCGACAGCAGAATGGCTTGACCACATTGGCATAACTCCCTTTCGGGGAGGATGCGATGGAATTTCCTAACGGAGAGTTAACCACGCAGAAGAGAGCTTGCCGCTGTTCACGGGATGGTGAGAAACGCCGGAACCGGCAATTGATTCGCGCGACCGCGAATCAATCACCAACGAATGTCGCGGCATCCGCGATGGGAGCGCGACTGATGCGATAATTGTTGGCGGGATGGGACGGGTCGGCATAGCCGAACGAAATGCCGCACACCACACGGCGGTCGTCGCCCAGTTTGAAGTGCTCGCGGATGACGTCCGAGTGATGCGCCAGCGCCGCCTGCGGCACGGTCGCCACCCCCAGCGCCCTGGCCGCCAGCAGAAAGTTGCTGACATAGCCGCCGCAATCGATCGCGCCGTAAACACCGAGCGCCTCGTCGGTCGTGATAATGGCGACGTGCGGCGCGCCGAAGAAGCGGAAATTCTCCAGCATCTGTTTGGCGTAGCCTGCCCTGTCGCCGCGCGGAATCCCGAGCGTGTTGTAGAGCAGGAAGCCGCTCTCGCGCCGCCGCTCCAGATAAACGCCGCGATACTCACGCGGAAATGGAAAGTCCGACACGTTGGGGATGCCTTCGCTCGCCGCCTTGTAGATCTCGGTGGCGAAATCCCGCGCCGCCGCGCCGCTGGCGATGATCACCTGCCAGGGCTGGCTGTTGCACCACGACGCGGTTTTCTGCGCCGCCGTCAGAATGCGATCGATCGTTGCGCGCGGAACCGGCTCGGGCTTGAACGCCCGGCACGAATAGCGGGCGGCGAGAAGGTCTTCGAGAACGTCGATCGGCGCGACGTCGCTGGCTTGATGGGTCATGGCCTCTCTTCGGATCGTTGATCCACGCGCGGCTCAACGGCCGCGCGTCGGAATTTCGTTGAACGGCACGTCCTTGTCGACACGAATGTCGCCCGGCAACCCGAGCACGCGCTCGGCGATGATGTTGCGCAGGATTTCGTCGGTACCGCCGGCGATGCGGTCGGACGGCGAGCGCAGCAGGATGGCCTGGAACTGGCCGGCCGCCGCGACGCTGTCGGCATCGGTGAGCACGCCGGCCGCGCCCTGCAGATCCATCGCGTAGGTCGCGATGTCCTGCAGCATGGTGCCGGCCACCAGCTTGCCGATGGAATTCTCCGGCCCCGGACGATCACCGCGCGACAGCGCCGAGATCGAACGATAGCTGGTGTATTTCAGTCCGCTCGCCCGCACCGCCCATTGGGCGAGTTTGGAGCGGACGTTCTTGTCGTCGATGGCGAGACCGTCTTCCAGCATCAGGTTGTTGCAGAAGGCGAACAGCTCGGGAAATCCGGTGGCCTGCCGGAAGCCAATCGACATGCGTTCGTTCATCAGCGTGGTCAGCGACACGTTCCAGCCGTCGTTGACCTTGCCGAGGCGCTGGGAGTCCGGAATCGTCACGTCGGTGAAATAAACCTCATTGAATTCCGACTGGCCGTTGGCCTGCTTGATCGGCTTCACCACGACGCCCGGTGCCTTCATGTCCAGCCAGAACATGGTGAGGCCCTTGTGCTTGGGCTGCGACGGATCGGTGCGGGTGATGACGATGCCGTAATCGGAGAAATGCGCGCCGGTGGTCCACACCTTCTGGCCGTTGATGACCCAGTCGTCGCCCTTCTTCTCGGCGCGGGTGCGCAGGCCGGCGACATCCGATCCAGCCGACGGCTCGGAGAACAACTGACACCAGACATGTTCGCCAGACGCGAGCTTCGGCAGAAACTTCGCCTTGTGCTCATCGCGGCCGAACGCCATCAGCGTCGGGCCGCACATGCCCTGCCCGATCAGGAATGCGCCTTCGAGCTTGCCGTAAACGCCCTCTTCCTGCTGCCAGATCACGCGTTCGATCGGTGTCGCGCCACGGCCACCGAATTCCTTCGGCCAATGGAGACACGCCCAGCCGGCCTCGGCCTTCTTCTTCTGCCAGGCCTTGGAGACTTCGAGAATGTCGTGGTTACGCAGCCTGATGCGGCCGACCGTCGGCTGCGACAGTTCGGCGTGCAATTCCTTCGGCGCGTTGGCTTCGATCCAGGCGCGGGCCTCGGCACGGAACGCGGCTTCCTGCGGGGTGTCGTCGAAATTCATGGCGTTGGCCTTTCCGTGTCAGGCGACGGCGTTGCGGGCGCGCATCCGGTCGATCAACTGGTTTTCCCAGTAGGTCTGGCTTCCGAGTCCGAGCGCCAGCGCATTGGCGCGGCGATAATAGAGATGGCAGTCGAACTCCCAGGTGAAGCCCATGCCGCCGTGAACCTGGATGTTGTTCTTGGCGCAATGCTGAAACGCCTGCGTCGCGCTGATCCGCGCGGTGGCCGCCGCTTCCGGCAGTTCCGGCGCGTTGGTCGAGAGCGCCCATGCGCCGTAATAGCAGTTCGAACGCGCCAGCGTCGCCGACACGTACATGTCGGCCAGCAGATGCTTCACCGCCTGGAACGAACCGATCTGACGGCCGAACGCGATGCGGTCGAGCGCGTAATCGCGGCCCATTTCGAGTGCGCGATCGGCGCCGCCGACCTGCTCGAACGCCAGCAGCACCGCCGCGCGGTCGAGCACGCGGGTGAGAATGCTCCAGCCCTCAGTGGCCGGCCCGAGCGGCTCCGCCTTGCAGGCCTCGAAAACGACCTCGCTCTGGTTGTGGGATTGATCGAGATTATGCAGCGCATGACGCTTCACACCGTCGCCGGTGAGATCGACGATGAACAGCGAGATGTCGGTTTCACGGCCGCTGTTGCCGGTGCGCGCGGCGACCACGGCGAAATCCGCGATCGAACCGTCCGGCACCGGAGACTTCGCGCCGGTCAGCGTGCCGTTCGACACCGCCGCCTTGATCGCCTTCGGCGAAGGATTGCCCTTGCCCTCGAACAGCGCCAGCGTGCCGATCGCTTCGCCCGACGCAATCGCGGGCAGCCATTTCTTTTTCTGGGCATCGCTGCCTGCGATCATGATCGCTTCCGCCGCGAGATAGACGGTCGACGAGAACGGCACCGGCGCCAGCACGCGCCCCAGTTCCTCGGCGATCACGCACAGTTCGAGATGCCCGGCGCCGGAGCCGCCGAACTCTTCCGGAATCGCCACTCCGAGAAATCCCATCTCGGCGAGGCCTTTCCACAATTCGCGATCGTATGGCGCATGGCCCTCGAGCACCGCGCGCACCGCCTTCGGCGGGCATCGCTCGGTGAGGAAGCGCCGCGCCTGATCGCGCAACTGTTTCTGGTCGTCGGAGAAATCGAAGTTCATGTCGGCGATCCCGCGTGTGTGAGTTGAATCCTAATCGAGAACGATGACGTCGCTGTCCGGCAACGCCGCATAGAGCCGCTCCACCAATGCCTTGCGCCGCTCAAGCCCGGCGCCCTGGTTGATGTAACCCTTGTCGGTCAGTTCATTGCCGTCGATCGAGGGCGGCTCGCTCATCAGCATCGCCCGAGCGATCCGCAGGCTGCTCGATGTTCCGGCCTCGGCATTGTGCGCGCGCAACCCCTCGCGCAGCCGCGCGATCACGGCCGGGTGTTTCACCGCATCGTCGAACGTCGCCGCAGGATTGCCGGTGATGGCGCGGCAGGCATCGAGATTGGGCCAGACCAGCAGGCCGACGCAGTCGCGATCGTGACCGGCCACCAGCGCATCCTGAATCACCGGCGAGGCGGCCGCAATCGCGGCGACCCGCAGCGAGCCGACCTGCACGAAGGTGCCGGTGGTCAGCTTGAAGTCCTCGGCGACTCTCCCCGAGAAAATCAGGCCCTGACTTGGATCGTCGGGATCGACGAACACGCCGGCGTCGCCGATCTTGTAGAAGCCTTCCTCGTCGAACGCGGCTTTGGTTAGCTCCGGCTGGCCGTGATAGCCCGGCATCACGTTGATGCCGCGCAGGCGCAGTTCGTATTTCGGGCCGAACGGCACCAGCTTCAGTTCGACGCCGGGAAACGGCAGGCCGATCAGGCCGACGCGCTCGGTGTCCCAATAGGTGCCGGTCGAAGTCGGCCCGGTCTCGGTCGAGCCCCATCCGGTGTAGAACACGATGCGCTCGCCGGTGGTGCGCACCGCCAGCGCCTGCATCCGGTCATAAAGATCGTCCGGCAATCGCGCGCCGCCATAGGCGACCAGACCGAGATTGCGGAAGAAATTCCGGCACAGCGCCTCGTCGTTCTCCATCGCCGCCGCCAGCGCGGCATAACCCGCCGGCACGTTGGCGTAATAGGTCGGGGAAATCTCGCGCAGGTTGCGCAGCGTCTCGTCGAACAGGCCCGGCACCGGGCGGCCGTCGTCGATATAAAGTGTGCCGCCGTCGATCAGCGCCGGATTGAACAGCGCATTGCCGCCCATGGTGTGATTCCACGGCATCCAGTCGAGATAGATCGAATCCGGCCCGTTCGGATCGCGCGGACGCGCCTGCATCATCATCGCCGCGTTGGCGCACATCATCCGCTGGGTGTTGACCACCGCCTTCGGCATTCCGGTCGAGCCGGAAGTGAACAGCAATTTGCCGACGCTGTCCGGCGTGATTTTCGCGATCGATTCCCCAACCTCGGATGTGACCGGCGTCGCCACGAGATCGGCAAACGCAAGGCTTTCGATTCCTTCGGCTGCGCGATCGACATGAATGACGGGAATGCCGTCGAGGTCGAGCGCGGCCAGCGCCTTCGCGAACTGGGCGCCATCCTGCACCATCACCGCCGCGGGCTTGATCAGGCCGAAGATGTATTTGAGCTTGGCGTGATCCTCACTCATCAGCGAGTAGGCCGGCGACAGCGGCGCCACCGCGGTTCGCGCCTGCATCGCCGCTTGAGTCATCAGCGCGTGCTCGATGGAGTTGCCGCTCAGGATCACCAGCGGGCGTCCGAGCGGAAGATTGAGATCGAGCAGCGCTTGCGTCAGCGCATCGACGGTCTGCTTGGCCTCGCCGTAGGACACCTTGCGCCACTGGCGGTCAGGTCCCTTGCGCTGCGCGAGCCAGATACGGTCCGGCTTCTGCCGCGCCCATTTCGCCAACGCCGCCGGAATATGCCGCTCGAAATCCATCAGCGGGATGCGCGATTTTAGAACGATCACGCCGTCGTCGCGCCGTTCGACCGCGATGTCGCGTTCGAGCCAGTTGATCTTGCGGAGCGGCGCCTTGTGCGGCGACGGTGTCACGACAGCGTCCATGCGTTTCCTCCCGTGACCTCCGGCGCGCGCTTCTGGTGGCGTCGCTGCCGGAGCCAGGCTTCGAGCGTTAGCGCGGCGCCATGCGGATCGCGCCGTCGAGACGGATGACTTCGCCGTTCAGCATCGGATTCTCGACGATGTGGACGGCGAGGCTGGCGTATTCGCTCGGGTCGCCGAGGCGCGCCGGATGCGGCACCTGCTTGCCGAGGCTGATCTGCGCCTCTTCCGGCAGACCTTTCAGCAGCGGCGTCAGGAACAGGCCGGGCGCGATGGTCATGACGCGGATGTTGAGCGAGGCAAGATCGCGCGCCACCGGCAGCGTCATGCCGACAATGCCGCCCTTCGACGACGAATAAGCCGCCTGACCGATCTGGCCGTCATAAGCGGCGACGCTCGCGGTGTTGATGCACACGCCGCGTTCCTCGCCGATCGGGGGCGCGGTCTGCATGCGCTCCGCGACGAGGCGGATGCAGTTGAACGAGCCGATCAAATTGACCTTGATCACCCGCGTGTAGTCCGCCAGCGGGTAGGCGCCGTTCTTGCCGACGGTCTTGCCGGCGTTGCCGATGCCGGCGCAGTTCACCAGCACGCGGATGATGCCGTGGGCGGCTTCCGCCTTCTCGATCGCGGCCTTGACCGGGGCTTCCTCGGAGACGTCGCCGACCAGCGCGAGACCCTTGATTTCCTTGGCGACGGCTTCCGCGCCCTCCTTGTTCATGTCGATCACCGCGACCTTGGCGCCCTTGGCCGCCATGGCGCGCGCGGTGGCCGCACCGAGACCCGAGCCGCCGCCGGTGACGAGAACGGAAACATCCTTGAGTTGCATCTGAGTTTTTCCTGTTTGCTATGCGAGTTTGAGGGACGGTTGTTTCGACCACCGCCGAAGAAGTTCGGCGGCGTCGATCGGGTCGGCCGCCGCCGAGCCCTGAATCGCGGATGGCGTGCGCGAAAAGCGCGGCGCGGGCGCCGGCTGCACGTATCCTTCGTGGGTGACGAATGTGTTGCGCGCGGCGAGATGCGGATGCGACGGCGCGTCGAACATCCCGACAACGGCGGCGGCGCAGGCGTCGGTGCCCTCCAGCAGCGCGGCCCATTCGTCGCGGGTTTTCGTTGCGAAGATCTCGACCATCCTGTCCTGCAAGGCCGGCCAGTCCTGACGCGCGAGATGCTTGTCGAACGCGGCATCGTGGAGTCCGGCGCGCTCGCGCAGCTCGGCATAGAACTGCGGCTCGATCGCGCCGATCGCCATGTAGCCGCCGTCCTTGCACCGATAGGTACGGTAGAAATGCGCGCCGCCGTCGAGCATGTTGGTGCGCGGATGGTCGGTCCAGCGCCCCATCGCCTTCATGGCGTGGAACATGGTCAGCATGATCGACACGCCGTCGCACATCGCGGCATCGACCACCTGGCCCTTGCCGGAGCTGCGCGCCTCGGTCAGCGCGGCGAGCACGCCGACGACGAGAAACATCGCGCCGCCGCCGTAATCGCCGACGAGGTTGAGCGGCGACACCGGATCGCCGTGCGGCGAGCGGAAGGAATCCAGCGCGCCGGTGATCGCGATATAATTGATGTCGTGACCGGCGGCCTGCGCCAGCGGTCCCTCCTGCCCCCATCCGGTCATCCGGCCATAGACCAGACGCGGATTGCGCTTCAGCGCCTCGTCCGGCCCGAGACCGAGCCGTTCCATCACCTTGGGACGAAACCCTTCGATCAGGATATCGGCCGCGCCGATCAGGTCGAGCGCCTGCGCGACGTGATCGGGATTCTTGAGATCGAGTTCGACCACCTGCCGCCCGCGATGGACGAAATTGCGCACGTCCTGCTTGCCCTTGCCGGGCCGCACGATGGTGACGACATCCGCGCCCATGTCGGACAGCAGCATCGCGGCGAACGGACCCGGACCGATGCCTGCGAATTCGACGACGCGCACGCCGCGCAGCGGCCCTGTCGCCTCGTTTTGTCCTGTCATGCGCCTCTCCCGAATCCGCCCGTCGTTCTTGATTGTTTTGATTGTCGTGTCTCGATTGCCATTTTTTTATGGCCGCCTCTTCATCGCGGGCGCTTTCCGCGCGGTCTTGATCGCCGTGACCTTCTGCCGCGCGGCCGACATCGCGGCTTTCTTCCGGGGCTCATTCTTGCTGGTCGGCATCAAGCCGCCAAGGGTCATCTCGGTCATATGCGCAATGTAGCGGCGGCGCATATCGTCGGTGACGACACCGATGCCCGCGGCATCCGAGATCGAACGGCGGCGATAGAACAGGTGATCGCAGGCGCCGACCAGGCTGGTATAGAACAGAACCGGATCGACTTTGCGGAACTCACCGGCGGCGGCGCCCTCGTCGAGAATCCGGCGCTGAAGATCGAGCAGCGGCTTGACGAAGAAGTTCACCACCTCGCGGCTGGTTTCCGGCACGCTGTCGTTGAGCAGGAAATGGATCAGCCGGTTCATGTAGGGGAAGCGGTAGTAAGCATTGACGATGCCCGCGATATGCAGTCGCATCTTTTCGGTCGGCGAAATCGGCTGGTCGACCAGGAATTCGAGATTGACGATTTCGGCGCGGGCATCGCGCGCCAGCAGCGCCAGCAGCAGCCCTTCCTTGTTGCCGAAGTGATATTTCACCAGCGCGGCATTGATGCCGGACTTCTGCGCGATATCGCTGAGCGAAACATCGACCGAGTTTTTTTCGGTCATCAGGTCGCCGGCTGCAACCAGAAGTTTCGCGGCCGTCGGATTCATCGGTGCGTCCGCCTCGGGCGGCGGCGACAGGCGCGACACTTTGGACGACGGCTTCGAGGCCATGAAACATTCCGCGATCAGGAAGGTTGCAGCTAAGCCGATGATCCCGCCCGGCTCAAGAGTTAATTGAGCGATTGACTAAATCCGGCGCCGCCACTTTAATTCTTCCCGACAGATAGAACGACAGGGAGAAGCGCAGATGGCCGAAGCCTATATCGTCGCCGCAGCACGCACCGCCGGAGGCCGCAAGGGCGGACGCTTGGCCGGCTGGCATCCGGTGGACCTTGCCGCGTCGGTGATCGATGCGCTGGTCGACCGGTCCGGCGTCGACCCCGCCCAGATCGAAGATGTCATCATGGGCTGCGTGATGCAGACCGGCGAGCAGTCCAACAACGTCGCGCGCAACGCGGTGATGGCGTCGAAGCTGCCGGAAAGCGTGCCCGGCACGTCGATCGACCGCCAGTGCGGCTCCTCGCAGCAGGCGCTGCACTTCGCGGCGCAGGCGGTGATGTCGGGCACGATGGACATCGTGATCGCCTCCGGCGTCGAAGGCATGACGCGGGTGCCGATGGGCCTCGCCTCGTCGCTGCCGGCGAAGAACGGCTTCGGACATTATAAAAGCCCCAAACTCGAAGAGCAGTACCCCGGCATCCAGTTCAGCCAGTTCACCGGCGCCGAGATGATGGCGAAGAAATACGGGCTGACCAAGGACGACCTCGACCGCTACGCCTTCGAAAGCCATCAGCGCGCGATTGCCGCCACGCAATCCGGCGTGTTCAAGGACGAGATCGTACCGCTCACCATCACCCGCGACGACGGCTCGACCGATACTCACACCATCGACGAGGGCATCCGGTTCGACGCCACGCTCGACGGCATCAGGAGCGTGAAGCTGTTGCAGGAAGGCGGCTGCATCACCGCCGCCAACGCCAGCCAGATCTGCGACGGCGCCTCCGGCGTGCTGGTGGTCAACGAGAACGGGCTGAAATCGCTCGGCATCGCGCCGATGGCCCGCATCCATCACATGACCATGATCGGCGGCGATCCCGTCATCATGCTCGAAGCGCCGCTGCCCGCGACCCACCGCGCGCTGAAGAAAGCCGGCATGTCGATCGACGATATCGACCTGTATGAAGTCAATGAGGCGTTCGCCTCGGTGCCGACCGCCTGGCTGAAGGACACCGGCGCCGACCCGGACCGCATGAACGTCAACGGCGGCGCGATCGCGCTCGGCCATCCGCTCGGTGGCTCCGGCACCAAGCTGATGACGACGCTGGTCCACGCATTGAAGAAACGCAACAAACGCTACGGCCTTCAAACCATGTGCGAAGGCGGCGGGATGGCGAACGTCACCATCGTCGAACGGCTCTGACGACACACCGGGCGGCCTGCTGATCCAGCGGCCGCCCGAATTCTTATCCGCTTCCGATTTCCTTTCGCCGCGAGCCGTCATGACCCATCCATCAGTTCACGCCCGTACCACGCCCGACAAGGTCGCCTACCGGATGGCGAAATCCGGCGACACGCTCACTTATGCGAAGCTCGACCAGCGCTCCAATCAGGCCGCACACCTGCTTCGCTCGCTCGGTGTCCAGACCGGCGATCACATCGCGCTGCTGATGGAAAACTCGCTGACGTTCATGGAGATCTGCTGGGCGGCGCAGCGCAGCGGCATCTACTACACCGCGATCAGCCGTTACCTGACCGCCGACGAGATCGCCTATATCGTCAAGGACTGCGGCGCCAAGGTGATGATCACCACGCCGAAATGCGCCGAGGTGATCGCGCCGCTTGCCGCGAAGGGCGATGCGTCGCCGGTCTACTTCATGACCGGACAGCCGCAGCCCGGTTTCCGCTCATGGGACGACGCCGTCGCGTCGCAACCGGTGACGCCGATCGTCGACGAGTCCGCCGGTTACGACATGCTCTATTCGTCGGGCACCACGGGGCACCCCAAGGGCATCAAGCGCACCGTCACCGAGCCGTCGATCCTGGCGCCGAACCCGTTCCTGCGGCTGCTGTGCGAGAAGATGTGCGGCATCTCGGCGGACAGCATCTATCTGTCGCCCGCGCCGCTCTATCACGCCGCTCCGCTGCGCTTCAACATGATGGTCGGCGTGCTCGGCGGCACTTCGGTGATCATGGAGAATTTCGACGCGGAGGATTATCTGCGCCTTGGCGAACGCCATCGCGTCACCCATTCGCAGCTCGTGCCCACCATGTTCGTGCGGATGCTGAAACTGCCGGACGACGTGCGGCAGCGCTACGACATCTCGACGCTGAAAGGCGCGGTCCATGCCGCCGCGCCCTGCCCGCCGGACGTGAAAGCCAAAATGATCGCGTGGTGGGGACCGATCCTGATCGAATATTACGCCGGCTCCGAAGGCAACGGCGTCACCGTGTCCAATTCGCAGGAATGGCTGAGCCATCGCGGCACCGTCGGCCGCGCCGTGGTCGGCAAGATCAAGATTCTCGACGAGAGCGACAACGAACTACCGGCGGGCGAAATCGGCACGGTGTATTTCGCCGACGCGCCGGCGTTCGCCTATCACAACGATCCCGACAAGACGAAGCGCGCCTTCAACGACAAGGGCGGGTCGACGCTCGGCGACGTCGGCTATGTCGATGCCGATGGCTATCTCTATCTGACCGACCGCAAGTCCTACATGATCATTTCCGGCGGCGTGAACATCTACCCGCAGGAGACCGAGGACATTCTCATTACTCATCCCGCCGTGGCCGATGTCGCGGTGTTCGGCGTGCCGAACGAGGAAATGGGCGAAGAGGTCAAGGCCGTGGTGCAGCCGCACGACATGACGATGGCCGGCAAGCAACTGGAAGCCGACCTCATCGTGTTCTGCCGCCAGCATCTGTCGCCGATCAAATGCCCGAAGAGCGTGGACTTCGAAGCCCAACTGCCGCGCACCCCCACCGGCAAGCTGGTCAAGCGCCACCTGCGCGACCGCTATTGGCCGAAGAAGGCGTGAGGCTTCGCGAAGATCGCGCGATTGTCATCACCGGGCAGAGCGTTCGAAGAACGGCGTCGCTTCCGCCCGCCTGTGACCCGGGCATCCACGTCTTTCGAAAGAGCGGCTGGTCGTCACCAATATCATTCGGACTGTCATCGCCGGGCTTGTCCCGGCGATCCCGATCAGGGATGCACGGTGCCCACCTAAGCGGGATGGCCGGAACAAGTCCGGCCATGACATCTGAGAGTCCGCGCCCACCGACGATGTAGATTGAACTCTTTCCCCTCTCCCCTTGCGGGAGAGGGGAAGACAAGCGAGCGCTCACGGCGTCATCCGAGACAACGCAGAAGGTACTGTTTACACGGAACCGTCATGCCCGGGCTTGTCCCGGGTATCCACGCCTTCGCGTCGACATGAAATCAAGACGTGGATGGCCGGGACAAGCCCGGCCATGACAAAAACTACGTTCCAACAGGTTGGAGAGAATCAACTCTCGTTGAGCCAGCGGTCGAGCGGCATCACGTCCGGCACGTGGGCGTATTTGGTCGGCCACATGTCGACGACCCATTTCACGCCGGTCGTATTGTCGCGGATCACCGCAGTGTTGTGCGGCAACTGCAGCTTGAACGGATTGCCGCGATAGCGCGGATTGTCCACGGTGTGATGCTTCAGCAGCCCCCATTCGCGCAGCACCAGCAGCAGGCTCGCCGCGTTGCGCGTGGTGTCGAAGCAATCGAAATTGGTGGCGTCGGAGCCGGCGCGGATGTCGGCATTGGCGACGCGCTTGTCGGTGCCGATCATCGGACCCACGCGGCGATCGAACCACACCACCGCCTTCTGGATCGCCATGCGCTCGGCGGCGGCGGAGGCGCGGCCCGACGCCATGATGTGCGTCAGCGTGCGGCGATCGGCGGCGGAGAAATCCAGCATCGCGCGGCGGCGGCAGCCGAAGCCGTAGCACACCGTCATCTGATGCGCGTTCGGCGGATTGATCGACACCGAGGTGAACAACTGGCCCTGCTCGGGCGTGAGATCCATCGCCGAGGCAAACGGCACGCTCAGCAAACCAAATGCAGCCACCGCCGCGAGACGACAAACAATCCGAACCACGCGCTCACCCTGCCCGTTCAACACCGGCCGAGTATGACGGATTCCGTGCGCGGCCAACAAGACCTTGGCGACGATGCGTTGTGCGCTGTGTGAGTTCCGTCACACCGGCAGCGGCGCGTCGCGCTTGACCTCTTCCATCACCGCGTAGGTGCGGGTTTCGCGCACGCCGGGAAACGCCAGCAGCGTGTCGCCGAGAAAACGCCGATACGCCGTCATGTCGGCGACGCGTGTTTTCACCAGATAATCGAAACCGCCCGCCACCATGTGGCACTCGAGCACTTCGGGCGCGCGGCGCACAGCTTCGGCGAAATGCTCGAACACATCGGGCGTGGTCTTGTCGAGCAGCACCTCGACGAACACCAGCAAGCCAAATCCGAGCCGATGCGGATTGAGCCGCGCGCCATAACCTTCGACGAAACCGTCGCGCTGCAGCCGTTTCAGCCGCTCGCCGATCGAGGTTGGCGACAGGCCGATGCGCTCCGCCAGCTCAACATTGGCGATGCGCCCGTCGCTCTGCAGCGTTGCGAGGATTTTTCGGTCGATTTTGTCGATTTCACTCATTTATGCGGATAATCTATCCTTCACCCGCATTTTCTAAAGCAAAATCGCGGATTTGTCTATCGAACTGCGGAACGGGTCAAAGCTAGACTCCGGGCATATTTCATGAGGATGTCCATGCTCAGCCCCGATCCGCCGCTGCCCGCCTTTGCCGCACCCTACGCGCCCGATGATGCCGCCCTCGCCGACCCCCTGCTGGCGCAGGCGCTGCTGAGCCCGGAGACGAATGCGCGGATCGAGGCCATGGCGACGCGGCTGGTCCATGCAATCCGCGAATCCAGCGGCAGCGTCAGCGGCGTCGAGGACATGCTGCGCGAGTTCTCGCTCTCGACCAGGGAGGGCCTCGCGCTGATGGTGCTGGCCGAGGCGCTGCTGCGCGTGCCGGATGCCGCGACCGCCGACCAGTTCATCGAGGACAAGCTTGGACAGGGCGACTTCATCCATCATCGCACCAGATCCGATGCGTTTGTCGTCAACGCCTCGGCATGGGCGCTCGGCCTGTCGGCGCGGGTGATCCAGCCCGGCGAGACGCCGCAGGATACGCTCGGCAAACTCGCCAAGCGGATCGGCGCGCCGGCGATCCGCGTCGCGACGCGGCAGGCGATGCGGCTGATGGGCAGCCATTTCGTGCTCGGCGAAACCATCGACGCCGCATTGGAGCGTGCGGCGCGCGACCGCGATCACGCCCAGCGCTATTCGTTCGACATGCTCGGCGAAGGCGCGCGCACCGCCGCCGACGCGCGGCGCTATTTCTCGTCCTACGCCACCGCCATCGACGCCATCGGCCGCGCCGCCGGCAACAAGCCGCTGCCGGATCGTCCCGGCATTTCGGTGAAGCTCTCCGCGCTCCATCCGCGCTTCGAGCCGCTCAACCGCGCGCAGGTGATGATCGAACTGGCGCCGCGTGTCATTGACCTCGCACGCAAAGCCAAAGCCTACGATCTCAATTTCACCGTCGATGCCGAGGAAGCCGACCGCCTCGAACTCTCGCTCGACGTCATCGCCGCCGTGCTGGCGGACTCTTCGCTCGCGGGATGGCATGGTTTCGGCCTCGCGATCCAGGTCTATCAGAAGCGCGCGGCCGATGTGATCGACTTCATCGGCGATCTCGCCGCGCGGCTCGACCGCCGCCTGATGGTGCGGCTGGTGAAAGGCGCCTATTGGGACACCGAGATCAAGCGCGCGCAGGAGCGCGGGCTGGACAATTATCCGGTGTTCACCCGCAAGGCGATGACCGACCTCAACTACGTCGCCTGCGCGCGCAAGCTGCTGGCGCTGCGCCCGCGCATCTATCCGCAGTTCGCCACCCACAACGCGCTCTCGGTCTCAACCGTGATCGAGCTTGCGGGCACCGTCGGCGGCTACGAATTGCAGCGCCTGCACGGCATGGGCGATGCGCTTTACACGCAATTGCGCGAGGATCGTCCGGCGCTCGCCTGCCGCACCTATGCGCCGGTCGGCAGCCATCGCGAACTGCTCGCGTACCTCGTGCGCCGCCTGCTCGAGAACGGCGCCAATTCGTCGTTCGTGGCGCAAGCCGCCGACGCGTCGATTCCGGTCGCGACGCTGTTGCGGCGGCCGGAGGCCGAGATCGGCACCGCCGATCAGGCCGCCAATCCTCATCTGCCGACCCCGCCGGATCTTTATCTGCCGCGCCGCAATTCGCGCGGCATCGAATTCGGCGACCGCGCCGCGTTCGACGCGTTGCTCGATGCGGTCGCGGAGGAGCGCAGGCAACTGACGATGACGCCGCCGCCTCAGACATCGCCGGAGCAGATCGACGATCTCATGACAACCGTCCGCGCCGCATTCCGGTCATGGAGCGCAACGCCCGCGACCACGCGCGCCACCATTCTCGAAAAGGCCGCCGATCTCCTCGAACACCGCAGGGCGCGGTTCATCGCGCTCCTGCAGGACGAAGGCGGCAAGACCATCGACGACGCGGTGCCCGAAGTGCGCGAGGCCATCGACTTCTGCCGCTATTACGCAAGCGAAGGCCGCAAACAGTTCGCGGAGCCAAGCCTACTGCCCGGCCCGACCGGCGAGAGCAACACCCTGCGGCTGCGCGGGCGCGGCGTGTTCGTCGCGATCTCGCCGTGGAATTTTCCGCTGGCGATCTTCATGGGCCAGATCGCCGCGACGCTGATGGCGGGCAACTGCGTGATCGCCAAGCCCGCCGAGCAGACGCCGCTGATCGCCGCCGAGGCCGTGCGCCTGCTGCATGAGGCCGGCGTGCCGCCATCGGCGCTTCAACTCGCGCAGGGCGACGGCAAGATCGGCGCGGCGCTGGTCGCGCACCGCGACATCGCCGGCGTGGTGTTCACCGGCTCCACCGAGGTGGCGCGCGCGATCAACCGCGCGCTTGCCGCCAAAGACGGCCCGATCGTGCCGCTGATCGCCGAGACCGGCGGCATCAATGCGATGATCGTCGATGCCACCGCGTTGCCCGAACAGGTGGCGGATGATGTGGTGACGTCTGCCTTTCGGTCGGCCGGGCAGCGCTGTTCGGCGCTGCGGCTGCTGCTGGTGCAGGACGATGTCGCCGACCGCATGATCGAGATGATTGCCGGCGCCGCGCGCGAATTGCGCATCGGCGATCCGCGCGATCCTGCGACCCATGTCGGCCCGGTGATCGACGCGGAAGCCAAGGAAAAACTCGACGCGCACATTGCAAAAATGACCCGCGAGGCGCGTGTGCATTTCGCGGGCAACGCGCCGCGCGCCGGAAATTTCGTCGCGCCCCATGTTTTCGAACTCGACAGTGCCGCGCGCCTGACAGAAGAAGTGTTCGGCCCGATTTTGCACGTGGTGCGCTATGACGCGGCCGATCTCGACAAGGTGCTGCGCGCCATCGAGGGCAGCGGCTATGGCCTGACGCTGGGGATCCATTCGCGCATCGACGAGATGGTCGAGACCGTGACCGCGCGGCTGCAGGTCGGCAACGTCTACGTCAACCGCAACATGATCGGCGCCGTGGTCGGCGTGCAGCCGTTCGGCGGCTTCGGATTATCAGGCACCGGGCCGAAGGCCGGCGGTCCGCATTATCTTTCGCGCTTCGCCACCGAGCAGACGGTGTCGATCAACACCGCCGCCGCCGGCGGCAACGCCACGCTGATGGCGGGGGGATAGGCGGGTATTCGCTGCTAGCATCTCCGGTGTCATCACCGGACTTTCGACATTTTCAATTGTCATGCCCGGCCTTGTGCCGGGCATCCCGCTCAGGGACGCACCGTGCTCACCTGATCGGGATCACCGGGACAAGCCCGGTGATGACATCCAGTGAATAAGTCACTCAGAGGAGTGATCCGCAGGATCGCGTCTCGAAGGATGAGAACGTTTCGCGAAGCCCGCGCCAATATCGGTGTCGCCCCGGCGTTCGCCGGGACGACCAAATCCCACAAGGGAAGAGGGGAAAAGAGCACTACGCCGCGAAGCAGATGCTGTCGTCCGTCCTCACATCACCAGCGGCGCGTCGGGCAGCTCGTTGCGCGGCGACGGCGGCGGATAATGCGCGGCGAGAAGCCGGCTCACCGCGGCGATGCCGTTGACCACGCCGGCCTCGAAATGGCGGCTGCGGAATTCGGTTTCCATGCTGTGGCAGATGTCTTCCCACGCCGCCTTGCGCACCTTGGCATCGATGCCGCGATCGGCGATGATCTCGACCTTGCGATCGGCGAGCAGCAGATAGATCAGCACGCCGTTGTTCTGCTCGGTGTCCCAGATCCGCAGCTGCGAGAAAATATCGAGCGCGCGGGCGCGCGGCGATTGATCGCTGAACAGCGGCGCGCCGTCGAGCGCGCCTTCCACCACGAAGCGTACCTGTCCGCCATGGCCCTTCTCACTGGCCTTGATGGCGTTCTCGATCTTGGTGAGCGCGCCGCGAGGGAACGCCCGGCGGACGCGCCAGCGGTTGAGAAGCAGATGCTTGCTGATGCGTTTGATGCCCATTCCTACCAACTGCCCGATGCGCCGCCGCCGCCGAAGCTGCCGCCGCCGCCACTGAATCCGCCGCCGCGCGACCCCGAACCCGATCCGCCGCCGAATCCTCCACCGTAACCGCCGCCGCGTCCGGATGACATGACCGTGCTGCTCAGCAGCGTGAACACGAAGGCAATCAGACCTGCAAGGCCCGCGACCGTCACAACACCGATGAACAGCCAGACGACAAATGCGACACTGCCGCCGGTGACGAGCGACCCGACAAGAGGCCCGAGCGCAGCCCGCAGAATCCCGCCGACCACCAGCGTCATTATAATGATGACGGGAAAAAACTCTCCGATCGCATCGAATGTTCCCTGCGGCATATTCGACCGGCCCGCCGGTGCAGGCAACGGCTCGCCGTCGATCACGCTGATCATCCGATCGACGCCTGCGGTGATGCCGCCGGCAAAATCGCCGGTCCGGAAGCGCGGCGCGATGATCTCGTCGATGATGCGCCTGGCCGTCGCATCGTTGAGCGCGCCTTCAAGACCGTAGCCGACCTCGATGCGCAGCTTGCGATCGTCCTTGGCGATGAGCAGCAGCGCGCCGTCATCGACCTTCTTGCGCCCGAGCTTCCATTGCTCGACGACGCGCAGCGCATATTGCTCGATGGTTTCCGGCGCCGTGGTCAGCACGATCAGCACCGCGATCTGGCTGCCCTTGCGCTCCTCGAAATCCTTCAGCTTCTGTTCGAGGTCGGCGGCCTGACTGGCGCCGAGCGTGCCGGTCTGATCGACCACGCGCCCGGTGAGAGGCGGCACTGCGACATCCGCGGCTGCGGCAAACGCCCAGCACAGCGAGAGGACAACGAGGACCGCTCTCACGACGGACATCGCAGCGACCGGTTTACGCACCTACTTGGCGGGTGCCGGGATCGCCGCAGGCGGTGTCGGCGCAGGCGCGGGCGCCGGAGACGGCGTCTGCGCTGCGGGCGGTGGCACATTGAAGTCCACCTTCGGCGCGGTCGAGATCGACTTCTCGTTGTCGACCGTGAAGTTGGCCTTCTCCTTGTAGCCGAACATCATCGCGGTCAGGTTGTTGGGGAAGGTGCGGATGCCGACATTATAATCCTGCACCGCCTTGATGTAGCGGTTGCGCGCCACCGCGATGCGGTTTTCCGTGCCCTCGAGCTGCGCCACCAGATCGCGGAACAGCTGATCGGATTTGAGCTGCGGATAATTTTCGGTGACGACCAGCAGCCGCGACAGCGCGCTGGTCAGTTCGCTCTGCGCCGCCTGGAATTTTTGCAGCGCCGCCGGGTCGTTGAGAACCTCCGGGGTCACCTGCACGCTGCCGACCTTGGCGCGCGCATTGGTCACGCCGAGCAGCACGTCCTTCTCCTGCTGCGCGAAACCCTTCACCGAGTTGACGAGGTTCGGCACCAGATCGGCGCGGCGCTGATACTGGTTGACGACCTCCGACCAGCCCGATTTGACCGCCTCGTCGTTCTGCTGGATGGCGTTGTATCCGCAATTGGTGAGGCTCAATGAGGCCAGCGCGGCAAGAATCGTGAAAAATTTACGCATGTCAGTCTCCGGTGACGTTTCGACTTCGGCGATCCGCAATCGAGCAAAGAACCTGCGGCCGTAAGACAACGCCCCAACCTTACACGGTCATGACAGGGTTGCGCGGATTTTTTCTGGAGTTCATGCGCGGCTGCGTCCACAGTCGGCCAGCCACACCCTCTCACCGGATCGTCACATGAGCAACGGCACGACCAACGCGGTGTCCATCGACACCGGCACCGACGAACTTTTGTGTTCGGTCCGCGACCGCGTCGCCACCATCACGCTGAACCGGCCGGAAGCCCGCAATTCGCTGTCCGACAAGCTCAGCCCGGCATTGCGGAGCATGATCAAGGTGTGCGGCGAGGACAATAGCATCGGCGCGCTGCTGATCACCGGCGCGGGCACGGCGTTCTGTGCCGGCGGCGACGTCAAGGGCATGGGCCAGAACAGCACGAAGAAGGCCATGACCTTCGACGAGCGCGTGCTCGATCTGCAGCAGCGCCAGCGCGCGCTGACCGGCGCGCTGATCTCGGTGCGCAAGCCGACCATCGCCGCCCTTCCCGGCGCCGCCGCAGGCGCGGGCCTGTCGATCGCGCTCGCCTGCGATATCCGGATCGCGGCGGAGTCCGCCTTTGTCAGTTCCGGCTACATGCGCGTCGGCCTCAGCGGCGACTACGGCGTCGCCTGGCTGCTGACGCGCCTTGTCGGCACATCAAGGGCGCGGGAACTGATGTTCCTGTCGGAGAAGATCGATGCGAAGCGCTGCGAGGCCATCGGCCTCGTCAACCGCGTCGTGCCCGACACGGCGTTGCAGGCCGAAGCCTTCGCGCTGGCGAAAACGATGGCCGAGGGTCCGACCGTCGCGCTGCGCTACATGAAGAACAATCTCGACGAGGCGCTGTCGTTCGATTTCGACACCGCGCTCGATCATGAGGCCGAACGGCTGGTGCGCGCTGCCGCGACCGAAGATCATCGCGAGGCGGTGCAGGCCTTCATCGAGAAGCGCAAGCCGAACTTCAAAGGGAAATAGCAGGCGCCGTTACGCCGCCGCGTTGACCGACGCCAGCGCATCGAGCGCGGCCTGTTTCCAGTTCGCGCACGGAATGTCCTGCGGCGCGACATGCAGTTCCTTCGTGAACCGGGCCAGGCGCCAATCGTCCGGCGTGGACGCGAAGCTGAAGCCGGATTTCCGCGCCAGGGAGATCATCTGCGCGTTGCTGCGCAGGGTTTCGCCGACGATCCGCGTGGCGCCCAGCGCCGCCGCGCGGCACTCGAGATTCGACATCAGCGCCGCGCCGATGCCTTGGCCCTGCGACCGGTCGTCAACCGACAGCCCGAATTCGAATTCGCCGCTGCCTTCATCGAACACATACCGCGCCTCACCGATGACGGTGCTGACGCCGTTGCTTCGGGTTTCCGCGATCACCGCGAAATGGTTGTTCTCGCCGACGTGAAGGACCTTCTCGAGTTCGCCGCGCGGAAGTTCGCTCGCCGCACCGAGCAGCCGGTTGTAGCGCGAAGCCTGCGACAGATTGCGGAAGTAGGTCTGCACGGCAAGTTCGTCGGACGGTTCAACAAACCGGACGATGACCGCGTTACCGGACTTCGTGCGAACCACATCCGCGAAGTGCGAAAAATTTTCGGGCCGAATAGCAAGCATGGCGAGCCTCGGATCCGTTCAGGAAAAAGGACCGGCGGCCATTGGGGAGCCGCCGGCCAGGGGCCTTGGCGTCATGCGCGCCAAAACGGCTTGTCGACCTCGTGAGCAACGTCATCCCAGGTGATGCCGACGTCGTTCAGATCGCGTTCGGTGAGATGAGCGAGTTCGTCGCGCTGCGTGAAGCGCTGATGCCAGGTCCGGAGCAACTGCCCCAATCCTGTCGAATTAGCCGCATTAACGTCTTTGTGATGATGATTTGTCATCTGATCTGCTGTGCACGTGGCCATTTTTGCCTCCGGAGTTCAGTTTCTGGCGGGAATATCGTCTCGGATGGGCCGGTTGACAAACGACACTTTGTCCACGAATATATGAGATATTCTCATATATAGGCGCCCAATGGCGGGACGGCTCCCTTCGCTCAATGGTTTGCGTGCTTTCGAGGCGGCGGCACGCCACCTCAGCTTCACCGTCGCCGCCGCCGAACTGAACGTGACGCAAACCGCGATCAGCCATCAGATCCGGCGGCTGGAAGACGAACTCGGCACCCGGTTGTTCATTCGCGAGAAGCGATCGCTGACATTGACAGCCGATGCGCGCGACTATCTGCCCGGCGTGCGTGCCGCGTTTCAGGATTTGCGCACCGCCACCGACCGGCTGCGGCGCAAGGGGAATGAAAGCGTCCTCACCGTCAGCACACTGGCGTCGTTCGCCGCGAAGTGGCTGTTGCCGCGGCTCGGCGGTTTTCAGGAAGCCTCGCCGAACATCGATGTACGGATCACAACCTCCACGGAGCTGATCGACTTTCGCCGTGGCGACGTCGATGCCGCAATCCGCTACGGCCACGGCCAGTGGGCCGGACTGCGCGCCGACTGGCTGATGGCGGATGAAATTTTTCCGGTCTGCTCTCCGGCGCTGCTGAAAGGGCCGCGCAAACTCGAATGTCCCGAAGATCTTGCGCATCACACGCTACTGCACACCGGCGGCGGCATGAGCGATGACTGGCGTCTGTGGCTCACCGCCGCAGGCCTGTCATTGCCTCACAGTCGTGGCGTGTCATTCGACCTGACGTTCGTGACGTTGCAGGCCGCGATCGACGGCATGGGCGTCGCGATCGGACGAACAAGTTATGTCGAGGACGACATCGCCAAGGGCCGCCTCGTGGTGCCGTTCAAGATCGCGCTGCCGGCCGACGCCGGCTTCTATCTCGTGACGCCGGAAGAACGATCGCATTCACCGAAGCTCGACGCATTTCGCACCTGGCTGACGGAAGCAGCCCGGCCCAAGCCGGTGACGTGACGCCGTCAGGCCGATTCGAGCAGCGCGACAGTGCCCTGCCCGCCGTCGGCGCAAATGCTGACGATAGCGCGCTGTCCCGACGGCATGCCCGCCAGTTGCTTCACCGCCTGACTGAGAATGCGTGCGCCGGTGGCGCCGAACGGATGACCTAGCGCAACGCTGCCGCCGTTCGGATTGAGGCGGTCGCGCGGGAACGCACCAAACGACGCGGCGACACCCGCCTTGGTCTTGATGAATTCCGTGCTCTCAAGCGCCTTGATGTGCGCCAGCACCTGCGCGGCAAAGGCTTCGTGAATCTCCCACAGATGGATATCGGCATAGGTCAGCGAGTGGCGCGCCAGCAATCGCGGAATCGCGTAAGGCGGCGCCATCAAAAGCCCCTCGACGCGAAAATCAACCGACGCGATTTCCCAGTCGATCAGCTTTACTCGCGGCAGCGTCGGCGGCAACTTCGCAAGGCCCGCCTCCGAAGCGACCCAGATGCTCGATGCGCCGTCAGTCAGCGGCGACGAATTGCCCGCGGTCAGCGTCCCCTTGCCGCTGATGCGGTCGAACGCCGGCGGTAGCTTGGCGAGTTTTTCCAGCGAGGTGTCCTTGCGGGGAATGGTATCGCGGCGCAGATCGCCGAACGGAATCACCAGATCGTCGAAGAAGCCGTGCTCCCACGCGGCAATGGCGTGCTGGTGGCTTTGCAACGCAATCTGGTCCTGCTCGGCGCGGCCGATATTCCATTCCTTTGCCGTGATCTCGGTATGCTCACCCATGCTCTTGCCAGTGGTCCGGTTGCTCACCGCCGGAATGAAGAGGCGAACGTCCTGCAGCTTCAGGTCGAAGGCGTGGCTCAGCTTTTCGCCGAGCGAACGCGCCGACTGAAACTGGCGCATCCAGTTCGACAGCGATGTGCCAAGTCCGAGTTGCACCTGACTGAGGCTATCGACGCCGCCGACCAGCGCGAGATTGCGGCTGACGCCGTCAATCATGCCGGCCGCCTCGATCACGCCGGCCATGCTGGTCGAACACGCCATCACCGTCGAGAACGCCGGCACCGCGGGATCGACACCGGCATCCATCAGAATTTCGCGGGCGATGTTGCTCCATGTCAGACTGGGCACGACGTTGCCCCAGACGACGAAATCCGGTTTGCCGCCGTGCAGTTCCGCGATCATGTGTTTGACCACCGGCACCGACAACGCAATGGCGTCGATTGTACTCAACGTTCCGTCGACCTTGGAGAACGGTGTCCGCACCCCCGCAGCCAGCCAGATGTCGTTTTTGGAAAAAGCCGATTTGGCCATGGACAAAACCTCATGATGGCGAGGAGCCGGAATACCGCTCCCTCCATAGCATATCGCCGCCGGATGCCGGTGCCGACATCGGCGTCACGAAAGCGTATTGTGCAAGCGACTCACTTATCACTCCCGGGACCATATCCGATGCCGTTGCAGAATCGCGTGACACCGTTCGGCGAGATCGTCGCCATCGCACAGCGCGGCCTGTTCACCGGCAATCGCGGCATCATCCACGATCCCGCCACCCGCACGTTGCTGACCAAGCGCTGGACCACCAAGGCCTGGATCGTCTGCACCTGCGAGTATAAAGGCCGCCGCCGCAAGGTGATGGGCGGACGAAGCTGGACCGAGTTGTTCTTTCTTGATGAGGCGACAGCTCTCGCGGCAGGACATCGCCCGTGCTTCTTCTGTCGCTACAAGGACGCGACTGCTTTTCGCGATGCGTGGGCGCGCGGCAACGGTATCGATCCGCCGAACGCATCCGCGATGGATGACGTGCTGCATGGCGAGCGGCTCGCGCATCGGGTCAAGCAACTGCATCCGCTGCCGCGCCCGATCGATGATCTGCCTGACGGCGCGATAATCGCAGACGGCGGCCGGGCCTATCTGATCGCGGGTGGGCGGGCGCATCGGTGGACCCCCGATGGTTACCGGATCGCGGAGGTACCGACTGCACCGATGCTGGTCACGCCGCCATCGACGTTGAATGCGATCGCCGCGGGTTATCGTCCCGTCCTCCATCCCACAGCCTCCAAGGTGCATTGAGATGCGAGCGCGATTCCTACAATTGCCAAGCCACCGCCGCCAGAATGGCCAACTTCCAACACATGACTGCGGCCCAACAGCCGCGCAAGCATCCAGGGCTGAGGAACATTTCGTGCCAGGACTACTGATGAAAATACTGAAGCCGCTGGCGATCCTTGGATGCCTGATTGTCACCGTTCCATCTCACGCCCAGACCGCGAACCCTGCCACTGCAACCGCTGCGCCCGCGGCCGCGGCCGCGCAATTGACTCCGGAGCAGGCGCGTCAGGCGATCGACACCCTGCAAAACGACGCCAAGCGCTCTGAGATCATCAATGCGCTGCGCGCCATCGCCAACACCAGCTCCGCCAGCGGCGCGCAGCAGGCAACGCCGCCCCAAAACGATCCACCGACAGCGCTGCCGGCCGACAGTCTCGGCGCCCAGTTGCTGCTGCGCCTGTCGGAGCAGGTCGATGAAACATCCCGGCAGATCGCCGACGCGGCGCGGGCGGTAACGCATTTTCCTGCGCTGTGGCGCTGGGCGGTCCGCACGGCGAACGATCCCTGGACTTTCAACCTGCTGCTCAACATCGCCTGGAAGCTGGCGGTCGTTCTGATCTGCGCGTTCGCCGTCGAATGGCTGGTCCGCGCGGCGATGAAGAAGCCGCTGGCGGCGCTGGAGAGAAATGCACCCGCGCCCGCGAACGCTCCGTCGCAGATGCCGCCACCCGACCGCACGCCCTCCGATGACGCCGTTTCGGCCGCCGAAGCCGAAACATCACGGCGCAAACTGACCCGGCTGTGGCAATCGTTGAAGCGGCTGCCGTTCGTCCTTGCCCGCCTTGTGATCGACCTGCTGCCGGTTGCGGCGTTTCTGGTCACCGCGGCCATCTTGATCGGCACGAACCTCGTCGATCCGGGAACGACGCAACTTGTCATCCTCGCCATCGTCAACGCCTATGCATTGAACAGGGTTTTGGTCTCCGTGGTTCGCACCATCGCGTCGTCGAGCCGCCTCAGCCTGTTTCCGGTGCGTGAGCAAACCGGCGCCTATATCGAAATCTGGGCGCGGCGCATCGCCACCATCGGCGTGTTCGGCATTGCGCTCGCCAATGTCGCTCTCCTGCTCGGCCTCTATCGCGGCGCCTATCACGCGCTGATCCGCCTGGTGATGCTCGCGGTCCATCTGCTTGTCGTGGTCGTGATCCTGCAATGCCGTCGTCCGGTCGCCCGCGCCATCCGCGCCGCCAACGATAACAACAATGCATTCGCGGCAATCCGCAATCGCACTGCGAACTGGTGGCACTATCTCGCGGTGGCCGTGGTGATGGCGCTGTGGGTGGTGTGGGCGATGAACGTCCGCAACGGCTATGCGCTGCTGTTGCAATATCTACTCGGCACCATCGCCGTGATCGCGATCACGCGGCTGGTCTCCATCGTCGCATTGGGCGCGATGGACAAGGTCTTCAAGATCAAGCCGGAGATGGCTGCCCGCTTCCCCGGTCTCGAACTGAGCGCCAACCGCTATCTGCCGGTGGTGCGCCGGACCATCTCAGGCATCATCGCGGTGATCGGTTTCGTCGCGATGCTGGAAGTGTGGGGCGTGGATGCGATGGTCTGGTTCTACGGCGGCCAGATCGGCAACCGCTTGCTGTCGGCGATCGGCACCATCGGCGTCGCCACGCTTGCCGCGATCGCGGTCTGGGAAATCAGCAATGCCTTGATGGACCGCAAGATCGCGCAGTTGACCCGCGACGGACATCACATGCGCGTCGCACGGCTCCGGACCTTTCTGCCGATGCTCCGCACCACACTGCTGTGCGTCATCGTCGCTGTCGTCGGACTCACGGCATTGAGCGAAATCGGCGTCAACGTCGCGCCGCTGCTCGCCGGTGCCGGCATCCTCGGCATCGCAATCGGTTTCGGCTCCCAGAAGCTGGTGCAGGACGTCATCACCGGCCTGTTCCTTCTGATCGAGAACGTGGTTCAGGTCGGCGACACCGTCACCGTCTCTGGGCTGACCGGAAAAGTCGAAAACCTGTCGATCCGCACCATTCGCCTGCGCGCCGGCGACGGCTCGATCCACATTGTGCCGTTCAGCGCCGTCACCAGCGTCACCAACGCCAGTCGCGGCGTTGGCAATGCCGCTGTTCATGTCGACGTCGCATTCGGCGAGGATACCGACCATGTCGGTCAGATGCTGAAGGACATCGTCTCCGAAATGAGGCAGGAGCCGAAATTTTCGCACCTGATCCGGAGCGATCTCGACCTGTGGGGCGTCGACAAGATCGACGGCACGATGGCGTCCTTGGTCGGGCAGATCCCCTGTACCGACGCCGGCCGCTGGCCGGTTCAGCGCGAGTTCAACCGGCGGGTCAAGCAACGCTTCCAGCAGCACGGCATCGAGATCGCGTCCCCGAACCAGACGCTGGTGATCCAGAGCGCAAATCCCGCCGAGGTCGAACCGCCCGATGTTACCCGGCGCAGCGCGCGGGCATAACCCGGGCGCCCTGACGGGCGGCCATCAGCCCGTCACCGTGCAGCGCGGCGCGACAGCACCTGCCTGAGCAGCGGTTCGATCCGCGACAACTCGTCGAGATGGGCCGCCGACAGGCCGGCGAGGTGGCGATCCGCAAGATTGGTCAGCCCCAGCAGGACACGGCGCTGATCGTCGGGGTCGATCACACGTTCCACCAGCCCCGCCTCCGACAAGCGGTCGACCAGTTCGACTGTGGTGTGATGGCGGATTCTCAGCCGTTCGGCCAGATCCCCGATCGCGACCGGCTTGCCGTCCGGATAGCCCCGGATTGCCAGCAGCGCCTGGTGCTGCCGCGGCGTCAGCCCGTGGGCACGGGCCGCATTCTGGCTGAACTCCAGAAAGCACCGGATCAGGTAGCGGAACTGCGACAATGCCTCGTAATCCGCCTGGCTTGGGCGCCGTTTCCTGCCCGCGGAACCCTTTTTGGCCGGCTTTTTCATTGCTGCCATCCCCCTTCGCCTGCTTGCCTATTTATATCGTAGTGCGATACGACATCGGCCAGCATCAACCCCTCCTTTTGAGCATCCATCGTCAATGAGCGTTCCATCCGCGGCGTCAAAAGCGTCTGCCAAAGCCATCCGTCACCTTGGTGATTTCACGACCGACCCGCGCGTCCTGATCATCGCGGGGATTTCCGTGATCGTGGCCACCGCCGGCGTCATTACCGGAGTCCTCCTCCTCAAGCTGATCCGGCTGGCCACCAACATCGCATATTTCGGCCAGTTCAACTTTACCGAGTTAAACATCGAACATTCGCCTCTCGGCTTGTGGACGGTGCTCGTCCCGGTGGCCGGCTCGCTGATCATCGGGCTGATGGCGCGGTTCGGCAGCGAGAAAATCCGCGGCCATGGCATCCCGGAAGCCATCGAGGCGATTCTCCTCGGACGTTCGCGGCTCGATGCCAAGGTCGCAATCCTCAAACCCTTATCCTCCGCAGTGGCGATCGGGACCGGCGGCCCATTCGGCGCCGAAGGCCCGATCATCATGACCGGCGGCGCTATCGGCTCACTGATCGCACAGATGCTTCCGGTCAGCGACAATGAACGCAAGACGCTTTTGGTCGCAGGGGCGGCAGCCGGCATGACCACGGTGTTCGGCACGCCGATTGCCGCGATCATGCTCGCCGTCGAACTGCTGCTGTTCGAATGGACGCCGCGCAGCTTCATCCCGGTTACCGTGGCCGCCGTGGTCGCGGCAGTCGAGCGCACCTTCCTGCATATGCCGGCACCATTGTTTCCGTTTGCGGGCAGTGTCGATATTTCACTGCTCCAGCTCGGTGCCTGGATTTTCATCGGCATTCTCGGCGGGCTGCTGTCCGGCCTGCTGACCCAGATGGTCTATGGCTGCGAGGACGCCTTCCTCAAGCTGCCGATTCACTGGATGTGGTGGCCGACAATCGGCGGCCTCGTCGTCGGTATCGGCGGCCTGATCGAACCGCAGGCGCTGAGCGTCGGCTACGACAACATCGCCGGGATGCTCCGCGGCGATGTGGTGGCGAAGGCCGCGATCCTGCTGCTCGTCGTCAAGGCGATCATCTGGTCGGTCGCGCTCGGCTCGGGCACCTCGGGCGGCGTGCTGGCTCCGCTGCTCATCATGGGCGGCGCGATGGGCACGGCACTGACGGGCTACCTGCCGTCGGCCAGCCCCGGCTTCTGGGCGCTGCTGGCGATGGCCGCCACCATGGGCGGCACGATGCGCTCGCCGCTGACCGCGACCTTCTTCGCGGTCGAGCTGACCGGCAATACCCACGTGCTGCTGCCGCTGATTGCCGCGTGCGGCACCGCGCATATCGTCACCGTACTGTTGATGAAGCGCTCGATCCTCACCGAGAAAGTCGCGCGACGCGGCCATCATCTCGTCCGCGAATATCGTGTCGATCCGTTCGCGCTGACCCGTGTGCGCGAGGTGATGACCTCAGCGGTGGACACAGTTCCGGCGACCATGACACTGCACGGCGCCGCTGCGTTTCTCACCAGTCCGAAGGCGAACCACCCGAGCTTTCCGGTGCTCGACGACAACCGGCGCGTGCTGGGCATCATTGACCCGCCGTCGGTGCTGCGCTGGCGCCGGGCCGGCAAGCATCGCACCATGACGCTTGGCCAGCTGTTGAGCGGAGGCAAGATCACCCTCGCGTATCCCGACGAATATCTCGAAGCGCTCGCCGATCGCCTGTCGCAGGTCAACGTCGCGCACCTTCCAGTGGTGTCGCGCGAGGATCAAAGCCTCGTCGGCTATATCGGCTGGAAGGATCTAATGCGCGTGCGCGCCAAGCTGCAGGCCGAGGAAAGCAAGAAGGCATCCTTCTTCCCCTTCCGGCCGGGAGCGGTGGACGAGACCGAGGCCAGCTAAGTCACGCCTGAGTGTCCGTCACAATCAATCGGCTCCGCCGCAACCGCGACGGAGCCGATTTCGTATCGAAAGCGCGAACGCATCAGCGCAAGACGGTCAGCGCCCCGCCGCTTTGCGCCATGCCGCGAAATCGACCATGGTCTGATCGTCGGTTGCCGGATAGAGCCCTCTGATTGATCGGCCCTTGCGCACCTGCTCGGTGACGAAATCCTCGAATGCAGTCATCTCGACTGCCTCGCTCGCGATCTCGTCGGCGAGATGCGCCGGAATCACGATCACACCATCGCTGTCGCCGAGAATGACATCGCCTGGAAACACCGGCGCGTCGCCGCAGCCGATCGGCACATTGATATCGATGGCCTGATGCAGCGTCAGATTGGTCGGCGCGCTGGGGCGATGATGATAGGCCGGGAATCCGAGCTGGCCGATTTCCACCGAGTCCCGGAAGCCGCCATCGGTGACGACGCCGGCAACCCCGCGCTGCATCAGCCGCGTCACGAGAATGGAGCCCGCTGAAGCCGCGCGCGCGTCCTTGCGGCTGTCCATCACCAGCACCGCACCGGGCGGACACTCTTCGACCGCCTTGCGTTGCGGATGAGAGGGATCGCGAAACACCGTGATCGGGTTGAGATCTTCGCGCGCCGGCATGTAACGCAGCGTGTAGGCTTCACCGACCAACACAGGCTGATTGGGACCAAGCGGATGGACATCCTGAATCGCCTGATTGCGGAAGCCGCGCTTGTAGAGCGCGGTGGCAACGGTAGCGGTGCTGACGGTCTTGAGCTTGTCGCGGGTCTGGGCATTCAACGGCATCACATTCACTCGCTGTGGGTGTTCAATAAATCACCGGCTCGCTCACCGGCGCGCCGAAATCGGTCTCGAGGAAGTCGAAGTCGCAGCCCTCATTGGCCTGCCGGATATGCCGGGTGAACATCCAGCCATAGCCGCGCTCGTAACGGGGCTCGGGCGCTTTCCATTCGCTGCGCCGTTTCGCCAGCTCGGCTTCCGGCACATCGAGATTGATGGTGCGTGCGGCAACATCGAGCGAGATCATGTCGCCGGTGCGGACCAGCGCCAGCGGCCCGCCGATATAGGATTCCGGCGAGACGTGCAGGATGCAGGCGCCGTAGCTGGTGCCGCTCATCCGCGCATCCGACAGCCGCACCATATCGCGCACGCCCTGCTTCACCAGCTTGGTCGGGATCGGCAGCATGCCCCATTCCGGCATACCGGGGCCGCCTTGCGGCCCGGCATTGCGCAGGATCAGAACGTGATCGGCGGTGACATCGAGGTCAGGATCGTCGATCGCTTTCTTCATTGACGGATAATCGTCGAACACCAGCGCCGGGCCGGTATGCTTGAGGAAGCGCGGCTCGCAGGCGCTCGGCTTGATAACGCAGCCATCCGGCGCGAGATTGCCGCGCAGCACCGCGAGCGCGCCTTCGGCATAGATCGGATTGTCGACGGTACGGATGACGTCGTCATTGTAGACGCCGGCACTGGCGATATTTTCGCCGAGCGTCTTGCCGGTCACGGTCATGGCATCGAGATGGAGGTGATCCTTGATCCGCATCATCAGACCGGGCAAACCGCCAGCGTAAAAGAAATCCTCCATCAGGTATTTGTCGCCACTCGGGCGCACGTTGGCGATGACAGGCACCTTGCGGCTGGCCTTCTCGAAATCATCGAGGCCGATGTCCTGCCCGGCGCGGCGCGCCTGAGCGATGACATGAATGATCGCGTTGGTCGAACACCCCATCGCCATCGCCACGGTGATCGCGTTCTCGAACGCCGCGCGAGTCTGAATCTTTTGCGGCGTCAGATCTTCCCAGACCATATCGACGATGCGGCGGCCGGATTCCGCGCTCATGCGGATATGACCGGCATCGGCGGCCGGAATTGACGACGCTCCCGGCAATGTCATGCCGATCGCCTCCGCGATCGCAGTCATGGTGCTGGCGGTGCCCATGGTCATGCAGGTACCGTAGCTGCGGGCGATACCGGCCTCGACATTGACCCAGTCGGCCTCGGTGATCTTGCCGGCGCGGCGCTCATCCCAGTACTTCCAGGCGTCCGACCCTGAGCCAAGCACCTTGCCCTGCCAGTTGCCGCGCAGCATCGGGCCCGCCGGTAGATAGATCGCGGGCAATCCCATGCTGGTGGCGCCGAGCAGCAGCGCCGGGGTGGTCTTGTCGCACCCGCCCATCAGCACCACACCGTCCACCGGATGACCGCGCAGCAGTTCCTCGACATCCATCGCCAGCAGATTCCGATAGAGCATGGTGGTCGGCTTGAGAAACGATTCCGACAGCGACAGCGCCGGCAACTCCATCGGGAAACCGCCCGCCATCAGCACCCCGCGCTTGACGTCATCGACGCGGCTCTTGAAGTGCATGTGGCAGGGCTGCGCATCCGACCAGGTGTTGAGGATGGCGATGACGGGACGGCCCTTCCATTCCTCCGGCGCGTAACCCATCTGCATCGCCCGCGAACGATGGCCGAACGATCGCAGATCGTCGGGAGCGAACCAGCGGGCGCTGCGCAGCGAGGCGGGGTTTCTTTTGTTCTTGTTTGTCATCGGGCACCTGTTGGTGAGTTCATTCGTCGCCGCCGGTCAGGACTGGACTACCCATCGCAATACCGTCTTGCGTTCGATGGTCCGGCAGATGTGATTTTGGACGATGAAGCCGATCACGATGACGGTCAACAGGCCAGCGAAGACCACCTGGTATCGAGCCAACTTCGGTTCTCGAAAAACCCGTCCTGCCTGACGATACGCGGCGATTAGGGTCCACCGCGCGAACGCCCAGCCAATCTTCAGACTCGTGAGGACAGTTCGAATGCCGAGGCGTTTATCGAGACCGGAGAGTGGTCAGCGTGCGGCTCAGCTCTTGCAGTTCGTAAGGCTTCCGGATGATGGGAAACTTCGCCGTCGCTGCATGTGCAGCTTCGCTGTAGCCGGTGGCGAGAAGTATAGGCAGATCCGGACGCTGCTGATGGATCACGCGGGCAAGCGCCAGACCATCCATCTCACCTGGCATGACAATGTCGCTGAACACCAGATCGACGTCGTCTTTGGCGACTTCGTGCAACGCGTCGCTGGCATTCGACACCCATCGCACAGAGTATCCGAGTTGCTCCAACAGCGTCGTACTCGCCATCGCGACATCCGGATTATCCTCGACGAGGAGAACCGTTCCCGAGCCGATCGACGAACGCTCACTTGCGCCCTGGATCGAAGAATCAGCTCGCGGAAGGGTTATGATCACAGAAGTCCCCGACCCAAGTTCGCTTTGAATGTGGATCGTACCTCCCGCTTGATGAACGAAGCCGTATACCTGGGAAAGACCAAGACCCGTGCCCTTGCCGGTTGGCTTGGTGGTAAAGAATGGATCGAACACCTTGGAGATAACATCGGGGGGAATTCCTTCGCCGACATCCGAAACCACGATCTCGACCTGGTCAATGCTTTCGTCGACGTGGAGATTTTTCGCCGTAACCGTGACTGTGCCACCCTTCGGCATCGCATCGCGCGCATTGAGAACGAGATTCACCAGTGCAACCTCGAATTCAGCGGGATCGGCGACAATGGGCCATGTCTGCGGATCGATCTCAATCACAAGATGAACCGCCGAGCCGGTGCCGCTGTCCAGCACGTCCGAAAGCATGGCAACGCTGTGAGCCACGTTAATCGCCTGCGGATTGAGGTGCTGTCGCCGTGCAAAGCTGAGAAGCTGCTTGGTGAGGGCACCACCTCGCTGCGCCGCCCCCTCGATCGCTTGCAAGGCCCTTATCGCGCGCGGATCGCCAGCGGCGGCTTTCCTGAGGGCGTGCGCGCTGCCCGAAATGATCATCAGCAAGTTGTTGAAGTCGTGAGCTACTCCTCCGGTCAGTTGGCCCAGCGCGTCCATCTTTCTCGATTCGGCTAGCTGACGTTCGACTTGCTGAAGTCTGAGCTGTGCTTCTCGCCGCTCGGTAATGTCGCGCGTGATTTTCGCAAAACCGACCAGCTCGCCGGCGTCGTTGCGCACAGGATCGATAACGACGCTGGCCCAGAAGAACGTGCCGTCTTTCCTGACCCGCCAGCCGTCTTCTTCGTACCGTCCGGCCGTTCTCGCTATCTCCAGTGCACGCGCGGGCCGGCCCGCGGCTTGATCGACCTCGGTATAAAAACGGGAGAAATGCTGACCGACGATTTCGTCCGCCGTATAGCCCTTGATTCTTTCCCCGCCGATATTCCAGTTGTTGATGATCCCGTCGGGACCCAGCATATAAAGGGCGTAGTCCGTGACGTTGTTGACGAGAAGCCGAAACCTGCTCTCGCTACTCGCCAGCGCAGCCGCCGCTTCGTTCTGCTCCGTAATGTCACGCGTGATCTTTGCGAAACCGATGAGTTTACTGTCCTCATAAATCGGATCGATCACGACAGAAGCGAGAAACTTCGAGCCATCCTTCCGAACCCGCCAACCCGTCGCGCTGAACGTTCCAGCCTTCAACGCGGTTTGCAAGGCTAGCGCCGGCAAACCTGCATCGAAATCCTCTCGTGTATAGAACTTGCTGAAGTGCTGACCCACAATCTCGTCAGCAGAATAGCCTTTGATGCGCTTCGCGCCCGCGTTCCAACTCGTCACGATCCCTTGCGGACTGATCATATAGATGGCGTAGTCGATGACGCCATTGACCAGCAGCCGGAATATCCGTTCGCTCTCATAGAGCCCCTGCTCATCAAGGGACCGCTTAGCTCGCATTGTCATGACATTCCTTGCCCGCAAGCGGTAATGCTTTGCGGCATCGTTCGTTCCGAAAGCGAGCTTGCGGCCTCCGCTCAGGCATATCCGGTACGTTATCGGATTCGCCACTGTTCTCCTCGCGCCAACCAATAGAGGCGGTTCATCGCGGTCATCAGGGGTCTCCCTCGACTTGCAATGCAGAATATATCATTGAAATCATTGATGTTTATAGATATGCCGCGCCGCGAACGCGCTGAAGCATCCCGAAATCACAGTGAGCACCGTCCGTGGTCCACGAGTGGAAGGGGCCCGAGGCTTAATCCTTCCGGAAATGCTCTGGCTTGAGTTTGGTGCTCTGGGACGGCTGAAATTCAGCCGCGCAGGCTGCCGTCAGACTGTTTCGATTCTGGCTCAGACACGCTTCGATCTTCGTCACGTTGGGAATATCTGCGCTGCAAAATCGAAATGCATCGCCCATGCAGGCCGACCGTTCCTGCGACGTCCCCTGCGCCCACGTCTCCACAGACACAAACATCGAAGCCACCAACGCAGAGCCCGCCACGAGCGCAAATTTCATTGGCGCGGTCTTCATGGCCTGATCTCCTACCTCGAGTGAACGTGGCGTATCGGCCAGATAATTCCGATACAGCGGACTTACCCGAGACCATAAATAGCACGTCGCGGTAAGGTCACAGCTGCGGTCTATGGCCGCGCGGCCATGTCGTACTCCGATATCCGCGCATCGGTGCCGTGATTGTTTTGCGCATCCTGCCGAGCGCATATCCCGACGCGTCGACCCAAAGCACGCCCGGCAGGCGGCATCAGCTCAAACCAGCCGGCGCGGTCAGGCTCAGCTATAGCTGTAGCAGCCGCATCGCATTGCCGCCGGTCAGTTGCGCCAGCGTCGTCTCGTCCATCCCATTGACGCCCGCGATATGGCCGATCGGATTGTACTCAGCCATGTCATAGGGATAGTCGGTCCCCATCAAAATCCGGTCGGGACCGAACACATCGAGCAGATAAGCCAGCTGGTGATAGCTGAACACGACCGTGTCGAGATAAACCTGACGCAGATAAGTGGTCGGCGGCAGCGGCAGGTCACCATGAGAATCCTGCCGCGCGCCCCACGCATGATCGATGCGTCCGGAATAAGCCGGCAGATAGCCGCCGCCATGGACAGCCATGAGTTTCAGATCAGGGAAACGTGCGAGCGTTCCGCTGAAGATCAGATTATGCAGCGCCAGCGTCGTCTCCAGCGGATTTCCAACCACGTTGTTGAAGTAGAAGTGCGTCAGGCGTTCGCCCTGCGTAAAGCCGTTGGGATGAAGCATGATGAACGCGCCGAGCTGTTCGGCTCTGGCGAAGAACGGCCGGTAAGCCGGATCTGATAACTCCTTGCCGTCGACATTGGTCAAGATCTGCACACCCTTCAGCTTCAGGTGCGTCATGACATAGTCGAGTTCGCGCACGGCCAGTTCAGGCTCCTGCAGCGTCACACCGCCAAGGCCGAGGAACCTGTCAGGCCGGCGCGCGCAGAATTCCGCAACGCCGTCATTGGCAATGCGATGGGCCTCTTCCGCGATTTTTGGAGGAAGATGATAGTAGCACTGGCCCGGTGCCGGCGCGACGACCTGGATGTCGATACCCATCCTGTCGAGGTCGCGCAAACGCCGGTCGATGGTGGTCATCACCTCGTTGATATCTTTTTCCTGACCGGCATTGATCGCCTTGGTCGCGTCGTCGGCGAAATAGGCCAGCGAGATGCGGCTGATATCGATATGCGGCTGCGCGACCTTGGCCGCTTCCGGCACGAAGATGTGCGAATGAATATCGAGGGTCGTCGACGATGGACGGCGGGCGCGGCCATCGGCGTCGTGGATGCGGGCAGCCGTGAGGCCATAGCGATTCTTGCGGTCGATCATTGAAATGTCCCGTTCTTATTGTTGAACGCTGAAGCTCAAGCCTGCATCGCCGTCCATTCGAGGGCGGTGCTGAAGCGTTTCACGGCAGCCGAAACGTGGGATTTGAGCAGGCTCACGGCCCGGCGCGAATCCCGATCCTGGAGTGCTGAGATGATGGCGTTGTGCTCTTCGACGAACTTGTGAGCTTTTGGGCCCCGAACGGCGGCCACGCTCATCCTGACAAGACGTTCCGTCTCTTCGATCAGGTCGCAGGCGGTCCGCGACATGCGGCCGTTGTTCGAGCATCGTGCCAGAGCGCAATGGAAATCCCGGTTGTAGGTGATGAACTCGTTCTCGCAATCGCCGTGGAATTCACGAAACCGATCGAGCGCCTTCAATTCCTCATCGGACGCATTCTTCACGGACTCCGCGATGCAGGCGAGTTCGAGCGCCTGACGAAACGCGAAAATCTCGTTGGCGTCGCGCAACGAGACCGGCGAGACCCGATAGCCCTGACGGGGGATCACGATCACCAGCCCTTCGCTGACGAGATGCTGAAGCGCCTCGCGTACCGGCGACTTGCTGACGTCGAACTGCTGGGCGAGCTCCTGCTCGCGCAATTCGCGCCCCGGCGGCAGATCGCAGGTCAGAATGCCCTGCCTGAGAAAATCGTAGATCCGTTGCCCCTGCATTTTATCCCGCGGCTATCGTTTGACTCTCATTTGTGAGATATCACAATATCAGTTCAACTCACGGATAGTATCCTCAACCGTAATATGTTTTCTACCAGATATTGCGCAAATCAAGCCATAATTCGTCAAATTGATTTGGGTTATTGACTCTGGTCAGCACTCAGTGACATCCTAGAAATTGATAAGAATATAAAACCAGATGTATCAAAACTGGATTTCAAGGGAGGTATGACATGGTGCGTTCCCGCATCCTTCTATCGACGACAATTCTCGCGGCGTGGGCTCTGGCGGCGCCGGTGCAGGCGGCCGAACCGCTCAAGGTCGGCTTCATGACCGTCCGTTCCGGAGCTCTGGCGGCCGGCGGCCGGCAGATGGAGGAAGGTCTCAAGCTGTGCATGGACGAGCATAAGGGCGAGATGGCCGGGCGGAAGATCGAGATCATCACCGCCGACACCGCCGGCCAGCCCGCTGTCACCAAAACCAAGGCACAGGAACTTGTCGAACGAGACGGCGCGCAGGTCCTGATCGGCCCGCTTGCGGCCTTCGAGGCGCTGGCGATCGACGACTATATCCGCCAGACCAAGACGCCGATCATTTCGCCGTCCGCTGCGGCGGAGGACCTGACCCAGCGCAAGCCGAACCCGTGGTTCGTGCGCGCCGTCGGCACGTCCGCGCAGGCCCACCATCCGCTCGGCGAGTATGCCGCCAAGGATTTGCACTACAAGAAGATCGCGATCATCGCCGACGACTTCGCGTTCGGTCATGAAATCGCAGCCGGCTTCCAGCGCACGTTCGAACAAAACGGCGGCAAGGTGGTCCAGAAGCTGTGGTCTCCGCTCAATGCCGCGGAATACGGCACCTACATCACGCAGATCGATCCGAACGTCGATGCGGTGTTTGCGGCATTCGCCGGCGGCAACGGCATCAAGTTCCTCGGCGAATACAAGAACTACGGCATGCAAAAGCCTGTTCTCGGTGCCATGACGACCGTGGATGAAGGCATCCTGAAGCGCATGGGCAGCGAAGCCGTCGGCGTGATTTCGTCGGGCTGGTACAGCGCCGCCACCGATACGCCTGCCAACAAGAAGTTCGTTGAAACCGTCCGCAAGGCTTACGGCGCCGATCCGGGTTACTACACGGTCGGCGCGTACATGGCCTGCCAGTTCCTCAACAATGCGCTGGAGCAGGTGAAGGGCGACATCTCGAACAAGGAAGCCTTTATGAAGGCCTTGCGCAACGTCGATATTCCTCAAAGCCCCTACGGGCCCGTGAAACTCGACAAGTACGGCCAGCCCATCCTCGATATCGCGATCCGCAAGGTCGAGAAGAAGGACGGACGACTGCAGAACGTCGTCATCAAGACTTATCCCGCTGTGAGCCAGTTCTGGACCTACGGCGCGGATGAATTCCTCAAGAGCCCGGTCTACTCGCGCGACTGGGCACCGGCGAAGTAATTCGCAATCGTCGGGAGGGATCCGCATGAATTTCTGGATCATTCAAGGTTTGAACGGTCTGGCGTTCGGATCCCTCCTGTTTATTCTTGCGTCGGGCTTTTCGCTGATCTTCGGCCTGATGCGCATCGTCAATCTTTCGCACGGTGCGTATTTCATGCTCGGCGCCTATGTCGGACTGTCGGCGATCGAGGCCGGCGTGAATTTCTGGATCGCGATCCTGATCGGCGGCGGCGCCATCTGCATTCTCGGTGCCGTCATCGAGCGCTTCATCCTTCGCAGGCTGACCGGTCAGCCGCTGGCGCAGGTTCTGGTAACGCTCGGCATTGCGTTCATCATCGCCGACACCTGCGTCTGGATCTGGACCGGCGATCCGCGCCCGGTGCCGATGCCGAGCGAACTGACAGGTGCGTTCCGGATCTCGCATCTGGCTTTTCCGATCTATCGCCTGTTCGTGATCGGCGTGGCGTTCGCATTGGCTGCGGCACTCTGGTTCCTGCTTGAGCGCAGCCGCCTTGGTGCAATGATCCGCGCCGGCGTCGACGATCTGACCATGGCGCGCGCCATGGGGATCCGGACCTCGCTTCTGTTCTCCGTGGTGTTCTGCCTCGGCTCTGCGTTGGCGGGAGCCGGTGGCGTGCTGTCCGGGCCGATCCTGTCGGTCTATCCCGGACTCGATACCGACATGCTGCCGCTGGCACTGGTTGTCGTCATTCTGGGCGGCGTCGGCAGCCTGCTCGGCGCGTTCATCGGCAGTCTGATCATTGGCTTCATCTACAGTTATGGGCAGGCGCTGTTTCCGGATCTCGCCTACGTGATCCTGTTCCTGCCGATGGTTCTGGTTCTGACCCTGCGGCCGACCGGCCTGTTCGGAAGGCAAGCCATCTGATGCGCGCTCCGGCTTCAAACGTTCTATTGTGGTTGATCGCCCTCGCCGCGCTGCTCGCGACGCCGTGGGTGGTGACGTCTGAATATTATGTCAACATCGCAAGCCAGATCGTCATCGCAGCGATTCTTGCGCTCAGTCTCAATCTCCTGATTGGCTTCGGCGGCATGATCTCACTCGGTCACGCGGTCTATCTCGGCGTGGCCGCCTATCTGTCGATCTACCTCACCGCTCACGCCGGATTCGGCCATCTCGCGGGCGCTCTGATCGCTATTGGCGCGACAACGGCCCTGGCAATGCTGTTCGGCTATCTGGCGTTGCGCGCGTCGGGCCTCGGATTTCTGATGATCACGCTGGCGCTTGGCCAAATCCTGTGGGGCGTCGCCTATCGATGGGCCAGCCTGACCGGCGGCGACAATGGACTGGGCGGATTGAAGCGGCCGCATCCGTTCGGCCTCGATCTGATGGACCCCACGATCTTCTTCTATTTCGTCCTGTTTTTCCTGGGCGTCGCACTGTGGTGCATCGCGCGCTTCATTCAGTCCGGCCTCGGCCAAAGCCTGCAGGGCACGCGCGATCAGCCGCGGCGCATGCGCGCGCTGGGTTATAATGTGTGGCTGATCCAGTGGCTGAGCTTTGTGTTCGCCGGCTTCTGGGGTGCGGTGGCAGGCCTCCTCTATGCTTATTACCACCAGTTTGTCAGCCCGCAGGCGCTGCATCTGACGACGTCAGCCGAAACACTGCTGATGGTGATCGCCGGCGGCACCGGAACGTTGCTCGGGCCGGTGGTCGGCGCGGCACTGGTGGTTATCCTCAAGAATGTCGTCAGCGCCTACATCACGCGCTGGCTGATTCTGCTCGGCGTCATCTTCGTCGCGATCGTTCTGTTCATGCCCGAGGGTCTGGTGCCCGGCATCATGCGCGGAGTCCGCGCCTTGAAACGCCGGTCGCGCGGGAACAAGGTTACGAACGCGCCGTCCATCGTCAAGGACAACGCCTCATGACGACACCTGTCCTCGAAGTCACGGGACTTTGTCGCTATTTCGGCGGGCTGCCGGCCGTGCGCGATGTGACGATGCGCGTTCCGGCCGGCGAGCGGCGGCTGCTGCTCGGCCCCAACGGAGCGGGCAAGACAACGTTCTTCAATCTGATTGCCGGCGACTTTCCGCCATCGCAGGGCGCGATCCGCATTTTCGGCCAGGACGTCACCCGGAAGTCAGCGAACCAGCGCACTCATCTTGGGATGGCGCGTACCTACCAGATCATCACGCTGTTTCAGAAGAATACGCTGCTGCACAATGTCGTCATCTCACTCGTCGGCCTTCGAGAGATACGTTTCAATCCATGGTCCGATTTACGCCGGCAGACGGCACTTTGGGACGAAGCGCGCGCAACGCTCGCCCTCGTCGGACTGGAGCACCTCGCCGACCGGACCGTCGCGGAGACCAGCTATGGCGAGCGTCGCCGGCTCGAGATCGCCATGGCGCTCGCGCAAAAGCCGAAGCTCCTGCTGCTCGACGAGCCACTGGCCGGTCTTTCCGCCGACGAACGCCAGGATGTTCAGCGCCTGCTTCAATCCATTCCGCGTGACGTCACCATCGTCATGATCGAGCACGACATGGACGTCGCCCTCGCCTTCGCCGATGTGATCACGGTGATGCAGCACGGACAGGTGGTGGTGGAAGGAAGCCGCGCCGATGTGGTCGCCGATCCCAAGACCCGGGAGGTGTATCTTGGACACTGACGCGCTGACGATCAGCGGCCTGAACGCATTCTACGGCGAGAGCCATGTCCTGCACGATCTGTCGTTCAGCGTGAAGAAAGGCCAAGTCCTCGGCCTGCTCGGACGCAACGGCGCAGGCAAGACGACCTGCATCAGCGCGATCATGGGGCTGGTCAAGGCCAGGGCAACACGCATCGATCTGTTCGGCCAGTCCATTTCCGGCCTGTCGCCGGAAGCGATTTCGCTGAAGGGCATCGGCCTGGTGCCGCAAGGGCGGCGCATCTTCCCATCCCTCACGGTTTACGAGAATCTCACCGTGGCGGCCCGCCGTGGACATGCCGAAAACAGCTCAAGCTGGGGGTTGGAGCAGGTCTATGCCACTTTCCCCCGGCTGTCGGAACGACAGCGGCAACTGGCCGGCTCGCTGTCCGGCGGTGAGCAACAGATGCTGGCGATCTGCCGCGCCCTGATGACCAATCCGCGCCTTATCCTGTTCGACGAACCCTCGGAAGGACTGGCGCCCCAAATTGTCGCCGAAGTCGCGGCGGTGCTGAAGCGGCTGCGCGACAGCGGTCTTTCGATCGTTCTTGTCGAACAGAACATCAAGCTGGCGCTGGATATCGCGGACGAGGTGGTGGTGCTCAACACCGGCTATGTCGCGCACGCGGGTGGCGTGGATTCGCTCCGCTCCAACGATCGTTTGGCCGAACAACTACTTGGCGTTTATTGAAAGGTTGAAGAATGACTTCCGTTCGTTTGCGTGATGGCGCGCTAGATATCATTGAGGCGGGTGCCGGCAAGCCCATCGTGCTGCTGCACTCGCTGCTTGCCGATCGGGCCATCTTCGACAAGATCGTTCCGATACTGGCGCGTCAGCGGCGCGTCATCGTTCCGGACCTGCCGGGCTTTGGCGGCTCGTCCTCGGCCGGCGCGACCATCGAAGGCATCGCGGACCGCATCTCCGGATTGTTTGACGCGCTCGATCTCGGCACCACGGCCGATGTCCTGGGCAACGGCTTCGGCGGTTTCGTTGCCAGCGCGCTAGCCGTTCGTCATGGCACGAAGTTCGACCGGCTGATACTCGCCGATACAGGTGTCGGATTTACGCCGGAGGGCAAGCAATCCTTCTTCGCGATGGCGGAGCGCGTGCGCCAGAGCGGCATGGAAGCCATCGTTGACGTCGCGCTGAAACGACTGTTTCCGGAAGACTTCATTTCTGCCAATCCCGCGATCATGGCCGAGCGCCGTGCTGCGCTGGTCAAAACCAACCCGGAATTCTTCGCCGAGGCCTGTCACGCCCTCGCCGCGCTGGATCTGACGCCTCACATCGGCACGATCCGCAATCCGACCCTGGTCGTGGTGGGCGAACTTGATGCGGCGACACCGCCCGAAATGACGCGCGCCCTTGCCAAGGCACTTCCGGGTGCTGAGTTGATCGAAATGCCGGGATGCGGCCATGCACCGATGGCGCAAGCGCCCGAGGCGTTCATCAAGGCGATCTCAAAGTTCCTCGATCTGGCGTAACCGGCATGAAGGCTTCGCCGTTTCAATATCACCGCCCGCAAACGCGCGAAGAGCTCGGCGCATTGCTCGCACGTCTGGAGAACGCCAAGATTCTCGCCGGCGGACAGTCGCTGATGCCGATGATGAATCTTCGGGTGATCGCGCCCGATCATCTGATCGACATCAACCGTATTCCCGACCTCGCGGGAATACGGGAAACGGCGGAAGGTATCGAAATCGGCGCGATGACCCGCCAGGCCGACGTGCTGGTGTCACCGATCGTCCGATCGCGTCTCCCGCTTTTGGCGCGCGCGCTTGAGCACGTCGGCCACATCCAGACCCGCGCCCGCGGCACGATCGGCGGAAGCTGCTGCCACCTCGATCCCTCGGCCGAACAACCCGCGATGTGCGCAGCGCTCGACGCGGAGTTCATCGTCTCCGGCCCCGACGGCCGCCGAACCATTCCGGCGGGCGAATGGTTCGAGGGCCTGCTACAATCCGCGCTCGGTGACCAGGAACTCCTTGAAGGATTGCGGTTCAAGCCGTGGGGCAAAGGCCACGGTCATGGCTTCGCGGAATATGCGCGGCGCCACGGCGACTTCGCCATTGCAGGCGGCGCGGCTCTTCTTGAGGCAGGCAAGGACGGCCGGATCACCCGCGCGGCGCTGCTGTCGTTCGGCGTTGAATCCGCACCACGGCGGCTGCCGGACGCCGAATCGTCCCTGATCGGTCAGCACATTGACAGCCTCGACGCAAAACCTGCCGTTGCCGCGGCACGTGCGCTCGACGCGATGGAAGACGTTCAAGTAACGGCCGACTATCGCCGTCATCTTGCTGGTGTCTTGATCGGCCGGGCGCTGGAGGAGGCTCGCACAACACTGGAGCGGCGTTCATGACCGAACAATCCGTCACATTCACGCTCAATGGCGAACAACGCGAAGCCGCTGTCGATCCGCGCACGCATCTCGGCGATTTCCTGCGCCACTCGCTCGGACTGACCGGCACGCACATCGGATGCGAGCATGGCGTTTGCGGCGCATGCACCGTGATCGTCGACGGCGCGCCGGTTCGCTCCTGCCTGATGCTGGCGGTGCAAATCGACGGCTGTACCGTCGAGACCGTCGAGAGCCTTGGCAAGCCTGGCGAACTGTCTCCGCTTCAACAGGCGTTCGCGGTCAATCATGGCCTGCAATGCGGGTTCTGCACGCCGGGCATGTTGATGACCCTTGAAGCCTTCTTGCGCGTCACACCCACCCCGACCGAACACGACGTGAGGATCGCGATCTCCGGAAATATCTGCCGCTGCACCGGCTATCAGGGCATCGTGCAGGCGGCGCTGGACACCGCATCATCAAGGGCGAACCGGTCATGAGTGGACGTTTTTTTGGAACCGCCATCACCCGCGTGGAAGATGCACGCCTGTTGACGGGCAAGGGCCACTATGTCGACGATATCGAACTGCCTGACATGCTGCATGCCGCTTTCGTGCGGGCGAGCTTTGCTCATGGCCGGATTCGCAACATCGACACGAGCGACGCCCTCGCGATGCCGGGCGTGGCCGCGATCTATACGATGGCGGACTTCGCGGACATCGCGCAGGGATCTATGCCGCCAATGGCGCCACATCCCCTTCTGAAGACGCCCATCACCTATCATCCACTGGCCGACGCGGAAGTTCGCCATGTCGGCGAGGCTATCGCCATCGTGCTCGCCGATAATCGCGCCCATGCCGAGGACGCTGCGGCCGCGGTGATGCTCGATGTCGAGTATCTGCCCGCAGTATCGGATGCCGTTCTCGCCCGCGAAGCCAGTTCGCCCAAGGTGCACTCGCAACATGCCAGCAATGTCATCGCCACCATGAAGGCCAGCTTCGGCGATTGCGCAGGGGTATTCGCCAAAGCACACCATGTGCTGACCGAACACTTCGACATTCATCGCGGCGGCTGTCATGCCATGGAGTGCCGCGGCGTCGTCGCCAACATCGACCTGCAAACCGACGCGCTGACCATCTCGACCTCTTCGCAATCGCCCTACATGGTGCGGCGCCATCTCGCCACCTATCTGCAACGCGACGAGAACACCATTCGTGTCTTGACGCCGGATGTCGGCGGTGGCTTCGGGCCGAAAGCCAACGTCTATGCGGAGGAATTCGCGGTTGCCATCGCCGCCATCAAGAGCCGGCGGCCGGTGAAATGGATCGAGGACCGCCAGGAGCATTTCGTTGCGACGACGCAGCAGCGCGGTCAGGTCTGGGCGCTGGACGTGGCGTTCGACAACGACGGACGCATGCGCGCGATCCGCGGACATTGCATTCACGACAATGGCGCGTATGCACCCTATGGCCTGATCCTGCCCGCAACTGCGCTCGCCAGTTTTCCCGGCCCCTATGCTCTCGATGCGCTCGATCTGTCGGTCGACGTCGTTCTCACCAATCTGGTGCCGACATCGCCGGTGCGCGGCGCCTGCCGACCCAATGTCGCATTTCTGCTCGAGCGTCTGGCCGACCGTATCGCGCGCCATCTCAACATAGATCGGCAGGACGTACGGCGGCGCAGCTTCGTGCGCGCCGATCAGATGCCTTACACCACCGGGATGAAGGCGCGTGACGGTTCACCGATCTCCTACGACAGCGGCGACTATGTCGCTGCGCTGGATCTCGTCCTCGACAAGATCGAAGCGACGAGTTTCGAAGCGCGGCGCGCAGAAGCCAGAAAACGCGGCAAATTGCGCGGGCTTGGCATCGCCTCGTGCGTCGAGGACACCGGACTTGGCCCATTCGAAGGTGCATCTGTGCGCGTGACGCCGGCGGGCAAGGTCATCATCGCCACCGGCGCATCCAGCCAGGGCCAGGGCCATCGCACGGCGTTTGCGCAGATTGCCGCGGACGCGCTTGGCGTCGAACTGGAAGACGTGACGGTTGAGACCGCGGACACCGCGAAGTTTCCGCTCGGCATTTCCACCATCGCCAGCCGCATCGCGGTGACGGCCGGGTCCTCGGTGCAGCTTGCAGCCCACAAGGTGCGGGCCAAGGCTATCACCTTCGCGTCCCATCAACTGGAGGTTGGCGAACACGACCTCGAACTCGAAGGCGGCGCGGTCCGGGTGAAAGGCATTCCGGAGATGAAGGTCAAGCTGTCCGAAATCGCCCGCGTACTCGCGGGAAACACCGGAATGACCTTGCCGGGCGACATGGAGCCGGATCTCGCCGCGACGGCATACTTCAACTCCAATGCCCTGACATTTGCCTACGGCGCAAACGCCTGCGAGGTTGAGGTCGATCCCGAGACCGGCGATATCAGTGTCGTCCGCTATGTCGTGGTTCACGACTGCGGCAAGCTGATCAACCCGTTGATCGTCGACGGCCAGATTCGCGGCGGCGTCGTGCACGGCATCGGCAATGCGCTGTTCGAGCGGATGATCTACGATGAAGAAGGCCAGCCGCTGACCACGACCTATGGCGATTATTTTCTGCCGATGGCGTCCGAAATGCCGCAGATCGAGGTCCATCACATCGAAACACCATCGCCGCGCAATCCGATCGGCGTCAAGGGCGCCGGCGAAGGCGGCACTATTCCTGCTGCCGCCTGCGTGATCTCCGCCGTGGAAGATGCATTGGGACCAAAAGGCCCGTTCATTCCTCTCCACCCGGTCTCGCCGCAGCAGGTGGTGCAGTGGCTTGAAGCAATGCCCGTGGAATGACGAAATCGGTGCGGCAGGCAACCTGCATGCTCTCTGCCTCGCCTGCCGTCCGGTCAGATACCTGTAGCGTCGATTTCAGCGATGACGTCGTCGATCGTCGCTCGTAAATGTCAGCTTCTGGCTCAAGACGGGCTAAGTATCTTCGTAGCGAGAGCGCCAAGTCCGGAACGTGGAAAGCAGCCAACCCTTAGCGAGCATCGCAGCTTACGTCCGGGTGCTCGATCGTTCAGCGTCGTTGGCGCGGTAAAAATCGCAAAACGTCAAAGACGGGAAGCCGAGAAAGCTTACCCACTTCGCCAGAAAACGCGATATATTGCGGCCCAGCTAACAACTTGGCCGACGGACAACAATATGATTGCCACATCGACGAGCCGAATGGTCATGGTGTTCCTGGCGCTGATTGCAGCCGGTGGTTTGGCGCTTGTCTTTACCGTCAAGCAAGCCCATCGTGAGCCGCCAGTGGACGCCAAGGCAGCCACCGCCTCACCAGCGGTTTCGACGCCGGCGCCGGGCGTGCAAGATCAAAGTCCGGCCGGGCTCGCGGCGGTTGAAGCGGAAACAAAGGCCTTGGGGGCCACGCTGTCCGGATCGTCCCCAACGCCGGAGAGCGGAGATGGCGGGCCGGCGTTCGACATTGCCCGCATCGAGCCGACAGGCGACGCGGTGATCGCAGGTCGGGCGGCACCGGGCGCAACTGTAGAGTTATTGCGCAATGGCGAGTTGCACGTTAGCGCGACCGCGGATCAATCCGGACGATTCGTCATGGTCCCACCCCGACTTCCTCCAGGGACCTATGACCTGACGTTGCGCTCCACGCAGTCGGACGGCACGGTGGCCACATCCAAAAAGAGCGTGGCAGTGGCACTTCAGCCGACTCCGACCGACCGTCCGATGGTGGCACGGATGACGCCGGACAAACCTTCCGTCGCGCCGGCGCAGCCCGCCGCGCCAACGCCAATGACCGGGATGGTGGCTGTGGAGGCAATCGAGACCGAGCCGGACGGCAAATTCCATGTGACCGGCCGTGCCGGCGCGGGTGCCACGGTGAGGCTTTATCTCAACGACAGCTTTGTTGCGTCTGCAACAGCGGGCGCGGATGAACGTTTTGTGGTCACCATCAACAAGGGCGTCTCGCCTGGCAACTACCGTGTCAGGCTGGACGAGGTGGAGCCGAATTCCAACGCGGTCCGCGCGCGCGCGGAGGTACCTTTTAACGTTCCTGATAAAGTCTTGACCGCGTCCGTGCCGGCGCAAGCCACATCGTCCAAGGGGCCGGACATTGCCGCTTCACAGCTACCGCAACCGGCGACCGCTGTGTCCACCGCTCCGCCAGAAAGAGGTTCGCCCTCCGTCGTGGTTGTGCCGAAGATCACGACCACCACCGTCTCCCGTGGTGACAGCCTATGGCACATCAGCCGCCTCACCTACGGCGCGGGCACGCGCTACCCCACCATCTACAGGGCAAACCGCGAGAAGATCCGCGATCCCGACCTGATTTACCCTGGCCAGATCTTTGTCCTTCCGACGCGGTAAAGCGTGGCCCCAGTCGATAGCCCGAGGGAAAGTTGCGCGCCTTTGCCTGCGCTTACCGTAGGCCAGCCACGTCCGCTCTTGCTCCCGTAGCGAATAAATTTTGCATCGCAGCGGAATTTGCGCAGTGTGCCAGGAACTGCCGCTCAAGTCGCTTCGCGCGGCTCAACCCTCGCTGCTTTGCTGACTGTGACGACGAATGCAGCGGCGAAAACCTGAGCACCTCATTTTAAGATTATGAATTTCGTTGGCTGGCCGCAGCTACGACGATTCACTGGTAGTAATCGGCCATCGTAGATCTGGTATTGGATTGGGCAGAAAGCTTACTCTGCGCTGCCGGCACTTGCCGCAAGGAATCCTTCCAGTTCAGCGAGACCTGTCTTCCATGTCTCCATATCCGTCTGCATATAATGCGCGGTCGGGAAACGCGCCTGCATGTACGGACTGCCCTGAAACAGCCTGGTATCGCAGACCATCGCATAGGGCTTATCCTTGGTGCTGCGCGCCTCTTCAAACGCATCCAGAATTTCCTGAATGCTATTGCCATTGATGCGGCGGGCCTTGAACCCGAAAGCCTCGAATTTCTCCGGCACCGGCTCGACACTCAGGATATTCTTGGTGTGCCCGCCAGCCTGAAGGTCGTTGTTGTCGATCAGCAGCACAAGATTATCCAGCTTGTGGTGGCCGGCAAACATCGCGGCCTCCCAGACATTGCCTTCCTGCAGCTCTCCGTCCGACAGCAGGCAGTACACGCGCTTGTCAGATCCTCTCACCCGCTCGCCATAAGCAATTCCAGCAGCTTGCGACGGCCCCTGCCCGAGAGACCCCATCGTGATGACGAAGCCGCGTCGGCCTTCGCAGGGACTCATATCCACCTCGGTCCCATCAGCGTTGTAAGTGCGAAGCTCTTCCATGGTGTAGAGCCCCTGCTCCGCAAACGCGGAGTAGCACATGATAGCATCATGTCCGTTCGAGTTGACGAAGACGTCGTGGTACCATCCATTGCCGTCCGGCCGCAGTTCATGAAAGTAAAGGCTTGCGCCAAGATCGGCCAACGCAACGCCCTGCCCGGCATAACCGCCACGCTGCATGCAGATATCCATGACGTTGCGCCGCATTTTTAGCGCCAGATGTTCAAGTTCCGGAACCGAGAGATTCCTGCCCTGCTTGGTCATGATGTTCATGCCGCCTCCTTGATCTGCCGGGCAAGACTTTCGGCATCGAGGCCGAGTGATTTCCGAATGTAGGCAAGTGAGCCACCGGGCGCCCAGCGATCGGGAACGCCGAGCCGCGTGAGTTTCGGTCCGCCACGATGATTCGCCACGATCTCGGCGACGAGGCCACCAAGTCCACCGACGATGTTGTGATTTTCGATTGAGAATACCTGGCTGCGGCCTTCGCAGAATTTCCAGATCTCTTCGTGCCGTACCGGCTTGAGTGTTGGAACATGCAGCAGCGCGTGGTCAACTCCTGCCCGCGCGAGAAGGCGCGACGTCTCGATCGCCCATTCGGTGCCCGCGCCGGTTGCAATGATTCCGGGGCCACCGCCCTCTTTGAGACGATAAGTCTTTCCGATCTCGAACAAATATTTTTCCGGATCGAGCAGGCGCGACACCGTGCCGCGAAGCCCGCGCGTGTAAACCAGACCCGGTTGCTTCACAGCGGCTCGAATAACCTGGATGAATTCGGTCGCATCGGCGGGATCGATCACCGTCGCATGCGGAATCGCGCGGGTCATCGCGAGGTCTTCCGTTGATTGATGATGGATCCGCGCCGGGCTTGTGATGCCCGGTGTGAATCCAACAACCACGCAGGTTTTCGGGCCGGTCCCCATGCAGATCACCATCTGATCGAAGGCGCGCCGCGATGCATAACAGGCGAACGTCGTGGCGATAGGAATGAACCCGGCTTTCGAAATTCCCGCACCGACCGAAAGCAGGTTCTGCTCGGCCATGCCGACATCGAGAAATTGTTTTGGCTTCTCTTTCGGCACACGAAAGATATCGACATAAGGCTGCAAATCCGCCGTCATGATCATAACGTCAGGGTTAGCCTCACAAAGCTCCATCGTGACACCGTCAAAAGGCGCGACGACGCCTGGCTCATCTGCTGCAAGCAACATTTTTGGCTCCGGGAAGGGCTATGGAAAGGAGATCCGGCCGTCGGCCAGCAATTTGCGATAGTCCGCGATAGTCTCCTCGACCCGCTCTGCGGTCGGCGATGGCAGCGGGCCGATCAATTGCTCGAGCCTCGGATCCGCCAGTCGGCTGGGTGCACCCAGATCCTTCATTTCGCAAGTGATCATTCCGCGTGCCTTGGGGGCACTTTTTTCAATCACCGCAATCAAATCGGTCATCTCGATCGACTCGCCGGGAATATTGGCCTGTTTCGCGCCATCGAGTTTGGCGCGAGCGCTGCGAATGAACGCAAGCGCCACGTCCCGAACATGCTGGACCACGTTTCGCCCGCCGAACTGCATATGGAACGGCGTGCCTGCAGCAGCAGCGAGCATTGCGAGCGAAGGTTGGGCGGAGAGTCCATTGAACCGGCCGGCACCGTAGACAACCCATGGCCGCAACCCCATCGACGTCACGCCATGCTCATTGAAATAGGCGTTTGCGGTCATCTCCATCGTGTACCGATGTACTCCGTAGTGATCCCTCGGTGCAGGGAGCGATTTGTCGTCGATCTGGCCGTTAGGATAGTCCGATGCCGGGCCATAGACCGCCGCTGTACTTGAATACGCAATTCCCAGTTTGCCGCTCCGGCGGACTGATACGTCGAGCACGTTGATAAGGCCACCGATGCTGACTTGAGACGACAACAACGGGTTATTCTCGCTCGCCGGCCGCAACAGGCCGGCGAGATAGATGACGTGGGTGACGTCCTCGCCGATCAGCGCAGACACCGCTTCCGGGTTACGCGCGTCACTGACGAGATATGTCATCTTGCTGAGATGGCCGGGATCAAGCACCGAACTCATGCTGCGCGGATCAGGATTTGTATCGGTCGCCGTGACCTTCACGCCTTCCTCGATCAGAAGCCGGCAGATCCATGATCCAATAAAACCTCGCGCCCCGATGACCACGAAGTGCTCTTTCGCCATACTCACAGTCGTTTCCTTTCCTGCTCAGTGTGCTGAGCTTGTTATTTCCCGGCTTTCGCCAGTGCGGCAGCTTTCTCGAAAACGTCTGGCGCAAGGAACTTCGACGGCTCGCCGATCTTGTCGATCGTACCTGCGTCCTTCAGGATTTGCGCGGTGGTCAACGCCCAATTCGCAACCTTGCCCTCCTTGAACGATTTCAGCCATTCATCGGCGGTGGGGTATTTCCCGAGTTCAAAGCTGAACGTATAGGCGTCGTAGCTTTCCATCTTCGAGAAATACTTATCGTAGTTCTTCTTGCGGATAGGCTCTTCGTTCAGCTTCACTTGCGCCTGGATGATGGCCGCACCCACATGCGGCAAATCAGCCTTGTGCTTGTCGAAGAAAGCATTCGAGATAACCAGGCCGCCGAGCACCGCAGTTTCCGGATAGAAATCCTTGAGCGATGTCACGCGAACCGCACCCTTCTTCGTCGCCGCCTCGACGAAACCTGCCGTGATCACCGCGGCGGGTACCGCACCCGCGATGAGAGCCGTGGTGGTGGCCTGATAACCGGTGTTAACCGGCTTGATGTCACTGGACTTCAAGCCGCTCTTCTTGAGGGCGTTCACCACGAGCACATGGGCGGTGGTGCCGAACGGAAAGGCGACCTGCTTGCCCTTCAGATCCTGAACCGTCTTGATTCCGGACTCCCCGGTCGCATAAAGCAGGTTGGTGTCGTACTCGAGATAAGTCGGATTGACGAGGACACCGAGACCGCGCACCGCGATACTCGATACCACGGCGGCGCCGGCCAATGCCCCGTCAAGGCTGTTGCCGACCAGAGCCTGGGTCATCTGCGTGCCGTTGTCGAACTTGATCAGTTCGACATCGAGGTTCTGGGCCTTGAACAGACCTTCGTCCCGCGCAACGAGCAGCGGCGGCGCCACCACTTCCGACAGCAGATAGCCGATCCTCACCTTGAGAGGCTGACCGCCGGACTGCGCATAGGCAGACACGATGGTGAAGGACAACATGACCGTGGCTGTCAACGCCTGCATCAGTTTTTGCAACATATGCTTACCCTCCCTCTTGTTGAACTGGACCGGCCACACTTAGTGTTTGAGTTGACCTTCAATGTGCCGCCGGAGATCGATGAATTCGTTCGCAAGCCGCATATCTGCGGTTCTGTTTTTGCCGAATGGAACGGTGATGACTTCGGAGAAGACCGCAGGCCGTTGCGCCATAACGACGATGCGATCGGCGAGATAGATCGCTTCCTCGACAGAGTGCGTGATGAAAATCGCCGCTTTCCTCTCCTCGGCGGTGATCTTCTGCAGGACTTCCTGCATGATGCCGCGACTTTGCGCATCGAGAGCCGCAAACGGCTCGTCCATCAGCAGGATCTGCGGATTAGCGGCGTAGGCCCGGGCGATGGCGACGCGCTGCTTCATGCCGCCAGACAAAGCCTTGGGTAGAGCATTCTCGAAACGCTTGAGTCCGGTCGTCGCGAGATAGTGCTCGACGATCTTGTCCTTGGCCGCCTTGTCGAGATTGCAGCATTTGAGATTGAGCGGAAATTCAATGTTCTGACGAACCGTCAGCCAAGGAAAGACCGCATATTGCTGAAAGACCACGCCGCGGTCGCGGCCGGCCTGCTGGATTTCCTCACCATGCACCAGAACGGTGCCACGGTTCGGTCGCGTAAAGCCCGCCGCCATGTTGAGCAGCGTTGTCTTGCCGCAACCGCTGCCACCGACGATGGCAACAAATTCATTTTCGCTGATGGTGAGCGATAGGTCGTCGAACACCACGTGACGACCTGGACCGTCGCCGTAGTATTTGCTGACCGACTTGAATTCGATTGGCGCCGTATTCGCTCGGGTCATCATCGCTCGACCCGCTCCTGCCAATTCACGACGACAGCCATTCCCTTGCGGATCATCGCGTCCATCGCCAGCGCAATCGCGCCGATGCAGACGAGACCGACGTAAATATCGGGAATAACGAAGTAGTTTCCGGCATTCTGGATGACCGCGCCCAGCCCACGCTCAGCTGCGAGTAATTCCGCCGCCACCAGCGTGCCCCAGCACACGCCCAACGTCAGGCGAAGCGCGACGAACAGATTTGGAACGAGCAACGGAACGACGATCTTGCGAAAGATCTCGGTCTCGGTCGCGCCGACCACGCGCGCGGCACGGATATAGATCTCCTCGATTGCTGAGACGCTTTCATAAATGACAATCAGCGACGTAAAAAATGCGGCGTAAACCAGGATACTCGCGCGCGCGACCTCACCAATCCCAAGATAGACAATCACGAGCGGACTAAGCGCGATCGGTGGAATTGCGCGGAACGAATTGATGACCGGCTGAAAGATCCGGCCGAGAGTCGGATACCACGCTAAGGCGAACCCTGCCGGTATCGCCAGCGCCATCCCAATGATCATGCCGGTCAGAACGCGCTGCACACTGGCGAGCACGTCCCATGCGAGGCCGGAGACCGCAAAATTATGGATCAGTCGAAGAAATATCTGGTCAGGGCGCGGCACCAGATCGCGGTTGACGAACCCGATTGCCCACGTGGCATACCAAAGGGCAAAAAGGATTGCGAAGCCAAGAATTCCAAAGCCAACGTTACGTGCAGCGCCAAGCCATGCAGCCCGCGCTGTGGCATCACCTTTCGGCCGATCGTGCTCGCTTTCAGTCTCGTCCGCCGGGGAAGAAGATCGGGCAAAATCATCCCCCTGCGAAACGGCTTTCGCCCCACGCATGGCATTCCATCCCTGATCGTTTCTTGTACTTAACCTTACAGTGTAAGGTCGTCGACAATCTGTCAAGTCCTGACTTCAACCGCCGCGCCTATTCCAACGGACGCGAACTCTGATACAGGTGCGAAGGCTTGACGCAGACGCGCTTATTGGAACAATTGCGCGCCGGATATGCGCATCACAATCGTTGAAACGAATGCCCGCCCTGACACGAAGCAAGAGGACGCCGGTTGCCCGCAAGGCTCAATCGCGGCCGATTCGAAAGCCCCTCAGTCGCGACGTGATTCTCCACGCCGCGCTCGAGATGATCGACGCGAACGGCATCGACTCGCTCAGCATGCGGCAGTTGGGACAAGCGCTCGGCGTCGAGGCGATGTCGATCTATCACTACTTCAAGAATCGCGACGACCTCCTCGACGGTGTAGTCGAGGCCGTGATGCAGGAAATCATCGATACCGTCGACAAGAATCACCGGCGCAATCAGAACTGGAAAACAGCGGCGCGAAAATTCATCACCGCATACAGGATCGTCGGCAATCGGCATCCGAATGGCTTCCGGCTTGTTGCACAGCGCACCCTTCGCACGGCCGCGGCCAAGAGAGTGGGCCAGGCTCTGACCGACGCATTCGCTGCTTCAGGCTTGAATGCGGAGCAAGCGGTCATCGCGTATCGCGCGATGACCTGCTTTGTCGCCGGCTTTGTCCTGCTCGAAACGTCGAGAATGAAGCCGGCTTACACAACAGGAAATTTTGATCTCGAGTTCGAGAGGAGCCTCGACATACTTGTGACGGGAATCGAGCAGTGCTTCCCGCGTATCGGCTAGCATTTCTCACCCATTCCCTCGTCCATTGATCGGTTCGAAACCCGCGTTGGCTAACTTGTGTCTCAGGAAATGACTCTGACGGCCTTTCCTGCCAGCGCTGATCGACGCCCGCTTGCGCCAATCGCCAGCGTTCGACGCCGCATCTCGAGGTCTGGATTTGGCCGGAAGCTGACCGTCCGCATCATTACGGGGAGTCAGGCGTCAAAAATCACCCGAGCCAGTGCGGGCAATTTTCATACATCGTATCCATTTGATTTTTCGAAGAATGGCGCGCCCGGGAGGATGAAACTGGGAACTCGTATGTTATTGTGTTTGCTATCCATTTTCCACGGGATCACCTTGCAGCGTGCGCCGTTTCCGGGTCTCGAGGGGATGTGGATATGCCTGACCACGCCCGCCGGGGGCTGACAGGAGGCGCCTCTAGATCATACCCATCGCTCCGATTCATCCGGCCTGAACATTGTTGTTGACTAGGAAACTTAATCGAGATAGTTTCCTAGTCAACGGGGGATGCGTCATGACCTCGGCTTCGGAACTCACCGACCACACCGGCTACTGGATGCGAATGGTGTCAAACGCCGTGTCGCAGGAGTTCGCGCGCAAGGTATCGGGCGAGGAGGTCACCGTCGCGGAGTGGTCCTTCATGCGCGCACTCTACGACTGCGAGCCGACGCCCCCGTCTGTTCTGGCGGAGAAGATGGGCATGACCAAGGGGGCTATCAGCAAGCTTGCGGAAAGGCTGGTGGCTAAGGGATTGGTTGAGAAAGCGGAAAGCCAGGAGGACAAGCGCGCTCACAGCCTGTCCCTGACGACCGAGGGCCGGACCAAGATCCCCGTCCTGGCATCACTTGCCGACAAGAATGACGCTGAGTTCTTCGGCGTTTTGACGAAGGAAGAGCACGAAGCGCTCGACCGTATCCTGAGGGTTCTCGCCGAACGGCGCGAGCTCAACGCAATCCCGGTGGACTGAACCCGCCGGCCAAACTCATATCGAAAAGAAAGGAAACCGCCATGGACGCGGGACGGATTTCTATTGCCAAAACTTGCCTCCTTGCGGCTCGCGATGGAAGCCTGAGCTTTCCGGAGATTGTCGGAAAGCTGATCGCCGCCGGCTTCGAGGGCTATCTGGTCGACTATCGCCGCAAGAGCCAGACCAACTATCTGCCTGACGGAGACAGTGTCACGATGGACATGCACCCCTCCACCGGCACCGTCGCCGCTGCCCTCGATGCCGCGGAGGTTGAGCGTCTGGTACGTTGGGCGCAGGCCAATCCCGCCGACTACAGCTACGTCGCCTTCTGCGAAAAGGTCAAAGCCGCCGGCTGCGCGGGATACCTCGTCTCGTTCCCGGGCCGGCGGGTCGTTTATTTCGGCCGTACCGCCGAAACCCATGTCGAGCACTTTCCAAAGTGACGGGGTACCAGTCATGACACTTTCCGGATTTTTCATCGGCGGAGCCATTCCCGCCGTCTGCCTCGGGCTGGGCACTGTGCTCATGCGGGCGAGCCTGGGCGCCGGCGCATCCATTCCCCTCTATCTGGGGGTCGTTGGCAGCGTCGTGGCCCTGCTCGGCTGGTCGGCCTTCATCTGGACAGGCGGCGCAGTACTTTCGGCCCGGTCCGTGATGCTCGCCGCCGCGATGGGGACGACCTGGACATTGGCAATTGCTTGCATGGCCTATGGGATGGGCGTGCTCAAACTGCCGGTTTCCGTCATCGCGCCATTGACCAACAGCAATGCCCTGATCGCCGTCCTTGTCGGCGCCGTGGCCTTTTCTGAATGGCGCAACCTCAATCTCTCGCTCGTTGCCCTCGGTACTCTTTTGATCTGTGCCGGGGCGACGGTCATCTCCCTCTCACGTTGAAGAATCCCCGCAATGTTGGCCGATCTATCAAAACGACCATCTGCTTCGTGATATCGCACGATCGCTAAGTTTCTTTGCGCTCGGACTGATCGTCTCTCTTGTTGAGATCGCACGATCGGGGGCTTCAATTGATCAACGAGCCCGGCGATGCTCAGGTGCCCAGTTTTATTCTGGAGTGTTGGAGATTTGGCGCGCCCGAAAGGATTCGAACCTCTGACCCCCAGATTCGTAGTCTGGTGCTCTATCCAGCTGAGCTACGGGCGCGCATTTCGCGGACAGGAATGAGCTGAAAGCCCCCTCGCGAAGAGGGCCATAGCTAACGGCTCCGGATGGGCTTGGCAAGTGTCGGACCGGGCCAAAATTCCGGGGAATTGGACAACCTTCTCTCTGGCATCCGCGTCGACCCGGCGGTCACTTCAGCTTTGATTTACAAGACGTCTTACGCCCTTGCCCGCTCATTGCGGTGGTCGTGCAGTGCCACGGGGCGGTCTGGAATCGCGATCCGGAAGGTGGCGCCGATGGTGCCTTCCACCAGATTGAGATCGCCGCCATGGGCGCGGACCAGTTCGGCGGCGATGGCGAGCCCAAGGCCGGTGCCGCCGTCGCGGGACGAGCCCTGAAACGCCTCGAACAGATGCTCGCGGGCCTTCGCCGGCACGCCCGGGCCGGTGTCCGACACCTGGATGATCGCGACAGTGCCCTCCCGGCGTCCGGCGACGCGAATCTGCTTGGGCGACGCCTCACCGACATCCTGACTTTCCAGCGCCTGCGCGGCGTTACGTACCAGATTGAGCAGCACACGGAACAATTGGTCGGGATCGGCATCCACCGTCAGGCCACGCTCGACGGCGTTGATCCAGACGATCGACGCATCGGCGGCGAGGCCGGCGGATTCCCTCACCTCGTTGACGATCGGCTCGATTGCAATCATCCGCCGGTCGGGCGGTGCTTCCTGCGCCTTGCCGTAGGACAGCGTCGATTGACAGAAGGCGATGGCACGTTCGAGCGACCGCATCAATTTCGGTGCGAAACGCTGAACGCGCGGATCCGGCACGCTTGAAAGCTGATCGGACAGCAATTGCGACGACGCCAGCAAATTGCGCAGATCGTGATTGATCTTGGAAACCGCGAGACCGAGTGCCGCAAGATGACTTTTCTGATGCAGCATCGACACCAGATCGCGCTGCATATCCGCCAGTTCACGCTCGGCGACGCCGATCTCGTCCTTGCGCTGCGACGGCACCGCGATGCGCGCAACGCTTTCCGGATTGGCGTGAAATGCCACGAGGTTGGCGGTCATTCGCCGCATCGGCCGCACGAACAGATAATGCAGCGCGAGATAAACCAGCGCCGCCGTCATGATCGCGATGCCGAGTGACACCAGAAGCAGATTGACCGAGAAGCGAAACATCGATTTGCGCAGCGGAGCCTCATCGACGACGACCTCGATGAACTGGCCGCCATGCGGCGCCGGGCCGATGATGCGCATCACCTCGTTGCCGTTCTCGAGCATCGTCTCGAACGCACCGATGATCGCCTGCCACGCCGTCATTTCGCGCATGTCGATGTCATGATCGATGGCCGGCGGCATGTCGGCGATCGCCAGCAGGCGGCGCTGCTGGCCCATCTTGATGGCGACGGCGCGGGCGCCGATGCTTTCGAGAATCTGCTTGGCCAGCGAATCCGGCACCATGCCGCTCGGCGCGGCGTCGAGCACCAGGGCGGCGGTATTGGCCGCGGCGAGCCGGTCGTTGAGCCTGTTCACACGGAAATTAGCGATCGAGGGCACGTAGATCAGCACTTCCGCGATCATCACCAGCGGAATTGTCAGCAGCAGCAGCTTGCCGGACAGGCCGATCCCCCGACCCGGCAGCGGCCGTGGCGGCGTCAAATCCGTCCGTTCGTCACTGGCCGACACGCCAATGGCCTCCACTTCCCTGATGAACCCCAAGAGCCGGTACGATGCGCCTCGATGGAGGTATCGTCAAACCCCTGAAAAGCCGCCACAATTACGGACCCGCCCGTGGCATTTGGCCGTTTTGCCGCAGAAACTTCTCTTATATCCCAAGATTGACGAAAACAGGTCGCTCCCGTATAAGCCCGCCAACTGTCCGCGATGGCCCGGCTCGACCGGGCCGGTTCATTTTTGGGCTCCGTTCCGCCCTTGCCTGAACTACCATCTCCGGACTTGCATCATTAACGAACGCGGCACATTGCCCGGTCAGCGGAGTACCACCCGTGAAGCGGACCTATCAACCCAGCAAACTGGTGCGTAAGCGCCGCCACGGCTTTCGCGCACGCCTTGCCACCACCGGCGGCCGCAAGGTCCTCGCCGCGCGCCGCGCACGTGGCCGCAAGCGTCTGAGCGCCTGAACGGCCTCTCAAGAGACACCTTCCATGCGCCGGTTGATATCATGGACCGGTTGAGACGACGCGCGGATTTTGTTGCCGCCGCCAGCGGTTCCCGCGTGGCCGGTCCAGCCTTTGTCGTACAGACCCGGCACCGGGACGATACCGGACCGGTCCGGGTCGGTTTTACCGTGACCAGGAAAGTCGGCACCGCCACCGAACGCAATCGTGTGCGCCGCAGGCTTCGCGAATTGGTGAAGCGCCTGGACGTCATATCCATGCGACCCCACCATGATTATGTGATAGTTGGCCGTCGGACCGCGCTGAAGCGCGACTTCGACACCATGCTCGACGATCTCCATACGGCGCTGCGGCGCCTCGAGCGGCAGGGCGGAAACCGGCCTGCCAACCGACAGACTTCCCCGAAACCAGCCGAGCGGAATGACGAGACCTGATCGATGATCGACAATCGCAACACCATCCTCGCCGTCATTCTGTCCGGCATCGTGCTGATCGGTTGGCAGTATTTCTACAACATTCCGCAGATGGAAAAGCAGCGCGCCGCCCAGCAGGTGCAGCAGGCTCAACAGAAGGCGGCCAAAACCGACGCCCCGGCGACCTCGACCTCAACGCCGCCGGCTGCGGGCACCGCGCCCGGCCAGCAGACACCGGCGCAACAGGCCAACGTTGAACCGGTTCGGGATCGTGCTGCCGTGATCGCGGATTCCGCTCGCATCAAGATCGACACCCCGAGCGTGATCGGAAGCATCGCGCTGAAGGGCGCCCGCATTGATGATGTCGCACTGGTGAAGTATCGCGAGACCGTCGATCCGAAATCGCCGGCAATCGTGATGTTCTCGCCATCGGGATCACGCGAGCCTTATTATGCCGAGTTCGGCTTCGTTCCTGCCGCCGGATCGACCCTCAAGATGCCGGACCAGACCACGGTGTGGAAACAGGAGGGATCGAATTCCCTCACCGCCTCGACGCCTGTGACGCTGACCTGGAACAACGGCGAAGGCCTGACCTTCAAGCGTACGATTTCGATCGACGACAAGTACCTGTTCACGATCAAGGACGACGTCTCGAACGTCGGAAACGCCGCCGCTACCCTTTATCCGTTCGGCTTGATCTCGCGCCACGGCACTCCGCAGGTCTCGGGCTATTACATCCTTCACGAGGGCCTCGTCGGCGTGCTCGGCGACAAGGGCCTGCAGGAATACTCCTACAAGAAGATGGACGAGGACAAATCCGTCACCTTCAAGGTGACCAACGGTTGGCTGGGCATCACCGACAAGTACTGGGCGGCCGCGCTGCTGCCTGATCCATCGGCGCCTATTCAGGCGCGCTATTCGTCGAACCTCGTCAACAAGGTCAACACCTATCAGACCGACTACCTGCTCGATCCGCTGACAGTGTCGATCGGCGGCACCGCGTCCACCAGCGTCCATCTGTTCGCCGGCGCCAAGGAAAATGCGGTCATTACCGGCTACGACAAGCAGCTCAAACTCAACCGCTTCGAACTGCTGATCGACTGGGGCTGGTTCTACTTCATCACCAAGCCGATGTTCTGGCTGATCGATCACCTCTATCACCTGGTCGGCAATTTCGGCGTCGCGATCCTTCTCGTCACGGTGCTGGTGAAGGCGGTGTTCTTCCCGCTCGCCAACAAGTCCTACGCCTCGATGGCCAAGATGAAGGCCGTGCAGCCGCAGCTTGCCGCGCTCAAGGAGAAATATCCTGATGACCGCGTGAAGCAGCAGCAGGAGATGATGGAGATCTATAAGAAGGAGAAGATCAATCCGATTGCGGGCTGTCTGCCGATCGCAATCCAGATTCCGGTGTTCTTCTCCCTCTACAAGGTGCTGTTCGTCACCATCGAAATGCGGCACGCGCCGTTCTTCGGATGGATTCACGACCTTTCGGCGCCGGATCCGACCAACCTCTTCAACCTGTTCGGCCTCTTGACGTTCGATCCGACGCATGTGCCGATCATCGGACACTATCTCGTACTTGGCCTGTGGCCGATCATCATGGGCATCACGATGTGGTTCCAGATGAAGCTGAATCCGACGCCGCCGGATCCGACCCAGAAGATGATCTTCGACTGGATGCCGCTGATCTTTACTTTCATGCTGGCGTCGTTCCCGGCCGGTCTCGTGATCTACTGGGCCTGGAACAACCTGCTGTCGGTAATCCAGCAGGGCGCGATCATGCAGAGGAACGGTGTCAAGATCGAACTGTTCGACAATCTCAAATCGACGTTCGCCGGCAAGAAAGCAAGTTAGCGGGCGCGCCGATCCTCGGCTTTCTCCATCGACATGCCCGGCCTTGTGCCGGGCATGTTCATTTTTGTAACATCGACAAATGGCCGAAAGGCTGAACCCGGTCCTTGCTCCGCAACGACCTCTTTGACATCGAAAGCGAACTTCGCATGACCGCCGACACCGATGCGGAGTTGATCGAGACCGGAAGAAAACTGTTCGCCGGTGACTGGCAGTTCTTCTGGGCGGCGCCGTCGATCGAGGCCCTGCCGCCGATGGCCGGCGTCGAAGTCGCCTTCGCTGGGCGCTCCAATGTCGGCAAGTCCAGCCTCATCAACGCGCTGACCAATCGCAACGCGCTGGCCCGCACATCGCACACACCGGGCCGCACCCAGGAATTGATTTTCTTTGAAGGGCCGAAATCGTCGGTTGAGGGCAAGGACACCAGCCTGCGGCTGGTCGACATGCCGGGCTATGGCTACGCCGCCGCGCCCAAGACCAAGGTCGCCTCGTGGACCGCGCTGATCCACAAATTCCTCCAGGGGCGTGCCAATCTCGCACGGGTCTACGTGCTGATCGACTCGCGTCACGGCATCAAGGACGTGGACACTGACGTATTGAAGACACTCGACAGGTCCGCAGTAAGCTACCAAGTCGTGCTCACCAAGGCCGATCAGGTCAAGAAAACAGAGCTGGATGCGACTCTCGCCGCCGTAACGGATGCGCTGCGCAAGCACCCTGCGGCCTTCCCCGAACTGCTCGTGACGTCGTCACGCACCGGCGGCGGCATGGCCGAACTGCGCGCGGCCATGGTGAAATTGTTGCAGGAGCGCACCTCGTGACGGCATCGCGAATGGCTGTGGTGTTCGCCGGCCTGATGGGTACGGCCGGTGTCGCACTGGCGGCCCCCTCGGCCCACCAGCCGGACGCAACGCGGCTGGCGTCAGCCTCATCGATGCTGCTGTTCCACGCCAGCGCCGTGATCGCGGCCGCACTCCTGACGGCCCACGGTTTCGCCCAGGGCGGATTCGGCCTTGCCGCCACCTGGGGCTTCGTCGCAGGCGCAGGCCTGTTCGCGGGCGATCTCGTCCTGCGGCAATACGCCGGACACAGCCTGTTTCCGATGGCCGCCCCCACCGGCGGCACATTACTGATTCTGAGTTGGCTCGCTCTCGCGCTGGCCGCGGCGTGGCCGCGAAAAACATGACAAACTGAACGACCGCAGGCCCCGGTTTCGGTGCTTTGCGCGGGCACGGCAATCGGCTAGAACGCGGCGACCCGTGATGAACGAGACCGCTTCATGATCGACCTGCCCAATATCAGCCCGCAAGATCAGGCCCGCATCCTGTCCGAAGCGCTGCCGCACATGCAGCAGTACGACGAGGAAACGATCGTCATCAAGTACGGCGGCCACGCCATGGGCGAGGAAGCGCTGGCCCGGCAGTTCGCACGCGACATCGTGCTGCTAGAACAGACCGCGATCAATCCGGTGGTCGTGCACGGCGGCGGCCCGCAGATCGCTGCGATGCTGGCCCGGCTCGGCATCAAGTCCGAATTCGCGGCGGGGCTCCGCATCACCGACGCCGCCACCATCGAGATCGTCGAAATGGTGCTGGCAGGTTCGATCAACAAGCAGATCGTCAGCCACATCAACGAGGCCGGCGGCAAGGCCGTGGGTCTCTCCGGCAAGGACGGCAACATGGTCACCGCCACGAAGGCGACGCGCACCATGGTCGATCCGGATTCCAATATCGAGAAGATCATCGATCTCGGTTTCGTCGGCGAACCGGACAAGGTCGACCTGACCCTGCTCAACCAGCTCATCGGCTACGAATTGATTCCGGTGCTCGCTCCGGTCGCGGCGTCCAAGGACGGCCATACCTTCAACGTCAACGCGGACACTTTTGCCGGCGCCGTTGCCGGCGCGCTCAAGGCCAAGCGGCTGCTGTTGCTGACCGACGTGCCGGGGGTGCTCGACAAATCGAAAAAGCTCATTCCCGAACTGTCGGTGAAGGATGCGCGCAAGCTGATCGCCGACGGTACGATTTCCGGCGGCATGATCCCCAAGGTCGAGACCTGCATCTATTCGCTGGAAGCCGGTGTCGAGGGCGTCGTCATCATCGACGGCAAGACGCCGCACGCGGTGCTGCTGGAACTGTTCACCAACCAGGGCACCGGCACGCTGATCCACAAGTAATGCGGCGGGATGCGACGATTTCCCTCCGTCATGCCCGTGCTTGTCACGGGCATTCCCGCCTGATCTCACGACTTGTGACAGACGTGGATGGCCGGGACGGAGCCCGGCCATGATGCGATCAAAGTCACACGGAGCAAGCCTTGTTGCTCTAACTACACTTCTCCTCGGGCTTCCCGCCGCCGCTCACGCCGACCTGAAAATCTGCAACCGCATGAGCTATGTGGTCGAGGCGGCGATCGGGATCGACGACAAGGGCGCCACCGCAACCCGCGGCTGGTTCCGGATTGACCCGGCGGCGTGCCGCGTCGTCGCGCAAGGCTCGTTGAATGTCGACCGACTCCTGCTCCACGCCCGGGCGCTGCCGGTGTACGGTGCGTCGCCGATTCCTCAAAGCGGCACCGACAATCTCTGCATCGCGCCGGATAATTTCATTATCGCCGCCGCGCGCGATTGCCGCGGCAAGCAAAGCGCTGCACCGTTCACCGAGGTCAAACCATCGACCGGCGAGGACGGGCACACGACCGCCTATCTTGCGGAGGGCAGCGAATACGACGATGAGCAGGCGCGGCTCGCGGCGATTCAACGTCTGCTGGTGATCGCCGGCTACGATGCCGCGCCGATCGACGGTGTCGATGGCCCGAAGACTCAAGGCGCGCTGGCCTCGTTTCTCAAGGCGCATAATCTCACCCCTGACATCGTACAGGCGCCGAATTTCTTCCAGATCATGATCGACGCGGTGCAGGCGCCGAGCGGCCCCGGCGTCACTTGGTGCAATGATACGCGCTATCGCGTGATGGCGTCGATCGGCACCGAGGACGGCAAGGCCGTGACCACGCGCGGCTGGTACCGCATCGAACCCGGCAAATGCCTGCATCCCGACATTATCGGACAGCCGAAGCATGTTTTCAGTTTCGCCGAAGCCGTCGATAACGATGGCCGCACCATCAAGGTCGACGGCAAGCCGCTGAACTGGGGCGGGGGCACCACGCTTTGCACCCGTGAAAACCAGTTCGAAACCAACCAGCAGCGCGATTGCGACGCGCGCGGCTTCAACGCCACCGGCTATGCCACTGTCGACATCGGTACGGACAGCGGCAAGACGCTGAGATTTGGAATGCCATGATGCTTCATCCCAAACGCACCTTTGCCCACGTCGAGACGTGGGTGTTCGACCTCGACAACACACTGTATCCGCATCACGTCAACCTCTGGCAGCAGGTCGACGTGCGGATCAGGGATTTCGTCGCGCAATATCTCAAGGTGCCGAAAGAAGAAGCGTTCAAGATTCAAAAGGACTATTACCGCCGCTACGGCACCACCATGCGCGGCATGATGACCGAGCACGGCCTCAACGCCGATGACTTCCTTGCCTACGTCCACGAGATCGACCATTCGCCGCTCGAACCCAACCCGGCGATGGGTGCGGCGATCGAAAAGCTGCCGGGCCGCAAGCTGATCCTGACCAATGGCTCGCGCGCCCATGCCGGCAAGGTGCTGGAGCGTCTCGGCATTGGCGAACATTTCGAGGACGTGTTCGATATCGTCTCTGCCGAACTAGAACCCAAGCCCGCGCACCGGACCTATCAGCGCTTCCTCAAGCTGCACGGCGTTGATCCGGCGAAGGCGGCGATGTTCGAGGACCTCGCCCGCAATCTCGTGGTGCCACATGATCTCGGCATGACAACGACGCTGGTAGTGCCGGGCGGCACCAAGAACGTGGTCCGCGAGGACTGGGAACTGGAAGGTCGTGACGCCGCCTATGTCGATCACATCACCGACGATCTAACCGGGTTTCTGCAAAATCTGCTTACCCAATAGGACTGCGCGGCCACCTTCCCCGCTTGACTCACGGTCGCCAAATCCCGACAAAAGCACACGTTTGCCTGCCGTTTCGGCCATTTTCCAAGGAATTAAAATGTCCCTGTCCGCCCTTGAGACCACGCTGAACACTGCCTTCGACGCTCGCGACACAGTCAATTCCGGGACCAAAGGCGAAGTCCGCGAAGCGGTTGATCACGCGCTTGACCTGATGGACAAGGGTGAGGCCCGCGTCGCCGAGCGGCAGGCCGATGGCCAGTGGAAGGTTCACCAGTGGCTGAAGAAGGCGGTGCTGCTGTCGTTCCGTCTCAATGACATGACCACGATCCCCGGCGGCCCGGGCCAAGCCAACTGGTGGGACAAGGTGCCCTCGAAGTTCGAGGGCTGGGGCGAGAACCGTTTCCGCGATGCCGGCTTCCGCGCCGTGCCCGGCGCGATCGTCCGCCGCTCGGCCTTCATCGCCAAGAACGTCGTACTCATGCCGTCCTTCGTCAATCTCGGCGCTTACGTCGATGAATCGACCATGGTCGACACCTGGTCGACGGTCGGCTCCTGCGCCCAGATCGGCAAGAACGTGCACATCTCCGGCGGCGTCGGCATCGGCGGCGTGCTCGAGCCGCTGCAGGCCGGACCAGTCATCATCGAGGACGACTGCTTCATCGGTGCACGCTCGGAAGTCGCCGAGGGCGTCATCGTGCGCAAGGGCGCGGTGCTGTCGATGGGCGTGTTCCTCGGCGCGTCGACCAAGATCGTCGATCGCGAAACCGGCGAAGTCTTTATCGGCGAGGTGCCGTCCTACTCCGTGCTGGTGCCGGGCGCGCTGCCGGGCAAGCCGATGAAAAACGGCCAGCCTGGTCCGTCGCTGTCGTGTGCCGTCATCGTCAAGCGCGTCGACGAGCGCACCCGCGCCAAGACCAGCATTAACGAACTGCTGCGGGATTGAGATTTCGTGCCGAACGTCCCTGTGTTTCGATGTCATTGCCGGGCTTGAACTCGGCAATCTGACAAGGGACGCAAGTGCCAACCTGATCGAGATCACCGGGACAAGCCCGGTGATGATAAATGAGAGTTCAATGCCAACCGACGCCGTCACCCTCACCCGCGATCTGGTCCGCTGCGCATCGGTGACGCCGGCAGAGGGCGGTGCGCTCGGCGTGCTTGAACGCGAACTCAAGGCTGCGGGCTTCGAGGTCCATCGCGTCACCTTCAGCGAGCCGGGCGCCGACGACGTCGAGAACCTCTACGCCCGGATCGGCACCGGCGCGCCGCACATCACCTTCGCCGGCCACACCGACGTGGTGCCGCCCGGCGACGACGCGGCGTGGAGCCACGGCGCGTTCTCCGGCGACATCAAGGACGGCGTGCTATTCGGACGCGGTGCGGTCGACATGAAGGGCGCGATCGCCTGTTCGGTGGCCGCGACGCTGGATTATCTTGCAGCCAACGACGGCCAGCCCAAAGGCTCGATCTCGTTCCTCATCACCGGCGACGAAGAAGGCATTGCCGTCAACGGCACGGTGAAGTTGCTGCAATGGGCGGCAGAGCGCGGCGAAAAATTCGATCATTGCGTGCTCGGTGAACCCAGCAACGTCAACGAGCTTGGCGACTGCATCAAGATCGGCCGCCGCGGCTCGCTGTCCGGCACGCTGATCGTCGATGGTGTGCAGGGCCACGTCGCTTATCCGCACCGTGCCTCCAATCCCGTGCCCGACGTCGCAACGCTGGTCGCGGCGTTGTCCACCGAGCCGCTCGATCAGGGTACCGAACATTTCCAGCCGTCGAATCTCGAATTTACTTCGCTCGACGTCGGCAATCGCGCGTGGAACGTGATCCCTGCGCAGGCGCGCGCACGTTTCAACATCCGCCATAACGATTGCCACACACAGGACTCGCTGCGCGAGTTGATCGAGGCGCGGGTCGCGAAGGCCAGCGGTAATCGGATCAAGGCGCATATCGTGTGGGAGCCGTCCAACGCCAACGTGTTCCGCACCAAGCCCGGCGCATTCACCGACCTCGTGGTGGCGGCAATCGAGGAAGAAACCGGACGCAAGCCCGATCTCAACACCGGCGGCGGCACCTCCGACGCGCGCTTCATCACCAATTATTGCCCGGTACTGGAATTCGGCCTCGTCGGCCAGACCATGCATCAGGTGGACGAGCGCACGCCGGTGATCGATCTTGAGCGGTTGAAGAAAATCTATCGCGGCGTGCTGGACCGCTATTTTGCGTGAGCGGCGTTCTCGTTCTCACCGCGCTTGAGAGCGAGTTGAAAGCCTCGCGCGCGCCTGACGGTGTGAAAGTGATCTATACCGGCGTCGGCAAGATCAACACCGCGATGGCGACCACTGCCGCGCTCCTCGCCGGCAAGCCGCGCCTCGTCGTCAACTATGGCACCGCCGGCAAAATCGCGGAAGGTCTACATGGTCTATCGGAGGTCGCGCGCGTGATCCAGCGCGACATGATGGCGATGCCGCTGGCTCCGCGCGGTGTGACGCCGCTATGCGACGACGCGACTGTGCTGACGTCAGGCTTCGGCACCGTGGTGTGCGGCACCGGCGACAGCTTCGTCACCGCGACCGATCCATGGTTGATCGAAAACAAGGTCGATCTGGTCGACATGGAGCTGTTCGCCATCGCTCATGTCTGCAAGTCCTATGACGTGCCGTGGCGCGCGTTCAAATTCATCACCGATGACGCCAACGATTTCGCCCACGAACACTGGACCGCCAACCTGGCAAACGGCGAAGACCTGTTCTGGGATGCGCTGACCCGCGACGTTCTCGGCCGTCAGTAATCCACCCGTACCAGATAAAGCCCATCCGGCGGAGCGACGGGACCGCACGCGGCACGATCGCGCGCATCGAGCGCCGCGCGCATATCCTTCGCGCTCCACTTGCCGTGACCGACCCAGACCAGCGAGCCAACCATCGAGCGCACCTGGCTGTGCAGGAACGAGCGCGCCGAGGTGACGATGTGCACCTCATCGCCCTCCCGCGAGACGTTCAACACATCGAGCGTCTTGTCCGGCGACTTCGCCTGACATTCGGTGTCGCGGAAGGTGGTGAAGTCGTGTTTGCCGATCAGCACCTGCGCGGCCTCATGCATTGCCGCGACATCGAGCGGCCGCGCCACGCGCCAAGCCTGGTTCACGCCGAGGGCGAGGTTCGCACGGCGGTTGGCAATGCGATAGAGATAGTGCCGCCGGATCGCCGAGAACCGCGCCTCGAATGTGTCCGGCACGATCTCCGCCGACAGCACCCCGATCGGATGCGGCCGCAGATGAGCGTTCAGCGCATCCCGCACGCGATCGGCACGATAGTCCTTCGCCAGATCGATATGCGCGATCTGTGCCAGCGCGTGCACACCGGCATCGGTTCGGCCCGCTCCATGAACGCGGACATTGTCGCCGGTCATCGCCTTGACGGCCGCTTCCAGCGCGCCCTGCACCGAGGGCCCATTGTCCTGATACTGCCAGCCGCAGAACGGCGTGCCGTCATATTCGATGGTGAGCTTGTAGCGCGGCATTATCCCACCCGCGCTGGCGGCTTCAGCGGCGTACCGCGCAGGAAGTCTGGCGCCTTCATCGGCTGCTTGCCGGCGCGCTGCAGTTCGAGCACGCGAATCGCGCCCTCGCCGCAAGCGATAATGAGATCGTCGCCCAGCAATTCACCCGGCACGCCCGCGCCTTTCGCCAGTTCGCAGCGCAGGATTTTCACTCGCACTTGCTCACCCTCGATCGGCACTTCGCACCACGCACCGGGAAACGGCGACAGGCCGTGAATGTGGCGCAGCACGTCGCGCGCGGGTTTGGCCCAGTCGATCCTTGCTTCCGCCTTGTCAATCTTGGCGGCGTAGGTGACGCCCTGCTCGCACTGTCTGGTGAGTTGCAATTTGCCGCGCTCCAGCGCGCCGATCGCCCGCACCATCTGATCGGCGCCGAGCGGCGCCAGAGCATCGTGCAAATCATGCGCGGTCATGATGTCAGTAACCGGAATGCGCTCGGCCATCGCCACATCGCCGGTGTCGAGCCCGACATCCATCTTCATCACCATCACGCCGCTTTCGACATCACCGGCCATGATGGCGCGGTTGAGCGGCGCAGCACCGCGCCAGCGCGGCAGCAGCGAGGCATGAAGATTGAAACAGCCGAGCGGCACCGCCTCGAGAATGTTCTGCGGCAGGATCAGGCCATAGGCGACGACCACCGCAGCGTCGGCATTGTGGGCACGGAATTCAGCTTCGGCTTCGGGGGTTTTCAGCGTCTTCGGCGTCAACACCGGAATGTTCAGGCGCCGCGCCTCCTGCTCCACCGGCGTCACCTGCATCTTCATGCCGCGGCCCGCGGGCTTCGGCGCGCGGGTATAGACCGCCGCGATCTCGTGACCGTGAGCCACAAGTTCGAGCAGGGTCGGCACCGCGAAATCCGGCGTGCCCATGAAAATCAGACGAAGCGGCATATTGCGGATTTGTTCCTAGCAGGTTTGGTCTTCTACTCTGTCATGCCCGCGCTGTCGTGGGCATCCACGTCGTCCTGGAGTGCTGGCAAGAACGTGGATGGCCGGGTCAAGCCCGGCCATGACGATTTTGAAACACGCCGTCAGCTATTTCGCCGCGAGCTTGGCGGCCTTCTTGAATTTTTTCCCCACCATGTCGCGCTTCAGCTTCGACAGGTAATCGACGAACAGCACACCGTTGAGATGATCGATCTCATGCTGGATGCAGGTGGCGTAAAGGCCATCGGCATCCTCCTCCTGGACTTTCCCGTGAATATCCATGAAGCGCACGCGCACCCGCGCCGGCCGCTCGACCTCCTCGTAGTATTCGGGGATCGAGAGGCAGCCTTCCTCGTAGACCGAAAATTCCTCGGACGACGACAGGATTTCCGGGTTGATGAAGACACGCGGATCGCTCTCGCCTTCCTTCTTCGACAGATCCATGGTGATCAGCCGGAGCGGCTGCGCGACCTGGATCGCGGCCAGCCCGATGCCGGGCGCGTCGTACATGGTCTCGAGCATGTCGTCGGCGAGCGCGCGGATTTCCGGCGTGATCTTCTCGATGGGCTTGGAGACGAGCCGAAGCTGCGTGTCCGGCAGAATGATGATGTCGCGAATGGCCATGAAGGGCGATGTAATGGGCGCCGTTGGCGGGGTCAAATCCCTTGTCGCGCAATGCCTTCCTACCGGGCGCAATACCCGTTAACTCCGCATTAACCATAAAAATCAGTGGTTTATTAACCATATTTGTTCTTCTTTTGTTCTATTTCCTCTTCGAATCGTGCTAGATTGGCGTCATGAACGACATCCTTTTCATGATCGGCGATCTGCCGGTTCACACCGGTGCTGCCCTGATCGCCTTCGGCGCACTGTCGCTCATCCTCCTGCTCATCATTGCCATCATCATCGCCCGCTCCGGCCGACGCGGCGCCGAGACGGCGATGGCGCAGGCCATTCGTGCCGACGAACTCGAGGAGCGCTTGAGCGAAGTGCTGCGCATCCAGAACGAGGCGACAGGCCGCGTCCACGAAATGGGACAGGCGCTGGTCGGGCGGCAGGCGGAAATGGCGCGCGCCGTCAACGAGCGGCTGGATTCGGTGACTCACCGCGTCGGCCAATCGATGGAAAACACCACACGCAGCACGATGGATTCGCTGCGCGTCCTGCATGAGCGTCTCGGCATTATCGACAACGCCCACAAGAATCTCACCGACCTGACCTCGCAGGTGACGACGCTGCGCGACGTGCTGGCCAACAAGCAGTCGCGCGGCGCATTCGGGCAGGCGCGGATGGAAGCGATCGTGCAGGACGGCATGCCGAAAGGCGCGTTCGCGTTCCAGCACACGCTGTCCACCGGCAAGCGGCCAGACTGTGTGGTGTTCCTGCCCGATCAGCGGCCGCTGTGTATCGATGCGAAATTTCCGCTTGAGGCAGTCACGGCGCTTCGCGACGCGCGCTCCGACGACGAAAAGAAATACGCCACGCAACGGCTTCGTCAGGACGTGATGAAGCACGTCAGCGATATTGCCGACAAGTATCTCATTCCCGGCGAAACCCAGGACACGGCGCTGATGTTCGTGCCCTCGGAGTCCGTGTACGCCGAAATCCACGACGGCTTCGACGACGTGATCCAGAAGGCCTATCGCGCCCGTGTCGTGTTGGTGTCGCCGTCGCTTTTGATGCTTGCCATTCAGGTGATGCAGCAGATCCTGAAGGACGCGCGGATGCGCGATGCCGCCGATCAGATCCGCACCGAAGTCATGAACATGATGGGCGACGTCGAGCGGCTGCGCGATCGCGTCAGCAAACTCGGCGGCCATTTCGATCAGGTCAACGAGGATGTCCGTCAGGTGCTGATCTCTGTCAACAAGATCGGCAAACGCGCTGCCAAGATTGAGGAACTCGATTTCGAGAAGACCGATACAGCCGAGACAGCCGAGACGCCAAAGGCCAGCGCACCGGAACTGTTCGCCTCTCCCCGCAAGCTGCAGGCAGGCGAATAGCCGCAGCCAGTGGCGGCACCCACCCAAATCAGTTAGGTGGGAGCATGGCCGTCACACCCGAGCAGTCCGCGCAGCCGTCCCGCCCGTCATGGCGTGAAACGCTGGCCGTCTATCTCCAGCCACGGGTGCTGATCGTCCTGTTCCTCGGATTCTCGTCCGGGCTGCCGCTGGCGCTGTCGGGCTCGACCCTGCTGGTGTGGATGCGCGAATCCGGCGTCGATCTCGGGACCATCGGCCTGTTTGCACTGGTCGGCACGCCCTACACCCTGAAATTTCTCTGGGCGCCGCTGGTCGACGCGCTGCATGTCCCGTTTCTCACCCAGGTGCTGGGCCGCCGCCGTGGCTGGCTGGTGCTGTCGCAATTGCTGCTGATTGTCGCCATCCTGCTGCTGGCGCTCACCGATCCGGCTCGCTCGCCGTTCTACGTCGCCTGCGGCGCGCTGCTGGTAGCGGCAGCCTCGTCAACCCAGGATATCGTGGTCGATGCCTTCCGCGTCGAAAGCCTGCCGGAGAGCGAACAGGCGGCCGGCATGGCCTCCTATGTCGCGGCCTATCGCATCGGCATGCTGGTTTCCACCGCCGGCGCGCTTTTCATGGTCAGCGCGTTCGAATCCACCGGCCTGCCGCGCACCACGGCGTGGATGTGGGGCTATGTGGCGATGGCCGGGCTGGTGCTGATCGGCACGTTGACCGCGCTGCTTGCAACCGAACCGGAACAATCGCGCCGTGCCGAGGCGGCTACATCCGGCGAAAGCGCTTTCAACCGCGTGCTGACGGCGGCAATCGGTGCGTTCTCGGAATTCCTCGGCCGCAAGGATGCATGGGCGGTGCTCTCCTTCGTGGTGCTCTTCAAGTTCACCGACGCGTTCTCCGGCACCATGACTGCGCCGTTCGTGATCGATCTCGGCTTCACCCGCAACGACTATGCCGCCATCGTCAAAGGCGTCGGCCTCGCCGCAACCCTGATCGGTGGCTTCGCCGGCGGCTTTCTGGCTCGCGCCTATCCGCTCACCACCTGTCTGTGGATCGGCGGCGTGCTGCAGGCGATCGCCAACCTGTCGTTCTCGTGGCTTGCCATCGTCGGCGTCAACCAGTGGGCGCTGGCGTTCGCGATCACCGCGGAGAATTTCACCAGCGCCATCGGCACCGTGATCTTCGTCGCCTATCTGTCGGCGCTGTGCCGCAACCCACTGCACACTGCGACGCAATATGCATTGCTCACCGCACTCGCTGCCGTCGGCCGCACCTATCTGTCGTCCGGCGCGGGATATGTGGCGAAAGCGACCGGCTGGCCGTTGTTCTTCGTGATCTGTGTGCTGGTCGCGATCCCCAGCCTGTTCCTGCTCGCAAGGCTGCAGAGGCGCGGCCATTTCGACACGCTCGGGAAAACGAACTGACGCCGCTTAGCGCTTCGTCAGCAGGCTCCATTTGGAGACGATTGCATCGCTGAGTTGACCGGCCGCGTTCGAGCAGGACAGTTCTTCCGCCTTCAGCACCACGGTCTTTCCGAGGAACGGCTTCAGCACCGCCACCTCGGCGGCGTCGCTTGTGACGATCTGGAAGGTTTCGGGCCCGGTTTCGAGATTGCATAGCCCGCCGGGCGCGGGAAGGCTGCGCGGCTCGCTGGTGAGTTGATAGACCACCACGCGCTTCTTGCGCGGCCCGCTGCGCGTCGCGGTCAGTTCGCCGGACAGCACACCACCGTCTTTCAAAGGTTTCGGCTTCTGCGCCGATGCGTCGGCGGCGAACGTCACGGCCAGACAGAATGCGAGCATGACCGCAGCGACGGATCGTACCGGAACTCGAAAAGCATCGGGTAACGTGGAAAGCATCTATTCGACCTGTCGTATCGTTCAACTCGTGGATTTCAGAACAGCGTCCGCTGCCGCATCGCCGCCGACAACGTGCCTTCATCGAGATAGTCGAGTTCACCGCCGACCGGCACGCCGTGGGCAAGCCGCGTCACCTTGACGTCGGCCTCCTGCAAGAGATCGGTGATGTAGTGCGCCGTGGTCTGGCCGTCGACCGTCGCGTTCAACGCGAGGATGATTTCCGTCACCTGCGAATCAAGTGCGCGCGTCACCAGCGCATCGATCGTCAGGTCCTGAGGGCCGATGCCGTCGAGCGGCGACAGAGTAGCACCAAGCACGTGATAGCGCCCGGTGGTGGCATTGGCGCGCTCCAGCGCCCACAGATCGGCGACGTCCGCCACCACCACGATGATCGATGGATCGCGACGCGGATCGGTACAGACCGTGCAGGGGTTCTGGGTATCGATATTTCCGCAGGTGCGACAGACCTGAATTTTCTCGATCGCGACCTGCAGCGCCGACGACAGCGGCGTCATCAGCGCCTCGCGCTTCTTGATCAAATGCAGCGCCGCGCGCCGGGCCGAGCGCGGGCCAAGGCCCGGCAGCCGCGCCAGCAACTGGATCAGTTTCTCGATTTCAGGTCCGGCAACCGCAGCAGCCATACTAGCCGAGGCCCAATCCCGGCGGCAGACCGAGCCCGCCGGTCAGCGCCTGCATCTTCTCCTGCATCGCCGCTTCCGCCTTGCGGCGCGCGTCGTTATGCGCGGTGACGAGCAGGTCCTCGAGGATTTCGCGCTCCTCAACCTTGATTAGCAACGGATCGATGCTGACCGCCTTTGCTTCACCCTTCGCCGTCATGCGCACGGTGACCATACCGCCGCCGGCAACGCCCTCGACCTCAACGTGTTCGAGTTCGTCCTGCAGCGCCTTCATCTTCGATTGCAGTTGCGCCGCCTGCTTCATCATGCCGAGAAAATCAGCCATGCGGTATCCTTCTTGAATTTGTCAGAGATCGTCGTCGTTGTCGGACGGTTCGATGCCATCATCCATGGCCGCGTCGTCGGCCGGCTCGGGCGCGAGGCTGCGGACGTCGATTACCTGCGTGCCGGGGAAGCGCGCCATCACCGCCTGCACCCGCGGGTCGGCATGGACGCCGACCGTGAGCTGTTCCTTTTTCGCCTGCGCTTGCGCGCGCAGGGTCGGCTGGCCGGCGTCATTGGAAATAATCACGGTCCAGCGCCGCCCGGTCCAGAACTCGAGCTTGCGCGACAAATCGTTGACAACGGAACGCGCCGCAGTGCGCTCGAGCGCGACTTCAAGCCGCCCGTCCTCGAACCGCACCAGACGCATATCCGCTTCCAGCGCCGATTTGATCTGCAGATCGCGCTTCTCGCCGGCGAGTGCGACCAGTTCGGCAAAACTTGCAATCCGCAATTGCGGTTTGGATGACGGTTCCTGCACAGGTGCCATCATCGGCGCCCGCGCGGTCGTCTCGCCACCCGAGCGCGACATTGAAGGCGACACCATGGTGCGCGGCGGCGTCCCCTGATCGGACGCCTGCGTCATCGATGGGGCGCGCGACGATGAGCCGTTGCCATTGCCGCCGAGCGACGGCGATGCACCGCCGTTCTGCTCGATCATCCGGATCGCCTCGTCCGGCGTCGGCAAATCGGCAACATAGGCGATGCGCACCAGCACCATTTCGGCAGCAGCCTGCGGACGTGTCGCGTTTTGCACCTCGGCGATGCCCTTGAGCAGCATCTGCCACATCCGCGACAGCACCCGCATCGACAGTTTGGCAGCGAAATCGCGGCCGCGAGTGCGCTCGGTCTCGCCGAGCGCAAGGTTGTCGGCGGTCGCCGGCACCACTTTCACACGGGTGACGAAATTGACGAACTCGGCAAGATCGCTCAACACCACCACCGGATCGGCGCCGGTGTCGTACTGTTCGCGGAATTCCTTGAAAGCGCTGGCGATGTCACCCTTGGCGAGATGTTCGAACAGATCGATCACGCGGGTGCGGTCGGCCAAGCCGAGCATCTGTCGCACATCGTCGGCGCGCACCTGACCTGCAGCGTGGGCGATCGCCTGATCGAGCAGCGACAGCGAATCGCGCACCGAGCCTTCGGCTGCGCGCGCCACCAGGCCGAGCGCTTCAGACTCGATCTCGACATTTTCCTTGGCCGCGATGTTCGCCAGATGGGTCATCAGCACATCGGCATCGACGCGGCGCAGATCGAAGCGCTGGCAACGCGACAACACCGTGATCGGAACCTTGCGGATTTCAGTGGTGGCGAACACGAACTTGGCGTGTTCCGGCGGTTCCTCCAGCGTCTTGAGAAAGGCGTTGAACGCCTTCTCCGACAGCATGTGGACCTCGTCGATGATGTAAACCTTGTAGCGCGCGCTCGACGGCGCATAACGCACGCCGTCGGTGATCTGGCGCACGTCGTCGATGCCGGTGTGCGAGGCGGCGTCCATTTCCAGCACGTCGATGTGACGGCTTTCCATGATCGCCTGACAATGCACGCCGGGCGTCGGCATGTGAATGGTCGGCCCTTTGACCGAGCCGTCTGACAGTTCGTAATTGAGGGCGCGGGCCAGGATACGCGCGGTGGTGGTCTTGCCGACGCCGCGCACGCCGGTGAGAATCCAGGCCTGCGGAATCCGTCCAGCCTCGAACGAATTGGAGATGGTGCGAACCATCGCCTCCTGACCGATCAGATCCTCAAAATCGGTCGGGCGATATTTCCGCGCCAGCACCCGGTAGCCGTTGGCCGGCCCGGTCGCGCCGAGCGCGAAACCGCCCTGCTCGTCCGGGGCGGTCAAAGTCTTTCCGGAACTGTCAGCATCGGCCATCGAACGATCCGCGATTTGTCCCGTCACGCCATATTGCCGAAAGCAATAATTCGCGGATCCCGCGCCCCGGTGCGAAGCACCGGACTTAAGCGTGCTAGAGTCGGCGCCTCAGATGAAGAGGTAGGAGACTGACGAGCGACCCGATCCGGTTCTCGTTAGGGCTGCTTCCTTCCGGACCTGACCCGATTGGCGAGTGGCTCGTCCACCGCCAATCTCCCACCGTCTATTTGGGGCCAAAGGGCGCGGAAAGCAAGCGCCCGGACAGCGGCTGCGGCATTGTTATCATCCGGAAACCTTGCTGTTATCCTCATGAATCGGGGCCCGCCCGGCTCTCCACGCCGATTCCCGGCTGCGTGAAAGCCGTGGATTCCCGGCAGCACAGGCAGGCATTACGCGGGCTGCGCAAGGCTACCATGCCAGGCACGACGGGTATTGTTTCGACAATGCCGGTCTGCGAGGTTGTCGGGAACATCGAGAACAAAAATGTCTGCTGCTTCTTCCTGGACGCTCAACCCGCAGCTCGAAAAAGACACCGTCAACATCGGCGATCTGCCGCTGTCCCGGGTGCTCGTCATCAAGGATGCCAATTATCCCTGGCTGCTTCTGGTTCCGCGACGGCCCAACGCGACCGAAATCATCGACCTCGACGAGGTCGAGCAGGCGCAGTTGACGACCGAGATCAACCGCGTGGCGCGGGCACTGAGGGACATCTCCAAGCCGGACAAGCTCAACATTGCCGCTCTCGGCAATGTGGTGTCGCAACTGCACGTCCACATCATCGCCCGCCGCACCGGCGACGCCGCATGGCCGCGTCCGGTCTGGGGCGTGGTCCCGGCGCTGGACCACGACCCGCAAGAACTCGAAACCTTCATTGGCGCCCTGCGCCGCAAGATCTGGCTGACCTGACCTCATGACAACCAACGCTTCTTTTCCGCTCGGCCAGCCGGGCTTCGTTTCACATCCGATCGATCGCGCGGCCCACATCCGCACCGATTCCGACAAGCTGTTTGCACTCGAAGGTCATCGCGACGCCCGCGCCTATGTGGTGCACCGCGATTCGCTGCTGGTGAAACAGGGGCCGGACGGCACTCGCGCGCTGGTGACACTCGACGAGGCGCGAAAATTCGGCGCCAATCCCGGTACGATTTTCCTCGGGCTCAAGGACGGTGCAGCGGTGTTCGGCATGGGCATCAGCGCCGCAGCCGCCGAAGACCTGCTCGGCCGCCAGGACGTCATGATCGAAAACCTGCGCGCGCTGGCGGCGCAGGGCAAAGTGCCCGCGCATGAACTGTCGACCATCGCGATGGCAAAATCTCTGGTGTCGTGGCATCAGCGGCACGGCTTCTGCGCTAATTGCGGCGCTCGCACATCGATGTCGCAAGGCGGCTGGCGGCGCGATTGCCCCAGTTGCAAGACAGAGCACTTTCCGCGCACCGATCCCGTCGTCATCATGCTGGTCACCTCCGGCGACAAGTGCCTGCTCGGACGCCAGTCGCAATTCCCGGCCGGCATGTGGTCGTGCCTCGCGGGTTTCGTCGAAGCGGCGGAAACCATCGAAGATGCGGTGCGCCGGGAGATCCTCGAAGAGTCCAACATCCAGTGCACCGACGTTTCCTATTACATGACGCAGCCATGGCCCTATCCGTCATCGCTGATGATCGGCTGCACAGCGCGCGCCACCTCCACGGATATCATCGTCGACAGAAATGAACTCGAGGACGCACGCTGGTTCGATCGTGCGGATGTTGTCGCGATGCTGCGCAGGGATCATCCGGACGGACATACCGGCCCTCATCCGGTCGCAATCGCGCATCATCTTCTGGCGCAATGGGTTCAGGACACAGCCTGAAAACACGATTCGGGAACCCGATCCCCGCTCATCCATTGTCCTGTGAGTTGCCATCCGCCGTTCCGTCATCGGCCGAAGGAAGCAATCATGAATTTTCAGGACAAACTGCCCGCCAAGCCTCCGCGAATCCTGTGCATCGGCATGCCGGTGCGCGACCTCATTTTCCGCGTCAATGAATTGCCGGCGCGCGGCAACAAGAAACGCGCGACGCATTACAGCGAACTGAGCGGCGGCAACGCCTTCAATGCCGGCGTCGCGATCACGCGCCTCGGCGGCCGCGTCCTGATGTCAGGCCCGATGGGCGACGCGCGCGAAAAATCCAGCATGTACATGTTCGACGACATGAAGCGCGAGGGCATCGACGGCAGCGCCGTGATCCACATGCCGGGGCTGGTGACGCCGATCTCCAACATCATGATCGACCAGACCGGCGAGCGGACCATCGTGACTTATCGCGATCCGGAACTGTGGAAGGTCAAGTTGCCGAATCCCGACGAGTTGCTGGCGGACTGCGATGCCATCCTGACCGAGAGCCGCTGCGCCGAATTCGTCACCGACGTCTGCGTCGAGGCGCGTGCGCGCGGCATTCCGGTGATCCTCGATGCCGACTACATCATGTCGCTGCGTGAGGGCCTGCTGGTCGCATCCAGCCATATCGTTTTCTCCAGCGAAGCGCTGCATGCCACTGCCGGCCTCACCGACGACACCGAGGCGTTGCGCAAGATCGCCGAATTGACCCCGGCATTCCTAGCGGTGACCAATGGCGCGCAGGGCATGCTGTGGCTGGACAAGGAGCACCAACCTCACCATTTGCCGTCGTTCCCGGTCCATACCGTCGACACCTTGGGGGCTGGTGACGTGTTCCACGGCGCCTTCGCCCTGGCGGTCGCCGAGAAACAGCCGCTGGAACGCGCCATGCGCTTTTCCTCGGCGGCGGCGGCGCTCAAATGCACCCGGTTCGGCGGCGCTTTCGCCTCTCCGCAACGCACTGAAGTTGAAGCGCTTTTGCAGGAAAGCCCCGCCCTGCGGCTGGCATGACCGGTTCGCTGGAGACATTCAACTTGCGCTAGAAGTTTTTTCTATATATCAGGCTTCCTGGCCCTATTTATGGAAGAAAGTTCTTCTAATGACCGACTTAGCTGTGGCGCCCCCTGCTGAGAGCCATCGCCGCCTCGATGCCATCGACCGCAAGATCCTGACTGTCCTGCAGGATGACGCATCGCTGTCGGTTGCCGAAATCGGCGACCGGGTCGGCCTGTCCTCGACGCCGTGCTGGAAGCGGATCCAGCGTCTGGAGGCCGAAGGCATCATCCTGCGCCGGGTCGCATTGGTCGACCAGAACAAGATCGGCCTCGGCATCACGGTGTTCGTCTCGGTGGAAAGCGGCGACCATTCGGACGCCTGGCTGAAGAAATTCGCCGACGCCGTCAGCGCCATGCCAGAAGTGATGGAGTTCTATCGCATGGCCGGCGACGTCGATTACATGCTGCGCGTCGTGGTCGCGGACATGCAGAGCTACGACGTTTTCTACAAAAAGCTCATCAGCGCCGTCGCATTGAAGAACGTCACTTCGCGTTTCGCGATGGAAAAAATCAAGTCGGTCACCGCGCTCCCGGTACCCGCGGTAGCCTGACGCAGCGAAGAATTTTTCTGTTTCGGCCGATCTGGCACGCCCTTGCTCCAGGCATGGCCGCGGACGGCTGGCAGCCAGCCGGCAGCTGCGGACTTTGGCATCTCGCCCGAGGTTTTTCTGATCATCCTGATCGCCACCGCGGCCCTGGGCGTGCGTGCGCTGCCCGGCACGCAGACAAGTTTACGCAGTCTGCGACTGCTATGGCCGGTCATGACAGACCGCAGACCCTATCTCGCCTTCACTTCAGCCAAAGAACGCCGTCAGATCTTCTGATTGTACTCGCCGACTTCGGGATGAGTGCGCAGCACGCTGTCCATCGCCTCGAACATGTCGCGCATCCGCTGTTCGGACACCGGGCTTTCAACGACGACCACGAGCTCCGGCTTGTTGGACGACGCGCGCACCAGACCCCAGCTGCCATCCTCGCAGGTGACGCGAACGCCATTGACGGTGACAAGGTCGCGGATCGGCTGACCGGCGACCTTGCCGCCCTTCGCCTTCACATCCTCGAAATGCTTCACCACCTGCTCGACGATGCCGTATTTGGCTTCGTCCTCGCAATGCGGCGACATGGTCGGCGACGACCAGGTTTTCGGCAGCGCGTTCTTCAGGTCCGCCATTGTCTTGCCCGAGGCACGATCGAGCATTTCGCAAATCGCGATCGCCGACACCAGACCGTCGTCATAGCCACGCCCCACTGGCGCATTGAAGAAGAAGTGCCCCGACTTCTCGAAGCCCGCCAGCGCCTTCAACTCGTTGGTGCGGCGCTTCATGTAGGAGTGCCCGGTCTTCCAATAGGTTGTCTTCGCGCCTTGTTTCTGCAGCACCGGATCGGTGACAAACAGACCGGTCGACTTCACGTCGACCACGAACTCGGCATTCTTGTGGATCGCCGACATGTCGCGCGCCAGCATCACGCCGACCTTGTCGGCGAAAATCTCCTCGCCGGTGTTATCGACCACGCCGCAGCGGTCGCCGTCGCCGTCGAAGCCGAGGCCGACATCGGCCTTGTGTTCGAGAACCGCATCGCGGATCGCGTGCAGCATCTCCATGTCTTCCGGGTTCGGATTGTACTTCGGGAAGGTGTGATCAAGCTCGGTATCCAGTGGAACCACTTCGCAACCGATCGCTTCCATTACCTTCGGCGCGAACGCGCCGGCGGTGCCGTTGCCGCAGGCAACCACGACTTTCAGCTTGCGCTTGAGCTTCGGCCGATTGGTGAGATCGGCGATGTAGCGCGCCGGGAAGTTCTCATGAAACTGGTAGCCGCCAGCCGGCTTCAGCTTGAAATCGGCATTGAGCACGATCTCTTTCAGCCGCGTCATCTCATCCGGCCCGAAGGTCAGCGGACGATTGGCGCCCATCTTGACGCCGGTCCAGCCGTTGTCGTTGTGCGAGGCGGTGACCATCGCGACGCACGGCACGTCAAGATCGAACTGCGCGAAATAAGCCATCGGCGTCACCGCCAGGCCGATGTCATGGACCTTGCAGCCCGAGGCCAGAAGGCCGGAGATCAGTGCGTATTTGATAGAGGCGGAATAGCCGCGAAAATCATGGGCGGTGACGATTTCCTGCTTCGCGCCCATCTCGCCGATCATGGTGCCGAGCCCCATGCCCAGCGCCTGAATTCCCATCAGGTTGATTTCCTTGCCGAACAGCCACCGCGCGTCGTATTCGCGAAAGCCGGTGGCCTTGACCATCGGCTCGGATTCGTAGGCATAGGTGTTCGGAACCAGCGCAGGTTTCGGCTTGGGAAACATTCAAATCGCCTCGTAAAAAAGAATTGGTTCAAGTTCCATCAGCTTTAGCGAATGCCATGCGCTGTGGAAAGGCGGGACCATCGGCTTTAGAGGTGAATTGCGGCAGTTTGGCAGCGCCACGCGGCATCCACCGGCAAGGAACGACATGACCGACGATCGCCTTCAGGCTCCGGCCACTCTGCGCAACCGTGATGCCATTCTCGATGTCCTGCGCGGCGTGCTGCCGCCCGTAGGCCTTGTGCTCGAAATCGCCAGCGGCTCCGGCGAGCATGTCGTGCATTTCGCTCAAGCCCTCCCCGGGCTGACCTTCCAGCCGACCGACCCCGATGCCAGCGCATTGCGCAGCATCGCAGCCTGGACTGCGGACGTCAGCGCTCCGAACATCCGCCCTCCATTGATGCTGGATGTCACCGCGAATGACTGGCCGGTAGTAGCGGCCGACGCAGTTCTGTGCATCAACATGATCCACATTTCGCCATGGGCGGCGACACTCGGCCTGCTGCGCGGCGCGGCGAAAGTGTTACCCGTTGGCGCGCCACTCTATCTGTATGGGCCGTATATCCAGACCGGTGTCGTTACCGCGCCCAGCAACGAGGCCTTCGACGCCAGCCTCAAGGCGCGCAATCCGGCATGGGGAATCCGTCATCTCGACGACGTCGCCGCGTCAGCCGGTGACGCCGGGTTTTCCGTACCGTCGATCACGACGATGCCGGCAAACAATCTGAGCGTGGTGTTTCGGCGGGAGTGAAGCACAGAGGCAGAAAAGATTCTGGAACTGTCATGGCCGGGCATAGCCGTTCGAAAAACGGCGTCGCTTTCGCTCGCCTATGTCCCGGCCATCCCAACCTCAAAACTGATGGATGGGGGTCAAGCTCGCGCATGACGACCCGGTCGGGATGCTGCTTACTGTTCGAGAATCATCTTGCCGTTGGCAAACTCGAAGCGCTTGAGCTTCGAGAGAAACGACAGACCGAGTAGATTTTCCGACAATGCCTCGTCGGGCAGGACCATGGCATCGACATCGCGCACGATCAGACCGCCGACATCGACCATCGCCAGCCGCGTGCGCGCCGCCTTGATCGTTCCATTGGCTGTGGAAACCATGGCATTGTAATCGCTGCGCGAGGGCCGCACGCCGATCCGCGCCGCGGACGTTTCATTGAGTGCGATCACTGATGCGCCGGTATCGACCATGAAGCCGATACGCTGGCCGTCGATCCGCCCGTCAGTCTGAAAATGACCCCGACGATCGCGCGGAATGACGAGATTGCGGGTGCCGGCTTGCGGTACATCCGATTGCATCGATGCGAACGCGTTCATCGATTTCGCACGCTGCGCGGCCGTGGTCTCGGCCCTGGCGTCGGTCATTCGGTCCGCCAGCTGGGCCATGGCTGTGCCGAGCACCGCCAGAATCGCCGCGACTATCATAATGCTACGCATCACGCTCACGCCCGCTCTTGATCACGCCGGTAAGTTGACCACACCGGCCTGACATCGCGGCGGCCAATGAGGCGACAAATTCGTGTTTGGGCGAAAAGGGTAAGCAAAAGGTTAATTCACGTGCCGGGCAACGACGCGCATCAGGTTCCGCGCGGTTTCACCCGCCGCGTCGGTGCAGCATTGGCGGGATCTTCCGGCCAGGGGTGCCGCGGATAGCGGCCCCGCAGATCGGATCGGACTGCGGCGTAACTGCCGTGCCAGAAACCGGGCAAATCACGCGTCACCTGCACCGGACGATGCGCCGGCGACAGCAACTCCACCACCAGCGGCAGCTTACCACGGGCAATCGAGGGATGGACGTTGAGTCCGAACAACTCCTGAAGACGAATGGCAATCTTCGGGCCTTCCTCGGCTTCATAATCAATCGGCACCGCGGTGCCGGTCGGCGCCTCGAAATGGGTCGGCGCTTCGCGATCGAGTTGCGCCCGCTGGTTCCATGGCACCAGCGCCATCAGCGCATCGGACATATCGGCAACGGAGAAGTCGGCGAGCGAGGTTTTGTCGTACAGCGCCGGCACCAGCCAATCGGTATGCGCCTCCGCAAGTCCCGTATCCGACAGATCGGGCCACTCATCAGGAGACGTCGCGCGCAAAAACATCACGCGGTCGCGCCATTGTTTCAGTGCTTTCGACCATGGCAGGCGGTCGAGACCGGCAGCGATCAGGCCATCCGCCAGTACGCGCGCTGTCTCCGCCGACGGCGTCAGCGCCAAAGTCTGTTCGGACAGCGTGATGGCGTGAAGTTTTTTCCGCCGCCGCGCACGCAGTGCCATCGCGTTGCGGTCGAACGTGATCTCGTCACGCGTCTGGATATGCGCGGCGAATTGCGTTTCGATCTCGGCTTGCGTGATCGGCGCCGCCAGCAGGATGCGGCCGGCCGCCGCGGTGCCGGTCAGTTCGGCGACGGCGATATAGGGCGCACGCGCCAGACCGGACGCCTGATCGACATTGGCTCCGCGCCCATTGGCGAGGGTGAAACTGCCCTTGCCGCGATTGCGCGCGACGCGATCGGGAAAGGCGAGCGCCAGAATCGAGCCCGTGGACAGTCCTTCCGCGCCCTGCTCTCGCACAGAACTCTTTTGCACTTGTGCAACCCAGCGCTGCGCCATTTGCCTCGCGCTCGCCCCGCGTGGCGAACGGTCGCGCCGGAATTGATCGAGCCGCGTGTCGAGATCGGCGCTGTCGCCACCAAGCCCGCGCTCGGTAAGAACCGCGGCGATCGACGCAGCCTCGTCGCCCGCTCCGAGCCGATGCGAATCCACGATCATCCGTGCCAGACGCGGCGGCAGTGCCAGCGCGCGCAGGCTTTTTCCTTCGGCAGTGATGCGACCGACATCATCGAGCGCATCGAGTTCGTGCAGCAGCGCGCGCGCCTCGGTCAACGCTGGCAGCGGCGGGGGATCGAGAAACGCCAGCGTCGCCGGATCGCTGACACCCCATTCGGCGAGATCGAGCACCAGCGACGACAGATCGGCGGACAAAATCTCCGGCCGTGTGAATGCCTCGAATGCTGCCGTCTGCGGCTCATCCCACAGCCGATAGCAGACGCCGGGCTCGGTGCGCCCGGCACGGCCGCGACGCTGATCGACCGCCGCGCGCGAGGCCCGGATGGTCTCGAGCCGCGTCAGGCCGATGTCCGGCTCATAGCGCGGCACCCGCGCCATGCCGGAATCGACGACAATGCGAACGCCTTCGATGGTCAGCGAGGTTTCGGCGATCGATGTCGCCAGCACCACTTTCCGCTGACCCTTCGGCGGCGGCGCGATGGCGCGATCCTGCACGCTGGCATCGAGCGCACCGAACAGCGGCACGATTTCGATATTCGGGTCGCTCACGCGCTCGGCGAGAAACGTCTGGGTGCGGCGGATTTCCGCCGCGCCCGGCAGGAACGCCAGCACCGACCCGGCATCTGCACGCAGAGCGTTTGCTATCGCGTCCGCCATCTGACGCTCGATCTGCACGTCGGGCTTGCGGCCGAGATAACGGGTCTCGACCGGAAAGGTGCGGCCTTCGCTCTCAACGACCGGAGCGTCACCGAGCAACTTGGCGACACGCGCGCCATCGAGCGTCGCCGACATCACCAGGATCCGCAGATCCTCGCGCAGCCCGCCTTGGGTGTCGCGCGCCAGCGCCAGACCCAGATCCGCATCCAGCGAGCGTTCGTGGAATTCGTCGAACAGCACGGCCGCGACGCCGTTCAATTCGGGATCGTCGAGAATCTGTCGCGAGAAAATTCCTTCGGTGACGACTTCGATCCGTGTCGCGCGCGAAACCTTCGAGCCGAAGCGCACCCGATAGCCCACCGTCTCGCCAGCCTTTTCGCCCAGCGTCTGCGCCATGCGATCGGCCGCAGCCCGTGCAGCGATCCGGCGCGGCTCCAGGACAATGATCTTCTTGCCCTGCGTCCATGGCGCATCGAGCAGCGCCAGCGGCACCCGCGTGGTCTTGCCCGCGCCCGGCGGCGCGATCAGCACGGCGCTGTTGCTGCGCGTGAGCGTCGCCGTCAGGTCCTCAAGAACCGCGTCGATGGGAAGAGGCGTGGTGAATATTGTCGTCAATGGGCACTCGCATCTTCCCCTGTCCCCTTGTGGGAGAGGTGGTTTCGAGCGCAGCGAGAAACCGGGTGAGGGGGAAGGGGCCGAGAAGCGTTCTCCCCTCACCCGTCTCGATCTCGTTTCACTCGACCTCGCCACCCTCTCCCACACGGGGAGAGGGAAGAAAAGACCCAGTTCTGAAGCAACGCCGGCGCGAGCGGGTTTTAGGCAAACTACTCGCCCCGCCCGACACTCTCATAAGTGAAGCCGTGGGCTTCCATATCCTCGCGGCGGTAGATATTTCGCAGATCGACGATCACCGGCGTCGCCATTTCGCGCTTCAGCCGGGCCAGATCGAGCGCGCGGAACTGAACCCATTCGGTGACGATGACAATGGCGTCCGCACCCTTGGCGCAGGCATAGGCATCCTCGCAATATTCGATGTCCGGCAACTCGTGCTTCGCCAGATCCATCCCGACCGGATCGTAAGCACGCACATTCGCGCCGAGATCGAGCAATCCCGTCACCAGCGGAATCGACGGCGCCTCGCGCATGTCATCGGTTTCCGGCTTGAAGGTGAGTCCCAGCACCGCAACGGTCTTGCCGCGCAGGCTACCGCCGAGCGCGGCGGAGACCTTGCGCGCCATCGCCCGCTTGCGGTTATCGTTGACGGCAAGAACCGCCTCGACGATGCGCAGCGGCACATCGTGATCGAGCGCCGTCTTCACCAGCGCACGGGTGTCCTTCGGAAAGCATGAGCCCCCGAAGCCAGGGCCGGCGTTGAGAAATTTCGAACCGATGCGGTTGTCGAGGCCGATGCCACGCGCAACTTCCTGCACGTCGGCACCGACCTTTTCCGACAGGTCCGCGATCTCGTTGATGAAGGTGATCTTGGTAGCGAGGAAAGCATTGGCCGCGTACTTGATCAGTTCGGCAGTGCGCCGCGCCGTGTACATGATCGGCGCCTGGTTGAGATACAGCGGGCGATAGACCTCGCCGAGAACTTTTCGCGCGCGTTCCTCACTGGTGCCGACCACGATGCGATCGGGATGCTTGAAGTCGCGGATCGCCGCACCCTCGCGAAGGAACTCCGGGTTGGACGCCACCGCCACATCGGCCTGCGGATTGGTCTCGCGGATGATGCGCTCGACCTCGTCGCCGGTGCCGACCGGGACGGTCGATTTGGTAACGACGACAGTGAAGCCCTTCAGCGCCGCTGCGATGTCGCGCGCCGCTGCGTGGACGTAACTCAAATCCGCATGACCGTCGCCGCGACGCGACGGCGTGCCGACAGCAATGAACACTGCGTCGGCCTCTGCAACCGGACCCGCGAGATCTGTAGTAAAATCGAGCCGCCCGGCTTTCACCGACGTTTCAACGAGGCGATCCAGATCGGGTTCGAAAATCGGAATCTCGCCGCGCATCAGCGCCGCGATCTTGCTCGCATCGGTATCGACGCAGGTCACCCGGTGACCGAAATCCGCAAAGCAGGCGCCGGATACCAGCCCCACGTAACCCGAGCCGATCATGGCAATTCGCATGCAAAAACCTGTCCTGAGTTGGTTAACGGGATGGGTGAGATTTGCGCGACTTTCGCGCGGGTCTTAGCGCGTTTCAAGGCGGAACGGAAACCGGATCATGGCGGGAATACTGGCATAACATTTGGATGAATAAAGGGGACGGAAACCCCTTCGCCCCGATAATGGGCGCAACCATCCTGAAACGGGACAGCCATGAACGGTAACGAGACAGCGACCATCGCCGCGCCGAATGCCTCTTCCGAGCGCATCGACTGGGTCGACTATGCCAAAGGCATCTGCATCATCATGGTGGTGATGATGCACTCGACGCTCGGCGTTGAACTGGCGGCCGGAAAAACCGGCTTCATGCATCATGTGGTCGAATTCGCCCGCCCATTCCGGATGCCCGACTTCTTCCTCATTTCCGGCCTGTTCCTGGCCCGCGTCATTAACCGTGACTGGCGCACTTATCTCGACCGCAAGGTGATGCATTTCGCCTACTTCTATATCCTGTGGGTGACGATCCAGTTCGCTTTCAAAGCGCCGGGCATGGCGGCCGAAGGCGGCTGGGGTCACGTCGGTGTCATGTATCTCGAATCCTTCATCGAGCCGTTCGGCACGCTATGGTTCATCTATCTGTTGCCGATCTTCTTTGTCGTCACCAAGGCAACGCTGCGTGTTCCGGCGGCAGCGATCTGGTTCGTCGGCGCTGCGCTGGAAATGTCACATATTGCCACCGGTTGGACGGTCATCGACGAGTTCGCCGCACGCTTCGTCTACTTCTATTCGGGCTATCTGTTCGCGAGCTATGTGTTCGCAATGGCGGATCGTGCCCGGGCATGGCCTCTTCTCGCGCTCGGCGGGCTGGCATTGTGGGGTATCGTCAATGCAACGCTGGTGTTCGCCGGCGTCAGCACCCTGCCCATCATCTCTCTGGCACTCGGCTTCGCGGGTGCATGCGCCATCATCACCACCGGCGTGCTGCTGGCGCGGAAGGGCTGGCTCGGTGGCCTGCGCTTCTGCGGCGAACATTCGATCGTGATCTATCTCGCCTTCTTCCTGCCGATGGCGATCACCCGCACCCTGCTGCTGAAAACCGGTATCGTCACCGATATCGGCGTGATCGCGATGATCGTCACCGCCATGGGCGTACTCGGCGCGCTGGCGATGTGGTGGGGCGCGCGGCGCGCCGGCCTGAACTTCCTGTTCGAACGGCCGGCGATGTTCTGGATCGCGCCGAACAAGCACCGCGTCGCTCTGCAGGCGGCGGAGTAGCGCATATCCCATCAGTGTCGGTGGCCGGGTCAACCCCGGCCATCGCGAAAAATCCCGTGCGCATCTGCCATGCGAAGGGCTGTCAATCGCGGCTAAAATCCTTAAGTTGCCGCCATGTCGAAAAAGCCCGCACCGCCCGCCAAACAAGCCGCCCCCAAAAAGCCCGCTGCCGAGGCGGCGACTGCAAAACCTGCCGCCGCCAAGCCCGCCGGGGTCAATCTCCCCGGCAAGGGCGACCATGTCTTTCTGGTGGACGGCTCGGGCTATATCTTCCGCGCCTATCACGCGCTGCCGCCGCTGAACCGCAAGTCCGACGGTTTGCAGGTCAACGCCGTACTCGGCTTCTGCAACATGCTGTGGAAGCTGATGCGCGACATGCCGCCGGACAACCGGCCGACCCATCTCGCTATCATCTTCGACAAGTCCGAGAAGACATTTCGCAACGAGTTCTACCCGCAATACAAGGCGCAGCGCCCGCCGGCGCCGGATGATCTGATTCCGCAGTTCGCGCTGATCCGCGAGGCGGTGCGTGCGTTCGACCTGCCGTGTCTGGAACAGATCGGCTATGAGGCCGATGACCTGATCGCAACCTATGTGCGTGAGGCGTGCGAGCGCGGCGCTACCGCCACCATCGTCTCCTCCGACAAGGACCTGATGCAGCTCGTCACCGACTGCGTCAGCATGTACGACACCATGAAGGATCGTCGCCTCGGCATTCCCGAGGTGATCGAGAAATTCGGCGTGCCGCCCGAGAAGGTGGTCGAAGTGCAGGCACTGGCCGGCGATTCCGTTGACAACGTGCCGGGCGTGCCCGGCATCGGCATCAAGACCGCGGCGCAACTCATCAATGAATATGGCGACCTCGAGACGCTGCTGGCTCGCGCGGGCGAGATCAAGCAGCCGAAACGCCGCGAGGCGCTGATTGAGAACGCCGAGAAAGCGCGGATTTCGCGCCGCCTCGTGCTGCTCGACGATCACGTCAAGCTCGACGTCCCGCTTGATGAGCTTGCCGTGCATGAACCGGATTCGCGCAAGCTGATTTCATTTCTCAAGGCGATGGAATTCACCACGCTGACGAGGCGCGTCGCCGAATACGCCCAGATCGATCCGGCGGATGTCACCGCCGACGACAAGCTGAAAAGCGAGTTCGCGCGCTCGACACCCGATGCCGATTCACCGGAAACGCCATCACTCGGCGGCGAGCCCGACGCCCGCGCCAAAGGCACGATGTCGCCGTCGTCCGCCGCGGGCGGCAGACCGGGCGCGAACGGCAAGGCGGCAGGTCCCCTCACGCCCAAAGCCCTCGCGGAAGCCCGTGCAGCGAGCGCGCTCAAGGTACCGCTCGATCGCAGCAAATACGTCATCATCCGCACCCATGACGACCTCAAGGTCTGGATCGCGCGCGCCCACGACCTCGGCCATGTCGCGATCGACGTGAAGGCGACATCGGACGATCCGATGCAGGCGGACATCTGCGGCGTGGCGCTGGCGCTTCGGCCCAACGAGGCTTGCTACATCCCGATCGGCCACAAGAAAGCCGGCGATTCCGATCTGTTCTCCGGCGGGCTCGCCGACGGCCAGATCGAGGCGACGAAGGTGTTCGACGCGTTGCGCGCACTGTTCGAAACCGAGGCCGTGCTTAAATCCGGCTTCAACATCAAGTTCAACACCGTGCTGCTTGCCCAGCATGGCGTGACGGTGCGCACCATCGACGATGTCGAGCTGATGTCATACGTGCTTGATGCCGGGCGCAGCGGCCACGGCCTCAATACGCTGGCCGAGCGCTTGCTTGGTCACACGATGATCGCCACGGCCGACGTGACCGGCACCGGCAAGAACAGGATTTCGCTGGATCAGGTTACGCTCGAACGCGCGACCGAATACGCAGCCGAGAGCGCCGACGTCATTCTGCGGGCCTGGCTGGTGCTGAAGGCGCGCCTGATCGCCGAACGGATGAACACCGTCTACGAAACGCTGGAGCGGCCGCTGGTGCCGGTGCTGGTGCAGATGGAGCGGCGTGGCATCACCATCGACCGCCAGGTGCTGTCGCGGCTGTCGGGCGAATTCGCCCAGACTGCCGCTCGCCTCGAAGCGGAAATTCAGGAACTCGCCGGCGAGCCGGTCAACCCGGGCAGCCCGAAGCAGCTCGGCGACATCATTTTCGGAAAAATGGGTCTGCCCGGTGGACAGAAAACCAAGACCGGCGCGTGGTCGACATCGGCATCAATCCTTGAAGACCTCGCCGACGAAGGCCACGTATTCCCGCGCAAAATTCTCGACTGGCGGCAGGTGTCGAAGCTGAAATCGACTTACACAGACGCGCTGCCGGCCTATGTCCATCCGCAGACTCACCGCATTCACACCACCTACGCGCTGGCGGCGACGACGACCGGCCGCCTGTCGTCGAACGAACCGAACCTGCAAAACATTCCGGTGCGCAACGAGGAAGGCCGCAAGATCCGCAAGGCTTTCGTCGCGACGCCCGGTCACAAACTGGTATCAGCGGATTACTCTCAGATCGAATTGCGGCTGCTCGCCGAGATCGCCGACATTCCGACACTGAAGCAGGCGTTCAAGGACGGCCTCGACATTCATGCGATGACCGCTTCCGAAATGTTCGGCGTGCCGATAAAGGATATGCCGGCTGAAATCCGCCGCCGCGCCAAGGCGATCAATTTTGGCATCATCTACGGCATCTCGGCGTTCGGCCTCGCCAACCAGCTCGGCATTCCTCGCGAGGAAGCCGGCGCCTACATCAAGAAGTATTTTGAGCGATTCCCCGGCATCCGCGCCTACATGGATGCGACGCGCGACTTCTGCCGCGAGCATGGCTATGTCGAGACGCTGTTCGGCCGCAAATGTCATTACCCGGACATCAAGGCAAGCAATGCATCGATCCGTGCCTTTAACGAGCGCGCCGCAATCAATGCGCGGCTGCAGGGCACTGCCGCAGACATCATCCGCCGCGCCATGATCCGGATAGATGACGCGCTCGCCGAGAAAACGCTATCGGCGCAGATGCTGCTGCAAGTTCATGACGAACTGATCTTCGAGGTGCCCGACAAGGAAGTCGAGAGAACCTTGCCGGTGATTCAGAAGGTGATGGAGGACGCGCCGTTCCCGGCGGTCGCCATGTCAGTGCCGCTGCATGTCGATGCCCGCGCCGCCAGCAATTGGGACGAGGCGCACTAGATTATCTCAAATCGGCTTAGTCCTTCGAGACGCGCCTGGAGTCCTTGACGCGTTTCTTTATGCGAACCGGTATCCACCTCGCTCGAAAACGCTATAGCGGGAGCACATCGCCCACATGCCTGACCTCTCCGCATTTCCAATTACCAAACGCTGGCCGCCGAAACATTCCGACCGGCTGCAACTCTACTCGCTGCCGACACCGAATGGCGTGAAAGTCTCGATCATGCTCGAGGAAATCGGACTGCCGTATGAGGCGCATCTGGTCGATTTCGGAAAGAACGACCAGCAGACGCCCGAATTCCTGTCGCTCAATCCGAATGGAAAGATTCCGGCGATCCTCGACCCCGACGGTCCCGGCGGAAGGCCGCTCGGACTCTTCGAATCGGGAGCTATCCTCGACTACCTTGCCGGCAAGACCGGCAAGTTCATTCCGCCCCACTCCGCGCGCAGGATCGAGACCATTCAGTGGGTCCATTTTCAGATCGGCGGCGTCGGTCCGATGTTCGGGCAGGTTGGATTTTTCAACAAGTTCGCGGGCAAGGAATACGCGGACAAGCGCCCGCTTCAGCGCTACGTGAGCGAGTCGAAGCGCCTGCTCGGCGTGATCGATCGGCGGCTCGACGGCCGTCAATGGATCATGGGCGACGGCTACACCATCGCCGATATTTCAATGCTCGGCTGGGTGCGCAACCTGATCGGCTTCTACGAGGCCCGCGAACTGGTCGAATTCGACAACCTGAAGCACGTGCCGGTCTGGCTGGACCGCTGCCTCGCGCGACCGGCCGTGCAACGTGGCTTGGTCATCCCGTCCCGGCCTCAGCCTTGATTGCAGCGTGACGAAAAGCACGCCGCAGGATCACCCCAGCTTCACGTCGAATCCCCGCTTCACCCCCGGCCGCGCCATCAGGTTGGCGTACCAGCGTTCGACATTGGGGAAATCAGCAAGCGGCACCTTGTGGCGCTCGTGCCGCCATGCCCAGCCGAGAATGGCGAAGTCCGCGACCGACAATTTATCCGCAACGAATTCGCGATCTTTCAACCGGCGATCGAGCACACCGTAGAGCCGCCGCGTCTCCTTGGAGTAACGCGCGAGGCCATAGCGGCGGTCCTGCTCGTTCTCCAGCGCGATGAAATGGTGCACCTGGCCCGGCATCGGACCGAAGCCACCCATCTGCCACATCAGCCATTCCCACACCGGAATTCGCTCGCCGAAATCCTTCGGCAGGAACTTGCCGGTCTTCTCGCCGAGATAGAGCAGGATCGCGCCGGATTCAAAAATGCTGACCGGCTTGCCATGCGGCCCGTCCGGGTCGACGATGGCAGGAATCTTGTTGTTCGGGCTGATCCTGAGGAAGTCCGGCTTGAATTGCTCGTCCTTGGAAATATTCACGGGATGCACCGTGTAGGGCAGTCCCATTTCTTCCAGAGCGACACTGATCTTGCGACCGTTGGGCGTATTCCAGGTGTGAAGTTCGATCGTCATTCCCATTCCCTATATTGGTCTTGCGCTGTTGACGGTGCGCGATCGGCTCTGGAATGTCCACGCCGCGGGCGCTAAATTCCGCCAAATTCCCCGCACCGAAGAGATTGCCCGTGTCCAACCCCGCCTCCCGCGCTCGTCTCGCCGAGATCATCCGCACGCGCTCGTTCGGACGCGGCGAGATCACCCTCGCCTCCGGACGCAAGAGCGATTTTTACTTCAACCTCAAGCCGACCATGCTCGACCCAGAAGGCGCGGCGCTGCTCGCGGAGCTGTCGCTCGACGCACTGAAGGGCGACAGCATCGACTATATCGGCGGGCTGGAAATGGGTGCGGTACCGTTGGCCGGCGCGATCGCGCAACTGTCGTGGATGAGGGGCGCGCCGATCGCGGCATTCTTCGTCCGCAAGAAACCCAAGGAACATGGCGCGCGGCTTGCGGTCGAAGGACTTGCCAAGGGCGAGACACTCGCGGGCAAGCGTATCGTCATCGTCGAGGACGTCACCACCACCGGCGGCTCCGCCATCAAGGCGGTGGACGCCGTGCGCGATGCCGGCGGCGAGGTCGCGCTGGTGTTCACCATGGTCGACCGCGACGAGGGCGCGGCGGAGACGTTCGCAGCGGCAAAAATACCGTTCCGCTCGCTCTACAAGGCCGGGGAATTCCTCCGCTCCTGATTGTGCGACTATTCCGGGGGTTGACACAGCGCACGATCTTGGCACCGATCATTGCCGAAATCCGAGCCGAAATCCGATTGCAATGTGCGACCACCGGGGACAATTGATGACGGGTCTTTCTTATGCGGCGCGATGCCGCGCGCCGATATTGCTCGCAGCCACGCTGGCGCTTATTGCCTTGATTGTTCCGGCTCCGGCCTTCGCCGCGGAGGGGCTCGACGGCGGCGAGCTGTCGATGCTGTGGGCGCTGCCATTCGTCGGTATTCTGCTCTGTATCGCGACCGGCCCGGTGTTCTACCCGCATGTCTGGGAGCATCATTTCGGTAAATTCACCGCCGTCTGGGCGGCGCTGATCGTGCTGCCGTTGTTCGCGAGCATCGATCTGCACACTGCCACCACCGCACTCGCGCACACCGCGCTGCTTGAATACATGCCTTTCATCCTGCTGCTGCTGGCGCTGTTCACCATCGCCGGCGGCATCTATGTCGAAGGCAACCTGCACAACAGCGTGTTCACCAACACGGTGCTGCTCGCAGTCGGAACAGTGCTCGCCAGCATCGTCGGCACCACCGGCGCCGCGATGATCCTGATCCGGCCGCTGATCCGCGCCAACGACGACCGGCGCCGCAACGCGCATGTCGTGGTGTTCTTTATCTTCCTTGTCGCCAATATCGGCGGGTCATTGTCGCCGCTCGGCGACCCGCCGCTGTTCATCGGCTTCCTCAAGGGCGTCGACTTCTTCTGGACCACGCAGCACCTGTGGCTGGAAACGCTGACGGTTGCCGCCATCGTGCTCGCGGTGTTCACTGCAATCGACCTCTATTGCCACCGGCTTGATCGCGTCCATGGATATCCGAAGGATCCGACGCCTGACTCACCGCTAAAGATTCACGGCAAGATCAACTTCATTCTGCTCGCGGTTGTTATCGCTGCGATCCTGATGAGCGCGCGATGGAAGCCGGGTATTTCGTTCACGATCGCCGGCGCGGAGTTGCAGCTGCAAGACCTGCTGCGCGACGCGATCTTCGTCATCAGCGCCATGGCGTCGGTTGCATTGACGCCGAAGAAGGACCGCGACGCCAACGGATTCAGCTGGGGACCGATCCAGGAAGTGGCGATCCTGTTCGCTGGCATTTTCATCTGCATCGTGCCGGTGATGGCGATGCTGCAGGCGGGCACGCACGGCCCGTTCGCGCCATTGCTCGCGCTGGTGACCAACCCCGACGGCAGCAACAATGCAGCGGCTTATTTCTGGCTCTCGGGCGGCCTGTCGTCCTTCCTCGACAACGCGCCGACCTATCTGGTGTTCTTCCAGCTTGCCGGCGGTGATCCGCAGGTGCTGATGACAGTGCAGGCAGCGACGCTGGCGGCGATCTCGTCGGGCGCGGTGTTCATGGGCGCCAACACCTATATCGGCAACGCGCCGAACTTCATGGTCTACGCCATCGCACGGCAGGCCGGCGTGAAGATGCCGAGCTTCTTCGGCTACATGGTGTGGTCGGGGCTGGTGCTGATCCCGACCTTCATTCTGGCGACTTTCCTGTTCTTCTGAGGGGTCGCACACATGAAGATCGCCGTCATGGGTGCGGGCGCTGTCGGATGTTATTTCGGCGCGCGCCTCGCCCGTGCCGGTCACGAAGTCACCTTGATCGCGCGGCCGGCGCATGTCGACGCCATCACGCAGCATGGCCTGATCTTCGAAAGCGGCGGCACGCGAGAGCACATTCCAGCGCTGGCGACCACAGAAGCGGCGGGCGTGACAGGCGCGGAAGTGGTGCTGTTCTGCGTGAAATCGACCGACACCGAATCCGCCGGACAATCCATCGCCCCTCACCTCAAGCCGGGCGCAACCGTGCTGTGCTTGCAGAACGGCGTCGACAATGCCGAACGTTTACAGCCTCTCATTAAGGCCGTTGCCGTTCCCGCGGCCGTCTATGTCGCCGTCGAGATGACAGCCCCCGGCCATGTCAGGCATCACGGACGGGGCGAACTGATCATCGGCGCGTCGCCCGCAAGCGCGGACATCGCCAAGCAGTTTTCCGACGCCGCGATCCCAACCACGGTTTCGGCACACGTCGTCAATGAACTCTGGGTGAAGCTCACGACTAACTGCGCTTACAACGCCCTGTCGGCGGTCGCGGAGCTTCCCTACGGTCCTCTGCTCGAGGTGCCGGGCGTCTCCGAGGTGATGCGGGCCGCCGTGAACGAGTGCACCATCGTTGCCCGCACATTGGGGATTCCGCTTCCCGCGAACATCACGGACACGGTATTGGGACTCGCCGCCACGATGCCGAATCAGTATTCCTCGACCGCGCAGGACCTCGCGCGTGGCCGGCCGAGCGAGATCGAGCACCTCAATGGCTATGTCGTACGCCAGGGCGCGGAGCTCAAAATTCCAACGCCGGTAAACCTGACGCTTCAGACAATGGTCAAGGCGCGCGAAGCGCGCTAGTCACTCCGCGGCTAGCAAACATGCGCCGCACCTTCTCGTCATGGCCGTATCCTAACCGCGCGTTTACCATCCCGCACTAAGGTCACCGTATTGCCGGAGTCGCTGAGAACTCTGGCGAATGTACGCGTTGCGTCCGTTGCGTGGGGTGGGTCCGTGTTGCGTCAGGAGTTGCGCCAATCGCCGATGCGGCGCCGCATCGCGCTCGTCCTCGCATTCATGCTGACCGTGCCTTTGGCGCTTGCCCCCCAAGCGGCGGCCGCCGGATTCCTCGATTTTCTGTTTGGCGGAACCCAGCCCGCCCAAAACGCACCACCCGTCGCCAACGCCTTCGCCGACCCCTCCGTCGCGCCGACAGCACCACCGGTTGCGAATGGCGGACGCTATGCGGTGTATTGCGTGCGCACCTGCGATGGCCGCTATTTTCCGATCACGGTACGCGGCGCCAGTGCGGCCCAGACTTGCCAGGCGTTTTGCCCGGCCAGTGGCACCAAGGTCTTTTCAGGCTCGACCATCGAGCGCGCGGTGACCACCGCAGGCGAGCGCTATCCCGACATGGCCAACGCCTTTGCCTACCGCAAGGCGTTGAAAGCCGACTGTACCTGCAACGGCCGCGACCCAGCCGGGCTTGCGCCGGTCGATCTGTCGCTCGACACCACGCTTCGCCCCGGCGACATCGTGGCGACCACCAGCGGACTCGTTGCCTATACCGGGGTCCATATCGGCAATGATCGGACTGCGGAGTTCACCCCGGTCAACGACTATCCCGGGCTGACGGCCGACATCCGCGCGCGGCTGGGCGAGATGAAGGTCGCGCCGGTCAGCGCAACCATTCCCGACGATCTTGAGGCAACGGCGCCCGAGACCACCGGCGCGCTTGGCGAAGCCACACTGCCGCCGCCAACCGCCGCACCGAGAATCATCTCTCCGAACGAAAAACGCGCCGCCATCGATTGATAGTGCGCGTCGTGCCGGTGCGCGCTACATCGCGCGTTGCGCGCCGTATCCAGCACCTCTTTCAGTTGCTGCTTGTAAAATTTTGCCTGCGCCGTGGTGCCGTGGCCGCGCGTGCTTTCGCTCGCCGGAATGAGATAGAGCTTGCCGTTCTTCACCCGTTTGAGCTCGCGCTCCATGATGCCGGTCTCCGGCGGATTACGCTCGTCGTCAGCGGCATTGATCGCCAGCAGCGTTGCTGCGATGCGTTCGAGATTCGGCGAGGCGTCATAGTCGCGCGACGATCCCCATTGATACAGATAGTCGTTGGTGTCGGCCTTGATCGGCAGGGCCAGACGATCGTCGACCAGTTTGTCGGCCTTCTCGGCGGTCGGCGCCAGCTTCTGGTAGGCAAGCGAGCCGCCGCTGGTGGCGAGGCCGAAGAACACGTTGGCAATTTTCAGCGAGCGCGGCTGCGTGGTATAATTGCCGTCCTTGTAGTCCGGATCGCTGCGGATGGTTTCCAGCATCATCCGCCGCAGCATCCAGTTGCGGCTTGCCATCGCAGTCGGCTGCGAGGCCATCGGCACCAGAATGTCCATAAAGTCCGGATGCTTCTCGCCGTGAATCCACGTCTGCATCCCGCCCATCGAATTGCCGATGATCATGCGAACATGCTTGATGCCAAGCCCTTCGGTGAGCAGCAGATACTGGGCATCAACCATGTCGTCGTAGTTGTACTGCGGAAATTTCGTTCGCAGCCCGTCGGACGGCTTCAACGATTTGCCGTGGCCGATCGCATCTGGAATGATGATGTAGTATTTCGTGGCGTCGAGCGGCTGGCCGGGGCCATACAGTTCACCGGCGAAAGCCGGCGTCAACATGCTGGCAGCAGAGCCGCCCGAGCCATGCAGCACCACCACCGGCTGGCCGGATGGTTCACCCACCGTCGTGTAGTGCAGCCGCAGTTCCGGCATCACCTCGCCGGTATGGAATTTGAAATCCTTGGCGATCCAGTCGCCGGTCTTGGGTGCCGGATAATCAGCAGCCCACGCCGCACTGCATGCAAGTGTGATGGCACCAACGATCGCCGCCGTGACGCGAAAAGGCTTCATGCCCTGCTCCTGCTGTTCACTCCCTGCCGGAATCCCGGCGCAACGTTGCGCTCCCGTTCCGGTTCGGGAGGAAAGGTACAGCAGATGCGGTTGCCGACAAGCGGATTCCCGATGCGTTGGGCGCAGGCGAGACCCGCGCCGCCATCAAAAAAATGCGAACCGTCCGGGAATAATCCGTCACCGACCGACGATGACGCCGATCACATTCGGCGCGGCGAGATACCGCTCCTCCATCTCCATGCGCGCGATCGCCTTGTTCTCCGATGTCAGCAGGCCGCGCTTTTCGGCCAGGATCATCCAGCAGAAGCCCCACCAGTCAGTGAGAATGCCGTCGTCGTCGACCAGATCGTATCCCTGCTCGGCGGCGAAGATCCGCGCCCGCGCCTCGTCGAGGGTGTCGAGAAATTCGTGATCCGCGACGGAGAACATGCCGTCGCAGAAATCGTCGGTGGTGTAGCCCCAGATCGACATGCACACGGCGTTGAAGGCGCGGTCGAACTGATCGTCATCGACGGCGCGACGACGCGCGGTTTGATGCAACCGCGACAGGGTGCGGGCGAAATCGGCGATGCGCGTCAGTGCGCACTGATCGAAGGCAATAGTGGACATGTAGTCCTCAACTCAATGGACAGGCCCTAGATATGGGGCCGCAACGGCTCGAATCATGACGATATATCAAAGACTTACTAATATGTTCTTTATTTGTTCTGATGACAAGAAAATTACATCGAACGCCCACGTCCAACTCCTGATCGATCTTGGCTGGACAGCCAGCTTCTCGGTTGCACACCAACTTGCTAGCCTCTGCGCAATTCAATCTGTGGCGCGCAATGCGCCGCGATAAAGCCGCCGGCGACGACTGGCGGCACAGGGAGATTTTCCATGTCATTTGATCGTCGCTCGTTTCTCGCCGCTACGCTGGGCACGGCCACCGCGCTCGTCACACGAGGTGCTATCGCCGACGATGCCTATCCGACCAAGCCGGTGCGGCTCGTGGTGCCTTACGCCGCCGGCGGCGGCACTGACTTCTTCGCTCGTCTCGCGGGCGCATCGATGTCGAAAACGCTCGGCCAGCAGATCGTGGTCGAGAACCGGCCGGGTGCCGGCACCAATATCGGCGCCGACGTCGTCGCCCACGCCGAGCCTGATGGCTACACCTTCCTGCTCGGCGATACTTCGACCTATGCCTCGAACCGCAGCCTCTACAGGAAACTGTCCTACAACGTCAGACTTCACGCCGATCTCGCTGACAGGCCGTTTCGCCATCGTGCTGCTGGTCAACACCGACAAGCTCAACGTCGGCTCGGTCAAGGAACTGATCGACGCTGCGAAGAAAGCGCCGGGCGCGATCGATTACGCCAGCGCCGGCGTCGGTTCGCCGTTTCATCTCGCCGCTGAATTGCTCGCGCAAGCCGCCGGCATCAAGATCAACCACGTCCCCTACAAGGGCGCTGGCCCGGCATTGCAGGATCTCGCCAGTGGCCAGATCGGCATGATGTTCGTCGATTTCGCCAGCGCGCGGGCGCAACTTTCACTGAAGGGCATCAAGGCGATCGCGGTCGCCTCCCCCGGCGAATTCTACGGCCTGCCTGGCGTGCCGCCGGTGTCGGCCGTGGTGCCCGGCTTCGAGGCGTGGGCGTGGCAGGGCTTCGTCGCACCGAAGAAGACGCCCCCTGCGGTCGTCGCCAAACTGCGTGACGCCTATCTGAAGGCGGCGAACGACGAGGAAATCAAAAAGAAGCTGCTCGCAGCCGGAATCGATCCACTGCAAAGCACACCGGACGAGATGGCAGCCTATATCCGCAGCGAAGCAGACAAATGGGCCAAGGTGATCAAGACCGCGAATATTACGCTGGAATGATCCAGCCTGTCGTGATGACGGCAGGAGCGTGCGGATTCGCCCTGCCGGAGTCGATCGACCGTCGACGTCATACCTCCATTGGTTGGTATCGGCATTGCGCGAACGGGAGTAGCTTTGGCGGGGCCACCGCGAGGGCTGCACCGTGACCCCGGAGCCTGCCACCATCTGCATCGGCTGCTGGCAGCAATTGCATCTGCCAGTGCCGTTGCGCGGTCCGTTCTCCGTGCCCTTGCGCATGTTCGGCATTCGACCGAGCCGAATGAATCCGAACACCTGCACCATTTGCGAAATGGCATTTACCAAGGTGATGAAGGCGCGCGCCGTCACCATCGACGCCACGGTGATGTTCGCCGATCTGCGCGGCTACACCGCGTTGACGCAGCACGTCGACAGCACCCGGATGATGTCGCTGCTCGATGCCTTCTACGACGACTGTTCGACCGCGATCTGGCGTTATGACGGCCTGCTGAACAAGACGATCGGCGATGCTGTTCTCGCCATTTTCAATTTTTTCCGGTGAAGCAGCCCGACCATGCGACGCAGGCGTTACTTGCGGCGCGCGAAATCCAGACACGCTTCCGCGATCGGCACGATCAGCTGACCGAGACGATCGGCGCGGACTACGCCGGCGTCGGAATCGGCATTGGCATCGATAGCGGTGAAACCAATTTCGGCGAGTTCGGTCATACCCATCGCGATCTGACGGCGATCGGCACCGTCGTGAACCGCGCCGCTCGAGCGCAGGCCGCAGCCAAGAGCGGCGAAATTCTGGTGACGGGCGCCGTTCGCGACCGCGCCGGTGACCTCGTCGCCGCTGACGGCAAGGACTACGCCCTCAAAGGCTTCGACCAGTCGGTGCGGCTTTTCCCGGCCTGAACGTCGAGCGGTATTTTCAGCGCAGAATCCGACCCAGCAAAGGAAACGGCGCGACTGCGCGTCAGGCGGCGCATGACCGTCCTTACGTCGCGCGTCATTGAATTCGGCGACGATCTCGCGATAAGTGAGCGCAACCGGGAGCCAATCATGCTTGAGAAAACGCCGGGCGACAGCGTCCATCCGTTCGACCGCGCCACCAAAACCACGACAATCGATGGCCGCCTACACGGCACCGCCAGCGAAGACTACTGGGCCTTCGTCGGCCCGTTCGGCGGCGCGACCGGCGCGACGCTCCTGCGCGCGATGATCGAGCACCCGGACCGTGCGGGCGATCCCCTGACGGTGACGGTAAATTTCTGTGCGCCGTTGGCGCGAGCAGAATTTCAAGTCAATGTCCGCCTCCTCCGGGCGAACCGCTCAAGCCAGCACTGGATGGCCGAACTGGCCCAGGAGGATAACGGTGTAGTGGCCTTCGCGACTGCCGTGTTCGCCACCCGCCGCGAGTCATGGTCACATCAACAGACGGCCATGCCGGCCGCGCCGCTCGCGGGGCAGATCGCTCCACTGCCCAACGCGGGTATCGCCAACTGGACGCAGCAGTATCAATTCCGTTTCGTCGAAGGCACGCCGGATTACAATGGGGGGACGCGTCGCGAAATTCCGGCAAGCGCGTTTTCCAAGATGTGGCTGAGTGACGCCACGCCGCGACCGGTCGATTTCCTGTCGCTGCTGTCGATGTCCGACACATTCTTCGCCCGCATCTTCCATGTGCTTGGCGTAATCGTGCCGATCGGCACGGTGTCACTCACCACCGCTTTCCATGCCGACGCGACCGACCTCGCGGCGGAAGACACCACCACCGTACTCGGCGTCGCCGATGCCAACATCTTTCACAAGAATTACAGCGATCAGATCGGGCAGCTCTGGGCGCCAAGCGGCCGCCTGCTCGCGACCACGACGCAGGTCTGCTACTTCAAGGCGTAAGCGCGCATCTCAAAACCAAAAGGGCGGCCAATGAGGCTGCCCTTTGCGTGTTCGCGTCTACATCTGAAAGGGGCTTTGTTAGCTCCGGAAATCGATGCTGCGCAGGATGATCCCCGGAGGCTTGCCCTCGAATTCGACATCGCGGAATTTTCGCGTCGCACATTCCTCAATGCGCTGGCGCAACCGCATGAACTGCGCCTCACGCTGGCTGCTTTTGGCCTTGGCCGCGCCATCGAGATCGTCCATCGCCGTGGTGCTGATCGCGCAGGGCACCTCGGCATCGCCGTTTTTCATCGTGAACAGCACGACACCCCGGTCGGAATCGTAGGCTTTGAAATCGCCCTGAGCGAGCGCCATGACAACGATCCTTTCCATCAAATCCGACCTCGCGCTCAGAACTTGCGTTTCGCCGGTGCAGGGTTCAGTTCCGCAATTTTCTTGAGGCAGTCGCCTTCACTTTCATGCGGGCCGGTGACGAAGGTACCGCTGACCTTGGTGCTGTACCAGCCCGACTGGACACCGAGGCGAAGGGATTCCTCGGTCTTGACGTGGCGCGGCGAAAGATTTTGCATCTTGTTTCCTTGGATGAAACCCGCGCGCGGCGGAATGCGGCGCGTCGCGTCTCGGTTCACTTGTCGAGAACGTTTTCAGTTCTCCACGGACAGCCGGTCGAAATCGGCGAGAACGGCGGCGACCAGTTCCCGGTGCCGGGAATCCTGGTTGCCGAGGGTATCGACATAAAGATTGAGAACGTAGCGGGCCTTTGCCGCGGCTTCCGGCCATGAGGTTGCGGGCACCGCCACCAATTGGGTTTCGAGTTCGGATGTGCGCTCCCGAAGCGTTCTGGCATTCGCTTCGACATCCGCCACCACACGTCGAATGTCAGTCGCCTTTTGCGCCGCCATGCCGCGATGCTTGTCGAGATCGACGGGGCGATCGCTCACCGCTGCGCGCCTGCGTCGATACGCTGCGCTTCAGCCAGATCGAACGAGGCGATCGAGATCATCTCCGTCGTCTTTCCATGCGGAGGGGCAGCCGGCACCATGATCATGGTTGCGACGCGCCGAAAGCAGGGAAACGACAGTCCTTCAATCAGTTCCTCATCGGTGACGACTTCATAAGAACCGGCGGCGAGCGAGCGATCGATACCCTTGATGCGGAACGGATGGTTGAACACCACCATTTCCCGGCGTGATCGAGTTGTCATTTGCCTGGGCTCCTTTGCAAAGGAAACCGGGTGTCATCGTAGAGCAAGCGGATTTCCCGGCCGTTGAACCGTTCTTCCTTCACCTCGAGACAGGCACCGTCGAGCAATGCGGGTGAAAGCGTCTCGATTGCAAACTGAACCGCGTCCGCGGCATGGGAAAAGCGCCGGTATCCCATTTTTCTGCGAACGTTCAGTCCGGGGCGCTTCGGAAACAGTTCTGCTTCAGCGCCATAATCGAACATGGGGCGACGGTGCGCTCTTTCCCGGTGAATAGCTATCTATTTATTCCGCGCTGAACGCCTCAGCCTGCAACCTCATCGCCTTGTCTTCGGGGGATTCATAGTCATCTGATCTAGGAGTATGCTTCCAGGCTGCCGGGCCGTTTTCTTTTTGGCCACGACAATGCTGAGTGCCGGCGGAGCATCGCAACCAGCACACTGGCGTGCGCAACAAAAAAGGGCGATCCTGAGGGATCGCCCTTTTGTTTTAGATATTTTGAAGAAATCACTCGGCCGCGAGCTTGACCTCGGGTGCGGCGGCGCGAACTTCAGCGTCGACCTGCTTCTCGAACTTGGCGAAATTCTTCTGGAACATGCCAACGAGATTACGCGCGGTCTTGTCGAACTCGGCCTTGTCCTTCCAGGTGTTGACCGGATCAAGGATCTCTGACGGCACGCCTTCCAGCGCGGTCGGCACCGCGAAACCGAAATACTTGTCGGTGCGGAACGTGGCGTTGCGCAGCGAACCGTTGAGCGCGGCGGTGAGCAGCGCACGGGTCACCTTGATCGGCATGCGGCTGCCGGTGCCGTACTTGCCGCCGGTCCAGCCGGTGTTCACCAGCCAGCAATCGACGTTGTGCTTGGCAACGAGTTCACGGAGCATGTTGCCGTATTCGGCAGGATCGCGCGGCAGGAACGGCGAGCCGAAGCAGGCCGAAAATTCCGGCTGCGGTTCGTTGCCGAGACCACGCTCAGTACCCGCGACCTTCGCGGTATAGCCAGACAGGAAGTGATACATCGCCTGCGCAGGCGACAGCTTGGCGATCGGCGGCAGCACGCCGAACGCATCCGCAGCGAGCATCACCAGATTCTTCGGCTGACCGGCGCGGCCGGTGCGCGAGGCATTCGGAATCGATTCCAGCGGATAAGCGGACCGGGTGTTCTCGGTCTTCGAACCGTCGTCGAAATCGGGCTGGCGGGTGACCGGATCGAGCACCACGTTCTCGAGCACCGCACCGAAGCGCATGCTGGCGTCGTAAATCGCAGGCTCCGCCTCGCGAGACAGCTTGATGGTCTTGGCGTAACAGCCGCCTTCGAAATTGAAGACGCCGTCCGGACCCCAGCCATGTTCGTCGTCGCCGATCAGCGTGCGGTTAGGATCGGCGGACAGCGTGGTCTTTCCGGTGCCCGACAGGCCGAAGAAGATTGCGCTGTCGCCGTCAGGACCAACGTTGGCCGAGCAATGCATCGGCATCACGCCCTGAGCAGGCAGATAGTAGTTCAGCGTGGTGAAGACCGACTTCTTCATTTCGCCGGCGTACTGGCTGCCGCCGATCAGAACGATCTTGCGGGTGAAGTCGATGGCGACAACGTTCTCGGACCGCACGCCGTGACGCTTCGGGTCGGCGCGGAAGCTCGGCAGGTCAATAATGGTCAATTCCGGCACGAAGCTTGCGAGCTCGGCCATCTCCGGACGGCGCAACAGCGTGCGAATGAAAAGGGAGTGCCAGGCGAGTTCGGTGAAAACGCGAACCTTGATGTGAAATTTCGGATCGGCGCCGCCGTAAAGGTCCTGCGCGAACAGCGTCATGCCTTCGGCATGCTTGAGAAAGTCCTGATAGATCGCTTCGAACTGCTCCGGGGTGATCGACTGGTTGCCGTCCCACCACATGGTCTTGTCGGTGTTGGCGTCGCGGACAGTGAACTTGTCCTTCGGGCTACGGCCCGTGAAAACACCAGTCTCGGCGCAGAGCGCGCCATCAGCCGTGAGCTCCGCTTCGTTGGCGCGGAGGGCGTATTCATAAAGCGGCGCCGTGCCCAGATTCCAGTTTACCCCACCGAGTTTTTTTAAACCGAATTTGTCGGCACCGAAGGCACCGTTACGTACGCCAGTCTCTTTCACGAAGGGCTCCTCCCAGAAATCTGCGGCCGGTGAAACGCGATAAGCCGAGAACGCGCAGCCCGCTACAGGGTGCCAGAACTATAACGTCCCAGCCTCGATACGGCGATGTCTTAGTGTCGTATTAAGAACTTGCCAAGCTGATCGGGCAAAATTTGGTTTATGCGGTATCAGATGCCGCAGCGATGATGTTGCAGACATCACCGCTGGCTTGCGCGAGCGCGGTCCGCCATCTCCTTCAGAGTTTGCCGCAGCGCAGCAGGCGTTTGAATCCGCGCCGGAAACGCTAGCCGCAAGGTGCGCGATCCGGCCTGCATATCGAGACCGTCCGGATCGCAGCCGGTGCATCGCCAGTCGTCGGATTCGGCACAGAGAAGCACCGTCGCATAAAGATTCATCGTGCCCAAATGATCGGCATTCATATGGGCAACGATTTCAGGTTCGGCTGCGATCAGGCTTTCGGCACCGTCGGTCGCGGTCAGAAAATCCGAAGCCGGCAGATCGACGATCCTGCCAAAACCGGCCACCAGATGGGCATTTTGCAGTCGAAGTCCGACAAACGAAAAATCGGGAAAATCGACAAAGGTTTCAGCTGAAGGGTGGGCGGCCAGATAGCGCCTGCGCGCGGTTTCGAGCTCTCCCTCAGGGATCGGCACGGCCAGCCCGGCGAGCATGATCCGAGCGCCTTCGAGCGGGTCCCCGGGTGCCCGCTCGTCCAGCATCAGCGACACCCGAGGGTCGGCCAGGATATTTTTGGTGTGGATCGCGAGCCGGGAAATCAGCAAAAGCGGCGTCCCGTCCGGGGCGGTCGCGACATTCACCAGCGAACAGTAGGGGTCCCCGGACCCCGGCATCAGGGTCGCTAAAGCCCCCTGCCGACTGCGCCGCAGCAGCGATCGGGTCAGGTCGGCGGATTTATATGTGGTCGAGGGCTTCATCGACGGAACCTCAAAGTCTTTGAACGGTTATGGCTTTTGTTGGCCAGAGGGGTTTTTCTACCGGTTTTCGGCCCTATATCCGGTCAAGGGAACCCGGTCACATTTCAGCCAAGCTTGCGTTGCTCGCTGGGAACTTCTGTTGCCACATTTCGTACGGCTTCTTGGTTGAACCGTACACGCATGCAAAACACAGTTTCGGAAAGCAGGCTCATGCCCACAATCGCCTTGGTCGACGACGACCGCAACATTCTCACGTCGGTCTCGATTGCGCTGGAAGCCGAAGGCTACCGCATCATGACCTATACCGATGGGGCGTCCGCGCTCGAGGGTTTCAAGACCTCGCCGCCGGACATGGCCATTCTCGATATCAAGATGCCGCGCATGGATGGCATGGAAACGCTGCGCCGGCTGCGCCAGAAGTCCGACCTGCCGGTGATCTTCCTCACCTCGAAGGATGAGGAAATCGACGAATTGTTCGGCCTCAAGATGGGCGCCGACGATTTTATCCGGAAGCCGTTCTCCCAGCGTCTGCTGGTCGAGCGGGTGAAGGCGGTGCTGCGCCGCGCGGTCCCGAAGGATCCCACCGTCGTCCAGAAAGAATTGGACGCCAAAGCGCTTGAGCGCGGGCTGCTGCGCATGGACCCGGAGCGCCATACCTGCACCTGGAAGAACGAGCCGGTCACCCTGACCGTCACCGAATTCCTGATCCTGCAGGCGCTGGCGACCCGCCCCGGCGTGGTGAAAAGCCGGAATGCGCTGATGGACGCCGCCTACGACGATCAGGTCTATGTCGACGATCGCACCATCGACAGCCACATCAAGCGGCTGCGCAAGAAATTCAAGGTGGTCGACGACGAGTTCGAGATGATCGAAACGCTTTACGGGGTGGGTTATCGCTTCAAGGAAGCAGCATAGTCCGCGCCACTGCCGCGGCTGCGCTGGCGCTGACGTGCCGGCGTATCCGGGATAGACTGCCGCACCCGAAACAACCAGGCAGGTCGGCGATTGCTGGATCGAACGCAGCTGGATCGAAAAAAACATCCCGACGATGACGCCGCGCCGTCGATCGCTCCTGAAGCCGACTCCGCCGTCGAGACGATCGCCGAACCGACACCGCGCAGCGGATGGCGTCCTGCCGAGGTGCTGAAGCGCGGCTGGCGCTATTTCACCGCCCTCACCTTTTCGAGCCTGACCCGGCGCATCGTCTCGCTCAATCTCGTCGGTCTCATCGCTCTCGTCACCGGCATCCTCTACCTCTCGCAATTCCGCGCCGGCCTGATCGACGCTCGCGCGCAAAGCCTTCTGGTTCAGGCCGAGATCATTGCCAGCGCCATCGCAGCCTCTGCCACCGTCGAGACCAACACCATCACTGTCGATCCCGATCGCTTAAGCGATCTCAAGACCGGTGAAACCTACGGGCCGAGCGAAGAGCTGCTGTCCGGCATTGAATTTCCGATCAATCCCGAGCGCGTCGCGCCGGTGCTGCGCCGCCTGATTTCGCCGACCAAGACCCGCGCGCGCATCTACGACCGCGACGGCGTGCTTACCCTCGACAGCCGCAATCTCTACGGACGCGGCGACGTGCTGCGCTTCGAGCTTGCGCCGCCGTCAACCGAGAAACCCGGCATCGCCGAGCGGACGATGATCGCGATCCGCACCTGGCTCAACCGCGGCGACCTGCCGCTATATCGCGAACTCGGTCCGGAAAATGGCAACGGCTACGAGGAAGTCCAGCAAGCCCTCAACGGCCGCAAGGCCAGCATGGTGCGCATCAACGATCGCGGCGAGGTGATCGTCTCGGTGTCGGTGCCGGTGCAGCGTTTCCGCGCGGTGCATGGCGCGCTGATGCTTTCCACCCAGGGCGACGACATCGACCAGATGGTGACCGCGGAGCGCCTCGCCATTCTCAAGGTGTTCGGCATCGCGGCCGCCGTCATGATCGTGCTGTCGCTATTGCTGGCGTCGACCATCGCCGGTCCGGTCCGGCGGCTCGCCGAAAGTGCCGAGCGCGTCCGCCGCCGCATCAAGACCCGCGTCGAGATTCCCGATTTCTCGCGTCGCGGCGATGAGATCGGCCATCTGTCCGGCGCGCTGCGCGACATGACCGGCGCGCTCTACAACCGCATTGAGGACATCGAGCGGTTCGCCGCCGACGTCGCGCACGAATTGAAAAACCCGCTGACCTCAATGCGCTCCGCCATCGAAACTCTGCCGCTGGCCAAGACCGAGGACAGCCGCGGCCGCCTGCTTGCCGTCATCTCCCACGACGTACGCAGGCTCGACCGGCTGATCTCCGATATTTCCGACGCGAGCCGCCTTGATGCCGAACTGCAGCGGCAGGACGCGGCGCCGGTCAACATCCGCCGCCTGATTGAGACGCTGACATCGGTCGCCAACGAAACCCAGTACGGCACCGACGTAAAGGTGAAAGCACGGTTCGAAGGCGTGGCGAACGACACGTTCTCGGTGCCTGGTCACGATTCACGGCTCGGGCAAGTGATCGCCAATCTGCTGTCCAACGCGCAATCGTTCTCCGAACCCGGGGGCGAGGTACGTGTCACATGCCGCCGCCTGAAATCCGAAATCGAGATCGTCGTCGATGACGATGGCGACGGCATTCGGCCCGGAGCCTTCGACAAGATTTTCGAGCGCTTCTACACCGACCGGCCGCAGCACGGCTTCGGCCAGAACTCCGGTCTCGGCCTGTCAATCTCCAAGCAGATCATTGAGGCGCATGGCGGCCGCATCCGCGCCGAGAACCGCGCCGCGCCGGCCAATGCCGAAGGCGATTCAAGAATTGCCGGCGCACGCTTCGTGGTCCGGCTGCCCGCGATATGAGCGATGCCGCCGGCACCAGCATTCATGCCTCGGCCGTGCGCGTCGGCGATCGCGCCGTCCTGATCCGCGGTCCGTCCGGTTCGGGTAAATCCAGATTGGCGTTCGATCTGATTCTCGCCGGTCGCGCGCAATGGATTCCGCCGGCCGTCCTGATCGGTGACGATCGCGTTCGGCTGGGGAAAACCGGCGGACAACTGACCGTCCATGCGGTGATGGAACTCGCGGGTCTGATCGAGATTCGCGGGCTCGGGATTCGCCGCTGCGACTTCATGCCCGAGGGGACCGTCGGACTTGTTGTCGATCTCGACGCCGCTGACGCCGAACGCCTGCCGCTGCCGGAAGCGCTCAAAACCACCCTTTCCGGCTGCGATTTGCCGCGAATTCCGGTGGCTGCGGGAGCTTCCCCACTCCCCTTGGTAGTGGCGGCCATGACCACACAACCCGGCCTGCAGACCTGACCCGCGACATAAGGCTGATTGCTGGAAGGGTAGTGGTAACCATATATGACCCAACATAGCCACTGAGCGGACCAGCGTAGCTCCGTCACGCCGAGGGGGCGAACGTCAAGATGCCCCCTTGCGCCGAGGCTCGGGATGGTCAACATGTGGCCCTTTCGTGCGGTGCATCAAAAGCGCCCGCGAGGAGTCTTGAATGATTGGTCTAGTACTGGTGACCCACGGGCGTCTTGCCGATGAGTTCAGGGCAGCTCTCGAACACGTGATGGGTCCACAAAAGCAAATCGAGTCGATCACGATCGGCGCCGAAGACGATGCCGATTTGTGTCGCAGCGACATTATCGAAGCCGTCAAGCGCGTCGACAGTGGCGATGGCGTTGCCATTCTCACCGACATGTTCGGCGGCACACCTTCGAACCTGGCGATCTCGTGTATGAGCCGCCCCCAGGTCGAGGTACTAGCTGGCATCAACCTGCCGATGCTGGTCAAGCTCGCCAAGGTTCGCGACGAAAAGCCGTTGCCCGAAGCGATCGCGATGGCTCAGGAAGCGGGCCGCAAATACGTCACCATCGCCAGCCGGGTTCTCGCCGGAAAATGACCCAACCGCCGGACGAGCAGATTTCTCAAGCCGGCGCGGTTGTCCGCGAACTTCCTATTATCAACAAGCGCGGCCTTCATGCCCGCGCCTCCGCCAAGTTCGTGCAGATGGCCGAACGGTTCGACGCCGAGATGACGGTGACGCGCAACGGCGAGACCGTCGGCGGCACCTCGATCATGGGACTGATGATGCTCGCAGCCGGCATCGGCACCTCGATCACCGTGTCGGCCACCGGACGCGAAGCCAAGGCCGCGATCGACGCGATCTCAGAACTCGTCGCCAGCAAGTTCGGCGAGGAATAATCAGTCCTCTTCCGGCTCCGGCCGCAGCGGCGCCTTGATCCAGATCTTCCAGCGTACCGCAGGTCCGGCCTTCCCGTGGAAGTAGCGCCGCGACGTGATGTTGAGTTTTTCCGCGTCGGCGGCGTTCTCATTCATCCAGGTTTCGCACTTCGGCAGCCGAGCATCGGTGGTGTCGCAGATGCCGATGAATCCCGATTGCATCGCCTTCTCGAGCGATGTCAGCCCCGACGACCACAATTCGCCCGGCGTGAATGTCAGCGGATGATCCGGGCTGTAGAACGTCATCGAATCGCCGGCCTCGGTGGTGGCGGCAACGATCGCCCACCGCGTGTTGAAGCGCGCGCGCCAGGCTTCCGTCAGTTGCAGCGCGAATTCCGAACGCGGCCGGAACGGTGCTGCGCGGTCGCCGTGCTGGGGCACATGCTGCGCGGCGATGATCGGCGACAACAGCAGCATCGTGAAGGTGAAGATCGCCCAGATCAGCAACAGGCGGATCAGCGCCATCTGCGTCACGCGCAGCGCCGGAATCGCAATCAGCGCCAGCGGCGTCAGGAAAAACAGCGAGATGCCCCAGTCGGTCTTCATGTAGATGCCGAAGACCAGCGCGCCGAGCGGCGGCCCGACGGCGACGATGCCCTGGATCAGCCAGATGTTCAGCGCCTGTACGCCATCGACGCCGGGATTGGATCCACGCACCCACGGCCGTTTCGCAGAATCCACGATCTCGCGGAACACGCCCCTGCTGCGGATCGATTTCCACCATTGCAGCTTCCACGTCAGGGCGACATAAGCGGCGATGAACGCGGCCAGCAGCAGGCCGATCGTATGCAGCGCGTAACTGGTCACCAGTTTCAGCGACGCGGCGAACGTCCGCGAGCCATAAACACCTTCGGCATAAGTCAGCGGCACGAAATCGACCTGCTTCAGCCACAGGAAATGCGGCGTCAGCGCCACCGCCATCGTCAGTAGTGCGATCCACGGCGCCGGCGAGCGCAGGAATGCAAGGCGCTGCGGATGCATCAGTGCCGCAAGACCGACGGCGCCGATCATCGTCAGCACCCAGTATTTGGTCAAGACCGCGACGGCGCCCGCAAGACCCAGCCAGATGCCGGCGCGCACGGTGCGTTTGTCGAAGGCGTTGAGATAGGCCAGCACCACCAGCGGCAGCGTGACCAGTTGCAGCAGGTCGGGATTGTACTTGAAACCCTTGATATTGAAGATCGGATAGATCGCCAGCATCGCCACGGTGAACATCGCGCGGCGATGATCGACCACCCGCACCGCGATCAGCCAGCACAATACGAGGCCGATACTCACCACCACCATCGCCAGCGCATAGGTCGCCCAGTCGGTGACCGGGAACACCCTGAACCAGACGCCGGCCACCCAGCCGGCCAGCGGCGGATGCTTGCCGTAGCCAAGCAGGAATTTCTGCCCCCAGGCGTAGGCTTCGGCGACATCCATGTGGATGTCCTGCGCGCCCTTCAGCGCGGTCAGGATGATGGTCCACAACAGCGCGTGCACGAAGGCGAAGCCGATCACGAACCTGAAGCCGGTGCGCTCATCCTCGGCCGCAGCCACGATCCATGCGGCAACGCGCCGCGTGACCGGAACATGGCGCAGGCGCGCCTTCTGACGGGATTTCAGGCCGGTGCGGGGCTTCGGGCCGATCGTCGATGTGTCTGACATGGTTGCGTTGCTAGCAGGCCCAAGGCGCAACCGGCAATACACATCCCCGCCAGCCCACATGCGTTCCACGCCACGCTGTCGCGGACGACATAAATCCCTGTCATTTCGACGGAAGTCGGCCCCGGAACGGCCCATTGCCATTGCCGATCATGGGTGCCGATGCTATCTCGCGCCCATGGCTACAACCCCGATTTCCAACATCCGCAATTTCTCCATCGTCGCCCATATCGACCATGGAAAATCGACGCTCGCCGACCGGCTGATCCAGACCACCGGCGGGCTGCAGGACCGCGAGATGAAGGAGCAGGTGCTCGATTCGATGGACATCGAGCGTGAGCGCGGCATCACCATCAAGGCACAGACCGTCCGCCTCTCCTACAAGGCCAAGGACGGCAAGGACTACATTTTCAACCTGATGGACACGCCCGGCCACGTCGACTTCGCCTATGAGGTGTCGCGGTCGCTGGCCGCCTGCGAAGGCTCGCTGCTGGTGGTCGATGCCTCGCAAGGTGTCGAGGCGCAGACGCTCGCCAACGTCTATCACGCGCTCGATGCGGGTCACGAGATCGTGCCGGTGCTGAACAAGGTCGATCTGCCGGCCGCCGAGCCTGAGCAGGTACGCCAGCAGATCGAGGACGTGATCGGTATCGACGCATCCGACGCGGTGATGATCTCCGCGAAGACGGGTCTGGGTATTCCCGACGTGCTCGAAGCCATCGTCAACCGCCTGCCAGCGCCGAAGGGCGATCGCGGCGCGACCCTGAAAGCGCTGCTGGTCGACTCCTGGTACGACGTCTATCTCGGCGTCGTGGTTCTGATCCGCGTCGTCGACGGCGTGATGAAGAAGGGTCAGCGCATCCGCATGATGGGCACCAATGCCGCTTACGACGTCGAACGCGTCGGCTTCTTCACGCCGAAGATGACGCAGGTCGACGAACTCGGCCCCGGCGAGATCGGCTTCATCACAGCCGCGATCAAGGAAGTGGCCGACACCCGCGTCGGCGACACCATCACCGACGACAAGAAGCCGGTCACGGACATGCTGCCGGGCTTCAAGCCCGCGATCCCGGTGGTGTTCTGCGGCCTGTTCCCGGTCGACGCCGACGATTTCGAAACGCTGCGCGCCGCGATGGGCAAGCTGCGCCTCAACGACGCGAGTTTCTCGTTCGAGATGGAAACGTCGGCCGCGCTCGGCTTCGGTTTCCGGTGCGGTTTCCTCGGCCTGTTGCATCTGGAAATCATCCAGGAACGATTGAGCCGCGAATTCAATCTCAACCTGATCGCGACCGCGCCGAGCGTTATCTACAAGATGCACCTCACCGACGGACAGGAAATCGAGATCCACAATCCGATCGACATGCCGGACGTGGTGAAGATCGCGGAAATCCACGAGCCGTGGATCGAGGCAACGATCCTGACGCCGGATGACTATCTCGGTAGCGTGCTCAAGCTCTGTCAGGATCGCCGCGGCAACCAGAAAGAGCTGACCTATGTGGGCAGCCGCGCGATGGTGAAATACGAACTGCCGCTCAACGAAGTCGTGTTCGATTTCTACGATCGCCTGAAGTCGGTATCGAAGGGCTACGCCTCGTTCGACTATCACCTCACCGACTACCGCCAGGCTGATCTGGTGAAGATGCAGATCCTCGTCAACAACGAGCCGGTCGACGCACTGTCGATGCTGGTCCACCGCACCCGCGCCGAAGGCCGCGGCCGCGCCATGGTCGAGAAGATGAAGGAGCTGATCCCGCCGCACATGTTCCAGATCCCGATTCAGGCGGCGATCGGCGGGAAGGTGATCGCGCGCGAGACCGTGCGCGCGCTGCGCAAGGACGTCACCGCGAAGTGCTACGGCGGCGACATCACGCGCAAGCGCAAGCTTCTGGAGAAGCAGAAGGAAGGCAAGAAGAAGATGCGGCAGTTCGGCAAGGTCGACATCCCGCAGGAAGCTTTCATTGCCGCGCTGAAGGTGGATAGCTGAGGCAGAACGACCGCCCCTCTGGCCTTCCTATCGATCTCCGGATCGACCGTTTTCCCTCACCGGATCTGAGTTTCCCTGATGTTGAAGCTTCGAGCTCGGCGACATGGCCGCTCTTCCCGCATCAATCCGGCTTGACTCAATCCGGAACCGGACAGACGATTGATGCGCTGGCGGTCCCGCGCAGCGCATCACGCCCCAGAATCTGGAGAATCCGATGGCTTACAAATTCGAGGTCTACAAGGACAAGGCTGGTGAATTCCGTTTCCGTTTCAGGCGCCCAATGGCGAAAGCATGTTCGGATCGGAAGGCTACGCACAGAAGGCTTCGGCATTGAGCGCCATCGAATCGATCAGGAAGAATGCGCCGGGTGCCGACGTCGACGACCAGACCAAGTAGGTCCGATTTCATTTAGTCGTTCAGGATTGAACCATCGCCATGATCGCCGCCGCCGCAGGTGCGCGGCGATTTTTCAGGAATCATGCTGTTACCTAGCCGGCTGCGAGACAAATATCCGGCACGGCATGGCTGTCATTCTGCGCGGCGAGCAACCGGACGATCTCGGCATTCGGCCGCGCACGGCTGAACAGGAAACCCTGCCCCTCATGGCAGCCTTCGGCGCGCAAATAGCTCAGTTCAGCTTCGGTCTCGACGCCTTCGGCGGTGATGGTGACGCCAAGGCCGGTGCCCAGCGAAACGATCGCCCGCATGATCGCCTGCGCGTCGCGATTGGAATCGAGATCGCGGACGAACGAACGATCGATCTTGATCTTGTCGAAGGGAAAGCTGCGCAGATAGCTGAGCGACGAATAGCCGGTGCCGAAATCGTCCATCGAAATCCGCACGCCGAGCGCACGCAACGCATGCAGCGTCGCCAACACCTGATCGCTCTTTTCCAGCAGCAGGGTTTCGGTGATCTCAAGCTGAAGCCGGTTCGGCGGCAATCCGGATTGCCGGAGCGCATCCATCGCGATCGACAGTAAATTTCCGGTACGGAACTGAAGCGGCGACAAATTGACCGCGACGCTGACCTCGGACGGCCATCGCGCGGCGTCCGTGCAGGCGCGGCGGAGCATCAGCGCGCCGATCACGTTGATCAATCCGGTTTCCTCGGCCACCGGAATGAACTCCGCTGGCGAGATCATGCCGCGCACCGGGTGTGGCCAGCGCACCAGAGCCTCCGCACCGGTGATGCGGCCGCTCCTGAGATCGATCAGCGGCTGATAATGCGGCACAAGCGCATCGGCCTCGATCGCGGCGCGGAGGTCGATCTCGATCAGGCGGCGGCTCTGCGCCCGCGCGTCCATTTCAGCTTCGAAGAAGCTGAACGTCGCATGTCCCTCGCTTTTCGCGCGGGACAACGCCATGTCGGCATTCTTGAGGAGCTTCTCGGCATCGTCGCCGTCGCCCGGCGCCATCGCGATTCCGATACTGGCGCTGCTGAGAACAGTGTGGCCGTCGAGCATATAGGGCTCACCGATTGCATCGATCAGCCGCTTGGCAAGCACGGCGACATCTTCCGGCCGGCCGGCGCCGGCCTGGACGATGGCGAATTCGTCGGAGCCGAGTCGCGCGACCGCGTCTTCCTCACGCACCGACGACCGCAGCCGCTTGGTGACGCACTTCAGCAATTTGTCGCCGACAGCATGGCCGAGCGTGTCGTTGATCCCCTTGAAGCCGTCGAGATCGACGAACAGCACAGCGACTTTCTCGCCGTTGCGGCGTGTCAGCGCCAGGGATTCGTCAAGACGCTGGCGCAACATGATGCGGTTCGGCAAGGCGGTCAGGCCGTCATGCTGCGCCATGAAGGCCAGGCGCGCCTCGGCACGCTTGCGTTCGGTGATATCGATCAACGCCAGCATCACGGCAGGTTGATCGTTGAATGTCAGGTCGCGCGCATAAATCGCCATGTCGATCAGCGAGCCGTCGGCCTTGATGTGTTTCCAGATTCGCGTTGCCCGCTCGTCGGCGGTCTGGCCGCCGGACCATGGCGTCGCGGTCTCGAAAGCCTGGATGTCGGACAGCTTCAGCGTCTCGAAATCGGACCGCGCATAACCGTAATGAACCAGCGCCGCGTCGTTGACACTGAGGATGCGCTCGTCGTCGCGGGCGCACACCATCATCGGCACCGGATTGCCGTCAAACAGCAGGCGGAACGATGCCTCACGCTGTTTCAGTTCGGCGATATCAACGCGCGCACGATCGGCATGCTGGCGCGAGGCGGCACCGGCCGTCGTCACCCTGCGCCGTTTCGGCGCCAGTTTCCCTGCAGTCTTGAGTTTTCGTCCGGCAAAAGACGCACGACCCCTGATTCTGCTTTTTGTTGTTGGCCGATCCGTCGGCATCTTCCGTAAGCCCCGCTTGCATTCTGCACGGCGAGTATTTCGGGCAAGTCTTAAAAAAAGCGTGTTCGGCGCCCGCCGCGTACTCGGATCAGGGCGGAAACAGACCGCCTGACACCGCAACCTCGGGAATATTCCGGCATTTCCGATCCGTCGGGCGGAACAATCCGCGGTACAGTTAAAACGCGGTAAAATTCGGCCGCACAGCCATCGCGGCTCGTCCTCACGGCCACCTTGCGCTATAAGCTGCGGATGCTGCTGCCTCGCATGATTCTCGGCGTGATGCTGCTGGCGACGGCCGCCGGACTATCGACTGCTGCTCAGGCGCAGACCATCGGCACACTCAACCCCAAGCCGCTGCCCGCGCTCGCTCACCCCAACGATCCGCATCTGGCGGCCAAGGAAATCTTTGGGCGCAAGCTGACGCCTGCCGCACTCGGCGTGCAGTCGATCGGATTTTACGCCAAGGGCTGCCTGTCCGGCGGCGAGGCGCTGCCCATCACTGGGCGGACGTGGCAGGTGATGCGGCTGTCGCGCAACCGCAATTGGGCTAACCCCGAGATGGTTGCGCTGATCGAAAAGATTTCGGCGAAGGTTCACAAGACCGCGGGCTGGCCCGGACTCCTGATCGGCGACATGTCCCAGCCGCGCGGCGGCCCGATGCTCACCGGGCATGCCAGCCATCAGATCGGACTCGACGCCGATATCTGGCTGACACCGATGCCGAACCGGCTGCTGTCGCGCAACGAGCGCGAGGAGATGTCCGCGGTCAACATGGTCGCAGCCAATCGCCTGGATATCGATCCGAAGGTGTGGACGCCGCAACATCTCGATGTGATCCGCGCCGCCGCGCAGGAGCCGCGTGTCGAACGTATTTTCGTCAATGCCGCGATCAAGAAGGCGCTGTGCCGCGAAGCCAAGGGCAACCGGAGCTGGCTCTCCAAGGTGCGTCCGATGTACGGACATAACTATCATTTCCACGTCCGGATCAAATGTCCCGCCGGCAGCGAAAGCTGCACGCCGCAGCCGCCACCGGACGATCATGAGCATTGCAGCGCGGGCGACCTCGCCTACTGGTTCAGCGACGCCGTGCTCCATCCCAAGCCGCCGCCCAAACCGCCAAAGCCGAAGCCGCCATTGACGCTCGCCGATCTGCCGGCCGCCTGCAAACAGGTCGCGGCGACGCCCTGATCGGCGCATAACGAGCCACATTTGAAGTCACCCGCGATCCTGATAGAGTGACCTCCGTCGCGCCGTAAGCGCGGCGCGTGTCGAGGGACGCGGTCCCGTTATCGACCTGCAACCTGTCGCAGCGTCTTGTCGCGCTGCTACGGGAAGACCGACATGCGCATCAGCGCTCGCAATCAGATCAAGGGCAAGATTATCGGCGTCACCAAGGGCGCGACCACCGCGCATGTCCGCGTCGAAGTCGGCCACGGGCAGGTTCTAACCGCCGCGATCACCAACGAGGCGGTCGACGAACTCGGACTCAATGCCAATGGCTCGGTTTATGCCGTCATCAAGGCGTCCGACGTGATGATAGCGGTCGATTGACAATGAGACCGCTGTTCGCCGCCGCTGCACTGATCGTAAGCGTCGCGCAGGCACATGCCGCCGATCCGGTCGGCTGCGACAAGTTCAACTGGCCGATCGAGCGGGAGCGCGCTGCGCTATCGGTCCCTGATCTGCCGGAACTCGCGACTGGCGCGGAAATGTCTGCTCCGCCGCCAATAGCAGTTGCTCTGGCCTCGCCTTAAGGGTCTTTACGCTGGTGATGCGCCTGCTAATGTGACTTTGGACGACCCTCCGGCACGCCGTAAGCTTGCCGGATTGACGGAACGGCGCTTCCGCCTGTCGTGACAGTCCTATTTCTCGAAGCTGGAATCCGTCCGCGCGACAGCGCGACGGATTGCCATGGAGCGCCGCCATGAATCTGTTTGCCCGTCTTTTAATTGCAACCGCGCTGGCGTTCGCGCCGCTGCTTCCCATTGTTCACGCCAAGGATGCGAAAGCACCCGCACAAACCAAAACCGTTACGGCTTTCGCCGCGGCTTCGATGAAGAATGCGCTCGACGAAGCTAACGCTGCCTACACCGCGAAAACCGGCGTGAAGATCGTTGCGAGTTATGCCGCCAGTTCTGTCCTCACCAAGCAGCTCGAACAGGCTGCACCTGCCGACGTTTTCGTCTCCGCCGACACGGCCTGGATGGACTACGCCATTCAGAAGAACGCAATCAATGAGGCGACGCGGGTGAACCTGCTCGGTAACAAGATCGTTCTGATTGCGCCGAAGGATTCGATGATCGACAAGGTCGACATCAGGCAAGGCTTCGATCTGGCGAAGCTCGCCGGCGACGGCAAGATCGCTACCGGTGACGTCACCTCGGTGCCGGTTGGAAAATACGCCAAGGCCGCGCTCGAGAAACTCGGCTCGTGGCAAGCCGCTCAGCCGAAATTCGCGATGGCTGAAAACGTGCGTGCAGCACTGACGCTGGTGTCTCGCGGCGAGGCCGTCCTTGGCATTGTCTATGAGACCGACGCCAAGGTCGATCCCGGTGTGAAGATCGTCGGTGCGTTTCCTGAAAGCTCGCATCCGCCGATCATCTATCCCGTGGCGGCGACTGCAACCGCCAACACTGACACCGTCGCTTATCTCGCATTCCTGCGCTCCTCAACCGCAAAGGCAATCTTCGAGAAGTATGGCTTCACCTTCCTGATCAAACCGACCTCCTAAGGCGTGTTCGACATATCTCCCACGGAATGGACGGCGATCGAGCTCTCGTTGCGGGTCGCCGTCGTTGCAACGCTGATCGCGACCCCGCTCGGGGTCGCGGTGGCATGGCTGCTCGCGCGGCGTGAGTTCTGGGGCAAGTCGCTGGTCGATGCGCTGATCCATCTGCCGCTGGTGTTGCCGCCGGTCGTCACCGGCTATCTGCTGCTGCTGACCTTCGGGCGCCGCGGATTGGTCGGCGCGTGGCTCGCCGATCATCTCGGCATCGTCTTCGCCTTTCGCTGGACCGGTGCGGCGCTGGCCTGCGGGATCATGTCGTTTCCGCTGCTGGTGCGCCCGATCCGGCTGTCGATCGAGGCCGTGGACCGCAAGCTCGAACAGGCCGCCGGCACGCTGGGTGCGGCGCCGTGGCGGATTTTTCTGACCGTGACGCTGCCGCTGGCGCTGCCCGGCATCCTCGCCGGCATGGTGCTCGGCTTCGCCAAGGCTCTCGGCGAATTCGGCGCAACCATCACGTTCGTCTCCAACATTCCCGGCGAAACCCAGACCATCTCGTCCGCGATCTATGCACTGATCCAGACGCCGGACGGCGACCCCGCGGCGCTACGACTGGTTATTGTATCCATCGTTATGGCGGTCGCGGCCTTAATTGCGTCGGAAGTCTTCGCGCGCCGCGCCACCCAGCGTCTGCACGGACAATGACATGCTGTCGATGAACGCCGCAAAACGGCTTGGCGATTTCACGCTTGACGTATCGTTCGAGAGCGACAGCCGCGTCACCGGCCTGTTCGGCGCATCCGGTGCCGGCAAAACCACGCTCGTCAACATGATCGCCGGCTTGATCCGGCCCGATCGCGGCACGATCACCGTCAATGGCGAAATCCTGGACGACACCGCGGCCCGGATTCATCTGCCACCGCATCGGCGCCGAATCGGTTACGTGTTTCAGGAAGCGCGGCTGTTTCCGCACCTCAATGTCGACCAGAACCTCGACTACGGCCGGCGCATGAATGGGTTGCCGCGCGATCCGGCGCAGGTCGAGCGGGTGATCGGCCTGCTCGACATCGGCCATCTGCTGCGCCGCCGGCCGGCGCAACTGTCCGGCGGCGAACGTCAGCGCGTTGCTCTCGGCCGCGCATTGCTGATCAAGCCGCGCCTGCTGCTGCTCGACGAACCACTCGGCTCGCTCGATGAAAGCCGCAAGGCGGAAATCCTGCCCTACCTGATCCGGCTGCGCGACGAACGCAGTGTACCGATGGTCTATGTCAGCCACGATCCCGACGAGATGCTGCAGCTTGCCGGCAACATCGTGATGCTGAAGCGCGGTCGAGTCGCCGCCTTCGGCGGGCCGGACGTGCTGCCGCGCACGATCAACGGAGCGCCGTGATCGCGGCGCTCAGAAAATCCAGCCCCTGCACCAGTGCCGGCCCGCCACACAGCGCGTAACGCGACGGCATGTCGATTCTGCGCTTCGGCCCGTACTTTGCCAGCAGCGCCGGATGGGTGATGAACAATGCACCCTGATCGGCGGCCTCACGCGGCGGATCCTGCAGAACCAGAATGTCGGGACCGTCGACCAGCAATTGCTCCATCGAGACGTAGCCGCCGAAACCTGCGGCTGCAAACGGCGGCGACCGCAGACCCGCGACCGTCAACATCGCCGACACCAGACTCTGCGGACCCTCGGTCCAGCCTCCGCGCTGGACTACGGATGCCGTGCGCGGCGGCTTGAACGCGACCGCGGCCAGTTTCTGCTCGGCCTGCTCGAGAGCGTGCGCCAGCGCTTCACCGCGCTCCGGATGTCCGATCAGCGCGCCGATCTCGCGGGCCTGCTGGCGCGCCGCAGCGAGATCGCTGATCAGGCCGACTTCGACCACCCGCAATCCGGTCGCGCTCAGTATCGCTCGCGTCGGGCGATCGCTCGGTCCGACCAGAATAAGATCGGGCGCGAGATTGACGACCGACTCGGTGTTCCAGTCGAGGCGCGGAAATTTCATCGCCTCTTTCGCCACCACCGACAACGCCGCATTGGCGGCATAGGGCGACAGACCGGCGATCTGACCGGGATCGGCCAGCGCCACCAGAAGCTGGTCGCCGCAGAGATTGAACGAGACGATATGCTTCGGCACATCTTGCGCCTGCGACCGGCCCGCGAAACCGCACACGCCGATCAACATGGCAAGGCCGGTGAGCGCGGCGATAGAGGTTTTCTTGGTCATGACGACCTGTTATGCCACGGCCATCGCGCCGCGTCAGCGTCCTTGCGCCGTGGCCATCATACCGGATCGCAATGGGCGTCGACAAACAAGGCCGCTGGCTGACCGTGGGACTCGCCGTTCTGGTGACGGCGCTGCTTGCGTTGTCGCTGATGACGGGCCCGGCGCATTTCTCGTTGCGCACAGTCGCTACCTCACTCGTCTCCGATCAGGGCGTGGCCTCGATCATCGTGCGCGATATTCGCCTGCCCCGCACCCTGCTGGCGGCACTGATCGGCGCAACCTTCGGCATCGCCGGGGCGTCGTTGCAGGGATTGTTGCGCAATCCGTTGGCGGAGCCGTCGCTGTTCGGCGCACCTCAGGCGGGGGCGGCTGCAGCAGCGGCGATCATGGCATTCGGCTTCGCCGGTGCGCTGTCGCTGGCGGTACCGCTCGGCGGGATCGCTGGCGCGTTGCTGTCGGTCGGCGCACTGGTCGCGATCGCGGGACGGCGGGCATCGCTGACGGTAACGTTGCTCGCAGGCCTCGCGCTGGCCTCACTCGCCGGCGCGGCGATTGCGCTGATCATCAATCTCGCGCCCAACCCCTACATCGCGCTGGAGATTGCGTTCTGGCTGCTCGGCTCGCTGCGCGACCGCAGCATGGATCATGTCTGGCTGGCCTCGCCATTCATGATCGCAAGCTGGATCATTCTCGCGCTCAACGCCGGTGCGTTCCGCGCCCTGACCCTCGGCGAGGATGCGGCTGCGTCGCTCGGGATCAATGTCGAGCGCACCCGTGTGCTGGTGGTGATCGGCGTCGCACTTGGCGTCGGCGCCGCGGTCGCGGTCGCCGGCGCAATCTCGTTCGTCGGCCTGGTCGCGCCGCATCTGGTGCGGCGGTTCTACGGGTCTGATCCGGCGCGCGTGCTGCTGCCATCGGCGCTTGCCGGAGCAGCCCTGCTGATCGCCGCCGATATCGCGGTGCGCCTTGTGCCGGGCGCCGTCGAAATCAAGATCGGCGTGGTCACCGCGCTGATCGGCGTGCCGTTCTTTCTTGCGATGATCTTCCGCGAGCGTCGCGTGCTGGAGGACAGCTCGCAATGAAACCGGACACCGCGCCGCGCCTCTCGGCCCGAAACGTCAGCGTGATCCGCGGACGACGCAGCATCGTCGACGATGCGACCATGGCCCTGAACACTGGCGAACTGACAATTCTCGCCGGGCCGAACGGCGCCGGGAAGACCACGCTGGCGCGCGCGATGGCCGGTGTGCTTGCGTTCAACGGCAGCGTCACCTTCGACGGCGGCGATCTCACCGCCATGCCGCCTCGCGCTCGCGCCCGCGCGCTCGCCTATCTGCCGCAGGGGCATCAATTTCACTGGCCGATGAGCGTGCGCAGCATTATCGCGCTCGGCCGCGAGCCACATGCCGATCCGCTCTCGCAGCAATCCGCCGCCGACCGCGCCGCGATCCAGCGTGCGATGGAGGCGACGGCGACCGAGGATTTCGCCACGCGCACGATCACCACGCTGTCCGGCGGTGAACGGGCACGGGTGGCGATGGCGCGGGCGCTCGCGACCGAAGCTCCCGTGCTGATCGCCGATGAGCCGACAGCGTCGCTCGACGAGCGGCATCAGCTGATCGTCATGGAACTGCTGCAGCAGATCGCCCATCAGGGCGCCGCGGTGCTCGCTATCATCCACGACCTGACGCTGGCGATGCGCTTCGCCGACCGCGTGGTGCTGATGAACGAGGGTCGCATCGTCGCCAACGACACGCCGCCGCTGGCCCTGACGCCGGACCGCATCGCCGCCGTATTCGGCATTTCCGTCAATCGCGTTGAAACGCCGGATGGCCCGCTGCTGATCCCGTCGCGCGCGCTCTAGCCGGCCAGCGCTTTCCAGATGCCATTCGCCTTTTTGCGCAGCCGCGCGCGTTTCGTTGCCGGAGGAAAGGCCGGCGCTTCGTCTTCCGGCAATCGCAGGCCGACGACGTTGACGCGGCCACCACCGATGCTTCGCGCCACCAGCATGATCGCGCCCAACGGCAATTCGGCACCGATGCGCGGCGCCTTGATCAGGTGCATGTCGAAATAATCCGCCAGCGAACGTGATGCATCGGCTGGGTTAATCTCGACGCCGTAGATTTCCGCGAGCGCACCCAGCGTCACATTGCCCGCGACCATGAAGTCGCCGAGCAGATGTGGATCGGGCACAGGCAAAGGCGGCGTATCGACAAAGAAACGATCGAGCGCCTCGGCGCGCTCCGGCGGCGCCAGAAGATATACATAGTCGCCCTTGACGTAGGGCTGGGCTTCGTCCGGGGACAGAATCTTTTCGTCGCGGATAACGAGTGTCGGCTTCGACCATGACGGAAACAGACCGCGCCGCAGAAACAGGCTATTGGCGCGCACCGAATAGCCGACCAGCTGCTGTTCGAGTTGGCCGGGCAAATCAAGTTCGATACGGCGCGGCCCCCGGTCTGTGCGCGGCAGAGCGACCTGGAGACGACGAGCGGCGGCCCCGAGTGTCCAGCCCTGCAGCAGCAGCGAGATCATGACGACCACGAAGGCGACATCGAAATAGATGTAGGCGTTCGGCAATTCCAGCAACAGCGGTATCGAGGCGAGAAAGATCGCGACCGCGCCGCGCAAGCCGACCCAGGCGATGAAAATTTTTTCGCGCCACTGAAAACGGAACGGTGCGAGGCACAGGAATACGGCGGCAGGCCGTGCCACCAGCATCAACACAAACGCAACAGCCAACGCCGGCAATGCCGTGTTGAGGAGCCGCTGCGGCGAGACCAGCAGGCCGAGCAGAACGAACATCACGATCTGCGCAAGCCAGGTGGCGGCATCGAGAAAGGTCACCACCGAATTGTGCGCTCGCGTCGGCCGATTGCCGACCACCAGGCCGGCGAGATAGACGGCAAGGAACCCGGAGCCATGGAAGATCTGGGCGAAACCAAAGATCACCAGCGCCGCCGTGGTCACGAACGGTGCGTGCAGCCCCTGCGGCAAGGCGACGCGGTTGAGCGCCAGCACCACCAGCCGGCCGCCGACCATGCCGGCCAGGACACCAAGCGAGGTCTCGCGGGCAAACTGGATCGCGATATGCGTCCCCGACGTCTGCCCAAGCGACAGCAGTTCGACCAGCATCAGCGTCAGGAATACCGCGAACGGATCGTTGGTTCCCGATTCCACCTCAAGCGTGGCGCCGACGCGCGGCCGCAGCCGCAGCCCCTGAGCATGAATCAGCAGGAACACTGCCGCGGCGTCGGTCGAGGCGACGACAGCGCCGACCAGAAGCGCTTCGGCCCAGCCGATATCGAGTGCATATTTGGCCACCGGAGCCGTCAGCAGGGCCGTGACCAGGACGCCGACGGTCGCCAGAATCACCGACGGGCCAAGCACCGCGCGAATGCTCTGAAACCGGGTTTTGAGGCCGCCGTCGAACAGGATCAGCGCCAGCGCCACCGACCCCACCAGATAGGCGACCCGAACATCGTCAAAGTGCAGCCCGCCGGGGCCGCTTTCACCGGCTAAAATGCCGACAAACAGAAAGACCAGCAGCAACGGAGCGCCGAAACGCAGGGCCAGGACACTCGACAGAATGCCCGCCATCACGAGAACGGCGCCAAGAAGAACGGCTATGCTGACTGCATCCAGAGATGCCATGAACGGCTGAGGACCTCGGAGAACTGAAGTCCATGCTTATCGTCGCAATGCCGGATCACCAAACGATTTGTGCGCGCTCGCAACACAGCGGATCGGCTGGTGTAAAATCATCACCGCGAACAATTTGCCGGCAGCCGTAATGCTACAAATATGGAAATCTCGCGGCATCCCGAATCAGCCACGAGAATCGCCCTCGCGGCACGAGACAGCACCATTGCCAGAGAGACCCGCCGATGGATTGGGATGACATTCTGACCACCTTGCAGACCGCCGCCCGCGCGGTCGGCGCCGAGATCACGGCGCCGTGGTTTTATGTCCAGGCCGGCATTCTCATCGCCGCCGCAGGGGCCGCGATGGCGATCGCGAGCCTGCTGCGCGCACGCATCGACAGCCCCTCGCTCGGCATGGGCTGGCCCGGTCCGCTGCGGCTGTTCATCCGGGTGCTGATCGGCAGCATCGGCACCGTGATCTTTGCGGCGCTGATCGGCCTTGTCCGCCTCGTCATGGTCCATACGACATGGCCAAGCCGGAGCTACCTGCTGGCGACGGCGTTCAGCCTCGCGTCCGCCTGGCTGATCATCCGCCTCGCCACCAGCCTGATCCGGAACGACTTCGTTGTCCGCGTCGTCTCGATCGTCGCATGGGCCATCGCCGCGCTGAGCATCATCGGGCAGCTGGAGCCGGCGGTCGCGGCACTTGATTCCGTCTCGATCATGCTCGGATCGCTGCGCCTGACGCCTCTCCTCATCATCAAGGTCACGGTGTTTCTCGCCGTTGCCTTGTGGCTGGCCAGCATCGGCGGAGACTTCCTCGAGAGCCGGATCGTCCGGACCCGCGATCTGACGCCGTCGGTTCAGGTTCTGCTGATCAAGCTGATGCGGGTGTCGCTGATCGTGGTGGCCGTCGCGATCGTGATGTCGGCGGTCGGCATCGATCTGTCGGCCTTCGCGTTCTTCTCCGGCGCGGTCGGCGTCGGCATCGGCTTCGGCCTGCAAAAGATCATTTCCAATTTCATCAGCGGCATCATCCTGCTCGCCGACAAGTCGGTGAAGCCTGGCGACCTCGTCACCATCGGCGATAATTTCGGCCGCATCAGCGCGATGAACACCCGCTATATCTCGGTGGCCGCCGGCGACGGCCGCGAATTCCTGATCCCGAACGAGGACCTCATCACCCAGAAGGTCGTCAACTGGACCTACACCGACAAGAATACGCTGGTGAAGGTCAACTTCAGCACCAACTACGATGCCGACCCGAATCTGGTGTGCAAGCTCGCCGTCGACATCGCAACCAAGACCCCGCGCGTCAGCGGGCAGAAGCCGCCGAACTGCCTGCTCGCGGAATTCGCGGAAACCGGAATGAAGTTCTCGCTCACCTTCTGGATCGACGACCCTTACGCCGGAATGGACAACGTCCGCAGCGACGTCATGCTGGCGCTGTGGCAGGCGTTCAAGCAGGAGAATATCCGCGTGCCGTACCCGGTGCGCGAGATCCGGGTGCGCGGCGGCGCCTTGCCGGTGGAAACCATTGTCGAAGGACCGGGCTGAGCGTGCTGACGTTTTCCGGAGATCTCACTCCCGCGACGCTGCTGCGGCGCTACAAGCGTTTTCTCGCTGACGTCGAATTCGCGGACGGCACTATCGCGACCGTGCATGTCGCCAATCCCGGCGCGATGACCGGCCTGCAAACGCCGGGCGCTCGAGTCTGGCTGTCGAAATCGGCCAACGCCGCGCGCAAGCTGCCGTGGTCATGGGAATTGATCGAAGCCGATTTCGGCGGCGGCCCCGAACTGGTCGGGGTCAACACCATGCACCCCAATCCGGTGGTCGCGGCCGCGCTGGCGGCGGAGACGATCCCCGAACTGGCCGGCTACACGACCATTCGCCGCGAGGTGAAATACGGCACCGGCTCGCGGGTCGATTTCCTGCTCGAGCGGCCCGAGCGGCCGCCCTGCTATGTCGAGGTCAAGAACGTCCATCTGATGCGCTCATCCGGCATCGCTGAATTTCCGGATTCGGTGACGGCGCGCGGCGCGAAGCATCTCGATGAGCTGGCCGCGATGGTCGCGGCCGGGAACAGGGCGGTGATGTTGTTCGTGATCCAGATTGGTTCCGCGACGGCCTTTTCGCTGGCGCGCGACATCGACCCCGCCTATGGCCGCGCTTTTGACCGGGCGCGCGAGGCCGGCGTCGAGGCGCTCGCCTGGACCTGCAAGCTCAGCCGCCAAGGCATCACTCTCGATCGGCCTGTTCCGATCCAGTCCTGACGATAGACAATAGACAATAAGAGTGATCTGCCCCGCCGTGTCGGCGGCTTGCACAACCGGCCCGATCCATTAGATTGGGGGAAATTCTCCAATCATTTCCACACTCCGGCCCCACGAACGACGCTGACATGAATTACGTTGAAGCCACCGACGCCTCCCTGCGCAAGACCGGGCAGATCAAGCTGCATGGCCCTGCCGCCTTCGCCGGGATGCGCAAGGCCGGCGCCTTGGTGGCGCGGTGCCTCGACGAGCTTGCGTCCATCGTTCGGCCCGGTATCTTCACCTCGCAGATCGACGATTTCGTCCGCAAGTTCGCATTCGGCCACGGCGCCTTTCCGGCGACGCTGATGTATCGCGGCTACCGCTATTCGACCTGCACCTCCATCAATCATGTCGTCTGTCACGGCATGCCCGGTGACCGCGCCCTCAAGGAAGGCGACATCGTCAATATCGACGTGACGTTCATCGTCGACGGCTGGTATGGCGATTCCAGCCGCATGTACGCGGTTGGCGCAGTATCGCGCCGCGCCGAACGACTGATGGACGTGACCTACGAGGCGATGATGCGCGGGATCGCCGCCGTCAAGCCCGGCGCCACCACCGGCGACATCGGCCATGCGATCCAGAGCTTTGTCGAACCGCAACAGATGAGCGTGGTGCGCGATTTCTGCGGGCACGGTCTCGGCCGCCTGTTTCACGACGAGCCGAACATCATCCATATCGGCCGGCCGGGTGAAGGCGTCGTGCTGCGCCCCGGCATGCTGTTCACGATCGAGCCGATGATCAATCTCGGCAAACCGCACGTCAAAATCCTTTCCGACGGATGGACCGCGGTGACCCGCGACCGCTCGTTGTCGGCGCAGTTCGAGCATTCGGTCGGCGTCACCCAGACCGGCGTCGAGATCTTCACGCTCTCTCCCGGCAAGCTCGACAAGCCGCCTTACGCGACGGCCTGACGCGGCTTCGTCCGATTGCGGTAAAACTCCGGTCATCGGAACATTTGGCTATTGCAAATCGGATTCAGCGCGGCATGGTTGGCATGTCACGCGAGCGACATTGCCTGCCATGTCTGAAATGTCCGACGACTCTTCCAAGCCAGGCGGCTTTTCCGAAGCGCCGCACTATCACGGCCACCGCGAGCGGCTGCGCGACCGTTTTCGCGACGCCGGCGCCGATGCGCTGTCCGACTACGAACTGCTCGAAATGGTGCTGTTCCGCGCGCTGCCACGCCGCGACGTCAAACCTCTGGCCAAGACGCTGATCGGAAAATTCGGATCGTTCGCCGAGGTCGTTCATGCGCCCGAAGCGCGGTTGCGCGAAACCAGCGGCCTCGGCGATGCCGCCGTGACCGAGTTGAAGCTGATCGCGGCCGCCGCGAGCCGCGTCGCCAAGGGACAGCTCAAGCAGCGCACCGTCTTGTCCTCATGGTCCTCGGTGATCGACTATTGCCGCGCGGCGATGGCCTTCGCCGACAAGGAGCAGTTTCGCATCCTGTTCCTCGACAAGCGCAACCAGCTCATTGCCGACGAGTTGCAACAGGTCGGCACGATCGACCACACGCCGGTCTACCCGCGTGAAGTCGTCAAGCGTGCCCTCGAACTGTCGGCTACGGCGATCATTCTGGTCCACAATCATCCATCGGGCGATCCGACACCCTCAACCGCCGACATTCAGATGACCAAAATCAATCATCGCGATCGCCAGTTCGCTGGGCATCTCGGTTCACGATCACATCATCGTCGGCAAGAACGGCCATGCCAGCCTGAAGGGCCTGCGGCTGATGTGATAGCCGGACGCGATTTCACTCGTATGATCCATTACGCAATTATCTCGTCACGGCTCAGCTTGTCCCGGCCATCCACGTCTTAGATTTCCTGCCAGAAGAAGAGTGAGTGCTCGGCCCAAAGGCCGGGCATGACGCCTTTCAAGTTCTACGCACCCACATTTCGCTCGCGGAAATCTATTGCCGCATCATGATCAGGGGATCTGCGCTGTCGGGAACGCGCCGCCATTGCGCGTTGTCATCGGCTTCAAAACGCCAGACCTCGCCCTTGGCCGACTGCAACAGCATTTCGCCGCGCTCGATGCGCCACAGCGTCGGCGCGAAGCTCGCGACCATGGCATCGCAGCGCGGCTTGAGAAAAACCTGGAAGTTGCCGTCGCCGGCATCGGTGTTGGTGAGCGTCAGTCCGCAAATGGCGTTGCCGTTGCCGCGCACCATCGACCAGTCGCCGATCATCTGGTCAGCGGATTTCGACAATGCTCGTGCGGCTTCGAGATTCTGCAACAGATAGACGCCCTCGCCCGGACGCAAGCCCTCGAAAATGCCGCTCTCAACCTCGGTCATGTCGATCACCGGCTGGCCCTGCGCGTCCTGAAGGCGAACGATGTCCAGCCCCTTGATGCTCCACGACGCGACGCTTTTCATGAAAGGCAAGACCTCGCCGCAACCCTTTTCAAGCTCCAGCCTCTTGCCGTCCTGCCGCACCGCGTCGCCGCGCAACGTGACAACGCAGGTCTTGTCGCGGCCCGCCGTGGAGAACTCCCATTGCCCGACCATGTTTTCGGTCAACGATGTCCCGCTCTGCGCAAGAGCCTGCGACCAGCCCGCGACGACAATAGCGATCGCGGCGCAAGCCACGACACTCCCGAAGGAGCATAAACCATTGATCACGGAGCTAGGCGCGGCCCGAGCCATGGTCAGCGGGCTTTGACGGGCGTTTCGGCAATCGGCGTCAGCGGCGCCTTGCCGTCGAACCACAGTTTCAGATTGTCGACGACCAGCTGATCCATCGCATTGCGCGTCGCGATGGAGGCCGATCCGATGTGCGGCAGCAGCACGACGTTCTGCAGCGCGCGCAGTTCCTCAGGCACGTTCGGCTCGGCTGCGAACACATCGAGGCCAGCGGCCATGATGGTGCCGTCCTTGAGTGCGGCGATCAGCGCCACTTCATCGATCACCGATCCGCGCGCAACGTTGACGATCACGCCGGTCGGGCCGAGCGCCTTCATCACATCGGCGTTGACGATCTTCGCGGTCGAAGCGCCGCCCGGCGTGATGACGACCAGCGTGTCGACATCCTTCGCCATCTCCAGCAGGCTGGGATAGTGCTTGTTCTTCACGCCCTTCGCCGGATTGCGCGAATGATAGACCACCGCGACCTGCGACGCCTCGAGACGGCGCGCGATCGCCTGGCCGATGCGGCCCATGCCGACCATGCCGACGGTGCGGCTGCGCAGTGAGCCCTTGCTCAGCGGATAGTCCTTGGTGGCCCACTTGCCGTCGCGCACATAGCGATCAGCCCCCAGAAACTCGCGCAGCGTCGCAATCAGCAGACCCAGCGCGACATCGGCGACCTCCTCGGTCAGCACGTCCGGTGTGTTGGTGACGATGATATTGTTGTCGCGGGCAAAGCTCGAGTCGACATGGTCGTAACCAACGCCGAAGCTCGAAACGATTTCAAGTTTCGGAAAATGCGACAGCGCGGCCTTGTCGGCCTTGACGAGGCCGGTGACGGCGATGCCTCGGATGCGACCAACGACATCGGCCGACAGGCGTTCGAGATCGTGATGGCTCTGGGCCTTGTGCAGGACGAAATTCGGCGGGAAACCGTTGTCAACGGTCGGCTTGGATTGGCCGTAAATCAGCAGGTCGATCTTTTCTTGGGAATTGTTTGCAGCAGCCATCAGATATCCTTTCCAAGCGCACTTTCGTGCCAGCGTCGTAGCACAAGATACGACACCAGCGAGAGAACCATATAAATCACAATCCCGGCGACGGACAGCAGCAGCAGGGCCGCGAACATGCGCGGAATGTTGAGACGGTAGCCCGATTCCGCGATCCTGTACGCCAGTCCGGACCCGGCGCCGGCCGAACCGGCAGCGATTTCAGCGACCACCGCACCGATCAGCGATAGTCCGCCCGCGATCCGCAAGCCGCCGAGAATATAGGGCAGCGCCGAGGGCAGTTTCAGGTAGCGCAGCGTCTGGGTTCGTGACGCACCATACAGTTGAAACAATCCGGTCAGGTTCCGATCCACGGACTTGAGCCCGAGCGTGGTGTTGGCCAGCACCGGAAAGAACGCCACGATCCATGCGCACGCCACCACGGCGGCATGTTGCGGCAGATAGATCAAAAGCAAAGGCGCAATCGCGATCACCGGCGTCACCTGCAGAATCACCGCATAGGGCAGCAGCGAATACTCGAGCCATTTCGAGCGGCTGAACAACAGCGCAAGCGCAATGCCGCCGACCGCCGCCGCGGCGAAACCTTCCAGCGTGGTCAGCAAGGTCGTCAGCAGCGACGCGAACAGCACCGCCCAGTCATGGATCAACGTTTGCAGCACCAGACTGGGAGCCGGCAAAATGTACGGCGGGATGCCCCGGACGCGCACGAACGCTTCCCAAACCGCAACGGTCGCCATGAGAACCACCACCGGCAGAACGATGCGCAGCAGTTTGGTCGCGGATGTCTCGCCCGCCGTCATCGGCCGGCCCTCACATCGGATGCCTGCGCCAGCGCGGCGGAGACTTCGCGGCAGTGCGCGGCGTATTCGCCCGACGTGCGGAAATCCTCGCCGCGCGGCTCCGGCGCATCGATGCGGCATTCCGCTGCGATCCGCCCCGGCCGTGGCGTCATGACGATGACCCGTTGCGACAGATAGACCGACTCGAACACCGAGTGAGTGACGAAGATCACGGTCTTTTTCAGCTTGCGCCACAACGTCAGCAGATCGTTGTTCAGCTTGAAGCGGGTGATCTCGTCGAGTGCTGCGAACGGCTCATCCATCAGCAGGATGTCAGGATCGGTGGCGAGCGCCCGCGCCAGCGACACCCGCATCTTCATGCCGCCAGACAGTTCGCGCGGATAGACATCGGCGAATTCGCTTAACCCGACCTGTGCCAGCGCATCGTTGATGCGCGCATCCGCATCGCCGCGCGCACCGAGCCGGAACGGCAGCCGGACATTGTCACGCACGCTCGCCCACGGCATCAGCGTCGGCTCCTGAAAGACGAAGCCGATGCCGCGCCCGCCGCCATGCGCGCCGGACAAGGTCCCGACACGACCCGCCGTCGGCGCACTGAGCCCGGCTATAATGCGCAGAGCGGTGGATTTGCCGCAGCCCGAAGGCCCGAGCAGCGAGATGAACTCGCCTTTGCGCACATCGAGGTCGATCGGCCCCAGCGCCATCACGCCGTTATCATAGACCTTGGTGACATCGCGCAGACTGACGGCGATGCCCGCGGACGACATCGCCGTGCTATCGGATTCGAGGATCGGGGTATCGCTCACCGCGCCGCCATTACTTGCTGGACTTATCGGGCCGCAGGTCGAGACCGACGCCCTTGTTGACGAACCGCAGCGTATAGGCCTTGCGGTAATCGATGTCGCGTTTGACCACGCCGGCACGCACCATCTTGCTGAAAAAATCCGCCATCCGGTCATCGCTCATGGCGCCGATGCCGTCCTTGAGCGTGTCACCGGAATCGACAATGCCGTATTCCTTCATCTTGGCGACGGAATAGGCAAGCAGTTCGTCGCTCATCTCCGGATTCAATTTCTTGATCAGATCGTTGCCCGGCTTGTTGTCGCCGTAGATGTAATGATACCAGCCGATGATCGACGCATCGACGAAACGCTGCACCAGATCTGGCTTGTCGTCGGCGAGCTTCGAGCGGGTCTCGATCAGCGTCGAATAAGCGTTGAAGCCATAGTCGGCGAGCAGGATCACCGTCGGCTTGAACTTCGCCTGCTTCTCGACCGCGAACGGCTCGGATGTCACATAGCCCTGCATCGCGCTGTTCTTGTCGGCGATAAAAGGCTGCGCGTTGAATGTGTAGGGTTTCACCTTGTCTTCGCTGAACTTGAACTCGGTTTTCAGCCACTGAAAATAGGTCGGCATCCCTTCCTTCGACACGAACAGCGTCAGCGGCTTGAGATCTTCAAGTGTTTTCACTTTGGATTCCGGATGCGCGAGAAACACCTGCGGATCCTTCTGGAACATCGCCGCCACCGCGACCACCGGTACCTTGTTAGCCACGGCGTCGAGTGATTGCAGATTATTGGCGCTCATGAAGAAGTCGAGCTTGCCCGCAACCAGCAGCACCCGGTTGTTGACGTTGGGACCGCCCGGCACGATCGTGACATCGAGGCCGTAGCTCTTGTAGGTACCATCGGCGACCGCCTGAAAGAACCCGCCATGCTCGGCTTCGGCCACCCAGTTGGTGCCGAACGACACCTTGTCCAGCGTCGGGGCCGGCGGAGGAGCCGCTTTTTGCGCCGATGCGGAGCCCGCCAGCGCCAACACGGCGACACCGGTGGTTAACGCTCGCAGCAAAAGGGCTGGGGTCATGATTGGACTCCGTCGATCATTCTGGCCCATGATAGGAACCGAGGGCGCACGATCCATGGATTTTTGGGATCGAGGCCAATGAGGACTCTCAAGTTACTCCGCAAATCGATGCAATGAAACGGCGATGACAGGCACGATTCCTCCCCGCGACTGGACCCATCTCCGCTGGCCGGACATCGACGCCGCCGCCTGCGCGGACTGGATCGCGGTATTACCGCTGGCTGCCACAGAACAGCATGGCCCGCATCTGCCGCTCGGCACCGACAGCATGATCGCCGAGGCGTTTCTGGCACGTGTCCATGACATCCTACCGAAAGACATTCCCGCGACCTTCCTGCCGGTTCAGTCAATCGGTATTTCAACCGAGCACATCGACTATCGCGGCACGCTGACGCTGCCGCCCGAGGTGGCGCTGCAGAGCTGGATGGCGCTCGGCGAAAGCGTGGCGCGCGCCGGTATCCGCAAACTGGTGATGGTCACGAGTCACGGCGGCAACAGCGCGGCGATGACGCTGGTGGCGCAAGAACTGCGCGCGCGGCACGAGATGCTGGTGGTTGCCACCGGTTGGCATCGCTTCGGCATGCCCGATGGACTGTTCGCCGTCGATGAAGTGCGGCACGGCGTCCACGGCGGCGCGATCGAAACCTCGATCATGCTGGCGGCGCATCCTCAGCACGTCCGCAACGACAAGATTGCGAACTTTCGTCCCGTCAGCGCGCAGATGGACAAGGATTTCCACTGGCTGTCAGCGCATCGTCCGGCGCCGTTCGCCTGGCAGGCGCAGGATCTTCACGCCAGCGGCGTGACTGGTGACGCCACCCTGGCAACAGCGGACAAGGGCCGGCAATTGCTCGATCATGGCGCGCGCGCGTTCTGCGAATTGCTCGCCGACATGCAGGCGTTCGACCTCAAAATGCTCACGCACCGCCCCAAGGCCTGAGCAGGCACCCATTAAATCCCTGAAATACTTTGTGTTTCGACTGACAGAAAATTTCTGCCGCCGAGATCGAACCGATTGGCGCGCACCCCCCACCAATGGACATGCGGACATGATGTCCGCCCCCGATTGAGGATGGAGAGTCTCATGTCGATCAAGACCAAAATCGCCGCTTTCGCCGTTGCCAGCCTTGCCCTGAGCGGCAGCCTCGCGGCCACCACACAGCAGGCCGAAGCGGGTCACCGCGGCATCGGGATCGGCGTCGGCCTCGCCGCCGGTGCGCTGTTCGGCGCGGCGGTCGCCAGCAGCGCTTATGGCGCCCCGGTTTATGCCGACGGCTATGCCTATCGCCGCTGCGCCTGGGTTCGCCAGTTCGACGCATACGGCAATTATGTCGGCCGCGTCCGCACCTGCGATTACTAATCCAACTTCTTGAGTTGCGTCCGGCACGGTGCCTCATCCACATCGCGCCGGCCAGGGCCCGCCCGGTTGTCCCCCCGGGTGGGCCTTTTCTTGTCTGGTCCGTCTCTGCGGTTCAGCATCCCGTTAGAAAGGCGAGCTAGTTGCAAACTATTCGCAAAAATAGTTGACAGCAATTCGCAATAACGATTTGGTTGATCCCAAGCTTCGGGGGACATCTCATCGTGAAAATCCGTGACAACCGGAAGACAGCCCACCCATTCATTTCTTCCGGTGGTGACGGCCCGCCCCCGGTGACCCATGCTGACGGCTGCGCGGCGATGCCATTACCCCTCCGTCGCCGCAAGCGACCCGGGAGAGCGCACCTCATGAAGCGGATCTATGCCAGTCTACTTCTTGGCGTTCTTCCCTTCGGCGGCATCGCTGTGGCCGCCGATCTGCCGCGGCCGTTTCCGCCCGCTGAACCGTTTGACTGGCGTGGGCTCTATATCGGCGCGCATTTCGGCTATGGCGGTGGCCAATCAAGCGCGACCATTTTCGATCCGGCACCTTTCGCGAGCAACCACACCTACAGCGGCGTCAATGGCGGCGTCCAGGCCGGATACAACGTCGTGCTGCCATCGCGCTTGCTGCTTGGCGTCGAGGCGGACCTGACGTTTCCAAGCGCCCTCGAATCCAACACCAATGTCTCGCGCATCATCACCGTGAACTCCGATCTGATCGAGCGGATGGATTACGTGGGAACGCTGCGCGGCCGTATCGGCTACGCCGCGCCGGACTGGATGATCTACGCAACCGCCGGCTTCGCCTGGACCGGCGAGCGCTTTCTCAACACACCGCCGTCAGGACTGGACGAGAAAAAGCTCCATACCCGCACCGGTTGGGCGGCAGGTGCGGGATTCGAATATGCGATCGCGCCGCAATGGACCGCGCGGCTCGAATATCTCTACAGCAGCTTCGGCGATGCCGACGTCACGCTGGCGTCGGGCACGCGCTCTGCGTCGGCGATGGATTTCCAGACCGTGCGCATCGGCCTCAACCGCAAGATCGACTGGCCGGGATCGGGCAAGCCACCATCCACAAACGCGAGCAACACGAGCGGCTCGGATATGTGGGAAATCTACGGACAGTCCACTTATCTGGCGCAGGGCTATCCGAGCTTCCACGCGCCCTACTCCGGCATCAACTCTCTCTCGCCCAACGCGCAGGCGAAGGCGACATGGAGCAACAGCCTTTATCTCAACGCGCGGCTGTGGGACGGCGGAGAAGTCTATTTCAATCCCGAACTCTCGCAGGGCTTCGGCCTCAGCGACACCGTCGGCCTTGCCGGCTTCTCCAGCGGCGAAGCGCAGAAATCGAACTTCCCCTCACCGCGCTTCAATCCGACGCGCCTCTATCTGCGCCAAACCTTTGGCTTCGGCGGCGAACAGGAAACGCTGGAAAGCGGCCCGACCCAGCTCGGCGGCAAGGTCGACGTCTCGCGGCTGACGATTCAGGCCGGCAAGTTCGCGGTGCTCGATGTGTTCGACAACAACGCCTACGCCAAGGACCCGCGCAAGGATTTCATGAACTGGGCGATCTGGGCGCCCGGCGCGTTCGACTATGCCGCAGACAAACTCGGCGGCACCTACGGCGTCGCCGCCGAGTTCAACCAGAAATCGTGGGCTGTGCGCGCCGGCTATTTCCTGATGGATGCGGAATCGAATTCCGCCAATTTCGACATGCGCGTGTTCGAGCGCGGCACTTATGCGCTCGAACTCGAGCAGCGCTACGCGCTGTTCGGCAGGCCCGGAAAATTCCGCACCATCGCCTGGCTCAACAGCGCGTTCTCGGGAAGCTACCGCGAAACGTTCGACAACCCGGCGCTTAATCTCGACATCGCCCAGACCCGCAAGGGCCGCTTCAAATACGGCTATGTATTCAACGTCGAGCAAGCCGTGACCGACGATATCGGCCTGTTCGGCCGCTGGAGCTGGAACAACGGCAAGACCGAGATCATGGCTTTCACCGACATCGACGCCAGCCTGTCGCTCGGGGCTTCGCTCAAGGGCACATCATGGGGCCGCCCGGACGATGTGATCGGCATCGCCGGCGCAGTCAACGCGCTGTCGCGCGACCATCGCGACTTCGTCGCCGCCGGCGGACTCGGGCCACTGATCGGCGACGGCCGGCTCAACTATCGCGAGGAAAGCATCATCGAGGCGTACTACGCGCTCGCGCTGACCAAGCACATGACCTTCACCGCCGACTACCAGTTCGTGCAGAACCCGGCCTACAACGCCGACCGCGGACCGGTATCGATCTTCTCCGGGCGTCTGCGTGGGGAGTTTTGAATCGCGCGATCTGTCATGGCCGGACTTGTTTCGGCCATCTCGTTTAGAGACGCACTCTGCCGGTCTAGACCGGATCACCGGCACAAGGCCGGTGATGACATTCACATGTGAGGCAGGATCGCGGCCCGCCCGTCGGAAATGTCACGCAAGCACCGTTCACATGCCTCGATGAGACCTCACATCAACGCCTTCGCCGCGAACGAGCTTGCCTGCGCAAGCTCCCAGGCGTCGCGGAAGCGGGGGTTGTCGGTGCCATCCAGCAACTCGCCGGGACGAAGCTGCGGATAGAGCCGCGCGAACGACAGCACATCGGTGCTGGAAATCCGGTGCGAGAAATGGATCGGCCGGATCTCCTGCGGGTGCTGAAGACCCGAGGCAGCGAGCAGCTCCGCCAAGGCATGGAGCGTGGCGCGGTGATAATTGTACACGCGGGTGGTTTTGTCCGGCACCACCAGCGCGCGATTGCGCGTGGGGTCCTGCGTCGTCACGCCGGTCGGGCAGCGATCGGTATGACAACTCAGCGACTGGATGCAGCCGAGCGCAAACATGAAAGCGCGCGCCGAGTTGCACCAATCGGCCCCGAGCGCCATCGCCCGCGCCAGATCGAACGCGGTCGCGATCTTGCCGGCGGTGCCAACGCGAATCCGATCGCGCGCGTTGATACCGATCAGCGCGTTATGAACGAAGTTCACGCCCTCGCGCATCGGCATGCCGAGGTGATCCATGAATTCGGCCGGTGCCGCGCCGGTGCCGCCTTCGTTGCCGTCGACCACAATAAAGTCCGGATAGATGCCGGTTTCCAGCATCGCCTTGCAAATCGCGAGGAATTCCCAGCGATGGCCGATGCACAGCTTGAAGCCGGCGGGCTTGCCACCGGACAACCGCCGCATCTCGCCAATGAATTTCATCATCTCGATCGGCGTCGAGAAGGCACGATGCGAAGCAGGCGAAATGCAATCCTCGCCCATCGCGACGCCGCGAATCCTTGAAATTTCTTCGGAAACTTTCGCCGCCGGCAGCACGCCGCCATGGCCGGGCTTGGCACCCTGGCTGACTTTCAGCTCGACCATCTTGATCTGGTCGTCGGTCGCGACGCGCGCGAACTCTTCGGCATTGAACGAACCATCGCGGTTGCGACAGCCGAAATAGCCCGATCCGATTTCCCAGATCAGATCGCCGCCATTCTCGCGATGATAGGGGCTGACACCGCCTTCGCCGGTGTCATGCGCAAAGTTACCCTTCTTCGCGCCGGCATTGAGTGCTCGCACTGCGTTCGGGCTGAGCGCGCCGAAGCTCATCGCCGAAATGTTGAGCACCGATGCCGAGTACGGTTTGGCGCAATCCGGACCGCCGATCGTGATCCGGAAATGCGCATCGGAAAGCGGCTTGGGTGCGACCGAATGATGCATCCATTCGTAGCCGTCTCCGTAAATGTCCTCCTGAGTGCCGAATGGGCGTTTGTCGAGCACCATCTTGGCGCGCTGATAGACCACAGCGCGGGTATCGCGGCTGAACGGCTTGCCGTCCTTTTCGCTCTCGAAGAAATACTGCCGCATCTCGGGGCGGATTTCTTCCAGCAGAAAACGGATGTGCGCGGTAATCGGATAATTGCGCAGCACCGCATGGCTCTTTTGCAAGAGATCGCTGAAGCCGAGCGCTGTCAGCCCGCCGAAAATCAGGATCGGTATCCAGAGAAACTTGAAGAGCCTGGGCTCGAAGCCGCCGAGCGTCACCAGAAGCGCCGTGATGACCGCGCAGATCGTCAGAATGATGAAACGCGGCGAGAACGGTAGCATAAGCGTTTCCATGACATCCCCGATGGCAAGACGCGCGGACTGGGCAATTTCCTAGATCAAGATGGATGCGCCAGAATGACAAAAGTTACAAACCGGGCATCATCCCGGAAAACTCCCGCAGTATACACAAAGATTGCACGTTTTGCCGGAGATCGTGTTTTTCGAATCCGCGCCGGCCGACGCGTCCCTCAATGACGATGAGGGCGCAACTCACCCGGGATATGGCTTTTCTCGAGGCCGCCATCGGCGATCCATCTCCCGGTGCTCTTGATCGCCCGGTCGATATGCTCGGCGGTGCGCGAGAAATCGTAAGGTGAACCGACCAGAGGGCAGAGCGGCGGGACCACGCTGTAATCGATGGCCGGGTCAAGGTATTCCAGTTCGGTGGTCATCTGGCGGGCGATCAGCAGCGTCAAGGCGTGCAGCGCGTTAGCCACCGCGCCTGCCGGCGGCGCATGTCCCGCACACGCGTAGCCGGTCGGCAGGATGATGAGCCGCATCGCGCCCTTGTCGATCGCGGTCCGGATCGGGGTATTGCTCGAGATCGCCCCGTCGGCGAGGTAGAGGCCGTCATGCTTCACCGGGGCGAAAGCGCCGGGGATCGAGGTGCTGGCGACGATGGCTTCCACCGCCGAGCCTTGCGATAACACCACCGCATCGCCGGAAACGATGTCCGTGGTGACGATGTGAACCGGAATTTTCGCATCCTCAAGATTTTTGTACGGCAGATGATCGTCAACCAGCTTGCGCAGGCCATCATGCGAGATCAGGAAATCACGCCGCCACAGGAAACCGGCCAGGGTGCGTAGCGAGACCGGAAACACATCCTCGCGGGTCAACCCGCGCCAGATCTCGGCAAGCCTCTCAACCCCTGCGAGGGTTGGATTTCCGGCGTAATAGGCACCGTTCATCGCGCCGACGCTCGAACCGACGACGATGTCGGCGACAACGCCGTGCGCCGCCAGCGCCTGCATCATGCCGACCTGAATGGCGCCAAAACTGCCGCCTCCGGCAAAGACAAACGCCGTCGAAGGCCTGGCATCGGCCGTATTCGTGGGCGCGATCTGCTCGCTCGATGGCACCAATGGAGTCGTCGCTCCGGCGGGGCCGGAGCATTCAACCCCGGATACGGGATTTATATATCAATACACGCCGGAAGGGAGTCATCACGATTGCCTGTATGCCGTCGCTGGCGGCCGCCTGCTGAGGACTTTGTACGAGATACCCCCACCCCGGCTTCGCTTCGCCATAGCCGATGCGAAGCATCGGCGCGACTTCAGTGCAGCGATCGTCCCTAGGGGAGAGGGAGAAGAAAGACGAGCGGCGCCTCACACGCTCTGACATGGCTGAATTTATTCCGGCCATCCCGCTCAGGGATGCACTTTGCCCATTGAATCGGGATGCCCGGGACATAGGCGACCGGAAGCGACACCGTTCTTCGAACGGCTATGCCCCGGCATGACAATACTCCAACAATCAGCGCGCCTTTTCTCCCTACCCCACAAACGAACGTAGCGGCTTCTCGTGAAGCGCGACGATATCCTCGCTGCCGTTCACGCGCGGATAGAGTTCGCGCACCATCGGATCATGACCGGGAATGACCCGATCCGGATGGCCGGCGAGTTGCTCAACTTCGCGCCAGCCCTCACACATGTCGCCGAGATTGTAGAGGATCGGAAACGGATTGCGGCGGTGGATGTTGCCGTAATAGTGCGCGGCGTCCGAAGCCAGCACCACGGGACCTCGCTTCGTTTCGACGCGCACCACCTGCAAGCCATCGGAATGGCCGCCGACATGATGCAGCGGGATGCCCGGCGCAATCTCATCGTCACCATCGTGAAACACCACACGATCGTTGAACACATGGCGCACCATCAGCGTGACATCCTCGCACGAGAACGGATGACGTAGCACACCGTGGCACATGCAGCGCCCGGTCGCATACATCATCTCGCGATCCTGCAGATGAAAGCGCGCATTGGGGAAGCGGTCGAGATTGCCGGCGTGGTCGTAATGCAAATGCGTGACCACCACATCGCGGATGCTCTCGGGCTTCACCCCAAACTTCGCCAGCGCATCGGCGGGATTGATGGTCAACGTCCGCGCGCGCTCCTTCGCCGCGACATCGTTAAAGCCGGTATCGACGAGAATATCGCCTGATTCACCACGGATTAGCCAGACGAAGTAGTCGAGATCGGTGCCTTCATTGTGCACGTCGGGATAGAGATAATTCTGCTGGGGTCCTCGCCCGGTCATGGTGGCATAGCGCAGCGCGTACATTTCGTAGGTGTTGCCCAAGGTTCGCCCCCATCATCTTGTTGTTTGACGGCGCAACCTTACGATCGCGCAACGTGCCGTGCAATCCAGCTCGCGCCGAAACAGAGCACGATCAGAATCTCTTCACAACGGTGCGATTGTCTCTACCCGGCGGAACCTTCGCTGCGGTGCGGCGTTTTCCGTTTCTCACGCGACCGCACCGCGGCCATCCTGCACATATCGATTTGCGGACATTTGGAATGAATTTCGCGCATCTGAAGAATGACGGGCGGCCGCGCTCACGCGAGCGCGACATCGACGAATTGTGCGTCAACACCATCCGCACCCTGACCATCGATGCCGTTCAGAAAGCCAATTCCGGACATGCTGGAACGCCGATGGGCATGGCGCCGGTGGCCTACACGCTGTGGCAGGAGGTCTTGCGTTACGATCCCGCCGATCCGCTGTGGCCAAACCGCGACCGCTTCGTACTGTCCGCAGGCCACGCGTCGCTGTTGCTGTATTCGCTGATCCATCTGTCCGGCGTCAAACGCGTTCACGACGGCCACGTGACGAATAAAGGAGCGGTCTCGCTCGACGACATCAAATCGTTTCGCCAGATCGACAGCGTAACGCCGGGCCATCCCGAATTCGGCCACACCACCAGCATCGAGACCACCACGGGGCCGCTGGGGCAAGGCTGCGGCAACAGCGTCGGCATGGCGATCGCCTCGCGCTGGCTGGGCGCGACATACAACCAGCCGCAGCAGACCGTGTTCGATTTCAATGTCTACGTCATCTGCAGCGACGGCGATCTGATGGAAGGCGTCGCCAGTGAGGCGGCCTCGCTGGCGGGCCATCTCGGGCTCGACAATCTGTGCTGGATCTACGACAGCAACACCGTGACCATCGAGGGTCACACCGAATTGGCCTTCAGCGAAAACGTCGCCGAGCGTTTTCGCAGCTATGGCTGGCACATCGTCCACGTCCCGGATGCCAACGATCGCCGGCGCGTCCGCGAGGCGCTCGACGAGTTCAAGGACACCAAAGGCCGCCCGACGCTGATCGTCGTCAACAGCATCATCGGCTACGGCTCGCCCGACAAGCAGAACACATCGGCGATTCACAGCGACGCGCTGGGTGAAGAGGAAGTCCGCAAGACAAAAAAATTTCTTGGCTGGCCGGAAGATGCACAGTTCCTGGTGCCGGACGGAGTTTATGACTGTTTTTCCGAGGGCATCGGACAGCGCGGCGCCAAATTGCGCGCCGACTGGGAGAAATCCTTCGCCTCCTATCGGAAAGAGTATGCAGACCGTGCGAATGAGATCGAACGCGGACTGCGCCACGAATTGCCCGACGGCTGGGACCACGAGCTGCCGGAATTCAAGGCCGACGCCAAAGGCATCGCCACCCGCGAGGCCTCGGGCAAGGTGCTCAACGCGATTGCCGCGCGCGTACCCTGGCTGTTGGGCGGCGCGGCCGATCTCGCTCCCTCGACCAAGACAAAGTTGTCGTTCGACAACGCAGGCGTGCTGGAGAAAGCAACGCCCGGCGGCCGTAACATGCATTTCGGCGTTCGCGAACACGCGATGGGCGCGATCGTCAACGGCATGGGCCTGTGCCACTTGCGCGCTTTCGGCGCGACCTTCCTGATCTTCAGCGACTACATGCGGCCGCCGATCCGGCTCGCCGCGCTGATGAAGCTGCCGGTGTTTCACGTCTTCACCCACGATTCCATCGGTGTCGGCGAAGACGGCCCGACCCATCAGCCGGTCGAGCAGCTTGCGGGCCTGCGCGCGATTCCCAATCTCGTCGTGCTGCGGCCCGCCGACGCCAATGAGGTGCGCGAAGCCTATCGCGTCATCATGAATCTGAAGGATCAGCCGGCCGCACTGGTGCTGAGCCGTCAACCACTGCCGATCTTCGACCGCACGCAATTCGCGCCCGCAGCGGGATTGGCGCGCGGAGCCTATGCCATGGCCGAATCCGGCAAAGGCCCGCCACAGGTGATCCTGATCGGCACCGGCAGCGAGGTGCAGCTCTGCGTCGCCGCCTATGAAGAACTCACATCGCGCGGTATTCACGCCCGGGTGGTCAGCATGCCGTCATGGGACCTGTTCGAACGGCAGGATAAATCCTATCGCGACAGCGTGCTCCCGCCCGGCATTGCCGCTCGCGTCGCAGTCGAACAGGCATCGCCACTCGGCTGGGACCGTTATACGGGGCTTTCAGGCGAGATCATCGCGATGCATACTTTCGGCGCGTCTGCGCCCTTGAAAGACCTTTTGACAAAGTTCGGCTTTACGTCGGACAAAGTCCTCGGCGCGGCGTTGCGTCAGATCGAACAGAACAAGGCATCATGAATCCCGTCAAGGCACTTCAAAAACACGGCCAGGCCGTCTGGCTCGATTTCCTCGCCCGCGGCTTCATCGCCAAGGGTGAATTGAAAGCACTGATCGACACGGACGGTGTTCGTGGCGTCACCTCCAACCCATCGATTTTCGAGAAGGCGATCGGCGGCAGCGACGAGTACGACAGCGCCGTATCTGCCTTGCTCAAGGAGCGTGACCGGACGGTCGGGGATCTTTACGAGGCGCTTGCGGTGCAGGACATCCAGAAGGCAGCGGACGTGCTGCGCCCGGTGTTCGACGAGTTGAAAGGCGCGGACGGCTTCGTCAGCCTTGAAGTATCGCCCTATCGGGCGCGCGACACCGCAGGCACCATCGCCGAAGCCCAGCGCCTGTGGCGCGATGTGAAGCGCGACAACCTGATGGTCAAGGTGCCCGGCACCCGCGAAGGCGTTCCGGCGATCGAGAAACTGATCTCGCAGGGCATCAATATCAACATTACGCTTCTGTTCTCGCAGACGATGTATGCCGACGTTCTTGAAGCCTATCTCAACGGTCTTGAAACCTTCGTCGCCGCGGGCGGCGATCCGAAAAAGATCGCCAGCGTCGCCAGCTTCTTCGTCAGCCGCATCGACACCGCGGTGGACAAGCAACTCGACGAGAAGATTGCAGCCGCCAACGACAAGGATCAGAAAGCGCATCTCGAATCGCTGAAGGGCAAGGTCGCTATCGCCAACGCCAAGCTCGCCTATCAGCATTACAAGAAGGTGATCGCCTCCGATCGCTGGAAAAAACTCGCCGCCAAGGGCGCGCAGGTTCAGCGTCTGCTGTGGGCCTCGACCGGCACCAAGAACAAGGCGTACAGCGACGTTCTCTATGTCGAGGAGTTGGTCGGCCGCGACACCGTCAATACCGTCCCGCCGGCGACGCTCGATGCCTTCCGCGACCACGGCAAGCTGCGCGACAGCCTCGAAGAGAACGTCAAGGACGCCGAGCAGGTTCTCGCCGATCTCGCCAAGGCCGGGATTTCGCTGGATGCGATCACCGACAAGCTCGTCGATGAAGGCGTGCAGTTGTTTGCCGAAGCCGCCGACAAATTGCTCGGCGCTGTCGCGCACAAGCGCGCGGCGATGCTCGGCGCCAGCGTCGATGGACAGGCGCTTGCCCTCGGCGCCGATCTCGACAAGGCCGCGAAGGCGCTCGCGGAAGACTGGCGGGCGGATGGAAAAATCCGCGCGCTGTGGCGGCGCGACGCTTCGGTGTGGACCGGCAAGGACGAGGCCAAATGGCTCGGCTGGCTCGATGCGGTGGAGCGCGAACAGGCCGCGCTGACGACATACAAATCGTTCTCGGATTGGGTGAAGCGCGAAAAATTCACCGATGCCGTCGTGCTCGGCATGGGTGGCTCGAGCCTCGGGCCTGAAGTGCTGGCGCTGACCTTCGGACGTCAGGGCGGATTCCCGCAGCTGCGCATCCTCGACTCGACCGATCCGGCGCAGGTGATGCGCACTGAGGCATCGGTCACGCTCGGCAAGACGCTGTTCATCGTCTCGAGCAAGTCCGGCGGCACCACCGAGCCGAACGCGCTGATGGATTATTTCTTTGCACGCGTTGGCGAAGCGACCGGGGGCGAGGCCGGCAATTACTTCGTCGCCGTCACCGACCCCGGTTCGTCGCTGGAGAAGGTCGCGAAAAACCGCGGCTTCGCACACATCTTCCATGGCGAGCCGACCATCGGCGGCCGTTACTCGGTGCTGTCGCCGTTCGGGCTGGTGCCGGCCGCAGCGGCAGGCATCGATCTCACCAAATTTCTCGATCTCTCGGCGGCAATGGTCCGCGCCTGCGGCGCCGACGTGCCGCCTGCGGAAAATCCCGGCGTGCAGCTCGGGCTGGCGCTTGGCGCTGCCGCCAAGGCTGGACAAGACAAGGTCACGTTGAGCGCCTCAGAACAGATCGAGGATTTCGGCGCGTGGGCCGAACAGCTGATCGCCGAATCCACCGGCAAGAACGGCAAGGCGCTGATTCCGCTCGAGGGCGAAACCCTCGGCAAGCCTGAGCTCTACGGCCGCGACCGCATTTTCATCGACCTGCGGTTGAAAGGCGATGACGATAGCGACCGAGAGGCCGCGCTCGCCGCGCTGGAGAAAGCCGGACACCCGGTGATCCGTATTGCAGTCACCAGTCCCGACCACATCGGCCAGGAATTCTTCCGCTTCGAGATCGCAACCGCTGTCGTCGGTGCAGTGATGGGTATCAATCCGTTCGACCAGCCGGATGTCGAATCGGCCAAGGTCAACACCCGCGAGCTGATCGAGGCGTTCGACAAATCCGGCCAGTTGCCGGATGAAAGTCCCGCCGCAACCGACGGCAGCATCGCGATCTTCACCGACAAGAAGAATGCGGAGGTGCTACGCAAGGCCGGCGCCGACGGCAGTCTTGCGTCCTGGCTCAAGGCGCACCTCGGACGCATCCAGCCGAACGACTACGCCGCGCTGCTGGCCTATGTCGATCACGACGACGACAATGTCGACGCCGCGCAGACCATCCGCATGGCGATCCGCAATCAAAAACACGTTGCCACCTGCGTCGGCTTCGGCCCGCGCTTCCTGCATTCCACCGGGCAGGCTTACAAAGGCGGGCCCAACACCGGCGTATTCCTGCAAATCACCGCGGATGACGCCAAGGACCTGCCGGTGCCGGATCAGAAGGCGAGCTTCGGGATCATCAAGGCGGCTCAGGCGCGCGGCGATTTCGATGTCCTGACGTCACGCGACCGGCGCGCCCTTCGGCTCCACATCAAGGGCGATGTCGCCAAAGGCCTCGCCGACATCCACGCCGCCGTCAACACCGCGCTGAAATAGGACCCCGCCCATGCAAATCGGACTGATCGGCCTTGGACGCATGGGCGGCAATATCGTTCGACGCCTGATCGCCAAGGGCAAGCACCATGTCGTGGTGTGGGATAAGGACACCAAGGCGATCCAGCCGCTGGCGAGCGAAGGTGCGACCGCAAGCACGTCGATCACGGACATGATCGGCAAACTCAAAGCGCCGCGCGTGATCTGGGTGATGCTGCCCGCAGGCAGAATCACCGAGGACACCGTGGCGACGCTCGGCCAATCACTGCAACCGGGTGACACCATCATCGACGGCGGCAACACGTTCTGGCAGGACGACGTGCGCCGGGCGCAGGCGCTGAAAGAACGCGGCATCCATTACATGGATGTCGGCACCAGCGGCGGCGTGTGGGGACTGGAGCGCGGCTACTGCATGATGATCGGCGGCGAGGCCGATGTCGTGAAGCGGCTCGATCCGATCTTCGCGGCACTTGCGCCCGGCCTCGGCAAGATCCCGCGCACCGAAGGCCGCGAAGGCCGCGATCCGCGTGCTGAGCAGGGCTACATCCATGCCGGCCCGACCGGCGCCGGCCATTTCGTGAAGATGGTCCATAACGGCATCGAATACGGCCTGATGCAGGCTTATGCCGAAGGCTTCGACATTCTCAAGAACGCGAATATCGATGCACTGCCGGAAGCGCATCGCTTCGATCTCGACATCGCCGATATCGCCGAAGTGTGGCGACGCGGCAGCGTGGTGAGTTCATGGCTGCTCGATCTCACCGCTGCGGCGCTGGCCAAGAACGAGACGCTCGACAGCTATTCCGGATTCGTCGAGGATTCGGGCGAAGGCCGCTGGACCGTCAATGCCGCGATCGATGAGTCCGTGCCTGCGGAAGTCATCACCGCGGCGCTGTATGCGCGCTTCCGTTCGCGCAAGGAGCACACCTTCGCCGAAAAAATCCTCTCCGCCATGCGCCACGGTTTCGGCGGCCACAAGGAGCCGCCGCAGCATCCGAATGCCGGGCAGAAGAAAGCGTCCGGAAAACCCCCGCCGAAGGATCGTTGATGAACTCTGCAGCAACAACGAAACCGAAAGTCCCCGATTCCTGCTGTTTTGTCATTTTCGGCATCACTGGCGATCTCACCCATCGCCTTGTCATTCCGGCGCTCTACAATCTCGCTGAATCGGGCCTGCTGCCCGAAGAATTCTGCATCGTCGGCGTCGCGCGCAACGAACTGGATAGCCAGGCGCTCAGCGCCGACCTGATGAAAAGTCTGCACCGCTTCGCGACCCGCCCGGTGAACAAGGCGATTGCCGACAAGCTGCTCGGCTGCCTCACCACGGTGCAGGCGGATGCCAGCGACCCGGCGTCCTTCACTCACCTGAAGAATCACCTCGACGGACTGGCCCAGGACGGCATCACAAATGCCCTGTTCTATCTCGCAGTGCCGCCGACCGCGTTCAAGCCGATCTGCATCGGGCTCGGCCGGGCCGGACTGCTCAAACAGGACAACACGCACTGGCGGCGGCTGGTAATCGAAAAGCCGTTCGGCACCGACCTCGAAAGCGCGAGAACACTCAATCGCGATCTGCTCAAGATCGCCAGCGAACACCAGATCTACCGGATCGATCATTATCTCGGCAAGGAGACGGTCCAGAACATCCTGGTGCTGCGCTTCGCCAATGGCATGTTCGAGCCGATCTGGAATCGCAATCACGTCGACCATGTGCAGATCACCGTGTCGGAAACCCTCGACGTCGGCCGCCGCGGCAGCTTCTACGATGCCACCGGCGCGCTGCGCGACATGGTGCCGAACCATCTGTTCCAGCTCCTGTCACTGGTGGCGATGGAGCCGCCCTCGCGATTCGATGCCCATTCGGTGCGTTCGGAGAAATCCAACGTGCTGAACGCCGTCCAGGTGCAGACCGAGGAAGAAGCTCTCAGGAATTCAGTCCGCGGGCAGTATCTCGGGGGCACGATCGGCGAACGCGCGGTGAGCGACTATCGCAAGACCGACAAGGTCTCCCCGCAGAGTGTGACTGAGACCTACGCCGCGCTGAAGCTGACCATCGACAACTGGCGCTGGGCGGGCGTGCCGTTCTATCTGCGCACCGGAAAATCTCTTACGGCGAAGCGCACCGAGGTCGCGGTTCGCTTCAAGGATGCCCCGCTGTCGATGTTTCGCGCCACCGAGGTCGAACGGCTGTCGCAAAACTACTTCGTCATCGGCGTCGAGCCGAATGAAGGCGTGACGCTGCAATTCAACACCAAGGTGCCTGGACCGTCAGTCACCGTGGACGGCGTCGAGATGAAATTCCGCTACAAGGATCATTTCAAGGCCGCGCCGAGCACGGGCTATGAAACCCTGATTTACGATTGCATGATCGGCGACAATATCCTGTTCCAGCGTGCCGATAGCGTCGAGGCCGGATGGCGGATCGTGCAACCTTTCATCGAAGCATGGAAGAAAGCCGGCGGACATGGCCTCGCCATGTACAAGGCCGGCAGTGAGGGACCGAAAGAAGCCAACGACCTGATCGGCCGCGACGGGCGCCGCTGGCGCAGCATCGAGCCGGCATGAGCAAGACGCCCACCCGGGAATTCGTGACCGTCCCCGATCCACAGCGGCTCGCGGAAGTCGCCGCGAGACATCTGATCGCACGGATCGAACAGAATGACGGACGCATCGCGATCTGTCTGACCGGCGGCTCGACCCCGGCGCGGCTGTATGAATTGCTGTCGGCGCCACCTTGGCGCGACAGAATTCCCTGGCCGCGGGTACACTGGTTCCTGACCGACGATCGCTTCGTTCCGGAGAACGATCTTCTTAGCAATGGCGGCATGGCGCGCCGCACCTTCCTCGACACCTGCGCACCCGCCGAAAATGTTCACCTCATCGACACCGCCGCTCCGACACCGGACGACGCGGCGCGGCGCTATGAGGACGAGTTGCGCGCCTTCCGTGCCGCGCAACCGGATCTATCCGCGCCGCTGTTCGATCTGGTGCTGATGGGGATCGGCCCCGATGGCCACACAGCGTCGCTGTTTCCGGGGATGTCGGCGCCGAGCGTGCGCGAACGCTGGGTGGTCGGCGTTCCGCAGGCCAATGTCGCGCCATTCGTGCCGCGGGTGACGCTGACTTTCGAGGCGCTGGCCTCGACACGGGAAATGTTGTTTCTGGTGTCCGGTCATGACAAGGCTCCCATCATGACACGGCTGCTGTCCGGCGAGGATTTGCCGGCGGCCCGGGCTGGCGCGGCCTACGGCAAGACGGTATGGCTGCTCGATGAAGCGGCGACCCCTTGAGCCACAAAGAGCGACCATGACCTCGCCACGCCATCCCAACTCCGGCATTGCAGCCATCATCGTGATGGGCGTGTCAGGCTCAGGAAAAAGCACCATCGGGGAAGCACTGGCAAAGCAAATCGGGTTCGATTTCGAGGATGGCGATTCTTATCATCCGGCTTCGAATGTCGAGAAAATGCACGCCGGCATCCCGCTGACCGATGACGACCGCTGGCCGTGGCTGAAGGCCATCGCCGCCGAGATCGATCGCAAAGCGGATGCACACACGCCGGTGATCATTGCCTGCTCAGCGTTGAAGCGCACCTATCGCGACGTTCTGGTTCACGGCCGCGGCGATGTCCGCATCGTTTATCTCAAAGGTACGCAGGATCTGATCGCGCGGCGGCTGTCCCACCGTGATCATCACTTCATGCCGTCGTCGCTGCTCGATAGCCAGTTCGCGGCTCTCGAAGAGCCGGCTCCGGATGAACACATCATCACGGTCAGTATCGACGCAACCGTGGACAAGATCGTCGCCGATATCGTGGCGCATATGGACCCGGCGGTGGGCGAGGCGAAGGAGTCATGAGCAAAATCCGCCTGCTGATTTCCGATGTCGATGGCACACTGGTCACCCGCGACAAACGGCTGACGCCCGCGTCCATCAAAGCGGTGCAGACGCTGCGCGACCACGACATCAGATTTTCGATCACCAGCAGCCGGCCGCCTTTCGGGATGCGGATGTTGTGCGAACCGCTCGCGCTCGACCTGCCGATCGGCCCGTTCAACGGCAGCTCCTTGGTCATGCCGGACCTGTCGGTCCTCGAACAGGCGACGATTCCCCGGCGCGCCGTGACGGAAAGCCTCGCGCTGTTCGCGCGCCATGGCGTCGATGCCTGGCTGTTCACCACCGACCGCTGGCTGATCCAGCGCGATGACGGCCATTACGTTCCCCGCGAGCAGAAGACCGTCGCCATGCCTCCGGCCATCATCGCTGCCGGACAGGCTCTCCCTGACGCAATCTGCAAGATCGTCGGCGTCAGCGGCGAGTTCGATCTGCTCGCCCGATGCGAGGCGGAACTGCAGAATCTCCTCGGCAACGATGCCCATGCAGCACGATCGCAGAACTACTATCTCGACGTTACACCGCCAGGTCACGACAAGGGCACGTTCGTTCAGGCGATGAGCCAGCGGCTCGGCATCCCGTTGCACGAGATTGCCACCATTGGCGACATGTCGAACGATTTGCCGATGTTCCGCGCCAGCGGCACGTCGTTCGCGATGGGCAATGCGGCCGACGCGATCAAGGCCCAAGCGACTGACGTCACTGCGTCGAATGAGGAGGATGGCTTCGCCAAGGCCGTGGCGGCCATTGTTGAGATGAACGCCTGATCAGGTGGAGCGCTGGACCGTCGGTTGTTTCGCCGGATGGAGCGCTTCATAAATATTCTGCGCGGTGTTGATCAGCGCGATGTGGGTCAGCGCCTGCGGGAAATTTCCGGTCTGGCGGCGCGCGATGGTGTCGTATTCTTCCGCCAGCAAGCCGACATCATTGGCGACGCCGGTCACGCGCCGAAACAGCTCCTTCGCCTTGTCGAGATCGCCGGCCATCACATGCGCGTCGGCCAGCCACAGCGTACAGGCCAAAAAGGCTCCTTCGATCGGCTCGTTCTCATCCGGTTGCAGTTCGCGCGGATCGTGCCGCATCACCAACCCGTCGCGTATCAGATGTTTCTCGATAGCGGCGACCGTGCCGGCCATACGCGAATCCGACATCGGTAAAAAGCCAACGGCCGGGAGCAGCAGCAGGCTCGCATCCAGCATGTGCGATCCGTAGGATTCGGCGAATGTGTTGCCGTGCTGGTCAAAACCGCGAGCGCAGATATCGGCGTGGATCTCGTCACGGATCGCGCGCCACTCATCGACCGGCGCCTCGAAGCCGAACGTCTCCACGCTCTTGATGCCGCGATCGAACGCGACCCAGCACATCACCTTGGAAAACACATAGTGCCGCCCGGGGCCGCGACGCTCCCAGATGCCGCTGTCGGTGCGATCCCATATCTTCGCAAGATGTTTGAGGAGCGTCCGCTCCAGCCCCCACGTCACACCGTCGAGTTGAAGTTTCGCCACACGCGACTGATAGAAGGCGTCCATCAGTTCGCCGAAGACGTCGAGCTGAACCTGGGCGTGAGCGGCGTTGCCGAAACGCACCGGCTTTGCGCCTTCGTAGCCGGACAGCCAGTCCGCCTCCCACTCCAGCAAGCGCCGCTGGCCCATGATGCCGTACATGATCTGCATCTCGGCCGGCGCGCCGGCGACCGAGCGCAGAAGCCAGTTGTGCCATGCCACCGCTTCATCGTGATAGCCGCCGTTCATCAGCGCCAGCAGCGTGAAGGTGGCGTCGCGCAGCCAGCAGAAGCGATAATCCCAGTTGCGCGAGCCGCCGAGTTTTTCCGGCAGCGACGTCGTGGGCGCAGCGACGATGCCCCCGGTCGGCGCATAGGTCAGCGCCTTGAGCGTGATCAGCGAACGATGAACGATATCGCGATGATCGCCCTTGTAGATGCACGCGGCCGACCACTCGGCCCAGAATGTCTCGGTGTCGATCAATGCCTGCTCCGGGTCGATCGGCTCCGGGACCGGCAGATGTGACGCATCGTAACTGAGAACGAACGACGCCGTCTCGCCGGCGCTGACTTCAAAATCGGCAACCGTGGTCATGTCGGCGCCCTTGACCGGCACGGACGTACGCAGCACCGCCATGTCCGGGCCGGCGATCGCCAGCAGCGTTCCGTCATCGAGACGCCTGACCCACGGGATATTGGAGCCTGAGCCGAAGCGGATCACCAGTTCCATCGACATGGCGACTGTGCCGCGTTCGCCGCGCACCAGCCTGACCACGTCCGACGCCTGACCGCGCGGCGGCATGAAGTCGATCAACGTGACCGCGCCGTCCTCGCACTCGAACAGCGTCTCGACGATCAACGTTTCGCCGCGATATTTCCGCGTCACGGATTTCGGCTTGGCTTTCGGTGCTATCTGCCAGCGCCCGTTGTCCGTCGAGCCCACGAGCGCCGCGAAGCAGGCCTCGGAATCGAACGACGGCCAGCACAGCCAATCGATCGAACCGTCTCTGCCGACCAGGGCCGCCGTCAGGCAATCGCCGATCAGGGCATAGTCTTCAATACGTGATGCCACGAGCCCTCGCCGATCAGGAATACGGGAGAAATGCCACGAACGTGGCGTCAGCATAACCCGCAACGGGAACCAATGTTTCCCCTTGGTCGTCACAAATTGATGAACAATCCAGACAACTCCATGCGATCCCTTCGCTCAGAATAATCAAGGCACCCCTCCGAACTCATCCCGTCCTCGCCAGGGGTGCACCTATTTTCTGCCGGTGAACCGGTTCAGGAAGGCCCGATTTTCCTCGGTCTGTCGTTTGTCGTGCTCCATTTTCATCCGCCTGAGCGGGTCTTTCTCGTAGAGACAAACGATCGAATCCATTCCCGCACCCGTCGCGCTCTCTGATCGGTATTCCTGACAGAATTTTTCGGCTGAATCGCGCTGCTGCATCAATTCCGCGACATTGAACCTGTCGGTACAGGCTTTGATCTGAGCCCATCGCTCCTGTCGTCGCTGGTACCCGATCTTGTCAGTAGCTCTAACGGGCGCCCCGATACGTTCGCACCAGGCCAATACGACATTGGTCGGCTCGCGCGTCGGGTAGTCCATGCGCTTCGCAAGAACCTGCAGACGAAGGCTCGGAAGATTCCAGTTTAGACACTCATTGGTGTAGACAAATCTTTCTCCCTCGGAATAACCACGCGTGCTCATTTTGAGTGATGCGCAGAACGCCTTCCCGGCGGCGTCCTGGATCACCATGAATCTTGGGGTGTTGTCGGCCATGCATCGCTCATACAAAGGGCGGTTCTTCGGCTTTTCATTTGCCCGCCTTGAAAGAGCGCTGCAGTAAGCCAGCGCGGCAGCGCCGGCAGCCTGATAAGCCCATTTCAGCTTCTCTACTTCGGACGGCCTGAAATCCTTGTTGGTCAGGAATTCGGCAAGGCCTCTTCGGATTCCGTCGAAATCACCGTATTTTTCAAGTCCAACAGCGCGGACCGCCGCTTTTTCCGACTCATGAATGATGGCGTTGAGCGCCATCCAATACTCCAGATCAGCTTCAATCCGTTTGCGATCGGAACAACGGTCGCAAGCCTCGAGCTAGCTGCGCAACTGATCGATGTTGGACTTTCTCTCGTCCGCGAGACGATTCCGTTCGCCGAAAGATGAGCCGAAACCGTTGAGCGCCGTTTGCAAATGGTAGTTGATGATTCCACCGGTACCGCGCACGGTACGTTGGTCGGCCGTTGCAGCACTCCAGGCGAGAAACAATGGAAGGATAGAAATGAAGATCCGGTTCATCGGAATTCTCCAGTCTCCTGCAACCAGTCGACGCCCCAAACAGACCGATAGATGAAGTTTTCTTAATCGTTCTTGAGAGATGTCGATGGTCATAAGACAATGAATATAAAATGACTTGAGAGTATTGCGGTCGCAGTCCGAAAGAGACCAGATACACCTAAGGGGTATGTATGCTGGCGGCGCGGGTCAGACGTTTCCGGGCATTCGTGTGTCGTGACGGCTTTCTCCGGCATCGTCACAAATTGATGAACAGACGAAGCCGCACCCTGATTCGGAAAGCGGATGGCGATCCCGGGAAGACTCGAACTTCCGACCTACGGTTTAGGAAACCGTCGCTCTATCCGGCTGAGCTACGGGACCGGATGCACCCGCACCGGGCGAAACCCGGCACGCACTGGCAGCCATCCCATACCAGAGACGCCAAGAAACCGCTACCCTGCGGGCCGGTTGCCTTCCAGCTGCCGGAAACGGCCCTGAGAGTCCGATCCATGGTCACTGACAGCTTCGATCTCGAGCGCTTCGTTGATGCACAGGCGCCGGTCTATGCGCGTGTGGTCGCCGAGTTGCGCGACGGCCAGAAGCAGAGCCACTGGATGTGGTTCATTTTCCCGCAGATCGCGGGGCTCGGCTACAGCGCGATGGCGCAGCGATACGCCATTGCTTCGCGCGAGGAAGCGCGCAGCTATCTCGCTCACCCCATTCTCGGGCCCAGGCTCAGGGAGTGCACCCGGCTGGTGAACGCTATCCAGGATCGGGCGATCGAGCAGATCCTCGGCCCACCGGACGATCTCAAATTTCACTCCTCAATGACGCTGTTCGCCCAGGTGGCGACCGGGAATGACGAATTTGCTGCCGCGCTCGGAAAATACTATGGCCGCCGGCTGGACCAGGCGACGCTTGACCGACTCTGACGGCGCAAGACCGGCATCTTGGCCTTAGCGACACGGCATCATAGACTAGCACGCGACTTATTTGTTCTCACCTGAAGCAGGACTGCGTATGCCGATACAAATCGAAACCTTGGACCATGTGGTCGTCAACGTCACGGATGCCGAACGTGCGGCCGACTGGTACGCGCGCGTCCTTGGCATGAAACGGCAGGACTTCGATGAGCGTGGCGGCAAATCGAAACGGATTTCCATGACGTTTGGCCGGCAGAAGATCAATCTGCGGCCGGTCACGGCTGACAAGATCGAGTGGTTCACCGCCGATCATGAGCAGGCGGGCAGTGACGATCTGTGCTTTCTCACCACGTCCACACCGCAACAGGTGGTCGATCACCTGAAGGCCTGTGGTGTCGCCATCGAGGAAGGGCCGGTCAAAAGGCTGGGCGCGATCGGGACACTGAACTCGGTCTATTGCCGGGATCCGGACGGCAGCCTGATCGAAATATCGTCCTATGACCAATAAATAGAGAGGGAACAGCGGGGTGATTTGAACCTTTTGGGGTTCGCGGCACACCACCGTGCAGGGCTTGTACAGTTGCGACCGGACGACGCAGGCGCCGATGCCTGCGCGGCTGGAGGGCCAAACCTGAGAACCCGGCTTTTTTGCGGAAATCGGGGGCTAAATAATTGCTTTTGGGGGATTGGTCGTATTCTCTTGAGAGCCATATTGATTGGGCAGTGCTCCTGCCACAAGCCGAGTCTGGAAAATGGAAGCTGAATTCGGGAAACCAAAATGACAACGGTTGTTTCACATCATGTATTGCGAGGATTGAAGATCGCCGGTGTCGGCACGGCGCTGCTGATGATCGCGCCAGCCGCTCACGCCGATCCGGGAGCGTTCAACGGCTATGCCGGTCGCTGGACAGGCAACGGAACGATCACGATTGCCAATGCCGGAACCGAGCGGATTCGCTGCAAGGGCACCTACATCGTCAACAACAGCGGCAATACCCTGCAACTGGCCCTGCGCTGCGCCAGCGACAGCTACCGCTTCGATCTGAACAGCGACGTCACTGCGTATGGCGAAAACCTGAACGGGTCGTGGACCGAAGCCAGTCGCAACGTCAACGGCTCGGTCTCCGGTCGCGTTTCGGCCGGGCAGGTCACGGCGCTGGTTCAGACCAACGGCTATGCGGCGAACTTCTCGATCAGCACCCGCGGTTCGAAGCAATCCGTCCACGTCACCTCGAAAGGCGATCTGCGCGAAGTCAGTATTTCGCTGACCAGGGGCTGACGTCGCTCCGACAGTTTGAATCAAAATGCTCGAAGCGATTTCGCTTCGGGCATTTTGTTAACGTGGCGACGCCGCCTACTCCGCCGGCTTGGTACGCATCGCGCCACGCAGCCGGTGCGACAGGCTGATCAGGAACATCGCCGTCGGCCGCAAAATGAAAAGATCGGCAACCAGGGCCGCGATCATGGAGAACGCGCTCAGCCAGCCGAACAGCCGCAGCGACGGTAAATCCGAAAACACCGTGACCACCAGACCGCAGGCCAGCACGACCGTGGTCAGGATCAGCGCCGGCCCGACCAGCACAGTGGCCCGTTCCACGGCCTCAGCCTCGTTGACGCCGGGCTTTTCCTCAAGCCGCAAGCGATTGAGGAAATGAATCGTCGCGCTCAAGCCCAGACCGAACGACACCGTCAGAGCAACCACGCTGGCAAACTGCAGGCCCTCACCGAGCAGCCACAGCACCGTCCCGGACAACACCACCGGGAAGATGCCCGGCAGGATGCTGGCGAACATCACGACCACTGAACGGAACGCCAGGCCGATGAAGACAGCAACCAGACCGAATTCGATAGTCAGGCCATGATTGAGCTTGCTGATCATGCTGGCGCTGTTACGCGCCGCGATCGCCGACAGGCCCGTAACTGAAACACGATAACCAGGATGGGCAAGGCGCACAGCCGCCATCGCCTTGTCGAGCTTTTCGACCACGGGAAGAATCTGGCTCGAATCCAGGTCCGGCACACGCCCTGACACCACAACCGCATCCTGATTCTCAGAGATGAAGCGCCGGACCAGATGCTTCGGCAGCAGATCGACATATTCCTTCAAGATCGCGACATCGGACCTGCCGGCCTTCTCGGCCAGCCAGCGGCGCAATGTTTCCAGCGACCAGACGTTGCCGACGCCGGCCTGCTTTTCGATGAGGCTGTGAACCTCGGCGATGGTCGCGAGCGTCTCCGGTGAATAGAGATTCTGGCCCTTGGGAAATTCGATCAGGACATCGATCGGATTGGCGCCGGTGAGCTTGGCATCGAGCCGGCTGCTGGCTTCCACGGCTTGCTGCTTGTCCGGCACCTGATCGGCCAGACGATAGCGAGGCTCCAGATTGGCATAGATGACGCCAAGCCCGACCACCACGAGCAGCGCGATCAGGCTGAACAGGCCGGGACGGCCGACCATTCGCACCGCGATCCAGCGACAGAAACTGCGCAGCGCCTCGACGCCGGCATCCGCGCCCTTGATCTTGGCAACGAACAGGCCCTCCTTGCGCACCAGCAGCACGCCGAACAGCGGCACCAGCGACAGGACCGCGATCAGTGCGATCACGGTGGCGGTGAGACCGGCCTCGCCGAAGGTGCGGATCAGGTCGGAATCCGAGAATTGCAGCGCGATGAACGACAGCGCCGCGGTGCCGTGCGTCAGCACGCACGCCGGGCCGACGACAAGAACGGCATTGCGGAACGCCGATACCTTGTCCTCTCCCGCCATCAGCCGGTCGCGCGCGGCGAACGTCAGCTGCATCGAGTCCGAAAAACTGATGACCATGATGAGCGGCGTCATCACGTTGAGGAACATGTTGAGGCTGAAACCGAACCAGCCGAGCGCGCCGAGCGACAGCAGGATCGCAATCAATGGCGGAAACGCAGCAACCACCATGAATGAAACACGCCGGAAGAACACGATGGCGATCAGGCAGCCGGCGAGAATGCCCGCGATGTTGTAGATCAGGCCGTCGCGCTCGACGGCGTTGCGGATCTCCAGCTGCATCACCGGGACGCCGGAAAGCTGACTGGTCAGGCCGGTGCCGGCGAGATCGTCCGTCATGGTCTTGCGGATGTCGCCCACCGTGGCGCTAAGGCCCTTGTTGCCGACGATCTTGGGATCGAGCGCCAGCACGACCAGCGCCAAAGTCCCGTCATCCGATAGCAACTTGCCCTTGATGACCTCGTTGGTGCGAACACGCTCGATCAACTGGTCGTAGGCGGCGCCTTCAGGCAGCACCTGAGGAAACAGGGCGGCGGGCAGATTGCCGTTCTCCGGCGGCTGACGCGCCGAGAACAGCGAAATGATGCCGCGGGTGCCGTCGATCAGCTGCAGGTCCGTGACCAGATCGCGCAACTTCGACAGCGATGCGCGCTGAAGCAGCGACTTGCCCTCAACCACCACCAGCACATCGTACTCGCTCGACGGGAAACGCTTGGTGACTTCTTCATACTGTTTGTATTCAGGCGTATCGGAGCGAAACAGCTGGCTCAGCGAATCGTCGATCTTGATGCGCTGAAGTCCCAGGAAGGCGCCCGCGCACAGGGCGATGAGAATGCAGATCGACAGCAGCGGGGTCCGCATGGCGATCAGCCCGATCCGCTCCAGACCGAACGCGATGCTGAACCGGGGACGCCCGTCCGTTCCGTGCGCAGATTCGTGTGTGCTTGGCGCTGTCATTGCTGATCCGGCTTTATCGGGAAAATTCAGTGTGAGATCAAATCGACCGTGGCCTGCAATTCTCTGGCGGCATTGCGCGCATAAATCCCCGGTGCAAAACCGCACCTGTCTGTCCCGATTCGGGATGTTGGCCCGAATGATTCCTTATCAGAGCGGCCGCACAATCGCCACCTCCGGGTGCCGCCCGCGATGATCCTCATCCCGCCCGGCAGAGATTGCCTCGCACCATTCTGCCTTTTTTTGTCTCAAGATTGGCCATGGAATATGGCCTTCGGGAACAATGCCGGCTTTTCCGCATTGCATGAGCGGGATTCACGACAGGGAATGCCGTCATGGCGAGGAAATACTCCAAAGGTGCCGCTAAGAAGGTCGCCCGTGCGATGCACAAACGCAAGAAGGGCACACTGAAAAGCGGCCGCAGCGGCAAGAAAGTAAAAAGCCGGAAGCAGGCGATCGCCATCGGTCTCTCCGAAGCGCGCAAGGAAGGCAAGAAAGTCCCGAAGAAGAAATCAGCCAAGAAGATGACGGCCAAAAAGAAGACAGCGAAAAAGAAGTCCGCCGGTTCGCGCGCAAAGTCGTCAGCAAAGAAGCGCGCCAGAAAATCCCGATCGTAATCGCAGCACGCCGTCAGTCCGCGCCGGCACAAGCCGGTGCCTTGTAACCGTCATGGGCAGGCCCTATCATTTTAACCAAGGGCGGCTGTCGACAGGAGAATCCAATGGGTTTGCTTGATGTGCTGAACGGAATGCAGAACGGACCGCGCGGTCCCAGCGATGAGACCCCCGGCAGCGGTGGTGGCATGTCGCCAATGACGATGGCGATTCTGGCCCTGCTTGCCTACAAGGCCGTCAAACATATCGGCGGCAGCCAATCTCAAGCGCCCGCGCAGGCACCTGCCGGACCCGCGACACTGCCCGGCACCACGACCGCCAGCACCGGCGGGCTCGGTGGCGGATTGGGTGGCCTGCTCGGCGGATTGCTCGCCGGCGGAGCCGCTGGAAGCATCTTGAGTGGCGGCCTTGGCGACTTGCTCAAGCAGTTCGAACAGAACGGCCAAACCGATATCGCCAAATCGTGGGTCGACAATGGTCCGAACAAGCAGATTTCACCGAACGATCTCGAAAGCGCGCTCGGCTCCGACCAGATCAATGCGCTTACCGCGCAAACAGGTCTGTCACGCGACGATCTGCTGTCCGGACTTGCCAAACAGTTGCCGGACGTCATCAACCATCTGACACCGGACGGGCGGGTGCCCACCGAAAATGAAGCCTCGCGCTGGATTTGATGCGCGCGCCTGTTAGGAGCATGGAGCGGCCTTTTCCGCTCCGTGCTTCGTGTCTCGATGTTTCATCAATTTGACGAAAGAAGGATAGCGACAATGCTTCATGTTCTGCTGGTCGGTCTGGTCGCCGGCTTTCTCGCTCGCCTTTTGTCGCCCGGACCGAACAATCCGACAGGCTTCATCCTGACCATCGTGCTCGGCATCGTCGGCGCCTTTCTTGCGACCTTCCTCGGCCAGGCCATCGGTCACTATGGCCCGAACCAGGGCGCGGGATACATCACCGCAACCATCGGCGCCGTGGTGGTGCTGTTCATCTGGAACAGGCTCGTCGCGCGCCGGATGATCTCCGATCCCGGCAGCCGCTGACCGCGGAAAGTCGCGGCCAGCAATTCGCCGCGCCTGTTACCCAAGATGCAATCCGGCGTCCATGCGCAGCAATTCGCCGGTCATGTGCCCTGACTGTGGACGCGCCAGGAAGCAGACAGCCTGAGCGATATCGTCCGCAGTGGACGCAATCTTCAACGGCGTTTTGGCGGTGTAGGTCTCCCGGATGTTTTTCGCAGCCTCGGCGCCGCGGCCCTTTGTGAACCATGGCGTGTCGATATAGCCCGGACAGACAGTGTTGACGCGAATGAGGGGAGCCAGTGCCCGCGCCAGCGACAGCGTCATCGTGTTCAACGCGCCCTTGCTCGCCGCGTAGGCGATCGACGAACCATAGCCTTCGATCCCCGCGACCGATGAGACGTTGACCACTGCGGACGCCCGGCCCGTCTCCCTCGCCGCAGCTTCCAGCAGGGCGCGCGCCGCGCGAACCATCTGGTATGGACCGATGGTATTGACCGCATATATCCGCTGAAAATCTTCCGCCGAAAGTCCGTCGAGATTATCGAGCGCCACATGCTTGGTGGTGCCGGCATTATTGATGAGCACATCAAGGCCGCCCCACTTCTCGGCGGCGGCGACAATCCGCTTGCAATCCTCATCGCGCGAGACATCGCCTTGCGCCACCACGACGTCTGCGGCGCCCGCCTTGCGACACATCTCGGCGGCCTTTTCCGCGTCATCCTTGCTCGACGAATAGTTGATGACGAGCCGCGCGCCCTCCTTCGCCAGAATGGCCGCCGACGCAGCGCCGAGGCCCGACGCCGATCCCGTAACAATGACTCGCAACCCGCCCTTTGACATGTTTCTTCTTCCTTGTGAGTGATCCGGCAACCTATCGCGCGATCTCAAAACAAAACAATGTTTTTAACAACCGTACATTGGTGCGACGCCGTCGTTCTATTCCTAGCAAGGAACATTGTTCATGCAAAATGACCGACCGCCCTTGACGAGTTCGGCGCTTGTCATGGCTATGGCTTTTCCCCATCATGGTCCGCAATAAACGTACGACACCCCCGTTTCCGGCCTGTCCCGAATGCGAGCGTGTTTCAGCCTCGGGAGCAATACAGCGTGACCGATAACATCGTCGTCGAAACCGCCGAGCGGATATTTACCGATCTCGGCGATGCGCAGACCCTTAACTCCACCAAAACAGACGACTGGAAAAAGCCTCTGTGGCGCGCGCTGGAAGACGCCGGCCTGCCGCTGTCGTGGGTAGCCGACGATCTCGGCGGCGCAGGCGCCAGCCTCGCGGACGGTTTCGGCGTGCTCGGCGCAGCCGGACGACATGCCGTCGCGGTGCCGCTCGCCGAAACCATGCTGGCGGGCTGGCTGCTGTCGCAGGCGGGCATCGCCTCGCCATCCGGCATGATGACCGTCGCGCCGTGCCATCCCCGCGACCGCATCGCCATCGGCGCGGACGGCACGCTCACCGGGAAGGTGCGCGGCGTGCCGTTCGCGAAAGAAGCGCAGCACATCGCCGTTGTCGCGCAGGGCGCGACCGGCGATACGGTCGCGCTGGTCGAAACCTCGGCCTGCCGGATCGATGCTGGCCAAAACCTCGGCAGCGATGACGCCAGCACTGTGACATTCAGCAATGCCAAACCGGCCGCAGCCAAGACCGCGTCCGCCGGGTTCAACACCACGTCATTGATGCTCATGGGAGCGGTCGCGCGCAGCCTGCAGATGGCAGGCACGCTCGAGACCATGCTCGACATCAGCGTGCGCTACTCCAACGAACGGGTCGCCTTCGAGAAGAAGATCTCGAAATTCCAGGCAGTCCAGCACAATCTGGCGAAGCTCGCCGGCGAAGTCGCTGCCGCCGTTGCGGCAGCGGGCTCGGCTGCCGACACCATCGCCAACGCGACATCGTTTGACGACGCCGTGTTCCTCGAGGCGACCGCGGCAAAAATCCGCTGCGCGGAAGCCGCGGAGAAAGGCGCCGCGATCGCCCATCAGGTCCATGGCGCCATCGGCTTCTCTATGGAGCACATTCTTCATCGCTACACGCTGCGCGCGCTGGCCTGGCGTGACGATTTCGGCTCCGAAAGCTATTGGGCCGTTGAGCTTGGCAAATTCGTCGCCAAACGCGGCGCCGATGAGCTGTGGCCGCTGGTCGCCTCGCGCTGACACGCTACACGACAATCCGGATATACGCTCATGACTGCTGCACTCCAGTTCGATCCGATCCGCCTGCCGCCGGTGTGCCAGAAACTGCGCGAGGAGGTTCGCGCCTTTCTCGCCGAACAGATCGCCGAAGGCGTGTTCAATCCGCACAAGCCACAGGCCGAAGACACCGACATTCCCGAATTCAGCCGCCGCGTCGGCGAGCGCGGCTGGATCGGCATGACATGGCCGAAGAAATACGGCGGCCACGAGCGCACCTTTCTTGAACGCTATGTCGTCACCGAGGAGATGCGCGTCGCCAACGCACCGACCCGGCGGTTTTTCGTCGCCGACCGCCAGAGCGGACCGGTGCTGCTGAAATATGCCAGCGAGCGGATCAAGATGGACATCATTCCGCGCATCTGCCGCGGCGAGGTCTGTTTTTCGATCGGCATGAGCGAGCCGAACTCAGGCTCCGACTTGTTCGCGGCCAAGAGCAAGGCGACAAAAACAGACGGCGGCTGGCTGCTGAACGGCACCAAGATCTGGACCACGTCTGCCCATATCGCCGACTACATGCTTGGCATCTTCCGCACCTCGCCGCCGACCCAGGAGAACCGTCGCCACGGCCTGACCCAGTTTCTGGTCGACATGAAAGCGCCCGGCATCACCGTCAATCCAATCGCGCAACTCAGCGGGCTGAAGGAATTCAACGAGGTTGTATTCGAGAACGTGTTCCTGCCGGATGATCATGCGCTCGGCGAAATCGACGGCGCTTGGAAGCAGGCCACCAGCGAGCTCGCTTATGAGCGCAGCGGCCCGGAGCGCTTTCTCGAAACATCTTATGTATTGACTGAACTTGTGCGTGCGCTCGGCAGTGAGCCAGATACCCGCAGCGCCGAAGGCATCGGACGCTTGGTCGCTCAGTTGCACACCATGCGGCGGATGTCGGTCTCGGTTGCGGGCATGCTGCAGGGTGGCAAGGAGCCGGTGGTCGAGGCGTCCATCGTCAAGGATATCGGCACCATCTGGGAACAGCAGTTGCCGCATCGCGTTCGCGATCTTGCCGCGTTCGTCGAACCCGACGCCACCAACCATGAAACGCTGGAAGACCAGCTCGCCTTCGCCACCAAGATTGCACCGAAACTCACGATCCAGGGCGGCACCACCGAGGTGCTGCGCGGCATCATCGCGCGCGGGCTCGGTCTGCGCTAAGCGCGGGCTGACCTGCGCTGAACCATTTGCATTGAGCCACTATAAAGGACCTCTCATGAGCACTTTCACCGACATCGTCGTTGAGAAACACGGTCATGTCGCCCTGATCGAAATCCGCCGCCCACCGCTGAATTTTTTCGATATTTCGCTGATCGGGCAGATCGCCACCGCGCTCGACCAGATCGACGCCGATCCGGACTACCGCGCTGTGGTGCTCGCAGCGCAGGGTAAGGCATTCTGCGCCGGCGCCAACTTCGGCACACCGGAACCGGGCGACAAGGATCCCGCCGTCCAGCTCGGAAAGATCAATCATCTCTATCAGGAAGCGGTGCGCATCTTCCGCAACAAGAAGCCGATCGTCGCCGCGGTACAGGGAGCAGCCATCGGCGGCGGGCTGGGCCTCGCGGTGTCGGCTGATTTCCGCGTAACGTGTCCGGAAGCGCGCTTCGCCGCCAACTTCACCCGGCTCGGATTCCATCCCGGTTTCGGGCTCACCGTGACGCTGCCCGAACTCATCGGCAAGAACAACGCCGAGCTGATGTTTTACACCAGCCGCCGCGTCATCGGCGAAGATGCCTTACGCATGGGGCTCGCCAACGTGCTGGTGCCGCAGGATCAAGTCCGCGCCGAGGCACTGAAGCTCGCCAGCGAGATTGCCGAGAACTCGCCGCTCGGCCTGATCTCGACCCGCGCGACCATGCGCGCCGGTCTGGCCGATCGTGTCGCGGCACAGACCGATCACGAACTCGCCGAACAGACCACGTTGCGCGCCACCGAGGATTTCAAGGAAGGCGTCAAAGCCACCGAAGAACGCCGTGTGCCGAATTTCAAGGGACGGTGAATACGCGGCCTAATCGAAATGGCCGGGCGCTCGCCCGGCCATTTTCATTTGGCCGCTCGATCCTCATGGTGAGGAGGCGCGTCAGCGCCGTCTCGAACCATGAGGCCAGAAGTCTTCCCTCATCCTTCGAGACGCAACGCTACGCGCTGCTCCTCAGGATGAGGGGAACCTATCCTCAATCAGTACCTGTCCTGCGTCGCGCCAACCGGCTTGTCGCGGCCGACCACCAGCGCATCGACAATGGTGACGCCCTCGCCCACCGGATGGACAAGGACCGGGTTGACCTCGATTTCCGACACGTCATCCGCGCGCTGCGCGGCCAGTTGCGAGACCTGCGCAATCAGCTTCGCAAGCGCCGTCCGGTCGGATTTCGCGGATCCACGGAATGAATCGAGCAAAGGCGCGGCCTTGAGATCGTCCAGTATCATCGAGGCCTCCTCCGCGCTCACCGGAGCGGGACGATAGACCACATCCTTGAACAGCTCGGTGGTGACGCCGCCGAGACCCGCCATCACCATCGGCCCGAAGGTCGGATCGTTGATGGTGCCGACGATCATTTCGACGCCCTTCTTCGCCAGCGGCCCGACCAGAACGCCCTGGATGTTGGCCGACGGGCTGAAGCGCCGGGCACTCTCGACCAGTTGCGTGTAGGCGGCCGACGCCTCGTCCGCATTCGCGATGTTGACGCGCACGCCGCCCGCTTCGCTCTTGTGCGGAATGTCGCGCGACTGGATTTTCATCACCAGCGGGAAACCGACCTTGGCCACCGCAGCATCAAGATTTGCTTTCTGCGTCACCAGGATTTCTTCGGGCAGTGTGAAGCCGGCTGTGCGCAGCAGTTCCTTGCTTTCATGCTCGGACAAATTGCCGACGATCTTCTCCGACGGCGCGGCCGCCGAAACGACGGCCGGGGCAGTGAGCTTGAACCGGGCGCGATCCACCATGCGTCGAATCGCGCGGCCGAACGGCGCCAGCCCCGGAAATGCGACAATCCCGGATTCCGCCAGCGCTGCGCGCGCGAACTGCGACGGCAGCGTGTAGGTGTAGAACAGGATCGGCTTCTTCTGCGCGTCGATCAGCGGTTTGATCTCCGGTTGCTTCACCGAGATGCGGGTTTCGCTGGAGAACGAACTCACCACGACGATGACGTCGATCTCGTCCGCCTTCTCCAGCAGCTCGATGGTCTTCTGCAAGCCGCCGCTATGCACCGCCTGCGCGGTGATGTCGACCGGATTCCGCGGCGAGCCGTAGGACGGAATCAGTTTGCGGATCTCGGCCTGAATCGGCGCCGACAGTTCGGGCACGTTGAGGCCTTCGGCGGCCAGCGTATCCGCCATCCACGCACCGGCCCCGCCGGACACGGTGACGACGGCGACACGGTCGCCCTTCGGCGGCGGCGCACTGGTCAGCGCAGCGGCAATGGTGACAGCTTCATCGAGATCGTTCGAAACGATGAAGCCGTATTTGGCGAACACCGCATCATAGGCGGCGCTCCAGCCCGCCATGCTGGCGGTGTGCGACGCGGCCGCGCGCTCGCCGGCGCCGGAACGGCCGACCTTCGAGACAATCACCGGCTTGCCCGCCTCCGCCGCGCGCTGGGCAGCCGCGAGAAACTTGTCGCGGTCGCGGATGCCCTCGATGAAAAGCAGGATCACATCGGTGGTCTTGTCCTGCACCATGTAATCGAGGAATTCACCCGCGCCGAGATCGGATTCGTTGCCGGTGGAGACGACATAGCTGACGGCGACACCCATCGCCTTGGCACGATTGTAGATCGCAAAGCCGATGCCGCCGCTCTGCGCGACGATACCGACACGGCGCGACGTCGCCAGCAGCCGCGGTGCATCGGGCTTGACATCGACGGTCGGACTGAAAGTCGCCGCGACGCGCTTCGGTTCGTTGTAGAAACCTTCAGCGTTGGGGCCGGAAATCCGCATGCCGGTTCGTTTCGCCAGCGCGGCGATTTCCGCCTGCATGTTGGCGCTGTCGCCACCCTCCTCGGCAAAGCCTGACGAGATGATGATCGCGTTCTTGACGCCGACCTCGGCGCACTCCTTGAGCGCGGGCAGCACCACCTTGGCCGGAATGATGACGATGGCGAGGTCGATCGGCTGGCCGATGCTCGACACAGACGGATAACACTTCAGGCCATCGATATCGCCGTAGGATGGATTGACCGGGAAGATCTGGCCGGCAAAGCCGTTTTTGCGCAGGAACGCCAGCAACAGACCGGGAATTTTCAGCGGGTCGCGCGACGCACCGATGACAGCCACGCTGGAGGGCGAGAAGAACGAGTCGAGAGGATGCATTTTTTTGTTTTCATGTTTCGATTTGGAAGGTCACGCCGGCCACAACGAATGAATTCGCCGTGACGGTGTACCCTCGAGCCTGCGCGGCCGCGCCGACGCGCGCGGGATCCTTGACGCGAAATGTGAGGCCGCTCATCGCGTCGCTGGCGCCCTTCACAAACTGAAATCGGCAATTGGGAAGCGCAATGACGGGAGCGCCATCGCCGCGCTTCGACACCGGCAGGCCAATGATCCGGCTCCAGTGCTGCGCGAGATCGTCCGGGGCGGGGCTTTGCATCACGACGCCGGTCAACGCCTCGGTGACATCCTTGCGGATCGCCTTGTGCCAGTCGGGACCGGCCGGCGGATAGGGGCCGCCGATATTGTCGCTGTCATCGGTCCGATTGAACTCGATGAAAGCCGCCCGGCAATCGCGCGGATGAAGCTGCACGCCGAGATACGGCGGCCGGTCGATGACATGCGACGTGCGCACGCCGATGGCTTCCGCATTGCGCTGGCGCTCGCGCGGATCGTCGCAAGAGAAAATCGCCATATAGCCGCCGCGGCCGCCGGTCTTGGCAATGAAGCGTCCGGCCGCCGTGCCGTCCTGGAACGGCGCGACGACTTCAAGCAGGATGGTATCGACCGGCAGCAGCGCGTTCTCCAGACCGTAACGCGCCACGTTGGGATCGCGGTAGCAGACCTCGAGCCCCATGATGCCCGCGATGTCTCCGATCGCCGGCTCGAGATGGGGCGCGACCAGACATATCTGCCGCAATCGGACGCTGTCGGACATCAACCGTGTCCTGTCACCGTCCCTGGAAAACCGCGGCGCGCTTTTCGACGAAAGCCTTTGCCGCTTCCTTGTGGTCCTCGGTCTCCGAACAGCGGGTGTGATGCAGCGACTCGCCGTCGAAGCAGGCCTCAAGCGACATCTGCTCGGCATTGTTGATGTTGCGCTTGATGTAGCCGTAGGTGATCGACGGTCCCTGCGCCAGCGACAGCGCGAGGTCGGTCGCGGCCTGCGCCACGTCGGCATCGGGCACGACCTTCGTTACCATGCCGAGCGCGAGGGCTTCATCTGCCGTCAATACCGGCGACAACAGGTAAAGCTCGCGCGCCTTGGCGCTGCCGAGCATCTGGGTGAGAAAATAGGTGCCGCCGTAGTCGCCGGAGAATCCGACCTTGGCGAATGCCGTGGTGATCTTGGCGGACTTGCCCGCGACCCGCAGATCGCAGGACAACGCGATCGAGAGCCCCGCGCCGGCCGCAGCGCCGTCGATCTGGGCGACCACCGGCTTCTGCATTTCGTGAAGAATGCGCGAGACTTCCATGCCGCGGCGCAGATTCGTTCGCTTTGCTTCGAACGACAGCGGCGCACGGCCGGCTGCCATCGATTTCACATCACCGCCGACGCAAAACGTTCCACCCGCTCCGCGCAACAGAACGGCGCGCACGTCATGATCTTCAGCCGCCCGCCGTGCCGCCTCGACCAGCGCGACGGTCATCTCCGGGCTGAGCGCATTGCGTCGATCCGGCCGGTTCATGGTGATGGTGAGCAGGCCGCGATCGAGGCTTTGCTGGACGATATCGGTCATGATGTGATCCTTGTTGCGACTTGACGAAATTGCAGCGCGGGAGAAAGGCTGCTCGCCCTGCCCCCGCGCCTGCGTTTACTTTTTCACCAGCGGACAGCGGGAATCGCTCAGTTGCTGGAACGCCTCGTCACCCGGAATGGTGGCGAGAAGCTTGTAGTCGTCCCAGCGCGCCTTGGATTCCGACGGCTTCTTGACCTCGAACAGGTACATGTCATGGACCATGCGGCCGTCCTCTCGGATTTTGCCGTTCTTGGCGAACATGTCGTTGATCGGGGTTTCCTTCATCACCTTCATCACCGCCGCAGCATCGGTCGTGCCGGCCTTCTTCACCGCCTGCAGATAGTGCAGCGTGGATGAATAGATGCCCGCCTGTGCGGACGTCGGCGCATGCTTGACCTTCTCCATGAATCGCTTGGTCCAGGCGCGGGTCTCGTCGTTCAGATCCCAGTACCAAGCTTCAGCGAGAATCAGCCCCTGTGCTGTCTGCAACCCGACGCTGTCGATATCCGTCACGAAAGCCAGCAGCGGCGCAACTCTCTGGCCGCCCTTGAGGATGCCGAATTCGGCCGCTTGCTTGATGGCATTGATGGTGTCGCCGCCGGCATTGGCGAGACCAATCACCTTGGCCTTCGAAGCCTGCGCCTGCAGCAGGAACGACGAGAAGTCAGATGTATTGATCGGGTGACGGACCGAGCCGAGCAGCTTGCCGCCCGTCTTCAGAATGACGTTGGTGGTATCCTTCTCGAGATCCTGACCGAACGCATAATCGGCGGTCAGGAAGAACCAGGTGTCGAGACCCTGCTTCACCGTTGCGAGGCCGGTAGAGTGCGCCTGCGCGAATGTGTCGTAAGCATAGTGGACAGTGTACGGACCACAAGCCTCGTTGGTGAGGCGGATCGAACCCGGGCCCGAGTACATGATGATCTTATTACGGGCCTTCGCAACCTCGCCAGCGGCAAGCGCGGTGGCCGATGCGGCGACGTCAATGATCGCCTCGACACCCTGATTGTCGAGCATCTCGCGCGCGATATTCGCGGCGACGTCAGCCTTGTTCAGATGGTCCGCCGCGATGATCTCGATCTTGCGGCCGAGCACTTCACCGCCGGCATCCTCCGCCGCCATCTTGGCTGCGGTCTCACTGCCGACGCCGGTGATATCGGCATACAAACCCGACATATCGAGAATGGCACCAAGCTTGAGCGGCGGCTTCGTCTGCGCCGATGCCGTCCCGGCTGCAAGAACGATGGCCGAAGCGAACACGCCTGCGAAAATTTTCTTCACTTGATCCTCCCTTGAGTGACACCGCTCTTGCCGGCGATTTTACCGTTCGATCATGGCTCAAGCGTTCGCTTGCGGCAAGCCAAAGCCGTTCGCTCGCGCGATCGTCATGCCTCGCAAGCGCTGCGTGCATGAACCGCGACGCGCGCGGCTTGACTCACGCCGTCATTGTCTCGATTTTGCTCATCGACGCCTTTCAAACGCTTGTTTATGTTTCGCTAGATGGAATTCAATGCGGGTCGCGGTCACAGGCGCGGGTGGGTTTATCGGAACCGAACTGACGCGCACCTTGTTGCGTGACGGCCGGCTGATCGATTTTCATGGACGTGAAAAGAGCATCGAGCAGCTCCTGCTGGTCGATACGCATCTGCCGCCGCAATCCGATCCGCGCATCGTTCCGTTGCGACAGGACCTGTCCGAAGCCGACGCAACGTGCGCCGTCGCCGCATGGAAACCGGACAGCGTGTTTCATCTCGCCGCAGTCCTGACCACGGCCGCAGAGCGCGACCCGGCACGGGCGCTGTCCGTCAACGTGTCGGCCCTTGCGCAGTTGATCGAAGCGCTCGGCGGAATGCAAACGCCGTCGAGGCTTATTTTCCCAAGCTCGATCGCTGTGTTCGGCGGCTCCCTGCCCGACATCGTCGATGACGACCTCGCGCAGCGGCCGCAGACCTCCTACGGCACCCACAAGGCCATCGCCGAATTGATGCTGGCGGATGCGACGCGCCATGGCCTGATCGACGGCCGCGCGCTGCGGCTGCCGATCGTGCTGGTCCATCCCGGACCACCGACGCAATCGGTGTCCGATCGGATCGCCGGCATCGTTCGCGACGCCGTGGCGGGTCGCGACGTCATCGTCCCGCTCCGGCAGGATACGCGCGTGCCGGTCGCCTCGGTGCAGACCGTCGCGACAAGTCTGATCGCGCTTCACAATGCAACCAGATCGACGCTCGGCGGCCTCACGGCAATCAATCTGCCCGCGCTGACCGTCAGCATGGCCGATACGGTCGCCGCGCTGCGCCAGATCACGGGAGAGGCCGGCCGGATCCAGTTTTCACCGCAACCCGAACTCGAAACCATCGTCGCAAGCTGGCCGAAGGGTTTCGTCTCGAACCATGCGCACCGCATCGGCATCGTGCCCGACGCCAATTTCACCCGTATCGTCGCCCACTACATCGCGGGCCTGAAGAATGTCTGAGAGCCAGCCCGGCGCCACCGCCGATATCTGCATCATCGGCGCCGGATCGTCCGGCGTCGCCGTCGGCAAGGCGCTGCGCGACAACGGATTGACTTTCGACTGCTTCGAGAAGGGTTCGAACGTCGGCGGGATGTGGCGCTACCTCAACGACAACGGCCTGTCGTGCGCCTACAAGAGTCTGCACATCGACACCAGCCGCAACAATCTCGGCTATCCCGATTTTCCGATTCCCGACGACAAGCCGGACTTCCTCGCTCATCATGAACTGCTCGGCTATCTGGAAGCCTATGCCGATCACTTCGATGTGCGGCGAAGCATCCAGTTCAACACCGAAGTAACATCGGTCGAGAAACTCGGCAACGGGCACTGGCGCGTCACCATGGATGACGGCACGGCGCGCGATTATCGCGCGGTCGTCGTCGCCAACGGTCACTTGTGGGATGCGCGCTGGCCGTCCTTTCCCGGAACGTTCACCGGCGCGGCGCTTCATTCGAGCGAGTATCGCACTGCGCAGCCGTTCGACGACAAGAACGTCCTGGTGGTCGGCATCGGCAATTCGGCGGTCGATATCGCCGTCGACCTTTGCAAGCGCGCAAAGAGCGTGACCCTGTCGACCCGCACCGGCGCCTATGTGATGCCGAAATACATGATGGGAATTCCGATCGACCGCTGGTCGGCGTTTTTCTCGCGCAAGCTGAAATTCCCAACCCTGCTGACACGCATGGTCATGGCCCGGCTGATCTACTTCGCGGTCGGCGACCAGCGCCGCTTCGGCGTGCCGCGCCCCAAACATCCGATGTGGCGCGAGCACGCCACGCTCAGCCAGGAATTGCTGCCGTTCGTCGGCCACGGCTGGATTCGCATCAAGCCGAATGTCACCAAACTCGACGGCAGCGAGATCGAGTTTGCCGACGGTTCACGCGCGCCGTTCGATGCGGTGATCTATGCTACCGGCTACAGGACGACGTTCCCATTTCTGGCGCCGGAGCTGTTTTCCGTAACCGAAGGCGAGACGGTCGATCTTTACCGCCGCATGACGCCGCCGACACAGCCCGGGTTGTTCTTCGCCGGCCTGGTGCAGCCGATCGGCGCCACCATCCCATTGGTCGAGGTGCAGGCGCGCTGGATCGCTGCTACGCTCAAAGGCAACATTGCGCTCCCTTCCGTCACCGAAATGGCGCGGGAGGTGGCGCAGCATCACGAGCGCAAACAACGCACATGGCTCAACTCGGCGCGCTACACGCTGGAAGTCGACGCCCGCAGTTACACCGCGGCACTGCGCAGGGACCTCGTTCGCGCCGGCGCCTGACCGGCCGTATCCGGTTTGCCATCGTCACGTCGGCAGCCATGTTGGCGCTGATGTCACTGACGGCGACGCCCTCACGCGCCGCCTGTGAATTCGAACCACAAGGCGAAGGCCGTGTCGCCGAAATCATCGACGGGCGCACCTTTCGCATGGATGACGGCCGCGAGGTCCGCCTGGCTGGGATCGAACCCGGCCCGGGCCTCCCATCCGCCGAAGGAGCGAAGGCCCTTGGAGCGCTGATTGCCGGCCGCGACGTGACCTTGCATGCTCTCACCGACGCACCGGACCGCTACGGTCGCCAGCCCGCTTTCGTCATGGTGACGGGTTCCCGAACTTCGGTCCAGCGCGAGCTTCTGGCTTCCGGTTTTGCGCTGGCGTCCGCCTCTGTCGCGGATCCCTGTGCCATGGAACTCGCCGCCGCCGAGGCGGGAGCCAGAGAAGGCAAACAAGGGCTGTGGGACAACCCGACCGCCATAAAAAACGCGGAAAGACCGGACGATATTTTGGCCGAGATGGGGCGATTTGCGGTGGTGGAAGGCAAGGTTCTGTCGGCAAAGCTGGCTGGAGCGACTTTTTATATCAATTTCGGCCGGCGATGGACGCGAGACTTTGCGGTGACCATTTCAAGGCGCATGATGCCGTCTTTCGAGGCTGCGGGGATTGATCTCAAGTCGCTGGCCAACAAACGGATTCGGATCCGGGGCTGGATCGTGCGACACGGCGGCCCCCCGGATCGAGGCGACCCGTGCCGGACAGATCGAACTGGTCGCGGGCAACCAAACGGCGGCAACCCATAGGAATGGCGAGTAGCGGCGTGACGATGGCGATGACGACCCAGCACAGGAATCCCGGAGGCCGCTTTCTGGCCGCGGCGGCGCTGTGCATCGCGTTTGGCCTCGGCGCCTGCGGCGACATGGGCCGCTTCCAGGTCGCGGGGCCGGCCAGCACCATCGCGGCGCCAAAGCCCGCCAAGCCGGCGGTTCACACAGCGGCGACCGAACGCGAACACGAACGCATCCTGCTGTCTTACGGCGGCGCCTATGACGATCCGAAGCTCGAGGCGCTGATCACCAAGACCGTCAATCGCCTCGTTGCGGCGTCGGACCGGCCCGATCTCGCCTACAAGGTGACGATCCTGAACTCCGGCGCGGTCAATGCCTTCGCGCTGCCGACCGGTCAGTTGTACGTCACGCGCGGACTGGTTGCGCTTGCCAGCGACACTTCGGAATTGTCGAGCGTGCTGTCGCATGAAATGGCGCATGTGCTGGCGAAGCACGCTTCGATCCGCGAGGAACAGGCGCGGCAGGCCGCGATCGTGACCCGCGTCGTCAACGACATGGGCAACAACGACGCCGACATGACGGCGCTGGCGCTGGCGAAAACCAAGCTGACGATGGCGAGCTTCTCTCGCGCGCAGGAATTCGAAGCCGACGCGATCGGAGTCGGCATCGCGGCGCACGCGCACTTCGATCCCTATGGCGCCGCGCGCTTCCTGACCGCGATGGAACGCAATGCCGCCCTGAAAGCCCCGCGCGCCTCACTCGATCCGCGCACCCAGGACTTCCTGTCCTCGCATCCGGCGACGCCCGAACGTGTGCAAAACGCGCAGGCAAACGCGCGGCAATATCGCTCGCCGGAAAGCGGCGAGCGCGACCGCGACACCTATCTCAGTGCGATCGACAATATGGTCTACGGCGAAGATCCCAGCGAAGGCTTCGTCCGCGGCCGCCGCTTCCTGCATCCCAAACTCGGCTTCACCTTCCAGGCACCGGATGGTTTCAGCCTCGACAACACCGCGCAGGCGGTTATCGGCGTCCGTGAAGGCGGAACGCAGGCGATGCGGTTCGATGTCGTTCGCGTCCCGGCCGAACAGTCGCTCGGCGACTATCTCAATTCAGGGTGGATGGAGAACGTCAACAAGGCGTCGACCGAAACCACCACGGTCAACGGCTTCCCCGCCGCAACGGCAACCGCCGGCGGCGATCAGTGGCAATTCCGGATCTACGCATTGCGTTTCGGCAGCGACGTCTATCGCTTCATCTTCGCCGCCAAACAGCAAACGCCGGAAAGCGACCGCAGCTTCCGCGCCGCGGTCAACTCGTTCCGCCGCCTGACGCTGGCGGAAATTCAGGCAGCGCGCCCGTTACGTATCAAGATCGTCACCGTGCAGCCCGGCGATACGGTCGAGTCGCTGTCACATCGGATGCAGGGCGTCGATCATCCGACCGAGCGATTCCGTGTGCTCAACGGTCTCGACGCACACACAGCCATCAAGCCGCGTGACCGCGTCAAGATCGTGGTTGATTAGGCACAGAACGGCCTGAACATGCGGCAACAAAAAACCCGGCCTGCGAGGCCGGGTTTTTCGTTTTCGTTTGATGGTACCGCAGAGGATGGCCGGATCAGGCGGCTTCATCCTCGGCAACCGAATCGTCACCGTCACTGTCCTCGGCATCGTCGCTCGACGCGCCGGCTTCGGCCTCTGCCTTGGCAGCGCCACGGCGCGGGCTCTTGGCGAGATTCGATTCGATCTCCTTGACTGCTTCGGTCTCGGTGACGTGCTGAACCACCGCGATCTCGCGCGACAGCCGATCGAGCGCCGCTTCATAAAGCTGGCGTTCGCTGTACGATTGCTCGGGCTGCGACTCGGAGCGGTAGAGATCGCGCACCACTTCGGCGATGGCGACGATATCGCCGGAATTGATCTTCGCTTCGTATTCCTGCGCGCGGCGCGACCACATGGTGCGCTTGATGCGGGCACGGCCCTTGAGCGTCTCGAGCGCACGCTTGACCAGTGCCGGATCGGACAGCTTCCGCATGCCTACATTGGCAACCTTTGCGGTCGGCACGCGCAACGTCATCTTGTCCTTGGTGAAGTTGATGACGAACAGTTCCAGCTTCGCGCCCGCGATTTCCTGCTCCTCGATCGCAAGAATCTGGCCGACGCCATGCGCCGGGTAGACGACGAACTCGTTGGTCTTGAATCCCTGACGCTGGGTCAGAACCTTTTTCGGCTCTTCCACGCGCGGCGCGGCTTTCGCCACCGGCTTCGCGGCGGGCTTGGCCGCAGCAGCCTTGGCGGGAGCTTTCGCAACGGTCTTGCTCTTGGAAACGGCAGCCTTCGAAGCAGGAGCCTTCGAACCGGCGGCCTTCACGGGAGTTTTTGCAGTTTTTTTGGTGGGCATTGTGCTTCTTTTGTTTTTCGAGGATTTTGCGGATGCGCGAACATCCTTCTTGGTGGCATCGCGGCTCGCCGCGGACGCCTTCTTGGTGCCCTTATCCTTGGATGCTTTGGTTTTCTTATGACGCGATTTGTCTGACACGGCGCCTATGCGTGGAACCGCCACGCCCCTGTTCGATGGTTTATCTGGAACCCGACGGGCCCAGATCACGGGGCGCAAAGGGGCTCTCTCATTACCGAATGTGCCCATAATACCACATTTTGCGGAAAAATCAATGATTTATGCCCCCAACCGGTTCCGGCAGGGGGTTGGGCGGACCAAACAGCGATTTACGGTTAAGCGGGGCTGCAATCAGGGGCCGTGAGGCACCCGCCAAACTCAACCGAGGCGCGCATCAGTCGCCGGTGCCGGGGTTCGGAGAAAAGAATTTCTCGAACTTGCCGTCCTGACCGTCGAATTCCTTGGCGTCGTCCGGAGCGTCTTTTTTCTGCGTGATGTTCGGCCACGACTTGGCGTATTCAGCATTCACCTCAAGCCACTTTTCGAGATTTGGCTCGGTGTCGGGCTTGATCGCGTCGGCGGGACATTCAGGCTCGCACACGCCGCAATCGATACATTCATCCGGATGGATCACCAGCATGTTCTCGCCCTCGTAGAAACAATCCACGGGGCATACTTCCACGCAGTCCATGTACTTGCACTTGATGCAATTCTCAGTGACGACGTAAGTCATCCAAGGCTCCGGAAACGATCAGATTTGGCGTTGGGTTAGCGCAGGAACCGGAGCGCTGCAAGTGATGTCCGGGGCCCATTTCTTCTGAGACATATAGTGTTTTCCGGCCGTTTCGACATTGGCACAGCGCAATAAAAGCAGCCGGATGGCTAATAAATTGCAGGAACGATTTTCCGACCTTCGCTCGCGAACCGATCGCTAATCCGGGCGCGGCTGCAAATCCTCGTAGAGATGATGGGCGACCTCGGCGTCACCACGACGCTCGGCGAAGGCGATCACCTTGAGAACCCGCACGCGGGTGTCGAGCGCGATGGTGAGGACATCGCCGGTCTTGACGCCGTGCCCCGGTGAGGTTTCGCGCGCTCCGTTGATCCGAACCCGTCCCTTGCTCACCAGCGCGGCGGCATCGGCGCGGGTCCGAACGATCCGCGCATGCCACACCCATTTGTCGAGGCGCTGGCGATCCAACCTGAACGTCAGTCCTTGCGGTTGGCGGCGAGCTGGTCCTTGAGCGCCGCGAGTTTCGCGAACGGTGAATTCGGATCGGCGGGACGATCGCGCTCACGCGGCGAGGCGCTGGTCGCGAAGGTCCGATGCGATCCGCCGCCTTCGCGTCGATTGTCGCGGCCCTTGCCTTCGAACTTGCCCTTGCCTTTGTTCGGTCCCTTGAAGCGTTCGCGTGACGGTCGCTCGCCGCGATCCTCGCGCGGCGCGCGCGCCTGCGCGCCCTCCCCCGCTCCCTCGCGGCTCGGCCGGCGATTCTCATTGCGGTCGCGGCGGTGACGGCCGTGATGTTCGCGCTTCGCCTCCTCGGCGACAGCTTCGCCTTCCGGCGCAGCCGCGGCCTGACCGGCATCGCGGCCACGATTCGCATTGCGGTGACGATGATGACGCGGACGGCGCTCGTCCGGACGGCCGCCGGGACGCCACACCTCGACCAACACCGGTTCGGCAGGCGTTGCCTCGGCTGCGGCAGGCCCGGCGTTTCCATCCACCGCGGCGGTATCCGCCGCTGCGGCAGCCTGATCAGGCGCCGATGTTTCGACGGCAGATTGTTCTGTCGCCGCACTGACCGGCTCGGATACCGGTGTCTCGGTCGTGGCGACAGCTACAACCTCAGGCGTCACAGCCGGTTCATCAGCGGCCGGAACGAAATCGATGTCCGGGAGCTTGGCGGCGCTCGTAGCTTCTTCAGCGGGCGCAGCCTCTTCTGCAACTGTGGGCGCATCCGCGACAGCCGCGTCATCGGTGACGTCGGCAGTTATGTCGGCAATATCGCCGGTCGCTGCGGCGACTTCAGGCTCGGCCGCACCGGTCGCGGCGACATCTGTGGTCTCCGGGGCTGCGGGCGGCGGCACTTCGGCCAAAGGCGGACGGCGATCCATGCGATAGCCGAGCGCGCGCAGCACCGACGCGAAGTCCTCGCCGGCCGAACCGGTCAGCGACGTCATCGCCTGGGTTACGGTGAACGAGCGTCCGTCGAATGCGCCGGCCGGCTTCTCGACAGCGGTGCCCGGACGCCACGACAGCGCCGGACGAATGAGATCGGCAAGCCGCTCCAGAATATCGACACGAACCACGCGTTCGCCGCACAGTTTGTAACCGAGGGTGCGGTAGGCTTCCTGCGTCAACACCTTGTCCGCCGGGAATGACGTGCGGCCGCTCGACGCCAGATGCTGTGCGCCACCGAGCGCCGACAGATCGATGTCGTCATGCTTGAGCGCCCACAACAGCGAGGCGAGACCGCGCGCCGCCGGCTTCAGCAGCGCCGGGACATAGATGTGATAGGCGCCGAACCGCACGCCGTATTTGCGCAAGGTCGCGCGCGACGGCTGATCGAGATCTTTCATCTCGGCGGCGATCTTGCTGCGCTCGATCACGCCGAGCGCCTCGATCAACTGGAAAGCGATGCCACGCGCGATGCCGGTGACGTCTTCCGCTTTCGACAGTTCGAACAGCGGGCCGAGAATCTTTTCGATATGCGTCTTCAGCCACAAATCGAGCCGCGCCTGCACCGCGTCACGCGGCGCGCCGGTCAGTCGCTCGTCGGCGATGATGCGCAGACGCGGCACCAGCGTGTTGTCGGCGGCGACGATCTTGGCCACCGCATAGCCGGTCCAGCGCAGGGTGCCATCGGAGGCCAGTGCGAACTGGTCGTCGGCAGCACCCGACAGCTTTTCAGCGCGCGCATCGATTTCGCCGGCCAGCGCCTTGAGCGCCGTGGCCTGCAAAGCCTTGGCGTCGGAGCCGGCTTCCGCTGTTTCCGGCGCAAACATGAATCCGTCGAGGCGGCCAATCACATGGCCCTCAACAGTCACTTCGCCGGTCTTTCCAATCTCGGTATTCAGCATCGTGTTTTCCCGCAAGCGGCGCATCAATACACTGGTCCGGCGATCAACGAAACGCTCAGTTAGCCTTTCGTGCAGCGCATCGGACAATTTATCCTCGACGCCACGCGAAATTGCCTGCCAATGCTCCGGATCGGCCAGCCAATCAGGGCGATTTGCCGCAAACGTCCAGGTCCGGATCTGCGCGATCCGCCCTGACAGGGTATCGATATCGCCGTCGGTGCGGTCGGCCTGCGCGACCTGGGCGGCGAACCAGTCGTCGGGAATCCGCCCCTTTTTCATCAGGAAGCCATACAGCGTGGTCACCAGCTCAGCATGGGCCGCCGGCGCGAGCTTGCGATAGTCCGGCACCTGACAGGTATCCCACAGCCTCTCCACGGCGGCGGCGGATTTCGCCATATCGCGCACATCCTCATCGCGCGCGGCGTGATCGAGCACCCGCAGATCCTCGGCGATCGGCGCGCGGGTCAGCGCCTCGTGGTCCGGCGTCAGCGCCAGCGAGACCTGCAGCGCGCCGAGAGACGAGAAATCGAGTTTGGCGTTGCGCCACTGCAGCATCTTGACGCTGTCGAAGGTGTGGTTCTGCAGCGCATTGACCAGTTCCGGCTCGAACGGCGCGCAGCGGCCGGTGGTGCCGAAGGTGCCGTCGCGTGTGGCGCGCCCGGCGCGGCCCGCGATCTGCGCGAATTCCGCCGGATTCAGGCGGCGAAATTGATAGCCGTCGTATTTGCGGTCGGATGCGAAGGCGACGTGATCGACGTCGAGATTGAGGCCCATGCCGACGGCGTCCGTGGCGACCAGATAGTCGACATCACCGGACTGGAACATCTCAACCTGCGCATTTCGCGTGCGCGGCGAGAGCGAGCCCAGCACCACTGCCGCACCACCGTGCTGGCGGCGGATCAGTTCGGCGATGGCGTAAACCTCATCGGCCGAAAAGGCGACGATCGCGGTCCGCCGCGGCTGGCGCGTGATCTTGCGGTCGCCGGCGAACTCCAGCTGCGACAATCGCGGCCGCGTGACGATACTGGCGCCCGGGAGCAGCCGCTCGATGATGGGGCGCATGGTCGCAGCACCGAGCAGCAGGGTTTCGTCCCGTCCGCGACGATTGAGAATACGGTCGGTAAAGACGTGGCCCCGCTCGAGATCAGCGGCGATCTGGATTTCGTCGACGGCGAGAAACGACACATCGAGATCGCGCGGCATCGCCTCGACCGTCGAGACCCAGAACCGAGCCCTTGGCGGCTTGATCTTCTCTTCGCCGGTAATCAGCGCGACGGACTCGGCGCCCGCCCGCGCGGCGATCTTGTTGTAGACCTCGCGCGCCAACAGCCGCAGCGGCAGGCCAATGATGCCCGACGAATGCGCGAGCATCCGCTCGATCGCGAGATGCGTCTTGCCGGTATTGGTCGGCCCGAGAACCGCGGTGACGCCCGCACCGGGCGCGCGTTCATGGGCAAAGGGCGAAGCTGATGGCGAAAATGGCATGATATCGGGGGTCCGCGTGGTGCCCGCAGCGCAGATGCCGGAGCAAGTGTCTCACAATGCGACGCTTTTCGCCTTGTGACTTAAGCATTGGAACGAGTCCGGAACGAAAGAGGCCCGAATCGCTGACTCCTGTCGTATCTGGCTTCGTTCACCGCAACATGTCGCGTGGGATGCGCAGTGCGGATACCAGATTGGGTTTTTCGCCATCCGCCGAGTGCCACGACGGAGGTCCATTTCTTAACGAGAGCGAGGACTCCGATCGCGCCGGGAGTCAACACGATTCATAGATAGGAACGATCTAGTTGGTTTTCGCTGTGCGTGTTGCGGCAACCGAGGAAAATTCCGTGGCCTCGACCAGACCGGCACCGATCGGCGTCGGAATCTTGATCCTGAACGGTGCCAGCACCCGCGTTCCCGCGATCGGCGCGAAGGTGATCTCCATGTCGCGGCGCTCGGCGAGATACTTGATCGCAAAACGATCCGGCACATAGCCCGACACCGGCGTGAAGAAGACACCGCAGACCACCGCCGGGCCGTGATAGCCCTTCTTCGCCGTGATGGTTTCCATGCGCCGGTATTCGAGGCGCAGATCGTACCGCATCCGGCCATCGAAGATCGAAACCTTGTTCCGGCAAGCCTCAGGTCCGACCGGATTGCCGGTGCCGGCGACGCGCAACAGAGACCCCGTCATCGGATCGATGACCGCCTGGCGATGGGCCTCGGTCACTGGAATCCGGTCTGGATTGACCGGCGGCTCCGGCGTGATCGACGATTCCTTGATATTGCCGTTGGCCAGAGTCATGCGGATGGTTTCGTGCTTCTTGCCGTAGAGAATGGAGGTCACATAACTGACCGGCACGAACTGCCCGGCCGTCATCCGGCCCTGTGCCGTCGCGGTGCCGCTGCCGCCACCGATGGAGGCAAGGAGGCCGGTTGTCCTGCCGTTGACTGCGGCGGAGTATGTATCCTCGGTGACCGCGACCGCCCAATTGCCCTTGCCGATCACGAGGCCGCCCAGCGACACCTCGTAGGCGGCGTTCAACTGCCCTTGCGCGCTCGCAGGGCCCGCCGCGGCGCCGGCAACCAGGATGCCGGACGCGCAAAGCACCGGCACCAGCGCCCGCCGGGGGATCGAGAAAGCGGACATGACCAAGGCGGGAATTCCTGTTGTGGGCGCATGGCGCCAGAGCGGCAAAGAGGCCAGCCAAAAATATCTCACGAGACCAATATCGCGAAATCGCGGCGTCCGCTTCGCCAAAACCCTGTTACAGCAACATTCTGGTAGCGATTACGTCGATTATATGTTGGGAAATGCCTGCTTCCGCTGCCGAAATCACCACGGGCGGCGGCCGCGCCCCCGGCGCGCCGGGGAGCGCAAATTGCGCCAGAAGCCGCCCTGTTGCCTTGACGCTGGACGGCCCAGCCCGTATAGGTCCGCGGTTCCTGAAATGGACGGTTTCAAACCCCCACGCGAGCCCTCGACCTTATGGGGCGGGTTCCGGGGATGACAGAGGATTTTCGCCATGTCGCGGCGTTGCGAACTTACAGCCAAGGGCGTTCAGGTTGGCCACAAGGTCAGCCATTCGAACCGCAAGACGAAGCGCCGGTTCCTGCCGAACCTGTGCAACGTCACCATGATCTCCGAAACGCTGGGCCGCTCGGTGCGCCTGCGCGTCTCGACCAATGCGATCAAGAGCGTCGATCACAACGGTGGTCTCGATGCCTTCCTGATCAAGGCGCACGCCGACGATCTGTCGCCGAAGGCGGTCGATCTCAAGCGCCAGATCGTGAAGAAGAAGCTCGCTGCGGCAAGCTGATCGCCGACGTCTGATTGAGTTTAAAAAGCCGGGTCGCAAGCCCGGCTTTTTTGTTGTCCTGAGTCTCGCGGATCCCGTGAAACCACGTGCTTTCAAACGATGACGGGCGGCCCTTTCGGACCGCGCGCGAATACACCGGCATGACGTCGCCGATCAGGCAGCCATCTTGGGCTGGTTACGCACGCGGGCCCAGAGCTCCGAGATCCCGCCCCAGAACAGCGCGATCAATCCAAGCGCCATGATCGTACCGACCAGTCCGTTGGAGAAGAAAACGCCAAGGTGACCGCCCGATGCGAGCAGCGACTGCCGGAATGCTTCCTCCGCCTTGTCGCCCAGCACGATGGCGAGAACCATCGGCGCCAGCGGATAGCCGGTCTTCTTCATCACGTAGCCGACCACGCCGAACACCATCATCAGGATCACGTCGAACGCGGAGTTGTGCACCGTGTAAGCACCGATGGCACAGATCACGAGAATGACCGGCGCGATGATGCTGAACGGAACGCGCAGAATCGCGGCGAACAGCGGCACACAGGTCAGAACCAGGATCAGGCCAACGAGGTTGCCAAGATACATCGAGGCGATCAGACCCCAGACGAAGTCCGGCTGTTCGACGAACAGCAGCGGACCGGGCTGCAGACCCCAGATCAGCAGACCGCCCAACAGCACCGCCGCCGTTGGCGAGCCCGGCACGCCGAGCGCGAGCATCGGCAGCAGCGCCGAGGTGCCGGCCGCGTGTGCGGCTGTTTCCGGCGCGACGACACCTTCGATTTCACCGTTGCCGAAATTGTGGCCGCGTTTTGAAATGCGCTGGGCGATACCGTAGCTCATGAACGAGGCAGGCGTCGCACCAGCAGGCGAAATGCCCATCCAGCAGCCGATCAGGCATGAGCGCAGCGACACCATCCAGTAGCGCGGCAGCTCCTTCCATGTCTGCCACACCACCTTCGGATTGATGCCGGCGGCCTTGCCCTTGAACGACAGCCCTTCTTCCATCGTCAGCAGGATTTCGCCGATGCCGAACAGTCCGATGACCGCGATCAGGAAGTCGAAGCCATTGAGCAGTTCGGTAAAACCAAACGTCAGGCGCAGGCGTCCGGTCATGCTGTCGAGACCGACGGTGGCAAGCGCGAATCCGATCATCATCGACGCGAGCGTCTTGAAGGGCGGTTCCTTGCCCATCCCGATGAAACTGCAGAACGCGAGGAAGAACACCGCGAACTTTTCGGGCGGCCCGAACTCGAGCGCAAAACTCGCCACCAGCGGCGCAACGAGAGTGATGACGATGACCGCGAACAACGCACCGACGAACGAAGATGTGAAAGCCGCGGTCAGCGCCTCGCCGGCCTTGCCCTGCTGCGCCATCGGATAGCCGTCGAATGTCGTCGCGACCGACCACGGCTCTCCGGGTATGTTGAATAGAATCGACGTGATCGCACCGCCGAACAACGCCCCCCAATAGATGCACGACAGCATGATGATCGCGGATGTCGGCGTCATGCTGAAGGTCAGCGGCAGCAGGATCGCGATTCCGTTCGCGCCGCCGAGGCCGGGCAACACGCCGATGATCACACCGAGCAGGATGCCGATCACCATCAGCATGATATTATAGGGCTGCAACACGACCGCAAAACCGTGAAACAGATTGGCGATATCGGCGAGCATTGGGTTTCCTACCGGTTTTCTTGAAGCTTCAACAATGTACGAATGTCGATGCGTTACAGCCCGAGCGCGTATTCGATAGGCCCCTTCGGCAGCGGCACCAGGAACCATTTCTCGAACATGAAATAGATTGCCACGGGCACGCCGATGCCCACCGCAAGCGCCTTGGGCCACGGATATTTACCGAGCCACATCATGAACCCGGAGATCAGAACCATCGAGGCGATGTAGATGCCGGTGTAAGGCAGCACCACCACATAGACAGTGGTCGGGATCACCACTGCCAGGACCTGCCCGAGCTGGTGCCATGTCGCGTACAGCACGACCCGATCGAGGGCCCAGGCATCCTTGAGATTCATCAGGCTCGCGCCGACGATGATGATCCCGAGGTAGAATGGGAAGAAGCCGGATTTCGGACCTTCCGCGCCCCAGCCAACGCCAGCCTGGAGACTGCCAAGAATAGCGATGATGCCGAAGACGATGCAGGCGATCGCAACGCTCATCTCGACGGTGCGATGCCTTGGACCGCCATCAGTCGCGGTTGTGCCTGAGTTGCTCATGAAGCTGATCCTTGCGCGGATAAACATTCGCCGGCGGAGTGGCTCCGCCGGCGACGATGAAGGCGATTACTGGGCGAGGAAACCCGCGTCTTTCATCAGGGTCTGGTGGGTTTTCTCCGCCGCCTCGACCCACTTGAGATACTCAGGACCGGACAGGGCGGTCTGATTGAACGCACCATCCTTCATGAGCTGCGCCCATTCCGGCGTCGCGCGCACCTTCTTCATCAAGTCCACGTAGTAGGCGACCTGATCCGGTGTGGCGCCAGGCGCCATGAAGAAGCCGCGCAGCATCAGGTATTCGACATCGATGCCTTGCGACTTGCAGGTCGGGATATCGGCCCACGTTTGATCACCAGCCACCTTGTCCTTGTAGGCGAGCGGCTTACTGTCAAACACGCAGAGCGGACGCACCTTGCCGCCGCGCCACTGCGCAACCGCTTCGATCGGGTTGTTCACGGTGGAGTCGACGTGATTGCCGACGAGCTGCACCGCGACTTCACCACCGCCCTTGTAGGGGATGTAGGTCATCTTCTTGCCGGTCGCCTTTTCAAGCGCGGCAGTGATGATCTGATCCTCCTGCTTGGAGCCGGTGCCGCCCATCTTGAACTGGCCATCCGCGCCAGCCTTGATCGCCGCGAGATAGTCCTTCGCGGTCTTGTATGGCTTGTCGGCGTTCACCCACAGGATGAATTCGTCGAGCGCCATCATCGTGACCGGCGTGATGTCCTTGTAGGAGAACGGGATGCCGGTCGCGAGCGGGGTCGTGAACAGATTCGACAGCGTGATGATCAGCTTGTGCGGATTGTTGCGCGCCCCTTTGACGTCGAGAAATCCTTCGCCGCCGGCGCCACCCGACTTGTTGATCACAACCATCGGCTGTTTCATCAGGTTGTGTTTGGAGACGATGCCCTGAACCACGCGGGCCATCTGATCCGCGCCGCCGCCCGTGCCTGCCGGCACGATCAGTTCGACCGGGCGCGTTGGCTCCCACGCTGCGGTCGCCGGAATTGTCGAGAAAGCAAAAGAAGCACTCAGTACTGCCGCGAAGGCGCAGCTTGCCGTATAACGCGTAAGCATCATTGATAACCTCCCAGTTGAGTTGGACCGGTCTTTTTGCCGGCTCGTCGAATTTTCATTTCATTCGACCGTAAACATTGTCCGGTCGTTCGGTTCGATGGTGCGACAAGAACAGGTATTTAATATACCAATTTTTTCGCCCCGAGGCTATCTGACGCACGTGGTCCGCTGCAATCCCTTTATTGAAAATTAGATTCGCTGCAACGCGAAGAGCAATGATGCAACGCACATCACTCTTCCACCAGCGTGAACTGCAACAGTAACGTGCGCTGAATCATGGAGAAATTATCGTCGGACACCATGGTCAGCACGATGTCGCCATTGTCCGCCGTGTGCCAGTCGATCCCCTCCATATTGTCGATCTCGTAACCGAGGTCGGCCTCGAAGATCGCCGGCCCATCGACCAATGCGCCCGGAGCGACTGCGGCGAGCGGGATTCGCCGGATGCGGATTCCGACACCCGACAGGAGTGAGAACTTTCGTTCGAGCACCAAAAGATCGCCGGATGGCAGCAGTGTCGCGTCGCTGATGTCGAAATTATTGGAGCGCGTGACGGAGAACTGTCCCGGCGTCGGGCCGCCGATCAAAAACGCCAGGATATTGCCTTCCGCATCCAGACCTCGCTCGGAGATCGCGATCAATGTGCCGGCCAGTTTCTGGCCTTCGCCGACGGCGATCAGCGCCTCGATGCCCTTGTTGGATGGCAGGTTGCCGATCGGCGGCGGGATGATGATCGGCTCGCCGAGGGCGCGGATGCCGCCGCGGCCGAGATCGAACCGCAGAATCCGGTGCACACGCTCAAGTCCGACATAGGCGATCGCACCATCGAGCGCGAGGGACTCACTGTCGTACCATCCGCGCGCGGTAATCCGGTTGCCGTCACTGCCGCGCATCGGCGCGGTGCGGACATCGGCAAGACCGGTGACTTGCGTGCCGCTGTAAGTCAGCCGGCCGGTGAACCAGTTCGCCTTGTCACTGATCATCGTAAACGCGCGGCCATCGCGCGCGATCCGAAACCCGGACAGGCCGCCGAAACCTTTGAACGGCGAGGTCAGCACCACACCGCTGCGATACTGCAGCGAGCCGAACCGCACATGTGATGCATCGCGCGGATCGAAAGATGGAATCGGCCGCGCGGACACAGCGATCGGTGCGCCAACGAGGGCGGGCTCTAGCGCGCGCGCGCCGGCGGCGCGTGCAGCAAGGAGCCCGGACGCCACCGCGGCGCCCTGTAATACGCGGCGGCGTGTGAGCCCATCGGCCATGATGTCAGGCGTGCAGCTTGCGCCGGCGTGACGGCTGAGCAGGCTCGCCGTGGGTTTCGCTAAACAGTTCGGCGAGTTTCTCGGTGATCGCGCCGCCCAGTTCCTCGGCATCGACGATGGTGACGGCGCGGCGATAGTAGCGTGTCACGTCGTGACCGATGCCGATCGCGATCAGTTCGACCGGTGAGCGGGTCTCGATTTCCTCGATGATATGCCGCAGATGGCGCTCGAGATAATTGCCGGCGTTGACCGACAGCGTGGAATCGTCGACCGGCGCGCCATCGGAAATCATCATCAGGATCTTGCGCTGTTCAGAGCGGCCGAGCAGCCGCTTATGTGCCCAGTCTAGCGCTTCGCCGTCGATGTTCTCTTTCAGCAGACCCTCGCGCATCATCAGCCCGAGATTCTTGCGCGCGCGACGCCACGGCGCGTCGGCGGATTTGTAGATGATGTGACGCAGATCGTTGAGACGGCCGGGGTTGACCGGCTTGCCGGCCGCGAGCCACGCCTCGCGCGACTGACCACCCTTCCAAGCCCGCGTGGTGAAGCCGAGAATCTCGACCTTGACGCCGCAACGCTCCAGCGTGCGTGCCAGAATGTCGGCACAGGTTGCCGCCACCGTGATCGGGCGGCCGCGCATCGAACCGGAATTGTCGAGCAGCAGCGTCACCACGGTGTCGCGGAACGTCGCTTCCTTCTCGTGCATGAAAGACAGCGGATGCTGCGGGTCGGTGACGACGCGCGACAGCCGCGCCGGATCGAGGATTCCCTCCTCGAGATCGAACTCCCACGCACGGTTCTGCTGCGCCATCAGCTTTCGCTGCAGCCGATTCGCGAGCCGCGCGACGATATGCTGCAAATGGGCGAGCTGCTTGTCGAGATAACCGCGCAGACGCTCCAGTTCGTCGTGGTCGCAAAGATCCTCGGCCGAGACGACCTCGTCGAATTTCGGCGCGAAGGCGTGATACTCCGGCCCGCGCGGTTCGTTGGCGCCGCGGCCGTTCGGGCGCTGCGCCTCACCGGGGGTTTCATCGTCGCCAAGCTCCCCGTCGTCGAAGGAATCGCTGGCGGAGGCCTGCGCGCTGTCCATCGCGCTTTCGGCCATTTCCTCGGTCGAGGACTGGGCCTGATCGGCGCTGGCTTCCTCGGAGGCATCGCTTTCGGGCGAGCCTTCCTGACCGGACTGATCCTTCTCGCCTTCGCGATTGTCGTCGTCCTGGTCGTCCTCGTCCTGATCCGCGTTGCGATCGTCGCCGAGTTCGAGAGCGGTCAGCAATTCGTGGATGACATCGCCAAAACGCGCCTGGTCTTCGGTGAAGTTGCGAAGCTCATCGAGCCGCGGACCGACCTTGTCTTCGAGGATCGGCCGCCACAGGTCGACGATCTTGCGCGCCGCGACCGGCGGCGCCTGCCCGGTCAGCCGTTCGCGCACCATCATGGCGAGCGCATCGGCCAGCGGCGCATCGGCGCGATCGGTGATCTCGTCGTATTTGCCGCGATGGAAATGATCGTCGAGCACCGCGGTGAGGTTCTTCGCCACGCCGCTCATGCGCCGCGAACCGATCGCTTCGACCCGCGCCTGCTCGATGGCGTCAAACACGCCGCGCGCCTGCGGATTGCCGGGCACCAGCTTGCGATGGATTTTCGGATCGTGGCAGGCAATGCGCAGCGCGATGGAGTCGGCATGGCCGCGGACAATCGCGGCGTCCTTCTTGCTCATCTTGCGCGCAGGTTCGGGCAGCCGCGCCTTGCCCGGCGACAGGCCGGGGCGCTCGGAGGCGAAAGTCACTTCAAGCTCGGGCCGTTTGGCGATGGCACGCAAGGTGGACGTCACCGCGCGCTTGAACGGCTCGGTCGGCGATTCCTTGGACCCGGTCTTGAACTTGATGTTGGACGTTGTCATCGCGCCTCTCCGCAGGTCGTCCCCGCGAAGGCGGGGACCCATAATCACCGGCGGTAATTTTTAGTCCAAGACCTCAACTCCAACCTCACCCGAAACATCCCGGCGTATGGGTCCCCGCCTTCGCGGGGACGACATTGTGATTGCCGGGATAACGCGGATCAGTCCTTAGCTCAGCGCCACGTTGACAACGCTTTCCGGCAGTTCCGCGTTGAAGCAGCGCTGATAGAACTCGGCGACCAGCGGACGCTCGAGTTCGTCGCACTTGTTGAGGAAGGTGACGCGGAACGCGAAGCCGATATCGCCGAAAATCTCGGCATTCTCCGCCCAGGTGATGACCGTACGCGGGCTCATCACCGTGGACAGGTCGCCGTTGGCGAAGGCATTACGCGTCAGGTCCGCAAGCCGAACCATCTTGTTGACGATGTCGCGGCCGGCATCGGTGCGGTAGTGCTTCGCCTTCGCGAGCACGATCTCGACTTCCTCGTCATGCGGCAGATAGTTCAGCGTGGACACAATCGACCAGCGGTCCATCTGGCCCTGATTGATCTGCTGGGTGCCGTGATAGAGGCCCGAGGTGTCGCCGAGGCCCACGGTGTTGGCGGTCGCGAACAGGCGGAACGCCGGATGCGGCTTGATGACCTTGTTCTGGTCGAGCAGCGTCAGGCGGCCGGAGACTTCCAGCACGCGCTGGATCACGAACATCACATCGGGGCGGCCGGCGTCGTATTCGTCGAACACCAGCGCGACATTGTGCTGAAGCGCCCACGGCAGAATGCCATCGCGAAATTCAGTGATCTGCTTGCCATCCCTGATGACGATCGAATCCTTGCCGACGAGGTCGATGCGGCTGATGTGGCTGTCGAGATTGACGCGCACGCACGGCCAGTTCAGGCGGGCAGCGACCTGCTCGATGTGGGTCGATTTTCCGGTCCCGTGATAACCGGTGATCATGACGCGGCGGTTCCTCGAAAACCCGGCGAGAATGGCGAGAGTGGTGGCGCGGTCGAAGCGGTAATCCGAGTCGACGTCAGGGACGTGCGGATCGACATTGGAATAGGCCGGAACTTCTAGATCGCTATCGATGCCGAATACCTGCCGCACCGACACCTTCATGTCGGGCAGATTGGCGGTTTCCTGCGTAGTGGTCATGGCGGCGGCGGTCATTAATCCTCCGTGGTCTCGGACGCTCCCGAAACCAGACGTGCATGTTCGCGACGGGTGGGATGCGGGCTGCAACGTAGCAGAGACACGGGCACGGCAGAAGCCTCCCGTCTCATGAAAGTTCCCGTGGAATATCATCAAGATAAGCGATGCTAGCGGGATTTGAAGGGCAGCGTTGCGATAAGTTTGGGCCCGGCCACCGGACTTTGGCGGACGGCGCGAATCGCCCAATGTCCGCTCCGGGGATAATCGCGGCCGCGCCTGACGCGCTCGAAGGATCGGAGACCTGATCAGCGCACGCGCTGCGCCACTGCATCGGCCTCGCACTGACCTACCACACGCGGCACAACGCCAAGCCAGAACATAAAACGCCCGCGTCAGACGTCGCGCACGACCGTCTTGAGATAATTATAGGCCTTGATGATCTCGATCAGGCGATCCTCGGTCGAGCGATCGCCGCCATTCGCATCCGGGTGATGCTGCTTCACCAGCATCTTGTATTTCGCCTTCACGGTCTCGAGCGTCGCGTCCGGGCCGAGCCCCATCACCACCAGCGCCTTGCGCTCGGCATTGAAGATCTTGCGGGTTTCCGCCTTCGGCTCGGCGTCTGATCCCGGACCCGGGCTCCGGCGGTCGCGCCCATTCATCTCGGCGAACATGGCGAACGGGTCGAGCGCCTCATCGAGTTCGGCCTCGACGCTGCTCTTCTTGCGCTTCGGACCGCCGTTGGCGCCCATCTTCCACGTCGGGCGATGGCCGGTTTGCGCGTCCTTCTGGTAGCGCGCGACCGCGTCATCGCTCATGCCGGTGAAGAAATTGTAGCCCTGATTGTATTCGCGGACGTGGTTGAGACAGAAATGCCAGTATTCCTTCTCATGGCCTCGGCCCTTGGGCGCGCGATGTGCGCCCCTGTTCTTGCAACCGGGCGCCTCGCACATCATCGCTTCCTCGCGCGCAGCAGCTTGCTGCTTCGCGCTTAGCTTGTTGGGCTTGATGCGGATGCTGTCGAAAAATTTGGATGAGTCGATGGCCATGGCTGATTATGACGACGCCTTGTTTAAGAAGCTTCAAGTCCGGACGCGAATTTTTCACGGCCGCAGACTATACATCGCTATGACGATGAATCGCAATTGAAACGGCCATTGACCTTCGCGAATAACGCGCGATATTGCGCGGATGATGACCGTCAAAGATAACATCACAAAAAAGTTGAACGAAGCTTTCGTTCCCGAAAACCTCGACGTTGCCGATGAGTCCCATTTGCATGAAGGCCACGCCGGCCACAGGCCAGGCGGCGAAACGCATTTCAGGGTCTATATCGTATCGAAAGCGTTCGAAGGAAAGAGCCGGATCGAACGCCATCGCATGATAAATTCGGTGCTGGCGCAGGATCTGGCGGATCGCGTTCACGCCCTTGCCATCAAGGCGCACGCACCCGGCGAAAACAAGGCGTAACTCCAGGCAGCGCTCTGGCGTATTTCTTCACGCGGACCGGTATCCACGTCACCCGAAAACGCGATGATTCAGAACGCGGTCCCGGCGCGGCGCGGAACCGCCTCGCCATCGTCCTCGCGCGGGATCGGCACGATTCGCAACGCGGTGATGCGGTTGCGTTCCCGCCGCAGCACGCGGAAGCGAAAGCCGTGGAATGTGAAGCTCTGGCCGCGATCGGGAATCGAACGCGCTTCGTGAATCACAAGTCCGGCGACAGTGGTCGCCTCTTCATCCGGCAGATGCCAGTCCATTGCGCGGTTGAGATCGCGGATCGGCACCGACCCATCGACGATCACCGAACCGTCCGGCTGGGCGCGGACGCCGGCGACGACAATATCATGCTCGTCGGAAATATCGCCGACGATCTCCTCGAGGATATCCTCGAGCGTCACCATGCCTTCGACCTCGCCGTACTCATCGACCACCAGCGCGAAGTGCGTCTTGCGGCGGCGGAACGCCTTGAGCTGATCGGACAGCGGCCGCATTTCCGGAACGAACCACGGCGGCAGCGCGATCGCGCTGGCATCGACCTTGGAAATATCGCCGGCGACGCGGATCGCGCGCAGCAGATCCTTGGCGTGCAACACACCGATGATGTTCTCCGGCTTCTCGCGCCATAGCGGAATGCGGGTGTATTCCGTCGCCAGCACCTCGCGCACCAGCTCTTCCGCTGGCAGGTCGGCGTTGATCATCACCATCTCGGTGCGATGGACCATGACGTCGGACACCTGCAAATCCTTGAGATCGAGCAGACCACCGAGCATGTCGCGATCCTGCTTCTCGACGCCGCCCTCGTGATGGATCAAATCGACCGCACCGCGCAGCCGCTCGGTCGGCGACAGCAGCGGCTGATTGGCGCCGAGCGGAATCCCGAGGATACGCATCAGCAGCCGCACGACGACCTCGATCACCGTCAGCACCGGCCCGAGCAGCGCCACCACCCATGTCATCGGTCGCGCCACCAGCAACGACACGCGATCCGGCGCGTTGATCGCCACCGTCTTCGGCAGCACCTCGGCGAAGATGATGACCAGAACCGACATCACACCGGTCGCATACAGCACGCCGACGTCGCCGAACCACGCGGTCAGGACGCCGGTGGCCAGCGCCGACGCACCGATGTTGGCGAGATTGTTGCCGACCAGCAGCGCACCGATCATGCGCTCGCGCCGTTCCAGCAGCCATGTCACGACTCCGGCCTGTGCGCTGCCCTGCTTCTGCAGCCGCATCATGCTGGCGCGTGACGATCCGGTGAGCGCGGTTTCACTGGCGGAGAAAAACGCCGAAATCAGCAGACAGCCGACGACGATCGAAAATATCATCCAGTCCATGATCGAACCATCAATCCGGTTTGCGGGCCAGTTTATCGACGAGGAAATCACGAACCGCCGTGGGCGCGACATCGTTCGCGATCACGGCCTGGCCGATCTTCTCCAGCAGGATAAATGTCAGTTTGCCGCGTTTGACCTTCTTGTCCTGCGCCATCAGCGCCATCAGCGTGTCGGCATCGGCAAGGCCTTCCTGCTGGAATCCCGCGATGTCCTGCAGATGGGTTGGCAGACCGACTGCTGCAAGATGACGCTGCACGCGCGCCGCGTCATCACGCGAGATCATACCGAGGGCGGCAGAGAATTCCGCCGCCAGCACCATGCCGACCGACACGCCCTCGCCGTGGAACAGGCGGTCGGAAAATCCGGTCGCGGCTTCCAGCGCGTGGCCGAAGGTATGTCCGAGATTGAGCAGCGCCCGTTCGCCGGTCTCGCGCTCGTCGCGGGCGACGATCGCGGCCTTGGCGCGGCAGCTGGTGGCGATGGCGTGTTCACGCGCAGCCCCTCCGGAAAAAATATCGGCGTGATTGGCTTCGAGCCAGCCGAAGAACGCGGCATCGCCGAGTACGCCGTATTTGGCGACTTCGGCATAACCGGCGCGAAACTGGCGCGGCGACAGCGTGTCGAGCACCGACGTATCCGCCACCACCAGCACCGGCTGGTGAAACGAGCCGACCAGATTCTTGCCCTGCGGCGAATTGATCCCGGTCTTGCCGCCGACCGATGAATCCACTTGCGCCAGCAGCGAGGTCGGCACCTGAACGAAATCGATGCCGCGCCGGACGATCGCGGCGGCAAATCCGGCGAGATCGCCGATCACGCCACCGCCGAGCGCCACCACCAGATCGTTGCGCTCGATCTTTGCCGCGATCAGCGCTTCGCAGACCTCCTGCAGAACACCGTAAGTCTTCGAGGCTTCGCCCTCACCGACCACAATGGCTTTCGACTCGATGCCCGCTTCCGCAAGGATCGCCTCAACCCTGGCGAGCCAGTGTTTCGCCACTGTTCGATCGGTAACGATGGCCACGCGCGCGCCGGGACGCAGCGCCTTGATGCGCCCGCCGAGCGAACCAATCACGTCGCGGCCGATGACGATGTCATAGGCGCGCTCGCCAAGCGCAACATCGACGGTGATCGGACCGGAATTCTTCAAAGGCACTGTCATGGTCATTCGCTTGCCGGGAATTGGGGGTCGCCGCCAGTCAGGCGGGCATGGAGCGCGTCGACACATTCGTCGACGATCTTCTCGTGCGGCACGTCGCGCGAGGAAATCGCGAGGTCGGCCAGTGCATACATCGGACTGCGCTCGGCGATCAGACGATCGATCGTCGCCGCCGGATCGGCGGTCTGCAACAGCGGGCGGTCGGCGCGGCGCTTCACCCGTTTCAGAATCACATCGCCATCGGCCTTGAGCCAGAGCGATACGCCTCTCGCGGCAATGCGCTGGCGGGTGTCCTCGCGCATGAAGGCGCCGCCGCCGGTGGCCAGCACGCACGACCCGCTGTCGAGCAGGCGCGCGATCACGCGTGCCTCGCCGTCGCGGAAATACGGCTCTCCGTGAGTCGAAAAAATGTCGGCGATCGACATGCCTGCTGCCGCCTCGATTTCATGGTCGGCATCGAGGAACGGCAGATGCAGCCGCCCAGCCAGACGCCGTCCGATGGTCGATTTGCCGGATCCCATCATGCCGACAAGCACGACAGGCCGGCCGCCCAGCGCCGAGACGATCTCGGCCTCGCGATGAGCGTGCGCATCCTGCCTGGCGACTGTATCGGACATCGTGGTGTTTTCGTTCCTCAACCGGCCGGCCGATACCTGCATGTGCCGGTGCAGCCGTGACCCTCACGTATACTACCCTCGCCGATCCTGCCGCCAGAGGCCCTTGCACCGATGGTGCGAACATGTTGGGTGTCGCTTAAGATTTGGGGTGTATTTCACTGGTTAACACGCGACGTCGAGGCCCTGACCGATGCCCAGCCTTTTCCGCTTTTTGACTGTTGTCGCGGTGATCGGCGGACTGATCTATGGCGGGCTGTTCGCGCTGGCGAATCTCGTCAACCCCAAGCCGCGCGAGATGACCATTGTCATCCCGCCGGACAAGTTCCAGAAAAAGTAACCGGTGCCGGAGCGCATGAGGCCGAACAAATCCTCCGACGCACAGCTGATCAACCTGTTCCTGGACATGCTGGCCGCAGAGCAGGGCGCCGGCGACAACACGCTGGCGGCATATCGCCGCGATCTCGAGGACCTGTCGCAGTTTCTCGGCAAATCCGGAAAGAGCTTCACAGCAGCCGAAACCCAGGACTTGCGGGACTTTCTCGCCGACCTCGACGGACGCGGCTTCAAATCGTCGAGCGTCGCGCGTCGATTGTCGTCGATGCGCCACCTGTTCCGCTTCATGCTCAATGAGCGTGTGCGCTTCGACGACCCCGCCGCCATTCTGGCGGGGCCGAAGCGCGGCCGCGGCCTGCCCAAGGTGCTGTCGATGGCCGATGTCGACAAACTACTCACCAAGGCGCGGGCCCTCGCGGACGCGCCGGATCAGCCGGCGTTGCAGCGCTTTCGCGCGGCGCGGCTGTCGTGCCTGCTCGAAATTCTCTACGCCACCGGCTTGCGCGTATCGGAACTGGTGACGCTGCCGCTGTCGGCGGCGCGCCGCGATGCGCGCATGATCGTGGTGCGCGGCAAGGGCAACAAGGAGCGGCTGGTTCCGCTCAACGAGACCTCGCGGCAGGCGATGGCGGATTATCTCGCCGCGATGGACACGCATCGTCAGGAGCAGAAAAAATCGGCGGCGCCGTCGAAGTGGCTGTTTCCGTCGTTCGGCGAGAGCGGCCATCTCACCCGTCAGCATTTCGCACGCGATCTGAAGGAACTTGCCGCGACCGCCGGCCTGTCGCCGCGCCTGATCAGCCCGCACGTGCTGCGCCATGCCTTCGCCAGCCACCTGCTGCACAACGGCGCGGATTTGCGCATCGTGCAGACGTTGCTCGGGCATACCGACATCTCGACAACGCAGATTTACACGCATGTCGTCGCGGAGCGCTTGAAGAGTCTTGTGCGAGACCTTCATCCGCTTGCTGAAAACTAACAAATGGCAACGATTTCAGGGGCTTCATTGATTTACCCGCCGCGCTTGACTTGGCTCACCCCGGAGTCCAGTTTCGCGCGCCGCCAGCAATCCCCTTAATTGCTCCTATATATGCCTTCCATGCCGGACCCGATGCGCAGCTATCTTGATTTTGAAAAACCCGTCGCCGAACTTGATTCGAAGGTCGACGAACTGCGCGTGTTAGCCGCATCCGGCAGCGACATCAGCGAAGAAGTCAAACGGATAGAGGACAAGGCCAAAGAGGCGCTCGCCGAGCTCTACGCCAACCTGACGCCGTGGCAGAAGACCCAGGTCGCGCGACATCCGCAGCGGCCGCATTGCGTCAACTACATCGCCGGTCTGATCACCGAATTCACGCCGCTCGCCGGCGATCGCAAATTCGGCGACGACGAGGCGATGGTCGGCGGCTTCGGCCGGTTTCGCGGCGAAAGCGTCTGCGTGATCGGCCAGGAGAAAGGCGCGACCACAGAGAGCCGTCTCAAGCACAATTTCGGCATGGCGCGGCCCGAGGGCTACCGCAAGGCGGTGCGCCTGATGGAGATGGCCGACCGCTTCGGCATTCCGGTGCTGTCGCTGGTCGACACCGCCGGCGCCTATCCGGGCATCGGCGCCGAGGAGCGCGGCCAGGCCGAAGCCATCGCGCGCTCGACCGATGCCTGCCTCAACCTCGGCGTGCCCAATGTCGCGGTCATTCTCGGCGAAGGCGGTTCGGGCGGCGCCATCGCGATCGCCACCGCCAGCCGCGTGCTGATGCTGGAGCATGCGGTCTACAGCGTGATTTCGCCGGAAGGGGCAGCCTCGATCCTGTGGCGCGATGCCGCTAAAGCCCAGGAAGCCGCCACCAATCTCAAGATCACCGCCCAGGATCTGGCCCGGTTCGGCGTGATCGACACCGTCCTCAAGGAACCGCCGGGTGGCGCACACCGCGATCCCGACGCCATGATCACCCGCACCGGCGACGCCATCGCCCAGGCCTTCAACGACCTGCGCAGCCTGGACGCCGCGGCGATCCGCCAGCAGCGGCGCCAGAAGTTCCTTAATATCGGACGACGCCTCGGATAAGCCGCAGTCGCACGCGACGTTGCCTGCGCGACGAGAGTTCCACCCTTCAGAAATTGTGGCTTTTTCTGGACGTGAGCGGGCGTTGCACCTGGAACCATCGGCACGAGGACCATTTAGGCCGCATTCACCATCCCTGATGCAAGCCACCGCACCGCCACGCGGTTTGGTTGCGAGTGATGCTGCTTAAGGATAATAATTGTTCAACCACACTTAGAAATGTCCGCGGTATTTTTGGGGTTGCTTGGCGTGTGGGGGAGCCTGTTTTGATTGAGCGAGTGTCTGTGCGTGGGCTTCTGATTTCGGCTGCTCTGACGGCCAGCCTTGTGCTGTCCGGATGCAACGGCGACAGCCTTTCTCCCAGCGCGAAAGCCAGCAAGCCGATCCCCGAAAAGCTCCTCAAGGAGATCGAAGCCAAGAACATGGACAAGGGTTCGCCCATGCTTGTCCGTCTGTTCAAGCAGGAGGCTGAACTCGAGGTCTGGAAGCAGGACCGCAGCGGCCGCTTCGCGCTTCTGAAAACCTATCCGATCTGCCGCTGGTCCGGCGATCTCGGCCCTAAGATTCGCGAAGGCGACCGCCAGGCGCCCGAAGGCTTCTATTCGATCACGCCGGGACAGATGAATCCGGCATCCTCCTACTATCTGTCGTTCAACATGGGTTACCCCAACGCCTACGACAAAGCGTGGGGACGCACCGGCTCGCAGCTCATGGTGCATGGCGATTGTTCGTCGCGCGGCTGCTACGCGATGACGGACGAACAGATTTCGGAAATCTATTCGCTCGGCCGCGAATCCTTCTTCGGCGGCCAGACCGCGTTCCAGGTGCAGGCCTATCCGTTCCGGATGACCGCGCAGAACATGGCCAAATACCGAAGCAATCCGAACATGCCGTTCTGGCGCATGCTCAAGGAAGGCAATGACCATTTCGAGGTCTCGAAACTCGAGCCCAAGATCGACGTCTGCGAGAAGCGCTATGTCTTCGATGCCGAGCAGCCCGCCAATGCGTCGCGGCCGCTAACGTTCAACGCAGCCGGCAAGTGCCCAGTGTATGAGGTCAATCCGGAAATCGCGCAGGCGGTTGCCGAGAAGGAACAACGCGACAACGCGAAGGTCGCCGAACTGATCTCGCACGGCGTGTCGGCGCCGAAATCGCGGGCCGGCATCGACGGCGGGATGCATCCGGTGTTCGCCAACAAGCTGCCCGATGCGCAGTCGATCGCGATTGCCGACGTCAATGACTACGCAGTGTCGGCCAACGGCGCGGCGCCAGGTACGATACCCTCGCACGTCAATCCTCCGCGCCTGCCCGAGGGTCAGGTCTCGGCATTTACGTTCGCATCGACCCCTGCCGCCGGTTCGGCCGATACGCCGCCGCCTCCGCCCGCAGCGAAGACCGAAACCGCCGACACCGGCAGCAGCGCATCCGGCGGGTTCTTCAGCCGCCTCGCCCAGAAGGTGGGCCTGCGCAAGGACGCGGAACCGAAGACCGAACCGGCCAAACCCACGACGACCGCTCGTGTGATCGGCCACAAACGCAAGGCCGAGCCGAAGTCTTCATCGGCTGCCAAATCGACCAGTGTGGCCCGTGCTGCCGAGCCGAAAGCCCCCGCCGCTCGCGTGATCTCGTTGGAGAAGCAGCAGGCGGAAGCCAGATCGACATTCCCCGATCCGGTGATCTCCCGTCCGACGCCGCCGCAAACGATCAGTGGTGCGCGGTCGACGGTGCAGGCGAATTCATTCGACCAGCGCTGGTCGTCCTTCCGGTAAGACAGCGCTCAGGCTAATAGCCCGTGCACTGCCCCGGCACCCTCTTGACATCAACACGGTGACTTCGCGTTACTGATCTCTCGTGGCCTGACGAGAGACCATGCTTTTTCAGTCGCAGATTTTTATTCTGGTGTTTTTGCCGGCCACGCTCGCGCTTTACTATCTGTGCGCGGACAGGCTGGTTATCCGGCAAGGGGTTCTGGTCGGCGCGTCGCTGGTTTTCTACGGCTGGTGGGATGCGCGGTTTATCCCTCTGCTGGTGGGCCAGATCACGCTGACATGGCTGCTCGCCAAGGCTCACGAGCGCACCGGCAAGCGCTGGCTCCTGATCGGGGGCGTCGTTCTCAACCTGCTCTCGATCGGCACGTTCAAATATCTCGACTTCCTGATCGGCTCGGCCGAAACGATGACAGGCATTACGCTGCCTCGCGCGCACATCGTGCTGCCGATCGGCATCAGCTTCTTTTCGTTCCAGCTGATTTCCTATCTGGTCGACCGGATGCGCAACGATGCGCCGATCTATCCGTATCGTCCGTTCGCACTGTTCGTGTTGCTGTTCCCGCACCTGATCGCCGGGCCGATCGTGAGGCACAACGAACTGGTCCCGCAGTTTGCGGAAAATCCCTTGCGCGACGGCTTGTGGCATCGCATCGGCGCGGGGCTGATCGTTTTCACCGTCGGGCTGGTGAAAAAACTCCTGCTGGCCGATCCGCTCGCGAAAGTCGCCGATCCGTTGTTCGCCAAGGCCACCTCGCACGCCATCAGCTTCGGCGAAGCCGGGACAGCCGCACTGGCATTTTCCTTTCAGCTCTTTCTCGATTTCTCGGCCTACACCGAAATGGCGATCGGGACCGCGCTACTCTTCGGCCTGATCCTGCCGGAAAATTTCAACAGACCCTATCTCGCCGCCAATCTGAGGGATTTCTGGCAACGCTGGCACATCTCGCTGTCGCGTTTCATCCGCGACTATCTCTACATTCCGCTCGGCGGCAGCCGTCACGGCACTCCGCGCTATGTCGTCGCGACGCTTGCCAGCATGGGTATCTGCGGCCTGTGGCACGGCGCGGGATGGACTTATGTGGTGTGGGGTCTCTGGCACGGTGTCGGCCTGATCGTCTGCCGCGGCTGGCAGCAACTGGGCCGGCCGCTGCCCGCCGTGGCGGGATGGGTCATCACCATGGTGTTCGTCATTGTCGGGTGGGTGATTTTCCGCGCGGCGACATTCGGCGAAGCGCACGGCATGCTCATCGCGCTGACGGGCGGCAACGGCTTCCATGGCGCGCTTGCAAAACCGCAGTTGCTTGCATCCGCGGCAGCAGCGTCCGTCCTGATTCCGTCCGCTCACACGATCATTCACAACCTGAAACCGGATCCCGTCATGGCTACGGTGTGCGCAGTGCTGGCTCTATTCGGGTGTCTCGAGGCCGGGACCGGTGCGGCGGTGAATTTCATTTATTTCCAGTTCTGAACATGAACATCGACCTTCTCAAGCGTGCACGTTCGATCCTTAGCGGAGACAACCGCCAGGTCTCATGGGCGCGCTTTTCGCTGACGTTCCTGACCGTTTTTGGCGGCGGCGCCATCGCGCTTTACGCTTTCGTGCTCTTGATGGATCCGTATCACGACGTTCCGTTCTCGCTCCCCATCGAGCGGCCGCTGATGAGCGTCAATCAGCGCTACATGTATCCTCAGGTCGCCCGCAGCAAACGCTTCGACTCATTTATCGTCGGCACATCGACATCGCGGTTGATCGATCCGCAGATTTTAAGTGCGGGACTCGCCTCACGCTTTGTGAATCTCGCGATGGATTCAGCAACGGCGTGGGAGCAAACGCAAATTGCGCAATACTTCATACGCAAATCCGGCCCGCCCAAGGTCATGATCGTCGGGGTCGATGCCGTGTGGTGCGACAAGCGCGCGGACGAGGATCGCATCACCTTTCGTGGTTTCCCCGACTTTCTCTATGACGACAACCGGTGGAACGATCTGCAGTATCTGATGAACTCTCGCGCCATCGAAATTGCCGGCCGCCTTGCTGGCTATCACCTCGGCCTCCTGCGCGAGCGAAGCCGCTACGACGGCTATCAGGTTTTCGTGCCGCCGGAGGCGAGCTACGATCTGGCGAGAGCGCAAACCCATATCTGGGGCGGACCGCCGCGCACCCTGCCTGATCCAGCGACAACCAAACCGTACACGTTGTCCGAAAAGCAGCGCGCTGCCGCCAGGTTTCCCGCCCTGATGTGGCTCGAAGAGCTGTTCGCCGCCGCGCCGTCCGCCACCAAAGTGGTTGCCTTCATGCCGGTCCATGCCGCCGGACAGCCCCTTGCCGGCAGCATGACTGCCGCCGTCGAAGCCATGTGCAAGGATGCGATCGTCGGGATCGCGCGGCGTCACGATGCCACCGTCATCGACTGGCGGATTCCATCCGTGCTGACCACAAACGACAGCAACTACTGGGATCCTCTTCACTACCGCGTGCCGGTGGCGCAGCGGATTTCGCAGGAACTCGCCGAGGCCGTCATCGATGGCCGTCCTTCGACGGACGGCACCTACAAAATTCTCCAGCGCCAACAAAAAACCGCCGGTCATTGACCGGCGGTTTCGATGTTCCGATGCTGATGAGGTCAGGCGTAGCGGCCGTGACAGTGCTTGAACTTCTTGCCTGAGCCGCACGGGCAATCCTCGTTGCGGCCGACCTTGCCCCAGGTCGCGGGGTTGGAGGGATCGCGATCCGCGGCCGACACCGGAACCAGCGACGCGCCGGCGAAGGCCATCTCGTCCTCGCCGGTGTTCGGGTTCAGCTTGTGCGCTTCCATCTGCGGCAATTCAGGCTGCTCGTCCTCCGGCGGCACGATTTCGACGCGAACAAGCTGGGCGGTGACTGCCTCGCGCAGATGCGCGATCAGTCCCTCGAACAGGGCGAAAGCCTCGGACTTGTATTCCTGCAACGGATCGCGCTGGCCGTAGCCGCGCAGGCCGATCACCTGCCGCAAATGATCGAGCATGATCAGATGTTCGCGCCACAGGTGGTCGAGGGTCTGGAGCAGGATCGACTTCTCGACGTAGCGCATGACGTCGGGGCCCCACTGCGCCGACTTCGCCGCCATGTGCTCATCGACACGCTGCTCGATACGGGCGAGCAATTCCTCGTCGGCAATGCCCTCTTCCTTGGCCCATTCATCGACCGGCAGGTCGAGATCGAGCACGCGCTTGAGTTCTTCCTTCAGGCCGGCCGTGTCCCATTGCTCGGCGTAGACATGTTCCGGGATGTGCTTGGTGACCAGATCGTCGACCAGCGCGTGACGCATGTCGGCGACAGTTTCGGCGACGTTCTGATCCCGCATCAGGTCGATACGCTGATCGAAGATCACCTTGCGCTGGTCGTTCTGCACGTCGTCAAACTTGAGCAAATTCTTGCGGATGTCGAAGTTGCGTGCCTCGACCTTCTGCTGCGCCTTCTCCAGCGCCTTGTTGATCCACGGATGGATGATCGCCTCGCCTTCCTTGAGGCCGAGGCGCTGCAGCATGGTGTCGAGCCGGTCGGACCCGAAAATGCGCATCAGGTCGTCTTCCAGCGACAGGAAGAACTTGGTGCGGCCGGGATCGCCCTGACGGCCGGCGCGGCCGCGCAGCTGGTTGTCGATGCGGCGGGATTCATGGCGCTCGGAACCCATGATGTAGAGACCGCCGGGCTTGGTGACGGTCTTCGCAGGTTTGCTGCCCTTCGCGGGCTCGATCTCGATGGTCTCCTCGGCCTTCAGCACCGCTTCGCGGAAGCGCACGATATCGGCCTTGATCCCGTCGGTGATGCGCTGCTTCTCGGCCTCGTCCTCGATGCCGGCGGTGGCCGCGGCCGCGCGCATTTCGAGCGAGCCGCCGAGTTTGATGTCGGTGCCGCGACCGGCCATGTTGGTCGCGATCGTGATCGCGCCCGGCACGCCGGCCTCGGCGACGATGTAGGCTTCCTGCTCGTGGAAGCGCGCGTTCAGCACCGCGAACAGCTTCGACGGTTTGCCGGAGCGCGCCGCGTCATACAGCTTTTCCATCGACTTCGGATTGGCGAAATCGATCTGCTTGTAACCGTGCTTCTTCAGATACTCGGCCAGCAGTTCCGATTTCTCGATCGACGCGGTGCCGACCAGAACCGGCTGCATCCTGCCATTGGCGCGTTCGATCTCGCCGAGGATCGCGGCGTATTTTTCCTCGGCCGTGCGATAGACCTCGTCGTCCTCGTCGAGACGCGCCACCGGCACGTTGGTCGGCACCTCGATGACTTCGAGCTTGTAGATGTCGAACAATTCGTCCGCTTCGGTCGCCGCCGTACCGGTCATGCCGGCGAGCTTGTCGTACATGCGGAAATAGTTCTGGAAGGTGATCGAGGCCAGCGTCTGGTTTTCCGGCTGCACCGTCTGGTGCTCCTTGGCCTCCAGCGCCTGATGCAGGCCTTCCGAATAGCGCCGGCCCGGCATCATGCGGCCGGAGAATTCATCGATGATGATGACCTCGTCGTCGCGCACGATGTAGTCCTTGTCGCGCGTAAACAGCGAATGGGCACGCAGCGCCTGATTGATGTGATGCACGACGGAGACGTTCTCGACGTCGTAGAGCGAGTCGCCCTTGAGCTGGCCGGCGTCGCGCAGCAGCGTTTCGATCTTCTCCATGCCGGCTTCGGTGAGCGTTACCGTGCGCTGCTTCTCGTCGACCTCGAAGTCCGTGACCTTCTCGAGGTTCGGCATGAAGGTGTCGATGGTGTTGTAGAACTCCGAACGGTCGTCGAGCGGACCGGAGATGATCAACGGCGTCCGCGCTTCGTCGATCAGGATCGAGTCGACTTCGTCGACGATGGCGAAGGAGTGACCGCGCTGGACCATGTCCTCGAGGCGGTACTTCATGTTGTCGCGCAGATAATCGAAACCGTATTCGTTATTGGTGCCGTAAGTGATGTCGCAGCCGTACGCCGCCTGGCGCTCGGCATCGTCGAGACCGTGAACAATGACGCCCGTGGTCATACCGAGGAAGGAATAGATCTCGCCCATCCAGCCGGCGTCGCGCCGGGCGAGGTAGTCGTTGACGGTGACGACATGCACGCCCTTGCCGGCGAGCGCATTGAGATACACCGCGAGGGTCGCGACCAGCGTCTTGCCTTCGCCGGTTTTCATCTCGGCGATGTCGCCTTCGTGCAGCACCATGCCGCCGATCAGCTGCACATCGAAATGGCGCTGGCCGAGCGTGCGCTTGGCGGCCTCGCGCACGGTCGCGAAAGCCGGGACGAGAAGATCGTCGAGAGTCTTGCCGTCAGCGATCTGCTGGCGGAATTCGGCGGTACGCGCCTTCAGCGCCTCATCCGACAGCGCGGCGATTTCCGGCTCGAGGGCGTTGATGGCATTGACGCGCGATTGATAACCTTTGACCCGTCGGTCGTTGGCGGAACCGAAAAGCTTGCGGGCGAGCGCGCCGATCATCGGAAATTCCTGTCTTGCAGTTGGTCTTGCAGTTGGGCCTTGCAGCCGCGGAATCGACCCATCCGGAAAAACCCCATCCGCAGCAAAAATCCTCGCGGAGACAGTCCCTTGGATGGGTGAAGGAAACGAGGCCCGAGGTTCAAGGCAAGGGCGCGGCAACAAGCGCGTCCCGGCCACCAAAGCCCGGCTGCGGAGACAGATATGGGCGGCTCCAGGCCTTGTCAACGCGCTAACCTGACAGCGATTTCATGATTTTGACTGGTTTTCGCGTTGCCATCGGCAGGCGATTGGGCGAGTGTCCCGCGACCTCGCACCAGCGATTTCACAGAAAAGGATTATCCATGATCGCCTCTCCGACCCGCACGACCGCTGCCGTGCGTTTTAGCCTGTTCTCGACCGTCGCGACCGGGTGCCTCGCGATCGTCCTGATGGCGGCCCAGCCCGTTTTCGCGCAGGACGCGAATCCGGTTGTCGCCAAGGTTAACGGCGCTGAGATCCGGCAGAGCGACGTGACCATGGCCGAGACCGAACTCGCCCCCAGCCTCCAGCAAATGGATCCGGCGACGCGGCACGAAAACATCATCGCCTTTCTGATCGACATGAAAATCGTCTCGAAGGCGGCCGAAGACAAGAAAATCGGCGACAAGCCGGAGTTCAAGCAGAAGCTGGCGTTCACTCGCAACCGGCTGCTGATGGACGATCTCCTCGAACAGCAGGGCAAGGCCGGCGTCACCGACGAGGCGATGAAGAAGGTCTATGACGACGCCGCCAAGCAGATTTCCGGCCAGGAAGAAGTCCACGCCCGTCACATTCTCGTGCCGACCGAGGAAGAAGCCAAGAAAATCGAAGAGCAGTTGAAGAAGGGCGCCGATTTCGCCGAACTGGCCAAGAAGGAGTCGAAGGACCCCGGCGCCTCCGATGGCGGCGATCTCGGCTTCTTCACCAAGGACCAGATGGTGCCGGAATTCTCCGCTGCCGCGTTCGCTCTGGAACCGGGCAAGATCTCGGCGCCGGTGAAGTCGCAGTTCGGCTGGCACGTTATCAAGGTTGAGGAAAAGCGCCCGCGCAAGCCGCCGGAGTTCGTGCAGGTCAAGCCGCAGATCGAGAGCTTTGTCACCCGCAAGGCACAGGCCGATTATGTCGCCAAGCTGCGGGCCGAGGCCAAGATCGAGCGCCTCGACAAGAAGGACGAGCCGGCCAAGACCGATGCGAAGCCGGACGCCAAGCCGGATACCAAGGCCGCTCCGGCTCCCGCGAAGAAGTAAATCGACTTCGCCAGCAGAACTGATTAGTTTGACGTCATGCCCGGCCTTGTGCCGGGCATCCACGTCTTAAGGCCTTCATCTCTCCGAAAGTAAAAGGCGTGGATGGCCGGGACGAGCCCGGCCATGACGACTTTTGATTGACCGAGACAAGGCGCTATTCATGTCCACTGCCGTTTCCCCCCTCGCCCCGACCAACGTCCCCGACCTGCCGCCGATCGACGGCGTGCGGCTGGCAACGGCTGCCGCCGGCATCCGCTACAAGGGCCGCACCGACGTGCTGCTGGCGCTGTTCGACAAGGGCACCACGGTCGCGGGCGTCTTCACTAAATCGAAATGCCCGAGCGCCGCGGTGGACTGGTGCCGCGACAAGCTCAAGGGTGGTGAAGCGCGCGCGCTGGTGGTGAATTCCGGCAACGCCAACGCCTTCACCGGCAAGACCGGCAAGCAGGCGACGACGCTGACAGCGACGATCGCCGCCAAGGCCGCTGCCACCACGCCAAACAAGATTTTTCTCGCCTCGACCGGCGTGATCGGCGAACCGCTCGACGCCACCAAATTCAACGGTGTGCTCGATGATCTCGCCGATGCGGCCACGCCCGGCCACTGGGACGCCGCCGCACGCGCCATCATGACCACCGACACCTTTCCGAAGGTCGCGACCGCCACGGTGAAACTCGGCAAGACCAAGGTGACGATCAACGGCATGGCCAAGGGCGCCGGAATGATCGCGCCGGACATGGCGACGATGCTCGCTTTCATTTTCACCGACGCGCCGCTGTCTGCCGCTGCATTACAGGGGTTGCTCAAGAGCGGCGTCGAGGACACGTTCAACGCGGTGACCATCGACGGCGACACCTCGACCTCGGATACGCTGCTGGCCTTCGCGACCGGCACTGCGGCCGCAAAGGGCGCGCCGAAAATCAGCCGCTCTGGCGATCCCCGGCTGAAGGCCTTCAAGAAGGCCTTCGACGCCGTGCTCGCCGATCTCGCCGAACAGGTCGCGCGTGATGGCGAAGGCGCACGCAAGCTGGTCGAGATCATCGTCGACGGCGCAACCTCGAAAGCCTCGGCGCGCAGAATCGCGATGTCGATCGCCAACTCGCCGCTGGTGAAGACCGCGATCGCGGGCGAGGACGCCAATTGGGGCCGCGTCGTCATGGCGGTCGGCAAGGCGGGCGAACCCGCGAACCGCGACAAACTTGCGATCTCCTTCAACGGCGTCCGCGTCGCCCACAAGGGCGCGCGCGATCCGTCCTACGACGAGGCGGAAGTCTCGGCGCTGATGAAGCAGCCCAAGATCCAGATCAAGGTCGGCCTCGGCCTTGGCAAGGGCCGCGACCGCGTGCTGACCTGCGACCTCACCAAGGAATACGTCGCGATCAACGGCGACTACCGCTCGTGATGAAACTCACCCTCGTCGTCGCCTGCGCGCTGATCGATGCGGACAACCGCGTCCTGATCGCGCAGCGCCCCCAGGGCAAGACGCTCGCGGGCCTGTGGGAATTTCCCGGCGGCAAGCTGGAGCCCGGTGAGCGCCCGGAACCGGCGCTGATCCGCGAACTGCAAGAAGAACTCGGCATCATCACGCAGGAAGCGTGCCTTGCACCGCTGACGTTCGCCAGCCACGCCTATGACGACTTCCATCTGCTGATGCCGCTCTACATCTGCCGCCGCTGGCAGGGCGATGTCGCTGCGCGCGAAGGCCAGAAGCTCGCCTGGGTCCGCGCCAACAAGCTGCGCGATTATCCGATGCCACCGGCGGACATTCCGCTGATCGCGCACCTGACGGATTTGCTGCTGTAGGCTTTCTGGAAACGAAAGCAGTCATCACACTTGAGTTGTCATGGCCGGGCCTGACCCGGGCATGACAAAAGAAACGTCGGCGCTATTCCGCCCTTCGCCCCTTCACCGCTTCTTCCAAACTCATCTTCGCAGAGCCAGGCTTGAGCGGCTTCTGTTGGCTCTCATGCGGCGCCCAGCCCGACATCCAGACGATATCGAAGGTGGCGCGGATGCGACCATCGGCATCCGCGAAGCGCTCGCTGTAGATCGCCGCCATGCGCAGCAACGTCGCACGCCGCAGCGGCACGCGGCGGCGCTCGACCAGCACGTTGGTCGCACCCATCCGCCGCAAATCCTGCATCAGCGCGAACGCGTTGTCGTAACGCACCACGATCCGGTCGACATCGGTCACCGGCAACGCGAACCCGGCGCGCTGCAACAGCGCTCCGGCGTCACGCAAATCGGCGAACGGCGCGACGCGCGGAGAAATTCCACCCTCGACCTCGGTTTCGGCAGCCGCGAACGCCTGCCGCAATTCTGTCAACGTATCGCCACCGGTCATTGCGGCCAGAAAAAGCCCGTCCGGTTTCAGGGCGCGGCGAATTTGCGCCAGCACGCCGGGCAGGTCATTGACAGTGTGCAGAGCCAGCGCCGACACGACAAGATCGACCGAGCTGGCCGCCAGCGGCAGCGCGTCATCGTCGCCGTCCGGTAACGCGATGTTCTTCAGCTCGGTTTGCCCGGCCAGCGCACGGCGCACCTGATCGCCGGGCGTCCCGAGATCGGCACCGTGAGAGAATTGCCGCGTCACGGCTTGCAGGCGCTCTGCAAGGTCGGCTGAAACGCGCTCGAGCAGGAACGGCTCGGCGCCGGCGCGACGCGCGCGATCCTGCCGCGCGCGTAACAGAGCGCGGTCGAACAGGCGCGGCGTGGTGTCGTTCGAAGGGGTAGCCATAGCCGTTGTTACGCCGACCTCCGCCGCTCTGGCAATCCGCCATGCAGCCGCTTGAGCGGCAAGATCGTCAGCGCTAGCCTTAACGGATGGACACCGGGGCCGGGGCGTCATCGCGTTCATCGGGGAGCAGGCTTGCATGGAAAGGCAGGCTTGGTGCCGCTTGGGCGGCTTGCCACTCCGGTTTGACGGCCACAGTGCGGACTGCACTCGACATCGCTTTGCCGACGCTGCGCGTCTCGTGCCGTGAGCCGGTGTCCGGTGAAGGCGTCTGCGCGGCATGCTGGTCGCAACTGTCATTCATCGCCCCACCCTATTGTGCGCGGCTCGGCATCCCCTTCGTTTACGATCCCGGACCCGGACTGCTGTCGATGGAAGCCATCGCCAGTCCACCGGCCTACCAGCGGGCCCGCGCCGCAGTGCGTTATGACGACGTCGCCCGTGCACTGGTCCATGCACTGAAATATCAGGACCGCACCGATCTCGCTCCGACCATGGGGCGCTGGATGGCGCGGGCCGGTCACGAGCTGTTGACCGGTGCCGACGCCCTGATTCCGGTTCCGTTGCACTGGAAACGAAGCTGGAGCCGCCGTTACAACCAGTCCGGAGCGCTGGCCCGTGCCATTGCACTCAACTCCGGCGTTCCGGTGTGGACCGATGCGTTGCGGCGCATCCGCCAGACCCAACAACAGATCGGATTGTCCCGGTCCGAGCGCGCGCGCAACGTGCAGGGCGCATTCAAGGTCGCCACGGAAAAAAAGGCAACCGTCAAGGGCCGCCGACTCGTCCTGATCGACGATGTCCTGACCTCCGGTGCGACATCCGATACCTGCGCCCGCGCACTGCTGCGGGCCGGAGCTGCATCGGTGGATGTGCTGGTCTTTGCGCGGGTTGTGGACCCCTTCAAAACTCCCATATAATCGGCAACGAAACGATTTTTCCGGGATTCACATGACCGCCGTCATCGAAATCTACACGCGGCCCGGCTGCGGCTATTGCAGCGCGGCCAAGTCGCTCCTTGCACGCAAGAACGCGGCCTTCACCGAGTTCGACGTCAGCACCGATCCATCGCTGCGCGGCAAGATGATCGAGCGCGCCAACGGCGGCGCTACCTTCCCGCAGATTTTCATCGACGGCGCGCATGTCGGCGGCTGCGACGACCTCTATGCGCTCGACCGCGCCGGCAAACTCGACGCCCTGCTCGCAGGTGAAAAGGAAACCACATGAGCGAGATCAACAGCGGCGCACCGTTCACCGCAGCGATGATCCAGATGCGCAGCACCCTGCTGCCGCAGGATTCGCTTGCGCAGGCGACGCAACTGATCCGCGAAGCCAGGGACAAGGGTGCCGACTACATCCAGACGCCCGAAGTCAGCAACATGATGCAGGTGAACCGCAAGGGCCTGTTCGAACTGCTGGCGTCGGAGGACGACGACGCATCGCTCAAGGCCTATCGTGACCTTGCGAGCGAACTGAAGGTTCATCTGCACGTTGGATCGCTTGCGCTGCGGGCAACGCCTGAGCGCGCCGCCAACCGTTCGTTCCTGATCGGACCGGCAGGCGAGATCGTGGCTCGCTACGACAAGATCCACATGTTCGACATCGATCTCGGCAACGGCGAGAGCTACCACGAATCCGCGAACTATCAGCCCGGCGACACCGCCGAGATCGCCGACCTGCCGTGGGGCCGCCTCGGCCTGACCATCTGTTACGACGTGCGCTTCCCCGCGCTTTATCGCGCGCTGGCGGAGGCCGGTGCATCATTTCTCTCCGTACCGTCCGCCTTTACGCGCAAGACCGGCGAAGCACACTGGCACACGCTGCTGCGCGCCCGCGCCATCGAGAACGGCTGCTACGTCTTCGCCGCGGCGCAGGGCGGCACGCACGAAAACAAGCGCGAGACTTACGGCCATTCGCTGATCGTCGATCCGTGGGGCACCGTGATTGCCGACTCGGGCAACGATGAACCCGGCGTCGTGCTGGCCAGGATCGATCCGGCACAGGTGGCGAAAGTCCGCAAGAACATTCCGTCGTTGCAGCATGGCCGGCGCTTCAGCGTCAGCGACCCGAAGGCGGGGCCGGACCACCTGCATCTGGTGCGGGGATCGGCATGATCCGCTACGCGCTACGTTGTGACCGCGGCCATGCGTTCGAAAGCTGGTTTCAAAGTTCCGCCGTCTACGAAAGCCAGCGCAAGCGCAAGCTCGTCACCTGCCCGGTGTGCGATTCCGCCAAGGTCGAAAAGGCCATCATGGCTCCGCAAATCACCCGCAAAGGCCGCGGCAAGACCGTTGAGCCTGATGCGGCGCCAGCAACGCAGACGCCCGAGCCCGCCCAACTGGTGATGGCGCCGCAGGAGCGCGAGCTTCTCTCCAAGCTGCGGGAGTTGCGCGACCACGTGACCAAGAACGCCGACAATGTCGGCCAGAAATTTCCCGAAGAAGCACGCAAGATGCACTACGGCGACATCGAGCATCGCGCGATCTATGGCGAAGCGTCTCCCGACGAGGCGCGCTCGCTGATCGAGGAAGGCGTCGAGGTGTTGCCGCTTCCGATTTTGCCGGAAGATCGCAACTAGCCCGCCACCAGCAGTCCGACGCCAATCAGGATCAAGGCAATGCCGCCGATTTCGCGCAGCGACAGCGGCTGCTTCATCGCATAGTACGCCACCGCCTGGGCGAACAGCACCTCGACCAGCGCAAGCGTGCGCACATTGGCGGCCGCGGTCAGCGCGAAGGCCAGAAACCAGAACAGCGACGCGAACGAGCCCATGAAGCCGGCGAACATCGACGGCTTCCACAAACCGAAGATCGCTTTCAGCACGTCGGGCGCGCGCACCAGCAGATAGACCGTCAGGATCAGGGTCTGCACGAACAGCCCAAACACCAGCGTGTAGGACGCCGCCGTAACAAACGATACGCCGGGCACCACCAGAATCGCGCCGCGAAACCCGACCGCCGACAGCGCAAAGAATGCCGCGGCGACAAGGCCGAGCATGGTCGGCTTCAGGCTGCCGAATCCCTTGGTGCCGCCGGGCCGTACCGCGGTGACGACAACGCCGACCGTCGCGATCAGGATCGCGATCACCTTCATCGCCGTCAGCCGGTCGCCGAGAAAGACGAAACCGAAGACCGCGGTCTGGATCGCTTCGGTCTTGAGATAAGCCGTCGTCACCACGAACGAGCGGTCGTTCATCGCCGCCAGCATCAGCCCGGTGGCGACGATCTGCGACAGCGCACCGAGCAGCAGCCATGGCCAAAACGCAACGCCCGGCCACGGCACGCGATCGCCGATGACCGCGATCACGATGGCGAAAAACACCAGCGAAAACGGAAACCCGAACAGGAAGCGGATGTTGGTCGCGCCCCATGTGCCGAGCGGGCCGGTCAGCTGACGCTGCATCGCATTGCGCGCAACCTGCCCGAGCGCAGCCACGATGGTGAAGGGAATCCAGAGCCAGACGACGTAGGTCATGGGAAACTTGCAGCGAGGGGAAACAACGGCCTCACTGCACAAGCCACGGCGATTGCCCCCGCGTCAACGGGCAAGCCTTCATGTCAGGCCTGCGCGGTCCTAAATCGATTCCGCCACGACCATGTAGTTCACATCCATGTCGGACGACAGGCTCCAGCGGTCGCCGAGCGGGCTGTAGACCACGCCGGCCTGATCCGAGATCGCCAGGCTGTTGCGCGCCAGATGGTGCGTCAGTTCATCGGGCGTGACGAACTTGTCCCATTGGTGGGTGCCGCGCGGCAGCCAGCGCAGCACATATTCGGCGCCGACGATGGCCAGCGCGAAGCTCTTCCAGGTCCGGTTCAGCGTCGACACCACCATCAGGCCCGACGGCTTTTTCAAAGCCGCGCACTGATCGAGAAACGCGCCGACATTGGTGACATGCTCGACCACTTCCATCGCCAGCACGATGTCAAACCGTTCGCGCGGGTTCATCTCCTCGATCGTGGTGCAGCGATAGTCGATGGTGAGCTGCGATTTCTCCGCATGCATCCGCGCCACGGCGATATTGGTTTCCGACGGATCGACGCCGACGACCTCGGCGCCAAGCCGGGTCAGCGGCTCGCAGAGCAGGCCGGCGCCGCAGCCGATGTCGAGAATGCGCAACCCGTAGAGGCAGTTCAGGCTTTTGGGATTGCGGTCGAACTTCCGGCAGGCGACATCGCGAATGTAAGTCAGCCGCAGCGGGTTGATCTTGTGCAGGGGCGCCATTTTGCCCTTGGGATCCCACCACTGTTCGGACAGCTGGGAAAACCGCGCAACTTCGGCGGGATCGACCGTGGACGGCACTGTGTTGGTCTCGGTGTTCATCTTTTTCTTGTTCGTTTCAATGAGGCGTTGTCAGTGCGCCGTGATGTGGTTCCGGAATTCGAGCGGCGAGCCGATCATTCTGATGCGTTCCTCGCCCTCACCAACGCCGCGGATCGTAACATCGCCCCATCCGAAAATGCGACCGGCGATGCTTTGGTCCACATCGACACTTTCCACTTTATCCAGATTCATTTCAAAGGTTCGTCGCTTGATAAATCCTTCCTTGTGAACAACTCGCATGGTGGTCACGTCGGTTTCGACGGTCCAGCGCCAGAACCACGCCCGCAGGACCAGAATAGCGCCGATCGCAGCGAGCACGGCACTCCCGCCCAGCAGCAGCAAGGTCAGGCCATCGCCCTGGAAAGAGCGCGACGCGACGAACGCCGCAACGGCCAGAGCCAAACACACCACGCCGGGAACATAGATAATCCCGTGAATCGTGGTCGAGTAGCGGACCCGCTCGCCGGGCTGAAGAACTTCGTCGATATAACGCCCCAAAACCTCAATCCTCCCCGATCCGGGCGTGGAACTGAATTGCTTGCCCGCAACCGTCTGGCTATGTATAGCCGCCTTTTCGGGGAGGGGGCTGCCGTTTTGCACGGAACCGCCTGCCCACCTGCGAACTCAAACGGGATAGTGCTGCTCCATGGGCCGCCTCGTGATGAAATTCGGCGGCACTTCGGTCGCCAATATCGAACGCATCCACAACGTCGCGCGTCATGTGAAGCGCGAGGTCGATGCCGGGCATGACGTTGCCGTGGTGGTTTCCGCCATGTCGGGCAAGACCAATGAACTGGTCGCCTGGGCATCGGCGGCGTCGCCCATGCATGACGCGCGGGAATACGACGCCGTGGTCGCCTCGGGCGAGCAGATCACGTCCGGCCTGCTGGCGATCGCCTTGCAGTCGCTCGGCGTCCAGGCCCGCTCATGGCAGGGCTGGCAGATTCCGATCCAGACCAGCGATGCCCATGCCTCGGCCCGGATTCTCGGAATCGACGGGGCGGAACTGATCAAGCGTTTCAAGGAGCGCAAGGAAGTCGCCGTCGTCGCCGGCTTCCAGGGCATCCATGAGGCGACCGGCCGGATCACCACGCTGGGCCGCGGCGGTTCGGATACCTCAGCGGTTGCGATCGCCGCCGCGATCCATGCCGACCGCTGCGACATCTACACCGACGTCGATGGCGTCTACACCACCGATCCCCGCGTGGTGCCGAAGGCCAAGCGGCTGGACAAGGTTGCGTTCGAGGAAATGCTGGAACTCGCCTCGCAGGGCGCCAAGGTCCTGCAAGTGCGCTCGGTCGAACTCGGCATGGTGCATAACGTGCGCGTGTTCGTCCGCTCCAGCTTCGAAAAGCCAGAAGATATCGATCCACACGGCACGCCGCCGGGAACGCTGATCTGCAGCGAGGAGGAAATCGTGGAAAGCCAAGTCGTCACCGGCATCGCCTTCTCCAAGGACGAGGCCCAGATTTCCGTCCGGCACATCGAGGACAAGCCGGGCGTTGCCGCCGCGATCTTCGGACCGCTGGCAGACGCCAGCATCAACGTCGACATGATCGTTCAGAACATCTCGCCTGACGGCAAGACGACCGATCTCACCTTCACCGTTCCGGCATCGGACTACAACCGCGCCAGGGACACCATCGAAAAGGCCCGTGACAAGATCGGCTACAAGACGATGGACAGTGCGACCGATGTCGCCAAGGTGTCGGTGATCGGCATCGGCATGCGCAGCCATGCCGGTGTTGCGGCGCAGGCATTCAAGGCCCTGTCGGAACGCAACATCAACATCCGGGCGATCACGACCTCGGAGATCAAGTTCTCGCTTCTGATCGACGCCGCTTATACCGAACTCGCGGTGCGAACGCTGCACACACTATACGGGCTCGACCAAGCCTAGACGAACAACCACACACGGGGACGGCATTGAACAACATCGCAAATGTCGCCAATGCCTTCCTGCTGGTCTATGCGGCCCTGTTTCCCATCGTCAATCCGGTCGGCAGCGCCGCGCTGTTCCTGCGCCTGACCCAGTTCGTCAGCCAGCCGGCGCGGGAGACGCTGGCACGCGGCGTTGCCGTGAACAGTTTCATGCTGCTGCTCGGTTCGCTGCTGATCGGCTCTCACGTCCTGGTCTTTTTCGGCATCACACTGCCGATCGTCCGCATCGCCGGCGGCCTCGTGGTGGCGGCGTTCGGCTGGAAGTTGCTGCATGCCGGCGAGGAGCCCGACGACCGGCGCAGCGCCGCGGACAACACCCCGGGCGCATCGGTCGATGCATTCTATCCGCTGACGATGCCGCTCACGGTCGGCCCGGGCTCGATCTCGGTGGCGGTCACGCTCGGCAGCCAGCGGCCGTCCTCGGCAGTCGATCTGTCCCAGCTGGCGATGTTCGGCGGCGGCGCCATCGCGGGCCTCGCCGCGATCGCAGCGACGGTCTACGTCTGCTACCGCTACGCCGGGAGCATCGTGGCCGGGCTCGGCGACCGCGGATCCCGCGTGGTGATGCGGCTGTCCGCCTTCATCCTGTTCTGTATCGGCATCCAGATCATCTGGAACGGCTATATGTCCCTGATCCCGGCGACGCATTGACGCCGGGTTCGCCTGGCACTGCGCTACTCTGTCACGGCTTTTTCGGTGGGATGACCGCCCGGAAATGGCAGGTGTTTTGCTTGGCAACATGAGCTTCAATTCGCTATAGCCTCATTCAGGGGCAACTGAGGCGCGTGCCGGATACTGCGACGCAACAGACAATGCCCGTAACGGTGAGCGGCGCCAGACAAGCGCTAAAAACCGTTTTTTGATAATGAGTTACCCCGACGCGCCGATTCACGCGCCGCGCCGGACTTGCAAGCGAGGGTGACAACAACATGCGGAGCGCGCTGGGAGGCCCCCGCGTCCTGTTGAGACGGCTCCGCGAGGTGATGGCCGAGAAGGTCAGCGCGCAAGACCGGCTCGACAAGATTGTGGTGCTGATCGCCGCCAACATGGTGGCGGAGGTCTGCTCGACCTACGTGCTGCGCGTCGACAACACCCTCGAGCTCTACGCCACCGAAGGTCTGAACCGCGACGCCGTCCACCAGACCGTGCTGAGCGCGCATGAAGGCCTCGTCGGCCTCGTCGCCAGCGAAGCGACGCCGCTCAACCTGTCCAACGCGCAAACCCATCCGGCGTATTCGTATCGCCCGGAAACCGGCGAAGAAATCTACCACTCCTTCCTCGGCGTGCCGATCCTGCGCGCCGGCAACACGCTCGGCGTGCTCGTGGTGCAAAATCGCGCCCACCGCACCTATGTCGAGGAGGAAGTCGAGGCCCTGCAGACCACCGCCATGGTGGTGGCGGAAATGATCGCCTCGGGCGAGCTGTCGGCGCTGGCGAAACCCGGCGCCGAACCCGCAGCCCGGCACTCCCTGCACAAGACCGGCTCGATCCTGGCGGACGGCATTGCGCTCGGCCACGTCGTGCTGCACGAGCCGCGCGTCGTCATCACCAACTACATCGCCGAGGACGTGCCGAAAGAGGTGAAGCGGCTCGAAACGGCGATCATCCAGTTGCGGGCGGATCTCGACCGCATGCTGGAGCGCGGTGACGTCGCCGATGGCGGCGAGCATCGCGACGTGCTGGAAGCCTATCGGATGTTCGCCAACGACCAGGGCTGGCAGCACAAGCTTCTTGAGGCCGTCGCCACCGGCCTCACCGCGGAAGCCGCGGTGGAGCGCGTCCAATCCGACACCCGTGCGCGGATGCTGCGCTCCACCGACCCCTATCTGCGCGATCGGCTGCACGATCTTGAAGACCTCGGTCACCGGCTGATGCGCCAACTGGTCGGGCGCGATCACGCGCCGTCACGCGAACATCTGCCCGACAACGCCATCCTGATCGCGCGTTCGATGGGCCCGGCAGCGCTGCTCGATTACGACCGCAAGCGGCTGCGCGGCCTCGTGCTCGAGGAAGGCACCGCCAATTCCCATGTCTCGATCGTGGCGCGGGCGCTCGGCATCGCCGCCATCGGCGAGGTTCCGAACGCAGCAGGTATCGCCGAGTCCGGCGACGCGATCATCGTCGACGGCACGTCGGGCTCGATCTACGTCCGGCCGTCGCAGGAAATTCAGTCGGCATATGCCGAACGCGTGCGCTTCCGCGCGCGGCGGCAGGAGCAGTATCGCGAGCTGCGCGACAAGCCCTGCGTCACCAAGGACGGCCAGCCTGTCGAGCTGATGATCAACGCCGGCCTCGTCATCGACCTGCCGCATATCGAAGACACCGGCTCGTCCGGCATCGGACTGTTCCGGACCGAACTCCAATTCATGGTGAGCCCGAGCCTGCCGCGCACCAGCGAACAGCTTGCGCTCTACCGCACCGTACTCGATGCGGCCGGCATCAAGCCGGTCACCTTCCGCACCCTCGACATCGGCGGCGACAAGGCGCTGCCTTACATGGACACGGTGGTCGAGGAAAATCCCGCGCTCGGCTGGCGCGCGATCCGGCTCGGCCTTGACCGTCCGGGGCTGCTGCGTGGCCAGATTCGCGCACTGCTGCGGGCCGCCAGCGGCCGCTCGCTGCGCATCATGTTCCCGATGATCTCGCAGGTCGATGAGTTCGATCAGGCAAAGGCCATCATCGAACGCGAACTGACCTATCTGCGCCAGCACGGCCACACCCTCCCCGAGCGTGTCGACGTCGGCACCATGGTCGAGGTCCCGGCCCTGCTCTATCAGCTCGACGAATTGCTGGAGCGGGTCGATTTCGTCTCCGTCGGCTCCAACGATCTGTTCCAGTTCCTGTTCGCCGTCGATCGCGGCAACGCCCGCGTGACCGACCGTTTCGACACGCTGTCGGCGCCGATCCTGCGCGCACTGCGCGATATCGTTTGCAAGGCGAAGGCGGCAGGAAAATCGGCATCGCTGTGCGGCGAGATGGCGTCGCAACCGCTTGGCGCGCTCGCATTGATCGCGCTCGGTTATCGCTCGCTGTCGCTGTCGGCTACCGCGCACGGCCCGGTCAAAGCACTGATTCTCGACCTCGACGCCAAAAAAGCGGCGGCGATGATTGCGCCGCTGCTCGATGCGCCGACCAGCAGCGTCTCGATCCGCAAGAAGCTGATCGAGTTCGCCGAGGCCGAGGGGCTGCCGTTGTAGCGAGGCTTCTCGCGACAACCGCACGTCTTCCCTTTCTGTTTGATGCCTGAGACTTCCGATGCTTCCTGAAGCCAAACTCGATGTTCTGCTGGCCCGACACGCCGCGCTCGAAGCCGAACTGCTCGGCCAGGTCAATTCGGAAACCTATGTCCGCCTCACCCGCGAGCTGAGCGAACTCACGCCCGTGGTGGACGCCGTCAAGGCTTATCGCTCTGTCGTGACGGAGCTCGCCGATCTCGACGCCATGATCGCGGACGCAGCCACCGAACCTGACATGCGCGCGATGGCAGAAAGCGAGCGGCCCCAACTGGAAGCCAGGCGCACCGAGCTCGAGCAAACGATTCGTGTCGCGCTGTTGCCCAAGGACGCGATGGACGAGCGCAGCGTGATGCTCGAAATCCGCGCCGGAACCGGCGGCGATGAAGCCTCGCTATTCGCCGGCGACCTGTTCCGGATGTACGAGCGCTTCGCCGCGTTGCAGGGCTGGAAGGTCGAGGTCGTCTCGGCGAGCGACGGCACCATGGGCGGCTACAAGGAAATCGTCGCCGACGTGCAGGGGCGCGGTGCGTTCGCCAAACTGAAATTCGAATCCGGTGTCCACCGCGTCCAGCGCGTGCCGGATACCGAAGCCTCCGGCCGCATTCACACCTCGGCGGCGACCGTCGCGGTGCTGCCGGAAGTCAAGGATGTCGATGTCGATATCAAGGATACCGATCTTCGCATCGAAACCATGCGCGCACAGGGCGCCGGCGGCCAGCACGTCAACAAGACCGAGTCGGCGATCCGGATCACCCACATTCCAACCGGCATCGTGGTGATGATGCAGGACAGCCGTTCGCAGCATAAAAATCGCGCCAGCGCGATGAACATCCTGCGCGCCCGCATCTACGACGCCGAACAGCAGCGGATCGATGCCGAGCGCTCTGCGGATCGCCGCGGTCAGGTTGGCTCGGGCGATCGTTCCGAACGAATCCGGACCTACAACTTTCCGCAAGGGCGCGTGACCGATCACCGCATCAACCTCACGCTCTACAAGCTGCCTCAGGTGATCGCCGGCGAAGCGCTCGGCGAACTGGTCGAGGCGCTGACCACCGAACATCAGGCCGCACAACTCGCGGCGCAGGGCGGCGTGTGAGCGCCCTCCCCGCGCTTGGCGGCGTGAGCGTCGACGCGGCGCGGCGCGCGCTCGCAGCAACATTCAAGACGCACGCCATCGACAATCCCGAGCTGGATGCACGGCTGCTGCTCGGCGCAGCGCTCGATCTCGATCTGACCGGATTGATCACCGCCGCCAACCAGACGCTGACCGCGGAGCAGGCGCAGCGCATTGATGAATGGGTCGCGCGCCGCGCGGCGGGCGAGCCGGTGGCGCGCATTCTCGGCCACAAGGAATTCTGGAGCCTGTCTTTCGAATTGTCGCCGGCGACACTGGTCCCGCGTCCCGATACCGAAACCGCGGTCCAGACCGCGCTCGACATCCTGCGCGATAGCGGCCTTTCGGGCGAACCAATTCGCATCGCCGATATCGGCACCGGCACCGGCGCAATCCTGCTCGCGCTGCTATCGGAGCTGCCGAAGGCGACGGGTCTTGGCACCGACATCAGCCGCGAGGCGCTCGAGACCGCGACGCGCAATGCGCAGCGCCTCGGCCTCGCCGATCGCGCAGTCTTTGTCGAAAGCGATTATGCAGCGGCGCTGACCGGCCCGTTCGATCTGATGATCTCGAACCCGCCCTATATCCGGTCGCGCGATATTGAGGGGCTGCCGCTTGATGTTCGCGCCCACGATCCCCATTTAGCCCTTGATGGCGGCGACGATGGCCTTGAGGCCTATCGCGTGATCGCACCGCAAGCCGCCGCCTTGCTGGACCGAGGTGCGGCATTGGTTCTCGAAATCGGACAAGGTCAGACGGGCGATGTCGCCCGGATTCTGATGTCAGCGGGGTTAACGCTGCACGGCCCGCCCAGGACCGATCTGGGGGGCATTCAAAGGGTCATCACGGCCCGGAAAACCGCCTGACTAGCTGGTCTGACAAGCGAAAAAACCTCTTGGAATATCGCTCCGGAGCGATTAGGTTCCGGCCACAACATCGGTTCAGGGCCATTGGCTACCGTCACGGACGACGGCGAAAGTCAGACCTCTCCAGAGACAATTCTCAGAGATGGGGCGCCCGCCGAGTGAAAGGTTCCTGAAAGGCGGATGTTTTCGAGCGTGTCGTCGGCTGAGGCCACGCTGCTTGGAACCGCAAAGCGAACGAAAGCCTGATTTTGCACTCGAACACTCAACGATGAAAACTCACGCTTGTGCAGACAGGCTGATTTGATCAGCCCGGGGAACCAGTTGTTGTCCCATGGGCACTCGGGGAACGCGTCTTTGCTGAACGCGAACGACAAGCTTTATTCGACGTTGAACGGCGTTGTGCCTTGCGCGCAAGCGCGCGGCATCGCGCGGAATGATCTTCAAGCGACCACCACCATGCAGGACTGGTACAAAGGCACGATATGAGAAACGGGCAGAACAACAAGCGCATGCGTAGCCGCAACAACAATACCAGTGGCGGCGGCGGAGGCCACAACAATAACAGGCGTGGCCAGAACCCGATGACCCGGGTTTACGAATCCAACGGACCCGACATCAAGATTCGTGGCACCGCCTCGCATGTCGCAGAGAAATACGTTCAACTCGCTCGCGATGCGCGCAGCTCCGGCGATCCCGTTGCCGCCGAGAATTACTACCAGCACGCCGAGCATTATTTCCGGCTGATTGCCGCCGCGCAGGAACAGTTTCGCCAGAGCCAGCCTCAGCCGCAGCTGCGCTCCGAAAGCGATATTTCAGACGAAGGCGGCGACGACAGCGAAAGCTATTCGAACTTCGGCGCCGAGCCGGGCTTTGTGCCCCAGCCCCACCAGCCTCAACCCCAAGCCCAGCCCTACCCCCGCGAACAGCAGCAGCCACAGCTTCGCGAGCAACGCGAAAGCCGCTCGCAGCAGCCTCCGGCACAGGCTGGCGACAACGTTGACCGGTTGCCTTCGTTCATCACCGGCGGCGCGCAGCCGCAGCCTGCTGGCAGCAGCACAGAGGCGAACGGCAATGGTGAAGGCGGCGGCCGTTTCGGCCATCGCCGCCGCCGTCGTCCGCGCCCCGAAGGCTCGTTCGCACAAGGCACGCAAGACCAGCCAGCCGCCAGCGACGACGCCAACCGAGGCAACGAATAAGATCAATCGGCGTATCCAGCTTCAGCTTCGGTCCTGAATGACGTGTCGCGGCGGCTGATCCCGCCGCGATGTCGACGGCACCAGCACGGGCATTGCAGGAATGAGGCGGGTGCGCTCGCGATGTGCGGGAATCGCGCGATAGACCTGCTTCGACGCCTCGACGATGTGCACACCGGCGAACGGCATCGACAGCGCCGCGCCGATTCGCTCCCACGCCATCGCGGAACGCAGAAACCAGCCATTCGCAAGCGGCGGCACAAACAGGGCTTCCCCCCATGCCGTCGGCGTGAACCAGGTCTGCCGCAGCAACTGCGTAATCTGTAGCCGTGAATAAGGCCGGCCGTGGCCGAACGGCGTGCTGTCAGTCCGCGTCCAGACGCCGCGGCGATTAGGGATGATCGCCATCATTCGTCCGGTCGGCGCCAGCACCCGCCAGACTTCGCGCAGCAATCCTTCCGGGTCGTCCGACATCTCCAGCGCATGCACCAGCAGGATGCGGTCGACCGCCGCATCGGGCAGCGGGAGCGAAAATTCATCGACCAGCGTCGCCAGTGTCGGCCGTGCCGTCGGCCATTTCAGCACACCCTGCGCCGCCGGCATCATCGCGATACAGCGTTCGGAATCCTCGCGGAACAGTCCGAGATATGGCGTTGGATAGCCGAGGCCGAGAACCCGCATGCCTTCGGCATGCGGCCAGCGCGCATGGATGCCGCGATTGATGAGGCGCCGCGCCACGATGCCGATGCGCTGGGAATAGAAATTGCGAAGGTCGATTACATCGATTGTCATCGCGGCAAGCTACCACGGCGGCGACGCCAGCGCAGCCCGCGGCGTCAAACATCGTGACGCGATTGCTAAGATCCGGCGTCAACGCGGACTTTCACCCGATTGCGACACCGTGCTAGCATCGAGGTACATCTCAACATCGGAGATATCATGGCTGCCGAGATTCGACTGTTTCCATGCCTGTCCGATAACTTCGGTTATCTGATCCACGATCCCATGACCAAGGCGACGGCGTCCATCGACGCGCCCGAGGCCGGACCGATCGTCAAGGCGTTGCAGCGCGAAGGCTGGACGCTGACCGACATTCTCGTCACCCATCATCACGAGGATCACGTCGGCGGCATTGCCGAACTCAAGGCCAAGTACAATTGCCGGGTGATTGCGCCTCACGACAAGGGGGCCGAGATTCATCAGGTCGACGAGCGCGTCAAGGAAGGCGACACCGTCAAGGTCGGGAATCTCACCGCGCGCGTGCTGGAAACACCAGGCCATACACTCGACCACATCAGCTACATGTTCGACCATGAACACGCGCTGTTCTGCGCCGATACGCTGTTTTCGATCGGCTGCGGCCGCGTCTTTGAGGGCACCTATCCGATGATGTGGGACTCGCTGCTGAAACTGCGTGCCCTGCCGAACAATACACGGGTCTATTGCGGCCACGAATACACGGCATCCAACGTCAAGTTCGCCCTTGGAATCGAGCCCAACAATCCGGCCCTGAAAGCCCGCGCCGAGGAAGTCGCCCAATTGCGGGCTGCCAACAAGCCGACGGTGCCGACACTGATCCGCGACGAGAAGGAAGCCAACGTGTTTCTGCGCGCCGACGTCCCGACAGTCGCCGCCGCGCTCGGCATGACCGGCAAGAGTCCCTCCGACGTGTTCGGCGAATTGCGCGAGCGCAAGAACAAGGGATGACGGACACGCCGTCTCTGACCGCGGCGCAGGTCATCGCACAGCTCGATCTCAAGCCTCATCCCGAGGGCGGGCATTATCGCGAAACATTTCGCGACGCCCGTCTCATCGACGGCCGCGCCGCCTCGACGACGATCTATTTTCTGCTGGCGCGCGGCGAGCGCTCGCACTGGCATCGCATCGACGCCGTCGAGATCTGGCACTATTACGCAGGGCATCCACTGGTGCTGCAGATCGCCGACGACAGCGGCCGGCGCGAGGTGCGCCTCGGCCCCGATCTCGCTGCCGGTCAACAGCCGCAAGCCATCGTGCCCGCCCATGCGTGGCAGGCTGCGGAAACGACCGGCGACTGGACGCTGGTGGGCTGCACCGTCGCGCCCGGCTTCGAGTTCACGCACTTCGAGCTTGCTGCGCCGAGATGGTCACCATAGCGCTAAGGCTTCGTGAAATTCGTTGCGAACCGGCACCCGCTTCGCCTGAAAGCGCTATCGACGCTCAGCGGCTACGCTTGGCAAACATGTCTTTTGCAGCGATCAGGCCGCCGCTCGCGATCAGCAGCGCGGCGAGCGCCAGCGTCGCGGTCGGTTGCGCGAATCCGCACACGATCAAGAACAACGTAGACAGCAGCGGCGTCGCGTAGGACGCAGCGCCCAGCACCCGGATGTCGCCGCGCTTCATGCCGATGTCCCAGGCATAGAACGCAAGGCCCACCGGACCAATGCCAAGCGCGACGATCGCACTCCATTGCAGCGCCGTTTCCGGCCACACCGTCGGCTCCACCGCAAGATGGATCGCCGCCGCGAGTCCCGCGGTGGCGAGACAGAAGCCGGCGACGGCATCGGTCGGCACCGCGGCAAGCTTGCGCGACATCACCGAGTATCCGGCCCAGACAAAGGCTGCGATGAACGCGGCAACGAAACCCGGAATGTGGGAAAGTTCGAACTGTCCGCCACTATTGCCGGCAAACAGCAGCACGGTGCCGGCAAGGCCAAGCACTGCGCCGATGACATGATGTGCAGCAGCCGCTCGCCCGGCAGCAACGACGACAGCAGCACGATCAGCAGCGGCCAGAGATAATTGACCACCCCGGCTTCGGCCGGTGGCGCCAGACGCAGCGCGATGAAAAACAGGGCGTGATAACCGAACAGCCCGCCGACGCCGACAAGCCACACCAGCGTCGGCTGGCGCAGTGCCCGCATCGCGCCGGGACGAAACAGCCACATGAGCGGGCCAATGCAGGCGCCGATCGCGAACGTCATCGCCAGCAACTGAAAGGCCGGAACGCGACCGGTCGCGACCGTGAGGGCTGCAAGCAGCGACCACATCAGAATGGCGGTCGGACCGATGAGAGTAGCGGCGCGCGATTCGATCATCACACCGTCATGGCGAGCCTGCTCGCATCCGTCAACGGCCGCTCGTATGTAGGCGCACCGCATGCCGTGTCGGACACCCGGCATGCAGCGTCTGCATCAGTGCAGGAATTGCCCGCCGTTGATGCTCAGCGTCGAACCGGTGATGAACGCGGAATCATCCGCAGCAAGGAAGACCACGCCCCGCGCGATCTCTTCCGGTTCGCCGAGCCGGTTGACTGGGATCAGCGGAATGACGTTTTTCTCCAGCACGTCCTTCGGCACTGCCTGAACCATCTCGGTATTGATGTAGCCGGGGCAGATCGCGTTGACGGTGATGCCGCCGCGAGCATTCTCCAGCGCAAGCGCCTTGGTGAACCCGATGTCGCCGGCTTTCGCCGCCGAATAATTCACCTGGCCGAACTGGCCCTTCTGACCGTTAATCGATGAAATGTTGATAATCCGGCCGAACTTGCGCGCGCGCATCCCTTCGATCACCTGCCGCGTCATGTTGAACAGTGAACCGAGATTGGTATTCATCACGGCATTCCACTGATCGAGCGACATCTTGTGAAACGGTACGTCACGGGTGATGCCGGCATTGTTGACCAGGACATCGATCGGTCCGAGATCAGCCTCGACCTTCTTGACACCCTCGACACAGGCGTCGAAAGCGCCGACATCCCATTTGTAAACCGGAATGCCGGTCTCCGCCTTGAACTTCGCAGCGGCTTCGTCGTTGCCCGCATAGCTCGCCGCGACGTTGTAGCCTGCCGCTTTCAGAGCCTTGCTGATTGCCGCGCCGATGCCGCGCGTGCCGCCCGTAACCAATGCCACCCGTGCCATGATAAATTCTCCTCCAAAACAATATCGTTTTGGAAGAGAAGTATTTCGAGCAAATTTGCCGACGGCAAGAAGAAATGCCCGGCAAGCTGCCGGGCATTCTGTATTTGTATTGTGCAGTGCGCTGCGGTTACGCGTCTGCCAATTGTAAAACTGTCTATCGTTCGACGCAGAGCGCGATGCCCATGCCGCCACCGATACAAAGTGTCGCAAGGCCCTTCTTGGCGTCACGCTTCTGCATTTCATGAAGCAGCGTCACCAGCACGCGTGCACCCGACGCACCGATCGGGTGGCCGATGGCGATAGCGCCGCCATTGACGTTGACCTTCGCAGGATCCCAGCCGATCTCCTTGTTGACGGCGGAAGCCTGCGCGGCAAACGCCTCGTTGGCTTCGATCAGATCGAGATCGCCTGGCTTCCAGCCCGCCTTCTTCAACGCCGCACGCGATGCCGGAATGGGACCAGTGCCCATGATCGACGGATCGACACCGGCCTGGGCCCACGACACGATCCGCGCAAGCGGCGTCTTGCCTTCCTTGGCCGCCTGCTTCGCGGTCATCAGCACCAGCGCAGCAGCACCGTCATTGATGGTGGACGCGTTGCCGGCAGTCACGGTGCCTTCCTTCTCGAAAGCAGGCCGCAACTTGGCCATTGCGTCAACCGACGCGCCGTGGCGAGGACCTTCATCGGCGTCAACGACGACCTCGCCCTTGCGGGTCTTGACCGTGAACGGCACGATCTCGTCCTTGAACTTTCCGGCCTTCTGCGCCGCTTCCGCTTTGTTCTGCGACTTGACCGCGAACTCGTCTTGCTGCTGACGCGTGATCTGGAACTGACGCGCAACGTTCTCTGCGGTGTTGCCCATGTGGTAGCCGTTGAACGCATCCCACAGGCCGTCCTTGATCATGGTGTCGACCAGGTCGAAGGCGCCCATCTTCACGCCGCCGCGCAAATGCTGCGCATGAGGCGCCATGCTCATGGATTCCTGGCCACCAGCGACAACGATCTCGGAATCGCCATTCATCAACGCCTGGTAGCCCAGCGCGACGGTGCGCAACCCGGAACCGCAAAGCTGGTTGATGCCCCATGCCGGGCTTTCCACCGGGATGCCGGCTTTCATGGCCGCCTGACGGGCCGGGTTCTGGCCCTGGGCGGCCGTGAGGATTTGGCCCATGATGATTTCGGACACGCGTGCCGGTTCGATGCCGGCACGTTCCAGCGCCGCCTTGATCGCAACAGCGCCGAGTTCATGGGCGGGTGTATTTGCAAACGCACCATTGAACGAACCGACGGCGGTACGAGCGGCGCTGACGATGACGACATCGTCGGACATGGGCATCTCCTGGTCTTTAAAGGCTAAGGCCGCCCGCCGGGATAGCGGGGCCTGTGCACTGCACTATCCTGTTAACCTCAGCCTTGCGTGTCAACCAAACTTCCTGTCCAGCGCCGAAACGGCTGATCTTGCAGTGACCGGGATACCGCCCCATGTTAACCGTGCCGCACAAAACGGTAGCCGAGCCGAACCTAAAATGCTTAGTTTGTGCAATGCGTTGTTTGCATTGCGTTCGGCGGCATCCGCCGGTTCCATTCCTCGGTATGTTAGGTGTGATTGCTTATGGCGAAATCCGACCAACCGATCACGATCAAGAAATACGCCAACCGGCGACTCTACAACACCGGCACCAGCACTTATGTGACGCTGGAAGACCTGGCGGCGATGGTGAAGGAAGGCGAAGACTTTCTCGTCTATGACGCAAAGACCGGCGACGACATCACCCGCTCGGTTCTGGCTCAGATCATTTTCGAACAGGAAAACAAGGCGGGGCAGAATTTGCTGCCAACCACATTCCTGCGTCAGCTGATCCGCTTCTATGGCGACAGCATGCAGATGGTGGTGCCGAAATATCTCGAACAATCGATCGATACCCTGACGCGCGAACAGGAAAAATTCCGCAAGCAGATGACCAACACCTTCAGCGGGACACCTTTCGCGCCGCTGGAAGAGCATGTCCGCCGCAACATGGAAATGTTCGAGCGCACGTTCTCGATGTTCAAGCCGTTCACGCCGGCGCGCAAGGAAGATACTCCTTCGTCCGACAGCAACTCCGCGAACTCCCCTCATGAGAGCGACGACATCGACGATCTTCGCCGCCAGATGAAGGACATGCAGGAGCGGCTCGAACGGATGTCGCGCGAGCCCGAGAAGGGCAGCAGCTAAAGGCATCGCGCCGCACCCATCCTGAAAAACCCCGCATTAATCAGATGCGGGGTTTTTGCTTTCAGAATACCGGGCTAACCCTGCGCGATGCGGGCAGGTTGCGGCCCCCACGGCCGGCTCGCCGAAGCGAGTCCGATGAGGCGGCCCTGGATGTAATCGCAGCCCCAGTCCCGCAGGAAGGATGCGGCTTCCTCGTCCTGTACCCATTCGGCAACCGTCTTGATATCGAGACGATGAGCCAGATCGATCAGGGTCTGCACGAAGGCACGATCGTCCGACGATCGCGCGATGTTCTGCACGAAAGCGCCGTCGATCTTCACGATGTCGACGCCAAGCTTGCGCAGGTTACGAAACGACGTATAGCCCGCGCCGAAATCGTCGATCGCAATCCAGCAGCCTAGATTCTTCAGCCGCGTGACAAAGCCGCGGACGTCGTCGATGTCCTGGATCGCGACCGTCTCGGTGATCTCCACGATCATCCGCTCGGCGACGCCGGGATGGGCGCGAAACAAGGTCTCGATGCTTGACCACCAATCCGGATCCATCGTGGTGTCGGGCGAGATGTTCAGGCTCATCTGAACGCCCGGCGCATCCGCAAGCTCGGCGATCACCAGTTCAAGAACGCGATGATCGACCAGCCGGATCAGGCCGAGCTTTTCCGCGACCGGCACGATGTCGGGCGCCAGCGAGAACTGCCCGTCATCGCGCCGCATCCGCACCAGACATTCGTAGAACGCAGGCTTCCTGGATCGCGTATCCACCACCGGCTCGAAGGCCATCACGATCCGGCGTTCGTTCAGCGCCGTGACGATCTCATCGGTGACGCGGATGTTGACGCGGCGCTGCGCGTCACGCTCGACATTCGGACGCCACATCGTGAACGAACCGCGGCGGCGCGCCTTGGCCATCTCGAGCGCTTCCTGGGTGCGGCTCATGGCCTCTTCGGCGTTGCGCGCGTAGCGCGGCGCGTTGACGGCACCAATCGAGGCGGTAACCGAAACCGGACCTGATTTCGTCGGCACCACCTCGTCGCGGATTCCGGCCAGGAAACGTTGGGCGGCGATATTCATGTCATCAGGGGTACAGTTCTTCAGGATCAATCCGAACTTGTTGCCCGAGAAGCGACCCATTACATCGCCACCACGCAAGCGGGCGCGAATCCGTTTGGCGACATCAAGGATCACCTCGTCCGCCACGTCGAAACCGAACGCATCGTTGAGACGGGAGAGGTGATCGATACCGACCAGCATGAAAGCGAACGACGAGCGAAACCGCGTGGCCTCTTCCATCATCTCGGTGAGCGAGACGACCAGATGGGAGCGATTGAGTTCCCCGGTCAGCGGATCATGTTGCGACAGCTTCTGAAGCTGTTCCTCGCGGGCATGGTGATCGCTGTTGATACGGACGATGCCTACGACGCGCGCCGGCTCGCCGTCAGCGCCGGCGGACCAGAAGCCGCTTTCCTCGACCCAGATTACAGGCGCCGTGGTGGATGCGCGCAGACCGTATTCGATCTGGTAGCGGGCGCCACGGCCGGCACCCTTCGCGGATGCACTGACGATCGCATCGCGTCTGATGCCGGGCTGAGGCTCGATCAGTTTCTCGAAATCATTCGCCGTCGCCAGCATCGGTGCCGGAAACTCGGGGAAAACCGCGGCGACGTTATCGCTCCACACGAGCGCGTCGGTTACCAGATCCCAGACGAACGTCGCCTGCCCCAGCGCCGACAGAATCGCCGACGCGTCCGGGCGCGACGGCTTGCGCGGCGCGACAATCTCGGACGGCGAGCGGGGGATCAGACCATCGATGGTGGATGGATGGGCGGCTGCCAAAATCGCCTCGTTCTGGGACACGGATAGTGATTCGTTTTTCAGAATAGTGCTTCCTGCGCCGATCAGACTAGCCGCAGTTCCTAAAGATTATAAAAAGCAGCCGACCGGTCACCCCCGAAACGGAGGCAGGCTTCTACCGAACGGCACGGCACGATCCTTGCGACGCCGATTCCAATCGGGGTTGAATTGTCCCGAAATGAGACACAACCGATCGGATTGCGCATGAGAACCATTGGGATCGGCCCGGTTTCGGGGCATGTGACAGACCGCACCAGCCCGCTGGCGAGCCCGGTTCAAACCGCGTCCACAGCTGCTCACAACGGCAATGGCACCGCCCTGATCCCTCTCCAGCCGCCGCCGCTGCGCGCCCAGCCCGCCCCGCACTCAGGCCGCCCCGACGCGGCGTTCGTGACCCATCTGATCGCGACAGCCGCCCATGAACCTCAGACAAGGTCGCTGCGGCGGGCTTCGCCAGCCGATGCCCTGACGCGCTACCGGCTCACGACCGGCACCGCGACGGCGCCACACGGTTCAGCGACACTGTCACGAACCGCATAAAACGGATTGTCGCCGCCGCACGAGAGGCCCAGCATTTTGCCGATGTCAGAGCTTGTCGGACGGCTTCGGCTCGATCTTCGAATCCGGCGCCTTGGGAGCATGTGACTCGGGAGCCTTGTCGGGCGGGGTTTCGATTCCCGACACGATCTCCGAAACATTCCAGTTCGCGATCTTGTCTGGCGCCTTGTGCTCAGCCGTGACCGGCGCGTTGTCCTGCGGCGCGACCGTCACAATCGGCGGCGGCGATACCGGCTCGGGCACCGGCTTTGGCGACGGCTCGATCACCGGTTCGACGCGCGGCGCGGACCGTAAAGGCTCTTCGACCGGCGCCGGCGCAGGGACCACGACGGCAGGAGCGGGCGCGGCAGCACGCCGCCGGTCACGGCGCAATGCGATCGACGCACTGCCAAGAAAGTCCACGCCGGCAAGCAGCGTCAGCAGGAAAAACGTCGAGGTGCCGAACGGCTTGAGCAGCAGGAATTCGGCAGCTGCGCCGCCGAACACCCCAAGTGACAGCAAATGGTCGGTTACGTATTTGGAGCCGGGCCGCGCGGCCTTGACGACCTCGAACAGCAACAGGATCAGGCCCAGCGCCAGCAGCACATCGCCGAACGTAAACGTCCACGATACGCCGGACGGCAGCGCAAGCGTCGCGACCGGCGCAGTGAAAGCCACGCCGGGCATCAGAAAAACGATGATATTGTAAAGGGCGAACGGAATAAGAAGCAGCGGAAAACCGATTGTCGGCATCGGCGGGCTTTCTGATCGGATGCTCTTTAGCTTTCGCGGAGCTATTTCGTCTACGCGCTGCGCCCGCTTTGTCGCAAGCCCCACGGCCATCACATTATCGCGCGGCCGTACCTCACCCGTGTCCTGACGGACCCGGGCTTAGCTGTCTTTCTTGACCTTCAGGACCTGGCGGCCCTTGTACATGCCGGTCTTGAGGTCGAGGTGATGCGGACGGCGCAATTCGCCAGAATCCTTGTCCTCGACGTAAGTCGGCTTCTTGAGCGCGTCGGCAGAGCGGCGCATTCCGCGGCGCGACGGCGATGTTTTCCTGCGTGGAACGGCCATGGATTAGTCCTCTGGTCAAAGCAGGCCCGCCGGGCGGGCGCTTTCCGGAAATTGGGATTGAGGCCGCGCTTATAGATGAAGGATGGACTTAGCGCTAGGCCCGAGACCGGCTGAAATGGCCGAAAAAGACCTTAAAATCATCGTCCCCGGCCCCAGCAATGGAGGATTTCAGGCGATCGCGCCCGAGCCATGTAGGTTCCGGCCATCCGGCTGACCCCACGGCCCGGCTTTTTGGCGCTGCGGGTGATCGGATTGGGCAGGATCGAAGCCAGCAGGGCAGCTTCCCGGGCCGACAGGGACGAGGCCGGGCGGCCGAAGGCATAGCGCGATCCGGCTTCGGCACCGAACTGGCCGCCCGGGCCCAGTTCCGCGATGTTCAGATAGAGTTCCAAAATCCGCTTTTTCGGCAGCACGAAATCGATCCAAAGCGCGAGCGGAAACTCCAGTGCCTTGCGGATCACACTGCGGCCCGGCCACAGAAACAGGTTTTTGGCGACCTGCTGGGTGATGGTGGACCCGCCGCGCACGAACTCGCCATCCTGGGCGTCTTCGATAATTTCGCTCACGGAATCCCAGTCGATCCCGTGATGGCGGCAGAATTTCGCATCCTCAGCCCCCACCACCGAAGCCGGCAAAGCCGGTGACATCGCATCGAGATCGACCCAGTCGCGCGTAACCGGCTGGCCGGTCAGCCACCGCCCGATCATCAAGGTCGAGACCGGATGTCCGGCGGCATAGAGCGGCGCCAGCAGATAGGGCAACAGGATCGCCAGAAAGATCACCAGCAGGATTACGCGGATCGCTCGTCGCATGGCTTCCCTGATTGCTCATGCGGACGATCGCCGCACCACCCTCCCCGCCACACAAGGCGTTCCGAAGGCCTTTAGCTAACAGAAACCGTGTTGGCGGCTCCAGCGGAATCGGCCCGCCGGCTGGAATTGACGCGGCCGGTCGCATGACCGATTGTCCCGCCAAATTCCTGGAGTTTTCGATGACGACCGGCACTTCCCCGCAAGATTTCATGAAACTGCTCGACGCCACCGCGGCCGATACCGAGACCCTGCTCGGCAAGCTGCTGGCCGATGCGACGCTGCCCGGCGAGATTGCCCGCCCGCATCGCCTGATCGAGGCAATGCGCTATTCGAGCCTGAACGGCGGCAAGCGGCTGCGGCCGTTTCTCGTGGTTGCCAGCGCGGACATGTTCGGCATCCCTCGTAACGGCGCACTGATGGCTGGCGCCGCGCTCGAGTGTATCCACTGCTACTCGCTGATTCACGACGATCTGCCGTCGATGGACAACAGCGACCTGCGGCGCGGCCGGCCGACGGCGCACAAAAAATTCGACGATGCCACCGCGATCCTTGCGGGCGATGCGCTGCTGACGTTGGCGTTCGACATCATCACCCGCGACGAAGTGCATCGTGACGCCGGTGTGCGTCTGGCGTTGACGCGGGCGCTGGCGCGCGCCTCCGGCATCGGCGGCATGGCCGGCGGCCAGATGCTCGACCTCGCCGGCGAAGGCCGCTTCGGCGACCGCGAGCCGCCGGATGTCGCGCGACTCCAGCAAATGAAAACCGGCGCGCTGCTCAAATACGGCTGCATCGCCGGCGCGATTCTCGGTCAGGCTTCGAAGGATCAATACACCGCGCTCGACGCATATGGACACGCGTTCGGCGAAGCCTTCCAGATCGCCGACGATCTGCTCGACGTCGAAGGCGACGCGGCCGCGCTCGGCAAGCCCGCGGGACAGGACGCCGCACTCGGCAAGACCACGTTCGTCACGCAATTGGGATTGGATGGTGCCAAGGCGCGATTGCGAGATCTCCTGAAACAGGCGGATGCTGCGCTGGCGCCATTTGGCGCCAGGGGTGACGTCCTGCGCGCCGCAGCACGCTTCGTCGCCGAGCGGCAGAACTGACGCCACAGAAAGCAACCCAGGGCCGTGACGCGCCAGCCATCCTCCGGAAAAAACAAGGACGAAGGCACCGCGCACGGCGACGACTTTATTGCGCGATTCGAGAAAATGCCGACCGCGGTGCGCATCGTCTACGGGCGGCGACGCACCTTCACCGCGCTCGCCCTCGGCCTTGCTTCATTGCTGTTCATGCCTGATGCATGGCAGCCGGCGACGCGCCTTCTGATCGCCTGGGACATCTTCATCGCGCTTTATCTCGCATTCGCCTATGCGACGATGTTTTCGTTCAATACGGACCACATCCGCCGACAAGTGAGGCTTCAGGACGACGGACGGTTCATCATCCTCGGGATGACAGGCGTCGGAGCGTTCGCCAGCCTCGCGGCGATCATTCTCGTACTCGGCGAAACGCCGCGACAGCCCCTGCAACTGGTTCTGGCGGTGACGACCATCACCCTGACCTGGATCGCAATCCACACAACATTCGCGCTGCACTACGCGCACGACTACTATCGTAACGCCAAGGCGGGCGGTCTCGCCTTTCCCGGCGACGACACACCCGACTACTGGGATTTCGTCTATTTCTCGTTCGTGATCGGCATGACCGCGCAGGTCTCGGATGTCGGCATCACCGATCGGCTAATCCGCCGCACCGCCACCGCGCACGGCATCGTATCTTTCATTTTCAACACCGCGCTGCTCGCGCTGATGGTGAATATCGCCGCCAGCGCAATCTAGGCGGCCGCGGGACGCAAGCCATTCCAATTTCCCGGGGCAAACGACATATTGGCGACACTGCCCGCTTGCAAACCATGATGATCCGTTCGGATTTCCGCTGCCATGATCGAAGGCTTTTTTACGTTTCTGCTGATCCTGACTGCGCTGTCGGCATCCGCGATCGTGGCGCGGAAGCTGGCGCTCGCGCCCGCCATCGTCTTCTTGCTGGTCGGCATCGCGCTGGCCTTCGTGCCGGGGTTCCCGGTCGTCGAGCTGAAGCCGGAGGGCGTGCTACTTCTGGTTCTCCCGCCGCTGATTTATTCGGCCGGCGTCTCGATGAGCTGGCGCGAGTTCAAGGCCAATCTGCAGCCGATCACCCTGCTCGCAATCGGCTGCGTTATCTTCACCACCTGCGCCGTGGCGGGCGCCGCGCACTGGATTCTCGGCCTGCCGTGGGGCGTCGGCTTCGTGCTCGGCGCCATCGTATCGCCGCCCGATGTTGTCGCACCGCTGGCGATCGCGCGGCGGCTCAATCTGCCGCATCGCATCCTTGTCATTCTCGAAGGCGAGGGTCTCGCCAACGATGCCACCGCCCTGATCCTGTATCGCTTTGCCGTGCTGGCGGTCAGCACGGGCACATTTTCACTGACCAAAGCCTCTGAGTCGTTCGTCGCGATCGTCGCCTGTGAAGTGCTGTTCGGCATCGCCGTCGGCTGGCTCAGCCTGCGACTCCGCCAGTGGTCGCGCGATCCGCGTGTCGAAATCTGCCTGTCGCTGCTGACGCCGTATCTCGCGTTCTGGGTTCCCGAACATTTCGGCGGCTCCGGCGTCCTCGCCACAGTCGCCGCGGGGCTTTACGTCAGCTGGAACGGACCGTTGCTGATTTCGGCCGCAACACGCCTGCAAGGCGTGTTCTTCTGGGACTTCGTGATCTGGCTGATCGAAGGCGTGCTGTTCCTGTCGGCGGGATTCCAGATGCGGCTGCTCATGGAGAAAGCCAAGGCCACTCCGCTGAACGAAGTGCTCGCCGCCGTCGCGCTGATCTCGGCCATCGTCATCGTGGCGCGCTTTCTCTGGGTCTTCCCCGGCACCTATCTGACGCGCGCATTTAGCAAGCGTCTTTCCAAGCGAGACCCCACGCCCGACTGGCGTTCGGTCGTGATCATCGGCTTCACCGGCATTCGCGGGGTGGTGTCACTGGCCGTCGCACTGGCACTACCGGTGGCATTGCCTGACGGCAGCGACTTCCCGCATCGCGATCTGATCCTCTTTGTTTCCTTCGGGGTGATCTGCGTCACACTGATCGGAATCGGATTGACGCTGCCGCTGCTGGTTAATGTGCTTGGTCTGTCAAAACACGGCCACGCCGAAGCGATTCACGAACGCGAGGCCGAGATCACAGCGCGGCGGAATATCCTCCATGCGGCGCGCGGCTCGCTGAAGACGATCATCGCCGAGCGCAATCTGCCGGAAAGCCTCGCGCGATTCCTCGAAGCGCGCCACGAAACCCGGATGCGGGCACTGCCCGATCCTCCCACCGAGGAAGGTCAGCATACGCCTGCCACCAAGGGAGCCGGGCTGGTTCGCGAGATGATCAACATCGAGCGCAAACTGTTGCACAAGCTTTTGCGCGAGGGGCAGATCACCGACGAAACGCGGCGGCGGATCGAACGCGATCTCGACCTCGAGGAAGCGGTGGTCGACAACCGCGAGAAGAACGCGCCGCTCTAGATCGGAAATGCCGATGACCGGGCAATCCCGGCCACTACATATCGTCTTCATGCCTAAGATTTTATCGGGCGATCATTCCGCCGCGGTCACGGCCGGCGCCTTGCTGCTGCTCGCGCCATAGCGCTGCTCGATATAGTCGATCACCAGCGACTTGAAGTCGGCGGCGATAGTCGCCCCGCGCAGGGTACGGAATTTCTGGCCATCGACGAACACCGGAGCGGCCGGCGTTTCACCGGTGCCCGGCAGCGAAATGCCGATGTCGGCGTGCTTGGATTCGCCGGGGCCATTCACGATGCAGCCCATCACCGCAACATTGAGCTGCTCGACGCCGGGATAGCGCGTTTTCCAGCTCGGCATTTCATCGCGGATAAAAGCCTGAATGTCGCGCGCCAGTTCCTGGAACACGGTTGAAGTGGTGCGGCCGCAACCCGGGCATGCCGCGACCAGCGGCACGAAGGTGCGGAAGCCCATGGTCTGCAGGATTTCCTGACCGACCTTCACTTCGAGGGTGCGATCACCGCCCGGCTCGGGCGTCAGCGAGACGCGGATGGTATCGCCGATGCCGTCCTGAAGCAGAATGCCGAGCGCCGCCGACGATGCGACGATGCCCTTCGAGCCCATGCCGGCTTCGGTGAGACCGAGATGGATTGCGTAATCGGAGCGTGCGGCGAGTTCGCGATAGACCGCGATCAGATCCTGCACGTTGGAAACCTTCGCCGACAAAATCATCCTGTTCTTCGGCAGGCCGATTTCCTCGGCGCGCGCCGCCGACAGAAGCGCCGACTGCACCATCGCTTCGCGCGTCACCGCGCGAGCGTCGATCGGATTCGGTGACTTGGCGTTCTCTTCCATCAGGCGCGTCAGCAATTCCTGATCGAGCGAACCCCAGTTGGCACCAATGCGAACGGTCTTGTTGTTCTTGATGGCGATTTCGACGATGTCGGTGAACTGGCTGTCGCGCTTGTTCTTGAAACCGACATTGCCCGGATTGATCCGGTACTTGGCGAGCGCCGCAGCGCAGGCCGGATGCTCAGCCAGAAGCTTGTGGCCGATGTAGTGAAAGTCGCCGATCAGCGGCACGTCGACGCCGAGCTTGTCGAGCTTCTCGCGGATATGAGGAACCGCCGCGGCCGCTTCGTCGCGGTCGACAGTGATGCGCACCATTTCGGAACCGGCTCGCGCCAGCGCCGCGACCTGGTTCACTGTACCCTCGATGTCAGCCGTGTCGGTGTTGGTCATCGACTGCACCACGATGGGCGCACCGCCGCCAACCTTCACGCCGCCGACGACGACCTGAACGGTCCGGTGGCGGCCTTTCGGTCCGGCCTCGATGGTCTTGGTTCGTTCTTGGAGATCAGTCATGGGGGGCCAAATATCAGGTCTTTGTGACAGGAAACAGGGGATCGGCGGCGACTTCCTGGCGCCGGTTTACCAGAAACAGCCCGGCCATGACCAGTAAGGCCGCTCCGCCGAATGCCAGCGTCAGGGTGTCATGCATGATGAAATAGCCCCCAATTACACCAAATAAAGGGGTCAAAAAGGTAAATGCCGACAATTTGCTGGCCGAATAATACTTCACCAGGAACAACCAGATCAGGAACGTCGTCCCGACGATCCACACCGTTTGATAGATCATCGACCCCCAGGCGACGATCCCCGGCATATGGGTGATCTGCTCGCCGGACCACCAGGCGCCGGCGGCGAGAATCGGAATCGAGACAGCGACCTGGTAGGCCAGCATCTTCTCCGCGGGCGCATGAAGAAGCCTTGTTGCCTTGACCACGAGCGTGGTCCCTGCCCACAGCACACCACCACCGACGATCATCAGATCGCCCAGGATTACGCTGGTATCGACCGAGGCTTGCGGCACGCCGATCGCGAGCGCGACGCCGGCGAACGACAGGCCAAGTCCGCCCCATTGCATCGGCGTCAGGTGCTCTCCGAGAAACCGCTTCGAGCCAAGCGCGACCACGAACGGCGCGACGTAGAGAAATACCACGGCGCGCGACGCCGTGGTGTAGACCAGCCCGCGATAAATCAGGATGAATTCGAAGCCGAACAGAACACCGGCAAATAGGCCTGCGCCGAGCGTGCCGTCACGCTCGAACATTTTCACACCGCGCAGCCATGCACCCAGCATGATGACCAGCAGCCCGCCGATCGACCTGATCGTCGCCTGCGTGAACGGGGGAATGTCAGGAAGCGCGACCTTGACCGAGATCTGGTTGAAGCCCCAGCTCAGGCACAGCATCAGCATCAACGCGATCGCCATCGCATCGAGCGGGCGCGCCCCGGGTGTTTTCTGATTTTTCGGCATGACGCTCCGGTCCGGCTTCCCGCCGTGTTGTTGTTCTTGCTGCAGGTCACAGCAGGAGAGCAACATGATTTTGTGGTGACTACGCCGCCTTCTGGCAATGGGCGCAGACCCCGGTGATTTCCACCACCGACATTTTCGGCACGAAGCCGGTGCTGCGCGCGGCGTCGTTGAAATTCTTCGCCAGAGTTGTAGCAGGAAATTCGCCGACAGACCCGCACGTTTCGCAAATCAGGAACGCGACCACTGACCCGGCATCGTGATTATGCGCGCAGGCAAGAAACGCGTTGCGGCTTTCGATGCGATGGACGAGCCCGTTCTCCATGAGAAAATCGAGTGCGCGATAAACCGTAATCGGCGCGGGACGCGGCATGTCCTTCGCCAGTGCATCGATCACCTCATAGGCGCCAAGCGGGCGGTGGCTCGACAGCAGCGCCTCGAGCACCTGCCGCCGGATCGGCGTGAACTTCTGTCCGCGATTTTGGCAAATGCGCTCGGCATGGGCGATCGCATCTTCGGTGCACCTGCCGTGATCGTGACCGGGTGTGGGAAAGGCCGGTTTTGTCAGCGTCATTATGGAACCATGTCACCCAACGAGGCCGGTTTCGCGTGCTTTTTCAACACCCTGCCATCATGAATATTTCGCAATGCAGCATTATCTATTGCATTGCACCATAGAAGCACCAGATGATCCGACACACTTAATCACCTGCATCACCTGCGCCAAAGCGCGCCAGGACCCGGACCATATCATCCGTTCGGTCCTGAGAGAAAGGAGCGCCCGTGGCGGCCAATCTCAAATCCTACCTCGACAGCCTGACGCCGTGGAGCACCAGCTCACGCAAGCCGAAGCCACCAACCGCGAAGAAAATCAATCTCGCGCTTCAAGGTGGCGGATCCCATGGCGCCTTTACCTGGGGTGTCCTCGATCATTTGCTATCCGACGGCAGGCTGGAGATCACCGGAATCTCCGGCGCCTCGGCCGGCGCGGTCAATGCCGTGATGCTGGCCGACGGACTTATACGCGGCGGCCCTGATGAGGCACGCAAGCGCCTCGCCGCGTTCTGGCGCGCCGCCAGCGCCGGCGGCGAGCTTCCGCCGGTGCAGCGCGCACTGGCCGACCGGCTGTTCTCGCTGATGCCGTTCGCCGCGACGCCGGTACAGAACTGGTTCGAGGCGATGTCGCATTACTTCTCGCCGTACGAACTCAATCCGCTCAACATCAATCCGCTGAGCGATCTGATCGAGCGCTTTGTCGATTTCGACGCGCTGCGCAGCAACACCGATCTCTCTCTGTTTATTTCGGCAACCAACGTTCACACCGGGCGGCTGCACATGTTTCCCAGTAACAAGATCACCGCCGATGCGGTGATGGCGTCGGCGGCGCTGCCGTTTCTGTTCCGCGCCGTCGAGATCGACGGCATCCCGTATTGGGATGGCGGCTACATGGGCAATCCGGCGATCTTCCCGTTTCTGCACTCCACCGACGCCGAGGACGTGCTCGTGGTGCAGGTCAATCCAGTATCCCGCGAAGCGACGCCGCGAACGTCCGCCGAGATCATCAACCGGCTGAATGAAATCACCTTCAACTCGGCCTTGATCTCCGAACTGCGCACGATGGATTTCGTCAATCAGTTGATCGACGAAGGACGCCTGCCGCGCGGCACCGGCAAAGGCGAATACCGCCGGCTGAACATTCATCGCATCGATCTCGGAGGGCTCGGCACGCGGCTCGCCGCCTCGAGCAAGATGAAGACGGATTACGATTTCTTCGAACTGCTGCATCGCGCCGGCATGCGGGCCGGCAAGAAATTTCTCGACCGGCATTTCGACGATATCGGCCAGCGCAGTTCGATTGACGTGGCGGCCGAATCCGCCGTGGAATGGGCTTAGGTTCGCTGTAATTAGTTGAATATACTGCGCTTCTCTATTCATCCGCATTTTGCATGACATGTATTCGTTTTCCCGGCTGTAAAAATTAGTAAGCTAGCTTATTATATAGCTTGCATACTGAGAGGCAGCCGTGCCCGAAACCAATGTCGATTTTCTGTTCGCGCTTTTCGAGACCCAGCGGATGCTGCGGCTTTATGCCGACAAGCAGGCGACGCGCTTTGGCATCACCCGCGCGCAATGGGCGGTGCTGGCCAAACTTGAGCGCACTGAGGGGCTAAAACAGTCCGAACTCGCGGAAATGATGGAGATGCAGCCGATCTCGCTGACCCGCCTGATCGATCGCCTGTGCCGCAACGATCTGATCGAGCGCCGGACCGACGCTAACGATCGCCGCGCCAATCGCCTTTATCTCCGGCCCGCCGCTCGCCCGCTGCTGAAGAAACTCGGCGAATTGCGCGCCGACATCACCCAGACCGCACTGAGTCACATGAACGCCGCCGAAGCCAGGAGCCTGGTCCGGCAACTCGAAGCCATCAAAGACAATGTCCGTGACGCTATCCAGAGCGCCGACAGCAAGGTGAAAGATTAGCGCTATGGCTGAACCAGTCGTAAAATTTCCGACAGAGCAAAAGAAACCCGAGCAACCGGCGCCGGAGGCGCCGCGCGACACATCCCGCAAGTCATGGCGGCAACGCGCACGCGAACGGCGGCGAACACTGCTGCTTGTGGTGATTCCGATTATCGCCCTGATCGGAGGCCTTGTGTTTTATCTCTCTGGCGGACGCTACGCGACAACCGACGACGCCTACGTCGGCGCCCAGAAGGTCCTGATCACGCCGGACATCTCGGGCAAGATCGACAAGGTTGTTGTCAAGGAAGGCCAGCGCGTCAAACCCAATGACGTTCTGTTCGAAATCGATCCGATGCCGTTCCGGCTGGCGCTGCAGGAGGCGCAGGCCGCTCTCGATCAAACCAAGACCAATTACGACAACCTCCGCGCCAACATCCAGATCTACGCCCAGATGGTGGATCTCGCGCAGAAAGGCGTCGGACTGAAACAACGCGACGTCGAGCGCAAGAACTCGCTGGTCAAAAGCAATGCCGGCTCGCAGCTCGACCTCGACACCAGTGCGACTGCGTTGGTGACGGCGCAAGCGCAAGTCCAGTTCATCAAGCAGCAGCTCTCGACCGCGCGCAATCAGTTGCTCGGCAATCCCGACCTGCCGCTCGAACAGTTTCCGCCCTACGCCGAAGCCAAGGCCAAGCGCGATGATGCGCAGCGCAATCTCGACCATACCGTGTTGCGCGCGCCGATCAGCGGCACCGCCACGCAGGTCGATCAGATTCAGCTCGGTCGGTTCGTGCCCGCCGGCACGCCGGTGTTCAGCATCATCGACGACGCAGCGCCATGGGTCGACGCAAACTTGAAGGAATCCGACCTGACCTATGTCGCGCCCGGCCAGCAGGTGACGATGGAGATCGACGCGTTCCCCGATCATACGTTCAAGGGCACCGTCGGCTCGCTCAGCCCCGGCACCGGCGCACAATTCGCGATCCTGCCGCCGCAGAACGCCACCGGCAATTTCGTCAAGGTGGTGCAGCGCGTGCCGGTGCGCATCTATTTCGACAAGCATGACGCCGCTGTGCGCAAACTCAAGGCCGGCATGAGCACCTATGTCTGGATCGACACCGGACACAAACGTTCGCTGGCGCGCCTGTTTGGTTTCTCCTCCGCTTCGGCCGAGGAGGAAACCCGGTGACCGCCGCCGCCACCTCCACGGCGGCGGTCCCGGGCTTTCGCCGCAACATGGTCACGATCTGCGCGATGACCGCGACCATCATGCAGGCACTCGACACCACGATTGCGAACGTTGCCCTGCCCTACATGCAAGGCACACTCTCGGCCTCGCAAGACCAGATCAACTGGGTGCTGACCTCCTACATCGTCGCGGCCGCGATCATGACTGCGCCGGTCGGATGGGTCGCCAACCGCTTCGGCCGGAAGAAGGTCTTCATTGTCTGCTCGGCCGGTTTCACCGTAGCATCCGTCATGTGCGGGCTCGCACAGGACATCACCCAGATGGTGCTGTTCCGGCTGTTGCAAGGTGTGTTCGGCGCAGCCCTTGTGCCGCTGTCCCAGGCTGTCATGCTCGATTCCTACGCGCTGCATGAGCGCGCCAAGGCCATGGCGATCTGGGGCATGGGCGTGATGCTCGGCCCAATCATGGGCCCCTCGCTCGGCGCCTGGCTGACCGAGACTTATTCCTGGCACTGGGTGTTCTTCGTCAACCTGCCGTTCGGGATCATCACCGTGCTGGGCCTGATCGCCTTCATGGATGAAACCGATCTCGATCTGAACCTGCGCTTCGACTGGTTCGGCTTCGCGGCGCTCGCGATCGGCATCGGGTCCATGCAGCTTGCGCTCGACCGCGGCGAACAGCTCGACTGGTTCAACTCGCCGGAAATCGTGATCGAGAGCATCATTGCCGTTATCGGCCTGTACTACTTCCTCGCCCATTCGCTCACGAGCCAGCGGCCGTTCGTCCAGTTTGCGATATTCAAGGATCGCAACTTCCTCAGCGGATGCGTGTTCATGGCGATCATGGGGCTTGTGCTGTATTCCACGATGGCACTGGCATCGCCCTATCTGCAGAACGTCATCGGCTACCCGATCATGACCGCCGGTCTGCTGCTCGCAACCCGCGGGGTCGGAACCTTCGTTGCAATGATGCTGGTCGGCCGTTTCATGAAATACATCGAAGCGCGCACGCTGATCGCGAGCGGCATGATCCTGATGTCGGCCTCACTGTTTATCATGACGGGCTGGACCGACCAGACCGGCGTGCCGGAGATTGTTGTCGTCAGTATCGCGCAGGGCTTCGGACTGGGACTGGTATTCGTACCGCTCAGCACCGTGGCCTTCATGACTCTGCCCAACCACTTGCGCACCGACGGCACTGCGATGTTGACGCTGGTCCGCAACGTCGCCAGTTCGATCGGCATTTCCATCGTGATCGCCAAGCTGACGTCAGGCACGCGCGAAGCCCACGCCATCCTCAGCGAGCACGTGACTCCATTCAATCACGCCTTGCAGATGCAGGATGTCGCCCGCTCGCTCAACCTGAACACCGATATGGGCCGCGCATTGATGGACGTTCTTGTCAACGTACAGGCGCAGATCATCGCCTTCTCGCACGACTATCAAATGGTTCTGATCGTGACCCTGTGCGCGATCCCGATGGCGATGATGATCGGATCAAGCAAAGCAGCGATGCAAAAGCAATCGCAGGCACCCGACCACGCTGCGGTAATCGACTAACGGCTGCGATCAAAGATCGAAGAACACCGTCTCGCCGTCGCCCTGCAGGTGAACGTCAAAGCGATAAACGCTTCCCTCGCCCGGTTCGCGTTTGGCGATCAGCGTGGCGTGGCGATCGGCCGGCACCAACGCAAGGATCGGATCGCCGGCGTTGGCCGCATCGCCCTCGAAGTAGATTCGGGTCATTGTCTGCTGGGTCATGCCGCGCGCGAACACCGCCATCACGATGTGCGGCGCCTGCGGCTTGCCCTTCGGGCCCGGCACGACGCCCGGCTTAATGGTGTGAAACGAAAACTCGCCGTCCGGGCTGGTGCCGCAGCGGCCAAAACCCTTGAACGCCGAATTGGGAACGCCGCGCGTATCCTGCGGATCGGCGAAGCGGCCCTGCGCATCGGCCTGCCAGATTTCCAGCATCGAATCCGGCACGACCTTGCCGTCGCCGTCGAACACGCGGCCGACGATACGGATACGCTCGCCAGAGACGTCCGGCGTCAGTAGATCATTGCCGAAGGCGTCGTTCCAATGATAGCTGCCGCCGGGCGTCAGCCCGTATTTGAAGTACGGGCCAACGGTCTGCGAAGGCGTGATCTTAGTCATCGTCGGAATCCAGTGGCGTCGCGTTGCGCCCGCGTAGCACGATGTCGAAACGATAGCACAGCGCCCAGTCCGGCCTGGTGTTTTCGAGATCGAAGCTCGACACCATTCGCATCCGCGCCTTCTCGTCCGGCACCGAATTGAAGATCGGATCGTAAGCGAACAGCGGATCGCCGGGGAAGTACATCTGCGTCACGATGCGCGAAATGAACGAATAGCCGAACACCGAGAAATGGATGTGGGCCGGCCGCCACGCATTGTAATGGTTGCCCCAGGGGTAGGCGCCGGGCTTGACGGTAATGAACTTGTAGTAGCCCTCGGCATCGGTCTGGGCGCGGCCGGCGCCGGTGAAGTTCGGATCGAGCGGCGCGGGATGCTGATCGCCGACATGAATGTAGCGGCCGCAGGCATTGGCCTGCCAGATCTCGACAAGCGTATTGGGCACGCCGCGTCCGTCCTCGTCGCGCACATGACCGTGGACGATGATGCGCTCGCCGAGTGGTTCGCCCTTGTGCTGGATCGTCAGATCGTGATCGTGCTCGCGCACGGTTTCATGGCCGTATACCGGTCCGGTCAATTCGGACAGGGTGTGCGGCATCACTATCAGCGGTTTGGACGGCGCGCGCTTGATCGTGCTCTTGTAGTCGGGTGACAGGCGGGGCGCGTGAGCGGCATTGCTGTCGCGCGGATAGATCAGGGTCATCTTTGCATCTGCCTCTCCGCTTCAGCGCTCCGCTTTATTGGCGCCTCAGTTCACTTTCTCGATCGCCACCGCGACGCCCTGCCCGACGCCGACACACAACGTCGCCAGCGCCAGTTTGCCGCCGCGCGCTTCCAGCCCGTGCACCGCGGTCAACGCCAGCCGCGCACCGCTCATGCCGAGCGGATGCCCGAGCGCGATCGCACCGCCGTGCGGGTTGACGAAATCGGCATCTTCCTTGACGCCGAGCTGGCGCAACACGGCAATACCCTGCGAGGCGAAAGCTTCATTGAGCTCGATCAAATCGAAGTCGCTGATCTTGAGGCCGAGACGCTCCAACAGCTTCTTCGTCGCCGGTACCGGACCGATGCCCATGATGCGCGGCGGCACCCCAGCCGACGCCATGCCGAGAATTTTCGCCCGCGGGGTCAGGCCATGCTTCCTGACCGCCTCTTCCGAGGCGAGAATGAGAGCGGCCGCGCCGTCATTGACGCCGGAGGCATTGCCGGCCGTCACCGTACCGTTGCCGCGCACGATCGGCTTGAGCTTGGCAAGACCTTCGAACGTGGTGTCCGGACGCGGATGTTCGTCCGCATCCACCGTGATGGGACCCTTCTTGCCGCCGGGTGCAGAAACCGGCACGATCTCCTCGGCGAAGTAGCCCGAGGCCATCGCCTTGCCGGCGCGCTGCTGCGAGCGGATTGCGAACGCGTCCTGATCGGCACGCGAGATCTGGAATTCCTCCGCAACATTCTCACCGGTTTCCGGCATCGAATCGACGCCATATTGCTGCTTCAGCAGCGGATTGATGAATCGCCAGCCGATGGTGGTGTCGAAGGTCTCGAAGGTGCGCTGGAACGGCACCGACGCCTTACCGGTGACAAAAGGAGCACGCGTCATCGACTCCACACCGCCGGCGATGGCGAAATCGACCTCGCCGGCACGGATCGAGCGCGCCACGCCGCCGACCGCATCGAGCCCCGAGGCGCACAGCCGGTTCACAGTCATGCCAGGAATCGACTCCGGCAGGCCGGCCAGCAGCAGCGCCATGCGCGCGACGTTGCGATTATCCTCGCCGGCCTGATTGGCGCAGCCGTATGAGACTTCCTCGAGCGCGTCCCAATCTACCTTGGGATTGCGCGCCATCAGGGCCTTCAGGGGCGCTGCGCCGAGATCGTCCGCGCGAACATTGGCCAGCGAGCCGCCGAAACGGCCGATCGGGGTACGCACGGCGTCGCAAATGAAAACATCACGCATCTTGTTTCTCCCTGACCAAGGCCGGTCGCATCTCTGACAACGATGAGGCTGAGTTTTAGGAAGCGGTATCGGCGGCGTCAAATCCTCGCTGCACGCGCAGCACCGCGAATCCGGCTGCCCGATATGCAGCCTCATTGGCCCGGAGTTTCGCCTGTCGGAAACGGCCTGCGGAAAACCCGGATAACCGGGGCTACCGGGTGTGATTGCGCTGCAAAACTTTGCTAGCGTGCCGCGCCATGACAATCCATTCGACGCCACCTGCACCGACCGACACCCCGGCACCCGAGCCGGAGGTGAACGGCCGCGTGACGCCGATGATGGAACAGTACCTTGAGATCAAGGCCGCCAATCCCGGCCTGCTGCTATTCTACCGGATGGGCGATTTCTACGAGCTGTTCTTCGAGGACGCCGAAACCGCATCGCGCGCGCTTGGCATCATGCTGACCAAGCGTGGCAAGCACCTTGGGCAGGACATCCCGATGTGCGGCGTTCCCGTGGAGAAATCCGACGACTATCTGCACCGGCTGATCGCACTTGGTCATCGCGTCGCAGTCTGCGAGCAGATGGAAGACCCGGCCGCCGCCCGAAAGCGCGGCAACAAGAGCGTCGTGCGACGCGACGTCGTCCGGCTGGTGACACCGGGCACGCTGACCGAAGACACGCTGCTCGACCCCAAGGCCAACAATTACCTGATGGCGATTGCACGGGCGCGGGCCTCATCGAGCGGCGAGGACCGGATCGGCCTCGCCTGGATCGATATTTCGACCTCGGAGTTCACCGCCACCGAATGCAGCGCCGGCGAATTGTCGGCAACGCTGGCTCGCATCAACCCCAACGAAGTGATCGTCACTGACGCATTGTTCAGCGATCCTGACCTTGGGCCGCTTCTGCGCGAACTGCCGTCGGTGACGCCGCTGACCCGCGACGTGTTCGACGGCGCTACGGCCGAACGCAGGTTGTGCGATTATTTCGCGGTAGCGACGATGGACGGCTTCGGCACGCTGTCGCGGCTGGAGGCGACCGCTGCAGCTGCGGCCGTGACCTATATCGACCGCACCCAGGTCGGCAAGCGTCCGCCACTGTCGCCGCCGTCGCGCGAAGCCATCGGCGCGACGATGGCGATCGATCCGGCAACGCGCGCCAATCTTGAACTAACGCGCACGCTGTCCGGCGAACGGCGCGGTTCACTGCTCGATGCCATCGACTCGACCGTGACGGCTGCGGGATCGCGCCTGCTGGCACGCCGCCTCGCCGCGCCGTTGACTGAGACGGCAGCGATTGCGCGGCGGCTGGACGCCATCGCGACCTTCGTCGATGACAGCGCGGCACGCGAGGATCTGCGCGGCTTCCTGCGCGGTGCGCCGGACATGTCGCGCGCGCTGGCGCGGCTGTCGGTCGGACGCGGCGGGCCGCGCGATCTTGCTGGCCTGCGCGACGGCATCGTTGCCGCCGACGCCGCGCTGGCGCGATTGTCGCAGATCGAAAACCTGCCGCTCGATATTCTCGCCGCGATGGACGCATTGCGGCGCCCCTCGCGCGATCTCACCCAGGAACTGTCCCGCGCCCTGGCCGACGATCTGCCGCTGTTCAAGCGCGACGGCGGCTTCGTCCGCCAGAACTATCACGCCGCGCTGGACGAGACGCGCTCGCTGCGCGACGCCTCGCGCCTCGTGGTTGCGGCGATGCAGGCGCGCTACGCCGACGACACCGGCATCAAGGCGCTCAAGATCCGCCACAACAACGTGCTCGGCTATTTCGTCGAAGTGACGGCGCAGCACGGCGACAAGCTGATGGCGCCTCCTCTGAACGCGACCTTCATCCATCGCCAGACGCTGGCCGGTCAGGTGCGCTTCACCACCACCGAACTCGGCGAAACCGAAGCCAAGATCGCCAATGCCGGGGACCGCGCGCTCGGCCTCGAACTCGAAATCTTCGACAAGCTGTGCGAACAGGCGATGGCCGCGAGCGACGATTTGCGTGCGGCTGCCCACGCGTTCGCGTTCCTCGATGTCGCGACTGCGCTTGCCAAACTCGCCGTCGACGAAAATTACGTACGACCCGATGTCGACGATTCGCTGGCGTTTGCCATCGATGGCGGTCGGCATCCGGTCGTCGAACAGGCCCTCAAGCGCAAGGGCGAACCATTCATCGCCAACGCCTGCGATCTCTCGCCCGGACCGGGACAGGCTTCAGGCCAGATCTGGCTGCTGACCGGCCCGAACATGGCGGGTAAATCGACTTTCCTGCGCCAGAACGCGCTGATCGCATTGATGGCGCAAACGGGCAGTTACGTGCCAGCGAAAAATGCGCGCATCGGCGTGATCGACCGGCTGTTCTCGCGCGTCGGCGCGGCAGATGACCTCGCTCGCGGACGCTCGACCTTCATGGTTGAAATGGTCGAGACCGCCGCGATTCTCAATCAGGCCGGCGAACGCGCACTCGTCATTCTCGACGAGATCGGCCGTGGCACCGCGACCTTCGACGGTCTGTCAATTGCATGGGCATCGATCGAGCATCTGCACGAAAGCAACAAGTGCCGCGCGCTGTTCGCGACGCATTATCACGAACTCACAGCGCTGTCGGCGAAGCTGCCCCGCCTGTTCAACGCCACCGTGCGCGTCAAGGAATGGCAGGGCGACGTCGTGTTCCTGCACGAAGTGCTGCCCGGCTCGGCCGACCGCTCTTACGGAATTCAGGTGGCAAAGCTCGCCGGCCTGCCAACGCCGGTGATCGCGCGGGCGAAATCGGTACTGGCGAAACTCGAAGCGCAGGATCGTGGATCGACAGCCCGCGCGCTGGTGGATGACCTGCCGCTGTTCGCGGTGCCGTCGCGCGCTGCCGCCGAACCGCAGCCGCCAACTGAGGCGGAGCTGCTGATGGACGCGCTGAACGCGATCCATCCCGACGAACTGTCGCCGCGCGAGGCGCTCGACGCGCTTTATGCGCTGAAGGCGAAGCTGCCGAAGACCACCTAGCTCGCGTTAGGTCCTGTGCAGCGACACGTTCACTTTGGGGCCGTTCCTGATGGTCTGGTAGACCACGCAATACCGCTCGGTGAGTTTCAGAAGCTGATCGAGCTTCTCCTGCGGCGCGTCGGTATCGACATCAAAACGCAGGCGAATTTCCGCAAATCCGACCGGCGCTTCCTTGTCGACACCGAGCGTGCCACGAAAATCGAGATCGCCTTCGGCACTGACCTGCCCGGATTTGAGCGGCACCTCGATCGCGGTCGCAACCGATTTCAGCGTGACGCCGGCGCAGGCGACCAGCGCCTCGAGCAGCATATCGCCGGAGCACAGTTCGAGCCCCGAACCGCCGGTGGCTGGGTGAAGTCCCGCAACGGCTGCGGCAGCGCGGCCGGTTTCGACCTTGCAGGAAAGGCCCTCGCTCTCCAGCGACCCTTTCGCCTTCAGCGTGATGAAGGCGGCCTTCGGATCTTCCTTGTAGCGGCTCTTGATCGGAGCCTGCATCGCGCGCAGTTCGGCCGAGTCCATGTCACTCTCCATTTCGACAACACCAGCATCAACCCTGCCGGTCGCGGTTCATTCCGCTTATATGCCCTCGCCCACCGTCAGCAAGTCATTCATCGGACGGCGGACGCCGCGATCGAGCGAACGATCCAGCGACGCCAGCACCTGATGCTTGACGATCTCGAACGCCGGCGAGGCACGATCGCGCGGACGGGTCAGATCGACCCGGATTTCCTCGAACAATCGTCCCGGCCGCGGCCGCATCACCACGATCCGGTCCGCGAGTACCACGGCTTCATCGACATCATGAGTGACGAGGATCAGCGTGGGACGGGTGTCGGCCCACAAGTCGAGCAGATGGTCCTGCAAATCAGTCCGCGTAAAGGCATCGAGTGCCGAGAACGGCTCGTCGAGCAGCAGCACTTCGGGACGCGGCACCAACGCGCGGGCAATGGCGACACGCTGCGCCTGCCCGCCGGACAGTTCGCGCGGCCAGGCCTCGGCCTTATCCGGCAACCCGACACGCAACAGCGCGCGGGCGACCCTGTCCGCGCGCTCCGCTGGCGGCAAACCGGAAAGCCCGAACCCGATATTGTCCGCGACGGTCAGCCACGGCAGCAATCGCGGTTCCTGAAAGATGATGCCGATCTTTTCGTGAGGCGCAGTGATGGCGGCGCCGTCCAGCGAGATACTGCCCGTTGTCACGCGATCGAGGCCGGAGATTGCGCGCAGCAAGGTCGACTTGCCGCATCCCGACCCCCCGATGATCGCAACGATCTCGCCGGGCTGGACGCGCGCGGAAAATCCCTCCAGCGCGTTGACGCCGTTGGGATAGATCTTGCCGACACGATCGAGCGCAAGCATCAGCTCTTGTCTCCGTGCGTGCTGAACGAATCCTGCCAGCGCAACAGCGGCGCCGTCGCAAGCTGGATCAGCCAGTCGGTGGTTTTGCCGAGGATCGCAAACACGATGATCGCAGCCATGATCTGGGCGGGCTTGCCGAGTTGCTGACCGTCGATCAGCAGATAGCCGAGGCCTTGCGATGCGCCCATGAATTCGGCGGCAACCACGAACATCCAGCCAAGACCGAGGCCGGAGCGCAGCGACACGACGTATTCCGGCAGCACCGCAGGCAGGAAGATGCGGCGGATCATCGCCGGTCCGCTGAGCCGGAAGATGCGGCCGACCTCGACGACCTTGCGGTCCACCGACAGGATCGCGCCCATGACGCCGAGATAGATTGGAAAGAACACGCCGACCGCGATCAGCGCCACCTTCGACATTTCGAAAATACCGAGCCACAGAATGAACAGCGGCACCCACGCGATCGATGGGATCGCGCGCAATGCCTGCAGCGTCGGATCGAGCAGCCGCGCCGCCAGTTGCCAATAGCCGCAGATCGCGCCGAACAGCGTCCCGGCAACGACGCCCAGTCCGAAGCCGGCGCCGACGCGCCATAGCGTGATCAGGATGTGCCGGCTCAACTCACCGCTTGTGCCGAGTTCGGTCAATGTCCTGTAGATTTCACTCGGCGGCGGCACCAGCCGGCCATTGGAAAAGCCAAGGCGCACCGCCAATTCCCACACCACCGCGAGACCAAGCGGCAGCAACAGCCCAAGCGCAGGCCGGACGAACCGCCGTGCGCGGTTTCCCGGGAGCGCCCTGGTCGCTGGTGCAGTCGTCTCAAGTGTCATGGACATAGCTAAAACGCCCGTCGGCCGGAAAATGCAAGCCGCGGATCGGCGGCGTCGAGATCAAACGAACGGCCCACAGGCAATCGCCATGTGGGCCGAAACACGTTCACCGTGGGACGGCGCCCGGATCAGTTGGTCGGTAGCGGCACCTGATCGTCGACCAGCGAATCCAGCGCAGCCTTGACGTCGACGTCCTTCTTGATGACGCCCGCCTGCTGGAGCGCAAGACCAGCCGCGAGAATCGAGTCACGCTGCGGCGCGCCGATGCGGTTATGCGTAAGCTCGGTGCGCTCCTTGAGCTGCTTGTCGACGACAGCGTCCGGCAGCTTGGTGACGGCGATGAAGGTGTGCTTGAGTTCATCGTAGTGCGTGAGCGAATACTTGCGCGCTTCCTCGTAGACCGCGAGCACACGGCGCACCAGATCGGGATGATCCTTCAGGAACTCCTCGCGAACGTTCAGGATGCCCCAGGTGTTGGCTTCAGGCTTGCGATAGAACAGCTTTGCACCGTCCTCGAGTTCGGCCTGCGCCATCATCGGATCGAGCCCGGCCCACGCATCGACGTCGCCACGAATGAGCGCGGTCTTGCCATCGGGATGCTGCAATAGCACCGGCGTGATGTCCTTTTCGGTCAGTCCGGCATCGAGCAACGCACGCACGAGGAAAATGTGCGGATCGGTGCCGCGCGTTACCGCGACGCGCTTGCCCTTGAGATCGGCGACCTTGGTGATCTTGGAATCCTTGGTCGTAACCAGCGCGGTCCATTCGGGACGCGAATAGACATAGATCGATTTGATCGGATTGCCGTTGATCTTCGCCACCAGCGCGGCCGAACCCGCAGTCGAGCCGAAATCGATCGAGCCGGCGTTGAGGAATTCGAGCGCCTTGTTGGACCCCGCCGACTGCACCCAGACGATCTTGATCCCGTCCTTGGCGAATTCCTTTTCGAGCAGGCCCTTATCCTTCAGGACCATCGACACCGGGTTGTAGGTCGCCCAATCGATCGCGATCTGTTTTGGTTTTTCGGTAGCGGCAAACGCGCCCGGCGCGAACAGAACGCTGGCAACGATGACGGCAAACGCGTGCCGTGAGATCGAAAACATGATGCACTTCTCCGTGAGATAAATGGTCGATGCCGCGTTCCCGTCGTCGCGAGTCCGGCCAGCAGGTTGAGATAAAATCCGTTGTCGCGGCAAAGCCCCCAAGCCTCGGACGCCGCGCGATACAGCAAATTACTCACGCAATTTCAGTAAGTTAGACAACCGAGTCAACGAGAAAATAGTTGCTTAAACGAACGCCGGCGCAGCACGGAATTGCCGGTAAGCCGGGCAAGTCAGCAGGGATGTTCCAAGCCGCCGACAATCCCTCGTGACACCGCGTTGGCAGTCCGATATCCGGTTGTCATGGATGGCGCGACATTGGACCGTTCCCCTCAGGACCTGCTGCAGTTCGATCCGGAGCGGATCGCGCGGGAGATCGACGCGCTGGCCGATCGCCATGCCGGCAACGACGACACCTTCCGCGCCGCCATGGCGCAACTTCTCAAGGCCGAACACACGCACGCGCGCGACATGGCGCAGGCCGAACTCCTGAAGGATCGGCATGGGCGGCATTGCGCCGAACGGCTGTGTTACGTGCAGGACGAAATCATCCGCATCCTGTTCAACGTCGCCACCAAACGCCTCTATCGGTCGCCGACGCCGTCGGATTCGGAACGCATGGCCGTGGTCGCCACCGGCGGCTATGGCCGTGGACTGATGGCGCCGGAATCCGACATCGATCTGCTGTTCGTGCTTCCCTACAAGCAGACAGCGTGGGGCGAGCAGGTCGCCGAAGCGATCCTGTATTGCCTGTGGGATATGGGCCTCAAGGTCGGACACGCCACGCGCTCGGTCGATGAATCGATCCGGCAGGCGCGCGCCGACATGACCATCCGCACCTCAATTCTGGAAACACGTTTTCTCACCGGCGACGCGGCGCTGTATGACGAACTCCTCACCCGCTTCGACAAGGATGTCGTCCAAGGCACCGCCGCGGAATTTGTCGCCGCCAAGCTTGCCGAGCGCGAGGAGCGCCATCGTCGCGCCGGCCAGTCGCGCTATCTGGTCGAACCCAACGTCAAGGACGGCAAGGGCGGACTACGCGACCTGCACACGCTGTTCTGGATCGCCAAATACGTCTATCGCGTCAGCGACACCAAGGAACTGCTCCAACGGGGCGTGTTCGACGCTCAGGAGTATCGCACTTTCCGGCGCTGCGCCGATTTCCTGTGGTCGGTCCGCTGCAACATGCATTTCTTCACCGGCCGTGCCGAAGAGCGGCTGTCGTTCGACATGCAGCGCGAGATCGCGCAGCGGCTCGGCTACACCTCGCATCCCGGGATGCAGGATGTCGAGCGCTTCATGAAACACTACTTCCTGATGGCGAAGGACGTCGGCGACCTCACCGCGATCCTGTGCGCCAAGCTCGAGGATCAGGAAGCCAAGCCCGCACCGGTGCTGAGCCGGATGATGGCGCGGCTGCGACCGAGCCGCAAACGCAGCAAGGTCCCCGGCAGCAGCGATTTCATTATCGACAACAATCGCATCAACCTCGCCGCGCCGGACGTCTTCAAGAACGATCCCGTCAACCTCATCCGTATCTTCCGCCTCGCGCAGAAGAACAATCTGGCGTTCCATCCCGATGCGATGCGCGCCGCCACCCGTTCGCTCAATCTCATCACGCCGCAGCTGCGCGAAAATTCCGAAGCCAACAAGCTGTTCATGGAGATCCTGACGTCGAACGACGCGGAGATCGTGCTGCGGCGAATGAACGAAACCGGCGTGCTCGGCCAGTTCATCCGCGCCTTCGGCAAGATCGTCTCGATGATGCAGTTCAACATGTATCATCACTACACGGTGGACGAGCACCTGCTGCGCTGCATCGGCATCCTTCAGGACATCGAGCGCGGCGGCCATGAGGAATTCGTCGTCACCACCGACCTGATGCGCAAGATCCGGCCGGAAAACCGCGCAGTTCTCTATATGAGCGTGTTTCTCCACGATATCGCCAAGGGCCGGCCCGAGGATCACTCGGTCGCCGGGGCGAAGGTGGCAAGGCGCCTATGCCCACGCTTCGGCTTCAATCCCGCCGACACCGAGACGATCGCCTGGCTGATTCAGGAACATCTGACGATGTCCACGTTGGCGCAATCGCGCGACCTGTCGGACCGCAAGACCATCGAGAATTTCGCCGCCGTGGTGCAGTCGGTCGAGCATATGAAGCTCCTGACCATTCTCACCACCGCCGACATCCGTGGCGTCGGCCCCGGAGTGTGGAACGGCTGGAAAGCCCAGCTCATCCGCACGCTGTATTATGAGACCGAACCGGTGCTGACCGGCGGCTTCTCCGAGGTCAATCGCGCCCAGCGCATCGAGGTGGCGCAGGCCGAATTCCGCGCCGCCTTCAACGAATGGCCGGAGCGCGAACTCGACTCCTACATCGCCCGGCACTATCCGGCCTACTGGCTCAAGGTCGACCTGCCGCGCAAGATCCGCCACGCCCGTTTCGTCAAGAGCAGCGAGCATAGCAAGGGCAAACTCTCGATCCATGTCGGCTTCGACGAGGCGCGCGCTGTCACCGAGCTGACGATCCTCGCGCCCGATCATCCGTGGCTGCTGTCGATCATCGCCGGCGCCTGCGCGTCAGCGGGCGCCAATATCGTCGATGCGCAGATCTACACCACGACCGACGGGCTCGCGCTCGATACCATCGCGATTTCCCGCGAATATGATCGCGACGAAGACGAGGCACGACGCGCCACCCGGATCGGCGAAATCGTCGAACAGACCCTCGAGGGCAAACTGCGCTTGCCCGAAGTCATGGCGCGTCGCGTCGCGGCCAAGCCGAAGCTGCGGCCCTTCGTGGTCGAACCGGAAGTCGTCATCAACAACCAGTGGTCGGATCGTTACACCGTGATTGAGGTGTCCGGTCTCGACCGGCCGGGCCTGCTGTATCAGCTCACCACCGCCATCTCGAAGCTCAACCTCAACATCGCCTCGGCGCACGTCGCGACCTTTGGCGAGCGGGCGCGCGACGTGTTCTATGTCACCGACCTTCTCGGCGCGCAGATCACCGCGCCGACCCGGCAGGCCGCGATCAAGCGCGCGGTGGTTCACCTGCTCGCCAACGGTGACGCGGCCGACAAGCCTGCCGCCTGACATCCGCGCCCTTCAGAGTCCCCATCGTCTTTGCCGCGCGGCGTAATACCGTTAGCGATCAATCTGTCTCGGGGGGCACAATGATCTACGTCGCGAAATGTCTGGTCGTGCTGGTGGCGGCGCTGCACGCCTATTTTCTCATTCTCGAGATGTGCCTCTGGACCAAGCCGCAAGGCCTGAAGACCTTCGGCAATACCCCGGCGAAAGCGGCCGATACCGCCGTGCTCGCCGCCAATCAGGGTCTGTATAATGGCTTCCTCACCGCCGGCCTGATCTGGAGCCTGCTTCATCCCAATCCGGCGTTCGGTTTCCAGATCGCGGTGTTTTTCCTGCTCTGCGTGATCGTGGCCGGTCTCTATGGCGGCTACTCCGTCAGCAAGCGCATCACCATGGTGCAGGCCCTACCGGCCGCGATTGCGCTGATCTGCCTTTGGCTCGCGAGCTAGCAGCCCTCACGCCGATGGCGGCTCGCCAAAATTCTTGCCGGGCGTAAGCGGCGCCAAGCGAATGAGGCGTGAATCCTCCACCGCCGCCTGCCGGTGTTTCACCGCCTCGCGATAGACCGGATCGCGGATCATCTCGACGAACGCCGCGACCGACGGATATTGCGCGATGAAACAAAGATCCCAGTGCTCCTCCGAGGGGCCGATCAGCATCAATTCAAATCGGCCTTGCCACACGATCGTGCCACCGAGCCGCTCAAACACCGGACCGCTCTCCCGGCCGTAGCTCGCATAGGCTTCTGCCCCGGTCGCCTTGCGGCCATCAGGGTATTTCGCCTGCGGGTAGAGTTGCACCAGATTGAGCATATGGATCGGACCCGGCCGGACGCTTTCACGGAAAGCCTTGAACGTCTCCTTGGTGGGATCAATATGGCCAGCCATCCGGGTCTCCTTCAGATCATGTCTGGGACGTGCATAGCGGCGAGCCTACACTGGCGACCGCAGCGCTGAAAATGGCCGTTCCGGCAGGGAACACGCCAAACACTCTAATGCCAGGTTAACGCTCACTTAACGTGCCTTTAAACCGCCACCGCTAGCCTGCACGCCGATCTGACGAGTAGATGAGTGCGGGCGTTGTGAATGGCGTTGGGGCGAAAAAAATCAGGCGGACGCAAGGAGCCTAAGTTCGAGGCTTCGTCACCGCTTGACGGCCTGCGCCTCAGTGCGTCGGATCGCGTCGGCAATTCGGGCGACAACAAGCCGAAACGGCGCGCGAGTCCACGCAATAGTTCCCGCGACGAAGAAGACGACGCGCCGCGCGAGCGCAAGCCGGGCAAGACCCGCACTCAGACGAAGAAAGACAAGAAAGCATCGCGCAATCGTACGCGAGGGAGCATCGGCCGCCTTGTTTATTGGGGCGCGGTGCTGAGTCTGTGGGCGGTGATCGCAACCGGCGGCGTCATCGTCTGGGTCGGCGCGCATCTGCCGCCGATTCAATCGCTCGAAATCCCCAAGCGACCGCCGACCATCCAGATCGTCGGCACCGATGGCAGCGTGATCGCCACACGCGGCGAGATGCCGGGCGCCAATGTCTCGCTGAAAGAACTGCCGCCGTACCTGCCGAAGGCTTTCATCGCCATCGAGGACCGGCGCTTCTATTCGCATTTCGGTATCGACCCGACCGGCATCGCACGCGCGGCGCTTGCCAACGTGCTCCATCGGGGAGTGTCGCAGGGCGGCTCGACGCTGACCCAGCAACTCGCGAAGAACCTGTTCCTCACGCAGGAACGAACAATCCAGCGCAAGCTGCAGGAAGCCGAACTGGCACTATGGCTGGAGCGCAAATACTCCAAGAACGATATTCTCGAGCTTTATCTCAACCGCGTCTATTTCGGCTCTGGCGCCTACGGCGTCGAAGCGGCGGCACAGAAATACTTTGGAAAGTCGGCGCGCAACGTGACGCTTCCCGAAGCTGCAATGCTGGCGGGACTGGTCAAATCGCCGTCGCGGCTGGCGCCGAACCGCAACCCCGAAGGGGCGGAAGCGCGCGCGAAACTCGTGCTCAACGCCATGGCCGACGGCAAGTTCATCACCGAGGCCCAGGCCAAGGCGGCGATCGTCCATCCGTCCTACGCGATGAAGCCGGCGGGCGCCGGCACCATCAACTACGTCGCGGACTGGATCGGCGAAGTGCTCGACGATCTCATCGGGCAGGTCGAGCAGAACATCGTTGTCGAAACCTCGATCGATCCGAAACTGCAGAGCGTCGCTGAAGCCGCCGTAATCGACGAACTCGCTGCAAAGAGCGTGAAATTCAAGGTCACGCAGGGCGCGATGGTTGCCATGACTCCGACCGGAGCCGTGCGCGCGATGGTCGGCGGTCGCAATTACGCCGAAAGCCAGTTCAACCGTGCCGTCACCGCGAAACGCCAGCCCGGCTCGGCTTTCAAACCCTTCGTCTATCTGACCGCGATCGAAGCGGGCCTGACGCCGGACACCATCCGCCAGGATGCGCCCCTCGCGCTCAAGGGCTGGAAGCCGGAGAATTACAGCCACGAATATTTCGGTGCGGTGACGCTGACGCAAGCGCTGGCGATGTCGCTGAACACCGTCGCGGTGCGGCTCGGCATCGAGGTCGGCCCCGCCGCTGTGGTGCGCACGGCCCACCGGCTCGGCATCGCCTCGAAGCTCGATCCGAACCCGTCGATCGCGCTCGGCACCTCTGAGGTGTCACTTACAGAACTGGTCGGCGCCTACGCGCCGTTTGCCAATGGCGGCCGCAGCGTATCGCCGCATGTCATCAACCGGATCCGCACGCCGGCCGGCAAGGTGCTCTACGTCCGGCCAGCCGATCCGGCGGCGCAAGTCATCGATCCGCGCTACGTCGGCATGATGAATTCCATGATGCACGAGACATTGGTGACAGGAACCGCGCGCAAGGCCGACATTCCCGGCTGGTCCGCCGCCGGCAAGACCGGCACCAGTCAGGATTTCCGCGATGCCTGGTTCATCGGCTACACCGCCAATCTCGTCACCGGCGTCTGGTTCGGCAACGATGACAACTCGCCGACCCACAAGGCCACGGGCGGCGGATTGCCGGTCGAGGTGTGGACCCGTTTCATGAAGGCCGCGCATCAGAATGTGCCGGTCGCGGAACTGCCGCGAGCGCCGCGGGGTGGATTCCTGTCGAGCATGTTCCAGTCGCCGGGACGGCAAAGCGCACCGCCTGCTCCGCCGACACCGGATACGCCGTCGCCCTATCCGTATCCGCCGCAAGCCAACGCCGCAGCGAACCCGCGTGTCACGCGAACATCGACGCGACCTGAAGCATCGAACGGCCTCGATGGCTGGCTGGTGGATCGTTTGTTCGGTGGCCGACGCTAGACTGTCGCGCGTTGCCGCGCGATCGGCGCGATCGGCGCGACGCGCAATGTATCCTGCAATCCAAAATGAAAATGGCCGGGAACGAACCCGGCCATCTGAGCGACGATTGATCGACCCGATTACTCATCGACACCATAACGATGAAGATCGTTGCCGTGAACATCGAGCCACTTCTTGGCGCGTTCCGTTGGCGGACAAATCCGCGCAACGACCCTCCAGAATCGCGGCGAGTGATTCATCTCGACCAGATGCGCGACTTCATGGGCAGCTAGATAATCGAGCACGTAAGCCGGCGCGAGGATCAGACGCCACGAGAATGACAACGATCCCGCCGAGGTGCACGAACCCCAGCGGCTCGATTGATCGCGGATGGTGATGCGCTTCACCTTCACGCCGAGTGCATCCGCGTAGTGCTGCGAGGCCTTGGCCAGTTCGCGGCGAGCCTCGCGCTTGAGAAAATCGTGAACGCGGCGATCGATATGCTCTATCCCCCCGGCAACACAGAGGATTTTATCACCGCTGTCGCGTGTCTCAGTCCACACCGTGCCGCGTTCACCGGAGCGATGAACAATTCTGTGCGCGACGCCGCGCAGCGGAACCGATGTCCCCGGCGCGAACGGCGCTGCTTTCGGCAACCCGCCGAGCCGCGCCGCGATCCAGGCGCCATGACGTTGCGCGAAATCCTTGGCGTCGGCGAGATTTCCGCGCGGTGGCATGGTGAGAATGGCCTGACGCGCGCTCGGATGAATGCGCAGCGTGTATCGCCGCGCGCGGCGATGTCGCCGCAACTGAATCGGGTAGATCGCCGCCCCAATTTTGACCGCGATGGTGCGGGGTTCGGTGGGACGACGATAAAGAAGTGCGCGAAAGGCCATGTCAGCAGGTCCGGACAGCAGGAAATCGCCGGGATTCTGCCATATCCGCCGCCAGTGAAATTCATCGGCGCAAAAACAAATCATTTGCCCAATATATCGTAGATACCGGGCGTTGACCTCCCACATCCGGGGTCAAGAAACATGAAATGCGGATTCAATCTTATAATGGAACCTGCTCGAACGACCTGAGCAGAAGTTCACTCCGTCGCCACATCTGTAAACGCTGGATTTCTCTATAAAATCAATAGCTTAAATCGCAGATCGTAAAACGGAAGGTGACCTGCACCAAAATGCCGAAAACACGGCATTTTTCGCCACATCCTGCCCGTTCACCCTATTCCGCAGCCGCAAGAGCGACCTTAATGCGAGCCGCTGAAACCATAAAATCGGAAATGCGCGGCACAATTTCGGAGCGGAAGCGCGAACCGTTAAACACACCGTAATGGCCGACGGCCTTCTGCACATAATGCACCCGGCGGTCGTCCGGGATCGACGAACAAAGGCCGTGGGTAGCCTCGGTCTGGCCAAGACCTGAAATGTCGTCGTGCTCACCCTCGACCGTCATCAATGCAACACGACGGATCTGCGACGGATCGACCGGTTTGCCGCGATGGGTCATCTGACCGAGCGGCAGAGCGTGCTTCACGAACACCACATCGACCGTCTGCAGATAGAATTCCGCGGTCAGATCCATAACCGCGAGATATTCGTCGTAGAACTCGACATGCTTGTCGACGAGATCGCCATCGCCCTTGACGAGATTGCTGAACAGATTCTTGTGCGCATCCATGTGGCGATCGAGATTCATGCTCACGAAGCCGGTGAGCTGCAGGAAGCCCGGATAGACGTCGCGCATGAAGCCGGGATGCGGAAACGGCACCTTGGTGATGACGTTGTTGCGGAACCAGTCGATGCCCTTTTCGGCCGCGAGATTGTTCACCGCCGTCGGATTGCGCCGCGTGTCGATCGGCCCACCCATCAATGTCATCGACGTCGGGACATAGGGGTCCTTTGCCGCTTCCATCACCGAGACCGCCGCAAGAACCGGCACAGAAGGCTGGCACACAGCGACAACATGAACATTGCCGCCGAGTGCGTGCAGCATCTCGATCACGTAGTCGACGTAGTCTTCAAGATCGAAGCGCCCCGCAGCTACAGGCACCATGCGCGCATCCGACCAGTCGGTGATGTAAACGTCGTGACCGGGCAAAAATGCCTCGACCGTGCCGCGCAACAGTGTCGCGTAGTGGCCGGACATCGGAGCCACCAGCAGCACGCGCGGCTGCGGCTCGCGCAAAGGCCGGGCGAACTTGCGCTCAAAATGCAAAACACGGCAGAACGGTTTCTCCCAGACCAACTTGATTTCGACCGGCGTGCGGACGCCGTTGACCTCGGTCTCGTCGATGCCCCACTCCGGTTTGCCGTAGCGCCGGGTGGTGCGCTCGAATACCTCACAACTGGCGGCGACGGACTTGCCAAACTCGGTGGTGGAAAACGGATTGAGCGGATTCTGGAACATCAGCCGGGTGGCGTCGGCGAACGCCCGCGCTGGATTGAGTGAGGCCTGCCCCATCTCGTACATCCAGTACATCGGCGTGGTCAGCGCCGGGCTGACTTCGATTGGCAGCGCAGGAGGCCTGCCGAATTCACCAATAGGCATCTGATCCGATTCCCTGATTCCCGGTTCCGCAGTGCAGCATACTGTCGGGCCTGCGACAAAGCGTCAATGCGCTTGGGCCTAATTCCGCACATGGTTATCGGCTGATTATTAAGGCTGGAACCGGAATCGGCTCATTTTGGAGGCCATTTGGCTGTAACGGCGGTGCCGAAAAGAATTGCCAAGCGAAATCGCGGGCGCTGAAATAAGTCCCTCGCAATCAGGGGAACGTCATGAAGCTCGAAGGCGGATGTTATTGCGGCAAGGTGCGCTACGTGGCTGAAGGCAAGCCGACGCTGAAAGCGCAATGCTACTGCCGCGAATGTCAGTATATCAGCGGCGGTGCTCCGAACCTGTTCATGCTGATGCCGCCCGAAGGCTTCCGCTACACTGCCGGCACGCCCAAACAGTTTTCGCGCAATGACCTTGAAAGCGCCGTGACCCGCGAATTCTGCGCCGAATGCGGCACGCACCTGATCACTCGGCGACCGGGCCAGCCTGCGATCATCCTGAAAATCGGCACCCTCGACGATCCAGGTCTGTTCGGTACTGCGCGGATGGCGATCTACACGATCGACAAGCAACCCTTCCACCAGATCCCCGACGGCGTGCCAGCCTTCGAGCGACTGCCGGAGCGATAGTCATCGCGACGAAAATCGCCGTCGCGCCGCTTGTGCAACAGCCTGCGTTTGTGATCCTGATGCCCGGCGGATAGGATCGGCGCATGAGCGACATTGCCGATACCGATTTCCGACAGCCTCGCCGTTACGTCCGTCTCGATACCGTTTTGCGATTGCGCTGGCTGGCGATGCTGGGCCAGTTGGCGGCGATTTTTGTGGTCTCGCAAGGTCTCGGCTTCGATCTGCCGATCCTGCCCTGTCTGGCGATCGTCGGCCTGTCGGTGCTGCTGAACATCGCGCTGCAGATCATGTTCGATCCGGTCCACCGGCTCGAACCGCCTTACGCAGCGCTGCTGCTCGCCGTCAATATTGCAGAACTCGCTGCGCTGCTGTTCCTGACCGGCGGGCTGCAAAATCCGTTCTCGTTTCTGTTTCTCGCGCCGGTCCTGATTTCGGCCACCGCGCTCCCGACCCGCTTCACCATTGCACTCGGAATTCTGGCGGCCGCCTGCGCCACCGCGCTCGCCTTCTTCCATCTGCCGCTGCCGTGGGACAATACCGAGCCGCTGGTGCTGCCCCTCGTCTACATGGTCGGGGTCTGGCTCTCGATTCTGCTCGCGATCGGCGTTACCAGCCTTTACGCCTTTCAGGTGACGGAGGAGGCGCGCAAGCTCTCCGATGCGCTGGCCGCAACCGAACTGGTGCTGACGCGCGAGCAGCATTTGACCCAGCTCGATGGGCTGGCTGCCGCAGCCGCTCATGAACTCGGGACGCCGCTGTCGACGATTTTCCTGATTTCGCGGGAACTCGAAAAAGTCGCCCAGGACAACGGCCAGCTCGACGATCAGGTCAGAGGCGATCTCAAAACTATCCGCGAGCAGGCGCAGCGCTGTCGCGACATTCTGGCCAAGATCGCGCAACTGTCGTCCAGCGGCGCCCCGTTTGACCGGATGCCGATCTCGTCGCTGATCGAGGAAACGGTCGCACCTCATCGCGACTTCGGCATTTCGATCAAGGTCCGGATGGCCCACTCCGACACCGACGAGCCGGTCGTTATGCGGAATCCCGCGATTCTCTACGGCGTCGGCAACTTCATGGAGAACGCGGTCGACTTCGCGCGGGAAAATGTCGAGGTCAATGCATGGTGGAACAACGAGCGGGTCGAGATCGTCATCTCGGACGACGGGCCCGGCATCGCTCCTGACATTCTCAAGCGCATTGGCGAGCCTTATCTGTCACGACGGCGGCCCGGCGAGGATGCGGGCGAGCGCCGTGGACTGGGTCTTGGCGTGTTTATCGCCCGCACCCTGCTGGAGCGCTCCGGTGCCCGGATTACCTTCAGCAACCGGGTTTTTCCCGATCACGGAGCCGTGGTCAGCATAGCATGGCCGCGAGAAAGCTTCGAAACGGACGAAACTCCTGCGAATTCGAGGCTCTAACCGGTGAAAATCATCATTTATGCGACTGGACTTCTCGACGCACTTCACAGCGCCACAATGTCACGCCATATCGAAGACACATATCAACGAGGGCCTCTGCCGTGACCGCATCCGTTCAAGCCGCGACCCCCAGCGCCGCGATTTCCGCCATGCCCGACCGATCGCTCCTGATCGTCGAGGACGACCGGGCATTTCTCGATCGCCTGTCCCGCGCCATGGAAAGCCGCGGCTTCACCGTGACGGCTTGCGACAATGTGGCCGATGGCCTCGCTCACATCGCCAGCGGCGCGCCGGCGTTCGCGGTGGTCGATCTGCGGCTCGGCGACGGCAATGGTCTTGATGTTGTTGCCGCCCTCAAGGACAAGCGCGCCGATGCCCGGGCCATCGTCCTGACCGGCTACGGCAATATCGCCACCGCCGTCACCGCGGTGAAACTCGGCGCGGTGGACTATCTCTCCAAACCCGCCGATGCCGACGATGTCGTCGCGGCTTTGCTGGCAACTGGATCGGACAAATCCGAACTGCCGCAGAACCCGATGTCGGCGGACCGCGTACGTTGGGAACACATCCAGCGCATCTACGAAATGTGTAACCGCAACGTGTCGGAGACCGCCCGGCGGCTCAACATGCACCGCCGCACCCTGCAGCGAATCCTGGCGAAGCGCGCGCCGCGCTGACCTGCCGTCCGCGGAACTTTTCTGACCGGGATCGCGTTAATGGCGCGGATCGTCAGGAAAGGACGCAGCGAAGCTGCGGCGTTGGACATGCGCAAGGCTCGACACATCGATATTTCCACTCGCCTCGAGGCGACCAGGGGCTCGGTCTGGTTGAGGACTATCGGATCGACTGGCATCACAACGCACTCGCCGCACCTCGGGTCACCGTGCGCGGGCGGCCGTCCAGTCCTGTCACCGTAACCCAAAGTTATGTCGCCACGTTGCTGGGCTCGCTGGTCCCGGCGCGAGAGATCGTCGTGACGCGAGATAACACCCCGTTGTCGTGAGCGTTGCGTAGGGCGGGAGACCCCATCTCCCGGCATTCGGTTCATCGCAGGCAATCTGATGGGCACATTGATCCAGGATATTGTGCAGGATGCGACCAGGACATCGAGCCGCCGGCTCGATATGGCACTTGCATCTCTCGATCTGAGCAAGCCGCGCTATTACGCAGGATTCCTGCGCGGTCAGGCAGAAGCTCTGTTCCCGCTGGAAACCGCGCTCGAAGCCGGCGGCATCGAAACCATTCTGCGCGACTGGCCGCAGCGCGCGAGAACCCCGGCACTCGAACACGATCTGACCGTGATGGACGTCTCGTGCGATCCGCTGCCGGTGCCGCATTTCAACGACACAGCGAGGATGCTCGGAGTCGTCTACGTGCTGGAGGCGTCGCGAATGAGTGCGCGGACGATGCTGATGCGACTGGCGCACCAGCAGCCGGAATCCAGCGCTATAGGCGCAACGCAATATCTGCGGCACGGTTTCGGCAAACGGCTATGGCCGCTGTTCCTCGCCGCGCTCGAAAGCCACCCTGAGACCCGCGCTGACGTCGAAGGGGTGGTTGAAGGCGCTCAGATCGCTTTCGGGATGTTCGATAGCACGCTGATTCCGGTGGTGAGCGTTGCTGCTGAATAAAGAGACTGCCTACGTTATTCAATTCCGGCGTGACCCTGCGGATCGACCAGACGATTGATCCGTCGCGCCGCGACCAGCCCGAACCGCATCATCATCACCTTGCGCGTCGCGGCCGGCAACCGATGTTCCGGAGCATCGCAATGCAGGTGCGCCCCATAGGCGTCGGCAACGATCAGGCCGGTATCGTTGGGAAACACCTCGCACGGCAAATCCTGCGTGAACGCAAAAAACAGCCGATCGCAATGGGCACGATAATCCTGCCATTTCTGATCGGCCCGCAGATCCTCGAGCGACGACTTGATTTCGACGATCCAGATGTCGCCGCGTTCGTTCATCGCGACGAGATCGGCCCGCCTGCCTGACGGCAATGTCACCTCGGTGACGCACGAGAATCCCAGTGACGCCAGAAACCGCGCGGTGCCGCGCGCAATCGCCAGCGCGGTTTCGGACTGGCGGCGATCCGGCGGCAGTGTGACGGCGGGAGATTGAAGCAGGGAATTCATCGCTTCATTCTATAACAGATGCAGCCCTCACCCTCAGCGGCAAAATGGCGAATCCTGCGGTCACAATTTCTGCCGTCAGCCGAAATTCCCTTCACAACCCGCAAGGGCGTATGCGAAAAAGGCACCATGGAACAGGAACAAGCCGCTAAAGCGCGCGCCGCCATTATCCCGGTGACGCCGTTTCAACAAAACTGCACGCTGCTCTGGGACCAAGCCACCAAGCGTGGCGTCGTTATCGATCCCGGCGGGGACGTCCCGCAGATCCTCGCTGCAATCAAACAGGCCGGCATCACGGTGGAGCAGATCTGGCTGACCCATGGTCACATCGACCATGTCGGCGGGGCCGCCGAATTGCGCGACGCGCTCAAGGTGCCGATCGTGGGGCCGCATGTCGCCGACAAGTATATGCTCGACCATGTCGTCGAAAGCGGTGCGAATTTCGGCATGACCGACGTGCGCAATTTCACACCGGATCGCTGGCTCGACGAAGGCGATCAGACCCAGATCGGCGAACTGACTTTCGACATCCTGCATTGCCCCGGCCATTCGCCGGGCAGCGTGGTGTTCGCCAACAAGGAGATGGGTTTCGCGCTGGTCGGCGACGTGCTGTTCAATGGATCCGTCGGCCGCACCGACCTGCCCGGTGGCGACCACGCCACGCTGATCCGCTCGATCAAGGACAAGCTGCTGCCGCTCGGCGATCATGTCGGCTTCATCTGCGGCCACGGGCCGGGATCGAACATCGGCCACGAACGCATGACCAACCCGTTCCTGAACGGCGCGATGTAAGCCGTTCAGGACGCGGCGCGCCGCATCCACATCAGGAAGCCGGCGCACAACAGTATCGACGCGGCGAAGATCGCGAACGCTGCCAGCAGCGCGATATGGTCGGACGTCGTATCCCGAAGCGAGAAAAACACCGCGCCGACCGCCGCCACACCGGCAGCATTGGCGATCTGGGTGGTGGTGCCATACAGGCCGGAACCGGCTCCGGCGCTCGCCGAATGCACGGTGGACAGCACCACGCTCGATAGCGGCGCCATCACCAGCCCCTGCCCGTAGCCGAATACGACCAGAAGCAACATCAACACCCACGGCGACGACTCACGCAACCACACGATGGCGAGCGCCAACGCCGCCAGCCCCACGATCTGCAATCCGCAGCCTTCGATCAGCACCAGCGTGCCGCGATGCCGTGCCCGCACCGCGCTATGGCGCGAGGCGATGACAAATGCCAGCGCCAGCGGCACGACGACCAGCCCGGAGAACAGCGCGCCGTAATGCAGGACCTCCTGCATGAACAGTGTCATCACGAAATAGAATGACAGATTGGCGAAGAAGAAAAAGAATACCGCCCCCAACCCCCGCACGAATGCACGATCCGAAAACAGCGCGAGATCGACCAGCGGCATTCCGCCCCGCCGGGCGACCGTGCGTTCAAACGACATGAAACCCACGAGGACCACCACCCCCGCTGCCATCGCTCCCCACACCGCGACCGACCAGTTCAGTTCGCGGCCGAACAGCAGTGGGCCAATGATGCACAACAGGCCGATGAACAGCAGCAGCGCGCCGGCCAGATCGAGTCGTGTGCCGACCCGGCGCGGCGCCAGCGGCATCAACCGCCATGCCGTGATCATGATCGCAAGGCCGCACGGCACGTTGACAAAAAATACCGAGCGCCAGCCGAGGCCGCCGGGGTTGAGCGTCACCAGCACACCACCGAGAAGAAAGCCTGCGGCCCCGGCAAGGCCCAGAACGACACCATAGATCGCAAAGGCACGGCCCCGCGCCTCATCGGGAAACAGCACATGCAAGGTGGCAAGCACCTGCGGCACCATCAGCGCCGCGGTCGCGCCCTGTGCGGCGCGCGCCAGAATCAGCTCTGGCCCCGACTGCGCGACGCCGCACCACAACGATGTCAGCGTAAAGCCTGCGACACCGGCAAGAAACGTGGAGCGGGTGCCGAAGATGTCGCCGAGCCGTCCGCCGGTCACCACCAGCGTGCCGTAAGCGATGAGATAGATTGCAACGACGGATTCGATCTGGGCAGCACTGGTGTGCAGTTCGACGGCGATGGTCGGGATCGCGACGTTGACGATGAACGCATCGACGCCGAACATGAATTGCGCAGCCACTACGGTGGCGAGAACCCACCAGCGGCGGCCGCTGTCATCGGCTCCCGAGGGGCGTGGCGTCGCGGATGCTGTGAAATCGGACACGGAAATTCGGCAAACGGAAAGCTCGGTCATGGGCGCACCTGCGGAGAACGTTGCGCCAAGTCTTTTCACCGCCGCGTCGTGGCGTCGATAACCTCGGAGGTAATTGACGCCACTCGTCCTGCTGCACACCCTTCCGGGTGTCAGTTCAGGGTGGCCTTCAGCGCGGTCGCCGCCGAGGCGTAGCCGCCTTGCGCACCGTCGACAAAATGGAAGTGATCGGGCCGGGACGCCGCCAGCGTGAAGCATGTCATCATCGCCGCGCTCTGCCGGTGCACGCCATAACGGATCGCGCCGCGCGATGCCGCCGCCGCGAGGTGCTCCTCAACCTGATCACCGAGCGCCGGTGTGCAATCGATCACCATGCGCAGACCATCATCGAATTTCCTGAAATCGGAATTCTGGACAACCTGCTGCATATAGACGCCGGGCACAAAGCCGCCTGCGGAAATGCCGTAGCGCATCAGCAGATAGACAAACAGCGTCCAGCCGTGAACCGCGAGGCGGCGGATAAACAACGGGTTGCCGTGCCCGGCACGTGCCTCTAGTTCGGCGCCTGGCGCGGGCCAGCGCAGCGGCGGACCGCCTGAAGGGACCGGTCTTCCGGCATCGGGGCTGGTTTCGACAAGCGTCACCACATCCTCGATCGCTTCCCGGAACATCGCCACCTCGCGACCCGGCACCACCAGGATCGACAGGATCAGGCCGCGCGATGATGGCATTTCCGAAAACCGGCACGACAGACCGGTCAGATCCGGTTGCGATCCGGGTACAGCCGCCGCGACGGCGAACTCGCCGCGCTTCATCGCCGCATCCGCCCAGGCCAGACCGCCGCCGGAAAACATCGCGTAGGACACATGTGGAGACGGCGCATAGCGCGCGACCCGGACATCGAGCCCGCGGGACCGCAACTCAGCGATCGGCACCAGCGCAATCCGCATGGTGAGATCGAGCGCTTCCTGAACCCAGGTCGCGGTCGCGGCCAGACCGTCACGCGCGCGTGCCGCATCGTGCGGCGAAACCGCGAAGCTTGCACCGTCGCCCCCGAACACGAATGGAAAGTCCCGGTTATCAAGCGCGTTGGTGACCGCCGCGATCACCGCGGCGCCAGCCATGTTCACCGCCTTGTAGCGGTTGGCGGCAATCGCTTTGGTCGACTGCACGATATCGGCGACGCCCACCAGCCAATCATCCGGCAAGGGCCTATACAGCGACGGGTCCATCAGGCGGCCGAAGTCGCGGAACGGCTGAACGCTGCCGTAGAATGCGTCCGTCGCATCATAAGTGTGCATGAGCCAGTGCCGTTCGCGAATATATGCCGGGATGGTCAACCATGGCGTCTGCCGCACCTCCCGACAAGAGAGGACAATTTCACCATACCGATTAACCGGCCATGAAGGATGATACGCACCAGAACCGCGCAATTAAATTCGCTTAAATGCTGCCTGCGTATCGGTATCCAAGGAACACCCATGACCGGTATCGCATCCACACCACACAACAAGAGGCAAGGAATGCCCGGAGCAGCCGAACCAGGCTCTCCAGGTTCCCGATCTGCTGCCAAGTCGAAATACCTCGTTGTTGCGATCCTCGTCATTTGCTTTTGCTTCTGCGCGACCTGCGGATGGATCATTCTCAAGGCCCGCCAGACGGCGTGGAACCATGCCAGGGAAGTCGGCGCGACGTTGACCGGCGCCGCCGCCTCGGACATCGCCAGGAATATCGAAAATCTCAATCTGTCGCTTCAAGGCGTCATCGACAATCTGGCTATGCCGGGACTGGATGATCTCGCTCCGAACTTTCGCCAGATCCTGCTATTCGACCGCTCGGCCACAGCGCGTCATTTGAGTTCACTGGTGGTGATCCGCGAGGACGGAACCGTCCGGTTCGACTCCACGAAACTCGAAGTCTCCCAGGAGAATCTGGCCGATCGGGATTATTTCCGGATTCACCAGTACAACGATTTCGTCGGCCTGTTCATCAGCCGCCCGATCCGGTCGCGGCTCACGGGACAATCGATCATCGTATTCAGCCGCCGCCTGTCGCATCCCAATGGAAACTTTGCCGGTATCGTCGTCGGGGCGATGAAACTGAATTATTTCGAGGACCTCTTCAAAGCGATCTCGCTCGGTCCCCACGCGTCGGTCACGCTTGCGCGCACCGACGGCATCGTCCTGATTCGATCTCCCGGGGATTCCGAGTTCTTCGAACGCGATCCCCATCCGGCGCGCATCATCGACCTGTTCAGCGAAAACCGCTCCGGCGACTTCGTGACGCAATCCACGACCGACGGCGCAGTTACGCTGTTCAACTACCGGCAGATCGGACAACTGCCGATACTGGTTGCGATCGGACAGACCGCCGGCGACATCTATGCGCAGTGGCGGCCGCAAGCTTATGCTGTCGGCGCATTGATGGTCGCACTGGTCACCTCAATCATCGCGCTCGTGTTCTTCCTGCGGCGCAATCTGAAGCTTCAGCGCGCAGCAGAAGCTGAATTGACGGCGCTTGCGACCACCGATGGCCTGACCGGCCTCGCAAACCGGAGGTCGTTCAACAGCGCGATAGAAACCCAATGGCGGATCGCGCGACGAGCATCCTCGTCCCTCGGTCTTCTGATGATCGACGCCGACAACTTCAAGGCATTCAACGATACATTCGGCCATCAGGCCGGCGACAGGCTGCTGACGCTGCTTGCGGGGTCGATCGTCAGAAATTTGCAGCGACCGAGCGATATCGGCGCGCGTTACGGCGGCGACGAATTCGCGGTGTTGCTGCCCGACAACGGACTCGACGGCACCGAGACGGTGGCCCGGCAAATCCGCCACGCCTTCGTGGCGGCATGTCACGCCGACGATATCACTGCTCAGTATTCGCGACTCAGCATCGGTATCGCCTGCCTGGAGCCGAACGCCGATGACGACAGTCACGCCCTGGTGGCCGCAGCCGACAAAGCTCTCTATCGGGCCAAAGCTCTCGGCAGGAACCGTACGGAAATCGCGAACGCGCGGGCAGACCGGATTATCGATCTGCCGCCGTCACACGACAGCGAGCCGGCGCTCGTCGTGAACGACGTATCGCGCACCAGCCCTCGTCCTCGTCGTAAAACCAGCTAGGGTTTCACGCAGCTGCCGCCGCGCGTACTCAATCCTTGAGGATGAACGTAACCTTCAGATTGACCCGATACTCGGAAATCTTTCCGTTTTTGATGACGCATTTCTGATTGGCGACCCAAACGCCTTCGACGTTCTTCAGCGTCTTGACGGCGCGCTTGACGCCGACCTGGATGGCATCCTCGAAACTCTTTGGTGATGCGGAAATAAGCTCGGTTACGCGTGCGACTGACATGATCTTCTCCTGACTAGGATCAAGACGTAAAATCTATTCGGCACTTGAGCGCAGTCAGCTTATGCGCGCCATCTCACCCGTCAAGCAGCCACGCCACAGTCCGGACTGTCATATGACGCGGCATCGCAGCGCACAGGTCCAGCATCTGGCCCTGTTGCGCAGTGCATCAGGAAATCGTCGCAGTGGCGTTATCGGGCTAACGTCGCAGCCTACTTCCGAGCGAAATCAGCCGGCGCCAGTTCGATCGGCTGGCCATGCGGCGTCCGGTCCGCGGCGTGATCCCAGGCATCCCGATAGCGATCGAGAGTGTCGGCGGTCGTGACGTTCTTGGCCGCGACCAGCGTTTCGAGCGCGGCCAGCCAGTGCCGGTAGTAGGTCTCGCCAGTATCTGCATCACCCTCGGCTTGCGCACGCTTGATCTGATGCGCGAGCACCTCTGCCCATTCGGCCCACGTGAAAAGACCGCGCGCGTGCAGCGAAACCGCCATCGCAAAGGCCCGCGCTTCCCATGGCTCCCGGAAGACCGGACCTTCGTCGTCGCGCGGGATGCCGGGAATTGCATCGGTCGCACGCCGGGCGGCAGTCTGATCGACGCTCATGCAACGCGCTCCAGATAGGGCTCCCACGCATCCACCGAGACGGTCGCGCCGGCATCGGCGCGCTCGCCCCATAGCTCACGGCCCGCGAAGCAAACGGTGTAGAGCCAGTGTGGATTCTCACCCTTGCCGTGGGCGTTGCTGTCAGGAAAAACGTGAGAGCCATGAAGGCGTTCGATCACGCCGACATGCCCGCGAACATAGCGCGGCAGCCGCGTGTGGCCTTGCGGATGGATGTTCTTCGCGCGCACACGATCGCCGATCGCAAACAACGGCTTCGTCGTCGCATCCCGTTCGGTTGGCCCACCTTTACGCAGCACGGCGGCGACGTTTTCAGGCGCCAGCACACGCACATCCGTTTTGGGCGGATACAATACGTGGCCGGATTCGATCTCCTCGCGCGACACCAGGTCGCGCTCTTCCATCAACTGTTCGAGCCCGGCGAGCCATATCTGGTAGTAGCTCTTGTCAAGATAATCCGCCGGCGAGCGGTTTTCGCGGGCGAAGCGCGACATGTCGATATTCCAGCCGCCGGGGGTTGCCATTGCGAGCGTCAATGCAAACGCGCGCCGCTCCCACTCGGCATGAAACGCGGGCTCATTGATCTCAGGCTTCACCGGCCCAAAACCGTCGACCCCGCCCATGTCCTGCGCGCCGTTCATGGGTCTGCGTGTCCCGGGGGCCGGGCAAGACCGGTCCCGATCATGCTATCGCGCGTCACCAGTTCGGCGAGTTGCTCTTCACTCCAGCCGTCGGTGCCACGAGGGCGCATCGGCACCACGAGATAGCGAATCTCCGCGGTGGAATCCCATACCCGGATCTCGGTCTCGGGTGGCAGTTCGAACCCGAAATCGCGCAGCACACCGCGCGGGTCGATCACGGCACGGGACCGGTACGGCGCGGATTTGTACCAGACCGGCGGCAGGCCCAGCACCGACCACGGATAACAGGAGCACAGCGTACAAACGACCATGTTGTGTTGACGCTCGGTGTTCTCGACCGCGACAATGTGCTCGCCCTGACGTCCGGCATAACCAAGTTCGGCGATCGCCGGTGTGGCATCGGCGATCAGACGGGCACGATAGGCGGGATCGGCCCAGGCTTTGGCGATGACGCGAGCGCCATTGCGCGGCCCGACCTTGGTCTCATAGGTCTCGATCAGCACATCGAGCGCCGCCGGTTCGACATAGCCCTTCTCGGTCAGGACCGTTTCGAGGGCACGGACCCGCAACTCCGTCTCCGATAGTTCGGAATGATCGTGGTCGTGATGATGATGGTCGTGATCGTGGCCGGTCATGGAATCAAAGTTAAGCCCGGCACGGCAGTCTGTCGAGGGCGGCAACTGCCCGCGATTCGCATGGATGCCGTGCGGCGATCGCCCGCAAGACCTCCGATGAGGCCGCCGTCACCCGCACCGACACGATTCGAACGTGTGACCGTCCCTAGCCGAGACCGAGCGACGATGGCGAATAGAGCCAACCGGCCGAGACGCGGCGCGCAAAACTTTTCCCTAAATGGAACTTGAGCCGCATCCGAAGGTTTGTTCGCATTAGCACTCTAGCCAGTGGAACAGCCTTGAATCGACGACAGATCCTGAAAGCTTCATCAACGCTGCCAGTTCTGGCGCTTCTTGCGCGGTCCAAGGCAATGGCGGAGGTCAGTGCTACGCCATTCGATCCTTCGGTGGTTCGCAAGCTAGCCCGAGACACTGCGAGCAAACCCTTCAAGGCTCCGGATAATGCACTCCCCAAGGCCTTGAAAGATCTCAACTACGACGAATACCGCGCCATTCGCTTCAATCCAGAACGGGCCTTGTGGCACGATGACAAATTGCCCTTCGAGGTCCAGTTTTTTCACCGTGGGTTCATCTATGCCGACCGCGTTGACATTTACGAGGTGTCGGGCGGGCAGGCGACAAAGGTTGCCTATCGGCCCGAAAATTTTTCCTTTGGCTCAACCACACCACCTCCAGCAGGATCCGACATTGGCTTCGCGGGATTTCGGATTCATGCCCCGATCAACAAGCCCGACTACTACGACGAAGTTTGCGTTTTCTTAGGAGCAACCTACTTTCGTGCAGTAGCCAAAAACGAAGTCTACGGCCTGTCCGCTCGCGGGCTATCCATCAATACCGGCCAAGCGTCTGGCGAAGAATTCCCGCAGTTCAAAGCCTTCTGGATTGAGAAGCCGGCGCCAAACGTGAACTCAATCGTCGTTCATGCACTGCTCGACAGCGAGAGCGCCGCAGCTGCCTATCGTTTTACAATCCGGCCCGGTGACACCACAGTATTTGATGTAGAAATGGTAATTTATCCGAGGGTTGACCTGAAATTTCCAGGCCTAGCCCCAACGACGAGCATGTTCTTCTTCGGGCCCAACGACCGCAACAACGTCGATGACTTTCGTCCAGCAGTGCACGATTCCGATGGTCTTGCGATACTCAATGGCCGAGGCGAACAACTTTGGCGCCCGCTCAACAATCCACGCGATCTTCAGATCAGCACTTTCTCAGACCTCAATCCGCGAGGATTCGGGTTACTGCAGCGAGAGAAGAACTTTTTCGATTACCAGGATCTGGAGTCAAGTTTCGAGCGACGCCCGAGTCTTTGGGTCGAGCCGATAGGCGACTGGGGTGAGGGCTCCGTGCAATTGATCGAAATCCCTACAAAGGAAGAAATACACGACAACATTGCTGCATTTTGGCATCCAAAAGCGCCGCTGGCGGCAAAAGGGGAACACATCTACACCTATCGCTTGCATTGGGGTTCCGGCTCTCACAGGGCACCACTGCTGGCCACCTTCTGCCGGACCGGCATTGGAATGCGTGCCGACAATACGCGACTGTTTGTGCTGGATCTGATTGGCGAAAGGCTCAAGTCGGTTGACCCTAAGACGATCAGAGGCGTCGTCACCGCTGATAAGGCAGAGATTAAGAATATTGTCACGCAGCCAAATCCGCATACCGGCGGATGGCGCCTTAGCTTTGAGATGTTAAGCAAAGACCAAACGCCAATCGAACTGCGCGCTTCCCTGAAGCAGGAAGACGCGACCCTCTCAGAAGTCTGGGTCTATCGATGGACCCCCTGAGGCTAGAGACCGCAAAGCCGAGGAATGTCTCGTCGGCCACCGCTGCTGAAGTTTCTGGTCCCTTTCTTCCCGCAGACGCGCCGATGGAAATGGCAGCCCAGTCGTTCTGGCTCCGATCCGCATCGCCGCGCCGCACGCAGTTGTTGCAATCACGAACAGCCGTGCCCCGCGTCTGTATTTTCCTGGGCACAGTCGCGATGACGACGGCAGGTGCCTATGAGATGTATGAAGTTTTGCAGGTGGGCGGCCTAACAACGCTCGAGGCAATAGTGCTCGCGCTGTTCGTGATACTGTTCGCCTGGGTCAGCTTTTCCTTTACGTCGGCGTTGGCTGGCTTCGTAAGACTGGTGCTTCGGGGGCATGACCCCTTCCACATCGAAACAGGCACTCCAATTCCGGATATTGACAGCAGGAACGCGATGCTGCTGCCGACATACAATGAAAATCCCTACCGAGTCATGGCACGTCTCCAAGCGATCTTCGAATCGGTCGAAGGCACCGGGCACGGCTTTCATTTCGACTGGTTTGTTCTCAGCGATACGAGCGACCCTGCAATCTGGATTGCTGAGGAAAAGGCTATCCTCGAGATGCGTGCCCGCACACGGTCGGACCGAATCTACTATCGCCACCGTCCACGCAACATTGCCCGCAAGTCGGGCAACATTGAGGATTGGGTTAAGCGTTTCGGCGCCCGGTATGAACACATGATCGTTCTGGATGCTGACAGCCTGATGACCGGCGACACCATCGTTCGTCTGGTCAGCGAATTGGAGCGGCATCACGACGTCGCATTAATCCAAACACTACCGGTGGTCGTTAACGCCAGAACGATGTTCGCGCGGCTACAGCAATTTGCTGGCCGGCTATATGGGCCGATGATCGCCGCAGGAGTTGCTTGGTGGCACGGGTCAGAAGGCAATTATTGGGGCCACAATGCCATCATCCGGGTACGAGCGTTTGCCGACAACGCAGGCCTCCCCGAAATGGCAGGCCGTAAACCTTTTGGTGGCCATATTCTCAGTCACGACTTCATCGAAGCTGCTTTGATGCGACGCGGCGGCTGGGCTATTCACATGGCCCCAGGACTTGGCGGTAGTTTCGAAGAATGCCCGCCGTCGCTCATCGATTTCGCTGCGCGTGACCGCAGATGGTGTCAGGGCAATCTGCAGCATCTCGCGGTGCTGCCTGCGCGAAAATTGCATTGGGTCTCGCGGCTGCATTTGTTGACCGGAATCGGATCATACCTAACGGCTCCGCTTTGGCTGCTGTTTCTAGCGCTAGGCATTCTCATCTCTTTGCAGGCGCAATTTATTCGGCCTGAATACTTCGGCAATGAATATTCACTGTTTCCCAAATGGCCCGCGCAGGATCCCATTCGCGCGGCAAAGGTATTCGCCGTAACCATGGGTTTGCTAGTTGTTCCCAAGCTGCTGGCCTATATTCTTCTTTTGACCCAGACCAAGAACCGGAAGCGATTTGGCGGTGGCACTCGTGTGCTGCTCGGGATCGTCATCGAGACGATTTTATCAGGCCTGATCGCGCCCGTCATGATGATCTTTCAGTCCGCTGCGGTTAGCGCAATCCTGATGGGTCGTGACGCTGGATGGCAGGTGCAGCGCCGCGATGATGGCGGAATCGCTGTCCGGGAAATGCTTTCCAAGTATGCAATGCCGTCGATATTTGGCGTGACAATGGCATTAACTGCCTATGCCGTGTCCCTACCACTATTTCTCTGGATGACACCTGTGATCGGCGGACTCCTGTTCAGTATCCCGCTCGCGGTCTTGACATCGAGGCCATCATCGCACGGAAGATCCTCCAGTCTTTTTGCAACGCCGGAAGAAATCACACCACCTCCGGTTTTAAGGCGGGCCAACGAACTCGCTCAGACTGCTTCGGACTGCATCGGTAACCCGCTTCACGAGTTACGCGACAATGTCGCATTGCGGGAGAGGCATCTCGAGATGATTAAAAATCAAGCTCCCCGCGAGCGCGGCCAGATCGATCCAGATCTTGCTGTTGCACGTGCGAAGCTCGACGACGCTGATGCTTTCGATGATGCCGTCGGCTTTCTTAATAACCGGGAGACTTTCGCCCTACTGAACAGCGAAAGCGACTTCTGCAGGCTGATGCAACTTCCAGACCCCTCTTCCGTCGCGCCGTAGCTCCAAAAACATCCATTCAACGAACTTTTGCCTGCTCGAGGCCAGCCACAGTGCCGGCACACGAGCCACCCACACCCGAGACAATTCGAACGTGTGACCGACGCCTGAGGAGGGCTTCGCCGGCTGCAATGGAGCGTCAAAAAGCCTTGCACCCGTTGCCCGGAGCCGATCAATCGGCTAAATGGAGATCGAAGCACCCGTAGCTCAGCTGGATAGAGCGTTGCCCTCCGAAGGCAAAGGTCACACGTTCGAATCGTGTCGGGTGCGCCAGCTTTTGGCGCCGCTTTAGCGCGAGAGAGAAATATGGATCGGACACCGATCTGCTCGCGTCAGTTCGGTGCCGATCCGCGCGCTCCTCTTATTCGAAACATCAAGGCGCGTTCCCCGAGACCGGATCGTGCGAGCGATCGGAACGTAGCGCCGATCATGACCACGATGGCCGCCTTTGTACGATGTTCGATTCTGCGCTAAGAACGCCAGGACTCGCAAAAAGGCACGGCATGGCGTTTCAATGGATGCGCTCCGATACGGAACCTTCAAACCCACTCGTTAGCACCGTCAAACCCATTCTCTATGTCGCGGCTGTTTTTGCATTGACGGCCTCGCTGGCGCACGCCGCCGAGAGCCGCGGGGCACATGCGCCGTCCGAATTCATTCTGCTCATCCAGATTGCCTTGCTCGTGCTGGTCGGCCGAGGGCTCGGCGAGATCATGCAGAGAATTGGCCAGCCTTCGGTAATCGGCGAACTGCTCGGCGGTCTCATTCTTGGCCCTTCGCTGTTCGGCTGGGTTTGGCCCGCCGGATACAGCGCGATCTTCCCGCCCTCGCCGGAGCAAAAGGCGATGATCGGCGGAATCGCCCAATACGGCATTCTGCTCCTGCTGCTGCTGACCGGAATGGAGACCGACCTCAAGCTTGTCCGGAAAGTCGGAAAGGCGGCGATCGTCGTCTCGATCGCGGGAATCGTGGTTCCGTTCGCATGCGGATTCACGCTCGGAGAATTTCTGCCGGATCGGCTGTTACCGCATCCCGAAGCCAGATTTGTCGCCTCGCTATTCCTTGGAACCGCGCTGTCAATCTCTTCGGTGAAGATCGTTGCGGTGGTCGTTCGCGAGATGAACTTCATGCGCCGCGATGTCGGTCAGATCATCGTGGCGACGGCGGTGATCGACGACACGCTCGGCTGGATCATGATCGCCGTGATCTTCAGCCTGGCGTCCAGCGGCACGCTCGACATTCCGTCGATTTCAAAAGCGATCCTGGGAACATTGCTGTTTCTGGCGATCAGTTTCACGATCGGCCGGCGGCTGACATTCCAGATTATCCGGTGGGCGAACGATTACATCGCCAGTTCGGGCGCAGTCATCACCGTGATCCTGCTGCTGATGAGCGTCATGGCAGCGATTACACATCTGATCGGCGTTCATACCGTGCTCGGTGCTTTCGTCGCCGGCGTGCTGGTCGGGCAATCGCCAATCCTGACCCGGCAAATCGACGAACGGCTGCGCGGGCTGATCACCAGTCTTTTCATGCCGGTGTTTTTTGGGCTCGCGGGGCTCAACGCAGATCTGACAGTGCTCAAGAATCCCGACCTGCTCCTTCTGACCGGAGGATTGATCCTGATCGCCAGTCTCGGAAAGTTCGGCGGGGCTTTCATCGGCGGCACTATCGGCGGGTTGAGCGGCCGGGAATCGCTGGCACTGGCGAGCGGAATGAACGCGCGCGGTTCGACCGAGGTCATCATCGCCACCATCGGCCTGTCGATGGGGGTGCTGAGCAACGACATGTTTTCCATGATCGTCACCATGGCGATCGTCACCACCATGGCGATGCCGCCGATGTTGCGCGCCGCTCTCGCCCGTCTGCCTCTGGGAGCCAATGAGAAGGCGCGGCTCGAACGGGAGGAGACGGAAGAAAAAGGCTTCGTCGCGAATCTGGAGCGGATGCTTCTCGCAGTCGACGGCAGCGCCAATGCGAAGTTCGCTTCCACGATCGCCGGTTTGCTGGCAGGCGCGCGCGGCATCCCCATCAGCGTGCTTAACCTCGGCGCTACGCCGGAAAAGGAGGTGAGCAAGGACCAAACTCATGAAGCCGCCGTCAAGAAGGCCGCCAAGGCTGCATCTGACGCCGATCCCGAAGCCGAGGCCCGAAAGGTCGACGTCACGATCCATGAGAGCCAGAAAGAAGTGGGCGAGGCCGTTGCTGACGAGGCGCGAAAGGGTTTTGATTTCCTCCTGATCGGGCTGGAGTCGACCGTGAGCCCCGACGGAGAATTCGACAGCGCAGTCGGCGAAGTCGCCGCCGCCTTCGAGGGGCCGCTGGCGGTGGTAGACGCGAAAGGCGAACACCTCGACCGCCCTCAAGGCGGCTCCTTTCAGGTTCTGGTCCCGGTCTCCGGAAGCGCCGTATCGCATCGCGGAGCGGAAGTTGCGATCGCTCTTGCCCGCACCAGTTCGCTGCCGCTTCATGCGATCTATGTGTCGACAACCCGAGACAAGGGCAGCCGCCGCAGTTCGACCGGTGCATCGGTTTTGCAGGAAGAAGCCATCCTCAAGGAGATCGTCTCGCTTGCGGCACGTTACGGCGTCGATGTCGTCACATCGATTCAAGCCAACGCCGCGCCCGAGGAAGCGATCCTTCGTGAAATCCGGAAATCCGGATCGAACCTCGTGGTGATGGGGGTCGATCGTATTCAGGGCGACGCGCTGAATTTCGGCGGCGTGGCATCGGCCATTTTGCAGAAGTCCGACGTGTCGATCGTTCTGGTCTCCAGTGGAGAATCGAATGGCCGAACCAACGGCACAAGAAAGCAAGAACGCTGATCCTGCACCCGCAATGCCGGCAATGTTAATTCGTCTCTGACGCTTTCGACTTGTGTTGCAATGCAATCCGAAGAACAATGTGCCGCATGAAATTAGTGTTGTTCACCGCCCTTGTCGCCCTCAGTCTTGTGCATACGCCTGCGCGCGCGGAGCAGCCCCGGGCTGGACATTTCACAACGACGTTGTCCAACACCACACCCCTCGCCTACGGCATGACCGCCGATGACGCCGCGGCGGCGCTCGGCACTCCGTTGACCTATGTAAAGGGCAAGCCGGGCAACGAAACCTTCGTGGTGGTCCGCAAGGTCAACGGCAACGGATTTTCCTTCCGCGACGATCCGCTCTATCTGCAGTTTCGCAAGGGCCGCCTGGCTGGCTGGAAGGGCGACTGGAACCGCAACTGGATGTGGCAATAGCCGCCGCACACCGGCGTCCATTCATCGCGCCTTCGACGCAACATCGTCATCTCCATGCAATTGAGGAAAGGACTGCCCGTGGCACAAACCATCACACTGACCGCGTCAGACAGTTTCAAGCTTGGCGCTTATCGCGCCGATCCCGCCGGCAAGCCCAAAGGCGCCATCGTGGTGATCCAGGAAATCTTCGGGGTCAATTCACACATCCGCAACGTCTGCGACCGTTTCGCTGCCGAGGGGTACACCGCGATCGCACCGGCGATCTTCGATCGCATCGAACCCAATTTCCAGTCCGGCTATTCCCCTGAGGAAGTCGCGGTCGCACGCAAATTCGTCGCCAATCCGGACTGGACCGCGATGCTGCGCGACGTCCAAGCGGCGATCGACGCCGCGAAGACCGTCGGCCCGGTGGGCATTATCGGATTCTGCCTCGGTGGCAGCGTCGCCTATGCCGCGGCGACGAAACTATCCGGCCTCAAGGCGGCGGTCGGCTACTATGGCGGCGCCATTGTGCGGTTCGCTGACGACAAACCACAAGTGCCGACGCAACTGCATTTCGGCGAGAAGGATAGCGGCATTCCGCAGACCGATGTCGAGGCTATCCGCGCCAAGCGGCCGGAGGTCGAGATCTTCGTTTATCCCGGTGCCCAGCACGGCTTCGGCTGTGACGAGCGGGCGAGCTACGACAAGCCGAGTTCGGATCTTGCCTGGCAGCGCAGTCTCGCGTTCTTCGCTGGCCATCTGAAATAGCTGTGCGTGAATAGCCGCACAGATCGCAACGATCTGGCATCAAGAAAGCCGGACCTGTTTCCGATTGGAAACAGGTCCGGCGTCTTGCATTTGCAGTCTGCATTCGTGGTTAATGTCGATCGGACGCCGCCTTATGCGCTGACGCCAACGCCAATCGGGCACGACACTCCGGTACCGCCCAGCCCGCAATACCCGGCTGGATTCTTCGCCAGATACTGCTGGTGGTAGTCCTCGGCGAAATAGAACTCGCCGGCCGGCGCGATCTCGGTGGTGATCGAACCCAGCTTCTTCGCAGCCAGCGCCTTGCCGTAAGCAGCCTTGGACGCCAGCGCAGCCTTCATCTGCGCGTCGCCGTTAGTGTATATCGCAGAGCGATACTGCGTACCGATGTCGTTGCCTTGGCGCATGCCCTGGGTCGGATCGTGGCTCTCCCAAAACGTCTTCAGAAGCTGCTCGTACGAAACTTTCTTCGGATCGAACACCACCAGCACCGCCTCGGTATGGCCCGTGCGGCCTGAACAGGCTTCTTCATAAGTGGGATTCGGCGTCGACCCGCCGGCATAGCCGACTGCGGTGACATAAACGCTGTCGCCCAACTCCCAGAACTTGCGCTCCGCGCCCCAGAAACAACCGAGGCCGAATACCGCCGTCTCAAACCCTTCGGGATAAGGCGGCTTCAGCACATGGCCGTTGACGAAATGAGTTCTGGCGGTCGGGATCGGCGCCGCACGACCGGGCAGCGCGTCGGCCGCACTCGGGATTTCGAGGGATTTGCGCGAAAAGAACATGACGGTCTCCTTACCCTGCTGAACGCATCATATAGGTAGTTACGTCAGGTACCGCCGCTCGTTACGCCGGAACGGTCGATCATATCGCCGTCATCGACCCTTGACGCGGACTGTACGCGGTTCGCGATCAATCCCGGGCGTAGCCGATCAGCGGCTTCGCAGGCCGGAACAGGATCAGCAATACGATGCCGAGAATCCCGAGCACCGCCCAGGTCGGCTGATTCAGGATGAGCTTGACCCCGTTATTCCAGAGCGCCGGAGAAATGCCGTCGATGGCGGACTGGGCCGCTTGCTGGCTTGCCTGATTGATGTCGTTCCAGAACTCGCCCAGACGGGTGAGACGCAAGGTCTGATCGGCGATCGACCGCGCCCCGTCATAGACCAGAAAAATGAAGGCGCCGGCCAGCAGCAGCAGCCCTACAAGCCGGAAGAACCCGCGGATCATGCCTCTTCCTTTTCGACGTTGACTGCCCAGCAATAGCCCCAGGGGGCGGCGAATTCAACCGAAACCGCCCTGTTTTGGCGGTTTCGGGGCTTAAACGGGGCCCGGAAGTCGTTGACGGTCCAAGTCCGCCCCACTATAAGGACTGCAACTGGCGGCGGGCGCAATCCTGCCGCCGATGTTCTTTGAGAATTGATTTTCAGGAACACTTTCACCGTCACACACATCGACCGAACGGTCGAGAACGATCAGCCCGGCGGCTTTCGAAAAGCCGCCCGACTGAAGGACCGAGAGAACATGGCCAACACCACTTCTGCCAAGAAGGCGACGCGCAAGATTGCCCGCCGCACCATCGTCAACAAGTCTCGCCGCACCCAGATGCGCGGATCGGTTCGCATCGTTGAAGACGCTATCGCGAACGGCGACCGCGCCGCAGCACTGGAAGCAATGAAGCGCGCTGAGCCCGAGCTGATGCAAGCCGCCCAGCGCAACATCATTCACAAGAACAATGCGAGCCGGAAGGTATCGCGTCTGACCCATCAGATCGCGAAGCTCGCCAAGTAACTCGGCAGCAGCATCCGGAACGTGAGACAGCCTGGCATTTGCCAGGCTTTTTCTTTTTTGGACCCTGCTCCTGGAATAAGCCGAACGGGTTATGCGACTGAGCGGCGAATACGCATTGCCGGAGATGACGACAAACGGCTTTCTTCAATCGATAGCATGTTCCGCCAAGCTGTCTCACCGGAAGCGCTTGGCATACGGCCGCGTCGCAGTCTTGCACCAACGATGCGACATGCAGGTTACCCTGTTTCATTGATCAGGAAAAAACGCGGCGAGGTAGTCACTTATCAACATAGCGCCGAGCACCACTTGCAAAACCGGCTCGAAGCCGGAGCGAATGTAAACGATTAGTGAATTTATTTTTCGTGCTTACAGGTTTTGTGACAGCTGATCGGCATTTCGAATCTACGCGAAGATTCAAAACCTTGTCTGTTCAAAAAATTCCTTCCCGTCAGTTGCGGCAGGCTCAACTTGGTTTGGCATGCAGCGTCGTGCGATCAAACCCGTTGCGAGAAATATCCCCTCGTGTATCTCTATGTCGTCGCGGCGCCCGCGGCTCGTCAGGTCAGAGCGACCTGAGAACCGGGGCGGATGTGCAGATTAGCGACGGTGTGCACATTAGCGATGTTTCCCAAGCGATGATCGGATTCGCACTCACCCGGTTGTGAGAGCGGATTGCTGTGTCGAAAATTCTCTCGGCTGCTGCGCTCAAGATCGAGCACAGCCTCAACGGAGGGGCGCACAGTTGACGAAGTTGGTCGATCGCCGGAAGCGGTATGGAATGAAGACGGGCAGGACGGGGCAAGAGCCGCTGCGCAGGACGAGACAGAGCGCTGTCCGGATCGCGTGCGCGGTATTTGAAACAGATCAAACGATGACAACTTGCCGCGCCTTGCGCGCGGCGAGAGGGGGAGTTGCTATGCCAGTTGATCGCCAGGCGGACCACGACACGTCATCGTCGCCAGCCAGTGCGCGCGCATCCTTGGCGCCAAGTCGCCCTCCCCCAAACCCCCACTAAGCCCAACCGCCTACCTCACAACCTTCGACAGTGCCCGCGGCAGCGTTCGCCGAACGACGGCCTGTCGGCAGAAGTGAGCGAGCGGCGACTTCATCGACATCGAACTACAAAAACTCAACCAGAAAAGTTAGACATCCATGACAAGCAACGCAGCAGCTACGGAACAGGACCGCTGGACACGAGTGAAGGGGCGGCTGCGTTCCACTGTCGGCGAGGATGTGTATTCGAGCTGGTTCGCGCGCATGGATCTGGAAGCCGTTAGCGATGAAAGCGTGCATCTGTCGGTGCCGACGCGTTTTCTCAAAAGCTGGATTCAGACGCATTATGCCGAGCGCGTGCTGACCTGCTGGCAGGCCGAATTGCCAGCCGTGCACCGGATCGACCTCACAGTGCGCAGCCCGATGCGTTGCGCCGCGCCGGTAAAGGACGCCAAGGCAACGCTGGACGAGCGCCGTAACGACAATGGCAACCACCGCGGCCCCACGGAGCTGCGCGCAGTCGCGACCGTTCCGGTCTCTGCCAGCCACGAAGCACTCGGCGGATCGCCGCTTGACCCGCGTCTGACCTTCGCAAGTTTCGTGATGGGCCGCTCCAACACGCTGGCCCATGCTGCCGCCCGCCAGGTCGCCGAAGGCCGCCGCGGCGACAGCGTGATGTTCAACCCGCTCTATATCCATGCCGGCGTAGGCCTCGGCAAAACCCACCTGCTGCAGGCCGTAACCTGGGCCGGCAATTCCGGCCCCGAGCGCAAGGTGCTGTACCTCACCGCCGAGAAATTCATGTACGGCTTCGTCGCCGCGCTGAAGACCCAGACGGCGCTGGCCTTCAAGGAAGCACTGCGTGGCATCGACGTGCTGGTGATCGACGATCTCCAGTTCCTGCAAGGCAAATCGACGCAGGCCGAGTTCTGCCACACGCTGAATGCGCTGATCGACGCAGGCCGCCAGGTAGTGATCGCGGCTGATCGTCCGCCCTCCGATCTCGAAAGCCTCGACGACCGCGTCCGCTCGCGTTTGGCCGGTGGCCTCGTGGTCGAGATGGGCTCGCTCGGCGAGGAACTGCGGCTCGAAATCCTCAAATCGCGGGTCGCCGCGGCGCGGGTTCATCATGCGAGCTTCGACGTGCCGCTTCCGGTGCTCGAATATCTGGCGCGCGCCATTACCCATAACGGCCGCGACCTCGAAGGCGCGATCAACCGCCTGCTCGCCCACAGCAAGCTCAATGCCCAGCCGGTGACGCTGGAAATGGCCGAACGCGAGGTGCGCGATCTGGTCCGCCCGCAGGAGCCGAAGCGGGTCAAGATCGAGGACATTCAGCGGGTGGTGGCCCGGCAATACAATGTCAGCCGGTCGGACCTGCTGTCATCGCGCCGCACCGCTAACGTGGTGCGCCCCCGTCAGGTCGCGATGTATCTGGCCAAGACCCTGACGTTGCGCTCGCTGCCGGAAATCGGCCGGCGGTTCGGCGGCCGCGACCACACCACCGTGCTGCATGCGGTGCGCAAGATCGAGGCGCTCGTCTCCAAGGATCTGACACTGTCCGACGAGGTTGAGCTGCTCAAGCGCCAGCTTCAGGACTGACCGGCGAAGCCTCCACAACCGCTGAAAACACGGGGAAATATCCGCCCGGCGACGGCGCACTCTTGCGCCGGACGGCTATCCGCGTCACCTTACGATCCCCATCGGAGCAGCCACGACGGCTGAGCCGATGGGTGTCACGTCTGGGCCCTTTCGAGCGGCCCGGAATTTTCCATCGCGCGTGTCCCGCCAGCACGTCGCCCGCATCCGTGGGCGCATGTTTGCGAAAGGAGCAGGCGCCGTATTGAGTGATGCAGATCGGGATTGGGCGGAATTGCCATGAAAGTGACCGTCGAGCGCGCGCAACTCTTGAAGTCTCTGGGACACGTTCACCGCGTCGTCGAACGCCGCAACACCATTCCCATTCTCGGCAACGTGCTGATCCGTGCCGAGAACGCCCGCCTCAGCCTGAAGGCGACCGACCTCGATCTCGAAGTCACCGAAACGCTTGCTGCGGAAGTCGCGACCGGCGGATCGACCACCGTCCCGGCCCACATGTTCTACGACATCGTGCGCAAACTGCCCGACGGCTCGCAGATCGTGCTCGAAGGCGACGGCGATCGTTCGGTGCTCGCGATCCGCGCCGGGCGCTCGCGTTTCACGCTGCAGACCCTCCCCGAGAGCGATTTCCCCGATCTCGCCGCCGGCGAGATGACGCATTCGTTCGCGCTTGCCGCGTCCGACATGAAGCGGCTGATTGACCGCACCCAGTTCGCGATCTCGACCGAAGAAACCCGCTACTATCTCAACGGCATCTACCTGCACAGCGCCGGCACCGCCAAGGCCCCGACCCTGCGCGCGGTGGCCACCGACGGACATCGGCTCGCACAGATCGACCTGCCGCTGCCGAAAACCGCTACCGGCATGCCGGGCGTCATCGTGCCGCGCAAAACCGTCGGCGAAGTTCAGCGCCTGATCGAGGACAGCGAAACCGAACTCACCATCGAACTGTCGCAAGGCAAGATTCGTTTCACCATTGCCAATGTTGTTCTCACCTCGAAGCTGATCGACGGCACCTTCCCCGACTACGGCCGCGTCATTCCCCAGAACAACGATAAGGAACTAATCGTCGACAAGAAAGATTTCGAGGCGGCGGTCGATCGCGTCTCGACGATTTCCAGCGAACGCGGCCGCGCAGTGAAACTCGCGCTGTCAGCCGGCAAACTGGTGCTGTCGGTAACCAACCCGGATTCAGGCAGCGCCACGGAAGAACTGGAGGTCGAGTACGCCTCCGAGCCGCTCGATATCGGCTTCAACTCGCGCTATCTGCTGGATATCGCCGCCCAGATCGAGGGCGAGGTCGCGGTGCTGCGGCTTGCGGACCCCGGCTCGCCGACGCTGGTGCAGGACAAGGACGCCAAGGGCGCGCTGTACGTCCTGATGCCGATGCGGGTATAGAACGTCTCGGTCTAAATAGACTGCATCAGAGTCGTCATGGCCGGGGATAGCCGTCCGAAAAACGGCGTCGCTTTCGCTTGCCGATGTCCCGGCTATCCACGTCTTGGTGCGTCACGTGCATTGCGGTTCTACAAGGCGCAGATGCCCGGCCTAACGCCAGGAATGGCGACAGAGTAGCTCTATGACCGTCTCCCGCATCCGGCGTCTCAGCCTCACTCATTTCCGCAGCTATCGCGCGGCGAGCGTGCAGACGCAGGGCGATCTGGTGGTGCTGGTCGGCGCCAACGGCGCCGGCAAAACCAATTGCCTGGAGGCGATTTCCTTCCTGTCTCCCGGGCGCGGACTGCGGCGCGCCACGCTCGATGACGTCGCCGACATTCAGGGCGACGGCTCGTGGGCGGTATCCGCCGAAGTCGAAGGTGAGTTCGGCCTCGCCACGCTCGGCACCGGCATCGACGCGCCGGGCGCGAACGGCGCCACCACCGGACGCCGCGCCAGGATCGATCGCGAACCGGTGTCGTCGTCAGCAGCTTTCGGCGATCATCTGCGCATGGTGTGGCTGACACCGTCGATGGATGGCCTGTTCATGGGCGCAGCATCCGAGCGGCGGCGCTTTTTCGACCGTCTGGTGCTGGCGATCGACAGCCATCACTCCGGGCGCGTGTCGGCGCTCGATCGCTCGTTACGCTCGCGCAACCGCCTGCTCGAGGACCGCGACTACGACGCGCACTGGCTTGAGGCGATCGAGCGGGAGACTGCGGAACTCGCGGTCGCGGTTGCGGCCCAGCGCGGGCAGACCCTGCAACGGCTGGCGGCAGCGTTGACATCGCGCGGAGCAACCTCAGCGTTCCCCTCGGCCGCGATCGCGCTCGACGGCTGGATGGAAAATGCACTGATGACCGAGACCGCCACCGTGGTCGAAGATCGCTACCGCGACATCCTGCGCGATAGCCGCGCCAAGGACGCCGCCGCCGGCCGCACCCTCAACGGTCCGCATCTTACTGATCTTCAGGTCGTCTACGCGCCGAAGAACATGCCGGCGAAGGATGCCTCGACCGGCGAGCAGAAAGCGCTGCTGATCGGCCTTGTGCTCGCCCATGCCAGTCTCGTCGCCGACATGACCGGCATCACGCCGCTACTGTTGCTGGACGAGGTGATCGCACATCTCGATCCGGGGCGGCGCGCGGCACTGTTCGAGGAACTCGCCAGACTCGGCGCGCAGGTCTGGATGACCGGCGCGGATCCTGCGGCATTTGCTGAGGTCGGCGCGAACGCGGAGATTTTCGACGTCGCGGCTGGTCAAATTTCCGGTCGTCCCCGAGGCTGAAACGATCCGTCCGCCGGACCCAAACCCGGCCTTCCGGAGGTTCACGAATCAGGCTTTTCCACAGCCTGAAAAAGGGCTCTCGGCGGACTTGAAAAAGAGCTAAAAAATCCCATTTATTCAACATGTTGCCGGGTGCCAGTTTATCCTATGCGGCTACCCGATTTCATGGCACAAATTGACATGTGAGGGCGCAATTTTTGCAGCCTGATTCGACCACTCCACGAAGGCTCATCCATGACTGAACCAGCCCGGCTGCCGACCGCCGAACCAGTGTCCTCTTCTGGTGCGGAATACGGCGCTGAATCGATCCGGGTCCTCAAGGGTCTCGACGCCGTGCGCAAGCGTCCGGGCATGTATATCGGCGACACCGATGACGGCTCCGGTCTGCATCACATGGTCTACGAAGTGGTCGACAATGCCATCGACGAGGCGCTGGCCGGTCATGCGACCGCGGTTGAAGTGGTGCTCAATCCCGACGGATCGGTAACGGTGCGCGACGACGGCCGCGGCATCCCGACCGACATTCACAAGGGCGAAGGCATTTCGGCAGCCGAGGTCATCATGACCCAGCTTCATGCCGGCGGAAAGTTCGACCAGAATTCTTACAAGGTCTCCGGCGGTCTGCACGGCGTCGGCGTGTCGGTCGTCAATGCATTGTCGAGCAGGCTCGATCTGCGTATCTGGCGCGGCGGCAAGGAACACTACATCCAGTTCAAGCACGGCGACGCGGTGGCACCGCTGGAAGTGGTCGGCGACTCCGGCGGCAAGCGCGGCACCGAAGTGACTTTTCTTGCTTCGACCGAGACGTTCACGAACGTCGAATACGATTTCGCGACGCTCGAACACCGTCTGCGCGAACTGGCATTCCTGAATTCCGGCGTCAACATCGTGCTGTCCGACATGCGTCATGCCGTCGAGCAGCGCGAAGAGCTGCACTACGAGGGCGGCGTCGAAGCGTTCGTCAAATATCTCGACCGCAACAAGAAGCCGGTGGTGCCTGAGCCGATCGTCATGCGCGCCGAGCAGAACGGCATCAGCGTCGAAGTCGCGATGTGGTGGAACGACAGCTACCACGAGAACGTGCTGTGCTTCACCAACAACATTCCACAACGTGACGGCGGCACCCATCTGGCCGGCTTCCGCGGCGCGCTGACGCGTCAGGTCACCGGCTATGCCGAAACCATCGCCAAGAAGGAAAAGGTCGCCCTGACCGGCGACGATTGCCGCGAAGGCCTGACCGCCGTGCTGTCGGTGAAGGTGCCGGATCCGAAGTTCTCGTCGCAGACCAAGGACAAGCTGGTCTCCTCCGAAGTGCGGCCCGTGGTGGAGAACGTGCTCAATGCCGCGCTGTCGGCATGGTTCGAGGAACATCCGTCCGAAGCCAAGACCATTGTCGGCAAGGTGATCGAAGCCGCCGCCGCGCGCGAAGCCGCGCGCAAGGCCCGCGATCTCACCCGCCGCAAGGGTGCGCTCGACATCGCCTCCCTGCCCGGCAAGCTCGCCGACTGTCAGGAACGCGATCCGGCGAAGTCCGAACTGTTCATCGTCGAGGGTGACTCCGCCGGCGGCTCCGCCAAGCAGGGCCGCAACCGTGAGTTCCAGGCGGTGCTGCCGCTGCGCGGCAAGATCCTCAACGTCGAGCGCGCGCGCTTCGACAAGATGCTGTCGTCCGAACAGATCGGCACGCTGATCACCGCGCTCGGCACCGGTATCGGGCGCGAGGATTTCGACCTCTCGAAATTGCGCTATCACAAGATCATCGTGATGACCGACGCCGACGTCGACGGCGCCCATATCCGAACGCTGCTGCTGACGTTCTTCTTTCGCCAGATGCCGCAGATGATCGAGGCGGGGCACCTCTACATCGCCCAGCCGCCGCTCTACAAGGTCGCACGCGGCAAGTCCGAGCAATACCTCAAGGATGAACGGGCTCTGGAGGAATATCTGATCGAGACCGGTCTCGACGACTGTGTTCTCAAACTGTCGACCGGCGAGGACCGCCGCGGGCGCGACCTGCTGGCGCTGGTCGAGGATGCGCGCATTATCCGTAGCTCGCTCCACAATCTTCACAGCCGCTACAACCGCAGCGTCATCGAGCAGGCGGCGATCGCCGGCGTGCTCAATCCCCGCGTCACCAGCAGTCTCGAGACCGCGACCGCCGCAGCGGACTACATCGCCAAACGCCTCGATGCGCTGGCCGACGAGGTCGAGCGCGGCTGGGTCGGCCGGTTCGTCGAAGGCGAGGGTTTCCAGTTCGAGCGCACGGTGCGCGGGGTCAAGGATGTCGCGGTGATCGACGACGCGCTGCTGGGCTCCGCCGAAGCCCGCAAGCTCGACGAATACGCAGCAGCGCTGCAGGAGACCTATCCGCGCCCCGGCATGCTTCGCCGCAAGGACAGCGAAACGCCGATCCACGGTCCCGTCAGCCTGTTCGAGGCGGTGACGGATGCCGGCCGCAAGGGCGTGGCGCTTCAGCGCTACAAAGGCCTCGGCGAAATGAACCCGCAGCAGTTGTGGGAGACCACCCTCGACGTCAATGCCCGCTCGCTGCTGCAGGTCAAGATTCGCGAAGTCGACGCCGCCGACGACATCTTCACCAAGCTGATGGGCGACGTCGTCGAACCGCGCCGCGAGTTCATCCAGGACAACTCACTGGACGCCAACGTCGACGTGTGAGGCACGGCACGTTGCGTGCCGCGCTCCACACGATCCGCTGTACTCAGCCTATTTTCGCCTGAGCGCGTCGGCGAACGCGGAGGCAAATGCACCTTGAGACGCAGTGCTTCGCGCGGCCGTCCCGCGTCCGCCGCGAGGCGTGTCATCACGCGCCGGCCGGCTTTCCCGCTGCGGCGCCTTGACGCCGCCATCGCCATCCTTGCGCATGGACAGGCCGATCCGCTTGCGCTTGATGTCCACATCGACCACCCGGACCTTCACCACGTCGCCGGCCTTCACCACCTCATGCGCATCCTTCACGAAGCGATCCGCCAGCTGGGAGACGTGAACCAATCCGTCCTGATGAACGCCGATGTCAACGAACGCACCGAACGCGGCGACGTTCGTGACCGTGCCTTCCAGCATCATGCCCGGCTTCAGATCCTTGATGTCATCGATACCCTCGGCGAACGTCGCGGTGCGGAACGCCGGGCGCGGATCGCGCCCGGGCTTTTCGAGTTCGACAAGAATGTCCCGCACTGTCGGCAACCCAAACCGTTCATCGACGAACACACGCGGATCGAGCGCCTTCAGTGCCGCGCTGTCGCTCATCAATGTACGAACGTCGCGGCCGCATGCGGCAACGATCTTCCTCGCCACGCCATAGGCTTCGGGGTGAACCGCCGAGGCATCGAGCGGCTCGCTTCCGTTCGGAATCCGCAAGAACCCGGCGCATTGCTCGAACGTCCGTTGACCGAGCCGCGCGACTTTCAGCAAATCCTTCCGGCTCGAAAACGGACCGTTGGCGTTGCGATGCGCGACGATCGCCTCTGCCAACGAGCCACCGAGACCCGAGACACGGGCCAGCAGCGGTGCCGACGCCATGTTGAGGTCCACGCCGACAGCGTTCACCGCATCCTCCACCACCGCATCGAGTGAGCGGGCGAGGCGATATTGATCGACGTCGTGCTGGTACTGTCCCACACCGATCGACTTCGGTTCGATCTTCACCAGTTCAGCGAGTGGATCCTGCAAGCGCCGCGCGATCGAGACTGCGCCGCGCAACGACACATCCAGATCGGGAAATTCGGCCGCCGCCGTTGCCGATGCCGAATATACCGACGCGCCGGCTTCCGAGACGATGACTTTCAGGGGCTTGGGAGCCGGCATGTCCGACAGCATCTCCGTGACCAGCTTTTCGGTCTCGCGGCTGCCGGTGCCGTTGCCGATGGCGACCAGTTCGACACCATGCTTGCGGATCAGCGAGGCCAGCTCCGCAGCCGTCCCGCGCACATCATTGCGTGGCGGGAACGGATAGACGGTCGTGGTCGTCACCAGCTTCCCGGTGCCGTCGACCACCGCGACCTTGACGCCGGTGCGGATGCCCGGATCGAGCCCCATCGTCGGCCGCGAGCCGGCTGGCGCTGCCAGCAACAGATCGTTCAGGTTACGCGCGAAGACCCTGATCGCCTCTTCTTCCGCCCGTTCGCGCAGATCGCGCATCAGGTCGAGCATCAAATGCAGCGAGAGCTTTACGCGCCAGGCCCAGCTTGCGACCTCCATCAGCCATTGATCTCCGGGGAGATCGCGACCGATCTGATAGGCTTCGGCGATCATGCGCGCAGCCGGCTTGACCGGCGACTTGTCATCCGCATCGACCTCGATGTCGAGCGTCAGCAGATCTTCATTGCGCCCGCGCAGCATCGCCAGCGCGCGATGGCTGGGAACATTGGTCCAGCGCTCGACATGGTCGAAGTAATCGGAAAACTTCGCACCAGCTTCCGCCTTGCCCTCAATCAGCTTGGAGCGAAGCACCGCGTGCTCTTTCATGTAGCTCCGCAGTCGTCCGACCAGATCGGCGTTTTCGGAGAACTGTTCGGCCAGGATGTCGCGGGCGCCATCAAGAGCCGTCTTCTCGTCCTTCACCTCATCCGTGACATAGGCCTTCGCCAACTCCGCCGGGACAGCGGCCCTGTCGCCGAGAATTGTCTCCGCAAGCGGGCCCAATCCACGCTCGCGTGCGATCTCGGCCTTGGTCCGCCGCTTCGGCTTGTACGGCAGATAAATGTCTTCCAGTTCCGCCATGGTCGCAGCACCCGCGAGCGCTGTCTCAAGCTCCGCCGTCAACTTGCCCTGCTCACGGATCGAACCGAGAATCGTTTCACGGCGCGCATCGAGCCCGCGCAGATACACCAGCCGCTCGGACAGCGACCGAAGCTGGCAGTCGTCCAGTCCGCCGGTCATCTCCTTGCGGTAGCGCGCGATGAAGGGAACGGTCGCGCCTTCATCCAGCAGCGTGATGGCAACCTTGGCCTGATCGGGACGCGCGCCAATCTCGGCGGCGATAAGTGCTGCAATACGTGTAACGTCGGATGCCATGCCTGTCTCGGAATCAGTGAACGGGCGCTGACCATAGTGGCGCTGCACGGCTCACGCCAAGCATCCTTTATTCAGCTATGATTTATTCACAACCGCGCGACTGGTTCTGTCGCCGGCCATGCAATCGCGATACCGCCATGCAACGACCGCGACTTGAACGCAACGCGCACAACGCATAGCCTGCGGCCTGCTTGCAAGGAACCACAGCCATGGCAAACGAAACTGCGACGCTCGCCTCCTATGTCGCAAATCTCAAATACGACGACATTCCGGCCGAAGTCCTGGAGCGCGCCAAGACGCTGACGCTCGATTTTCTCGGCAGCGCGGTGCGCGCCCGCAGCGAGGCCGATTCCACGCCGTCAATCGTCGCCATGCTCAAGACGCTGGGCCTCGACGGCCAAGGCGACTCGACTGTTTGTGGCGATACCCGCACCTACACGCCTGCGGTCGCTGCGCTGCTCAACGGCGCGCTCGGCCATTCGCTCGATTTCGACGACACCCACGCCGACTCGTCGCTGCATCCCAGCGCGCCTGTGGTACCGGCCGCCTTCGCCGCGGGGGAAATGACCGGCGCCAGCGGCCGCGATGTGCTGACCGCCATCGTCGCCGGTTACGAAGTGTGCTGCCGGCTCGGCAATGCGCTCGACCCCACCTCCCATTATGCGCGCGGCTTTCATCCCACCGCGACTGCAGGTACTTTCGGAGCCGCCGCCGCCGCCGGCAAGCTGTTCGGCCTGTCGGCGGACCAGATTGCCGCAGCGTTTGGCGTCTCGGGCAGCCAGGCGGCGGGATCGCTGCAGTTTCTTGTCAACGGCGCCTGGAACAAGCGCTATCAGGTCGGCGCCGCCGCCATGAACGGCGTGGTCGCGGCATCACTGGCCCGCGAAGGCTTCATCGGCTCGAGCGAGGCCGTCGAGGGCAAGCATGGTTTGCTAGTCGGCTACAGTGACAACGCCCATCCGGCGAAAGCGACGGCGGACCTCGGCAGTGTCTATGAAACCATGAAGATCGGCGTCAAACCCTATCCGAGCTGCCGCTACACCCATGCCGCGATCGACGCTCTGATCGCCATGCGCCGCGAGCACAATCTCACGCCGGAGAACATCAAGCGCGTCGAGATCGGACTGCACCGCAACGGCATCACGCTGACCGGAGATCCCGCCACCAAGCGTCACCCGAAAAACGTCGTCGGCGGCCAGTTCTCGATGTTCTTCACCGGCGCGCTAGCGCTCGACCAGGGCAGTTTCGGCTGGGACGACTACAAGCGGCTTGGCGATCCGGCGATCGAGGCGCTGTCTGACAAGATCGACGTGGTGCAGGACGACCGGCTCGAGACCGGACGGCGCCATCCGTTCGGCGCGCGCGTCAGCATCGTCAGCGGCGACGGACCGATCGAGCGCCTCGTTCCCGATCCGTCCGGCGAGCCGTCATCGTTCCCGGACGCGCAGGCCATGCGGCAGAAATTTTTGCAGCTTGCCCGCCCGGTGCTGAAAGATCGCGCCGAGCGCTTCGCCGACGCGATCCTGTCACTGGAACGGCATGACCGTGCCGATTCCGCGATCCGGCTCGCGCGGCAGTAACAACAGACCCTCCTGACCGGTATTTCGGGACTGCGCGTCTGCGGCGTTCGTTCAATTCGCACGTCATCGGGATCGGTGTATAGTTCGCTCGACCAGACGACGGAGCGACACCATGAGCTGGATGCCATCCAACGATCCGATCCTCGGCGACCCGCAGTCCTGCGACGCGCTCGAACTCGTCATCGTGCCGCGCACCCGCGATCTTGGCGACGGCTTCGCCGTCCGCCGCGCCCTCCCCCACGGCAAGCGCCAGATGGTGGGGCCATTCATCTTTTTCGATCACTTCGGCCCGGTGCAGTTCATCGCCGGACAAGGCATGGATGTGCGCCCGCATCCGCATATCGGGCTCGCCACGGTGACCTATCTGTTCGACGGCAGCATCATGCACCGCGATAGCGAGGGCAACATTCAGGAAATCCAGCCCGGTGCGATGAATCTCATGACCGCTGGGCGCGGCATCGCGCACTCCGAACGCACCCCCGACGTGCAGCGTACGAACGGGCAGCAGATGCTGGGCCTGCAAAGCTGGGTCGCCCTGCCGGCAGGACGTGAGGAAATCGCGCCGTCGTTTCAGCATTACGATGCCGCCCGCCTGCCAACCGTCACCGACACCGGATTCAAGGCGCGTATCATCGCCGGCTCCGCTTTCGGCGCGGCGTCGCCGGTCGAGATGGTTTCACCGTGGTTCTATGTCGAAGTCAGCCTCGACGCCGGCATGAAAGTCCCGCTCGACACCGATCACGAGGAACGTGCTGTCTATGTGGTCGACGGCGAAGTGCAGATCGCCGGTGAACGGTTCGAAGGACCGCGTCTCCTGATCTTTCGTCCCGGCGATCGCATCACGATTACCGCGATCCGTGCCGCGCGCATGATGTTTCTCGGCGGCGACGCGCTTGAAGGGCCGCGCCACATCTGGTGGAATTTCGTATCGTCGAGCAAGGAACGCATCGAACAGGCCAAGCAGGACTGGAAAGCCGGCCGCTTCGCCCATGTGCCGGACGAAACGGAATTCATTCCATTGCCCGAATGATGTTCGCGCTTATGTTGAATATCGCAATTGCCGCCCGGCAACGGGTTCTGTCAGGAGTTGAGGATCACGATGGCGACCTTGGGATTTGAACGCGCGCCGGCCTTCCTGAGCAACCTGCTCAACACGCTGACCGAACGCGGCCGCAGCCTGCTGATGCTCGGGCGCAGCGGATCGCCGACCGGGGCACTGTCCGAAAACGAGATGATCGAGCTCGGTGAAACGCTGTTGTCGCGTCGCGGCGAAGCAACCGGCGTGGCGCTGGCCCAGACGCTCCTCGCCGGCTACGCGGCCGCGTCGCAGACGGAACGGCTGGCCTTCCTCAAGGCGCTCGCGGATTTGTTCGGGCCGGATCAAAAGCTGGTCGAAGAAGCCATGGACGCAGTCCGCACCAACGGCTTCAGCGCCGAGACCATCAACGCCCTGCATGAGGCCGCCGAACCGCGGCGGCAGGAACTGATCCGCCGCCTCAACCTTGCGCCGGGCGGCACCGCCGCGCTGGTGCGGATGCGTGAAGCGCTGCTCAGCAACATGTCCGAATATCCGCAGTTGCAGCCCGTCGACAGCGACTTCGTGCACCTGTTCGCGTCGTGGTTCAATCGCGGCTTTCTGGTGCTGCAGCGGATCGACTGGACGACACCGGCGAACATCCTCGAGAAGATCATCCGCTATGAGGCTGTTCATGCCATCAAGAACTGGGACGATCTGCGTAACCGTCTCGCGCCGCCGGATCGGCGCTGCTACGGTTTCTTTCATCCGCAACTCGTCGACGAGCCGCTGATCTTCGTCGAGGTCGCGTTGACAAAGGAGATTCCGGCGGCGATCGCGCCGCTGCTCGAAATGGACCGCGCGCCGATCATGGCATCGCAGGCGACCACTGCGGTGTTCTATTCGATCTCCAACACCCAGCGCGGGCTCGGCGGCATTTCCTTCGGCAATTTCCTGATCAAGCAGGTGGTCGAGGACCTCAAGCGCGAACTGCCGGACCTGAATACATTCGTCACGCTGTCGCCGGTGCCCGGCTTCGCCAACTGGCTGAAGCGCGAGCGCGCCGCGGACGAATCCACCGTTCTCGACGCCAACGACAAGGATGTGCTGGCGCTGATCGATCAGCCCGGCTGGTTCGAGGATGCGGAAATGACCGAAAAGGTGCGCCCGGTGCTGCTGGCGGCGGCGGCCCACTATCTGGTGGAGGCCCGAAATTCGCGCGGCCGGCTGCTCGACCCCGTGGCCCGATTCCACCTCGGCAACGGCGCTCGGCTCGAACGGCTGAATTTCCTCGGAGATACGTCCGCCAAGGCGATGCAGCAGTCCCACGGACTAATGGTGAACTATCTTTATGCGCTCGATGACATCGAAAGCAATCACGAGGCGTTTGCGGAAAAGGGCACCGTTGCCGCAGCCTCAAGTATCCGCAAGATGCTGCGCATCAAGCCGCACGTGCTGAACACCAACAGCGCGGGATAAACGGCAAACGATCAGGCCGCGCCCTTCATGTAGGCCTCGCGACGGCCGATCATGCGCTCTTCTGCGATCCGGGCATCGGCCCTGGTCGCTGTCGCGCAGGTGCGATACTCCAGATCCGGCAACTCGGCCGGCGCACGGCGAATGAAGAACGAACTCAACGATCGCGAACCGGTAGAGAGCTGCGAGAGCGCGTGGGCAATGTTGTCGACAGCGCCAAACGCAAACAGCGCACCCGTCGAGGCATATCTGACTTCGTAAATGCCGGGACCGATCGGAGCTTCGAGCTTTTCACCGCGCACCGCTTTGGGATAGCGCTTCCACTCGCCCCAGGTGGTAATCATTGTACCCTCGATATATTCCAAATCTGATCAAAAAACATCAACCGCAACCATCGCAACGCGAGAGGGCCGAGTTTGTTCCCGTTGATATGGCGGCGACCTACGACCGGTTCAAGTCAATCCGGCGTGACCGGAATGCAGTGCTAGACCGGCAATCCATGCTTCTGCGCAAGAGCTTTCAGCGACGTCTGGGGACGTGCGCCAAGATGCTGGATGATCTCGGCAGCCGCCAGCACGCCAAGACGCCCGGCCTGTTCATGGTTAACACCGCGCACCAGTCCGAACAGGAACCCGGCCGCGAACAGATCGCCCGCACCCGTGGTATCGACCACCTTCGTCACCGGGAATGCCGGTACTGCGATGGTGCTGTCGCCTGATGCCACGACACAACCCTTTTCACTGCGCGTGACCACGGCGAGCTTGGCATCGTTGCGCAACTGAACCAGCGCCTTGTCGAAATCATCGGTTTCGTAAAGCGACTGCAGTTCGGCTTCATTGGCGAACACGAGGTCGACGGTCTTGCTGCGGATCAGATCGAGAAACTCGCCGCGATAGCGACCGACGCAGAACGCGTCCGACAAGGTCAACGCGACAGTGCGTCCGTTGTCATGCGCGATTTTCGACGCCTTGAGGAACGCATCCTTGGCATCCTTCGGATCCCACAGGTAGCCTTCGAGATAAACAAAAGACGAGGCCGCGATCTGCGCCGGGTCGATGTCGTTCGGCGACAAATCCTGCGCCGCGCCGAGATAGGTGTTCATGGTGCGCTCACCGTCAGGCGTGACCAGAATGTACGAACACCCGGTGGCCGGACCACCTGCCGCTGCCGCTGTATCGAACGCCACCTTGGCGGCGCGAATATCGTGCATGTACAGGCGGCCGATCTGATCGTCCTTGACCTTGCCGACATAGGCAGCCCGCGCACCGAAATCAGCGACGCCGACAATAGTGTTCGCCGCCGACCCACCGGAGATTTCCGTGGCCGGTCCCATCGCCTTGTAAATCGCTGCCGCGCGCGCTTCATCGATCAGCGCCATGGAGCCCTTGTCCATGCCGTGGGCTCGCAGGAAATCGTCCTCCGTCCGGACCAGAACGTCGAAGATGGCGTTGCCGATGCCGAGAACATCATATTTTGCAGTGGTCATTCACAATAATCCTGCTAGCTCTTGTGGTCCGGCGGCGTATCACGTTCCACCGTTCGCCAGCAAGCGCAGCCACATCAGAATTCGACCATGATCCGCCATCTCGTCACCGTCTCGTCCGGCACGCTGACCTCGCGAATCCTGGGATTCGTGCGCGACGCGCTGATTGCCGCATTGCTCGGTGCCGGTGCCATCGCGGACGCTTTTCTGGTCGCATTTCAGTTCATTAATGTCGCACGGCGGATGCTCGCCGAAGGCGCGCTGAACGCCGCTCTGGTACCCGGCTATCTGCGGGTTCGCGAAGCCGACGGTCAGAGCGCCGCAGCAGCCTTCGCCGGGCGTGTGATGGGAACACTCACATTGATCCTGGTGGCGATCGGCGCGATTCTCGGCCTGTTGATGCCGCTGGTCGTGACGCTGCTGGCACCGGGATTCAATGGTCAGCCGACACTGGATCTCGCTGTCACCGACGCCCGATTGATGCTGCCTTATTTCGCTTTCGTCGCCCCGGTCTCGGTGATGATGGGCGTGCTGAACGCCGAGCATCGCTTCACGCTCAGCGCTTTCTCGCCCGTGCTTTTCAATATCGTTTTGATCGGCGCCATGATCGGCCTGATGATATGGCCGCACGATGCAACATTCGCATCGCACGTCATCGCCGGCACAGTGGGTGTCGCCGGTTGCCTGCAAACCCTCATCCTGATCCAGCGCCGGCCGCGCCGCGACGGCCTCGCCTCGCCGCTGCGGATCGCGTTCGACGCTGACATGCGCGGCTTTTTGCGCAAGGCAGTGCCCGGCATGATCGCCAATTCCGGACCGCAATTGCTGATCGTCGCCGGTGCGATCATCGCGTCATCATCGCCCGCCGCCGTGTCATGGCTGTATTTCGCCAACCGCCTGATCGAATTGCCGGTCGGCGTCGTCGGTGTCGCGATGGGTACCGTTCTGGTGCCGACGATGACCCGCGCGGTCCACGACCGTGACAAGGATGCGCTGGTGCAGACCGAGTCGCGCGGACTGGAGCTTGCGATCGGCCTCGCCCTGCCTGCGACCCTCGGCCTGATGGCACTCGGCGAGATGATCGTCCGGGTGCTGTTCGAACACGGCGCGTTCACCGCCAGCGATACCAGATCCACAGCGGCGGCACTGGCGATGCTGGCGCTCGGCCTGCCGGCCCATGTGCTGGTCAAGACGCTGGCGCCTGCTTTCTTCGCGCGCGACAACACCATGACGCCGCTGGTCGCGACGCTGGCCGGCGTCGCGGTCGCGGTTGTTGCGGCGTCGATACTCGGTTCGCGCTTCGGCGCCAACGGCGTCGCCGCCAGTATTGCGCTGGCAAGCTGGTTCAGCGCAGCACTGCTGCTCAGGAATGGTGCTTCGACCTTCGGCTTTTCCTTCGATGCCGTGGCGCGCCGGCGGCTGCCGCGTATCGTATTTTCGGCCGCGACAATGGGCGCCGCCCTGGCGCTTGCGAATACCTTCGTCTCCCCGGTCACCGCGCAGGCCGATCTCGTCGCGCAGCTCTTTATTCTCGGCGGGCTTATCGCCGGCGGGATCTCGTTCTATGCGCTGCTGCTGGAGCTGTTCGGCGTGGTGCGCTGGACCAAGGCGATCGGCGACTTGCGCGGATAAAGCGCGCGTGGCAAGTCACCGGCACGGCACCGGCCGTACCAATCGGATTTCCCTCAAGGGACAGCAGACATGACGATCGAGCGGGTTTTTTCAGGCGTCCAGCCGACGGGCAATCTTCACCTCGGCAACTATCTCGGCGCCATCGTGAATTTCGTGAAGCTGCAGGACACCCACAACTGCATCTATTGCGTGGTGGATATGCACGCGATCACGGTCTGGCAGGACCCGGCGGAACTGACGCGCAACATCCGCGAAGTGACGGCAGCCTTCATCGCCGCCGGCATCGACCCCAAGAAGCATATCGTCTTCAATCAGAGCCAGGTGTCGGCCCACGCCGAACTCGCCTGGGTGTTCAACTGCGTCGCGCGTCTCGGCTGGCTCAACCGCATGACCCAGTTCAAGGAGAAGGCCGGCAAGGATCGCGAGAACGCCTCCGTCGGCCTCTATGCGTATCCGAACCTGATGGCGGCTGACATTCTGGTCTATCGCGCGACCCACGTTCCGGTCGGTGAGGATCAGAAGCAGCACCTCGAACTGGCGCGCGACATCGCGCAGAAATTCAACAACGATTTTTCGGAATCGATCGGCGCGCACGGCTTCAACGACAAGTTCTTCCCGCAACCCGAGCCTCTGATCACCGGCCCGGCGACGCGCGTGATGTCGCTGCGTGACGGCACCAAGAAGATGTCGAAGTCCGATCCTTCGGATTATTCGCGGATCAACCTGACTGACGACGCCGACGGCATCGCGCAGAAAATCCGCAAGGCCAAAACCGATCCGGAGCCACTGCCATCGGAAGAAAAAGGTCTCGAGACGCGTCCGGAAGCCGACAATCTCGTCGGCATCTACGCCGCGCTCGCAGGCAAGGCCAAGACGGACGTGTTGCGCGATTTCGGCGGCGGACAGTTCTCCGGCTTCAAATCGGCATTAGTCGATCTCGCCGTCGACAAGCTCGGCCCGATCGGTGCCGAGATGAAAAAACTGACGCAGGATCCGGCCTATGTCGATTCGGTGCTGACCGATGGTGCGTCGCGTGCGAACGTCATTGCATCCGAAACCATGAATGCGGTGAAGGACATCGTCGGATTCATTCGCGCGAAATGAGTCCGCGCGAGCGGCCGCCGTGCAATGCAGCGGCTTGTTCCACGGCACAATTGAATTCAACTGCAAGCACTTTTCGCGGCTTGTCGTTGGCACGTGCATCGTGGCAGCATGAGGCCCGGTTCGTTTCAGCACCAGGGGATGCATGAGCACCAAACGGCGAAGTTACGAGTCGGGGCACAAGCCAAAATGTCTCGTGATCGTTGACGACACTCCGGAATGCGATCGCGCGGTGTATTATGCAAGCCGCTGGGCGGTGCGCATCGGCGGTGGCGTGGTGATGCTGCGCGTGATCGAAACCGAAGACCGCAACCAGCAATGGCTCGGCGTCGCCGACATCATGCGCGCGGAAGCCGAGGAAAGCGCGAACGCGGCGCTCGACCGCGCCTCGGGCCGCGCCAACGGCATCGCCGCGATTACGCCGGAGCGGGTTATCCGTGAAGGCGATCCGGGCAAGGAGATTCTCGACGTCATCGACAAGGATGTCGACATTTCGATGCTGGTGCTGGCCGCCGCCGTGGGTGCCGAGGGTCCCGGCCCGATCATCACGACATTGGCGCGAACCGCCGGCAACTTTCCGATCCCGCTCACCGTCATCCCCGGCAATCTGACCGACGAGGACATCGACGGGCTCTCATAGCGACGGTATTCAAGGCCCTCTCCGGGCTGCCGGGAACAGGTGGCTTTGAGGCTCTTGATTCGTGCTTTTGGCCTCGCCATCTGCTAAAGGAGCCCTGTTCAATCCCGAACACGCCGGCCTTGAACCGGCGATGAGCCGGAGATCATTATGTTCATCCAGACCGAAGCGACCCCAAATCCCGCGACCCTGAAGTTTATTCCCGGGCGAACCGTGCTCGACAACGGCACCATGGAATTCACCGACCGTGACGCCGCCCAGCGTTCACCGCTGGCCGCCAAGCTATTCGACATTCCCGGCGTTACCGGCGTGTTCTACGGCTACGACTTCGTGACTGTGACCCGCGACGACAGCGACTGGCAGCATCTGAAGCCGGCCATTCTTGGCGTCATCATGGAACACTACATGTCCGGCGCGCCGCTGCTGGCGGATGGCGACGAAGGACACACCGCAAGCGCCGAGGAATTTTTCAACGAGGCTGACGCCGAAACGGTCGCCATCATCAAGGACCTGATCGAGACGCGCGTTCGTCCCGCGGTCGCCAATGACGGCGGCGACATCACCTTCCGCGGCTTCAAGGACGGTATCGTCTTTCTCGACATGAAGGGCTCCTGCGCCGGCTGTCCGTCGTCCACCGCGACCCTGAAGCACGGTATCCAGAACCTGCTCAAGCATTTCGTGCCGGATGTCGTCGAGGTTCGCCCGATGGAAATGGCCTGACCGATCCAAATCGGCCGAAATTCGCGGGGGCAGGCGCCATAACGCTTGCCCCTTTTGCGTTTCGACGGCAGGTTGCCGGAAGATAGCGTTGTCAAGCGAAGTGGGGACCGGTTCGCGTGAAGAAAACGCGTCAAAACAAAAACCTAAAACGTCGCTTCTGATTCTGTCGGAAGCGGTGGGCTTTAGCGGCTGCTGGCTTTTTTGAATGCTTGTTCTCGCAATCGATACAGCGCTGGATTCCTGCGCCGCCGCGGTGCTGGATACCCGAACGCGAAAATTCCTCGCGCAGGAAGCCCTGCCGATGAAGCGCGGCCACGCTGAAGCGCTGATGCCGCTGATCGCGCGGGTGATGGCGCAGTTCGGTGCAGGCTTCGACGCGCTCGATCGCATCGCCGTGACCACCGGGCCGGGCAGCTTTACCGGCCTGCGCGTCGGTATCTCGGCGGCACGCGGACTGGCGCTGGCTGCCGGCAAGGAGGTGGTGGGACTGACGACTCTGACGGCCTATGCTGCGCCGCAGGTCAGCGAACAGCATGACACTGCGATTCTGGCCGCAATCGATGCTCGTCATGACCATGTATATTATCAGGTGGTGACGGGTAACGGATCGACGCTGGTGAATCCGACCGTGGCGCCGATCGACGAGACATTCGACGCGGCGCGTTTCGGCCCCTTGCGCATCGTCGGCAATGCCGCACAGATCATCGCCGACCGCTGGCCCCCGCAGGCGGAAAAGCCGGTTTTGGTCGACCCGCAGCCCGCACCCGACATCGCCTGGGTGGCGTGGGGCGGTGCTCTGGCCGATCCCGCATCCGCATTGCCGAAGCCATTTTATTTGCGCGCGCCGGACGCGAAGCCGAAGTCGGAGTGGGCCGCGGAGCCGCGAAGCTGATGGCGACGTGGCTGTCCGATCTCGCTGCCCGCATCATGCCGCGGGCATCGACCACGACGCGGGCGATCGAGCCCGCGACATTACGCGATGCATCGGCGCTGTCCGCACTGCATCGCGCCTCGTTTCATCGCGGCTGGGGTACCGGCGAATTCGAGCAGATGCTATCCGAGCGCAATATACTCGCCCATCGCCTGCGGCTCGGCGGACACATGGCGGGCTTCATCATTTCGCGCATCGCGGCGGATGAAGCGGAAATCCTGTCAGTCGCGATCGACGCAAAATATCGCGGGCGCGGGTTGTCGCGCGATCTGCTGCGCACACACCTTGGATACCTCGCCGGCCACGGCCTCAAGACCGTGTTTCTGGAGGTTGAGGAAAACAACCGCCCGGCGCGCGCGCTCTACGAACGGGCCGGATTCCAGACCGTCGGGCACCGCGAACGATATTACAAGGATGCCGGCGGCGAGCAATTGAACGCATTAGTAATGAAGCGCGACTTGTCGTAGTCGGCGCACGGTGGCAAAATAAGATCATGACAGCCCTGAAATCCGTTCCCTCTCAACATCCGACGGACATCGAGACGCGCTGCGCTGCAACCGGCATGCGCATGACCGAGCAACGCCGCGTGATTGCGCGCGTGCTGGCTGAAACCGCCGACCATCCGGATGTCGAGGAACTCTATCGGCGCTGCGTCGCTGTCGACGACAAGATCTCGATTTCAACGGTTTATCGCACCGTTAAGCTGTTCGAAGATGCCGGCATCATCGAACGTCACGATTTCCGCGAGGGCCGTGCCCGCTACGAGCCGGTGCCGGACAATCATCACGACCACCTCATCAATCTGCGCGACGGACAGGTGATCGAGTTCACCTCCGACCAGATCGAAAAGCTGCAAGCCGAGATCGCCCGCAAGCTCGGCTACAAGCTGGTGGACCACCGGCTGGAGCTTTATTGCGTCCCGCTGGACGACGACGGCGCTTGAGCTATTCCAAACATTACGATCTTGTCATCTTTGACTGCGACGGCGTGCTGGTCGACAGCGAGGTGATTTCCTGCCGCGTCCATGCCGAGGTGCTGACGCGCCATGGCTACCCCATCACAGCGGAACAGGTCCGCCAGCGATTCCTCGGCCGCTCGGCGCGCGACGCGAATCTCGACATCGAACGCGAACTGGGACGCCCACTGCCCGAAGCCTACGATGCCGAGCGGCGTGACGCCCTGCTGGCAGCACTGGCCTCATCGGTCGACGCGATCCCGCACATTGCGCACGCGCTCGATGGCATTACGATTCCTGTCTGCGTGGCCTCGAGCGGCGCGCACGACAAGATCTTCACCACACTGACGCGCGCCGGGCTCCATGCACGCTTTTCACCGCACATCTTTTCCGCGTCGCAGGTCGCCCGAAGCAAGCCGGCGCCCGATCTGTTCCTGTTTGTGGCGGAACAAATGCGCGTCGCACCCGGCCGCTGCCTCGTGATCGAAGACAGCATATCCGGCGTCACCGCTGCAAGGGCGGCCGGCATGACGGCGATCGGTTTCACCGGCGGCAGCCATTGCCGCCCCGGCGACGCCGACAACCTGCTGGCGGCAGGCGCCGCAACGGTGATCGCGGATATGCGGGCACTCCCGGCCCTGATCCCTGAAACCGTGCCCGAACCGCAGTGAAATCCGCTCGGTTGAGCTTGTTCCACAAACGTTCCGGCCGCTGGATTTCGCGGGCCATTCCCTATATCTGATGCTGCAACAGGCGGTCCGGTTTCCGCCGCCGCTTCAAGGGTTCAATGAGTACGCCCCGCAAGGTGCATATCAAGTCATACGGCTGTCAGATGAATGTCTACGATGCACAACGCATGGTGGACACGCTGGCGCCGGAAGGATTCGTGGAGACCCAGAACCCGGATGACGCCGATCTGGTGATCCTCAACACCTGCCACATCCGCGAAAAGGCATCCGAGAAAGTCTATTCGGAACTCGGGCGCTTGCGCGTCGTCAAGGACGAAGCCGCGCGCAATGGCCGCGCCATGAATATCGCAGTCGCCGGCTGCGTCGCCCAGGCCGAAGGCGAGGAGATCATTCGCCGTGCACCCACGGTCGACATCGTGGTCGGCCCGCAAAGCTATCACCACCTGCCGCAATTGCTGGCGCGCGCGCGAAGCGACGGCCGCGCGATCGAAACCGAATTCCCGATCGAGGATAAATTCGCCTCGCTGCCGCAACCGAAGGCAACCGCCATCCGCGCGCGCGGCATCTCCTCGTTTGTCACCGTGCAGGAAGGTTGCGACAAGTTCTGCACCTTCTGCGTCGTGCCCTATACGCGCGGCATGGAAGTGTCGCGGCCGGTCGCGCGCATCATCGACGATATCACGCGCCTCGCGGACAATGGCGTGCGCGAGATCACGTTGATCGGGCAGAACGTCAACGCCTATCACGGCGAGGGACCGGACGGTGCGACCTGGTCGCTCGGCCAGCTTCTGCATCGCGTTGCAACGATTCCCGGCGTCGCACGGTTGCGTTACTCGACCAGCCATCCACGTGACGTCGACGACGCGCTGATCGAGGCACATCGCGACATTCCGGCGGTGATGCCGTTCGTCCATCTTCCGGTCCAGTCGGGCTCCGACCGGATTCTGGCGGCTATGAACCGCAAGCATACCGCCGCTGACTACCGCCGGGTCATCGACCGGTTTCGCCATGCGCGCGAAGACATTGCCTTCTCCTCGGATTTTATCGTGGGGTTTCCCACCGAGAGTGAGGAAGATTTTGCGGCGACCCTCGCGCTGGTGGCGCAAATCGGCTACGCTGGCGCCTATTCGTTCAAGTACTCGCCCCGGCCGGGAACGCCGGCGGCGGACATGCGGGAGACGGTGACGACAACGACGATGGATCATCGATTGGCGCGGCTTCAGGATTTGATCGACAGCCAGCAAGCAGCCTTCAATGCTGCCGCCATCGGCAAGACCGTCGATGTCCTGTTCGAACGTCCCGCACGCAACCCCGGTCAGATCGTCGGCCGAACCGCTTACTTGCAACCTGCGCATGTCATGGCGTCGCCCGACATCGTCGGTCAGGTGTTGCCTGTCAGCATCCAAAGCCTCGAACGCTACAGCCTGATCGGCGCGCTGGCCGTGCCGGCGCAGCCGCCCCAAACTCACACCTCCAACTCCTTAGCCTCCACGGGAGCCTGAACCCTTGCCGAAAAGCGCATCGGATTCGCCTGCACTCGCTCCCGGCCGCAAGACCGACCGTGACCTTCCTTCCCAGCATGAGACGCAGATTGTCGTCGCCTTCGACGACAATCGCACCGCGTCGGCGCTGGTCGGCCCTTACGGACAGCACTTGGCACTGATCGAGCGCCGGCTCGGCGTTGTCGCGGATTCACGCGGCAATCACATCACCATTGCCGGATCGCGCGATACCTGCGATGCCGCCCGGCGCGTGCTCGAAACGCTCTATGAGCAGGCCGCGCGCGGGCACGAAGTATCTCAAGGCGATGTGGATGGCGCGATCCGCGCGGTCCTGGCGCAGGGATCGCTGTTCGAGTTCAATCCCAGGGCACCGGACGCCAAGCCGTCCGAACCGAAAACATCGAAATCCGCCTTCGAGGAGATCAACCTGCGCAAGCGGCCGGTGCGAGCCCGCACCGCGGCGCAGGATTCCTACATCCGCGCCCTCAAGCGCAACGAACTGGTGTTCGGCATCGGCCCCGCAGGAACCGGGAAAACCTGGCTCGCGGTCGCGCAGGCGTGCCAGCTGTTCGAACGCAAGGAAGTCGACCGCATCATCCTGTCGCGCCCGGCCGTCGAAGCCGGCGAACGCCTCGGCTTTCTGCCTGGCGACATGCGCGAGAAGGTCGACCCCTATCTGCGCCCGATCTACGATGCACTTTACGATCTGATGGATGCGCGTGTGGTCGAGCGCGCGCTGCAAAGCGGCGAGATCGAAATCGCACCGCTCGCCTTCATGCGCGGGCGTACCCTGACCAACGCCGCGATCATTCTCGACGAAGCGCAGAACACCACATCGATGCAGATGAAGATGTTCCTGACTCGTCTTGGCGAAAACAGCCGGATGATCGTCACCGGCGACCCGAGCCAGGTCGACCTGCCGAACGGCCAGCCGTCGGGGCTGGCGGAAGCGGCGAAATTGCTCGATGGCGTCGAAGGCATCGCGCAGGTAAAATTCACCGCCGAAGACGTGATCCGCCACGAACTGGTGGCGCGGATCGTCGCCGCGTATGAAGGCGCGCCGCAGCGCCCGGTTCCGGGCAAGTGATGCCGATACCGCGCGCCGATTGAACTGATGCGAAGAAACACTGGACCGATGGTATCCCTCGCCCCACCAGCAACCGAAGTCCTCGTCACGGCGGACTGCTGGCAGAGTGAAAGCGACGCCGAGACGATCGTTCACCGCGCGATCGAAGCGGCAGCTGCCATGGTCGACGCCCCGACCGCCGATGCGGAACTCGCCGTCATGCTGACCGACGACGATGGCATCCGCACCCTGAACCGCAACTGGCGCAACCTCGACAAGCCGACCAACGTGCTGTCGTTTCCAGCGCTCCAGCCGGAAACAGCGCCGGGCCCCGACGATGCGCCGCGGATGCTCGGCGACATCGCGATCGCCTATCAGACGACCCGCGCCGAGGCGGACGCCGAGCACAAGCTGTTCGCGCATCATCTCAGCCATCTCGCCGTCCATGGCTTCCTGCATCTGATCGGCTACGATCATGAAACCGATGCTGAAGCAGAGACGATGGAAAGCCTTGAGCGCGAGATTCTCGCTCACCTCGGCATTCCCGATCCTTATGCTCACAACGACCGGATGAACTAGGTGCCGTCAGACTCCGACAACCCTCCAAGTCCTCAGCCATCGGCGAACCAATTGCCGGTGCCGGTGCAGCACGGCGAGGTCCTGCGCCCACCATCCGAGATGTGGCTGATGCGCGCGCTGCGCACCCTGTTCGGCTGGAAGGCCGGATCGGCGCGCGCCGACCTGCAGGTGGTGCTCGACGCCACCACGCCCGATGAAAACAGTTTCACCACCGTCGAGCGCACGATGCTGCGCAACATCCTCGGGCTGCACGACCGGCGCATCGCGGACGTGATGATCCCCCGCGCCGACATTGTCGCGATCAAGCGCGACATCTCGCTCGGCGAACTGATGAGCGTGTTCGAAAGCGCGGGCCATTCGCGCCTCGTCGTCTACAACGATACGCTCGATGATCCGGAAGGTGTCGTCCACATTCGCGATCTGCTGTCGTTCATGGCGGTGAAGGCCAAGGTCGATCCCGCCGTCAACGCCAAGCGCAAGAAGCCGTTTCCCGCGGGGCTCGATCTGCGCTCGGTCAATCTCAGCGTGAAGCTGTCGGACGCCAGCCTGATGCGCAAGCTGCTTTATGTGCCGCCGTCAATGCCGGCCATCGACCTGCTGGCGCAGATGCAGGCGACGCGAATCCACCTCGCGCTGGTGGTCGACGAATACGGCGGCACCGACGGCCTGGTCTCGATCGAGGACATCGTTGAGCAGATCGTCGGCGAAATCGACGATGAACACGATGGCGATGAATCTCCCACGATCGTTCGTCAGGGCGACAACTCCTTCATCGCGGATGGCCGCGCCAGCCTCGATGAGGTGAAATCCATGGTCGGCGCGGAATTCAACACCGGCGAAGCAGGCGAAGAGGTCGACACGCTCGGCGGCTATCTCGTCACTCAGGTGGGGCGACTGCCGGTCCGTGGAGAGATCATCTCCGGTCCCGGCGATTTCGAGATCGAGGTGCTCGATGCCGATCCGCGCCGCGTCAAGCGGGTGCGCATCGGCACGCGCAAGGAACGCTCCAACCTGCGTCATCGCGAATTGCGACGGCGGGAAGCGGCCGCGGATGCCGCCAGTACCACGCCGAACGAAGCGAACACCCGGCCGCCGGACAGCCGCGCGTCATGAAGTTCGTGAACGCTCCTCTCGCCTCGTTTGGCCTTGCGACAATTCTCGCCTGGGGCTGGAAGCGCGCGGCGATTGCGTTTGTCGCCGGGGCTGCGTCCGCGCTGGCGATGGCGCCGATCAACGCGTGGCCGATTCTGTTCGTCACCTTCCCCGTCATGATCTGGCTGATCGACGGCGCCGGCGCTGGACGGCTCGGCGGAATTCCGGCGGCGGCGCTCAGCGGCTGGTGGTTCGGCTTCGGCTATTTCATCGCCGGACTGTACTGGATCGGATTTGCCTTTCTGGTCGATGCCGAAACATTCGCGTGGCTGCTGCCGTTCGCGGTCGCGGGCCTGCCGGCATTGCTCGCGCTGTTCATGGCGCTCGGCTTCGCGCTGGCGCGGCTGATCTGGACGCGGGACGCCAGCCGGATTCTCGCGCTCGCCGCCGCGCTGACCTTGAGCGAATGGCTGCGCGGCCACATCCTGTCGGGATTTCCCTGGAACACGTTCGGCTATGCGCTGACCGAACCGCTGGCACTGGCGCAAACGGCCTCGCTGATCGGCATCTGGGGCCTGACGTTTCTCGCTGTCGCCATTTTCGCAAGCCCGGCCGTCCTGATCGACGACCGCGGTATCACGCGGCGGCCGTGGCTGCCGCTCGCCGCATCGCTCGCCGTGCTGATCGCGATGGGTGCCTATGGTGCGGTCCGGTTGTCGTCGCACCCCACGCATCTTGTCGACAAGGTGAAGCTGCGCCTGATGCAGCCGGATCTGCAGCAGGATGTGAAGTTCAATTACAGTGCGAAAAAAGCGGTGATGGAAAAGTATCTCGCGCTGTCCGACCGTTCCACCGGACCTCATTCGACCGGCGTGAAAGACACCACCGTCCTGATCTGGCCGGAATCGGCGTTTCCATTTTTCCTCGCGCGTGAAGCCGACGCGATGGCGCAGATCGCCGACTTCCTGCCGCCCGGAACGACGCTGATCACCGGCGCCGTCCGCCCGCCTGATCTGCCGGCTGGCGCCAAAATCACCCGCGCCTACAATTCGATCTACGTCATCGGCAACGACGGCACGGTGCTGTCGGTTTACGACAAGCTGCATCTGGTGCCGTTCGGCGAGTACCTGCCGTTTCAGAGCGCGATGGAAAAACTCGGCTTCGTTCAATTGACCAAGATGCGCGGCGGCTTCATCCCCGGAACACGGCGGCGCGTCATGGAGATTCCAAACGCGCCGCAGGTGCTGCCGCTAATCTGCTATGAGGCGATCTTCTCCGGCGCCATTGTGCCGCGTGGCGAACGTCCCGGCTGGATCGTGAACGTCACCAATGACGGCTGGTTCGGCATCAGTTCAGGCCCCTACCAGCATCTGCAACAGGCACGACTGCGCGCGATCGAGGAAGGGCTGCCGCTAGTGCGCGCCGCCAACACCGGCATCTCGGCGGTGATCGATCCGGTTGGCCGCGTCGTTGCTCACCTGACGCTCGGCAACGAGAGTGTGCTGGATTCCGGATTGCCTGCGGCAATCTCGCCGCCGCCGTTCACCCGCACCGGCGACATTCCGGCTGCAATCCTCGCCGCGGTTTCGGCGCTCGTCGCCATCCGACGACGTAAAGCTGGAAAAATGCAATAGTCCAATTCGCATGATGGCAGCGGGCTAATATCCCTCGCGGCATCCCTCGAACGAGTTATGCGACAACGCTTTAACCTAAATTCTTCATTACATCCGCGACAAAGGTTTGACGGTACCGGCGGAAACGGCGTATTCCATCAGTGTTTCTCGCAATAGTAGTGACGGCAATCCAGCAGGAATGCAGAGAGACTTCGGTGATGTCGACGAAAACGCCCAATCCCGTTGACAAGTATGTCGGCAGCCGCGTGCGGATGCGCCGTATCATGCTGGGCATGAGTCAGGAAAAGCTCGGCGAAGCGCTGGGCCTGACGTTTCAGCAAATTCAGAAATATGAAAAAGGCACCAACCGGATTGGTGCCAGCCGGCTGCAGCAGATTTCCGACATCATTCAGGTGCCGGTTTCATTCTTCTTTGAGGGCGGCCCGACAACGACGACGAATGCCGCCGGCATGGCGGAAGCGCCATCGCCGGCTTACGTGTCGGATTTTCTCGCCACGTCCGAAGGACTGGCTTTGACCCGCGCGTTCACGCGCATCACCGATCCCAAGCTCCGCCGCAGCATCGTCGACCTCGTCGAACAGATGGCATCGCGCGAACTTCCCGATCGCCGCTGATATTTTGACAGACAAGCAGCGGCGCTCGCGTGCATTCCTCGCCGCCGGCGAACGCGGATCAAAGATGACAGCTCACGCCACTCCCCTTTCCGATGACACCGCCGATCCATCCGCCACACACGCGCATGGCTCGTTCTTCGGCCGCCGCAAGGGACACAAACTCCGCCCCCATCACGCCGACCTCATCGCGCATCTCTTGCCGCGGCTTGCACTCGACATCGGTCAACCAGCTCCGGACGATCTGACGGCGCTATTCGATTCATCGCTCGATAACGTGCGTCTCGAAATCGGATTCGGAGGCGGCGAACATCTCATCGCCGAAGCGCTGGCCTTTCCGCAAACCGGATTCATCGGCTGCGAGCCGTACGTCAACGGCATGGCGAAGATCCTTGCGCAGATCGAGGCGCATAACATCACCAACATCCGCCTGTTCGCCGGCGATGCGGCCGAACTCGTCGCCTGGGCACCGGCGTCATCGCTGGCACGGATCGACCTCATCCATCCCGATCCATGGCCGAAGCGCCGTCACTGGAAACGCCGCTTCGTGCAGGACGCAACCGTCGGCGCGATGGCTCGGATCCTGAAGAACGGCGGCGAATTTCGCTTCGTCAGCGACATCGACAGCTATTGCGCGTGGACGCTGGCGCATCTGATGCGTGCAACGGATTTTCGCTGGACCGCCGAGCGCGCCGATGATTGGCGGCAGCCGTGGCCGGGCTATACCATGACGCGTTACGGCACCAAGGCCGCACGCGAAGGCCGAAAGGCGGCGTACCTGATTTTCCGACGCGGGAAGCGATCAGGTTAGACGCAGATCAGACAGACTTTGCAGATCAGACAGACTTGGCGGCTTCCCGCGCACGCCAGAAAGCCAGAACCCGCACAGCGGTGGTCGGCGACAGGCGCTCGAAATTCACCCGCGCCTCTTCGATGTCCGGCGCCGATGGCGTCTTGCCGGGACCGAGCCGCAGCACGATCAGGGTACGCACCGTCGCCCATTCGAGGCCGATCGATTTGCCGAGGATGAGAATCGGATCGTAGCGATCGCCCAGCACCAGCTGATCGACACTTGAAATCCGTACACCCGACATCACCGACAGGGCCGCGACCGCATGCTCGTATCTGTGCTCGCGCGAAAAACGCAGCAGCGCCGCCTCGTCCAATCCACCGGCATGGTGCAGCGCCAGGATCTCACGTTGCGCCGGTGCGAAATCGCGCTGGGCAAGTTGCGCTTTCGGCGCGCCCGAAATTTCGACCATCGCCTTGCTGATCGCAACCTTGCGGTCCGGCTTCGCGGCCTCCCGCAAGCGGCGGCGCACGATGTCAACCGAGTTCGTCAGCAGATCCTTGAGCGACGACGGCGAGATGTCGTCGCGCTGCCCAACCGTCAGCGCCAGAATCCCGTCGTCGGCCGCACGCTTGATCAATCCGGAATAGCCGCTGGCGGAAAATCTGGCACCGGAGTTTTGCGCCACCGCGCGCACAATATCGCGATCGCCGCGGCGAACGATGACGTCGGTCACAACCGTCGGCAACGTTGCCCGCGTCGATATGGCTGCCAGATGTGCCTGGCCTTTCATGCGCGCGACCTCGACCAGCGTCGCATCGTCGATTTGCGGCGAGCGGCTGAGGACCGGTCCGGCGATCTTGATCTCATCCTCGCGGGCGAGATGGCGCATCAACCCCGGAGGCGCATTGCCGAGCTCGGACAAGCGTCCGGCGAGAGCAGCGCGCGCTTCGCGTTCGGACGTGGAGATGAGTCCGGTGAGAACATCGTCGAAGATCGCGACATGCTGCGCTTCGAAGTGCGCGGCACCGCGCAGAAACAGGTCCGAAATCCGGGCGATGGCCGCCGCTCGGGCTTCTGGGCTGCCATTTCTGACGATGTCGTCGAGTTCGGGAAATAGAGAAGAGGCTGCTGCCATGAAGTCGGGCCCGGGAAACCTGGCACGAATTTAGGCAGCCGGTGTGAAGGAAGGGTTAGCTGCCGGACGCGTCCAGCGGTTCCGGCGCTCTCTCGGCCCTTGCCGGGGTGCTGGAAAACCGCTATATTCGCGTCAGTTATAAATTCTCATACGGATCGCGTAGGAGAGTGGGCCCCGCCGGGACCCGCTCTTTTTTATTACTTGGTGGCCGGACGGGCCAAATGCCGTCCCAAAACCCGGACCGCTTCCAGACCGTGGGGTTCATCGGGAACCCCGACAGACAGCCAACGATATCCGACAACAGAGCACCTGCGACCACACCGACCGGACATGACCGACCCAACCACCGCTTCTCACGGCGCTGACCTGATTGCCGAACCACGTCTGGTGGTCGAGCCGGGCATGGGTGCGCGCGTCGCGGCCGTGGCGGGACCGGTGCTTGAGGGAATGGGCTATCGGCTGGTCCGCATCCGCGTCTCCGGCGAGGCCGGCTGCACCGTCCAGATCATGGCGGAACGGCCTGATGGAACCATGCTGATTGAGGATTGCGAGGCGATCTCGAAGGCGCTGTCCCCGGTGATGGATGTCGCTGACCCGATCCAGCGCGCCTATCGCCTCGAAATTTCGTCTCCCGGCATCGACCGGCCGCTGGTGCGCCGTTCCGATTTCGAGCGCTATACCGGCCATCTGGTGAAAATCGACATGGCCGTGCCGCATGACGGCCGCAAGCGGTTTCGCGGCATCCTGCAGGGCGTCGAGGGTGCCGGCATCCGGCTCATTCGCGATGATGTGCGCGAAGGTCAGGACCGCGATGTGTTATTGACCATGGAAGATATTTCAGACGCGCGGCTGGTTCTGACCGACGAGCTGATCGCGGAATCGATGCGCCGCGGCCGCGACGCGGAACGGGAGATCCTGGAAAGCTCAGGAATCGTGCCCGAGCCGCCGGCGCACGCCAAGAAAGCCCGCGAACAACGCGACCTTTCGAAAAGCCACAAGCCGAAGCCGAAAGCCGCACCGAAGAACACCAAGGAACATCGCCTCGCCGCTGACAAGAAGAAGCGCGCAGGCACAACGGACCACCACGAAGGAGACTGAGCCATGGCCGCTGTCAGCGCCAACAAGCTTGAACTGCTGCAGATCGCCGACGCCGTCGCACGCGAGAAGTCGATCGACCGGTCGATCGTGATCGCGGCCATGGAAGACGCGATCGCCAAGGCCGCCCGCGCTCGCTACGGCTCGGAGACCGACGTGCACGCCGAGATCGACGCCAAGAAGGGCGAGTTGCGGCTGTCGCGCCACATGCTGGTGGTCGAGCAGGTCGAAAATCCGTCGAACCAGATTTCGCTCGCCGATGCACGCCGCGCCAATCCGGGCGCCCAGGTCGGCGACACCATCGCCGACACCCTGCCGCCGCTGGAATACGGCCGCATCGCCGCGCAGTCAGCCAAGCAGGTGATCGTGCAGAAGGTCCGCGAAGCCGAGCGTGACCGCCAGTATCAGGAATTCAAGGACCGCATCGGCGAGATCGTCAATGGCATCGTCAAGCGCGTCGAATACGGCAGCGTCATCGTCGACCTCGGTCGTGGTGAAGCGATCGTGCGCCGCGACGAAATGCTTCCGCGCGAAGTGTTCCGCAACGGCGACCGTGTCCGCGCCTATATCTTCGACGTCCGCCGCGAAACCCGCGGCCCGCAGATCTTTCTGTCGCGCACCCATCCGCAGTTCATGGCGAAGCTGTTCGCGCAGGAAGTGCCGGAAATCTATGACGGCATCGTTGAAATCAAGGCGGTGGCCCGCGATCCGGGCTCGCGCGCGAAGATCGGCGTGATTTCCCGCGATTCCTCGGTCGATCCGGTCGGTGCCTGCGTCGGTATGCGCGGCTCGCGCGTGCAGGCCGTGGTCAACGAGTTGCAGGGCGAGAAGATCGACATCATTCCGTGGTCGCAGGACATCGCCACCTTCGTCGTCAACGCGCTGGCGCCGGCGGAAGTCGCGAAAGTGGTCATCGACGAGGACCGCGAACGCATTGAAGTCGTCGTTCCGGATACCCAATTATCCCTTGCGATCGGCCGTCGCGGGCAGAACGTTCGTCTTGCCTCGCAGTTGACCGGCTGGGACATCGACATTCTCACCGAGCAGGAAGAATCCGAGCGCCGTCAGGCTGACTTCGAGAATTCGACCCGGGTGTTCATGGAAGCGCTCAATGTCGACGAGGTCGTGGGCCAGTTGCTCGCGTCCGAAGGTTTCTCCTCGGTCGAGGAACTGGCATTGGTCGATCCGCGCGAACTCTCGAGCATCGAGGGCTTCGACGAAGAGACCGCCAGCGAGTTGCAAAGCCGCGCCCGCGAATATCTCGAACAACTCGAGGCCGAACTCGAGTCCAAGCGAAAGGAACTCGGCGTGGACGATGCGTTGAAGACAGTGCCGGGCGTCACCTCGAAGATGCTGGTCAAGTTCGGCGAGAACGACATCAAGACCGTCGAGGATCTCGCGGGCTGCGCCACCGACGATCTCGTCGGCTGGGTGGAACGCAAGGATGGCGAGGCCGTCAAGCACGCCGGTATCCTCGACGCCACGGAAGTGTCGCGCGAAGACGCCGAAGCCATCATCATGCAGGCGCGCGTCGTCGCAGGCTGGATTTCAGAAGCCGATCTGGCGAAACCGGCCGAGGAGGCCGAGGCCGCCGAAGAAAATCCGGCTTAAGGGACATGACCCGCGCATGCTTGCAATCGCCGATCTCACAGAGATGGACGACGGTCCCCGGACAAAATCCGGGACCGAACGCATGTGCGCGGTCACCCGGCAGGTCCAGCCGATCGACGAGCTGATCCGCTTTGTTCTCTCGCCGTCCGGCGAGGTAATCGCCGATCTGAAGCGCAAGCTGCCCGGCCGGGGCCTGTGGGTGTCATTGTCGCGGGCGACCGTCGACGAGGCCGTCCGGCGCGGCGTTTTCGCCAGAAGTTTCAAGAAGCCGGTTCAAGTGTCACCGGCGCTTGCCGCCGATACCGAGACAATGCTGGTGCGCGGCGTGGCCGAGGCGCTGGCGATGGCGGGTAAGGCTCGCCAGGTGGTCAGCGGCTATGCGAAAACGGAAGCCGCCCTTGAGGCTGGCGAGGCGGTGGCCCTGATCCATGCGTCGGACGGCGCGAACGACGGAATCCGCAAGCTGGATGCCAAATTGGCCGCTTTGAGCCGGGAAAATCCGGAAAAAACGGTGAATTTGCCAGTCGTCAGGGCATTAACGACGGACGAATTGGATTTGGCCCTAGGGCGGTCAAATGTGGTACATGCTGCCCTGCTCGCGGGCCCGGCAAGCAAAACCTTCTTAGCCCGTTGTCAAACGCTCGACCGCTTCCGGCAACCTGCCGGGAACGGGAACGGCGCGAAGAACGGGCGCACGACCGACGCTTGATATTCACGCTTAAAACTGGCGCTTGGCTTTCAAGCACACGAACGAGATTAGGACTGTTGAATGGCCGATACGAAAAACCCTGGTGACAAGACGCTGAGCGTCGGTTCCAAAACTCTGTCGCTGAAACCGCGCACAGAGACCGGCGTCGTGCGCCAGAGTTTCAGCCACGGCCGCACCAAATCGGTGGTGGTCGAAAAGAAAACCAAGCGGCGGCTGGCCGGCGATCCCGCGCCTGCAGCGGAAGCGCCTGTGACCGCCAAGCCGGCCGCTCCGGCCAAGCCTGCGCCGTCGGCACCGCCTGCTGCTCCGGCAAAACCCGCAGCGCGCACCTCCGGCGTTGTCCTGCGCACCTTGACGCAAGACGAACAGAGCGCACGCGCCAATGCGCTTGCCGATGCACGCGCGCGTGAGATCGAGGAGCGCCGCCTCGCCGAGGAAGAAGCAGCCCGCCGCAACACCAAGGAATACAAGGAACAGCAGGAGCGCGAAGCCGCCGAAGCCCGCAAGAAGGCCGAGGAAGAGCGCCACCGCCAGGAAGAAGAAGCCAAGGCCAAGGCCGAGCGCGAAGCCAAGAAGCGCTTTGGCGAGGCAGAAACCAAGACTGCAGCTCCGGCGACCACGACCACCGCGCGTCCAGCCGCGACTGCTCCGGCAGCGCGTGCCGCGGTTCCGGCCGATGGCTCAGACGAGGACGAAGGTCCGCGTCAGATTCGCCGTGGCCCCGGCGGTGCAGCCCGCCCCGTCGTTGCGCCCAAACCGACCGCCAAGCCCGGCCCGGCCAAGCAGCGCGGCCGCCTGACCCTCTCCACGGCGCTGAACGCCGACGATGTGCGCGAGCGCTCGATCGCTTCGTTCCGCCGTCGCACCCAGCGTCTCGCCAGAGGCCATCAATCGAACGAGCCGAAAGAAAAGCTCGTCCGCGAAGTCATCATTCCGGAAGCGATCACAATTCAGGAACTCGCCAACCGCATGGCCGAGCGCTCGGTCGATCTTGTCAAACTGCTGATGAAGCAGGGCCAGTTGGTGAAGATCACCGATGTGATCGACGCCGATACCGCGCAGCTGATTGCCGAGGAAATGGGCCACACCGTCAAGCGCGTCGCCGCGTCAGACGTGGAAGAAGGCCTGTTCGACGCGATCAACGATTCGACCGACACCACCCCGCGTTCACCGGTGGTGACCGTGATGGGTCACGTCGACCACGGCAAGACCTCGCTGCTCGACGCGCTGCGTCACGCCAATGTGGTGAGCGGTGAAGCCGGCGGCATCACACAGCATATCGGCGCGTATCAGGTCACCTCGCCCGAAAGCGGCAAGAAAATCACCTTCATCGATACGCCCGGCCACGCCGCGTTCACCGCGATGCGTGCCCGTGGCGCCAAGGTCACCGACCTTGTGATCCTCGTGGTCGCAGCTGATGACGGCGTCATGCCGCAGACCATCGAGGCGATCAATCACGCCAAGGCGGCGAAGGTGCCGATGATCGTGGCGATCAACAAGATCGACAAGCCGGACGCCAAGCCCGAGCGCGTGCGCACCGAACTGCTGCAACACGACGTTCAGGTCGAATCCTTCGGCGGCGACGTGGTCGATGTCGAAGTCTCCGCTAAGAACAAGACCAATCTCGACAAGCTGCTCGAGATGATCGCGCTGCAGTCCGAAATTCTCGAACTGAAAACCAACCCGGATCGTCCGGCGGAAGGCACCGTGATCGAAGCCAAACTCGATCGCGGCCGCGGCCCGGTGGCAACCGTACTGGTTCAGCGCGGCACGCTGCGCGTCGGCGACATCATTGTCGCGGGCGCCGAGATGGGCCGCGTTCGTGCATTGATCAACGATCAGGGCCAGACCATCACCGAGGCGGGACCCTCGGTGCCCGTGGAGGTGCTCGGCTTCAACGGTCCGCCGGAAGCCGGCGACCGTCTCGCCGTGGTCGAGAATGAAGCGCGGGCGCGTGAAGTCACCAGCTATCGTGCGCATCAAAAGCGAGAGAAATCAGCGGCCTCGTTGTCCGGCATGCGCGGTTCGCTCGAACAAATGATGTCGCAGCTCAAGACCACGGGCCGCAAGGACTTCCCGCTGGTCATCAAGGCCGACGTCCAGGGTTCGCTCGAAGCCATTCTCGGATCGCTGGAGAAGCTCGGTACCGATGAAGTCGCGGCGCGCATTCTCCATGCCGGCGTCGGCGGGATCAGCGAATCCGACGTTACCTTGGCGGAAGGCTTCAACGCCGCGATCATCGGCTTTAGCGTTCGCGCCAACAAGGAAGCGACGGCTCTGGCGAAGAGAGACGGCATCGAGATCCGCTACTACAACATCATCTACGATCTGGTGGATGATGTGAAAAAGGCGATGTCCGGCCTGCTCGCGCCGACGCTGCGCGAAACCATGCTCGGCAACGCGCAGATCCTCGAGGTGTTCAACATCTCGAAGGTCGGCAAGATCGCTGGTTGCCGCGTCACCGACGGCACCGTGGAACGCGGCGCCAATGTGCGCCTGATCCGCGACAACGTCGTCGTGCATGAAGGTAAGCTCTCGACGCTGAAACGCTTCAAGGATGAAGTGAAGGAAGTGCAGTCCGGACAGGAATGCGGCATGGCCTTCGAGTCCTACCAGGACATGCGGGTCGGCGACGTTATCGAGTGTTATCGCGTGGAGACCATTCAGCGCTCTCTGTAAGTCCAAGTCTTGCAGGTGCTCTGAGTCTCGACAGAAGCTAAAGACGTCATGGCCGAACTAAAGCGCGAAGTGCGTCCTCGCGATTGAAGTTCCGGCCATCCACGTCTTGCCAGCAATATCCAGAAAGACGTCCATGCCCGCGACAAGCGCGGGCATGACGATTTGAATTTTCGGCAAGGACCACAATGGCAACTGGTAAAAAGGATAGCGACCCTCGCGGCGGCACATCGGGCGGTTCGCAGCGCCAGTTGCGCGTCGGCGAACTGGTGCGCCACGCCGTCGCGGAAATCCTGTCGCAAGGCAACGTGCATGACGAGGCGCTCGAAGGTCAGATCATCACCGTGCCCGAAGTGCGGATGTCGCCCGATCTCAAGCTCGCAACGATCTACGTGATGCCGCTCGGCGGCCGCGACATCGACAATGTGATCGCAGCGCTCGACCGCAACAAGAAGTACCTGCGCGGCGAGATCGCACATCGCGTTAACCTGAAATTTGCACCTGACATCCGTTTCCGCACCGATGAGCGATTCGACGAAGCGGAACGTATCGAGAAATTACTGAGAACACCTGCGGTTCAACGCGACCTCAAGACGGATTCGGACGATAATTGATGACCGGCAACGCACCTCCCACCACGATCGGCGCGCGCGTCGGCGACAATAACGAGCTTTCGGAAAATAATTTTTCCGCGCCGGCGGACGCCGATTCGCGCGGCAATCCTCACGCCGGACGACCGCACGATGACCGGCCGCGTCAGCATGGAAAGCGGCCGCAAGGTCAGCAGAAGCGCGACCGTCGCGACGTCCACGGCTGGGTCGTTCTCGACAAGCCGGTCGGCATGACCTCGACCCAGGCCGTCGCCGTGCTGAAGCGCCTGTTCAATGCAAGACGCGCGGGCCACGCCGGCACCCTCGATCCGCTGGCCTCCGGCGGTCTGCCGATCGCGCTCGGCGAGGCGACAAAGACAGTTCCGTATGTCATGGACGGCCGCAAGCGCTACCGCTTCACGGTGTGCTGGGGCGAGGAACGCGACACCGACGACACCGAGGGTCGCGTCACCCAGACCAGCGCGGACCGCCCGACCATCGAAGCGATTCAGGCACTGCTGCCGCAGTTCACCGGCACCATCGAGCAGACGCCGCCGCAATATTCGGCCATCAAGATCCAGGGCGAGCGGGCCTACGACCTCGCGCGCGATGGCGAAACCGTCGCATTACAGCCCCGGCCGGTCGAGATCCACGAATTAACCATTACAGATCAATCGGATAGAAACAAAACGGTATTCGAAGCCGAGTGCGGCAAGGGAACCTATGTCCGGGCGATCGCCCGGGACATGGGCCGGATTCTCGGCTGCTACGGCCATATCTGCGAGCTGAGGCGCACCTTGTGCGGCCCGTTCGACGAAGCGGACATGATTCCGCTGGAACAACTGGAGGCTTTATGCGATAGAGCCGCGTCTGGCGAGGGCAGCCTCGCCGACGCGCTTTTGCCCGTTGAGACCGCGCTGGACGACATCCCGGCACTGGCCGTCACACGGGCTGATGCCGCAAGGCTCCACAGGGGCCAAGCGGTTTTGTTGCGCGGACGGGATGCGCCCAATTCAAGCGGCACAGTCTATGTCACCGTCGGCGGGCGGCTTCTGGCCCTCGCCGAACTAGGCAATGGCGAACTCATCCCCAAGCGTGTGTTCAACCTGACCGGACTGGTTGCCAGTTCCGGCCGCAAAGAAGGTGTTTGACGATGTCGATTACCGCAGAACGTAAAGCGGAAGTCATAAAGACGAATGCAAAGAAGGCCGGCGACACGGGTTCGCCGGAAGTTCAGGTCGCGATCCTTTCGGAACGCATCGCCAACCTCACCGAGCATTTCAAGACCCACGGCAAGGACAACCATTCGCGCCGCGGCCTTTTGAAGCTCGTCTCCACGCGCCGTTCCCTTCTCGACTACGTCAAGAAGAAGGACGAGGCGCGTTACAAGGCGCTTCTCGAGAAGCACAACATCCGCCGCTGACGGACGATGACGCGCGCATCATGCGCGCGTTTTTGCATGATCCCGACGGGGTCGCGCATTCAGCATCTGCGGACCGGAAAGTCCGCACCGGAGCGTGACAGGTTCATGCTCAAGTCACTGATCGAGCCACAGGCTTATCGAGCCCGGTCTGGATCAGAGTTGCGTCCAGCAGCAATCCGGCGGCTGGGCGATGACGGGCAAGGTGCCCGTCGCGCGGGCCGAGATAGCAAGATGGCCCGCACCATCGGAAGGATGGAAGCCATTCACAGCATGAAGACCATGGCAGGATCGCCGGGCGCTGACCTCGCAACGCGAACAGCGCCCCGCAATCTTGCGCATGGTTTTTGTGTTCATGGCTTTCATGCTTCCGCGAACCCATGAAAGACATATTCAATGTTCAATTCACATTCAGTCGAGATCGACTGGGGCGGACGTCCCCTCAAGCTTGAAACCGGCAAGATCGCGCGTCAGGCCGACGGCGCCGTGATGGCGACCTACGGCGAGACCATCGTTCTCGCCACCGTCGTTGCCGCAAAGTCCGCGAAGGACGGCATCGACTTCCTGCCGCTCACCGTCGACTATCAGGAAAAGACCTACGCGGCCGGCCGCATCCCCGGCGGCTACTTCAAGCGCGAAGGCCGCCCGACCGAAAAGGAAACCCTGGTTTCCCGCCTGATCGACCGTCCGATCCGTCCGCTGTTCGCCGATGGCTGGCGCAACGAAACCCAGGTCATCGTCACCGTGCTGTCGCATGACATGGAAAACGATCCCGACATTCTGGCGCTGGTCGCTTCGTCAGCGGCGCTGACGCTGTCCGGCGCGCCGTTCATGGGCCCGATCGGTGCGGCCCGCGTCGGCTTCGCCAACAACGAATATATCCTCAACCCGACTCTCGACGAGATGGCTGATACTCAGCTCGACCTCGTCGTCGCCGGCACCGCCGACGCCGTGCTGATGGTTGAGTCGGAAGCCAAGGAACTGAACGAAGACATCATGCTTGGCGCGGTGATGTTCGGTCATCGCCACTTCCAGCCGGTCGTCAACGCGATCATCCAGCTCGCCGAGAAGGCCGCCAAGGAGCCGCGCGAAGTCAAGACCGAGGACAATTCAGCGATCGACAAGGAAATGCGCGGCGTCGGTGAAACCGAGCTGCGTGCCGCCTACGCCATCGCTGTCAAGCAGGATCGCTACGCCGCTGTCGGCGAAGTGAAGAAGAAGGTCATGGACCACTTCTTCCCCGAAGGGCAGGAGCCGCGCTTCGACAAGCTGCGCGTCGCCGGCGTGTTCAAGGAGCTGGAAGCGAACGTCGTTCGCAACAACATCCTTGACACCGGCAAGCGCATCGACGGCCGTGACAAAAGCACCGTTCGCCCGATCGTCGCCGAAGTCGGCGTGCTGCCGCGCGCGCATGGCTCGGCGCTGTTCACCCGCGGTGAAACCCAGGCGCTGGTCGTGACCACGCTCGGCACCGGCGAGGACGAGCAGTACATCGACTCACTGTCGGGTACCTACAAAGAGCGCTTCCTGCTGCATTACAACTTCCCTCCCTACTCGGTCGGTGAAACCGGCCGTATGGGCGGCACCAAGCGGCGCGAGATCGGCCACGGTAAGCTCGCCTGGCGCGCGATCCATCCCGTGCTGCCCGCGCATCACGAATTCCCCTACACCCTCCGCGTGGTGTCGGAGATCACCGAATCCAACGGCTCGTCGTCGATGGCGTCGGTCTGCGGTGCTTCGCTCGCACTGATGGATGCCGGCGTTCCCTTGAAGCGGCCGACCGCGGGCATCGCGATGGGACTCATTCTTGAAGGCGACCGTTTCGCCGTGCTGTCGGACATTCTCGGCGACGAGGATCATCTCGGCGACATGGACTTCAAGGTGGCGGGCACCGAAGCCGGCATCACCTCGCTGCAGATGGACATCAAGATCGCCGGTATCACCGAAGGGATCATGAAGCAGGCGCTCGCCCAGGCAAAGGACGGCCGCATCCACATCCTCGGCGAAATGTCGAAGGCGCTCACTGCCGCCCGCGCTGAGCTCGGCGAACATGCGCCGCGCATCGAGGTCCTGCAGATTCCGACCGACAAGATCCGCGACGTGATCGGCACCGGCGGCAAGGTGATCCGCGAGATCGTCGAAAAGACCGGCGCCAAGGTCAACATCGAAGACGACGGCACCGTGAAGGTGGCGTCGGCCAACGGCGAATCGATCCGCGCGGCCATCAAGTGGATCAAGTCGATCACCTCCGATCCGGAAGTCGGCCAGATCTACGACGGCACCGTGGTCAAGGTGATGGAGTTCGGCGCGTTCGTGAACTTCTTCGGACCGAAGGACGGTCTGGTTCACATCAGCCAGCTCGCCGCCAGCCGCGTGCAGAAGACCTCCGACGTCGTCAAGGAAGGCGACAAGGTCAAGGTCAAGCTGCTCGGCCTCGACGATCGCGGCAAGGTCCGCCTGTCGATGAAGGTGGTCGATCAGGAAACCGGCGAAGACCTCGAGGCCAAGCAAAAGGCCGAGAGCGCACCGGCCGCCGAGTAATCCGCAGCACTGTCACCAAAACAAAGGGCGGCTTTTCAGCCGCCCTTTTTCTTTGCGATCGAGTCGCCTGAATTACTGATTGGTCGGACCGCCGACATATTCGGCATGCAGCCATTTGCCGATCAACCCGCCGACAATGCCGCCGATGATTGGCGTTACCCAGAACAGCCACAATGAATTCAAGGCCTCGGCGCCGCCGAAAATCGCGGTCGCCGTCGAACGCGCAGGATTGAGCGATGCGTTGCTGACCGGAATCGCGACAAGGTGAAACAGCACCAGCGCCAGACCGATCGCGAGCGGGGCAAAACCGGCAGGCGCGCGCGGCGACGTTGTACTTACGATTACCAGCACGAACAACGCGGTGATGACGATTTCCGTCAGACCGGCAGAAAACATCGTAAAATGCGTCGTACCGCCGTAGATATTCGAGATCGCCGTGAAATCGTTCCACTTGCCCGCTGGCGCACCGCCGAGGACAACAAAGAACACCGCAGCAGCAGCAGCGCCGCCGATCACCTGCGCGATGACATAGCCCGGCGCTTTTCCAGCGTCGAAGCGGCCGGCGGCAACAAGCCCGATCGTCACCGCGGGATTGAAATGACCACCGGAGATCGAGCCGACGGCATAAGCCATCGCCAGTACCGATAGTCCCACCGCGAATGCCACAGCGATGAGACCCGCGCTCGGCGCGGAAAACAGTGCCGCCCCGCAAACTGCCGTGACCAATGCGAACGTTCCTAAGAACTCAGCTGCAAGTTCTCGCGACGACATTTTCCATTCTCCTGTTGCCCCGCGACCATCGTCGGGAACCTTATTCTGGCATCAAGTTACCGTCCGCGCCAATGTTCGGCTGCGCTGTGCACAAGTCATGAGCGGTCTGCGCCAATCGCCTGCGCCGTTTCATAAAATTGTTCTATTTCGCGGCGCCTTGATGCTCGCTTCCAGCCGAAGTCGTTGCTCTGCTGGAGAATGCTGATAGTGATTCCCGCCCGCTGATTCGTTCGGAGAGGTCACATGATGAAGCTGTACTGGTCGCCGCGTTCGCGCTCCTTCTCTGGGCTCTGGATCCTGGAAGAGACGGGGCAGCCTTACGAACGTGTCCTGACCGACATTTCGACCGGTGCGCAGAAGACGCCCGAGTATCTCGCCATCAACCCGATGGGCAAGGTGCCCGCCCTGAAGGATGGCGATGTGTCGATCGCCGAGGCCGCCGCGATCTGCGCCTATGTCGCCGAGCGCTATCCCGACGCAAAGCTCGCGCCGCCTGTCGGCGACCCACGTCGCGCCAAATATCTGCAATGGCTGTTTTTCGCACCGAGTTGCATCGAGCCGGCGCTGATCCAGATTTTCACCAAGCTCGAAGTGCCGTCCAGCACGGCCGCCTGGGGCGACGCCGATCAGGTGTTCGACGTCCTCGACAAGGCGCTGGAAAAAGGCCCGTGGATTCTTGGCGACACGTTCTCGGCCGCCGACGTCATCATCGGCAGCGGCCTGAACTTTGCGGTCAAACTGTTCAAGATGGTGCCGACGCGGCCGTCGTTCGACCGTTACATCGAGGCCTGCTCGGCGCGGCCCGCCTTCCAGCGCGCGACCGCGCTGGCCGCGGGGTAATTACTTGTCGTCGGTCGCGGCAACCTCTGCCTTCAACGCATCCGGATGCGGCATCGAGATGATGTTGTAGCCCGAATCGACGAAGTGGGTCTCGCCGGTGACACCGCCGGACAGGTCGGACAGCAGATACAGCGCGGTACCGCCGAGTTCATCCAGCGTGACGCCGCGGCCGAGCGGCGAATGTTTCTGCTGGAAGGCGAACATCGCGCGCGAATCGCCGATACCGGCGCCGGCCAGCGTGCGCACCGGGCCCGCCGAAATCGAATTGACGCGAATCCTGTCGCGGCCGAAATCCGCGGCGAGATAACGCACCGAAGCCTCCAGCGCCGCCTTTGCGACACCCATCACGTTGTAGTTGGGCATGACACGGGTCGATCCGCCGAAGGTCAGCGTCACGATCGAACCGCCATTTGGCATCATCGCGGCGGCGCGCTTGGCGACTTCGGTGAACGAGAAGCACGAGATCACCATGGTGCGCGAGAAATTGGCGCGGGTGGTGTCGGCATAGCGGCCCTTGAGCTCGTTCTTGTCGGAAAATCCGATGGCGTGAACGAGGAAATCGATGCTGCCCCATTTTTCTTTCATGGCGGCGAAAGTGGCATCGACACTGGCGATGTCTTCCACATCGCACGGCAGGATCAGCGCGGCGTTGAGCGATTCGGCCAGCGGCTTCACCCGCTTGCCAAGTGCTTCGCCCTGATAGGTGAAGGCAAGTTCCGCACCCTGCGCGGCAAGCGCCTTGGCGATGCCCCATGCAATGGAGTGGTCGTTGGCGACACCCATGATGAGCCCGCGCTTGCCTTGCATGAGTCCCTGCATGTTCAACTTTTCCTTCTATGCTGAACCCGCGACCAACATTGCGGCCGCGTCCGTACCGCAATCAAAATGCGCATGGCCGGGTCGAGCCCGGCCATGACGTCAATCAGTCTGTCCTTTGAAAATCATGCATCGAGCTGCTTGAACACCAGCGTCGCGTTGGTGCCGCCGAAGCCGAACGAATTTGACAGCACCGCACCGAGCTTGACGTTGTCGATGCGCTTGCGCGCGATCGGCATGTCGGCGAACATCGGATCGAGCTCCTGGATGTTCGCGCTCTCGCAGATGAAGCCGTTGTTCATCATCAACAGCGAGTAGATCGCTTCCTGCACGCCTGTTGCGCCGAGCGAATGGCCGGTCAGCGACTTGGTCGCCGAGATCGGCGGACACTCGTCACCAGTGCCGAACACGTTGCGGATCGCCTTGATCTCCGGCGGATCACCTGCCGGCGTCGAAGTCGCATGCGGGTTGATGTAGTCGATCTTGGCCTTGACGGTGGAGAGCGCCATCTTCATGCAGCGCTCGGCGCCCTCGCCTGACGGCGCCACCATATCGTAGCCATCCGACGTCGCGCCGTAGCCCGCGATCTCGCCGTAAATCCGTGCGCCGCGTGCCTTGGCATGCTCCAGTTCTTCCAGCACCACGACGCCTGCACCGCCGGCGATCACAAAGCCGTCGCGGTTGACATCGTAGGCACGCGAGGCTGTGGCCGGTGTGTCGTTGTATTTCGACGACATCGCGCCCATCGCGTCGAACAGCACTGACAGCGTCCAGTCGAGCTCTTCGCATCCGCCGGCGAAGACCACGTCCTGCTTGCCGATCTGGATCGTCTCATAGGCATTGCCGATGCAGTGATTGGATGTCGCGCAGGCCGACGAGATCGAATAGTTGACGCCCTTGATCTTGAACCAGGTGGCGAGCGTCGCCGAGGCGGTCGACGACATTGCCTTGGGCACGGCGAACGGCCCGACGCGCTTCGGCCCCTTGGCGCGCGTGATGTCCGCGGCTTCCACGATCGTGCGAGCGGACGGCCCGCCCGAACCCATGATGATGCCGGTGCGCTCGTTGGAAACCTCCGACGGCTCCAATCCCGAATCGCGGATCGCCTGCTCCATCGCAACGTGATTCCACGCCGCACCCTCGCCAAGGAACCGCATCGCGCGACGGTCAACCACCTCGGCGGGATTGAGCGTCGGCGCGCCATGAACCTGAGAGCGGAAGCCGAGCTTGGCATAATCTTCCGCACGCGAAATTCCGGACTTCGCCTCGAACAGGCTTGCCAGCACTTCCTGCGTGTTGTTTCCGATCGATGAGACAATCCCCATCCCGGTGACGACAACCCGTCTCATGATCGCCTCGTCCTCGCTGCTGCGTTCGGATGATTATTCTGAAGTGTCATGAATCGGCCGCCCCGCCAGTTCGTGAAACCATGTCGCCTGAAGCTGTCCTGCCGGAAGCCTTGCATCAGTTTCCGGGCTGCAATGCGGCGCCCTGCTGGAACAGCCCGACCTTCAGGTCCTTGGCGCGATAGATAATCTCGCCATCCGACGAAAGCCACCCGTCGGCGATACCGAGAACCAGCTTCGAACGCATGACCCGCTTGATATCGATGTTGTACACAACCTTCGTGATGTGCGGCAGCACCTGGCCGGAAAACTTCAGATCGCCCAAGCCCAGCGCCCGACCACGCCCGGCGCCGCCGGTCCAGCCGAGAAAGAATCCGACCATCTGCCACAGCGCGTCGAGGCCGAGACAACCGGGCATCACCGGATCGCCCTTGAAATGACAGTTGAAAAACCACAGGTCGGATTTGACGTCGAGCTCCGCCCGCACGAGCCCCTTGCCGTATTCGCCGCCGGTATCGTTGATTTCGGTGATACGGTCGAACATCAGCATCGGGGGCAGCGGAAGCTGCGCATTGCCGGCACCAAACAGTTCACCGCGGCCACAGGCCAGCAGCTCCTCGTAATTGTAGCTGCCCCGACGATCCTGCATCCCTTTTCCTTCCCAAACGCCACACGCGCGGCTGAGCGACCTCTAACATACGCCCTCGGGGCGTCAAAGCCGGTGAAATCGCCCGAATCGGGGCAAATCGCCCTGCCGAACCCATTGATCAGTTGCGAAAAACTTGCATGTATCTGCATCCTTTTCTATATTGTCAGGCAAGCGACGTGTTTCGCGGAAGGCGGCGCGTTCTTCGATTGGAGAGCCGCCTCAGAGTTGGATGATGAGTGCAATGACTGCCACCGATCAAGACCAGGGCGCTGCCGACCGGGCAAACGCCGAGCATCTGACCCATGGCCACGCGCCGGTTCTGACCGGCTGCCCGTGGCATGACGTCAACGAGATGTTGCAATCGGTTGGCCTGCGCCCGACCCGCCAGCGCATGGCGCTGGGCTGGCTGCTGTTCGGCAAGGGCGATCGCCATCTGACGGCGGAAATGCTCTACGAGGAAGCGACCCACGCCAAGGTGCCGGTGTCGCTTGCCACCGTCTACAACACCCTGAACCAGTTGACCGAGGCCGGCCTGCTGCGTCAGGTCAGCGTTGACGGCACCAAAACCTATTTCGACACCAACGTGTCGTCGCATCATCATTTCTATCTCGAGGGCAACCACGAGCTGGTCGACATTCCGGACCCGCATCTGGTCCTGCAGAAAATGCCGGACGTCCCCGAGGGTTATGAAATCAGCCGCATCGACATGGTTGTCCGCCTGCGCAAGAAGCGCTGAAGTTCCTTCCATCCCTGAATGTCGAACGCTCCGGGAAGGGAGCGTTTTTCGTTTCGGCTTCCGCTGATCGCGCCTAGTCGATCTTTTCGTCGGCGTAGACGCCCCACAGCCGCTGCTGCTCGACCCAGCCGTCGAAATTGTTGCCGACGATGCGGCACCAGCCGTTCCCGCAATGCTTCACGTGCGCGACGACACCAGCCTGCAGCCGTGCCGCCACGGCGCTGTCCTTATCCGGACGATCGTACAACGTCGCGAGTTCGTCCTTGTGCTTCATGGAGATGACAGCCGTACGGCGCCCCGACAGCAGGGAATGATAGACCCAGCCTTCCGCACCCTCCGAATCCCGGACCCGCCGCCAGTTCTCCCATTCCGCCGTGACTTCGACCGGCAACCCGGCGCGGGTGTAGATCCAGCTCACATCCTGATCCATGGTCGGACCGGCGCGAACATTGACGCGATCGGATTTGAGGCTGACATAACGCGGCACCGGCAGGCCGCTGGCGGTCGTCTGGGCGGGGTCCTTGGCGGCGTGCGCTGCACCTCCGGGTACGTTCCAGCTCGACATATTCAAGAACGCGACCGCGAGCCCCACCGCGACGATATGTGACCTCAACCCCATTTTCCGTCCCTGCCGTAATTCCTTATGCCCCACGGGCATTTACCCGCTGGCATACATCCCTCGATCCCCGTCGGCGGCGCCAGGCTGCTGGGTTCTTGTCTTGGCCCGGCCTTCTGCTAGAGAGGACCGCAAGCCAAGAATTGAAAGCTCCAGAGAACTCCCGCGACCGGCACCGAATTTGTACATTCGAACAGCCCGGTTAATGAGGACTGAACAGCCGGATGGAAGTGTCGTGAGAGCAAGCAATGTCGGTTAAGAAAAAACCTCTTGTTGTCGTGACGCGGAAGCTGCCGGACAGCACCGAAACGCGGATGCGCGAACTGTTCGACACAAGGCTCAATCTCGACGACACGCCGATGACGCCGGACCAGCTCGCCGACGCAGTGCGCACCGCCGACATCCTGGTCCCGACGGTGACCGACGAGATCACCGCCGACATCCTCAACCAGCCCGAGACGAAGCTGAAACTGATCGCCAATTTCGGCAACGGCGTCGACAATATCGACGTCGCGGCCGCGATGGCGCGCGGCATCACCGTGACCAACACACCGAAAGTGCTGACCGAGGACACCGCCGACATGACGATGGCGCTGATCCTCGCAGTGCCACGGCGGTTAACGGAAGGCGCCGCGATCATCACCGACGGCAAGGACTGGCCCGGCTGGTCGCCGACATGGATGCTTGGCCATCGCATCGGCGGCAAACGCCTCGGCATCATCGGCATGGGCCGGATCGGGCAGGCCGTCGCGCGCCGCGCTCACGCCTTCGGATTGCAGATCCACTATCACAATCGCAAGCCGGTCGCGCCGCAGATCGAGGAAGAGTTGCGCGCAACCTACTGGGACAGCCTCGACCAGATGCTGGCCCGCATGGACATCATCTCGGTCAACTGCCCGCACACCCCGGCCACGTTCCATCTTCTGTCGGCGCGGCGGCTCAAGCTAATCCGCAAGGACGCCTATATCGTCAATACCGCGCGCGGCGAGGTGATCGACGAAGCGACGCTGACCAAGCTGATCGAGGGCGGCGAGATTGCGGGCGCGGCGCTGGACGTGTTCGAGCACGAGCCCGCGGTCAATCCCAAGCTGGTTCGGCTCGCCAAGGCCGGCAAGGTGGTGCTGTTGCCGCATATGGGATCGGCCACCATCGAAGGCCGCGTCGAGATGGGCGACAAGGTCATCATCAACATCCGCACGTTCCTCGACGGCCACAAGCCGCCGGATCGCATTTTACCCAATATGGTGTGAAGACCGGCGCGCGCTCGCTAACGATGCGCGCTCAAATCGGTGATCGTCGGCTTGTCGCCGTTGAGCGGGTTTGACGGATCGCGCGCGTAACGCAGCGTCTCGAAGCGCATGGCGCGGGCATCGATCATCACCAGCCGCCCCACCAGACTCTCGCCAAACCCGACGATTTCGCGAATCACCTCCAGCGCCATCATCGAGCCGAGCACACCGGCCAGCGCGCCAAGCACCCCCGCCTCCTCGCAGGTCGGCGTGGTGCCGGGCGGCGGCGGTTCGGGAAACAGGCAGCGATAGGTCGGGTTCATCTGTCCTTCCGCATTCTTCTCATGCGCGCGGATGGTGGTCAGCGAGGCGTCGAACACACCGAGCGCGCCGGCGACCAGAGTCTTCTTCGCCAGAAAGCAGGCGTCCGACACCAGATAACGCGTCGTGAAATTATCCGAGCCGTCAACGACAATGTCGTAGCCACCGACGATCGCAAGCGCATTCGATGCATCGAGCCGCATGGCGTGAGTTTGCATGATCACATGCGGATTGAGCGCGTGGATGCGATCCGCCGCGCTATCAACCTTGAGCCGTCCGACATCCGGCGTGGCGTGAATGATCTGCCGTTGCAGATTCGACAGCGACACCGTGTCGTCATCGACAACACCGAGCGTCCCGACGCCGGCAGCGGCGAGATACATCAAGGCCGGGGCGCCGAGGCCGCCGGCCCCGATCGCCAGCACCCGCGCTTTCTTCAGCGCGGCCTGGCCGGGGCCGCCGACTTCGCGCATCACGATATGGCGCGCGTAACGCTCAAGTTCCTCGGACGTCAGCATGACGCGGCCGCGTCGTGCGCGACACCGATCGCGCTGGTGGTCATGGCTTGTTGATCCGACATCGAACCTTCGCAGTGCTTTTGCAGACCCATCATGTATGTTTAACTTAATTCGAGTCCAGCCGTGAGAATATTGATGAAATCGTTGATCGCCCCCGCGCTGGTCGCGATAGCGGCGTCAGGCTTCGTTGCCATCACGCATGGCCACACCGCTCCGGCCGCTCAATCAACCGCGCTCAAGCCCAAGCCGATAGCCACTGTCCCGGTCTCTCCGGACGGCACCGTCGGCGCGGCGCGGCCGAAGCTGCAAACGCCGATCGATACCGCCAGCGCGATGACGCAGGCCGACCGCCGATCGATCCAGTCCGATCTGGCATGGACAGGTGCTTATAACGGCCTGATCGACGGCGAAGCCAGTAGCCGCATGGTCACTGCGATCAAATCGTTTCAGAAGGATCACCGCGGCAAGCAAACCGGTGTGCTCAACCCACAGGAGCGCGCGGCGCTGGCGGACGCGGCGCGAAAACGACGCGCCAATGTCGGCTGGAAATATACCACCGATCCCGTCACCGGCGCGCGCATCGGCTTGCCGGCCAAACTGGCACCGAAGATCACCAGCACCGCCGACGGCACCACATGGGCATCCAGTACGGGAACCATCCAGATCTCGCTGGAGCGCCGCAGGGAAGCCGGTGCAACCACGGCGACCGTTGCCGCGCGCGAACGAAAAGTCGCGACCCGCAAGATCGACTACAGCGTGGTGAAGCCGGATTTCTTCGTCCTGTCCGGAACACAGGGCCTGAAAAAATTCTACATCCGCGGGCAGACTCGCGGCAACGAGGTTCGCGTTCTCACCGTACTGTACGATCAAGCCACCGAAGGCACCATGGCGCCGGTGGTGGTGGCGATGTCGAGCGCGTTCGATCCGTTTTCCCTGCAGGCCGGTGGACCACCGCCACCTCCGAAGGTCGAGTATTCCACCGGCATCATCGTTAGCGCCGACGGCGCGATCCTCGCCAGCCGTGAGGCAGTCGATGGCTGCACCTCCATCGTTGTCAACGGTCGCGGCAATGCCGACCGGGTGGCGCAGGACGAGGCGCACGGACTCGCGTTGCTACGTATTTACGGCGCGGCGGACCTCAAACCGCTGGCGATCGAAGGCGGAGACGCCGCGAAGCCAGACGTGATCGTCACCGGCATCGCCGACCCCGAGCATCAGGGCGGCCGTGCCATCGTCACCTCGCTCAAAGCGACAACGACAACGGCCGGCGATAACATCACGCTGTCACCCACTCCCGATTCCGGATTCGCCGGCGCGCCGGTGACGAATGCGGATGGTACATTTGCCGGCGTGGCACGGCTGAAGCCGACGGTCGTCGCAGGGCCAGCGGCATCCACCGGTCAATCGTCACTGGTGAGCGCGACAACCGTGGGTGTGTTCCTGCGTGCACACCATGTCGCGGCAGCAACGGGACGCTCAGATCCGAAAGCCTCGGTGCTGCGGATTATCTGCGTGCGAAAGTAGTGGAGAATTCACCTCTCCCCGCAAGCGAGGAGAAGGAGAGAGCATCACTTCTGACAGGTCGGACACCAGAACGTCGACCGGCCGTTCTGCACGAAGCGCTTGATGGTGCCCTTGCATTTCGGCGTCGGGCATTTCTCGCCTTCACGATCATAGACCCGGAACGAATGCTGGAAGTAGCCGAGTTCACCATCGGTCTGGCGATGATCGCGCAATGACGATCCGCCCGCCTCGATCGCCGCGTTCAACACGGTATGGATCGCGCCTACCAGCCGCTTTGCATGATCGGTGGTTTCGCCCTTTTTTGTCGCCAGCGTCGCGGCAAGACGGCGCGGCGACAGATGCGAGCGAAACAGTGCCTCACAGACATAGATGTTGCCGAGCCCGGCGACGACGCGCTGATCGAGCAGCGCCGCTTTCAACGATGTCTTCTTGCCGGCGCAGGCGCGCGCCAGCATCGCGGCGTCGAATTCGTTGCCGAGCGGCTCGGGGCCGAGCCCGCGCAGCAGCGGCTCTTGCTCGATCTCCGCACGCGGCACGATCTTCATCGATCCGAAGCGGCGCGGATCGTTGAACGAAATCACCGCACCCGTTGCCATGTGAAAGATCACATGATCGTGCGTGCGATCTTCGCTGCGCGCATAGTGAAACTCGCCCGGCGTCGTTTCGCCGTCCGCGAGCGCGACTCGAAACGAACCCGACATGCCGAGATGCATCAGCAGCACGTCGCCGGACGCGAGATCTGCCATCAGATATTTCGCCCGGCGCCCCAACCCCGTCACCGTCTGCCCGTCGAGCCGAGCGACGAAATCCTTCTGGAACGGAAACCGCAGGCCGCCGCGCCGGGTCTCGACCCGCGCGATCCGCTGGCCCTCCATCACCGGCTGCAGGCCGCGGCGGACGGTTTCGACCTCGGGCAATTCGGGCATTGAAGATTCCTGGCAAGGCTAGGCGGGCGACGGCTCGCTGAACGTAATATGATTTGAGAACGGATCGTAGACGGTGACGGTGGTGGCACCCCATGGCTGCCGCTCGAGACCGGGCCGCATGTAATTGTAGTTCTTTGCCGCAAGCTCGGCATGGTATTCGGCGACGCCGGTCATTTCGATGGTGACATGGCAGCCGGGCGAGCCGTCGCCATGGTGCTCGCTGAGGTACAGCCGGGCATCGCCGCGCGACACCTGCATGAACAGCGGCAGTTTCGGCTCGAAGCGATGCTCGAAATCGACCACGAAGCCGAGATAATCGAGATAGAACTCCCGCGCCTTGGCGATGTCGAACATGCGCAGGGTCGGAATCACACGATTGAACTGGATCGCCATCGAAAATCCCCGGCAACTTGCTCAGCGTTGCGGCGTTAACCTTGACACCTCGCGGAGCAAGGTTCGCGCTTCACGACAGGGTATGTAGCGCGGCGCGACGCGGCGCGCTATGGTCCCGCCGCAAAAGCGAATTTCACAGACCGGGACATCATGGAACGGCCGGACGACACGACACATTTCGGCTACAGGGACGTGCCCCTGGGCGACAAGCAGACGCTGGTCAACGACGTTTTTCACAGCGTCGCGCGGCGCTACGACCTCATGAACGACCTGATGTCAGGCGGGCTGCATCGCGTCTGGAAGGACGTGATGATCAGTACGCTCAATCCGCCGCGCAGCGACGCTCCGTTCGCGCTGCTCGATGTCGCCGGCGGTACCGGCGATATCGCGTTCCGCGCGGCCGCTGCCTCGGGACTGGGCTTCGAGGCGACGGTTTGCGACATCAACGGCGACATGCTTGCGGTCGGCCGCGAGCGCGCCGTCGCCCGCCATCTGGAACATCAGGTGCAATTCGTCGAAGGCAACGCCGAGGCGCTGGCTTTCGCCGACAAGAGCTTCGACGCCTATACGATCGCCTTCGGCATCCGCAACGTGCCGCGCATTCCGCTGGCTCTCAAGGAAGCCTATCGTGTGCTCAAACCCGGTTCGCGTTTCCTGTGTCTCGAGTTCTCGACCGTTACGGTGCCGGGCCTCGACAAGCTTTACGACATGTTCTCGTTCAACGTGATTCCGCAAATGGGTCGCGCGGTCACCGGCGACGCTGAATCCTATCGGTATCTGGTCGAATCGATCCGCCAGTTTCCGAAACCCGAAACATTCGCACAGATGATCCGCGACGCCGGCTTCTCGCGCGTCAAATACGACATCATGTCCGGCGGCATCGTCGCACTGCATTCGGGCTGGCGTTTGTGATCTCATCGCTGGCTCATATCGTGCGGCTCGCGCGCGCCGGCTTCGTGTTCGCGCGCGAAGGCGTGTTCGGGCTGGTCGATCCGTCGCCACTGCCGCCTGCGGCGCAGGCCGCGATCCGTATAGCCCGGTTGATCGAGCGGCGTGACGCCAAAAGCGGCTCGCGGTTTTCACGAGCGCTGACGCGGCTCGGCCCGACCTACGTCAAGCTCGGCCAGTTTCTCGCCACACGCCCGGATGTCGTTGGCGTCACGATGGCACGCGATCTCGAAAGCTTGCAGGACCGGCTGCCGCCGTTTCCACAGGCAGAAGCGCTCAAGGTCGTCGAGACCTCGCTGGAAAGGCCGATTTCCTCGGCGTTTGTGTCATTCGGAGATTCTGTGGCTGCCGCGTCGATCGCGCAGGTGCATCGCGCCGAGGTCGATGACCATGGTACGCGCAAAGCCGTCGCGGTGAAGGTGCTGCGCCCGAACGTGGCCGCGCGCTTCGGCTATGACCTCAGTTCGTTCCGATATGCCGCCCGCAAGATGGAAGCAATTTCGTCCGAGGCGCGACGGCTGCGGGTGATGGAGATCGTCGAGACGCTGGCGCGCTCGGTGGCGATGGAAATGGACCTGCGGCTCGAGGCCGCGGCGCTGTCAGAGATGGCGGAGAACACGATCGACGATCCCGACTTCCGCGTGCCGACTGTCGACTGGGATCGCACCAGTCACCACGTGCTGACGATGGAATGGATCGACGGCATCGCGCTGAATGATCGCGCCAAGCTCGAATCGGCTCATGTCGATCTGCCCGTGCTCGGCCGCAAGATCATCCAGAGCTTCCTGCGCCATGCGCTGCGTGACGGCTTCTTTCACGCCGACATGCATCCCGGCAACCTGTTCGTCGACTACACCGGCCGGCTGGTCGCGGTCGATTTCGGCATCATGGGCCGGCTCGGAATGAAGGAGCGGCAATTCCTCGCCGAGATTCTGCTGGGCTTCATCACGCGCGACTACCGCCGCGTCGCCGAAGTCCATTTCGAGGCCGGCTACGTGCCGGCACATCATTCGGTGGAAAATTTCGCGCAAGCCATCCGCGCCATCGGCGAGCCGATCCACAATCGCGCCGCTGACGAAATATCGATGGCCAAGCTACTGACGCTGCTGCTCGAAGTCACCGGGCTGTTCGACATGCGCACGCGCCCTGAGTTGATCCTGCTGCAGAAGACGATGGTGGTGGTCGAAGGCGTCGCGCGCGGCTTCGATCCCAAGCTCGACATCTGGAAGACCGCCGATCCCGTCGTGCGCGAATGGATCGAACGCAATCTCGGTCCGCTCGGCAAGATCCAGGGCGCGCTCGGCGGCGCCGGCGAACTCGGCCGCGTGCTGTCCGGCCTGCCGTCGATCGCCGCCCGTTCGGTGGCCGTGCTCGAGCAATTCGAGACCATGACCCGCGACGGGCTGGTGCTGTCTTCCGAAACCATCGAGAAAATCGGCCAAGCCGAAGCCCGCAAAACCCGCTGGGTCGCCGCCGCCCTCTGGGTCATCGCGCTGAGTTTCCTCGGGATTTTGATCGTGACCTTGCAATCCTGAATTGATTGCATTGCAATCAATATTTGATGGCGATGATATCATGTGGTATGGGCCATGAGCACTCTGAGGATGCCATGGCCAGTCTGACCGTCCGCAAGCTCGACGACGATCTGAAAACCGCCCTGCGGCTGCGGGCGGCCCGCCACGGCCGCTCGGTGGAGGACGAAGTCCGCGTCATCCTGCGTGAAGCCGCCGAGGGCCGCGAGGCCGCGCCGGCAATGGCTGCCCCCCGGACAGTCCGGCGCACGCAGGGAACTGCTCTTGAACTGCCGCGCGTCACGCTGATCATCGGCGGCGGCATTGCCGCCTACAAGGCGCTGGACCTCATCCGGCGGCTCAAGGAGCGCCGCATTCACGTGCGCTGCGTGATGACCCGCGCCGCGCAGCAATTCGTCACGCCGCTGACCGCGAGCGCGCTGGCCGATGAGCGCTGCTACACGGACTTGTTCGACGCCCAGAGCGAATTCGATGCCGGTCATATCCGCCTCGCTCGCGATACCGATTTGATCGTGGTCGCGCCGGCCACCGCCGACCTGATGGCGAAGATGGCGCAGGGCCACGCCGACGATCTGGCGACCGCGATCCTGCTCGCGACCAATCGCCCGGTGCTGGTCGCGCCCGCGATGAATCCGCTGATGTGGAGCAACGCCGCCACCCGGCGCAACGTGGCGCAGTTGTCGCGCGACGGCATCGCTTTCATCGGCCCCAATGCCGGCGAGATGGCGGAGGCCAACGAGGCCGGCGTCGGCCGCATGGCGGAGCCGGTGGAAATCGCCGACGTCGCCGACGTCATGCTGCGGCCGCCGCAGACGCAAAGCCTCGCGGGTAAATCGATCCTGATTACCGCAGGCCCCACGCACGAGCCGATCGACCCGGTGCGCTACATCGCCAACCGTTCCTCCGGCAAACAGGGCTATGCCATCGCAGCCGCGGCAGCAGCAGCCGGCGCCGACGTGACGCTGGTGTCGGGCCCTGTCGATCTCGACGCTCCGGCCGGCGTCAATGTCATCCATGTCGAATCGGCGCAGGACATGCTGGCGCAGGCGGAACAGGCGCTGCCCGCCGATATTGCGATCTTCGCCGCCGCCGTCGCCGACTGGCGCGTCGCCAATGCCGGGACGCAGAAAATCAAGAAAACATCGGCCGGGATGCCGCCGCTGCAGCTGGTGGAAAATCCCGACATTCTGGCAACCATCGCCAGACGCGCCGAAAACCGCCCCGATCTCGTCATCGGTTTCGCGGCGGAAACCGAAAACCTGCTCGATAACGCAAGATCGAAGCTGAAGCGCAAAGGCTGCGACTGGATCGTCGCCAATGACGTGTCCCCCGAAAGCGGCGTGATGGGCGGCGATCGCAACACCGTGCATATCGTCACCGCCGACGGCATCGACTCGTGGCCGGTGATGACCAAGGACGAAGTCGCCGCCGCGCTGGTCACGCGCATCGCCCAATCGACGAAAGACCCTGCGATGAAGGACCCTGCCCCATGAGCGTTCCCGTCGTTGTCGACGTACGGCAACTGCCCCATGCCGATGGCCTTGCGCTGCCGGCCTATCAAAGCGCGGATGCCGCCGGCCTCGATCTGCTGGCCGCAATCCCGCACGATGCACCGCTCGACCTGGCGCCGGGAACATATGCCATGGTCCCAACCGGACTGGTCATCGCGCTGCCCTCCGGCTTTGAGGCGCAGGTGCGGCCTCGTTCGGGGCTTGCGGCGAAGCACGGCGTGACGGTGTTGAATTCGCCGGGCACGGTCGACGCCGACTATCGCGGCGAGGTCAACGTGCTGCTGATCAACCACGGCAAGGACACCTTCACGATCCGGCGCGGGGAGCGCATCGCGCAGATAGTGATCGCGCCGGTGGTTCAGGCGCAACTGGCGGCCGTGACCTCGATCGCGCCGACCGAGCGCGGCAGCGGCGGCTTCGGTTCCACCGGCCGCTAAAACCTGCCTCAAATTGACCGGATGCGCTGCACCAAGCGTTAACGCCCCGCTTAATTACCGCTCGCGATTCACGTTCACGGTCTGGACTCTTACCCGGTGAGTCCTCTTGGGGATATTGTCTTTCGATTCGCGAATTGCGGTTGGGACCACTCCATGTCGGGCGTGATAGGGGCGATGCGTCGAACCCTGTTGTCGTGCACTTCGATCGTGCATGGCGGCACCGCGCGCCTGTGCGCCCGTCTCGCCGCAGCCACCGCCTTTGCCGCGATAACATCACCCGCCGACGCCGCCGAACCGGGCATGATCGACACCACGATGGCGTTGTTTGCCGGGCTGCATCGTCAGGAAGCCGCAGCACTCGCCGTGGCGGCGTCCGTGCTCGGCTTTTCGGTGGTCGCCGCCATTCTGCTGATGCGCACCCGCGTCCGCGCCGCGAAAATCGAATCGCAGTTGCGCGCGGAGAACCAGACTCTGCAATCCGAATCCGACCGGTTCCGCGCGCTGCTGTTTGCCGAACCGCAGGTGCTAATCTCGTGGGCCGCGGGCGAGGACCGGCCCGACATTTCAGGCGACGTCGCTTTGCTGGTGCCGCAGGGCGCGGCCCACCCGCCGCAGCGCATCCTCGCCTTTGGAACCTGGCTGCAGCCCGAGCAGGCCCTGGCAATCGACCACGCGATCGACGCGTTGCGTGAGGCCGGCGAAGGTTTCCTGCTCAATCTCACCACATCGGCGGGCCGCACCATCGAAGCAATGGGCCGCGCCATCGGTGGACAGGCCATCGTCAGGATTCGCGAACTCTCCAGCGTCCGGCTGGAACTCGCGGAAATGACCATCCGTCATCGCCGCCTGCTTGAAGAGACGGACGCGCTGCGCGCCTTTGCCGCCGTCGCACCGATGCCGATCTGGGCGAAGAACGCCACCGGCGGTCTGGCGTTCGCGAATGCCGCCTATGCTCAGGCGACCGAAGCGGCCAACGTTCCCGACGCGATGACACGCAATCTCGAATTGCTCGACAGCGCCGACCGCGGCGAGATGGCGCGCGCGCTCGCCGAGGGCCGCCCCTACCACGCCAGGGTTCCAGTCGCGATCAGCGGCCAGCGCCGGATCTTCGATGTTCACGCCCTCAATGTTGCCGGCGGCAGCGCCGGCATGGCCATCGACGCCACCGAAGCCGATGCGCTGGGCGCGGCGCTGGTGCGGATGGCGGAAGCCCATCGGCGAATGCTCGACCAGCTGTCGTCCGGCGTTGCGGTGTTCGACGCCCACAAGCGGCTTGCCTTCTATAACGACTCTTACCGGCGGCTGTGGGATCTCGACCCCGCCTTCCTCGATTCCAATCCCGACGATTCGAGTGTGCTGGAAAAATTGCGCGCCGCGCGCAAAATTCCCGAGCAGCAGGATTTCCGCGCGTGGAAGAACCGGCTTCACGAGGCCTATCGTGCGGTCGAGCCGACAAAGGACACCTGGTATCTGCCCGACGGCCGCGCCATCAGCATCGTCACCACGCCTAATCCCGAAGGCGGCGTGACCTATCTGTTCGACGACGTCACCGAAGGCCTGAAACTGCAGCGCCAGAACGACGGCCTGTTACGGGTCCAGCGCGAAACCCTCGACAACCTCGCTGAAGCGGTGGCGGTGTTCGGCGGCAACGGCCGGGCGCGGCTGTTCAATCCGCCGTTCGCACGGATGTGGAAGCTGTCCGCTGAAGAACTAACGCAGCAGCCGCATATCGAAACCATCGAACAATGGTGCCGGCCGCTGTTCGACGACGACGCGGCCTGGCAGGCGCTGCGCGGTGCGATCACCGGCATCGACAATCGCTCGTCGGTGCAGTTGCGGCTGGAGCGCCGCGACGGCAGCGTGCTCGACTGCATGACGATCCCGCTGCCCGACGGCGCGACGATGCTGACGTTCCAGGACGTCACCGACACCGTGAATGTCGAGCGCGCGCTGCGCGAACGAAACGAAGCGCTCGAGACCGCCGACCAGATGAAGGTCGATTTCGTCCATCACGTGTCCTACGAACTGCGCTCGCCGCTGACCACGATCATCGGCTTCGCGCATTTCCTCAACGACCCCGCCACCGGCCCGATGTCGCTGAAGCAGAGCGAATATCTCGGCTACATCACGACCTCGACCAACGCGCTGCTTGCGATCATCAACAACATCCTCGACCTCGCGACCATCGACGCCGGCGCGATGACGCTCGATCTCGGCCCGGTCGACCTGCGTAAAACCGTCGAAGATGCAGCCGCAGGCATTCAGGATCGGCTGGCGCGCGAAAACATCGCGCTGAGCGTCGACATCGATCCGACAATCGGAACCTTCGTCGCCGACGAGCGGCGTATCGTGCAGGTGCTGTACAATCTGCTCGCCAACGCGGTTGGATTCTCACCACAGAACGGCACGATCGCACTGAGCGCCAAGCGCAGCCATGACCGCGTCATCTTTTCGGTAACGGATTCCGGACCCGGCATTCCGGCGGGGGTCAAGGACAAGGTGTTCGACTGGTTCGAAAGTCATGCCAACGGTTCGCGCCATCGCGGCGCGGGTCTCGGCCTGTCGCTGGTGCGCTCATTCGTCGAGCTGCACGGCGGCAAGGTGCGGGTCGATTCCGTTGTCGGACAGGGCACCACTGTCGCCTGCGAATTCCCCATCGACCAGACCGCACACCGCAACGCCGCCGAATGAGCGACCCATCGACCTTCTCGGTTGCGCTCGCGAACGAAACCGCCACCGCGCAACTGATGGCCGACCTGGCGCTGCTGATCGGCCCCGGCGATGTCATCACCTTGTCGGGCGATCTCGGGGCCGGCAAGACCGCCGCCGCGCGGGCGCTGATCCGCTATCTCGCCGGCGACGACGATTTCGAGGTGCCAAGCCCGACTTTCACCCTCGCCCAAACCTACGAGCTGTCCGCCTATCCGGTGCTGCATGCCGATCTCTACCGGATCAGCGATCCGTCCGAGCTCGAGGAGATCGGGCTGGCGCCGCTGCCCGAAGACACTGTTTGTCTGATCGAATGGCCCGAGCGCGCGCCGAACATGCTGCCGCGTAGCCGCATCGACATCGCGCTGACCCATCGGCCCTCACTTGGCTCCTCGGCACGCGCGGCGGAAATCACCGGCTTCGGCGACGCCTCGCCCAAGGTTACGCGGCTGATCGCGCTGCGGCGCTTCATCAACATGTCGGGCCACGCCGAGGCGAAGCGCCGGCGGATGCCGGGCGATGCGTCGACACGCTCCTACGCACGTCTGATCGGCCGCGACTCGTCGCTGATCCTGATGAATTCGCCGCCACGGCCCGACGGACCGGCGATCTATGACGGCAAAAGCTACAGCGCGGCGGTGCATCTCGCCGAGGACGTGAGGCCGTTCGTCGCCATGGCCAACGGACTGCGCGATCGCGGTTTCTCCGCACCCGCCATCCTTGATGCCGATCTCGATTCGGGATTTCTCATCACCGAGGATTTCGGCACCGCGACTTTCATCACGGGAGATCCACCGGCGCCGATTGCTTCGCGCTATCAGGCGGCGGTCGACATGCTGGCAACGCTGCACAGTGAAGCGCTGCCCGAGACCCTGCCGCTTGCGCCGCAGGCAGACTATGACATTCCGCACTTCGACCTCGAAGCCATGATGACCGAAGTCGGGTTGATGCTCGAATGGTATCTTCCCGATCGCGATGTCGAATTGCCGCCGCGCGCCCACGCCGAATTCATCCTGATCTGGCGTGAACTGCTGACCAAGGCCGATGCCGCGCCCAAGACCTGGATGCTGCGCGATTTCCATTCGCCCAACCTGATCTGGCTCGACGACCGGCCGGGCATCGGGAAGGTCGGCGTGCTGGATTTTCAGGACGCCGTGATCGGCCCCACCGCCTACGATCTCGTGTCGCTGCTGCAGGACGCGCGCATCGACGTTCCGGAATCGATCGAGCTCGCGATGCTGGCGCGCTATGTCGCCGGACGGCGGGCCGCTGACCCGTCATTCGATCCCTCCGCCTTCGCCGAGACCTACGCGGCGATGTCCGCCCAGCGGAATACGCGACTGCTGGGAACTTTCGCGCGGTTGAACCGGCGCGACGGCAAGCCGCATTATCTGCGGCACCAGCCGCGGATCTGGACCTATCTCAGCCGCGCTTTTGCCCATCCGTCGCTGGCCCGGCTCAAGGAATGGAGCCTCGCCCACGTTCCGCCGCCGGTCGCAGCGCCCTGACAACATCGTTTTTTACCCGCTGTTCATCATCTCACCGCTACCTTGCCCCAAATTTCCCGGCACTGCCCGCCGGAGACCGTAGCAACTGGCTGGAGCAGCGAGAATGGCTGAAAGGCAACGAGGCGAGCGCGTGGTTTTCGAACGGGGATTCTCCGCGCACATGATGGGCATCGACGGCACATGGCGCCGTGAATGCCTCGTCGAGGACATTTCCGAAACCGGCGCCAAGCTCACGGTCGACGGTTCGGTGGAAGGCCTCAACCTCAAGGAATTCTTCCTGCTGCTGTCCTCGACCGGCCTTGCCTATCGGCGCTGCGAGCTGTCCTGGGTCAATGGCGAACAGATCGGCGTCGGTTTCCTGAAGCCCGCGGACGGCAAGAAAAAGGTCCGGCGGAATACCGGCGCGCAGGTCGTCGAGGTCTGATTTCACCGCGAGATTCTTCAAAACGGCCGAGTCGCACCACCGTCACATTCGGCCGATAGACAGGCGCCGATGCGCCGCCGCCCGGTGGATGCTATCGTCACCCGCCGATGTGGCCCGTGACGCTGTGTGAGAAATTCCCGACAATGCCCGTCAAACCGACAACTGCCATGGTCCTCGCCGCCGGGTTCGGCGTGCGGATGCGGCCGCTGACCGACCATCGGCCAAAACCGCTGGTTGAGGTGGCAGGCAAGCCGCTGCTCGATCATGTGCTCGACCGGCTCCGGGAGGTCGATGTCAAAACCGCCGTGGTCAATGTGCACTACCTGCCCGACCAGATCATCCGGCATGTCGCCTCGCGCGACGCGCCCCGCGTTATCATCTCCGACGAGCGCGACGTGGTCCTCGGCACCGGCGGCGGCGTGGTCAAGGCGCTGCCCCTGCTCGGCTCTGCACCGTTTTTTCATCTCAACGCCGACACGATGTGGATCGATAGCGTCCAGCCAAATCTGGCGCGCCTCGCCGAGGCCTTCGATCCAGCGAAAATGGATATCCTTCTGCTGATGGCGCCGACCGCGAGCAGCATCGGCTATGCCGGCGCCGGCGACTACGCCATGATGACCGATGGTACCTTGCGCAAGCGCAAGGAGCATCAGGTGGTGCCGTTCGTCTATGCCGGCGCTGCGATCATGGCGCCCGGAATTTTCAAGGACGCGCCGCAGGGCGAATTCTCGCTGACCAAAATCTTCGATCGCGCCAACGAACAGGAGCGCCTGTTCGGGTTGCGGCTTGAGGGCGTGTGGATGCATGTCGGCACGCCGGACGCTGTCGGCGCCGCCGAGGCAGCCCTTCTCGCCAGCGCGGCGTAATTCGATACTCCCACTTCGCACCTCGCACGTGCCATGATGCGCCCTGATCGAATCGGGACGTTCATGCACGTTTTCAATGTTCCCTCCTCAGCTCCGTTTTTGCACACGGTCATCACCGCCCTTGTCGAAGGGCGGCTGATCGACGGCTTCGACGTGCGCGCGAACCCCGACCGGCTCGCCGACGTGACGCTGTATCTGCCGACGCGGCGCGCCGGGCGCATGGCGCGCGAAATTTTCCTCGACGTGATGAAGACCGAAGCCGTGCTGCTGCCGCGCATCGTCCCCCTCGGCAGCTTCGACGAGGACGAGATCGAATTCGCGCAGGCGCAGAGCCAGCCGGGATTCTCCGCCCTCGACATTCCGCCGGCGCTCGACGGCCTGGAGCGTCGCCTGACTCTGGCGCAACTGGTGGCTGCGTGGGCGAAACAGCTCAAGCCCGACGATCCGGCCCCGGCTCCACTGGTGGCGGGCGGCCCGGCCTCAACGCTGGCGCTGGCCGACGATCTCGCGCGGCTGATGGACGACATGGCGACACGCGGCGTCGACTGGCGCGCGCTCGACGGTCTCGTGCCCGACGATCTCGATGTCTACTGGCAGAAGACTCTCGAGTTCCTGCGGATCGCGAAGTATGTCTGGCCCGGCGTTCTCGCGGCGTCCGGCAAGATCGAACCGGCGGCGCGGCGCGACCTGTTGATCGAGGCGGAAGCGGCGCGGCTAAAGGCGCGGCAGACCGGGCCGGTGATTGCCGCAGGCTCCACCGGTTCGATGCCGGCGACAGCAAAATTCCTCCACGCCATCGCGCAGCTTCCTCAAGGCGCGGTTGTGTTGCCGGGTCTCGACACCGAACTCGACGACGAATCGTGGCAATCGATCGGCGGCGCGCGCGACGCGACGGGAAAATCCCTCACACCGCCGCTGTCGAGCCATCCACAGTTTGCCCTGCATGGCCTGCTGGCGCGCTTCGGCATGACCCGGAAGGACGTGAGGCCGCTGGTGGCACCGCTGGGCCGTGAAACATTGGTGTCGGAGGCGATGCGGCCGGCGACGTCGAGTGCGCAATGGTCGACGCAGTTAGCAAAACCCGACATCGCTGCACGCATTTCGCACGGGATCGATAATCTCACCGTGATCGGGGCGCCCAATCCAGAGATGGAAGCACTGGCCATTGCGATAGCGATGCGCGAGGCACACGAAAATAAGCGCTCGGCGGCGCTGGTGACACCGGATCGCGCGCTGGCACGGCGCGTGATGGCCGCGCTCGGCCGATGGTCGCTCGACTTCGACGATTCCGGCGGCGACAGCTTGATGGATACCCCGGCTGGATTGTTCGCGCGGCTGGCGGCGCAGACCGTCGCCGAAAATCTCGCACCCGCGCCGTTGCTCGCCTTGCTCAAGCATCCGCTGCTGCGGCTGGGCGCTGCGGACGGCGCATGCCGGGATGCGATCCATACCCTCGAAATCGCGCTGCTGCGCGGCACCCGGCCGCAAGCGGGCAGCATCGGGCTTGCCCGCGATTTTTCGCGATTTCGCGATGAACTTGCGAAACTCAGGCGCAAGGAACCATCGGCGATCCATCGCTCGGAACCGCGCGCGCAACTCGACGACGACCGGCTGGATAGAGCGCAGACCCTGATCGACGCGCTCGCCACTGCGCTCAAGCCGCTCGAAGACACTCGCGACGGCAAGCCGATCGATTTCGCAGCGCTCGCCGCCCGCCACCGCGCCGTAGTTGCGGCGCTCTCCACCGACAACACCGGCACCGCGTGTGCCTTCGAGGGGCCGGACGGCGACAAGCTTGACGCGGCCTTCGCCGATCTGCTGCCGGCCACACCTGATGATCAAGCAACAACGCCCGGCCATGGCTTTGCCGTGTCTCTCGGCGATTACCCGGAAGTCTTCCGCGTCGCTTTCGCCGACCGCATTGTGCGGCGCGCGCAGGCGCCGGGCGCCACCTTGCGCATCTACGGTCTGCTCGAAGCCCGTCTCACCCATTGCGACCGCGTCATTCTCGGCGGCCTGATCGAAGGCGTGTGGCCGCCGCAACCGCGCATCGATCCCTGGCTGAGCCGCCCGATGCGCCATGAACTCGGTCTCGATCTGCCGGAACGCCGCATCGGCCTGTCGGCGCACGATTTCGCGCAGTTGCTCGGCACCGACGAAGTGATTCTGACCCATGCGGCCAAATCCGGCGGCGCACCGGCGGTGGCGTCGCGCTTCCTGCATCGCCTCGAAGCCGTGGCCGGAGAAGAGCGCTGGAAGGCCGTCACGCGGCGCGGCGATGACTACACGCGCTTTGCCGATGCGCTGGATCATCCCGAGACCGTAACGCCGGTCCCGCAGCCAGCACCGAAACCGAAGCGCGATTTGCGGCCGTTGACGATGTCCGTCACCGAGATCGAGGACTGGCTGCGCGATCCCTATACCATTTTTGCCAAGCGTATCCTGAAACTGGTGCCGCTCGATCCGGTCGACATGCCGCTGTCGGCGGCGGACCGCGGCTCCGCGATCCATGAGGCGCTCGGCGAATTCACACAGGAATTTTCAGACGCCCTGCCAACCGATATTCCCGGCGCACTGATCGAGATCGGTGCCAGACATTTCGCGCCGCTGATGGAGCGCCCCGAGGCGCGGGCGCTGTGGTGGCCGCGCTTCCAGCGCATCGCGGCGTGGTTCGCTGGCTGGGAGGTCGCGCGGCGAACCGAGATGACGAAAGCCGCCGCTGAAATCTACGGCACGATCCCTATTCCGCTCGACGATGGGCGCGAATTCAAACTGTCCGCGCGCGCCGACCGTATCGAACACCGCAGCGACCGGACCTATGCCATTGTCGACTACAAGACCGGACAGCCGCCGACCGGCAAGCAGGTGTTCATGGGCCTGTCACCGCAGCTCACACTGGAGGCCGCGATCCTGCGACAAGGCGGCTTCAGGAATATTCCGGCGGCCTCTTCGGTCAGCGAGCTGGTCTATGTGAAACTCAGCGGCAACAACCCGCCGGGCGATGAGCGCGTGCTGGAATTGCGTATGAGATCGTCCGACGACTCGCAATTCCCCGACGAGGCTGCGGATCAGGCGCTGCGAAAACTCGAAATTTTGATCCGTAAATTCGAGAACGAGGACGAGCCTTACCGTTCGCTCGCATTGTCTATGTGGTCGAACCGCTACGGCCGCTATGACGATCTGGCGCGCATCAAGGAATGGTCGGCAACCGGCGGTTCGGGCGGAGGCACCGAATGAAGGCTCCGCGCAGCAACATTCCAGACGCCATCACCGCCAAGCAGGCACAGGCGTCGAATCCCGACATCTCCGCCTTCGTCGCCGCCAATGCCGGGGCAGGCAAGACCCACGTCCTGGTCCATCGCGTGATCCGGCTGCTGCTGGCTGGCGTTTCACCCGAGAAGATTCTCTGCATCACCTTCACCAAGGCGGCCGCCGCCAACATGGCCGAGCGCGTTTTCTCAACCCTTGGCCATTGGGTGGCGTTGAACGACGCCGAACTCGACGCTGCGATTCTCGCTACCGGCGCGGCACGCCCGAACGTCGCGACACGCAAGCGCGCCCGAGAACTGTTCGCCTGCGCGCTGGAAACGCCGGGTGGGCTTAAAGTGCAAACCATCCACGCGCTGTGCACGCGGCTGCTGCAACAGTTTCCGTTCGAGGCCAATGTGCCGGCGCGTTTCGCGGTGCTCGACGATCGCGACCAGAACGACATGATGGAGCGCGCCAATCTCGGCGTGCTGCTGGAGGCCGCGAACACGCCAGACTCACCGCTCGGCCGCGCGCTGACGCTGGCGATGACGCAGGCCGCCGATGTCACATTTCAGGACGTCGTGCGCGAGGCATGCCTGAGCCGCGAGCATTTCATGGCGTGGTCTGACAGTGCCGGCTCGATCGACGCCGCGATGGTTCAGGTCGCACAGACGCTCGGCGTCGGGCCCGGCGACCGTCTCGAAGATATCGATAATGACATTCTCGACGGACCACATCTGCCATGCAGCGAGTGGGCGAGCGTTGCGGCCACCCTTGAAACCGGAGGCGCGAATGACGGCAAACAGGCCACCCGGCTTCGCGCAGCATTGGCAACGACAGGCCAGGATCAGATCGAGCGCTACCTGACGGTCTTCCTGACCGACAAGATGGAGCCACGAAAATCGCTGGTGACGAAGAAGATCAGCGACCCATACCCCGGCCTCGCCGCACGGCTCGATCGTGAGTGCGAACGGGTCATCGCACTTCTCGAAAAGCGCCGCGCCATCAATCAGCGCGACCGCACCCGCGCCTTGCTCACCATCGCCTCCGCCGTCGCCGCCAACTACCGGCAGGAGAAGCAAGCGCGCGGGCTGCTCGACTATGACGATCTGATCGACAAGACGCTGGAGATGCTCAACAGCGTGTCGTCGGCCTGGGTTCATTTCAAGCTGGACCGCGGCGTCGATCACGTGCTGATCGACGAAGCGCAGGATACCAGTCCCCGCCAATGGGATATTGTCGAGCGCATCATCGCCGAATTCACCACGGGTATCGGTGCCCGCGATGGCGTCAGGCGCACCATCTTCGCGGTCGGCGACGAGAAACAATCGATCTTCTCGTTCCAGGGCGCCAAGCCGCGCGAGTTCGATAATCGGCGGAGCGATCTGGAGCGCCGTTTCAAGGCCGCCGCCCTCGCTTTCGAGCGCGTGTCGTTCACCTACTCGTTCCGCTCCGGCAACAGCGTGCTGAAGACAGTCGAAAGCACATTCCGCGACCAACTGATTTATCGCAGCATCACCACCGATACCGGCGGCATGCCGCCGCACATGGCATTGACCGATGCCGCGCCCGGCATGATCGACCTGTGGCAACTGGAGCAGCCCGCCGAGGCGCGCGAGATCGAAGGCTGGGATGCGCCGTTCGATACACTGTCGGAATCCGATCCCGAGGTCCGGCTGGCGGCGCGCGTGCAAAGCGAGATCGCCGCACTGATCGCCGCCGGCACGATGACCGGCTCGGCCGGCAGGCAGCGGCGGTTGAGTTTCGGCGACATTCTCATTCTGGTCCGGCGGCGCGGCACCGCGTTCGACGCCGTCATTCAAGCGCTGAAGCGTGCGGGAATTCCGGTCGCCGGCGCCGACCGCCTGAAACTGACTGAACACATCGCGGTCATCGACTTGATGAATCTCGCTGACGCGCTGCTGTTGCCGAATGACGATCTCGCGCTGGCCGTGGCGCTGAAAAGCCCGCTGTTCGGGCTGACTGATGACGACCTTCTGAGGATTGCACCGGATCGACAGGGTACGCTGCGCGATGCGCTCGCTCACCATGCGGCGGAGGACGCGCGCCTGAAGGAGGCTCACGACCGGCTCGAGGTCTGCACTGCGCAAGCGGCACAGACAACGCCGTTCGCCTTCTTTGCCTGGCTGCTTGGCGGCGACGTCGACAGCGGCCGCGCGAAAATCCTGCGTCGGCTCGGACTTGAGGCCAATGACGCGCTCGACGAATTCCTCGAACTGGCGCTGACGTATGAAACCAAGGCACCGGCGTCGCTGCAGGGCTTCATGGCCTGGCTTCGAGCGGCCGACACCGAGGTGAAGCGCGACATGGAAATCGCGCGCGACGAGGTTCGCGTGATGACCGTGCATGGCGCCAAAGGGCTTGAGGCGGCCGTGGTGTTCCTGATCGACACCACGTCATCGCCCGCCGACACCCAGCGCCTCAATCTCGTGCGCCTGCCGCAGGGCAATGCCGCGCCGAGCGCTCCCGGCATCGTGGTCTGGGCTGGCAAGAAGGCCGACGATCCGGCCACCGTCGCCACTGCACGCGCGGCGATGAAGGAGGAAACCGAGGACGAATATCGCCGCTTGCTTTATGTCGCGATGACCCGTGCCGCCGATCGCCTGATCGTCGGCGGCGTCCAACCCGGCAATCGCAAGGATGTGCGTCCATTGTCGTGGTACGACCTGATCGCCAAGGGCCTCGAAGCCTCCGACCTCGCCGTGACCGAGATCGAAACGCGCCACGGAACTGTGAAGCGCTACCAGCATCTCGCTGACACGATGTCTGAGCCCGTCATCGGGTCGCTGCCGCCGGAAGCAATGTCAACGTCGTTGCCAACATGGTTGCGTGCCCGCGCCGTGAAGGACACGCCGGCCGATATCCTGCTGCGGCCATCGGATGTCGACGAGGACGAACCGCGCGGGCAGCGCAAGGGCGAAACCCGCGAGGCCCGCGCCCGCGCGCTCAAGCGCGGCACACTGGTGCATCGGCTGCTGCAATCGCTGCCGGACATTGCAATCGAAAAGCGGCGCAAGGCGGCGGACCAGTTTCTGGAACGCAACGTACCGGACACGGATGGCTGGAGCAGCAACGATCGCGCTGCGCTCACCGCGCAGATCATCGCACTGATCGACGATCCTCGCTTTGCGGCGCTGTTCGCCCTTGGTAGCCGCGCCGAGGTCTCAATTGCCGGTCGGGTGCAGCGAATCGACCGGCCGCCGGCGCTGGTTGCGGGCCAGATCGACCGGCTGGTGGTGACGCCAGGCGAAATCCTGATCGTCGATTACAAGACCAACCACACGCTGCCCCGGACCGCCGACGACGCGCCGCGCGACTATGTCCGCCAGCTCGCGCTTTACCGGCAGGTTCTCGCCGGGCTCTATCCCGGCCGACCGGTGCGTTGTTTTCTTCTCTGGGCCGAAGGCCCTGAAATGATGGAGATTTTGGCTCCGGCGCTGCACGCGGAGCTGGCCCGCTATCATGTCATCGTGACCAACCTTGACCCGGCAGAAGTGCGTTCATAGGTTGGTCCTACGTTCCCGGCGCGCGATTCCCATCGCGCGCTTTTCATCCAACGAGGCATGACATGAGTGTGGGCAAGGTTTCCGACGCCGATTTCGACGCAGAAGTTCTCAAGGCGGACGGCCCGGTCGTCGTCGATTTCTGGGCGGAATGGTGCGGCCCGTGCCGCATGATCGCACCGGCGCTCGACGAGATCGCAGGCGCGATGGGCGACAAGGTCAAGATCGTCAAGCTCAACGTCGACGAAAGCCCGAAGACCGCGTCGAAGTATGGCGTAATGTCGATCCCGACCCTGATGATCTTCAAGGGCGGTGAAATGGCGTCGCGTCAGGTCGGCGCCGCGCCGAAGCAGAAGCTGCAGCAGTGGATCACCGCGGCGGTCTGATTTCGCTTCGCGAGAATTTTTCGAACGGCCGGTGGAAACACCGGCCGTTTTGTTTTGCGCATTTTCACAAAGGCATCGTCAGGCCCGGCCATGACGATTCATCAAATTATCTGCAGAATAACTGTCGCGCTGAACTTATGTCGGCAGCGTGCCATTTTCCGCCAGTACGTGCCCGGCGAGATAAAGCGAACCGGTGATCAGGATGCGCGGCGGCACCTCATAGGCCAGCGCCGCGATCCGGCGCAGTGCGGCTTCGACGCTTTCGGCGATCTCGACACGCATCCCCAGACGGCGCGCGGCGTCGGCGAGGATATCGGGCGCCATCGCGTTGTCCTGATCGGGAATCGGCACTGCGATGATATGCCGGGTCAGGCCGGCAAAATTGGCAAGGAAGCCACCGGCATCCTTGTTACCCATCATCCCGGTTACGATCACCAGCGGGCGTGACACCCGCTCCTCAAGATCGCCCAGCGCTGCGGCAACAACCCGGCCGCCATCGGCGTTGTGGCCGCCGTCGAGCCATACTTCCGAATCCTTCGGCGCCTGCGCGACCAGCGCGCCGGACACCAGGCGCTGCATCCGCGCCGGCCATTCGGCGCGCGCGATGCCCTGCTCGAACGCGGCCTGATCGATCTTGAATTCTTCGATCGCGCGCAGCGTCGCGATCGCAAGACCAGCGTTGCCGAACTGATGACGCCCGAACAGGCGCGGCGCCGACAGATCGAGCAATCCCCGCTCGTCCTGATAGACCAGCCGCCCGCGCTCGATGCTGACGTGCCAATCCTGCGTCGCGGCATGAAGCGGCGCTCGCAGCTTCTTCGCAACAGCTTCGATGACAATCTCAGCCTCGGCGTGCTGCTCGGCGCAGATCACCGGCACGCCTTTCTTGATGATGCCGGCTTTCTCGCCGGCGATCTTGGCCAGCGTATCGCCGAGAAATTCCGGATGATCCATGCCGATCGGCGTGATGACACTCGCGACCGGCTTGTCGATCACGTTGGTCGCATCGAGCCGCCCGCCGAGCCCGACCTCCAGCAACAGCACATCCGCCGGATGATCCGCGAACAGGCAGAACGCCGCCGCGGTTTCCATTTCGAAAATCGTGATCGGCACGCCGCCATTGGCGCGCTCGCAGCGATCGAGCGCCGCTCGCAACTGCTCGTCGGTGGCGAGCACGCCGCCGCCGACCTTGCCGAGACGAAAACGCTCATTGAACCGCACCAGATGCGGCGAGGTATAGACGTGAACGCGCAGGCCTGCCGCTTCCAGCATCGCCCGCAGGAATGCGACCGTGGAGCCCTTGCCGTTGGTGCCGGCAACATGGATCACCGGCGGCAGTTTGCGCTCTGGATGCTCGAGTGCATCGAGGATGCGCAGCATTCGCTCGAGCGTCAGATCGATCCGCTTGGGATGGAGTGCGGCGAGCCGCCCGAGAATGTCGTCAAGCGGCATCGGAGGTCTGGGTCGCGGTGCGCTCACGCCGGGGGCGTGTCAGCCGTGACCGGCTCGACATCCGGTGCGACCGGCAGCGTAACCGGCGACTGAATCTGCGACACCGGTGCCTTGGTCAGAAGGCGGCATAATCTTGCGAGAGTCGGGCGCAGATCATGGCGATGCACCACCATGTCCACCATGCCGTGGTCTCTCAAATACTCGGCGCGCTGGAATCCTTCCGGCAGCTTTTCGCGAATGGTCTGCTCGATCACGCGGGCACCGGCAAATCCGATCAGCGCCCCAGGCTCGGCGATATGCACATCGCCCAGCATCGCGTAAGACGCGGTGACGCCGCCCGTGGTCGGATTGGTCAGCACCACGATGTAAGGCTGCTTCGCTTCGCGCAGCATCTGGATCGCAACCGTCGTGCGCGGCAGTTGCATCAGCGACAGGATGCCTTCCTGCATCCGCGCGCCACCCGACGCTGCGAAAATGATGAACGGCGATTTCTTCTCGACGGCAAGTTCAAGACCGGTCACCACCGCCTCGCCCGCCGCCATGCCGAGCGAGCCGCCCATGAAATCGAAATCCTGCACCGCGACCACTGCGGGATGACCTTCGATCCGGCCGTAACCGACCTTCACCGCATCATTCATCCCGGTCTTGGCGCGGGCGTCGCGGATACGGTCGACGTATTTGCGCTCGTCGCGGAATTTCAGCGGATCGGCGGTGACATCAGGCAGCGCGACGTCGAACCATGTTTCGTTATCGAAGATCGATTTCAGGCGCGCGACCGCGCCCATGCGCATGTGATAGTTCGAGCCTGGAATGACGAACTGGTTCTGCTCGACGTCCTTGTAGAAAACGAGCTGGCCGGAATCCGGGCATTTGATCCAGAGATTCTCCGGCGTCTCGCGTTTCAGAATGCTGCGAATTTTCGGCCGGACGACGTTGGTCAACCAGTTCATGAGATGCTCCGCGTCGTTGCGCTGATCTGCTCTATATGGACGCCGGACCCGACCCCGGCAACCCGCAAATTCCTGAATATTGGCCTTGTTTTCAGGGCGCTATTCTGCCGCCTGCTTCGCGCCGCGCACGCCTTGCGCCAGCGCCGCGGTCAAATCCGCCACCGCCGAAACCGTTTTCGCCGTGGCACGATTGTCTGAATCGAGCGTTTCACGCAGCGCGTCGATCAGCGCCGAACCGACCACCACACCATTGGCGGCCTGAGCGATGCCGCGCGCCGCTTCCGGCGTGCGGATGCCGAAGCCGACGCACACCGGCAGTTTGGTATGGCGCTTGATCCGCGCCACCGCATCCGCAACCTGCGCGGTGTCGGCGGACGCCGAACCGGTGATCCCGGTGATCGACACGTAATAGACAAAGCCCGAGGTGTTCGCGAGCACCGCCGGCAAACGCTTGTCGTCGGTGGTCGGCGTTGCAAGGCGAATGAAATTCAAACCCGCCTTCATCGCCGGCAGGCACAGTTCGGTGTCTTCTTCCGGCGGAAGATCAACGATAATCAAGCCATCGACGCCGGCGGCTTTCGCATCGGCAAGAAACTTGTCGACGCCGTAGATGTAGATCGGATTGTAGTAACCCATCAGCACCAGCGGCGTGCGCCCGTCGTCCTTGCGGAAATCGCGGACCAGCCCGAGCGTTTTTGTCAGCGTCATGCCGGCTTTCAATGCGCGCAGACCGGCCGCCTGAATCGCCGGACCGTCCGCCATCGGATCGGTGAACGGCATGCCGATTTCAATGATGTCCGCCCCGGCTTTCGGCAGCGCCTTGATGATCGAGAGCGAGGTCGCGGGATCCGGATCGCCGGCCATCACGAATGTGACGAATGCCGCGCGGCCTTCCTTCTGCAGTTCGGCGAACCTTGTGTCGATGCGCGTGGTCACTTCTTCTTGCCTTTCAGAATGTCGCCGACCTGCGGCACGTCCTTGTCACCACGGCCGGAGAGATTGACCACCATCAGATGATCCTTCGGCCGTTTCGGCGCGAGCTCCATCACCTTGGCGATGGCGTGCGCGGGCTCCAGCGCCGGAATGATGCCTTCGAGCCGCGACAGCAACTGGAACGCGGCCAACGCCTCATCGTCGGTCGCTGACAGATAGGTGACGCGGCCGCTTTCATGCAGCCATGAATGTTCGGGGCCGATACCAGGATAGTCCAGTCCCGCCGAGATCGAGTGCGCGTCCTGGATCTGGCCGTCGCCGTCCATCAGCAGATAGGTGCGATTGCCGTGCAGCACGCCGGGACGCCCGCCTGCGATCGACGCCGCGTGGAGTTGGGTCAGGCCATGGCCCGCCGCCTCGACGCCGAAGATTTCAACCGACGGATCGTCGAGGAACGGATGGAACAGACCCATCGCGTTCGAGCCGCCGCCGATGCAGGCGACCAGCGAATCGGGCAGGCGCCCTTCGGCTTCCTGCATCTGAACGCGGGTCTCCTCGCCGATCACCGACTGGAAATCGCGCACCATCATCGGATACGGATGAGGCCCCGCCACCGTGCCAATGCAATAGAACGTGGTCGCGACATTGGTGACCCAGTCACGTAGCGCATCGTTCATCGCGTCCTTGAGCGTGCGCGAGCCGGACTGCACCGGCACGACCTTCGCGCCGAGCATTTCCATGCGGATCACGTTCGGCTGCTGACGCTCGACGTCCACCGCGCCCATGTAGACGATACACTCAAGGCCAAAGCGCGCGCACAGCGTCGCGGTGGCGACCCCATGCTGCCCGGCACCGGTCTCGGCGATAATGCGCTTCTTGCCCATGCGGCGCGCGACCATGATCTGGCCGAGCACGTTGTTGACCTTATGCGAGCCGGTGTGGTTCAGCTCCTCGCGCTTGAAGTAGATTTTCGCGCCGCCGAGATGCTCGGTGAGGCGTTCGGCGAAATACAGCGGCGACGGCCGGCCGACATAGTCCTTGAGGTAGCCGTTCATCTCGCGCCGGAACGCCGGATCGGCCTTGGCCTCGGCGTAGGCTTTTTCCAGATCGAGAATCAGTGGCATCAGTGTTTCAGCGACGAACCGTCCGCCGAAGATGCCGAAGTGACCGTGCTCATCAGGACCGGAGCGGAAGGAATTGGGAAGGGACGAATTCATACGCGGCTCGCAACTTTCGTGTTCGCGGAAATCTCTCCGGCCTCGCGCGCGGTGCGGATGAAAGCGCGGATCATGTCGGCATCCTTGACGCCCGGCGCGCTTTCGACGCCGGATGAAACATCGACGCCGCCGGCGCGGGTAACGCGGATCGCCTCCGCGACGTTGCCGATGGTCAGTCCGCCTGAGACCAGGAAGGGGATCTCAAGCTTGATGCCGTCCAGCAGATGCCAGTCGAACGGCACACCGAGACCGCCGGGGCGCGTTGCATCCTTCGGCGCGCGGGCATCGAACAGGATGCGATCGGCTGCCGCAGCGTAGCCCGGCAGGCTTGCCAGATCGCCGGCGGTTGCCACCGGAATGGCCTTCATCACCGGCAAGCCGAATTTCTGTTTGATGTCGCGAACCCGCGCCACGCTCTCGTGGCCGTGCAGTTGAAGGATCGCTGGCTGCAGCGTCTCGATGATGTTCTCGAACGTGGCGTCGTCCGCATCCACGGTGAGCGCAACCTTGACGGCGCGGCCTTTCGCGATCCGCCCGAGTTCACGCGCGGCGCCAAGGCCGACATGCCGCGGCGAGGCCTCGAAAAATACGAAACCCACCATATCGGCGCCGGCATCCAGGGCCGCTTCAAGCGTCCCGGAGGTAGACAGACCGCATATTTTGACGAGCAGGGGCATGGTTCCGACAGACAGCCAGGCGAATGGGGAAGACCGGGCGGGTTCTACAACGGCGCGCCGTGCTTGTCTCGCCCAATGCCCATCAGATAGGGGATTTGGCCGACGGCGGGATGCCCGGCAGGGTCCGCCTGCGCACTGTTCCGAAGCTGGGCGAGGCTCGCCTCGGTGCCGGCCAGCCGGCTGCGGGTCTCGCTCAGCTCCCCTTCCAGCCGCCGCGCTGCCCGCCGCCACCGCCGCTGGCTGAACCATGTCGCAATACCACCGGCGATCACCCCGAGGGCGGCCATGGCGATCACCACGACGAACAGCGGCAGCGTTAACGCCACGGCCGGATCGGTGGAATTGAACGGGTCGAACGACAGTGTCACGAAGTGACGATTGGCAACCGCGAAAGCGAGGAAGATCAGCGCGAGGGGAAGGACGATCAGGGTGTTGAGCAGTTTGCGCATCGCGATCTTTCCTCGCCGCGGCCAACGACGCGCGGGTGCGATCGGATCAGGACGCCGCGCCGGCGTCGTCGCCGTTCTCGCGGTTCAGCCGCTCGCGCATTTCCTTGCCGGTCTTGAAGAACGGCACGCTCTTCTGCTCAACAGGAACGTGCGCGCCAGTGCGCGGATTGCGCCCTGCGCGCGCGGGACGATGCTTCACCGAGAAAGCGCCGAAACCACGCAGCTCAACACGATCTCCGCGCGACAGCGCTGCGACGATTTCATCGAGGATCGCATTCACAATGTTCTCCACGTCTCTCTGATAGAGATGCGGATTATGCTCGGCGATGCGCTGGACGAGTTCTGATTTTATCATCGACTAGGATACTCGGAGAACTTGCACGGCGCATTTCCTTGAAAAAGAGTTGCGCTGTCAAGTCGCTTAATCCCCTGACAGCACCGCGAAATCACGTGACAAATGCTTTGAACCGCGTTTCACGAAATTCCCGCACCGCCGCATGAGCGGCTGAAACCGGATTCAAACCATTCAATTCGTCGTCGCCGGACGCCACAACGCCAGCATTCCTTCAAGACCGAGACGATCGGCCGACGATACGAGGCCGGTTTGTTCGAACTGCCGCGCGATCGCGCCTAATCCGAGCGCATCCAGCGCCATCGCGGCACTTGCGCGCAGGAAGGTCATGTCCCCGAAGCGCGGATTCAGGTTGAAATTCTTCACCGGCGTATCCGGCTTGATCTTCTTCTCGGCAACCAGCCACGCGACCGCGGCTTTCTCGTCGCCGAGTTGATCGATCAACTTGAGACCTACCGCCTGACGGCCTGTAAACACGCGCCCATCGGCCACTGTTTGCAGGGTCTCCTCATCCATGGCGCGTCGGGTCTTCACCAGATCGCGAAACCACGCGTAGGAGTCCTTGACCAGCGCATCGAGCGCCGCCCGTGCTTCGGGACTGGTCGGCTCATACCCGTTGGGTGCAGCTTTCAACGGCGAGGACTTTACTTCCTCGATCTTCACACCCACCGTCTTCAGCAACTCATAGACATTCGGAATCTGAAACAGCACGCCGATCGAACCGACCAGCGAGCTTTGCTGGGCGATAATGCGATCCGCAGCCAGTGCCGCGATATAACCGCCCGACGCCGCGAGGCCTTCGACAACCACAACGACCGGCTTCTTGGCGCGCAAACGGGTCAGCGCATCGTAAAGCTGCTCGGAGCCGGCGGTGGTGCCGCCCGGCGAATTGATATGGACGATGACGGCTGCGGCCGACGATTTTTCCAGCCGTTCCAGCGCTTCGACGCGCGCCTGATCGCTGCGGATCAATCCGTCGATCTTGATCCGCGCGATTTCGCCCGAGCCGGTAATGGCGCTGCGCCCTCCGGGCGTCGCCAGCACCGCCAGGCCAGCGATTGCAACGATCGCCACCAGCGCCGCGATGACCCGCCAGAAACTCAGCTTGCGGCGCATCCGGCGACGATCGATGATCACATCGGATTCAAACGTCATGGCCATTCTCCCGAAGACGCCGAAGGCCTTTCAGGCCGTCCGGAAAACTCTTGAACTTTCAAGAAGTGCAACGCAATTCGCGCGCGACAAGGTTGTGTCGGCACGACCTTGATATGAGGTGACTTCAATACATCAATTGCAACGCAATTTGAAGGCGGCACGACCGCTCGCGCTGTTTCGAGCATTCCAGTTTAGCGCTAACCGTCGCCTCCACGCCGCCGAAAAACACAGCAGCCCGCAAACAAAAAGGGCTCCGGAATATCCGGAGCCCGATTGTCGTCGTTCGCGGCCGTCACAAAAGCGACAGCCGGACTGCGAATGCTTACTTGTCCCGCTTCTTGAGCGCGTTGCCGAGAATATCGCCCAGCGTCGCGCCCGAATCGGACGAACCGTACTGTGCGATGGCTTCCTTCTCCTCGGCGACTTCCAGCGCCTTGATCGAGACCTGCACCTTGCGCGCCTTCTTGTCGAACTGGATGACGCGAGCGTCAACCTTTTCGCCGACGGCGAAGCGCTCGGCGCGCTGGTCGCCGCGATCGCGGGCCAATTCAGAGCGCTTGATGAAGGTGGTGAAGTCGGTGCCGGAGATCTGAACTTCGATGCCGGTATCCTTCACGTCGAGGATCTCGCAGGTCACGACGGCGCCCTTCTTGACGTCGCCGGGCTCCGCGAAGGGGTCGCCTTCGAGCTGCTTGATGCCGAGCGAAATCCGCTCCTTCTCGACATCGACATCGAGGACGATGGCCTTGACCATGTCGCCCTTCTTGAAGTTGTCGATGACCTGCTCACCCGGCTGCTTCCAGTCGAGATCGGAGAGATGGACCATACCGTCCACTTCGCCGTCGAGGCCCAGGAACAGGCCGAACTCGGTCTTGTTCTTGACTTCGCCCTCGACGATGGCACCGACGGGATACTTCTCGACGAAGACTTCCCACGGATTGCGCATGGTCTGCTTGAGGCCGAGCGAGATGCGGCGCTTGACCGAATCCACCTCGAGAACCTGCACTTCGACTTCCTGCGTCGTCGACACGATCTTGCCGGGATGCACGTTCTTCTTGGTCCACGACATTTCCGAAACGTGGATCAGGCCCTCGATGCCCGGCTCCAGCTCGACGAACGCGCCGTAGTCGGTGATGTTGGTGACGCGGCCGGTAAAACGCGAGTTCAGCGGATACTTGGCCTCGATGCCCTGCCATGGATCGTCCAGCAGCTGCTTCATGCCGAGCGAAATGCGGTGGGTCTCGTGGTTGATCTTGATGATCTTGACCTTGACCGTCTGGCCGATGGTGAGCACCTCGGTCGGATGGTTGACGCGGCGCCACGCGATGTCGGTGACGTGCAGCAGGCCGTCGATGCCGCCGAGATCAACGAACGCACCGTAATCGGTGATGTTCTTGACCACGCCGTCGATGACCTGACCCTCTTCGAGATTTTGGACCAGTTCCTGACGCTGTTCGGCGCGGGTCTCTTCGAGAACCGTGCGGCGCGAAACCACGATGTTGCCGCGGCGGCGATCCATCTTGAGAATCTGGAACGGCTGCGAGTTGTTCATCAGCGGCGCTACATCGCGGATCGGGCGGATATCGACCTGCGAGCGCGGCAGGAACGCCACAGCGCCGTCGAGATCGACGGTGAAGCCGCCCTTGACCTGATTGAAGATAACGCCGTGAACCTTCTCGTTGTTGTTGAAGGCCTTCTCGAGCTTGCCCCAGCTTTCCTCGCGGCGCGCCTTGTCGCGCGACAGCACGGCTTCACCCAGCGCGTTCTCGATCCGGTCGAGGAACACCTCGACTTCATCGCCGACCTTGAGGTCGTTCTCGCGGCCGGGGCCGTTGAATTCGCGAAGCGCCACGCGGCCTTCGGTCTTCAGGCCGACGTCAATGACGGCCATGTCCTTTTCAATCGCAACAACCTTGCCCTTGATGACGGAGCTTTCCTGCAGATTGCCGCCTGCGAAGGACTCGTCGAGCATCGCGGCAAAATCATCACGGGACGGATTATAAGAAGTAGCAGTCGAAGCCATTTGTTCTCCAAAATGCGGCGTGCCGGCAGTGGGGTTGATGAGCGTATCGCGCGTCCAGTGCCAAAGGTCCGCAACCTCTGACGACCGTTCCTGCAACCCGAAGGTCTGCGGAAACGGGCCGGCGGGTGCCTGCACGAGCGATACGGTAAAGTTCAGGTCCGGGGTCTGAAACGAGGTCGTCCTGACCTCATGGCATCGTCTTCAAGACCGCAGCGGGCGTTCCTCCAATGACGGCGGGAGATCACGCCCCCGGCCGGCCCGCACGGACAGCCTCGATAGGATCGATGCGGCCCGGACCGGGAGGATATAGCGGCGGGAGAAGGCCGGAGCAACCCTTCGGCCAGCAAAAACAGGCCTGTGGCAGGCATCAAGCCCGCATCAGGCCTCCTGAAATGCCGAAAACCAGCCCGAACGGTTCGTCAGCGCTCAGCGCCGCGCACGAGCCGCGTCGACAATGGCGATGGCAGCCCGCACCCCGCCCTCGATGTCGAGTTCCGAATTGTCGAGTTCATGGGCGTCATCGGCCCGCCGCAGCGGCGCCGCCGACCGGTTGCGATCGCGCTCGTCGCGCTTGAGGATATCGGCCAGCACCGCCGCCTCATCGGCCTGTTCGCCCCGCGCCCGCATTTCGAGCGCGCGGCGGTGGGCTCGTACCTCGGGCCTCGCCACCACGAAGATCTTCACCTCGGCCTCGGGACAGATCACCGTGCCGATGTCGCGGCCGTCGAGGACCGCGCCCGGAGGACCCGCCGCGAAATTGCGCTGGAACGCCAGCAATTCCCGCCGCACCTGCGGATGGGCCGAAACCACCGAAGCCGCCGCGCCAACTTCCTGGGTTTTCAGGGCCGCGTCGCCGAACACCGCCGGATCGAGCGCTTGCGCAATCCCCGCAGCCACTGCCTCATCGGCAAGATCGGCCCCGGCATCGAGCATGGCCTTGGCGACCGCGCGGTAAATCAGCCCAGTGTCGAGATGGCGGTAGTGATAGTGCGCAGCCAGCCGCTTGCCGAGCGTGCCCTTGCCGGAGGCCGCAGGTCCGTCGATGGCGATGATCATGAGAAATCCGCTCCCAGTTCACGCATCATCGGAATGAAATCGGGGAAGCTGGTCGCGATGAATGTCGTGTCGTCAATCTTCACCGGCGAATCGGCGGCCAGGCCCATCACCAGCGCCGACATCGCGATGCGATGATCCATATGGGTCGCGACAAGGCCGCTACCGGCGACATGACCCTTGCCTTCGACGATCATGTCGTCGCCCACGATCTCGACCTTCACGCCGTTGACGCGCAGCATGTCGGCGGTCGCCTCGAGCCGGTCGGATTCCTTGACGCGCAATTCCTGCAGTCCGCGCATGGTCGTGACGCCCTCGGCATAGGCCGCCGCGACAGCCAGCACGAGATACTCGTCGATCATCGACGGCGCGCGTTCAGGCGGCACGGTGACGCCGCGCAGGCGCGAACCGCACACGCGGAAACGCGCCATCGGCTCGCCGGTGTCGCCGCGCACGTCGCTTTCCTCGATCGACGCGCCCATCTCGCGCAGCGTGGTGAAAAGCCCTGTGCGCAACGGGTTTGTCATCACGTCGGTCAGCACCACATCCGACCCCGGCACGATCAATGCCGCGACGATCGGGAACGCAGCCGACGACGGATCGGCGGGGACGACAACATTCGCGCCGTGCAATTCGGGCTGGCCGGTGAGAGAAATTTTTCGACCGTGCGGGCCTTCGTTTTCCGAAACGATGGTTGCGCCGAAATGTGCCATCATCAGCTCGGTATGATCGCGGCTCGCCTCCTGCTCGATCACCGTGGTCACGCCGGGCGCCGACAATCCCGCGAGCAGCACCGCCGACTTGATTTGAGCCGAGGCAACGGGTGTGCGGTAGACCACCGGCAGCGGATCGCGCGCACCTTGCAGCGTCATCGGCAACCGGCCGCCGTCCGCGCTCGATGAAACTTTCGCGCCCATCAGTTCGAGCGGATCGAGAATCCGCCGCATCGGCCGGCTGCGCAAACTGGCGTCGCCATCGAAGGTCGCGGCGATCGGACATCCCGCCACCGCGCCCATCGCCAGGCGGCAGCCGGTGCCGCTGTTGCCGAAATCGAGCGGATTGTCGGGCGCGGCGAAACCTCCGACCCCGACCCCGTGCACCGACCATATGCCGGTTCTGGTGCGCTCGACCTTCGCGCCCAGCGCCTGCATCGCCTTGGCGGTGTTGAGAACGTCTTCCCCCTCCAAAAGCCCCGAAATCCGGGTTTCTCCCACCGCCAGGGCACCCAGAATCAGGGCCCGGTGCGAAATCGACTTGTCGCCGGGGACCCGGACCGTGCCACGGAGGGCACTGCTGGCGCGGGATTCGAGCGGGGTGGGCTGTCCGGAATGGCTCAAAATGACGATCCTCTTCGTTCGCGGCTCCTAACACGGGACCGGAAGCGCGTCACGAGGCTAAACACCTGTATTGGCGCATGATCTCGGCGCCGGCTGGGTGTCGTCACCCTGCCGTGCGCGATGGAGCGTAAACCGCTATTGACAGCGGCTGCGCAACTAGCCAAGTGAAGCACCGTTTTTCGAAATCCCCAGGACTTCAGCCGTGGCAAAAGCCGATCTCGGAACCAAGCGTATTTGCCCGACGACGGGCAAGAAATTCTACGACCTCAACAAGAACCCGGTCATCTCGCCCTATACCGGTGAAGTTGTGCCGATCGCACCGGTCGCGCCGCCGCGTGGACGAAGCGATGCCGCTCGCGCTTCCGCCGCTGCCGAGGCCACGCCGGAGCCCGCAGAGGCTGAAGAGTTGGTGTCGCTCGAAGAGGCCGATGCCGAGGAGAATTCCGGCAAGGTCAAGGCGGTGCTGCCCGAATCCGAGGACGATATCGAAGCCGATGACAGCATCGACGACGATGACGATGATTCGACATTCATCGCCGAGGAAGAAGAGGACGCTGAGGACGTGACCGATATCATCGGTGACGTTTCCGGAGATGAAGAGACTTGAGATCGGGCCTGAATTGTGATTGTTCAGGTTCTTCTCTGATTTGAGATCGGGCGAATTCGGATATAGCACCGAAACCAGACGGTGTCGGATTCGCTTCGTGATGGGGCCATAGCTCAGCTGGGAGAGCGCTTGCATGGCATGCAAGAGGTCGGCGGTTCGATCCCGCCTGGCTCCACCATTTCTTCCCCGCCTTCCTCCTTTGTATTTCCTTGCCTACCCGCGCACGAAAGCCGCTCGCCGGAATAGGCGGCCTGCTCGACGGCGATATTGACGCACAGCGATCAAACCTTCCAATGTGATCCGCAACCGTCGCCCCGCGCGGCGACATGAACCCGTTTCCGATTCACAATCGAAGGTTGACCTGATGACGACACAAGCTGCGGCCGGAGCAATGGCGGGACTGCGCGTAATCGATTTGTCGCGGGTTCTCGGCGGCCCCTACTGCACGCAAATCCTGGCGGACCACGGCGCCGACATCGTCAAGGTCGAACCGCCGGCCGGCGACGAGACCCGCGACTGGGGCCCTCCGTTCCATGACGACGACGCGGCCTACTTCATCGGCACCAACCGCAACAAGCGTTCGATTGGCATCGACCTCGCCTCGGACGGCGGACGCGAAGTGCTGATGCACATGCTCAAGGATGCCGATGTCCTGATCGAGAACTTCAAGCCGGGCACGCTCGACAAATGGGGCATCGGCAACGACTTCCTGCGCGCGAAGTTTCCGCGCCTCATTCATTGCAGGATCTCCGGCTTCGGCGGCGACGGACCGCACGGCGGTCACCCCGGCTATGACGCGATCATCCAGTCGATGGTCGGCATCATGGCCTCGACCGGCTCGCCCGAAAGCGGCCCGACCCGCGTCGGCGTCGCGCTGGTCGACATGACCACCGGCCTCTATGCCTGCACCGGCATCCTGATGGCGCTCGCCGAACGGGAGAAGTCGGGACTCGGCCAGTTCATCGAAGCAACCCTGTTCGAAACCGGTCTTGCGATCATGCATCCGCACACGGCGAACTTCTTCATGCATGGCAAGCCGCCGGCACTCACCGGCAACGAGCACCCCAATCTCGTGCCCTATGCGGTGTTCGCGGCGCGTGACGGCAACATCTTCATGGGCGTCGGTAACGACGCGACCTTCCGCAAGCTGTGCCGCGAACTCGGCAAGCCGGAACTCGGCACCGATCCGCGGTTCGCACGGAACCGCGACCGCATCGAGCATCGCGACCAGCTGCGGGCGGAACTCGAGGCGATTCTGAAGGAACACGACAGCGAACCGTTGTGCCGGAAACTGCTTGCCGCAGGCCTGCCCGCAGGTCCGGTCCAGTCGATCGACAAGACGCTGGCGAGCGAACACGTCAAGCATCGTGGCGATATCATCGAGAAGGACTGGTACAAGGGGATTGCCTCACCGATCCGTTTCGATCGCACCAAAGCGAGCCTGCGGCTGGTTCCCCCGACCTACAGCCAGCACGCCGACGAAATCCTGACGGAATTCGGCTACTCGACCGACGACATTGCCGCCCTGCGTGCCAAGGGCATCGTCTGCGGGCCGGAACGCAAGCGCTGATCCGGTGTCCCGCGCGATCTGAGGAAGGCCGGCCCTTGGGCCGGCCGCAACACCCCTGACCGCCTGCTGGCATGTTCGACTTTCGGCGCGATTGTTTCGGTTTTTTCGATAAGCCGAAGCATTTTCCACTTCCCATCGAAGTGCTTCCCCCATTACGATCATCACGCGTCCGTCATCCAGCGCTGATAGCGCTGCAACAATCGCAAACGACTGGCGATGACGGCGTTTATGGGAGGAGCTTTAATGACGACGATGCGACATCTCGGCCTTGGCTTGGCCGCTTCCACACTTATCGCGCTGGCTACGCCGGCGCAGGCAGTCACCGAAATCCAGTGGTGGCATGCCATGACCGGCGGCAACAATCAGGTTGTCGTCAAGCTCGCCGAGGATTTCAACGCGTCGCAATCCGAGTACAAGGTCGTCCCGACCTACAAGGGCGGCTATGCGGATACGATGAATGCCGGCATCGCGGCATTCCGCGCCGGCAATGCGCCGCACATCATCCAGGTGTTCGAGGTCGGCACCGCAACCATGATGGCGGCGACCGGCGCGGTGAAGCCGGTCTACAAGCTGATGCAGGAGACCGGCGAGAAGTTCGATCCCAATGCCTATCTGCCGGCCATCACGGGTTACTACTCGACTTCGAAGGGCGAGATGCTGTCTTTCCCCTTCAATTCGTCGTCGACGGTGATGTGGGTCAATCTCGACGCCCTGAAGAAAGCCAACATCGCTGAAATTCCGAAAACCTGGCCGCAGGTGTTCGAGGACGCCAAGAAACTCAAGGCGGCGGGCTACACCACGTGTGGATTTTCAAACGCGTGGGCGACCTGGGTCAATCTCGAGCAGTTGTCGGCCTGGCATAACGTTCCGCTGGCTTCAAAGGCCAACGGTCTCGACGGCTTCGACACGGTGCTGGAATTCAACGGCCCGCTGCAGATCAAGCATCTGCAAACCCTGATCGAACTGCAAAAGGACAAGACCTACGACTACTCCGGCCGCACCAACACCGGTGAAGGCCGCTTCACGTCCGGCGAATGCCCGATCTTCCTGACGTCGTCGGGCTTCTTCGGCAACGTGAAATCGCAGGCCAAGTTCAACTGGACCAACGCCCCGATGCCCTATTATCCGGACGTCAAGGGCGCACCGCAGAACTCGATCATCGGCGGCGCCTCGCTGTGGGTGATGGGCGGCAAAAAACCCGAAGAGTACAAGGGCGTTGCCAAGTTCCTCGCCTTCCTTTCGGATCCCGACCGTCAGGTCTATATCCACAAGGCTTCGGGCTACCTGCCGATCACCAAGGCCGCTTATGCCAAGGCCAAGGAGGAGGGCTTCTACAAGGAACAGCCTTATCTCGAAACGCCTTTGCTCGAACTCACCAACAAGCCACCGACCGAGAATTCGCGCGGCCTGCGGCTCGGCAACATGGTGCAGTTGCGTGATGTCTGGGCGGAAGAAATCGAGCAGGCTCTTGCCGGCAAGAAGTCCGCCAAGGAAGCGCTCGACGCCGCTGTGTCGCGTGGCAACACGATGCTGCGTCAGTTCGAACGCACCGCCGTACACTAAGCTCCAGGATGCATTGCCGGACCTGTTTCGGCAGTGCATCTTCTCCCCGGGATAACGGAGACGCGGCGTGCAGCCAGGACGGCTTGCACGCCGCAACCGGGCTCGGCGGGTGACGGTCAGGAATTCATGCAGAAGCAATCCGTCTTCCATACACGCTGGCTGCCGATTGCGTTGATCACGCCGCAATTGGCGATCGTCCTGATTTTCTTCTATTGGCCGGCTGCACAGGCGGTGTTTCAGTCATTCCTGTTGCAGGATGCTTTCGGACTTTCCACCACCTTCGTCTGGTTCGAGAACTACCGTGAACTGCTGAGCCAGCCTGATTATTTCAGCGCCATCGTGCGCACCTTCGTATTCTCCTTCGCAATTGCCGGGTCCTCGCTGTCGCTGGCGCTGCTGCTGGCCGTGATGGCCGACAAGCCGCTGCGCGGCAGCGCGATCTATCGCACCCTGCTGATCTGGCCCTATGCCGTGTCGCCGCCGGTCGCCGGTGTGCTGTGGATTTTCATGCTCAACCCCTCGCTCGGCGTCCTTGCCCACGGCTTGCGCGCGCTCGGCGTCGACTGGAATCCGCTGCTCGACGGCAATCAAGCGGCCACACTTGTCATTCTCGCCGCGGCATGGAAGCAGATTTCGTACAACTTCCTGTTCTTCCTCGCCGGCCTGCAAAGCATCCCGCAAAGCGTCCATGAAGCTGCCGCGATCGACGGCGCGCGGCCGATGCGCCGCTTCTGGACCGTGACCTTTCCGCTGCTGACGCCGACGATCTTTTTCCTGATCGTCGTCAACGTGGTCTATGCCTTCTTCGACACCTTCGGCGTGATCGACACCATGACGCGCGGCGGCCCGGCGAACTCCACCCAGACGCTGGTCTACAAGGTTTACGTCGACGGCCTGCTCGGCGGCAATCTCGGAAGTTCGGCCGCCCAGTCCGTAATCCTGATGGGAATGGTGATCGTCCTCACCGCCGTCCAGTTCCGTTTCGTCGAACGCAAGGTAACCTACTGATGGTCGAGCGCGAGGGCTTCCGGCGCTATGTCGCCCACGGCATCCTGTGGATCGGAATCGCAATCGTCGCGTTTCCGGTCTATCTGGCGTTCGTCGCCTCCACCCAGGACAACGCCGTGATCGCCAACGGGCAGATGTCGCTGTGGCCCGGTAACCATTTTATCGAGACCTACTATCGCACGATCTTCATCGGCACCACCGGCACCACCCGCGAGCCGGTCGCGATGATGCTGTTGAACTCATTCATCATGGCGATGTCGATCGCGCTTGGAAAAATCTTCATCTCGATCCTGTCCGCCTATGCCATCGTCTACTTCCGGTTTCCGTTCCGGATGTCGGTGTTCTGGCTGATCTTCATCACGTTGATGCTGCCGGTCGAGGTCCGCATCTATCCGACCTACAAGATCGCCGCCGATCTCAACCTGCTCGACAGTTATTCCGGTCTCGCGCTGCCGCTGATCGCATCGGCCACGGCGACGCTGCTGTTCCGGCAATTCTTCATGACGGTACCCGACGAATTGCTGGAAGCCTCGCGCATCGACGGTGCCGGGCCGTTCCGCTTCTTCAAGGATACGCTGCTGCCGCTGTCGCGCACCAACATGGCGGCGCTGTTCGTGATCCTCTTCATCTACGGCTGGAACCAGTACATCTGGCCGCTGCTGATCACCACCCGCGACGACATGCAGACGATCCAGGTCGGCATCCGCAAAATGATCGTGACGTCCGACGCGCTGACCGAATGGCCGATCGTGATGGCGACCGCCGTGCTCGCGATGCTGCCGCCGGTCGCGATCGTGATCGTGATGCAGAAGCTGTTCGTGCGCGGACTGGTCGAAACCGAGAAGTAGGAATTGAACTGAAATGGCCAATGTCGTTCTGCGCAATGTCCGCAAGACCTATGCCGGCGGAGTCGATGCCATCAAGGGCGTCGATTTCGAAGTCAGCGACGGGCAGTTCTGCGTGCTGGTCGGACCATCCGGCTGCGGCAAGTCCACGCTGCTGCGGATGGTGGCGGGACTGGAAACCATCACCAGCGGCGAGATCGACATCGGCGGCCGCGTCGTCAACGAGATCGAGCCCGCCGATCGCGACATCGCCATGGTGTTTCAGAACTATGCGCTTTATCCGCATATGACCGTCTACAACAACATGGCCTATGGCTTGCGCAACCGCGGCATGGCCAAGCCCGAAATCGACAAGCGCGTTCGCGACGCGGCACAGGTTCTCGAAATCGGCCCGATGCTGGATCGCAAGCCGCGGCAATTGTCCGGCGGTCAGCGCCAGCGCGTCGCAATGGGCCGGGCCATCGTGCGGCAACCGAAAGTGTTCCTGTTCGACGAGCCGCTGTCGAACCTCGACGCCAAGCTGCGCATCGCGATGCGCGTCGAGATCCGCAAGCTGCAGCGCCGGCTCAAGACGACGTCGATCTACGTCACCCACGACCAGCTCGAGGCGATGACCCTCGCCGACATACTGGTGGTGATGAATGGCGGCGTTGTCGAGCAGATCGGCAAGCCGCTCGACATCTACCAGAAGCCGGCGACCACTTTCGTGGCCTCCTTCATCGGCGCGCCGCCGATGAACCTGATGCCGATGAATGAGAGCGACCTGAAACCGCTCCTTCCCCACGGCGCCACGAGTGCCGTTCTGGGCGTGCGCCCCGAGGATCTCATCATCGCGACGGACGCGGCGCCTGCCGGCGGGCTTGAACTCGAACTGGTCGTCGACGCCATCGAGCGGGTCGGACCGGAAACCTTCGTCTACGGCTCGCGCACGCACAGCAGCGGTACACCGGCTGTCGGCGCAACGCCGGGCGAACTTCCGCCGGGCGAGGTCATCGTCCGGGTTCCCGGACAGCACGCCCCTGCCATCGGCGAGCGGATTCGCGTGACAGCCCCCCGCGACAAGCTGCATGTGTTCAGCGCCGACGGCCGGAAGCGCCTCGACGGCTAGGCAAAACCACCCTTTTCGGCGTTCCCATCCGTCTTGAACCTTCGGTCAGCCATCGCCATATTGTGGGCATCCGGAGGGGGCTGGCATGCCGCCGGTAGGGCGCCGAAAGGGCCTTAACTGCCAAAGTCGCTTCGAGAGGACTTTGTGAATGTCTCGTGTTCCTTCGTTGTCCAGTCCGTTCCTTTTGGGATTCGACGAAATCGAGCGTGCGCTCGATCGCGTCGTGAAAGGCGCCGACGGCTATCCTCCGTACAACATCGAGCGGTGCGACCGCGACAGCGGCCAACCCGAACGCCTGCGCATCACGCTGGCGGTCGCTGGTTTTACCCGCGAACAACTCGATGTGACGACTGAGGAAAACCAACTCGTCATCAGGGGCCGCCAACAGGACGACAAGGCCCGGCAATATATCCATCGCGGCATTGCGGCGCGCCATTTCCAGCGCACCTTCGTGCTCGCCGATGGCATGTACGTGCTGGGCGCGGATCTGAAGAACGGGCTGTTGTCCATCGATCTTGCCCGGCCGGAACCGGAGCGGGTCGTTAAGACGATAGCCATCAATGAACACGAATAATGGAACTGGTAGCGGACTCGACCGCTTAGTGTTGTAGAGGAGTCGAGGACAATGACTGAAGCAAACACCGTGATTTTCGAGCCGGCTGTCTCACCGGAAGCACTGGCCACCCTGGGCGAAGGCCATATCGCCTACGTCAAACAGATTCGCTCGGAAGACGTGCCGGGTCTCTTTCCGCAGGCGCCGCATCTTGCGCCGGGATTGAAACTGTTCGCGCTTCATGCCGCGGACGGCACACCGATCATGCTGACTGACAGCCGCGAAGCGGCGGTCGCGAATGCATGGAGTAACGAGCTTGAGACCGTCAGCGTTCACTGACGCTCGCTCGCAGACTGCGCACAACAAAGCGGCGGTGCGATGAGCGCCGCCGCTTTTTTATTTTCCGCGATTCCAGATTTAGCGCGGCAGGTTTTTTACGCCGCTGTCGCCGGCGGTAACGCAAGCACCGAATAGATCGCTTCGGCATCGCGCGATGCCCGCAACTTCTTGGCGATGTCCTGATCCCGCAGCAGGCGAGCAACCCGCGCCAGCGCCTTGAGATGATCCGCACCCGCACCCTCCGGCGCAAGCAGCAAAAACATCAGATCCACCGGCTGGCCATCCATCGCCTCGAAATCGATCGGACGCTCGAGACGGGCAAACATGCCGAACAGCTTGTCTAGCTTCGGAAGCTTGCCGTGCGGAATCGCAACGCCATAGCCGACAGCAGTGGTGCCGAGCTTCTCACGTTGCAGCAACACCTCGAAAATCGACCGCTCGTTCTGAGTGGTCAGAACAGCCGCCCGCGCCGCGAGTTCCTGCAGCGCCTGCTTCTTGCTGTTGACCTTCAACGCCGGGAGAATCGCCTCTGGAGCGACCAGGTCCGTAATCGTCATGGAGTATTCCGAGGGTGAAGTTAAGCCGCTGGACCGGTTATCAAATCTCGATGGAATCGGGGGCCGGAACCCACCCGGACCCGAGGCCTGCAAAGGCGGCGGACCATAGGGAGGCTCCGGCAGGGCGTCAATGGCCCCTCAACTAGTTAGATACCGGTGGATCCACCCACCCGACATTGCCGTCCGAGCGCCGATAGATGACGTTCACCCGGCCGCTGCCACCGTGCTGGAACACCATCGCGGACGCCCCTGTCAGATCGAGTTCCATCACGGCCTCGCTCACAGACAGTTGCTTCAACGACGTCGTTGATTCGGCAATGATCACCGGATTGAACGCCGTCACCTCTTCATCGTCATCCTGACTCAATCCTTCGATGACGTAATTCGATGCGTCGATACCCGGCATGTCCAGGGTCTTCATCGCGGCCGATTCGGCATACGACTTGCGCGCGGAGCGGTCCTTCAGTCTGCTCTTGTAACGCCGCAGCCGTTTTTCAATCGACACCAGGGCCTGATCGGCACTGGCGTAGGCATCCGCGGCGATCGCATCCGACTCGAGTGTGATTCCGGAATCGAGATGGAGCGTGCAATCGGTGCGGAACCCGAAGCCGTCCTTGCTCAGCCTGATGTGTCCGGAATAATTCCCGTCGAAATATTTTCGCAAAACCTCGTTGGTGCGATCGACGACCCGATCGCGCATTGCATCGCCGACATTGATACTCTTACCGGAGACTCGAAGTGTCATGTCATGCCTCGCTTCCTCGTCAGACCGGACAAAGGATCGCGACAGAACGCGGTGACGTCAAGCGGGAGCGGTGTCGCGGGACCGGTCGACAGATAATGTAGTTGCTGTCAGCGCATTGCCAAGCATACTCTGCTTGTCGCGACGGCGTTGCACCGACGAGGGAATGCGCATAGCCTCGCGATACTTGGCGACAGTGCGGCGCGCAATATCAATGCCATCCGCGCGCAGCCGTTCCACGATGGTATCGTCGGATAGGATCGCCGAAGGAGCTTCGGCGTCGATCAGTTGCTTGATGCGGTGCCGCACGGATTCTGCCGAATGGGCGTCGCCGCCATCCGCCGACGCAATCGACGCCGTGAAGAAATATTTCAGCTCGAAAATACCACGGCTGGTCGCCATATACTTGTTGGCAGTCACACGCGACACCGTCGATTCATGCATCTGGATCGCATCGGCAACCGCCCTGAGATTCAGCGGACGCAGATGCGCGACGCCCTGGGTGAAGAAGCCGTCCTGTTGACGGACGATCTCGGTCGACACCTTGAGGATGGTGCGGGCTCGCTGATCGAGTGCACGCACTAGCCACGTGGCGTTCTGCAGGCAATCGGTGAAGTAGGCCTTGTCGCCGTCCTTGCGGATCGTCTTCGACAGTTCCGTATAATAAACCTGATTGACCAGAACCTTCGGCAGCGTGTCGCTGTTGAGTTCGACCAGCCAGCCGCCGTCAGGGCCCGACCGCACATACACATCGGGCACCACCGTCTGCGCCTTGGCCGAACCAAACTTCAATCCTGGTTTTGGATCGAGGTGCCGAATCTCGCCGATCATCTCGGCGATGTCCTCGTCGTCGACACCGCAGATTCGCCGCAACGATGCGAAGTCGCGTTTGGCGAGTAGATCGAGATGCTCGACCAGCGCTTGCATCGCCGGATCGTAACGATCGCGCTCGCGCAACTGAATGGCGAGGCACTCGCTCAACGAACGCGCGCAGATACCGGGCGGATCGAAAGTCTGAAGAATTGAGAGCACCGCCTCGACTTCGCTTTCGGAGGTGCCGAGACGCTCTGCGGCCTGCCCCAGATCCACAGGCACGTAGCCTGCGTCGTCGACAAGATCGATCAGGTATTTTCCAACGAGCCGCCGCGATGGGTCGGTGATCGTAACGGCGAGCTGCTCGGCGAGATGATCCTGCAGCGACGCCTCCGCGGCAACAAAGGCTTCAAGATTGTAGTCGTCGTCATTCGATGCGCCGCCGCCCCATTCGGTATAGACGCTCGGGGCCGAGTCCTGCGCGGTGCGCGCGGCAGCTTCCGACGGCTCTTCCGAAAAGACATTCTCCAGTCCGGTGTCGAAAGTCTGTTCCATTTCGGCGCGGGTGCCGAGATCGCGGTTGATCCATTCCTCGGCGGCGGAATCGCCGCCACCCTCACCGCCGTCGCCGGTGGAGGAAAAATCATCGACGTCATGTCCGCCCGAGGATTGAGCCTGGCTAACCGCCGGCTCTGTCTGCTCGCCGCGCACCGGCGGTTCGCCCTCCTCGTTGGCGCGCTCAAGGAGCGGATTGCGCTCAAGCTCCTCTTCAACGAACGTCACGAGGTCGAGATTCGACAATTGCAGCAGCTTGATCGCCTGCATGAGCTGCGGCGTCATCACCAGCGACTGCGACTGGCGGAACTCTAATCGTTGGGTGAGTGCCATAAATGCAAGATCCGGCCAGACTTGGTCCGATTCTTGCTTAGTACGTTTGCGCCGCAAAGTACACGGCTTGACGTTCCGTAAAATTGGCCTAGAGGCGGAATTCCTCGCCAAGATACAGGCGGCGCACATCCGGATCGTTGACGATCTCGTCCGGATTGCCTTCGGTCAGCACCTCGCCGGCATAAACGATGTAGGCACGATCGGTCAGACCCAGCGTCTCGCGGACATTGTGGTCGGTGATGAGAACGCCGATGCCGCGATTGGTGAGGTGCCGCACCAGATCCTGAATATCGCCCACTGCGATCGGATCGATGCCGGCGAACGGCTCGTCGAGCAGCATGTAGTTCGGCCGCGTCGCCAGCGCGCGCGCGATTTCGACGCGGCGGCGCTCGCCGCCCGACAGCGCAATCGACGGCGACTTTCTCAGCCGCGTGATGTTGAATTCCTCGAGAAGCGAATCCAGTTCGCGCTCGCGCTTGCGCTTGTCGGGCTCGACCACCTCGAGCACGGCGCGGATGTTGTCCTCAACCGAAAGTCCGCGAAAGATCGAGGCTTCCTGCGGCAGATAACCGATGCCGAGCCGCGCGCGCTGATACATCGGCAGGCTGGTGACGTCGTGACCGTCGAGCTCGATGCGTCCGCGATCGGCCTTGATCAGGCCGGTAATCATGTAGAACACCGTTGTCTTGCCGGCGCCGTTAGGGCCGAGCAGGCCGACAGCTTCACCGCGCCGCACGTAAATGCTGACGCCGCGCACCACTTTGCGGGTGCCGAAACTTTTCTCGACGCCGTGGACCGCCAGGTAGCCGGCGCGCGGCGCGGCGCGAACCGGCGCGGCGCCGTTGCCGGTGTTGCGCGGGCGCGGCCTGTCCTCGCGAACAGGATTTGAAACAGGCTCGCGCGACACGGCACGCGGAATCGGCGGCGCATCGCGCTCGAACGATGGCAGGTCCTGCGACGGCACAGCCGTCATCGCGACGCGGTCAGGCTGACGCACGTCGCGCGGCGGCATCGGCACCTCACGCACCGGCTCAGGCGGTGGAACCGCCGTCTCGCCGATCACGCTCTTGAACATGTCGCCCATCCGCTCGCCGAACGAGGTGATGTCCGCGCGCGTACGTGCGAACCCCTGGCGACCGCGCGCGGGGACACGACGACGAAACATGCGCAGGAAATCAGCCATACCTGCTTCGATCAGCCTTTCACGGCAATGCGCCGCGATTCCGCGGCGGCAAAGCTTCGGGTTTGCCCTGACCCGACACGATCGCTGTTGGGCAACATGCCGCTTTTTGCATCAGCATGAGTGAGTGGACGCCCTTTGCCCAGCACAACGCGGCGAGCCTGCCCGTCGTCCCGGCGCCGGGTGATACAGGCTTGCGGGCAAAGGTTCAACCTCGGGTTCGGCCGTTGTCCGGCAAAGCATTGAGCTTCAACGGCTTTCCGGCTGGGCGGATTGTCTTGCTCTTGCTATCGCCGTCCTTGTTGTCCTTGCCGCCCTTACCGCTATCGCTCCCTGGAAGGAGGCCGCCCATCGGGGAACCGCCGCCCTGCGACGACGACTGGAACATGCCCTGCACGCCCCGGCCGCTGCTGGACTCGACGCGCGACACCCCGGTGGTCATGTCGACCACCAGCCGGTCGCCACGCAGCACATTCTTGTCCTTGGTCAGCACCACGCCGCCCAGCATCGTGACGGTATTGGCCTTCATATCGAAGATGCCGGTCTCGCCGGTGACGGTTTGCTCTTTCTGGGTCACGATCACGCCGCCTTTTGCCTCCAGCCGCCTGATCGACGAACTGCCGCCGGGACCGGGCGATGCCGATTTCATCGCCGGCTTCTTGCCGTCCTTGCCCTGATCGTTGTCGTAGAACACCACGAGGGTCTTGGAACGCATCGTGGTGTCGCCCTGCACCACCTTCACATTACCGGAGAACGTCGCGATCTTGTCCTTGTCGCGCATCTCAAGCGACGCCGCTTCGATCTGGATCGGCTTGTCGCGATTCTGCGAGAAACCCTGCATCGCGTTTGGAACACCCTGCACCGAACTGCCTTGCGCTTGCGCGGCAGCGGCTCCGAGCAGGACGATGCCGGTAAGTACAGCGGAAAATGCCAGCCGCCACAGGCGGCATATGGAGCGAGCGTGACGTTCACACATCAAACAAAACATCCTGAGGAAAATCATCGGGCGGCCGCATCGCCTGCGGCGTCAGCGTCTTCCGGCCTGGCCGAATCGGAATTGGCGCCTGCGGGCTTCGCTTCCTCCGGAATCAGAATCATCGACACGCCGCCTTCAAAACGAACAACCTCGCCATTCTGCGTGATTTCCAGCCCCTGCGCATCGAGCGTGCCATTCAACAGCTTGACCGCCACGGGCTCGTTCGACGTGACCGTGCCCTTCGCCATATCGACGCGCGCCTGCGACAGCCGCGCCTCATAACCGGTGGAGGATTGCAGGAAAATATTGTCCTTCAAATTCAGGACCTGCGATTTGGTATCGAACAGGCCCGAGCGCGCATCCATGGTCAAACCGGATTTGTCCTCCATCTGCACCTTGGCGCGCAATTCCTGAAGCTCGACATTGGTGGGCTTGGTGACATCCTGTGTGGCGGTCTTTGCCCACAATTCGTAAGGCCGCTGATCGGGCGTAAACCCCGAGAGATGAGGCGACTCCATCGTGATTCGGGTCCCCGAGACCACCAGATTATCAACCTCGAGCGGCAGCTTCGCCAGAATCCGGAACGGATTGAAAACCGATATCAGCAGAACGGCGAGCAGCGCGATGATGACAGCTGCCGGCACCGCCTTGCGCAGAATGCGGACGCGACGGCTGTGCCGCGCGGCGATCGCGAAGCGCGCATCCGAGGCGGCTTGATAGGTCTGGCCTTGAACCGAATACAAAAAGCCGCTCCGGGGCGTTGGATCTGGCGGTCGATACGCGAAGGCGCCGGATCATTCTATGCCGGACCGCTGCATTTTGCAGCGGGTTTCGGTGATGATCCGGGCCCCAAGAGGGCAAGGAGTGTGACCGAAACGGGGCGAAAGCCACAGCCCACATCATTTGGCGCAAAAATGGAGGTTTGCCCCGCCGGACGACATTACGAATGGGCGAAAATGTCGTCGTTCTCCCAACCCTGTAAATCCAGTTTTGCCCGCGAGGGCAGAAACTGGAAGCAGGCCTGTGCCAGTTCCTTCCGGTTCTCGCGCGCCAGCATGGAATCGAGCCTCTCGCGCAGGGCATGAAGATGCAGCACGTCGGACGCCGCATAAGCGAGCTGCGCATCGGTCAGGGTTTGCGCGCCCCAGTCGCTCGACTGCTGCTGCTTGGACAGGTCGATGCCGAGAACCTCGCGCGTCAGATCCTTCAGGCCGTGGCGATCGGTATAGGTTCGCACCAGCCGCGACACGATCTTGGTGCAATAGACCGGCTGCGGCATGACGCCGAAGGCGTGAAAGAGCACTGCGAGATCGAAACGAGCGAAGTGAAAAATCTTGGTGACCTTCGGATCGCCAAGCAGCTTTTTCAGATTCGGCGCATCGGTGTGGCCGGCCGGAATCTGCACCACGTCCGCGGTGCCGTCGCCGTTCGAAAGCTGCACCACGCAGAGCCTGTCGCGATGCGGATTGAGACCCAGCGTTTCGGTGTCGATCGCAACCGACGTCGTGTAGCGGGAAATATCGGGCAGGTCGCCGCGATGCAGGCGGATGGTCATGGTTTACAAAACTTTCGGTCCAGAAATTACTCGAATCGATGCCATTTAAACTACTGCCCAAATCCCCTGCCGACGAGGGGAGGATGGATTCAATTTACCGGTTAATTATCGGCAAACCACGAACCATTCCTGCAATGACCCGAGCAGATGCCGACTGCCACCATTTGAACTCCGGACAAAATAGCCCAAGATCACCGTGATCTAAATGGCCATGAAAGGTTCGGGCATGACTGTCGAACAACGCTTGCCCCGCTTCGCGGTTCTGATCGATGCAGACAACACTTCACCGCAGATTGCCGAGGGACTATTCGAGGAGGTTGCCAAGTTCGGCGAGGCCAGCGTCCGCCGTATCTATGGCGATTTTTCCAACCAGCGCCTCAAATCATGGGCCGACGTCCTTCAGAAGTACGCGATCGACCCTTATCAGCAGTTCGCCTACACCACCGGAAAGAACGCATCCGATATCGCACTCGTGATCGACGCGATGGATTTGTTGCACAGCGGTCGCTTCGACGGGTTTTGTCTGGTGTCATCCGACAGCGATTTTACCCGCCTCGCATCGCGGCTGCGCGAGCAAGGGGCCGAAGTTTATGGTTTCGGCGCTCAAAAGACGCCGGAAAGTTTCAGGCAGGCGTGTCGCAGATTTGTCTATACTGAGAACCTGCTTCCACACGCCCCATCCGAATCCGGCGCGCCGTCGAAGTCCGCGCCGCTCAAGCCTCCGAGCGCCGCGATTCCTGTGCTCAACAAAGCCCTCTCTCAATTTGAGACCGAGGATGGATGGGTCAGTCTCGGCGGCGTCGGAAAGCAGGTTTCAAATCTCGTTTCTGATTTCGACGTGCGCACCTATGGCGCCGCCAAGCTCAGTGACCTTGTCCGCAAGACGGGCGCGTTCGAGATCGAAAAAGCGGAGGGTGGACAGATGCGCATTCGCGCCAAGCAACCCAAAAGCCCCACGACGACGTTCAAGACGGCTAAACATGCATCCCGATAAAACCGATCCCTAGCGCCACAGCCCGTAGGACGCCCATTTCGATTCCGGAATCAGGCTGCCGATCTTGTAGCTGAAGGCCAGCACCTGCATGTGGTCGGGCGAACCTTTGCAGGTGAACGAGAACGAATACCATTTCCCCCCGCTGCGAAACGCGCCGCCGGTGCCCTTGACCATATGACCGATATGAACGGGATGGGTCATGACGTCGGTCTTGGCGCGGTCGGGATGAAACGGGTTGGCGTCGTGGCCGATCCGGTTCATCGCTTCCAGATCGCACACCTGCTCAAGCCGCGTCTCCGGATCGAGGCGCTTGAGGCTGGCGGCGAACCGCGGATCCATCGCGATGGCTGGCGCGAGGAAAGTGCCCAGCGCAGCAATCAGAACGACAGTGGCAAGCTTCACGGAAAACACCCTCGGGAAACGTGGATTGATCAGAGGCGGGATCGCTCGAACAGCGCGTGACCTGCGGTGTATCAGCGGAGCGTCCGGGCCTCAACTTCGACGGCATCATGGCCGCCTTCATGACCACGAGGACACTGTCGGCTCAAGGGGCTCTCGCAACCCGTGACGCTCTATGAGTGCGCATGGGCCGATCCGGCACCGATGAGCGCTGAGCTGTTGGGGCCGGCGTGACAAACGAAGCGTGGGGGAGGCGATAAGGGGATTGGCTGGCCGATGGGAGCCCGCGGCTTTTCCAGCGGGCTGGCAACGTCAGGGAATGCCTAAAAATCCGACCGTCCGAATGATGGTGCCCAGGAAAGGACTCGAACCTTCACGCCTTGCAGCACAGGTACCTGAAACCTGCGTGTCTACCAATTCCACCACCTGGGCCCGGGCCGGTTAGTACGGATCGGGACGGCGCTTGTCAAATTCAGTTAGAGGCGCCTGAAGGGTCTGTACAGCCCGGAAATGATCGCGTATCGCGGAAACGCCGGGCAGCTGCGCCCGGTTCGCACCATTTTCAGGATCGAGACCATGTCAGCGCCAATCGATACCCTCGTCACGGTTTTCGGAGGATCGGGTTTTCTCGGCCGGCATGTGGTCCGGGCGCTGGCGCGCCGCGATTACCGGCTGCGGGTCGGGGTTCGGCGGCCTGAACTGGCCGGGCACCTTCAGCCGCTCGGCAAGGTCGGCCAGATCAGCCCGGTTCAGGCCAATGTCCGCTATCCGGCGTCGCTCGAAGCAGCGATGCGCGGCTCCAGCGTCATCGTCAACCTGATCGGCATCCTGGCCGAGAGCGGCGCCCAGACCTTCGACGCCGTGCAGGCCAAGGGCGCACAAGCCATCGCCGAAGCGGCGAGCCGGATCGGCGCCCGTGTCGTTCACATCTCGGCCATCGGTGCCGACGAAAATTCCGAGTCCGGCTATGCGCGCTCCAAGGCTGCCGGCGAAAAAGCCGTGCTCGCCGCCGCGCCGTCCGCGACCATCATGCGGCCGTCCGTGGTGTTCGGCCCCGAGGATGAGTTCACCAACCGTTTCGCTGCACTGGCGCGCATCTCACCGATCCTGCCGCTGATCGGCGGCGGCCTCACCAGAATGCAGCCGGTCTATGTCGGCGACGTCGCCGCCGCGATCGCCGATGCCGTCGACGGCAAAACCCGGCCCGGCGCGACCTATGAGCTGGGTGGTCCGGAAGTGATGACGATGCGCCAGATCATCGAACTGATCGTGGCCGTCGCCGAACGCAAGCCTGCCCTTGTGGCGTTGCCATTCCCGCTTGCCCATTTCCAATCGCTATTCCTGCAGTTCGCGCCGGGCGCGTTCAAGCTGACGCCCGATCAGGTCGAATTGCTGCGCACCGACAACGTCGTGTCGAGCGAGGCCAAGGCCGCCGGCCTGACGCTGGAAGGCCTCGGCATACCGCTGGAATCGATGGCCGCGATCCTGCCGTCCTATCTCTGGCGTTTCCGCAAGACCGGTCAGTTCGCGCAGAACGGCACCTGAAGCAGCGGCTTTTACATTCCAAGCGCGAGCGCGATCAGGCCGAGTGTGCCGACGATCACGCGCCACCATGCGAACAGCACGAAGCCGTGGCGCGTGACGTAGTCGAGGAACGTCTTGACCACGATGATCGCGGTGATGAAGGACACGATGAAACCCACGGCGATCACCAGTCCGTGGTCCATCGTCATGTCGGCGCGGCTCTTGTAGAAATCATAGACGAAGGCACCGACCATGGTCGGAATCGCCAGAAAGAATGAGAACTCGGCGGCCGCGCGCTTGTCGGCGCCGAACAGCATCGCCGCCACGATCGAGGCGCCAGACCGCGACACACCTGGAATCATCGCAGCGCATTGCGCAACGCCGATGCCGAGATACATCGGCAGAGAAAATCCCGTGGCGTCGTGATAGCGCGGCTTGAGGTCCTGCTGATCGACCCACAACAGCACCGCGCCGCCGGCGATCAGCGAGAAGCAGACAACCCACGGATTGAACAGCACGTCCTTGATGAAGCCGCCGAACAACAGTCCCAGCACCACCGCGGGAAAGAACGCGAGCAACACGCCGATGACGAACCGCCGCGCCGCCGGATCGGAAAACATCCCGAGCGCGATCCGCCATAGCCGGTTAAAATAGATCGCGAGAATGGCGAGAATCGCGCCAAGCTGGATCATGACAGCGAAGGTTTTCCAGAAATTGTCCTGATCGAGTTGGAAAAATCGTTCCACCAGCAGCAGGTGTCCCGTGGACGACACGGGCAGGAATTCCGTCACCCCCTCGACAATGCCGAGGACGAGGGCTTTCAAGAGATCGAATAACATCGGGGATAATCCGCAACGCTGGAGGGGGCGCGAACGGCGCTCTTGTCGCTTATTCGCCCATATGCCGCAATGAAAAAGCGGCCAAATGACGGTTGCCCGCCACGGGGCCGTGGGGCGGACGACCAATCATGGCGGAGTTTTGTTCTCATTTTCGCCAGAGAGCTTCTCTTAAGGTTCTTCTTAAGTTTCGCCGGTCTATCAAGGAGCATCATGTTCACGCTGTATCACCACCCGTTTTGCCCACGCTCGCGGTTCGTGCGGCTCGTCCTCGGCGAGCATGGCCTCGATTCGCGGCTGGTTGAGGAGCGGGTCTGGGAGCGGCGGGAAGCCTTTCTGGCGATGAACCCGGCGGCCGCCACGCCGGTGATGCTGGCCGAGGGCGCACCTCCCATCCCCGGGGCGCTCATTATTGCCGAGTATCTGGACGAGACCCACGGCTATGCCCTCGGCGAACGCCGGTTGCTGCCCAAGGACACCAATGAGCGCGTCGAGGTCCGCCGGCTGATGGCGTGGTTCAACGACAAGTTCTATGACGAGGTCTCGGGGCCGCTGGTGACCGAACGCGTCTACAAGCGCTTCATGAACGCCGATCAGGGCGGAGGCGCACCCTCCACCGAAGTGCTGCGCGCCGCCCGGGCGAATGTACGCTATCATCTGGCCTATATCGGCTGGCTGGCGCGGACACGGAATTTCCTGGCCGGCGACCGGTTGACTTACGTCGACCTGATCGCTGCCGCGCATCTGTCGGCGATCGACTATCTGGGCGATGTGCCATGGAACGAGGACGACGCGGCAAAGGCATGGTACGTGCGGATCAAATCCCGTCCGTCGTTCCGTCCGCTGCTCAGCGAGTGGATGGCGGGCCTGCCGGCACCGGCGCACTACGTGGATCTGGACTTCTGACCTCACCCGCCGCTGACCCGACCGACGCCCGAATGGCGGAGGTGAAAACCGCGCTGACCGGCGAGGCCCTCGCACTCGGCTTCGACACACTTGGGGTTACTGCGCCCGACTCGATCAGCGGCGCGGGCAAGCTTCTGCAGATCTTTCTCGATGACGGCGCGCATGGCGACATGGACTGGCTGGCGCGCGACCCCGAGCGCCGCGCCGATCCGCGCGTGCTGTGGAGCGAGGTGCGCTCGGTCATCATGCTCGGCGTCAACTATGGTCCCGACGAAGATCCAATGGCCGTGATCGCCCAGCGCAGCCGCGGCGCGATCTCGGTCTATGCGCGCGGCGACGACTATCATGAACTGATCAAGAAGCGGCTGAAGACGTTGGCGCGGTCGCTGCTCGCGCAGGCCGGCGGCGACGTCAAGGTTTTCGTCGACACCGCGGCGGTGATGGAAAAGCCGCTGGCGCGCACGGCGGGGCTCGGCTGGCAGGGCAAGCACACCAACCTGGTGTCGCGCGAATTCGGCTCGTGGCTGTTTCTCGGCGCGATCTTCACGACGCTGGTTTTGCCGCGCGACGCCGCCGAAATCGATCACTGCGGCTCGTGCCATGCCTGCCTCGATGCCTGCCCGACCGCCGCCTTCCCTGCGCCGTACCGGCTCGATGCACGCAAGTGCATTTCGTATCTGACAATCGAGAACAAGGGGCCAATCCCGCGCGAATTCCGCGCCGCCATCGGCAATCGCATCTACGGTTGCGACGACTGCCTTGCCGTCTGCCCGTGGAACAAGTTCGCGCAGCAGGGCCACGAAGCCAAGCTCGCCGCGCGCGACGAACTGCGCGCGCCGACGCTCGCCGAGCTTTCACGGCTCGATGATGCGTCGTTCCGGGCCCTGTTCACCAAATCGCCGGTCAAGCGCATCGGCCGCGAGCGCTTCATTCGCAATGTGCTGACTGCGATCGGTAACTCCGGCGACCCGTCGCTGGCGCAAGACGCGCGGCGTCTGCTCGCCGATGACAGCGCCGTGGTGCGCGGCGCAGCGGTCTGGGCGCTGTCGCGCCTGCTGGCACCATCCGAATTCGCCGAACTCGCGGCCTACGCCAACGACGATGACGAAACCGTCCGCAACGAATGGCGCGCAGCGATGCCGATCTCGGTCTAGGCGCAATCAATCCATCAGATGCCGCGCCATCTCGGGCCGCGCTTTCAATGCCGCGCTTTGCTTGGCGAATATTTTTGCGATCCGCTCCGGCGCGAAGTTCATGTCGACGAAACCGGTAGCGACATTGGCGACCTCGCCATACTCGGCAATCAGGCCGTCGCGCAGTTTCATGATCGCGACGCCCTCGAACATCGCGCGTTGTCCCTTTGCTTCCGGCGGCAGCGAGCGATAGCTGAAGGTATAGCGCGCATAGAGAACGCGGCCGTCACTGACCGGATCGTGCATGTCCCAGCGGAAATCCGACGCCGTGCGATAGAACCAGTCGTCGATCATCTGCGCGATTTTTTCACGGCCTGTGAACGCGCCGTAGAACACGTCATGATAGACGCCGTCTTCGGTGAACAGCGCGGCGAATGCAGCGCCGTCGCGGCGCTCGACCGCACGGCAAAACTCATCGAGCATCTTGTCCGGCTGCATCATCGTCTCCCTTGCAGCATCGATTGTGACGGGAGATCAGCTCCGGTCAAGCGTCGGCAAGCTCACTCACCGCCGCCATGATCCGCGCAATATCCTGCGGGCGCGACAGCCGGTGATCGCCGTCCCGAACGAGCGTCAGCACCACATCGTCGCTCGGCAGGCAATGGGTCAGCGCAAAAGCATGCTGCCAGGGCACGTCCGGATCCTGCGCACCCTGCAGGATGCGCACCGGACAACCGACATCGATGGCGCCGCCGAGCAGGAGATGATTGCGACCCTCCTCGATCAGTTCGCGGGTGATCGGATACGGATCGCCATATTCCGACGGCCGATACCAGACGCCCTTCGTTTCGATCTCGTTGCGCACGTCCTGCGCGAAATTCTTCCACATCAGATCTTCGGTGAAATCCGGCGCCGGCGCGATCAGCACCAGCCCCGCAAGGGTCGCGCGCGGCGCGGCCGCTTTCCGCCGTGTCAGCGCGCGCGCCAGCAGAAGCGCCATCCAGCCGCCCATCGACGAGCCGATCACCACCTGCGGCCCTTCGCAGAAGGCGTCGAACACCGCGAGGCTTTCCTCGTGCCACCGACCGATGGTGCCCTCGGCGAAATCGCCGCCGGATTCGCCGTGGCCGGAGTAATCGAACCGCACACAAGCGCGGCGCTTCTCGGCGGCGAAGGCGTCCAGCGCCTCAGCCTTGGTGCCCCTCATGTCGGATTTGAAGCCACCCAGCCAGAACAGCCCGGGGGACGCCCCGGTCCGGGCGCGAACCGCGATCCTGCGCTGCCGGTCCGCGGCTCCAACATCGAGAAAAGCCGGCTGTTCGTCCGCTGGGGGGTTCATCTAGGACCACTCAAGGTTTCATTGTTCCGCCATACGTTATGGAGGGCCCGGATCGCAGGCGTCAACGACCCGATCAGACCTCCCGTTGCCTGCAAACGGTTGCGAAAGCGACACAGCATCGTTACGTCTGATCAGCGCTGTGCGGCTGACGTTGCCAAATTATCGCGTATTTGACGCTTTATGCTCGCAAGACGCCCGGCCTGCTTGCCGGAAGGCATTTCATCCTTCAAAATAGCCTCTTCATTCACAACCTTGGAGAACCACCCATTCGCCGTCCCAACAGAGCCCCGCCCGTAGCCGCCAAAGACGGGCCGCGCACCAACGATGAAATTCGCAATGCCCAAATCCAGCTGATCGACCAGCACGGTGTCAATCTCGGCCCGACCGAGACGGTCGTCGCGGTGAAGATGGCCATGGATGCCGGGATGGATCTGGTCGAGATCTCTCCCAACAATAATCCTCCCGTATGCAAGATCATGGACTACGGGAAGTACAAGTATTCGGCGCAGAAGAAAGCCGCTGAAGCCCGCAAAAAGCAGAAGATCGTCGAGATCAAGGAGATCAAGCTCCGGCCGATGATCGACGATCACGATTACGACGTGAAAATGCGCGCGATGCTTCGCTTCTTCGAGGAAGGCGACAAGGTCAAGATCACGCTGCGTTATCGCGGCCGTGAAATGGCCCACCAGGAAATCGGCACCAAGCTGCTCGACAAGGTGAAGGCCGCCGTCGCCGATGTCGCAAAAGTCGAACAGGACGCCCGGTTCGAAGGCCGTCAGGTCGTCATGGTCCTGGCGCCACGCTAAATGCCCGCTCCCGGATCGTTTTGCTGAAATAACCGCCAAAAAGGCCTGCCGGACCCCGGCAGGCCTTTTTCTTGCCGTTCAAACCCGCGCGACCGACACGGTTTGTGATTGAGACACACGGCGAATCCGCTTTTCCCGATCATCTGCCTGCCATAGAAGTCCCTCACCTTCAAAGCGGCCCGTATCGGCGGACTTCGTTTCGCCCGACTCAAGGGCTGAGCATCATCGATAGAGGTCCGCATGACTGCGCCTGTTGTCACCGCCCCCACCACCGACGCGCGGCTTGGCAAGCGCCAGCGCCAACGGATGCGCATGCTGTGGACTCTCGGCATCCTGATTGCGAGTCTGGTGCTGTTCGTGCAGGCGAAGGCCAGCCCGGAGAGCTTCTCTCACGAATTCATCGAGGATATTGGCGCGATGCTGATCGGCGTCGCGGTTCTCGGCCGAACCTGGTGCGCGCTCTACATCGGCGGCCGCAAGCTGCAGGAGCTCGTCAAAAGCGGTCCCTACTCGATCGTTCGCAACCCGCTGTACGTTTTTTCCTGTATCGGTGCGATCGGAATCGGCCTCAGCACCGCAAGCATCGTTCTTGCGCTGGTGATGGCCGTGGTCGCGGGCCTGATTTTCCAGAACGTGATCCGGCTGGAAGAAGAGGCGCTCAGCGAACGGTTCGGCACGGCGTTTACCGATTATGCGAGCCGGGTGCCCCGGCTGTGGCCGCGGCCGTCATTGTGGCTCGATGTCGCAACCCTGAACGTGGCGCCCAACCGGGTGGTGCGGACCTTTTTTGACAGCGCCCTGATGCTGCTCAGCATCCCGGCGCTGGAACTGATCGAATACCTCCAACAGCTCCACATCCTGCCGGTCTTCCTGTACCTGCCCTAGGATCGGCGACAACAGGCGAACCTCCGATCTCTGTTGCCAATTTCGCCGTTCTCTGCAATAAGCCCAGCCTTCATCGCCCGGCTGAATAAGGGCTGCCGTGGCGATGTTTATGCCGACCATTTCTGGTTCTAGAAAAGTCGAGCATTTTCAACGCTCTAACGAGCATTTCAGCCGCAAAAGCGCCTCTTCGGGCGCGTTTTTCTGCGGCAACAGGAGAGCCAAATGCCCAAGCTGAAGACCAAGTCGGGCGCTAAAAAGCGCTTCAAGGTAACCGGAACGGGGAAAGTGGTGTCTGCCCATGCAGGCAAGCGCCACGGCATGATCAAGCGGACGAAGAAGCAGATTCGTCAGCTCCGCGGCACCCGCATCATGTTCAAGACCGACGGCGACAACATCAAGAAATACTTCTTGCCAAACGCCTGATCCATCCAGGCCGCGCTTGCGCGGCTGTCTGTCACCATTTTACTTTTCAGATGAAGGAGATCAGTCATGGCTCGCGTTAAACGCGGTGTGACGGCTCACGCCAAGCACAAGAAAGTCTACAAGGCCGCCAAGGGTTTCCGCGGCCGCCGCAAGAACACCATTCGTGCCGCCAAGGCAGCGGTGGACAAGGCAGGCCAGTACGCCTTCCGTGCCCGCAAGCTGAAGAAGCGCACCTTCCGCGCGCTCTGGATCCAGCGCCTCAACGCGGCCGTGCGCCCGTTCGGCATGACCTACAGCGTGTTCATCAACGGCCTCGCCAAGTCGGGTGTCGTTGTGGATCGCAAGGTGCTGTCGGATCTCGCGATCCACGAACCGGCGGCGTTCCAGGCGATTGCTGAAAAGGCCAAAGCCGCGCTTGCGGCCTAAGCTTTCCCCTCTTGCACGAGGCCGACACGACCGGGACGTAGCAACGTCCCGCACCGTTCGGCTGGGCTGATTGATCCCCGCCGAACGGTTTTGACAAACCGTTCCGTTGGGGCTTGCGATGTCCGATCTCGCCAAACTTGAATCCGAAATCCTGTCCGCCGTCGCGGCCGCGGCCGATGAGTCCGCGCTCGAAGCGGTGCGTGTCGGCGCGCTCGGCAAGAAGGGCTCGATCTCGGCCCTGCTCGCTACCCTCGGCAAGATGTCGCCCGAGCAGCGCAAGACCCAAGGCGCCGCGATCAACGCCGCCAAGGATACCGTGACCCAGGCGCTGACGGCGCGCCGCGACATTCTCAGGAATGCTGCACTCGACGCACGGCTCGCCTCCGAGACCGTCGACGTTACGCTGCCGACGCGCGAGGCTCCGAGCGAACAGGGCCGCATCCATCCACTCAGCCAAGTGATGGATGAACTCACAGCGATCTTCGCCGACATGGGCTTCTCCATCGCCGAAGGTCCGGACATCGAGACCGACGATTACAACTTCACCAAGCTGAACTTTCCCGAAGGCCATCCGGCGCGGGAGATGCACGACACGTTCTTCTTCAACCGCAAGACGGATGGCGAACGGCCGCTGCTGCGCACGCATACATCACCGGTGCAGGTGCGCACCATGCTGTCACAGAAGCCGCCGATCCGCGTGATTTGTCCGGGCCGCACCTATCGCATCGACTCCGACGCGACCCACACACCGCAATTCCATCAGGTCGAAGGCCTCGTCATCGACAAGGGCTCGAACCTCGGCCACCTGAAATGGATTCTCGCGGAGTTCTGCAAGGCGTTCTTCGAAGTCGACAACGTCAACATGAAATTCCGCCCGTCGTTCTTCCCGTTCACCGAGCCGTCGCTGGAGGTCGATATCCAGTGCCGCCGCGACAAGGGCGAGATTCGTTTCGGCGAGGGCGAGGACTGGCTGGAGATTCTCGGCTGCGGCATGGTTCATCCGAACGTGCTGCGCGCCTGCGGCATCGACCCCGACGTCTACCAGGGCTTCGCCTGGGGCATGGGCATCGACCGTATCGCGATGCTGAAATACGGCATCAACGATCTGCGGCAGATGTTCGAGAGCGACGTGCGCTGGATCAATCACTACGGCTTCAAGCCGCTCGACGTGCCGACGCTGGCGGGAGGATTGTCGTCGTGAAGTTCACCCTCTCCTGGCTGAAAGAGCATCTCGACACCGACGAGCCGCTGGACAAAATCGCCGACAAGCTCACCATGATCGGGCTCGAGGTCGAGCATCTCGACGACAAGGCGAAACAGCTTGCGCCGTTCACCATCGCCAAGGTGATTTCCGCCGAACAGCATCCCAACGCGGATCGTCTGCGGGTGTGCATGGTCGATACCGGAGATGGCGGCGCACCGGTGCAGGTCGTCTGCGGCGCACCGAATGCGCGCGCGGGGCTTGTCAGCGTGTTCTCACCGCCGGGCACCTACATTCCCGGCAAGGATATCACGTTAGGAGTGGGCACGATTCGCGGCGTCGAAAGCCGCGGGATGCTGTGCTCAGCCGCTGAACTGCAGATCTCCGACGATCACGACGGCATCATGGAATTGCCGGCGGATGCACCGCTGGGCGCGCCCTATGCGGCGTGGGCCGGCGTCGGCGATCCGATCATCGAAATCAACCTGACGCCGAACCGGCAAGACTGCACAGGCGTTCACGGCATTGCGCGCGATCTCTCCGCTGCCGACATGGGCAAGTTCAAGGATCCAGCGCCGAAGCCGGTCAAGGGCGAATTCCCTTCGCCGGTGAAAGTGACCATCGAAGACCCGGCGTTGTGTCCGGGGTTCGCGCTGCGCCTCGTGCGCGGCGTCAAGAACGGTCCGTCGCCGGAGTGGCTGCAAAAGCGCCTGACCTCGATCGGACTGCGTCCGATCAACGCGCTCGTCGACATCACCAACTTCATGACCTTCGACCGCGCACGTCCGCTGCACGTGTTCGACGCCGCCAAGGTCAAGGGCAACCTCACCGTCCGCCGCGCCAAAGAAGGCGAGACGCTGCTGGCGCTCGACGGCAAGACCTATTCGCTCGATGAAACCATCTGCGTGATCGCCGACGATCATGGTGTCGAATCACTCGCCGGTATCATGGGCGGCGAAGCCTCGGGCTGCGACGAGAACACCACCGACGTGCTGATCGAATCGGCGCTGTGGAACGAGATCAACATCGCCCAGACCGGCCGCAAGCTCGGCATCAATTCCGACGCTCGCTATCGCTTCGAGCGCGGCGTCGATCCGTCCTTCATGGTGCCTGGCCTCGAAATGGCGACCAGGCTCGTGATGGATCTGTGCGGCGGCACGCCGTCGGAGATCGTGGTCGAGGGCAAGTCGCACGGCGACGACCGCATCATCGATTTTCCGCTCGATGAGGTGAAGCGCCTCGCCGGCATCGAGGTGCCGCTGACCGAGATGCGCCGTATTCTGACCCATCTCGGGTTCATGGTGGCCGGCAACGGACCCGTGGTGAAAATCGCGGTGCCGTCGTGGCGCAGTGACGTTCACGGCAAGGCCGACATCGTCGAGGAAATCGTGCGCATCGTCGGTGTCGACCGGGTGCCGCTGACACCGTTCGAGCGCGGTGACGCGCCGCGCAAACCGGTGCTGACGCAGATCCAGTTGCGCACCCGCCGCGCCAAGCGCGCGCTGGCGGCGCGCGGTATGACCGAAGCCGTGACATGGTCGTTCGTCTCGAAACCGCAGGCCGAACTGTTCGGCGGCGGCCAGCCGGAACTGACGCTCGCCAATCCGATTGCGTCGGACCTGTCCGACATGCGGCCGTCGCTGATGCCCGGCCTGATCGCGGCGGCGCAGGCCAATGCCGATCGCGGCTATCCCGACGTGGCGCTGTTCGAGGTCGGGCAGGTGTTCAAGGGTGATGCGCCGGAAGATCAGCTTGTCGCCGCAAGCGGCGTGCGTCGCGCGCTGGCCTCCTCGAAAGGCACCGGCCGCCACTGGTCCGGCGGCGCGGCCGTCGATGCGTTCGACGCCAAGGCCGATGCAATGGCACTCCTCGCGGCTGCCGGTGCGCCGGCGCAGGCGTTGCAGGTCGTGCCGGGTGGCCCATCGTGGCTGCATCCCGGCCGCTCGGGCACCATCCAGATCGGCCCGCAGAATGTTCTGGGTTATTTCGGCGAGTTGCATCCGCGCGCACTGGAAGCCCTCAAAGCCGAAGGCCCGTTGGTCGGATTCGAGGTGATCCTCGAACGCATTCCCGACGCCAAGGCGAAGCCGACGCGCGCCAGGCCGCCGCTGGAGTTGTCGCCGTTCCAGCCGGTGTCGCGCGATTTCGCCTTCATCGTCAGCCGCGACGTCAGGGCCGGCGACATTCTGCGCGCGGCACAGAGCGCCGATCGCAAGCTGATCACCGCGCTGTCGGTGTTCGATGTCTACGAAGGCAAGGGCATCGACGACGACAAGAAGTCGGTGGCCATCGCCGTGACGCTGCAGCCGCGCGACAAGACGCTGACCGATCAGGAGATCGACGCCGTCGCGGCGAAGATCATCGCCGAAGTGACCAAGAGAACCGGCGGTACGCTGCGGGGATAAAACGCACGCTTCGCGCGACGTGCGAATGATGGCCGGACTCGTATCTGACATTTTTGTTGATGATTTATCTATCGTGCCGATCCGCGCCGGGTTGCGCCAGCAACAGATCGCAATAGGCAAAGCCGTCGCGCACGACGTGCTCTCCTGTCATCACCGGCAAGCGATGCCGGAACATCGGCCCGCCGGTGACACAGGTATGGAATTCGCCGTTCTCGCCGCAGGGGTCGACGCCTGCCGGCAAATCCGCCAGCAGGGCTTCGTCGAATTTGCGGCCCACGAAGGACGCCGGCAGTTTCGCGAGATCGACGGTCGCCAGATAGGCCTCAAGTCCGCTTGCGATCATCTCGCGCGCCAGTGATGCCGTCGGCCGCTGCCATAACGGAAACAGCGGCGTGATGCCGGTGTCTTTCAGCTTTTCGGCGCGATAGGCGCGGACGTCTTCAAGGAACAGATCGCCGAAGATGATGTGTGTGATGTTCTCGCGTTTGGCGTGAGCCATCGCATCGATCATCCGCGCCTCGTAAACCTCGTTGGGACATGGATAGGGAATCGGCACGATCAGCGGTGGCAAGCCGGCGGCATCGAGCTGGGCTCGGAGAATGTCGTCGCGCACGCCATGGATCGAGACGCGCCCGAACGTTTCGGTAACCGTGGTCAGCGCGCCGACCACCTCGATCTTGCCGGACTGCCGAACGCAATGAAGCGCAAACGCGCAGTCCTTGCCGCTCGACCACGAGATCAGCGCTTTCATGGCGTGCATCCGTTACGGGTTATGGCGGCTGTCAGCGCCGTGGCCCTGCGTGAGCTTCGGAGCCACGGGACTTGCGCGACGGGCGGGCGGCCTTCTCACCGGCGAGCTTGCGCAGCACCGCATCGCCGGCGCGCACGCCGCTTTCCCAGGCGCCGCCGACGGTGCCCCATTGGGCTTCGTGCGCCGCCTCGCCGGCGAAGAACAGATTGCCCATCGGCTCCATCAGGATCTTTCGTGACGGCTGTCCGCCCGGCGCCGCCGCCGACATCGCGCCCATGACATAGGGCGCATCATTCCAGCGCGTCGTCGCCGTCTTTCCCACAGCCTTGGCGATGTCGCTGCCGTACAGCTTCGTCAGCCATTCGATGGCGAAGGCTGTCATCGCAGCACCGCCCTGCGCCGCAAGGTCGCGGCCGAATGTGCCCGCAACATCGACCTGGCAAAGCGACGATCCGTTGACATTAGCGAGCAGAAGACCGGTGCGATTGTCCGTGCTTTGCTCGATCACCGCATCGTTGTGCGCGAGACCGAGCGGGTTGCCGCTGAACGCGAGCGCAATGCGGTCGTAACTGCCGAGGCTAAGCTTTTCAGCAGCATCGAACTGCCGCTTGGGCAGGTCCGGCGAAAACTTGATCTTTCCCGACGCAAGGACATTGGTCGATGCAGTCAGGATCGCCGTGCGCGCCGACACCGTGCCTGCCGCGGTTTCGATCTGCACTTCGCTGCGCCCGCTCCAGACGATCCGCGTCACCGGCGTTGACAGCACGATCGGCAACGCTTCGCCCAGCTTCGCAATCAGCGTACCGAGGCCCTGACGCGTGGCGGATGCCGGATCGCGATTCTGCATCGACGCCAGATCCGCTGCCGAGAGCGCGTTGAGATCCTTGCCGGTCGTGGCTGGACCGAGCAGGAAATTAACGGCACCGCTCCACTCGCCAAGATCTTTCGACAGCGCCGCTGCAGCCGGCATATCGGCCTTGCCGCGCACCGCATCGCCGATGGCGCGATTGGCGCGCACCAGCCGTACCAGAAAATCCTCGGTCTCCGCGGCACGCGCGTTGCGCCGCCCGATCCGGATTCGCTGTCCGCGCGGCGCGGGAACGAGATCGATGCCGGCCCCTCGCGCGAGCTTGGCGACAGGATTGGCGTCGGTCAGATGAAGCCAGCGCGCGCCGCGATCGAACGGCGCCGCGAACGTCGAGGTGTCGGTGATGCATCGTCCGCCGATCGCGCCTGTCGCCTCGATCACGATCACTTTACGGCCCGCGGCGGCAATCTGCCGCGCCGCTGCGATTCCCGCCGCGCCCGCACCGATCACCGCCACATCGATATCGCGCGGCAATGGCGCACTCACCGCACCGGCACTCCGCGTGCCGAGGGCCACGAGGGCAGCGGAGCCGGCCAGAAATCCGCGGCGGGAAATTGTCATGTCATGGTTTTCCAAATCTCAACAAAATCGGGAACGTTCGTGAACTTGCCGCATCAAACCTCTTGCCGCAACGGTCATGGTGAATGCTTGATTTATTTGTCGCCCTTGCGCATGAACTAAATTGAAATTGCTTTCGACAATACTGAGGCAGGACAAGCAGCCAGAAAGCGTTGCCGTCTCGGGGAGAATACCATGGGCTTCGTGCTCGACACGGCCGGAAAAATCATCGCGGGCTACCTCCAGAAGGAAGTTCCCGGATATCAGCCATTCACGCCCAGCGACCCGGAACGGTTGCTCGGGCTGATCGAGCCTGGCGACGTGCTGCTGGTGGAGGGCAACAACCGCATCTCCGGCATCATCAAGTATCTCACCCAGTCGACCTGGTCGCACGCCGCGCTCTATGTCGGCCCGATCGACGGCGCAACAGAGCCGAACGGCGAACCGCACGTCCTGATCGAGGCCTATGTCGGCGAAGGCGTGACGACGGCGCCGTTGTCGAAATATTTTCCCTATCACACCCGCGTCTGCCGCCCGGTCGGACTGTCGTTCGAGGATCGCACCACGGTGTGCCGCTACGCGATCAATCGCGTCGGCTTCGGCTACGATACCAAGAACATTCTCGATCTGATGCGCTATCTTATCCCGCTGCCGATTCCGCGGCGCTGGCGGCGGCGTATGATCTCACTCGGCTCAGGCGATCCCACCAAGATCATTTGCTCGGCGTTGATTGCGCAGGCGTTCGGCGCGGTGCGCTATCCAATTCTGCCGCGCATCACCCAGGCCCGCAGCCGACAGGCCAGGCGCGAGATCCTGCACATCCGTGATTCATCGCTCTATATGCCGCGCGACTTCGACATCTCGCCTTATTTCGAGATCGTGAAACCGACCATCGTGCGCGGGTTCGACTACACCACGCTGCACTGGGCCGACAAACCCAAGCCGCCTCAGGAGGTGGCGGGCGACGAGGATCCCTTTCCAGAGGGAATCTTCCAAAGCGCCGGCAACATCGATGCCCCGGAGGCAACGCTCGCGCCGGATCATGGGGCCCAACAGCCCGCCCTGAACGGCAATCGTCCGGCACAGCAACAGCGTGAACTCGAAGCGGTCGACTGACGCCGCTTGCAAACCAGCTTTCGATCACACGAACCAAAAATCATGAGCATCGAACTTCGCCAGATTCGCTTTCTGGATCTCGACAGAGTTATGATCGTCCGGTGCGATCACAACGCTCGTGCCGACCTGGCTCATATGTGATTGCACCGCTTCGAAATCGGCGAACACAGCACGATCGAACTTCAGCACATCTTCGGTGCCGCCACCGTCGTGAAACTGGCCGACGATGTCCCTGCCGAAATCCGGCGCGAACACGAACGCATCGTTGCCGTTGCCGCCGTGCAGGTAGTCGTTGCCCGCTCCTCCGGCCAGCCAATCGTTGCCGTTCTGGCCGAACAGATAATCGTTTCCGGTGCCGCCGGTGAGCGTGTCGTTGCCGTCATTGCCATACATCTTGACCGTCGCCGAACCGCCTTCGATCGCATCCTGGCCTGCGCCGCCATAGATGGTGTCCTTGCCGCCGCCGCCGGTGAGATGATCGTCGCCGTCATCGCCATGGAGCTGATCGTTCCCGGGGCCGCCACTCACGAGATCGTTCCCGGCACCGCCGTGAATCAAGTTCTGGCCGGGACCGCCATCCAATGTGTCGTCATCGGTAGCCGATCCGAAGAACAAATCCTGACGGTGATCCATATCGTAGTGCACCGCCTTGTTCTGATAGAGATTCCAGGTGCCCGGCGAACTCGGATTGATCGCATCCGAAGCTGTCAGATGTTCCCCGTTAACGGTGATGTCCTTGATGTAGAGGTTGCGGTCGCCACCGCCGGTGACGGCATCGTTGATGAATGCGAAATCGAGATCAGTGACGCTCTCCGGATTTGAAAACGTGAAGCTGTAGGTTTGATAGTCGGAGGATGTCGCGGCCTGGTGGAATTCAACCGTGTCGCCAACCTGCTCGCCATTGACCCGCACCTGCATTTTGGCACCGACGCCATCGACCACCGGGCTGTAGCCGGTCACCGTGACGGTCGTATGCTCAAGCTGCGGAATTACGTCCGGACCGCCGATGATGGTATCGTCGCCAGCGCCGCCGCGAATGATGTCGTTGCCGACATTGCCGGACAGCACATCGTTTCCACCGCCGACATCAATCAGATCGGCAGACGGTGAGCCATCGATCGTCAGCCCCGGCGGATGAATTTTCCCGCCAAACCAGTCGGTGATCAGCTGTTCGGCCGGCTTCCCCATCGGAGAATATCCCGTCGGCGAATAGGCGTTGTCGGGGTCCCAGTCCCAGATATGGGCGCCCTTGAACCAGCTTCCGCCTTCCGATCCCCAGACCTGGAAGAACGCCTCAAACGCGTCGCGCTGTTCCTGCACATCCTGCGTACTGCTGCCGCTCCATCCGCCGGGCGCGATGTTGGTGCCGTCGACGCTGCGGTAGCCGGTTTCGGTAAACAGCACCGGCTTGCCGAAATCCACCGCCAGAGAGTGGAAAAATTCGACCGGCGATTTGTGATCTATCGCGGCCGCCCAGTAATCGTTGGCGGAAACGCTGTTCCAAGCCGCGACCATCTCCCCCACGGTCGGGTCGGTCTTTGTGGTCAGCGGCGGATAGGCGTTGATGCCGATGTCACTGACCTTGTCCCAAAAACTGACATGGATCGCCTCGTCGGTGGCGGCGGCGTAGGTCAGTTCGCCGTGATAGACGGACCGGATGGAATCGATCAGGTCGACCCAGTGATCGCGATACTGATCGCCCGACAGTTTGCTGAGTTCATTGCCGACCGACAGCATTTCGACGCCTGACTGCTCGGCGACACGGGCGAGATCGAGCATTTCAGTCTTGTACGATGCAAAGAACGCGTTGGTGTCGCTCGGCAAAAGCTGACCCTGATTGGTTCCATCGAGGCCGGTGAGCATCGGCTTCAGCAGCACCGAGAGGCCGAGCGCATGAGCATCGGCGATGGTGGCGGCAATATTGGCATCGCTTTCCGTCTTGCCGGGGTCGGCGATCACATCGCTCGACGTCCGATTGGCTGTAAACAGACGCGGCGAGATCGAAATGGCATTGGCTTCGGTCGCTGCCAGCCCCTGCATCGCGCTCTGCGCCGCACCGGTCCGGAACTCACCATTCCAGTCGGATTTGAATCCAAAGCCCTGGATCTCGAATACACCTGCCATGCTGTCTCTCCGTCATGGTTGTTGTTGGTTCGCGGACGCCCCGGAGCGGCACCGCATGTGAAGGAAAGCCTCAAGCCGCCGATGGTTCGCACGCAAGATGCGGATGAGCCATGCAAGGATGCAGAGCCCGGTTCGGCATCGGCAGACTCTGGCCGTACATCGATTGGTCTTGCCTGTTGCGAATTCCCCTTGCGAAATCCCCTCGCGATCTCCAATTCTCATTGGGTTTTGGGAGGAACACGTGATGCTCGATGCCGCGCTCAAGGCGCTGTCTCAGATGTTTTCGCAGCCAATGCGCGCGATTCTGTGGAAGTCGGTCGGACTTGCGCTGGTGCTGGTCGTGGTCGCTGCCATCGGGTTGCAGCGGCTGCTGAGCTGGTTCGCCGGCTCCGGCGAAGTCTGGGCCGAACAGATGCTGGGGCCAGGCTTCCATACGCCGATCGAGATTCTGGCGTGGATCGTCTCGATCGCCGCCGGACTCGGCATCGTGTTCGGCGCGGTGTTCCTGATGCCGGCGATCACATCGCTGGTCGCTAGCGTGTTCGTCGATGACGTCGCCGATCATGTCGAGCGCGAGCACTATCCCGCCGAGCGCGCCGGACAGGCACTGCCGGTCGGCCGCGCCGTCATTGAAGGCTCCAAGACGGCGCTGCTGACTATCCTGGTTTATCTGATCGCGCTGCCCTTCGTATTCATCGCCGGCGCCGGCTTCATCGCGTTCTTCGTCGCGACCGCGTGGCTTCTGGGGCGTGAGTATTTCGAGCTTGCCGCAATGCGCTTCCGGTCCGTGGAAGACGCCAAGCTGATGCGCAAGCAGCACGCCGCGACGGTGTTCACCGCCGGGCTTTTCATCGCCGCCTTCGTGTCGATCCCGATCGTCAATCTCGCGACGCCGGTGTTCGGCATGGCGTTCATGGTTCACATGCACAAGCGGCTATCTGGCCCGCGGCCGGAGTTGATCCAGCCCGCGCGCAAATCCAGCGTGCCGGTCTAAGCGCCCGTGTAGAACGACTTCTCCGGCCATTTGCACAAGTCGTTTATAATACACTTGCCGCAAAGAGGTTTGCGCGCAACGCATGTATAGCGGCCGTGCAGAATCAGCCAGTGATGGGCGTGGCGCATGAATTCGTCCGGCACAACTTCGAGCAAGCCAAGTTCAACTTCGAGCGGCGTCTTGCCCGGCGCAAGGCCCGTGCGATTGCCGACCCGGAACAGGTGCGTGTCGACCGCAATCGTCGGTTCACCGAACGCGATGTTGAGCACCACATTGGCGGTCTTGCGGCCAACGCCAGGCAACGCCTCAAGCGCCTCGCGGCTGCGCGGCACCTCGCCGCCATGCAGCGCGATCAGTTGCTCCGACAGGGCGATGACGTTCTTCGCCTTGTTGCGGTAGAGCCCGATGGTCTTGATGAAGTCGCGCACCGTCTCCTCGCCTAGCGCCACCATTTTCTGCGGCGTGTCGGCGACCGGAAACAGCTCGCGTGTCGCCTTGTTGACACCGGCGTCGGTCGCCTGCGCCGACAGCGCGACCGCGACCAGCAACGTGTAAGGGTTGAGATGCTCGAGTTCGCCCTTCGGATCCGGATTGGCCGCACGGAAACGTGAAAAGGCCTCGAACACCTCGGCCGCAGTCCATGGTTTGATCTTCGGCGCGATTCTGGCGGACGGACGGCCCACCGCCTTGGACGAAGACTTGGTGGACGAGGAAGGCTTGGCGGACGCGGAAGATTTGGCGGACAAGGAAGATTTGGTCGAAGAGGACTTGCGCTGAGGCAATGATTTGGGCGTGGAAGCCGTCTTTTTTCCAACTCGTGCCGCCGGTGTCGCAACGCTCGTTTTTTTCGCCATGATCCCGGTATAATGAAGCACCATGACGGACCGCAATGACTTTGATAGCTGGCCGGAAACGCCGCCCGAACTGTTCTCGGCGGTACTGACCCCGCATCGTTCGCTCAGCCGCACCGGCTTCATTGTTCTGATGACGGTACTCACGGCGGTCAGCTTCGCTGCGGGCATGGTGTTTCTTCATATGGGCGCGTGGCCGGTGCTCGGATTTTTCTGCCTCGATGCGCTGCTGATCTACTGGGCGTTCCGGATTAATTTCCGCCGCGCTGCCGCCCGCGAGGAAATCACCGTGACGCCGTGGGAATTGCGCGTCTCCCGCATCAGCCATCGCGGCCACCGCATGGAATGGTCGGTCAATCCGCTCTGGGTTCGCCTCGACAAGAAAAGCCACGCGGAGTTCGGCATCGAAAAGCTGTATCTGGTCTCGCGCGGGCGCCGCATCGTCATCGCCGACTTTCTCGGATCGGACGAAAAAGCAAGCTTTTCCAAAGCTTTGTCTGAGGCCCTGGAAGCCGCCCGGCGCGGCCCGACCTACAATCCGATAACCTGAAACTCATCGGGAATCGGGTGGTTGCAATCACCCGCACCGCCTACATCAATGGCATGATGAACATCGCCATGACCAAGATCGAGTCCAAGATCGAACCGATGAGCCTTCAAACCACCTCGCAGCGTCTTGCGGGACCGTTGCGCGACGAGGACGCGCTGCGCGACTACGATGCCGTGCGCCGGACCATCGCCTTCATTTCCGAACATTGGCGCACGCAGCCGACCATCGAGGCGATGGCCGATGCCGCCAGCGTCACGCCGGACGAACTGCATCATCTGTTCCGGCGCTGGGCCGGCCTGACGCCGAAGGCCTTCATGCAGGCGCTGACGCTCGACAACGCCAAGCGGCTGCTGCGCGATTCCGCCAGCGTGCTCGACGCCGCCTACGATTCAGGCCTGTCCGGGCCGGGACGGTTGCACGACCTGTTCGTCACGCACGAAGCGATGTCGCCGGGCGAATGGAAGAAGGGCGGCGCCGGCATGACGCTGCATTACGGCTCTCACCCGTCGCCGTTCGGCACCGCGATCGTGATCGCCAGCGATCGCGGACTGGCCGGCCTTGCTTTCGCTGACGAAGGCGACGAGCGCGCCGCGCTCAAGGACATGCAGCGGCGCTGGCCGCTCGCGACCTATGTCGAGGATCATCCGGGGACCGCTGCGCTCGCGGGCCGCGTTTTCGATTCATCGCAATGGCGCGCCGACCAGCCGCTGCGCGTGGTGCTGATCGGCACTGACTTCGAAGTGCGGGTATGGGAGACGCTGCTGAAGATTCCGATGGGCCGCGCCACCACCTATTCCGACGTCGCCTGCAAGATCGATGCGCCGAAAGCCTCGCGCGCGGTCGGCGCGGCGGTGGGCAAGAATCCAATTTCGTTCGTGGTCCCGTGTCATCGCGTGATCGGCAAAAGCGGCGCGCTCACCGGCTATCACTGGGGCATCACCCGTAAGCGTGCGATGCTCGGCTGGGAAAGCGGGCAAGCCGCGGGGCAGTAACGCCTGCAGCGTATAGTGAACTGTCATGCCGCCCGGCAATGACAGTTCAAGCAGCCTATCCCGCAAGATCCTTCACGGACGCCACCGTCGCATCCGCGTTGAGCCGATAGACAACCGGCGCGCCGGTCGCGAGTTCGCGCTTGAGAATCTGCTCGGGCGTCAGCCTCTCCAGCACCATGATCAGCGCACGCAGCGAGTTGCCGTGCGCCGCGACCAGCGTGCGCTGTCCGCGCAGCACGCACGGCAGAATTTCCTGCACGTAGTAAGGCAGCGTGCGCGCCAGCGTATCCTTGAGGCTTTCGCCGCCGGGCGGCGGGACGTCGTAGGAGCGGCGCCAGATCAGCACCTGTTCCTCGCCCCACTTCTTGCGCGCATCGTCCTTGTTGAGACCGGACAGATCGCCATAGTCGCGCTCGTTCAAGGCCTGATCGCGGATGATCGGAATGTTGCTCTGACCCAGTTCTTTCAATGCGAGATCGAGCGTGTGTTGCGCGCGCGTCAGCGCCGAGGTGAAGGCAATGTCGAACGACAGCCCCTGCTCTTTCAGCTTGCCGCCGGCGGCGATCGCTTCCTTGACGCCAAGCTCGGTGAGGTCCGGATCTTTCCAGCCGGTGAACAGGTTTTTCAGATTCCATTCGCTCTGGCCATGACGCACCAGCACGAGAAGACGTTCGCTCATGTGAACTTCCTGTAACTTTGTTATTATGACGGTTTCAGGGCAAGCACATCGGCCATCGAATAGTGGCCCGGCTTGCGCCCGTGCGCCCACATCGCAGCCTTCAGCGCGCCGCGCGCGAAGATCATCCGGTCCTCGGACTTGTGCGTGAGTTCGATACGTTCATACGGACCGGCGAAGATCACGGTGTGATCGCCGGTCACGGTGCCGCCGCGCAATGTCGCAAAGCCGATGTCGCCGGAATGCCGCGCGCCGGTATGACCGTCGCGCGAACGCACCGAGCGTGCATCGAGATTGACGGCGCGGCCTTCGGCGGCGGCTTGTCCGAGCAGAAACGCCGTGCCCGAGGGCGCGTCAATCTTGGCCTTGTGATGCATCTCGAGAATCTCGATGTCGAAATCGTCGTCGAGCGATTTCGCCACCTGCTTCACCAGCGCGGCAAGCAGGTTGACGCCGAGGCTCATGTTGCCCGACTGCACGACGATGGCGCGCGAGGTCACGCTCTTGATCACGGCGTTGTCCGACGCCGACAATCCGGTGGTGCCGATCACATGCACGATCCCGCGCTCGGCGGCGATCGCGATATTGGCGATGGTCGCGGCCGGCACCGTGAAGTCGATGATGCCGTCAGCATCCTTCGACAGGCTCCACAAATCGCCGGACAGCATGACGCCGTTCGGCGGTAGCCCTGCCAGCACGCCCGAATCCTCGCCGAGCAATTCGGAGCTCGGCGCTTCCAGCGCGCCGGTGAGCGTCACGCCTTCCGTCTCGGCAATGGCGCGGATCAGGGTCCGGCCCATCCGTCCGCCCGCTCCCGCCACGATCAACCGCATATCGGACATATCAAAACCTCTGAAATCAACTGCCGGTATAGCGGGCGGGCGAGGCTTTGTCAGTACCGCGAGGCGGCTGCTCGATAAGAGTCTTAGGGCTGCGGCCCCTCATAGCCTTCGACAATGATGATCTCGCCTTCGGAGTAAGGCGCGCGCTTCTTGATCAGATCCTGATATTCCGGCGAGTGATAGCAGGCGAGCGCGGTCTCGTAGTCCTTGAATTCGAGCACGACGTTGCGCGACCGGGCCTTGCCCTCATGGGCTTCATGGGCGCCGCCGCGCACCAGAAACTTCGCGCCGTATTTCTTGAAAACCTCGCCGTTGCTGGCGACGTAATCGCGCTTGTAGCCTTCAAGATCGTGCACGTCGATGCGCGCAACCCAGTAACCCTTGGCCATGGACGCCTCCCTTGTTGTTACAGCGCGCCGCGCGCTGCCTTGATTTCGGCGACGATGGCGTCCGCCGCCGCTTTCGGATCGGCGGCTTCCATCACCGGACGGCCGACGACGAGATAATCCGCGCCGGCGGCGATCGCCCGCGCCGGAGTCATGACGCGCTTCTGGTCGCCGGCGGCATTGCCGGCCGGGCGGATGCCCGGCGTCACCAGAGACATGCCGGTGCCGACGATGCCGCGCAGATTGGCAGCCTCTTCGCCCGAGCACACCAGCCCGTCGATGCCGATGGCCTGGGCCTGACGCGCGCGCATCGCGACCAGCTCGGAGACGCCGAAGCGCGAGCCGGTGTCCTTCAGGTCGTTATCGTCATAGGAGGTCAGCACGGTGACCGCGAGAATCTTCAGGTTCGATCCGGCACGCGCGTCCACCGCCGCCTTCATGGTCTGCGGATAGGCATGAACGGTGAGGAAGGTCGCGCCGAGTTTGGCGACGCTTTCGACGCCGCGCGCCACGGTGTTGCCGATGTCGTGTAGCTTGAGATCGACGAAGACTTTCTTGCCGGCGCGCGCCAGTTCGGCGGCGAGCGACAGGCCGCCGGCGTAACCGAGCTGATAACCGATCTTGTAGAACGACACGCTGTCGCCGAGCCGCGCGATCATCGCCTCGGCATCAGCCACGCCCGGAATATCAAGAGCGACGATCAGCCGGTCGCGCGGCTCGATGGTTTGCGCCATGACACCTCACATCATTTGCTGGGCGACGTCGATCAACTGCCGCACCGTGGAGCGAAGCTGATCGGCATCGCGCTGGTCTTTCAGGCGATCCATGTCGTCGAACGCCTGACCTGCGAAGGACAGCGCTATCTGGCGCGGAATCACAGTGGCGCCGCAGCCGAGCGCGAGAATCTGGCGCAGCGCCATCAGCACGCGCAGGCCGCCGAACTTGCCGTCCGATGCTGCGCCGATCGCGAACGCGCGTTCGCGAAACACCTGACCCAGCGTCTCGTTGCGGTCGCGCACCCGCGTCACCCAGTCGATGGTGTTCTTCACCAGCGGCGGCACCGAGGAATTGTATTCGGGCGTGACGATCAGCACGCCATGATGCGCTTCGATCATGCGCTTGAGATCGACGGCGTTTTTCGGAATGCCGGATTTTTCCTCGAGATCGCCGTCGTAGATCGGCAGCGGAAAATCGCCGAGCGAGATCAGCGTGACGTCGACATTCGCCAGCGCGAGTTCCTTGACCGCAGCGGCGGCGAGCCGCGCGTTGAACGAGCCCGTGCGCAGTGAGCCGGGAATGACAAGGATTTTCAGGACAGCCATGGAATCAGGATTAGAGCATTTCGCGGCAAAGAGGAAACCGGTTTGCCGCAAGGTCCCGAATCTGCAGGGGCCACATCAGCCCTTGCGATAAACCCAGACCCGGGCTGGCGGCAGATTCATCCAGATCCGTTCGGAGGCCTGGGTCTGGACACCCGGCAGCGATTTCGGAATCGGCGGCACGACAGAGTAAGTGAACTGGATGAACGGCGCGCCGGGAGCCATCTTGTGGAAGGCATCGCGCATCAGCTTCATGCGCGTCAGCATCGGCTTGGTCACCAGCGGCAGGCCGGATGCCATGGCGGCGGCGGGCTCGTCGAGCACCGAGAGAGTTTTTTCGAGGCGATAGGCGTCGCCCTGAATGATCCTGGCTTCGGGATAGCGCTCGCGCAGCAGCGCGCAAAATCCCGGATCGAATTCCACCAGCACCAGCCGCTTCTGCTCGACGCCATGGGCAATCAGCGCGTCGGTGATAGCGCCGGTGCCGGGCCCAAGTTCGACGACCGGGCCTTTCGAATTGATGTCGACGTAACGCGCCACGGTGCGGGCCAGAACCTTGCCCGACGGCATCACCGCACCCATGTGCAGCGGCTTTTCAATCCAGGAGCGGAGGAATCGAACTTCGTCGTCGAGACGAAGAGGCTTTTTCAATGCACGCGCGGTGGATTGCAAAGGCATGTTTTTACCGATTCGGATCCGATTGCGGGGCGGGATCCTTAAATTTTCTTCACAAATGGGTATCGCCCCAAGCGAAAACGGTCAAGACGATATCACGATGAATTTGCGCGCGTGCCGAAGAAGTCTTTGACCATCTTGAAGAAACCCGCAGCTTCGGGTTGGGTTTCACCCGAAGACAGCTTTTCGAACTCCGCCAACAGCTCTTTTTGCTTCTTGGTGAGATTCTGCGGCGTTTCGACGACAACCTGCACGTACATGTCGCCCATCTGGCGCGACCGCAGCACAGGCATCCCCTTTCCGGCAATCCGGAACCGGCGGCCGGACTGGGTTCCAGCCGGCACCTTCACCTTGGCTTTTGCCTTGTCGATCGTCGGCACCTCGAAGTCGCCGCCGACCGCCGCCGCCACCATCGACACCGGCACACGGCAGTGCAGATCGGCGCCGTCGCGCTGGAAGAACTGATGCGACGCGAGCGACAGGAAAATATAGAGGTCGCCCGGCGGGCCGCCCTGAACACCGGCCTCGCCTTCGCCGGCGAGGCGAATCCGCGTTCCGTCCTCGACGCCCGGCGGAATGTTGACCGACAGCGAACGGTCCTTCTGCACCCGGCCCTGACCCGAACAGGACGGGCACGGGCTTTCGATCATCTGGCCGCGGCCCTGACAGCCGGGGCAGGTCCGCTCCAGCGTGAAGAAGCCCTGAGCCTGACGCACACGCCCGGCGCCGCCGCACATCGTGCAGGCCTTCGGCTTGGTGCCGGTCTTGGCCCCGGTGCCCGAGCATTGCTCGCAGGTGACGGCGACCGGAATCTGGATTTGCGCGGTCTTGCCCTGGAAGGCTTCTTCCAGGGTGATTTCCATGTTGTAGCGCAGGTCGGCGCCGCGCTCGCGGCCGCCACGGCCGCCGCGCCCGGACATGCCGAATAGGTCTTCGAAAATGTCGGAGAACGACGAGGCAAAACCGGCGCCGAAGCCATGCCCGGCACCGCCGCCGCCCTGCTCGAAAGCGGCGTGGCCATAACGGTCATAGGCGGCGCGCTTGTTGCCGTCCTTGAGGATTTCGTAGGCCTCGGAGATTTCCTTGAACTTGTGCTCGCATGACGGATCGCCCGGATTCTTGTCCGGGTGCCACTTCATCGCAAGCTTGCGGAAGGCCGACTTCAGGCCGGCTTCATCGACGTTGCGCTCGACTTCCAGCGTCTCGTAATAACAAGTCTTGGTCGACATGGATCAGTTTCTCAACTGTCATGGCCGGGGAAAAGCGCATCGTGCGCCTTCGGATCGCATGCCCGGCCATCCATCGCTCTTTGAAGATGGGCCCCCGGGTTGAACCCGGGGGCGACAAACTCGCGAGGATCGAGAGCCATCGTCAGGCGCTCTCAGTCTTTACGCCGACTTCTTACTGTTCTTGTCATCGTCGACCTCGGTGAACTCCGCGTCGACGACATCGTCCTGCGCCGCATCCTTGGCGGCGTCGCGGGCTGCATCGCTTTCAGCCTGCTGCTGGTACATCGCTTCGCCGAGCTTCATCGACGCCTGCGCCAGCGTGTTGGTCTTGGCCTTGATGCCCTCGGCGTCTTCGCCCTTCAGGGCTTCCTTGAGGTCGGCCAAAGCATCCTCGATCGCCTTGCGCTCGGGCTCGCCGACCTTGGCGCCATGCTCGGCCAGCGCCTTCTCGGTGGAGTGCACCAGCGCGTCGGCATGGTTCTTGGCGTCGACCGCCTCGCGGCGCTTCTTGTCTTCGGCGGCGTTGGCCTCGGCGTCCTTGACCATCTTCTCGATGTCGCTTTCCGACAGTCCACCGGACGCCTGAATGCGAATCTGCTGTTCCTTGTTGGTCGCCTTGTCCTTCGCCGACACGTTGACGATGCCGTTGGCGTCGATGTCGAACGTGACCTCGATCTGCGGCATGCCGCGCGGCGCCGGCGGAATTCCCATCAGATCGAACTGACCGAGAATCTTGTTGTCCGCGGCCATTTCGCGTTCGCCCTGGAAGACGCGGATCGTCACCGCGCCCTGATTGTCCTCGGCGGTCGAGAACACCTGGCCCTTCTTGGTCGGGATCGTGGTGTTGCGCTCGATGATGCGGGTGAACACGCCACCCAGCGTCTCGATGCCGAGTGACAGCGGCGTCACGTCGAGCAGCAGCACGTCCTTGACGTCGCCCTGCAGCACGCCGGCCTGGATCGCCGCGCCGATGGCGACGACTTCATCCGGGTTGACGCCCTTGTGCGGCTCCTTGCCGAAGAACTGCTTCACCACTTCCTGGATCTTCGGCATGCGGGTCATGCCGCCGACCAGAACCACCTCGCTGATTTCACCGGCGGTGAGGCCGGCGTCCTTCAGCGCCTTGCGGCACGGCTCGATGGTTTTCTGGACGAGATCGTCGACCAGCGCCTCGAGCTTCGCGCGGGTGAGCTTGATCGTCAGATGCTTCGGTCCCGAAGCGTCCGCTGTGATGAACGGCAGGTTGATTTCGGTCTGCGTGGTCGACGACAGTTCGATCTTGGCTTTTTCCGCGGCCTCTTTCAGGCGCTGCAGAGCGAGCTTGTCGTTGCGCAGGTTGATGCCCTGCTCCTTCTGGAATTCGTCGGCAAGATAGCCGACCAGACGCATGTCGAAGTCTTCACCGCCGAGGAAGGTATCGCCGTTGGTGGACTTCACTTCGAACACGCCGTCGCCGATTTCCAGAATCGAAACGTCGAAGGTGCCGCCGCCGAGGTCGTACACCGCGATGGTGCCCTGCTTCGACTTGTCGAGGCCGTAGGCGAGCGCAGCCGCGGTCGGCTCGTTGATGATGCGCAGCACTTCAAGGCCGGCGATCTTGCCGGCGTCCTTGGTGGCCTGACGCTGGGCGTCGTTGAAATAGGCAGGAACGGTGATGACCGCCTGATCGACCTTCTGGCCGAGATGGGCTTCCGCGGTCTCTTTCATCTTCTGCAGGATGAAAGCGGAGACCTGCGAGGGCGAATAGGTCTGGCTGTCGGACTCGACCCACGCGTCGCCGTTGCCGGCCTTTACGATCTTGTAGGGGACGAGCTTCTTGTCCTTTTCGACCGTCGGGTCGTCGTAGCGGCGGCCGATGAGGCGCTTGACGGCGAAAATGGTATTTTCAGGATTGGTGACAGCCTGGCGCTTGGCCGGCTGACCGACGAGGCGTTCTCCGCCGTCGGTGAAAGCGACGATCGAGGGCGTCGTCCGCATGCCCTCGGCGTTCTCGATAACTTTCGGCGATTTGCCATCCATCACGGCGACGCACGAGTTCGTCGTGCCGAGATCGATCCCAATGACCTTTCCCATGGTCTTCAAATCCTTCTTTTTGCGGCAGGTTGGTTGTGCCCTGACGGCGCACCAAAACCCAACCCCCAATAACCCAAACGCGCAGTCCTGCGACGCTAGGCCTCATATAGGAGGGGGGGTGGTGGCCGCAAGGACCGGCTGCGCGGTTGATCCATTTTATCAGGGGTTTGCGGCACCCGGCCACGCCGGGCGGCGGCGGACCTGCTCCGGTCCGGGGCGGATCGTCGATATAAGCGGATGTTAACCGGAAACTTCCAAACATCCGGCCATGATTGCTGCCCGCGCATCTTCCGGACCGATGGCGAGACGCGGATGGATCGCGGCCTCCATCGTGATCGCCACCCTTTTCACGCTCGCCGCGACCGGCAGCGCCCTGCGCAAGCCGGTCACCCAGGGCTTCGACGAAGTCGCGCACCTGTCCTATGCCGCCACCCTGCAAGCCTCGCCCTGGCCGTTCTGGCCCGGTTTCGCGCGGATGCATTTGATCGATCCGGCGACTTTCGAATTCACGGCGGAACAAAATTACCTCAATCATCCGCCGTTCTATTACGCGGTGGTGGCCGCGATCGCGCCGGCCATCGCCGGGCATCCCTCCGCGCTGATGCCAGCCCGTTTGATCAATGTCGCGATGGCGCTGGCCGGCGTGATCGCCTTGCTGGTGCTCGGACGGCGCATGCGGCTCGCTCCGCTCGAATTCTACGCTTTCGCCGTGATGATCGCGACAGTCCCGGTGCTGTCTCCACTCGCGGGCGCGGTGAACAACGACAATCTGTGCATCGCAACCGGCGCGATCGGCATGCTTGGCCTTTACGATTACGCGCGGACGCGCGCGACCGTGCCGCTGCTTCTCGCCTGCGCCGGCATGATCGTCGCCAGTGCCGCGAAACTCACCGGACTGCTGCTTGTCGGCACGACGTTCGCGCTGACCATGGCCATGATCGCGTGCGATCACCCGGCACATCGCCGCCACCTCGTCATCGCGCTCGCCGGCCTGATGATCGCCGCCGCGCCCTATCTGGTTTTTCTCGCGCAATACGGCAGTCCGGCGCCCGACACCGCGGCCCAGGCCGAGATGGTGCGCAGCTCCGCACGCGCCGCCGGCTGGGCCGATCAGCCGCGGCTGACGTTGCCCGCCTATATCGCGTTCTTCCTCAAAACGATGCTGCTGGAATGGATGCCGACGCTTCGCCCGCGCGGCGCGTTGCACTACGTGCTCCTGATCTGCCCGGCGATCGTGATGCTGACGTCGCTCGCCGGAACGGCCCTGTCGCTGCGCGCCGTCGTCCGGCGGGAATCCACGCCGGCCGATCTCGTCATTGCCGCCGGGGCGCTGGCGACGGCACTGACGCTCGCAGCCCACATCATGTTCAGCTACCAGCGTCATGTGCAGACAGGCTGGTTGATGGACGCCTATCCGCGCTATTATCTGCCGCTGCTTGCGCTTCTGCCGATGGCGGCGCTGAGATTCGCGTCCGCGATCAGGACCGACCGTGCGCGGCCCGCCCTGCTGGCGCTGCTGATCGCATCGCCGATGATTTTTCAGGCTTTCGGCGAGCCGCCGGGCTAGCACCGACCGCGCCCATCCCATAAACTTGATCGCCGGGGTTTGAACGGGATGCGGGGCAGGGCCATATCCGACCATTGAACGGCCTTATTGAGACAGCAATCAGGTTTCATGAAATACATTCTCCGATTCCGCGCCGCCGCAGCGATTGGTCTTGCCGTGATCCTCCTTGCCTCGATCACGCTCGCCGTTCCCGCCCGCGCCGCCGATCCGGTCTATCCGCCGGGATTGCACGTCGGTCTGGTCCCGATCGACGGGCTGACCGCCGCCACCCAGTTCACCGGCTTCGAGACCGCCGACCAGAAAGTCAAAATCGGCGTGACGGAAATTCCCGAGGGCGCATTCGATGCCGTCGATGCCGCGTTCAAAAGCGGCAATTCGATGCCGCACGGCTCGATCAAGCCCGAGGAATTCCAGACCGCCGCCGGCAAGTCCTACCTGACCAGCGAAAGCGGCAAGGACAAGGACGGCACCCAGGTGCAGAACTATTCCCTGATCCTGCCGGGCAACAAATTCTCCGGCTACGTCATTGCCCAAGTGGCCGACGGCGCCGACAAGAAATTCACCGCAGAGGCGATCCGCACGATGCTGGCCACCACCACGCTACGCGCGCAGGTGCCGGTCAAGGAACAACTCGACCTGCTCGCCTTCAACATCACCGACCTCGCCGATTTCAAAACCGTCCGCACGCTGGCGCCGCGTTCGGCGGTGCTGCTGACCGACGGCGATGAAAACACCACCCTCGACGGCGCGCCCTACATGGTGATCGGATTGATGCCGAGCGGCCCGGCGCAGCCCGAGGATCGCGACCGGTTCGCGCGCCAGTCGGCGGCGTCGATTCCCGGCATGCGCGAGGCCCGCATCACCTCCAGCGAAGCGATGCGCATCGACGGTTCGCCCGGATACGAGACGCGGATCGACGCCGTCAGCGGCAAGAACGATACGCCGGTGACGATCGTGCAATGGCTGCGGTTCGGCTCCGGCAGCACATCGCTGCGGATCATCGCCAGCGCCACGCGCACCGAATGGCCGAAGGCGTTTCCGCGCTTCCGCCAGGTGCGCGACGGCATCCAGCCGCGCTAGGCAAGGGCTTCGAAACAAGGCCACAATGAAAACCGCCGCGGCAGGATCTGCCGCGGCGGTTTCTTTACTCATCATTCAGCTACGCGGGCGCGCAAAAAAATCTCAGACAGTCTTGTCCTGCGACGGTGGCGCCTTGGCGCCGCCCTTGGAGACACCCACCAGCGCCGGACGCAAGATCCGATCGCCGATCATGTAGCCGGCTTGCACGACCTGCACGACGGTTCCCGCCGGCACCGAGGCATCGGGGATTTCAAACATCGCCTGCTGCAGGTTCGGGTCGAACTTCTCGCCGACCGGATCGAACTTGCGCACGCCGTTCTTCTCCAGCGTGTTGTGCAGCGAACGCTCGGTCAGCTCGACGCCTTCGATCAAACCCATCAGTCCGGCGTCGGCGGAGGCCTTCGCCTCGGCGGGCACGGCATCGAGCGCGCGCTGCAGATTGTCGGCGATGTCGAGAATGTCACGGGCAAACCCGGCGATACCGTAGGTGCGCGCATCGGCAACTTCACGCTGCGTGCGCTTGCGGAGATTCTCCATCTCGGCCAGCGTGCGCAGCATCTTGTCCTTCGCCTCGGCGGCTTCCTTGACGAGTTGCTCGTTCGGATCGACGACCGGTTCGGGATCGTCCGGCATGATGTAGGGCTTCGACACCTTGGGCTCGGTGTCCTGCACCGGCTTGTCCAAGTTGTCTTTTTGTCCGTTGGTTTCGGCCATTTACGCTACGTCCATCATGTTGGAAAAACTCTTTGCTGGCATATCGTTGTTTGGAGCCGAAAAATCAAGCGCGGAGACGTCTGTTTCGGGCCGGATGGCCGCCTGCCTCATTTGCCGAGCATCTGGCTGACGATGCGCGCGGCATAATCCACCATCGGAATCACCCGCGCGTAGTTCAGCCGCGTCGGCCCGATCACGCCGAGCACGCCGACGATCTGCCCCGCGCCGTCGCGATAGGGGGAGATGATCGTCGATGAGCCCGACAGCGAAAACAGCTTGTTTTCCGAGCCGATGAAAATGCGCACGCCGTCTGCGCGCTCGGCGCGGCCGAGCAGATCGACGACGCCCTTCTTGGTTTCGAGATCGTCGAACAACAGCCGCACGCGTTCGAGATCTTCCATGGCGTGAAGATCCTCGAGCAGATTGGCGTGACCGCGCACGATCAGCTGGCGGTCTTCGCTGCCGCCGCCGGACCAGCTCGCGATGCCGGCCTCGATCACCTTCTGCGTCAACTGATCGAGTTCGGTCCGGCTCTGCGTCAGCGCGGCTTCGAGATCGTCGCGCGCTTCCGCCAGCGTGTGGCCGCGAATGCGCGCGTTGAGAAAATTCGAGGCTTCGGTCAGCGCCGATGCCGGAACACCGGGCGGCAACGGCAGCACGCGGTTTTCCACCTGACCGTCTTCGGCCACCAGCACCACCAGCGCCTGCTCCGGCTCAAGGCGGACGAATTCGATATGCTTGAGCCGCGCGTTCGATTTCGCGGTCAGCACCACGGCGGCCGCGCGCGTCAATCCCGACAGCCGCGTCAGCGCTTCGCTCAACGCCGCTTCGACCGACTGCGCCTTGCCGACAGACGCAAGCTGGGCCTGGATCGATTGCCGCTCGGCTTCGGTCAGGTCGCCGACCTGCATCAGCGCATCGACGAAAAACCGCAAACCAAGTTCCGTCGGCAACCGGCCCGCGGAGGTGTGCGGCGCATAGATCAGCCCGAGCTGTTCCAGATCGGACATCACATTGCGCACCGACGCCGGCGACAGCGGCACGGTGATCAGCCGCGAGATGTTGCGCGAGCCGGCCGGCTCGCCGGTCGCGAGATAATTCTCGACAATTTGCCTGAAAATATCGCGCGAGCGTTCGTTGAGCTGGGCGAGCCCGGCTTTTGCGGTCAACAGATTTCCGATCGGATCGTGATGAGCCAAGTCTTGCTCCTTAGAAGGCCAATTTGTCCATCGCGCGGGCCAATGACAAGCCGCATTGCGGATTTGGGTTACCTGAATGGCCGCGACAGCCCTTGCCGCAGCACCCGGCCACCCCTAAAAGCACCGCAAGATCGACATTTCCCTGATTTTCCGGAGGAACCCCATGCGGCCAAGCCGTCGCGCGCCTGACGAACTGCGCGCCATTTCACTCGAGCGCGGCGTGGTCAAATACGCCGAAGGTTCCTGCATGGTGAAATTCGGCGACACCCATGTGCTGGTGACCGCGACTCTCGAGGAGCGGCTGCCGCCGTGGCTCAAGGGTCAGGGCCGCGGCTGGGTCACCGCCGAATACGGCATGTTGCCGCGCGCGACCCACGAGCGGATGCGCCGCGAAGCCTCGGCCGGCAAGCAGAGCGGCCGCACCGTCGAGATCCAGCGCCTGATCGGCCGCTCGCTGCGCACCACCGTCGATCTGGTGGCGCTCGGCGAACGCCAGATCACCGTCGACTGCGACGTGATCCAGGCCGACGGCGGCACCCGCACCGCCTCGATCACCGGCGCATGGGTTGCGCTGGCCGATTGCCTCGCGTGGATGAAGGCCCGCAACATGCTTAAGAGCGACAAGGTGTTGCGCGACAACGTCGCCGCGATTTCATGCGGCATCTACAACGGCACCCCGGTGCTCGATCTCGACTACGCGGAAGATTCCGAAGCGGAGACCGACGCGAACTTTGTGATGACCGGCGACGGCCGCATCATCGAGGTGCAGGGCACCGCGGAAAAAACGCCGTTCACGCAGGACGAATTTCTGGCGCTGATGGCGCTGGCGAAACAGGGCGTCGGCCGTCTGGTCGAGTTGCAGAAACTGGCGATGGCGTGAATTCGCCCTCGTCATCATCGGACATCACGGATAGCTTTCGACAATGAGCGCGCACCGCCGAATCACAGGCCGCCTCGTGATCGCGACCCACAATCCCGGCAAGCTCGTCGAGATGCGCGAACTTCTTGCGCCCTATGGCATCGAGGCGATCTCGGCGGGCGAACTGAATCTGTCCGAACCGGACGAAACCGGCACGACGTTTGAAGCCAACGCCCGGATCAAGGCCGTCGCCGCCGCCAACGCCGCGCAACTGCCGGCATTCGCCGACGATTCCGGTCTGGTGGTCGATGCGCTCGACGGACAGCCCGGCATCTATTCGGCGCGCTGGGCCGGACCGACGAAGGATTTCGCTGCGGCGATGAAGCAGCTCGAGCGCCTGCTGCAGGAGCGTGGCGCCACAGAGCCCGCGCAGCGCAAAGCGCATTTCGTCTCGGCGTTGTGTGTGGCGTGGCCCGACGGCCATTGCGACGAGGTCGAGGCGCGCGTCGACGGCACGCTGGTATGGCCGCCGCGCGGCACCGCAGGCTTCGGCTACGACCCGGCGTTCCTGCCGGACGGTCACACGCGAACTTTCGGCGAGATGACCAGCATCGAGAAGCACGGGCTGCCGCCGCTCGGTCTCGGCCTGTCGCATCGCGCGAAAGCCTTCGTGAAACTCGCGGAGATCTGCCTTGACCGCGATTGATCACAAGGAAGCCTTCGGCGTTTACGTGCACTGGCCGTTCTGCCTGTCGAAGTGCCCGTATTGCGATTTCAACAGCCACGTCCGTCACGCGCCGATCGACGAGGAGCGTTACGCCCGCGCCTTCGCGCGCGAGATTGCGACCACCGCGGCGCGCGCGCCCGGCCGCGAAGTGACGTCGATCTTTCTCGGCGGCGGCACGCCGTCGCTGATGCAGCCGCAGACCGTCGGCGCGGTGCTCGACGCCATCGGCCAGCACTGGCATGTCGCCAAGGATGTCGAGGTCACGCTCGAAGCCAATCCGACCAGCGTCGAGGCGACGCGGTTTCGCGGCTATCGCACCGCCGGCGTCAACCGCGTGTCGCTCGGCGTCCAGGCGCTCGACGACGTCTCGTTGAAAGCATTGGGCCGCCTGCACACCGCGCGCGAAGCGCTCGATGCGGTGGCGATCGCCCGCACGATCTTCGATCGTTATTCGTTCGACCTGATCTACGCGCGGCCCGACCAGACCGCGCAGATGTGGACCGACGAACTCAAGCGCGCGATTTCGGAAGCCGCCGAACATCTGTCGCTCTATCAGCTGACCATCGAGCCGGAGACGCCGTTCTTCGGACTGCACGCCGCCGGCAAACTGAAAGTGCCGGACGAGGCGGTGGCGCGCGCGCTTTACGACGTGACGCAGGAGGTCTGCGCGCAGCAGGGCCTGCCGTCCTACGAGATTTCCAATCACGCGCGGCCCGGCGCCGAGTGCCGGCACAATCTCGTGTACTGGCGCGGCCAGCAATATGCCGGCGTCGGACCCGGCGCCCATGCCCGGCTCGACATCGACGGCCGGCGCCATGCCATCGCCACCGAGAAGCGGCCCGAGACCTGGCTGATGCGTGTCGAAGCGCAGGGCAATGGCGTCATCGCCGACGACATCCTCAACAGCGAGGAGCGCGCCGACGAATTCTTGCTGATGGGACTGCGTCTCGCCGAAGGCATCGACCCGCAGCGCTACAAGGCGCTGTCCGGCCGCGCGCTCGACCCGCGCCGCATCGCGCTGCTGAAGGACGAAGGCGCGATCACGGTCGACGCCAGCGGCTGGCTGCGCGTCACCAAGGACGGCTTCCCGCTGCTCGACGCCGTGGTCGCCGATCTCGCGGCGTAAGTTCGAATCTCTCACACCAACTGAGCGAGCTATTTTTGCTGACTTGTCATGGCCGGACCTGTTCCGGCCATCCACGTCTTTGTGCTGCGGGGTCTTTAAAACGCGGATGCCCGGGTCAAGCCCGGGCATGACGACTCAGTGCAAGCTAGAGCCTCTTAAGCCCCGAAACTCTTCGGCGAGGCCGATGCGATCTGTCCGCCGCCGGAGGCGACCTTCATCACCGCGAGACCGCGATCGTTGATGCCGTCGGCGCGGAAACGAAACAGCCCGTCGATGCCGGCAAAGCCCGACGGGTTGGTCAGCACCTCCGCCGCGAACCGCTGCCCGCCCTGGGTGCGCGCCAGTGCCGCGACCAGCGCCACCGAATCGTAAGCCAGCGTCGCGGTGCGCACCGGATCCTGTCCGTACTTGGCGCGATAGCGCCCCGTGAAGGCGCGGAAGCCCGACGGATCGGGCGCGGCGTAGAAGCCGCCCTGCAGTGACGCATTGGCGAACACGCTTGGATTGTCCCACAGGCCGGTGCCGAGCAGTTGCACGCGCTTGAGGTCCGCCCCGCTGGCGGTGAGCGCCTCGGCGGCCTGCACCACCATGTCGCCGTCGTCGGCGAGCAGCAGCGCGTCGGCGCCGGACAGCGCCTGCGCGACGTTGCGCGCCGGCGCCTGCATCTGCGCGCGATCGGGGCCATATTTCTCGAACGCGACGATCCGTCCGCCCTTGCGCGCCACCGCCTGCTTGAACGCGGCCTCGACCACGTTGCCATAGGCATTGGACGGCAACATCGCCGCAAACGAACGCTTGCCGGTCGAGGTGGCGTAATCGACGATGCGGTTGACGTCGGATTCCGGCAGGAAGCTCAGCAGATAGACGCCGCGGCCCGCCACGCTCGAATCGGTCGAGTAGGCGATCACCGAGACGCCCTTGTTGCGCGCGAGCTGCGCGACCGGTGGAACCGCGAGGCCGAACAGCGGCCCGAGAATGATCTCGGCGCCTTCGTCGAGCGCCTGCTGGGCGCCCTGTTGCGCGCCCTGCGCGGTGCCGGCGTCATCCTTGATCAGAAGCTGAAGGTCGGGATTGCGGAATTCCGACAGCGCCAGTTCGGCGGCATTCTTCATCGAATTGCCGGCGACCCCGGCATTGCCCGAACCGGACATCGGCAGGATCAGCCCGACCTTGACCTTGCCGGACCCGACCGACGTCGGCTGCTGCGGCGGGCCGGACGGCTGTTCGGCACCCGAAAACAGCCCGCCAGGGCCACCGGCTCCGGCGCAGCCCGCCAGCAGCGGGGCGCCGAGAATCAGACCCATGGCCGTGCGGCGGGTGGTTGCAGAACTGTCGAGCTTGGACGTCGGACCGGCCATTTCACCTCTGTCGATTGATTTGGTCCCCACTGGGCCGCGAGCATCTGGTGCCGGGGATCTGGAGGGGGATTCAGGCATATTGTCGGCGATTAGTTAACCAGAATAAAAGGTTGACGGCACTGTCGGGCGCCTGTGACGGTATCTCAATGTGGGTGCTTGCTCCCCCATATGTTCGCAAGACGTAACAGCCAAGACGCAAGGGCCAAGACCTAACAGCACGGGGACGTTAGATTAAGGCCATGCGCCCCAAAACAGCCCCGCCCCGCGTCGTCGCGGCCGACCCCTCGGCCCCAGCTCCCCGCACCTTCACGCTCGCCGGCCAGCCGGTGAGCGCCCCGAAAGCGCGCCCCGGATTGTATCTGGTGGCGACGCCGATCGGCAACCTCGGGGACATTACCATTCGCTCACTCGAGACGCTGGCCGGTGTCGACCTGATCGCCTGCGAGGACACGCGAATCACGCACCGCCTGCTCGAGCGATTCGCGATCGCCGCGGCGCTGACGCCCTATCACGAGCACAACGCCACCACGGCGCGCCCGAAGATTCTCGAAAAGCTGGCGCAGGGAGCCTCCGTCGCGCTGGTGTCGGACGCCGGTACGCCGCTGATCTCCGATCCCGGCTACAAGCTGGTGCGCGAGGCCTGCGCCGCCGGGTTCACGGTGACCGCGCTGCCCGGCCCGTCCTCGGTGCTGACCGCGCTGTCGGTCGCGGCATTGCCCACCGACCGTTTTTTCTTCGAGGGATTCCTGCCGTCGAAGGAAATCGCGCGGCGCAACCGCATCACCGAGCTGGCGCGGATCGACGCCACCCTGGTGATGTTCGAATCCGGCACCCGGGTGCAGAATTCGCTGCGCGATCTCGCCGACATCATGGGCGCGCGTGACGCCGCGATCTGCCGCGAGATGACCAAGCTGCACGAAACCATTTCGCGCGCGACGCTGACCGAACTCGCGCAACAGGCCGACACGCTGGAGACTCGCGGCGAATTCGTGCTGGTGATCGGCCCGCCGCCGAAGGATGCCGGCGTGATCAGCGCCGAAGCGCTCGACGACATGCTGCGCGCCGCCTTGAAGCGCGGCAGCGTCAAGGACGCGGTGGCGCAGGCGCTCGAGGTCTCCGGACATTCGCGCCGCGAAATCTATGCCCGCGCGCTGGCGCTCTCGAACGAAGACGGCGATGGCGAAGAATGACGACGCCACGCCGCTGCGGCCGAAGCTGCGCACGCCAGCGCCGCAGCGCGTCGCGGCGTTCCAGACCGGCATCTCGGCGGAGAGCAAGGCCTGCGTCTATCTGATCGCCAAGGGCTACCGGATTCTGGCACGGCGCTTTCGCACCCCGCATGGCGAGATCGACGTGGTGGCGCGGCACCGCAACTGTCTCGTGTTCCTCGAAGTGAAAGCGCGCGGCGAACTGGACGACGCGGCCTATGCGGTGACGCCGCGCCAGCAGCAGCGCATCGCCACCGCGGCGCAAGTCTGGCTGATGACGCATCCCGATCATGCAAATCTGGATTGCCGCTTCGACGTTATTCTCATTGCGCCGAAGCATCTTCCGCGCCATCTGAAAGCAGCGTTCGACGCCGGCGGCTGACAAGCCGCTGGCAAGACCGTATCGTTTGACGCAAATTGCAGCCCTCGCCTCCCAACTTCCGGATCATTGCCATGACATTGAAAGTCGCCGTCCAGATGGACCCGATCGCGCGGATCAACATTCGCGGCGACTCCACCTTCGCGTTGTTGCTGGAAGCGCAGAAGCGCGGCCACGCGCTGTCCTACTACACGCCGGAGACGCTCTCGCTGGCCGGCAAGGAGGTCGTCGCCCGCGTGCAGCCGCTGACCGTGCGCGATGAGGAAGGCAATCACTTCACGCTCGGCGATGCGGTTCGCACCAATCTCGAATCCTTCGACGTGGTGCTGCTGCGGCAGGACCCGCCGTTCGATCTCGCTTACGTCACCACGACGCATTTGCTCGAGCGTATTCATCCGAAGACACTGGTGGTCAACGATCCGGCCAGCGTGCGCGACGCGCCGGAAAAGATTTTCGTGATGGAGTTCGCCGACCTGATGCCGCCGACGCTGATCTCGCGCGACAAGGACGAGATCAACGATTTCCGCGCCGCGCATGGCGACGTGGTGATGAAGCCGCTCTATGGCCACGGCGGCGCGGCTGTGTTTCGCATCATGCCGAAGGACATGAATTTCGGTTCGCTCTACGACATGTTCTCGCTCACCTTCCGCGAGCCGTGGGTGATCCAGCGCTTCCTTCCCGAAGTGAAGCACGGCGACAAGCGCATCATCCTGGTCGACGGCGAATTCGCCGGCGCGGTCAACCGTGTGCCCGCGCCCGACGATTTGCGCTCGAACATGGTGCGCGGCGGCGCCGCGAAGGCGACCGACCTGTCGCCGCGCGAGCAGGAGATCTGCAAGCGCCTCGGCTCGGCGCTGCGCGAACGCGGACTGCTGTTCGTCGGCATCGACGTGATCGACGGCCATCTCACCGAGATCAACGTCACCTCGCCGACCGGCATCCGCGCCGTCGCCAAGCTCGGCGGGCCGGACATCGCCGCGATCATCTGGGACACCATCGAAGCCAAGCGGCGCTGATTCTTTCCGGTTTGCCGCGTTGTCTTCACGCGACCCGCACCCGCCCTCGGGGCCGGGTCCGGGGGCATGCATCGCTCGAAAACGCTATCGGCGTTCGCGCGCCTTAATCAATTGCTGACCACCTTCTGCCAATCTGGCCGCTGGATTTCCGGCCGCCGGATATTACGGCAGCCGGTGTGATAGTTTTTGCGACCGTTTTCAGACTGCCCAAGGTTTTTGAGTCATGGCCATCGAGGTTTTCAGCGGGACGTCGATTCCGCGCGAGCTCACCACTGCTGCTATGGAATTTCTGTGGGCCAAGTGGCGCACGTTGCAAGCGACCGGCGGCCTGACGCTGCAACGGCTGACCGAGGAATCGGACTGCGTGCTGCGCACCAACTCGGCGCACATGATGCCCGTCGGCGACGATTTCATTTACATCTATGTCGGCGAGACCATTCAGCACGCCGCGGGCGAGAACCGGACCGGGACGCTGCTGTCGGCCAACAAGAACCCGCTGGCGAAGGAATTCGCGGCGGTCTACCGCCAGGTCGTGCAGCGGATGCAGCCGGCCTTCGTCCGCTTCACCGGCACGCGATCGCAAAACGGACAGCTCTGGCAGCGGCTGGTGATGCCGATCGCAATCGGCGACGGCGCGGTCTGCCTGTTCATCTATTCCGAACTGATCAGCCACCAGATGGAAGTTTACGACCAGCTGTTCCGCACCGCGCCGGACGCGATGATCATCGCCTGCCCGATGGTCAACGATGTCGGCCACACCACCGACGGCTGGGTCACCATGATGAACGACCGCGCCCGCGAGGTGCTGAAGTTCGAGGGCAGCATCGGCAATCTGCGGCTGTCGCAGGTGCCGCAATTCGCCGGGATCGATTTCTGGGGGCGGATCTATGCGCCGAAGGCCTCGGCCGCGATGGCGCCGCTGAGCACCGCCGATTTCGACATCGAACTGATGCGGTTTCCGCACGTGTTCGGGCTTCGGCTGCGGCCCAGGGAGGCGGTGGTTCAGGTCACCGAACCGGTGTCCCTCGCGCCGCTGGAGCGCGCCCGGGTCGAGGGACCGACCCCATGGATCACCGGCTCCTATACGCCGTGAAGCTGAGCGAGCCTCTTTTCGTTCTCTAAATGTTCTTGCGCTGGTCCGCGATATTAGCTTTCTCGTACCGCTCGACCTGCGCGACATCAAGGGCCAGGAAAGCGCCAAGCGCGCGCTCGAAATCGCCGCCGGCGGACACCACCTTCTCATGATCGGCTCGCCCGGCGCGGGCAAGTCGATGCTCGCGGCGAGGCTGCCGTCGATCCTGCCGCCGCTGTCGCCGGCCGAACTGCTCGAAGTGTCGATGATCGCGTCAGTCGCCGGCGAGATCGAGGACGGCACGCTGACCGCGCGCCGTCCGTTCCGCGCGCCGCATCATTCCGCCAGCATGGCGGCGCTCACCGGCGGCGGCATGCGCGCCAGGCCCGGCGAGATTTCGCTGGCCCATAACGGCGTGCTGTTTCTCGATGAACTGCCGGAGTTCGACGCGCGCGTGCTGGATTCGCTGCGCCAGCCGCTCGAGAACGGCGAGGTCGCGGTATCGCGCGCCAATCATCGCGTCACCTATCCGGCGCGCTTCATGCTGGTGGCGGCGATGAATCCGTGCCGCTGCGGCCATGCCTTTGAGCCCGGCTACACCTGCAAGCGCGGACGCATCGACCGCTGCGGCGCCGACTATCAAGGCCGCATCTCCGGCCCGCTGATGGACCGCATCGATCTGCGCATCGAGGTGCCCGCCGTGACCGCCGCCGATCTGATCCTGCCGCCGCCGGCGGAAGGCTCGGCCGAAGTGGCGGCGCGTGTCGCCGCCGCGCGCGCGATCCAGGTCGCGCGTTATGCCGCGATCGGCCTGCCGCACATCCGCACCAATGCCGAGGCGCCGGCGTCGGTGCTCGAAGACGTCGCACAGCCCGATGCCCAGGGCGCGGCGCTGTTGCGCGACGCCGCCGAAACCATGCGGCTGTCGGCGCGCGGCTATCATCGCGTGCTGCGGGTGGCGCGCACGCTCGCCGATCTCGACGGCGCCGACAAAATCGGCCGGCTTCATCTCGCCGAGGCGCTGTCCTATCGCGTGCTCGCCGAGGACGCAAAACGCGCGGCGTAGAGCTTCGCTCGAAAACGCCATCATCATAAACGCGAAAGTAACGATCCCGCTTTACGCTTTGAGAACCATAAACCCGGCCTGTTGCCGGGCTGTACCGAGTAGCGTTCCCATGTTGCGTATCAGTATCCTGGTGTCAGCCCTCCCCCTGATTGCCGCAGGCGGACTGGCCGGCGGGCAACTCGCCCCGGCCGCGCAGCCCTGCATCCAGCTCTCCAGCGTCTCGGTGCGGATCGCCCACGCGCCGTGGCAAAGCCAGCAGCATGTCTCCTTCACCACCGATCCCAAGGCGGCGACGGTGCGGGTGCAGATCGTCGACAGCCCCGAGTTGGCGGATTTCTCCGTGGTCGATGACGCCGATCCGCAAGATCCGAGCGCAGCGGAGGGCGCCGGCTGCTCGGCCGCCGGTCCCACCCGGTACATCGGCATATCGTCGACCGCTTCGCAGTCCGAGCCGGTGATCTATCTGTCGGCCGAGCCCGGCGCGGATTATCGCGTCTACGTGAACTCCAAAACCTTCACGGCTGAGGACGCGGCCGCGCTGATCGTCGGCGCGTCTCCGGCGCAGGCTCACCAGCTCGCCGCCGCGCTTTAACCTGCCGTCAACCATAACACCACGCGACCGGACGACGACAAACACGCTTCAAGTTCTTCGCAACGTCCGCGCAGCATCCTTCCAAACAGCGGTGGGTTCGCATGATCCAGAGTCGGGACGGAATATGATGCGGGGTTTGCGAATCAAGGCGAGGCGGCGCCGCTTCAACCGCAACCATCCGCGGATCGCATTCGCGATCCGCTCCTTCATGATTTTCTCGGCGACGTTCGGCGGGGCCTACGGCTTTCTCGCCGGAAGCCGTTCGCCCGACTCGGGCTATAACCCCACCACGTTCGCGATCGGCGCGAGTTTCCTGTTCGCGGTCGCCTGCGTCGCGCTGGCGATGCTGAGCATGCGGATGCGCTGGCTGCGCAAGAAAATGCGCACGCTCGCCCTGCACAATGAATCGCTGATGGACCGCAACTGGGAACTGAAAGAAGCCGAGCAGCATGCGCGGCGGCTGTTCGAATCCCAGAGCGACCTGATCGTGCTGCGCGATGCGCAGGGCCGCATCACCTTCGCCAACGATGCCTATTGCACGCTGGCGCAGAAATCCCGCACCGAGCTGACCGGAACCGATTTCACGCTCGACGTGCTTGAACAGGGCGAAGCCGCGATCGAGCCGAACGGCGCGCGGGTTCACGACCAGAAAATCGCAAGCCCGCTCGGCCCGCGCTGGATCGCGTGGCGCGAAAACCTGATCCGCCCGGACGCCGGCCAGCCTGCCGAACTGCAATGCGTCGGCCGCGATGTCACCGATCGCGCCGAGACCGAACGCGCGCTCGGCAACGCCCGCGACTATGCCGACGCCGCCAATCGCGCCAAGTCGAAGTTCCTGGCGATGGCCTCGCACGAAATCCGCACGCCGCTGAACGGCATCATCGGCATGAGCGGCCTGCTGCTCGACACGCCGCTGACGCCGGAGCAGACCACCTACGTCAAGGCGGTGAAAACCTCCGGCGACGCGCTGCTGTCGCTGATCGAGGAGCTGCTGGATTTCTCCAAGATCGAAGCCGGCAAGATCGACCTCGAACACCGGCCGTTCATGCTCGGCGCGCTGATCGAGGACATCACCGAATTGCTGGCGCCGCGCGCGCAGGCGCGCAATCTCGAAATCGCGTCTTACGTCGACGAGCGGCTGCCGCTCGAAGTGATGGGCGATGCGGCGCGGCTGCGGCAGGTGCTGCTCAACCTCGCCGGCAATGCGATCAAGTTCACCACAACCGGCGGCGTCGCGCTGATCGTCGAGCCCGGCATCTGGCCCAACGAGATCAGCTTCCTGGTCCGCGACACCGGCATCGGCATCGCGCCGGAAGCGCAGACGCGGATTTTCCGCGAGTTCGAACAAGCGGATGAAAGCACGGCGCGGACCTATGGCGGCACCGGCCTCGGACTGAGCATCAGCGAGCGCATCGTGCGGCGCATGGGCGGACGCATCGCGCTGGAAAGCACACCCGGCGAAGGCGCGACCTTCGAGGTGTCGATTCCGCTGAAGGCATCCGAATCCGCCGACGGCGCGGTCAACAGATTCATCGCGCCCAATCTCGCCGGCAAATCGATCATGCTGGCGGCGCCGCAGACCATCGAGACGGCGCTGATCGCGCGCCGGCTGGAGCGCTGGGGCGCGCAGACCTGCACCACCTCGGATCTCGCCGTGGCGCGTGCATTGCTGCCGGAGCGCGCGTGGCACGCATTGATTGCCGATCATGCGCTGGGCGGCGAGAACGTCCGGCGGCTCGGAAACACCGCGCTGGCGTGCGCCACCCATCGGATCGCGATGTTCACACCGGCCGAGCGCCACGACCTGCAGCCGTCGGCGATGGCCGCGTTCAACGGCTATCTGGTCAAGCCGCTGCGCGCCGCATCGCTGGCCGCGCGGCTGACGGCCGAAGCCACGATGCTCGTGCCCGACATCGGCAGCGACGCCGCCGATGTCACGATCGCGCCGTCCAAACCGGAAGGGCTTTCGATTCTGGTCGCCGAGGACAACGAGATCAACGCGCTGCTGATGCGCTCGCTGCTCACCCGGCTCGGCCATCATCCGGTGATCACCATCAACGGCCGCGAGGCGCTCGATTCGTGGCTCGCCGCGGAAATCGCCGGCACGCCCTATGATGTCGTTCTCATGGATGTGCAGATGCCCGAACTCGACGGCATCGAAGCGACGCGGCGAATTCGCGCCCATGAAGCCGAGCGCAGCCTGAGCCGCAGCCGCGTTCTCGCACTGACTGCCAACACGCTGGTGGACGATCGCTACGCCTGCTTCGAGGCCGGCATGGACGGCTTCCTGGTCAAGCCGCTCGATCGCGACAAACTTGTCGAAGCACTCGCGGGCTTCGCACCGGCGCGCGCCAACGCATAAGCGCCGCGCGCGTCGTCGAAACGTCGCAAACACGCGCGCCGCGCGATGTCATAAAAGCTTTGAACACCCGTGATTATTGAAGCGCGAAGGCCGCGCTGATCTGATTCGTGCGCGCGGCGCGAGGACTTTCATGCGCGGCGATGATTTCGTTGGCTCAAAGCCCGGCCTGATGCAATTGCTCAAGCCGGAGAATGCCAGATCGGCGGCGAACGCCGCAGTCACATGGTTCGCGCCACAGCTGCGCGGCGATTCCGTCATCAAGCCGTTTCACGGTTTCGCGGATCCGGTGCCGTCGCTCGGCCGCATCGGGCCGCTGGAAGTCCGGCTCGCCAGCAAGCCCGGCGACATCAAGCGCGCGCAGAAATTGCGCTACAAGGTGTTCTATCGCGACGGCAACGCAATCGCCGACGCCGCAACCATGCTGGCGCGCCGCGACAAGGATGCCTTCGACAAGGTCTGCGATCATCTGATGGTGATCGACCATGCCGCCAAGCCGTCGCTGAGCGGCAAGCAGCCGGTGGTCGGCACCTATCGCCTGCTCCGGCAGGATGTCGCCGAAGCCAGCGGCGGTTTCTACAGCGAGGACGAGTTCGACATCGCGAGCCTGATCGAGCGTCACGCTTCGCTGCGTTTCCTCGAACTCGGGCGGTCCTGCGTGCTGCCGCCCTACCGCACCAAGCGCACCGTCGAGCTGCTGTGGCATGGCGTATGGAGTTACGTGCGGCGGCACCGGCTCGATGTGATGATCGGCTGCGCCAGCCTCAGCGGCACCGACCCGGATCGTCTCGCAGTGCCGCTGTCGTTCCTGCATCACTTTGCCCGCGCGCCGGAAGAATGGCGCGCTCAAGCGCAACCGTCGCGCCGCGTCGAGATGAACCGGATGGCGAAGGATGCGATCGACACCAGGGCGGCGCTGCGCGAGCTGCCGCCGCTGATCAAGGGTTACCTCCGGGTTGGCGCTTTCGTCGGCGACGGCGCGGTGATCGACCACCAGTTCGGCACCACCGACGTGCTGATCGTGATGCCGGTCTCGGCGATCAGCGCGCGCTATATCGGCCACTTCGGCGCCGACGCCACGCGGCATGCGGCGTGATCTGAGGCTACAAATAGCGCGATAAAATTCGATGTCATCACCGGGCTTGTCCCGGTGATCCCGCTTAGGGACGCACCGTGCCCACCTCAGCGAGATGCCCGGGACAAGCCCGGGCATGACAACGACTAATATCTGTAAAGATAAAAATCACAGCCGCCGCAGCGACACCTTCTCGATGACGTGGTTCGCGCCCTTTTCGAGGATCAGCGTCGCGCGCGGCCGCGTCGGCAACACGTTCTCCCGCAGGTTGACGAGGTTGATCGTGTTCCAGATCGACAGCGCGGTTTCGGTCGCTTCCTCGTCGGATAATTTGGCGTAGCGGTTGAAGTACGATCGCGGATCGCTGAACGCCGTGCCGCGCAAGGTGAGAAAGCGCTCGACGTACCAATCCCTCAGGATGGTTTCGTCGGCATCGATATAAACCGAGAAGTCGAAGAAGTCGGAGACGAACGGCACCGCCTTGCCGTCGCTCGGCAGCCGGCCGGTCTGCAGCACGTTGAGGCCTTCGACGATCAGGATGTCCGGCTGGTCGACCTCGATGCCGCCACCGGGCACGATGTCGTAGGTCAAATGCGAATAGACCGGCGCGCGCACCGGGTGGCGGCCGGCCTTGATGTCGCTGAGGAACGAGAGCAGCGCCCGCAGATCGTAGCTTTCGGGAAAGCCTTTCTTCTGCATCAGGCCTTCGCGTTCGAGCACCGCGTTCGGATAAAGAAACCCGTCGGTGGTGACGAGATCGACCTTCGGCATCGGCGACCATCTGGCGAGCAACGCCTGCAGCACGCGCGCGGTGGTCGATTTCCCCACCGCCACCGATCCTGCGACGCCGATGATATACGGCATCTTGCGGTCCTGAATGCCGAGAAAGCGGCGCTGGGCAAAGAACAGCCGCTGGGTCGAGGCGACGTAAAACGACAGAAGACGCGACAGCGGCAGGTAGATTTCCTCGACTTCCTTGATATCGAGACGATCGTGCATCGAATGAAGACGCTCGACCTCGCTGGCCGTCAGCGTCATCGGCGTGTCTTCGCGCAGTTTGGCCCACTCGGCCCGCGTGAATGCCCGGTACGGATCGTACTGCTGCAGTTCGGCTCGCATATCCATGAGCCAACCTTTCTTCTGGAGCACAACCCGGAAAGCGGATCGGATTTCCGACGCGGCGGCGCTCAAACAAAACGATGGAGCAAGGTCAGTCGCGCTTACGCGCGGCTTTTTCCTCCAGTCCGGACATTTGCGTGCGCCGGGCGAGCGCGTCTTCGACATCGGCCAAGGTCACGCCCCGTGACTTCAGCAATACCAGCCAGTGAAACACCAGATCGGCGCTTTCCGCGATCAGGTGATCGCGGTCGTTTTCGATGGCGGCGATCACGGTCTCAACCGCTTCCTCGCCGAATTTCTTGGCGCAATGTTCGGCGCCCTTGTCCAGCAGCTTGCGCGTGTAGGACACGTCGCCGCCCGACGCCGCGCGGGCGTCGATGGTGGCGGCAAGATCATGGATGGTGAAACGGGTCATGACGGCTTTGTAACATCCCGGACCCCTGCCGGGGAGCGCAAAGTGCTGACAGGTTTAAAGTTTTCGCCCCGGGTCATGGATCGAGCCGCATCGGCAGGCCGGCCCTTACCATGTGGTCCTTAGCCTGGCGGATGGTGAATTCGCCGAAGTGGAAGATCGAGGCCGCCAGCACCGCCGTGGCGTGGCCGTCGCGAATCCCGGCGACCAGATGATCGAGATTGCCGACGCCGCCCGACGCGATCACCGGCACATTGACGCTGTCGGCAATGGCGCGGGTCAGCGGAATGTCGAAGCCCTGGCGGGTGCCGTCGCGGTCCATCGAGGTCAGCAGGATCTCACCGGCGCCGAGAGACACCACTTCCTGGGCGTATTCGATGGCGTCGATGCCGGTCGACTTGCGCCCGCCATGGGTGAAGATTTCCCAGCGGTCGGACTTCGTCCGCTTGGCATCGATGGCGACGACAATGCACTGGTCGCCGAATTTCTCGGCGGCTTCCTTGACGAACTCGCGGCGGCTGACCGCGGCCGAATTGATCGAGACCTTGTCGGCGCCGGAATTGAGCAGCGTGCGGATGTCCTCGACGGTGCGCACGCCGCCACCGACCGTCAGCGGCATGAAACAGGCTTCCGCCGTCCGCCGCACCACGTCGAACATGGTGGCGCGGTTCTCATGGGTCGCGGCGATATCGAGAAAGCACAGTTCGTCGGCGCCGGCGGCGTCATAGGCGATCGCCGCTTCCACCGGATCGCCGGCATCGCGCAGGTCGACGAAATTGACACCCTTGACGACGCGGCCGTCTTTCACATCGAGGCAGGGAATGACGCGGACCTTGAACATCGGATGCCTATGCCGCCGTGCGCGAGTTGCAGATCAAAGTGAGCGCTTCCGCCGGATCGATCCGGCCGTCATAGAGCGCGCGGCCCGAGATCGCGCCTTCGAGTTTTTTCGCGCGCGGTTCCAGCATCGCCTTGATGTCGGCGATCGAGGCGAGGCCGCCGGATGCGATCACCGGAATCGAAATCGCCTCGGCGAGCGCGATGGTCGCGTCGAGATTGAGGCCCTTGAGCAGACCGTCGCGGGCGATATCGGTGAAAATGATCGCGGCGACACCGGCATCCTCGAACCGCTGCGCGATATCGAGCGCGGTCACCGTCGAAGTTTCCGCCCAGCCTTCGACCGCGACCTTGCCGTCGCGGGCATCGAGGCCGACCGCGACGCGGCCGGGAAATTTCTTCGCGGCTTCCTTCACGAATGCAGGATCGCGCACTGCGGCGGTGCCGATGATGACGCGCGCGACGCCCTTGGCGAGCCACGCTTCCAGCGTCGCCAGATCGCGGATACCGCCGCCGAGCTGCACCGGCATTTTCACCGTCTTCAACATGCCTTCGACCGCCTGCGCGTTCATCGGCTTGCCGGCGAAGGCGCCGTCGAGATCGACAACGTGCAAATACTCGAAGCCCTGACGCTCGAACGCCGCCGCCTGCGCAGCGGGATCGAGATTGAACACGGTGGCGCGCGCCATGTCGCCCTGCTCGAGGCGGACGCACTGGCCATTTTTCAGATCGATGGCGGGAAAAAGAATCACGGCTTCCACTTCAGAAAATTTGAAATCAGGGCGAGCCCGAAGCGCTGGCTTTTTTCGGGATGGAATTGCGTACCGATGACCGTGTCGCGGCCGACAACGGCCGTCAGCGGGCCGCCGTAATCGGCGCGCGCCAGCACGTCGGCCTCGTTGGTGGCCTTGAGCTGATACGAATGCACGAAATAGGCATGACGGCCCTTGTCGCCAAGCGGCAGCCGTTCCAGCACCGGATGCTCGCGCACCAGTTCGAGCGTGTTCCAGCCCATGTGCGGAATCTTCAGGTTCTCGTCGCGCGGCGCGATCTTCTCGACATCGCCGGAGATCCAGTCGAGCCCCGGCGTCGTGACGTACTCCTTGCCCTGCGTTGCCAGCAACTGCATGCCGACGCAGATGCCGAAGAAGGGTCTGGCCTTGATGCGCACCGCTTCGGTCATCGCATCGACCATGCCGTCGAGCCCGTCGAGTCCCTTGCGGCAATCGGCGAACGCACCGACGCCCGGCAACACGATGCGGTCGGCGCGGAACACGATCTCGGGATCGCGTGTCACCACGATCTTTTCGGGATTCTCCATGCTCCGCGCGGCGCGCTCGAATGCCTTGGCCGCCGAGTGCAGGTTGCCGGAGCCGTAATCGATAATGGCAACGCTCACCGCGGTACTCCCGGCTGGGGAAAGGATCCGATGACATCGTTTCCGCCGAGCGAAGCCCGCGGCAGCGGCGGCAGCGACGATGGCGTGGCGCGGCCGGGCTCGCCGTTCACGCCGGCCGGCCAGCGATCGAAAAACCGCCGCTCAGCGGCTTCCTCGTCATCGGCGACGACGACGTCGAGCTGCTGCCACTTGCGCCGCCGCAGCGTCCAGCGCCACAGCGAGCCGGCCTCAAGCCCGACCAGCGCGGCGACAATCAGCATCATCAGCATGCGGGCGCCGGCGCCGATGCCGAACCACGACATCGCAACCTCCGCCGCGACCGTGAGCACGACATAGCCGAACAGCACCAGCCACAGCCGGTGCCACGCCAGCCAGACGATGCTGGCGACAAACGCCCAGAAGTAAAATCCGTCGCGAACGAACACAAAACGATCCGGCGTGGCGCGGACGTCAACGCCATAGCTCGACGGCGCGTGAACTGTGTACACCGGCATGTTTCGTCTCCGACGCTCTGCCCGAGCAATGAACGCGCGACGTCGCGAAACGGATTCCGCGGCGCGCGACTGGATCAGCCGCCGAGCTGTCCCTTGGTCGACGGCACTTCGCCCTTGGCCTGCGGATCGATGGCGACCGCGGCGCGCAACGCACGCGCCAGGCCCTTGAAGCAGGATTCGGCGATATGGTGGCTGTTCTCGCCGTACAGCGTCTCGACATGCAGCGTCACGCCGGCGTTGATCGCGAAGGCGTTGAACCACTCGCGCACCAGCTCGGTGTCGAACGCGCCGATCTTGTCGCGCGGAAATTCGACCCTGAACACCAGCACCGGACGGCCGGAAATGTCGATGACCACCCGCGACAGCGTTTCGTCCATCGGCATGTGTACGCCGGCATAGCGGGTGATGCCGCGCATGTCGCCGAGCGCCTGCTTCACCGCCTGGCCGAGCGCGATGCCGACATCTTCTGTGGTGTGGTGATTATCGACGTGGAGATCGCCGTCGGCCTTGACGGTGATGTCGATCCGGGAATGGCGCGCCAGCAGATCGAGCATATGGTCGAAAAACCCGATGCCGGTCACGACATCGGACACCCCGGTGCCGTCGAGATTGACGGACACCTGGACGTCGGTTTCCTTGGTCTTGCGCTTGATCGTCGCCGTGCGCATGAAAAATGCTCTCCGGGGCCTGAAAGTCGGGGTCTTTTAACAGGCCGATGACGCCTTCGCTACTGCGAGAAAGGTCGAATCGCGCTCCTTCGTCGCACTATGGTGACCGAAATCCGCATGGCCGCCCGGCCCGATTGCATCCCCGGCCTCCGATCCCTAAATCTGGCGCAACGAAAGGTCCCCTTATGCAAGCATCACAGCCGGAAATCTGGCACGGCACCACGATTCTGACAGTCCGCAAGAGCGGCAGGGTGGTGATCGGCGGCGACGGGCAAGTCTCCATCGGTCAGACGGTCATCAAATCCAACGCCAAAAAGGTCCGCAAGCTCGGCAAGGGTGACGTGATCGGCGGTTTTGCCGGCGCCACGGCCGATGCCTTCACCCTGTTCGAGCGGCTGGAAAGCAAGCTCGACCAGTATCCGGGGCAACTGACCCGCGCCTGCGTCGAACTGGCGAAGGACTGGCGCACCGACCGCTATTTGCGCCGGCTGGAAGCGATGATGATCGTCGCCGACAAGGACGTGTCGCTGGTGCTGACCGGCACCGGCGACGTACTCGAGCCCGAGCATGGCGTGATGGCGATCGGCTCCGGCGGCAATTATGCGCTGGCCGCCGCCCGCGCGCTGGAGGACACCGAAAAGGACGCCGAGACCATCGTGCGCCGCTCGCTCGACATCGCCGCCGACATCTGCGTCTACACCAATCGCAACGTGACGATCGAAACACTGACGAGCGATTAAGCCATGCGCGTCATCATCCTTCGAGGCTCGCAAAAGCTCGCACCTCAGGATGACGACGCGAGCACAAGCCGTCACCCTGAGGCGCGAGGGCATCGCCCGAGCCTCGAAGGGCGACGGCGCTAACTCAGAGATATCAAGAAGCATGTCCGACTTTTCTCCCCGTGAAATCGTTTCCGAACTCGACCGCTTCATCGTCGGCCAGGCCGACGCCAAGCGCGCGGTTGCCATCGCCTTGCGCAACCGCTGGCGGCGGCTGCAACTCACCGGATCGCTGCGCGAAGAAGTGCTGCCGAAAAATATCCTGATGATCGGGCCCACCGGCGTCGGCAAGACCGAGATCGCGCGCCGTCTGGCGCGGCTGGCGGCAGCGCCCTTCATCAAGGTCGAAGCGACCAAGTTCACCGAAGTCGGCTATGTCGGCCGCGATGTCGAACAGATCATCCGCGATCTGGTCGAGGTGGCGATTTCGCAAACCCGCGAGCGCAAGCGCAAGGACGTCCGCGCCAAGGCGCAGCTCGCCGCCGAGGAGCGCGTGCTCGACGCGCTGGTCGGTCCCGGCTCGGGGCCCGCGACCCGCGATTCGTTCCGGCGCAAGCTGCGCGCCGGCGAACTCAACGACAAGGAAATCGAGATCGAGACCCAGGCGTCATCCGGCTCGCCGATGTTCGAGATTCCCGGCATGCCGGGCGCGCAGATGAGCGCGATCTCGATCGGCGACATCTTCGGCAAGATGGGCGGCCGCACCAAGACCCGCCGTCTCACGGTGGTGGATTCGCATGAGATCCTCGTCAACGAGGAATCCGACAAGCTGCTCGACGACGATCAGCTGACGCAGGAAGCGATTCATGTCGTCGAGAACAACGGCATCGTGTTCCTCGACGAGATCGACAAGATCTGCGTGCGCGACGGCCGCTCGGGCGGCGACGTATCGCGCGAAGGCGTGCAGCGCGATTTGCTGCCGCTGATCGAAGGCACCACCGTGTCCACCAAGCACGGCGCGGTGAAGACCGACCACATCCTGTTCATCGCCTCGGGCGCGTTCCACATCGCCAAGCCGTCCGATCTGCTGCCCGAACTGCAGGGCCGTCTGCCGATCCGCGTCGAACTGCAGGCGCTGTCGCGCGACGACATGCGACGGATTTTGACGGAGCCGGAAGCCTCGCTGATCAAGCAGTATGTCGCGCTGATGCAGACCGAAGGCGTGACGCTCGACATCACCGATGATGCCATCGATGCGCTGGCCGATGTCGCGGTGGCGGTCAACGGCACCATCGAGAACATCGGTGCGCGGCGATTGCAGACGGTGATGGAGCGGGTGCTCGACGATACCTCGTTCCACGCGCCCGATCTCGGCGGCCAAACCGTCACCATCGATGCGGCCTATGTGAACAAGCACATCGGCGACCTGGCGAAGAACACGGATCTGAGCCGGTTTATTTTGTAAGCAAGACACCCATGGAGTCGTCCCGGCGAAAGCCGGACGATTCCATAGCAACCATACGCATCATCTTGCGCGCCTGACCCGGACATACAGCGCGCCCTCGCCGCCGTGGCCGATGTGGGCTTGCTCGAAGCCGATCACCAGACTGCGGAATTCCGCCAGCCCGAGCCAGTGGGGCACCTGACGCCGCAACACGCCGCGCTCCGGATTGGTCTCCGACACGCGGCCCTTGCCGGTGATCACCAGCACGAAGGTCAGCCCATCGGCGCTGGCGCGTTCGAGAAAATTCAACAGCGCGCGATGGGCGCGGGTTTGCGTCATGCCGTGAAGATCGAGCCGCGCCTCGATATCCTTGCGGCCGCGTGCAAGATGCGAGCGCTCGCGCCGGCCGAGCGCCACCAGCGGCGGTGGCGCAGGGGCCGGAGGCGGCGCTGCGACCTTCGCCGCTGCCTGTGTCGGCCGCACGGGTTTGGCCTTGGCGGCGACAGCCGGCGGCGCGGCATCCTGATCCGGTTTGGCATCCGGTTGCGCCTTCACCACACGCGCGCGTTTGCGCAGCGGCTTGATCTGTCTGGCGACCGTCTCCCACAACGCCAGCTCCTCGCCACTCAAGGCGCGCTTGCGGCGTGTCGCAGGTTCCGGATCAAGACGAGGCGGGCGTTTCATGGTCAGCGGCGATGGCGGCGGTGATGACGGCGGCGCTGTTTGCGCTCGGCCGACGATTCGGTTTTGACCGTTGTATCAGCGGTTGCCTTCGCGGGCGTGGCTTTCGGCCGCTCCTGCGGCAGCGGCATGGTCTTTCCGCGCGGCACCGGATCGAGCGCGCGCGGCAGCAGCATGACGAACTGCGCCGGATTCTTCAGGCGTCCAGCGATCTTCCCGGCCTCGCGGCCGGCGCCGAAATAAAGATCGGCGCGGGCCGGGCCGACGATGGCCGAGCCGGTGTCCTGCGCGATCATCAAACGCTGGAACGGCGTTTTCGACGCTTCCGATTCAATCGGCAGTTGGCCCGCGATGAAGAACGGCGTGCCGTAAACATGCAGCGCCTTGTCGACGGCGATCGAACGGCCAGCGGTGAGTTGCACGCCTTGCGCGCCGACCGCCTCATCCTTCTCCGACAACTTCACTTCGCGGAAGAACACATAGGACCGGTTCTGGCGGCGCAGTTCTTTCGCCGCGTCGGGATTCTCATCCATGTAAGCGCGGATGCGCTGCATCGACATTTCCTCGCGCGGAATGATGTTGCGCTCGATCAGGACGCGGCCCACCGGCGTATAGGGAAAGCCGTTATGGGCGTCGTAGTTGAGACGCACCATCGTTCCATCCTCGAGGCGAACGCGCGCCGAGCCCTGGATCTGGATAAACAGCAGATCGGTTTCGCTCTTGAGCCAGACCACCTCCAGCCCGCGCCCGGCGATCGCGCCATCCTCGATCTCACCGCGATCGTAATACGGCACGAGCTTGCGGCGGCCGATCTTGCGGAACACCTGACCCTTGTTCGGCAAACCATTCGAGGTCTGCGAAAAGCCCTTGACGAAAAGATTGGACGGGCGGCGATAGACCGGAACGGTGTAGACATCGGTCCTGGTGCGCGAGCCATCGACGATGGGCTCGAAATATCCGGTGACGAAACCGGCATCCTCGCCGATCCGCGAAATCCGCAGCGGCACGAATTCGCGCTCGAAGAACGCGCGCGCCGCAGCGCTGTCGGCGACATGAGCAGACTTCGCGGCACGGCACGGCCCCCGCAGCGAATCGCCGATCGCCTTGCCGTTCGTCCGACCCGGCTTCGCCGCCAGGATCGGCACGCAGCTCACACGGAATGTCTTGAAGGCCGCAAGCGGATCGTCAGCCGTCCAGCCCGCGACATCGCTCCAGGTCAGCGGCGTGTACTGGCTGCCCGGAATCTCGAGCGGCCAGACAACGGGGCCATGACGGTGATGATGATGATGGTGGTGGTGGTGGTGAGATGCGTGGTGTCTGCGATTGGCGCGGGCGTCGGCCGGGCCAACGGCAAGACCAAGGATCGCGCCAAGGATCGCAAGCGACAACGCCGCGGCCGCAAGGGAGGATGCGCCGCCGCGCCACCCCGCTCCGCGAGCGTCAGTGTCCGCTTTCCGTTCCAACCAGCTTCCAGTTCGGATCGCGGGAGGACACATCACGCGAGAACGTCCAGACATCGGTGACATCGGTGAGCTTGTCCGGGTTGCCGTCGATGACCGTATCGGTCTTGTCCCGCGTCGCCGAGATCATCTGCGACACGAAACGCACGGTGACCTGCGCCGCGCGATCGCGCACGCCTGCGGCGACGATCTCGGCCTTGTCGATCGAGGCAAAGCGCGTCGTGACCTTTTCGCCGCGCTGTTCGCGGCCGCGGATCGCCGCGTCGAAGCCTTCATAGACGTCGGAGGACAGCAGGTCCTTGAGCGACCGGCGATCGCCATTGGCGAAGGCCAGCACGATCATTTCATACGCGCTCTTGGCGCCGGTAATGAAGTGCTGTGCGTCGAACGAAGGATCGTTGGCCGCGACTTCATCGAGGCCCGTCGCCAGCGCGGAATCCGGCTCGGCAACTCCCTTCCAGCGATCGGGCGCGGGTGTGGCGTCCGCGGTGGGCGCCAGCGGCACCTGATCGATGGTCTTGCCCGGCATCGGCACGACATTATCCGGCCCGCCGCGGGCGAGATCGCGGGTCACACGATCAAGCGGCGGCCGCTCGCTGCCGGTGCGCTGGCCGAGCACATTGCGAAGCCGCAGAAAAATAAACACGGCCAGAGCCAGAAAAATGATGGTGTAAATATCCACGTCGTCTTCGCTTTCTGATCGGTCCGGTCGCCGCAGCGACAACCGCTCGGGACGGCTGCCTACCCCGGCAACGGATGACATCCTGCATGATTGGCATCTGATGTAGGCATGAAACCCGCCAGCGCCAACAACGCCATTTGCCGCGTTACACCTTCATCCTGAGCCGTTCGAGCAATCTGACAGAGTTAAGATCGGCTTATCGTGCCGGTTTACGCCGATTCTAGCCTATCCAGGCTCCATGGCCAACCTTTTGGCGGCGTTTCGCCGTCCATCGTCCTTGTCGAATACGGCAGGGCTATGATAGCCACTCGCCCCGAGAATGCCCTCGATGGCCCGAATATATCCGCAGGAGAGACCGACATGACCAATGGCAACGGCGCACCGGCCGAGGGCACCGCTCCTCCGCAACTCAACGTTCTCGCGCAGTACATCAAGGATCTGTCGTTCGAAAATCCGAACTCGCCCGGCTCGCTGGCCCCGCAGGAAAAGCAGCCGCAGATCAACATCCAGATCAATGTCAGCGCCACCGGCGTCGGCGAGCACGATTATGAAGTCGCGCTTTCGATCGAGGGCAAGGCCGAAAACGACGGAACCCTGCTGTTCGGGTTCGAGCTGGTTTACGCCGGTGTGTTCCGGATCCAGAACGTCGCGCAGGAAAACCTGCACCCGCTGGTGATGATCGAGTGTCCGCGACTGCTGTTCCCGTTCGCGCGCGAAATCATTTCGACGTCGACTCGCAATGGCGGCTTCCCGCCGCTGATGCTCGATCCGGTGGATTTCGTCGGGTTGTATCGCCAGAACATGGCGCGCCAGGCGGAACAGATCAAACCGAGCTGACGCCGACTTTCTTTCTCAAATCGTTCAGGTTTGCACGGAATTGTCATGGCCGGATTTATTCCGGCCATCTCGCTTAGGTGAGCATGGTGCATCACTGATCGGGATCACCGGGACAAGCCCGGTGATGACAATTGCGAATGTAGATGCCTGAACGGCAATGACGCGTCCCGTCTCCGTGTCGGACAAGCGTGCTTTAATTCTCGAGAAATTCGTTCCAGAGCGGCTTGTCGCCCAGGGTGGCGACGAACGCGCGATGCGCTGCGCGGTCCTCGTCGCTGACGCGGGGGGCGAGCGGCGTTTCGCGCTGCCTGCGCGCGGTCTCGATCATGCCTGAGCCGGCGGCCTGAATGGTTTCCGACGCCAGGATCAGTTGCGACTGACGCGCGCCGATCAGGTCGATATAGACTTCGGCCAGCAGTTCGGCGTCGAGCAGCGCGCCGTGCTTGGTACGCTTCGAATTGTCGATGGCGTAGCGCGAGCACAGATCGTCGAGACGGTTCGACACGCCGGGATGCTTGCGCCGCGCCAGCATCAGCGTGTCGACGAGACGATCGCGCGGGATCGCGCCCCGCGACACCTTGCCGAGTTCGTGGTTGATGAAGCCGATGTCGAACGAGGCATTGTGGATGATCAGCGGCGCATCGCCGATGAAGCTCAGGAATTCTTCCGCCACCGTCGCGAACAGCGGCTTGTCGGCCAGGAACTCGCTCGACAGGCCGTGAACCGCGAACGCTTCCTGCGGCATGTCGCGTTCCGGATTGAGATAGACGTGATAGGTCTGCCCGGTCGGCATATGATTGATCATCTCGACGCAGCCGATTTCGACCAGACGATCGCCGCGCAGCGGATCGAGGCCGGTGGTTTCGGTATCGAGAACGATCTCACGCATTGCTTGTATCGCTGTCCTTCAACGCAGGCGATTACGAATCAACCCGCCGTCTGGGCATTTTAGCGACCTGCGCGAGAATGTCCCCGATCCTGTCGCGCACCGGCTCCAGCCCGTGGGACGTATCCACCAGAAAGTCGGCCCGCGCGCGCTTGTCGGCGTCCGGCATCTGCCGCGCGAGGATGGCATCGAGCTTGTCCGGCGTCATGTCGTCGCGCGCCAGAATCCGCTCGCGCTGGATCTCGGGCGACGTCGTCACCACCACCACCGCGTCGACCCGCTTGTCGCCGCCGGTCTCGAACAGCAGAGGCACGTCGAGCACCGCGACCGAAGCACCGCTGGCTTCGGCGTCGGCAAGAAACATCTGCTGATGACTGCGCAACATCGGATGCACGATGGTCTCCAGCCGCTTCATCGCTTCGGGGTTATTGACCACGGCGGCCGACAGTTTCCTGCGGTCGACGCCGGCCGGCGATGTCGTGCCGGGAAACGCAGCCTCGATGGCCGGAACCGCCTCGCTTTCGTAAACCTTATGCACTGTCGCATCGGCGTCGTAGACCGGAACACCGGCCTCCGCGAACAGTTTCGCGGTGGTGGATTTTCCCATTCCCATCGAGCCGGTCAGTCCGAGCAGAAACATGCGCTGATTGTCTTTCACACCGTCAGGAGGTCGTGGCTGCGCAGGAACGTCAGCAAAGGCAGCAGCGGCAGACCCAGGATCGTAAAATAATCGCCGTCTATGCGCTCGAACAGATGCACGCCCGCGCTTTCGAGCTGATAGGCGCCGACGCTGGCGGTCACGCGGTCACCGGTGAGGTCGAGATAAGCGGCGATGGCGTGATCGTCGAGCTTGCGCATCACCATGTGCGCCGCCGCGACGTCCGAGAACAAGACTCGCCCGCCTTTCGCAACCGTGACAGCGGAACTGAGTGTGTGGGTGTGGCCGGACATCAGACGCAACTGATCGGCGGCCGCGGTGCGATCGGCCGGCTTGGAGAACAGCCGCATGCCGAGCGCCAATGTCTGGTCGGCGCCAATCACAAAGCGATCCGGATGAGCCTTCGAGATATGTTTGGCTTTTTCACCGGCCAGCAGCGCGGCAATTGCGCCGGGATCGGTGAGGCCGGAATTTTCCTGAATGGCGCGCTCGTCAATATTTGCCGGGATCGCCTCGAACGCAAGGCCGGCGTTGCGCAGAAGCGCCTGCCGCGCAGCGCTTTGCGATGCCAGGATGAGAGGTCTTGAACCACGCCACACAGTCATCGGTTACGGTCTCTGACGTTGCCGGTCGGCATAGAGTTTCATGATGGCCGCCGCGGTTTCCTCGATGGAGCGGCGGGTGACGTCGAGCAGCGCCCAATCATATTTCAGACTGAGCCGCCGCGAAAACGCGACCTCCTCCGCCACCGCCTGGCGATCGATATAGGCATCGTCTCCGGTTCGCGCACCGATCCCCAGCAGCCGGTTCTGACGAACCTGGATCAGCCGTTCCGGCGTGGCATGAAGACTGACCACCAGCGGCTTCTTCAGCGTCTCGAGCTGATGCGGAATCGGAATGCCCAGCACCAGCGGCACGTTTGCGGTACGCACGCCGCGATTGGCGAGATAGATCGAGGTCGGTGTTTTCGAGGTGCGCGACACGCCGACCAGAACCACGTCGGCCTCTTCGAGTCCTTCGACATGCTGGCCGTCGTCATGCATCATCGAATAATTAAGCGCGTCGATCCGCTTGAAGTATTCCGCGTTCAGCGTGTGCTGGGCGCCGACGCGGCGCGAGGTCTGCGTTCCAAGATAGGCCTGAAACAACTGCATCACCGGATCGATGATCGACAGCGACGGAATATTGATCTCCTGACACTTCGCCTGCAGCCGCTCGACCAGATCCTTCTCCAGCAGTGTGAACAGCACGATGCCCGGCGCTTCCTCGATTTCGGCGAGCACGCGGTCGAGCTGTTTCTGGCTGCGCACCAGCGGATAAACATGCTCCACCGGTGTCACATTGGCGTATTGCGCGGCGACCGCGCGCGCCACCGTGATGATGGTTTCACCGGTCGAATCGGAGATCATGTGAAGATGGAAATAGCTGCCGGTGGTCGTCACCATATGCGATCAATCCAGTTTTCGCCCGGTTCGGCTGCTGTGTATTGCTGTGAATCGCTGTGGGTAGAAACGGCCTATTTCAGCGCTGCGACGGCGCATCTGTATAACCCGCCCGATTGTTCACAGCCCTGACTGCGGGATGGCGTTGCGTGCTCGCGATCAGTGTAACGGGGGTATGTGGATTTGTCTTGGGATAAACCGGCGCAACAACGCGGCAAGCCATTGAATCGTTCGCCCTTTTCCCGACCTGCAGAGAACCGCCGTGATCGAGGATAAATCGTGCCGCTGTGGATGAGCGACTGACAGAGGCGGGAGAAACTTGCGCGGGCACTATTCACGGTTACTTAGACTCAAACCTAGAATCTAGAAATGATTTATTAAGAAAAGAATTGATCCCGGATATGCCCATCGTGCTGCGGATATGAAATGATCGTGGTGTCGAGTCGTTCCGGTGTCGCGAAGATTTTTCGCTCGCACGAAAGCAATAATCTCCGAACCGAAAATCTTTTGGACTGCAGTTGTGAACCTCAATCGAGACCGCGATGTATGAATGGATCAAGGCGCTGCATGTGATCGCCGTCATTTCGTGGATGGCGGGAATGCTCTATCTGCCGCGGCTGTTCGTCTATCATTGCGAGGCCGAGCCCGGTTCGAAGCAATCCGAAACCTTCAAGGTGATGGAGCGCAGGCTACTCAAGGCGATCATCAACCCGGCGATGATCGTGACCTGGCTCGCCGGTTTGTGGATGGTCTGGGAAGCCGGATGGTACAAATCGGGCTGGTTTCACGCCAAGTTCGTGCTGGTCCTCCTGATGTCCGCCGTTCACGGCTTTTTCACCAGCCGGGTGCGTGATTTCGCCCTCGACCGGAACACCCGAAGCCAGAAATTCTATCGGATTATCAATGAGGTACCGACTGTTTTAATGATCGCGATCGTTATCCTGGTGATCGTCAAGCCGTTCTAGGCGCCGGATGGTGCTGAAACCGCTGACGATTTCCTTGCGCCGGTTGCGGCGATTTTCTATATTCAATGCATCTCCCCGAACGCAGGCGGATGTGGCAGTGGTCTGGTCTCGTTAGACCCGCCGTCGCATCAGGTTCGAAGCCGCCCGGCACCTTCTCTGCTCAAGACCTGCGGACCCACGGTTGAACTACTGCGTCCGCATTTTCAGCAGGCCGAACCGCTCTTGCACCCTCTCCCCTCCTTGCTTTTCTACAGGACCATCCCATGCGGGAAATGAAACTACAGGACCTCAAAGCCAAAACGCCGGCCGAGCTCGTCTCGTTCGCCGAGGAGCTTGGGGTCGAAAATGCCAGCACCATGCGCAAGCAGGAGCTGATGTTCGCCATTCTCAAACTGCTGGCGATTCAGGAAACCGACATCATCGGCGAGGGCGTCGTCGAGGTTCTCTCGGACGGCTTCGGCTTTCTGCGCTCGTCGGACGCCAACTACCTGCCCGGCCCTGACGATATTTACGTTTCACCATCGCAGATCCGCCGCTTCGGCCTGCGCACCGGCGACACCATCGAAGGCCATATCCGCTCGCCGAAGGAAGGCGAACGCTATTTCGCGCTGCTCAAGGTCAACACGCTGAATTTCGAGGACCCGGAAAAGTCCAAGCACAAGGTCAATTTCGACAACCTGACCCCGTTGTTCCCGGACCAGCGTTTCCGGCTGGAACTGGAAGACCCGACCCGCAAGGATCTGTCGGCACGCGTCATCGATATCGTGGCGCCGATCGGCAAGGGCCAGCGCGCGTTGATCGTCGCGCCGCCGCGCACGGGTAAAACTGTGCTGATGCAGAACATCGCGCACTCGATCACGGCGAACCATCCGGAATGCTATCTGATCGTTCTGTTGATTGATGAGCGGCCGGAAGAAGTCACCGACATGCAGCGTTCGGTGAAGGGCGAGGTCGTCTCGTCGACCTTCGACGAACCGGCGGTGCGTCACGTCCAGGTCGCGGAAATGGTGATCGAGAAGGCCAAGCGCCTGGTTGAACACGGCCGCGACGTGGTCATCCTGCTCGACTCGATCACCCGCCTCGGCCGCGCCTACAACACCGTGGTGCCGTCATCCGGCAAGGTGCTGACCGGCGGTGTCGACGCCAATGCGTTGCAGCGGCCCAAGCGCTTCTTCGGCGCCGCGCGCAACATCGAGGAAGGCGGATCGCTGACGATCATCGCGACTGCGCTGGTCGATACCGGCAGCCGCATGGACGAAGTGATTTTCGAAGAGTTCAAGGGCACCGGCAACTCCGAACTCATTCTCGACCGCAAGGTCTCGGACAAGCGCACCTTCCCGGCGATCGATATTTCGCGCTCGGGCACGCGCAAGGAAGAACTCATCACCGATCCGCAGCTGCTCAAGAAGATGTACGTGCTGCGCCGCATCCTCAACCCGATGGGCACCATGGATGCGATCGACTTCCTGCTCGACAAGCTGCGCAACACCAAGAACAACTCGGAGTTCTTCGATTCGATGAACACCTGAGCGGGGTTGCCGCCGCTCACGATTCTGCTGCATCATGCCCGGCCTTGTGCCGGGCATTTTCGTATGTGGCCGAAGCCGGGTTGAAATTGCAGGAGTGGAATGATGGCGTCAGATTCGCGGTCTTCATCCGGACTTCCGCTGGGGCTGGCTCTGCCGGGGTGGTCGCCGCGTTCGCAGCCGCCGCGCAAGATTCTTGAAGGCCGCTTTTGCCGGCTCGAGCCGCTCGATGTGGCGAAGCATGGCGACGATCTGGTCGCGGCGTTCAGCAAGACCGATCCGGATTCGTGGCGCTATCTGTTCGCTGGACCGTTCGCGAGCGATGACGATTGCCGGAACTGGCTGACGGATGTCGCGTCGCGAACCACCGAAGTGCCCTATGCGCTGATCGACTTCAAGAGCGGCCGCGCCGCCGGCATGGCGTCCTATATGCGGATCGAACCCGGCCATGGCGTCATCGAGGTCGGCAGCATTCATTACTCGGACATTCTGAAGCGAACGCCCGCCACCACCGAGGCGATGTTCCTGATGATGCGCCACGTGTTCGACGATCTCGGCTATCGGCGCTACGAATGGAAATGCGACAGCTTTAACGCGCCGTCGCGCCGCACCGCGCAGCGGCTCGGTTTCCTGTTCGAAGGGATTTTCCGCCAGCACATGGTGGTGAAGGGTCACAGCCGCGACACCGCATGGTTCGCGATTGTCGGCAGCGACTGGCCGATGCTGAAGCACGCTTATGAGAAGTGGCTGTCGCCCGAGAACTTCACGGACGACGGCCGCCAGCGCGTCTCGCTCTCCGACCTGATCGGCGCGACGCGCGGCGAGTGACAGCCGAGTCCCGTCAGGCGCGCAGCAAGACAAGTCGTCGAAGAAAAATCGACAACCCGTCAGCTTTGCAGATCCTCGTTCACCAGTTCGATCAGGTTCTCCGGCGTCGTCACCGGCAGTGAGCAGCTTTGTCCGCGGCAGACGAAGGCGGCCGCGCCCGCCGACGCCGCGATTTTCGCGCGGGCCGGATGCTCGGCCGGCAGCGCATTTTCATTGGGCGCATGAAGGATGATGGTCGTCGCGTGCGGCAGCTTGCGCGCGACGGTCAGAAGCGCGTCGGCGTCAGCGCCCTGCCCGACCACGACGATCTCGACACCGGTCAGATGCAGGTCGAGCGCATTCAGCAACGACAGATGGCCGAACATGTTCTCGGTTGCCTTCGGGAGGATCGCCGCGAACAGCTCGGTGGTTTTTATCCGCCACTGGTCGTCGCCGGTGAGGACCGAAAGCCGCGCCAGATTCTGCGCGATCAGCCCCGTGTGATTGGGAATGGCATCGTCGACGGTTGAGTGTGGCCGCACGATCAATCCCTCGGCGTCGTCGGCGGTGAGATAGTAGCCGCCGTGCTTCGCGTCGGAATAATGCGCATCGAGCGAGCGTTGCCAGGCCAGCGCCTTGTCGAGATATGGTCCCTCGCCGGTGGCCTCGAATAAAGCGAGCGCGGCGCGGACCATCGCGGCGTAGTCCGACGCGAGTCCCGGCAGCAGCAGCTTGCCGCCGCGCCATGAATGGCCGAGCCGGTCGCCGCGCGTCATCGTGGTTGCGATGAAATCGAACGCGGTGCGCGCCTGCGTCAGCCACTCCGGCCTGTCGAATGCGCAGGCCCCGTGCACCAGCGCCGCAATCATCAGCCCGTTCCAGTCGGCGAGAACCTTGTCGTCGAGACCGGGGCGCACGCGCTTGTCGCGCGCCCTCATCAACAGCGCGCGGCTCGCCGCGAGCTGTTCGGCTTCGGTCGCCGTGTCGTCGGTGGTCTTGAGACGATTGAGAATCGTATGACCCTCGAAATTGCCGTCGGAGGTGACGTCGTATTTCGCGGCGAAAAACGTCGCGTCGTCGGTGCCGAGCACGTGTTCGATCTCGCTTTGCGACCAGACGTAGAACTTGCCCTCCTCGCCTTCGGAGTCGGCATCGAGCGATGACGAGAAGGCGCCCTCCCTCGTCGTCATCTCGCGCGCTAGCCAGCCGACAGTCTCGGCGGCGCGTTCGCGAAACAGCGGCGTATCGGCACGGGCGCGATCGAGCGCGAGCAGATCGAGGATCTGCGCATTGTCGTAAAGCATCTTCTCGAAGTGCGGCACCAGCCAGCGATCGTCCACCGAGTAGCGCGCGTAGCCGCCGCCGAGATGATCGTAAATGCCGCCCTGGCTCATCTGCTTGAGAGCAAGAAACGTGGTGTTGAAAAAGCGCTCGTCGCCGCTGCGCGCGCCGGCGCGCCACAGGAATTCGAGCATCGAGCATTGCGGAAATTTCGGCGCGTTGCGCAGGCCGCCATTGACCGGATCGGTCGCCTGGGCGATCGAGATCGCGGCATTGTCGAGTTCCGCGAGGCCAAGGGTTGCGCCGCGTGTTTGCGCGCGCGCGGACAGGCGTTCGATCAGTGCGTCGCGATTGGTTGCGATCTTCTCGGGCGATTCGTGGAATATGCGCGACACCTGCCGCAGCACGTCGGTGAATCCGGCGCGGCCATATTGCGCGGTCTTCGGAAAGTACGTGCCGCCCCAGAACGGCGCGCCCTCGGGGGTCAGGAACATCGTCAGCGGCCAGCCGCCCTGCTCGCCAAGCTGATGCAGCGCGCCCATGTAGATCTGGTCGATGTCCGGCCGCTCCTCGCGGTCGACCTTGATGCTGACGAACAGCTCGTTCATCACCGCGGCGGTGGCGTCGTCCTCGAAGCTCTCATGGGCCATGACATGGCACCAGTGGCAGGCGGCGTAACCGATCGACAGTAGGATCGGCTTGTTCCCCCGTTGGGCCTCAGCGAGCGCCTCTGGCCCCCACGGCCACCAGTCGACCGGGTTGTGCTGATGCTGGAGCAAATAGGGGCTGGTGGCATCGGCAAGACGGTTTGTGTGCGTTGCAGCATTCTTCATGTTGCAGCCTTTTGTGCAGCATATTGCAGTGCAGCATATAACCAGGAGGCGGTGAGGCTGACTGATACGCGATTTCGATTGCCTGTCTCGGCGCTGGTGAACAAATAGGCGATGGATTCACGAGAGCAAACCATCTTTGCGCTGTCTTCCGGGCGCGCGCCATCGGCCATCGCCATTATTCGTGTGTCAGGGCCCAAGGCCGACAAGGCGCTCGAGACCCTGTGCGGCATGATACCGGCACGCCGGGTGGCGACGGTGGCGACGTTGAAGCATCCGGATGGAACCGCAATCGACGAGGGCGTCGCGCTGTGGTTTCCCGGGCCGCGCAGCGCCACCGGCGAGGACATCGCCGAATTCCAGGTCCATGGCGGCCGCGCGGTGATCGCGGCGATGCTCGACGCGCTCGGAAAAATTCCCACGCTGCGATTGGCGGAGCCGGGCGAGTTCACGCGCCGCGCTTTCGAGAACGGCAAGCTCGACCTCACCGAAGCCGAAGGCCTCGACGATCTGATTCACGCCGACACCGAGCAGCAGCGCCGTCAGGCGCTGCGGCAGATGAAAGGTCTGCTCGGCGACAAGGCCGAGCGCTGGCGGCGCGACATCATTGCAGCGTCGGCGCTGATCGAGGCGGGCATCGATTTTCCGGACGAAGGCGACGTGCCGCAGGAATTGCTTGCGCCGGCGCTGACGAGGATTTCCGCGCTGAGATGCGAGATTGAAGAAACCCTAGCGGCATCGGCACAAAGTGAACGCCTGCGCGACGGCCTGATCGTCGCCATTGCCGGTCCGCCGAACGCGGGCAAATCGACATTGCTCAATCGTCTCGCGCGCCGCGACGTCGCGATCGTGTCGCCGCATGCCGGCACCACGCGCGACGTGATCGAAGTGCATCTCGATCTCGATGGTTATCCGATGACGCTGCTCGACAGTGCAGGCGTGCGCGAGACGGACGATCCGGTGGAGCAGGAGGGCGTGCGCCGGGCGCAGGAGCGCGCGCGTCATGCCGACCTGGTGCTGTGGGTCGCGGACGCGAATGACGATACTGCGTCGTCGCCGGATGGTGACGACGGTCATGCGCCGGTGTGGCGGGTCGCCAACAAGGTCGATGCAGCCACGGCGAATGGATCGGTCGGGCCTGCGCGGTTCAGAATTTCGGCGGCGCGCGGCGACGGGGTCGGGGAGCTGGTTGCGGCGCTCGGAAATTATGCCGCGGAGTATTTCGGGGCAGGGGAATCGGCGCTGATCGGCCGGGCCCGCCATCGGGCGCTGCTGCAGGAAACCGCCGATTCACTGGCGCGGGCCGGGAAGCTGGCCGGACAGGGCGACGAGCTGGTCGCCGAGGAACTTAGAATTGGGATTCATTCATTGGGTCGTCTGACGGGCCGGGTCGACGTCGAGGATATCCTGGATGCGATTTTCCGCGATTTCTGTATCGGAAAGTAATTCCGGTATTTGAGAACCATCATTATTTAGAATAAGAATTCATTGTTATATTCATTATTTGATTTGTTTCACGTGAAACAAGATTGCTTCTGTTATTTGGCCGAGCTTGCCCCAGCCGTCCACGCCTTTCCCGCTACAGCCAGCCAAACGTCGGATGGCCGGATAAATCCGGCCATGACAGTGGCAAGCACGTTTGGACGTATGACGCGCCCAAGTTGCCGGTGCTGTTTCACGTGAAACAAATTTGAGCGCGCGCCCTACTGTTTTCCTTGCGCTTTCATCGGCTCGGGATAGAAGTCTCGCCATGCGCGCAATATTCGATGTGATCGTGATCGGAGGAGGCCACGCCGGCTGTGAAGCGGCAGCGGCGGCAGCTCGCATGGGCGCGAAAACCGCCCTCGTCACCCATCAGTTCGCGACCATCGGCGCGATGTCGTGCAATCCGGCGATCGGCGGGCTCGGCAAGGGCCATCTGGTTCGCGAAATCGACGCGCTCGATGGCCTGATGGGCCGGATGGCGGACGCCGGCGGTATCCAGTTTCGGATGCTGAATCGCCGCAAGGGTCCGGCGGTGCGCGGTCCCCGCGCCCAGATCGACCGCAAGCTTTATGCCCAGGCGATGCAGGCCGCGATCCGCGAGACAGCCAACCTGACCATGATCGAGGGCGAGGCCGACAATCTTTTGCTGGCAGACGGCAGGATTTCCGGGATTCGGCTCGGGAATGGGCAGGAATTCGGCGCGGGCGCGGTGGTCATCACCACCGGCACGTTTTTGCGCGGCCTGATCCATCTCGGCGAAAAGAATTGGCCGGCAGGCCGGGTCGGCGAAGCGCCTGCGCTCGGGCTGTCGAAGTCGTTCGAGCGGGCCGGTTTCACCCTCGGCCGCCTCAAGACCGGCACCCCGCCGCGCCTCGATGGTACCACCATCGACTGGTCCGTGGTCGAGATGCAGCCGGGCGACGATCCGGCCGAGCCGTTTTCGGTGCTGACGGAGCGGATTACGACCCCGCAGATCGAATGCGGCATCACCCGCACCACACCGGCGACCCATGAGGTGATCAGGGCCAATGTCCACCGCTCACCGATGTATTCCGGGCAGATCACCAGCACCGGCCCACGCTATTGCCCGTCGATCGAGGACAAGATCGTCCGGTTCGGCGACCGCGATGGCCACCAGATCTTCCTGGAGCCGGAAGGGCTCGACGATACGACCGTTTACCCCAACGGGATCTCGACGTCGCTGCCTGAAGAGGTCCAGCAGGCGATCCTGACCACGATTCCGGGGCTTGAAAAGGCGCGGATGGTCCGCCCCGGCTACGCCATCGAATACGATCACGTCGATCCGCGCGAACTGGAGCCGACGCTCCAGACAAAGCGGGCGCCGGGGCTTTTCCTGGCGGGTCAGATCAACGGCACCACCGGCTATGAAGAAGCCGGCGCGCAGGGACTTGTCGCCGGTCTCAATGCTGCGCTGATGGCCGGTGGCGGACAGCCCGCGATCTTCGACCGTGCCGACGGCTATCTCGGGGTGATGATCGACGATCTGGTGACGCGCGGCATCACCGAGCCGTATCGGATGTTCACCTCGCGGGCCGAGTATCGCCTGACCTTGCGGGCGGACAACGCCGATCAGCGCCTGACCGATCGCGGCATCGCTTTGGGTTGCGTCGGAGCGGAACGCGCGGCTTTTCACCGGAGCAAGATGGCGGCGCTCGATGGCGCCAGGTCACTGGCGAAAAATCTCGCGATCACGCCGACCGAAGGCCTCAAGCGCGGCCTGCCGCTCAACCGTGACGGCCAGCGCCGCTCGGCGTTCGAGTTACTGGCGTATCCGGACATCGAATGGGCGCAGGTGGCAGCCGTCTGGCCCGAGCTGCAGCCGATCGATCCGGTGATCGCGGCCCATCTGGAGATTGACGCCAAGTACGATGTCTATCTGGCCCGTCAGGCTGCCGATGTCAGCGCCTTCCGCCGCGACGAGGGCATGGTCCTGACCGGCATCGACTATGCGGCGGTGCCGGGGTTGTCCAACGAAGCCCGGCACAAACTTCAGGCCGCGCAGCCGCGGACCATCGGGCAGGCGAGCCGGATCGAGGCGATGACGCCGGCGGCGCTCGGAATTCTCGCTGCCTATCTGCGGCGGCAATCGCGCAAGCCATCCGCCGCCTCGGCCTGATAGAGTGTTGACGCAGCGGCGATTCCTCATCGCTGCACCCGGAGCGAATGGTGACGAAGACAGCGACATTGGCGGCCTCGGCTTCCGACAAACGGGCGGCGCTGGCACTGACACCTGTTTCACGTGAAACAGAGGAGCGGCTGGAGCGCTATGTCGCGTTGCTGGTCGAGTGGCAAGCCAAGACCAATCTGGTGGCGCCATCGACGCTGCCGCATCTTTGGACCCGGCACATCGCCGATTCACTGCAGCTTCTCGATCTGGCGCCGGACGCCAAAATCTGGGTCGACTTCGGCAGCGGCGGCGGTTTCCCCGGCATCGTGCTGGCATGCGCGCTGGCCGATGTGCCGGGCGCGGCGATTCATCTGGTCGAGCGCAACGCCAAGAAGGCGGCGTTCCTGCGCGAGGCGTTGCGGGTGACTGGCGGGGCCGGGACGGTGCACCTGAAGGATATCGGGGATTATGTGGACAGCGTGGATCACGCGGTCGATTGCGTCACCGCGCGGGCGGTCGCTCCATTACATATGTTGCTGGGCTTCGCAGAACCCCTTGTCGGAAAAGGCGCAATGGCGTTGTTTCTCAAGGGTCAAGATGTAGAGTCTGAATTGACGGAAGCCACTAAATATTGGAAAACTGAACCTCAATTACACGCCAGCCGCACGGGCGGGGACGGCTGGATCGTTGACATCAAGACCATCGGGCGTCGTGCCGATGCCTCCGCCCGAAGGGAATGACGGTTCGCCATGTTTGGAATTGATAAGATATTTCAAGGAGATAACGGCGTGGACAACCGCAAGCCGGGCCAGCCGCGGATCATCGCCCTGGCCAACCAGAAGGGCGGCGTCGGCAAAACGACCACCGCCATCAACCTTGGCACCGCGCTGGCCGCGATCGGCGAACGAGTGCTGGTGATCGATCTCGATCCGCAGGGCAACGCTTCGACCGGCCTCGGCATCGACCGCCGCGACCGCAACTGCTCGACCTATGACGTGCTGATCGGCGAGGCCAAGCTGCGCGACGCCATCGTGCCGACCGCCGTGCCGCGCCTGCACATCGCGGCGTCAACGATGGACCTGTCCGGGCTCGAACTTGAACTCGGCAACGCCCGCGATCGCGCTTTCCGCCTGCGCGACGCCATCGCCGATCTCAATGTCGATGTGCCCGAAGACACCGACTATACCTATGTGCTGGTCGATTGCCCACCGTCGCTCAATCTCATCACCGTCAACGCGATGGCGGCATCGCACGCGATCCTGGTGCCGCTGCAATGCGAGTTCTTCGCGCTCGAAGGATTGTCGCAGTTGCTGCAGACCGTCGAGCAGGTGCGCTCGACACTCAATCCGGGCCTGACGATTCACGGCATCGTGCTGACGATGTTCGACTCGCGCAACAACCTGTCGAACCAGGTCGTCGCCGACGTGCGCCAGTTCATGGGCAAGAAAGTCTACGACACCATGATCCCGCGCAACGTGCGGATTTCCGAAGCGCCGTCCTACGGCAAGCCGGTGCTGGTCTACGATCTGAAATGCGTCGGCAGCGAAGCCTATCTCAAGCTCGCCACCGAAGTGATCCAGCGCGAGCGGGAATTGCGCGCGCACTAAGCCGGCGCGAACGATGCTCCGCGGAGATCGTTCGGTGAATTGACATGACGAGTTGCGGGAGTGCTTGCGTTGAGCTCAAGGGGAGAGGCGGCGATGGCCGATGAAGCGCGTTCGCGACTGGGTCGCGGTCTTGCAAGCCTGATCGGCGATGTCGGCGGCGAAGCCGCGCATGTCGAGCGCCCGGCCCGCACGCCGCGCAAGGTGCCGATCGAATTCCTCAAGGCCAATCCGCGCAACCCGCGCCGGATGTTTTCCGATAGCGAACTCGATGAACTGTCGGCGTCGATCAAGCAGCATGGCGTGATCCAGCCGATCGTGGTGCGGCCGGTCAAGGGCGCGCAGGATCGCTTCGAAATCATCGCCGGCGAGCGGCGCTGGCGCGCATCGCAGCGCGCCGGTCTGCATGAAGTGCCGATCGTCACTGTCGACGTTAACGACAGCGACGCGCTCGAAATCGCGATCATCGAAAACGTCCAGCGTTCCGATTTGAATGCGATGGAAGAAGCGCAGGGCTATCACGCGCTTGCCGCCGAGTTCAAACGCAGCCAGGACGACATCGCGAAAATCGTCGGCAAGAGCCGCAGCCATGTCGCCAACATGATGCGCCTCACCAAGCTGCCGGACAGCGTGCAGGCCTATATCGCTGAAGGAAAGTTGTCAGCCGGTCACGCACGTGCGCTGATCAATCTGCCGGACCCTGCCGCCGCCGCGAAGCGCGCGGTCGAGGAAGGGCTCAGCGTGCGCCAGACCGAAGCACTGGCGCATGACGAGGGCCTGCCGCAACGCAAGCCGCAGAAGACTCGCGGCGGTGCGGACAAGCCGGCCAAGGACGCCGACACCATCGCGCTGGAAAAACGCATCAGCGATATTCTGGGATTGAAAGTCAGCGTCGATCACCGCAATCCCGGCGGCATGGTCCAGATCAAGTATAGCGATCTCGATCAGCTCGACGACATCCTGCGGCGGCTCGAAGCCGGACGGTAGATTTCTTCTCCGGACCCCTTAACGGGCTATTCGTCCTGAAGGGCGAGCCATATTCAATGTCGTCCCCGCGCAGGCGGGGACCCAGTAACGTTCAAGGCTCGGCGGGATACTTCGCATGGTGGGCCGATCAACGATCCGCGCATCAACTCGGGCGAGAGCTTGAAAAGTCTGTGTCCCCGCCTGCGCGGGGACGACTCGGGGAGAGATTAAACGCCGATCTCTAGCCCCGCCGCCGAGCGTTGACCGCGACCGCCAGCAGCGCGCGCTGCGCGATCACGGCCGCGAGGCTGGATTGCTTGCGCATCTCGAGCGCCGCGTCGGCGAGTTGCGCGATGATTTTCGTCAGCCGGTCCGAGCCCGAATTGCGCAACGCCGTCGCAACAAGCTCTTCGCGCGAGAAATGCAGGCGCGGAAATCCGCTTTTCACCGCTTCGCTTTCGCTGCGCCCTTCATCGACGAACAATCGCGCCTTGTGCAGCAGCGCGGCGTGACGTTGCGCCGCCATGATGATCTGCCCTGGATGGATGCCTGCCGCCATCGCCTTGGCAAACGTTGTCTCGACATCGGCGACGCGGCCGGCGAAGGCGCCGTCGACGATCGGGTCAAGGCTGAGGCCCGACGCATCGGTGACGATCGCCGCGACATCGGCCAGCGTGATCTCACGCGCGCCGTGGGCATACAGAGCGAGCTTGCGAAGTTCGTTGCGCGAGGCTTGCCGGTCGCCGCCGAGCAGAGCGGTGAGGGCGGCGCGCGCATCCGATGCGATTTTCAGATTCGCGGCGCGCAATTCGTCGTCGATCAGGCTCGCGAGGTCGCGCTGGGTATCGGCATAGCAGGCGATGGCGACAGCCGCCTTGGAGCGTTCGCAGGCTTTGCGCAGCGGCGCTTCGGCGCGCAGTTCACCGGCTTCGATGACGATGCGGCAATCCTTCGGCGACATCGTCGCCAGCGTATCGATCGCGCTCGAAAAATTCTTGCCGCCGGCGCGAACGCGGATCGCGCGCCGGCCGCCGAACAGCGGCACCGTCATCGCTTCCTCGACCAGCAGCGACGGCTCGGCGGCAAGCTCGTCGCCGTCCATGCGCACCAGTGAAAACGGATCGTTGGGATCGTCGACCGCGGATGCCATCAGGGCGTCGGCGCGCTCACGCACCAGCCCGGCGTCCGGACCGTAGAGCAGGATCACCGGCCGGGCAGGGTCCGGCCGGGCGAGAAAGCTGGCGACATCCTTGTTGCGCAGGGCTGTCACGACAGTGCCGGCCGGTCAGATCTTGGAGTAGAGATACGACGCCAGCCGTGTCGAGATGTTGTCGGCGATTTCCTTCGCCGCCCGGTCCTCGGCGTCACGCAATCCGCGATCGCGCGCGAACCGCTGCTCCTGGCCCGGAATGTCGTAGGACACCCGCGCCGTGGTGCTGCCAGTCATCACGGTCTTGCCGGTGGTGATATCCTTCAGCTCGTAGGTTGCATCGATGCCGTAGTTCTCGACGTCGGGCCGGGCTGTTGCCGCGTCGAGAATGACCGACGTTCGCGACGACCTCAGGCGCATGGTGAGCGAATAGAGCGGCGGGGCGCCGGTGGCGCCGCCATAGGCCTTGAACATCAGCTCGTTGCGGATCGCGACGCCGAGCCGCGCTTCGCGCGACCCGTTCGGCACGTTCAGCGGCGGGAATTCGACGGTGGACAGCTTCTCGCGCAGCCCCGGGCCGCCATCGGGCGCCTTTTCCGCGTACATCGGCTGAAAGCAGCCGGCCGTCAGCGCGGCGAGGGCCATCACGGCCGCCAGTCGCGCCACGATGCGGAGATTAAACCACGACATTCACGATCCTCTGCGGAACAATGATGATCTTGCGGGGAGCCTTCCCGTCCAGGGCCAGTTTTACCGTATCGAGCGTCAAAACGGCAGCCTCAATTTCCGGATTGGGGGCATCCCGGGCGACTGTGACATCGCCGCGCTTCTTGCCGTTAACCTGCACCGGCAGCGTAATTGTGTCATCGACCAGCAGAGCGGCCTCCGGTTCAGGCCACTGGGCTTCAGACACCAGCCCTGCTCCGCCCAGCACCGTCCAGCACTGTTCGGCCAGATGCGGCATCATCGGCGAGATCAGCCGCACCAGGATGTCGAAGGCTTCGCGCGCGGCGGCAGCGAGGACCGGGTCGGTTGTCAATTTTTCCGGCTTGTCGGCGATCTCGGCGAGGGCGCCGACGAAGCTGTAGAGCTTGGCGATCGCGGTGTTGAAACGCAGCCGCTCAATTGCGGCCGAGACATCGGCCAGCGTGCGGTGCGCCGCCATCCGCAGGGCCTTGGCGTCGGCATTGTCGCCATGCGCGGCAACGGTGCCGGCTTTCGGCAAGTGCGGTGCCGCGATGTTCACCAGCCGCCAGATGCGCTGCACGAAACGGCCGGCGCCCTGCACGCCTTCCTCGCTCCAGATCACGTCGCGGTCCGGCGGTGAATCGGACAGCATGAACCAGCGCGCGGTGTCGGCGCCGTAGCTGCCGATGATGTCGTCGGGATCGACAGTGTTGCGCTTCGACTTCGACATTTTTTCGATCGGGCCGATCTCGACCGTCTCGTTCGAGTCGAGCAGCGCGGCACGCCGCTTGTCGCCGTCGCTCTCGATTTTGATTTCCGCAGGCGAGGCGAAGGTGCCGTCGTTCTTCCTGTAGGTTTCGTGGACCACCATGCCTTGCGTGAACATGCCGGCGAACGGCTCGTCCATGCCGATGTGGCCGGTCGCCTTCATCGCGCGGGTGAAGAAGCGCGAATACAGAAGATGCAGAATCGCGTGCTCGACACCGCCGATGTACTGATCGACCGGCATCATCTTGTCGACGACGTTGCGCGTGGTCGGCGATGTCTCGTTCCATGGATCGGTGAAGCGCGCGAAGTACCACGACGAATCGACGAAGGTGTCCATGGTGTCGGTTTCGCGCCGCGCATGAGCGTTGCCGCATTGCGGACAGGCGACCGTCTTCCATTTGGTGTGACGATCCAGCGGATTGCCGGGGCGATCGAACTCGATGTCGTCCGGCAATTTCACCGGCAGGTCCTTGATCGGCACCGGCACCACGCCGCAGGTTTCGCAGTGGATGATCGGGATCGGGCAACCCCAATAGCGCTGTCGCGAAATACCCCAGTCGCGCAGGCGGAAGTTGACCTGGCGCTGCGCCACCGGACGATTGCCGAATGTTGCGCTCTCCAGCCGCTTGGCAACGTCTTCCTTGGCCTGGTCGATGGTCATGCCGTCGAGAAAACGCGAATTGATCATCCGCCCGTCGCCGTCATAGGCGGTGTCGGTGATGACGAAGCTGTTCGGGTCTTGGCCTTCGGGGCAGACCACCGGCGTGTTGCCGAGGCCGTATTTGTTGACGAAGTCGAGGTCGCGCTGGTCGTGCGCCGGGCAGCCGAAGATCGCGCCGGTGCCGTAGTCCATCAGCACGAAGTTCGCGACATAGACCGGCAACGTCCAGCTCGGATCGAGCGGATGCACCGCCTTGATGCCGGTGTCGAAGCCCTGCTTTTCGGCGGTCTCGATTTCTGCCAGCGCGGTTCCGTGACGGCGGCATTCCTCGATGAAGGTTGCCAGCGCCGGATTCTTTTTCGCGGCTTCCGCCGCCAACGGATGATCCGGCGACAGCGCGACGAACTTCGCGCCGAACAGCGTGTCGGGACGGGTGGTGAAAACCTCGACCTCGGTTTCCTGCGCCGGTGTGGTCGCGGCATCGAGCGCGAAGCGGATCAGCAGGCCTTCCGAGCGGCCGATCCAGTTGCGCTGCATCAGGCGGACCTTGTCCGGCCAGCGATCGAGCGTATCGAGCGCCGCCAGCAATTCCTCGGAGTATTTGCTGATCTTGAAAAACCACTGGGTCAGCTCGCGCTGCTCGACCAGCGCGCCGGAGCGCCAGCCGCGGCCGTCGATCACCTGCTCGTTGGCGAGCACGGTCTGATCGACAGGGTCCCAGTTCACCTTCGATTGCTTGCGCTCGACCAGTCCCGCCTTGAGGAAATCGAGGAACATCCGCTGCTGATGCTTGTAGTAGCTCGGATCGCAGGTTGCGATCTCGCGGCTCCAGTCCAGCGACAGGCCCATCGATTTGAGCTGCGCCTTCATGGTGGCGATGTTGGCGTAGGTCCATTTCGCCGGATGGGTCTTGTTCTGCATCGCGGCGTTTTCCGCCGGCATGCCGAACGCATCCCATCCCATCGGATGCAGAACGTTGTAGCCCTTGGCGCGCATGTAGCGCGCCACCACGTCGCCCATCGTGTAGTTGCGCACGTGACCCATGTGGATGCGCCCCGACGGATAGGGGAACATCTCAAGCACGTAGTATTTCGGCCGGGGGTCGTCGTTGCGGGTGGCGAAAATCGCCTGCTCATCCCATACGCGCTGCCAGCGCGGTTCGGATTCGCGGGCGTTGTAGCGATCGTTGCTCATCGTGGATTTAGGTCTGCATGTCGTTGAAAGGCGGCCGACTCTTACGTGTTTTCCACAGAAGTTGAAACCGCCTGAACCCCGGAAAAGCGGCTTATCTTGCTGTCGGGGCGTGATTTTCAACGCCGAGGCTGCGTGGCGCGGGGCCGGCGTTGCCGGCTTTGGCCTGCCTGTGCGCTGATTAGCCTCAGCCGGCCAGCGAGATGGCCGCGGTCGGGGCCCGCATCAGGGCATGTTCAACCACCAGGTTCCGGCCCCGACGCTTTGCGGCGTAAAGGGCGGCGTCGGCGGCTTCGACCAGATCGTCCGGACTCAACAGGGCGCTCGGCCGGACCGCCGCGACGCCGACGCTGACGGTCACCGACCGGAAAGCGCTTCCTTGATGCACGATGCCGAGGTTTTCGACCGTGGCGCGGACCAGTTCGCCGGCGTGCAACGCCTGGTCGGAATCGGCGTTGGGGATGATGAGGCAGAATTCCTCGCCGCCATAGCGCGCGGCGAAGCTGATCGTCTCGTTGGCGATCGAGGCCAGCGCCTCGCCGACGCGGCCAAGACAGGCGTCGCCTTCGGGATGGCCGTAGGTATCGTTGAACAGCTTGAAATGATCGACGTCGATCATCAGCAGGGCCAATCCCCGGCCGTCCTGTTCGGCCTTGAGCCATTCGAACTCGAGCCGGCTCTGGAAGCCGCGGCGGTTGGCGAGGCCCGACACCATGTCGACCGACGCCATCACGGTGAGGCGGTCGTTGGTCGCGACCAGATCGCGCTCGCGCTCGGAAAGTTGCGCCGCCATGTAGTTGAAAGCCCTTGCGAGAGGCTTGAACTCGCGCGGCAGACGCGCGTTCGACGCGCGCGCCGACAGGTCACCCTGTCCGAATCGCCGCGCCATTCCGGTCAGGACTCGAATCGGATTGATGATCAGCCGCTCGCCGACGAACCATGCGCCGAGCAGCGCCATCAGAGCCACCAGAGCAAGCTGGGCATAAGCGGTCCGGATGTCGCGGTCGATGTCGCCGAGCAGCGTGGACTCCTTGATGCTGACGATCATGCGCGCGCGCGTTCCCGAGACGCGGGCGAAATTCACCACCTGCTTCTCGCCGTCGGCCGACATGAACGAGATCGATCCGGATTCGCGGTCGAGATTGATTTCGCGCAACGCCACCGCTTCGAGCAGCGACGTTTCCTTCAGCCGCTGCCCAACGAGATCGGCGTTTTCGGATTGTCCGGCCAGGATCACGCCGTTACCGTCGACGAGATAGGCCGAGATGCCGGCGCGGCCGCTACGATGGGCCATCAGTTGCGACAGCCATTTGAGATCGATGGCCGCGAGGATGACCCGATCCGTGCCGCCTTCGACAGCCGATGTCGGATAGGCCGCCAGGATGGTGGGCAGATTGGCGGCGCGGCTGAAGATGTAGTCGCTCAGCACGAACTCATGGGTTTCCAGCGCCTGTCTGAAATATCCGCGATCGCCGAGGTCCATGCCGACAATTTGCGGATTGGTCGAGCACTGGATTTTGCCGTCAGGTCCGAGCACCGACAGGCTGCGGATCCACGGCAGGTCGACGCGAAGGCTCGCACGCATGATGGCGCATCCGCGGCCGACCTCATGCGCCGCGCCATAAATATAGGCCGACGACTTGAGAACCGCCTGAACGGTGGAAATGATCTCGCGTTGCGCGTCGGCGGCATGGTTCGCGAGCTGCGACAATTCAGCCGCGGCGGTCGTGATCTGCTGGGTGCGGCTGTTCTCAAGAATCCGCACGCGATCCAGCATCAGCGGAACCACGAGAATCAAGGCGAGCAGAATCAGCCGGGAACGAATACCCAGAAGCGCCTTGAGTTTTAAGGTGTGACGACCGAAACTAATACGTGACATTGCAACGGGATCCCCCTGACCCCGCCGCGACACTAAGGAGAAGGGTTCAAAAAGCCTTTCTTCGATTTGCTAAAATTCAAGCAATCCCCAAACATTGAGCGACAATCAGATCGATGACAGCGGAAAAAAACGCGTTGGTAACGTCCGATTCACCACACGGACTTGTCGAAGTGGAAAACGAGATCGTGCGGGCTTGCGCTGACGCAAAGAGAGAGCGTGCGTCGGTCGAACTGATCGCGGTCTCCAAGACATTCGAAGCTGCCGCGATCGAACCGGTTATCGCTGCGGGACAACGTGTGTTCGGTGAAAATCGCGTACAGGAGGCCAAGGCGAAATGGCCGGCGCTGACGGCCGCGCATCCCGGCCTTGCGCTTCATCTCATCGGCCCGTTGCAATCCAACAAGGCGAAAGACGCGGTGGCGCTGTTCGATGCCATCCATTCCGTCGACCGGCCGAGCATTTGCGAGGCGCTCGCCAAGGAGATCAAGGCGCAGCAACGCAATCCGTTGTTGTTCGTCCAGCTCAATACCGGCGAGGAGCCGCAGAAGGCGGGCATTTCGCCGCTGGAGGCAGACGCTTTTATCGCTGCCTGCCGTGACACTTATGGGCTGACGATTTCCGGCCTGATGTGCATTCCGCCGCTGGACGATGCGCCGGCACCGCATTTCGCGCTGACCGCGAAAATCGCCGCACGCAACGGGGTGAAACTGTTGTCGATGGGCATGAGTGCCGACTTCGCGGTGGCGATCGAATTCGGCGCGACCCATGTTCGCGTCGGCTCGGCGATTTTCGGAAAGCGATAGCGACCTCATCCTGAGGAGCACGCTCTTGCGTGCGTCTCGAAGGATGAGGAAGAAGATAAAAGGACGACGCGTCTCATGGTTCGAGACGGCGCGTAAGACGTGCCTCCTCACCATGAAGGTCATCGAATCGGTTTCACCCGATCACGATTCGCGTTTGCGGTCCGATGCGCGCGAGAAGTTGCAGCATTGCGGATCTCGTCATGCCGACACATCCGGCGGTCGGCGCGAAATTGTCGCGCGCCAGATGAAGGAAGACGGCGCTGCCGCGACCGGCGATGCGCGGCCGGGTGTTGTGATCGATCTCGATGATGAAATCATAGAGATGGTCGGCGCGCGTCAGGCGATCGCCGGGCGTATCCTGCGTCAGGCGAATCGGCTGGTTGTAATGCCGGTCGCCGGGGTTTTCGCACCAGGCATCTGCGGGCGTGATGGCGCGAATCGGCAGGAAGCTGGGTGGCCTGGGATGGCGGTCGGCGCGCCACCACAGGCGGAGAGGTCGAAAGATGCCTCGCGGCGTCCCACCGTCGCCCTCGCGCTTGTTGGTCGTGATTCCGCCCCGCCCCAGCGCGACCGGAATCATCTGGTGGCCGGCGACCAGCCAACCGCGCCGGGGGTTGCCCGGCGCAGCACGAATCCGGATCGTGGAAAGCGGCCGATCACGGAAGCTTGTGCGGTAAGTTATTGGAAAAACGGCGCTTCCCATGCTCTCTGAAGACCCCACCTTGCGCTTTTCGCCGCAAATGCTCTATTCCGGCAATATTCTTTCGGCAGTTTGTCCGAATAATCGCCGTAAACGGTTGTCAAAGGATTGGACACAATGGCCAACGCTCGCAAGATCCTGATCGTGGATGACGATAACGATCTGCGCGAGGCCCTGATGGAGCAATTGTCTCTCCATGAGGAGTTCGAAGCCTCCGCTGCCGATACCGGCGCCAAGGGCGCCCACGCCGCCAAAACCCACTCACCCGATCTGGTGTTGATGGACGTCGGTCTGCCCGACACCGATGGCCGCGAAGTCGTGCGCAGCCTGCGCAAGGGCGGCTTCAAGGCACCGATCATCATGCTGACCGGCCACGATACTGACTCGGATACCATTCTCGGCCTCGAATCGGGCGCCAATGATTACGTCGCCAAGCCGTTCCGGTTCGCGGTGCTGCTGGCGCGGATTCGCGCGCAGCTGCGTCAGCATGAAGCCAGTGAAGACGCGGTGTTCTCGGTCGGCCCCTACAGCTTCCGGCCCGGTTCAAAGATGCTGACCGGCGCCAACGCCAAGAAGGTTCGCCTCACGGAAAAGGAAACCGCGATTCTGCGCTTTCTGTATCGCGCCGGCCAGCAGCCGGTGACGCGCGAAACTCTTTTGCAGGAAGTCTGGGGTTATAATTCCGGCGTGACCACACATACGCTGGAAACCCATATCTATCGGCTGCGCCAGAAGATCGAGAAGGACGCAGCCTGTCCGGAAATCCTGGTCACCGAATCGGGCGGCTACAAACTCGTCCCATGAGTCGGCACAGAACACGGGTCAGCGCGGCATTTCATGTCGATTGAGGACGATATTGCCCTGCTTTCGCGGGTTCCAACGTTGAACCTGTTGGGCATGTCCGCCATTCAGGTGCTGGCGATCGGAGCCGAGCAACGCGATTTCGAATACGGCGATCAGCTGTTTCGTGCCGGCGATGCCGCGGACTGCGGATTTGTCGTGCGCTCGGGCTCGTTTCGCATCGTCGCCGACGGCATTCCGGACATTGTCGCGGATCCGGCCTGCCTGATCGGCGAACTCGCCCTTCTGATCCAGATGGACCGGCCGGGCACCGCCACGGCGCTCGAACGCTCATCGGTGGTGCGTATTTCCCGCAGCCTGTTTCAGCGCGTGCTCGAAAGTCATCCGGAAGCGGCGCGCCGTCTTCGCGACGATCTGGCCGATCGCACCAACAGCGCCACCAGCGCGATTTCGCGCCTCACGCCGAAACTGATCTGAGCCACTTCATAGCGTTTTCGAGCGAAGCATGCACTCGGGCTCGACCCGGGTGTGGGGACCGGCTCGCTTCAAGAAAGCGCATCAAGGCAAAATCTAGAGATCGAACGTCGCCGTGACCGGAACGTGGTCCGAGGGACGCTCCCAGCTTCGGGCATCGCGGGTGATCCTGAAATCGCGAACGCTGTCGCCCAGCGCCGGCGACACCCAGACGTGGTCGAGCCGCCGCCCGCGATTGGCGGCGGTCCAGTCGGCGGCGCGATAGCTCCACCAGGTGTAGATTTTTTCGGGCTCCGGAATTCTCTGGCGCGCGATGTCGATCCATTGCCCGTGATCCCTCACCGCGATCAGCTTCTCGCACTCGATCGGCGTGTGAGACACCACTTTCAAAAGCTGCTTGTGCGACCAGACATCGTCCTCATGCGGCGCGACGTTGAGGTCGCCGACAAGGATGTGACGGTCGCGCGCCTTGGGATGGAGCGGCGCGCAATCCTTCATCTCGTCGAGGAACGAGAGCTTGTGCGCGAACTTCGGATTGAGATCGGGATCGGGAATGTCGCCGCCGGCGGGGACATAGAAATTGTGAATCGTCAGCGGCTCGGACAGGCCGGCGCCGGTGCCGAACGTCGCGGCGATGTGGCGCGAATCGAGCTTGTTGCAGAAGGTCCGGACATCGCTGCTCTCGAGCGGCAGCTTCGAGACGATGGCGACGCCGTGATAACCTTTTTGGCCGTTGAGCGCGATGTGCTCGTAGCCGAGGCGCTTCAGCCGCTTCAGCGGAAACGCATCGTCCGGACATTTGGTTTCCTGCAGGCACAACACGTCGGGGCGCACCGCCTTGAGAAACTTGGCGACGAGCTCGATGCGCAGGCGCACCGAGTTGATATTCCAGGTGGTGACAGTGAAGCGCATCGGAATCCGGACAAGGAGGGCCGCGCCCGCACAACAACCGGCGCAGGCCAAATCCTTAGCCCGGATGCGGCGGCCATGTCCACGCCGCGGCGTGTCACCCCGGACAGCCTAGTTGTTGGGTGGAGACTGGTAGTTGGTGAAATCGATCTTGAACAGATTCGGATCGATCCTCTTCGACGTATCGAGATTGGAGACCGCGACCGTGGTGTCGTAGCCCTGCGGGTCGGTGACGGTCCACTGCTTGAGCTGGTTGTCCTTGGCGCCGAGCATCAGCATCAGCCGGCTGGTGCCGATCAGCGGCTGCTTTTCCTCGATCGTGACGCTGACATACGAATCGTCGGCGCTGACGTTCACCAGATTGGTGTCCCGCATCAGGTCGATGCGATCCGACAGCAGAAAGCGCAGCGGCGTCTGCGATAGCGGATAGACATCCTGGGTGGCGAGCTTGCGGTCGCGCACCACCATCGTCGTTCCGTCGGAGACGACGGCGATCGTGCTCGGAGGGTTGTACTGGAAGCGCACCTTGCCCGGCTTCTGAATGTAGAAATCGCCGGTGGTGCGGCTGCCGTCCGGACCGACCTGAACGAAATTTCCGGTCATGGTCTGGATCGAGGACAGGTAGGCGCTGACCTTGCTCGCCAGGGCGCGCTGCTTGTCGTCAAAGGCGCGGGTCGGCGTACCCAGTCCAAACAGGTTGCGAAGGTCGGGAAGGCCCGGCGATGATTGCTGTTGCTGGGCCTGCACCGGGGGTTCGCTCGTTCGCGGCACTGGGACCGTAGCGGGAGCCGCCGGCCGCGTGATGTCGATGGGGGCTTGTTCTACCGCTGCCCGCGCTTTCGGCGCCGGCTTCGGAAGAGGAACGGTCTCGGCGAAAACGGGTGACGTCAGAAGACTTGTCGCCAGCAGCGCTGCGGACAGTCTGATTGCCGGACGCGAGCCATTCCGTCGAAATCTCCATGCGCGCATCAAATAGCTTTCAAATTGTCCGAAGGTCATCGCCATCCATTCTGTGGTCGGGTAGTCGCAAGCTATGGCGATTTCACGGCCTTGTCTGTCGTAAGCCTTTTGTATCCTAAGCTGCGTATCGCAACCTGTTTGAACTGGTGCGCAATGGCGCGGACGACGGTAAATGACTGTCCGAAAAGCTCCCGGAAGGCAAACCTTCTGCACTCCGCCGAAAACGCCTCCGGCACTCTATCAGAAACGTTCTTCTTCCTCAGGGATCAGAATCTCACGTTTTCCGGCGTGGTTGGGCTGGCCGACAATGCCTTCCTGTTCCATCCGCTCCATCAGCGTCGCGGCGCGATTGTAGCCGATCTGAAGGCGGCGCTGGATGTAGCTGGTCGAAGCCTTGCGGTCGCGTTTGACGATCGCAACCGCCTGCGAGAACAGGTCGCTCTCGCCGCCGCCCATCCCGGTGGAGTCGAACACCGCGCCATCTTCTTCGGTCTCTTCCTCGGCGGTGACCGCTTCGAGATATTCCGGCTGGCCCTGCGACTTGAGATGGCGAACGATTTTCTCGACTTCCTCGTCGGACACAAAAGGCCCGTGGACGCGGCTGATGCGGCCGCCGCCCGCCATGTACAGCATGTCGCCCTGGCCGAGCAGTTGTTCCGCGCCCATCTCGCCGAGAATGGTGCGGCTGTCGATCTTCGACGTCACCTGGAAGGAAATGCGGGTCGGGAAGTTGGCCTTGATGGTGCCGGTGATGACATCGACCGACGGACGCTGGGTGGCGAGGATCACGTGCAGGCCGGCAGCGCGCGCCATCTGCGCGAGGCGCTGTACGGTGCCTTCGATGTCCTTGCCGGCGACCATCATCAGGTCGGCCATTTCGTCGACGATGATGACGATGAACGGCAGCGGTTCGAGTTCGAGCTTTTCTTCCTCGTAGATCGCCTTGCCGCTTTCCTTGTCGAAGCCGGTATGAATGGTGCGGGTCAGTTCCTCGCCCTTGGCCTTGGCTTCGGCGACGCGCGCGTTGTAGCCGTCGATGTTGCGGACGCCGAGCTTGGACATGCTCTTGTAGCGCTGCTCCATCTCGCGCACCGCCCACTTGAGTGCGACCACGGCCTTCTTCGGATCGGTGACGACCGGCGTCAGCAGATGCGGGATGCCGTCATAGACCGACAGTTCGAGCATTTTGGGATCGACCATGATCAGGCGGCACTGATCGGGACGCAGCCGATAGACGAGGCTGAGGATCATGGTGTTGATCGCGACCGATTTGCCGGAGCCGGTGGTACCAGCGATCAACAGATGCGGCATCCGCGTGAGATCGACGATCACCGGCGTGCCGCCGATGGTCTTGCCGAGGCAGAGCGGCAGCTTGGCCGACGATTCGGCGCCTTCCTTGGCGGCGAGCATTTCACGCAGGTAGACTTTTTCGCGGTGTTCGTTCGGCAGTTCAATGCCGATCGCGTTGCGTCCGGGAACGACGGCAACGCGGGCGGACAGCGCGCTCATCGAGCGGGCGATGTCGTCGGCCAGACCGATGACGCGCGACGACTTGATGCCCGGCGCGGGCTCCAGTTCATACAGCGTGACGACGGGGCCGGGGTTGGCCTTGGTGATTTCGCCGCGAACGCCGAAATCCTGCAGCACGCCCTCGAGGGTGCGCGAGTTTTCTTCCAGTTCGTCCTTGCTCAGCGTCATCCGGTCGGACGCCTTCGGCGCGGCGAGCACCGAGAGCGGCGGCAGCACGAAGGCGCCTGACGATTTGCGCGACGGCGTGCGGGCAGCGGCGCGCTTGCGCGGCGCGGGGGCCTCTTCTTCTTCCTCCTCGTCGTCTTCCTCTTCGTAATCTTCCTCGAGGTCGGCGTCGGATTGCGGCACCAGCGACGGACTCTTGCGGCTGCCGAGGGTCGGCTCGGTGCGCTCGAACGTTGCGGCGCGTGAAGATTCACTGCGTCCGACGGCCAGAGCGAACAGCGCGGTCAGCATCCGGCCAAGGCGGGCCTTGGCGCTCATCGCGGCGTGGGCCAGGAAGCCCAGCGACACCGCGCGGCGGTCGTCGTCATCCTCTGTGAAATCATCATCCGCGTCGTCGATCTGCGCGATGTCGCGCTCGGCGATCTTTTCCTGTGAGCCGACGCCGCTGGCGATCGCGAAGGTGAAGATCATGGCGGCGCAAAGGATAAGCCCGAGAACGATCCGGTAGATGATGCCCGGCGGGCCGAACACGACTGCAGGCACACGCACGATGGCATCGCCGACGACGCCGCCGAGGCCGGTCGGCAGCGGCCACGATCCGCCATGCGGCCAGCAGCTTGCGAAGCCCGAGGCGATCGCGGCGCACAGCACCCAGCAGGCGATCCGCATCGCTTCGCGATCGAAATGACGGTGAGTCAAAAGACGCCAGCCCCACACCGCCACCGGCAGGATCAGCATGATCGCGCCGAGGCCGAGAATCTGCATCAGAAGATCGGAGCCGATCGCGCCCGGCCAGCCGATCAGGTTTCTGATCTTGCCCGATGTCGCGTGGCTCAGGCTGGGATCCTGCACCGACCAAGTCATCAGCGCGGCTGCGGCGACGCCCGACAGCGACAGCACGCCGAGCCCAGCGAGTTCGCGCAGCCGTCGCGTCAGCATCTCGCGAATGGGATCGGACAATTGTCCGACAAGGGGAATGACGCGCTCGATCGCTGGCATTCGGTCAGCTCCGCTGCTCACTCAAGACCTGAACCATGCGGTGCAATGCCTCGGCTGTTGTCTCGCTGTCCTGCACCAGCGCCACGCGAATGTAGCCGGCGCCGGGATTGTCCGCGCCCGGCTGCACGCGCGCCAGATAACTTCCCGGCAGCACTCGCACGCCGCCGTCCTTGAACAGATTCACCGCGGCCTGCTCGTCGCCGCCGCAGGCGGAAACGTCGAGCCACAGGCAGAAGCCGCCGTCCGGGCGCTGATAGCCGAAGCGATTGCCGAGAATCTGGTCGGCAAGATCGAACTTGATCTTGTAAAGCCGCCGGTTCTCATCGACATGGGTCTCGTCGTCATAGGCCGCGATCGCGACGTGCTGCAGCGGCATCGGCACCTGCGGCGCAGCGACGTTGCGCAGTTCATGAAAGCGCGCGAGAAAACTTTTGTCGCCGGCGACGAAGCCGACCCGCATGCCCGGCAGGTTCGAGCGTTTCGACAGCGACTGGAACGCGACGACGTTGGTGAAGTCGGGACCGGCATTCTCAAGGATGCTGCCCGGCGCGGTCCGTGTGTAGATTTCCGAATAGCACTCATCGCTCAGTACGATGAAGCCGTGGCGATCCGCGAGTTGCTTGATCCGCGCGAAATAGGCGTTTGAGGCCACCGAGCCCTGCGGGTTGGCGGGCGAGGCGATATAGAACGCCACCGTGCGCGCGAGGAGATCGTCGCCGAGCGCATCGAGATCGGGCAGGAACCCGTTGTCGCGCGTGGTCGGCAGGAACACCGGTTCGCATCCGGCGGCGCGGGCGCCGGCGGCATAGGCCGGATAGAACGGATTGGGCAGCAGGATCGCGGGCGGACCCTTGCGCGGCGCGACATGGCGCGAGGCCGCGATGGCCGCGAAAAAAAGACCCTCGCGGCTGCCGTTGAGCACCAGAATTTCGGTTTCGGGGTCGAGCGCGCGGGGCAGGCGGTAGCGCCGCGCCAGCCAGTTCGACGCCGAACGGCGGAACGGCTCGATGCCCTTGGAGATCGGATAGCGGCCAAACTCGTTGATATGTGCCGCCAGGACCGGCCCGACAAACGCCGGAACCGGGTGTTGCGGCTCGCCAAGTGATAGATTTATCAATGGCTTACCGGGCTGATAGGGAGCCAGCAGCTCGGTCAGCCGGGCAAAGGGGGACCGCTCGCCGTCCTGGAGTCCAGTGGCCGGTGCGATACGGGAAGAAGCGGTCATGGCCATGCTTGACGTGCCAGCACTCTCGACGGTCGCGACCCTTCGGATCGCGCGGAAATTAGATCGTGTCACCATAGGTACGGCGAGGTTAAGACGCGATTAACCATCGCCATTTGTACGCGATTTCAGCCCGTTGAGACCCCTCAAAAAGTGAAGGGCCCCAGCTTGCGCTGGAGCCCTCCGACGGCCGGGGCATTGCCGGGTTTGTGCCCCGTCCGTTGTCAGAGTTTTTTAGTGCGCTCACATGTTGTAGGCGCGCTCGGTGTGCTCGGTGACGTCGAGGCCTTCGCGCTCGACTTCGGCGGTGGGCCGCAGTCCGACGATGACATCGACGATCTTGTAGAGGATCGCCGAGCCGATGCCGGAGAGCACCAGCGTGGTCAGCACCGCCTTGCACTGCGCGGTCATCTGGGTGACGAAATCGTAGTCGGCGATCTTGCCGGCGACGTAGTCCATCACGCCGGTGCCGCCGAGCGCCGGATTGACGAGGATGCCGGTGCCGAGTGCGCCGATGATGCCGCCGATGCAGTGAACGCCGAACACGTCGAGCGCGTCGTCATAACCGAGCGCGTTCTTCAGCACGGTGCAGGCGAACAGGCAGACCAGACCGGCGACGAGGCCGAGCACGATCGCACCCATCGGGCCGGAGAAGCCGGCGGCCGGTGTGACCGCGACCAGACCGGCGACCGCGCCTGACAATGCGCCGAGCAGCGAGGGGTGACCCTTGATGACCCATTCAGCGAACATCCATGCCAGCGCCGCGGCGGCGGTGGCGAGGAACGAGTTGGTCATCGCAAGCGCCGCGCCGCCGGAGGCTTCGAGATTCGATCCGGCGTTGAAGCCGAACCAGCCGACCCAGAGCAGCGATGCGCCGATCATGGTCATGGTCAGCGAGTGCGGTGCCATCAACTCCCTGCCGTAGCCGATGCGCTTGCCGACCAGCAGCGCGCCGACCAGACCGGCGATGCCGGCGTTGATGTGCACCACGGTGCCGCCTGCGAAGTCGAGCGCGCCCCACAGGAAGATCTGGCCGCCATCGGCCATCACCTCATCGAGTTTCGCCTGTGCCGCAGCCTTTGCATCCGGTGCCGCCGCGGCGAGAGCCTTGGCTGCTTCGGTGATCGCGTCCGGTCCGGCCCAGTACCAGACCATGTGCGCCATCGGGAAGTAGATCAGCGTCACCCACAGCGGCACGAACAGCGCGACGGCCGCGAACTTCATGCGTTCGGCAAACGCGCCGACGATCAGCGCCGGCGTGATCGCCGCGAACGTCATCTGGAAGCAGAAGTAGATCATCTCGGGGATGTTGACGTCGGCCGTGAATGTTGCCGCCATCGAGTCGGTGGTGATGCCCGACATGAACGCCTTCGAGAAGCCGCCGATATAGGCCGAGCCGCCGGTGAAGGCGAGGCTGTAGCCGTAGATCGCCCAGATGATGCAGACGATACACACGGTGTAGAACACCTGCGCGAGCACCGAGAGCATGTTCTTGGAGCGGACGAGGCCGCCATAGAACAGCGCGAGGCCCGGGATAGTCATCAGCAATACGAGGATTGTCGATGTCATCATCCAGGCGCTGTCGCCCTTGTTGACGGTTGGCGCGGCGTAGGCCGCGGTTGCGGCGAACAGGCCGACAGTGAGAGCCGCCAATCCCGCGCAGGTGGGACGCTTGAACGTCATTTGTTTGTACTCCTGATTGAAATGAGGTGAGCGCGAGATCAGAGCGCCGCGTCGTCGGCTTCGCCGGTGCGGATGCGAATCGCTTGCTCGAGTGCGATCACAAAAATCTTGCCGTCGCCGATCTGGCCGGTCTTGGCTGTGCTGGCGATGGCTTCGATGGTCTGATCGACATGGCTGGTCGCGACAGCGACCTCGATCTTGATCTTGGGCAGAAAGCTCACCGCGTATTCAGCGCCGCGGTAGATTTCGGTGTGGCCCTTCTGTCGGCCGTAGCCCTTGACCTCCGTCACCGTGAGGCCGTGAACGCCGATGGCGGTCAGGGCATCGCGGACTTCTTCCAGCTTGAATGGCTTGATGATCGCCATAACGATTTTCATCGGTTCATTCCCCGCTTGAGCCCGGGCCGAGCGGCCGGGCAATCTCGACTGATGGTCACCACGCGAAGAACGACCACGACGCGGACACATCCGGGAATGAAGGAATTCAAATGCCGTGCCAGAGCGGCGGAATTTGCTAACGGATTATGAATCCGAGGGTTTTTGGCGTCGCGGGACCGCAGGCGCGAGGGGGCCTGATGGGGTCGCCTAAAATGACGACAGGGATGCCCACAACATAGGCACGACAGACAATCGCCAAAATCCTGCCCAGCACGCAGGCAGACGGCAGCTGGAACGGTGTCGTCCGGTTACTGGAGCGCTTCGCCGTGCTGGGTGATGTCGAGACCCTCGACCTCGCTCTCGCGCGAGACCCGGATCTTGACCATGAGGTCGATCGCCTTGAGCAGGACGAAGGTCACGCCCGCCGTCCAGACCAGCGTCACCGCGACTCCGTAAAACTGCAGCAGCAGCTGGCGCGGATTGCCTTCCAGCAGGCCCGAGACACCGCCGATCGCGCTTGAGGCGAAGACGCCGACGAACAGCGTGCCGATCAATCCGCCGATGCCGTGGATGCCGAACACGTCGAGGGTGTCATCGTATTTGAAACGATGCTTGAGGCTGGTGCAGGCCCAGAAGCACACCGCACCGGCGACCAGGCCGATCACGATGCCCGCACCCGGCGATACGAAACCCGATGCCGGCGTGATGGTGCCGAGGCCGGCCACTGCGCCCGAAACCATGCCAAGCACCGACGGCTTGCGGCGTGTTACCCATTCCAGCGCGCTCCAGATCAGCGCACCGGCGCAGGCGGCCAGATGCGTCGACATGATCGCCATCACCGCGCGCGAATTGGCTTGCAGCGCCGAGCCGCCGTTGAAGCCGAACCAGCCGACCCACAACAGGCCGGTGCCGATCACCGCCAGCGACAAATCGTAGGGCGCGAGATTTTCCGAACCGTAACCGCGGCGGCTGCCCATCATCAGACAGGCGACGAGGCCCGCGGTGCCGGCGCTGAGATGGACCACGAGGCCGCCGGCGAAATCGAGCACGCCGGCCTGGCCGAGAAAGCCGCCGCCCCAGACCCAGTGCGCTAGCGGCACATAGACCAGCGTGAACCAGCCGGCGCAGAACAACATGTAGGATGAAAACCGCATCCGGTCGGCGACCGAGCCCGCGATCAGCGCCACCGTAATCACGCCGAAGGTCATCTGGTAGAGCACGAACAGCGCTTCAGGAATCGTTTTCGCCGCTGCGTTGACGCCGGTCATGGTCATGCCGGATAGCATGACGCGCTCAAGCGTGCCGATCGCCGCGCCGTCGCCGGTGAACACCAGGCTGTAACCGTAGACGACCCACAGGATCGAAATCATCGCCACCGCCGCGAGGCTTTGCGCCATCGTCGCCAGCACGTTCTTCTTGCGCACCATGCCCGCGTAAAACAGCGCGAGGCCGGGGACCGTCATCATCAGCACGAAAGCGGTGGCGACGATCATCCATGCGGTGTCGGCGGGATCGATTGTGGAGGGCGCGGGCGGAGCCGCAGTCTGCGCGAAGGCCGATGCGGCGAATGTCAGGGCGAAGATCGCGGTGAGTGCGGCCGCAGCTGTTTTGCTGGCGGCGCGTCGCGGCAGTTTGGTCATCATGGTGTCCCCCGGCCCGTAATTCCTGTCTGAAAAACCCGGTGTCTTGGATGCACCGTTGAAATCATGAAATCAGAGCGCGTCGCTGTCGGTCTCTCCGGTGCGGATGCGCACCGCGCTTTCGATCGGCGTCACGAACACCTTGCCGTCGCCGATTTGTCCGGTGCGCGCGCCGGCGGTGATGACCTGCACGGCTTGGTCGGCCAATTCCGACGAGACCGCGATTTCAATCCGCAGCTTGGGCAGGAAATTCACGACATACTCGGCGCCGCGATAGATTTCGGTGTGGCCCTTCTGGCGGCCGTAGCCCTTGACCTCGGTGACGGTCATGCCATGAACGCCGATCGCGGTGAGTGCGACCCGGACCTCGTCGAGCTTGAAGGGTTTGATGATCGCAGTGACGAGTTTCATGGCGCGGCCCCTGGTGCGGACACCGGCGACCGGCCGGCACACGGGTCACACTTCTACCTGTGCCGATCAACTTGGCAAGGCGCACAACGGTCAGGCAGGTTCGTTGCTTGCGATAAATGCAGCGGGCCGGGAGATTCGGCAACAGTCGTCATTGCGAGCGATCGGCGGACCTTCGGGGTGTCGGGCCTTTAGCTTCAATTCTAGAATTCTAGGCCTTGTCCGGGGTCTCGCGCCGTTCGCGGACCGAGCCTTCCTGAGCTACGGATGCCACCAGCGTGCCGTCCGGCTTGAAGATCAGGCCGCGGGTCAGGCCGCGTCCGTTGCGGGCGTTCGGGCTGTCCTGGCTGTAGAGAAGCCATTCGTCGGCGCGGAACGGGCGGTGAAACCACATCGCGTGGTCGAGGCTCGCCGGCATCACCCGGCTGTCGAACAGGGTGCGGCCGTAGCGCGCCATCACCGCGTCGAGCAGCGAGAAGTCGGAGGCGTAAGCGAGCGCGCACAGGTGCAGCGCCGGATCGTCCGGCAATTTCGCGGCGGTGCGGACCCAGAGATTGATCTTTCCGTCCGGAATCTTCTCGCCGAAGTAGCGCTTGTATTCGACCGGCCGCAATTCGATCGGACGATCGGACTCGTAATAGCGGCGGATGAATTCCGGCATCTGTCCGAAGGATTCCTTCGACAGCGCTTCCGCCGTGAGTTTTTCCGGCGGCGGCACGTCGGGCATCTTGTCCTGATGATCGAGCGAGCCTTGCTCGTCGACATGGAACGACACCATCATCGAGAAGATCGCCTGGCCGTGCTGGATGGCGGTGACGCGGCGGGTCGAATAGCTCTTGCCGTCGCGCAGCCGCTCGACCTGATAGATGATCGGAATTTGCGGATCGCCCGGCAGGATGAAATAGCAATGCAGCGAATGCGGCATCCGTCCTTCGACGGTGCGGCATGAGGCCACGAGCGCCTGTCCGATCACCTGCCCGCCGAACACCCGTTGCCATCGCGTCTTCGGGCTGAGGCCGCGGAACAGGTTCTCCTCGAGCGGCTCGATGTCGAGAATGGAAATCAGGTCGATCAGGCTTTTCGACATCAAATGGTCTCGCTGAAGTCTCGAAGTGAGTGCCACGATCGCGACAGGAGGCACGGTTTCCGCGGCAGCCCAACTCTGCTAGAAGGCGCCGGTGCAGGAACCGCGCCCGGCTCCCGCGTATTTCACTTAAAGCCCGGTGCGAGGCAAGGGCGCTGATGCGAAATCGGATCAGGTAACGGGAAACCATGGCGGCACAACGAGCTATCGTGATCGCGGGCGGCGCTTTCGCCGGTCTGGCGCTGGCCCTGGCGCTGCGTCAGGGCCTCGGGCCCGACGCGCCGGTGATCGTCGCCGATCCGGCGCTGGCGACGCGTCCGAGCCGGGACCCGCGCGCCTCAGCCATTGTCGCAGCGTGTCGGAGGTTGTTCGAGACCATCGGGGTGTGGGATGCGGTGGCCGAAGGCTCGCAACCGATCCTCGATATGGTCGTGACCGACAGTCGCCTTGAAGATGCGGTGCGGCCGACCTTTCTCACCTTCTCCGGGGATGTTGCGCCGGGCGAGCCGTTCGCGCACATGGTCGAGAACCGCCATCTGATCGATGCACTGGCGCAGCGCGCCGAGCAGGACGGCGTCGAACTGCGCGCGGTTGCGGTGTCGGACTATGAGTCACGTCCCGACGGGATCAAGGTGACGTTCAGCGACGGCAATGTCGTCGAGGCGAGCCTGCTGGTGGCCGCCGACGGCGCGCGGTCGCGGCTGCGCGAGCGCGCCGGCATCCTGACCAACGGCTGGGACTATGACCAGTCCGGCATCGTCGTCACTGTCGGGCATGAGCGCGATCATCAGGGCCGCGCCGAAGAGCATTTCCTGCCCGCCGGTCCGTTCGCGATCCTGCCGCTGAAAGGCAACCGCTCGTCGCTGGTGTGGACCGAGAAACGCAGCGACGCCGCGCGCATCGTTGCGCTGCCGGAGGATGAATTCAAAGCTGAACTGGAAACACGTTTCGGTCTGCATCTCGGTGAGATCGCGGCGCTGGACAAGCCGCGCGCGTTTCCGCTCGGCTATTTCGTCGCGCGCTCCTTCATTGCCGAACGCCTCGCGCTGGTCGGCGATGCCGCGCACGTCATTCATCCGATTGCAGGCCAGGGCCTCAACATGGGCCTCAAGGACATCGCGGCGCTGGCCGAAGTCGTTGTCGACGCCGCGCGTATCGGCATCGATCCGGGGCAAGCCGATGTGCTGGAGCGCTATCAGCGCTGGCGGCGGTTCGACACCATGGCGATGGGTGTCGCCACCAACTCGCTCAACTTCCTGTTCTCGAACCACTCGACCCTGCTCCGCACCGTGCGCGACATCGGTCTCGGCGTGGTCGATCGGCTGCCGCCGCTGAAAAGCGCGTTCATCCGCCAGGCCGCGGGTCTGTCCGGCGAAGTGCCGCGATTGCTCAAGGGCGAAGCGCTGTAGTCTTCAACGATCACATAGCCTCATGGTGAGGAGGCGCGTCAGCGCCGTCTCGAACCATGGGCGCTGGAATTAGATCATGCGCCTCACCCTTCGAGACGCACGCAAGAGCGTGCTCCTCAGGATGAGGCAAGGGCTGCGCGCGATACGATCACTCGATGGGGCGCGCTTCTTCCGGCAGCATGATCGGAATGCCGTCGCGGATCGGATAAGCGAGCTTGGCCGAGCGCGAGATCAGCTCCTGCCGCACGCTGTCGAACTCCAGTGGACCTTTGGTTTGCGGACAGACCAGAATTTCAAGAAGCTTCGGGTCGACGGCCGCTTCGGGCCGTTCGGGAGGCGTCATGGTCATATCCGGCCGTATCCTTGTGAACGCAGATGATTACGCTACTGTGCAACAAATTGCGTCGGAAAAACAGATGGCAGCGGCCGCGACCGGCGGTGATGCAGGTCACTGCAGCGGCGGGTCGCCGGACGTTTTCTTCTTGGCGAGATCCATCTCGGTGACCGCGATCAGGATTTCGGCGCGGGTTTTCAGGTCCGGCGCTTCCAGAAGCGCCTGCTTCTCCGCGGTGCCGTAGGGCGACATCATCGCCAGCGCGTTGACAAGTGCTTCATTGGGCGCGCTGTTGATGCCGTCCCAGTCCACCTTGAGCTGGTTGGCCTTGAGAAAGCGCGTCAGCGCATGGAGCACAGCGTCGCGGTCGACATCGTCCTCACCCTTTCGCGCGACGAAATCGTCGACGAAGGGAAAGAAATCGACCTTGCACTGGCGATAGGGCGTCAGCACCGAAAGTTCTTCCACGACTTTGAAGCGGGCGATGCCGGTCAGTTCGAGAATGTAGCGCCCGTCGCCGGTTTCCGCGAACTGCGTGATCCGGCCGACGCAGCCGACCTTGAACAAGGACGGCACCGCTTCGCTGCGCGAATGCGCGGTGTCGGGCTGGATCATGCCGATCATGCGATGACCGTCACGCAGCGAGTCGTCGATCATTTCCAGATAGCGCGGCTCGAAGATATTCAGCGGCATCTGCCCGCGCGGCAGCAGCAGGGCACCGGGCAGGGGAAATACCGGGATGATCTCGGGAAGATCGCCGGGTCCGCGGTATTCGGAATTGATCGGCATCCGCACCCTCACGTGTCCCGCTTCGATGCTCACGAAAACAGGATGGTGGACAAACGCTTTCGGGCATCGACGGTTGCGTCGTCATCGCCGCCCCATGCTTCGAAAAACTGGAGGAGCTGCTTGCGCGCGGCATCGTCGTTCCACTTGCGGTCGCGCCTGACAATCTCAAGCAGATGATCCGCTGCTTCGGCGCGCTTGTGGCCGGCGTTGAGCGCGGTGGCGAGATCGAAGCGCGCCTGATGATCGAGCGGATTGGCGGCGACCTTCTGCTCAAGTTCGGAGACCGGGCCGACAGCCTGCGCCTGCTCGGCGAGATCGAGCATGGTCTGCACTGCCGAAATCGCCGCGTCGCTGCGCTTCGATTCCGGAACCATGCCGAGCGTCTGTTTGGCCTGATCGAGCGCGCCGGTGACGACATAACAGCGCGCAAGACCGGCGATCGCCGGAATGCTGGAGGAATCCTCGCTCAGCGCCTGCGCATAGAGCGAGGCGGCGGTCGCGGCATCGCCTTCGTTCAGCGCCGCTTCGGCCTCGGCCAGAAGATCGGCCGATCCGTCCATGGCAGGCATGCCCTGGGTCAGCTTGTCGATGAAGGCAGCGATCTGGCTTTCCGGAACCGCGCCCATGAAACCGTCGGCCGGCTGGCCGTTGACGAAGGCAATCACCGCCGGGATTGACTGGATTCCCATCTGGCCGGGGATCGCGGGATGCTCGTCGATGTTCATTTTGACAAGTTTCACCCGGCCCTTGGCGGCGCGAACCGCCTTTTCCAGAATCGGGGTTAGCTGCTTGCACGGGCCGCACCATGGCGCCCAGAAGTCGATCAGGACCGGCTGGTGCTTCGATTCCTCAATGACATCCTGCACGAAAGTTTGTGTGGTGGTGTCCTTGATCAGATCCGGCGATGCGCCCGCCGCGGCTCCGTTGCCCTGGTCAATAATTGTCACGTGATCCCTCGCCTGCCAGCCATTTTGCTGAATGGCCGTGGTTCTAGCACAGCCAGCAGGATAAGTGGCGGCGGGGCGCCGGATTTTCAATCCGTGGCAATCGGGGCGAATTTTGCTCGGAACACCGGATTTATGGGCTAGGGTGCCGAAAATAGACGGTCCCGTCAGGAGTCTGGCTGTTGCAATGCACCGCCGCTTTTGGCATAGGTTTGCCCGGCGGCGCGGATGACGCGCCACAATTCTCTGCGATGCGGGTGTAGCTCAGGGGTAGAGCACGACCTTGCCAAGGTCGGGGTCGAGGGTTCGAATCCCTTCGCCCGCTCCAGAAATTTCTTGGCGATCTAAAAACTTGCTGAAAAGCGTGATGTGATGAACGAAAGGCCGCCCTTGGGCGGCCTTTGTCGCTCCTCCGGCCGGATGGGGTGACGGTCAGCCGCGCTGGGCTTCGTAGGTTTTCAGGTGCGTGTAAATGACGCGCAGCAGCGGCACGTCGAGCGCGGGCCTGGCCGCTTCGGCGCGGACGATCAGGTCGCCGACGATGTGATCGGCCTCGATGCGCGAATTTCCCTGGATGTCGCGCAGCATCGACGCGGTGAGGGTTGAGTTCTTGTCGAACAGCATCGCTTCGGTGCGCGCGATAAGGGCCGGGCGGGGTTCATGACCCGCCGCTTTCGCGATGGACGCGATTTCATCGCGCACGCCGCGAATAAACGCTTCGCCGCCGGGTGAGCTGACGATCTTGCCGACCGGCGCCCGCATCATGCAGGTCGCGCCGGCGAGCGTGGCGAGAAAGATCCATTTCTCCCACATCTCCTGCATGATGGTGTCGCTGGCGGTGGCCTCGAAGGCCTCGCCTTTGAGAGCGGCCGCAATCGCCCGCGCGCGGTCGCTGATCCCGCCGTCACGTTCGCCGAACGACAGCGACAGCATCGGAATGAAGTGGTGGATCACGCCTTTGTCGTCGAGCTGCGCGGCGATGGCGCATTGTCCGCCCATCACGCGGGCCTTGCCGAACTTCGCGTCCAGCACATCGAGATGCGTCATGCCGTTGAGCACCGGGATGATTACGGTGTCGGGGCCAACCGCCGGCGCGAACGATGCGATCGCATCGTCGAGATCGTAGGCCTTGCAACTCAGCAGGATGACGTTGTAGGGCGCCTTGATGTGTCCGGCGGTAACGGTGGGCGGATTGGGCAGCGTGACATCGCCGAGCGGGCTCTTGATGATGAGACCTTGCCGGGCCAGCAACGCCGCGCGTTTTTCGCGGACCAGAAAGGTGACGTCACCTCCGGCCTGCAACATCCGGCCGCCGAAATAACCGCCGGTCGCGCCGGCGCCGATCACCAGAATTCGCATGACAGCTCCACTTCTTGCCGAGTGTTTTGAATGAATGAGCAGGGAGAAAAGGCAGGATCGATCTATTCTACCACTTTTCGCCGAACGGGCGAATCTCCATCTCGAAAGTCCAGGCGCTGCGCGGCTGCCGGTAAAGCTGCCAGTAGGATTCGGCAACCGACGACGGCGGCATCAAGAGGTCGGGATTGTTGAGCGCATCGGGCCCCAGAGCCTCGATACGGCGCTGTCGCACCCATTCGGTATCGACGCCGGAATCGATCACAAGATGGGCGACGTGGATGTTCTTGGGGCCGAGTTCACGAGCGATCGATTGCGCCACCGCGCGCAGTCCGAATTTGGCGCTGGCGAACGCCGCATAACCGGAGCCGCCGCGCAGGCTGGCGGTCGCGCCGGTGAAGAAGATGTTGCCCTGGCCGCGCGGCACCATCAGGCGCGCCGCTTCGCGCCCGGCAAGAAAGCCGGAGTAGCAGGCCATCTCCCAGACCTTGCGGAAAACGCGCTCGGTGGTGTCGAGGATCGGGAAATTGACGTTGGCACCGATGTTGAAGATGCAGACTTCGAGCGGCGCGTGCTTGTCGGCGTCGTTGAGGAACGACACGATTTCATCTTCCTTGCGCGCATCGAGCGAGCGGGCGTGAATTTCGCCGCCGGCCGCTTCGATCTCTTTCACTAGCGGTGCTAGCTTGTCGCCGTTGCGGCGGCCCGCGAAAATCGTGAAGCCTTCGGAGGCGAACTTCTTGGCGATCTCGCCGCCGATGAAGTCGCCGGCGCCGATCACGGCGGCCGTTGCATTGCGCTTGGTCACGGTCGTTCTCCTTGGGTGAACTCGATTATGGCCGCATGGCCGGCAACATCAATCGCGATTGCGCCGGCCACGTCACAGGCTCTCGTTATTCGGAGTCGTCGTTGATGATGCCGCCGAAGAGGTCCCAGGCCTTGCCGTTCCAGCGCTGCAGGCTGAGCTGGGTATAGACCTTGTTGTTGGTGGCGCTGGTGTTCATGACGATGCCGGGCAGTGACAGCGGCAACGCCAGCCCCTTGATGTTGCGGGCCTGCCTGGCGATGTTTTCGCGCGACAGGTCGTTGCCGCATTGTTTCAGCAGGGCTTCGAGAACGACGCCCTGATGCATGCCGGTGAAGTAGTTGCTCTCGGATATATCGGCGCCCGGCATGTATTTCTCCATGAACGCCTTGTACTGCTTGACGCCGGCGTCATCCGCCCAGCGCGGATCGTCGACGTCCTTGCGATAGGTTGCGGTCACCACGCCCTTGGAGATATCGAGACCGGCCGGCGTCAGCACCGACGAGATCGAGCTCGACACCAGATTGGTGATGAACAGCGGTTTCCAGCCGGATTCATGAGTCTTGCGGATCGCCTGCGCCGCGAATTTCGGCGTGCCGGCAAACAGCAGCACCGAAGCTCCCGTGCTCTTCAGCGACATCACTTGCGAGTCGATGGTCGGCTGGCTGACCTCGTAACTTGAGGTCACCACCTTCTTGTCGAAGGCGTCATTGTATTCCGACTTGAAGCCCGCGACGAAATCGCGGCCGAGATCGTCATTCTGGTAGAGGATCGCAATCTTTGCGTCAGGAAAGTCCTTGGCGATGTAGCGCGCATAGGCTTTCGACTCGGTGTCGTAGCTCGGCAGCGCCGTGGTGATCAGCGGATAGGTCTTGGCGTCGGTGAAGCGCGCCGCGCCGGTGACGATGAAGGTCTGCGGGACCTTCTTGGCGGCGAGATATTTCGCGATCGCCAGATTGCCCGGCGTGCCCAGCGTCGAGAACATGAAAGCGACTTCGTCAGATTCAACGAGACGGCGAGCGTGCTCGACAGTCTTCGGCGGGCTGTAGGCGTCGTCGGCCGTGATGAGGTCGATCTTGCGGCCGTTCACACCGCCCTTGTCGTTGATCAGGTTGACATAGGCGATCAGCGCCTTGCCGACATTGCCCAGCGCCGAGGCCGGGCCGCTGAAGGGGAAGATCGCGCCGACCTTGATCTCGGTCGCGGTGACGCCCGGCGCATTGCCGGCCAAAGCGGGTGCGCAAAGCGCGGTAGCGAGCAGCGCCGCCAAAGCGGATTTCCTGAGCATCGACGTGTCTCCCTCATTAGTTTTTTGGTCTCGATGAGGGTCAGCAATAAAGTTCTATTTTAGAACTGTCAACGTGAGAGAACTTTGAGCGAAATCGGCAGATGAGCAGAAAATCAAATAAGATAGCTCTTTCAGCAACTAAGGTCTTGGTGATTGGTGGAGGATCAAGATATCATTTTGGAATTGAGGCAGATCTTTATCGGCTATAGTGAGCGCGCGGCAAAACGAGCCCACGATCACTGCGGGCTCGTTCCGATATCCGGGATTGCTCGGTGCGGCGTATCGATCAGGTCGCGGTTGACCGCGGGCTGCCGAGCGCCAATTCGGCCAGACGTGCGCTGTGATCGCGGATGTCAGCGGGCAACGATGCGATCAGCGAACCGAAGCGCGAGGCGTCGCCGGCATAGAGCGCGCGCAATGCGTCTTCATAGTGCGGCTTGTTGCCGGCCATCGCCGCCATGAAACGATAGGCCGATTCCTGCGCCTGACGCACGCGATCCTTGTCGAACGTCGCCTTGCGTGCGTCGTCGACCAGTTTGCGGATCGCAACCGATGCGCCGCCGGACTGCGCGCCGAGCCATTCCCAGTGCCGCGGCAGCAGCGTGATTTCCCGCGCGACCACGCCGAGCTTCGGACGTCCCGGTCCGCGCATCGGCGGTGCTTCTTCCGGGGCCGCGCCCGCGCCGTCGTGACTATCGTCCGGCAGCCGGGCCAGCACATCGGCGAGGCTGCCGCGAAAATCGATTTCGACCGGACGGCTGGTGTTGACGGTGAACATCAGCGGTGCGAGGTCGGGGTTGTGGGCGAGCGCTCCCTTGACTGCCGCCGCGACCTCCCGGAGCGGGCCGGAAGCGATGCGGCGGTCGCCATCGAAGGCAATGATGTGGGAGGCGGGCGGGTGCATTGATAATCCTCGGGAATTCGACCAGATCAATATTTACCCGGGTAAAATTATCCTGTCAATAATACCCGGATAAAATATCGGCGCAGGTCGCCCCGATCCCGGCTCGACATCAATCCTGCCGACTGTCACGGTTTCCGTGGCCATGGTGGCACAAGGAACGCGCGATGCTCACGGTTCATCATCTGAATAATTCGCGCTCACAGCGGGTGTTGTGGCTGCTCGAAGAGCTCGGCGTGCCCTACGAGATCGTGCGCTATCAGCGCCAGCCGTCGATGCTCGCGCCGAAAGAACTGCGTGCGATTCATCCGCTCGGTAAATCGCCGGTCATCACCGACAACGGCAACACCATCGCCGAGTCCGGCGCGATCGTTGAGTACATCGTCGAGACGTACGGCAATGGCCGCCTGATCCCGCCACCGGGAACGCCGGAGCGTCTGCGTTACACCTACTGGCTCCACTACGCCGAAGGCTCGGCGATGCCGCTGCTGGTGCAAAAGCTGCTGTTCACCGTGATCCCGAAGCGGGCGCCGGCGCTGATGCGCCCGATGATGAAGATGGCGTTCGGCAAGGTGCTCGCGACGGTCGTCGATCCGCAGCTGAGACAGCACATCGGATTCTGGGAAAGCGAACTAACGAAAAGCGAATGGTTCGCCGGCAACGAATTCAGCGCTGCCGATATCCAGATGAGCTTTCCACTGGAAGCTGCGACCGCGCGCGGCGGTCTCGACAAAACCCGTCCGAAGGCGATGGCGTTTCTTGAACGGATTCATGCGCGGCCCGCCTATAATCAAGCGCTGGAAAAGGGCGGGCCGTATCAGGTCGGGCGTTAGGTTGCTCGCGGCCGCCTAGTAACCCGCTGCTTCCGCGCCGCGGGTGCGCGGGTCGGCGGCACCGAGCAGCCCGTCGGCGGTGACCGCAATCGAGTTGGCCGAGGTCTGGCCGAGCGGCATCGCGATGGTGTGCCCTTTCGCCTTAAGCGCATCGAGAACATCGGCGGGAAATCCGTGCTCGACGCGCACTTCATCCGGCAACCATTGGTGATGCAACCGTGGCGCGGCGACCGCAGCGGCGACGTTCATGTGATGATCGAGCACATTGACGACAACCTGCAGCACCGTGGAGATGATGCGGCTGCCGCCCGGCGAGCCGGTAACCAGAACCGGCTTACCGTCCTTGAGCACGATGGTCGGCGTCATCGACGACAGCGGCCGCTTGCCGGGGCCGGGCAGATTGGCTTCGAAGCCGACCAGACCGTAGGCGTTCGATGCGCCGGGCGCGGCGGTGAAATCGTCAAGCTCGTTGTTAAGCAGCACGCCGGTGCCCTCGGCCACGAGGCCGAGGCCGTAACTGAAATTCAGCGTGTAGGTGTTGCTCACCGCGTTGCCCTCGCGATCGACCACGGAGAAATGCGTGGTGTTGCTGCCTTCGCGTTGCGGCGTCACCGGCAGCTTCGCCGCCGGCGTTGCCTCGGTCATGTCGATCGAGGCGCGCTGGCGCGCGGCATAGTCTTTCGCGGTCAGTTGGGCGAGCGGCGCATTGACGAAGGCGGGATCGCCAAGATAGCGCGCGCGGTCGGCATAAGCGCGCTTCATCGCTTCGATCATGACATGAAGCGTGTCGACCGAGCCGGCGCCCATTTCGTGCAGCTTGTAGCCTTCGAGAATGTTCAACGTCTCCAGCAGGACGGTCCCTCCGGAAGACGGGAGTGGCATCGAGACAATGTCATAGCCGCGATAGCTGCCGCGCACCGGCTGTCGCGTCACCGCGTGATAAGCCTTGAGATCGTCGGTCGTGATGATGCCGCCGGCGGCGCGAATGCCGGCAGCGAGCTTGTCCGCGACTGGTCCTTCATAGAATCCGCGCGGACCTTGCGCGGCAATCGCCTCCAGCGTCGCGGCGAGATCGGTCTGGATCAGCCGGTCGCCTGCAACAAGCGATGAGCCGTCGGGCCGCGAGAAAATGAATCGGCTTGAGGGCCGCTTCGCCAGCCGCTTGTGCCAGTCCGGCAAGGTATCGCCTGTATCGTCGGCGACAATGAACCCGTCGCGCGCCAGATCGATCGCCGGCATCAGCAGGTCGCGCAGGGAGAATTTTCCCGAACCGTATTTTTCCAGCGCGAGTGAGAGACCCGCGACTGTGCCCGGCACGCCGATGCCGAGTGCGCTGCTGCGCGATTTCGCCGGATCCGGCTTGCCGTCGGCGCCGAGAAACATGTCGCGGGTGGCGGCGGCGGGCGCCGTCTCGCGATAGTCGAGCGCGATGTCCTGGTTGTCCTTGGCGAGATGGATCATCATGAAGCCGCCGCCGCCGATGTTGCCGGCGCGGGGATAGGTCACGGCCATTGCGAAACCGGTCGCGACCGCCGCATCGACCGCGTTGCCGCCGCGCGACAGAACGTCCGCGCCGATTCGTGCGGCGATCTTTTCCTGCGCTACAACCATTCCGTGTTGTGCCGGTACCGGCTTGATGGTGCCGAGCGCAGGCGGCGTATAGAAGCCGTGTCGCGAATCCTGTGCGTGCCCCGCACACACCAAGGTGGCGGCAACGACGATCGCGGTCAGGCCAGCGCGGATAACGGAGAACGATCCCATAAGCGACTCCGGCAAACGGTCTTAGGCAAAAAGCCGATAGCAATGATGCCGGGGCTATATATGCTTTCGGCGTCGCGGAGGATATGCCCCCGCTGATTCGGGCAGGAGCATCACGAATGGCGCGGACCGGCGCGTTGGACGATCGCGGCGCGGCATCTGCGCGAACATATCCTCCCCGTTCGGCCGTATTGGGCTGGGTTTTGTTCGATTGGGCCGCACAGCCTTACTTCAGCCTGATCACGACATTCGTTTTCGCGCCATACTTCGCCACCCATGTGGCGTCGAATCCGGCGACCGGACAGTCGCTGTGGGGCTTTGCGACCGCTGCGGCCGGCCTGGTCATCGCGATCATGTCGCCTGTTCTCGGCGCGATCGCCGATGCCGGTGGCCGGCGCAAGCCGTGGATCGCGGCATTTGGCACGCTGTTGGTGATCGGATCGTCGATCATGTGGATCGGCAAACCCGGCGATCCGTCGGTGATCCTGCCGCTGCTGATCGCATTCGGCATCGCCACCATCGGCGTCGAATTCGCCACGGTGTTCAACAATGCGATGATGCCGACACTGGTGCCGCCGGAAAAAATCGGCCGGCTGTCCGGCACCGGGTGGGCAACGGGCTATATCGGCGGCATTCTCAGCCTTGTGATCGTGCTTGGCTTTCTCGCCGCGAATGCCGACACCGGAAAAACGCTGTTCGGCTTTACGCCGCTGTTCGGGCTCGATCCCGCAACCCATGAAGGCGACCGCATCACCGGACCTTTGACCGGACTGTGGTTCATGATCTTCGTGCTGCCGATGTTCCTGTTAACGCCGGATGTCGCGGCAAAGAAACCCGCGCTTGGCGCGGTGCGCGAAGGCTTGCGTGAATTGCGCGAAACGCTGACATCATTGCCGGGCAATCCGGTGATGGCGACGTTCCTGATCGCCAACATGGTCTACACCGATGCGCTGGTGGCACTGTTCGCGTTCGGCGGCATCTATGCGGCGGGCACGTTCGGCTGGCACACTATCCAGATCGGGACGTTCGGAATCCTGCTGGCGTTTTCCGGCACCATCGGTGCATGGCTCGGCGGCAAGCTCGACGATCTGTTCGGTCCGAAGAAAGTGATCGCCGGAAGCATGATCATTCTGCTGGCGGCGATTGCCGCGATCCTGTCGATCGATCGCGACACGCTGTTCTTCGTCGTCAAGGTTGCGCCGCCGGTGCCGGGCGGCGGCCTGTTCGCAGCACCCGCGGAGAAAGCTTATCTCGCGCTCGGCTTCCTGATCGGCATGGCCGCAGGGCCGTTGCAGGCGGCGTCGCGCACGCTGCTGATCCGGCTCGCGCCGAAGGATCGCATCACGCAATATTTCGGGTTGTTCGCGCTGTCCGGAAAAGTGACGTCTTTCATGGCGCCGCTGGTGGTCTCGATCGTCACTGCCGTCACCATGAGCCAGAAGGCCGGCATGGCGGTGCTGATCGTGTTCTTCCTCGCCGGCCTGGCGCTGCTGTCACGGGTGCAGACAGCACGGGCGTAACTCTCCAAGGTTGGAAGGCGCGGTGCGCCGTGCGGAACTGCTGCGGCGTACTCGATGTCATGCCCGGGTTTGTCCCGGGCATCTCGCTTGGGAAGGCCCTGTGCCACGTGAATCGGGACGGCCGGAACAAGTCCGGCCATGACAAACTGAAAGACTGGGCTCAGTGCTTGAAGTGCCGCGTGCCGGTCAGCACCATGGCGATGCCGTGCTCGTCGGCGGCCTTGACGACTTCGTCGTCGCGCATCGATCCGCCGGGCTGGATCACCGCGGTCGCACCGGCTTCGATCGCGACCAGCAGGCCATCGGCGAACGGGAAGAACGCGTCCGACGCCGCCACCGAGCCCTTGGTCATCGGCGCGGCGAGCCCCAGTTCCTTCGCGGCGTCCTCGGCCTTGCGCGCGGCGATGCGCGCGGAATCGACCCGGCTCATCTGGCCGGCACCGATGCCGACGGTGGCGAGATCCTTCGCATAAATAATGGTGTTGGATTTCACGTGCTTGGCGACGCGGAAGGCGAAGCGCAGGTCGCGCAGTTCGGCATCGGTTGGCGCCCGCTTGGTGACGGTCTTGAGCGTCATGTCGTCGACCACCGCGTTGTCACGGCCCTGAACCAGAAGTCCACCGGCGACGGTCTTGGCCGTCAGTCCCGGCGCGCGCGGATCGGGCAGGCCGCCGGCGAGCAGCAGCCGTAGATTCTTCCGTTTGCCGATGATGGCGATGGCCTCGTCGGTGGCGTCGGGCGCGATAATCACCTCGGTGAAAATTCCGGCCACTGCGTTCGCCGCATCCGCATCGAGCGTGCGGTTGAATGCAATGATGCCGCCGTAAGCCGACGTGGAATCGCAGGCCAGCGCCTTGCGATAGGCTTCTGAGAGGTCAGCGCCCTCGGCGACGCCGCACGGATTGGCATGCTTGACGATGACGCAAGCCGCCGTGCGCCTGGCGTCGAACTCGGCGATGCATTCATAGGCGGCATCGGTGTCGTTGATGTTGTTGTAGGACAGCTCCTTGCCCTGAAGCTGGCGCGCGGTGGCGACGCCGAAGCGGCGGTCCGGCGTCTTGTAGAATGACGCCTGCTGGTGCGGGTTCTCGCCGTAACGCAGCGCCTGGATCAGTTTGCCGCCAACGGCGCGGAAATCCGGCGCGGTGATCTTGAGGCGATCGGCGAACCAGTTCGAAATCGCCGCATCGTAAGCGGCGGTGCGGGCATAGGCTTTTGCGGCCAGCCGCTTGCGCAGACCGAGCGTGGTCGCACCGTTGCTGGCGGCGAGTTCGTCGAGCACTGCCTGATAGTCGCTGGCCTCGACCACCACGGCGACGTCGTCGTGGTTTTTCGCGGCGGCGCGGATCATCGCCGGGCCGCCGATGTCGATATTCTCGATGCAATCCTCTTCGCTGGCGCCACGGTCGACGGTTGCCTCGAAGGGATAGAGATTGACCACCAGAAGATCGATCGGCGCGATGCCGTGATCCTTCATCGACTTGGCGTGATCGGCGTTGTCGCGGATCGCGAGCAGACCGCCATGGACCTTGGGATGCAGTGTCTTGACCCGGCCATCCATCATTTCCGGAAACCCGGTCAGGTCCGACACGTCGGTGACCTTCAGCCCGGCTTCGGCGATCGCCTTGGCGGTGCCGCCGGTCGAAACGAGATCGACACCGTGCCCGGCGAGAGCTCGGGCAAACTCGATCAGGCCTGATTTATTGGAAACGGAAAGCAATGCGCGGGTCACCCGGCGCGGATGGTCGGTCATCAGATCGGTCCCAGATGTTGAGGCTGCCGCGTAGCACGAATTCCGGCGCGGCAAAACCATATTGACCCGTTGCCAAGCGGTTTTCTCGCGCGCCGGGCGCTCTCGATCAGAGCGGTAATTCCGGCTCGCGACGCGCGTCGCGGCGGGCCACGGTGGCCGAGGCAGATGCCGACGAACGGATGAAATTCCAGCGGATGGTCGAAACCTGCCGGGCGTTCTGGCGGATGACGATCTGCGAGGTTCGTCGCGCTCCATCGGAGCCTGCCAGATACACGCTGTCCTCCAGATCAACCCTTTCGCTGGCGGCCTCGAAGGTCCAGACGTCGCGATTGGGCAGAACCAGCATCACACCGCGGCCGTCACTGAGGCGGCTCGCCTTGACGAACGGATGAAGATGGAAGCGCAGCGTATAGTCGTCGGCGCCGCCCTTGAATGCCGCGCCGGGGCGCTTGGCGATCGTGTCTTCGCCGTCGATCCGGCTGCCGTCCTCGGACAGCATCAGCACCCGCCGGTGGGTGACGCCGAATTGCCTGAGGTAGCCGTCATGCGACATCGTCAGCAGCGTGCCGCTTTCGGTTACCTCGCGATAGGCTTCGATGTTGACGGGGCCGGAGACGATCGGCGCGCCCTGCAGCATTTTTTTCATCGCCGAGCGTTCGATGAACTTGCATGACGAAGTCTCGTGATAGGTCAGCGTCGAGTGGGCTGCGGTGCTGCGCGCGAATACCCGCCAGTTGTCGCGCCCGGTCGGCGGCATTCCGCAATTGACCACGATCCGGTTGGTGCCCGACGACAGTTCGAACGACAGGCAGCCGGCATGGGCGTCGTGGCTGACGCTCGGCGGCGGCGGCGGGCCGGTATCGGCGATGATGACGGTCGGCCCGGCGTCGAGACGCTGGAAGCCGGTGTGCGGCATGCTCGCCATCGGTGTGCCGTGGGTGTCGTCATAGGCGAGCAGGGTCGCCACCACGCCGGACGGCGCGTTGCTCATGCCGTTGAACAGCGCGAAAGAGCCGTCGCCGTGGCGGAAGAACCGCAGCATCGGCATCATCCGGTCGATCGCGTTGAGCAGTGCCTGCGGCGGCGCGATGTTGCGAGCGGCAAAAGTCTGCCGCAGCGGCAGAAGATCAAGCAGCAATTCCACCAGCGCGCCGGGATTGCGCGAGATGTGTCCGCCGTCGGGCAGGATCTGGCGCTGCAATTCGTCCGAGAGTTTGCGCGTCGCAGTGCGGATATGCTTGCTCTGGTTGGCGAGGCACAGCGACGCGTAGCACAGCGCGATCATCACCTGCAGCCGCGGCAGGCCGTCGGCAATATCGACCGCGGTGTAGCGCAGGGTCCGGATTTCGCGCGACAGATGACGCAGGAAGCGGCGATAGAATTTGGGGTCGGCGTCGTTGAGCACCAGCGGCGCCTGCGACAGCAGCGAGATGATCCGCCGCGCGAGCACGTCAGCGCGGCGCCCGACCGCGCTCTTGCGTTTCGGATTCGACAGCCAGTCGTCGATCAGCGCGCGGGCGTTGGCGCGGGTGATGGCGGATTCGGCGGCGCGCAGATGACGCAGCCAGCCGAAACCGAGCAGCGCGACCTCCCAGTCCTCCGACGGCGGATCGAGATCGAACACCGAGCGGCCGTGGCAGGTGACGATCTTGCCGGCGAACACGAAGCGGCCCGAATAGACCTCGGCGGCGCGGGTGGCGTCAGTGGTGCGCAAATCGTGCGGCGCGATCAGCAGGCGATCGGTGCGGCCGGGGAACAGACGCGACACCGCAACCGACCTGCCGCTGGCGCGCGCCATCATCTTCCGCGCGGCGCGGACCAGCAAAAGCCTCGAAATGCGTCTTCGTCCTGCCACGCGCCCTGCCCGCTGGAATCCCCAAGCAATCTTTTAGTCTGGAATTGCGCGCAACACACCCTGTTGACCCTGGCTGCACAGGCAAATGCCGCGCCGGAGTCCGCAATTCGACGCCAGCATGGCGTCGTCGAATCAAAATGGTTATGAACCATTCTATCCGGGGCACGGTCCGGCCCAAAAGCCAGGTCTGCCAGGGCAGAGTCTGCCAAGGGAAAGCCTGTCGCGGACCGATGCCCGCCGCTTCAGGCCGGGGCTGTCGTCAGGATTTGACCAGCCGCGCGGCGTAGAAGCCGTCGAGCCCGGAAAGCCGGGGATCGGCGTGAGGCAGATGGCACGGCAGCGTTCGCAGATCGCCATCCGGCGTGATCAGTTCGGCATGGCCCGCGACATCGCTCGCGGTGACGGGAACCCGCTTCACGCCGGACTCGGCGGCGAGCAGCGCAGCAATCGCGTGCTCGCCTTCTTCCGGCTCGAGCGAGCAGGTGCAATACACCAGCGTACCGCCGGGCTTGAGCAGCGACACCGCTTTGGCGAGCAGCCGCTGCTGCACGGCTGCCAGCATGCCGATGTCGCTTTCCTGCTTCAGCCACGCCACGTCGGGATGGCGCCGGATGGTTCCGGTGGCGGCGCATGGCGCATCGAGCAGCACGCCGTCGAACAAATCGCCGGTCCATTCGGCGGCATCGGCGACGACGGTTGTCGCCCCGAGCGACAGGCGCGCGAGATTGTCCTTGAGACGGGCGATGCGGGCCGGCGAGCGGTCGATCGCGGTCACCGTTGCCCCGCCATGAGCGAGTTGCGCGGTCTTGCCGCCCGGCGCGGCGCAGAGATCGACGATGGTCTTGCCATTGAGATCGCCGAACAGGCGGGCCGGCATCGCGGCGGCGGCGTCCTGCACCCACCATTGGCCGTCGCTGAAGCCGGGCAGCATGGTGATCGGGCCCTGCAGCACCGTGCGGATGGTTCCGGTGGAGAGTGCCTCGCCATGCAGCCGCGTTGCCCAGGCGGCCGCGTCGGATTTGGTGGTGAGATCGAGCGGCGGCTCATGGCCGATCGCTTCCGCCATCGCTTTCGCGTTGTCCTCGCCGTAATGCGCGACCCAGCGCTTCACCAGCCATGGCGGCAAATCGATCATCGAGGTGCGGACTTCCTCGATGAGCGGGTGCCCTTCGCGCGCGCAGCGGCGCAGCACGGCGTTGACGAGGCCGGCATATTTCGCGGCGCGCCGGTCGGCCTGCACCAGACGAACGGAGAGATCGACGGCGGCGTGATCGGGCACGTCCATCCAGAGAATCTGAGTCGCGCCGATCAGTAGCGCGCTTTGCGCGCGCGGCGCGTCGGTCGGAACGCCACGATCGAGCAGCCGCGACAGCACATGCCCGAGAGTTCCGAGCTTGCGCAGGATGGTGGCGACCAGACGGCGCATCAGTGCACGATCGCGGTCGGACAGCGATTTCAGACCGGGATGAGCGCCCGTGCCTTCAAGCTGTTCGTCGAGCGTGCGCCGCTTGTGCAGCACTCCGTCCAGGATGTCGGCGGCAATCCGACGCGCGGCGAGGCCGGGCACCTCGGTCGGCGGGACGAATCTCGAAGGCTTCATGCGGACGGAACATCACTTGGCGGGAACAACGGCGACACCTGGGTCGCGGCGAGAGCGCATCCGTGACACCCGAATATGCCAATTGTAAGAATCGCCTTCATGCGATCACAGTTGTTGCGCGGAATAATCATGCAGTACGGTCTCGCATGAATGTGCTTTCCGCTTTGTTGCCCGAGTCCGGAGTTTTCCGCATGAACGACCATCCCGCACACCCATCCGATCCGGCTAGCGCCGATGCGGCCGCCCCGCCGCGCAAGCCGCTTACCCCGGAGGCGCAGCGGGCGCTGGCCGAGGCCGCCGAGCGACGGGCCCAGGCCGAACGCGATAGCCAGCAGGAAGATATCCTCAAGGGTCAGAAGGAAATTCAGGGACCGAAGGGACCGGAGCCGACCCGGTACGGCGATTGGGAACGCAAGGGAATTGCGTCCGACTTCTAGTATCCGGCCTATCGCATTACGCCAATACAACCCAAGATTGCAGTTGCGAATCGCATAGGTTGCGCTAATCTAGGGATATGTTCCTAGCGTCCCGCTCAGCTATGTCATTCGGCCGCTCGCCGTCGGCGTTGCTGGCCTGTGTGTTTGTGCTCGGGATCGTCTTCGGATCGCTGCTGCCGTTGAAGCCGGCCCACTGGCCCGAAGCGGTGGCCGCTCGTGGCGCCGGGGCGTCAGCGCCCCATGTTGCGCCGGATGGCGGACAGGACGGCATGGTTTGGGCGCGCAGTGGAAACCGGGATGCGCGCCACCCGGTCGAGGTCGTTCGGGTCATCGACGGCGATACGCTTGAGGCTCGGGTGCATCTGTGGCCGGGATTGGAGATGATGACGCGGGTTCGGCTGCGCGGCATCGATGCGCCCGAGTTGAAAGCGCATTGTCCGGAGGAGCGCGAACTGCCGAGATTGCACGGGACGCCCTGCAGGAAATGCTCGCCGCCGGCGATGTCGCGATCTTCAATATCGGTCCTGACAAGTACAACGGGCGCGTTGTCGCCGATGCCGCGACGCGCGGGACGCCGAATGTGTCATCGGCGCTTCTTTCGGCCGGTCATGTGCGACGCTATGGCGGCGGCCATCGCAGCGGCTGGTGCGCGCGGGCGAGCCGGGAGCGCGGTATCGCGTCAAAATAATCCGCTTCAAAATATAAAAAGCCGCGCTGGTGCGCGGCCTTTTCATTCCGGCGTTATCGCCAATCAGCGCGCAGTGACGATCACCGGCGTGCCGACGGAGACGCGCGCGAACAGGTCGATGATGTCTTCATTGTACATCCGGACGCAGCCGTAAGAGACGAACCCTCCGACCGATTTCGGGCGGTTGGTGCCGTGAATGGCGTATTCGCCGCCGGCGAGCGTCATCGCTGCGACGCCCATCGGATTCTCCGGCACGCCGCCGGGAATCACGTCGGGGATCGAGGGATTGTCGTGCTTCACGTCGGCCGGTGGCGACCATGCCGGGTTGCGATACTTGCCGTCGATCCGGGTGGCGCCGGCCCATTCCTTGCCGCGCTTGCCGACTCCGACCGGATAGCGCACCGCGTGGCTTTCATCGATAACGTAATAGAGGCGGCGTTCCTTGGTCTTGACCACGATGGTGCCCGGTGAATAGCCGACCGGCGTCGTGACCAGATCGGGCCGCGCCAATGCGGCTGTTCCCGACATCAATCCCAAACCGAGGGTGGCGGCCAACGCCACCGCAAACGTCCGCAACATCCTAAATCTCCACAGCGCCCGTCACCGGCGCGATCCGAATTCCGGCATCCAGATAAAATACGGCCGGCAAAGTAAATGCCCTGAAAACAACACTCGCCGCCAAAACGAAATTTGGCGGCGAGCGGTGCTGACAATCACGTGACCGGCGCATCGATCCGCGCCGTGGCCGGGCGCTTACGCGCCTTTCTTGTTCTGGCGGTTGTTGACCAGATCGTTCACCACCGCCGGATCGGCCAGCGTCGTGGTGTCGCCGAGGCTTCCCGGCTCATCCTCCGCGATCTTGCGCAGGATGCGGCGCATGATCTTGCCGGAACGGGTTTTGGGCAGGCCGGGCGCGAACTGGATCAGATCCGGCGAGGCGATCGGGCCGATGTCCTTGCGGACCCAGGCGACCAGTTCCTTGCGCAGGGCGTCGCTCGGCTCCTTGCCGGCCATCAGGGTGACATAGGCATAGATGCCCTGACCCTTGATGTCGTGCGGATAGCCGACCACGGCGGCTTCCGACACGCTGTCGTGAGCAACCAGCGAGCTTTCGACTTCGGCGGTGCCCATGCGGTGACCGGACACGTTGATGACATCGTCGACGCGGCCGGTGATCCAGTAGTAGCCATCGGCGTCACGGCGGCAGCCGTCGCCGGAGAAGTACTTGCCCTTGTAGGTCGAGAAGTAGGTCTGCTCGAATCGCTCGTGGTCGCCATAGACGGTGCGGATCTGACCCGGCCACGAACGCCCGATGCACAAATTGCCGCTGCATTCGCCGTCCAGCACCTTGCCCTCGGCATCGACGATCTCCGGCACGACGCCGAAGAACGGCAGTGTCGCCGAGCCAGGCTTCTGCGCGATCGCGCCTGGCAATGGCGAGATCATGATGCCGCCGGTCTCGGTCTGCCACCATGTATCGACGATCGGGCAGCGGTCGTCGCCAACGACGCGGTGGTACCACTCCCACGCTTCGGGATTGATCGGCTCGCCGACCGAGCCGAGCAGGCGCAGCGATTTGCGCGAGGTCTTCTTCACCGGCGCGTCGCCGGCCTGCATCAAGGCGCGGATCGCGGTCGGCGCGGTGTAGAAAATGTTGACCTTGTGCTTGTCGATGACGTTCCAGAACCGTGAATTGTCCGGATAGTTCGGCACGCCCTCGAACATCATCGTGGTCGCGCCGTTGCACAGCGGTCCATAGAGAATGTAGCTGTGGCCGGTGACCCAGCCGACGTCGGCGGTGCACCAGTAGATGTCGCCGTCGTGATAATCGAAGACATACTGGTGCGTCATCGAGACGAAGATCAGATAGCCGGCGGTGGAGTGCAGAACGCCCTTGGGTTTTCCGGTCGAGCCCGAGGTGTAGAGAATGAACAGCGGATCTTCCGCGTTCATCGGCTCGCAGGGGCAGTGAGAGTCCACCACGGCGGCGGCTTCGTGGTACCAGACGTCGCGGGTCGGATTCATGTCGACCTTGCCGCCAGTGCGCTTGACCACAACCACCCAGTCGACTTCGCCGCCGACCTTCTCGATCGCGGCATCGACATTAGCTTTCATCGGAATGGTGCGACCGCCGCGCAGGCCTTCATCGGAGGTGATGATGACGCGCGAGTTGCAGTCCTGAAGGCGGCCGGCGATGGAGTCGGGCGAGAAGCCGCCGAACACCACCGAATGGATCGCGCCGATGCGGGCGCACGCCAGAATGGCGTAAGCGGCTTCCGGAATCATCGGCAAATAGATGGTGACGCGGTCGCCCTTCTTGACGTTACGCAGCCGCAGGATGTTGGCCATCTTGCAGACTTCGTCGTGCAGCTCGCGATAGGTGATGTGGCGCGATTCCGACGGATCGTCGCCTTCCCAGATGATCGCGGTCTGGTCGCCGCGCGTGGCGAGGTGGCGGTCGATGCAGTTGTAGGAGGCGTTGAGCACGCCGTCCTCGAACCACTTGATCGAGACCTTGCCGGGCTCGAACGAGACGTTGTCGACCTTGGTGAACGGCTCGATCCAGTCGACCCGCTTGGCCTGCTCGCTCCAGAATCCCTTCGGATCGCTGATCGAGCGCGCATACATCTCGCGGTATTTGGTGCTGTCGATATAGGCCCGTTTAGCCCAATCCGCCGCTACATCGTACACCTTCTCGGACATCGTTTCCTCCACGTGCCGGCTGCGATTTGACGTGGTCGCATGCCGTCCTTGCCATTGACCCGACTATGCGCTTTTGCCCGAGGGGGCGACAAGCGCCAAAGGATAGGACTTTTGTCGCACCGCCGTTACCGGACAGCCAGACTCCACACCGAGGTATGCTTGATGTCAGCATCCTCGAGATCGCGCGTCACCGGGACGCCGTAGGTCGCCACGGCCACGAGCTTGTCTTTCGGCAAATAACTCCGGCCCGGATCGCCGATCAAGACCGAGGTCCCGCGCAGCGCCTGACGGGTCAGAAAATCGAACGCGCGTTGCGCGGTGTCGCGCTCGTAGAAAATGTCGCCAGCCAGAATAACGTCCCACTGTTCGTCTCCCGGCGATGCCAGCAGATCGCGCGCGACGATTGTGAGCGTAATGCCGTTATGTTGCGCATTCAGGTCTGCGGCAACGCGCGCAAACGGGTCGATATCCGCGACCGCGACAGAGGCCGCGCCGGCCTTCATCGCGGCGATGCCAACCAGACCGGAGCCGCTGGCGAGATCGAGCACGTGTTTGCCGCCAACCACATCGGGATGATCGAGGACGTAGCGTCCCAGCGCCTGACCGCCGGCCCAGGCGAACGCCCAGAATGGCGGCGGCAAGCCATCCCGGCCGATTTCCTCTTCGGTCTTGTGCCACAACGGCACGGCCTCGTCGGCAACGAAGATCGAGATGTCCGGAATCAGCGGTACCGGCCGCAAGCGCGTGTTGTCGCGGATGAACGCAGCCTTGTCGGCGATGTTGGGCAGGCTGATGTCCATCAGGGCTTTCGGCAGGGGCGATGACGCGCGTCCGTCAGATGCCGCCCATCTTGCAAACCATCTTCCATTCGTCGGGTTTCACGCTCTGCACCGACAGCCGCGAAAACTTAACAAGATCCATTTCCGCCAGCTTCTTGTCGGTCTTGATGGTCTCGAGCGAAACCGGCGTCTTCAGCGGCTTGTCGGCCTTGATGTCGACGCAGACGAACTTGCCGGTCTTGTCGGTCGGGTCGGGATAATGCTCGCGGATGATCTCGACGATGCCGACGATCTCCTTGCCTTCGTTGGAATGATAGTAGAAGGCGCGGTCGCCTTTCTTCATCTTCATCATGTTGAGCTTGGCGGTGTGGTTGCGCACGCCGGTCCACGCCTCGCCCTTGGCGCCCTTGGCGACCTGCTGATCCCACGACCATGTGGAGGGTTCTGATTTCACCAGCCAGTAATTCATCTGTCGTGTCCTGTTGTATTTATCCCTCGGCCTTGAACGGCCGAGTCATCAGCGCTTCGATCGCTTCATTGACGGTGAGTGCGCCGCCGAGAATCGCCGCGACGGCATTCGCCACCGGCATATCGATATCCTTCGCTTCGGCCAACTCGACCAGCACCGGCGCGGTGAACTGTCCCTCGGCGAGTTTGCCGGGCGATGGTAAGGCACCGCGCCCGAGCGCGATGCCGAGCGAAAAATTGCGCGACTGCGGACTCGAGCAGGTCAGCAGCAGATCTCCCAATCCCGACAGACCCGAGATGGTTTCAGCACGCGCGCCGAGGCCGCGCCCGAACCGCATCAGTTCGGCGAAGCCGCGTGTCGTCAGTGCCGCCAGCGCCGAGGCGCCGAGTTGTTTGCCGACCACGATTCCGGCCGCGATCGCCAGCACGTTCTTGGCCGCGCCGCCGATTTCGACGCCGCGCACGTCGGTGGTGTGATAGGGGCGAAACGTCGCGGAGCCGAGCGCGTGGACCAGCGACGCGGCCAGCGTTTCGTCGCGCGCGGCCAGGGTGACGGCCGTCGGCAGTCCGCGCGCCACGTCGCTGGCGAAACTCGGTCCCGACAGGATCGCCGGTTTCGCATCCGGAATCGTTGCGGCAACGATCTCGGTCATGAATTTGTGCGAGCCGTGTTCGATGCCCTTGGCGCAGACGATAACCGGCGTGCCCTTGGCGAGATGCGGCGCGAGATCGATCGCGGCAGAGCGCAGGTTCTGCGCCGGCACCACAAGCAGGATCGCATCGGCCTTCGCCGCGCCGGCGAGGTCGTCGGTCACGCCGACGTCGGCGTCGAGCTTGATCCCCGGCAGCCGAGGATTTTCGCGCGTGGTTCGGATGGTTGTCGCGATCGTGGCCTGACGCGCATAGAGCACGACATCGCGTCCGGCACGCGCGGTAGCATTGGCGAGCGCGGTGCCCCATGCGCCCGCGCCGATTACTGAAATATTCTGGTACGATGTCATCTGTTCAGTGCCGCGCGCGAGTGTTGGCGAATTTCGCCGGCGTCTGCGTGGTCTCGTCGAGTTTCCAGCGCGCACGCGGGGCGGCTTCCATCTTATCGACGAGACCGAGCGCGAGACGTTCCGCGCCGGCCCATGCGATCATCGCGCCGTTGTCGGTGCACAATGACGGCGGCGGAACGATCAGCGTGGTCTGCGCACGGGCGGCGATGTCCTGAAGCGCGCCGCGAATCGCGAGATTGGCGGCGACGCCACCGGCCGCCACCAGCGCACGGGGCGGGCCGAATTGCTCGTGAAACAGCCGCAGGCCGACCTTGATGCGATCGGCGGTGGATTCCAGCACGGCGGCCTGAAAGCTCGCGCACAGATCGCTGATGTCCTGCGGCTCCAGCGGGATCAGGCGGCTGGCCTCGTTGCGCACCGCGGTTTTCAATCCGGACAACGAGAAATTCGCATCGCGCCGCCCCAGCATCGGCCGCGGAAACGCGAATCGCGTGGCGTCGCCGGTCGCCGCCGCCCGTTCCACTTGCGGGCCGCCGGGATAGGGCAGGTCGAGCATTTTCGCGACCTTGTCGAAGGCTTCGCCCATCGCGTCGTCGACGGTGGTGCCGATCCGCACATAGTTGCCGACACCAAGCACGGCGACGATCTGGGTGTGACCGCCCGATGCCAGGAACAGGCAGTAGGGAAATGCGAGCGGCACGGTGAGGCGCGGCGTCAATGCATGAGCCTCGAGATGATTGACCGCGAGCAGCGGGGTGTTGTGGACCATCGCGATCGCTTTGGCGGTGGTCAGCCCGACGATGACCCCGCCGATCAGGCCCGGTCCGGCTGCAGCCGCGACGCCGTCGAGTTCCGCGAAACCGATTCCGGCCTCCGTCATGGCGTGTTCGATCAGCCCGTCGAGCAGATCGACATGGGCGCGAGCGGCGATTTCCGGCACAACGCCGCCGAACGGCGCATGCTCATCGATCTGCGACCGCACGATGTTGGACAGGATGCGTCCGCTGCCGTCCGGCTGCCGCTCGACCACGGCAGCGGCGGTTTCGTCGCAGGTGGTCTCGATGCCCAGAACCAGTGTGGGGGTGTCGCTGCCCAAGTTCAGCCCTTGCGTTTGCCGCCAAAGCGGCGTTTTCCTTGCCCGGCGTAGCATTGGCGCGCATTGAGCAAAAGTGGGTGTATTTTTACCAGAAAATGCGTCCAAACGACGGTCGAGCGGGTTTTGCTACTGAAGCGGCCCAAAAGCACAACGGAGCGAAGTCGGCAAAGTGAATATTGGCGCGCAAGTGTCCGGCACGGACGTTCTGGCAACGATCGGCACCCGCGGCAGTCCGCTGGCGATGGCGCAGGCCCATGAAGTCCGCGACCGGCTCGCCCGCGCCCACAATGTCGCCCCCGAGCGCTTTGCGATCCGCCCGATCCGCACCTCGGGCGACGCCATCCAGGATCGGGCGTTGCTCGATGCCGGCGGCAAGGGCCTCTTCACCAAGGAGCTAGAGGAAGCGCTGCTGGCCGGCAGCATCGATTTCGCCGTCCATTCGTCTAAGGATGTGCCGACATTCTTGCCGGACGCGACATGGCTGTCGTCGTTTCTGCCGCGCGAGGATGCGCGCGACGCTTTCATCAGCCACAAGGCCAAATCCTTGAGCGAATTGCCCGCCGGTGCGGTGGTCGGCACCGCGTCGCTGCGCCGTCAGGCGATGGTGTTGAGGCTGCGGCCCGATCTCAAGGTCAACGTCATTCGCGGCAACGTGCAGACGCGATTGCGCAAGCTCGCGCACGGAGAGGCCGACGCGACGCTGCTGGCACTGGCGGGGTTGAAGCGTGTCGGGCTTGAGAAAGAGGCGACACGGATTTTCGAGATCGACGAATTTTTGCCGGCGGTGGGGCAAGGCGCCATCGCTGTCGAATCGCGGCGCGACGACACGCGGATCAATGCGCTGGTAGCGGCGATCGGCGATGCCGATACCGAGGTGGCGCTCAATGCCGAGCGCAGTTTTCTCGCGTTGCTCGACGGGTCGTGCCGCACGCCGATCGGCGGTCATTGCCGTGTCGATGGCGACCGGATTCATTTTCGTGGCCTGATCATCTCACCCGACGGCAAGGACTTTTATGAAACCGCGCGCGAGGGGGCGCGAGCCGAGGCCGCCGAACTCGGCGCCGATGCCGCGCGTGAATTGCGCGACCGCGCCGGCGAAAAATTCTTCACGCTGTTCGGCGGGGTGTAGGCGTGGCTGTACTCGTCACGCGCCCCGCACCGGACAACACCGCAACCGCCTCAGCCTTGCGTGCCAGAGGGTATGACACCGTGCTGTCGCCGGTGTTGCGCTTCGAGGCGATCCCGTTTCACGACGATGAAGACGTGAGCTACGACGGCATTATCGTCACCAGTGCCAACGCCCTGCGCGCGGTTGCCGATCATGCGGCGATGAACCATCTGCGTAAGCTCACATTGTTCGCGGTCGGCGCAGCGTCGGCGGACGCCGCGCGCGAGGCCGGTTTCAAGAACGTTCTCAGCGCAAAGGGGGATGGTGCCTCGTTGCGCGATCTGGTGGTGAAGAAACTGAAGAAGGGGAGCACGCTGTGCTATCTCGCCGGTGCCGATCTGTCGCGCGATCTCGCCGGGGAACTCGGTGCACGCGGATTCACGATCATCACCCACACGACTTATCGGATGGTGCCGATCGCGCAATTGTCCGCCGACGTGGTCGCCGCTTTCAATGCCGAGAGGATCGACGCCGTGTTGCATTTTTCCCGGCGCAGCGCGCGCGCGTTCTTTGAGGCTGCGCGCGCCTCCGGCGTCGAAATCTCGGCGCTGGCGTTGCCGCATTGCTGCATCTCGGAAGCCGTCGCCGCCGTGGCACACGAAGCCGGCGCCGCGCAGGTGGCGGTAGCGCGCACACTGGATGAAGCGGCGGTGCTCGACGCGCTGGAGCGGATCGTGAAGCCATCTTCACGGTGAAGTGTTCCGGTCGAATCTGCTACAGTCGTTGACGTCAAAGGTGTATCTGCCAGTTCGGGACAGGAGTTGGCCATGGACGACAACAAGCCCGGTGCCGATACTGGCGAGACGGCGGCCGATTCCGGCCCGCTGCCGCCGGGGGGACGCCGCAAGCGCCCGGCCCCGACGATCGACCTCGAGGCCTCCGAAGTTTCCGACGTCTCCGATGCGTCGCATACGGCTGGGAATCCCGATGCGGAACAGGCGCAGGATGCTGCCGCCGATCCCGATGCCGGGAACAAGCCGTCGCGGTCGTGGGCCGTGCCGATCGGCGTTTCCGCGCTGGCGGGTGCGCTGGCCACGGCGCTGATTTTTGCCGTCGCGCTGTGGGCGGAGTGGCCGTTCGTGTCGAATGATGGCGGCGTCGCGGAGCGCAAGGAGGCGGCGATTCTCGCAACGCTCAATGCCCGCGTCGCCAGGATCGAGTCGAAGGCGTCAGAACCTGCCGCGCCGCAAGCCGCCGTGACGGATCCGGCGCTTGCCGACAAACTGACATCGGTCGAAACCGCGCTGGCGTCTTTGCGTGACGATGTGACGGCGTTGCGCGCGCAGGCTGACAAGGCGTCCGCCGATGTCAGCGCGGTCAAATCAGCACCGGCTGAATCCGCGCCGGTCGCGGATTTCTCCGCGATCGAAGAACGCCTCGGCAAGATCGAACGTGCAACAGCAGCGCTCGCTGCTGCGCCGCCGCCTTCTCCGCCCGCCGCACCCGCACCGGACCCGAGGCTGCAGCAGGTCGCTGCTGCTTCATCGCTCGATCAAGCGGTGCGCAATGGGGCGCCATTTGCAACACAGCTCGCGGCAGCGGCGAAACTTGCCGGCGGTACTGATGCCCTCAAGCCGCTTGCGCCTTTTGCCGCCAGCGGCATCCCGGCCGCGGGTGCGCTGAGCCGCGAATTGCTGACACTGCTGCCGCAGCTGGAGCCGAAGCAGGTGGATGCACCGGCGTCCGGCGGAATTCTCGACCGGCTGCAGCAAAGCGCCATGAAGCTTGTGCGCGTCCGGCGCGTCGATGCTCCGGGTTCCGATGTGTCCGCCGTGATCGCGCGCGCCAAGGCGGCGGCGCAGCGCGACGATGTCGCCGCGGCGAGCCGCGAATTGTCGGCGCTGCCGGCCGCGGATCGTGCGGCGGTCCAGTCGTGGCTCGACAAGGTCGCAGCGCGGGACGCAGCGCTTGCGGCTTCACAAAAATTCGTGGCGGATACCATGGCAGTGCTGCCGGGTTCTCCGGTTTTGGCAACGCCGCGTTAGCACGGCTGGTGGCAGGTTATTGTAATGGTCCGCATCATTGCCTTTCTCGTTGTCATTGCCGCCGTTGCCGTTGGCGTGGCATGGGTCGCCGATCAGACCGGCAGCGTGTCGCTGTCGTGGAGTATCTGGCAGATCGAGACGTCGCTGCCGGTGTTTATCTTCGGTCTGGCCGCGTTGTTCATCGTCGCGATGGCGATATGGTCGGCGGTTCGCGGCGCGTGGCGCACGCCGGAACGGCTTCGGCGAATGCGGCATGAGCGCCGCCACAAGCGCGGCCGCGATGCCGTCACGCGCGGCCTGATCGCGGTCGGCACCGGCGATCATCTCGCCGCGCGCCGTCATGCCGGCATTGCCAAACGTCTGGCTCATCAGGATCCACTGGCGCTTTTGCTGCACGCGCAGACCGCGCAACTCGACGGCGATCGCGACGGCGCGCAGCGCGCGTTTCGCGCGATGGCCGAGCGCGAGGACACGCGGCTGCTCGGCCTGCGCGGGCTGTTCATCGAGGCGCAGCGCAATGACGATCCTTACACCGCGGTGGCGATGGCCGAGGAAGCGCTGAAGATCGCGCCGGGTTCGGCATGGGCGTCGCACGCCGCGCTGGGCTTTCGCTGCGCCAAGGGCGACTGGGACGGCGCGCTGAAAATTCTCGAGAACAATCTCGCCGCCGGTCTGATCGATCCCGCGCCCTACAAGCGGCAGCGCGGCGTGCTGCTGACCGCGCGCGCTCTCGAACTCGAGCACAAGAACCGCGATGCCTCGCGCGGCAGCGCGATGGAGGCAGTCAAGCTGGCGCCGACGCTGGTGCCCGCTGCGGTGCTGGCCGCCAAGTTTCTCAGCGAGGACAATCAGACCCGCCGCGCGATGCGTGTGATCGAGGCGGCGTGGGCCGTTCATCCGCATCCGGACCTTGCGGACGCCTATGCCCACGTCAGGCTCGGCGATTCAGCGTTGGAGCGTCTCGCGCGGGTTGAATCGCTGGCGCAGAAAATGCCCGGCCATCCGGAGAGCGCGCTCGCATTGGCACGCGCGGCGATGGATGCCGGCGAATTCGCGCGCGCACGCACCGCGCTGGCGCCGCTGCTCGATGCGCCGACCCAGCGCGTGGCGATGCTGATGGCCGAACTGGAACGCGCGGAGCATGGCGACGACGGCCGCGCGCGAAGCTGGATGCTGCGCGCGGCGCGCGCCGCGCATGATCCGGTCTGGACCGCCGACGGCTATGTGTCCGATCACTGGCGGCCGGTGTCGCCGGTCACCGGGCGGCTCGACGCGTTCCAATGGATCACGCCGGTCGCGGCGCTGCCCTCCGACAAGAGCCTCGCCATCGAACCGGCCGGGGACGAATTGGTGGCGGCGATACCGGAGACTGTGCCGTCATCGCCGGAACCCGCGCCGCTGCCGGCGCCGCAGGATAATTCCCCGGCCGCTCCGGTTGTGCCGGAAAGCGCGGTCGTGACCGACGAACCGGCCGTGACGGCGCCAGCGCCATCGGTTCGGGCTCCGGCGATGCCGCCGCCGATGTTCCGGCCGCGACCGGCGCAGGAGAAAAGCGCGGCTCCGGCGGTTATTCCCATCGTGCGGGCGCCGGACGATCCCGGCGTCGACGAGATGACCGAACTGCTCGATCCTGAACGGCCGGACCAGGCCCAGCCCGGCGGCTGGCGCGGATTCTGGTCGCGTCTGGTCGGGTAGGGGCCCGCGACCGGAACAACGCCGCCGAAACCGCGTGCGGGCCGGGGAAAGCGGCTGAAAACAACACGTTGCCGCCATTGCAGCCGATGTTCTTGCAAAGCCGCGCTGTGGCCGATATTCAGGTGCGCACGGCTCACGACTTGCCGGGGTTCGCCGCAATAGCTCAGTTGGTAGAGCACGTCATTCGTAATGACGGGGTCACAGGTTCGAGTCCTGTTTGCGGCACCACTTTTCTCACCATGGTTACGAAGCCAGACCGTGTATGCCGCAAGCGCGGAGACGCGAATCCCGGGCCTTTCGAATTTCCCTACGCGGTGATCGATTTCGCCGGTTTCTTCCTGCTCGCGCGCCATTCCTCGAAACGCTGGACGACGACAAAGAACGACGGCACTAGCAACACCGCAAGGCAGGTCGAAGCGATCATGCCGCTGAACACCGCAATGCCGATCGACTTGCGGGCGCTGGCTCCCGCACCGGTTGCCAGCACCAGCGGCAGGACGCCGAGAATGAATGCGAACGACGTCATGAGGATGGGGCGGAATCGGGACCGTGCCGCCTCAACGGCGGATTCGAGGATCGGCTTGAGGTCGCGTTCACGCAGTTCGCGCGCAACCCCGACGATCAGAATCGCATTCTTGGCGGACAGTGCGATCGGCAGGATCAAACCGATCTGGACATAAAGGTTGTTCTCGATCCGAAGGCCCGTCAGCACCGACATCGGACCGATCAGCGACAACGGAACGGCGAGAATGACGGAGATCGGCGCGTACCAGCTCTCGTATTGCCCAGCCAGGACGAGATAGACCAGCAGCATCGCCAGCGCGAAGACATAGTAAATCTGCCGACGATCTTTCCCTGATAGGACATCGCCGTCCATTCGTACGCAGTGCCGGGCGGAAGTGTTTTGGAGGCGATCTGTTCCATGATCGAGATCGATTGGCCGGAACTGAAGCCTTGCGCCGGCAGGCCGACGACCGTCGCTGAGGGATAGAGATTGTAAAGGCTGATCAGCGACGGGCCGGTCGCGGGCGTGATCTTCGCAACAGTGCCGAGCGGGATCATGTCGCCCTGCTGGTGGCGCAGGTATCCGAACAGCAAGACGGCCGGTTGGAAATGTGCGAGCCGGCGGACACGATCAGGGTGCCAACGATAATTCTTTCGACATAACCAAAAAGACCTTGCACGGACTTCTCAACGTGCGCGGCATAAAATGTATTCCATCTGGTTTTGTAAGTGTTCATTTCCGCTTCCCCTCAGGTCTGGCAAAGCTGCTAATCGCAACTGTACGAATTCGCCTGCGGCTTGAAAATCGACCGATTGAGGCATCGACGGTCCCAGCGGTCGGCGCCGCCGGACATGCGAGCACCCGGCCCCAATTGCAGTCGATCCGCCGCACCGGCCTCGGTTGACCGTCCGGGCCGCGCATCATAGCTATTCGTATGGGGCGTTTGGCACAGCGAGGCCACCGGTGAGCGTTGCCGAGATATTCGACTTTCCCGCAAAGCGCGGGTTGCTGGTGCCGCCGCGTCCGCCGGTTGCACCGCAATCGATGTCGACCTTCAGCCGCATGATGGCGGTGCGCCACAATATGATCGCCACCTGGGGTGAGCGCGCCTACGAGGAAGACATCCTGCAGGGCGCCCTGCTTGGCCGCGCCAGCTTCATCGTCAATGCCCCCGATGCGATCCGCCATGTGCTGGTCGAGAACTACGAGAATTACACCCGAACGCCGGCAGGCATCCGCGTGCTGCTGCCGATGCTTGGGCAGGGGCTCCTGCTGGCGGAAGGCCGGGCATGGAAGCTGCAGCGCCGCACGCTGGCGCCGGCATTTTCGCCGCGCGCGGTGACGACGCTGGTTCCGCACATGCATGCCGCGATCGGAGAGACGATCGCGAAACTCGACGGTTCGGTTGGCGGCCCGGTCGACCTGCGCGAAGCGATGCAGCGGATGGCGCTGGATATCGCCGGCCGCACCATGTTCTCGTTCGAGATCGCCCGCCACGGCGCGGCGTTGCGCGGCTTCGTCAATGACTACGGCAGCCGGCTGGCGCAGCCGGATATTCTCGACATCCTGCTGCCCGGAAGCTGGCCGTCCCCGCGCGATCTGCCGCGTGCGCTGTTCCGGCGGCGCTGGACCCGCTTCATCGCATCGTTGATCGCCGAGCGTCGGGCAATGGGAGTGGATGCGGCTCACCCGCGCGACCTGTTCGACCTGATGGTGGCGGCGCGCGACCCCGAAACCGGGGAGGGATTCTCGGATGAGAATCTCGGCGATCAGGTCGCGACGATGATTCTCGCCGGCCACGAGACGACGGCGACGGCGCTGTTCTGGTCGCTGTACCTGTTGGCGCTGGATTCCGAGACGCAGGAGCGCGTTGCCGCGGAAGCGCATGCTGCCGGCGAACCCGATCTCGAACGCCTGACATTCACGCGCGCGGTGATTGACGAAACCATGCGGCTCTATCCGCCGGCCTTCATCATCGCCCGCGCCGCCTCGGGTCGCGATATCATCGACGGTCGCACCGTGCGCAAGGGCGACGTCGTTATCATTTCGCCGTGGCTGCTTCATCGTCACCAGAAACTGTGGCGCGAGCCCGATGTGTTCATCCCGGCGCGCTTCATGCCCGGTGCGCCGCCGCCGGACCGTTTTTCCTATCTGCCGTTCGGCGTGGGGCCGCGCGTATGCATCGGTGCGAATTTCGCGTTGACCGAGGCGACACTGGCGTTGTCGAAACTGATAGGCACGTTCCGGGTCTCGTTGATCAGCACGCGGCCGGCGATGCCGATCGGCGTTGTCACCACACAGCCGGACCACTCGCCGCAATTCCGGATCGAGCGCCGCTGAGCAAGATTTCGTGACGCGGGTGTGTTGCCGTCCGAATGTATTCGGTTGGACCGTTCTCGCGTTCCGGCGTAAAATCTCAATATGAGCAATGCACAAGCCCTGTTTTCCGTTCTGAGACAAACGGCTGATCCCGCAGTGGTTCAGGCGATCGAACGGCTGGTTGATACCGGCGCCGACCATGAGCTCAACCGGATTAATCTGATCGACTTCTCCTCTCGCCGTGGGCTCGACGAGGAGCGTGTGATCTCGGCATTCCTCCATGCGTCGCGGCTCGGGATTTTCGATCTGACGTGGAACGTGCTGTGCCCTGGCTGCAGCGGTGTACTCGACGCCCACGACACACTGAAAGCGCTCAGCCCCGACGATTATCAGTGTGGCCTGTGCGCGGCGGGTTATCAGGCCTCGGTAGACGAGCAGGTTGAAGTCGCCTTCACCGTCAGTCCGCGCGTGCGCCGGATCGCGGCGCACGATCCCAATACACTGCCGCTGTGGGATTACTGCCGCCAGATCTTCTGGAGCTCGGGCATCGAGATTTCCGAGGATTCGTTTTCGCGTCTCGTCAATGAAGCGACGCTGGAGGCCATCGAATTGCCGCCCGGCGAGAAGGCGATGCTGTCGCTGCAATTGCCGGCGCAGTTTGTCATCGTGTTCGAGCCGGTGACCCATGCAGCGCAATTTCTCGACGTGCAGGGTGAGCCGACCAGCGAGAAGCAGAATCTGTCGCTGGTCTACAATGGCATTCACGCGCCGACCGGAACCACGGTGATGCGTCCGGGGCCGTTGCGGCTGTCGCTGGAGAATCAGGCCAAGGTGCGGGTGCTGCCGTCGGTCTGGATCGCCGGCGATGCGCTCCACGACCTGCTCGGCAAACGCAAGCCGATCGTCACCGCGAAGCGGATGCTGGCCAACCAGACGTTCCGCGACGTCTACAAGGCCGACAACCTCAATGTCGACCAGCGGCTGAAGATCACCTCGCTCACCTTCCTGTTCACCGACCTCAAGGGATCGACCGCGCTCTACGAGCGGGTGGGCGATCTAGCGGCGTTCGATCTGGTGCGGGCGCATTTTCGTGCGCTGCTCGAGATCATCGCGTCGGAGGGTGGGGCGGTGGTGAAGACCATCGGTGATGCCGTGATGGCGACTTTCGTGCGGCCGGAACAGGCGGTCGCTGCATCGTTGCGGATGCGCGCGGCCATGGACACGCTCAATGACGAGCGCGGCACCAAGGATCTGCTGGTGAAGATCGGGATTCATGAAGGCGCTTGTCTCGCCGTCATGCTCAACGATCGGCAGGATTACTTCGGCCAGACCGTCAACATCGCCGCCCGCGTTCAGGGACAGGCGACCTCGCAGGCCATCAACGCCACCGGCTCGGTCATCAACGAGCCGGCGGTCGCGGCGATCCTGGGCAAAGCGGGGCTGACGCCGAGCGAGAAAAGCGTGGCGCTGCGCGGCATCACCGACAAGGTTGTGATCTACGAAATTCCCTGACGGTTGCGAAACGGGCTCCGGATCAGGCGGCAGCTGATGCCGGCCTGCCACAGCGGACTCAAAAAATCCGCGCGAACTCTCCCCGGCGGAACCCATCCAGATTGCCAGACTTTAATTTTCCGGTCATAGGTCCCGCCCTGAATTCGTACTAGATGCCTATTGGTACCAAGTGCGTTGGGCGCCACCGTTGTTCGAATGTAGAGATTGATGCTGGACAGATTGCGCCAATTCATTTCGGACGTTGTTTCCCCAACCGGAACCGAACGTCGCGCCTTTGAAGAGGGCGATTACCGGCTTGCGGCCGCCGCCCTGCTGATTCACGTGATCTCGCTGGACGGCCCGCCGTCAGAGGCCGAAATGCGGAAGCTCCATGCGCTGCTGGAGTACCGGTTCGAGCTTGATCCCGGCACAGCCGCCGCCCTGATCGCCGATGCCACCGTGGTGGAAGGCGAGGCTGTTGACCTTTTCCACTTCACCAGCGTGATCATGCGGTCCGTTGCCGAAGACGGGCGGCTGCGAATTATCGAAATGATGTGGGAATTGGTCTATGCTGACGGCCATGTCAGCGAGTTTGAGGAAAATGTGGTCTGGCGTGCGGCGGATCTGCTCGGCATTTCGTCGCGCGAACGGCTCAATCTCAAGCATCGCGTCGCCGATAGCCGGCTCACCCCCGACGCTGCGACCTGAGATATTCAGACACGACCGTTCTTTCTGTTTTCTGAAACCCTTCGACCGCACTGAAGAGCCTCGATGACCGCTCGCGTGACGTTGATTACTGGGGCATCCTCGGGCATCGGCGCGGAGCTGGCACGAATCTTCGCCGCTAACGGACACCGGGTGGCGCTGGTGGCGCGGCGCGGGGATCGCCTCAAGGGTCTGGCCGACCAACTCGCCGCCGCCGGACATTCGCCGCCCATCGTCATCGCCTGTGACCTGCAGCAGCGGGACGCGGGCGATACCATCGCCGCGGCTCTCGCCGCCGAAGGCGTCGAGGTCGAAATACTGGTCAACAATGCGGGGTTCGGCCTGTTCGGCAAGGCCATCGCTCTCGACCGCACTCAGCAACTGGAGATGGCGGATCTGAACGTTCGTCTGCTCACCGATCTGTGCCTGCGCTTTGCCGATCAGGTGATCCGCCACCGCGGAGGCATCCTCAACGTGGCGTCGATCGCGTCGTTCCTGCCGGGGCCGGGCATGGCGGTTTATTATGCGACCAAGGCTTACGTGCTGTCGCTCACCGAGGCGCTGCGCGGCGAATGGGGGCCGAGCGGCGTCCGCGTCACCGCGCTCTGCCCTGGTCCGGTGCCGACCGAATTCCAGCAGCGGGCCGGCCTTGAGCCCGGCCTCGATTCAGCGATCCTGAACGTGTCGCCGCGCGCGGCGGCGATGGCGGGTTATCGCGGCCTGAAAGCCAACAAGCGTCTCGTGCTTCCCGGCGTCGGAATCAGGATGATTCCCTTTCTGCTGCGGTTCGCGCCGCGCGGAATGGTGCTGGCGGCGGTGTCGCGGGTGCAGCAGCGACGGCGTTGAAAATATCGTGATGGCGGAGTGCCGGTCCGATTCTGGTAACCTTCCGCGCCTATCATTCCCGTAGCGTGAATCAGATGTGCGCGTCGGATGACGGGATGGATCGCACGCGCCGGCGCATGATTAGCTTGCCGAGGGCCTCATATCGTTGAATGATGAGGCGCGCACGAGTCTATAACGACACGGTCGGTCGCGGTATTTTTGGAATCATGAACCAGACGCCTTCAGATCAGTCTTCGAACTCTCTTCCGGTTCTGATTGTGCTGCATCAGGAAGCGTCGACGCCGGGGCGGATCGGCAATGTGCTGCGTGTCCTTGGCCATCCGATGGATATTCGCCGTCCGCGCTTCGGTGATCCTCTTCCTGAAACGCTGGAGCATCACGCCGGCGCCGTGATGTTCGGCGGCCCGATGAGCGTCAACGATTCCGATGACTACATTCGCCGCGAAATCGACTGGCTCGCGGTACCGTTGAAAGAGCAGAAGCCGTTTTTCGGAATCTGTCTCGGGGCGCAGATGCTGGCGAAGCATCTTGGTGCGCGGGTCGCCGCGCATCCCGACGGGCGCGCCCAGATCGGGTACTATGCCGTCCGGCCGACCGCCGCCGGCCGCGCCGTCTGCGCGCAGTGGCCGGATCAGGTTTATCACTGGCATCGCGAGGGCTTTGAACTTCCCTCCGGGTGCGAGCTTCTGGCGGAAGGCGACGATTTCCCGAACGAGGCGTTTCGGTCCGGGTCGTGCTTCGGTGTCCAGTTCCACCCCGACGTGACAACCGCGATGATGCATCGCTGGACGACACGCGGACATGAGCGGTTCACGCTGCCGGGCGTGCGGCCCCGCGCCGATCACTTCACATGGCGCGCGGTTCACGATGTCTCGGAGCGCGCGTGGCTGAACACCTTCCTCGAGCGCTGGCTCTCCAACGGCACGCAGACCGATCTTCTCAACGCGGCCGAGTGAATTCTCCGGCGAGGGAGCACGCATTGGATCAGTCGAGCTTCGCGGCCCTGCTGAGCGCGTTCACGCTGTCCGCCGAATCGGGTGACGGGGCGCGCTTCGCCCGCCACTTCACCGAAGATGCGGTTTATTACGACTATATCTACGGTGCGCACAAAGGCCGCTCCGAGATCGCCCACATGATGGAGCATCTGTTCCATCGCGACGCCGGCGAAGATTATCGCTGGGAAATGTTCGATCCTGTCATCAACGGCGACATCGGCTATGCGTGGTCGCTGTCGAGCTTCACCTCGCGGGTTCCGCAATTCGCAGGGCAGTTCGTGGTAATCGACGGCATCAGCCGCTTCGTGCTGCGCGACGGGTTGATCGCGGAATATCGCGAATCGGTCAATGGCGGCGTGGCGATGGCGCAACTCGGCGTCGAGCCGGAGCGGATCGTGAAAATCCTCAAGCGCTGGTCCGGCTGGCTGCGGGAGCGGCCGGAAACCAGGGATTATCTCGCGCGGTCGCGGCGCGCCAAGGTGCCCGCGAAATAGTTCACTCCGCGGCGCGCGTGACGATGCGGATTTCCGATGTCAGCGTGCGATGGACCGGGCACTTGTCGGCGATCTCCAGCAGCTTCTTGCGTTGATCGTCGTCGAGGTTGCCTTCCATGGTAATGATACGGTCGATCTGGCTGATCATGCCCTCCTTGGTATCGCACTCTTCGCAATCCTTGGCGTAGATACGGTTGTGCTTCAGCGCCACCGTGGTCCGCTCCAGCGGGATCGCCTTGCGGTCGGCGTAAAGCCGCATCGTCATCGAGGTGCAGGCGCCAAGCCCGGCGAGCAGGAAGTCATAAGGTCCGGGTCCGGTGTCGAGGCCTCCGGCCGAAACCGGTTCGTCCGCGATCAACCGATGCTTGCCGACCGAGATCGTCTGCTGGAACGTGCTTGCCCGTGTTTCTTGGACAATGACGCCGTCGGATATTGCCGGAGCGTTCGATGCATCGGCCACAGCCGCGGTTGTGGCGTCGAGATAGCGCGCCGCCCAGGCCGCGATCATGTCGGCGACGTAAAGCGCATCCTGCTTTTTGCTGAGCAGGTGGTCGGCGCCCTGCAGCGACACGAAACTCTTCGGATGTTTTGCGGCGACGAAAATATGCGTTGCGTTGTCGATTCCCACCGTGTCGTCGGTCGGCGAATGAAAGATCAGCAGCGCCTTGTGCAGGCTTGCCACGTGGTCGAGCAGCCGGTGGCTGGTAACGTCGTCGAGGAACTGGCGCTGGATCCGGAACGGCCGGCCGGCGAGAGAGACCTCGACCTCGCCGTCCTTGGCGATATCGTCAAGGCGACCCTTGAACAGGTGAGTGACATGGCCCGGATCGGACGGTGCGGCGATCGTCGCCACCGCCTTGGCTTCCGGGATTTGCGCAGCCGCCGCGAGAATCGCAGCGCCGCCGAGACTATGGCCGATCAGGATCGCCGGGGCCTTGTACGATTTGCGCAAGTAATCGGCTGCCCGCACCAGATCGGCGATATTGGATGAAAAGTTGCTGTTGGCGAATTCACCTTCGCTGGCGCCGATGCCGGTAAAATCGAAACGCAGCACCCCGATGCCACGCTTTGTCAGTCCTTCGGCGATCCGTTTGGCGGCCAGCACGTCCTTGCCGCAGGTGAAGCAATGCGCCAGCAGCGCCAAGGCCGAAGGCTCACCCTCCGGCAAATCCAGCGATGCCGCCAGCATCTGTCCATCCGTATCCGGGAATTGAAAGCGTTGTGTCGGCACGTTCAGCCTCCATGGGTTGGCTGCGGTCCTCGGCGATTCGCGCGGGATGGCGCGCCGGCGGACGCGGGTGATCGCAATCCATTAAGCCCCAAATGCGTGACCGGACAATGGGTGGTGAAAAGCCGCCCGCAGGGAATGGCGGGATGGTCCGCGTGGCTGGAATATCGCGCAACAGTGGCGGATTGGGGGATTTGGTGGAGCCAGGCGGGATCGAACCGCCGACCTCGTCATTGCGAACGACGCGCTCTCCCAGCTGAGCTATGGCCCCATCTGCCGGCCGCGCGGACGCGAACCGGCTCGCAAGGCCGCCATTTACAATCCCGGCCGACTCCGAGTCAAGAACGCGTCAAATCTGATGTTTTGCGGGCTGCGGCGGAGACGTCCCTTGTTTGGCTGCGGTTGAGCCGGTATTTAGGGGCCAGTTCCCACCAGTGAACCGGACCCACCGATGCGCGCCATTCTCGATATTATTCTGATCGTTCTCGATCTTTATGTCTGGCTGCTGATCGCATCCGCGATCCTGTCGTGGCTGATCGCGTTCAACGTCGTCAACACACGCAACCAGTTCGTGGCATCGGTGGCGGAATTTCTCTACAAGATCACCGAGCCGGCGCTGCGGCCGATCCGGAACTTCATGCCGAATTTCGGCGGTCTGGATATTTCGCCGATCATCGTCATCCTCATCATCATGTTCATCCAGCGCGTCATTACCTATTACATCTATCCGAACGTGATCTGATCGCGCCGCTGGGGGCAATGGGCCTTTTGCATGGATCCGTGGCGCTACTCGGCGCAGGGCATTGCTGTTTCCGTTCGCGTCACTCCGCGCGGCGGCTCGGACGCGATTGACGGTATCGAGACGTTGGCCAACGGCCGCAGTGTTCTGAAAGTACGGGTCCGGGCCATCGCGGACGGCGGCGCGGCCAATCGCGCGGTGACAGAGCTGCTCGCCAAGGCGCTGGGGGTGCCGAAAAGCAGCGCGCGCGTGCTATCCGGCGCCACCTCGCGTCTCAAGCAGATCGCGGTCGATGGCGACCCGCGCCGTCTCGGCGAAATGTTGCGCAATCTCTCGGCGTCGCCCGACGCCTGATCAGAATGAAGGACGAAGGGATGACCGCCCGGATCATCGATGGAAAAGTTATTGCTGCGGACCTCCGTGCCCGTGTTGCCGCCGAAGTCGAGCGAGTCAAAGCTCAGCACGGTTTGACGCCCGGTCTTGCGGTGGTTCTGGTGGGCAGCGATCCGGCCAGCGAGGTCTATGTCCGCAGCAAGCACAAGCAGACTCAGGCCGCCGGGATGGCGTCGTTCGAACATCTGCTGCCGGCCAACGTCGCGCAAGGCGAGCTGCTGGCGCTGATCGACAAGCTCAATCGCGATCCCGCTGTGCACGGCATTCTGGTCCAGCTTCCTCTCCCGGCGGGGCTCGACACCGACGCCGTCGTCAACGCGATCGATCCGGCCAAGGATGTCGACGGGCTGCATCCGGTCAATGCCGGGCGGCTCGCTACCGGTCTGCCGGCGCTGTCGCCCTGCACGCCGCTCGGCTGCCTCATTTTGACCAAGAGCGTCCACGCCTCGCTGGAAGGCATGAACGCGATCGTGATCGGCCGCTCCAATCTGGTCGGGCGTCCGCTGGTGCAATTGCTGCTCAATGAGAACGCGACCGTCACCATCGCCCATTCGCGCTCGCGCGATCTGCCGGCGCTGTGCCGTAACGCAGATCTGGTTTACGCCGCCGTCGGCCGCGCCGAGATGGTGAAGGGTAATTGGATCAAGCCCGGCGCAACTGTGATCGATGTCGGCATCACCCGCGTTCCGGGCTCCAGCGGCAAGGATCGCCTGATCGGCGATGTCGCCTATCAGGAAGCGTTGCAGGTCGCGGGCGCGGTGACGCCGGTGCCTGGTGGCGTCGGCCAGATGACGGTCGCATGCCTGCTGGTCAACACGCTGCGCGCCGCCTGCGCGATCAAGGGTCTTCCCGCGCCGGCGGTGTGACGAGCTATTTCGTTGCCGTGTTCTCGATCAGCCGCCGATAAAACCGGATCATGTCGGCATAGTTCGCGATGCTGAGACGCTCGTTGGTGCCGTGAAAGCGCAACAGGTCTTCGGCTTTGGCGCGAACAGGTGAAAACCTGAAAATGCTTTTGGTCACGCCGGCGTAGTGGCGCGAATCGGTCGCGGCCAGCATCAGGCCCGGCGCCACCACCACATCGGGAAACACCTCGCGAATGGTGCGGTTGAGTGCGCGATATGCATCGGTCCGGGTCGATGTCACGGGCGGCGGCTCGGTGTTGACGTCACGCCGCGTGATGGTGATGGCATCGTTGTCGATGGTTCGTCTGACGTGGTCGATCACGGTCGCCTCGGTATCGCCGGGCTGTAACCTGAAATTGACGGTGGCGTCGACCCGGCCCGGCAGCACGTTGTCCTGATTGCCGGCGTTGACGATGGTCAGCGCGGTGGTGGTGCGGATCAGCGCATCGGTTGACGGCGATTTGCCGAACTCGCGCAGCAGCAGCGGCTTGAACAGCCACAGATTCGAGAGCACGATGCGATTCATCGCGTTCATCTCGGGCGCCAGCGTTTGCAACATCTCCTGCGCGGCGCCCTGAATTCGCGCCGGCATCCGGTGCCGGTCGAGCTTCGCCAGCGCCGCGCTCATGATGCCGATCGCCGATTGTTTTGGCGGCATCGAGGAATGGCCGGGTGTCGCGGTGAGACTCAGGTCCACCGTGGCATAACCTTTCTCAGCGATGCCTATCAGCGCCGCCGGCCGGTCGAGACCCTTCAGCATGCCGTCGGCGATCACCAGTCCTTCGTCGATGACGTAGTCGAGTTTGACGCCGCGTTGCGCCAGCAGCTTCGCGATCTCGCTGGCGCCGCGCAGCCCGCCGACCTCCTCATCCGCGCCGAAGGCAAGATAGATCGTGTGTTTGGGGCGAAAGCCTTCCTTGGCAAGCTGCTCGACCGCCTCGAGGATCGAGAACAGGTTGCCCTTGTCGTCCCACGAGCCGCGACCCCAGATGAACCCATCGCGAATGGTGCCGTCGAACGGCGGAACCTGCCAGCTGCTTTCGGTGCCTGGCGCAATCGGCACGACGTCCTGATGTGCGAGCAGCGCGATCGGCACCGCGTTCGGGTCGCTGCCCTGCCAGGTGTAAAGCAGGCTCAGGCCATTGACGGCCTCGCGCTTCGCGGCGGCATGAAATGCCGGAAACGTTTCGGCCATGTAGGTCTGCAGGCCGCGAAACGCGTCAGCGTTCTGGTCGGGATCGGTAGCGCTGGAAATGGTCTGGAAACGGATCGCGGCGCTGAGGTGGTCGGCGGCATTTTTCTCGTCGACTGCGGCGCGCGGAATGGGCGTGACCGCGATCTGGCGTGACTGCCGGGTGAGCGCGTTATAGCCGAGCACACAGGCGAGGATGATGCCGGCGGCAATCAGGAGCGCGACGAGATTTCGGATCGTCCTGATCAGCTTGCGCATCGAAGCCCCATGCCCGGGCACGACCGGCCGAAGCGCGGCGCGTCATGCCTTCTCTTTTTTCGCCCGCTCAATGCCTTCAAGGATCAGCTTGTGCGCATCCGCGGCATCGCCCCAGCGCAGCACCTTGACCCATTTTTTCGGCTCGAGATCCTTGTAGTGCTCGAAGAAGTGCTGGATCTGCTGCAACGTAATATCGGGCAGATCGCTGTAGTTTCCCACCTTGTCGTAGCGCTGGGTGAGTTTCGATGACGGCACCGCGATGATCTTTTCGTCGCCGCCGGCTTCGTCTTCCATGAACAGCACGCCGACCGGCCGCACGCTCATCACCGCGCCCGGAACGATGGCGCGGGTGTTCGCCACCAGCACGTCGCAAGGGTCGCCGTCGTCGGACAATGTATGCGGAATGAAGCCGTAGTTTCCGGGGTAGCGCATCGCCGTGTAGAGGAAGCGATCGACCACCAGCGTGCCGGCGTCCTTGTCCATTTCGTACTTGATCGGTTCGCCGCCGACGGGAACTTCGATGATGACGTTGACCTCGTGCGGCGGGTTCTGTCCAAGCGAAATGGCGTCGATACGCATCAGGGGCCTTGTCGAGCTGTCGAGAAAAAGAAAACGATGATCGGTGACGCGGACATGAAACGCGCCAAATCCGGCAAGTTCAAGCCCGATGCGCCGCTTTCAGGAAGCCGATTATCAGGCGCCCCAGGCGAACGCCACCTTGTCGAGCGACTTCGCGCCAAACCGCTCGGAGGAGCGTGCCACCATGCGGCCGCCAAGCCCGCGATAGAACTCGACCGCCGGGTCGTTGTCCGACAGTGCCCAGATCACCATGCTGCGCAGTCCGCTCTGGACCAGATCGCGCTTGGCGAAGGTGAACAGGCGGCGGCCGAAGCCGAGGCCCTGGAATTCGGGGCGCAGATAGAGCTCGTAGATTTCGCCTTCGAAATGCAGGCTGCGTGCGCGGTTACGGCCGTAGTTGGCATAGCCCGCGACCTTGTCGCCGAATGACAGGACGCTGACGCGGCTGCCCTTGCGGATCGCGCTATCCCACCACTGCGGGCCGCGACGGTTGATCAGCTTTTCAAGCTCCGCGCCGGGGATGATTCCCTGGTATGCGGCGCGCCAGGCTTCGTCATGCGTTGCCGCGATGGCGGGTGCATCGGATGCCCTGGCTGGGCGGACCTCGATAAGGATCGTGCTCATGATCCAATCAAAGCAAGTCGCCGCCCCGGCTTCAAGGTCCATCCTTAATAATCGGTTAATATGTGCGTTTTTTGCATCACGTCGCCGTAACTCTGTACCGAAAGCGGACATAGGCGGGGCTGCGACGCGCTTGGCGCGCCGGTCAGGGCGGGCAATGATCGGTCGCGATGATGAAACGCGAATTTCTCAAGGTCTGTGCGGTGGCGGCGGCGATCGGCCTTTGCGGCGAATCCGCGGCGTTGGCGCAGGGACGCTTTGGTGCGCAAGGGCTCGAGGGCGCGCCGGATCGGCGTCAGCCATGGCTGGTTCCGGCGTCCGATTCGGCAACGGCGTCGCGGGCGATCCTGTTCCGGCCGGCCGGCGACGGGCCATTCCGAATCGCCATTATCGTCCATGCCTCGACCCAGAACCGCATCTCCCGCGCGCAGATGCCGCAACCGGAGTACCGGGCGCTGGCGGCGGCGCTGGTGGCGCGGGGCTTCGCGGTGCTGGTGCCGGAGCGGCCGGGCCACGGCGCGACCGGTGGTCCTTATCTCGAAGATCAGGGAGGGTGTGATGCGCCCGACTACGCGCGCGCCGGGCGCGCAACGGCCGACTCGATTTCAGCCGCTATGACGTTCATGCGCAGCCAGCCGTTCGTCCGCAAGGAGGCTGTCGTGATCGTCGGTCATTCCGCAGGCGGGTGGGGTGCGCTGGCGCTGGCGCGCCATAACCCGAAAGATATCTCCGCCATCGTCGTATTCGCGCCGGGCCGCGGCGGTCACGCCAGCGACCGGCCGGGCGAAATTTGCGCGCCGGAGAGGCTTATCGACGCCGCACGCGGCTTCGGCGCGGGTGCGAAAGTGCCGGTGACGTGGCTGGTGGCGCAAAACGATTCGTATTTTCCGCCTGCGTTCTCAAAACAGATGGCGGATGCCTTCCGCGCCGGGGGCGACAAGGTGGATTTTCGCGTGCTGCCGCCATTCGGCAGCGAAGGGCATTGGGTGGCGGAAGCGGGAGGTGAGGACGAGATGGAGCGAGGGCTCGGCGCAGTGTTCGGTCCTCGTGAGTAACGATGTTCAGGATGCCGGTACGAGGACAGGCAACAAAAGCTAACTAATCAAATGAAGCAGAGAATGTGAGCGGTTCAAGGCGGACAAGCTTATCGAGTGGTGGAGAAAGCTCAAACATTCGCGGCTTTCTTGAAAAATCATACAATCTGCAAATCCGAAATTCGGTTGGTCGCTCCCTCGAAAAGGAAAGCTCATTTCTAGTCAGATAGAACGGCGTCGTTTCGAGGCCAACCGTTGTTTTCACTTCGATCAGCCTTTCAGACCCATCAACATTGTAAGAGTGAATATCATATCCCGCACCGTCTCCGATTTCTTGTGACACCCACTTTACTTGTTTTGCTAGGTCTGAGCGTCCTCTCAAACTCAACTGGCTGCATTCAAAATTTAGAACAATCTCTTCACCCGCTTTCCCTAGCGCGCGGTTGCGAAAATCGCGTTCAACGGGATCAAACTTTCTTATGAGGCGCTCTAGTTCAACTTGCTTGGTAGTAGCGGGCCGCAAGGATGGTGGTGATTCGACGAATAATTCAGGAGCTTTATGGAATCCAGGTGAGGGTGGATTGTAGCTTAGGTCGCTCGGATTCTGGATAAGATGCCGTTCGACTGCATCAAGAATAGATTTTTGAAAATTTACGAGCGGTTTGTATCCAGCAATAGTAGGTAGTCCCAATTCGACAAAAACAGCTGAAAGATTTTGGTGCTTACGTTCAATGGAGCCATCGGTTCTTCCAGTGGCTTTTACAAGAGATCTGCGAAATTCGGACTTATTGTAAGTCTCATTGCGGAGTTCAGAAGCTAGCATCGCGAAGTAATCAGTAACGATGAGATCAAGTTCCTCGTCCGTCCAATCCTGCCCAAAGCGATCAGCGGCGTTCATAATTCGATCTTCTCATTGAAAAGGCTCGCTGGTTACCGGGGAGGCTAGCGTTGATGCCAAAGGTAATCGGTTTTCGGATCGAGATCGTATTTTTCACCAACCCAATAAACGAAATCGTTCGGAGTTTCGGCGGATTGAAAATGATTGGTCAGTCGTTTGTCATCGATGCCAGCATCATCAATTGTAATGCCGTAGACTTTGTAGAGCCGGATATCGACAGCCCTCCGCCATTTTGCGAACATTGCGTTAGCTGGACAGTTCTGCTTGTTCTCGCTCATTACAACAATTCCAACGGACGATTTGAGTCATTAGCAGAGATCGTAGACTGCGATTAAGTCTCGGTCCCGTCAATCGCACCATTGAGCAGCATATGTTAGTCGTCCATCACTTCTCCCGCCGCCCTGACCCCGCTTTCCTGTGCGCCGTGGGCGGTGGAGAAGAAGTTCGGCGAGGTTGCTTCGCCGGCAAAAAACAGCCGGCCATCGACGGGCGCAGCGAGAACCGCGCGGCCGTCGGCGTGTCCCGGCAGTGCACGGGAATATGAGCCAAGCGCGAATGCGTCTTGCGCCCAGCGCGATTCGCCAATCGGCGTGAGTTTGTTGCGGTACTCCGAGCCGAGCAGCGCCACCAGTTCGTCGATCGCCTGCGCGCTCAGCGCGCCATCGCCCTTGTCGTCGAATGTGCGTGCGAAGCTGCCGCCGAAAAATCCCGATATGCACGGCTGTCCCATCGGGCGCAGGTGATAGCTGCCGGTGCCGACCCGGTTCGCGCCGTACAGATGTCCGTCGACTGGCAGCGTCTCCGGCTCGCTCAGCGCCAGCATCACCTTGTTGGCGAGGCCGAGCGGTAACCCGGCGGCGGCGGCCACCTTGTCCGGCAATGCCGGATGAAAGCGGATCGCTTCGTTGGCGATCAGGCTGGTCGGCGTGGTGACGATTACCTTGCCGGCGGTGAGCGTGCCGCGCGATGTCGTGATTTTCATGCGCGATCCGGAATGGTCGATCAGCGTGACTTTGGTGTCGAACGCAACCGGGCAGGGCGCGCCGTACGCCGCGATCAGTGCGCCATAGCCGCGCCGGACGCGCCAGTTGATCCCGGTGTCCTCATAGGCATCGGCGTCATAGACCGATACCTGGTCGAGTTCGCAGCCGTTGATGTAGGTGCTGATCGAATCGATCCGCGCATTCCAGCGATTGCCGGGTTCGAGCCATCGGCTCGCGGGTGAATCCTCCGGCAGATCGGAGGCCGCTTCCACGCGAGTCTCGAACTCATCCATGGCCTTCAGGAAGTCTTCGCGGTCGTCAGGCGCGAAACCAAGATTGAGGCTTTGTTCGCGCCAGCGCGGCAGCGTGTCGTTGATCGCAAATCCGAGATCGCGGGCGATCGGCACGAAGGCGTTCTTGTCAGCCGAATGAAGCCATTCGCAGCCGACGTCGAAGACGATGTCGTTCCGAAGAATTGCCGTGTGGCTGCGGCCGCCGATACGATCGCGGGCTTCGAGAATGAGGACAGAGAGCGATGAGCCTTCCAGCGTCCGTGCTGCCGCGAGTCCGGCCGCGCCTGCGCCGATGATCGCAACATCGACATCGGAGGGAAGGGTCATGCGGGCGCCCATGAACTGCCGAGAAGATTGCCAGGAATCCTGTCAACCTCGACCTATAAGACGCCGATGCCCGGCACAAGGCCGGGCATCGTGAATTTGATATGACGCGGAGCGCGCGCGGACGGTCAGCCGACCAGCGCTTCCTTGGTCTTCTCGGCGCGCTTGCGCTCGTTGGGGTCAAGGTGGCGCTTGCGCAGCCGGATCGACTTCGGCGTGATCTCGACCAGTTCGTCGTCTTCGATATAGGCCAGCGCCTTTTCCAGCGTCATGCGGATCGGCGGGGTCAGGCGCACCGCTTCGTCCTTCGACGTGGTGCGGATGTTGGTGAGCTGCTTGCCCTTGAGCACGTTGATCTCGAGGTCGTTTTCGCGGGTGTGCTCGCCGACGATCATGCCGCGATAGACCCGCCAGCCCGGCTCGATCATCATCGGGCCACGGTCTTCCAGCTTGAACATCGCGTAGGCGACAGCTTCGCCCTGATCGTTGGAGATCAGCACGCCATTGCGGCGGCCCTGGATCTCGCCCTTGTACCCGGCATAGCCGTGAAACAGGCGGTTCATGATCGCGGTGCCGCGGGTGTCGGTCAGCAGTTCGCTCTGGTAGCCGATCAGGCCGCGGGTCGGCGCGTAGAACACCAGACGCAGACGGTTGCCGCCGGAGGGCCGCATCTCGATCATCTCGGCCTTGCGCTCGCTCATCTTCTGAACGACGACGCCGGAGAACTCCTCGTCGACGTCGATGACGACTTCCTCGATCGGCTCCTGCAACTGGCCATTCTCGTCCTTGTTGAGAACGACGCGCGGGCGCGACACCGACAGTTCGAAACCTTCGCGGCGCATGTTCTCGATCAGGATCGCGAGCTGCAATTCGCCGCGGCCCGATACTTCCATCGCGTCCTTGTCGGAGGCCTCGACAACGCGCAGCGCGACATTGCCTTCGGCTTCGCGCAGCAGGCGGTCGCGGATCAGGCGGCTCGTGACCTTGTCCCCTTCGGTGCCGGCGAGCGGCGAGTTGTTGACGATGAAGGACATCGAGACGGTCGGCGGATCGATCGGCTGCGCCTGGATCGGAGTCTCGACGGTGGGGTCGCAGAACGTGTCGGCAACGGTGCCCTTGGTCAGGCCTGCAATGGCGACGATGTCGCCGGCTTCGGCGAGTTCGACCGGCTGCCGCTCGAGGCCGCGGAACGCGAGGATCTTGGTGATGCGGCCGGTTTCAACCGTCTTGCCGTCGCGCGACAGCACCTTCACCGACTGGTTCGGCTTGACCGATCCGGAGGCAATGCGGCCGGTGATGATGCGGCCGAGATAGGGGTTGGCTTCGAGAATGGTGCCGAGCAGGCGGAACGGGCCTTCTTCCACGACCGGCGGCGCAACGTGCTTGATCACGAGCTCGAACAGCGGCGTCATGCCGCTGGCGTTGTCTTCCACGGAGGTGCCCATCCAGCCGTTCTTGCCGGAGCCGTAGAGAATCGGAAAGTCGAGTTGCTCGTCGGTGGCGTCGAGTGCGGCGAACAGATCGAACACCTCGTTGACCACTTCGATGACACGCGCGTCGGGACGGTCGACCTTGTTGATGGCGACGATCGGCTTGAGACCGAGCTTGAGCGCCTTGCCGACCACGAACTTGGTCTGCGGCATCGGGCCTTCGGCGGCATCGACGAGAACGATCACGCCGTCGACCATCGAGAGGATGCGCTCGACCTCGCCACCGAAATCGGCGTGGCCTGGCGTATCGACGATGTTGATCTGGGCGTCGCCCCAATGCACCGACGTGCATTTGGCGAGAATGGTGATGCCGCGCTCGCGCTCGATGTCGTTCGAGTCCATGGCGCGCTCGACCTGGCGCTGGTTGTCGCGGTAGGTGCCGGACTGCTGCAGCAGCTTGTCGACGAGGGTGGTCTTGCCATGGTCGACGTGGGCGATGATGGCGATGTTTCGCAAATTCATATGTCTATGGTCTTCCAGCTACAGAGGCGCGACGTCGTGAGACGGCGAGTGCAGGGCGATCTCGTTGATGCGCGCAGGACGCCCAAAAAACGCGGTGCCCGGTCCAGAAAGAACCGGGCACATGGCACTCATTGCGGCGCAATATAGTCGGAATTGATCGAAAAACAACGGTTCAGCGGGTGCCGCCGGGCCTCTTTTTACGGTTAATCGGTCGGTCAGGGCGGTTCCCGCCCGGCCCCGGGGGGGTCAGGCGACCTGCGGTCGTGGCCGCGATGGCCGTTCCGGCATCTCGATCAGGAAGGTCTTGCGGTCGGCGACGGCGTTATGGAACTGCTCGAGCGCGATGCTGAACGCGGTCAGCGATCCCTCGGTGATGGCGCCATCCTCGAAGCAGTGCAGCGTCTCGCGCATGATGATGTCCGCTTCGGCCTGCATTGCGTCGAGGTCGTCGATGGAGTCCGATTTTCGCGCCGCTGTCAGCATTTCGAGCAGGCGCTCGCGCTGCGATGTATTTCCGGTGCGCTCGTCGCGCTTCAGGTAGCCAGCGAACCACGCGCCGACCGAGCCGAGCGCCGACAGCAGCATGATGCTGCCCCAGATATAATCGCTGTACTTGTCGAGGAAGGTTTTTTCCTCGCCGTCGACATAGGCTGCGGCGCCCGGATGCACGGTGATCGCGGCATCCTTGTCGGTGTCCGGTGTTTCGATTTTCGCCGCCTGCGGAAATTCGTTGAGGATCGATTGCCTGACGCCAAACAACTGCCGGGTGAAGGCGGCAACCGTGGCTTCGGACAGCGCTTTGCGGGCGACGAAGTGATGGCCGAAGCTGATGGTGGTCACGGTGTCGTCCGGCCGCAACGGAGCGGCGCTGAACGTGCCGGCGGGAATTTCACCGGAATCGTAAGCCGCGACCTTCTGTGCGATCGCCTCCGAGGCCTCGACCGACAGGAATGTCGGCTCTGCCCCGGCACGCGATGTCGCGGCAATGGCTTCCGCGGTGATACGGCTGTTGAGCGGGCCGACGGCGAGCCAGGCGTCGAGCTTCTGGTTGCGCACGGCTTCCGAAATGCCGTTGGTGCTGAACTGGACGGTTTGTACGCTTTCCGCCTTTACGCCCGAATACTCAAGAATGACCTTGAGCAGATTGACGTTGGCCGGCGTCTTGCCGATCACGCCGATGCGATGGCCGGCGAGTTGCTTGATCGACTTGATCTGATTTTTTTTCGATTTGCTACCCGGCGCCCACAGGACGGCAAAGTTCTTGCGTAGATAGGCGACGGCCTGGGCGTCCTTCGACATGTCGAGGTCGCCGCGCACGATGGCGAGATCGGAGTTGTTCGCCGCGAGACTGGCAGCGCTCGCCGCAGCACCTTCCGTGACAATGGGACGAAGGCGGATGTGGGCGTGTTCGCGGGCGAAGGCTTGCGCGATCGCCTGGACGACCTTGACGTCGTCGCTGTTCGGCGGGCCGACCGCAATGCGCAGGGTGACAGGGCGGGTGAAGTAATAGGTCGCGCCGCCGAGAACGGCGACAAGCCCGAGTATCATAGCGACAATGACGAGCGTCACGCGCGATGTTGTGCGGCGGGGCGTCGGCGATCCAGGCGGATCACGCGCGGAAACCTCGGCCGGTCCACTCCTCAGGTCCATTCGTCACCGGTTCTGCTGGCGATCGCTCGCCCGTGGTTTATATCAGGTTTCATGCAGGCGCGCCGCAGTTGATGTCAGGATGGTTGACGGGGATCATTGTGGCCGGATGATGGTTCGCGTCGGACTCCGAAAGTTCCAGTCGCCGGGACTTTGGAAGGTGTAAGGTCACGCCGTCGTGAACAGGGAGAGGATGATGGTTCAAAAGCTTTCGGCGGAGACACGGCGTTCGGCGCTGACGAAGCTCAAGGGCTGGTCCGATGTCGCCGGGCGGGACGCCATCGCGCGGACATTCGTGTTCAAGGATTTCAACGAGGCCTTCGGCTTCATGACCCGTGCGGCGCTGGTGGCCGAGAAGAACGATCATCATCCCGAGTGGCGCAACGTCTACAAGACGGTCGAGGTCGTGCTCACCACCCACGACGCGGGAGGTGTCACCGAACGTGACGTGACGCTGGCGGAGGCGATGAACCGGATCGCCGGAATTTAGCGGCGCACTACATTCTCTTGTCGCGGCGCAGGCAAATCACCACATGACGGATGTGCGGCATTGCGGTCCGCGACGCTTCGAGAGGCTGCGTGATGACGTCCGAACGTACCGTCGATTTTGAACCGGCCGAGCGGCTGGCGAAAGATCCCGAGCGCGTGCGCAAGAGTTTCTGGATCAAGCTCAAGCGCGTCGCGGCGAAGCTGCCTTTTGTCGAGGATTTACTCGCGGCTTATTATTGTGCGTTCGACCGCGAGACGCCGCGCCACGTTCAGGCTGCGCTGCTCGGCGCGATCGCCTATTTCGTGCTGCCGTTCGATTTCATGCCGGACATGTTGCCGGTGCTCGGATTCACCGATGACGCCGCCGTGCTTGCGACTGCGATTCGGATGGTCGCGAGCAACATTAAGCCAGAGCATCGGGAGGCGGCGCATTCGGCGCTCCAGCGCGGGCTGGATGAGGCGGATGGCTGACATCGGATGTCATGTCCGGCCTTGTGCCGGGCATCCACGCCTTGCCTTTGGTTGCTAAAACGTGGATGGCCGGGACAAGCCCGGCCATGACGCATCTAGGGACGGAGCGAGATTCGAGTCACGGATGCAGGATCACCTTGCCCATCGCCTGACGTCCGGCGAGCACCTTCAACGCGTCGGTGGTTTGTGCCAGCGGGAAGGTGCGGTCGACGTGTGACGAGATTTTTCCGTCGGCGGCCCACTGCATCAGCTTTTCGAGATTGGCGCGGCCGTCTTTCGGATCACGCTTCATGTAGGCGCCCCAGAAAACGCCGCGGATGTCGCAACCCTTGAGCAAAGCGAGGTTGAGCGGGATTTTCGGAATCTCGCCGCCGGCGAATCCGATCACAAGGAAACGGCCTTTCCACGCCGATGCCCGCACGCCGGCTTCGGCGAAGCTGCCGCCGACCGGATCGAACACGATGTCGATGCCCTTGTCGCCGCCGATGCGCTTGAGCGCTTCCTTCAAATCTTCCTTGGCGTAGTTGATAGTCAGTTCGGCGCCGTGCTGTTTGGCGAAGGCAAGCTTCTCGTCGGATGAGGCGCAGGCGATCACCTTGAGGCCGAGCACCTTGCCGAGTTCGCAGGCCGCAAGGCCGGTGCCGCCGGCCGCGCCGAACACCGCGAGGGTTTCACCCGGCTTCGGATCGGCGCGATCCTGCAGCGCATGAAGCGCGGTGCCGTAAATCACGATCACACCGGCGGCGCGGTCGAAGTCGAGATTGTCAGGAATTTTCACGATCTGCGTGGTAGCGACCGCAACTTTCTCGCGCGCGCCGTTGTGGCCGATCGATGCGGCGACACGGTCGCCCGGCTTGAGATCGGTGACGCCGGCGCCGACGCTTTCGATCACGCCGGCGATCTCGGCGGCAGGCGAGAACGGGAACGGCGGCTTCACCTGATACTTGCCCTGGATCATCAGCAGATCGAAGAAGTTCAGTGCCGCAGACTTGATGGCGATCACCGCTTCACCGGGGCCCGCGACCGGGTCCGGAATATCGGTCAGAACGAGATCGTCGGGACCGCAGAATTGTGAACAGAGAACAGCTTTCATGTGGGGCACCTGAAATAAGGGAAACTCGTCTGACGATCTTCATGGCGGATTTGAAGCCCGGCGACAATCCGGTTTGAACCCGCCGCGTTTAAAACGCGCTCGGGCAGAAAAGCGTTGCGTGGCGGCTAATGTGTTGCAAACACATGCGTTCAAAGTACTGCGATGAGGTGTTCCAGATGTTCGAGCCGGGATTGTTGAAGGGAAAGCGGATTCTGGTGACCGGCGGCGGCTCGGGCCTCGGCGTCGCAATGGGCCGGCGCTTTGCGGAACTGGGTGCCGATCTCGTCATCTGCGGGCGGCGGCGCGAGAATCTCGAACAGACTGCGGTCGCGCTGAAACAGGATTTCGGCGTCACGGTTGCGATTCATCCCTGCGACATTTGCGATGCGGCCGCGGTGGAAACCATGATGGACGCAATCTGGCGTGACGGCGCGCTGGATGTTCTGGTCAATAACGCGGCGGCGACGTTCATCGCGCAGACCGAGCATCTGTCGGCCCGCGCGGCCGATGCGATACTCGCACCGACGCTGCATGGTGCGCTGTATTGCACCATCGCCGCGGGGAAACGCTGGATCGACACCGGCGGGCGCGGTGTGGTGTTGAGCATTCTGTCGACGTCGACGCTGACTGGCCGCGCCTTCACCGTGCCGTCGGCGATGGCGAAGTCCGGCCTGCTGGCGATGACGCGCAGCCTCGCGGTGGAATGGGGTCCGAAAGGCATTCGCACCGTGGCGATCGCGCCGGGGCCGTTTCCAACCGCAGGCGCATCGGCAGGGCTGCATCCGCAAGGCCGGGCTGCCGCAGGTCCGGCGAGCCGCAATCCGCTCGGCCGCGTCGGAGAACATCAGGAGCTTGCGGACCTCGCGAGTTTTCTGGTGTCCGATCGCGCCGGTTACATCAACGGCGAGATGGCCGCGATCGATGGCGGCGCGCACTTGCGCAGTTCGGGCGCTGAAGACCTTCTCGGCTGGACCGATGAGCAATGGGAAATGCACCGGCGCAGCCTGCGGACAAAAAACTGACGCATTGCTCCGTTCAATCTGGTTCCGTCATTTCCCTTGCGACGGTATTAAGCGGCTGATTGCCTTTCCAGAATCGGATTTTCCGGCTATTTCATGAACATGATGTCGAGGGAGTCGGGGCGATCTCCGGGACGTTTCTAACAGAAGGAGGTTCGCTCATGGTGGTGCGGCGAAGTGTGACGGTCTTTGCGGCAATTGTGCTCGCGTGCGGGTTTTCCAGCGTCGCTGTCGCGCAGACAAAATCCAAGACCGCTGCTCCTGCTCCGAAAGCGCCGGCGAAGCCCGCTGCCAAACATGCCACGTCGCCCAAGCCCGCCGCTGCCGGCAGCGAGGAACCGACGCTGGTCGGACAATTCGGATCGTGGGGCGCTTACGTCGCGTCGCCGAGCGGCCGGAAAGTCTGTTTTGCGCTGTCGAAGCCGACGTCGTCGAAAACCAATCCGCCGAATCGTCCACGCGATCCGGCCTATGCGTTCATTTCCAACCGCCCTGCGGAAAAGGTGGTGAACGAGGTGTCGATCATGATCGGCTATCCGCTCAAGCCCGGATCAGACTCCGCGATGGAGATCGGCAAGACGAAGTTCGACATGTATGCGCAGGGCGACGGCCTGTGGATCAAGAACGCCGCTGAAGAGAGCCGTCTTGTGGATGCGCTGCGCAAGGGCGCCGATGTAACGGTGACCGGTGTGTCCACGCGCGGCACCGAGACCACCGATGTCTTTTCGCTCAAGGGGTTGACCCAGGCGCTCGACCGGCTGGCTCAGGACTGCGGCAAATAGGCTGCAGGGCACTTGCCCGCCCGCTGCGGAGGGGCGCGGGATGCGACGGGAACGATTGATGTTCCCCGCGATGATGCGTATGTGAGCCTTGCAGAGCACGGGCACGATCCGGCTTTGCCTTGGGAATACGCGCAAGCTATTGTTTCAGTGAGGGTTCTTGCGGCGGGCCGGGGCCGGTTCATCGCGGGTGCGGGCAAGCCGCTCCTCAATCCGGATGTGAGGCCATGACATCGATCCCGACAGAGGCAATCCAGCCGCAGGCGTCCCTGCGCGATGCGCCTTTGGAAAAAGTCGCGCTGGAAACCTATGTGCCGCCGGCCAAGCCGTCGCTAATCGGACTGTCGCGCGCCGAACTGGCCGAGCAGCTCGGCGCGATCGGTGTCGCGCCCGGTCAGCGCAAGATGCGGGTCCAGCAACTCTGGCACTGGATGTATGTGCGCGGCGCTCAAACCTTCGATGAGATGTCGAATGTGTCGAAGGGCATGCGTGCCGAACTTGAACAACATTTCACCGTTGACCGACCCGAGGTCGTTGCCGAGCAGATCTCGAATGACGGCACCCGCAAATGGCTGCTGCGTCTCCCGAGCGGGCACGCATCCGAGCGGCCGCACGAGGTCGAGTGCGTCTACATTCCCGAGACCGATCGCGGCACGCTGTGCGTCTCGTCGCAGGTCGGTTGCACGCTGAACTGCACGTTCTGCCACACCGGCACGCAGCGTTTGGTGCGCAATCTCACCGCAGGCGAGATCGTCGGGCAGGTGATGGTGGCGCGCGATCGGCTCAACGACTGGGCCGATCGAGAGACGCCGAGCGGCAACCGCCTCGTCACCAACGTGGTGATGATGGGCATGGGCGAGCCGCTGTATAATTTCGATGCGGTGCGCGATGCGCTGCTGATCGTCTCTGATGGCGAAGGCATCGGGCTCTCGCGGCGGCGCATTACCCTGTCGACCTCCGGCGTGGTGCCGAACATTGCGCGCACGGGCGACGAGATCGGCGTCATGCTGGCGATCTCGCTTCACGCGGTGCGCGACGAATTGCGCAACGAATTGGTGCCGCTGAACAAGAAATATCCGATCGCTGAATTGCTGGACGCCTGCCGCGCCTATCCGGGCTCGTCGAATTCGCGCCGCATCACTTTCGAATACGTCATGCTGAAGGGCGTCAACGACTCGCTCGACGATGCCAAGCTGCTGGTGAAGCTGCTCAAGGGCATCCCGGCCAAGATCAATCTCATTCCGTTCAATCCGTGGCCGGGCACCAGGTACGAGTGCTCGGACTGGGACCAGATCGAAAAATTCTCCGAGTATGTCTTCAACGCCGGTTACTCGTCGCCGGTGCGGACGCCGCGTGGCCGCGACATTCTTGCCGCCTGCGGCCAGCTTAAATCTGAATCCGAAAAGCTGTCGGCGCGCGAACGTCAGGCGCTGCGCGCCATGGCGATGACGGACTGAAGCAGGCAGGCGAATCCGGATGGCTTTGATCGGACGATTGTTCGCGATTTTCTTCGGATTTGTGGCGGCATGTCTGGTGGCCGGCTTCGTCATCGTGTTCGCGCTGCTGTTTCCCGAGATGACCGACCTGTCGCTCGAACCGATGAACCAGGATACGATCAATATCATCCTCGGTTTCGGATTCGTTCTTGTCAGCGGTTTCGCGCTGCTGCCGGCGCTGATCGCCGTTCTGATTACCGAGGCATTCTATATCCGCAACATTCTCGCCTATGCGGTGGCCGGCGGTCTCGCCGGCCTGTGCTGCTATCTCGGGTTTATTCCGTTCGACACGGTGTCGTGGTCGTTCGACGGCATTGTGCGCCGTCATCTTGAAGTGATGGTCGGCGCAGGAATTCTCGGCGGCGTCATCTACTGGATGATCGCAGGCCGCAACGCCGGTGCGTGGCGCGGCTCCGAGCGCGTAGATCGGCCCACAGGATAGCGGGCGGGATTCTAGGCCACCCCTGACCGGCGAGGCGCGATGAACGACAACTCGCATCAGACCTATCCGCCGCTCAACACGCTGAAGCGCGTCGCCGACGATATATGGATCGTCGATGGCCCGATTATCCGTTTTGGCGCGCCGTGGCCGAAGATGCCATTTCCGACCCGGATGACCGTCGTGCGTGTCGGCCACGATCTGCTGCTTCATTCGCCGACGCCCCTGACGCCGGAACTGAAGGCTGAGATCGAGGCAGTGGGACAGCCGCGATGGATCATCGGTCCCAACCGGATTCATTATTGGTGGATTCCGGAGTGGCATCGCGCCTATGCCGATGCGCGCGTTTATCTTGCGCCTCGCATCAGGGAGCAGGCTGGCGACCGCATCGACTTTCATTGCCTGACGCTGGATCACGACAGCGGTTATCCGTGGGATCCGGCGATTGCCATCCTTCGATTGACTGGCACGTACATGACCGAGGTCGTCTTCTTTCATCGCGCCAGCCGGACACTGATCCTCACCGATGCAATCGAAAATTTCGAGCCGCGCAAAATCGACTCGGTGTGGATGCGCTGGCTGACGCGGCTCGGCGGCGTGCAGGATCCCGACGGGCAAATGCCGCGCGACATGCGGGTGACGTTCCGAAGGGATCGGGCGCAACTGAAGGCAGCCATTGAGACGATGATCGGCTGGAATCCCGAGCGTGTGATTCTCGCTCACGGCCGCTGGTATGACCGAAACGGCGCGGATGAATTGCGCCGGGCATTCCGCTGGCTGCTTGGGTGATGGCTGTCCTGATCAAGCGCCTTCGCGCACCGCCCAGCGTAGCGCCTGTTCGAGCCGGTCATTGCCCCAGAACATTTCACCGCTCGCGGTGGTGAAGGTCGGTGCGCCGAAAAAGCCACGGGCCTGCGCGTCGGCAGTTTGGTCGCGCAGTTTCGATTTGATCGCATCGGACTGGGCCTTGGCGAATGTTGCGTCGACCGGCACCTTGAGGTGCGTGAGAACACTCGCGATCACCGCTTGATCCGAGATCACGCGATTGTCGACGTACTCGGCGCGGAAGATGGCCCGGCTGAAATCCTCACCCCATCCCTCCTGCAACCCGACCAGCGCGACGCGCGATGCCGGCACCGCCGATTGCGGAAAATGATCCGGCCACTGAAAGCCGACACCGATCTCCTCGGCGGTCCGCGTGACGTCGCGGATCATATGCTGGCCCTTCACCGGAAACAGGTTGAAAGGTGAGTCCTTCATTCCCTGCGACTGGAAGATGGGACCGAGCAGAAACGGCCGCCAGCGGATCTCGACGCCGGCCTCCGCCGCCAGCTGCGCGATCCGCATCGACGTCAGGAACGAATAGACCGAGGCAAAGTCGAACCAGAAATCCAGAACCGGCTTGGGCATGATGGGCGGCGCTCCTTGGTAATGGCCGGACGCTAGCATGGGTTGCCACGGATCGCCCAGCCGTCGCGATTGTCCGTCGCCGCGGCCCTTTTCAGGCTTGCCGGTGTCGGCTACACACCCGCCATGAACCGGACAGGTCTTTTCGTCGCATTGGCGCTGGCGTTGTTTTTCGGATTGCTGTTCGGCGTCTACACCGGGCTGGATCTGAAAATCACGGCACTGTTCTACAATCCGGTGACCAAGACATTCCCGCTGCAGACCAGGGCCGGCGCGGAGATCATCCGTTTTGCCGCGATGTGGATTTCATGGGCCTTCACCTTTCCGGCCATGGTTGCGCTGATTGTGAAACTGGCGCGTCCGGTGAAGCCGCTGATGATGTCGGGCCGCGCCATGACATTTCTGCTGGTGACGATTTTCCTGTCGGCGATCATCCTGCCGAACGCGGCGTTCAAGTCGCACTGGAGCCGCCCGCGCCCGACATCCGTCGCCGAGTTTAACGGCAACCTGAAGTTCATGCCGTGGTGGGACCCGCGCGGCCAATGTCCAAAGAACTGTTCGTTCTTCTCCGGGGAAGGCGCGACCGCATTCTGGACCTACGCGCCGGCAACGCTCGCGCCCCCGGCATGGCGGCCGCTCGCTTACGTTGGCGCCACGGCGTTCGGGGTCGCCATCAGCGGCGGACGTGTTGCGTTCGGGGGACATTTCTTCACCGACGTCATGGCTGCGGCGCTGGTGACATTCTTCGTGATCTGGCTCGCCTATGCCCTGATCTACCGCTGGCCCTCGACCCGGCTGACCGACGAGGGCGTCGATGCGTGGCTGACGCGTGTGGCGTGGCCAGGTTATCGCTGGCTGCAGAAGCTGCGCGGCCACGATGTCGGCCCGGCGCCACGACTGCGGCCGGGGACCGAGACCGTATCGGCAACCGGCTCCGATGGTATCAAGGCCTTGCCCTGAAGTCGCGTCCCGGCGCGAAAAAGAGGCCAATTTCGGGGTAAATCCGGGTTTCCGTTTTGCCGGAATTCGCTTTATGGTCCCGCCGAATTCGGCCCGTTTCCGGCATTTATTCCGACAGGATTCCCATGACCAAGGACGTCAAGAAGGTAGTGCTCGCCTATTCCGGCGGGCTCGACACCTCGATCATTCTGAAATGGCTGCAGACCACCTATGGCTGCGAGGTGGTGACATTCACCGCCGATCTCGGCCAGGGCGAGGAGCTTGAGCCGGCGCGCAAGAAGGCGCTGCTGCTCGGCATCAAGCCCGAGAATATTTTCATCGAGGATCTGCGCGAGGAATTCGTTCGCGACTACGTGTTTCCGATGTTTCGCGCCAACGCGGTCTATGAGGGGCAGTACCTGCTCGGCACCTCGATCGCGCGCCCGCTGATCGCCAAGAAGCAGATCGAGATCGCCGAGAAGGTCGGCGCCGACGCGGTGTCGCACGGCGCGACCGGCAAGGGCAACGATCAGGTCCGTTTCGAACTTGGCTATTATGCGCTGAAGCCGGACATCACCATCATCGCGCCGTGGCGCGAATGGGATCTGCGCTCGCGCGAACAACTGATCGCGTTCGCGGAGCAGCACCAGATTCCGATCGCCAAGGACAAGCGCGGCGAAGCGCCGTTCTCGGTCGACGCCAACCTCCTTCACGCCTCATCCGAGGGCAAGGTGCTGGAAGATCCGGCGCAGGAAGTGCCGGATTACGTCTATTCGCGCACCATCGATCCGGAGAAGGCGCCGGATCAGCCGACCGTCATCACCATCGATTTCGAGCAGGGCGATGCGGTCGCCATCGACGGCAAGAAGATGTCGCCGGCGACGTTGCTTGCGAAGCTCAACGAACTCGGCCGCGCCAACGGCATTGGCCGTCTCGATCTGGTCGAGAACCGTTTCGTCGGCATGAAATCGCGCGGCATGTATGAGACGCCGGGCGGCACCATCCTGCTGCAGGCTCATCGCGGCATCGAGCAGATCACGCTCGATAGCGGCGCGGCACATCTCAAGGATGAGCTGATGCCGAAATATGCCGAACTGGTCTACAACGGATTCTGGTTCGCGCCGGAACGCGAGATGCTGCAGGCGGCGATCGACAACAGCCAAAAGTTCGTCACCGGGCAAGTGCGGCTGAAACTCTACAAGGGCAACGTCATTCTGATCGGCCGCGAGAGCAGGTATTCGCTCTACGATCAGGATCTCGTCACCTTCGAGGAAGGCGCGGTCGCTTACGATCATCGCGATGCCGCCGGCTTCATCAAGCTTAACGCATTGCGGCTGCGCACGCTCGGCCAGCGCAAGCGGAAGCTGGGGTTGTAGCGCTCCAATCGGCTCACCTTCATTTATCGTCGGTGAGTCACAGGATGGGATTCCACATATGGGCTGGGAGCGGATAGGGCTGGACGGGGAAGTCTTTACACCCCACCGATATCCCAACGGACTCTACCGCGTCGCGGACCCTGCCCTGGGTGATGTGAAACATCACGCCAAGAATCAGCTTTCGATTCGAGACGACCAGATCGAAGATTATTTGCAGCGTGGGTTTTCGCTGCGCATGAAGGGCGATGTCACCGGCAAGGTGAATCTGATTCCTCCCTCGGAGATTAGGCGGGTCTGAAAGGTCTGTACGATTGTCTCTTAAGCAAAAACGGCCGGGATTGCTCCCGGCCGTTTTGATTTTGGCCTTTCGCCGACTCAGCGCGGCGGCGGTGCCGCATTGGCCTGGCCGCCATTGAGCAGCGGCGTGATGTTGCGAACCGTCACGCGACGGTTGCGCCGCTCGGGTCCGTCGTTCGGGACCTTGAGGTACTGCTCGCCGTAGCCCTGTGACGTGAGGTTTTCCGGAGGCACATTGAATTGCTGCGTGAGCAGCGCTGCCGCCGATTCCGCGCGACGGTCCGACAGCGACAGGTTGTCGTCATCGTTGCCGACCGCATCGGTATGGCCCTCGATCAGGAACACCGTGCTGGGGTTTCTCTGGATGGCGCGATTGATGCCATCGGCAATCACCTGCAGTTTCGCGGCCTGATCGGGCGGAATTTCCGCCGATCCGGTTTCGAACGTGATGGTGTCGAGATCTACCGACGGCATGCGTTGGCGCACCGACGGGCTGTAGCGGATTTCGTCAAGCGTGTAGCTGCGCTCGAGGCGTTCCACCGGCGGCGCGACCAGCGTTTCGTAGATCAGCTCCGGCGAAGCATCTTCCGCTTCGACGATGTAACGGTCGTGCGGAATGTGCAGCGTCGGCGGCGGCAGCGCGACGAAGTAGCCGCCGATCGCTCCGGCAACGACACCGGCGGCTACGCCGGCCGCGATGGCTCTACCATCGGGGCCGCGACGTCGGTTATCGATAATGACGATCTCGCGGCCGCGCTGGTCGCGGCGGACGCGGCGCAGCAGCCGTCCGTTGTTGTCATTGAGGGTGATGATCTGGGTGCCGTCAGGGCGCACGATCACCGTGCGGGTGTCGTTGCCCTGCCGCTGAACTTTCACATCACGCGCGCCGTAGCGGAAGCGGTCGACATCGCTGTGGCGAATGAACGACTGTCCGTTCGGGTCCTTGATAATGACGCGGCCCGGTTCGCGGATGATGGTGCGCCCACCCTCCGTGGTCTGGCGACGCTCCCTGCGGATCTGGTCGATATTGACCGCGCCAGGGCGCGGGCTGCCGGCAGGAATAGGCTTGGCGGTAATGGCTGGCGCAGGCGGCAGCGGTGCCGCAACCGGCGCGGTGACTGGTGTGGCGGGCGTGCCTGCAGGCATACCGGGAGGCGGTCCGCGGCGCTCGGTTCGCGGCCCGCGATCGGGAGTGCCGGGAGCAGGCGCAGTTCCCGGAGCGGTCTGGGTCGCCGGTGGCGTGCCGGGAGCAGGCGGGGTCGCGCCCGGTCTTGCGGGCTCGCCATTGGGTGCGGAGCGCGGCGGCGTGACGTCGCGAACACCGGGGGGCACCGGTGGTGCGTTCGGCGTCGTTGCGGCCGGAGGCGTGCCCTTTGCCGGTGGCGTTTGAGTCGGAGCAGCCTTGGGCGCAGGTGCCTTGGGCGCAGCTGCGGGCGGTGGCGGAGGTGGTGCGGCTTTCGGGGCAGCAGCAGGCGGAGTAGGCGCAGTCTTGGGAGACTCGGGCGCGGCCTTCGGCGCAGCAGACGGAGGGGCTGCCTTCGGAGCGGCGGGAGGAGTCGGTGCAGCTTTTGGTGGGGCCGGTGGAGCCTCCGGTGCGGAAGGAGGCGCGGCCTTCGGAGCAGCAGGAGGCGGCGCTTTGGGTGCAACTGGAGGGGCAGCCTTCGGCGGGGCCGGCGGTGTGGGACGTGCAGCCGGTGGCGGAGCTTTCGGCGCGGCCGCTGGAGGAGCGGCTTTCGGCGGCGCTGCCTTCGGCGGTGCTTTTGGCGGAGCCTTGGGTGCTTGCTTCTGGTCAGGTTGCGCTGCTTGCGCAACGATGATCGGGTCAGCGGACGCTGGAGACTGCGTCAGTGCGGTGGCCGAGATCGCGGTGGTTGCGAGCAGTATCAATCTGATTTTCGTCATGATGTCCTTGGGTGTTGAGAACAATTTACATCTGCGAAGGTGAAGCGAAGTCTGTAATTCCGTTCCGATTTGCCGATCAGCGAGTAATCGTTGGGCGGCAATGTGGCGAAGCGCGATGAGAGTCGCATTATTTGAAGATCAATGCCAATCGCACCGCGCTGAATGAATGGATATTAATCCGTCGCGTTCGACACGGGACCTGATGGCGATTGCGGCGCGCCCGGTCCGCGCACCGGCAATTCATCGGGCGCATTTCCGGGAAGCTCTTGCGGATGCGACGGCTCTGCCGGGTCGTTTGCTGGCGGCGGCACTTCAGGCTGCGGATTGCCCGGTGGATTTTCCATCGGAGGCTCGGAAGGCTGACCAGGCTTCGCCGGTGGGACTTCCTGGGGATCCTGCAGCGGAGGTTTTGCCACGTTGCGACCTCTTGGATTCAGGTTGGCGATTGGCGTTTGGGTTCTGGCGTCTCTGCCGATCCCTGCGATGGTCACATCGGCCTCGCGGAACGCTGCGATGGATGTTCTTTGGAATTTCGTCCGCATCAGTAACGGCCCAACGGCAGATATGTTCCCGATGAGACGTTGCTGCGTAGCATGTCTTGACGGTTCGCGATGAAACCTGCATCCACGCTCCATCGCGCAACGGGAGATGCGTTGTCATGCCGCTGGCCTATTGGTGCGTTCTGGTTGCGGCGTTGCTGCCAATCGTCTGGGTCAGCTATGCCAAGTTCGGCGTGGAAAGCGACAATCACTATCCGCGCGAGGACTACGAGGAGCTCCCACCGAAAAAGCGCCGCGCCTACGCCGCGCATCAGAATGCCTACGAGAATTTTCCGTTCTTCGCAGCCGCGGTGATCGTTGCGCTGACCATGGGCGCGCCGGTCAGCACCGTGAACTGGCTTGCAGTTCTCTATCTTCTGTTACGGGTGGCTCACGGGCTGCTGTACATCTTCGATCAATCGACGGCGCGCTCATCGATCTACAGCCTCGGCCTGCTGGTCAATATCGCGATCTTCGTGCTGCCGGCATTCAACTAGACCGGCATCACGCCGGGGCATGACAGACCGCTTCGATGTTATGGCCGTCAGGATCGAGCACGAACGCGCCATAGTAGTTGGCGTGATAATGCGGGCGCAGACCCGGCGGGCCGTTGTCGCGGGCGCCGGCGGCCAGAGCAGCCTTGTAGAAGGCGTCGACGGTGGCGCGATCCTTGGCAAGAAGGGCGACATGCAGCGGCTTGTTGACGCCGCCCTCGCCGCCGATCCAGAAATCCGGTTTGCCATCGCTGCCGAATCCGGCGGCCGGAAAATCGCCGGTCTGTTCCTGCGTGACTTCCATGATCAGGCCGTAGCCAAGCGGCGCCAGCGCCTTGCTGTAGAATTCTTTCGCACGCGCGTAGTCGGAAACCGAAAATCCCAGATGGTCGATCATGCAAGCCTCCGGTCGGTGAGAAGCCTCGTGAATCAGATCATATCGGACGAGCCAGCAAGGTATTGCTGCGGGTCTTGCCGATGACAGCGTAGCCGCGCTTTATCATGTCGTCGATGCAATCGTGCTGCCAGCCGGCGCGTTGCAAATGCTCGATGGCCACGGCCCGGGGCCACAGCGATTGCGGGGCGTCGCGGAAAAAGCCGGTTAGCACCCGGTCCTCGGATCCTTCGACGTCGATCCTTAGCGCGTCGATCGGCCCACCGCCGAGCAGGTTGTGAGACGCGACAGCATCGGACGGAAAGCGCTGCGCTTGAGGTTGGAACCGTGCGCGGCCGCGATCACCACGCGTTGCGAAGCGTTCGGCGCATATGAGCCGAACGATCTGTCGGACGGTTGCTGCGCGGACATCATCGCAGAGTCATCGTGCAGCGAGCGCGATGTTTCAAGGTCACGTTCTGGACGGTTCTATGGAGTCTCGCCGTCGGCTATTTCCGCTCGTCGCGTGCGTGCTTGATGAGATTGTCGCGCAGGGAGACCACGGCCTTTTGCACTTTAACGAATTCGTCGAGCGGCAGGCCGGTGGCTTTCACGAGGTTCATTCCCAGACCTTTTTCCCGCAGGCGGCGGCCCGCATCGGTCAGGCTGATTACAACCTGGCGTTCGTCCGCAGGGTCGCGGGTCCGGCGCAGATAGCCCATTTCCTCGAGCTTCTTCAGGATGGGGGTCAGCGTGTTGGATTCCAGAAACAGCTTTTCGCCGAGGCCGCTGACGGTCTGGTGGTCCTGCTCCCACAGCGCGACGATCGCGATGTACTGGGTGTAGGTGAGCCCGAGTTTCTCGAGAATCGGCTTGTAGGCCCGCCCGTACGCCAGATTGGCTGAATAGATCGCAAAGCACAGAAAATCAGCCAGTTTCGGTGTGGTTTGGTCGGCGGAAGTCATCGGCGGCCTCCGGGCTCACGAGAAGTTGAGGTCATGTCGCCGATATATATCGGATGCGATTAAATCGGAAGGGTTGACGAACGAGCTGGAATGATATTTATACATCGCATCCGAATAAATCGTACACGATATAAAATCAGGAGAAGCCATCATGCCCGAAGTTATTGACCATGATCGCCGCCGCCTCTTCGGAGCTGCCGCCGTTACTTTCGTTGCAGCCCAGATCGGGCTGACCGGTTTTGCCGATGCGCAATCGGGCATGACGAAGCCGGCGACAGTGCCAGCGATCAAGCCGGGAACGCACACCTCGTTCGGTCCGCTCAAGCACACCGAGGCCGGGGTCATGAACGTCGGTTACGCCGAAGCCGGCCCCTCCGACGGTCCGGTGGCGATCCTTCTTCATGGTTGGCCCTATGACATTTACAGCTTCGCCGATGTCGCGCCCTTGCTGGCGGCCAAGGGTTATCGCGTGATCGTTCCGTTCGCGCGCGGTTATGGCACGACGAGTTTTCTCTCGGGCGATACGCCGCGCAATGGCCAGCCGGCGGCACTCGCGGTCGACCTGATCGACCTGATGAACGCGCTCAAGATCCAGAAGGCGATTCTCGCCGGCTATGACTGGGGCGCGCGGACCGCCAACATCGTTGCTGCGTTGCGGCGGGAGCGGGTCAAGGCGTCGGTCGCGGTCAGCGGTTATCTGATCGGCAGCCGCGAGGCGAACAGCAAGCCGCTGCCGCCCAAGGCCGAACTCGCATGGTGGTACCAGTTCTACTTTGCGACGGAGCGCGGTCGCCTCGGCTACCAGCAAAACACGCACGAATTCGCGAAGCTGATCTGGCAGCTCGCCTCGCCGAAGTGGAATTTCGACGACGCGACGTTCAATCGTAGCGCCAGCGCATTCGACAATCCGGATCATGTCGCCATTTCAATTCATAACTATCGCTGGCGGCTGAGCCTCGCCGAAGGCGAAGCGAAGTTCGACGATCTGGAAAAGCGCCTTGCCGCAGGCCCCGCGATTACGGTGCCCACCATTACCCTCGAAGGCGACGCCAACGGCGCGCCGCATCCAGACAGCAGCGCTTACGCCAAAAAATTCACGGGCAAGTATGCGCACCGGCTGATCAAGGGCGGCATCGGTCACAACCTGCCGCAGGAAGCGCCGCAGGCGTTTGCCCAAGCCGTCATCGACGTCGACGGATTCTGATCGACGCAACCGACATCGTTCCTGCGCGAACTGTTCAGGGATCGTGACATGCAACTCTCACATTCAATCTGAAAGGAACGGCCATGACTCAAGGCAACACTGCGAACATGACCCTCATCGACAAGGTGCTCTATACTGCGAAGACCCACACGACCGGCGGCCGCGACGGTGCGTCGCGCGGCTCCGACGGTCGTCTCGACGTCAAGCTGTCGTCACCCGGCAGTACCGGCGCCGGGACCAATCCGGAGCAGTTGTTCGCTGCCGGCTGGTCGGCTTGTTTCCAGGGGGCGATGGGACATGTTGCCCGCAACAGAACGATTGTTCTTCCGGCCGATCTTGCCATCGACGCGGAAGTCGATCTGGGCACCGCGAATGGAGGGTATCTCCTCCAGGCCCGCCTTAACATCAGCCTTCCGGGTCTCGAACGTGACGTCGCCCGGTCGCTGGTGGATGAAGCACACCAAACCTGCCCCTACTCAAAGCTGTCGCGCGGCAATATCAACGTCGAGATCAATCTGGTCTGATCGCGGCTGAAATGAAAACGGCCTGTCCGCGTCGGACAGGCCGTTTTGTTTGTGGGCGACGCGGTGCGGCGGAGCGACGGTGCTAGACCTGCCGCTCGACCATCTTGAGCTTGAGGTCGGCGATGGCTTCGGAAGGATTCAGCCCCTTCGGGCAGGCTTTGGCGCAATTCATGATGGTGTGGCAGCGATAGAGCCGGAACGGATCCTCGAGATTGTCGAGCCGCTCTCCGGTTGCTTCATCGCGCGAGTCGTTGACCCAGCGGTCGGCGGCCAGCAGCGCAGCGGGGCCAAGGAAGCGGTCACTGTTCCACCAGTAGCTCGGGCACGAGGTCGAGCAACAGGCGCACAGAATGCATTCATAGAGACCGTCGAGCTTGGCGCGCTCGTCCGGCGACTGCCTCCATTCCTTCTGCGGCGTCGCGGTGGTGGTGTGCAGCCAGGGCTCGATCGATGCGTACTGGGCGTAGAAATTGGTCAGGTCGGGAACGAGGTCCTTCACCACCGGCTGATGCGGCAGCGGAGTGATCTTGATCGGGCCTTCGTCAACCTCGTCCATCGCGCGGGTGCAGGCCAGCGTGTTCTGGCCGTCAATGTTCATGGCGCAGGAGCCGCAAACGCCTTCACGGCAGGAACGGCGGAAAGTCAAAGTGGGATCGATGTGATTCTTGATCCAGATCAGCCCGTCGAGAATCATCGGTCCGCAATCGGCGGTGTCGACGTGATAGGTGTCGATGGTCGGGTTTTTGCCGTCGTCCGGATTCCAGCGATAGATCTTGTACTCGCGAAGCTGCGTCGCGCCGGCCGGTTTCGGCCATTCCTTGCCGCCACTGATCGTGGAGTTCTTCGGCAGTGTGAACTGAACCATGCTTTTGAGCCTTCGCTTGTTCGCTTCAGTCTATCGCGATCAGTAAACGCGCGCCTTCGGCGGGATGTACTGAACGTCGTTGGTCATCGTGTAATCGTGGACCGGGCGATAATCGATCGTGGAGACACCCTTGCTGTCAATCCATGACAGCGTGTGCTTCATCCAGTTCTTGTCGTCGCGCTCGGAGAAATCCTCGCGGGCGTGGGCGCCGCGGCTCTCGGTGCGGTTGGCGGCGGAATCCATCGTGACCACGGCCTGAGAAATCAGGTTGTCGTATTCAAGGGTTTCCATCAGGTCCGAATTCCATACCAGCGTGCGGTCGGCGACGGAGATATCGCCGATGCCGCCGTAAACCTTGTGAATCAGATCCTTGCCTTCCTTCAGGACGTCGCCGGTGCGGAACACCGCGCAGTTGTTCTGCATCACGTGCTGCATGCTGTCGCGCAGCTTGGCGGTCGGCGTGCCGCCGGAGGCGTAACGGAAATGGTCGAGACGGCCCAGCGCCAGTTCGGCCGAATTCGCCGGCAGATCCGGTTGCGAGGCATTCGGCGTCAGCTTCTCGGCGCAGCGCAGCGCTGCCGCACGGCCGAACACCACGAGGTCGATCAGCGAGTTCGAGCCGAGGCGGTTGGCGCCGTGCACCGACACGCAGGCCGCTTCGCCGACAGCCATCAGGCCCGGCACCACCGCGTTGTCGTCGCCGTCCTTCTTGGTGACGACTTCGCCGTGGAAATTGGTCGGAATGCCGCCCATGTTGTAGTGCACGGTCGGGATCATCGGGATCGGCTCGCGGGTCACATCGACGCCGGCGAAAATTCGCGCCGACTCCGAGATGCCCGGAAGGCGCTCGTGCAGGATATTCGGATCGAGATGGTCGAGATGAAGGTAGATGTGATCCTTCTTCTTGCCGACGCCCCGGCCTTCGCGAATTTCGATCGTCATTGCGCGCGAGACGACGTCGCGCGAGGCGAGATCCTTGGCTGACGGTGCATAGCGCTCCATGAAGCGCTCACCCTCGGAATTGACGAGATAGCCGCCTTCGCCGCGTGCGCCTTCGGTCACGAGGCAACCCGAGCCGTAGATGCCGGTCGGGTGGAACTGGACGAACTCCATGTCTTGAAGCGGCAAGCCCGCGCGCAGCACCATGCCGCCGCCGTCGCCGGTGCAGGTATGTGCGGAGGTGCACGATGCGTAGGCGCGGCCGTAGCCGCCGGTCGCGAGAATGGTGGTCTGGCCGCGGAAGCGATGGATCGTGCCGTCGTCGAGCTTGAGCGCGATCACGCCGCGGCAAACGCCCTGATCGTCCATGATGAGATCGATGGCGAAGAATTCTATGAAGAATTCAGCCGAATGGCGCAGCGCCTGACCGTACATGGTGTGCAGCATGGCGTGGCCGGTGCGGTCGGCGGCGGCGCAGGTGCGCTGCGCCTGGCCCTTGCCGAAATCGATGGTCATGCCGCCGAACGGACGCTGATAGATCTTGCCTTCTTCGGTGCGCGAGAACGGCACGCCCCAGTGCTCGAGTTCGTAAACCGCTTCCGGCGCGTTGCGCACCAGATACTCGATCGAATCCTGATCGCCGAGCCAGTCCGATCCCTTGACGGTATCGTACATGTGCCAGCGCCAGTCGTCGGGATGCATGTTGCCGAGCGATGCCGAAATGCCGCCCTGCGCCGCAACGGTGTGCGAACGCGTCGGAAACACCTTGGTGATGCAGGCGGTGCGAAGGCCCGCTTCGCTGCACCCGACCACGGCGCGCAGGCCCGCGCCGCCGGCGCCGACCACGATCACGTCGTAGGTATGGTCTTCAATCGGATAAGCCTGGCCATTGGCGGCCGCATTCTTGGGCTCGCTGGCGCTGTTGCCGTTCGCGGCCATGCGCTACACTCCAGATGATAGTTTGATGATGGCGTAGATCGAGGCGATGCCGACGCCGAACGAAAAGAAATTGTTCGCGATGATCGCAGCCAGCTTCAGCTTCTCGTCGTGCACGTAGTCTTCCAGCACGACCTGCATGCCGATCTTCATGTGCCAGCAGCTCGCGATGATGAAGAGGATCATGATGATCGCGATCAGCGGGGAGCCGAGAATCTGCGCCGCCGCGGCCTGATTGCGGCCGAGCAGGGTCATGATCACGGCGATCACCGGAACGATCAGCAGGACCAGTGCAACCGCAGTGATGCGCTGGCGGAAGAAATCGGTGGTGCCGGAATGGGCGGCGCCGAGGTTGCGGACGCGGCTCAGCGGCGTGCGCATCGAGGTGGGTTTGCCGGACTTCTGCGCGCTCATCGGCCGCCTCCCATGGCATAGGCGACGATCCAGAGCACGATCGTCAGGACGATCCCACCGAACAGGGCGGCGCGGGTCAGCCATTCGCGTTCATTGGCGCCGAAGCCGTAACCGAGATCCCAGATCAGGTGACGAATCCCGCTCAGCATGTGGTGAAGCAGCGCCCACGTATAGCCGAACACAATGACGCGGCCGATCCAGCTTGCGGTGAAGCCCTGGATATTGGCGTAGGCATTAGGGCCCGAGGCGGTGGCGATCAGCCACCACGCCATCAGCAGGGTCCCGGCGTAAAGCGCGATCCCGGTGATGCGGTGGACGATGGACATGACCATCGTCAGCGTCCAGCGATAGGTCATGAAAGGTGAAAGCGGACGGTCGATCCTGGGTGTCATCGGCAACTTTTGAAGGTTTGCGGGCACGAGAATTTCGGTGCCGGCGTCTTAAGGGACCGCATTAGAGGATTTCTATTTACGGAGTCGGTCAAACGAGCGCAACGCCGAATTTAGTATAAATAGAATTATTGTTCATTCTTTGAGTTGAGCTTGCGCCATGCTGGCGCGCGCCGTGTTTCTGGTATACCAGCCGAAACCGAGCGAAGCACCCACATGAAGCTGGATTCATTCCACGTTGCTTCGCGAGCGGTGGCTGGGAGCATGTCACGATGGCGGGCCTTAATATCTCGGAGCTGGTCGAACTGGCGCTGGCGCTGGTGGCTGTCGGCGGCATCGCCGGATTTCTCGCCGGGGTGTTCGGGATCGGCGGCGGGGCGGTGCTAGTGCCGGTGCTTTATGAGTGCTTCCGGCTGGTCGGCGTGCCGCTGGAGGTGCGGATGCCGCTGTGCATCGGCACCTCGCTTGCCATCATCATCCCGACGTCGGTGCGTTCCTATCGCGCCCATCGCGCGCGCGGCAGCGTCGATATGGAGGTGCTGAAGCAATGGGCGTTGCCGGTGATCGTCGGCGTCATCATTGGAAGCGTGGTCGCGCGGTATGCGCCGGAACGGCTGTTCAAGATCGTGTTCGTGGTGGTGGCGTGGTCCGCTGCGGCGCGGCTCCTGTTCGGCCGCGAGACATGGCGGCTGGGAGCTGAATTGCCCAAGGGCCTCTTGATGAAGTTCTATGGCACCGTGGTTGGATTGTTGTCGACGCTCATGGGGATCGGCGGCGGCCTGTTCTCGAATCTGCTGATGACGTTCTATGGCCGGTCGATCCACCAGTCGGTCGCGACCTCGTCGGGGCTGGCGGTGCTGATCTCGATTCCCGGTGCGATCGGCTACATCTATGCCGGGTGGCCGGCGGCATCGCGCTTTCCCGAAGTTGCCGCGCTGCAGGTTCCGTTCGCGTTCGGGTACGTCTCGCTGATCGGCGCCCTGCTGGTGATGCCGACCAGCCTGCTGGTCGCGCCGCTCGGCGTCAGAGTGGCGCACGCAATGTCGAAGCGAACCCTCGAAACGGCCTTCGGGTTCTATCTGCTGACGATGGGCGCACGTTTTCTCATTGCGCTGGTCTATGCGTAAGCCGGGTTACGGCTTCGCATAGAGCTTGGCGTAGGCGTCGCGCAGCACGTTCTTCTGCACCTTGCCCATGGTGTTGCGCGGCAACTCATCGGCGAACAGCACCCGTTTCGGCATCTTGAATTTCGCCAGCCGCCCATCGAGCGCCTGCAGGATCGCGGCTTCCTCGAGTTTCGCGCCTTTCTCCCTCACCACCACGGCGGTGACGCCCTCGCCGAAATCGGCGTGCGGTACGCCGATCACTGCGCTTTCGGTGACACCGGGAATGGCGTCGATCTCGTTTTCGACTTCCTTGGGATAGACGTTGAAGCCGCCGGAAATCACCAGGTCCTTGCCGCGTCCGATGATGTGGACATAGCCCTTGCTGTCGATCTTGCCGAGGTCGCCGGTGATGAAGAACCCGTCGTCGCGAAATTCGCTTTTGGTCTTCTCGGGCATCTGCCAGTAGCCCTTGAACACGTTGGGGCCCTTGACCTCGATCATGCCGATCTCGTCGCGCGCGAGTTCTTTGCCGGTCTCCGGATCGGTGACGCGCGCCGAGACGCCCGGCAACGGGAAGCCGACCGCGCCCGGCACGCGATCGCCGTCATAGGGGTTCGACGTGTTCATGTTGGTTTCGGTCATGCCGTAGCGTTCGAGTACGGCGTGACCGGTGCGCGCTGACCATTCGCGATGGGTTTCGGCGAGCAGCGGCGCCGAGCCGGAAACAAACAGCCGCATGTGGCTTGTCGCTTCTTTGGTCAGGCGCGGATTCTGCAGCAGGCGCGTGTAGAAAGTCGGCACGCCCATCAGCACCGTCGCGCGCGGCATCAGATCGATGATCCGGTCGACATCGAGCTTGTTGAGGAAGATCATCGCGGCGCGCGCGAACAGCGTCACGTTGCTAGCCACGAACAGGCCGTGGGTGTGATAGATCGGCAGCGCGTGGATCAGCACGTCCTTGTCGGTGAAGCGCCAGTAATCGACCAGCGTCAGCGAATTCGACGCCAGGTTGTCGTGCGACAGCATTGCGCCTTTGGAGCGGCCGGTGGTGCCCGACGTGTAGAGGATGGCGGCGAGGTCGTCGTTGCCGCGCTGCGCGGTGGCGAATTCCGGATTCGCCTTCGCAGCACCCTCGGTCAGCGAGCCTTTGCCCGCGGCATCAAGCGTATCGACCCTGGCGCCAACCTTGGCTGCGATTTTCTCAATGCCTTCCGCCTTTGACGGGTCGCACACCACCAGCGACGGCTTGGCGTCGCCGATGAAATAGTCGAGTTCGTTGAGCGTGTAGGCGGTATTGAGCGGCAGGTAGATCGCGCCGGCGCGCACGGTGGCGAGATACAGCACTAAACCCGAAACCGACTTCTCCGTTTGCGCTGCAACACGGTCGCCGACCTTGACGCCGCGCGACACCAGATAATTCGCGAACCGGCCCGAAAGCGCGATCAAGTCGCCATAGCTGATGCGCCGGCCATCGGCGGTCTCGATAGCGAGGCGCGCGGGATTATCGAGGTTGTCGAACAGGCGGGAAAACAGGTTGGCGTTGGCGCTGGCGTTCATGCATCATTCCAAGGCTGAGCGGGCTGATTGATCCGCCACGTTTTACCCAACAACGGAGACCAGCGGAATGAGCAACGACAAGAAAAAAGTAGCATGGGTCACGGGTGGCGGTAGTGGTATCGGGCTCGCTGGAGCGCAGGCGCTCGCGGCCGAAGGCTGGACGGTGGTGATTTCGGGCCGGCGGAAGGAGGTCATCGACGCCGCAGCGGCGGATATCGCCAAATCCGGCGGCAAGGTGGAAGCGATCGCGCTGGATGTCGGCAATGCGGATCACGTCAATTTCGTAGCGCAGGGCATCATCGGCAAGCATGGCCGCGTCGATCTGCTGGTGAACAGTGCCGGCCTCAACGTGCCCAAGCGGAGCTGGGATCAGTTCAGCAACGACGGCTGGGACAAGGTCGTCAACATCAATCTGAACGGATTGCTCTACTGCATGCATGCGGTGCTGCCGACCATGCGTGCTCAAAAGGATGGCTGCATCATCAACATCGCCTCGTGGGCGGGGCATTTCGTCTCGCCGATGACGGGTCCGGCCTACACCGCGACCAAGCATGCGGTGGTGGCGCTGACCCATTCCTTCAACATGGAAGAGTTCAGGAACGGATTGCGCGCTTGCTGCATTTCGCCGGCGGAAGTTGCGACGCCGATTCTCAAGTCGCGTCCTGTGCCGCCGTCGGAAGAGGATATGTCGCGCATGCTGCAACCTGAAGATCTCGGCCGCACCATCGCGTTTGTCGCGAATATGCCTCCGCATGTCTGCGTCAATGAGGTTCTGATCAGCCCGACCTGGAACCGGACGTTCCTTTAACCGGGAGGCATGCGGGACACAGGAAGCTGCGTGGCATCAGGCGCGCAGCTCTCCTTCATTTGTATTGGATCAAATGCGAACCAGCCGGAACTCACGCCCGTGTGAGTCGGGAACGGCATCGATTCGGAACGCCCACAGCAATGGGTTGTTAGCTTCATGCCTCGGATGGCGACCACAATCCGATAAATGGAGTAATCAATGAGAACCATGAAAATGCTGGCAGCTGCGGCGGTTGTCGCGGCTGCGATGACAACGCCGGCGCTTGCGCAGGATCAAATTCATCATCGCTCGGGCATCCATTCGCGAAGTTACGACAGTAACGCGTACTATCGCGGCGACGACTGGAATCGGCGCGACTCCGGGTTCTGGCCCGGTGAGGTCGCGGCAGGTGTCGTTGGCGGCGCTGTCGGTGCTGCTGGCGCAATCGCGACCGCGCCTTTCCAGACGAGATCATACGGCTACAACTCGTATGCCTATAACGGCAACGCCACCAGCTTCAACGGCCCAAGCGGATTCGTCTGTCAGCCGGGCACATGGTTTCGTGGAGAAGACGGCCGACGGCATATCTGCCAGTAATCGCGTGAAAGTATCGTAGAAGCAATGCAGAGAAGGAGGGCCCAGTATTTCGGCCCTCCTTTTATTGTATTCGGATGAATTATTGTGTCCGGACAAACATCGCGCGCCGTCTCTTTCGCTTCGCCGGCGATACGTTGGATCGGCAAAAAGTTTCATCGATCCGAAAATTTATTCTTTGAACCCGCTCGTCCTCTCCTTCCGTAGCTTGGTCAACGTCAGCGCAGTCGTCCTCCAAGGCTGTGCGCTGTCGTTCCAGTCCGGCGCTCTGGCCGGATGTCCAATCATCGGGAGACGAAAATGTCCAAGCGTATTGTTCTTATGTCCGCCGCCGCTCTCGGCGCGTTGGCTCTCACGGCTTCGGTTGTTGTGCCGGTTCAGGCCAAAGACAAGATGATGAAAAGCGAGATGTCCGGCGCCGTGATGGTCGGCGGCGCCGCGATGTTTCCGTCGAAGAATATCGTTCAGAACGCGGTTAACTCCAAGGATCACACCACGCTGGTCGCAGCGGTGAAGGCGGCGGGCCTTGTCGACACATTGTCGGGACCGGGACCTTTCACGGTGTTTGCCCCAACCAATGCAGCATTCGGCAAGTTGCCGAAGGGCACCGTCGAAACGCTGGTGAAGCCCGAGAGCAAGGCGACCCTCACCAAGATTCTCACCTATCACGTGGTGCCCGGCAAGCTGAGCGCAGCCGATCTGACCGATGGCAAGAAGCTGACCACGGTCGAAGGTGAGACCCTGACCGTCAAGCACGATGGCAACAAGATCTGGATTGTCGATGCCAAGGGCGGCAAGTCGCAGGTGACCATTCCGGACGTCAACCAGTCGAACGGCGTGATCCATGTGGTGAACACCGTTCTGATGCCGGCGACCTGATCGTTCGCACACCGGCTCAGTCCGAACGGCGCGCAGCGGGCCGGGGATGTCCCCCGGCCTGCTTCACGTTGAGGTGATCTTGTGCCGTGAGCGAATGATTCCCGGTGCGGCAGCACCTTTTGCCGCACGACCGGGTAACAAAACTGGATTAAAATCGTACAGGTCAGGGTCACGCCGCTTTGGCGACCAGCCTGGGTTCAAACCGATCATGTCGAGTCTGCCAACATCGAACCTGCAAATGCCCCTGGCGCCCGCGCGGAATTCCGACGCCGCGAAAGTCATTCAACCGGCATGGGTCAGGATCGTTCACTGGATCAACGCGGTTGCGATGATCATGATGATCATGTCGGGCTGGCAGATTTATAACGCATCGCCGCTGTTTGATTTTACGTTCTCGCGCTCGATCACGCTCGGCGGCTGGCTCGGCGGCGCGCTGCTCTGGCACTTCGCGGCGATGTGGCTGCTGATGGTCAATGGTCTGGTCTATCTGGTTCTTGGCTTCGTCACCGGCCGCTTCCGCAGGAAATTGCTCCCGCTCTCGGCTGGCGGCGTGATCGGCGACACCGAGGCGGCGTTGACCGGCAAGCTGTCGCATGACGACCTCACCAAGTACAACCAGATCCAGAAGCTGCTTTATGCTGGCATCATCGTGGTCGGTGTGCTGATCGTGCTGTCCGGATTGTCGATCTGGAAGCCGGTGCAGCTGCAGTGGCTCACAGCGCTGTTCGGCGGCTACGACGTTGCGCGCTATGTCCATTTCTTCTGCATGGCCGTCATCGTCGCCTTTCTGGTGATCCACGTCGCGCTGGCGCTGCTGGTTCCGAAGAGCCTGCGCGCCATGATTATCGGCCGCTGACAACTGGATTGAAGGAAGCGTCATCATGAGCCGTCTTCGCAAACTTCTGATCCCGGGCGTCGACAAGACGCTACTCGTCAAGGACGCGACGAAGCTACTGCCGGACCCGGCGCGGCGCCGGTTTATCGCCGGCGGCGCCAGCCTCGGGGCGCTGACGCTGCTGACCGGCTGCGATGTTGTCGACAGCTCGTCGGCGGAAGCGCTGCTGACCAAGATTTCGAAGTTCAACGACCGGGTGCAGGCGCTGCTGTTCAATCCAAATACGCTGGCTCCGGAATTCCCGGAAAGCGCGATCACCCGGCCGTTTCCGTTCAATGGCTACTACGCGCTCGACGATGCCCCCAGGGTGGACGGCGACAGCTGGAAGCTCGAGGTGCGCGGTCTTGTCGACAACAAGAAGCCGTGGACGCTGCAGGAGCTTTATCAACTGCCGCAGGTCAGGCAGATCACCCGCCATATCTGCGTCGAGGGCTGGAGCGCGATCGGAAGCTGGACCGGGACGCCGCTGCGGCACTTCCTCGAACTGATCGGCGCCGACACCCGCGCGAAGTATTGCTGGTTCCAGTGCGCGGACGTCGACGGTTACAACAGCCCGCTCGACATGGCGAGTGCACTGCACCCGCAGACCCAGATGACGTTCAAATTCGGCGACGAAATCCTGCCGAGGGCCTATGGCTTCCCGATGAAAATCCGGGTGCCGACCAAGCTGGGCTTCAAGAATCCGAAGTATGTGATTTCGATGGAAGTCACCAACGACTATAAGGGCGGATACTGGGAAGATCAGGGTTACAATTCGTTCAGCGGAAGCTGAACAATCAGAGCCCAGAAGCATTGGTATCCGACGTTTTCATGAGCAAGGAGCCTGTAATGCTGAAACGATTGCTGTTGACCACATCCGTGTTGCTCGTGTGCACGGCAAGCATTGCGTCCGCGCAATCCGCCCGTGCCGTTCTCAAGGACACCAGCGGAAAGACGGTCGGCGACATCAATATGACGCAGGTGACCGACGGCGTTCTCGTCAAACTCGACGCCAAGGGGCTGCCGCCGGGCGAGCATGCCTTTCATATTCATGCGGTCGGCAAATGCGAGCCGCCGTTTAATTCTGCCGGCGGTCACTTCAATCCCGGCAACAAGAAGCACGGCATGATGGCCGCCGACGGTCATCACGCAGGAGACATGCCTAACCTGGTCGTGCCGTCATCGGGTGATCTGACCGTCGAGGTAATGAATACCGCGGTCACTCTTCAGAAGGACAAGCCGAACTCGTTGTACCAGCCGAACGGCACCGCTTTTGTCGTTCATGCCTCGCCTGACGATTACAAGACCGATCCGACCGGCAACGCCGGCGGGCGCATCGCCTGCGGCGTTGTCGAATGATGGAGGTGACGTCAGGAGGCGAGGCCTGATGTGACGAGGCGGCGTTGGCAGGCACATGCAAGGGCGCCCAGCGCCAGCGCCGCGGCCGAGACGTTCAACGCATATGTCAGGCTGCCCATCGCGTCGGTGATGGCGCCGGTCGCGATCGGGCCGAAGGTCTGCCCCAGCCCGAATGCCACCGTCAGGATGCCGATCACCTTCGGCCATGAGGCAGGGGGATAGTTTATCCGCGTGAACACGGTCGTCGCCGTCACCACGGCGAAGAACGCGGTGCCGAACACGAAGGCAGAGGCCGCGAGCAGCGCAGGCGCGGTGCCGAACAAGGCGAGGCCGGTACCGATGGCGGTGATTCCAATCAGGATTCCGGTGGTCATTCCGCTGTCGCCGCGTGTCATCAGTCTGCGCCACGCCCATGGCGATACGAAAGAGCTCAGCCCGATCAGGCACCAGAAGCCGCTTTGGGCCGCCGCGCTACCGCCGGCGTCGCGGATGTAGGCGATCATGAACGTCATGTAGGCGATGTACCCTGCGCCGAACAGGAAGTAGCCGGCGAGGTAGGCGAGTATCGGCCGCAGCGGGACAGCGTTCGATGTCGAGGTCGACTTGAACGGCGGCGCATCGACGCGAGTAATGAGCAGCGGCACAGTCAGAATCGTCGAGATCGCGGTCACCGCTGTCCATACGATCCACCATGAGCCCGGCCCGAAGCCCTCCAGCAGGAAGGGTGCCGCAAGGCCGGAGATGATGATGCCCAATGCGGGTCCGGTGTAGAACAGGCCGAGAAGGATGGCCGACTGAGCCGGGCGCGATTGCGCGATCGCCGCAGCCATCGCGCCACCGGCGATAAAAGCGATCGCCGCACCGAGACCGGCGAGCAGACGCGCGAAGGAAAACACGATGACGTTGCCGGTGATCGCGCACAGCGCCAGAGAAATCACGCAGGCCACCGTGCCGACCCAGACCGCGGCGAACAGGCCGTATCTGCGAATGAAGGCGGCGGCGCCGAGCGCGCCGGCGAGATAGCCGGCGGCGTTGATCGTGTTCATGAAACCCGCGGTGGCGTAGGACCATCCGAGCGCATCGCGCATGTCCGGCAGCACCAGCGAGTAGGCGAAGCGTCCGATACCGAGTCCGATGGCCGGGGCGAGCGCCAGCACAAGGATCGTGCGCAAGGCATGCGCCTGTGGCGGCGAGGAATTTTCAGGTGCTGACAATGGGCGCTCCGACGGCAGCACTGTGACAGGATTTCGCTTGGCTGAACAAGGCCGCACGAAACAATGGTGTCTTGCAAATCCCGCAGCAGCGCTCTAGCAAGTCCGGCAAGTTTGACCGACCACCGACATCTCACAAGGCACATCGATCATGGCAACCCACAAGCTCCTGCTCCTTCCCGGCGACGGTATTGGCCCCGAAGTCATGGCCGAGGTGAAGCGGCTGATCGACTGGGTGAATGGGCAGGGCATCGCCAAATTCGAGACCGAAAGCGGACTGGTCGGCGGATCGAGCTATGACGCCGACAAGGTGTCGATCACCGATGCGACGATGGCCCTGGCGCAGGCCTCGGATGCGGTGATCTTCGGCGCGGTCGGTGGTCCGAAGTGGGCTGACGTCCCTTACGAAGCGCGCCCCGAAGCCGGTCTGTTGCGGCTGCGCAAGGACATGGCGCTGTTCGCCAACCTGCGACCGGCGATCTGCTATCCGGCGCTGGCGGAGTCGTCGAGCCTCAAGAAAGACGTTGTCGAAGGTCTCGACATCATGATCGTGCGCGAACTCACCGGCGGCGTTTATTTCGGCGAGCCGAAAACCATCACCGACCTCGGCAACGGCCAGAAGCGGGCCATCGATACGCAGGTCTATGACACCTACGAGATCGAGCGCATTTCGCGCGTCGCTTTCGAGCTTGCTCGCAAGCGTCGCAACAAGATGACTTCGATGGAAAAGCACAACGTCATGAAGAGCGGCGTGTTGTGGAAGGAAGTCGTCACGCAGGTGCATGCGCGCGAATACAAGGACGTCCAGCTCGAGCATCAGTTGGCGGATTCCGGCGCGATGCAACTCGTGCGCCAGCCGAAGCAGTTCGACGTGATCGTCACCGACAACCTGTTCGGCGATATTCTCTCGGATATCGCGGCGATGCTGACCGGCTCGCTCGGCATGTTGCCATCGGCGTCGCTGGGTGAAGTCGATCAGAAGACCAGGAAGCGCAAGGCGTTGTATGAGCCGGTCCACGGTTCGGCACCGGATATCGCCGGCAAGGGACTCGCCAATCCGGTTGCGATGCTGACGTCGTTCGGCATGGCGCTGCGCTATTCGTTCGACATGGGCGAACTGGCCGACAAGCTCGATCAGGCGATTGCAACCGTGCTGGCAAAGGGGATTCGCACCGGCGACATCAAGTCGGAAGGATCGACCGTGGTCAGCACGTCGCAGATGGGCGAAGCGATCCTGAAGGAAGTGCAGGCGCTGTACGCCTGAGTCTCGTCATCGCGTGATCCGATCAAGAAAAATGCCCGGCAAAAGCCGGACATTTTGATTTCGGGGAGGATCGTTGCGAGATCAGTAGAGCGGAATCCGCTCCGGATAACCACCGACGTCCCACGGGCTGCTCAGCGGCTGGCGAGCCTGATAGGTCCGGTCGATGCTGTGGCCGTAGTTATAGCCCGGCGGATAAGCATAGTCGGTGAACTTGCGCTCGCCGGGAAGCACTTCGGTGCCGGCATCGAGCCATGAGCGGCGCGTCACGTAAACGCGGGTGCGCGGGCCGGCGCGGTAGGAGTAGTTGGGGCCGCCATTGGTGGCCTGCACTGTGCGGTATTTCTTCTTCGGCGCAGCATTGGCGTCCGATGCGTTCAGGCCGAATGCCATCGCGGCGGAAGCGGCCAGCACGATTGTCGCCAGTTTTGCGCCCGACATTTTCACACCGGGGCTGTTTGCGCGGAAGAGTCTCAAAACCATCATGTCCTCACGGGAATTCCAGATTGGCGACATGTTACCCGTTCGGGCAATGCGGCCACAAGGTGAATTGGGTCACACTCAGGGACAATAACAGCCCTGTGGGGCAAAATGTTTCATGCGAGCCAGAGATTTAGCGGGTATCGCGGATCACAGGCTGCCGCGCAGGGCAGGGTCCCGAACCGCGGTCATCCAGTTGGCGTTCGGGCCGGTCGTGGTGCCGCAGCCCGCTCGCTTGAGTTCGGCGGCGGCGAACCATTCCGCCAGTTTCGGATCGTTTCCGGCCGAAAGAAGAACGAACCGGTCGAGCGCGCAGGCAATTGCCGCCCGCTGGGCCGGCCCCGATGGCGGTTGGCACACCCAGCCGGTGATTTGCAGGCGCGGCGATGCGAGGCTTCGGGCGAACCCTATGCAACTGTCACCCGATTCTGTGGCAGAGAGACGGAGCAGGCTGACAGGGCCGAATTTACTGGCGATCAAGCCGGCGGCCTCGGTTCGCACCGGTGCGCCGTTGCCGATTCGGCGAGCCAGGATGGCATCAGCAGGCTCGAATTCAGCGATCTCGTCACCGGGCCGGTAAATTTCAGCTTCAGCGGTTGGTTTGCCATCCGGTCCCAAGGCCCAGCGCAGGGTGTCCTTGCGGCCGCCTTCAGGGTGACGGAGTGCTTCGTAAGGCTCTGTCACTCCTGAAAAATCCAGCTTGGCGATGGTGAACACCGGCTGTGGCCGGGTGGCGGCGCTCCAGCCGGGCTCGGCTGCCGCCGGCTTGGGCTCGATGGCTGCGCCTACCGGGCCAACCAGCAAGTCGGCGAGGATCGCCGCCAGCGACGCGAGGCCGCAGACATAGGCCAGGAAGCGGACGGCAAAGGCGCGCGCTTCATCCCGGAAGCTGCGCAAGGCTGGATGAATCTCGGCCAGAATGACGGGATGCCGGTCGATCGGCAGAACACTCATGCGAACGCGCCCTGTTTCAATTCTTGAAACCGACGCGATTGCCTGCGATGGAGAGGGTGTCGCCGCCCCGGAAGCGCGTCAGCGTTGTATTTTCGGCATTTTTCGCATAGAAGCGCTGCCTCTTCCGTTTCCGCTCGGTGTGGGGACGAAGCATTTTTCTTCGGAGAGTCAATGATGGGTTACAAGGTGGCCTGTGTGGGAGCGACCGGCAACGTGGGCCGGGAAATGCTCAACATTCTGGACGAACGCGCGTTTCCGGCCGACGAGGTCGTGGCGCTGGCCTCACGCCGCAGCTTGGGCGTGGAAGTGTCCTATGGCGACCGCACCCTCAAAGTGAAAGCGCTCGAAAACTACGATTTCAGCGACGTCGATATCTGTCTGATGTCGGCGGGCGGTGCGGTCTCGAAGGAGTGGTCGCCGAAGATCGCGGCGGCCGGCGCGGTGGTGATCGATAACTCGTCGGCGTGGCGCTATGACGCCGATGTGCCGCTGATCGTGCCGGAAGTGAATGCCGACGCCGTCGCAGGCTTCACCAGGCGTGGTATCATCGCCAATCCGAACTGCTCGACCGCGCAACTCGTCGTCGCGCTCAAGCCGCTGCACGATGCCGCCACCATCAAGCGCGTCGTGGTCTCGACCTATCAGTCGGTGTCGGGCGCCGGCAAGGATGCGATGGACGAATTGTTCTCGCAGACCAAGGCCGTCTACACCAACAGCGAGATCGTCAACAAGAAATTCCCGAAGCGTATCGCCTTCAACGTCATCCCGCAGATCGACGTGTTCATGGAGGACGGATACACCAAGGAAGAATGGAAGATGATGGCCGAGACCAAGAAGATTCTCGACCCCAAGATCAAACTCGCCGCGACTTGTGTGCGCGTGCCGGTTTTCATCGGCCATTCGGAATCGGTCAACATCGAGTTCGAAAAGCCGATCTCGGTCGACGAGGTCCGCAGTATCCTGCGCAACGCGCCAGGGTGCCTCGTGATCGACAAGCACGAGCCTGGTGGTTACGTCACGCCTTACGAATGTGCCGGCGAGGATGCGACCTACATCAGCCGCATCCGTGAGGATGCAACGGTGGAGAACGGCATCGCGCTGTGGTGCGTATCGGACAACCTGCGCAAGGGCGCGGCGCTTAATGCGATCCAGATCGCTGAGTGCCTCATAAATCGCAAGCTGATCAGCGCCAAGAAGAAGGCCGCGTAACCGCGGCACCCGCTTCGCCTCATCCCGGTACTCAACAAAAGGGCGCCCGTCACGGGCGCCCTTTTTGCTGTCGGTAATGCGGGGTTATGCGGTCGGGTTGACGGTGCTGAACTCTCCGGTCTCACGATCGAGCACCGACAGCGACCCCTTCGCCACTCCGAAATAGGCGCCGTGCAAATGGAGCTTGCCGCGCTCGACGAGGGTGCTGATGCATGGAAACGTCATCAGGTTCTCCAGGCTGGTCAGAACCGCTTTCTTTTCCAGCCGGGTGATAAGTTCCTGCGGCGTGTCGTCGTGGTGATGCTCGACCTCGTTCTCCATCATGGGCGTGAGCAACGACATCCACTTGCCGATGAAGTCGCCCGGCGACAACGGATCCGAGTCTTGCACCAGTGCCTTGATGCCACCGCACTGGGCGTGCCCGAGCACCACGATATTCTTGACCCGCAACACCTGCACCGCGAACTCCAGCGCCGCCGAGACGCCGTGGGCTTCGCCGTCCGGCGCGTAGGGCGGAACCAGGTTGGCGACGTTGCGCACCACGAACAGTTCGCCCGGCCCGGCGTCGAAGATCACTTCCGGCGAGACGCGGGAATCGCAACAGCCGACCACCATGGTCTCGGGCGATTGCCCGCGCTCCGATAGCTCGTGGTAGCGCGACTGCTCGGTGCGGAGCCGATGGGTCGCGAATGTCCGGTAGCCCGAAATCAGGTCTTGAGGAAAGGGTGTCATGGGGAAATCTCCTCGTCGTCACTGCGGATGGCTAACCACATGCGCCGGCGCTGAACAAGACTTTCGGAGCGTCGGCCAAGGTGCTATCGCCTCGGGCTTGAGATGCTTGGGGAATAATGGCCATGATCCGACCGCGCCGTAGCGTGCTTTTCATGCCGGGCTCCAACCCGCGCGCACTTGAGAAGGCGCGGACCTTGCCCGCCGACGGTATTATTCTCGACCTCGAGGACGCTGTGGCGCCGGAGGCAAAGGCGGCTGCCCGCAATCAGATCGCGGAGGCGGTCGCGGCGAAGGGCTTCGGCAAACGCGAGGTCATCATCCGCATCAACAGTCTCGAATCGCCGTGGTGGCTGGACGACCTCGATATGGCCGCCAAGGCGAAGCCTGACGGGATTCTCGTTCCGAAAATTTATGGCCCCGAGGATCTGGCGAGTATCGCCAATCGCTTCACCGATATCGGTGCCGATATGTCGATCCGCGTCTGGGCGATGATCGAGACACCGATGGCGGTGCTGCAGGCGAAGGAAATCGCCGCTTGCGCCAAGGACGTCGAGATGCGGCTTGCGGGCTTCGTGTTCGGGCCGAACGATATCGCCCTCGAAACGCGAATGAAGATGCTGCCGGGGCGTGAAGCGATGATTCCGCTGTTCGCTCACTGCATCATGGCTGCGCGTGCTTACGGTGTCGAAATTCTTGACGGGCCTTACAGCGGAATTGGCGACGACGATGGGTTTGCCAAAGAATGCACGCAGGGTCGCGACATGGGTTTCGACGGCAAGACGCTGATCCATCCGAGCCAGATTGCGCAGGCGAATGAAATCTACACGCCGCCGGCGGAAGAGGTCGCGCGCGCCCGCAAGATCATTGCCGCTTTCACGCTGCCGGAGAATGCCGGCAAGGGTGCGATCCAGCTCGATGGCCGGATGGTGGAACGGCTGCACGCCGAGATCGTGCGGCGCACGATTGCGATCTCCGATGCGATCAAGACGCTTTCAGAATCGTAAGACACGAGGCGACCCACAATCACGATGCCGTCCCCGCGAAGGCGGGGACCATTTCTTTAGATCGTGGTTGGCGAAGCTACTGTCGATCGTTTTTCTACCGGTGCATCGGTAGAAAGAAACAGCCCGCTGATTCTGGGTCCCTGCCTTCGCGGGGACGACCAAGCAAGTCAGGGTTTGCGTTGACGACAACCCCAGGCTGTTACAGCCAAGGCCGTTCGGTCTTTTCCTTCATCTCGAAGGTATCGATCGAAGCCTTCTTCTGCATCGTCAGGCCAATATCGTCGAGGCCGTTGAGCATGCAGTGCTTGCGGAATGGATCGAGGTCGAACTTGATGGTGCCGCCATCGGGTCCGCGGATTTCCTGATTCTCGAGATCGATGGTGAGCGTCGCGTTGGCGCCGCGGTCCGCATCGTCGAACAGCTTGTCGAGCTCCTCGTGGCTGACGCGGATCGGCAGAATGCCGTTCTTGAAGCAGTTGTTGTAGAAGATGTCGCCGAACGAGGTCGAGATCACGCAGCGGATTCCGAAATCCGCCAGCGCCCATGGCGCATGTTCGCGGCTCGATCCGCAGCCGAAATTGTCGCCGGCGACAAGAATCCTGGCCTGACGGTAGGCCGGCTTGTTGAGAACGAAATCGGGGTTCTCGCTGCCGTCGTCCTTGTAGCGCTGCTCCGAAAACAGCCCCTTGCCGAGACCGGTGCGCTTGATGGTCTTCAAATACTGCTTCGGGATGATCATGTCGGTGTCGACATTGATGATCTTCAGGGGCGCAGCCACGCCGTTCAGCGTCGTAAACTTGTCCATTGGTGCGGTTCTCGGGTTTGACGGCCGGAGTTCATCCGGTGACCTGGAGGTTGGTGTATCGCGAACGCGGCCCGTGGAAAAGTGCAAATTGCGCAAGGCAGAAGCCGTCTGGCCGGCGTTTGCGGGGATTTTCCGGAGTTGACGTCGTCGGGGCAATCGGAGACGTTCCGGCCGGGATTTGTTTCAACGGAGCGCCTGATGCAAGGCCAGACCAGAGCGATGTGTGCCGCGCTGTCCATTCTCTGCCTCGCGGCACTCGGCGGAGCGGCGCACGCCTTGGAGGCGACAACCGGATCGGCCACGGTCGCCGCGACAACCGCTCCGACCGACGTCTCGTCGCAGGTCCGGACGAAGCAGCGCCCGCCGCGTCGGGTGCATATCTATGGCCGGTCCCGCGGCCCCGGTCCCAATTCGGTGCGAATTTGCAATGCCCACTACGAACAGGAATTCCGACCGAGCGGAACGGTGATCGTTCCTAAAATGAATTGCTACTGGAGCCGTTGACGGCCGCGCCCGCTCATTCGAATGCGCCATTAATACGGCATCCGTATTCACCCCACATTCACGTTCCTGCTCCTAGCTTTGGATCCGTTGTCGCCATCGCGGCGAAGCGATGCCTTTGATGAAAACTTCAATGGCTTTATCCATCAAGGAGAGGACATTCATGAAAAAGATTCTCGGCCTTCTCGCAGTTGCGGGACTTTTGTTCGCCGCTGCGCCATCGGGGCCGGCTCAGGCTCTCTCGCTTGTTGACACGGGCACTGCCGCTGCGAGGCATGTCACGGATGGTGTCGCAACCGATGTGAGCTCGCGCCATCGCCACGCGCGTCATCGCCATGTGCGCCGTCATCATGGTTGGCATCATCGCCACCATGGCTGGAACCGAGGTCATCACTACGGCTGGAGCCGTGGCCACCATCGTGGATACCGGCATCATCGCTACTAAAGCCTGAGCGGCTGCCGCATCGAGCTGTGATGCGGCAGCCGGCCATTGCGCGGCGTTGTTCGCGTCATGGTCATGGCATCGAATCACAGCTTTCAATCACGGCCTGCAGCGAAATACCGTTGATTTTTAAGGAAGATCGCGAAACTCAAGCAGGTAACGAACGTTATCTATCTCGATGAAATTGATCGGAGGAGGAGTTCTCATGAGAGGAATTCTCGGAGCGGCGATCGTGGCCGTAACCTTGTCGTTCACCGGCGCAATGACTATGGCACCGGCCATGGCCGAGCCGGCGAAGGGTATCTCACAGAATCACGACGCAAAGACCGCGGCTGAGACAACGGATGTCAGCGCGCGCCGCCGTCATCGTTACTATCGGCGCCACTATTATCGACCCCATTATTATCGTCCGTACTATCGGCCGTATTACCGGCCCTATTATTACCCGCGGCCTTACTACTATCGGCCTTACCGACACTACTATGGCGGGCCGCGCTTCTACGGCCCGGGATTCAGCTTCGGTTTCGGCTGGTAAGCTGCGTGCAGCTCGAACGATTGATCAAAAGCAAACAGGCGCCCTTTGGGGCGCCTGTTTCGTTTGATTCAACGATGCGAGGCGGCTAGCGCCACTCGCGGATGTCGACGAAGTGTCCGGCGATCGCCGCAGCAGCTGCCATCGCCGGCGACACCAGATGGGTGCGGCCCTTGAAGCCCTGACGGCCTTCGAAGTTGCGGTTCGAGGTCGAGGCGCAGCGTTCTTCCGGGGACAGCTTGTCGGGGTTCATCGCAAGGCACATCGAGCAACCCGGCTCGCGCCATTCAAAGCCGGCCTTGATGAAGATCTTGTCGAGGCCTTCGGCTTCCGCCTGCTCCTTCACAAGACCCGAACCCGGCACGATCATCGCGTTGAGGTTACCGTTGACGGTATGACCGGCGACGACCTTGGCGGCGGCGCGCAGATCTTCGATGCGGCCGTTGGTGCACGAGCCGATGAAGACGCGGTCGAGCTTGATGTCGGTGATTTTTGTCCCGGCCTTCAACCCCATGTAGTCGAGCGCGCGCTGCTTCGACAGACGCTTGGCTTCATCAGCGATCTTGGCGGGATCTGGCACGATGCCGGCGATCGACACCACGTCTTCCGGCGACGTGCCCCAGGTCACGATCGGCGGCAGCTTCGCCGCGTCGAGCCTGATCTCGGTATCGAAATGCGCGCCGTCGTCAGTGCGCAGCGTTTCCCAGTAGCGCATGGCGGCGTCCCAGTCGGCGCCGGTCGGCGACATAGGACGGCCCTTGAGGAATTCGTAGGCCTTCTCGTCGGGAGCAATCAGTCCCGCACGTGCGCCGCCTTCGATCGACATGTTACAGACCGTCATGCGGCCTTCCATCGTCAGCGCGCGGATCGCTTCGCCGGCGTATTCGAGCACGTAGCCGGTGCCGCCCGCGGTGCCGATCTCGCCGATGATCGCGAGGATGATGTCCTTCGCGGTCACGCCGTCCGGCAATTTGCCGTCGACGGTCGCGCGCATGTTCTTGGCCTTTTTCTGGATCAGCGTCTGGGTCGCGAGCACGTGCTCGACCTCGGAGGTGCCGATGCCGTGCGCCAGTGCGCCGAACGCGCCATGCGTCGAGGTGTGGCTGTCGCCGCACACGATCGTCGTGCCGGGCAGCGTGAAACCCTGCTCGGGGCCGATGACGTGAACGATGCCCTGACGCTTGTCGTGCTCATCGTAGTACTCGACGCCGAACTCGCGCGCATTCTCGGCGAGCGTCGCGATCTGCTCGGCGCTCTCCGGATCGGGGTTTGGTTTGGAGCGGTCGGTGGTCGGCACGTTGTGATCGACGACTGCGAGCGTCTTCTTCGGCGCATGAACCTTGCGGCCGGACGTTCGCAGACCTTCGAAGGCCTGCGGCGACGTGACTTCATGGACAAGATGGCGATCAATATAGAGCAGACAGGTGCCGTCGGGCTGCTCGTCCACCAGATGATCGTTCCAGATCTTGTCGTACAGGGTCGTCGCTTTGGCCATCGTAAGGGGTCCGGTTGCTGTTTGTGGCCCGGTCGGCCGGGCCTGGGTTTTTACTCGCATAACCCGTTGGGGGAAAGTATCCTTGCCATATAAGACCTTACACAAGGTGACTCAATGTCCACTCGCCCGCCGGTTGCGCCCTATCTGACGGTTTCTCCCGCGGCCGGGGCGATCGCCTTCTACACCGCGGCATTCGACGCCCGGCAGAAGGCCCTGATGCCGGCGCTTGACGGGATGCGGATCATGCATTGCGAGCTTGAGATCAACGGCGGCGCGCTGTTCCTGTCCGATGCGTTTCCGGAATTCGGCAAGGCGCGGACACCGCTGCCGTCGGAGCCGGTGACGATGTCGGTCAGCCTCGAATTCGCGACCGCCGAACAGGTCGACGAGGTGTTCGCCCGCGCCACCAAGCTCGGCGCCTCCGGCGAGGTCACTCCGACGGATTCCTTCTGGGGCACGCGCACGGCGATCCTGCGCGATCCGTTCGGACATCGCTGGATCATGAATGGGCCGCTCGCGCGCTAGTTTTGTTTGACGCGTTTTCTTGATGCGAACCGGTATCCACCCTCGGGTCGAGCCCGAGGCCGTGCTTCGCTTGAAAACGCTATGGCGCAACAAAAAACGCGGCCGTGAGGCCGCGTTTCGTAAAACGAGTAACGGCGCAAGCGCCGCGGGAATTACTCTGCAGCCGCAGCCTGCGGGCGGGGATCCTGCTTCTCGGCGATGCGCGCCGATTTGCCGCGCAGGCCACGCAGATAATACAGCTTGGCGCGCCGCACCTTGCCGCGACGCACGAGCTTGATCGAGTCGATCATCGGCGAGTAGATCGGGAACACGCGCTCCACGCCTTCGCCGTAGGAAATCTTGCGCACGGTGAAGCTCTCGTTGAGCCCGCCGCCATTGCGGCCGATGCAGACGCCTTCATAGGCCTGCACGCGGGTGCGCTCGCCTTCCTTGACCTTGACGTTGACGGTCACGGTATCGCCCGGTCCGAAATCCGGAATAGTCTTGCCCGAGGCAAGTTTCTCGAGCTGCTCTTTCTCGAGTTCCTGAATGATGTTCATCGCAAAACTCCATCGGCGGCGCGCCCGGACGGGGCTGCGCGGAAATTCGTATCCAGCACATGCGCGGATTTGGCGCTGCTATACGCCAAAGATCGAGGGTTGTCACCCGTCCGTCGTCTTTTTTGATCCCCGGGACGGCTTCTTTTCGGCTGGCACCGCTGCCCACAGGTCGGGCCGCCGGGATCGGGTCAGCGCCTCGGCCTCGGCCCGGCGCCAGGCCTCGATCCGGGCATGGTCGCCGGACACCAGAGTATCGGGGATCTGGCGGCCCTCGAAGATCTGCGGGCGGGTATATTGGGGGTATTCCAGTAGTCCGTGGGAGAAACTTTCGTCGGTTCCCGAAGCGATTTTGCCCATGACCCCAGGCAAAAGCCGGACACAGGCGTCTATCAGGGCCATGGCGGCAATTTCGCCGCCGGACAGCACATAGTCGCCCACCGAGATTTCCTCGAGCTGACGGGCGTCGATGACCCGCTGGTCGACCCCCTCGAACCGGCCGCAGACGATCAGCGGACCCGGACCGTCGGCGAGCCGGACCACCCGCTCCTGCGTCAGCGGGGTTCCACGCGGGCTCATCAAAAGGCGGGGGCGGCGGGATTCCTGATTTGTCGCGTTTTCTTCACGCGAACCGGTTTCCACCTCGCTCGAAAATGCTCCGGAGGCGATGTCGGCCGCGTCGATCGCTGCGGCCAGCACGTCGGCGCGCAGCACCATGCCGGGGCCGCCGCCTGCGGGCGTGTCATCGACGCTACGGTGACGATCGGTCGCAGCATCGCGGATGTCGCGCGCCTCCAATGCCCAGATTCCGGCGGCGAGTGCGCGGCCCGCGAGGCTGACGCCGAGCGGACCGGGAAACATTTCGGGAAACAGCGTGAGCACGGTGGCGCGCCACATCGCTATTCGTCCGGATGCTGGGATGAATCGGTTGCTGGCGCGTCGCCGTCGATCTCTTGCGGCATGTTGATCACCACATGGCCGGCCTCGAGATCGACTGTCGGCACTATTGCGTTGGTGAAGGGCAACAGCAGCGTCGGGCCGCTCGGCAGCGCAATCTCGATAATGTCGCCGGCACCGAAATTATGGATCGCAAGAACCTTGCCGATGGGCTGCTGCTGCGTGTCGATGGCGCGCAGGCCGATCAGGTCGGCGTGATAATATTCGTCGTCTTCGGTATCCGGCAGCTTGTCGCGCGCGATGTAAAGCTCGATGCCGTTGACGCGCGCGGCGTCGTCGCGCGAGGCGATGCCCTTGAGCGCCGCCACCAGATGGTCCTTGGCTGCGCGCGCGCGCAGCACTTCAAACTGCCGCGCGCCGTCCTTCGTGGTGAGCGGGCCGTAGTTGAGAACCGCAAGCGGATCCTCGGTGAACGGCCACAGCTTCACCTCGCCGCGCACGCCGTGCGCGGCGCCGATTTTCGCAACGCAGATCAGCGCTGCTTTGCTCACGGCCGTGCGCGATTACTTCTTGGCTGCGGCTTCCGCGAGGGCCTTGCGCTCCTTGCGTGGCACAGCCTTCTCCGGGTTGTTGCGCGGCGTGCGCTTGGCGACGCCGGCTGCGTCGAGGAAACGCATCACGCGGTCCGACGGCTGCGCGCCCTTGGCCATCCAGGCCTTGACCTTGTCCAGGTCGAGCTTGAGGCGGGCCTCGTTCTCCTTCGGCAGCAGCGGATTGAAGTGGCCGAGACGCTCGATGAAGCGGCCGTCGCGCGGGAAGCGCGAGTCGGCGACGACGACGTGATAGACCGGGCGCTTCTTGGTGCCTGCGCGCGACAGGCGGATGACGACTGACATGATGTTCTCCGTTTGGTGTGTTCAGGTTGAATGTTGAAGTCGTGAAATTATTTCTTCTTGCCGAATCCGGGGAAGCCCCCGAGGCCCGGCAATGACGGTTTTCCCGGTCCTGGCAGGCCCGGAAAATCTTTCGGCAGCGAAGGCGCGCCTTGCGGAATCCCGCCGGGCATCTTGTCCGCGAGCTGTTTCATCGCATCGGCTGACGGCATGCCGCTTCCGCCCAAGCCCATTGCCTGCGCCATACCCGCGAGCGGGCCGCGCTTGCCCTGTCCCATGGCCTTCATCATGTCGGCCATGTTCCGGTGCATCTTCAGCAGCTTGTTGACTTCCTCGACCTTGAGGCCGGCGCCGGCGGCAATGCGCTTCTTGCGGCTGGCTTTCAGGATATCGGGGTTCTTGCGCTCTTCGCACGTCATCGAATCGATCACCGCCATCTGACGCTTCACGACCTTGTCGTCGAGATTGGCGGAGGCAATCTGGTTCTTCATCTTGGCGATGCCGGGCATCATGCCCATCAGCCCGCCAAGGCCGCCCATGTTCTGCATCTGGGCAAGCTGTTCGCGCAGGTCGGCAAGATCGAACTTGCCCTTGCGCATTTTCTCGGCGGTGCGGGCCGCCTTTTCGGCGTCGATATGCGCCGCGGCTTTTTCAACGAGCGAGACGACGTCGCCCATGCCGAGGATACGGCCGGCGATGCGGGAGGGATGAAAATCTTCGAGCGCATCGGTTTTTTCGCCGGTGCCGATCAACTTGATCGGCTTTCCGGTAACAGCACGCATCGACAGCGCTGCGCCGCCGCGGCCGTCGCCGTCGACGCGGGTGAGCACAATACCGGTGAGGCCGACGCGCTCGTCGAAGGCGCGGGCGAGATTGACGGCATCCTGACCGGTGAGCGAGTCGGCGACCAGCAGAACTTCATGCGGTTGCGCCGCGGCCTTCACCGTGGCGGCTTCCTGCATCATTTGTTCGTCGAGCGTGGTGCGGCCGGCGGTGTCGAGCAGCACGACGTCGTAGCCGCCGAGCTTGCCGGCCTGCAATGCGCGCTGCGCGATCTGGGTCGGCATCTGCCCGGCGACGATCGGCAGGGTTTCGACCGACAGGTCGCGGCCGAGCACGGCGAGCTGTTCCTGCGCGGCCGGGCGATAGACGTCGAGCGACGCCATCAGAACTTTTTTCTTGTCGCGCTGGGTGAGGCGGCGCGCCAGCTTGGCGGTGGTGGTGGTTTTGCCGGACCCCTGAAGGCCGACCATCATGATCGCGACCGGCGCCGGCGCGTTGAGGTCGATCTGCTGGCCGTCGGAGCCGAGAGTCTCCACAAGCTGATCGTGGACGATCTTGACGACCATCTGGCCCGGCGTCACCGATTTGACGACGGTGGCGCCGATCGCCTGTTCGCGGACCTTGTCGGTGAACGAGCGCACGACATCGAGCGCCACGTCGGCCTCGAGCAGGGCGCGGCGTACCTCGCGCATGGCCGCATCGACATCGGCTTCCGACAGCGCGCCGCGCCGCGTCAGCTTGTCGAGTATGCCTCCGAGCCTTTCCGACAGATTGTCGAACATTCCGGCGCCGTATCCCGTTGCGCTCCCCGCAGGGAGGTGAAATTCCAAACACATTTACGCCCGAGGGCGCACAGCGCTGTCGGGCGTGGGCCTCCGGCCTCTGGGACCGGGCGGCGGGTCGAAAAGAACGTCTTTCCGAGAAGTGCGGCGGTTAAAGCCTCACAGGCCCGGAAAGTCAAGAAAAGACCGGAAAAGGAGGTTTTTTGCGGCAGCCACCCCGGCGGTCGCGAAGCTTTCATTTGCCGAATCCGGGTTTTTGAGGCCAATCGGCTGATGAAACTCACCCGCTGCCGCCTTTTTCGGCCTGCTGGCCGGCGTCTCTGCCGTCATCGTCTGCCTGGATGTCCCGTATGAAGACCTACGCCGGCCCGATCTCCGATCATTTCGACGGTACCCACTTTTTCGACCCGGAGGGAGCGTCGCCAAAACCGCTCTGGAAGGTGCTGCGCTGGCAGATGACCAAGCAGACGGCAAAATGGCCGGACTGGGCGCCGAGCCCCCATTCCGACACCCCACCCGCCCGCGTCACCGGAACCGGCACGCGGCTGTCGTATGTCGGCCACGCCAGTTGGCTCATTCAGGCCGCCGGACTCAACATCCTGATCGATCCGGTCTGGTCGGAGCGTTGCTCGCCGTTTTCGTTCGCCGGCCCGAAGCGGGTCAACGATCCGGGAATCGCGTTCGACAAGCTGCCGCCGATCGACGCGGTGCTGGTGTCGCACGGCCACTACGATCATCTGGATATCGCGACGTTGTCGAAACTCACCGCGAAATTTTCGCCGCGGGTGGTCACGCCGCTCGGCAATGACGTGACGATGCGCGATGCCGACAGCGCCATTCGCGCCGAAGCATTCGATTGGGGCGACCGCATTGAACTTGGCAACGGTATCGCGGTCACGCTGGTGGCGACACGTCACTGGACCGCGCGTGGTCTGTTCGATCGTAACAAGGCGCTGTGGGCGAGCTTCGTGCTCGAAACGCCGGCCGGGAAAATCTACATCGTCTGCGATTCAGGCTACGGCACCGGCGCACATTTTCGTCGTGTCCGCGAGGCGCACGGTCCATTGCGTGCCGCAATCCTGCCGATCGGCGCGTATGAGCCGCGCTGGTTCATGCTCGATCAGCACATGAATCCCGAGGACGCGGTGAAGGCGCTGGACGACTGCGGTGCCGAGATGGCTTTCGCGCATCATCACGGCACGTTCCAGCTGACCGACGAAGCCATCGACGCGCCGGTTCAGGCGCTCGGGGTCGCGCTCGAGGCCGCGAAGATGCCGCGCGAAAAATTCGCGGTGCTCCAGCCCGGGCAGGCGATGGAGATTTAGGGTTGCTCTCTGTATCGTCATTGCCGGGCATAGCCGTTCGAAGAACGGCGTCGCTTCCGCTCGCCTATGTCCCGGCCATCCCGATTCATGGGGCACCGTGCTTCCCTAAGCGGGATGCCCGGCACAAGGCCGGGCGACAGAGCAAACGATAGTGAAACTTACGGCGTCTTCGGTTTGATCTCGTAGGACACGCTCACCGACACCCGCAGCATTTCCTCGCCCGGCGCAACCGGCGCCGAGTCCGCCATGGCGGCAGCCATCTTCCGATAGGGCATTGGGCCCGGCATGCCTTGTTCGGAAATGCTGAGAGGCGCGCCCAGCGTCACGCCGGCGGCGCGGGCATAGATGTCGGCCTTGCGGTGCGCATCGTCGATCGCCTTGGCGCGGGCATCGTCGAGCAGTTTCGAGGCCTGCGATACCATGAAGCTGATGCCGCTGATGTCGTTGGCGCCGCTCGACACCAGCGCGTCGATCGCATTCGCCACCTTGGTCACGTCGCGCACGGTGACGGTAACGCGGTTGCTGGCGCGGTAGCCGACGATCTGCATCGGTCCGTTGTTGCCCTTGATCGGTGCGCTTTGCGGCTGCAGCGACAGCCGTGACGTCTGGATGTCCTTCTCCGCGACACCTGAGGCCTTCAGCGCCTGCAGCACGGCGCTCATCGCCTTGTTGTTGGCGGCGCTGGCGTCACGTGCGTTCTTCGCCTCGGTGGTGACGCCACCGTTGATCTCCGCGAGGTCCGGCGGCACGGAGATGGTCGCTTCACCGCTCACTGAAATCGCCGGTGGCTGCGTTTCCGCGAAAGCGGGCGAGATCGCGCAGGCGAGAACGATCGCGGCGAAGGCGTGACGATGGCGCATAAAAGATACTCCGTTTTATTTCAGCGGGACGAAAACGTTGATGACGAGCTTGTCCTCGGCGGTAGTCAGCGGATTTGTGACGTACTCCTCGACGAAGGTGTCTTTCGCTTCGAGTTTCTTGTCATCGAGGTGGTTGGTGATCGCCTCGTAGGTGTTGTCCATGTTGTCGTAAGAGCCGTGATGGACGAATTTGAGCGTCTTGCCGTCGGGCGACTGGCTCATGCTCATGTCCTTGCCGAGGTTCGTGACGTCCTGATCGACGGGAATTTCGGTCAGGAAGGAAAAGCCGGCGTCGTCGGTGGAGGTGTAGACGATCAGCGCCGGACCGGCGGCCTTGACGCCCTGCTTGTCGAGGAAGGCGGTCAGCGTTTTCACCGACTCGACGATGTTGTCGAACGCCGACTCCCAGTTGGAGGTGCCGCGCAGCGACAGCACCTTCTTCGCCGTCAGCGTGACTTCCTCGCCGAACGGCTCTGTGGCCTGGGCCTTCTGGTCGGCAGGCGAGGTCGCCGGAGTTTGTGCTGCGGCCGGCGGAGTGGCGGCAGGCGGCGTGGCTGTGCCGGGTGTTGAGGCTGAAGGCGTGGCAGGCGCGGGCGTCGCCATTTCGGGGGCAGTGGCTGCGGGCGGCGAGGGGGCTTGTGCCGCAGGCGCTGGATCGGCCGGAGCCGGCGCGGCGGGCGGTGTTGCCGGTGTGGTAGCCGGTGGCGATGCAGTCTGCGCCACGGTGAGGGTGGCGGGAACGGTCAGCCAGATCGCGGCTGGCAACAGCAGCAGCGGGAGGCGGGACAAACGGGGGCGGCTCATTCGGCGGTCTCCATGGGCATTCCAGTCGGTCTGGTCCGGCGCGGACCGCCCACACTAGAACCTTTTCAGTTCCGTTTGAATCAGAACCGCAGCGTGGCTGTCCGGGCTCGTTCAGCGCAACTCTGCATGTTTCCATGACAGATATGCGTCTGGCGGCGGAAGTAGGGCAGCGGCCGGAGTTTGGTTGGACTGGTCAAATTCGGCGCCATTCGCCATATAGGCGGCAGAGGATTTAAAGATGAGCGCGCTCGCCAACCACGCCTTTGCCAAGATGAACGGCATCGGCAACGAAATCGTCGTGATCGATCTGCGCGATTCGCAGGCAGGCGTCAGCGCCGGGGAAGCGCGTGCCATCGCCGCGCCCGGCGGCGTGCATTACGACCAGCTGATGGTGCTGCAGCCGCCGCGCTTGCAGGGCACCAGCGCCTTCATCCGCATCTACAATAACGACGGTTCGGAAGCGGCCGCCTGCGGCAACGGGATGCGCTGCGTCGCGCGGCAGGTGTTCGCGGAAACCGGCAAGGATGCGCTGACCTTCGAGACGCGCGCCGGGCTGCTCAATTGCTGGCAGGGGCCGTCAGCCGGACTCTATACCGTGGACATGGGGCCGCCGAAGTTCGGCTGGCAAGACATTCCGCTGGCCGAGGAATTCCGCGACACGCGCGGCATCGAGTTGCAGATCGGGCCGATCGATGCACCGATCCTGCATACACCGTCTGTGGTCAGCATGGGCAACCCGCACGCGATCTTCTGGGTCGACGATGTCGAGGCCTACGATCTCACCCGTTTCGGGCCGCTGCTGGAAAATCACCCGATCTTCCCCGAACGCGCCAACATCACGCTGGCCCATATCGTCGATCGCGACCACATCGTGATGCGGACGTGGGAGCGCGGCGCGGGGCTCACCAAGGCCTGCGGCTCGGCGGCGTGTGCCACGGCGGTGGCGGCGGCGCGGCTCAAGCGCACCAATCGTATCGTCAACATGACGCTGCCCGGCGGCGGACTGGTGATCGAGTGGCGCGCAAGCGACGATCATGTGCTGATGACCGGCCCTGCGGTGTTCGAATACGAAGGCCGCTTCGATCCGGCGCTGTTCGCGAGTGTGGCGTGAAATCGTGAAATGAGTATCGATGTCGTCACCTTCGGCTGTCGCCTGAACAGCTTCGAATCGGAAGTGATCCGGCGCGAGGCGGCGGGGGCAGGCCTCGACGACGCCATCGTCGTCAACACTTGCGCCGTCACCAACGAGGCGGTGGCGCAGGCGCGCCAGACCATCCGAAAGCTGCGGCGAGATCGTCCCGGAGCGCGGATCGTCGTCACCGGCTGCGCTGCACAGACGCAGCCCGAGATGTTCGCCGCGATGGCCGAGGTCGACCGCGTGCTCGGTAACGACGACAAGATGCGCAGCGACGCGTGGCGCGCGACGAAGATCGCGTTCACCGGTGCGCTGTCGCTCAGTCTTGCGGCCGAGGAAAAGATCGCTGTCGCCGACATCATGGCGGTGACCGAGATGGCACCGCATCTGGTCGCGGGTTATCAGCGCGGACTGCCGCGCGTGTTTGTACAGGTGCAGAACGGCTGCGATCATCGCTGCACCTTCTGTATTATTCCTTACGGGCGCGGCAATTCGCGCTCGGTGGCGATGGGCGCGGTGGTCGATCAGGTGCGAACGCTGGTCGAGGCCGGACACGCGGAGATTGTTCTGACCGGCGTCGATCTCACGAGCTACGGCGCCGATCTTCCGGGCGCGCCGAAGCTCGGGACATTGACCCAACAGATTCTGCGCCACGTGCCCGATCTGAAGCGCCTGCGCATCTCGTCGATCGATTCCATCGAGGCCGACCGCGATCTGCTCGATGCGATTGCATCCGACGAGCGGTTGATGCCGCACCTGCATCTGTCGCTGCAGGCCGGCGACGACATGATCCTGAAGCGCATGAAGCGGCGGCACACCCGCAAGGATGCGATCGAATTCTGCGAGCAGGTGCGACGGCTGCGGCCTGATATCGCTTTTGGTGCCGATATCATCGCCGGTTTTCCGACCGAAACCGAAGAGATGTTTTCCCGCTCATGCGATCTGGTGGACGAGTGCGATCTCACCTTCCTGCACGTGTTCCCTTATTCGCCGCGTCCCGGCACCCCGGCGGCGAAGATGCCGCAGGTCAAGGGCGACGCGATCAGGGATCGCGCGCGGCGGTTGCGTGAAGCGGGTCACGTTGCGCTGAAGCGGCGGCTCACATCGGAGATCGGCGGCGCGCGGCAGGTATTGATCGAGAGCGGGACCCAAGGCCGCACCGAACATTTTATGCCGGTAGCGATTGCAGGCGGTGTCGCGGGCGAGGTGCGCGCGCTGATGATCGCCGGTCACGATGGCGTGCGGCTACACGTCTGACGCCGCTGCCTCCTGCGTCGCTTCTTCCTCTCCATTCCATCCACATGCGCGCAAGCGTTCCTGCATATGCGGAGGCACCGGCGCGGTGACCCGCACGGGTGGTTTGTTCCTGGAGAGCGGGATCACGATTTCGCGCGCGTGAAGATGCAGCGTCGGTTCGCCGAAGCGCGGACCGTTGCCGTAGATGTTGTCGCCGACAATCGGCCAGCCGGAGGCGGCGCAATGCACGCGCAACTGATGAGTGCGGCCCGTGATCGGTTCCAGCGCCAGCCAGGTCAGGCCATTGCCGCGCCCAAGCACCTGCCAGCGCGTCAGCGATGGAAGCCCGTTCGGGTCGGGCTTCTGCCACCAGCCGCGCTCTTCATTCAAACGCCCCAAAGGAATGTTGATCTCGCCTTCAGCCTCGGAAGGTCCGCCTTCAACCGCGGCCCAATAGGTTTTGGAAATCTTGCCATGCTTGAACAGCAGCCCGAGCGAGGCGGTGGCCTTGCGGTGGCGTCCCAGCACCAGACAACCCGACGTATCGCGATCGAGCCGATGGGCCAGCACCGGCGGGCGCGGCAGGCCGAACCGCAACGCGTCGAACGAGGCCTCGAGATTGGCGCCGCCCTTGGGGCCTCGATGCACGGCAATGCCAGCCGGTTTGTCGATCACCAGCATCAGCCCGTCGCGGTGAAGCACGCGGGCTTGCATTTCCTCCGGTGTCGGCTGTGGCGTATCCATCGTCGCAGTGGCTTTCGTTTGCGGCGTGAACCGGCTAACACAATCCTCGCATGAGTGACAGCACACAAGATCAACCCAAGCAAAGCTGGTGGCGGCGCCTGTCCGCCGGCCTGAAGCGTACGTCGAGCTCGATCGGCACCGCGGTGGCGGATCTCGTCACCAAGCGCAAGCTCGATGGCGCGATGCTCGAGGATATCGAGGACGTGCTGCTGCGCGCCGATCTCGGAACCGAGGTTGCGGCGCGGATCGCGGAAGCCGTGGGCAAGGGCCGCTACGACAAGTCGGTGTCGGCGGAAGACGTTCAGAATATCGTCGCCGCCGAGGTTGAGAAAGTTCTCGCGCCAGTAGCGCGACCGCTGGTCGTCGATGACGCGCAAAAGCCGTTCGTCATTCTCGTGGTCGGCGTCAACGGTTCGGGCAAGACCACGACTATCGGCAAGCTGGCGGCGAAGTTCGCCGGCGAAGGCCGCAAGGTGATGCTGGCAGCGGGCGATACCTTCCGCGCCGCCGCCATCGAACAGTTGAAGGTTTGGGGCGAGCGCACCAAATCGCCGGTGATTGCGCGGGCGCAAGGTTCGGATTCAGCAAGCCTCGCCTTCGAGGCGATCGAAGCAGCCAAGGCCGATGGCCGCGATGTGCTGCTGATCGACACCGCCGGGCGATTGCAGAACAAGACGGAACTGATGACCGAGCTTGGCAAGGTGGTGCGTGTCATCAAGAAGGTCGATGCCTCGGCGCCACATGTGGTGCTGCTGGTGCTGGATGCGACCGTCGGCCAGAACGCGCTCTCGCAGGTCGAGGCCTTTCTCAAGACTGCCGGGGTCACCGGTCTGGTGATGACCAAACTCGACGGCACCGCGCGAGGCGGCATCCTCGTCGCGCTGTCGGAGAAGTACAAGCTGCCGGTGCATTTCATCGGCGTCGGTGAAGGGATCGACGATCTGTCGCCCTTCACCGCCAGGGATTTCGCCAAGGCGATTGCAGGACAGGATTCATGAGCAAGCCCGCGCCCCATCCGTTGTTCAAGCTCGCGACCGAGCTGGGGCCGCTGGTGATCTTCTTCGCCGCCAACGCGAAATTCGGCCTGTTCACGGCGACCGGCGCCTTCATGGTCGCGATCGTTGCCGCGATCGTCGTGTCCTACGTGGTGACGAAACACGTTCCGATCATGGCGCTGGTCACCGCGTTCATCGTGCTGGTGTTCGGAGGATTGACGCTGGCGCTGCACGACGAAACCTTCATCAAGGTCAAGCCGACCATCATCTATTCGTTGTTCGCCGCGACGCTGGGCATCGGCCTGCTGTTCGGGCGGTCGTTCATCGCACTGATGTTCGACCAGATGTTCAACCTGACGCCGGAGGGCTGGAAACGCCTCACGATCCGTTGGGCGATTTTCTTTGCGGCTATGGCGGTGCTGAATGAAATCATCTGGCGCACCCAGACCACGGACTTCTGGGTCGCGTTCAAGGCTTTTGGCGTGATTCCGATCACCGCGGTGTTCGCCATGCTGCAGACGCCGCTCATCAAGCGCTATCACATCGAGCCGGCCACCGACGAGGCGAGCGATCTTGAGCGCGGCGACATCACCAAGGGATAAGCTACGCGCCGCTCGGTCGATCTGAAATGAACGATCCAGCAAAAACGCGCCGGCAGCAATGCCGGCGCGTTTTTATCGATCGGCTCGAATGAAGCGGAAATTACTTCTGCTTGGCGATAATCTTGTCCTTGATGCCGGCGTAGGTCTTCTCCGGAAGGATCTTCTTTTGCACCAGCTCATCCTTGCCCTTGTAGGGGCGGCCCTTGATGATCGCTGCCGAATAGGCCTTGCCGATGCCCTTCAGTTCGGCGAGTTCGTCGGCCGAGGCGGTGTTGATGTCGAGCAGTGCGGCTTTGGCGTCGGTCTTGGCCGCTGCCTTCGGCGCCGGAGCCATTTTCGAATCGGCTTTGGGAGCTGGCGCCATCTTGCCGCCAGTCGCGGGCTGGGTCGCCTGCGCGAACGACGGCGAGGCGGCAAGCAGGCCGAGAGCGAGCGTTGCGGCAGTCAGTGAAGCGAGCTTGAAATAGCGCATGAGCGGTGTCCCTCCAGGACATTGATTGAAGTGCCTCAAGGTAAGGCGGGATTCGTGGCCGCGCCATGGCTGCCAAATGAACGGCAGATAAACGCGCAAAATTATTTTGAGGCGAATGCGTGCCGAACGGCTTGCGCGTCAGGTGCCGGCCTTCAGGGCCTTGCCGATTTCGGTTCGGAGAACGCGATCGATGTTGTCCGGCGTGATCGGGCCGACCAGCTTGTAGGCGATGGCGCCGTCGCGGCCGACGATGAAGGTCTCCGGGACGCCATAGACGCCCCATTCGATCGAAGCCCGGCCGTTGCCGTCGGCGCCGACCGCCGCGAACGGGTTGCCGTAGCGTCCGAGGAAGCGCCGGGCGTTGTCAGGCGCGTCCTTGTAGTTGATGCCGAGGACGCGGATGCGTTTGTCTTTCGCGAGATCTACCAGCAGCGGCGCTTCGTCGTGGCACGGCACGCACCACGACGCCCAGACGTTGACGATGCTGACCTGTCCCTTGAACGCGGCGGGATCAAGTCCCGGCACCGCGGCGCCGTTGGATGTTAGCCCGTCGACCGGCGGCAGCGTGGTCTGCGGCGCAGGACGTCCGATCAGGGCTGATGGAATCCGCGATGGATCGCCGCTGCCGAGCTTGAACCAGAACAGCGCGGCGAGCCCCGCGAATGCGATCAGCGGCAGCGCCACCAGCCACGACCGGCGACGCGGCGCGCTTGTGTTCGGTGCGGTGTTCATGAGGCTGAGCCGGACGTGCGAGCCGACCGGCGGGTGATGCCTTCGGCTTCGAGTTTTTTCAGGCTGCGCTGCTGGCTGCGGTGATCGGCAACGATCCAGACGATCAACCCGACGATCACGATCGCGACCAGCGCATAGGAGGTGACGATGAAGCTGGCGTAGGGTCCGAGCGCCATGGCGTCAGGCCGCCTGCCTGCTGGCTTGCATGATCTGCAAGGTGCGGACGCGCCGCCGCAGGACTTCGTTGCGCATTGCGGCGAGATGCAGCGTGATGAACAGCAGCGTGAAACCGACCGCCATTACCAGCAACGGAATGAGATAGGCGCGGTCGAGCGTCGGTCCGCCCATGCGGATGACCGACGCGCCCTGGTGCAGCGTGTTCCACCAGTCGACAGAAAACTTGATGATCGGAATGTTGATCGCGCCGACCAGTGTCAACACGGCGGCGGCGCGCGCGGCGCGCGACGGATCCTCGACCGCGCGCCACAGCGCGATCAAGCCGAGATACATCAGGAACAGGATCAGCACCGAAGTCAGGCGCGCATCCCATTCCCAGTAAGTGCCCCACATCGGGCGGCCCCATAGCGAGCCCGTGACCAGAGCGAGAAATGTGAAAGCCGCGCCGATCGGCGCCGCGGCCTTTGCCGAGACGTCCGCCAGCGGGTGCCGCCACACCAGCGTGCCGAGCGCCGACAGGCTCATGACGCCCCACACGAACATCGACAGCCACGCATTGGGAACGTGAATGAACATGATCTTGACGGTGGCACCCTGCTGGTAGTCGTCGGGAACCGTGAACGACATGTAGAGACCGATCGCCAGCAGCACCGTGGTCGCGGCGGCAAGCCACGGCAGCACGCGCGCGGTAAACGCGAGAAAGCGCGAGGGATTGGCGAGGTCGATCCAGCTCATGACGGTCCTGATACTGGCGCGCGTCGCCGCAGGCAATGCGGATGGCCCGCGGCATGTGCGATTTCCGCAAGAGTTGATCCGGTCCGCTGCATCAATCCAACCCTTGCCGCAGGCTGGCGGCGGCGGCGAACGGGCCGACCGCCAGCGCAACCAGCGACAGCGCACACAGGATGGAGAATGGTGTGCCGAACGATCCCGGCGCGGCGATGGCGGCGTTGGAGGCGGCGACGCCGAAAATCAGCACCGGGATCGATAGCGGCAGCACGAGCACCGCAAGCAGTAATCCGCCGCGCCGCATGGTGACGGCGAGCGCTGCGCCGATCATGCCGATAAGCGTGAGTGCCGGCGTTCCGGCCAGCAGCGTCAGGGCCACGGCGAACATCGCAGGCGGCTCGAGATTGAGCAGGATACCCAGCACCGGTGTTGCGACGATCAGCGGCACGCCGACCGCGAGCCAGTGGGCGAAAGCCTTGGCGGCGCAGACCAGTTCCAGCGGCGTCCGGCTCATGACGATCAGGTCGAGCGATCCGTCCTCCTGGTCGGAAGTGAACAGCCGGTCGAGCGTGAGCAGGCTCGCCAGCATTGCGCCGAGCCACAGGATCGCCGGTCCGAGACGCTTGAGCAGCGGCAGCTCGGGGCCAAGCGCGAACGGCATCAGCACCACGACGGTCAGGAAGAACAGCACGCCGATCAGCGCGCCGCCGCCGACGCGCATGGCGATGCGCAGATCGCGCCGGATCAGCGAGCCGAGTGTGTTCATGATTGCGCGCTTCCGATCCGCAACTCGGCGGCGTCGATTCCGAGCGGACCATGCGTAGCGGCGACGATCAACCCGCCGCCGTCGAGGTGGCGCATCATCAGTGCTGCAAAAGTTTTCTGACCGGCAGCATCGAGCGCGGATGTCGGCTCGTCGAGCAGCCAGATCGGCCGCTTCACCGCGAGCAGCCGGGCCATCGACAGACGACGGCGCTGCCCGGCTGACAGGAAAGCGGCCGGCAGGTCTGCTGCATGGCCAAGCCCTGCTTCGGACAGGCTGTCTTTCACGTCGCCGCCGTCGCCGCCGAGAAATTCCTGCCAGAACGCGAGATTTTCCCGCACGGTCAGTGCGGGTTTGAAGGGGTCGCGATGGCCGAGATAATGGGCGTGTTCGCCAGCACTGAGTTCGACGTTGCCGCCCTCCAGGTCGATCGAACCGGATTCGGCCGGCAGCAGGCCGGCGATGATCCGCAGCAGCGACGATTTTCCCGCGCCGTTGGCGCCGGTCACCGCCAATGCCTGCAATGATGACACCTCGAAATCGAGGTTGGAGAAAATGCTGCGCCCGCCTCGCACGCATGTCACGCCGCGTCCCAAAAGCTTCATGGATGCCTGACCGCTGAATCGTGATGAGAAGGCGTATGCCGGGTCAAAATAGCAGTCCGTCAGGGTTGCGAAGAGACGATTGTCGGTGTGGCGCGCAGTGTGGAAAGATTCTATAGAACCGAAACTTGATGCAGCACACAACGCATCCTCACAAGGCCCGCGGCTCTATCACTGCTGGCGGTGTTTTGATACCTTTGCCGGGTATCTCTAACTCATGAATCGGGATCGCCTCACATGTCCTCGCTCGACAGCTTCAAAGCCCAGAAAACCCTCAAGGTCGGCGGCAAAACCTATGTTTATTACAGCCTCGCCGCCGCAGAAAAAAACGGCCTGAAGGGCATTTCGCGGCTGCCTTATTCGATGAAGGTGTTGCTGGAGAACATGCTGCGCAACGAGGACGGCCGCACCGTCAAGAAGGACGACATCATCGCCTTCTCGAAGTGGATCAAGAAGCGCAAGCTCGAGCATGAAATCGCGTTCCGCCCGGCCCGCGTGCTGATGCAGGATTTCACCGGCGTCCCGGCGGTGGTCGATCTCGCCGCTATGCGCAATGCCATGAAGGCGCTTGGCGGCGACGCCCAGAAGATCAATCCGCTGGTTCCGGTCGATCTGGTCATCGACCACTCTGTGATCGTGAACTTCTTCGGTGACAACAAGGCGTTCAGCAAGAACGTCACCGAGGAATACAAGCAGAACCAGGAACGCTACGAATTCCTCAAGTGGGGTCAGAAGGCGTTCTCGAATTTCTCCGTCGTGCCGCCCGGCACCGGCATTTGCCATCAGGTCAATCTCGAATACCTCGCGCAGACGGTCTGGACGAAGAAAGAGAAGATGACCGTCGGCAAGAAGAAGGGCACTTTTGAAGTCGCATATCCGGACTCGCTGGTCGGCACCGATTCGCACACCACCATGGTCAATGGCCTCGCGGTTCTCGGCTGGGGCGTCGGCGGCATCGAGGCGGAAGCTGCGATGCTTGGCCAGCCGCTGTCGATGTTGCTGCCCGACGTGGTCGGCTTCAAGCTGAAGGGCCAGCTCAAGGAAGGCGTGACGTCGACTGACCTCGTGCTGACCGTCACGCAGATGCTACGCAAGCAGGGCGTGGTCGGCAAGTTCGTCGAGTTCTACGGTCCCGGCCTCGACCATCTGTCGGTGGCCGACAAGGCGACCATCGGCAACATGGCGCCGGAATACGGCGCAACCTGCGGCTTCTTCCCGGTCGACAAGGCGACGCTCGATTACCTCAAGACCTCGGGCCGTGCTTCGGCGCGCGTGGCGCTGGTCGAAAAATACGCCAAGGCGCAGGGCCTGTTCCGGACCTCGGCATCGAAAGATCCGGTGTTCACCGAAACCCTGGTGCTCGATCTCAAGGACGTTGTGCCGTCGATGGCCGGTCCGAAGCGTCCTGAAGGCCGCGTCGCTTTGCCGCTGGTCGCGAGCGGTTTCGATGACGCGCTGACCAACGAGTACAAGAAGGCGATCGATCACAGCAAACGCTTCGCCGTCGAAGGCCGCGATTTCGAAGTCGGCCATGGCGACGTGGTGATTGCTGCTATCACCTCCTGCACCAACACTTCCAATCCGAGCGTGCTGATCGCCGCCGGCCTGGTGGCGCGCAACGCCGCCGCCAAGGGGCTGAAGGCCAGGCCGTGGGTGAAGACGTCGCTCGCGCCGGGCAGCCAGGTGGTCGCGGAATATCTCGCCAACTCAGGCTTGCAGAAAGATCTCGACAAGGTCGGATTCAACCTCGTCGGTTTCGGCTGCACCACCTGCATCGGCAATTCGGGTCCGCTGCCGGAGGAGATTTCCAAGTCGATCAACGACAACGGCATCATCGGTGCCGCGGTGCTGTCGGGCAATCGCAACTTCGAGGGCCGCGTGTCGCCGGACGTGCAGGCGAACTACCTCGCTTCGCCGCCGCTGGTGGTCGCTTACGCGCTCGCCGGCTCCGTGACGAAGAATCTGGAAGTCGAACCGCTCGGCATCGGCAAGGACGGAAAGCCGGTTTACCTCAAGGACGTCTGGCCGACCACGAAGGAGATCAACGCCTTCATCAAGAAGTACGTCACCTCGACGATCTTCAAGAAGAAGTACGCCGACGTGTTCAAGGGCGACACCAACTGGCGCAAGATCAAGACAGTGACCAGTGACACGTATGCGTGGAACATGAGCTCCACTTACGTGCAGAACCCGCCGTACTTCGAAGGCATGAAGAAGGAGCCGGATCCGGTCACCGACGTCATCGACGCGCGCATTCTCGCGCTGTTCGGCGACAAGATCACCACCGACCACATCTCGCCCGCAGGCGCGATCAAGCTGACGTCGCCGGCCGGAAAGTATCTGTCCGAGCATCAGGTGCGGCCCGCCGACTTCAATCAGTACGGCACGCGTCGCGGCAACCACGAAGTGATGATGCGCGGCACCTTCGCCAATATCCGCATCAAGAACTTCATGATGAAGGGCGCCGACGGCAACATTCCGGAAGGCGGGCTGACCAAGCATTGGCCGGACGGCGAGCAGATGTCGATCTACGACGCCGCGATGAAGTATCAGGCCGAGCAGGTGCCGCTGGTGGTGTTCGCCGGCGCTGAATACGGCAACGGCTCGTCGCGCGACTGGGCCGCGAAGGGCACGCGCTTGCTGGGCGTGCGCGCCGTGATTTGTCAGAGCTTCGAGCGCATCCATCGCTCGAACCTCGTCGGCATGGGCGTGCTGCCGCTGACGTTCGAGGACGGTGCGTCATGGCAGTCAATCGGACTGAAGGGCGATGAGAAGGTGACGATCCGCGGATTGCAGGGTGGATTGAAGCCGCGCCAGACACTCTCTGCGGAAATCGAGAGCGCCGATGGTTCGCGGAAGAGCGTTCCTCTGCTGTGTCGCATCGATACGCTCGACGAACTCGAGTATTATCGCAACGGTGGAATCCTTCAGTACGTGTTGCGCAATCTCGCTGCGTGATCGTGCGCTGCACAAACGCATCCGTGAACAGGCTCACCTCGAAGTGAGTGGCGATTGATAGGAAGGCGGCCTATGAAACGGTCGCCTTCTTGCGTTAACCGGCGACGAACATCAGGAACATCGCGTGACGAGAAGCAAGTCCAGTACAGGGACCAAGGAGCCGAGCGCTTTTGCGCCGCTTCTTTCTGGCATCCTGGGGATTTGCGTCGCAGTTACACTTGCGAAGCCCGCGTCCGCCGATCCACGTGCGGTGGTTGAATTGTTCACCTCGCAGGGGTGTTCGTCCTGTCCACCCGCCGACAAAATTCTCGGCGATCTTGCGCAGGATCCGTCGCTGATAGCGCTCAGTCTGCCGATCGATTACTGGGATTACCTCGGCTGGAAGGACACGCTGGCCGATTCGCGTTTCAGCGCGCGCCAGAAAGCCTATTCGCATATGCGCGGCGATCGCGACGTCTACACGCCACAAGTGGTCGTCAATGGTTCGCTCCATGTGCTCGGCAGCGACAAGACGGCGATCGAGAAGGCAGTTCAAGTCACGCGCGGCAGCGTGAGCGTGATGAACGTGCCGGTGACGGTGGCGAAAGCCGGTCGCGAACTCAAGGTTTCGGTGCCCGAGCGTAATAACGGCGAACATGGCGAGGTCTGGATTTGCGCCGTCGCGCGCGCCGTGCCGATCACGATTAACCGCGGCGAGAATCGCGGCAAGCAGATCACCTACCACAACGTCGTGCGCAACGTGTTGAAGGTGGGAGACTGGACCGGCAAGGCCGGTGCGTGGAGCGTGCCGCTGGAAAACATCTCCGGAGACGGGGTGGATGCTGCGGTCGTCTACGTCCAGAACGGCAATCGCGACAATCCCGGTCCGATGCTCGGTGCTGCCTTCACCCCGCTTAACTGATTCGATTCCCAACACCGTGATTCGACCGGGCTGATCCGCGCCGCGATGGCGCGTGCGGATATCTGCCGTCGCTGTCGATGGGGCAAAGAAAAAGGGCCAACTGACGCTGGCCCGCAGGATTGGGGATTATCTCACTGCGGGAAATTAAGACCCGGTCCTGCCGACCCCGGGGGGCTGGGGGCTGAGGAATCCGGTACCGAAAGGACCGGGCCAACGCAGTATGGATTTGATCGCAATCCAGAGCGGCGGCGGATTGTCCGAATTCTGGCAGCATTATGATTTGTTTAACTTCGACGTGAGGCTTCCGGAGAGTCAAATTCAGGCTTGCAGGAGCAGGGGAGCGGGTCGATCATGTCACCAGAGTGACAGGAGGCGCCGATGAATTACGGATCGGGAGAGGCGGACCCCAGCGAGAGTCGCGGGGCGGACCGCAACGTCGCGGCCGTCCCGCTTCAGACCCGAGTGACCTTCAACCGGCTTGAACTCAACCGCATTCTCAACCTCTACGGCCGCATGGTGTCCGACGGCGAATGGCGTGATTACGCCATCGACTTTCTCAAGGACCGCGCAGTGTTTTCGATCTTTCGCCGCGCCTCGGAAGTTCCGATCTACCGGATCGAGAAGGACCCGCAGCTCGCGCGCAAGCAGGGCGCTTACAGCGTGATTTCAGCTTCCGGCCAGATTCTGCGGCGTGGCAATGAGCTGGAGCGAGTGTTGCTGGTGATCGACCGCAAGCTTGCGGTGGTCTGATCGCGCAACTCCTAGCTGTGCGGGACCGTGGCGGCTCCGTCGCCCAGCGCGCGCTGCATCATCACCGTGTCGAGCCAGCGCCCGAACTTGAAGCCGACATTGGGATGAGTGCCGATCATCTCGAAGCCGGCTTTGGCGTGCAGCGCGATCGACGCAGCGTTGGCGGAATCCCCGATCACCGCGATCATCTGGCGATAGCCGCGCGCGACCGACAGTGCGATCAGTTCCGTCAGCAGCAGCGTGCCGATGCCGCGGCGATGACTGGACGGCGCGAGATAGACTGAATTTTCGATCGTGAAGCGATAGGCCGGCCGAGGGCGGTAGGGACCGGCATAGGCGTAGCCGGCAACCTGGCCGTCGATCGTCGCGACCAGATAGGGGAAGCCCTTGCCGGTGAGGTCGTTGAAACGCCGGGTCATCTCGGCCACGTCCGGTGGCGTCAGTTCGAAGGTCGCGGTGCCGAAGCGCACGGCGTGGTCGTAAATCTCGGCGATGGCGGGAATGTCGGCGAGGGCGGCGGGACGGATGTCGGCAGAGGGCATGGGCGCAAGCTCATTGGAGGCCGTTCTTCTGCGCCGATCAGATCAACAGGTGGACGGCTGGGTCAAGCCCGGCCCTGACGAAAGCAGCAACCTGCGGCCCAAAACAAAAGCCCCGGCTTTGGGCCGGGGCTTCGTTTGCGTTCGATCTGTTATCGATCAGTCGCGCTGTCCGAGCAGCTGCAGCAGCAGCGTGAACAGGTTGATGAAGTTCAGGTAGAGCGACAGGGCACCGGTGATGGCGGCGCGCTCCGCAATGTCTCCACCCTGGCTCGCGTAGCCGTAGATGTAGTCGTTCTTCAGCCGCTGGGTGTCCCAGGCGGTGAGGCCGGCGAACACCAGCACACCGACCACGGAGACGATGAACTGCAGCATCGAGCTCGCGAGGAACAGGTTGACGACGCTCGCGATGATGACGCCGAACAGGCCCATGATCAGGAACGAGCCCATCCCCGACATGTCACGCTTGGTGGTGTAGCCATAGAGGCTCAGCGCACCGAACGAGGCGGCGGTGATGAAGAACACCCGCACGATCGAAGTGTGGGTGTAGACCAGGAAGATCGACGACAGCGAAACACCCATCAGGGCGGCGAACGCCCAGAACAGCATCTGCGCGGTCGCAGGTCGCAGGCGGTTGATGCCGAACGAGATGGCGAACACCATCACGAGCGGGGCAAGGATGAACAGCCACTTGAGCGGGCTGACGAACATCGCCACGCCGAACGGCGTCAGGTAAGTGTTGCCGATCCGTGCGGCCGTCGCGACGTCCGATGTCGCGGCCATATAGACACCCATCGCGGCCAAACCGGTGATGGCCAGCCCGATCGTCATGTAGTTGTAAATCTTGAGCATGTACGAGCGTAGACCGGCATCGACGGTCGCGGCGTCAGCGCGCCCGGCGGCCCGGCCGAAAGGTGAAGCGTAGTTGCGGTCCAAGTCCGACATGGTCGAAACCTTTCGGTTGCCTGACGTAGCAATCAGGCTGCGTCAGCGGTAAGTTGATTCCAGAAGCCGGAATTTGAGGCCGTCGAGCGACGGTATCAAGCCGATTCTGAACGTGTTCGGTATGTGGGAAACTAGCACGGCCACCACAAGTTACCCGGCGCGGCTGAATGTCGCAAAAGTCGCGGTTGGCCTGCTACAAATTGTCATAAGTTTCGGAGCACCGCAGCCGGTTTTTGGTTAAGAGCGAGTAATGTTCCCGCCAGCCCGAGGCCGACGGTGACCGCGAGGGCTGCCAGCACCACCAGCGCGGCACTGCCCGCCTGCCAGACGAAGCCGAGGTTCATCAGCCGGGTGACGATCTGCCATGCGGCGATCGAACCGGCGGCGACGCCGAAGATCGCCGTGGAAAACCCGATCATCAAGTATTCGAGGGCATAGGCGCCGAGCAGCCGCCCCCGGGTCGCGCCCAGCGTCTTGAGAATGACGGCGTCATAGACCCGGTGCCGGTGACCTGCGGCCAGCGCGCCGCCGAGCACGAGGATCGCCGAGATCAGCGTCACCGAACTGGCGCCACGGACGGCGAGGACGAGATTGGTCACCATGGTGCCGACGGTCTCGAGCGCCTCGCGGACCCGCACGCTGGTGATCGAGGGGAAGGCTGCGGCAACCGCCTTGATCAGCCGGGCGTCGTTCGCAACCGTCGAGTTGGCGTCGGTCAGGGTTGCGATGTCGGTATGGGGCGCGCCGGCGAAGGCATCGGGCGAGAACACCAGCACGAAATTGATGCCGAGGCTTTGCCAGTCGACGTTGCGCAGATTGGCGATTTTGGCGGTGATATCGCGGCCGAGCACGTTGACGGTGATGTCGTCGCCCACCTTGAGGCCAAGTCCGTTTGCGATCTTTGCTTCCAGCGACACCAGCGGACCGCCGGTATTATCGGCGTTCCACCATTTGCCTTCGACGACCGTCGAGCCGTGCGGCACCTCGTTGGTATAGGTCAGGCCGCGATCGCTTTGCAGCGTCCACGCGGCATCGGGCGACGGCTTGAGGTCTTCGGCTTTGACGCCGCGCGCGGCGACGATGCGGCCGCGGAGCATCGGCACCCGTTCGACCGCCGCCTCCGGCACCTGCTGTTTCAGGAACTGGCCGAAGCGCTGCGAATCGGTCGAGGGAATGTCGATAAAATAAAACGACGGCGCATGTTCGGGCAGCGACGCCATGAACTGCCGCCGCAGGTTGCCGTCGATCTGGGTGATTGTCACCAGAACCGCGAGGCCGAGGCCGAGCGACATCACAACGGACGGTGTCAGTGCGCCGGGCCGGTGGATGTTGGCGATCGCGAGACGCAGCATGGTGAGGCGCGGCCGCGGAAGGCGGCGGGCGATCGTCATCAGGAGCGACGCGACGCCGCGCAACACCGCGAACACGCCGACGCTGGATGCGACGAACACCGCTGCGACGCGTTTGTCGTAAGCAAGGCCTATGGCGACAGCGACAAGAAGCGCGATCACCAGTGCGATCAGCGCCAGATAGCGCCGGCGCGGCCAGCGGAATGCGGATGTCACCTGTTCGCGGAACAGCGTCGCGACCGGAGCGTCGTGGACGCGCGCCAGCGGCCACAGTCCGAAGGCGAGCGCGGTCAAAAGGCCGTAGACGAACGAAAGCGCCAGCTGGCCGGCATGAATGGTCGGGTCGACCGGGAGCGGCAGGATGTTTCCGAAGATTGCGGCGATTGCGTAAGGCAGCGCGGCGCCGGCGGCGAGGCCGATGACTGAGCCGACGATCGCCAGCATCATGACCTGCGTGAGGTAGATCGTGAATACGTCGCGGCCGGTAGCCCCGAGGGCCTTGAACGTGGCGATCACATCGCGACGCTGGTCGAGATGGCTTTTCACCGCGTTGGCGACACCGACGCCGCCGACCAGCAGCGCGGCGAGGCCGACCAGCGTCAGGAACTGGGTGAAACGGGTAATATTGCGCTCGAGTTGCGGCGACGCATTGCTGCGGCTGCGGATCTCCCATCCCGCCTCGGGAAGATCTGTGCGGGCGTCGTCGATCAGTTTTTGTGTCGCCGCCTCGCTGCTGGTGGCGTCAGGCAGGCGGACGCGATAGGTCCAGCGCACCAGGCTGCCGGGTTGCAGCAATCCGGTCGCGCGCAGGGCCTCCTCGCTGACAAGAAACCGCGGTCCGAGGCCGATTCCGCTAGCCAGCTTGTCGGGCTCTGCCGTTACGGCACTTCGGATCACGAAGGACGCCTTGCCGACGCTGACGCGGTCACCGGTTTTCAGTCCGAGCCGCGCCAGCAGAAGCGGATCGGCGGCGGCACCGAACGTGCCATCGCGCGCGGCGAGAACGTCGGCCATCGTCATCGCCGGATCGAGCGTCACCGAGCCCAGCATCGGATAGCGTGCGTCGACGGCTTTCAGATCGACCAGCGCGAGGTCGCCGTTCGGCGCGTGCGCCATGGCTCGCATCGTCGCGGCGATCGAGACCATGCCGCGCGCGTCGAGGAATGCGCGCTCCTGCGCGGTGGCCTCGCGCTGCATTAGCGAAAATGCCGCGTCGCCGCCGAGCAGGACGCGGCCCTGATGCTCAAGACCTTCGTTGAGACTTCCGGCCACGGAGCCGACGCCGGCAATCGCCATCACGCCGAGCGCGATGCAGGCGATAAAAACGTAAAAGCCGCGAAGCCCGCTGCGCAGCTCGCGCACGGCGTAACGCAGCGCGAGCAGTGACATTCCCCGATGGTATGTGCTGTCGTCGGCCACAGTCATGCAAGCGACGCCGTCTCGACCCAGTGCCGGTCGGTCGCGGCCCCGTCGATGCGGCCCGAGCGCAATCGCACCACGCGGTCACAACGCTGCGCCAGCGCATGATCGTGTGTCACCAGCACCAGTGTCATGCCGCGTTCGAGATGATTGGCGAACAGCAGGTCGACGATCTGCTGGCCGGTCGCCTCATCGAGATTTCCGGTCGGTTCGTCGGCCACCAGGATGGCGGGGTCCGGCGCCAGCGCACGCGCGAGTGCGACGCGTTGCTGTTCGCCGCCGGAAAGCTGCGATGGATAGTGATGCAATCGGTCGCCAAGACCGACGAGTGCGAGCTCTTTCGCCGCGCGCGCTTGCGCATTGGCATGGCCTGCGAGTTCGAGCGGGACGGCGACGTTCTCGAGCGCGGTCATGGTCGGGATCAGATGAAAGGATTGAAACACGATGCCGACGTGGCGGCCGCGAAAGCGCGCAAGGCCGTCTTCGTCGAGGGCGTTGAAAGAGGCGCCATTCACCACCACCTCTCCACTGTCAGGTCGTTCCAGTCCCGCCATCACCATGAGCAGCGTGGATTTCCCCGATCCGGATGGTCCGATCAGGCCGACTGCTTCGCCCGGCCTGATCCGCAGGCTCACGTCCTTCAGGATGTGAACGCGTGCGGCTCCCGATCCGAGCGAGAGGTTGACGTTGGAAATGGCAATGGTGTCCGGTGCGGTACCGGCTGATGGCGAGGGTTCGATGAGACTGTCCATGCGGATTTCATATGGGGGGTTGCGCAGCCCGGTCGAGGGGGCGCGACGAATGTTTCTCGCAGCGTTAACTTTTGGGGCAGTCGCAATGGTGGGTTTTGCGCTTCCTGCCGCCGCAGCGGGCAAGCCGACCAAGCTCGTGGCTCTGGGCGATTCCCTGACCGCGGGTTACGGCCTGCCGGCTCAGGCCGCATTCCCGGTGAAATTGCAGCAGGCGCTGCAGAGCAAAGGTATCGATGTCGAGATCGTGAACGCCGGCGTGTCCGGCGATACCACCACCGGCGGTCGCGACCGGCTGGGCTGGTCGGTTCCGGAGGGCACGGACGCGGTGATCGTCGAACTCGGCGCCAATGATGCTTTGCGCGGCATCGATCCGAAGGTCAGCCGTGCGGCGCTTGACGAGATTCTCAAGAAGCTAAAGGCGCGCAACATTGCCGTCCTGCTGTGCGGAATGCTCGCGCCGCCCAATTATGGCGCGGATTATGCGGCTCAATTCAACAGTATCTATCCCGATCTGGCGAAGGCTTACGATGTTCCGTTGTATCCGTTCTTCCTCGACGGGGTGGCGACGCAGGCGAAGCTCAATCAGGCGGACGGCCTGCATCCGACAGCAGCCGGCGTCGACGCCATCGTGCGGAACATCCTGCCCACGGTCGAGGCGTTTCTGAAGAGCCGGGTCGGTGCAGCGGCAGCGCGATGACGAAATTGTCCACCGTCTCGCTTCGCGCCGTCATGGAGCTGCGGTAAAAACGGACAAGTGATTCGTGCGCGTGATTCGTTGTCCTCTACAGCATCGAGGAGTCTCGTGATGCCGCGTCTTTTCACCGGGCTGGAAATCCCTCCGGAGGTCAGCCATTCACTCTCCACTCTGCGCGGCGGGCTGCCGGGCGCGCGCTGGATAGACCCCGGAAATTATCATGTTACCCTGCGCTTCATCGGCGATATCGACGGCATGATCGCCAACGAGATCGCCTCGACGTTGTTCCGGATCAATCGAAAACCGTTCGAGGTGGCGCTGCAGGGGCTGTCGAGCTTCGGCGGCAAGAAACCGCGCGCGGTGGTCGCCGCGGTGCTGCCGAGCCGGCCGCTGATGGAGTTGCAGGCCGAACTGGAGCGGCTGATGCAGCGTTTCGGCCTCGATCCCGAGGGTCGCAAGTTCATCCCGCATGTGACGTTGGCACGCCTGCGCGACGCATCCAATCAGGACGTGGCGGATTACCTGTCGGTGCGCGGCTATTTCCCGACCCGCACCTTCATGGCGTCGCGCTTCGTGCTGTTCTCGTCGCGTGCGTCGGTGGGCGGCGGTCCCTATGTCGTCGAAGCGCCCTATGCGCTGAGCGCCTGACCTGGCTGCGTCCTCGTCTACTCACAATTAGCCCCTTGCATTTTCCGCTCTGCTGGGGCCGTTAGCGTTGGCATGGACGCTCCTCTCTCTTCCTCGTTCCGCCAACAATATGATGCGTTGATCGCCGCCGGCGAAATCGAAGCCGACCCGGCGCAAGCCGGCGCCGCCGAAGCATTCGCGGCGCTTGAAACACGTCTTGAAGGTTACAGGCCGGGCCGCAAGAACGGCCTGCTGGGCCGGTTGTTCGCCGGCAAGGATACGCCGCCACGGCGCGGTCTTTACGTTTATGGCGAAGTCGGCCGCGGCAAGACCATGCTGATGGACCTGTTTTTCCAGGCCAGCACGGTGGCGCACAAGCGCCGCGCACACTTCCACGAATTCATGGCTGACGTTCACGAGCGCATCTACGACTTTCGCCAGAAGATCGCCCGCAACGAAATTGCCGAGAGCGATCCGGTGCAGCTCACGGCGGCGTCGATTTTCGACGAAGCGTGGCTGCTGTGCTTCGACGAGTTTCACGTCACCGACATCACCGACGCGATGATCCTCGGCCGTCTGTTCACGCGGTTGTTCGAACTCGGCACCGTCGTGGTCGCGACTTCCAATGTCGCGCCGGACGATCTCTACAAGGGCGGCCTCAACCGTGCGTTGTTTTTGCCGTTCATCGGACAACTCCATGAGCGCATGGACGTCCTGCGGCTCGACGCTCGCACCGATTTCCGGATGGAGAAGCTCGCCGGTGTGAAGATGTGGCTGGTCCCGGCCGATGCTGCGGCTCGTGCCGCGCTCGACAAGGCCTGGGTAAAAATGACCGGCAGTGCCGCCGCGCCGCCGCGCGACATTCATATCAAGGGGCGCGTGTTGCATGTGCCCCATTCGGCGCACGGCGTCGCGAGATTGTCCTTTGCCGACCTGTGCGAAAAGCCGCTCGGCGCGTCGGATTATCTGCGGCTCGCGCACGACTACCACACCGTGATGATCGAGAATATTCCGGTGATGCAGTACGAGCACCGCAACTATGCCAAGCGGTTCATTTCCCTGATCGACGCGCTCTACGACAATCATGTGAAGCTGATGGCATCGGCCGAGGCTGATCCGCTGTCGCTCTATCGTGCGGCCGACGGCATCGAGGTGATGGAATTCCAGCGGACCTCGTCGCGTCTGGTCGAGATGGGGTCGGAATCCTATCTGGCGCTGCCTCACGGCCAGCGGGATTCGACCGCCAGCGGTGCGACCACGGGTCTGGTCGAGACGTGATGCGTCCGATCGAATGCCACCGTGTGTATGCCAGCATTCAGCATTCTCGACGGTTCTTTGCCGCGCTCTTTGGGCGAACGGCGACTTGAACGCATCCGCTGAAAGGTCTAACCACCCTTCCGAGTTTCCCCTCCCTCCCCGCCGGGTTCAAAGGACAGATTTCCCATGGCACGTGACAAGATTGCATTGATTGGTTCGGGTCAGATTGGTGGCACACTGGCTCACCTCGTCGGACTGAAAGAGTTGGGCGATGTGGTCATGTTCGATATCGCCGAGGGCATCCCGCAGGGCAAATCGCTCGACATCGCGCAGTCGTCGCCGGTCGACGGCTTCGACGCCAAGTTCACGGGCGCCAATTCCTATGAGGCGATCAGCGGCGCCAGCGTCGTGATCGTCACCGCCGGCGTGCCGCGCAAGCCCGGCATGAGCCGCGACGATCTGCTGAGCATCAACCTCAAGGTGATGGAGCAGGTCGGTGCCGGCATCAAGAAGTATGCGCCGGACGCCTTCGTGATCTGCATCACCAACCCGCTCGACGCGATGGTGTGGGCGCTGCAGAAGGCTTCGGGTCTGCCCGCGAAGAAGGTCGTCGGCATGGCCGGCGTGCTGGATTCCTCGCGCTTCCGCTATTTCCTCGCCGATGAGTTCAACGTGTCGGTGGAAGACGTCACCGCATTCGTGCTCGGCGGCCATGGCGACACCATGGTGCCGTTGACCAAGTATTCGACCGTTGCCGGCATTCCGCTGCCGGATCTGGTGAAGATGGGCTGGACCTCGCAGGCGCGTCTCGATGAAATCGTCGACCGCACCCGCAACGGCGGCGCCGAGATCGTCAACCTGCTCAAGACCGGTTCGGCGTTCTACGCTCCGGCCGCGTCCGCGATCGCGATGGCGGAAAGCTATCTGCGCGACAAGAAGCGTGTCCTGCCTTGCGCCGCTCATCTCAACGGCGAATACGGCGTCAAGGACATGTATGTCGGCGTGCCGGTGGTGATCGGCGCCAAGGGCGTCGAGCGCATCGTCGAGATCGAACTCGCCGGCAAGGATCGCGAAGGCTTCGACAAGTCGGTCGCTGCCGTGCAGGGCCTCGTCGACGCCTGCAGGAAGATCGCGCCCGATCTGCTCGGCAAGTAAGCCCGAGAGTCTCCACCCGCCGCGTTCGTTTGTTTCAATGTGGTCCGGCCAGACAGTGCAGAGCCGGATCACGTTCAAGAAGTATTGGGGCCAGTCATGAACATCCACGAGTATCAGGCGAAGGCGGTGCTGAAGGAGTTTGGCGTTCCTGTGTCGAAGGGGGTGCCGATCTTCAAGGCGTCGGAGGCGGAGGCTGCGGCGAAG
>NZ_LMDP01000004.1 GCF_001425835.1 Afipia sp. Root123D2
GGGCATCATCTCCACCGAGGTCGCGCCGTTCGGCGGGGTCAAGGAAAGCGGCAACGGTCGCGAGGGCTCCAAATACGGCATCGAGGATTATCTCGAGGTCAAATACCTCTGCATGGGCGGAATCTGAGCGCCTTGCCACACGGTCGCCGCGACAACAAAAAGCCGGGCCAGCAAGGCCCGGCTTTTTTCATGTGCGGGAAGAAAATCAGGCCTGGAAGTAGTCCTTGGTCAACACAGCCACCTCGGTCCTGTTACGGGCCTTGAGCTTTCGCATGATGTGACGCAGGTGAACCTTGACGGTGTGCTCGCTCATCTTGAGTTCGAACGCGATCCGCTTGTTGGCCATCCCCTGACACAGTGCGCCAACGACCATCATCTGCCGCTTGGTGAGAAGCTCGGTCGCCCGAGATGTCGCCTCCTGCTTGTTCTGAGTGAATTCGAGACTGCTGGCCGGCACGAATGTGCCGCCGGCCTCCACGCGGCGAACAGCTTCGACCGCGACGTCGAAGGGCAGACTGGTCGGGATGTAGCCCCGCGCGCCGCTCTTGAGCGTGCGCATGACATAGCTCGCGTCATCGATATCCGACATCACCACGATCGGAACATTGTCCGCGACGGAATCGACAAACTGAAGGTCAGCCATGCTGGACGCCTTGGCGCCGTCCATGAACAGGATGATCACCGTGGGGGCCTGGATATTTCGTTCCGCGTTGTTCGCCCAGTCGCTGATGCACGAGAAATCGAAAACGTCGTGTCCCTCGTAAGAGGCTTCCAGACACCGGACAAAGCAATCGCGAAACAGGGCGTGTGGATGGACGACAACGATCCCGGGCTTTCCCGACCGCATCGACCGATGCTCAAGGCCGTTGATAACGGTGGTGCGTGGCGGCACTTCGTTGGGCCGGGCAGAACGTCTGAAATCGATACGAGCCTTTTGCGCCGGAGAGTCCAGCTCCTGACAAGTCGCTTCATCGGCGGCGCGGCGCGATCGGAGCGGATCGCAGGTGAGGCTCGTGGATGATGGCGAAAGCGGGCTGTCAGTTTGGCCTGACGGCGGATGGACTAACCGCGATGCCTCATCGCCGGACGGTTGAGGAGAGGCCAGCCCACGAGGGGAGCTGGTTGCGGGCTGATCGATGTGACGGGGAGCAATCGCCGTATGGGACAGCGGTTCTGACAGATTGTTGAGAACTTGCGGCTTCTTGCGAAGAGAAAATGAATCGCCGGCGATACTCATGGCACGCACCTGACTCAAAACTTGGGTCGCTATAATTCCTAGAAACGCAATTTAAATGACGGATTTTTTGAAATTGGTTTGAGTGGAAACTAACGCTCTTTTTTGCATCCCTGCAATGCTTTTGTATGACAGCGGGTTCCGGTTTGCCGGGTGGCGCGGGTCAGAGTTTCATTCAATCAGTTGGTTACTGCCTCTTTCAAATAGTCGTGTGATGCTGGCATGCCACGCTCCATGACAGCAGTTGGTTTAATCGCGATTGCATGCTGCGCTCGGTACCTCGGTTGGGAACAGGATCAAAGCTGCGCTCGGACACGCAATCCCTGACGTGCGAGGCGATGGCCGCATGCTGCGATCCGGCAGCCGTCCGCCCTGCCTCGCAACAGGGTAAAGAAGCGCTCGCCGCCCGGAGGTCCTAGACCGGCGCTCCTCCCAAGGAGGCTTCCGCGATATCAGTTTGGTGCCGCGCGCTGAATTGGCTAAACAGTGCGAACATGACCAGACATCCTCTCGCGCTGATCGTCAGCCGGTTCAAACGCGAACCCTCCCGCACCGGTTCGCTGATCATCACTTTTTATGGCGATGCGATTCTGCCGCGTGGCGGCTCGGTCTGGCTCGGCACCTTGCTGCAGTTTCTCGAAATGCTGGAGATCGACGGCGGCGTGGTGCGCACGGCGGTGTCGCGGCTGGCCGCCGATGGCTGGCTCGATCGCGACAAGGTCGGCCGCAAGAGCTTTTACCGGCTGGCAAAACGGGGGCGGGAGCGGTTCGAGGCCGCCGTCGAGCACGTTTACAATCCCCATCCATCCGACTGGTCAGGACGGTTTGAAGTTCTGCTGATCGGAAACGGCGCCGATCGCGAGTCGTCGCGCACCGCGCTGATCGAGGCGGGGTTCGGTAATCCGATTCCCGGCGTCTGGGTGGCGCCGTCAGGTGTGCCGGTGCCGCCGGAAGCAGACGGTGCGATCCAGCTCGAGGCTTCGGCGGCGGAGGAGGCGGGCCGCCGTCTGATCAGCGAAAGCTGGTCACTGGAGCGGACGGCGGACTCCTATCGCAATTTCCTGAAAACCTTTTCGCCGTTGAAAGATTGGGCGGCGGGCACCGGCGCGCTCGATCCCGCCGATGCGCTGCTCGCCCGTATCCTGATGATCCATCACTATCGCCGCGTCATTTTGCGCGATCCGCTGTTGCCGGCGGCCTTGCTGCCGCCCGACTGGCCCGCTGCGGAGGCTCATCAGTTTTGCGGGCGAATGTATCAAGCCCTTTTGCCGGCTTCGGAAAAGTGGCTGAACGAGCACGGGGAAAGCCATTCCGGGCCGCTGCCTGCACCGGGGGCGGAACTCCGGCGTCGGTTCCCGGCATCATAACGTATTACATAATTTACTTGTGATCATATTTTTCTGTTATATATTTATCCCGTCTTAGGGAGACAGCCATGTACACTCAGGCCCTGAATGCGCCGGAGAGCGAAGAGCGCTTTGCCGAGGATGCCGAGAAGTCCGCCCGGTTCGAGGCGCGCGTCGCGGCAGAGGAAAAAATAGAGGCCAACGACTGGATGCCGGCGGCCTATCGCAAGACGCTGACGCGGCAGATTTCCCAGCATGCCCATTCCGAAATCGTCGGCATGCTGCCGGAAGGCAACTGGATCACCCGCGCGCCGACGCTGCGCCGCAAGGCCGCGCTGCTCGCCAAGGTGCAGGACGAGTGCGGCCACGGGCTTTATCTTTACGCCGCCGCCGAGACGCTCGGTACATCCCGCGAAGAGCTGGTCGACCAGATGCTCAGCGGGAAAGCGAAGTATTCCTCGATCTTCAATTATCCGACACTGACCTGGGCCGACATCGGCGCGATCGGCTGGCTGGTCGATGGCGCGGCGATCATGAACCAGATCCCGCTGTGCCGTTGCTCCTACGGCCCCTATGCCCGCGCCATGATCCGCGTCTGCAAGGAAGAGTCGTTCCATCAGCGTCAGGGTTACGAGATCATGATGACGCTGGCGAAAGGCACACCCGAGCAGAAGGCGATGGCGCAGAACGCGCTCGACCGCTGGTGGTGGCCGTGCCTGATGATGTTCGGCCCGCCGGATGGGCAGAGCCAGCATAGCGATCAATCGACGCGCTGGAAGATCAAGCGTTTTTCCAATGATGAACTCCGCCAGAAATTCGTCGATGCCACCGTGCCGCAGGCTCAGTATCTCGGCCTGACGATGCCCGATCCCGATCTCAAACTGAACGAAGAGACCGGCCATTGGGAATATGGTGCCATCGACTGGAACGAATTCCGCGAAGTGCTCTCCGGCAACGGACCGTGCAATCGCGATCGCATAGCTGCGCGCCGCAAGGCTCACGATGAGGGTGCGTGGGTTCGCGAGGCTGCAGTGGCCTATGCTGAAAAACAACAGGCTCGCCGCGCCGCCACGGCGCAGGCTGCCGAGTAGGTCGGAGAGAACCATGACCGTGCAGAATATCCAGCTCTGGGAAGTGTTTATCCGCAGCCGCAACGGGCTGGCGCACAAGCATGTCGGCTCGCTCCATGCCACCGACGCCACGTTGGCATTGCTGGCCGCGCGCGACATCTATACGCGGCGCGGCGAGGGCCTTTCGGTGTGGGTGGTCCCGTCGAACGCCATCGTCGCCTCCGATCCGTCGGAGAAGGACATGATGTTCGAGCCGGCGATATCGAAGATCTACCGGCATCCCACGTTCTACGATGTGCCCGAGGAAGTCGGGCATATGTGATTTGTCATGGCCGGGCTTGTCCCGGCCATCCACGTCTTTCAAAGATTCAGTAAGGCGTGAGTGTCCGCGATAAGCGCGAGCATGACGGGTGCCAAGACCAGCTCTTCAGAACAAGGTTGCTTATGGCCATCGCCTCCATCTCCGTTACTGAAAGTCCATTGGTGCTGTACACGCTGCGCCGCGCCGACGATGCGCTGATCCTCGGTCATCGGCTGTCAGAATGGTGCGGCCACGCGCCGATGATGGAAGAGGACATGGCGCTCGCCAATATGGGCCTCGACCTGATCGGCCAGGCACGTGAGCTTTATAGCTATGCCGCCAAGGTGGAAGGCGCCGGCAACGACGAAGACAAGTTCGCCTATCTGCGCGACGTGCGGCAGTATCGCAATCTGCTGCTGGTCGAGCAGCCCAATGGCGATTTCGCCCACACCATTGTCCGCCAGTTTGTTTATTCAGCGTTCGCCGACCCGTACTGGCGCGCGATGATGGCCTCGAAAGATGCGACGCTGGCCGCAATCGCCGCCAAATCCGAAAAGGAAAGCGCCTATCACCTGCGTCATTGCTCCGAATGGGTGATCCGCCTCGGCGATGGAACCGATGAAAGCCATCGCCGCGCGCAGGACGCGGTCGACAATCTGTGGGCTTTCACAGGCGAGATGTTCCACACCGACGCCAGCGATGCCGAACTGATCTCGAACGGCATCGCGGTCGATCCCGAGAGTTTGCGAAATCAGTGGTTGCGTACGGTGACCGACGTGCTTTCCGTTGCGACGCTCGATATACCAAAAAGCGACTGGATGCAGAAGGGCGGCCGCAGCGGCAGCCACACCGAACATCTCGGTCATCTTCTCAGCGAGCTGCAATCGCTGCAGCGCAGCTTCCCGGGCGCGACATGGTGACCTCCACCCATAACGCCGATTTGCGTCAGCGTGTCTGGGACGCCGCGGCGCAGGTGGTCGATCCGGAGATTCCGGTTCTGACCATTGCCGATCTCGGCGTGTTGCGAGATGTGACGGTGACCGGCGACGGCGTCGAGGTCGCGATCACGCCGACTTATTCCGGCTGTCCGGCGATGAACATGATCGCACTGGAAATCGAACTCGCGCTGGAGCGCGAAGGCATCCGCAATCCGACAATCCGCACCGTGCTGTCGCCGGCGTGGACAACCGACTGGATGAGTGAGCAGGGCCGCCGCAAGCTGAAGGATTACGGCATCGCGCCTCCGCAGGCCGGTGGTGGCCGCCGCGCACTGTTTGGCGAACAGCATGTGGCTTGTCCGCAATGTGGTTCGGTCGATACTGAAGTGTTGTCCGAATTCGGCTCGACCTCATGCAAGGCGTTGTGGCGCTGCAAGGCCTGCCGCGAACCGTTCGACTATTTCAAGTGTCATTAACGCGTATTCCGCAAAAGTGGATACCGGTTTTGCGATCAGAATACGCGTCAACAGATCGACTTCAAATGTCCCACACTCCGAAATTCCATCGCCTTGCCATCCACGACCTGCGCCGCGAGACCTCCGACGCGGTCTCGATGACATTCGCCATTCCAGATGAACTGGCGGAGGATTACGCCTTCACGCCGGGGCAATATCTCACGTTGCGCACCTCGCTGGACGGCGAGGAAGTGCGCCGGTCTTATTCGATCTGCTCTAGCCCGGACGATCGCGAATTGCGGATCGCGGTCAAGAAGGTCGATGGCGGTGCGTTCTCAAGCTGGGCGCTTGATGAGCTCAAGTCCGGCGACGAACTCGATGTGATGACGCCGACCGGGCGTTTCGGCGTCGCGCACGCGCCGGAGGAGGCGCGGGTCCATGTCGGCTTCGCTGCCGGCTCCGGCATCACGCCGATCCTGTCGATTGTGCGCGGCGTTCTTGCCCGCGAGCCGCACAGCCGATTTTTCCTGTTCTACGGCAACCGAGCTACCAACGGCATCCTGTTTCGCGAAACGCTGGAGGAATTGAAAGACCGCTTCATGGGCCGGCTGTCGGTGTTCCATGTGCTGTCGCAGGAGGAGCAGGATCTTCCCATTCTTCACGGCCGGCTCGACCGCGACAAGGTGAGTGTGCTGTTGCGCGCGATGGTGCCTGCCGCGGCAGTGGATCATGTGTTCGTCTGTGGACCGGTCGCCATGAGCGAGGAGATCGAGGCGACATGTATCGACCTCGGTATTGCCGCCGAGCGGATTCACGTCGAACGCTTCGTCTCGGAATTCGGCGGCAAGCCGCGGCCGAAAGTCGTGATCGCGCCGGAGGCGCCGCCCAAGGCGATTGCCTCATTGATCGTCGACGGCAAGCGCAAGGATGTGCCGGTTGCGGAAGGCGAAGCCATTCTCGATGCCGCGCTGCGCGCAGGCATGGATCTGCCCTATGCCTGCAAGGGTGGCATGTGCAGCACCTGTCGCGCCAAGATCGTCGAGGGCGAGACGCGGATGGATGTCAATTATTCGCTGGAGCCGTGGGAGCTTGAGGCGGGCTTCGTGTTGACCTGTCAGGCTCATCCGGTGTCGGAGCGCGTCGTGGTCGATTACGACCAGATGTAAGCGGCGCTATTTGGCGTCGCGCATCAGGGCGTAGGCGGTTTGTGCCATCGCCACCGGGCGCTCGTCGCCATCCACTTTCAAAGTCACGCTGCCGAACGCCATGGTTTTGCCGGCGCGCACGACACGGGCTTCCGCGAGCACGTCGGCTTTCGCGGCGGGCCGCAGGAAATGGATCGACTGGTCGACCGTGGTCATCGGGATATAGCTGCCGACCGCGCCGGACACCGCGAACACCATCGCGGTATCGGCAAGGCTCATCAGTGCCTGGCCGCAGATCACGCCGTTGTCGCGGCAGAGCTTGTCCGAGAATTTCATCCGCAGCACGGCGGCGTCAGCGCTGACGCTCTCAACCGACAGATCGAGGTCCTGCACCCACCGGGCGAATACCGTATTCAGCAGGTCGGTGGCGGCGGTCGTATCGAACGTCGTCATGGAATGTCCTTGTAATGCGGATCAGGTGAGGGTGACGGGAAGCGATGTGAAGCCGCGAAACCGGGCGCGTCGCGCGCGCTGTGCCAAGCCTGCGGCAGCGAAGCGAGGGAAGCGCGCCATGAAGCGGCCGATGGCGATGCGGCCTTCCAGGCGCGCAAGGTTCAGCCCGACGCAGGCATGCGGACCCGACGCAAACGCCAGATGACGATTTGGCGCGCGTCCGATGTCGAGGCGATCGGGATTCTCGAATTGCGCCGGGTCGCGGTTGGCCGCGCCGATGCACAGCGTGATGAGCGTGCCTTCGGGGATGACGACCTCATCGAGCGTGGTGTCCTGGGTAACGCGGCGGTTGCCGAGCTGGTTGGAGCTTTCGAACCGCAGGAACTCCTCGATCGCTGGCTTGATCAATGATGGCTCGTCGATCAGACGCTGCCGCTCGCCGGGATAGCGCAGCATCAGTTCGAGACCATTGCCGATCAGGTTGCTGGTGGTCTCGTGTCCGGCGTTGAGGACGAAGATGCAATTCTGCAGCAGTTCGATTTCGCTGAGACGTTCGCCATTGGTCTCGCCCTGGATCAGACGTGTGAGCACGTCGCGCTCGGAGTCACCGGGGTTGCGACGGCGCTCGGTGACAAGTTGCTTCAGGTAGGCGAGGAATTCATCGACCGCCCGTTCTCCGGCACTCTGAACCTCCGGCGACAGCACTGGCTCGAGCGCGCCGAGGATCGCCAGCGACCAGCCGCGCAGCGGGCCGCGATCTGCGTGAGGCACCGCGAGCAGATTGCCGATCACTTCCACCGGAATCGCGGCGGCGAAATCCGCGATCAGGTCGGCATGGCCCTTGGCTTCCATGTCATCGAGCAGGCGATCGACGAGCGCGACCAATGCCGGCTCCATCTCGGCGATGGCGCGCGGGTTGAGCGCGCCGGCGATCAGGCGGCGAACGCGCGTATGCAGCGGCGGATCGTTGAACACCAGGCTGGTGGTGTGATGTTGATAGAGCAGTGAGCCGGTGCCGTATTTCGGTGCGAACTCGATCTTCTTGTCCGAGCTGAATCGTGCCGTGTCTTTATAAATGGCCTCAAGATCGCGATGCCGGGTCAGGAACAGCGATCCGTCCGCCATGCGGTGGATCGGGTCGCCGTCCTGCAGTGCGCGATAGGTCGGATAGGGGTCGGCATAGAAAGAATCCGGCAGGTCCTTCAGCGAGAACCCGCGAACGATCTCCAAGGTGTCAGCATCGCCTGCCGGCATCATCGCGCGATCTCCTGGCCGTTTCGGCTCAACTCAGGATGTCGTTGATCTGCACCACGGCCTGCGCGTTGGTAAAGTTCGGGATGTCGGCAAAGATTTCCTTGCCGTGCGCCTTGCCCGCGGCCTTGAAATCGTCGAGCGAGCCGAAGGTTAGCAGCGCCATCATTTGATAATCCGCCGCGCTGCCGTCGGGCTTGGCGGCGCCGCGCAGCACCTGCGCGCTTTTGAGCCCATGCTGGGCCCAGCGCTCTCTCACCAGCGGCATGTGCTTCTGCAGATAGTAATCGGTGTCGAATTTGGTCTGTGCCCCGGCGGGATACATCACTGTGACGAGAATCATGGGCGTTTCCTCCGTTATGATTGTTGTTGCTCAGGCTTTCGGCCGAACCGCGTTCATTGTCAGGAGTTCATAGGTCGCCGCGGTTTCGCCGGTGCCGGTGGTGATTTCGACATCCCAGCGCACCTCGCCGTATTGCGTGTTGCGCGGTGATTTTTCCTTCGCCGTCAGGCGAACCCTGATGCTTTCGCCGGGTTGGAGCGGCTTGATGAAGCGCAGCGAGTCGAGCCCGTAGTTGGCGAGCACCGGGCCGGGGTCAGGATCGACGAATAGGCCGGCCGCGAACGACAGCAGCAGATAGCCGTGCGCGACGCGGCCGGGGAAGAACGGATGGCCCTTGGTCGCTTCTTCGTCCATGTGGGCATAGAAGGTGTCGCCCGTGAAATGGGCGAAATGTTCGATGTCTTCGAGCGTGATCGTGCGCTCCGTCGAATAGAAGGTCTGGCCGATGTCGAGATCCTCGAAGTGATAGCGGAACGGATGGCGATCTTTCTCGACGACCGGTGCGCCCTTGCTCCAGCTTCCGGTCACCCTGGTCAGCATCGCGGGGGATCCCTGCACGGCGGTGCGTTGCATGTAGTGATGCAGGCTGCGAATGCCGCCGAGTTCCTCGCCGCCGCCTGCGCGGCCGGGACCGCCGTGAACCATCTGCGGCATCGGCGAGCCGTGGCCGGTCTGTTCCTTGGCGCAGTCGCGGTCGATCAGCACGAGCCGGCCGTGGAATGTGCCGATGCCGAAGACCAGATCGGCCGCGGTGCGTGGATCGTAGGTGTAAACCGAGGCGACCAGGCTGCCGCCGCCACGATTGGTGAGCGCGATGGCGTTTTCGAGCGTGTCGTAGCCCATCACGGTGGAGACTGGTCCGAACGCTTCGACCGATTGGACCTGCGTGGCGCGAACAGGATCGGCGCAATGCAGGAGCAGCGGCGGGATGAATGCGCCGCGCGTGACATCGGCGCCCTCGACCGTGAAGTTGTCCGGATCGCCGAAAACGAGTTCGGCCTCGGTGCGCAGCTTGGCGACATGCGCCAGTACATCCCGGCGCTGATCGAGACCGACGACAGGACCCATGCGGACGGTTTCAAGCTCAGGATTGCCCATAGTGACCTTTGCAAGCCGTTCGCGCAGCGCGGCGATCACCGCATCGACATACGCCGAAGGCGCCAGCGCGCGGCGGATTGCGGTGCATTTCTGCCCGGCCTTGACCGTCATCTCCTTCGCCACTTCCTTGACGAACAGGTCGAACTCCGGCGTGCCGGGGATGGCGTCGGGCGCAAGGATTGCGGCGTTGAGCGAGTCGCGCTCGGCGACAAAGCGCACCGCCTCGCGTGCGATCACCGGGTGACGCTGCAGCATCTCGGAGGTCGCAGCCGAGCCTGTGAATGAGACGGCATCCTGACAGGTGAGGTGGTCGAACAGGTCGCCGGTCGAGCCCACGATGAATTGCAGCGCGCCTTCTGGCAAAATTCCGGACTCGGCGATCATTCGCGCCAGTGCGTGAGCGACATAGGATGTGACAGTCGCCGGTTTGGTGACGACCGGAACGCCGGCGAGCAAAGCGGGCGCCAGCTTTTCCAGCAGACCCCAGCAGGGAAAGTTGAACGCATTGATGTGCACCGCGACACCATGCAATGACGTCACGATATGCTGTCCGGCGAATGTGCCGCCCTTGCCGAGCTGTTCGGGCGCGCCATCGATCAGGAAGGTCGAATTCGGCAGTTCACGCCGCCCCTTGCCTGCATAGACGAACAGTGTGCCGATACCGCCGTCGACATCGATCATGTTATCGGTTCGGGTTGCGCCGGTTTGGAACGATAGTTTGTAGAGCTGGTCTTTCCGCTCGGTCAGGTATTGTGCCAGCTTCTTCAGCAGGTCGGCGCGTTGATGGAAAGTGAGGCGTCGCAGATTCGGTCCGCCGGTGTTGCGCGCATAGGCCAGCACCTCGCGCATATCGAGTCCGCCACTCGTCGCCTGTGCCACCGTATCGCCGGTCACGGCGCTGCGGATATCGGTGATGTCCTTGCCAGGAGCGACCCATTGTCCGCGAACATAGCTTTCGAGTTTCATGGTGTGCTCTGTTGTTGGCGCCGAACGGCACGTGTGAACCGTTCACTCGGCTGCGGTGATGCGTTTGGCGGAAGAGGGCGTTTGCCCGGAGATGTTGCGCGTGCCATCGGCGATCAGCCGGGTGACGAGATCGGCGTAGTCGGCGCGGCTGACGGGGCCGTTTGCCTTGAACCAGAGGTAGTGCCAGTTGATCATGCCGAATAGCGACATCGTCACGGGCTTGAGCATCCGCGTGCCTTTCAGCTGCGGCGCGACGCCGATGACTGCATCGGAGAAAATCGTAACCAGATCGCGCTCCATGCCCTTCAGTTCGGTCTGCCGCTCGGCCGGCAGGAAACGCATACTGCTGATTTGCACATTGTGCTGCGAATCCGCGTCGCGATAGGCTTCGAGCAAGGCGCCGGCCAGTTCGCGAAGACGCTCCCTCGGCGGCAGATCGGGGCGGTCGGCCGCCTCGACCACCTCGATCAGTTCCTCGAGATGGAAGCGGATGACGTCGAACAGCAGTGCTTCCTTGTCCTTATAGTAGTGATAGAGGTTCGCTTTCGACACACGGCAGGCTTCGGCGATCTTGTTCATCGAGGCACGGTCGTAGCCGTGCTCGGAAAACAGTTCCGCCGAGCGATTAAGGATCGCCCGCCGCTTGTCGTCGTAGTCGCTGGCGCGAGTGCGTGCCATGTCGGGTCTTGTTTCCTTATTCCTTGGGCCTGCGATCGACGATGCGGCGGGCCTTGCCGAGCGAACGTTCGATGCTTTCCGGATCGAGCACGCTGACTTTCGCCGTTATGCCGATGGTGTCCTTGATCGCCTGTTCGAGACGGCTGGCGGCTGCCTTGCGGACCTCGGTTGCAGCGGCGTCGGGCCGAGCCTCGATCAGAATTTCCATCTGGTCCATGCGCCCCTCGCGCGTCAGCACGATCTGGTAGTGCATGGACAGGGCAGGGATGGTGAGCAGCTTTTCCTCGATCTGGGTCGGGAACACGTTGACGCCGCGCACGATCATCATGTCGTCGGAACGGCCGGTGACCTTCTCCATTCGCCGCAGGGCGCGTGCGGTGCCGGGCAGCAGCCGCGTCAGATCGCGGGTGCGATAGCGGATGATCGGCATCGCTTCCTTGGTCAGCGAGGTAAATACCAGTTCGCCTTTCTCGCCGTCGGGCAACACCTTGCCGGTCACCGGATCGATCACCTCTGGATAGAAGTGATCTTCCCAGATGTGCAGGCCATCCTTGGTCTCGACGCATTCGCTGGCGACGCCGGGGCCTATCACCTCCGAGAGGCCGTAAATGTCGACGGCATGGAGGTCGAACGCTTCCTCGATTTCCTCGCGCATCGCATTGGTCCACGGTTCGGCGCCGAAAATGCCGACGCGCAGCGATGATTTGCGCGGGTCGAGACCCTGTTTGCGGAATTCATCGAGGATCGCCAGCATGTAGGACGGCGTCACCATGATGATGTCGGGTTTGAAATCGTTGATGAGCTGGACCTGACGCTCGGTCATGCCGCCCGACACCGGGATGACTGTGCAGCCGAGCCGTTCCGCGCCGTAGTGCGCGCCGAGACCGCCGGTGAACAGGCCGTAACCATAGGCGACGTGAACCTTCATGCCCGGCCGCGCGCCGGCGGCACGGATCGAACGGGCGACCACGTCGCTCCAGACATCGATGTCGCCTTTGGTGTAACCGACCACGGTCGGCTTTCCGGTGGTGCCCGATGACGCGTGAATGCGCGCGATTTCCGATTCCGGAACGGCGAACATGCCGAACGGATAGTTCGCGCGCAGGTCCGCCTTGACGGTGAACGGAAATTTGGCGAGGTCGCCGATGTCCTTGAAGTCATCGGGATGGACACCCGCAGCCTTGAACGCAGCAGAGTAGTGCGGGACTTTCTCGAAGGCCCGGCGCAGCGTCCAGCGGAGCCGTTCGCGCTGCCAGGCGCGCAATTCGTCCTGCGAGGCGGTCTCGTAGCGGTCGAGGTCGGCCGGCTGCGGCTTGAGTTGCGAAAGTTTGCGCAGGGGAATCTGAAGCAAGGCGGGCTCCGTTTCGGCTTTATCGGGATTCGTCTGTATGGGGCGTGAGCAATTCGCCCGAGATTGTTCGCGAGTGTCCGCGAAATTCGGCGACCACGACGTCGCGGCTGTCGCGCACGGTCACGTCGTAGATGCCGCTGCGCCCGCTCTTCGAACGCTCGATGGCGTGGGCGGTGAGGACTTCGCCTTCCTGAACGGCACGGATGAACGTTACGGCGCATTGTTGCGCGACCGTGCGCTGGTTGTAGGTGTTGCAGGCGAAAGCGAAGGTCGAATCCGCCAGCGTGAACATGAAGCCGCCGTGGCAGATGCCGTGGCCGTTGGTCATGTCGCGGCGGACCGGCATCGAGATCACCGCTTCGCCCGGGGCAATGCGCACAATGGTCATGCCGAGCGCCTTGCTGGCCCGATCGTCCGCCCACATCTTGCTTGCGCAGGCCTCCGCCAACGCGCGCGGATCAAGGTCGTCCGTCTTGTTCTGCGCGTCCATCACGGCCTCCCGCCAGTCGTGAACGGGCCGGCGCAATGCGTGTTTCGAGGTGCGGTAAAAACCGGCTGTCTCACCAAATGTCCTCCCGCATCGGCCTGTTGATGACGGCCGTATGCCGCGCGACAATACTATTGACCAACCGTCCGGTCAATTATATTGAAGCAGACAGAAGCAGATCGCGGGATATGGGACGATAGTCCCATGTGACGGACAAGATTTGCCGGGCAAGCTCTCTCAAAAAACGAGCACCTGAAACCAGGAGGAAACGATGAAGCCACTTTCTAAAGCCAATTTCCTTTTCGCAGCCGGCGCTCTCGCGCTGTCGTTCTCGCCCGCCCTCGCGCAGCAGACTGTCAAGATTGGTTCGGTGCTTTCGGTGACTGGACCGGCGTCGTTCCTCGGCGCCCCCGAGGATAAGACGCTGCGGATGTATGTCGACAAGATCAACGCTGCAGGCGGCGTCGACGGCAAGAAGATCGAGATCGTCATCTATGACGACGGCGGCGACGCCAACAAGGCGCGCACCTTCGCTACGCGCCTCGTCGATGACGACAAGGTCGTTGCGATGGTCGGCGGTTCGACCACGGGAACGACGATGGCGATGATCCCGGTGTTCGAAGAAGCGAAGATCCCGTTTATCTCGCTGGCCGGCGCGATCGAGGTGGTCGACCCGGTTCGCAAGTACATCTTCAAGACTCCGCATACCGACAAGATGGCGTGCGAAAAGATTTTCGAGAATCTCAAGGCGCGCAAGCTGACCAAGATCGGCTTGATCTCGGGCACCGGCGGTTTCGGCGCGTCGATGCGCACCCAGTGCACCAAGGTGGCGCCGAACTATGGCATCGAGATTCTCGCCGATGAAACCTACGGGCCGCGCGACAGCGACATGACGGCGCAGCTCACCAAGATCAAGAACACCGCCGGCGTGCAGGCTGTGGTCAACGCCGATTTCGGGCAGGGCCCGGCGATCGTCACCCGCAACTATGCCCAGCTCGGTATGAGCAAGACGCCGCTCTACCAGAGTCATGGCGTTGCCTCGAAGAGCTTCATTGATCTCGCTGGAGCGGCGGCAGAGGGCGTGAGGCTGCCGGCGGCGGCGTTGCTCGTTGCCAGCAAGCTGCCGGACAGCGATCCGCAGAAGAAGGTCGTGGTCGATTACCAGAAGACCTACGAGGACACTGCCAAGCAGCCGGTCTCGACGTTCGGCGGGCACATCTATGACGGTCTCTACATCCTGGTCGATGCGATGAAGCGCGCGAAGTCGACCGATCCCGCAAAGGTCCGTGACGAAATCGAAAAGACCAAGGGCTTCATCGGCACCGGCGGCGTCGTCAATATGTCGCCGACCGACCATCTGGGTCTCGACCTCTCGGCGTTCCGGATGCTCGAGATCAAGAACGGCGACTGGGCGCTGGTTCCAGCAGGAAGCTGATCGAACGCTGAAGCGACGCCCTCGATTGAATTCGGGGGCGTCGTTCGCTCATTTGTCGTAGTCTCGATCGCAGATCGTCGCGCGGGCCACCAATAGCGTTGGCCGTTGAGGGGACATGGCCGAATTCTTTCAGTTCCTGGCCTCCGGGCTGACGGTGGGCGCGGTCTATGCGCTTGTCGCGCTCGGATTTACGCTGGTTTACAACGCATCGGACGTGGTGAACTTCGCGCAAGGCGAATTCGTCATGCTCGGCGGCATGGTGACGGTGTTCGTCTCCGCCGCAGGCGTGCCGCTGCCGCTCGCGGCGGTGATCGCGGTGATCGTTGCGATCGCGGTCGGGCTGCTGTTGTACTGGCTCGCCATCGAACCGGCGCGCGGCGCGTCCGCGGTGACGCTGATCATCATCACCATCGGCGCGTCGATCCTGCTGCGCGGCATTGCCCAGATCGTGTTCGACAAGCAGTTTCACAAACTGCCGTCGTTCTCCGGCGATACGCCGGTGAATATCCTCGGAGCGGCGGTGCAGCCGCAGAGCTTCTGGGTAATTGGCGGCACGGCCGTGATCGTGATTTTGTTGTACGCCTTTCTGGAGCGGACCATTCTTGGCAAGGCGGTGCTGGCGACAGCCGCGAACCGGCTGGCGGCGCGTCTGGTCGGCATCAACACCACGACGGTGGTGGCGCTCGCCTTCGGCGGATCGGCGGCGATCGGCGCCATCGCTGGAATCCTGATCACGCCGATCACGCTGACGAGTTACGATGTCGGCACCTTGCTTGCGCTCAAGGGATTTGCCGCGGCGATGCTCGGCGGCATGGGCAATCCGCTCGGTGCGGTCGCCGGCGGGCTGCTGCTCGGCCTGCTCGAATCCTTCGGCGCGGGTTATATCAGTTCAACCTACAAGGACGCCTTCGCGTTCATTGTGATCCTGCTGGTTCTGGTCGCGATGCCGCAGGGACTGTTCGGCCGCCGCATCGTGGAGAGGGTCTGAGCGATGCGGGCGCGGCTCGGTCATCGCTATGTGACGCTGCTCGTGCTGGCGGCCGTTATTGCGCTGCTGCCGCTGGTGCTGCCGTCGAATTATTACTTCCGCGTCGCATCGCTGGTCTGGGTGTCGGCGTTTGCGGCGATCGGCCTCAATATTCTGATGGGCAATGCCGGGCAGGTCAGCCTCGGTCATGCCGGGTTCTTCGGCATCGGTTCCTATGCCGCCGCTGTTGGGCCGGCGCATCTCGGCATTCCATCGTGGATCGCGGTTCTTGTTGGCGCGGTGATCTCGGCGCTGCTGGCCTATCTCGTCGGCCGTCCGATCCTGCGGCTGAAAGGACATTATCTTGCCATCGCCACGCTCGGCCTTGGTGTGTTGGTGGCGATGGTCATCACCACCGAAAGCCACTGGACTGGCGGGCCGGATGGAATGCCGGTCGCGAAGCTGACGCTGTTCGGCTGGCGCGCCAGCGGCTCGAACGTCTGGTACTGGATCTCGGGTGCGTGCCTCCTGCTTGGCACCTGGCTCGCGCTCAATCTCAATGAGACGCCGACCGGCCGTGCGTTTCGCGCGTTGCATGACAGCGAGGTGGCGGCACGGGTCGCGGGCATCGACGTTGCCCGCTTCAAGCTGCAGGCTTTCGTGATCGCTGCGGTCTATGCATCGCTGGCCGGTTCGATGCTGGCGCTGATGAACGGATTTGCGAATCCCGATCAGGCCGGCTTCCTGCACTCGGTCGAGCTCGTCACCATGGTGGTGCTCGGCGGGCTCGGGTCGGTGGCCGGCGCGATCGTTGGCGCGGCGGTGCTGGTGACACTGCCGCAGGTGCTGACGGTGTTTCAGGAATACGAGAACCTGATGCTCGGTCTCGTCATTATTGTATCGATGATCTTCATGCGCGACGGCATCGTTCCCACCGTATCCCGGCTGCTGGCGAGGGCGCGGACATGACGATCCTCAAGGCCACCGATATCGGCATCTCGTTTGGTGGTGTGAAGGCGATCGATGGTGTCAGCTTCTCGGTCGCGCCTGGTCAGATCCTGTCGATCATCGGCCCGAACGGCGCGGGCAAGACGACGCTCTTCAACGTTGTCTCCGGTGTTTATGTCTCCGACCAGGGGCAGGTCGAGCTATCAGGGAAAGATGTCACGGGTTTTGCGCCGGATCGGCTCGCGGCGCGTGGCCTGTCGCGCACGTTCCAGAATCTTCAGATCTTCCAGCGCATGACCGCCGTAGAAAACGTCATGGTCGGGCGTCATCTGCGCGAAAACTGCAATCTGTTCGCCGATATGTTCAGGCTGCCGTCGGTGACGCGGCAGAACCGCGAGACGCGGGAAGCGGCGCTCGCCTTGCTCGATCAGGTTGGCCTGCACGCCTACGCGGATCAATTGGCCGGATCGCTCCCTTACGGCGCCTGCAAGCGTCTCGAGATCGCACGCGCACTGGCGGCGGAGCCGCAGGTGCTGTTGCTCGACGAACCTGCCGCGGGCTGCAACGCGGTCGAGACCGAGGAGATTGACCAGCTCATTCATCGGGTCGCCGGGCAGGGGATCGCGGTGGTGCTGGTCGAGCACGACATGAAGCTTGTCATGAAGATTTCGGATCGGATTCTGGTTCTCGAACGCGGCCGGCCGCTGGTCGAAGGCACGCCGCAGGAAGTGCGCAACAATCCCGCCGTTCTCGAAGCCTATCTCGGCAAGCATGGTGCGAGGGAGGCGAGGCGTGCTTGAAGTCGTTGACTTGCACAGCGCCTATGGCCGGATCGAGGTGCTGAAGGGCGTCAGCCTCGAAGTGCGTTCCGGCGAGATCGTGGCATTGATCGGTTCCAACGGCGCCGGCAAGACCACACTGTTGCGCGCACTGTCCGGCGTACAGCCGATCACGCGCGGCGAGATCCGTTTTCTCGGCGAAAGTATCGAGCGTTTTCCGTCGCACCGCCGGGTCCAGCGCGGCATGACGCAATCGCCGGAAGGGCGGCAGGTGTTTGGCCCGCTCAGCGTCGAGGACAATCTGCGGCTCGGCGCGTATGTGCGCAGCGACAAGCAGATCATGGAGGATCGCGACCGGATTTTCGCGATGTTTCCAATTCTCGCCGAGAAGCGCTATCTCGCAGCCGGCGGATTATCCGGTGGTCAGCAACAGATGCTGGCAATCGGGCGGGCCTTGATGGGAAAACCGAAACTGCTTTTGCTCGACGAGCCGTCGCTTGGCCTGTCGCCGATTCTGGTCGACCAGATTCTTGCTGCGATCGTATCGCTGAAAGCTGAAGGCATCACCGTGCTGCTGGTCGAGCAGAACGCCAGCGCGGCGCTTGAAATCGCTGATCGCGGTTACATCATTGAAACCGGGCGCATTGCCGGGACCGGCGATGGCGCAGCCCTGCTGTCAGACCCCAAGGTCAAGGCCGCGTATCTTGGTTTTGAATAATGCGCGCTACTTTCGGCCGAATATCGGAAGAATGGTCACCACGGCGGTCAGCAGCATGAACAAGGCAGTGAACGCGAAGACGCCTTGATTTTGGCCGTGGTCGATCAGCCAGCCGAAGATGATCGGCGAGATCGCGCCGCCGATATTGAAACCGGTCGAGACGATCCCGAACACCCGGCCTTCGGCGCCGCGCGGCGAAGCTGCGCGCACCAGCAAATCCCGCGACGGCGTGATGATGCCGGACAGGAGGCCGATGGCGATCATCGCCGCCATCAGCATGACCTGCCCCGGCATGGTCCATGCGAGCACGGCGGTCAACGCGGCGGCAGCCAGCATTGCGACGGTGGCGAGCGCCGCGTGACGGTGGGTGCGGTCGGCTAGAATGCCGCCTGCCAGCACGCCGAAGGCGCTGGCAAGCAGGAAGCCTGTCAGTGCGGCATTAGCGAACGACAGGTTGATGCCGTAGCCGTGGGTCATTGCAGTCACCGAAAACGCCTGAATGCCGCTGGCGTTGAGGTTGAGCAGCACGAACATGAACGTCAGCAACAGGACCGCTGGCGTGACGATATTCTTGTTGTCGCTCGACGCATCTGTCGCAGCGAGGGTTTTCCGGTGGGCTTCGAGGCGAGTGGCGCGCGACCCGAGGATGACAGCGGCCACCGCAAGGCTGGCAATGCCGGCAAGCGCAAAAGCCGGTCCGACGCCGAAATACCCGGCGGTGCCGAGCAGGATCGCAGGCGTCACCGCTGTACCGAGGAAGCCGGCGAAGGTGTGGATCGAAAACGCCTTGCCGAGCCGTTGGCCCTCGATTGACGATGAGAGCAGGGCATAGTCGGCAGGATGATAGACACCGTTGGCGATGCCGGCAGCAGCCATCGCGACCAGAAGCCAGGCGTAGCTCGATGTCGCGGCGAGCAACGCAAAGCTGGCGCCGCCGAGCACCAGCGCAAGCATCAGCATTCGCCACGCGCCGACCCGGTCAGTGATGAATCCCATGGGAGTCTGCACGAACAGTGACACCAGATTGAACACGGTCAGGGCCATGCCGATGGTCAGGTAACTGACACCAAAATAGGCCGGCAGCAGCGGGATCAGCGCCGGCAGTGTCATGATGTGGACATGGCTGATGAAATGAGCCGCCGATACCAGCGACAGCAGTGCCGTCTCCTGCTTACGGGCAATGATCGGTTCTGTCGCCTGAATCGTCATCGTTGAAGTGGCCGTTTCTCGTTTTGCCTTGCAGCATCTCAAAGGACGCCGATCGGGAGCGACGCACCGGCGCCATACATAACAGATGTCGCGGTGCGAACCAGACGCCGGTGACCGGCATTTTTGCGCTGCCCGTCTGCACAAACCGGTGGTCCGGATGCGGCTGCCGTCAGCTTGTCGAGGGGATGCGCCATCTGTTCAACCGAGCTGTAGTGGCGGCGGGATGTGCGGGTGAGGGCTCTCATCGGAGCGGGCGAGGTATTCAGCGCCGGGCGATCTGAAAGAGCGTGATCGCCCCAGCACGACACGCTGGCTTCAGGTGCTGACCTCGCGCGACGACAATTTCAAGGAAGGCGTTCGCGCATTCTTCGAAAAGCGGAAGCCGGATGCTGGCAGCGAGTTGATCTATCCGCGAGAGCCGATTTGTCCGCAACTGGCTGACGAAAGGTGGAACCAAGTTCCAACATGACGGTTAAGTCATGCATGCGGGCTCATTGACTGAGGTGTTCATATGTCGATCGGTACTATCATTCTTATCATTCTGATCATCGCCCTCCTGGGCGGGTTCAGCGGCTTGGGCGGCGGACCGTTTTACGGCACCGGCTACTATGGCGGCGGCGGTCTCGGCCTGCTCATCATCATTCTGCTGATCCTTGTTCTGATGGGTCGAATCTGACCGGCCCGTAAACAAAAAGGCCGCCTCAAGGGCGGCCTTTTTCACTATGGAATCCTAGTCCGTGTCGGGCGCGTCAATCGTGTCGTGAGGGTTCATCCATTTGCGGTGTTCGGCAAAACCTTCCGTCAGAAGGTCGATGAAGCTGCGCACCTTGCTCGACAGATGATGACGATGCGGATAGGCCGCGTTGATGGCGAATTCGATCGGTGAATAGCCGCGCAGCAGCCGCACCAGACGGCCGGACCGGATGTCGTCAGCGATGATGAAACTGGGCGCGAGGAAAATACCCTGACCCGAAAGCGTGAGCTGACGCAGCAATTCGCCGCTATTGGTGACGGCGTTGCCGCTCACGTGGACCGATTGCGTTTTGCCCTTGGCCGCTTCGAAATGCCATTCGTTGCCATAGGGATAAAACGCATACTGCAAGCAGTTGTGGTCGGCGAGGTCAGCGGGTGTTTGCGGGACCGGGTGCTTGCCCAGATAGGATGGCGCGCAGCACACGATATGCCGCCATGGGGTCAGACGTCGTGCGACCAGACTTGAATCCGGCGGCAGCAGGGTGACGATCGCAAGATCGATCCGATGCTCCACCAGATCGATGATCCCTTCGCCGACCGTGAGATCGATGGCGACGTCGGGATAGCGGGTAAGGTATTGATCGACGATCGGTGCGATGAACCGGACGGTGTGGATGCTGGTATAAAGCTTGAGCGATCCGCGCGGCGTCGAGTTCAGCGAGTTCGCGATCCGGTCGGCTTCGTCCAGTTCGACCAGAATGTTCTTCGACCGTTCGTGGTAGGCCTTGCCGATCTCGGTGAGGCTGACCTTGCGGGTGGTGCGGTTAAGCAGCCGCACACCGAGCCGGTCTTCGAGCGCCTGAATGTGATTGCTGACCATGGTCACGGACATATTCATCCGTCGTGCTGCGGCGGAAAATCCGCCGCATTCGACGACCTGGCCGAACACCGTCAGACTTGTGAGCCGATCCATGGCGACCTCGGATTATCCACTACAGGTTGATGATCCTTCCAAATTTTAGCTGATTATCAGATATGCCGAAAGACTGCATCTTCCGTGCACGTAAGCGCCGCTGCCATCGGCGATCATCACGGGAGGATGTCATGAGCGAGATGCCGCGTCGAGAATATTTTGAGCAAGACGTTGTATTTACTGATGAATCGTTGCCGGAGGAAACACCTCCGAAGCCGTCTCAGCGGCTCGGCCGGACCGTGATCAAGAAGGGTCTGTTCGCGCTGGCGTTTCTGGCGGGCGCCACGGCATTGGTTGGCTACGGTCACCATTACTGGACCACGGGGCGCTTCATCGAATCCACCGACGATGCCTATGTGAAGGCGGACTACACCACTATCGCCCCCAAGGTGCCGGGCTACATTTCCGAGGTTCTGGTTCAGGACAACCAGCGCGTCGCCGCTGGTCAGGTTCTGGCCCGCATCGACGACCGCGACTTCCGCGCTGCGCTCGCGCAGGCGCGGGCCGAGGTCGGCGCCGCGACCGCTGCCATCGACAATCTCGCGGCACAGATCGACCTGCAGCAATCACTGATCGCGCAGGCCAAGGCCGCGCTCGACTCCTCGCAGGCTTCGCTGGCGTTCGCCGATGCCGACGCCACCCGCTATCGCGATCTGATGAAGACCGGATCGGGCACGATTCAGCGTGCGCAGCAGACGGAATCGATCCGGGGGCAGGCGGCAGCGCAGACGCAGCGCGATCAGGCAGGATTGATCGCGGCGCAGAAGAAGATCGCGGTCCTCGCCACTGAAAAGGAAAAGGCCGAAGCGCAGCTTGCGCGAAGCAAGGCGCTGGCCACGCAGGCTGAACTCAATCTGTCCTATGCCACGATTACGGCACCGGTGAACGGCACGGTGGGCGCGCGCTCGCTGCGGATCGGCCAGTTCGTCAATGCCGGCACGCAACTGATGGCGGTGGTGCCGCTGCATGCGACCTATATCGTCGCCAACTTCAAGGAAACCCAGCTCACCTACGTGCGTGACGGACAGCCGGTCGAGATTCGGGTCGATGGCTTTCCGGACGTGACGCTCACGGGGCGCGTCGACAGCGTGTCACCGGCGAGCGGGCTCGAATTCGCTCTGCTGCCGCCGGACAACGCCACCGGCAACTTCACCAAGATCGTCCAGCGCATCCCGGTGAAGATCACCCTCGATGACTCCACCTTGAACGGGTTGCTGCGCGCCGGGATGTCGGTCGAGCCCAGCGTCGATACCAAAGCCGCCGTCGTGGAGGCCCGTCGCGGCCAGTCGCTCGCCCGTGATGCCGCGACCGGGACCAGCCCGCGCGATGGCCACCAAGCCAAGGCGGCACCCCGGGCAGCTTCAACTCCGGCTGGATAATCCTTCCATATTTTACCGAATTATCGCGCCTGTCTTTGCAGAGCATGTTTCCTCGCACGCAACAAGGAGCCTTGTGTCATGAGCGCCCAAGCTGTTTCCGGTGCGGCGTTTGTCCCGAACGACAACGCTCAGGCTGCAAAGCCGGCGGCGCCTGAGGGTTCCGCGAAAATGTGGATCGCCGTGGTCGGCTCGACGCTCGGCGCCTTCATGGCGGTGCTCAACATCCAGATCGTTAACGCCTCGCTGGCCGACATCCAGGGCGCGATCGGCGCGGGTATCGACGACGGCGGCTGGATTTCCACCTCCTATCTGATCGCCGAGATCGTGGTCATTCCATTGACGGCGTGGCTCGCCCGGGTGTTCTCGGTGCGCGCGTATTTGCTCACCAACGCCGTGCTGTTCATGGTGTTCTCGATAGCCTGTGCGTTCGCACAAAACCTTGGCCAGATGATCGTGCTGCGTGCGATCCAGGGTTTCACCGGCGGCGTGCTGATCCCGATGGCTTTCACCATCATCATCACCCTGCTGCCGAAGGCGAAGCAGCCGGTCGGTCTCGCGCTGTTCGCACTCTCGGCGACGTTCGCCCCGGCGATCGGTCCGACTATCGGCGGCTATCTGACCGAGAACTGGGGTTGGGAATTCATCTTCTATGTCAATCTCGTTCCTGGCGTGCTGATGATTGCGATGCTGTGGTTCTCGCTCGACCGCGCGCCGATGAACCTGTCGCTGCTGCGCCAGGGCGATTGGGCCGGAATCGCCACCATGGCGATCGGTCTCGCCGCGCTGCAGACTGTGCTCGAGGAGGGCAACAAGGAAGACTGGTTCGGATCCGACTTCATCACGCGGCTGTCGGTGATTGCCGCGATCTCGCTGTCGCTGTTCGTGTGGGTCGAACTGCGCAGCGACAAGCCGCTGCTCAACCTCCGGCTGCTGGCACGGCGCAATTTCGGCTTTGGCATTCTCGCCAACTTCCTGCTCGGCATCGTGCTTTATGGCTCAGTGTTTATCCTGCCGGTCTATCTGGCACGGGTTCAGGGCTACAACTCCGAGCAGATCGGCATGGTGCTGGCATGGACCGGCCTGCCGCAGCTTGTGCTGATCCCGCTGGTGCCGCTGCTGATGAAGCGGTTCGACGTCCGTATGGTAATCGCCGCTGGGTTTGCACTGTTCGCCGCCAGCAATTTCATGAACGTCCATATGACGGTGAACTACGCCAGCGACCAGTTGCTCTGGCCGAACGTCGTCCGCGCCGTCGGACAGGCCATGGTGTTCGCGCCGTTGTCGGCCATCGCAACGTCCGGCATCGAGCAGGAGAATGCGGGATCCGCGTCCGCGTTGTTCAATATGATACGCAATCTCGGCGGCGCCATCGGTATCGCGGTGCTGCAGACTTTCCTGACCAAGCGCGAGCAGTACCATTCCAATGTCATGGTGCAGTCGGTGTCCATGTTCGAGGAGGCGACGCGCGACCGGATCGATCGTCTCACCGCGTACTTCCTCAGCCACGGCGTTGCCGATCATGCGACCGCGGCGCACAAGGCTGTGATCGCGATCGCGTTGCGGGTGAGGCAGCAGGCCAATATCATGGCGTTCAGCGATGCGTTTTATTTCCTCGGAGTAGCTTTGATCGTCGCGCTTGCGGCAACCCTGTTGCTGAAAAAGCCCGATCACCTCGCCGGTGGCGGCGCCCATTGACCCACGACCCTTTTTCTCACCTCGATTGAAAACAGGAGAAGATCATGCAACCGAGACTGAACCCCTACAAAATCGCTCCCGATGCGATGAAGCCGCTGTTCGCGATGGAAGAGAGCGTGCAGGCCAGCGGTCTGGAGCGATCCCTGATCGAACTGGTCAAGATCCGCGCTTCGCAGATCAATGGCTGCGCCTATTGTATCCACATGCATACAGCCGATGCGCGAGCGCAGGGTGAAAGCGAGCAGCGCATTTACCTTCTCGACGCATGGCGCGAGTCGCCGCTTTATACTGACCGCGAGCGCGCCGCGCTGGCCTGGACCGAGGCAGTGACGCTGGTGTCGCAGACCCACGTTCCTGACAACGTCTACGAGCAACTGCACGGAAGTTTCTCGGAAGAAGAAATCGTCAAACTGACGATGCTGGCGGCCACCATCAACGCATGGAATCGAATTGCGATCAGCTTCCGCTCGATCCACCCGGTGAAGCCGGTCAAGGCAACCGCTTGAGATCACGTCCTGCGATTTGATGTGCAAAAGGCCGCCCGAAGGCGGCCTTTTGTTTTGATTCAAGCCGAAATGATCAGGCGGCGTTGCTCCATTGCGATGTTACCTCGTTGGCCGCTTTCTTGAGATGAACATGGGTGTCGACGTGATCGATCCATGACACCGGGATCAGGTGATGTTTGCCGTCCGGCGCATCGTTCTTGGTGAGTTTGATCGTGTCGGTTCCATCGAAGTGGTCGACCTTGCCGACCTTTTGGCCGTCGGAGGCCAGCACGTCCATGTGCTCCTTGATGTGCAGCGTATTCGCCATGGGTCATCCTCCTGTTGGCTGTTAAGTCAACGCATCGCGCGCGCGATGGTTCATATCGGAACAATGTCCGCGAAAGTTCCGCTGGGCCGGCGAACAAGATGGTTGCGGGAGGGCGATTGCGTAAAATCGGTTGAAGTCAACGCATGGAGCAGACCGCGCGATCAGGCCGCGCGTTCATTGCTCTCGATGGCGACGTGGACCTCGTTGCCACCCTGCTCGATCATGCCGCGGAAGGCGGGTGGGATCGGCTTGTCCGTGAAGAAATGATGTGGATCGGTGATGTGGCCGCCGCGCACGGTGGCGTTTCGCCCGAACTTGCTGACGTCGGCGACGAGAAGCGATGCGCGGCTGTTCGCGGCAATCGCCTGTCGCGCCTCGACCTCGCCCGAGTAGAAATCGAGCAGGGAACCGTCCTCATCGATACCGCCGACGCCGAAGATGCCGAAATCCGCTTTATACTGGGCGAAGAAACGCGCCGCTGCGTCACCGATGATGTCGCGGTCACGCGCGCGCAGCGTGCCGCCGGCGAAGGTGATTTCGACATCGGGGTTGGGGGCGAAGGCGGCGGCGACGCTCAGGCTGTTGGTGATGATGCGCAGGTCGCGGCGTCCCGTCAGGGCCCGCGCGACATATTCCGGCGTGGTGCCTAGACCGATCATGAGCGAGACGTCATCGGGAATGAAATCGAACACCGCGCGGGCGATCCGGCGTTTGGCGTCGAGGTTCAGGCCCTGCCGGCTCTGATAGGCGAGGTTCTGGTCGGGGACCGGCAGGCTGACGCCGCCATGAATGCGCCGCAGCAGGCCTTGATCGCACAGGCGATTCACGACGCGGCGGATGGTCTGGGTGGTGACCTCGAAATGGGCGGCCAGGTGTTCGATCGAGGCAAAGCCTTCCTCGCGCACCATTTCCAGAATCCGGACCTGTCGTTCGTCGGCGATCTTGAGCATGGCCGTCCTGCCTGTGGAACTCCGCTATCATCTGAACGTCAAGTTCGCAATTTATATTTCATTCGCGCATTGGATATGTTCATATGAAAAGAAAATGGGAGGAATGATCGGTGTTGGGGCCGCTGCCGGAATTGCCGGGCAGGCGCACATGCGCCGCCCATCCTGTTGATCGCGCGTACCTGCGGGGCGACGTGTCGTCCCGGTTCGCGGCTGATTTGCTTTGGTGCGGCGTGCGTTTACCGGCCATGATGCCGACATTGCACAGAGGATTTGTGACACCACGGGGCAGGGCTGCGGCTTTGTCACCGGCCACCGGACAGAGCGGGTAGGCCATGTCGGCGATTGCGCTTGAGCACGTCATCAAGAGTTGGGGCCCGATGCGGGCCGTCGACGACATTAGCCTGACCGCGGACGAAGGATCGTTGCTGGTGCTGCTTGGCCCGTCGGGTTGCGGCAAGTCGACGACGCTGCGCCTGATCGCTGGTCTGGAACAGCCGGACGGCGGTCGCATCACGATCGGCGGCACCGACGTGACGCATTTGTCGCCGGCGCAGCGCAAGATCGCGATGGTCTTCCAATCCTACGCGTTGTTTCCCCATCTTAGCGTCGCCGAGAATATCGTGTTCGGCTTGCGCGTGCGCCGCGTTTCGCGCGGCGAGCGTGACGCGCGCCTGAAAAAGGTCGCCGAGATCGTCGGCCTGTCGCATCTGCTCGAACGCAAGCCGGCGCAACTCTCCGGCGGCCAGCGCCAGCGCGTCGCGCTCGGCCGCGCCATCATCGCCGAAGCCAAAGTCTGCCTGATGGACGAGCCGCTTTCCAATCTCGACGCCAAGCTCCGTCACGAGATGCGCACGGAAATCCGCGCGCTGCAGCAGCGGCTCGGCATAACCATGGTCTATGTCACCCATGACCAGACCGAAGCCATGACCATGGCCGATCGCGTGGTGCTGATGCGCGACGGCAAGATCGAACAGAACGGCACGCCCGAGGAGCTTTACAGCCGTCCGGCGACCGCATTCACCGCGCGCTTTATAGGCACGCCGCCAATGAACCTGATCGCATCCGGCGACAAACTGATCGGCGTCCGGCCTGAGGATATCCGCATCGTGTCGCAGGACGGTCATGTGGCGCACGTAAAGACCGTCGAGCATCTCGGAGCGGACAGCATCGTTCTTTGCGAGGTCGACGGGCAACCGGTGTCGGTGCGTCAGGACGGTTTCAGCAAGGCGGCGGTCGGCGACCGCATTCGCCTCGGCTGGGACACCAGCCATGAACATCACTTCGACCAGAAGACCGGTCGGCGGCTCGACACCACGGCCGCCGGCGGAATGAAACAAGCTGCGAACGGCTGAGCGCAACGAGAAGATCGGCGCGGCACGTGCCACAGAGGAGGAGACGATGAAGTACTATGGGAAGACTGTTCTGGCGGCTGCATTCGCCGCGACGATTGCAATGGCGCAGCCCGCGGCTGCCGTCGATCTGACGATGTATTATCCGGTCGCGGTCGGCGGTCCGGTCACCAAGATCATCGACGACATGGTTGGCCGTTTCGAGAAGGAAAATCCCGATATCAAGGTGACGGCGGTTTACGCCGGCAACTACACCGACACCATGACCAAGGCGATGACCGCGATGAAAGGCGGCCAGCCGCCGCAGCTGTCGGTGTTGCTCTCCACCGACGTGTTCACGCTGATGGATGAAAACGCCATCGTGCCGATGGACGGTCTGGTCTCCGACAAGGCGTGGTTCAAGAGCTTCTATCCGGCGTTCATGGCCAACGGCCAGATCGACGGTAAGACCTGGAGCATCCCATTCCAGCGCTCGACCATCGTGCTGTACTGGAACAAGGATGCTTTCAAGGAAGCCGGCCTCGATCCGGAAAAGGCGCCTGCGTCGTGGGATGAAATGGTCGCGATGGGCAAGAAGCTCGTCAAGAAGGACGGCTCCGGCAACACCACGCGCTGGGGCGTCGAAATTCCGACCACGGGCTACGCCTACTGGATGCTGCAGGCGCTGGCGATCGAGAACGGCCAGAAACTGATGAACGAGGCGGGCAACGAGGTCTATCTGACCGCGCCGAAGACGGTGGCCGCGCTCGATTATTGGGTCGACCTGTCACGCAAGGACGGTGTCATGCCCAAGGGCACCATCGACTGGGCGACGCTGCGCACCGACTTCCTCGAGGGCAAGACCGCGATGATGTGGCACACCACCGGCAACCTGACGGCGGTGAAGAGCGGCACCAAGTTCAACTTCGGCGTTGCGATGCTACCGGCCAAGGAGCGGCGCGGTTCGCCGACCGGCGGCGGCAGCTTCTACATCTTCAAGAGCGCTTCCCCCGAGCAGCAGAAGGCGGCGGTAAAGTTCATCGAGTGGATGACCGCGCCCGAACGCGCCGCCGAGTGGAGCATGAAGACCGGTTACGTCGCGGTGTCGCCGGCGGCCTACAAGACCCCGGCGATGGAAGCCTACGCAAAGGACTTCCCCGCAGCGACGGTTGCGCGCGACCAGCTTGAGCATGCGGTGCCGGAGCTGTCGGTGCATGACAACGGACGCATCTACAAGTTCGTCAACGATGCCGTGCAGTCGGCAGTGACGGGCGCGCAGACGCCGAAAGACGCGCTGGCCGCCGCCCAGCAACAGTCCGACCGCGTGCTCCGCGCGTACAAGTAAAGGCGAACCGGGCGGCGATTCATCGCCGCCCGGTTTTTCATCCTATCATGTCAGAGCAGATCGCCATTCCGGTTCAGGCCACTCGCGCGCCGCGCTCTCATGCGTGGTGGAACGCGGTGAACGCGTGGCTGCTGCTGCTACCGGCGGCGGTGCTGCTCGCGGCTTTCACGCACTATCCGATCCTGTCGACGATCTGGCACAGCTTCTTCATCACCAAGCGGAATGGCGCCGAACTGTTCGTCGGTCTCGACAATTATCGCGCGATGTCCGCCGACCCGATCTTCTGGAAGGTGCTGGTCAACAATTTCTGGTTCGCGCTCGGCACCATCCCGACCTCTGTAGCGCTGGCGCTGCTGATGGCGCTGTGGGTCAACCGCAATATGCGCGGGCGCGGTTTCCTGCGGCTCGCTTATTTCACGCCGACCGTGCTGCCTATGATCGCGGTCGCCAATATCTGGCTGTTCTTCTACACGCCGGACTACGGCTTGCTCGATCAGTTGCGCGGGCTCGTCGGTCTGCCTGCGTGGAACTGGCTCGGCGAGCCCAGCACCGTGATGGGCTGCCTGATCGTGATGGTGATCTGGAAAGAAGCCGGCTTCTTCATGATCTTCTATCTCGCAGCACTCCAGCAATTGTCGCCGGATCTCGAAGAGGCTGCTTCGGTCGAAGGGGCAGGGCGCTGGTACACTTTCCGCCGCATCACGTTTCCGCTGCTGATGCCGACCACGCTGTTCGTTGCGATCAATGCCGTGATCAACTCGTTCAAGCTGGTCGATCACCTTGTCATCATGACCAAGGGCGGCCCGAGCAACGCCAGTTCGCTGCTGCTTTATTACATTTATGAGGTCGCATTCACCTTTCAGGATTCCGCCTACGCCGCGACGCTGACGGTGGTGCTGATCGCTCTTCTGGCGACGCTGGCGCTGATCAAGTTCGGTTATCTCGACCGCAGGATTCACTATCAATGAACAGCCGGACGCATCCACTCGAAGCGATCGGGGCGTGGCTGCTGGCGCTGGTTTGGCTCGCGCCGCTGGCCTATGCGTTCTGGAGTTCGCTGCATCCGGCGGCTTATGCCACCTCGTTCAGCCTGTCGGCGCCATGGACGCTGGAGAATTTCGTTCGCGCGTGGAACCAGGCGCCATTCGGCCGCTATTACTTCAACACGATCGTTCTGGTGACGCTGATCCTGATCGGCCAGCTCATTCTCTCGACGCTCGCGGCCTATGCCTTCGTGCGATTCAAGTTCAGGGGCAGCAGCATCGCCTTCGCGCTGGTGCTGCTGCAGCTCATGATCATGCCCGACGTTCTGATCGTCGAGAACTATCGCGTCATCGGCAAACTCGGGCTGCTCGACACCATTCCGGCGATCGCATTGCCGTATCTCGCCAGCGCATTCGGTATTTTTCTTTTGCGCCAGACATTCAAGGGCATCCCGCAGGAACTGGTCGAGGCAGCACGCGTCGAAGGCGCGGGACCGCTGCAGATACTCTGGCGTGTTTACGTGCCATTGGCGCGGCCGACCTACGTTGCGTTTGGGCTGGTGTCGGTGAGCTATCACTGGAACAATTTCCTGTGGCCGCTGATCGTGACCAATTCGGTTGAGAGCCGCCCGCTGACGGTGGGGCTCGCGGTGTTCGGTGCCCCCGAAACCGGCGTCGACTGGTCGATCATCACCGCCGCGACGGTCATGACGATGGCGCCGCTGTTGATCGCGTTCCTGCTGTTCCAGCGCCAGTTCGTGCAATCGTTCATGCGGGCGGGCATCCGCTGATGAAACTGGTGACGTGGAATATCCAGTGGGGCAAGGGCTGCGACGGCAAGGTCGATCTCGCGCGGATCGTTCGCGACGCGACGGCGCTCGCCGATGCGGATGTGTTCTGCTTTCAGGAAGTCTCCGCCGGTTTTGAGAAGCTCGATGGCGGCATCGACCAGAGTAATGAACTGGCCGCGCGGCTGCCCGGCTACGCGGCGGTCTTCCGGCCGGCGATCGAATCCATTGACAGCGAAGGCCGCACCCGCCGTTTCGGCAACATGACTTTCTCGCGATTGCCGGTGATGCAGGTCGCGAACCATCTGTTGCCGTGGCCGGAGGCCGGATCGGTGCGCAGCATGCGGCGGCAGGCGCTGGACGTGACGGTTCAAACCGCGTTCGGACCGCTGCGCGTCGTCAACACCCATCTCGAATATCATTCCGCGGCGCAGCGCGAAGCGCAGATCACGCGCTTGCTCGATCTTCAGGAAGAAGCGTCGACCAGTCCCCATACGGCCAAGGCCGAGCATCCGGAACCCTATGTGAGCCAGACACTGGCCCCGTCCAGCCTGCTGAGCGGTGATTTCAACTTCGACGTCTCCGATCCGCAGCACGCGCTCGTGCACGGCGCGGCACGACCTGGCCTGAACTACCGGGATGCGTGGACGATCTGCCATCCGGGCCGGCCGCACGATTTGACCTGCGGTCTGTACGACACCGTACAATGGGACGAAGGCCCCGATTGCCGCGACTTCATTTTCGTCACCGAGGATCTTGCGGGCAGGGTTCGCCGCATCGCGGTCGACGGCAAGACGGCGGCCTCAGATCACCAGCCGATGATGATCGAGCTTGCGGACTGACGCATCGCGCAACTGCCGAAATGTCGCTTTCAGGGCGTACGGCCGTCAGCTATTGTTGCGACAAAGCACCGCATCTTTGGGATATCTCGTTCCCTGTGCGCTGCTTCAGGCTTTGGGAGGATTTGAATGACGTGTCGTCTTATTTCAGGATTGGTTGCATCACTTGCCGTTTTGGCAATGCCGTTATCCGCCCTGGCTCAAGCTCCGAGCGGGAAGGTCAGTGTGGTGACATCCTATGCCAAGGAAGTCACCGAGCCGATCAAGAAGGCGTTCGAAGCTGCAAATCCGGGCGTGACTCTCGACATTCAGAACCGCAACACCCACGCCGGCGTGAAGTATCTCGAGGAAACCAAAGGCAACAACCAGGTCGATATCTTCTGGGTATCGGCGCCGGATGCGTTCGAGTCGCTCAAGGCAAAATCGCTGCTTCAGGTCTACAAGCCGAAGGCCGCCGGCATTCCCGACAAGATCGGCCAGTTTCCGACCAACGATCCGCAGGGCTTCTATTCAGGCTTTGCCGCCTCCGGCTACGGCATCATGTGGAACGAGCGTTACGTGAAGGCCAACAAGCTGCCTGAACCGAAGGAGTGGCAGGATCTCGCGGCCCCGGTCTATTTCGATCACGTTTCCATGGCGACGCCGTCGCGCTCCGGCACCACGCATCTGACGATCGAAACCATCCTGCAGGGCGAAGGCTGGGATCGCGGCTGGGCCACCATCAAGGCGATGTCCGGCAATTTCCGCGATGTCACCGAACGCTCGTTCGGCGTGCCGGAAGCGGTGAATTCGGGGCAGGTCGGCTACGGCATCGTGATCGACTTCTTCGCGTTCTCGGCGCAGGCTTCGGGCTTCCCGGTAAAGTTCGTCTATCCGTCGGTGACTGCGATCGTACCGGCGAATATCGGCGTCGTCGCCAACGCGCCGAACAAGGCTGGCGCCGAAGCGTTCATCGAATACCTGCTGTCGCCGGAGGGGCAGGTGCTGATGTTCGATCCGAAGATCCGGCGTCTTCCGGTCAACCCGGCTGTCTACAGCAAGGCGCCCGCGGGTTATCCGAATCCGTTTACGGACCCGCGCCTGAATTCGATGGTGAAGTTCGACGTCAAGAAATCCGAAACCCGGAATGACGTTGTCGACGCCCTGTTCGATCAGATGGTGACATTCCAGCTTGCCGCGCTGAAGGATGCGACCAAGTCGATCCATGCGGTTGAGACGGCGCTCGCCAAGAAGGACAACGCGGCGGCGCGCGCGATGCTCGGCGAAGCCCGCGCGCTCGTTGCCGCGATGCCGGTGACGGAAACCCAGTCGGCGGCGGGCGAGATCGCCGGCGCATTCACTGGCTCCAAGCAGAAGGGTGCGCGTCAGGCCGAGCTTGAGCAGCAATGGGCTGCGTTCGCCAAGGACCGCTACGCTCAGGCCAAGGCGAAGGCCGACGAAGCACTGAAGCTGGCCAAATAACGGCGCGGTGCCGCTGACGGGCGCGCCGGAATGACCGATCTCGCATCAGAAACCCGGCCGGCCGCGTTCTCTATTTTTGGGGGGCGTGGCCGCTGGAAATGGGGACAGGCGCTTCTCGCGCTCGCGATCCTGCTGTTCCTCGTGCTGTTTCTGGTGTGGCCGGTCGCGACGGTGGTGTTCGTCGCCTTTACCGAGAAAGGCAGCGGCGCCTTCACGCTGATCAACTTCTTCGACTTTGCGCAGACCGACCTGTTCGTCCGCTCGTTCTGGAATTCATTCTACGTCTCCGTAATGGCAGTCGCCGGCGCGTCGGTGCTGGCGCTGCCGCTCGCCTACATTACGTCGCGATTCACCTTTCGCGGCGCGTCGGTCGTGCAGATTCTCGGATTCCTGCCGCTGATCATGCCGCCGTTCGTCGGCGCGGTCGCGATGCAATTGCTGTTCGGCCGCAACGGTTCGGTCAACCTGCTGCTCGACGACTGGATCGGCATGAAGGTCCCGTTCATGGAGGGACTGAACGGTGTCATCTTCGTTCAGTCGATCCATTATTTCCCCTTTATCCTGATCAACCTGTCGGCGGCGCTGCGCAACGTCGATCGCGCGATGGAGGAGGCGGCGCAGAATCTCGGTTCGCACGGCTTCCGCCTGTTCCGGCGCATCGTGTTTCCGCTGGCGCTGCCGGGTTATGTTGCCGGCGCGTCGCTGGTTTTCGTCAAGGTCTTCGACGATCTGGCGACGCCGCTGCTACTCAATGTCAAGGATATGCTGGCGCCGCAGGCCTATCTGCGGGTGACCTCAATCGGCATCACCGATCCGATGGGCTACGTGATCTCGGTGGTTCTGATCGTCGCTTCTGTCGCGGCGATGTGGGCCTCGTCGCTCGCGACCCGCAATACCGACTACGCCACCGTACAGCGCGGCGGCGGCGGCATCGCGCGTCGGCGCTTGCGCTCGTGGGAAGCGGTGCTGGCCTATGGGATGGTCACGCTGATCGTGCTGCTGGTGCTGGCGCCGCATATCGGGTTGGTGCTGCTGTCGTTCGCGACCATCTGGTCGTTCTCGCCGCTGCCGGATGGTTACACCGTTTCGCACTACGCGCATGTCTTCGGCGAAAGCTCGCTGTTTATCAAGAACACGCTGATTTATGCCTCCCTTGCCGGTCTGATCGACATCGTGCTCGGCACCGCGATCTCGTATCTGGTTCTGCGCACCAAACTGATCGGCCGGCGAGGGCTCGATCTGCTGGCATCGTCCGCGCTGGCAATCCCTGGGGTGGTGCTCGGCATCGGCTATCTGCGCGCCTTCTACGGCATCGAATTGTGGGACGGCACGCCGCTGGCGTCGCTGTGGATCGTGATCGTGCTGGCGCTGGCGATCCGCCGCCTGCCGTATGCGTTGCGGGCGTGCTACGCGGCTCTTCAGCAGATTTCATCATCGCTGGAGGAGGCTGCGGAAAATCTTGGCGCCACCAAAGCGCGGACGGTGCGGCGCATCGTCGTGCCGCTGATGACCGGCGGAATCGTCGCCGGCTTCGTCACGAGTTTCGCCACCGCCGCCGTTGAGCTGTCCGCCACCCTGATGCTGGTGCAGTCCAACAATGACGCGCCACTGGCTTATGGACTTTACGTCTTCATGCAGTCCGCCGCCGGGCGCGGGCCGGGCGCTGCGCTGGGCGTCGTCGCCGTGATCATCGTCGCTGCTTCCACCATTCTCTCGCAATTCCTGATCGAACGCGATCGTCGCGCCAAGGCCGGTGCGTCGTGATGCCAACCTGATCGAGCATATCATGGCCGGACCTGACCATTCCGATATTTCGCTGAAAGCCGTCGATCTCCAGATCGAGAATGTCAGCGCGGCTTATGGCGCGCTCAAGGTTCTGGATGATGTGAGCCTCGATATCCAGCCCGGAGAGTTTTTCGCGCTGCTCGGGCCGTCCGGTTGCGGCAAGACCACGTTGCTGCGCCTGATCGCGGGTTTCGCGGACAATGAGGCGGGCCGCGTTGTCGTCGGCGGCAAGGACATCTCAAACCTGCCGCCGTGGAAGCGCGATGTCGGCATGGTGTTTCAATCCTATGCGCTGTGGCCGCATATGAGCGTGGCGAGCAATGTCGCATTTGGTCTTGAGGAGCGGCGGGTGTCGCGGGACAATGTCCGGCGCCGGGTCGCCGCCGCACTTGCTTTCGTCGGCCTGTCGGATCTTGCCGACCGCCGGCCGTCGCAATTGTCGGGCGGCCAGCGGCAGCGCGTGGCACTGGCGCGGACGATCGCGATCGAACCGAAAATACTGCTGCTCGACGAGCCGCTGTCCAATCTCGATGCCAAGTTGCGGATTCAGGTGCGTCGCGAATTGCGTCTGCTGCAAAAGCGGCTGGGCTTGACGACGATCATCGTCACCCACGATCAGGAAGAGGCAAACACGATCAGCGATCGCGTCGCCGTCATGAACGGCGGCAAGATCCAGCAGGTCGGTACCCCGACCGAGCTTTACGAGCGTCCGGCCAATCTGTTCGTGGCCCAGTTTCTCGGTACGGCGAACGTTCTTGAAGGACATGTCGCGTCCATGAACGGCCAGCGGATGTTCGAGGTCGGCAACGGACTGTCGCTGCCGATTCCAGCCGCGGCCGAGGTGCCGGACGGCGCGCGGATGGTGTTTCGCCCGCAGCACGCTTCTCTGTCGATCAACCGGCCGTCCGCGCCGGGCGATGCTGCGATTCCGGGACTTGTCAGCGATCGAGAATTTCTCGGATCGATTGTCCGTTACGCCGTTCGCATCGGTGAATCCGAGGTGTGGATCGATATGCCGTTCGAATCCGGCGAGCAGCTCCTTGCGCCGGCAACGCCGGTTTACGTCTCGGTTACGCCCGAACTCCTGCGCTGGCTGCCGGGGTAGCAGGCGGTTTACGATTCACCCATGAATTCCCGGCGTCGCCGCTCGGCTTCCTCGGCATAGCGCCGCAGGGCGTGGGCTTCGGTGAGAAGGCCGATGACGCGGTTCTGATCGGCAGGATCGACGACCGCGAGCGTTTCGGCTTCAGCGGCGTCGAACGTGGACATCGCTTGCTGCACATTCATCGACGGCAGCAGCATGGCATCGCGGTGGTGGACGATGCTCTCGAGCCTGGCGGCCGGATCGGCCTCCTGGCTGTGGGCTTCCGCGATGAAGACAAGTCCGACATAGCATTGTTTGTCGTCGACCGCGACAACCTGCGTTTTCGAGCCCAGCGGAAATGTCTTGCCGAATTCGCCCACGGTGACGTCGATATTTATCGTGGTCACATCGGTTCGCATCAAGCGGGCGACGGTGAGATCGCGAATCCAGCCGACATCGGCCGCGCTGCGGATGGTTTCGCCGCGCAGATGCAGCCGCCAGGTGGCGAACGAATAGCCGAACAGCTCGCGGGTGATCAGCGTCGAGATGATCACCGCGACCAGCACAGCCGTCGTGAGCCAAAGATTGCCGGTCGATTCGAGGGCGATGAACGACATCGTCAGCGGCCCGCCGATCACCGATGCCGATAGCGCGCTCATTCCGATGATCGCATAGACATTGGGATCGAGGCCAAGGCCCGGCCACACGTGGTTCAATCCCGCGACGAACAGATGGCCGCCCAGTGCGCCCAGCAGAAGCGATGCGAAGAACAGGCCGCCGCGGAAGCCGGTGCCCAGCGATGCGATTGAAGCAAGAGTCTTCAGCGCGAAGATGATCGCAATGGTGGCGAGCGGCAGCTGGACCATGCCGGTGAGGCGCAGCGCACCATGGCCGGACGACATCACCTGCGGTGTCACCAGCGCAAGGAGACCGACGATCAATCCGCCGAGGGCAGGGCGGAGCGGCGGCCAGATCCGTGATTTCGACAGCAGTTTTTCCAGCAGCGCCACACCGCGCATGATGCCGATGCCGAGGAGAGCGGCAATAGCGCCGAGGCAACTGGCGATCGCCAGATCGTGCCCCAGAATATCTCCGAACTCGCCGGCGAAAACGCCAAGCGAGGTCGGCGTAAACAATCTCGTCACGAAATAACCGGTCACAGCCGACACACCGACAGGCGCAAGACTGGCGGCGGTATAGCTGCCGATGATCAGCTCGAACGCATAGAACGCACCGGCCAGCGGCGCGCCGAACGCTCCGGCAATCGCCGCCGCCGCGCCGCAGCCGACCATGACGCGCTGGTCCGCGCGGCGCAGGTGGAAGCCGCGCCCGAGCGACGCAGCGAGCCCGCTGGACAATTGCGTGTAACCGGCCTCGAGTCCGACCGACGCGCCGACGCCGCTCGACCAGATGGTTTGCAACGCCACGATGACGCTGCCGCGAAACGACATGCGCCCGCCATGAAGGGCGTTGGCCTCGATCGGGTCGACCTCGCGCGCCGGCCGCCAGCGGATCAGCACCAGAAAGACGATCCCCAGCACGAGGCCGCCCGCGGTGGGGACGATAACGGCGCGCAGCGGGTCGATGCTGCTTTGACTGGACAGGCGCGCACCGAGAGGGATGTCGAACAGGACGGCATGAAGCAGGCTGACCGCGCCGCTCATGGCGGCCACCGTGAGGCCGCTGATAGCGCCGACCAGCGCGGCGAGCACGATCAGGCTGGATTCGCGGGCGCGGACGAATGCCCTGAGCCGTCGGGGGGCCTCGAGGAAGCTGGTCGTCGCCGCCATTGCAGGAATCCGGATTGGCCTCCGGATCTGATGGCCCGGAATCGGAATTTAGCGGCCGCCGGACCTCCCGGCTAGGCCGGACATGTTGCAGAAAAGCAGCCTTGCTCTGTGCTGACGGTAGGTCTGCTCTTCCAATGGCGAAGCGAGGTTTACATTGCCGCTGCGCTTGGGCAACAAGTGCCGAAGTAATCTCTGATGGAAATGATCGATGAATATTCTGCCGGGCAATTTACGTTTCGGAGCGGGGCAGCCGGTCAAGCGGCTGGAGGATCAGCGGCTGTTGACCGGCAAGGGCCAATTCATCGACGATAAGCCGGATGAGCGCACACTCTGGCTTCATGTGCTCCGTTCGCCTCATGCCCATGCCAAAATCGGCGCCATCGATACGGCGGCCGCAGCCGCGATGCCGGGGGTCGAAGCGGTCTTCACCGGCGCCGATCTGGAGGCCGACAAGATCGGCTCGATTCCGACCCTGCCGATTTTCAAGCGGCCCGATGGCTCGCCGATGCAGTCGCCGCCGCGCCGGCTTCTGGCTCATGAGATCGTGCGCTTCGTCGGCGAGCCTGTGGTCGCCATCATCGCCACCTCGCGGGTGATTGCGCAAACCGCAGCCGAGGCGGTCGTTGTGGATTACGAGTCGCTTCCGGCCGTCACCGATCCGGTTAAGGCGGTCGAGCCCGGCTCGCCGGTGGTGTGGCCCGATGCGCCTGACAATATTGCTGCTGCGATGAGCTACGGCGATGCGGAAAAGGTCGAGGCCGTCTTCAAGTCGGCGGCGCATGTGGTGTCGCTCGATGTCGCGAGCCAGCGTCTCGTGCCGTCGGCGATGGAGCCGCGCAGCACGATTGCCGAGGTCGATCCGAAGACCAAGCGGCTGACCCTCCACATCCAGTCACAGACACCGACCTCGACCCGTGACGTTCTCGCCGATGCGGTTCTCAAGCGGCCGAAGGACAGCATCCATGTGCTGGTCGGCGATATCGGCGGCGGTTTCGGGCAGAAGACCAATCTTTATCCGGAAGACGGCATTGTTGCTTACGCTGCCGTCAAGCTAGGCAAGAAAATCCGCTGGCGCGGCGAGCGCACCGACGATTTCGTCGGCGGCACCCACGGCCGCGACCTCACTTCGACCGGAGAATTCGCGCTCGATGCCAAGGGGCGCGTGCTGGCGTTCCGCGTGCGCTCGATCGGCTGCACCGGCGCCTATCTCAGCGGCGCAGCCGTTATCATTCCGCTGGTGCTCGGGCCATTCGTCCAGACCGGGGTCTACGATCTTCCGCTCGTTCACTTCGAGGTCAAGGCGGTGCTGACCAACACCGCGCCGACCGGCGCCTATCGCGGCGCAGGCCGACCCGAGGCGGTGTTCATCGTCGAACGGCTGATGGATGCCGCCGCGCGTCAGCTCGGCATGGACCCGCGCGCCATCCGCAAGGTCAATTTCATCAAGCCGAAGCAGTTGCCTTATACCAACGCCGTTGGGCAGGTGTACGACAGCGGCGCATTCGCACACATGCTCGACAGGGCTTCGGAGCTTTCGGATTGGGATGGCTTTGCCGCACGCAAGAAGGCAGCGAAGAAGAAGGGACTGCTCTATGGCCGGGGCCTGACCAGCTACATCGAATGGACCGGCGGCCGTGCGCACAGCGAGAAGGTCAGCCTTCATGCGACCGCCGACGGTCGCATCGTGCTGCATTCGGGCACGCAGGCGATGGGGCAGGGACTGCAAACCAGCTACTCGCAGATGATCGCGGCGGCACTCGGCGTTTCGATCGACAAGATCGATGTCGTCCAGGGCAACACCGATCTCGCGCAAGGCTTCGGCAGCGTCGGCTCGCGCTCGCTGTTCGTCGGCGGAACGGCGGTGGCGGTCTCGACGGCGGATTTGATCCGGAAGGCGCGCGAGAAAGCCTCTCATGTGCTCGAGGCGTCACTCGACGACATCGAATATGGCGACGGCTGGCTGACGGTGGTCGGCACCGACCGCCGCGTCAACCTGTTCGACATCGCGAAGAATGAGGAAGGCGCCAAGCTCAGCGTCGACAGTCAGGGCGATGTCGATGGGCCGAGCTGGCCGAACGGCACGCACATCTGCGAAGTCGAGATCGATCCGGAAACCGGCATGACCAAGGTGGTGCGCTACACCACGGTCGATGATGTTGGCGTCGCAGTGAATCCGATGCTGGTCGAGGGTCAGGTTCATGGCGGTATCGCGCAGGGTATCGGCCAGGCGCTCTACGAAGGCGTCGTCTACGATTCCGACGGTCAGCTCCTTACTGCGAGCTATCAGGACTACTGTATTCCGCGCGCCGACGACATTCCGCAAATCAAGGTGACGATCGACGATTCCGCGCCGTGCCAGACCAACCCGCTCGGCGCCAAGGGCTGCGGCGAATCCGGGGCGATCGGCGGCCCGCCATGCATCGCCAATGGTGTGATGGATGCGCTGGCGCCGCGCGGCATCAGCGGACTGCAGACGCCGCTGACGCCCATGAAGATCTGGCAGGCTATCCAGGACGCGAAATCAGCGTAAGGGGATATTCGACGGCGAGAGCTACGCCTGGTGACGCTGCTGAGTGGGCTCGTTCTCATCGCAGCCCATTCAGTTGTCGTCGCGGCGAAGGCCGGGACCCATGACCGCAAGGGTGTGTGCTTTTGAAGGTTGTCTTGCTCCAGCATCCCGCAGAAGGCCGCTTGTCCAAGGACTATGGGTCCCGGCCTTCGCCGGGACGACTCGCGGCCGGAGAATAATCTCCGCTATCCGCCTTGCAGGGGAGCAAATCTCTCTACCTGCGACACCGGCAATGAAATTTCCTTTTTAATTTCAGCTACTTATAGACCATTTTTCTCCGGTCTATTACATCAACGACACAATTTTAATGCTGGATCGGCTGAAGGTGCTCCTGCCATGCCAAGTCTGTCGGTGTCTCTCGGGTTTGCGATCGGTCTTACGTTTGGTGTTGTCGGCCTTGTGAGTGGCTTCTGCCTCATGAGTAGCCTGCGCGATTGGTGGACCGCCAATGACGGCCGCAAGGTTCGCAGCTTCGCGCTTGCGCTCGCAATTGCCATTTTGGGCACCCAATTCCTGGCGGGCTCCGGTCTCGTCGATATCGCCAAGTCGCTGTATCTGCAGCCGTCGTTCTCCGCGCCGGTGATGTTCGCAGGCGGCCTGTTGTTCGGTATCGGCATGGTGCTGTCGAACGGCTGCGCCTCGCGTGCGCTGGTTCTGCTCGGCAAGGGCAATCTGCGTTCGCTGGTCGTGATCACCGTGATCGGCATTGCCGCGCAGATGACCCTCAAGGGTCTGCTTGCTCCGGCGCGTCTTGCCTTCATTCAGTGGAGTCAGACCACGGCCTCTGCTGTATCCCTTCCTGATCTGCTCGCAACGCTGGGCATCGATGAAGCCGCGGCTCGCATCGCGGTCGCGCTGATCGTCAGTGGCGCCCTTCTGATCTTCGCATTCTCCGACCGCCAGTTCCGCCGCACGCCGGTGCAGATTGTCGCCGGCATCCTGGTCGGATTGCTGGTGCCCGCGGGCTGGATCGCGACCGGCTGGCTTGGGGCCGATGAATTCAATCCGATCCCGGTGACGTCGCTGACGTTCGTATCGCCGCTGGCGGACTCGGTGCAGTACGTGATGCTGTCGACCGGCATGACGCTGAATTTCGGCATCGCGGTTGTGGCGGGTGTGCTCACCGGCAGCTTGCTGACGGCCGTGCTGACCGGACGCTTCCAGCTTGAGGGTTACACCTCGCCGAATCACATGGTGAGCTCGATCTCCGGCGCTGCGCTGATGGGCATCGGCGGTGCGATGGCCTACGGTTGCTCGATCGGGCAGGGCCTCACGGGCGTCTCGACGCTGGCGATACCCTCGCTCGTCGCGGCCGCCGGTATCTTGGCCGGTGCGGCGGTCGCGATCCGTCGCGGCGCGGTGGTCCCGGTGCTTGCGACGCGGTAAATCCATCCGCATTCGCGATCACGCCAAGATGGTTTTGCCATATTGGATGCGTTAGACTCGCATCGGCCGAACGCGATGTGCGTGTATTGGCCGAGGTACCGGGACATGAATCGGCGTCAATTGCTGGTGAGTATTTTGAGCGCGTCAGCCGCGTTGGCGGCTGCGCGCGGCGCATCGGCTCAGACCGACGCCCCGGCCGTCAAACCGCCGGAAGACAAGCCGTTCGCGGAACATTTCGTCGCGCTCCAACTCTCCGATTCCGATCCCAAGAAAGAGCGGCTGGTGCTGAGCGTCGCCAGCAATCTGCTGAAAGCCTATGGCGCCGACAAGGTCGCGATCGAGGTCGTGACATTTGGCTCCGGGATCGACCTTCTGCGTGAGACCAATGAGTTCCGTACGCTGGTCGACAGTCTCGTCACCCAGGGCGTGCGCTTCGACGTTTGCGGCAACACGCTGGACACCATCGAACGCGAAACCGGCAAGCGTCCGGCCATCAATCCGAAAGCGATTGAGGTGCAGGTCGGCGTCGCGCAATTGATTACGTTAAGCCGCAGCGGTTACACCGTTGTCCGTCCTTGAGAAGGAGTTTTGAGATGCGTTTCCTGTGCCAAGCGATTGCAGCTGTCATGATGCTGGCGTTTGCGACGTCGGCCGGCCTCGCGGCGGAAGGAAAGCACCATCGCGTCGCCATTCAGGTCGACCAGAACGATCCGCAAATCATGAACCTGGCGCTCAACAACGCGGCCAACATCATGGAGTTCTACAAAGAGAAGGGCGAGACGGTGGATGTCGAGATCATCACCTTTGGCCCCGGTCTTCACATGCTGCGTGAGGACACCTCGCCGGTGAAGGAGCGGATCAAGCAGATCTCGGACCTGAGCTTCCCCAACGACCTCAAGTTCTATGCCTGCGGCAACACCAAGGACGGCATGGAAAAGCACGAGGGCAAGCCGGTCAAGATGATCCCGGAAGCAAAGCTGGTGCAGTCAGGTGCTGTGCGCCTGCTCGAACTGCAGGAAGAGGGCTGGAGCTACCTGCGGCCGTAATCGCGCGGCTTCTAGTCCTGCGGGCGGTTGCGGCTGCGCAGGCTGGCCCAGCCGCGCTGAATCATGTGACGTGTCGATCCGTCGACCAGAATCGCGATGCCGAGCCGCGCGCCAAGCACCATGCCGCCGACCGCGAACGGCCATGACAGTGACAGCATCGATCCGGCGCTGAGGCCCTGGCCGATGGTGCAGCCGCCGGCAAGAATTCCGCCCGCGCCCATCAGGGCGGCCCCCGTGAGATGCCGCCGCATTTCGTGATCGTCGTCGAATGCTTCCCAGCGCAGTTCGTCGGAGATCCATGCGGCAAGGCACGACCCTGCAACGACCCCGAACACGCTGCCGACTCCGAAATCAGCGAAACTCGCAACGTTCAGAATGCCGGCAAAGATCGCCTTGCCGATGGTCGAGACGAAGGTCAGGCTTTGCGGGCGAACCGGCCCGGCGAACTCGTCCGCCAGCGTCGTCGTCACGATCCAGCCGCCGACGATGAGAACGCCGAGGATGATGCCGGCGGACAACAGGCGCGGCGTCCTCCGCAATCGCGGATCACCGAGTGCGAGCCAGCATAGAGTGGCCCCTGCGATCGCGGCCAGCGCAGCGCGCACGTCCAATCCCAGTGCGTGCGAGGACAGCGACGCCATGTCAGAGCCGACGTTCTCCGGCATCGCCACAGCGAAATTCTCCAGAACGCCGATCCGGAAATCGGCCAGCACACCGCGCAATGTGGCGTAGGCCACCGCGCCGAGAACGAGCACGACAACCAGGCTTCGCAAATCGCCGGTGCCGAGCCGCACCAGCGTACCGAATCCGCAGGTGCCGACCATCGCCATGCCGACGCCGAACATCAGGCTGCCGATCATGATCGAGATCAGCGGCAGGGCAGGTGGGGTGAAGGTGGTCAGCTGCGGATCGAGAAACCGGGCGAGGACCAGCGCCTGGGTGCCGAGGATGGCAATGCCGAGAGCGAGCCCGAAAATCCGCATGCGGCGGCTGTCACCGCCCATCAATGCATCCTCGATCGCGCCGAACGTGCACAGCCGTGCGCGGCGCACGGCAAAGCCCGCCATCGCGCCGATCGCGAAACCGCCGATGGCCGGCATCCAGGCAGACATATCCTGCATGGATCTCCTCCCGAATCCGGCGGAAGTCAGCCTCGCGGGCGCTTCCGTCCGCCTGCCGGTCTGGCAGGATTATGGTTTCGCTGCCTCCACGCGCGCGCAGAAGATGTCGTAGACCACCGAGATCACCCGGCGCACGTCATCATTGGCGAGGCTGTAATAGATCGTCTTGCCGTCGCGGCGCGTATCGACCATGCCGTCGTAGCGCAGGCGCGCGAGCTGCTGCGACACCGCGGACTGGCGCAGCGACAGGATGTTTTCCAGCTCGGTCACGGAACGTTCGCGCTCGGCCAGCAGGCACAGCAGCAGGAGACGGTTTTCGTGTGACAGCGCCTTGAGGAAGTTGCTGGCCTTGCGCGCCTTGCGCATGAGCTGGTCGAGCTCGGGCGAGTATTCCGCGCCGTCGCGCAGTTCGTTTTCCAGATCGGATGAAAGAATCGATGTCATGGCGGCCAGCGTTTCGTTTTCGGATCGATGGAAGATCGTCAGGTTCGATTGGGTTCGGAGTGGGGTGTTTCGATCTTGGCCGCCAGCGCGGCGAGCAGCCCCCAGAACGATTCATCGTTGGCATAGCCGGTGATGCGGCCGATCTCCCGACCGTTATCCACCACGACGAAGGTCGGCGTGTAGCGAACCGGCGCGGCAAGGACGATGCCCTCGGCCTTTTGGCGGTCGACATCGATCCGGCGCAGCGGCAGCAGCTTGGCTTCTTCGGTCCTGCTGTAAATCGGGGCGATGGCCTTGTCCCAGCGCTGGCACCACACGCAGCCGGCGCGCTCGAACATCACAAGTTCGGAGGCGCGCGCGAGCGTCAGCCCAGACAGGCTGAGCGTCGCCACGGCGAGGGCGATCGCCAAGGATTTTTGCAGTGTCTTTGCGAACATGTGATACATATAGACGAATTCGCATGTATCTACCAGTACCGGAAAAGCCGTGGTTTCTTCTATTTCGCTAATGGGTGCGCTGGGTGCGGGGTTCTTGTCGTTCCTCTCGCCCTGCGTTTTGCCGCTGGTTCCGCCGTATCTATGCTTTCTCGCCGGCGTGAGCCTCGATGACCTGACCCGGAGCGATGCACAGCAAAGCAGATTCCCCCAGCGGCGCGTGGTCGCGATGTCGGTGGCGTTCGTGCTCGGCTTTGCCACGGTGTTCGTCGCGCTTGGGGCGTCGGCCTCGGCGATCGGCAAGACGGTGACGGAGCACTTCGAAACGCTCGGCATCATCGCGGGCGTGATCATTCTCATTCTCGGCCTGCATTTCCTCGGCGTGTTCAGGATCGGCCTGCTGTTTCGCGAAGCCCGTTTTCAGACCGCGCGCAAGCCGGCTGGTTTTCTCGGCGCCTATCTGGTCGGCCTCGCATTCGCTTTTGGCTGGACGCCGTGCGTCGGGCCGGTACTGGCGGCGATTCTCCTGGTTGCCGGCGTCGAAGGATCGGCGGCGCAGGGCGCGCTGCTGCTCGGCGCTTATGCGCTGGGAATCGGAATTCCGTTCGTGCTGGCGTCGCTGTTCTCCGGCCCCTTCATCCGGCTGATGGCGCGCTGGCGCAGCCACATGGGTACTGTCGAGAAGGTGATCGGCGGCAGCCTTGTCCTGACCGGGGTTCTGTTTTTGACTGGCGGCATGCCGCGGATCGCCGGCTGGCTGCTGGAGACATTTCCCGCGTTTGGAACGATCGGCTGACGCGCAGGCAGGGAGACTTTTCGTGACGACGCAAAATCATCTTCTAACCAGGCGTCATGCTGTTGCGCTGCTTGGCCTCGGTGCGCTGGGTCTGCGGACTGCTCCGGCGATCGCCAAGGCGCGGCTCGGCGACGACGGGCTCTATCAGGAAGACTGGTATCTCGAGAGCTTTCTCGACGTGTCCGAGGATCTCGCGGGCGCGACCGCCAAGGGCAAGCGCTTCGCGATCCTGTGGGGGCTGAAGGGCTGCCCGTACTGCAAGAAGATGCACGAGGTCCACATGATGGACCCGAAGATCGAGAGCTACATCCGCGATAATTTCGAGATTTTGCATCTCAATCATATCGGCTCGCGCGAGGTCACTGATTTCGATGGCCGCAAGCTGACCGAGAAGGCGTTCGGCGAGGCTTATGGCATCCGCTATACGCCGACCGTTCAGTTCTTTCCGGCTTCGACCGATGGACTCGCGGGAAAGAAAGGGCAGGCACGGGAGGTTGCGCGGATGCCCGGCCTGCTGGAGCCGCCGGAATTTCTCGCGATGTTCCGCTACGTGCGCGAGGAAGGCTACAAGTCCGCGCCGTTTCCGGAGTGGCTGAAGAAGCAGGCGTGAGAGATTTCACGAACGAGTAATAGCTCGCCCGAGTTTGCAATTCGTCATGGCCGGGCTTGACCCGGCCATCCATGCCTTTCGTCATATATTCCAAGGGAAGACGTAGATCACCGGGACAAGCCCGGTGATGACGGATTGATGTCATTGCGACATCGTGGCTGTTATTCAGAAATCCAGCTTGTCCTGGATCGCGGCGATGCCCGCCTTGGCGCAGGCATCGTCGGATTCGCCGCCCGGCGCACCGGACACGCCGATGGCGCCGACAGTCGAACCGCCGGCTTCAATCCTCATCCCGCCGCCCAGCACCACAACGTTTGGCAACTGGCGCAAGCCGGCTTGCGGCATGCCGGGCTTGGTCAGCGCATCAAGCTCGGTTGTGTTGGTGCGGAATGTCGCCGCGGTCCAAGCCTTGCCGGTTGCTGTCGGCGGCGTGTGCGGGCCGGCGAAACGATCGCGCAGTAGCACTTGCGGCGTGCCAAAGCGGTCGACAACCGCAACAGCTACCTGAAAACCCTGCTTCTGACATTCGGCGAGCGCAGCGCGCGCGGCATCGAGGGCAACCTCGAGGCCGAGCGATTTGTAGGTGACCGTCGCGTCCTGCGCCCGCACCGGGAGAGAGGTAAGGAGGCAGATCGCCGAAACCGCCAGCAAATGATGCATCCTCATGTGGTCCTCCGTCCTAGAGTGTTCACCGTTTCACGGAAACGGAGAACGACTCTAGATTTCTATTTTGACGCGTTTTCTTCACGCGAACCGGAATCCACTTCGCTTGAAAACGCTATAACGCATTCGCTTACTTGTTGACCGGCGATTCCGGATCGAACAGCAGCGCGACGATGTCCTTGATCTGCTGCTCGGTCAGCACGTGATTGGCGCCGAACCGCGGCATCTGCGAACACGCGAACAGAGCCTGCGCGTCATAGACCTTGGTGTAGGCGCGCTTGATCTCTTCCGGCTCGTATTTGCGGTCCTTGCCATAGTGCAGCAGGCTCGGGCCGATCGTGCCGTAGCTCAGTTCCTTGGCATCGAGCTGATGGCAGGCGTAGCAATTGGCGCCGCTCACCGTGCCCGGCTTGTCGGAGAACTGGCCGCCCCGGCCGTTCTTGGCGACCTTCATACCTTCTTTCCAGTCGCCCATCATCTTGCCGTCGGCCGGATACGCCACCTTCGCCAGTTCGCGCGCCATGATCTTCTCCGCCTCGGCGGTCGGAACATTGTTGCGATACTGGTTGCAGGTCTTGAGCGTTTCATCCGGCTGGATGCGGTCCTGCCATTCCTGCGGCGCCTTGCCGAAGGTCGACTTGATGTAGGCTTCCACCACGGCCGGATCGGGATGCTTGATCGCGGTCTGGGCCGACGCGGTGAAGGGCAGGGCGGTGATGCCGGCAGCGAGAATCAGCGCGGCGAGTTTCAACGTCGTTTTCATATCGCGCTCTCCTCAGCGTTTAATCGACGGGACCTGGACTTCACCGCCGACTGCCTGTGTCTGCAGGAAGACGTTGAGCGCGGTGAGGGCGTCCGACGCGTATTCAGGTTTTGGCCAGCGCTGCTGCCGATAGCAGTCGTAAAGACGATGCTGCATGGTCCGCACCGTGCTCTGCGACACGCGATAGGCGGGCCAGGCGCCCATGGTCTGTTGGGCCTGCTTGCCGGGCTTTGCGAGGTCCGGAAGGTTCTGCAGGCGAATGCGCTTGCCTTCGTCGGCATGGCAGGTCGCGCAGGAGAAATCGTTCACCCCGCCGCGGCGGAAGAACAGTTCCTCGCCGACCGCAGCCATTTCCTTTTCCTTCGGATGGCTCTGCGGAACGTTGATCTTCATGCCGCTCGATTTGTTCGCGACATAGGCGACGATGTCCTCGATCTCGGAGGGGTTTCCGGTGGAGGCGAACGGGCGGGCGACGATGTTCTTGGTGTCGAATCCTTGGCCGTTTTGCATGCACCACAGGAGGCGTTGTTCGAGATCCATCACCTTGTCGGTGTCGGCGAAGTAGCGTGGCAGTTGGGCGTAAGCACCTTCGAGCTTGCCGGCGCCGAGGCCGAGGTCGCAGCCTTCAAGCGAGACGTTCTTGGTGCCGCGCTTCTCATGCCAGAGCGCCTCGCCGCGATCGACCGCCAGGAAACCGGGGTTCGACATCGGGTCGGAGATCATCTCCCGATAGCGTTCGATTTCCTTCTCGGTGTCTTGCGCGTGCACTGCAGCGAAAGATGCGCAAAGGATCGCCGCCGCGATCGCCGAATGGATAATTGTGCGTCTCATGTGTCTCCTCCATATCCGGAAGGCCATCTTTTGCGGCCTTTGCGGCTTTGGGTCAGCTCCGACATCTTTACATTCAAGAAAAACAATATAATGATGTGAGCAGATCATGATAGATCAGACTTGGCATCGTCAAGCGATACTATCGTCAAGGGATGCGAAAGAACGCCCCTCAGGAGGACTACGATGATTCTGAAGTCGGTTGAAACAACCCGCCGCGAAACACTGACGCTCGCGGCCATTGCCGGGCTCGCGGCGTTTCTTGCACCGCGCATTTCCGTGGCGGACGAGAAGGTCGTCGCCGCTGAAATCCAGAAGCTCTACGGCGACAAGAAAATGGAAAGCGGCAAGGTCAAGCTCGAGGTGCCGGAGATCGCCGAGAATGGTCTGGTCGTGCCGGTTAACGTTGAGGTTGAGAGCCCGATGACCGACAAGGACTACGTCAAGGCGGTTCACGTGTTCGCCGACGGTAATCCGCTTCCCGGCGTCGTCAGCTACAAGTTCACGCCGGCATGCGGCAAGGCGGCGGCATCGACCCGGATGCGCCTCGCGCAGACCCAGAACATTATCTGCATCGCGGAAATGTCGGACGGCAAGCTCTACACCGCCAAGGCGAACGTGAAAGTGACCATCGGCGGCTGCGGCGGCTAATAGCCGCGCATCACCCCGATCGAAACAATTCAAGGCGAGGAATTCTCACATGGCGACCAAATCGACACCGCGCGTTCGCGTTCCGGCATCCGCCAAGCCCGGCGAAATCATCGAGATCAAGACTCTCATCTCGCACGAGATGGAATCCGGCCAGCGCAAGGATTCGGCCGGCAAGCCGATCCCGCGCAGGATCATCAACAAGTTTACCGCTGCTTTCAACGGCAAGGTGGTGTTCGAGGCCGACTGGAATCCCGCCATCTCGGCAAATCCGTATCAGTCGTTCTTCTACAAGGCCGCCGAGCCCGGCGAGTTCACCTTCACCTGGAAGGACGACGATGGCTCGGAATACACGGCCAAGAACAAGCTGAACGTTGCCTGATCTGACGGCACGCCAGAGTTTCTGAACATATTCCCTTCTTCGCGAAGGGATCGAGGATGGATCGATGATATCGAGGCGGGATTTCCTGCAGGCGACTGCGGCTGCGTCGGCGCTGCTCACCGGAAGCGGATACGGATCGCTCGGCCGAGCTGCCGCTCAACAGCGGCTGACGCAGACGGACATTCTGAAGTTCGATCCGCTCGGCACCGTCACCATTCTCTACATTGCGGATACCCACGCGCAGCTGATGCCGCTGTATTTCCGCGAGCCGTCGGTCAATCTCGGCGTCGGTGAGGATCGCGGCCTGCCGCCGCACATCACCGACGAGGCGTTCCGGAAGTATTTCCACATCGCTGCCGGTTCGGCTGACGCCTACGCGCTGACCGCCGACGACTTCGTGTCGCTTGCCCGCAACTACGGCAAGATGGGCGGCATGGATCGCATAGCGACGCTCGTCAACGCGGTGCGCGCCGAGCGCGGCGACGACAAGGTGCTGTTGCTCGACGGCGGCGACACCTGGCAGGGCAGCTGGACTTCGCTGCAGACCAAGGCGCAGGACATGGTCGATGTCATGTCGGCGCTCAAGACCGACGCGATGGTCGGCCATTGGGAATTCACCTACGGCGCCGATCGCGTCAAGGAAATCGCCGACTCGGCGTCGTTTGCTTTCCTTGCGCAGAATATCCGCGATAACGAATGGCAGGAGCCGGTGTTCGAGGGCCGCAAGGTGTTCGAGCGCGGCGGCGCCAAGGTCGCCGTCATCGGTCAGGCCTTGCCTCGCACGGCGGTCGCCAATCCGCGCTGGATGTTCCCGAAATGGGAATTCGGCATCCGCGAGGAGGACATGCAGAAGCAGGTCGACGACGCGCGCGCTGAGGGGGCCGACATCGTTGTGCTGCTGTCTCATGACGGTTTCGACGTCGATCGCAAGCTCGCAAGCCGCGTCAAAGGCATCGACGTCATTCTCACGGCGCACACCCATGATGCGATGCCGGGCCTGATCAAGGTCGACGACACCGTGCTGGTGGCCACCGGCTCGCACGGCAAGTTCCTGTCGCGCCTCGATCTCGAGGTGAAGAACAAGAAGGTTACCGGCGTACGCTTCAAGCTGATGCCGGTGTTCACCGATGCGATCAAGCCGGATTCAGCAATGACCGCGCTGGTCGAGAAGGTGAGAGCGCCTTACGCCAAGGACCTCGCCCGTGTCGTCGGTAAGACCGATTCGTTGCTCTACCGTCGCGGCAATTTCAACGGCACCTTCGACGATCTGATCTGTAACGCGATCATGTCGGAGCGCGATGTCGAGATATCGCTGTCGCCGGGCTTCCGTTGGGGCGGCAGCCTGCTTCCGGGGCAGGCGATCACCTGGGAAGACATCACCAACGCCACCGCGATCACCTATCCGAACTGCTATCGCAACGAGATGACCGGCAAGCAGCTCAAGGCTGTACTGGAAGACGTTGCCGACAACATCTTCCACCCCGACCCTTATTTCCAGGGCGGAGGCGACATGGTGCGGATCGGCGGCATGGGTTACGCGATCGACGTGTCCAAGCCGATGGGCTCGCGCATTTCCGACCTTACGCATCTGAAGTCCGGCAAGCCGATCGATGCCGACAAGACCTACACTGTTGCCGGCTGGGCCAGCGTCAACGAGGGCACGCGGGGTCCGCCGATCTGGGACCTGCTGTCGGCGCATATTTCCAAGGCTGGCGAAGTGAAGGTCGAACCGAACACCGCAGTGAAAGTGACGGGAGCCTGACGGCCGGATTGTGCCAGTCGTGTTGCGCCTAACACATTCACATATTGGGATAGATATAGAGAGAAAGGATGCCGCATGAGTGACAAAGCCTCCGCGGATATTCTCAATCGCCGCAGATTTTTGAGTATTGCAGGTTTGGCCGGCGCGGGTGCCGCGATGTCGTCGCTGCCGGCCGTTGCCGAAGGCGCCAAACCCGATCCGCTGATCACCGAAGTGCAGGACTGGGAGCGTTATCTCGGCGATGGCGTCGACAAGCGGCCCTACGGCATGCCGTCGAAGTTCGAGAAGAATGTGATCCGCCGCGACGTGTCGTGGCTGACCGCATCACCGGAATCGTCGGTGAATTTCACGCCGCTTCATGCGCTCGATGGAATCATCACGCCGTCCGGGCTGTGCTTCGAGCGTCATCACGGCGGCGTCGCCGAGATCAACCCGGACGATCACCGGTTGATGATCAACGGTCTCGTCGAGCGGCCGCTGGTGTTCACGATGGACGACATCCGGCGCATGCCGCGCGTCAACAAGATTCACTTCCTCGAATGTGCGGCGAACTCCGGCATGGAGTGGCGCGGCGCGCAGCTCAATGGCTGCCAGTTCACCCACGGCATGGTCCACAACGTCATGTACACCGGCGTCCGGCTGCGGACGCTGCTCGACGAAGCCGGCCTCAAGCCCAACGTAAAATGGCTGATGCTGGAAGGCGCCGATTCCGCCGGCATGAACCGTTCTCTGCCGATCGAAAAGGCGCTCGACGATGTGCTGATCGCGTTCGCGATGAACGGCGAGGCGCTGCGGCCTGAGCAAGGCTATCCGCTGCGCGCGGTCATTCCCGGCTGGGAAGGCAATCTGTGGGTCAAGTGGCTGCGCCGCATCGAAGCCGGTGACAAGCCGTGGGCGACGCGCGAGGAAACCTCCAAGTACACCGATCTTCTGGCTGACGGCCGCTCGCGCAAGCACACCTTCATCATGGATGCGAAGTCGGTGGTGACCAATCCGTCGCCGCAGGCGCCGCTCAAATACAAGGGCCGCAACGTGCTGAGCGGATTCGCCTGGTCGGGCCGCGGCACGGTCAAGCGCGTCGACGTCACTATCGACGGTGGCCGCAACTGGCAGACCGCGCGGATCGACGGCCCGGTGCTCGACAAGTCGCTGGTGCGCTTCTACGTCGACCTCGACTGGGACGGCCGCGAAATGATGATCCAGTCGCGGGCGATGGATTCGACCGGCTACGTCCAGCCGACCAAGGCCGAACTGCGCAAGGTGCGCGGCGTCAACTCGATCTACCACAACAACGGCATTCAGACCTGGCTGGTGCACAAGAGCGGGGAGACCGAGAATGTCGAGATTGCCTAAGTTGCTGGTGCTCGCCGCACTCGGCGGGCTGTCGCTCACTGCTTTTAGCTTGCCAGCGTCGGCGCAACAGGCCGCGTCTTCCAGCGCAACAGCGCACCCGAAAAAACTGGGTCTTGGCCGCGTCGCATTGCCGGAAGAAATCAAGGCGTGGGATACCGATGTGCGGCCGGACGGATTGGGTCTGCCGGTCGGCAAGGGCACGGTGAAGGAAGGCGATGCGCTGTTTCAGGAGCGTTGCGCATCCTGCCACGGCGAATTCGGTGAAGGCGCCGGACGATGGCCGGTTTTGGCGGGCGGCCAGGGTTCGCTGAAAGCGGATCGGCCGGACAAGACCATCGGCTCGTTCTGGCCCGATCTGTCGACGGTGTTCGATTACATTCGCCGGGCGATGCCGTTCGGCAACGCGCAGTCGCTGACCGATGACGAGGCCTATGCTCTGACGGCTTATCTCCTCAGTCTCAATGACATCGTGAAGGATGAGAATTTCGAGCTGAACAACAAGAATTTCACCTCGATCAAGATGCCCAACGCGTCTGCCTTCTATGACGACGATCGCGAAGTTGCGGAAAAGCAATTCTGGGAGAAAGACCCGTGCATGAAGGATTGCCGCGACGCCCCGAAAGTCGTGGGCCGCGCCATGGCGATCGACGTGACGCCTGACAGCAAGGAAGGGCCGAAGGTCGAGTGACCTTGCTCTGGCGCATTGCGGGCATGATCGCCAGAGGATACTTTGTTGCCATCCACCCAGCCAGGATTCCCCAGCAAGAGGTTCGAGACCGATGATTGTTCGTTCCCTTCTCGTGTCGTTGTCATTTGTCGCACTGACTTGCGCAGCCCATGCGCAGGACGTCGATGCCGGCAAGAAGTCGTTCAACAAATGCCGGGCCTGTCATCAGGTCGGTCCAACCGCCAAGAACGGTGTCGGCCCCGAGTTGAACGGCTTGATCGGCCGCAAGGCGGGTTCGGTCGAGGGCTATAATTATTCCGACGCCAACAAGAACTCGGGCATCACCTGGGATGAGGCGACCTTCGCCGAGTACATTAAGAACCCCAAGGCCAAAATTCCTGGCACCAAGATGGCGTTCGCCGGCATCACGAAGGAGCAGGAGATCAAGGATCTCACGGCTTTCCTCAAGACCTTCGACAAGGACGGCAAGGAATCGAAGTGAGCGGCGCAGCCGCTGGTTTAGTGTGAGACCTGCGGCGCAAGTGCGGGCAAGCTCATCCTCTTGCTAAGGAAGCGCGTAGCGCCGTCTCGAGCCGTGATGCCACGGATCGTGCAAATCCTGCTCCATCCTTCGAGGCGCGCGCAGGAACGCGTTCATCAGGATGAGAGAAGAGAGTGATAGCGGGCACGTGTGTCCGCACACTCGGTCGTCATCACCGGGCTTGCCCGGTGATCCACGCCTTTCCTCGTAACGATCCCCTAAAACGTGGATGGCCGGGACATAGGCGAGCGGAAGCGACGCCGTTCTTTGAACGGCTATGCCCGGCCTTGACATATCGTATAGCTCTCCGGTGAACGGGCGTTGCCCGATCACACCCCGAGATAACGCTGCAGGATCTCCGGCTGCGCCTTGATCTCCTGCGCCGGGCCCTCATGGACGATATGGCCGTTGTTGATGATGTAGACGCGCTGGGCCAGCGCCAGCGTTGCCGCGAGGTTCTGCTCGACCAGCACGATGGTCTGTCCGGCGGCCGCGAGGTCGCGGCATGCGCTCATCAGGTCGCGAACGATGACCGGCGCCAATCCTTCGAACGGCTCGTCGAGCAGGATGATCTTCGGATCGCGCACCAGTGCGCGCGCGATCGCAAGCATCTGCTGCTCGCCGCCCGACAGATCGGTGCCACGGCTTTCGCGCCGTTCCTTCAGTCGCGGGAACATTTCGTAGATGCGGTCGAGCGGCCAGCGGTTCGACGCCGTCAGTCCGGCGAGGATGATGTTCTCCTCGACGTTCAGGCTGCCGAAAATGCGGCGGTCCTCATGGACCAGCTGCATGCCGGCCTGGGCGATGATGTGGCTTTTCTTTCCGGCGAGATCGACGCCGTCGAGTTTCACCGCGCCGGCGCGTGGTGTCACCACACCCATCAGGCTTTTGAGCGTGGTGCTCTTGCCTGCGCCATTGCGGCCGAGCAGGGCGACAACCTCGTTCTTTTCGACGCGCAGCGATACGTCGAAGAGGATGTGGGAATCCCCATAGTACGAGTTCAGTCCGCTGACTTCGAGCAGGCTCATTCGTGCACTCCCCCGAGATAGGCTTCCTGCACTTTGGCGTTGCCCTTGATTTCATCCGGTGTGCCTTCGACCAGCACGCGGCCCTCCTGCAGCACGGTGACGCGCTCGACCAGTTCGAACAGCGAGTCCATATCGTGATCGATGATGATCATGGTGCGGCCCTGGCTGATCGACTTCAGCAGCTTGACGGTTTCGACACGTTCCTGCGGGCTCATGCCGGCGAGCGGCTCGTCGAGCAGCAGGAGGCTTGGCGAGCTAGCGAGAGCGAGGCCGATTTCCAGGCGCCGCTTCTCGCCATAAGCCAGTTCGGACACCGGCGTGTCGGGACGTCCGGCGAGATTGACCAGCTCCAGCGTGTGCTGGACCTGCGCGTCGAGGCCCGGAATTTTCGACATGTTGGAGAACAGGTCGAGCTTGAACTTGCCGCGCAGCTCCGCCAGCACCGAGATGGTGATGTTTTCGCGCACGGTCAGCCGGTTGAACAACTGGTTGACCTGATAGCTCTTGGTCAGACCGAGCTGGCAGGCATCGGTCACATCCTTGTGGGTGATGTCATGGCCCTCGAAGATGATCTTGCCCGACGTCGGAGCAACTTCGCAGGTCAGCATCTTGAAGAAGGTCGACTTGCCTGCGCCGTTCGGGCCGATGATGCCGCGCAGTTCGCCGTGGTTGACGATCAGGTCGATGTCGCTGTTGGCGACCAGGCCGCCGTAGCGCTTGGTCAGGCCGGTCGCGTGGAGGATCGGGCCGGAGTAGCCGTCGAGGGCGCGCTGGCGGGGCGGCATCGGCGCCGCTTTCGGCGCGGTGAAGGCCGGTGTGGCGACATTGGATGCCGCGACTTTGTCAGCCTTCGCTCTCTCGGTGTCGCCCGAGAGGAAGCCATACGCATCCTTGATGGCGCCGATCAGGCCGTGCCGCAGGAAGCACACCAACAGCACGAACACGATGCCCAGAACCAGCTTCCACGCCGCGCCAAGGCCGAGTGCGGCCTGCAGGAAGTCCTGCAGGAACAGCCAGACGGCGGCGCCGAGCAGGGGGCCGAACAGCGTGCCTGCGCCGCCGATCGCGGTCTGCATGATGAGCTGGCCCGACGTTTCGAACATGAACGCGTCCGGCGGCATGAACGCTTGCATCACGCCGAGCAGGCCGCCGGCGAAACCGGCATAGGCGGCGGCGATGACGAAAGCGGTCAGCTTGTAGCCATGGATGTTATGGCCGACAGCCTGGGCGCGCAGCGGATTTTCGCGGATCGCCCTGAAGATCGTGCCGACCGGCGAGCGCACGATACGCAGCGCGATCACGATGCCGACGAAATAGCAGAAGGCGAGGAACCAGTAGAGCGACCAGCCGGTCGTGAAGTGGATGTTGATAAAGCCGAAATCGAAATGAGGTGTGGGGACGCCGGGCAGGCCGTTTTCACCGCCGGTCCAGTCCGCCAGCGGATTGAACTCGACAAAGAAGAACACTTCGGCGATCGCCACCGTGATCATCGCGAAGTAGATGCCGGTACGGCGCAGCGCGATCAGGCCGACCAGATAGCCGACCACCGCGGCGGCAACCATGCCGATCAGCAGCGCGGTCACCACATGCGGGAACCCCGCGCGAGTCAGCAGATAGGCCGCGACGAAGCCGCCGGTACCGTAGAATGCCGATTGGCCGAATGACAGCAGGCCGGTGAACCCGAACAGGATGTCGAAGCCGACACCGAACAGGCCCCAGACCAGGATCCGGTTGACCGTGTTCGGGGCAAAGCCGAGATGCGGCAGGATGAACGGCGCAAGGATCAGACCGACCGCCGTCAGCGTCTCGATGAGAAGGGGACGTTGTTTAAGCATTTTGAACCGTCGTTATGCGCGATTGCGCGCGCCAAGCAGGCCATGCGGCCGCACCATCAGGACCAGCGTCATCGCCGCGAACAGCATGATGTAAGAGTAGCTGGGGTTGATCATGGACGTGATGCTGATGATCTCACCCGCGATCAGGCCGCCGAGAATGGCGCCGGGGAACGATCCCACGCCGCCGATCACGACGACGACAAAGGTCTGGACCAGGATCGCTTCGCCCATCTGAGGGGTCAGCGACACCACCGGCGCATTGACGATGCCGGCAAAGCCTGCGGCCATCGCGCCGATCCCGAACACCACCATGAAGACGCGGTAGACGTTGATGCCGAGCGAATCGACCATCACCGAGTCCTCGATGCCGGCGCGGACGATCAGACCGAGCCGCGTGCGATAGAGCACGACGAACAGGATGAGCAGCGCCACGGCAACGATCCCGACCAGGGCAAGCCGGTAGGTCGGGTAGTACATGAAACCGAGCGAGGTGATGCCCGCGAAAATCTTCGGCGCGGGCACGGACAGCGACAGGCTGCCGAAAGCAAAACGCACCAGTTCGACAAAGACGATACTGAGACCGAACGTGACCAGAAGCTGGTCCTCGTCCGGCCTGCTGTAGAAGTGGCGGATCACCACCCGCTCCATCACCACGCCGACCACCATGACGAACAGTGAGCCGGCGATGACGGCGAGGATGAATGAATCCGTGTAGGTGTAGGCGACATACCCGGCGTAACCGCCGAGCATGAACATAGCGCCGTGCGCGAGATTGAGGACACCGAGCGTACCGTAGATGATCGTCAGGCCGGATGAGATCAGCGCCAGCAGAGCACCGAGCACCAGTCCGTTGAACATCTGCGAAACAAGATTAGCCCAATTCATTACCGTCGACCTCGCGCACGGAAGGAGTTTCAGAACGCGATCAGGTGTAATCGCCGAGCTTGCAGCCGAATTCGTCCGGCTTCTGCATCAATCCCGCACCCGGGACGACTTCGACGATGTCGTACCAGTCTTCCTTGCCCTTCATGTCCTTCTTCGCCTTACCCTTGACGATGATGACGGGGCGGATGCACTGGTGATCTTCGGGACGGTAGTGCACGTCGCCAACCAGCGACGGAATGGTCTCGCCCTTCTCGTAGGCCTTGATCACGTCCGGCGGATAGAAGCTGCCGGCTTCCTCGACCATGCGAGCCCAGTGCAGGAAGCTGATGTAGGCGTTTTCCGCACCCCATTCCGGCTTGTAGCCGAACTTCTTCTCGAAGGTCTCGTTGAACATCTTGGCGAGCGGGTACTTGTCTTCAATCGTCCACCAGTAGTCGGTGGCCGCGTAAACACCTTCCATCAGGCCGCCGGTCTCGCGGGCGAGGAACGGAACCTGATAAGGCACGACGAGCTTCATCTTGTCGAAGATGCCGAACTGCTTGGCCTGCTGAATCGACAGGACAGCGTCGTGACCCCAGTTGACGTTGATGAGCACGTCAGCGCCGGAGTTGGCGACGTTGAGCAGATAGGACGAGAAGTCAGGCGCACCGAGCGGCGAGACCTGGTTGGTCACCGTGGTCCAGCCGGACTTGGCCAGAATGTCCTGCACCGACTTGGTGACGGTGTGGCCGTAGGTGTAGTCCGGCGTCATGTACGCCGCCTTCTTGTTCTTGCCGAACTGCTTGACGAGAACCGGGGCGATCGCCGCAGCCGCTGTCTGTCCGAAGAAGTTCTGACGGACGCCGTAGCGCACGCAGTCCTTGCCGGTGGTGTCGTTCGAACCGGAAATGCCGCAAACGAACAAGACCTTTTCGCGCTGGGCGAGCTTGTTGAGTGCGACCGCGACGGCGCTCGAGGTGCCGCCGGTGATCATCACGGCCTTGTTTTCGCTGATGAAGCGCTGCTGCGCCTGCACCGCTTCGTTCGGCTTGGCGGCCGAGTCGGCGACGACCAGTTTCAGTTCCTTGCCGAGAACGCCCTTCTTGGTCTTCGGCGAGACCTTCTTGGCGAGTTCGTGGCCCTGGTTGAGATGCTCGACGGCGAGCTGATAACCCTTGAGCTCGTCTTCGCCCTGCACCGCGTAGGTGCCGGTGCGCGGCACCGAAGCGCCGATGGTGACCGAGTTGCCGGATGAACCGGCGGGATAGGTTCCGATCGCGGGATGGTCGCCCGCTGCGTAAGCCCGGAGCGTGGTGCCCGGAATCACCATTCCACCTGCCAGGCCGGCAGCGACCTGGAGCATTGTGCGGCGCGAAACGCCGGTCTTGTCGATCGAGTTGCGTGACATTCAGCTTCCTCCTTAAAAATCTTTGTTGTTTGTTATCGCGGACCCGGCCCAGGCGAAGAAGCCGGTTAACTCCGGCCTTCAAATGAGGGCTCCGCACGGCATCGCATATCAGCGATGCTGTTCAATGTTTTACGGCGGCAACATCGGATGTGCGCCAGTCGGCGGCAATCCGACTTTCGTCGATGCGGTGCCTATGATGTGTGCAGCACACAGGAAATATCTCGGAGTTCGAGCGATCCTGGCGCCGTTAACTCTTATCCAAACGGATGAGATGTTCGCAGTGGCGAGATCAGAACTCAGCGTTCTGTTTGACTTAATTCAACGCGCCGGCGCGGCTCCGGCACCGGCAATGAAGTCCGCGAAACGCGGATCGCCGACATGCGCGATATTGACGCGCATTGCGGGGCGCGCCGGGGCCGTGTCGGGATTGAACGCAGATCCGGGTGCCAGCAGGATGCTGTGTTCGGCGGCAGCGCGCGACAGCTGCTTGTCGTCGATGTGGTCCGCGAGTTCGCACCACATGTAAAAACCGCCGCCCGGCGTGCCGAACAGCGGAAGCCCGATCCGTCCCAACGTATCGCGGGCCTGACGCGTCGCGTCCTCGATGCGTCCGGCGAGCCGCTTGAGGTGACCGCGATAACGTCCGCTCGTAATCAGGTCGTAGATGATCTGCTCGATGTAGCCTGAGCTGTTGGCACGGGTGATCATCTTCAGATCGGCAAGCGCGCCGATGGTGTCCGGATCGGCCGCGATGTAGCCGGAGCGCAGGCTGGCGGACAGCGTCTTGGCGAAGGTGCCGACATAGATGACGCGCTCGAGTTGATCCAGCGCCGCAAGCCGCGGATGGGTGTTCGGCAGCACGTCGGCAAACGGATCGGTATCGACGATTCGCAGGCGATGCTCGTTAGCGACGCCGAGCAGACGGTAAGCAACCGGCAGCGTGAGCGAGCATCCGGTCGGATTGTGCGCCAGCGACTGGGTGAAGAAAAATTTTGCGCCGGTTCGCGCGGCCTGCGCGGCGAGATCGTCGACGTCCGGTCCGTTGGGATTGCGCCGCACGCCGACGATGCGCGCTTTTGCCAGGCGCAGTTTGCCGAACAGCGGATAGTAACCGGGATTATCGACCAGCACCGCGTCGCCGGGTTCGATGAAATGGCGAACGATCATGTCGAGCGCGTCGTTGGCGCCCTGTGTCAGCAGCACCTGGGTCGGTTCGGCGCCGATCGATCGCTCCGCCAGCGTCAAGGCGATGCGCTGACGCAGCGGCAGCAGGCCGTAGGGGCTGCCGTAACTTTCGGGGAGGGTGCGCTGTCCGGGGCGGCTGACCGGGCGCAGATAAGGCCCGACCTCCGAGCCTTCCATCCACGCCGCCGGCGGACGGCCATCACCGACGCGGACCTCGTAACGGTTTTCGAGTTGCTCGCGCAGCAGCCAGACGATGTCGACGGCGTCGATCTTGGCCGGCGTCTCGTTCTCGGCCTGCTTCGGCCGGTGGGGCGTGACATAGAATCCGGAGCCTGGGCGACTCTCGATCTTTCCGGCGGCGACCAGACGGTCGTAAGCCTCGACGATGGTGTTCTTGGAGACGGCGAAGGCCTGTGACGCGGCGCGGATCGACGGCAGCCGTTCGCCGGGGCGGATCATTCCCCGATCGATCCGCATTATAAAGGCATCGATGACTGTTTCGACCCGGGAGCGGGGGGCTTCGCGCTCTGCTGCCTGAACTGTACCCATGCCCCGGATGGTACGGACCTTCCCGAAAATGTGCAAAGCGTTCCTTGTGGCGTACCCTTGCCTCAATACAGTTCGCTGCCGAAAGCCCGCAGAGGCTTCGGTTCGGAACCGGCCGATGCGTGAACAGCACGGGCCGGACGTCAATCGCAAGGGCAGGCCGCATGACCGTTCCAGCACATGGCGCAAACCGCAGCGCGCGGATCGCCGGATTTCACCGCAAGACTCCGCAGGAACGGCTCGATCTGGTGGCCGCTTTCGCGGGCCTTGATGCGGCTGCGGTCAGCCACCTCGCGAACATGGGCAATCTGCCGCCGCAGCTCGCCGACAAGATGATCGAGAACGTAATCGCCACGATGAACGTGCCGATCGGGATCGCCACCAACCTGAAGATCGACGGCGAGGATGTCCTGGTGCCGATGGCGACCGAGGAATCGTCGGTGGTCGCCGCAGTCTGTAATGCAGCGCGCCAGAATTACGAGGCGGGCTTTGTCACGTCAGTATCCGGTACGCAGATGATCGCGCAGGTTCAGGCGGTCGATGTGCCGGACCCGCAAGCGTCGCGATTGCGGCTGCTGGAGCGGCGCGACGAGATCAAGGCGATCTGCGACGGCTGCGATCCGCTGCTGGTCAAGCTCGGTGGTGGCTTCCGTGATCTCGAAGTGCGGATTCTCGAGACGCTTGGCGGCACCATGCTCATTACTCATCTGATCGTGGACACCCGCGACGCGATGGGCGCCAACGCCGTCAATACCATGGCTGAAAAGGTCGCGCCGTACATCGCGGCGTGGAGCGGCGGACGTGTCTATCTGCGGATTCTCTCCAATCTCGCCGACCGGCGGCTGGCGCGCGCCCATGCGGTATGGAAGACGGCCGATATCGGCGGCGACAAGGTGCGCGACGGCATCATCAGCGCCTATCAGTTCGCAGCGGCCGACCCGTATCGTGCCGCGACGCATAACAAGGGCATCATGAACGGCATCAGTGCCGTCATTCTTGCGACCGGTAACGACACCCGCGCGGTCGAAGCCGGCGCGCACGCTTAGGCGGCGCGCAGCGGGCGCTATTCGTCGCTGACCCATTACGAGATCAACCGCGACGGCGATCTCAGCGCATCGATCGAACTGCCGCTGGCGGTCGGACTGATCGGCGGCGCGACCAAGATCCATCCCACAGCGCAAGCATGCCTGAAGATCATCGGTGTCACCACCGCCGAGCGGCTGGCGCGGATTATCGCGGCGGTCGGGCTGGCGCAGAATTTTTCCGCGCTCAAGGCGCTGGCGACGGTCGGCATCCAGTCGGGCCACATGGCGCTGCACGCGCAGAACGTTGCGATCATGGCGGGCGCCGTCGGCGATGAGGTCGATGCGGTGGCGCGGGCGCTGGTCGAGCGCGGCGCCGTGCGCATCGATGTCGCCCAGACCGTTCTGGAGAAACTTCGGCGCTAGATCATCCGGTTCATCGAACGACAAAAATCAAAAGGGAGGAAGAAAACGACATGTCATTGAAACAGAAATCAGGAGTTCTGCTCGGAGCCGCGGTCGCACTGGCGCTTGCCGGTTCGGCCCACGCGGAAATCGCCAACAACACCATCAAGCTCGGTGTGTTGACGGACATCAACGGGACCGCGGCCGATTCGACGGGCCTCGGGTCGGTTGCCGCCGCACGTCTTGCGATCGAGGATTTCAAGAAAGAGAAGCCAGACATCAAGGTCGAACTCGTTCAGGGCGACCACCAGAACAAGGCCGACGTCGGTGCCGCACTGACGCGCCGCTGGATCGACGTCGACAAGGTCGATGCCATTCTTGACGTGCCGTTCTCGTCCGTTGCGCTCGCCGTGCAGGAAGTGACGCGCGACTCGAAGGCCGCTTTCATCGCGTCGGGGCCGGGGTCGTCCTTGATCACTGGCGAGAAGTGTTCGCCGAATACCGTGCACTGGACCTACGACACCTGGGCGCTGGCTCACGGAACCGCGCTGGCCTTGCTGCGGAACAAGAAGGACACGTGGTTCTTCGTCACCGCAGATTATGCGTTCGGCCATTCGCTTGAAAAAGATGCCTCGGACGTCGTCAAGGCCGAGAACGGAAAGGTTCTTGGGAGTGTCAGGCATCCGCCAGGCGCATCGGACTTTTCATCATTCCTGTTGCAGGCTCAGGCCAGCAAAGCGAAAATCGTCGCGCTCGCGAACGCCGTCAACGACACCGTCAATTCCGTGAAGCAGGCTCGCGAATTCGGCATTCAGGCCGGCGGGCAGGACCTGGCGGCACTCCTGATGCAGGTGACCGATGTCAACGCGATCGGTCTCGACGGCGCCAAGGGTCTCTATCTCACCGAGGGTTTTTACTGGGATATGAATGACGGCACGCGCGCCTTTGCGGATCGCTTCACGGCGATCGTGGGCGGCGGCAAGCGGCCGACCGCGATTCAGGCGGGCGTTTATGCAGGAACGCTGCACTATCTGCGCGCAGCCGCCGCGGCGAATACGACCGACGGCAAGACGGTCGTCGCCAGGATGAAGGAAATGCCGTCGCATGATCCGCTGTTCGGCGACGGAACGATCCGCGTCGATGGCCGCCACATCCACAACATGTATCTGTTCCAGGTGAAGACCCCGGCGGAATCGAAGAAGCCATGGGATTTCTACAAGCTGGTGCAGACCATTCCGGCGGCTGAGGCGTTTCGTCCGCTGGCGGACGGCGGCTGCCCGCTGGTCGCCAAGAAGTAACAACACGCACCGCGCGAAGGCCGGCACCGGATTCGGTGCCGGCCTTTTTTTGCTTGAATCATGCCGATACGACTGATCGTCATATCTATAAGTCCGATATTTATCGTCACTATTACTCGCTTGCGAAATATAAATCCGGGACCACAATGCTCGTGTTCGTCGGGCACAGGAGTGGCCCGATATGGCCGGCATGCGTTGCAGCCGGATGCAAACTCCCGGCCTGGGCTTGTTCTGATCGCACGCCGCCTGGACGGCATCGCCGCCGCGCGCGGCGTGGCAGCGCGAAAGGAAGAATCGCATGGAGTCCCGTCAGCCGGTGGCCAATCCGTCCTCTGCGTTCGATGATTTTCTGTTTGCGGTGATTTGCGAGGAGCGTGATGGCACCCAGCTTTCCGTGTTGTCGGCACTGGCGCGAACCGACGTCGATCCGTGGGAGGAAGCCGCGCGGCTGTCGACGATGACAATCGGGGCTGCGGAAGAGACGGTGGTGGCATTGATCGGCCGGGTGATGCGCGACGGAACGCCGGCGCAAAACGCCGCGCTCGCGGAGCGACTGGTCCGCCTTCTGCCCAAGCAGTACGCAGCGACGCAGTCTGGATCCTCTGTCTTGTCACGCGCGGCGAAGGCGCCGGATCTGAGCACGCAGGCGCTGATTTTCCTGGTCGGGTGGTGGAGCTTCGTGATGGTGGTTTCCGCGTTCACGCCCAACAAGGCCACGGTGGGCGCCGATGCACCGCCGGCCTATGCGAGCACGAGAGTTCTGCCGCGAGACAGTCACCCTGACGGCTCGGCAGTGATCAGGGACGGTTTCCCGTATTCGAACGTCGGGATGTCGCGGTAGGCGCGGCCCGGCTATTTCGGAGCCGGCGCGACCTGTGTCGCGTTTGCTGTTTCGCTTTGGGTCGCGGGTTCGATCGCCGCGTTGATCACCGGGTATGCTACCGACACGATATGGGAGTGAATTCGCTTCAGGTCCCGCAGCACGTCGAGATGCAATGAAGTTGTTTCCAGCGTTTCAGGCTGCGCATTGCGCAGGCGGTCGAGATGACGCTCGCCGGCGGCGAGTTCGATGCTTTTCAGTTCGGCCTTCTCGGCGACGAGCTTGCGCGCCTCGGTGAGATCGCCTGACATGAAGACGCCAAACGCCGCGCGCAGCGCATCGACGATCCGGCGATGGAATGCCTCCAGCTCCTGCAGACCCTCTGCCGAGAACTGTAGCCGGTTCTTGATCTTCTTGGCGGCGAGTTCGCTCAGGTTCTTGTCGATGATGTCGCCGACGTGCTCGAGGTTGATCGAGAACGACACGATTTCCATGGCGCGCCGGCCTTCCCGCTCGTCGAGGCTGCCGCGAGTCAACTTGGTGACGTAGAGCTTGATCGCTTCGTCGAGCTTGTCGACTGCGTTGTCCATACGCGAGACTTCGCCGACCAGAGCACGATTGTTGGTGGTCATCGCGACCATCACCTGACGCAGCATCGTTTCGACGATGTCGCCCATGTGCAGCGTTTCGCGTGCGGCATCGGCCAGCGCGAGCGATGGCGTATCGATGGCGCTTTCCTCGAGATAACGCGGTGCATGGGGATCGGCGAGACTCTTGCGGTCGGGGAACGCCTTGGTCAGCAGCTTCGCGAACGGATCGAGCAGGCCGATGAACAGCACGGCGGTGCCGACATTGAATGCGATGTGGAACATCGCCGTCGCCTTGGCAAGGTCGGGCTGCAGGTTTTGCGCAAATCCAGCGAGCGGCTGGATGAACGGCACGATCAGCAGCATTCCGATGATCCGGTTGGCGAGGTTGCCGACCGGCAGGCGATAGCTCGCCGGATCGTCGCGCCGCGTGCCTTCAAACACCGGATTGAGCGCGCTGCCGAGATTCGCGCCGAGCACCAGCGCCAGCGCCGCCTCGAAGGTGATGAAATGCGAATAGGCCAGCGACATGATCAGCAACACGCTGGCGACGCTGGAATGCGCCGCCCATGTCACGACTGCCGCCAGCAGGATGCAAAGCACGGGATCGCCGGTGATCGCGGTCAGCAACATGCGAATGCCCGGCGCGGATTCCGCCGGCGCCAATGATGTGAGCAGGATGTGCAGCGCCAGCAGCATCAGGCCAAGGCCGATGGAGACGCGACCGAGATCCTTGATGCGGGTGCGCGCGCCGGTGCGGAACGCGATCAGGCCGATGATGAACATCACCGGCGCGGCGGCGTAGATGTTGAACGACAGCAGCTGGACGATCAGCGTCGTGCCGACATTGGCGCCGAGCATGATCGCGAGCGCGGGAACGAGACTCACCATGCCTTCGGCGGCAAACGACGCGGTCATGATGCCGGTCGCGGTGCTGCTCTGAAGGAGCGCGGTCAGGCCGAGCCCGGCGAAGAACGCGGAGATGCGATTGCCCAGCACCGTGGACAGGAATCGGCGCAGATCCGGCCCGAACGCGCGCAGAATTCCGCTCTGGACCATGTGCAGGCCCCAGAGCAGCAGCGCCACGCCGCCCATCAGATCAAGCAGAACAACCGAACCCATTCCGGGCCCTCGCGACTCGGGAAATCAATGATCCGGGAGCATATAGGCAGCGGTCCCGGATTCACAGGACGAAGCGCGAGATATTGTTCGTTTTGAGCGATTTTTTCGGAAAAGCGCGCCTGCTAATCCTGCAGTGCGGCGAGTAGTTCGTCCGGCCGCTCGTTCATCATCATGTGTCCGGCGCCACGCATGATGATGGTCCGGGCACCGGGAATCGCGGCTGCCAGCGCTTTTCCGGCCTTCGCCGGCGTCATCATGTCCCGCTCACCGAGGATCAGGGTCGCCGGCACCGAGACTTTCGCCGCGGCGGCAAGCGCGTTCTGGTAGGCATTGCAGGCGGCGAGGTCGGTGAACAGCACGCCGGGCCGGTTGTTTTCCAGCACCCGCTGCGCGCCGGTCAGCATCCACAGGCCGGGCGCGAGACTGCCGCCCAGCCCAGCCGGGAAGCCCAGTCCCCAGATCGAGACCATGTCGATCGCCGCCTGATCGTTGGCTTCAGCCGCTTTCAGAAGGTCCGGCCCGACCGTCATCGCGGCCGCCGTTCCGATCAGGCTCAGCTCCGTCACCTTGTCCGGATGACGCGCGGCGGTTTCGAGCGCGATCAGCGAACCCATCGAGTGTCCGACGAGGCGGGCCTTTTGCGCGCCGGCGGCTGTGATAAGCGCGGCGGTCCAGTCCGCCATGTCGGCGATCGAGGTGAGGGGCGCACCGCTGGAGCGGCCATGGCCGGGAAAGTCGGGCGCGAGTACGCCGTAGCCGTGATGCGCGAACCAGCGGCTGTGCAGCGCCCAGGTCGAGTGATCGAAACCCGCGCCATGGAGCAGGACCGCTGTCGGCAATGACGGATCGAAGTCGCGGCCGCCGGTGGAAACGAACGTGTCGACGCCCTGTACGGAAATCTGCATGGCTCAAGCTTTCTGCGAAAAGCGCAGCGCCTGCGCGAGATCGTCGATGATATCCGGCGCGGCCTCGATGCCGACCGACAGCCGCACCAGTTCCTCGCCGATGCCGGAGGCTTTCAACTGTTCGGCGTTCATTTGCTGATGCGTGGTGCTGGCAGGGTGAATGACCAGCGTCTTGGCGTCGCCGACATTGGCGAGATGGCTGATGAGCCGCAGCGATTCAATGAACTTCCGCCCGGCGGCGCGGCCGCCCTTGATGCCGAACGAGATGATCGAACCCGCGCCGCGCGGCAACAGCTTTTTGGCGAGGTCATGATCGGGATGGGAGGCGAGATCGGGGTGCAGCACCCAGTCCACTGCCTTGTTCGCGGTCAGCGCATCGAGCACGGCGTGGGTGTTCGTCATGTGGCGTTCCATCCGGACGCCCAGCGTCTCGACGCCTTGCAGAAGCTGGAACGCATTGGTCGGCGACAGGCAGGCGCCAAAATCGCGCAGGCCCTCGGTGCGCGCGCGCATGATGAAGGCCGCCGGCCCGAACTGCTCGTCGAAGACGATGCCGTGATAGCCATCATAGGGTTCGGTGATCTGCGGGAATTTTCCCGATCCGCGCCAGTCGAAGTGGCCGCCATCGACGATGACACCACCGATGGCGATGCCGTGGCCGCCGATCCATTTGGTCGCCGAGTTCATGGTGATGTCGGCGCCGAGTTCGATCGGCCGGCTCAGGAATGGCGTCGCGAAGGTGTTGTCGATCAGCAGCGGAATTTTCGCGTCATGGGCGATCTGCGCCACCGCCGGAATATCGAGCACTTCGAGGCCGGGATTGCCGATGGTCTCGCCGATGATCAGGCGGGTGTTGGGGCGTATCGCTGCGCGGAATTCGTCGAGCGCGCGCGGCTTGACGAAAGTGGTGGTGATGCCGAAACGCGGCAGGGTATGCGTCAGCATGTTGATGCTGCCGCCGTAGAGCGATGACGAGGCGACGATGTGATCGCCGGCGTTCAAAAGCGTCGCAATGGCAAGATGCAGCGCCGCCATGCCGCTCGCGGTGCAGACCGCACCGACGCCGCTTTCGAGCGCGGACAGCCGCTCCTCGAGCACCGCCGTGGTCGGGTTGGAAATGCGGGTGTAGATGTGGCCCGCGCGCTCAAGATTGAACAGCGCCGCGGCATGATCCGAATCCTGAAAAACATAGGATGTCGTCTGGTAGATCGGCACGGCGCGCGACCCGGTGACCGGATCGGGATGCTGACCGGCGTGAAGACTGAGGGTTTCGAACGCGGGAGGCTTGGGTGCGGGCATATCGAACTCGAAAATCGGGGAGGACAGTGTCCAGAACGGTCACGTTCGCAAGACGGTGGCATCGTTGCAAGGGCTACATGGCCCGTTGCAACGCGATGATTTAACAGGAGGTGTGCCCTTCGACCATGGCCGTTTTGTGCGATGTGATGTTGCGGGCGCGGGCCGACCTACCGTCCTGCACGCGCTCCGCGATGTTTCGCCATCGCGCGTGACTGAATCCTGGCAGCGTCAATCGCGTTCCGGATAGACACACCGGCGGATCCCTCCGGATTCCACACGCACCATGTCTCCGAGTACAGGCGGGCGTCGCTCAGTGGAACGAAGAAAACGTTCGACACATTGGATTTCGCCAGCGAAGCCGGAACCAGTGACACCCCGATCCCTTGGGCAACAAAGGATACGACGCTTAGCCAATGTCGCACCTCATGCCTGATCTTTGGGGCGAAGCCGACCGCAAGGCACGCTGCAACGATTGATTGATGATAGTCCGGAGACACATCGCGGGTGAATAGAATGAACTCCTCGTTCTCCAGTTTTGTGAGGCTGATTCGTTTTGCCGAGGCGTATCTGTGTCCAGCCGGAAGGCAGGCGACAAACGGCTCCGAGTGATAGTGAAAGCCCTCAAGCTCTTCCGGGATGGCGCGGCCGAATGTGAAGCCGAGATCGATTTCGTCCCGGCCAAACGCCGAGATCTGTTCGACGGTATTGAGTTCTCTCAACAAAAGCTCCGTCGTCGGCGAGGCCGTTTTGAATGCGGATATGATGTTGGGTAAGCCCCGATAGAGCATCGACCCGCTGAACCCGATGCGAAGCCGCCCACCTTTGCCTTCCGAAATTGCTTTGACAAGAAGGCGTGATTCCTCTGCGCGGCGCAGAAGAAAGATCGCTTCCTGCTGAAGGGCGTCGCCAGCTGGCGTAAGCGATACGTTCCGGCTGTCTCGTTCGAACAGTTTCGCTCCGATCTCGGACTCAAGTTGTCGAATGGCCAGACTCAACGGCGGTTGAGACAAGGAAAGCCGCGCCGCAGCGCGGCCAAAGTGTTTCTCTTCCGCGAGCACGGAAAAGTATCGGAGCTTTCGCATGTCCATGACGGACCTATATAAAAAACATATCGATCTCTCTGAATTATATATTGGACGCTATTGGTTCCTTGAGCAAGTATCGCAAGGCTCGCCGGAGGCACGGCGGACGAGATCACGCGTAATTCCGCCGATACGAACATGAGGATCCCGCTGTGACAGCCAGTCCCCGGTCTGCATCGAATCTGATCGCGCCCGACACCACCGGCATGAATTTTTACCGCGCTGACCCGATGCTGGCCGACCTGCTGCGGATTCATCTGTCCGACAGGCTGTTCCGTCATATTGAGCCGCATCTCGACCGGCTCGGCGCGATGGCGGGCGATGAACTCGATGCCTGTGCGCGCATGGCGGATCGTCACACGCCGGTGTTGTATCAGCGCGACCGCTTCGGCCGCGACGTGCAGTCGATCGAATATCATCCGGCCTATCGCCAGCTCGAGGACGCGGCCTTCGGTCAGTTCGGCATCCATGCGATGTCGCACCGCAAGGGAATTCTCGGCTGGGCGGATACCTATCCGGTTACGGCGAAACACGCCTTCACCTTCCTGTTCAATCAGGCCGAGTTCGGCCTTGGCTGTCCGATCAATGTCACTGACGGCTGCGCCAAGCTGCTCTCGAACTACGGCGACGACGCACTGAAAGCCAAATATCTCGACGGCCTGACCCAGACCGACATGGCAAAGCTGACCCAGGGCGGCCAGTTTATGACTGAAAAAGAGGGCGGCTCCGATGTCGGCAAGCTCACCACCACTGCGGTGCAGGAGGGCGATCACTGGCGGCTGACCGGCGAGAAATGGTTCTGCTCGAACGCCGATGCGAAAGTGGTGATGCTGCTGGCGCGGCCGGAAGGCGCGGGCGCGGGAACGCAGGGCGTCGGCCTGTTCCTGATGCCGCGCTTCCTCGATGACGGCTCGCAAAATCACTACCGGATCGTGCGACTCAAGGACAAACTCGGCACCCGCTCGATGGCGTCGGGCGAGATCAAGCTCGAAGGCGCGATTGCCTATTCGGTCGGGCGGCTCGATCGCGGCTTCGTGCAGATGGCGGAGATGGTCAACTCGTCGCGCCTGTCCAACGGCGTGAAATCGACCGCGCTGATGCGCCGTGCCCATCACGATGCGATGACGGTGGCGAACGGCCGCGTGGTGTTCGGCCAGCGCATCATCGATATGCCGCTGGCGCGGCGGCAGTTGCTCAAGATCATGCTGCCGACCGAGCAGGCGCTGTCGATGAGTTTCCTCACGGCCGATGCGCTCGACCGGGCCGAAGGCGGCAGTCAGGACGCGGCGGCGCTGCTGCGGATTCTCACCCCGACGCTGAAATTCCGCGCCACCCGCGACGCCCGCAAGGTCTGCGGCGATGCGCTCGAAATGCGCGGCGGCATCGGTTACGTCGAGGAGTTCGCCACATCGCGGCTGCTGCGTGACGCCCATCTCGGTTCGATATGGGAGGGCACCGGCAACATCGTCGCGCTCGATGCCTTGAAGCGCGCGGTCGGGCGTCACGGCGCCGAATCGGCGCTGGGCGCGGATCTGCACGCGCGTCTCGACGATTCCGCGAACGTGCCGCAAGCCTGGCGGGACCGTCTGCGCGGCCTGACCGACCGCGCCATTGCCTTTGCGCGAGATGTTGCGAGCAATGCCGATAACGAAGCCGAAGCGCGGCGCGCCACCAGCACGCTGTATCATGTCGCCGGCGCCGTCTCCCTGGCATGGGAGGGCGGGCGAATTCACCAGATGCGTGGCGATGCCAAACGTCTGCTGTTGTCACGCATGGTGGTCGATCACAGGCTGACCGTGCGGGATCCGTTTAAATCTCACGCCGACGGAGCCGATCGCGCCATGGCGGCGGAGGTGCTCGGCGATCATGCCGTCGGCATGGAGCGGGCCGCAGCGCTGCTCGCGGCATGACGGCCACCGATATCGGAGTGCGAGACGTTCTGTTCCATGAAAAACCTGTCATGGATTTACCATTGACGCGGCTGGCAGTTTCCGCGCTAATCTGACTATCAAAATCGGCCCACAACACCGCGGAAAACAGCGGTGAGGCCAAAAACAACAGCGTGATTTCCATCACGCGGAATATCCAGAGGGAGAGACGTCTATGGCTATCACTCGTCGCACATTCGGCATCGGTGCATCCGGAGTCCTGTTGGGATCGGTCGCATCGCCGTTCATTCGCTCATCGGCGGCCGCGGACACGATCCGGATCGGCGTCGTCAATTCGATGAGTGGCGGTCTTGCCGCCTATGCGCAGGAAGGCCAGCCGGCCTTCGAATACATCATCAAGAAGATCAACGCCGAGGGCGGCATCAAGAGCAAGGGCGGCGCCAAGATCGAACTGATCCAGGCCGACGACACCAGCCAGCCGGCCCGCACGGCGATCGAGGCGCGGCGCCTGATCACCGAGGAAAAGGTGCAGTTGATGACCGGCACCATCCTCAGCGCGCAGATGCTGGCGATGACCCCGGTGCTCGATGAGCTGAAGGTGCCGACGCTGTCGGTGTGGGCCGGCGGCTCTCATTCGAACTACATGTTCACGCTCGGCTATCCTTACGATCGCGGCTACGCGCAATCGATGCATGATTTCGTGGTCTTCCTGCGCGACGCCAAGAAGTTCAACATCAAGACCGCCGTGATGGGTTACTCGAATTACGAAGCCGGTCAGCAGGTCAACAAGTTCCTCACCGAGAAGCTGAAGAAGAGCGGCATCGAGGTGATCGGCGAAGCGCCGCTCGATATCCGCGCGCAGGACCAGACCTCGGCGATGGTGCGCATCCGCTCGCTCAAGCCGGATGTCGTGGTGGGCCTTGTGACGCCGCGCGACGGCATCCTGCTGCATCAGGCGCGCTACAACCTCAACTATCACGGCAGCATTTTCTGCGGCGGCACCGGCGGCTATTCCGACTTGTCGCTGTGGAAGGACCTCGGGCCTGAGATCGGCAAGGCGGTGCTGACCAAGAACCTGTTCGGCATGACCGGCTTTAGCCCCGGCGCCAAGGTCGACTCGATGCAGAAGATCATCGCCGAGCTGCACGACGTCGCCAAGCTCGACCGGATCGGGCAGGGCGCGATCCAGTACGCTCAGGCCGGGCGCGTGCTTCAGCAGGTTCTGGAAAATTCCAAGTCGCTCAAGAGCGAGGATCTGCTCGAGGCCTTCAAGAACGTCAACATTCCGTTCGGCGATCCGAACCTCTACGTCGCCAAGCCCAAGGGTCTTCAGTTCGCGCCGGATCGCCTGTTGCAGGATGGATCGGCGATGTTCATCCAGTGGACCCCGGAGCAGCAGCAGCAGGTGGTGTTCCCCGCCGAATTTGCCCAGACCGAACCGCGTCCTCGCGCCTGAGGCCTGACACGTGACACTGCTCGATGTCAGCAGGGTGACGCGGCGCTTCGGTGGTCTCGTCGCCCTGAATTCGGTCAGCTTCTCCGTCGCCAAGGGGGAGATCCTTGGCATCATCGGCCCGAATGGCGCCGGAAAGACCACGCTGTTTGGCGTGATTTCCGGCTTCATTCCGCCGAGCGAAGGCGGTGTGCGTTTCGATGGCGAGGACATCATCGGCATTTCGCCGGACCGGCTGGTGCGGCGCGGATTGATCCGCAGCTTTCAGGTCGCCCAGACATTCGCTGACATGACGACGCTCGATGTCGTCACCACCGCGGCGCTGACGCGGCGACCGATCGTCGAGGCGGTGGATTATGCCGCGCATGTGTTGCGGCGGGTCGGGCTCGGCGGCAAGGAATATCAGACCCCGGGCTCGCTCTCGCTGCAGGACAAGAAGCTGCTCGAGCTTGCCAAGTGCCTCGCCACCGATCCGCGCTGCATCCTGCTCGACGAGGTGATGGCCGGATTGACGATGGCGGAGACCGAAGCGCCGATCGCCATCATTCGCGAACTGAACAGTCAGGGCGTTACCATCGTCATGGTCGAGCACGTCATGCCGGTGATCATGCGGCTGGCGACGCGGATCGTGGTGATCAATTTCGGCGAGAAGATCGCCGAGGCGACGCCGGACGTCATCATCAAGGATCAGAAGGTCATCGACGCCTACTTCGGGGATGAGCTCGATGCTTGAGATCACAAACCTCGTGGCCGGCTACGGCGGCGTCCCGGTGTTGCGGGACGTCTCGGTCACGCTCGGCAAGGGCGAAATTGTCGGGCTGCTCGGCGCCAACAACGCCGGCAAGACAACCCTGATCAACAGTCTGTCTGGTTTGGTCGTGCCGATGTCCGGCAAGATCATGTTCGAGGGCAACGATGTGACACGGCTGACGCCGAAACAGCGCGTCGAACTCGGCATCGTGCAAGTACCGGAAGGCCGCCTGGTGTTTCCGGAAATGACCATTCGCGAGAACCTGCTGCTCGGCGGCGTCAATGCGCGGGCGCGGCCGCACCGGCCGTCGCAGATGGACAAGGTGCTCGAATTGTTTCCCCGTCTCAAGGAGCGGCTGTCGCAGGATGCCGGCACGCTATCCGGCGGCGAACAGCAGATGCTGGCGATCGGCCGCGGCCTGATGGCGGAAGCCAAGGTGCTGATGCTCGATGAGCCGTCGCTCGGCCTGTCACCGCTGTTCGTGCAGTACATCTTCGGCATCATCGACCGCCTGCATCAGGACGGCCTGACGATCCTGCTGGTCGAGCAGAACCTGAACCTGACGTTGCGCCACGCCCAGCGCTGCTACGTGCTGGAGCGCGGGCAGGTCGCGGTCGAGGGAGACGCCGACAGCGTGAGAGACGATCCGCGAACCCGCAGCGCCTATCTTGGACTTTGATCGGAGATTGACGTGCCCGAATTTCTGCAAGCTCTCGCGCAAGGTCTTCTGATCGGCAGCACCTACGGTCTGCTCGCGCTCGGCATGGGTCTGGTCTACGGCGTCAGCGGCGTGGTCAACTTTTCGCATGGCGATTTCATCTCGCTCGGCATGTTCATGTGCCTTGCGCTGTACTCGGCGCTGGCGATGGATCCTTATGTGTCGATCGTCATCACCGTGCCGGTGATGGTGGCGATCGGCGCGCTGGTCTATCGCTACCTGATCCGGCCGATGGTCGGGCACCAGTTCCTGATGGTGGTGCAGTTGACGTTGGGCCTCAGCCTGGTCCTTCAAAACGGCATCCTGATGGTGTTCGGCGGCCAGCCGGCGCGCACGCCGTCGATGGTCGAAACCAAGCTGATCATTCTCGGCGATGTCGTGCTGCGTCTGCCGCATGTGATCGCGTTTGTCGTGTCGTTCGCGCTCGCCATCGGGCTGTACATCATGCTGCGGTCGACCGATTTCGGCCGTTCGATCCGCGCGGTGCATCAGAACGCCCATGCTGCCTCGCTGATGGGGATCGATGTCGGGCGGGTGCAGGTGCTGACCTTCGCGCTCGGCATCGGGCTGCTCGCCATCGCGGCAGCCCTGCTGCTGCCGGGCACGCCGATTCAGCCGACGCAGGGTCTGCGCTACACCGTCATCACGCTTCTGGTCGTCGTTCTCGGCGGCATGACCAATTTTGTCAGCATCATGCTCGGCGGTCTGGTGATCGGCATCTCCGAGGCGTTCGGCACGATCTACCTGTCGGATACGCTGGGCATGTTGCTGCCCTATGTGATCTTCGTGCTGATCATGCTGTTCCGGCCGCAAGGTCTGACGTGGAGGCCGGCGCGATGAGGCACGAATTCTACAAGGCGCTGTCGTCGCCGATCTGGTGGATCGTGCTGGCGCTGACCGCGTTGCTCCCGTTCGTGCTGTCGAGCTACTACATGAACATCGTGACGCTGGCGCTGGTCTATGTCGCGCTGGCGTCGGCGTGGAATATCGTCGGCGGCATGGCGGGGCAGATTTCGCTGGCGCACAGCCTGTTCATCGGCGTCGGTGCGATGTTCTCCACGGCGCTGCTGCTGCGCTACGGCGTCAACATGTGGCTCGGGCTGGTGATCTCGGCGGTGATTTCCGGAATTCTCGGCGCCATGATCGCGTGGGTCGATTTCCGGTTCCGGCTCGGCCATCTGTCCTTCGTCCTGATCACGCTGGCGTTCGCGGAAATGGGCGGGATTATCGTCGAGGGCTGGGATTTCCTCGGCGGCGCATCCGGCCTGCTGCTGCCGCGCGACACCGGCGATTTCTGTCAGTTCCAGTTCGGCGGCGGGCGCGGCGCGTTCTGGGTGATGCTGGGTCTGGCGGCGATCTGCGTCATGGTCAATGTCGCCATTCTCAACGCGCCGCTCGGCTATTATCTGCGCACCATCCGTGACAACGAGCGCGCCGCCGAGGCGATCGGCGTCAACGTCCTGCGCAACAAGACCATCGCCATGGTGATCTCGGCGGTGCTCGCGTCGGTGGTCGGAACGGCCTATGTGCGCTACCTGACCTTCGCCGATCCCTACCTGCTGGTCTCGCCGGTCATCACCATCGAGATCGTGCTGTTCGCCACCGTCGGCGGATTGGGGCGGGCCTACGGGCCGGCGCTCGGCGCGCTGCTGCTGGTGCCGCTCGGCGAAATCCTGCGCGGCAAGCTCGGCGGCACGCTGCCGGGGCTGCACTATTTCATCTATGGCGTCGTGGTGATCGCCGTCATTCTCATCACACCGCGCGGCCTGCTGCCGTTGTTCGAGAAATTGTGGGCGCGCGTGCGCGGCCAGCCGGCTCCGAGGACATGACGTGAAAAGCCCCGCGGAGATTGTCTCCGCAGGGCTTCGATCATTGCCGCCTATTATTTCGGGCGGATCGCGTCAGCAGTTCCCTGAATGAAGGCGATCAGTTTCGGGATATCCTCTTCCTTCAGCTTGCCGGTGAAGTCCGGCATGCCCTGCGACACGAACGGCCCCTTGAATACGAAGTCTTTGAGGTTGGTGATCGTCTCGGGGCTGACATAGCCGAGGTTGCGGACGTTGCCGCCCTTGTCGACGCCCGGCACGCCATGGCAGGTCGCGCAGCTGCTGACATAGATCAGCGTGCCTTCCTGGACGAGGGCCGGGTCGTACTTCACGCCCGCGAGCAGGCCTTCGGTCTGGTACTTGGTGAAGGCGGGCAGGGGTGCCTTGCCGCCGATGGCGAAGGTGTAGACCGTGCCGGGACTGTTCAGTTCGGTGGCGCGCTGGCTGATGCCGAACACGCCGCCCCAGCCGACCGCGACCGAAACGTATTGCTTGTCATCGACCATAAAGGTCGAGGCAGCGGCAACCACGCCGGTTCCGGTTGCCGTCTCCCACAGCTTCTCGCCGGTCTTGGCGTTGTAGGCGATAAAGCGGCCGTCAGCCGTGCCCTGGAACACCAGATTGCCGGCGGTCGTCAGCGTGCCGCCGTTCCACGGTGCGACATATTCCTGCCGCCACGCTTCTTTCTGTTTGACGGGATCCCACGCGATCAGGCGCCCGAACGGCACGCTCTTGGGCGGCGTCGCGTTGAGATAGAAGGCGGTGTTCCAGCCGGTGTTGCCGCCGAACTCGCCGGGGGTGTTAGCGTTCTGCTTCCAGTTCGGCTGGCCGGTCAGGTTGAGCGGGACGTTCTGCGCCGGCAGATAGACCAGCCCCGTTTCCGGATTGTAGGACATCGGGTGCCAGTTGTGGGCACCGAACGGCCCCGGAATGCTGTCGAACGATTTATCCGGCGAACGCGCTTCCGCGACTTCCATCGGCCGGCCGTTGGCGTCGTAACCGGTCGCCCAGTTCACATCGACGAAATTCTTCGCTGAAATGAATTTGCCATTGGTGCGGTCGATCACGAAGAAGAAGCCGTTCTTCGGTGCGTGAAGGATGACCTTTCGCGGCGCGCCGTCGATGGTGAGGTCCGCGAGGATCATCGGCTGGGTCGAGGTATAGTCCCAGTTGTCGCCGGGCGTTTCCTGATAATGCCAGACATACTTTCCGGTGTCCGCGTTGAGCGCGACGATCGAGGCGAGATAGAGATTGTCGCCGCCCGCAGGGCTGCGCACATTGCGATTCCACGGCGAACCGTTACCGGTGCCGAGATAGACAAGATTGAGTTCAGGATCGAAGGTGATGGTATCCCACGTCGAGCCGCCGCCGCCGTTGATCCAGTATTTGCCTGCCGGGTCCCATGTCTTTGCCGCGGCTTCCATCGATTCATCTTCGTAGGGCTTGCTCGGATCGCCGGGCACCGTGAACCAGCGCCACACCTGATTGCCGGTCTCGGAGTCGTAGGCGGTGACATAGCCGCGCACGCCGTATTCCGCTCCGCCATTGCCGATGATCACCTTGCCGTTGGCCACACGTGGCGCGCCGGTGATGGTGTAGGAGTGGGTATGATCGATGAGGGTGTCTTTTTCCCACACCTTCTTGCCGGTGACGGCGTCGAGCGCGATCAGCCGCCCATCATAAGCGCCGACGAAGACCTTGCCCTTGTAGAGCGCGACGCCGCGATTGACCACGTCGCAGCAGCCTTTGTACCCGATCTCTCGCGAAACTTCAGGATCGTAGGTCCAGATCTTCTTGCCGGTGCGAACGTCGATGGCGTGAACCACGCTCCACGACGCGGTAACGTACATGATGCCGTCGACCACGATCGGTGTCGCTTCGACGCCGCGCGACGATTCAAGATTGTAGGACCAGACCAGTCCGAGGTCCTTCACGTTGTCGGTGTTGATCTGCTTGAGCTTGCTGAAGCGCGTTTCGCCGTAGTCGAGGCCGATGGTCGGCCAGTCCTTCGACGTCGCCTCATTGGCGCGCACCGAATTGATATCGACGGCGGAGGTCACCGCCTTGATGTGTTCGGGTGAACCTTTTGCGGTCTGCGCACTGGCGCCGTGACAAAAGGCGAACATCATGCCTGTTGCAAGCATGATGCGGGCAAGACCGGAGGTGGCCTTGCGGATGGAGCCGATATTCAAACTGGAACTGGAAGCAGGTTCGACGCAACGGGCAAGAAAGCGCATACAATCCTCCCTATGATCTCTAACGGACCTGCGAGAATGTTAGGCGTCGAAAAAGAGCGGCGTCAACAAAATGCGCGATGTGTCTCGTGTGTCGCGTCGCAGCGGAGCGTTGACGAAGTGTTGCGGCCGCTCTCAGTTTCGCAATGAGAAATGAATTCACTTCCGCAGTGAGAAATTGATGACTTCATTTGTCCCGATGAAGATCGTCATCGTTCGGAAGATGAGGCGAGCGGGCCATGATCGTATGATGATCCGCGGCATGCGCATGGGCGAAGAGGACTCGGTTCGCCGCCGTGACGGCGTATGAGTTTGGCGCGCCGCCGCTGGAACCCGGCCAGGCAAAACGCCGGTCAGTCGGTTGGTCTGCTTTCTCGCTATTTTTTTTGCAGTGCGGTGTGGATTTCGCGCGAATTTGGCCGGGAAAGCGCCGATACGCGCGATAACTTTTTTGTGGCGGCGTTCAGGAAAATGGACAAGAGGAGCCGAACGCGGCATATTACCGTAGCGGTCGGTGCATGAACGCTGCCCGTGGAATCTGGAAGGAGACCAAGATGGCGTGGAAGACTCCGAAGATTGTCGAAGTGTCAGTGGGCATGGAAATCAACATGTACGCCTGCGCAGCACGCAAATAAGGCGAACTGTCATTTACAAGTAACGTGGCAAAGCGGTCCGGCTTGGGCAGCGTGACATTTCCTTCATGGAAATGCCGTGACCGGGTCCGGAGCCGTTTGTTTTCAGCATAGGGACTTCGGAGATCGCTGGAGTTTCCTGATGCGTGTTGTCGTTCTTGGAGCAGCTGCGGGCGGTGGTGTTCCGCAATGGAACTGCAATTGCAGGATCTGTAGCGCGGCACGCCTGAACAATCCGGGTCTGCAATCAACCCAGGCTTCGATTGCTGTCAGCGCAGACGACCACCACTGGTTTCTCATCAATGCATCGCCCGATTTGCGCCAGCAGATGGCCACCAACCCGCAGCTTCATCCGCAAGCCGGACATCTCCGCCACAGCCCGCTCACGGGCGTAATCCTGACCAATGGCGAGGTCGATGCCGTCGCCGGGCTGCTGTCGCTGCGCGAAGGCTGGCCTTTCACGATCTACGCCCACCCCCGCGTGCTGGAGATACTGAAAGCGAACAGCATTTTCAACGTTCTCGACGAAGCGCGCGTGCCGCGCGAGCCGATCGCATTCGATGCGCCGTTCGAGCCGGCATTGCCGGACGGTTCAGCTTCGGGCCTCGTCGTTACGCCGTTTGCCGTCTCCGGAAAATCAGCGTGGTATCTCGAAAACGAGGCCGGTGACAGAATCGAGGAGGCAGGCGACACGCTCGGCCTGCGCGTCGCCGACAAGGCCAGCGGCGCGCATTTTTACTTTCTTGCCGCGTGTGCTGCCGTGGACGAGGAACTGAAAGACAGATTGCGCGGCGCGCCGCTGATTTTCTTCGACGGTACGTTATGGCGGGACGACGAACTGATCGCAGCAGGGCTTGGCCACAAGACCGGCCAGCGCATGGGCCATATCGCGATGTCGGGTCAGGGTGGCGCGATGGCCGCGTTGGCGGATCTGGGAATTACGCGTAAGATTTTCCTGCACATCAATAACTCCAACCCCGCGTGGCTGCATGGCTCGGCCGAACGGAACGCGGTGGACAGGGCAGGCTGGGAAATCCCTTCGGATGGAATGGAGATTGTGATTTGAACGCGATCACCGCCTTCACGGTCAGGAACGAGGCGCCGCTCGAGAGCGCCGACGAACTCGAGGCGATGCTCCGCAAGATCGGCGCGGAGCGCTACCACAATCTGCATCCATTTCACCGGCTGCTGCATGGCGGCAAGCTGAACAAGGGGCAGGTGCAGGCGTGGGCGTTGAACCGCTACTATTATCAGAGCACGATCCCGATCAAGGACGCCGTGGTGATCTCGCGTTTCCGCGACCGCGACATCCGGCGCGAATGGCGGCATCGCATTGAGGATCACGATGGCGATGCCGGCGCTGAGGGCGGCATCGAGCGCTGGCTGAAGCTGACCGAGGGGCTTGGGCTCGACAGCGCCTATGTCGAATCCGCGGAAGGGATTCTTCCGGGGACGCGTTTTGCCGTCGATGCCTATGTTCATTTCGTGCGCGACCGTACGCCGCTTGAGGCCATCGCGTCGTCGCTGACCGAACTGTTCGCGCCGAACCTGCACGAGGAGCGCATATCCGGGATGCTGGCGCATTACGATTTCGTCAATCCCGAGATCATGAGCTACTTCAAGCGCCGGATGGAGCAGGCGCCGCGCGACGCCAATTTCGCGCTCGATTTCGTCAGGACAAACGCCACCACGCCTGAGCAGCGCGAGGCGATGTGCAATGCGCTGATCTTCAAGACTAACGTACTCTGGGCGCAACTCGATGCCCTTTATCACGCCTACGTCGACGGGCACGTTCCGCCCGGCGCCTTCAGGCCGGAGCCCGCATGATGCCGACATTGCGCAGCCGGCAGGTCGACATACATCAGGAGAGCCGTCCGGTGCTCGCGCGCCATGCCCGGTTGCGTTTCGACGAGACGCGCCAGCGTTGGGTGATTTTGGCGCCCGAGCGCGTGCTGGTCCCCGACGAGGTGGCGGTCGAGATTCTGCAGCTCTGCGACGGTGACCGCAGCGTCGCGCAGATTATCGACGTGCTCGCGGCGAAATACGCAGCTGATCGCGAGGTGATCGGCCTCGATGTCATCGCGATGCTGCGTGATCTTGCCGGCAAGGGCTTTCTTGCCGACAGGCAGGATACCAAATCATGAGCCCGACGCTCGCCGATGTCAGCACCATTCACGGCGACCCGTCCGACGGGCTTGCGGCGCTGGAGCGGCGCGCCTCGCCAGCGGAGACGTTCGGGATTCCGCTGGCGGTGCTGGCGGAACTGACCCATCGCTGTCCGCTGCAATGCCCGTATTGCTCGAACCCGCTCGAACTGGAGCGCGGCAGCAACGAACTCACCACCGGCGAATGGAAGCGGGTGCTGACCGAACTGGCGCAGATCGGCGTCCTGCAGATTCACTTTTCCGGCGGCGAGCCGACCGCGCGCAAGGATCTGGTGGAGCTTGTTCGCCATGCCACCGAGGTCGGGCTGTATTCCAACCTCATTACCTCCGCCGTTCTTCTCACCAGGGAGAAACTGGCGGCGCTCGCCGATGCCGGGCTGTGCCACGTGCAGATCAGCTTTCAGGGCAGCGAGCCCGAGGCGGCGAACCGCGTCGCCGGGCTGAGGGACGCGCACGCCAAAAAAATCGAGGTCGCGCGCTGGGTCCGCGAACTGGATTTGCCGCTCACCGTCAATGCGGTGATGCACCGGCAGAACCTGTCGCAGCTTGCGGACATTATTCAAATGGCGGTCGATCTCGACGCCGACCGGCTCGAAGTGGCCAACGTCCAGTATTACGGCTGGGCGCTGAAGAACCGCGCCGCGCTGATGCCGACGATGGCGCAGATCGATGAAGCCAGCCGCGTCGTCGAAGAAGCCGAAGCGCGGCTCAAGGGAACGCTCGCGATCGATTACGTGGTGCCGGACTATTACGCGCTCCGCCCGAAGAAATGCATGGGCGGCTGGGGCCGCCAGTTCTTCAATATCTCGCCGTCCGGCAAGGTGTTGCCGTGCCATGCGGCGGAAACGATCACCGGTCTGGAGTTCGAGTCGGTGCGTGATCATCCGATTGCCTGGATCTGGCAGAACTCCGAGGCGTTCAACCGCTATCGCGGCACCGGCTGGATGCCCGAACCGTGCCAAAGCTGCGAGTTCAAAGAGGTCGATTACGGCGGCTGCCGCTGTCAGGCTTTCGCGTTAACCGGCAAGGCCGCCAACACCGATCCGGCCTGCGCGCTGTCGCCGATGCATGAGCAGATTTTCAAGGCCGCCATCGCGGAATCCGAAGGAGGCCTCCGCGGTTTCATCTATCGTGATTTTTCCGGCGGCACGCTCGAGCGCGAGGATCATTCTCGTGCTTGATGCCAGCGACGTCTCACCGTCCGACAAGCGTATCGACCCGTTTGCGCCGTTGACCGTTCGGCATCTCGCGGTCGGCGACGGCCACGAGATTTATGTCGAAACCGTCGGTTGCGCTGACGGGATTCCGGCGGTCTACCTCCATGGCGGTCCCGGCAGCGGCTGCCAGCCGGATCATCGCCGCCTGTTCGATCCGCAGCGCTTTCACGCCGTGTTGTTCGATCAGCGGGGTGCGGGCCGCAGCCGGCCCAGGGGATCGCGCGAGGCGAATACGCTCGATCATCTGATCGCGGACATGGAAACCATTCGCGAGACGCTCGGTTTTGACCGCTGGCTGGTGTCCGGCGGCTCGTGGGGCGCGACGCTGGCGCTGGCTTATGCGCAACGCCATCCCGAGCGCGTCAGCGGCATTGTGTTGCGCGCGACATTTCTCGGGACCCGCGCCGAACTGGAATGGTCGTTTCGCGGCGGGCTGCCGCGATTCTATCCGGCCCTGTACGAGGATTTTTTGAGCCTTCTTCCGCCGGAGGAGCGTGAGACGCCGCTCGAAGCTTATTGGCGGCGCATTCTCGACGACGATCCCGCGATCCACGGTCCCGCCGCATGGGCATGGCACGATACCGAGCGTATTCTCTCCGAAGTCCGGCCATCGCGATCGCGGCTCGATCTTGCCGCGATCCGGGGCGGCCGCCGTGGCCTGCCATCGACGCCGTACATGGAGGCGCATTATTTTCGCAACGGCTGCTTTCTCGAACCGGATCGGTTGATGCGCAACGCCGGACGCCTGAACGGAATTCCCGGCATCATCGTGCAGGGGCGTTATGATCTGTTGTGTCCGCCCGCAATCGCCCATGCGCTGGCGGCGGCGTGGCCCGGTGCCGAGGTCCGCATCGTCGACGGCGCCGGACATTCGCTGCACGACCCCGGCATTGCCGAGGCGGTGAGGGCGGCGATTGACGATGTAGCAACGCTTGACGTCCAGTCGAAAGCTGATCGGACCCGAATGTGAAACGATCCCTCATCCTGAGGAGCGTGCTTTCTTTTCCCTCCCCAGAAGGGGGCGACGAAGAAAAGCTCACTGCAGGAGAGGCGCTGATGCTACCTCATTGCGGCACGGTCACGCTGACCTCGAGTCCCGAATACCACGCCGCGAGATCGGCGATGTCATCGTCGGACAGCGGCTTGGCGACGACATTCATGGTTTCATCCTTGCGCTCCTCCGAGCGGAACGCCTTGATCTGCTTTTCCAGATAGATCGCGGGCGACCCGGCGATGTTCGGCGCATTCGGCAGTTTCGAGATGCCGTCGATGCCGTGGCAGGCGGCGCATTGCATCGCCTTCTTGCGGCCGGCCTTGGCATCGCCGTCGGCATGGGCGGCATGGGAGCTTGCGACCAGCGCAGCCGCTATTGCCAGCGCGGTCAGGCTTCGTGCGAACATGATGTGAAATCCCGGTGAAAAGGCCGGCTGCGGCAGCCGCGCGTGACGGTCGCACACCCGCCGCCGCGAATGGCATCTGCCATCGTGCGGCGGGATGCGGCTCGGTTACTTGTCCTCGTAAGTGATGAGATAAAGCGCACCCGCCAGATCGTCCGATACCAGCAGCGATCCGTCGCGCAATTGTGCGATATCGACAGGGCGCCCGAGATATTCACCATCCGGCGTCAGCCATCCGGATGCAAAGACCTCTGTCTTGTCGGCGCTGCCATCGGCCTTGAGCGAGGTGAACATCACCCGCGCGCCGACTGGCTCGGTCCGATTCCACGATCCGTGCTGCGCCGAGAAGATGCCGCCGCGATACTTCGCGGGAAACGACTTGCCGCTATAGAACATCATGCCGAGATCGGCGGCATGGGCATCCATCTCGACTTCCGGGTAGACCACGTTGGCGGGCGGTGTATCGGCCTTGTATTCGACGGTGCGAACCTTGCCGCCGCCATAATACGGGAAGCCGAAGTTCTGTCCGGCCTGCGTGGCGCGGTTCAGTTCGCCCGGAGGTGTGTTGTCACCCATGCCGTCGACCTGATTGTCGGTAAACCAGAGCTGACCGTTCTTCGGGTTGAAGTCGAGCCCGACCGAATTGCGTATGCCATGCGCGTAGATCATCCGGTTGCTGCCGTCCTGGTCCATGCGGATGATCGAGCCAAGCCCTGCCTTGAAATAGGCGTCGAGCTTCTCTTTCGGAGGCACGTTGAATTTTTGGCCGATGGCCGTGTAAAGCTTGTTGTCGGGGCCGATGCGACAAGGCCGCGCGGTATGATTGAAACTCTCCTCTTCCTTCGGAATCAGTTCGCCTTGCTTCACGACAACGCCGACCGCGACGTCGGGGCTTTCGTAGAAGAATTCAGCAGCAGGAAAACTGAGAATGCGGTTCTGCTCGACGATGTAAAGGACGCCGTCCTTGGAAAAGCAGACGCCGTTGGGAAGGGTGAACTTCACCGAGGGTGCGAACTCCTTCACCTCTTCGGCGTAGCCGGCCTTGCCACGATCGGTGACGGCATAGACCTTGGTCTTGCGCGTGCCGATGAACGTCACCACGCCCTGCGGGCCGACCGCTATGTGCCGCGCGTCAGGGACGAGCGCATAAAGACTGATCTTGAATCCCGGCGGCAGCTTGATCTTCGACAGGTTGGCCTTGATGGCATCGGCCTTGCGGCCCGACTGCGCGACCGTCGGGATTTCCGTGACGCCGGTCTTTTTGAATTCACCCAGTTTCTCGACGTTGCTTTCCGATGACTGGGCGGATGCAGGAATTGCCGATGCGCAGAGCAGCGCTGCAACAGCGAATGAACCAAGAATGGATGATCTGGAAACGTAAAACATACTCTTATCCTCCCAATGGGGATTGATTGTTAAGTTTTACGGAGGGAAGACTAGCGAACGCCATCGACGGCGCAAGATGCAAGGCGGAAAGATGACCCGGTGTGAAGCCTTGCCGCTTCGCAGCATCGCGGGATTGTGATTTGCGCACAATGCGCGCCGCACCGCAGGCGGATCAGGATGCGTTGCCCTTGATCACCTTGCACGGCGTCGACGATGTTGAGGACAGCCGCACCAGGCGTCCGATCGTAAGGCCCATTCTTTGATCCTTGCGCGTGATGAAGCGCAACGTGCCGCGCGGATAGGCGTTACAGAATGTCGACAGCGTCCCGGCGGTCGCCGGCACGCTGTCCTGTTTCGGGATGACGCCGATGCCGCCATCCTTCAGCATGACCGCGTCCTTGACGTTGGACATCGCCGCCGTCGCGAGGCAGACCTTGAACAGGCTTTGATAGGCTTGCGGGGGCATGGTCAGTTCACCCGCCAGACCGCCGAGCAGATAGTCGCGGCTCCTGCCGCAACTATCGGCATAGGCTGGCCCGGCGATAACCGAAGCCAGCAACACGATAGAGGCCAGGGCCGTCTTCATCACGGTGCAACAGGTGCGAGCGGGATGCTCGCTCCGGCGGTGGTGGCAACGAGGTCGGCAATATCGGATTCGAGCCGTCCCGGGCGCGACAGGCCGTAGGTATCCGCCGCGCAGCGTTCCCACGACAGCGCGCGGGCATGCGCCATTGCTCCGGCGGCGAGAATGGCGCGGGTATCGGTTTCCTCGACAATCTCGGCGATCACGCGCGCGATCTCGTCGCGGTCCGGTTCCACCAGCAGGCCGGTCTCGTCGGCGAGGACGGCATCAGGCACGCCGCCGACATTGGTCGCGATGCTCGGCAACCCCGCTGCTCCCGCTTCGAGATAGACGAGGCCGAAACCCTCAACGCGGCCGGACGATTCCGGCAACCCCGTCAGGCAAAAGAAATCACTGGCCCCGTAAATGTCGCGGATCTGTTCATTTGACATCGTCCCCATGATGCGGACATCGCAATCGGTATCGGCAATCATCTGACGAAACTCGCGAACATAGTCGGCTTCGCCCTCAGGGCCGATCACCAGCCAGGTGATGCGCCGGCGCAGTTCATCCGGAAGGGTGGCCAGCGCCGACAGCGTCAGGTGGTGACCCTTGCGGCGGGTGAGGCGCGCGACCGTCACCATGACGATGCGATCGGGCGCGAGATGGTGGGTCTGTCTGGCCTCCGCGCGCCTGCGGTTCGAACCGAACCAGAAATCGGATACCCCGAGCGGAATGGCGTTGACGCGGTGCTCTTCCATGGCGAAGCGGCTGCGGAACAGCTCGCGCGTATAACGGCTGTTGGCGGCGACCTCGGTGCGCGGGCCGAACACGCCTGCGGTGCGGATCGCCAGGCGCTTCATCGAGGTCTGGGTCTCGTTGATTTCGGTGCCGTGCACCGTCATCAGCAGGCGGGCGCGAGTGCGCCGCCGCGACAGCGCCAGTGGAATAAAGAACGGCCAGTCCGCGGCGTGAATGATGTCGTAGTCAGCGCTGCGGACGCTGCTGCGGGCGAGCGCGATCTTGGACGGAAGATCGCGCATCGAATGGAGGCCGCCGCGAAAGCGGTGAAGGCGGAACGGGTAGGCGCGGTCGTCATCGGGCGTATGTTCCGAATAGTCGGGCGCGATTACGGTCACCTGCGCGCCGAGATGGCTGGCGGCCGCCGCGATCTCACGCGCATAGGTGCCGATTCCGCCAGTCGCCGGCGCGAATTCGCTCGTCAGCATGAGAATGTTCATAGGCTCCTCAATAGGCGGAGGCCGCTGCCGTCAAGCCGCGCGCGTTCTGGATTTCCTGATGATAACGGAAGACGCGCGCCAGTTGCGTGTTGGGCGTGAAGGTCTTGATGCTGGCGGCGATGCCGGCGGAATCCATTTCGCGCTTTGCAATGGCGCTGCGGATTTCGACGAACCTCTGGGCCAGCCGCTCCGCCATGTCTTGCTTGCTGTCGCTGCGCGACACCAGATAGCCGCTTTCGCCGTCGCGGATCACCGCCTCGAGCTGGGGCAGGTGCAGCGCCGCCACCGGACGGCCGACCGCGAGTGTCTCGAGCACGAAGCGTGGCATCCCCTCGAATTCCGATGTCAGGATTCCGGCGTGGGCCGAGGCGAGCGCCGTGGCCATTCCGGCAGCATCCTTGAAGCCGTGTCGCACGGTTACATCCTCGATCGCCGCGAATTCAGGGAAGCGATGCGGGTCGCTGGTGCCGATATAATGGAATTCGACCGCGCCGTTCAGGCGCTCGCGCAGTTTGGCGATGGTCTGGAACATCAGCGCCGGGTCCTTGAATTCATCGAGCCGCCCGGCAAACGCGACGCGGAATGGATCGGTGCCGAGAGGCAGCGGCTGCGGCTTGAAGATGTCGGTATTGACCCAAGTCCACAGCGTATCGATCTTGTCCTTGCTATTGGGGTAGGTTTTCTGAAGCCGCTCGGTGATATGCGGATTGACGCAGAGAAACTTTTCGCTGGCCGCGATGGCGAAGCGCTCTCCGGCATTGTGAACGAAGGAATAGCGCCGAAGCAGCGAGTCCATCTGAAGCTTCGGCACGCCTTCGCCGTGCAGCATCTGGACGAACGGCAATCGCAGGATCGCGGGCAGCCATGAGAACTCGACGCGGCGAAGGTCGATCGAGCATCGTCGCGCCCGGATCAGCCGCGCGATCGTGCCGAAATTTCGCATCAGCGCCATGAAGAATTTCCCGGTCAGCGACGAGCGAACCGTCTTTGCTGCTTCGCGCGCCTGCTCGTCCGAATAGTGCAGGATCGGCAGGAATTCGAACGTCCGCCCACGGAAGGTCAGCTTCTGAATCTGACCAAGCTTGAGGTCGCCTTTGGAATCGACGCCGATGAACAGCAGGTCGGTGTCGGTCGGGTGAAACGTGATGAAATCGCGAATGTAGGTTTCGAGACCGCCGACTTTCTCACCGCGCGGATCGAACGGGTGGATCAGGCAGATCTGGTATCTCGGCTTTGCGAGCGCCGAATTGCGTGCGCGCTGTGCCAGCGTTACCGTGGAAGTCATGCGGTTTTCCTTATTCGTGCGTTGACGATTTGCGGGAGACTGGCGACCACGAGTCGCGGGATCACCGCGATGCATCGTGCGTAACGCGGCGCCAGCCGGCGCGGATTGGTGACCATGCGCCATGCCCATTCGAGGCCGAGCTTTTGTGTGAACGAGGGCGCGCGGGCCTGGGTGTTGGCGATGAAATCGAGTCCTGCGCCGATGCAGAGCAGGCCAATGCCCGAGATTTCGTCGAGACACCGCGCGGCGAAGATTTCCTGACGGGGGGCGCCCAACGCAATGAAGCAGAGTTGTGCGCCGGAGGTGCGTATCATGTGGGTGGCATCGTCAGCTTCCTCGGAATAGGAATCGAAATTTCCGCCGGGCGCGTATGAGCCGACCACCTTCAGGCCGGGAAACCGTTTCGCCAGCCGTCTTGCGGTGCGGTGAAGCGTGAGCTTGTTCGAGCCCAGAAGATAGATCGGAATTTGTCTGCGCCCGGCTTCCGCGCACAACGGAGCGATCAGATCGGCACCTGTTGTGCGTTCAACCGGAGATCCGGTGAGCCGGCTCAGGATCGCGATCGGGAAACCGTCCGCGGTGACGAATCGCGCACGCCGGTAGGCGGCACGGAAGTCGGATTTTCGTTGCAGTTGTACGACGTGATCGAGATTAAGCGTGCAGACCGAGAAGCTCTCGCCCTGCTGCGCAGCCGATACGATAGACGATACCGCTTCCGACATCGACGAGATGTTGATGGTGATGCCATCAACCGTGAGATTGCCTCGCTGTGTTTGCGAGTCCAGCATATCGATCTCCTGTTGGGTGGTGTGATCGAGATAAAAGGAACAAAGCAAACACGTGGCGACAACATCATGTGCACCCTGAAAAATCTCGTTATCGGCAAGACAGGAACATGAAATCGCAGTATTGCGTCGCAACGATGGCGTCGGGTTCAATCAATGTAACAACGATGCATTCGTGCGACGGAGATCTGCCATGCAAGCTATGTGTTCGAGACGAGAGGCGCTTGCGATTCTGGGCGGCGCAGGAATTTCTTTACGAAGTCATGCGTCGTGCGCGGCAACGAGCGAAAGTCTTGGCGAGATTGCGGCGGCGAATGGGCTGATTTTTGGATCCGCCGCCGGTCCGTCGATATTTAAGGATTTCGCGTATCGCGATCTCTATCCAGCGCAAACCCGAATCATCACGACGGACATCGCGCTCAAGATCGGCACGATTGCGCCGCAACCGGGACCGAAACGATTCGACAGCGCGGATCGGCTGCTGAATTTCTGTGCATCGCATCGCATCCCGATGCGCGGCCATTGCCTGATCTGGAACGAGTGGGTTCCGGCGTGGGTGAAATCCATGAGTGTTCCCGAGCGCCAGAAATTCTTCGACGCTTATATCGAGGAGGTGGTGGGTCGCTATGCCGGCAAGCTGCACTCGTGGGACATCGTCAACGAACCGTTCTGGCCGGGACACAAGGCGCCCGGCGGATATCGGCTTGGCCCGTGGTACGAGGCGTTCGGCACCGGCTACGTTCGCCGCGCATTCGAACGCGCAGGCGCGGTCGACAAGACAACGAAGTTTGTCCTCAACGAAGCGCAGTCCGAGCGCGACGACGATGTCGGGCGTAAAGTGCGCGCAGGCCTGTTGCATCTGGTCGATGAGTTGCAGAATGCCGGCGTCCGTCTCGACGCGGTCGGATTGCAGGGTCACCTCCAGCCGCGTTATCCACACGATCCGGCGCGCTTTCTCGATTTCGTCCACGCGCTCGCCGACAAGAAGGTGGACATCTACATCACCGAATTCGACGTGCGCGACGATACGTTCCCGGACGACATTCCGACGCGGGATGCGATGATCGCCGACACCGCGGAAAAATTCCTCAACAACGTGTTGTCGGTGCCCCGGGTCAAGGCGGTGATCGCGTGGGAACTCGCGGACAACTACTCGTTCTACACATCGGCCGCGAAAAAGAAGAACCCGGCCGCAACCCGGCTGCCGCGGCCGCTGCCGTATGACGACCAGATGCAGAAGAAGCCGCTGTGGTTCGCGATGGCAAAAGCCTTCCGGAACGCCAAGCGGGACTAGCGGTCACCCAATCCATCGCTCAGCCGGAATGCTGCGCCCGCAGGCGGACCATGCGCACCAGTGACGGGCTGTACAGGATGGCAAGAACGGCCGGATAGACCGCGGCGCCGGCGGCGATGTGACCCGCCAGCGTGATGAAATTGCGGGCTTCAGGAAGCACGTAGAGCAGCGCGGCCATCGCGCCGGTCGCGATGGCGATGCGCGCCAGATGACGGAGCGGCAGCGTCAGCTGGAATTTCGAAAATCCGATCGCGAAGCTCGCGGTCGCGGCGCAAACCGCCGCAGCCACATTGGCGGCCGCGCCGCCGACCACGCCCCATTTCCAGATGAATGCGACGCTGAACGCAATCGTCACCGCGGCGTCGATGCTGGCGACCACCACCAGCGGCCGCGTGCGGTTATGCAGGAGAAACACCTGGTCGCCGAAATGGGCGCGCAGATTGCGGATCGCACCGGCAAGGGCGGAGAGCGGCAGGATCGCCAGCGTCACCGCCTGAAATCGTTCGGCGATCAGGAGGTGGACGATCTCGGTGCGCAGCATGAAAATGCCGACGATGCTGGGCGCAAGGATGGCGACGAGAAGCGCGCAATTGTCGGCGAGTTGACGGATCGCGGCCTTGCTGCCGCTCTCCTCCATCCGCTTGATCGCGATCGGGAAGGCTGCGGCTGTGACCAGCATGGCGGCGACGGCCGCCGCGCGTTGACCGAGACCGTAGCCGACCGCGAACAAGCCTGCCGCCGCCACGCCGAGGAGATCGTTGACAGCGAATCGCGACGCGTTGAGGCCGACCCATCCCAGCGCGCCGCCGATGAACAGCGGAACGCCATATTGCATCGCATGCCGGATGATCTCGCGGTCCACCGGCCACAGGCGGTGGCCGTAACCGATTTTCGGCAATACGACGAACGCGGCGACGAACTGGGCGATGGCGTAGCCGGCGAGCGGCCATTCCGGATTTTGTCCGAGCCAACGGATCATCAGCAGGCCGATCAGGAATCCGGCCGACGGTCCGATGATCTGCTGGATCGAATAGACGCCGATCTGCTGCCGCACCCGGGCGCGTTCGCCGATGTAAAGATTGAGCGAGCGTGATATCACATAGGCGATGGCCGCGCCGAGCAGGCCGGAGTTTGCATCCGGCGCGATCACCAGCAGCAGAATTCCGACCATCGCCGCGCTTTGAATAACGATGGACGCCAGCAGAACCACGTTCTCGGTGCGGTAGAATCGCTGCGCGTCGTCGTCGCTCTGGAAGCGTCCGAAAAACCGCAGCGCATATTGCGACCACCATGCCAGAAACGCGATCTGCAGCAATTCATGCGTCGCCGTCACCAGCGTGATGACGCCGAGGGTGTGTTCGTCGACCACGTGGGTCCATACGATCATCGCGATCAGCTGGAACAGCGGTCCGACAATCTGCGCCGGCATATAAAGGAGTGTCTGCCGCAACAGCATGGTCACGCTCCCAGCCAGCGGGACAGACGCGGCGGCGCCAGCATGCGGATCGCCAGCAGCGCCGCGACGCTGATGACCGCCGTTACCATGAACGTAATCGCAAAATCGGCAACCGGGCCAAGCTCTCGCAATCCGGCGTGATCGCGCAGGATCATGATGACGAAGATGTGCCAGAGATAGATGAAGTAGCTGCCCGACCCGATGGCGGCGAGGAAAGGGAGTCTGATCGGCAGGGCAAAGAGCAGCGTGCTGAACAGAGCCGCGTAACCGAAGAAGGCCACCGAGTCGTAATCGGCGGCATCGCCGGTGTCGCTCAGCCGGATCGTGGCATAAATGACGTAGGTCACACCCGCCGCACCGGCGAGCAGCGTTCGCATGTCGCGGACCGCCAGCCCGATGTCCGATATCGCGAGCAGTGCGCCTAGCGCCGCGAAGCCGAACCAGAACGGAATGTCGCGCAGCCGCGCTTCCTGAATGAGCGAGTCCGAATAGCCGAGGTGCTGCATCAGCGGATCGAGATAGCTTCCGACGATCAGCCCGAGCCCGATCGACATCGCCAGCAGCACGGCGAGCCGCTGTCGCGTCTCAGGCGCGCCGATTTCGGCCAGCCGGAACACCAGCCACAGCGCGACGGTGCAGCCGATATAGACGAACACATAATAGTAGACGAACACATAGGCGAGAACGAACCGCGCGACGGTGGTGGTCACGCGGTGATCCATCGCCGGGTTATGCAGCGCCATGTAGATGTAAGCGGCGACGAATGCGATCGCATACGGAATCAGCGCCATCCTGATGCGCTTGGCGAGCGGAACACGGCCCGCGCGCGCCGTGAGGTAGCCGGTCGCGAACAGAAACACCGGGACGGAGGGCCGCAGCGCCGCATCCACCAGAGTTTCCCATGCCGGCAGAAGCGGCTGCGGCAGCGCATGAATGCCGATCACCATCAGGATGGCGATGCCGCGCATGGTGTCGATGCCGGTATCGCGGCCGACGACCTGAGATTCGGAATCGCGGTCCAGCGTGCGCGCGCCGGACATCATTGCGCCCATCGCCGCCGGTTGCTGGACGGCGGCCGCGGTCACCGGCGCCGGGCGGTGCGTGTCGAAGGCGCGGTTGAGATAATTACGCAAGGGCGTCTCGAAAGGTGATGCGTTCAGCGGACGTTGCCGCGTTCGGTTCGATCCATTTTTGCCTGCCGGGGTGACAGGCGAGCCTGCTGCCGGGCCACCCGCGCGATCAGCTCGATCGCGGCGTCGCGGTCGGCCGCGGCCTGCGCGTTCCAGCGTGCGAGATTTTTCTGCCCCTCCATCACGCCTGCAGTGCGCCACCCGGCGCCGGACGCTGCCGCTGCGATCCGGGCCGCCGCCTCAGTGGGCTCGCCGGGATCGACAAAAATGCCGGAGCGGTCGAGCACCTCGTGGAAGATCGCGGCATCCGGCGCGATGACCGGAAGGCCGGCATATTGCGCCTCGAGCAACGGCAGCCCGAGTCCTTCCTCGTGGGACGTACAGATGAACATGTCGGCATCCTGCAGGATGCGGTTGACGCTTTCCGCCGGCTGATAGCCGTGCAGATGGACACCCGGAGTGGCCTTGAGGGTTTGCCAGTCGTTGCCCCAGCCCTCGCGTCCGACGATTTCGAGCGTGGCGTCGGGAAAGCCGCGCTGGCGCAAGGCGGTGAGGATACGCGCCGCCGCGACGAAGTTCTTGCGCGGCTCCACGGTGCCGAGCGCGACCAGACGCAAGGAGCAGGTGGCTTCATCGCGTGCGGCGCGGGCGTCCGGCGACAGGCCGAAAACGTTGCGCACCTGCGGCCGGTACAGCGTGATCTCGGCGTCGGAGCGGCAATGCGCGGAAAGTTTTTGCCGTGTGTCGGCCGAGTTGGCGAAAAAACGCGGATAGTGCCGCACCGCGACCTTGAACGGTTCGGCCATATAGAGCCGCGCCTTGCGGCTGAGATCGGCGCGCCGCGTCAGCAGGAATACGTCGTGAATATAGGGTATCACGCGCGCGGCGAACGGGCGCAGCAGCGGGCTCGGCGGAAAACCGGGACACAACAGGATCGACGACGATGACGCGGCCAGCCGCGCCGGCAACCCGAATGTCTGGGTCGCCACCATGAGCCCGATGCCGCGCGATGTGACCGGGATCACGCCGAGAGGCGCGAGCGCCGCCGACGAGAACAATTCGTGGGTGATGCGCTCGAGGCCGGTGACGTGACGCCCGAGATGGGTGTGATCGACATAAATGGTCATGGATGCCCAACTCCCTGAGGCCGCCCTGGCGCGGATCGCACAGCGCGGCGCGGCGTCTGTGCCGCACGCGCCCGTTCCTGCGGCAGAAGCAACACGATGAGCGCAACGAATTGCGCCAACTGAATGTTCTTGGACGAGAAGCTGACCGAACTCGCCGCGATCACGAAGATCAGGAGAATGATCGCCCATACCGCCCGGTGCGATCGCCGCACGATCTCGGCGAACAGGCAAACCAACCCGATGGTGATCATCGCTGTGTGAAGGACGCCGAACTGCACGGCGCAGGAGATCCAGAAATTCTCGATGCCGTAGTTGAGGCCGAGCTGGGCCTGCAGCGCGTTAACCCGTGCGGGATCGGGACCGAGAAGAAGTTCGTGCCAGTCGAAATGCGACAGCAGGTTGAAGGTGGCGATGCGCGCCATCGCGCTGCCTTTGTCGGAGGAGAAGCGCAGCAGCATCTTGTCGAAGATGCCGAGGTCGAACGCGGCGAAGATCACGATGGCGCCTGCGAACAGCAGGCAGATGGTGGCGATGGCAGCGGGGAGCGTGGTCCGTCCGCCGCGCAACAAGTCCAGCATCCGGCTTGCCGCGATCGTGCCGAGAACCAGCAGCACGGTGACGAGAGCCGTGCGCCCGCCGAATACCATCAGCGAGGCGAGACAGAGAGCGAGAATCGGCAACCGCAACACCGCCGGCGGGATCAGCGAGGGGCGAAGGGCGAGCGCCATGACATAGGCCCCGACGATGCCGGATGCGGTGAGGGGATGTCCCAGCAGCGCCGACGACCGCCATTCCCCGAACACCACCACGCTGCCGAGCGTCAGCGGGATCAGGCGATGACCGGAAAAATACTCATAGTAGCCGATGACGACATTGAGAAGGATCAGCAGGTGAACCGCCCAGATGATCGGCGTCATCCGGGATTGCGGCAGCTGCCAGATCACGAGGCACAGGATCACCGGCAGCAGGAAGGTGTCGATGATGACGGTGAATGGCCGATCGAGGACGACCATCTGCACCGCGAGAAACGACCAGCACATCAGGTAGACCAGAATCAGTTTGTTCTCGACGAACAGCTTGTTGATCTGACCTATCGGATCGCCGCTGCGGAACAGCATCAATCCGAACGCCATCAGCGCGAGATAAGTCGCCGGGTGCAGTTTCTCGTAGAAGTTTCCGCCGGCGGTCAGATAGTGAACGTTCCAGTGGGTTAACATTCCCGAAGACAGCGCGAGCATCGACGCCACCGAAAGCGTCATCAACGCAATGATCATCCCGTCGAGCGAGACGCCGGCCGAAACCGCCGGAGCGTGCGGCATTCGCGGCGAGTGCGGCTGGCTCCAGCGCGGCGGAAGCCGGCCGCCGCCGTGGCGCGGTTGCCGCGTGCCGACGGGCAAGCCGCCGGCATGTCCCTTGACGGGAACCAGCGTCACGAGGCGGCTCCCTGGCCGAGGCTTGCGGTGCCGTACGGCTTCAGATAGGCCGAACTGCGATAGTAGTCGTAGAACCGCAGGCGGCTGAGATCGACTCGCGTCAGCACCGTTCCGAGAATCCGGTCATGCACCGGGCCGAGCAGACCGATGGTGTGTGTCAGCACCTCCTGCGGCGTCTGATCCCAGCCGACTGCGAGAACGATCCTGTCGGACAGTTCGGCGAGCGCGCGGCCATCGACCAGCGGCACGAGGGGCGGGGAATCGATAATGATCAGTTCGTAACGCTGGCGAAGGTGATCGAGGATATCGCCCATCTGTTCGGAGAACATCAGTTCGGTGATGATGTCGACGTTCTTCACCACGGGCGACGGCAGGATCGACAGCCCGGAGTTGCGATCGAAATGGACGGCGCGCTCCAGCGGCGCCACGCCGGTGGCGACTTCGAGCAGGCCGGCGTCGGCATGAGGGCAGAGCGCGCGCGTCAGCGCCGGATTGCGGAGATCGCCGTCGATCAGCAGCGTCTTGATGCCGAGGGTGGCGAGCGACAGCGCGAGATTCGACGCCAGAGTCGTCTTTCCCTCGCTGTCGAGTGACGACGTGACCAGGATCACCTTGATCGGCTGGATTCGCATGGTGCGTTGAATCGACAGCCGCACGGCGCGGATCGCCTCGGCGAAGAATGTGCCGGGCTCGTCGATGGCATAGCGCATCAATGGCGGCTGCAGCGAGGGCGGCAGCAACCGCACTGTTCTCGGGTCGTAGTGCTCAAGCTCGTTTCGTCCGCGCTTGGCGCGTCCGGCCAGTTCGCGTGCGCCGATCGCCGGCAGCGCTGCGAGCGCGGGAACGCCGGTGATATTCTCGGCCTGTTCGAGCGTTTTCACCCGGCGGTCGAGATAGTCGGCAAGAAAGGCGATCACGCAGCCGATGCCCAGCCCGAGCATCAGCGCGAGGCCGAGAATGAGCTTTGATTTCGGCGATGATGGCCGGATCGGAACGCTGGCCCGCGTCACCACGCGCGAGTCGGGCATCTCCAGGCTTTCCTGCGCGGTGGTTTCCTTGTAGCGGGCCAGATAGGATTCATAGAGCGTCCGGTTGGCTTCCGCCTCGCGTTGCAGTTCGTGCAGGCGCACCTGCGCCTGGCCCGACGTGCTCGAAACCCCCTGAAGCTGGTCGAAGCTCTGCTGCAGCGACGCCTCGCGCGATTTGGCAACGTCGTAATCGTGCTTGGTGCTTTCCAGCACGCGGCGGATTTCGTCGTTGATCAGGCGCTGGGTGTCCTTCAACTGGGCGCGGACATTGGCGACGAGCGGATGGCGCACGCCGTATTTGCTCGACAGGTCGGCCTCGTTCTTGGCGATGTCGGCGTACTGGGCGCGCAATTTTGCGATCGTCTCCGATGACAGCGCGGCGTTGATGCCGCCGGGATCGCCGCCGGTTTTGGCCAGTTGCTGGACCTGATCGTATTTTGCCTTCGCCTCGGCGGTCTGCACGCGGGCGGCGATGATCTTGTTGTTGAGATCGGTGATCTGCTGATCGTTGACCGTGACGCCCTGCGACACCGCGAGGTTGTTCGCCGAGCGGAAATCCTCGACCGCTCGTTCCGATGAGACGACGCGCGACTTCAATCCGTCGATCTGGCTGTTGAGCCAGTTGGCGGCGATTCGCGTGGCGTCCGATTTGGCGCGGACCTGCTCCTCGAAATATCCTTCGGCGATGGCGTTGGCGATCGTTGCCGCCTTCTTCGGTTCTTCCGAACTGACATTGATGTCGACAAGGAAGGTCGTGCCCTGGCGCGTCACCTTCATGCGCCGTTGCAGGATATCCACCGAATTGGCCGTCGCGGCGTCCTCGGGGCTGGCGCCATCGGCCGGAGGGCTGCTTCGGAACAGGCGCTTGATCGGATCGAGCAGGCCGGGTTCGGGCGAGAACTCGGGATCGCTGGTGAGTTTCAGTTTTTCGACGACGCGCTGGAGAATCGCCACCGACTGGATCAGCAGCGTCTGGCTTTCGATGGTGGCATCGTCCGTGCCGAAATTGGACAGCACGGTCTGCGTGGTATCGACCACATTGGCGCGGCGCGGATCGACCAGCACCGTGGAGGTCGCTGTATATAATGTGTCGGCCGCCATCACATAGATCAGGGCGAGCGCGACCAGCGCCGCCGGCGCCACGGCGGCGATCTTCCAGCGCCGGAGCAAGATTCGCGCCATCTCCCGCAGGTCGACGGTCGGTTGCGACCAGCGGCCGACCGCCGTGCCGGTGTGTTCGTCCGCAGGCGGGTGATCGTAGTCAGAACTGCGCTGTAACATTGATTCCAACCTGGTGTTTGTCGAAGCTGAAGGTGGGAATGTCGCTGTTGCGCTCGGTGTAGCGGTGGTACAGCGAAATCGCGCCATGTCGGTTCAGCAGATATTTGATCCGCGAGTCGGCGGTGAGGACCTTGTCGTTGCGCGCCTGGCCGAAAAACTTGTCGCGCTCATAGCCGCCGGCCACCGAGAGGACGACGTTGCGGCGCAGTTCGTAGTCTGCGCCGAGTTGCAGCGCATTGGCCTGCACGCCGGTCGAACTGGTGTCCGACGTTTGGGTGACGATCTGCTCGGCCCGGAAATGAACGTCCAGCAGCCGGGTGGGGCGCCACATCAGCATCGCGCGATACGCCGGCCCCTCGATGGTGCCGATCGTCGAATCGTCGAAACTTTGCCGCGCATAGCCGAAGCCGATCTCGCCGGTGATGAGATTGGTCAAAGCAACCGTGACGCCGGACAGCGCGCGATAGCCCTGCGAGTCGAGCGTGCGGCCCGGTGTTCCCCTGATTTCGCGCTGGTTGCCTTCGACGCCGGTGAACCAGCCCAGTTTGGGCGAGAACGCATAATCGAGGCGGCCGTGAACCGTGTAGATCTGGCCGTCGCGGGCGTCCTGATTGATGATCGAGCCGTTCTGGGCGCGGGCCGAGCCGAAATCATATGCGTCGACGCCCATGCCGAAGGACGCGGCAAGGCGGTTGAACTCCTTGCGCACCGTGATGTCGCCCGACAGCAGGTCATAGGGCGTCGGCGAGATCGCATTGACCGGCGAACTCAGCGTTCCGACGCCTTCGTTCAGATGCGACGCCTGAAAACTGGTGAGCACCTTGAGATCATGCGCGATGTCGTACCAGGCGCTGCCCTTGAGGCCGTAGTTCGTCTGGTTGAGACTCGAGTTCTCATTATAGATGGTGGACTGCGCGCTCAGTTTCAAATCGATGCCGTGCCGTTCCCACAGCGTATGGGCGCGCAGGCTCGGCGCGACGATAGCGGCAAAGTCCGACCGCTTCATGGTGTTGGACGAAAAGACGTTGCTGTCGAATCGCATGCCGGACATCAACGACGGGTTGAACATCCACGAACCGGCGCGGATGCCAACGGGCTCATATCCGGGCTGTTGTCGTGTTTTCACCGGCATGTCCTCGGGTTGAATACCGTCGCTGTTGTCGGGATCGTCCAGTTGCGGCAGCGGTGTCGGCTCGAAGACCTGCTGCGCGTTCCAGGGCGGCGCAGTCAGTTCGTTATCGGTCGGAATCACCTGCGCGAACGAAGGTGATGTCGCGCCGATGACGACGACGATCACCGGCCATGGCGCTAACCTCCGTGCGATCTCGCCTGCGTTGCGGCGGGATCTCAGTCGGCGCTCCTCGACCGCGTTCAGAACAGAATACGCAAATACACATTTCATCGCTCGTCCCGCGCGGGATGTATTGACGGCTGGCGAAAGCGGGCTTCGTTCCAACTCTCGGCATGGTCCGGAAAGCATCCTGCTTCACCTGCGGGGCAGGTGGAGTTGATCTCATTCACGTGGTCAGAGTCTGGTCATCGTATCTCCGTTCCCGCGGTTGTCGCTTGCAAGGGAACGTGCGTTCCCTTGAATCGTTCGGCGTTGCAAAAAAATATTACGCAGTGCAAAGGGACGACACTGTGGCGAGAGGCTCGCGCACATGCACAATTCGAGGACGATGAAACGAGATGAAGTATTGCTGCTGAAAAAACGTCAGAAGTAGCGTTCGGGAATCCGGATGTTGTCGCCGGGTAACACCAGAACAGGTGCATCCATCGGATAGACTTCTTCCACGGTGCTGCCGGATCGCCGCAGAAACACCTTTCCTTCATTCGCGCGATAGGTGAATCCGCCTGCGCTGGCGACAGCATCGAGCACGGTGAGGCCTGATTTATAAGGGTATTCGCCGCTCTTCTTGATTTCGCCGAGAATGTAATAGGGCCGATAAAGCGCGATCTCGACATTCACCCGCGGATCTCGCACGATTCCCTTCGACAGCGCCGCTGCGATGGCGCGCTCGAGTTGTCGCGTCGTCAGTCCGCCGGCCTTGACGTGACCGGCGAGTGGAATCGAGACCGATCCGTTGCCGTCGACTTCATATTCGCCGGTGATGTCCGGTTCGCCATAAACCTTAACGCGCACGCGATCGCTCGGCCCCAGAAGATAAGTGCGCGAAACAGAACCCGTTGATACGTGTGTCTGCTGCGCAGAAGCCGGTGTCAGCGATCCAGTGGACACGGACATGGCAATTGCAAAAAAAACGGGCAGGCCCGCAAAACGAAAACACGATTGCAGCATCAGATTCATCTCACGCAGTATGGAGCTTCACGCAGTATGGAGTTCGGCACGGATGATCTGTCGATCCGCGCCGTTTCTCGACGGCCGGGATGATACGCGGCTAAAAGCGGCGAAAGCATGTAAGACCTGTTCCAAATTGTCCGGAACAAGTTCCCTCACAGCACCATGATGTCCGCGTTTTCGATTGCGATCGTAGTTAACACGCCCGAGCGCCACGCGCCGGTATCGATGTTGATGCGGTTGTCGCGAAAGTCGGTATGCTCGACGGGTGTGTGGCCGTGAATGACGATTTTCCCGTGATTATAAGTAGAGTCGAGGAACTCATCGCGAATCCATAACAGGTCCTCGGTGTCCTGCTGCTCCATCGGAACTCCAGGCCGGATTCCGGCGTGAACAAAAAGAAAATCGCCGCAGCTGAAACTGTTACGCAAACATTGCAGAAACAATTCGTGAGTGCGCGGAAACACCTCACGGAGCGCGTGCTGCAGCGACACGGTCGTGAGTGGGGTGTGATTCGGATTTATGGAAACGCCGTAGGAGGCGAGCGTCTGCATGGCGCCGACATGCGCCCATTGCCGGATGGCTTCCGGGTCGTGAAGGAATATTTCGAGCAATTGCTCGTGGTTGCCCCGCAGGCAAATCGCATGCCGTCGGACGAGACGAACCGCGAGCTGGTCGATCACGCCTTTCGAATCCGGGCCGCGGTCGATGTAATCGCCGAGATAGACCTCGACGGAATGGCGGATCGGCCGTCTGCGAAGATCGTCATCGATGCGGGCAATGGTTTCGGCCAGCAGATCCGAGCGGCCGTGAATGTCGCCGACCGCATAAATCCGTGTCTCGGGCGGCGTCGATGCCGGTTCCGATCGGGAGTGACCGCCGATCTCTCGCCGCATTTGTTAATGGCCTGACTATGATTCAGTGACAGAAGAGGCGCAGAAACGCACGCCACTCGTTCAATAACGCGACGATCTAGAAGAAAACGAGGCGGATCACCACAATGATGGCGACCCACGCCAGAAAGTTGGCCAGGATCAGCCGACTTCGCAACCGGCGACCGGAGTCATCGGCAGGACATTGCGGCGGGATGTTCGCATGCTCAGCGATCATCGTCGGCTCCGCGGTGGAACTCCGGCGCGGCGCGCGAGCGCTGTCATCCGGGAGCGTTTCTGCTTTCTGCAGTTTGACAATCATATGGGACTCTCTGCGGCGACAGTGCCGTGCCCGGTTAAGAGTCTCGAATCAGAAAATCTTTCTGCACTTGAAAGCGCTTTTAAAATTTTTGACGTCACGAGCAATTTGGCCTGATTCGATTGTCGCGCCTGCCGCGCGACAACTCAAGCTAAACGTACATTTTCTCTACAGGATTGGGCCGCAGTGTCATTTTAGGGTCACGTTTCTCGTTGTTATCGCGGTTATCGCGACGACGTTGTCGTAGGCGACGTTTCGACGCTGCCCTGTGTGCATGGCTGCGTCCAGAAAACTGCAGCTTAAATTTTCAGCGCCTCCACATAAGCGCCTTCGCTCACAGCAAAATTTGCGCGCCGCACAAAAGACTCACCACTCCTCGCCACTGATGTGCGCGAACTTTCCGTTTTCCCGCCCCACTTCTTCCAAACATTTAGGAATACTTCAGCGCCGAAGCATTCGCCTTTCGCTGATGCGATCTGAATTCTCGCACGTGCGAGATTTCAGGTTTCGAGGTCAGGCGGGAATCTCGCTTGAGAGGTGCGTTGAGTTTCATTTTGTTGCGGCGTCTCGCGACGCGCAGGCAGAAAGTACGTATACGATGGCCTCTACAATCACAGCTCGTCTTTCCCAGGATAACGTCACTCCGCTGTGGAAGGAGCGGCAGTTTATTTCGGTGCGCCCTGTCGAATATGCCAGCGGCAGCAGCGCTTATCGCAGCCGGCATCCCGTGCGCAGGGCGCGCAGCGAACCTGCGTTGTCGTTCGGCAAGCGTGTCTTCGATATTGTGGCAGCGAGCGCCGCGCTGTTGTTCTTCACGCCAGTATTCGTTGCAGCGGCGATAGCCATCAAGGCGACATCGCGCGGCCCGGTGTTCTTCCGGCAGTATCGCTACGGCTATCGGAACAAGCTGTTCCGGATTTACAAATTCCGCTCGATGAATACGGAACTCGGCGACAAATCTGGTGTGCAGCAGACCGTGGCTGGAGATTCACGAATCACGCCGGTCGGCCGGATTCTGCGCAAGACCAGCCTCGACGAACTTCCCCAGCTCATCAACGTCATCAAGGGTGACATGTCGCTGGTCGGGCCGCGGCCGCATGTGCCGGGAATGCTCGCCGCGAATACGCTCTATGAAGATCTGGTTCCGTACTACTTCCAGCGTCACATCGCGCGCCCCGGCATCACCGGGCTCGCTCAGGTGAGCGGATGCAGGGGCAGCACGGCGGAATACAGCCGCGCGGTTGAGCGGATCGATCACGATCTCGACTATATCGAGAAATGGTCGCTGCGCATGGATCTGGTGATCATCGCACGGACCGTGCGCCGTGAATTCCTGTCCGGCAGCGCCGTCTGACTTTCATATTTCTTGATCCTTTTCCAAATCATGAACGCAAGGGGACGCAACGATGCCTCACGGCCGTATTACACCTGTTCTTCTGTCGGGCGGCAGCGGCTCGCGGCTGTGGCCGCTGTCGCGGGAAACCTATCCCAAGCAGCTTCTGTCCTTGCTCGGTGAAAAAACCATGCTGCAGCAGACGGCGCTGCGGGTCGGCGATCCCGCAGTGTTCGGCGATCCGATCGTGGTCGCGAATACCGAGCACCGCTTCGCCATCGCCGAGCAGTTGCGCGCGGTCGGCGTCGATCAGCCCGCCATGGTGCTCGAACCGTTCGGCCGCAACACGGCGCCGGCGGTTGCGATCGCGGCGCTGATCGCCAGCGAAGCCGATCCGGATGCCATTATACTTGTGATGCCGGTGGATCACTGGGTGCGCGATGCCGCCGCATTCGGCGCCGCGATGGTGGCGGGACTGGCGGCCGCGCGGCAGGGAAAGTTCGTGCTGTTCGGCGTGCGGCCGACATCGCCGGCCACCGGCTTCGGCTATATCCGTGTCGGTGACAAGCTGCCCGCGGCGTCCGGCATCCATGCGGTCGCGGGTTTTACGGAAAAGCCGACGCTGCAGACAGCGGAAAAGTTTCTCGCCGCCAAAGATCATCTGTGGAACAGCGGCATCTTCCTGCTTCCGGCGCGGCAGTTCATCGAGGAGTTGTCGCGGCTTGCGCCCGAGGTGCTCGCGGCAAGCAGGGCGGCGCTGGCGGATGCGGCGCGCGATCTCGATTTCCTGCGTCTCGATGAGGCTGCTTTCAAAAACTGTCCCGCGATCTCCATCGATCATGCGGTGATGGAGAAAACCGCCTCGGCGGCCGTTCTGCCGGTCGCGTTCGACTGGAGCGATGTCGGAAGCTGGTCGGCGCTGTGGAAGATGGCCGACAAGGACGATGACGGCAATGTCGCGATCGGCGACGTGGTGATGGAAGATGCCACCGGCTGCTATGTCCGCGGTGAGGGGCCGCTGGTCGCGGCGATCGGCGTTGAAGACCTGATCATCACCGCGACACCCGATGTGGTGCTTGTTTCCACCAAGGATCGCGATCAGGATGTCAGCAAGGTCGTCAGCAAGCTCAAGGCCAACGGCCATCGCTCGGCGACGCAGACCCAGTGCGTCCATCGCCCGTGGGGCTATTATCAGTCGATCCACGCGGGCGACCGTTTCCAGGTCAAGCGGATCACCGTCAATCCCGGCGCCAAGCTGTCGCTGCAGAAGCATTTCCATCGCGCCGAGCATTGGGTGGTCGTCAACGGCACCGCCATCGTGACTCGCGACGATGAGGAAATCCTGCTGCGCGAGAACGAGTCCGTGTTCGTTCCGCTCGGCTGCATGCACCGCCTGGAGAATCCGGGGAAGGTGCCGCTCAACCTGATCGAGGTGCAGTCCGGCCCTTATCTCGGTGAGGACGACATCGTCCGCATCGAGGACGTCTACCACCGGATCTGACGCCAATCCCGAATCCGGCGCCGGGCGGCACAAGCGGCCCGGGCGGATCAATTTTGCCAACCACAGAAGGATATCCGCAATGAATGCGATCCAGCAGACGAAAGGTCTGGTCAAGGAAGCGTTTCCTTCGCTGTGGCTGCGTTGGCATTTCATGCGCCGTCCGAAGTCGGCGGAAGTCGAGTTGTCATTCCTGAAGAACATCGTGCCGGAAGGCGCCACCACCATTGATGTCGGCGCGAATTGCGGGCTTTACACCCGCGAACTGGCGCGGCTGTCGCAAAGCGTTCATGCTTTCGAGCCGTCGCACGCGATGGCGAAGCTGCTGCGCCAGACATCGGCGCCGAATGTCGCGGTTCACGAAATCGCGCTGTCCGATCGCAACGGCGAGGCCGCCCTGCTCGTGCCGCAGGGCAATGCCGGGCCGGTGCATGGGCTGGCCTCGATCGAGCCGCAGGCCGATCTCCTGGCCCGGGACTGCGTGGTGACGAACGTTCCGACCGCGCGGCTCGATGCGGTGATGCAGCAGGATGTCGCCTTCGTGAAGATCGATGTCGAGGGCCACGAGCTGAGCGTGCTCAACGGCGCGGTCGGGCTTCTCGAGCGCAGTCATCCGGTTTTTCTGGTCGAGGCGGAGGACCGGCACCGCGAACAGGCGACGGCATCCGTGTTCGACTTCTTCCGCGAGCGCGGCTATAGCGGCTTTTTCATCGACGATGGCGACGCGCTGCCGGTGAATGAATTCGACGCCGGAATCTTCCAGGATCCGGATTCGCTGTTGCCCAACGGCGGCCGCAAAAGCGGGCGTTCCTACATCAACAATTTCTTCTTCTTCCCGCCTGAGCGGGACGGCATGTTGATGCTCAACGGCTAGGCGGTACGCTCTGCGAGAAGGCGAGGGGCGTTCATTCGCGCAGCGCCGGCACGACGAGGAACGGAATCATTCCGATGATGACGCTGATCAGCGCGAACAGCATCAGGGCGTCGTAGTTGCCGGTGATGTCGTGGATCAGGCCGCCGCTCCACGAGCCGAACGCCGACCCGAGACCGCTGCCGATCACGATGGTGCCGTAGATGGTGCCGACGCGCTCGCCGCGGAAAATCTTCATGGCCGTTGCCGTGATCAGCGGGCCGCGCGAGCCGATCATGCTGCCGAAACAGATGACGAATCCGGTTAGCAGCCAGATGTTCGGATACGATTTCAAAAGCCAGAGCATCACCATGCCGATGATGGATACGGCATAGCTGAACAGCACCGACCGCCGCCGTCCGATCAGCCCGTCGAGCCAGGTCACCGACAGCATGCCCACCACCAGTACGACCCCGCTGAAGCCCCACGCGGTTGCGGCGAGAATCGGGCGGAACCCGGCATCGACAAGATAGGCGACGACCTGCGCCGAAACGGCGAACATCCCGACCGCGGTGAAGAAGAACGTCGAGAACAACGCCCAGAAGGCGTGATGGCGCATGGCGCGTAGCAGCGTCCAGCCTTCGTCAATAATGTCTGACGTCGCGGTCTTGGCCAGACTGGGCGAGCCGGCCGCGAGAACACGCCACGGCAGCAGGATCAGGGGGATCAGCAGGAAAAGCACCGCGCCGCCGAAGGTCTGGTAAGCGCCGCGCCAGCCGAACCGCTCGATCAAGACTTGCGATAGCGGCAACAGCAGCAGAACGCCGGCGCCGGTCGCGGAATAGACCACGGCCATCGCCGTCGGCAGCCGAGGCCCGAACCAGCGGCCGAGCAGGATCGAGTTCGGCACATTGCCGATGAAGGCAATGCCGAATCCGACGCACAGGCCGAGGCTGAGCTGGAACTGCCACAAATATTGCGCCTGGGAGGCGACAAGGAACGCGCCGCCCAGGAGCATCAGCCCGAGGGCGAACACGACTCGTGGTCCGGAGCGATCGAACAGCCGGCCGATAAAGGGTGAGGCGAGCCCGCCGGCGAGCGCCGCCAGCGAATAGATCGAAATGACCTCGGCGCGGTCCCAGCCGAAGGTTTGCGAAATCGGCAGCAGGAAGACTGTGAAGCTTTCCCCCAGCCCGCGCCCGAGGACCGAAAGCCCGAAACACATTGTCAGGACGGCGATTGCCGTCCGCGCCGGATCGGGCGAGGGTCTCACCCCGCTGTCGATTGCACTTTCCTGTTCCATACACTCATGGAGCCTAATCCATGGCCGATGAGCAGTAGCAGTTTGGGAATGTGCCTATGCTTCACGCGCCATGCGCACAACCGGGGATGCGGTGCCGGCCCGGAAGGCCCGCATACCGGCATATATAATGTCACCGATATTCCGGGATGGCTGGCACCGGTCTCGCGCGATCGCGGGCCGCGGGCGGCCGGCTTGTTGCACCGCCACATTACATCCCCGAAAGGTTAGGCCGATGCTGGCCTCGTATAGCGATCAGTTTCAAACAATACATCGTGGAGCGATGCAGTCGTATCGGGCAAGATTTTCGTCTGCACTTTATTTAGCTATCGATCGCGCACAAAGCGTCGCGGTTTCTCTTGCCGAGTTTGCAAGTCGGGTTACAATCCTCGCCATAAGCCGACCACAAGGCTTTAAAAAATAAAACCTGGGAGGACAATCATGCCAAAACAAGCATCATACACATTGAGGGCGTTACTCGGCGCGACTGCCATTGGTTTTTCAATGGCTGCGGCAGGGCAGGCGCTTGCCGCCGATCCCATCAAGATCGGTGTCATCGCCGAAGCTCAGGCGATCGCCGGTGCATCGATTCCCCAGGCTGCCCAGATGGCGGCCGAGGAAATCAATGCGAAGGGCGGCGTCGACGGGCGCAAGATCGAAATCGTCACCTACGACAACCACAGCTCCTCGGCGGATTCGGTTCGTGCCTTCCAGCGCGCGGTCAACGAGGACAAGGTCAACGCGGTGATCGCCAGCTACATCAGCGAAGTGGTGCTGGCGCTGGAGCCGTGGGCCTCGCGCCTGAAAACCCCGTTCGTCACACCCGGTGCTGCGTCGAACGAGATCAGCAAGGCGGTCCACAAGGACTATGAGAAGAACAAGTATACCTTCCATGGCTATCTGACGTCGGCCGCTCTGGCGCTGTCGGTGTGCGATGCCGCCAAGGAACTGCTGGTCGAAGGCAAGAAGATGAAGACCGCGGTCATCATGAGCGAGGACGCGGCGTGGACCAAGCCGCTCGATGTCAGTTACCAGGAATGCCTGCCGAAAATCGGGCTGAAGGTGCTCGATCACATCCGCTTCTCGCCGGACACCACGGACTTCACGCCGATCTTCAACAAGATCGAAAGCTCCAAGCCCGACGTGATCATCACCGGCATTTCCCATGTCGGTACGCAGCCGACGGTGCAGTGGAAGAACCAGCAGGTGCCGATTCCGATGTTCGGAATCTCGTCGCAGGCCACCAACAGCACCTTCGGCAAGGACACCAACAACGCGTCCGACGGCGTACTCTATCAGGGCGTGTCCGGCCCGGACGTGGCGGTGACGCCCAAGTCGCTGCCGTTCGCCGAAGGCTTCAAGAAGAAATTCGGCAACTATCCGTCCTATGCCGGCTACACGGCGTATGACGAAGTCTACTACATCGCCGATGCCGTGAAGCGGGCAGGCTCCACGGATGCCGACAAGCTGGTCGCGGCGCTGGAAAAGACCGATTGGGAAGGCACCATCGGCCGTGTCCAGTTCTACGGCAAGAGCGACGAGTTCACCCACTCGATCAAGTACGGCAAGGGCCTCATCACCGGCGTGATGATGCAGTGGCAGGACGGCAAGCAGGTCAGTGTGTGGCCGAAAGAGGTTGCCAAAGGGCAGTTGAAGTTCCCAAGCTTCATCAAGGTCACGAACTGAAATCCGCGCAACAACGCTCCCGGCCCTGTCCGGGAGCGTTTTCGCATCGGTCGTTCCTCAAACGAGACGGCATAAGCCGCCGCGGTGTCCCTGAATGCTCTTTCTTCAAATCCTGATCGATGGCTTCGCCATTAGTTCGCTGTATGCCCTGGGTGCAACCGGCTTCACTCTGATCTTCGGGGTCTCCGGTGTTCTTAATCTCTCGCACGGCGCCATCATGGTGTCGGCGGCGGTCGCCGCGTGGGCGGCGTCGGGCATACTCAATCTCAATACCTATGCGGGCGCCATGGTGGGCGTGGCAACGGCGCTCGTCGCGGCGCTCGCCACCTACTTCGTGGTGGTTCTGCCGATCCAGAAATCCCGCCGTATCCCGACGGAAGAGAAGGAGATTTTCGTCCTGACGGCGACGCTCCTGTGGGGGATCATGCTGCAGGAGCTGATCGCCTACTTCTTCACCAACAACGCCAAGACGGTGCTGCCGATCGTCGATGGCGTCGTCGAGATTCTCGGGGTGCGGACGCCGCGCAACGAGATCTTCACGGCGGCGGTGTGCTGCATCGTCATCGGGCTGCTGTGGCTGCTGGTGAACAAGACCAAGACCGGCAAGGCGGTGCTGGCGGCATCGATGAACCCGCGCGGCGTCACGCTGCTCGGGCTCGAACTCAACAACATCTATATCGCGGTGTGGGTAATCTACGGTGTTCTGGCCGGCATCGCCGGCGTCCTGCTCGGCATGTTCCTCGGCGTTTCGTCCTACAGTGTCGGACCCCTGACCGCGAGCGCGTTCTCGATCGTGGTGCTGGGCGGTCTCGGCAGCGTATCGGGATCGCTGATCGCCGCATTTGTGGTCGGATACCTCGAGACCTTCACCGCCTACATGATATCGCCGGCCTACCGCTCCATTCCTGCGCTGCTTCTTCTGGTGGCGGTCATGTACATCCGGCCGCAAGGCCTGCTCGGAAGGAGATGAACATGCGCCTGTTCACCTCAAAACTTTTCTGGATCGCGGTCGCCGTCGTGGTGATCGCATCCACGCTGCCGCTTTATGTCTCCGGCTACATCCTCGGCCTGCTGACCGTCGCCTACTACTTCGGCGTGTTCGCGATGTCGTGGGACCTGCTGTTCGGCTTCGCCGGTGAGGTCAATTTCGGCCCGACCTTCCTGATCGGCGTCGGGGCCTATACCGCCGGCATCATCAACAACCTCTACGGCGTCTCGCCTTACTTCTGCATCGTCATCGGCGCCGCAGCGGCGGTGATCGCGGGGTTCGTTCTGGCGCTGCCGGCGTTGCGGGTACGCGGTCCGTACTTCGGCCTGACGACGCTGGTCGCAGTGCTGATGCTGCAGAATTTCGTGGTGGTGTTCGCCGATCTCACCGGCGGCGAGATCGGCCTGACCATTCCCGACGTCATCAGCATCGATGCCGGCGTCAACTACTGGATCGCGCTCGGGTTCATGACGATCAGCGCGGCGATCCTGTTCGGATTGTCGCGGTCGCCGGTCGGCCTCGTGCTACAGGCCAGCGGGCAGGACCCGGTGCAGGCCGGTGCGCTCGGCTTCAATATCGTCAAGCACAAGCTCGCGGCGTTCGTCGTCAGCGCGTTCTTCTCCGGCCTGTCCGGCGCGCTGCTGGTGTTTTACTTCGGCACCGCGTCGGTCGGCACCGTCGTCGACATCGCCGTCGGCGTGCAGGTGATCGTGGCCGCTGTCCTTGGCGGACGGCGCACGGTTCTCGGCGCCGCGCTCGGTGCGATCTTCCTGATCGCGGCCGGCGAATTCCTGCGGCCGCTCGGCGAACTGGCGACCTTCGTCGTGTCCGCGGTTGCACTGCTGGCGATCCTGTTCTTCCCGAACGGATTTCTTGGAACGCTTCTGGCCCGGGAGGCACGCACGTGACCGCTGCAGCAGAGACATCGCCGGTTCTTCAGGTTCGCGGCCTCACCAAACGCTACGGCGGATTGACGGCGGTCAAGAATCTCAGTTTCGACCTGCGGGCTGGACAGATTTTCGGGCTGATCGGACCGAACGGGTCGGGCAAATCGACCGCCATGAAATCGATCATGGGCATCGAACGGCCGACGGCGGGCACGGTGACGCTCAATGGCGAGAACCTTGCCGGCCGCCCGGCGCACGAAATCGCGCGCCGCGGGTTCGGCATGGTGTTCCAGCATTCCCGTCCGCTCAACCGGCAGACGGTTCTGGAAAACATCATGGTCGCGCTGTTGCCGGACAGCCTGTTCAAGCTGTTCGCCGATCGCGCGCTGGTCGATCGCGCGCGCTGGATCGCCGAACGCGTCGGCCTCGGCGACGTCGTCGATCGCAAGCCGCCGACGCTTCCCTTCGCCGATCTGCGGCGGCTTGAACTGGCCAAGGCAATCGCCCGCGATCCCAAGGTCGTGCTGGTCGACGAGCCGTTCGCGGGCTTGACGCTCGCCGAGGTCTCGGTGTTCTCCGAACTGATCCGCAGTTTCAGGGACGAGGGGCGGGCGGTGATGCTGGTCGATCACAACGTCAAGAGCGTCGCGGCGCTGGTCGATCAGGTGCTCGCGATGTATCTCGGCGAGGAGATCGTCACCGGCCGCGCCGAAGACGTGATGCAGAACGAGACCGTGCGCCGGGTCTACCTCGGCGGCAAGATCGAAACCTCGGCGCGTCCTGAAACCAGCTTCGCCGACAAGGTGCCGCTGCTTCAGGTCGAGAATGTCAGCGTCCATTACGGCAAGGCGCAGGCGTTGCAGGATGTCTCGATCCACGTCCATGAGGGCGAGTTCGTGTCGGTGGTCGGCCTCAACGGCGCCGGCAAGACCACGCTGTTCAACACCATCTCGGGTTTCCTGCCTTACACCGGCGAAGTCATTCGCGGCGGCGACAAGCTGCGTGGCGAGACGCCGGCGCGGATCGCGCGGAGCGGCGTGGTCCATTGTCCGGAAACCCGTGAGTTGTTCGGCGAAATGACGGTGCGCGAGAATCTCGACCTCGGCGGCCAGCATCTCGATCCGGACGCGCATCAGAAGCAGCTGGCGTGGCTGTTCGATCTGTTCCCGATCCTGAAAGAACGTCAGGGCCAGATGGCGCAAACGCTCAGCGGCGGCGAGCAGCAGATGCTGGCGATCGGCCGCGCCCTGATGTTGCAGCCCAAGATCCTGATTCTGGACGAGCCCACGCTCGGCCTGGCTCCGATCATCCTCGAACAACTGTCCAAGGCGCTGGAAAAGCTGCGGGAGACCACGAAGATCACGGTGCTGCTCGGTGAGCAGAACGTGACGTTTGCACTGCCGCATGCCGATCGGGTCTACGTGCTTGAACATGCCCGGATCGTCTGGGAGGGCGACCCGGCGCGGTTCGCGCAGGAAGCAGGCGCGGGATATCTTTAGTGCGACAGCGCGACGCTGAACCGAGGGGCGATTTGCAGTACCGTAAATATATGAAGGGGATAGACTGATCTGGCCGATACTTGGGAATGGTATCGCGTGAGGGGTTTCAGCCCTCGGCGAAACCGCCTAGCATCTGGCCCAATTCAAGAACTGCCGGAAACCTTCCGGCTGAATGATGCCGATAAACGGCGCTTTCCAGGGAGAAGAAAATAATGAACACCAAGATAAAACTGTTCGGACTCGTTTGCGGATTCGGGCTCGCGATCTCGGTTCCCGCCGGTGCGGCCGACATGAGGATGATGACCGGCCCGCAGGGCGGCTCGTGGATTCCGCTTGGCGGACAGCTCAAGGACATGTGGGAAAAGGCGATCCCCGGCCTCAACGTTCAGGCAGTTCCGGGCGCCGGCATCGCCAACGTGCGCGGCGTCGATGAAGGCAAGGCCGATGTCGGTTTCGGCAACTCGATTTCGACCGTCGATGGCCTCGCGGGCAACGCGCCGTATCCGAAGAAGGTGACCAACGTCTGCAACCTCGCGACGCTCTATCCCCAGTACTATCAGATGGTCGCCAATGCCGACGCCGGCATTCACAAGATTGCCGATCTGAAGGGCAAGGCCGTCACTACCCAGCAGAAGGGCAACACCGGTGAGTTGATCACGCGGCAATTGCTCGAGGTCAACGGCATCAAGTACAGCGATGTCAAGATCAGCTTCGTCGGCTACACCGACTCCGTGAACCAGATGAAGGACGGTCACGCCAACGTCTTCGCGCTCGGCACGCAGATTCCGGCCGGCTCGATCATGGATCTCGCGGCCGCACGTGACATCACGATGATCGACCAGTCCGACAGCTTCGACAAGATGAAGAAGCTGAACCCGGGTTATACGCTCGGCACCATTCCGAAGAACACCTATCCGAAGCAGGACAAGGATGTGAAGGTGATCGCCTATGCGACCCATCTCGTCGTGTCGTGCAAGCTGCCCGCGGACCAGGTCTACACCATGACCAAGACTCTCGCGGCCCACGTCAAGGACATGGCGGCCGTCGCCAAGGCGATGGAAACGCTCGATCCGAAGGGCATGGCCGTGGACATCGGCATCCCGTTCCATCCGGGCGCCGCTAAATTCTACAAGGAAGCCGGTATCACCGTGCAATCGCACTGACGGCGCACGACGGCGGAAGGCTTAAGCCTTCCGCCGTCTCGCTTTATCCATTGTTGCTATCCTTGAAGAGCGGACACCCATAGCCATGAAGATGGACTTCAGCTACGGCGGCTTTATGAAGCTCGCCATCATCGTCGTATCTGTTGCGATGGTCATCTACCACGTATGGGCGATTGCGTTCGGAACCCCGGAAGCCTTCTTCTTCCGCGGTACTCACCTCATGTTCGTGATGGTCCTGATTTTCTTCCTGCATCGCTGGTCGGGGAAGGTTGAGGGTCTGCCGAGCGTCATGGATTGGGTGCTGCTCGTCATGGGCGTGGCGCCGATCCTCTATCTCTTCTTCAACTACGACTACATCATCAACCGCATCTTCTACGTCGACGAACTGACCACGATGGACATCGTGATGGGCACGATGCTGACCGTCATGGTGCTGGAGGCGACGCGCCGCGTCATCGGCCTCGCGCTGCCCATCACCGCGATCGTGTTCCTCGCATACGGGCTGTTCATCGCCAGGCTCGCGCCGACCCAGATGCTCGACCAGCTCTACATGACGGTCGAGGGTATCTTCGGCATTCCGCTGTCGGTGTCGGCGTCGTACGTGCTGATCTTCGTGCTGTTCGGCGCGTTCATGGAGCGCACCGGCACCGGCCAGTTGTTTATGGATTTCGCCATGAGCCTGACCGGCGGCACGGCCGGCGGTCCCGGCAAGGTGTCCTGCGTGTCGTCCGCGCTGTTCGGCACCATTTCGGGCAGCGCGGTGGCCAACGTGATGGTCGACGGTCCCATCACCATCCCGCTGATGAAGCGGTCCGGTTTTCCGCCGCATTTCGCCGCCGGCGTCGAAGCCGTGGCGTCCACCGGCGGTCAGATCATGCCGCCGATCATGGGCGCCGCCGCGTTCGTCATGGCGGAGTTCCTTGGCGTATCCTACGGTCAGGTCATCCTGTGGGCCTTGATCCCTTCGATCCTCTATTACATTGCTGTTTTCTCAGCGGTGCATTTCGAGGCCAAGCGCCGCGGTCTTCTCGGCGTCCCTCGCAGCGAACTGCCGAAGCTCGGCACAGTCATCCGCGAGCAGGGCCACCTGTTCCTGCCGGTGGCAGCAATTCTGTTCGTGATGTATTCGGGCTATAGCGCGCCGATGGCGGCTCTTGCCGGCACCATCGCCTGCTTCCCGGTCGCGGCAATGCGCAAATCGACCCGTCATTATGTGACGTTTGAGAATCTGCTGCTTGCGTGCGTCGACGGCGCCAGGAACGCGCTCGGCGTGGCTGCGGCCTGCGCCGCCGCCGGCATCGTGGTCGCGGTGGTGACGCTCTCCGGCCTCGGTATCGTGTTTACGCAGTTCGTCGTTCACCTGTCGCAGAACTATCTCGTGCTGGCGCTGATCTTCACGATGATCGCGGGCATTATCCTCGGCATGGGTATGCCGACGACGCCGGCCTACATCATCATGACCGCGTTGCTGGTGCCGGCGATCGTCAAGTTCGGCGTCATCGTCCCCGCAGCGCATATGTTCGCGTTCTACTTCGCGGTGCTGTCGGCGATCACGCCGCCGGTCGCGCTGGCGGTGTTCGCGGCGGCGGGAATCGCCAAGTCGGACATCTGGGCCACGGGCCTGGCTGCGGTTCGCATCGCCGCCACCAGCTTCATCGTGCCGTTCATGTTCGTCTACGAGCCTGCGCTGCTGATGATCGGCGACTGGACGACCATCATCTGGAGTTCGACGACGGCTGCGGCGGGCGTCCTGATCTTCGCGGCCGGCCTGCATGGGTATTTTATCACCCATTCCAAGCTGTGGCAGAGCGTGGTGCTGGTCGCCGCGGGTCTGTTGCTGATCGACCCTGGCGTCGCCACGGACTTTATCGGCGCCGGCCTTGCGATATTTGTCGCGGCGATTCAGTTCGCGTCGCGCAAATCTGCCCTGGCGCCTTCACCCAAGGTTGCCCCCGGCCAATAGCACGAAGCAGCGACCATCCTTGTCCGCACGCGGACAAGGATGGTCTTTGCGCGCGGACAAACAGCATCGCAAACATCAAATATGATCTTGATTTCCAGAATTAACGCTTCGGCAAATTCGAAATTTTAATTCTATGATTTCGATATATGTCGCGCGTCCGCAATTCTCGCGCCGATTCGAAATCTCCCTTTAAAATAGCGATCAAACCGCTTTTCGCGCCGAGCAACGCGTGACGTCACGCGGGCATTTCCCGCGTTCATGCGTTGTCTGCAATATCTAATTCATCGATGATAATGCGGATTATTATTCGTTTGTGTAAATCAATGCCACGCGTAGCCTGTCCGGTGTGTGATTGGCGGGGCGCCAGATTCGGTAACGGACGATTCTTCTTTTCGCAGTGCTGCTGAAACGAACGGCTGATTCATGCTGTCCGTAGCGGTTGCCTGCGTCCTGGAGGTCTTCACCGATCACAGGCAGAGCCGGAGTGTTTGCTTCAGTCTCGGGACAAGGGCAGCAGGCGACCGGTTGGCGTGTCCATCAAGCAGATAACTGCAGAACACGGGCAAAGTCCCGCAGGGAGGAAACTATAGTGGCAGTTGTACAGGAACCAGAGACCTACGCCACGTCGTGGCTACCGTTTCTCGACCGGACGCGCACCATCGCGCGGCCCGGATATAGCCGATGGATGGTGCCGCCAGCGGCACTCTGCGTCCATCTTTGTATCGGTCAGGCCTACGCCTTCAGCGTATTCAATCTGCCGATGACGAAATTGCTCGGTATCTCGCAGTCGGGGCCGGGCGACTGGAAGCTCACCGAACTCGGATGGATTTTCTCCATCGCGATGCTGTTCCTCGGCCTGTCGTCGGCGGTGTTCGGCCGTTGGGTTGAAGAAGGCGGCCCCCGCAAGGCAATGTTCACCGCGGGCATCTGCTGGGCCAGCGGCTTCCTGATTTCCGCCCTCGGCGTGAAATTCCACCAGCTCTGGATGATCTATCTCGGCTACGGCGTGATCGGCGGCTGCGCACTCGGCATCGGCTACATCTCGCCGGTCTCGACGCTGATGAAGTGGTTCCCGGATCGTCCCGGCATGGCCACCGGCATGGCGATCATGGGCTTCGGCGGCGGCGCGCTGATCGCATCTCCGCTGTCGGTCTGGCTCATGAGCAAGTTCTCCAGTTCGACCGATGTCGGTGTGTTCAACACCTTCGTCATTCTCGGTTGCGTCTACTTCTGCTTCATGATGTTCGGTTCGCTGATCGTGCGCGTTCCGGCACCGGGTTGGAAGCCGGAAGGTTATGTTCCGGCGACGACGGCGTCGAAGCTGATCACCAAGAACGACGTCTACGTCTACGACGCGATCAAGACTCCGCAGTTCTGGCTGATCTGGGTCGTGCTGTTCCTCAACACCACGGCCGGCATCGGTGTGCTCGGTCAGGCATCGGCGATGAGCCAGGAAATGTTCCCCGGCCACATCACCCCGATCGCCGCGGCAGGTCTTGTCGGTCTGATGAGCTTGTTCAACATGGGCGGGCGGTTCTCCTGGGCGTCGCTGTCGGACTTCATCGGACGCAAGAACACCTACTTCGTCTATATGACGCTCGGTTTCATCCTCTACGTGACCGTGCCTTATGCGGGCGGAACCGGCAATGTCGTGCTGTTCGTGATCTGCTTCCTGATCATCGTCAGCATGTACGGCGGCGGCTTCTCGACCGTGCCTGCCTATCTGCGTGACATGTTCGGCACGCGTTACGTCGGCGCCATCCACGGCATCCTGCTCACCGCATGGTCGGCGGCAGGCATCGCGGGACCTGTGCTCATCAACTACATCCGTGAGTATAACGTCACCCATGGCGTTCCGAAAGCGCAGGCCTACAACGTCACGATGTACATCATGGCGGGTCTCCTCGTGATCGGCTTCATCGCCAACTTCTGCGTCAAGGCCGTCGACAAGCGGTATCACATGAAGACGCGGGAAGAGGCGGATGCCGGTGGCATGCAGCCACAAGGCGCGCCTGGGTCATAAGAGCAAACTTCGATGCGCAGCTCCGCAGAGATTGATACGCCGATCCTGACGCTACTGATGATCTGGGCGACGTATCACATCCTGCGGCTGCGCGCGGAATTCAAACCACGGCATCCGTCGGCGATCGAGGTCGCCGCGGAGACTGCCGGAACCGGCAATCCACCGGGAGGATGAGGCACCATGCAAAACAACACCATGCAGAACGTCGAAGAAACCAGCACCCTGAGACTGATCCTTGCCTGGAGCGTTGCGGGAATCCCGCTGCTCGCCGGCGTCATCCAGACGCTGCTCAATGCAATGAAACTGTTCCAGTGATTAAAATTCGCCCGTGATCGACTGACCACGGGCGTTTACCAGGTTCGGTTTCGGCCGAGCCGTGAATATCCCCAGACCTCGGCCAATCCGCGTCTTCGCGGGTTGGCCGTTTTTTATGAGGACTGCTCAGTCGCGCACGGCGTGGAGGTGGGGGCGCTCGCGGCGCAGGCGGACCAGATTGTTGGAGTGATGGCTTCGCGTGTCGGGCGTCTCGATGGCGATCAGCACACTGCACGGCGCATGATTGAGAACCGACGCGCCGACTGATCCCGACAGCCAGCGCGCCAGCGCGCTGCGGCTGCGATGACCGAGCACGATCAGGTCCGCGCCCATGCCGCGCGCCAGCAGGTCGATCTCGACCGCCGGGCTGCCGATCTTGATCTCCGCCGTTGCGACCAGCCGGCGGCGCCGGAGTTCGGCGAGGCCGTCCTCGAGCAGTTGCTCGATCCGCGTTCGTTCGATGTCCGGGATGAAGGTCATGCCTTCGACCGCAAGCGTCGCTTCGGCGGGATTGACGATCGCCACCAGGTGGATGCTCGACTGGCACAGGCGGCCGAGATCTCCGGCCTGCCGCAGCGCCTCGTCGCCGCTTCTCGATCCGTCATATGCGACGAGGATGTTGCGATACATGCTTGCGATTCCTGCGTTGGTGTCCGCCGTACGGCGTGGTGGGCGAGAGGTCGCGAAGCACTCGTCCGGGTCGGCCGCCGCTATCCCGGTATGGCTGATTTGAAGGCTAATCTCGATTTTAGTTTTGACAAACGAATGTTATTGCCGGTTAATATCGACATATTAGATTTTCGAGGAAGAGCCATGGATACCGAACTTGCGCGGACGTTTCTGACGGTGGTGAGCGCCGGAAATTTCATCGGCGCGGCGGACCGTCTGCACGTCAGCCAGTCCACGGTCAGCACCCGCATCCTGACGCTGGAAGACCAGTTGGGCTGCAAGCTGTTCGTCCGCAACAAGGCCGGGACCATCCTGACCAATGCCGGCCGCCAGTTTCAGCGCCATGCCACCGCGCTGGTGCGGACGGTCGAGCAGGCGCGCCATGACATCGGAATCCCGAAAGGGTTTCGCGGCACGCTGGTGATCGGCGGCCGCGTCGGTCTCTGGGAAGAGTTCCTGTTCGAGTGGCTGGCGATGATGCAGAAGAATAGCCCGGATCTGTCGATGCGCGCCGAGATCGGCTTCGAGTCCGACATCATGCAGGGACTGGTCGAGGGGCGCGTCGATATCGGCGTGATGTATACGCCGCAAAGCCGCCCGGGCCTGAAGGTCGAACAGTTGTTCGAGGAAAAGCTGATCCTCGTCTCCACCAACCCGCGCGCCAAACCCGAGCCGCAGAACGGCTACGTCTATGTCGATTGGGGTCCGGAGTTTCAGGCTCGGCACAGCGCATGTTTTCCGAACTATGTCGGCCCCGCGCTCACCGCCAATGTCGGCTGGCTGGGGCTGCAGCACATTCTTCAGAACGGCGGGGCAGGCTATTTCCCCAAGCGCAGCGTGCAGCCGCATTTGAGATCGAAGGAACTGACGGCGGTGCGCGGCGCGCCGGAATTCTCTCTTCCGGCCTACGCGGTTTATCCGCTCGAACACGACGCCGATATTTTTGGCGATGCGTTGCAGGTGATGCGGGGAATTTCCGATTCCAAGAAGTCGGGAAAATCGATCAAGGGCATCACCAACATCCGGTTGGGGTGAGAGGCAGGCCGGAGACGCTGCACCGGTTGGAGCGCGGGTGTGTGGGCAGGCGGGCCAGTCCCGCCCGGCGTGCAGGCCCGGCAATTTCGGCCCTGCGGCGCGGCAAGCGCGCATCCGGTCATATCGGCTAATTCGATTTCATCGGTTGATACTTGTGATTTGTAAAATGGGAAGATGATCCGGTGATTTGCCGGCGGACAAGACGCCTGCGCAACACGGATGCGCGCCCCGCGATGGCGCGCCGATGACCGGAGACGTCGCCATGCGGCTGCTGATGGATCGCAGTTTCATACTGACCATTCTCGCCGTGGTGGTGTTCGCCACGATCCTGGCGTTCGGGCTCGGGGCGTCTGCGGAACTGATCTGCACGATTCTCGGCCTGGGGGTGGTCACCGCGGTCGCCGAAAACCACTTCAGATCGCAAAGACCGACCTGAAAACCGCATTTTCCTGAACTTCCGCTAGAATAACCGGGCAATTCGCCTTTGGCCGGGAACCTTTTTCCTTTGCCGCCATCCAACCCGGCAAAGAGGAGATTGTCATGGAGCAATCACAAGGCCGGCGTGCCGTTGCTATTCCTGCCGGGCTGGACGACGCCGAACTGGTCCGTCTCGCCGTGGCCGGCGAGGGCGGGGCGTTTCGCGCCATCATGCAGAAATACAACCAGCGGCTCTATCGCGTCGCGCGCAGTATCCTGCGCAACGACAGCGAGGCCGAGGATGCCGTGCAGGAAGGCTACCTGCGGGCCTTCACCCATCTGGGCAGCTTTCGCGGCGAGTCGAGCCTGTCGACCTGGCTGTCGCGCATCGTGATGAATGAGGCGCTCGGCCGGCTCAGGTCACGGCGCGCCACGGTTGAGATCGATACTTTCGAGCGGCAGGAAACCGCGGCGCAGATCATTCCGTTTCCTCTCGCATCACAATCCGACGATCCGGAACGTACAATGGCTCAGCGCGAACTTTTGAATCTGGTCGAGCAGGCCACCAACAATCTTCCCGAGGTCTATCGCATTGTCTTCGTCACGCGGGTGATCGAGGGCATGAGCGTGGAAGATACCGCCGAGCTTCTCAGCATCCGGCCGGAAACCGTCAAGACGCGGCTGCACCGCGCGCGGCGTCTGGTGCGCGAGCAACTCGACAAGCAGATCGGCCCGGTGCTGATGGACGCGTTTCCGTTCGCCGGCCGCCGCTGCGAGCGCATGACCGGCGCGGTGATGAAGCGGCTCGGCTTCGACGACTGATCGCCGGAAACCTTTTCGCACCTCGACCATCCAACCCGACACCGATCCATCAGAAAGCTCGGCGCTGTATGGCGCTGGCTACAGGAGATGATCCGATGAGTTCAAACGTGCAGCCGCTGGAGCGGACCAAAATTTCGGACACCGAGCCCGGACGCCCGCGCCGCTCTGAAGTCGAAGCGGCGTTCCGCACCATCATCCGCTGGACCGGTGACAATCCGGAGCGCGATGGCCTGATCGAAACGCCGAGCCGGGTGGCGCGCGCGTTCGAGGAATTTTTCATCGGCTATTCGCAGAATCCCGTCGAGATCCTGAAAAAGACCTTCGAGGAAATCGAAGGCTACGATGAGATGATCGTGCTGCGCGGCATCCGGTTCGAAAGCCACTGCGAACACCACATGGCGCCGATCGTCGGCAAGGCCTGGGTCGCCTACATCCCGAACGGCCGGGTGGTCGGCATCAGCAAGCTCGCCCGCGTCGTCGAGACGTATGCCAAGCGGTTGCAGATTCAGGAAAAGATGACGGCGCAGATCGCCAACACCATCAACGATGTGCTCAAGCCGCAAGGGGTGGGTGTCATCATCAAGGCAACCCACCACTGCATGACGACTCGCGGCGTTCACAAACCTGACACGGACCTCGTCACCAGTCGTATGCTCGGCTGCTTTCGCGACAACGCGATCACCCGCCAGGAATTCCTCGGAATGGCGGCGGAGTAATCGCCGCCGCTGCCAGGATGCATGGAGACAATCATGTCGCAGGATAACGTCGCCCCCGGCGGTCCGGACCTCACGCGCGGCGTCTCGCCCGCCGACTTCGCTGGCAACAAGATGGTTGGCCATGTCGGCGATCAGGAGGTGCTGCTGATCCGTACCGATGACGAGATTTTCGCCATCGATGCTCATTGCAGCCACTATCACGCGCCGCTGGTCGACGGACTCGTGGTCGGCGCCAGTGTCCGTTGTCCGTGGCACCATGCCTGTTTCGATCTGAAAACCGGCGAGGCGACCCGTGCGCCGGCGTTCAATCCGCTGGCGTGCTGGAATGTCGAGCAGCGTGACGGCCTGATCTTCGTCTACGGCAAGCGCGACGAACCGCAGCCGCAGGCCGCGACGGCTAAGGCCGCTGCGCCGGAAAAAATCGTTATCGTCGGCGGTGGTGCCGCGGGTTTCGCTGCGGCCGACATGCTGCGGCGGAAAGGTTTCGGCGGCAGCATCGTCATGCTGAGCCGGGAGGGCGGGACGCCGGTCGATCGTCCCAACCTGTCGAAGGATTATCTCGCCGGCAGCGCGCCGGAAGACTGGATGCCGCTGCGGCCGGACGACTGGTACGTCGAAGCCGGCATAGAGTTGCACAGCGATGCCGACGTTTCAGGCATCGATACCGCAGCGCACCGGGTGACGACGGCGAACGGAAAAGCCTTTTCCTATGACCGGTTGTTGCTTGCAACCGGCGCGGAGCCCGTTCGCCTGACCGTCCCCGGCGCGGAGCTGCCGCATGTGCATACCCTGCGTTCGCTTGCCGACAGCCGCGCCATCATCGACGCAGCCAAGAGTGCGCGCCGCGTCGTGGTGGTCGGGGCGAGTTTCATCGGGCTGGAAACCGCCGCCGCGCTGCGCGCTCGTGATCTCGAAGTTCATGTGGTCGCGCCGGAACAGCGGCCGATGGAGCGCATCCTCGGGCCCGGCATGGGCGATTTTGTCCGCGCGCTGCACGAGGAGCATGGCGTCGTTTTCCATCTCAACGACACGGTCACCGCCATCGAGCCGAAACGTGTCGTGCTGAAAAGCGGTGCGGCGATCGAGGCCGATCTCGCGGTGGTCGGCATCGGCGTCCGGCCACGGCTGGATCTTGCGGAACGCGCCAACCTCGCGCTCGATCGCGGCGTCGTCGTGAACGCCTGTCTCGAGACCAGCGCCTCCGGTGTTTTCGCCGCCGGCGATATCGCGCGGTGGCCGGATCCTCATTCGGGCGAAAGCATCCGCGTCGAGCATTGGGTCGTCGCCGAACGTCAGGGGCAGGTTGCCGCGCGCAACATGCTCGGCGAACGCGTTGCGTTCGATGCGGTGCCGTTCTTCTGGAGCCAGCATTACGACATTCCGATCAACTATGTCGGCCACGCCGAGCGCTGGGACGAGATTTCGGTCGATGGCGATATCGCCGCGAAGGATTGCCTGCTGCGCTACAAGTCGAAGGGCCGTGTGCTCGCGGTCGCGTCGATCTTCCGCGATGTCGCGAGCCTGAAGGCCGAACTGGATATGGAAAAGGAGACGGCGGGCGTCTGACGCGCGCGCGATCTCCGCGGATTCTTTTTCGGGTTTCCGGGAACCTTCCTCACGGAAAACCATCCAACCAGTGTTCAACATCCAAACAAGGCCGGCGCTGAATCAGCGACCGGCGACAGGAGTATGCCATGTTCGTTCGACTGAGCGCGGTGATTGCCGCAGCGTGCCTCGTAAGCAGCGCGGCTTTTGCGCAAGGGGCCGCAAAGCCGACAGATCCACAGATCGCACATATCGCCTACACCGCTGGCGCAATCGACGTGACTGCCTCCAAGCAGGCGATTTCGAAATCCAAGAACAAGGAAGTCGTCGCGTTCGCAAAAGACATGCAGCGCGACCATGAAGCCGTGAACAAGCAGGCGCTTGATCTCGTCAAGAAGCTCAAGGTCACGCCTGAGGACAACGACACCAGCCGTTCGCTGTCCAAGCAGGCTGCCACCAAGCAGACCGAACTGGCGAAGCTCAGCGGTGCCGCTTACGACAAGGCCTACATCGCCAACGAGGTCGCCTACCACAAGGCCGTCAACGGTGCGCTGGAAACCTTGCTGATTCCGTCGGCCAACAATGCCGAACTGAAGAGCCTGCTGGAGACCGGCCTCAAGATCTTCCAGGGCCACCTTCAGCACGCCGAGCACGTTGCGGCGACGGTCAAGTAAGGAGCGCGACATGCGACAAGGACGATATTTTTTCGCCTTTGCAGTCCTGGCATGGACGTTGAGTATCGTCCCGGTCCGCGCGGAGACGATCCAGGTCGTCATCGACAAGCTGGTCTTCGCGCCCGTGGAGATCAAGGCGAAGGTCGGCGACACCATCGATTGGGTCAACAAGGATATTCTGGCCCATACCGCGACAGTGAAGGGCGATTGGGACGTGCTGATCCCCGCCAAGAAGACCGTGAGCTTCGTGCTTAAGACAGCAGGCGATGTCGAGTACTACTGCCGCTTCCACCCCAACATGAAGGGGCGGATCTCGATCGCAGCGAAGTAACCGGCCGCGGTGGATGCGGGCGCGTAGGTTCAGTTCCCGCTACGCGCCCGCAAGCTGGAAGCGTTCGCCCTTTGCAAGCATGACGCCATGCGCGCCGGCAATGCCCAGCTCAAGGCTTTCGGCGATCCGGTGCGCACGCTCGATGAAATGCACCGCCGCCTTCGGCGGGCACAGTTCGCGAGCGGTCGCCTCGAACAGCGCGAGCCAGCGGTCGAAATGACCGCCGTCGACCGGCAAGGGCAGGTGCTTCTGCATCGGCTGGCCGTGATAGCGCCCGCTCATCAGGGCGACCGACGACCAGAATGCGCACATGCGCTGCAGGTGCGGTTCCCAATCGGTAATGCGTGCTTCGAAAATCGGGCCGATCAGGTCGTCATCGCGGACGCGGGCATAGAACCCGCGAACGAGCTGATCGATCATGGGCTCGTCAATGCCGGTCTCAAGCTGGATCGCCTGGGTCATGGCCTGGCGGCGTTCGGCGGCGGAGAGTTCGGTGGTCATTCGGGGTCTTTCAATCGCAATTGTGCTCTGGGCGTGGCAGTCAAATACCGGGGCGGGATTTGCGGAGCCGGGCTTCGGCAACCAGCAGCGCGATGTCCGCTCCGACACGCAAATCCTCTTCGGCGCCCAGAGTATGCTTGCGAATATAGCCCTCGTCATTGATCAGGACCAATGTTGGGGTCCCTTTCATGCCGTAGGCTGCCATGGTTTTGGGGAGTGGGCCGTCGTCGCCGGGCTGATCGACCGCGATCGGAAAATCGAGCCGGTATTCATGGATGAAGGCTTCGAGCGAGGTCGGCGTCATCGCCGCGTGGTGCTCGAACACCGTGTGAATCCCGATCACCGCGACATCGTCTTCGGAAAACAGTTTGGCGATGCGCTGCGCCTGCGGCAGGCCGGACTGCACGCAGCCAGGACACAGCATCTGGAAGGCGTGCAGCACCACGACCTTGCCGCGCAGGGCGGCCAGGCTGATCGGCGTTTTGGTATTGAACCATTGCGTGACCGTGAGGTCCGGCGCGCGGATGTTTTGCGGAGTCACGAGGGTATCCAGAGGGGATTCATATGGTGTTGAACGTCAAGTAGTGACGCGCGCCGCTTCTGCAAGCTCGCGCCTCAGCCGGCGAAGTTCCTCGAAGTGCGGCGTCACGTCGCGCATGATCGCGGCCATCCCCGACGGCTTGCCGCCCTCCTGCAGCATGATGATGGTGAATTCCACCGAGATGCGGCGGCCGTCTTTCGTCAATGCGGGCACTGCGAGCAGATCGCCGGAGCCGTAGCGCGTTTCGCCGGTCTCCATCACCTTGGTGTAACCGTCCCAATGCCGCTTGCGCTGGTTCTCCGGAATAATGATGTCGAGCGACTGCCCGTGGGCTTCTTCGGCAGTGAAGCCGAAGATGCGGACCGCACCCGGATTCCAGAACCGGATCAGGCCCTCGCGATCGGTTTCGACGATGGCGTCGGAAATCGTGTGGAGAACAGCGTCTGCGAGTTGATCGCTCATCGAACCAGCTTTCATCGAACGGCTTTCCTAGGGTCACAATAGCGTTGGTCTGCTGCGCAAACCAGCGCGCCTGCCGACCGCATTTCGGGTGCAATTCCAATACGATGCCACGCGGACCCGCAGCGGTGGGCCGGTGACTCCCAAAAGTCAGGGTCGCATTGGGAGGAGAGCCCGACAAACGAATATTGCCGATCTCACGGTTCGGAAATACCGATGCTGCGGATCGGCCGTTGCTCGGTCACAGGCCGCACCGGGCGTTGCCTTCGTCGAGCGTCCGTTCATGGGCAAGTCGTCGGCGTTCGTCGCGTTCCTCAACGTCGACGGCGGCGTCATGTTCAAGGTGTTCGTCGGCCGCGACGAAGCGCGCCAGCTCAAGGCCGACCAGCTCGCGAAATTCCGCGAACTGGCGAAGGCGGCGGATTGAGTATGAGTTTCTTCGTCATGGCCGGGCCTGTCCCGGCCATCCACGCCTTTTCTGCTGCTGCGATACCGCTAAGACGTGGATGGCCGGAATAAATCCGGCCATGACGCGCTGATAGATAAGCGCATTAGTTCACTGACCTCATTTCCGGTCAGGCTCTGAGGTAAACGTCGCGGACCGGGCCGGACAATCACTCCCAGTTCAACGCGCCGCCGTTCTGATATTCGATCACGCGGGTCTCGAAGAAGTTCTTCTCCTTCTTGAGATCCATCGCCTCAGACATCCATGGGAACGGATTGTCGGTTTCGGCGAACACCGCCCCGACGCCGATCTGTGCGCAGCGCCGGTTGGCGATGAAGTGCATGTACTGTTCGCACAGCGCCGCGTTCAGCCCGAGGAATCCGCGCGGCATGGTATCGCGGCCATAGGCGGCTTCGAGTTCGGCGGCGTCGCGGATCATGCCGCGCACTTCGTCCTGAAACACCGTCGTCCACAGATGCGGATTCTCGATCTTGATCTGGTTGATGACGTCGATGCCGAAGTTGAGATGGATCGACTCGTCGCGCAGGATGTACTGATACTGCTCGGCGATGCCGACCATCTTGTTGCGGCGGCCAAGCGACAGGATCTGCGCGAAGCCGGTGTAGAACCACATGCCCTCGAAGATCACGTAGAACGCGACAAGATCGCGCAGGAACGCCTGATCCTTCTCCGGCGTGCCGGTCGAGAAACCGGGGTCTTCGAGATTCTGCGTGTGCTTCAGCGCCCACGCCGCCTTGTCGGTGATCGCGGGCACCTCGCGATACATGTTGAACAGCTCGCCTTCGTCGAGGCCGAGGCTTTCGACGATGTACTGGAAGGTGTGGGTGTGCACCGCTTCCTCGAACGCCTGCCGCAGCAGGTACTGCCGGCATTCGGGATTGGTGAGATGGCGATAGATCGCCAGCACGATGTTGTTGGCGACCAGTGACTCGGATGCGGCGAAGAACCCGAGATTACGCTTGATGGCGCGGCGTTCGTCCTCGGTCAGGCCGTCGCGCGATTTCCACAGCGCGATATCCGCCTGCATCGACACTTCGGTGGGCATCCAGTGATTGTTACAACCGGCGAGATATTTCTCCCACGCCCACCGGTATTTCAGCGGCAGCAGCTGATTGACGTCAGCGCGGCAGTTAATCATCGCCTTGTCGTCGACCGACACCCGGGCGCCGCCACGTTCGATTTCTCCGAGGCCAGTGGGATCGGCGGCGGGCGTGGGGGAGTCGGACGCCGTGTTGAAGATGGTGGCCGGTGAGGGCGGTGTTGCTGTGGCGGTGGTTGGTGAATCGGACCAGTCGAGCATGGGATGTTCCTGTTGTTTCGATGATGCGCTCCCTCTCCCCTGTGGGGAGAGGGCTGGGGTGAGGGGGGCTACGGAGACCGCAACAGAGACTCGATCCCCCTCACCCGACATGCTTCGCATGTCGACCTCTCCCCGCCGGGGAGAGGTGACCGCGCAAGTTTTTGAAATTTTCATTTCAGCCAGGCTCCTCAGGATGAGCACACTGTTACTGACACGCCTCGCATTCGGGGTTGTCGATCGAGCATGCCATCACCCCGGTGAGATCCGGCGCGGCGGAGGCGGCGGGGATCAGGATCGGCGCATGGCTGACCGCGCGTGACGACGCCGACACCGCGTTGAGCTTGCCGTCGGTCCCTTTCAGCGTCGACTTCTCGACATGGGTGGCGCTGCGCGAGCGCAGGTAATAGGTCGTCTTGAGGCCGCGCTGCCAGGCGAGGCGATAGAGCGCGTCGAGCTTCTTGCCGGATGGATTGGCAATGTAGAGATTGAGCGACTGCGCCTGATCGATCCACTTTTGCCGCCGCGCCGCCGCCTCGATCAGCCATGCGCTGTCGATCTCGAACGCGGTGGCGTACAGCGCCTTGAGATCATCCGGCACGCGGTCGATGGCACCCAGGCTGCCGTCGAAATATTTCAGGTCGGAAACCATCACCTCGTCCCACAGCCCGCGCGCTTTCAAGTCGCGCACAAGGAACGCGTTCACCACGGTGAAGTCGCCGGACATGTTCGATTTGACATAGAGGTTCTGGTAGGCGGGCTCGATCGATTGCGCGACGCCGCAGATGTTGGAGATCGTCGCGGTCGGCGCAATCGCCATCACGTTGGAATTGCGCATTCCGGTGGTCTGCACCCGCTTGCGCAACGAATCCCAGTCGAGCGTGGCGGAGCGGTCCATCGTGACGCTGCCGCGCGCGTCATCGACCAGCGCGATCGAATCGACCGGCAGGATGCCCTGTGACCACAACGATCCGCTAAACGAGGGATAACGCCCGCGCTGTTCGGCGAGATCGACGGAGGCCGAAATGGCATGGAACGCAATCGCCTCCATGCTGAGATCGGCGAACGCCACCGCCGCGTCGGACGCCATCGGAATCCGCTGGACCTGCAGCGCATCCTGAAACCCCATCAGGCCCAAACCGACCGGGCGGTGCTTCAGGTTGGAACGCCGCGCCTCGGGGATGGTGTAGAAATTGATGTCGATGACGTTGTCGAGCATGCGCAGCGCGGTGGTCACGGTCGATTTGAGTTTGGTGTGGTCGATGCCGTCCGCGCCGACGTGGTTGAGAAGGTTGACCGAGCCGAGATTGCACACCGCGACTTCGTCGGCCGAGGTATTGAGCGTGATTTCGGTGCACAGGTTCGACGAGTGGATGACGCCGACATGCTGCTGCGGCGAGCGCAGGTTGCACGGATCCTTGAAGGTGATCCACGGATGCCCGGTCTCGAACAGCATGGTCAGCATCCGCCGCCACAAATCGGTGGCGCGCAGCGTCTTGAACACGCGCAGTTCGCCGCGCGCGACCTTGCCTTCGTAGTGGGCGTAGCGTTCGGCAAAGTCCTTGCCGTACACATCGTGCAGGTCCGGCGTCTCGTCGGGCGAGAACAGCGTCCAGTCGCCATCGGCCTCGACGCGCTGCATGAACAGGTCCGGCACCCAGTTGGCGGTGTTCATGTCGTGGGTGCGGCGGCGGTCGTCGCCGGTGTTCTTGCGCAGATCGAGAAATTCCTCGATGTCGATGTGCCAGGTTTCGAGATAGGCGCACACTGCTCCCTTGCGCTTGCCGCCTTGATTGACCGCGATGGCGGTGTCGTTGGCGACCTTCAGGAACGGCACCACGCCCTGGCTTTCGCCGTTGGTGCCCTTGATGTGGGCGCCGAGGCCGCGCACCGGGGTCCAGTCGTTGCCGAGGCCACCGGAATATTTCGCCAGCAGCGCGTTGTCCTTGATCGACTTGAAAATGCCGTCGAGATCGTCAGCCACCGTGGTCAGGAAGCACGACGACAGTTGCGGCCGCAGCGTGCCGGAGTTGAACAGCGTCGGCGTCGAGGCCATGAAATCGAACGACGACAGCAGATCGTAGAATTCGATCGCCTTGGCTTCGCGGTCGATCTCGCGCGCGGCGAGGCCCATCGCCACGCGCATGAAAAATGCTTGCGGCAGTTCGATGCGGTTGCCGCCGGTGTGAAGGAAATAGCGGTCGTAGAGGGTTTGCAGGCCGAGGAACTGGAACAGCAGATCGCGCTCCGGCTTCAGCGCGGCGGCAATTCCCGCCAGGTCGAAACGGCCCAGTTCCGGGTCGAGCAGTTCGGTGGCGATGCCGGTTTTGACGTAGGCCGGGAAATAGTCGGCGTAGCGCGTCGCCATCTCCGCCTGCGTGGCGTTGCTCGGCGTGGCATGGACGAACGACAGCACCTCGGTGCGCAGCTTGTCGAGCAGCAGGCGCGCGCTGACATACGCGTAATCCGGCTCCTGTTCGACCAGCGTGCGCGCCGCCATGATCGCGGCGAGCGCCAGTTCGTCCTGGCTGATGCCGTCGTAGAGATTGCGGCGGGTTTCGCTGAGCACCGGCGCCGCATCGACGCCGTCGAGCCCGGCGCAGGCTTCATCGATGATCCGCGTCAGACGATCGAGGTCGAGCGGTACGCGCGATCCGTTCGCCAGCGTGACATGAAGCAGCGGCGCGGCCGGAGCCTTCGCGGCGGCGGTGTTCGTTTTCTCGGCGCGCTCGCGGGCGCGCTCCTCGCGATACAGCACATAGGCGCGGGCGACCTTGTGGTGTTCGCTGCGCATCAGCGCCAGTTCGACCTGATCCTGCACGTCCTCGATGTGGAAGGTGCGGCCTTCGCCGGCGCGGCGGGTGAGGGCGCCGACGATCTCGCCGGTCAGTTGGGCGACGCTGTCATGGACGCGGCGCGATGCGGCGGCCGTGCTGCCCTCGACGGCGAGGAACGCCTTGGTCATCGCCACTGAAATCTTCCCGGCGTCGAACGGCGACACCTGTCCGTTGCGGCGGATGATCTGGAAAGGCGGCTCGCTCGCGGCGTGCGCAAGGGATTCGGGACGCAACTGGAACAAGGGCGCCGTGGCGGCGGCTTCGCGTGCGAGAGGAAGAGAAGGTGAAGAACCGGACATCGGCAGACCCCGTGATGCGTTGTGTGGGGGCTGGGGCCGGGAGGGCGCTGCATGATGACCGGCAAGAAGCCGGAAAGACCTGCTGCGACCGCCGGGACACCCCGCCCGTGGACGTTCTGGTGTCGCGGCAGGTCTCCTGGCTCACAGGTCATCGTCGATCCCGGTCTTCCCGATGCTTGCGCACCAGTGACGTCGGTCGGAATCAACTCACTGCTTACAGTTGCGGGGGCAGCGCCGGCCTTGCCTTGGTTCAAGGCGCACCGGCTTCCCTCTTAGCCCTCTTGCCGTGTCTTCGACTCAAGGGACCGTGACGGCTATATTTAGTATCGGCTGTGTGGTGGCTGTCAATGGATTGTGGTGTTGTCCCCGTTATTCACCGGGCGCATGGCGGGCGGGGAAGAACGGCGATTGCAGTGGTGCCGTCTCGATGAATGTCATCACCGGGCTTGTCCCGGTGATCCCGCTTAGGCTGGCACGGTGCGTCCCCAAGCGGGATGCCCGGCACATAGGCGAGCGGAAGCGACGCCGTTCTTCGAACGGCAAGGCCGGGCATGACATTCGGTGGACTAGTTGCGGTGAAGCCGCGCGCTCAGCCGTTCTTCGCGCCGCTGTTCTCCTTCAGCACCTCGAACACTGCCGCCGTGTCGTCGTCACCGAGGCCCATGGCCATCGCCTGGGTGTAGACCGGCTGGGTGAGCGTAAACATCGGCGTGTCGCAGCCGAGGCCGTCGGCGAATTCGGCGATGATCGCCATGTCCTTTTTCCAGGTCGACACCCGCATGGTCGCGGGCTGATAGCTGCGCGCGGCCATCATCGGCGCGCGCATCTGGAACATGCGCGAGCCGCCGGCGCCGGGGCCGACCATCTCGATCACTTGATTGAGGTCGAGCCCGGCGCGCTCCGCCAGCACCATCGCTTCGGCGGAGGCGACGTTGTGGATTGCCACCAGATGGTTGGCGATGAATTTCATCCGGCTGCCGTTGCCATAGACGCCGAGGTCCGCGCTCTGCTTGGCGAAATCGGAAAACAGCGGCATGCAGCGCGCGATCGCGGCACTGTCGCCGCTGGCATAGACCACGAGGTCGCGGTTCTCGGCCTGCGCACCGGTGCCACTCAGCGGACAATCGAGCGCGATGTGTCCCGCGCCGTCAAGAATTTCCTTGAAGCGCAGCTTGTCAGCAATGGTGAGCGTGCTGAGTTCGAGCACGATCCGCTGCGCCGCGCCGGAGGTCGCGATTTCGGTCGCGACCTTCTCCGCTGCGGCGGGATTGGGCAGGCTGGTGAGAATGATCGCAGCATGATGCGCGACCTCACTCACGCTCTGAGCGATCCGGATTCCATCGCGCGCCAGGGCCGCGCCCTTGGTGGCATCGACATCGAAACCAATCACGGTCCAGCCGCGCGCGGCGAGATTTTTCGCGATCGCACCGCCCATGATGCCGAGGCCGACGATTCCGGCGATTTTGTCGCTCATTGTTTCGCTCCGCAGCGTACGCCAGCCTCCGGCTGCGCCGTGACAGGGTTCTGTTTATTATAGTGATCGAGCGATAAACAAAGAACCTTGTCAAGTCAAAGCCGCGCGGTGCATGCTGCGGTCAAGAAACAATGACGCGCGCATCGGCGCACGCCGATAAAAGGAGCAAAGCGATCCGCATGGCTGACCTGACGATCATGGTGGCGCCGAACGGCGCGCGCAAAGGCCGTGCCGACCATCCCCATTTGCCGATCACGCCGGATGAACTCGCCGATGAAGCGTTCGCCTGCCAGCAGGCCGGCGCGGGCGCGATTCATCTTCACGTTCGCGACGATCAGGACAAGCATACCCTCGATGCCGCGCGCTATCGCGCCGCGACCGAGGCGGTGCGCAAGCGGGTCGGGCCGGAGATGGTGGTGCAGATCACGACCGAAGCGATTGGTCTGTTCACGCCGCAGCAGCAGATCGACGTGGTGCGCGCGGTGCGGCCCGAAGCGGTCAGCATCGCACCGAAGGAACTGGCGCCCGACGCCAGCGCCGAGGCGGCGGCGAAGGATCTTTATCACTGGGCGCATGATGAGCTCATCGCCGTGCAGCACATCATCTACGCGGCGGACGAATTCGATCGCTTTCTCGATCTCGTCGTGCGCGGCATCGTTCCCGGCAAACGTCATTCGCTGATCTTTCCGCTCGGGCGTTACGCGGCGGGGCAGGAAAGCGATCCGGCGGAATTGATTCCATTCGTTGCGAAGGTCCGCGAGCAGGGCGGAGTGGACCGCTTTCCGTGGTGGGTGTGCGCTTTTGGCGCGGCGGAAACGCCGTCGCTGGTCGCCGCCGCCGCGCTGGGCGGCCATTGCCGGATCGGTTTCGAGAACAGTTTCCTCAACGCCGACGGCAGCCGCGCCGAGAACAATGCCGCGCGCGTCGCCGATTTGCAGGCGTCGTTGCGCGGGATTTCAAGGCCGCGTTCGTCGCGCGCGCAGGCGCTTCATGCGTTAGGGAAGCCGGACTGACGTAACCGCGCGTTGCGGAGCAAAAACGCGCGGGCCGGCGAACGCCGCGCCGCATTTGTGCGTCGCACAGCAGCAGCCCCTTGCCATCGGCCCGGCCTTACGCTATTTATCGAGCGATAAATCAAGGCGTCAACAAAAAGCCTGCGGGGAGTGGATGATGAAAGTTCTCGGTTTCAATCACCTTTCGATCGGGGCGAAGGATCTGGAAGAGTCATCGCGCTTCTACCAGACGGTGCTCGGGATGGAGCTGATCCCGACCTACAATTTCGGCTTCAAGACGAAATACCTGCGCTGCGGCGAGCTTCAGCTTCATCTGTTCGAACTTGAGGACCACGTTCCGGTCTATCAGCACTTCGCGCTCGACGTGGACGACTTCCATGCCGCCTATGAGAAGGCGAAGGCGATCGGTGCGCTGGATTCCAGCGCCTTCCGCAACCCGGTCAACGAACTGCCGGACGGCTGCGTGCAGATGTATCTACGCGATCCCGCCGGCAACCTGATCGAGATCGACTGGCCGGACGTCAACACGCTGGATCGTTCGCGGATCCCCGAGATGAAACTGCTGACCGAATTCGCCGCGCAGGACGACGAGGGCCTGAAGGCGTCGCTGTATCTCGACCGGCCGCAGATGAAAAGGAAGGCCGGTGCCGGCAAGGTTGCTGCGCGCTAGCTGCGAGGGAAACAGATGTCCGGAACGGTCAAGAAACTCGAAATCAACCCGCGCTCCAGCGGTGACGATGGCCTTTACGCCGAGATGCTCGAACGCGCGCGGGCGCTGGTGCCGGCCTTGCGCGAGCGCGCGTCGGTCACCGAGGAGTTGCGTTCGCTGCCGCCGGAAACCGAGCGCGAGCTGCACGAGGCCGGGCTGTTCCGGATATTGCAGCCGAAACGCGTCGGCGGCTCCGAACTGGATTATGTGGCGCTGGTCGATTTCGCCGATGCCGTCGCGCAGGCCGATGCGTCGGTGGCGTGGAATCTCACCAACCTCGCCAGCCATCACTGGATGCTCGGCATGTTCGACCGCCGCGCGCAGGATGCGATCTGGAACGAAAGCCCCGATACCCTGATCGCGTCGTCGTTCATTTTTCCGGCGGGCCGCGCGCGCAAGACCAAGGGCGGCTACATCCTGTCCGGCCGCTGGCCGTTTTCCTCGGGCGTCAATTCGAGCACGTGGAACATGCTCGCCGGCATCGTGTCGTCTGATGACGATGCGGACGGCGTCGAGTATCGCGTCTTCCTGCTCAAGAAGGCCGATTACAACATCATCGACACATGGACCGCGACCGGCCTGAAAGGCACCGGCTCGAACGACGTCGAGGCCAAGGAGGTGTTCGTACCCGAGCACATGACGCTCGCGGTGCGCGATGTCGCCGGCGGCCCGACGCCGGGCAGCGCGGTCAATCCGTCCGCGCTCTATGCGCTGCCGGTGTTCGCGCTGTTTCCGTTCGTGTTGTCGGGTGCCGCGCTCGGCAACGCGCAAGTCTGTCTCGACGACTATGTCGGCATCGCGCGTCATCGCGCCTCGACCTACAACCGCGCCAGGCTCGGCGACCTGCAGACCACGCAGATCAAGGTGGCGGAAGCGTCCGCCAAGATCGACTCGTCGCGGCTGATCATGCGGCGCACCTGCATCGAGGCGATGGCCGATGCGCGGCGCGGTGTCATTCCGCACATGGCGGAGAAAACCAAATATCGCCGCGATGGCGCCTATTCGGTGAACCTGTGCACCGAAGCGGTGTCGCTGCTGTTTTCGGCCAGCGGCGCGCGCGGGCTGTACACCACCGGCGCGTTGCAGCGCCAGTTCCGCGATGCTCATGCGATCAACGCCCACATCGCGTTCAATTTCGATGCGGCGGGGACGAATTACGGCCGGGTGGCGCTCGATCTGCCGTCCGAGAATCTCACCCTTTGAGGTCGCGATGTCTGCCGTTTCGCATCAGAACGATCCCGAGAACGAACTGTCGAGCGACAATTCGCTGATCGATCCGCGCGATTTCCGCACCGCGCTCGGCCGGTTCGCCACCGGCGTCACGGTGATCACGGCGGCGGCCGCCGACGGCAAGCCGGTCGGGCTGACCTGTAATTCCTTCGCCTCGGTGTCGCTCAACCCGCCGCTGGTGCTGTGGAGTCTGGTCGCGTTCTCGCCGAGCATGGGCGTGTTCCAGAACGCCAGCCATTTCACGGTCAACGTGCTGGGCGCATCCCAGCGCGATCTGGCAATGCAGTTCGCCAAGCCGGCCGAGGATAAATTCGCGGGCGTGACGTGGGAGCGCGGCCTTGGCGATGCGCCGGTGCTGGCCGGCACGGTTGCCTCATTCCAGTGCCGCACCGCTGCCCGGTATTATGGGGGCGATCACGTGATTTTTCTTGGTGCCGTGGAGTCCTACGCTTACAACCATGCCGAGCCGCTTCTGTTCGCGCGCGGCGGATTCGGTCAATTCACGCCGGGGCCGTAGCCCCGCCCGCTTCGGTTAAGAAACAGATCTCGATGAGAAAGAAGTCCAAATCGCCGGCGGTCCAGGCCAAGCAGAAGCGTCTGCCGCCGGAGGACCGGCGCAAGGAATTCATCCGCAAGGCGACCGAGTTTTTCGCCGACGAGGGATTCAACGGCGGAACCCGCGAACTGGCACGCCGGCTTGGGGTGACGCAGCCGCTGCTGTATCGTTACTTTCCGAGCAAGGACGACCTGATCAAGGAAGTCTATAACAAGGTGTATCTCGAGCCGCTCGACAGCGGCTGGGAGAAACGGCTGGCCGACCGCGCGCGTCCGTTGCGCGAACGCCTGCAGCAGTTCTACGAAAGCTACACCGACGCGGTGTTCACCCGCACCTGGCTGCGCATCTATCTGTTCTCCGGCCTCAAGGGTCTCGACATCAACCGCTGGTACGTCAGCGTTGTGCGCGACAAAATTCTCACGCGCATCGTCAAGGAGTGGCGCGCCGAAGCCGGGCTGCCGACACAGACCAAACCGACGGCGTACGAACTGGAAATGGCGTGGGTCTTTCACGCCGGCATTTTCTACTACGGCGTGCGCAAGTTCATCTACGAGTCGCCGGTGCTCGAGGACAAGGCCAAGATGATCGCGGATGCGATCGACATCTATCTCGCCGGCGTCATGCGGGTCTCGAAAAAAGACAAGCCGCCCCGCGCGCGTTCGTCGTCGCGGCGGTCAGATCGTCTCGATCTGGCCGTTGGCCGCTGAGCGCTGGATCGCCTCGAAGGTCCTAACGTTCGCCAGCATTTCCTCATGCGTCACCGGGTAGGGCGCGCCGCCCGTCGCGGCACGGCCGAACGCCTCGAGATTGTCGCGCACCGCCGCGTGCGGCGGATAGTAAGCGGCGGCCGGCGCCGCGCCGCGCACCACGCGCGTCACGTCCCAGCCGGTCGGATTCTCCGGGTGGGTGCGGTCGCAAATTTCCATCCAGCCTTTCGAGCCGAGCAGTGCCAGCCGCCCCATGAACGGCGTCGCCAGCACGGCGGTGAGCAGCGCGGTCGCGCCGCTCTCGAAGCCGAGCGTGATCGTCAGCGTATCGCCGTTGGCGAAGTCGCTGCCCAGCGTTGCGAGCCGCGCCCACACCTTCACCGGCTTGCCGAGAATCGCGATCGACAGATCGACCATATGAATTCCGGTGGCAGACAGCGGGCCGACCGGATTCTCCGCCTTTGACAGCCGCCAGTTGTCACGTGGCAGGTTGAGAAACTTGTCCTGGCTGAAATTGCCTTCGACCACGAGGCCCATGCCGAACTCGCCGTCGGCGTAACGCTTGCGCATCTCGATCACCGCCGGCTCGAAGCGCCGTTCGTGGCCGATGCCGATCTGCACGTTCGCCGCCTTGACTGCGGCAAGCGCGCGTTCGGCGTCGCGCCCGGTGGTGCACAGCGGTTTTTCGCAAAACACGTGACGCCCGGCGCGGGCGGCGGCTTCGATCTGTCTGGCGTGGCGGTCCTGCGGCGTGCACAGGATCACGGCCTCGATGTCCGGGCGCGCCAGCGCGTCTTCGAACTGCGCCGCGGTTTGCAGTCCTGTGGCGGCGGCCTTGGCGCGGGCGCCTTCGAGCGGGTCGATGCCGAGCACCGGCCTAATCACGTCGCTGGTGGCGAGACTCGCGGCGATGGTTTGTCCCCACCAGCCGAGACCGATGATTGCGGCCCTGATCATGGGTGAACTCCCGAGGTTATTTTTTAAGGCCGGCCATCTGGCCGCGATACCAGTCGCCGATCTCGCTCGCTGTCATCAGCGCGACGCCGTCATGGCTGACGGCATGATCGAGCAACTGCTCGAGATATTTGATCCGGTGCGGCACGCCGGTGATGTAGGGGTGAATCGAAATCGCCATCACCCGGGCGTTGTCGTTGCCTTCAAGATAAAGGCGGTCGAACTGGTCGATGCCGCGCTGCAGGAACTGCTCGGACGGCAGATGCTGGAGAGCGTGAACGACGATGTCGTTGGTCTCGACGGTGTAGGGGATCGTGGTGATGGTGCCGTGCGGCGTCTCGATGTCCTGCGGCAGATCGTCGATCACCCAGTCGGCGACGTATTCGACGCCGTTTTTCCGCAGCAGGTCGAGAGTGTCGACGGTCTCGGTGAGGCCGGGGCTTTCCCATGACCGCACCGCCTTGCCGGTATAGGCGGCGATGGTGTCGACGGCACGCTTGATGGCGTCGGGCTGGTTGTCGAGCTTGTGCATCGGCCCTTGCAGGAAACCGTGGCCCATGAACTCGAAGCCGGCGTCGCGCGCCGCCGCCGTCACGCGCGGATAGGAATTGCAGACGTTAGCGTTGACCGCCAGCGTCGTCGGAATGTTGCGGTCGGTCAGCGCCTTGAACTGCCGCCAGAACCCGGCGCGCATCCCGTATTCATGCCATGCCCAGTTCGGCACGTCGGGCTGCAACGGCTGGCCCATCGGCGGACTGAGCACGGTTCGCGGCATCGCGTTTTCGATCCGCCATTCCTCGACATTGAGGATCACCCACACCGCGAGCTTCTTGCCGCCGGGCAGCGTGAGTTTCGGACGATCGACGAGGGCCTGATAGGGAATACGATCACTGAGAGCCAAGGAGCGCTCCTCTTGTTGTTGTTGCGCCGCTACTCCGCGGCGGTTGCTTTTTGACTCCGCGCGCCGACGTTGACCAGAGGCATCACCTTCTCGGCGGTGAGAATCATCGACTGGCGCCCAAGCTCCCGATCCTTCCAGTCCTTTCCGGCATAAAGAAGGGTGCCGAAGGTACCGACTTCTTCCTGGAACGCGAGAATCTGGTCGGCGACGCTATCCGGCGTGCCGTGGATGATCAACTTGTCGCAGATCATCTCCAGTGTCACTTCATCGTCAGGCTGATCGCGGCGGGTCTTGAACAGTTCGATGCGGCCGTTCTTCTTCAGTTTGGTGAACAGCGAGCGGTAATAGTTGACGTACGGTCCGTCCGGATCGGTGGCATAGGCCTTCGCCGTCGCCGCATCTTTGGCGACGAACACGCTCTTGGCGACGCGCCAGTTGGCCGGATCGGCGGGACGGCCGCCGCGCTCGCAGCCTTCGACATATTTCGGCCAGTGGCTTTTCACCCATGCCGGCATCAGGAAGTTGGCGGAGATCGGCTCCCAGCCGCGCGCCGCAGCTTCAGTGACGCCCTTCGAGAAGGGCGCGACGGCGGTAACCACGATCGGCGGGTGAGGGCGCTGCAACGGCTTCGGGATATAGCCCTGACCGATCTCCTTGATCAGCGTGCGCTCGGTCGAGATCGTCCAGTATTTGCCCGGCAGGTTGTAGGGCGGCTCATGGGTCCAGATGTCGAGCACATGATTGATCGCTTCGAGGAACATCTCGTTGCGGTTGAAATTGAGATTGCCGAACAGCTCGGCGTCGGACAGCAGGCCGCCGGGGCTGATGCCGAAGATCAGACGGCCGTCGAGCATGTGATCGAGCATCGCGAGGCTCGCGGCGACGGCGGCCGGATGCGCGTTCGGCATGTTGACCGTGCCGGTGCCGAGCTTGATGTTCTTGGTGGCGGCGGCGATCCAGGCAAGGAACGTCACGCAGGAGGTGATGTTCTCCGCCTTGTCGGTGACGTGCTCGCCGACATAGGCCTCGGTGAACCCCAGTTCGTCGGCGAGCAGGAAGGCTTCACGATCCTCGGCCAGCGACTGGCGCCAGTCCTTGGTCAGCGGGTGGATCGGCATGGTGAAAAAGCCAAGGTTCATCGTGCGTTTTCCTGAAACAGTGTTTGGCGGATGGCGCAGGGTAGTGATTGTGTCATATTAGAAAAATGATTATTCCTACTTTCTCGCATTAGAAAATTTGATGGATAAAATGACCTCGCTGCGCCAGATCCGATCGTTCGTCGCGGTGTACGAGGAGGGCTCATTCACCGCAGCCGCCGAGCGCGAGGGCGCGACGCAGTCGGGCATCTCCCAGCACGTCAAGCAGCTTGAGGCCGAACTCGGCGTTGCGCTGTTCGAGCGCCAGGGCCGCGAAGTCGCGCCGACCCTCGTCGGCAAAAAGTATTACGCCGAATGTGTCGATGTGTTGAAAAAGCTCGATGCCGCGCGGCAGAGCGTCGCCGTCAACCGCATCGGCGGCGCGATCCGGGTCGGATTGATGCCGACCTTCACGCGCTCGATCCTGACGCCGGCGCTGGAGACGTTTCTCGGTTCCGCGCCGGGATCCGAGATCAGCGTGATAGAGGCTTACTCGGGTGTGCTCACCGACATGATCCTGAAGGGCGAACTGGATTTCGCGGTGGTTCCGGCCTTCGAGGGCGCGGTGGGAATTTCGCACCGGCTGATCGCGCGCGACCGCGAGGTGCTGGTGCGGGCCAGGCGCGACGATGCCGGCGGTTTCGCGGCGGTCAAACTGGCGACGCTCGGTCCGTTGAAAGTGGTGCTGCCGGGGATGCAGAACACGCGCCGCCGCAGCATCGAAACCTATTTCGCTACCAACGGCGTCACGGTCACGCAGCGGCTCGAACTCGATGCGATGATGGGTACGCTGCAATTTGTCGCAGCGAGCGACTGGGTCGCGATCCTGCCGTTCATCATGATGGTATCCGACCTCGACGGCGGGCGCTTCGACATCCGGCCGCTCAACGATCCGCCTTTCTATTCGGAGTTCGTTTTGATCGAACCGTCGCGCAAGGCGATGTCGCCGGCCGCCGCGGCGTTCGCCGATATCCTCGCCGCCGAAGCGAAACGCGCGCAAAGCGCTTTCCGTCAGCGCTTTGGCGCGCCGGGCCGACGCGCCGCGCGCCGTTAGCGGCCGCACGGTTTTCCCTATCCGCCAAAGCGTTGTGCGCCGCGACAATCGCGTGGCGATGCGCATCCGTCATGCCGCTCCGCAACGTGAACGGCTCGGCTGATCGCGTTCCGGTTGTGAGACTTTCGTCGCGCCCGTCCCGCAATTTTTTGTTCACCAGTCGGGTGATAAATAAGAAGTCGGAAATAATCGTTCGATAAACAAGCTTGACGTTTGGCGTGACGCGCCGTCTAATCCGCGCCAACGCTCATCCGGAAATGAGCCTAGGGAGGGGAAGACTGATGAAAGCTCCGGCTTTCAGCTATGCGCGTGCGTCCAGCGTCGATGAGGCGCTGTCTTTGCTTGCGCAGCATGGCGACCAGGCGAAAGTGCTCTCCGGCGGCCAAAGCCTGATGCCGGCTCTCAATCTCCGCCTGTCAGCTCCCGAATGGATCGTCGATATCAACGCGCTGTCCGAGCTGCGCGGCGTCACCGTCGCGGGCTATGTTTTGCGGATCGGCGCGCTGACGCGACACGCCGAGGTGCAGACCTCGCCGGAGATCGCCACTCACGCGCCGCTGCTGACGGATGCGATCCACCACGTCGCGCATCCGGCGATTCGCAATCGCGGCACGATCGGCGGCAGTCTCGCCCATGCCGACCCGGCTTCCGAATTACCCGCCTGTGCCGTTGCGCTCGGCGCCACCATCGTGGTGCGCGGGCAGGGCGGCGAACGGCGGATCGCGGCCGAGGATTTTTTCGCCGGCATCTACGAGACGCAGCTTGCACCGGCAGAACTGCTGGTCGCGGTCGAAGTGCCGGTCGGCAAAACGGGCTCGCGTCCGTTCTTTCATGAATATGCCCGCCGCTCGGGCGATTACGCGATGGCCGGATTGGCGGCGCAGGCCGTTATCGACGGCGATGCGTTCACCGATCTGCGGCTCGCCTTCTTCGCGGTCGGCGACAAGCCGGTGCTGGCGGCATCCGCGCGGCATCTCGTCGGCAAGCCGGTGACGGCGGCGATGCTGGCGCAAGCGCAAGCGGCGCTCGATGGCGAACTTGATCCGCAGGAGGATCAGCAGGCGACCGCGTCGATGCGCCGTTATTTCGCCCGGCAATTGATGGAACGTTGTGTCGTCACCCTGCTAGAACGGCCCGATCTCGAATTGAGGAAGCTGGCATGACGACACCGGTGCCGATCTCGCTCACGGTCAATGGCGAGCGCGTCGATGCGCACGTGTTGCCGCGGCTCAACCTCGCCGACTTCCTGCGTGAACATCTCGATCTCACCGGCACCCATGTCGGCTGCGAACACGGCGTGTGCGGCGCCTGCACCGTGCGGGTGAATGGCGACATCGTCCGGTCCTGCCTGATGCTGGCGATTCAGACCGAAGGCGCTGTGGTCGAAACCATCGAGGGACTGTCGGACACCGGCGAGATCGCCGATCTTCAGGAAGCCTTCAAGGCCCGCAACGCATTGCAATGCGGCTTCTGCACGCCGGCGATGCTGATCACCGCGCAGGACCTGCTGTCGCGCGAGCCGAAGCCGGATCGCGACCGCATCCGCGAGCATCTGTCGGGGAACTACTGCCGCTGCACCGGCTATCACTCGATCGTCGACGCTGTGGAAACGACCGCGCTCGCGCGGCTGGAGCGGGCATCGTGAGCGCCGATACCCACAAGCCCGGCCTGTCGGTGCTCGACCGGCCGAATTCCTATATCGGCAAGACCGTGCCGCGGCCCAATCTCGACCGGCTGCTGCAAGGGCGCGGCCAGTATGTCAGCGACATCGTGCTGCCGCGCATGTCGCATGTCGTCTATCTGCGCTCGCCTTACGCTCACGCGAAAATCGTCAGCATCGACGCGACCGACGCGAAAAAGATGCCCGGCGTGGTCGCCGTGGTGACCGGCGCGGAACTGGCGAAGGTCATCACGCCGTGGGTCGGCGTGCTGTCTCACATGAAGGGGCTGAAGTCGGCGCCGCAACACGCCATTGCCGTCGATCGCGCCTGCTGGCAGGGCGAAGCGGTCGCCGCCATCGTCGCCTCGACCCGCGCGCAGGCCGAAGACGCCGCCGAGCGCGTGATCGTCGATTACGAAGAGCTTCCGGCGGTGGTCAATCCACGGACCGCGCTTGATCCTTCGACGCCGGTCATCCATCCCGATCTCGGCGACAATCTCGCCTTCACCCGCACGCTCGATGCCGGCGCCGTCGACAAGGCGTTCGCGGAGTCCGACAAAGTCATCGATGTCGAATTCCTGTTCGGCCGCCATACCGGCGTGACGCTGGAGTCGCGTTCGATCGTGGCCGACTGGAGCGTCGGCGAAGCGCGGATGACGGTGTACCTCGGCACCCAGGCGCCGCACATGGTGCAGAACATCGTCGCCAAGCATCTCGCGCTGGACGAAGCGCAGGTGCGCGTGCTGTGCAAGGACGTCGGCGGATCGTTCGGCATCAAGGTCCACATCTACGCCGACGAGATGGCGACCTGTGCGCTGTCGAAATTGCTGCGGCGCCCGATCAAGTTCGTGGCCGACCGGATCGAGAGCTTCAACACCGACATTCACGCCCGCGACCACATCTGCCGCGGCAAGATCGGCGTCAACAACGACGGCAAGATCAACGCCTTCGAGATCGACGATCTCACCGGCGTCGGGCCGTATTCGATGTATCCGCGCACCAGCGCGATCGAGGCCAACCAGATCGTCAACCTCGTCGGCGGCCAGTACACCACGCCGAATTATCGCGCCCGCGCCCATGTCGTGTTCCAGAACAAGAACGTCATGTGCCAGTACCGTGGCGTCGGCCATCCGGTCGCCTGTTCGGTGACCGAGGGGCTGGTCGACATGGCGGCGCAGGCGATCGGCATGGACGTGCTGGAAATCCGCCGCCGCAATCTCATTCCCGACGACGCCTATCCGTGCGATTCACCGGCGGGCCTGAAGTTCGAAGCACTGTCCCATCACGTAGCACTGAACAAGCTCGCGGCGATGATGAATTACGACGGGCTGCGCGCCGAGCAGGCCGAACTGCGCAAGAAGGGCATCTATCGCGGCATCGGGATCGCGACCTTCATCGAAATCACCAATCCGAGCGCGGCGTTCTACGGCGTCGGCGGCGCGCGCATCTCGTCGCAGGACGGCGTGACGGTGAAACTCGAGGCGTCCGGCTCGGTGACTTGCCAGACCAGCCTTACCGAACAGGGGCAGGGCTCGGAATCGCTGACCGCGCAGATCGTCGGCAGCGTGCTGGGCGTATCGATGAACCGGGTGCGCGTCACCCTCGGCGATACCGACAACACGCCTTATGGCGGCGGCACTTGGGCCTCGCGCGGCACCGGCATCGCCGGTGAAGCCGCGTTGCAGGCGGCGAAGGCGCTGCGCAGCAATATTCTCGATGTCGCCGCTCACATTCTTCAGGGCAAGCCCGAGGATTTCGACATTGTCGATGGCGTGGTCGTCGGCGCACAAGACGGCCAGCAGCGCATCGATCTGCCGGAACTGGCGCGGATCGTTTATTTCCGGCCAGACACGATGGCACCGGGACTTCAGCCCGAACTGATGGCGACCCGTCATTATGTGCCGCGCCAGTATCCATTCGCATTCACCAACGGCATTCAGGCGTCGTGGATCGAGGTCGATACCAACACCGGCCTGATCAAGCTGCTGAAGCACTGGATGGTCGAGGACTGCGGCACCATCATCAATCCGCAACTGGTCGACGAACAGATTCGCGGCGGGATCGTGCAGGGTCTCGGCGCCGGGCTGTTCGAGCATTGCATCTATGATGAGCGCGGCCAGCTCACCAACGCCAACATGGCGGACTATCTGGTTCCAATGTCGGTCGAGATGCCGGACATCGAGGTCGGGCACGTGGTATCGCCGACGCTGGAATCCGAACTCGGCGCCAAGGGCGCGGGCGAGGCCGGCACCGCCGGAGCGGCGGCTGCGGTGTCGAACGCGGTGAACGACGCTTTGTCACCGTTCGGCGTGACCATTACGGAAATTCCGCTGACGCCGAAGCTGATTCTGACGGCCCTTGGCCGTATCTGAGTTTGAAAATACCCATACCAACGACAATGAAAACCTGACGGAGGAATACATGACGAAAAAAATCATCGGCTCCCATTCGATTTCCCGCCGCCGCCTGCTGACGACGGCCAGCGTTGGCGCTGCACTGGCGGTCTCGCCTTTCCGCATCAACATCGTTCGCGCCGACGAAGGCACCATCAAGGTCGGCTTCCCGGTTCCGCTGACCGGCCCCTACGGCACCGAGGCGCAGGATCAGGTCCGCGCCGCGCAGGTCGCGATCGCCGAGTTCAACGAGGGCGGCGGCCTCAACGGCCGCAAGGCCGAGCTGCTGGTGCGCGACGACAAGCTCAATCCCGGTGAAGCAGCCACCCGCGCGCTCGAACTGATCGAGAAGGACAAGGTGAGCTTCATCGTCGGCAGTCTGTCGGCGTCGGTGCAGCTTGCGGTGAACAACGTCTGCAAGGAACGCAAGATCATCTACAATTCGATCAGCCAGTCCGACGAGATCAACGAAGCGAAGGACTTCAGCAAGTACACTTTCCACGAGGCGCTGGCCCCGCACCTCACCGCCGGCGCGGTCGGCCGCTATGCCTTCCCGAAGTTCGGCAAGAAGGTTGTCTTCCTCACCGCCGACTACGCTTACGGCCACGAAATGGTGCGCGGCTTCCAGGCCGCCGGCAAGCAGTTCGGCGTCGAGACTCTGGCCGACATCCGCCATCCGCTCGGCACCACCGACTTCTCGGCGCTGCTGCCGCGCATCCAGGCGCTGAAGCCCGACATCCTCTGCATCAACAATTTTGGCCGCGACCAGCAGATATCGCTGAAGCAGGCGACCGATTTCGGCATGAAGAAGCAGATGAAGATCATCGCGCCGATCCTGCTGTTCACCGGCCGTCTCGCGGCGGGCGCGCAGGCGTTCGATGGCGTCATCGGCGGCACGTCCTATTACTGGGGCATCGAGGACAAGGTTCCGTCGGCCAAGGCCTTCAACGACCGCTTCCGCAAGATGCATGACGGCAAGCTGCCGTCGGATTACGGCGCGCTCGGCTATGCCGGCATCATGACGCTGCTGATGGGCGCGAAGGCGGCCGGCACGCTCGACACCGACAAGGTGATCGCGGCTGTCGAGGCGCTGAAATACGACTACTACAAGGGCCCCGAATACTACCGCAAGTGCGACCACCAGGCGGTGCAGTCGGTGCTCATCATCGAATCGAAGTCGAAGCCGGAGAAGGGGCCTGCCGACGTGTTCAACGTCCTCGCCACCGACGAGCCGAGCGAAAAGAACCTGCGGACCTGCGAAGAGCTCGGCCACAAGAGCTGATCGCAGTTTTCAAAACTACGGTACGCGCCATGATGGCGCGTACCGCTTTTGGAGTTTTCCATGGCTGGCATGACATTCGACCTCCTTGCCTTGCAACTGTTCACCGGCCTCGCGCTGGGTTCGATCTACGTGCTGTTCGCGATCGGCCTGTCGCTGATCTTCGGCATGCTGACGGTGGTGAACTTCGCGCACGGCGCGTTCTTCATGGTCGGCGCCTATGTCGGGCTGTTCGTGCTGATGCTCGGCGGAAATTTCTGGCTGGCGCTGGTGATAACGCCGCTGACGGTGGGCATCATCGGCCTGATCGTCGAACGCTTCCTGGTGCGGCCGTTGTACGGGCGCGGCATCGATTATCCGCTGCTGCTGACCTTCGGCCTGAGTTACATCATGGTCGAACTGGTGCGCATCGCCTTCGGCAAGACCGGCTATCCGTTCGACACGCCTGAGCTGCTGCAGGGCGCGGTCAATATCGGCATCGGCTATTTCCCGCTGTATCGCCTGTTCGTGCTCGGTGCCGCCGCGGCGGTGCTGATCGCGCTGTGGCTGTTCCTTGAGCGCACCAGCTTCGGCCTTATCATCCGGGCCGGCGCGCGCGATCCGCAGATCGTCCGCGTGCTCGGCGTGGACGTTTCTCGGGTGTGGCTGGTCGTATTCGGCATCGGCACCGGCATCGCCGGTCTGGCCGGCGTGCTGGCGGCGCCGTTGCAGGGCGTGATCCCGGAAATGGGCTCGACCATTCTGGCCGAGGCCTTCGTCGTCACCGTCGTCGGCGGCATGGGTTCGATCGGCGGCGCGGTGATCGCGGGCCTTCTGGTCGGCGTCGTCGTCAGCATGACCTCGCTGTTCGCGCCGGAAATGGCCAAGGTTTCGATTTTCGCACTGATGGCGATCGTGCTGCTGGTGCGTCCGCAGGGCTTCTTCGGCCGCGCCGGTTTGATGAGCTGAGATGACCATGAACGACCTGTCGCAAACCATGGCCGATACCTCGGTGCCGTCGAAGGGCTGGTTCGAATTCGCCAAGCGCCACCGCGCGCTGCTGGCGAGCCTGTTCGTGCTGGTGTTCCCGCTGATCATGCCGTTCAAGGCGCTGGCCGCCAGCATCCTGATCTACGGGCTCTATGCGCTCGGCTTCAACCTGCTGTTCGGCTTCCTCGGCCTGCTGTCGTTCGGCCATGCCGCGCTGTTCGGCACCGGCGCCTATCTGTGCGGCATCGCCATCGTGCATTTCCATCTGCCGTGGTACGCGGCGATCGCGGTCGGCACCGTGAGCGGCGCGGTGATGGCGGCGGCGATCGGCGCGCTCGCGATCCGGACCCGCGGCATCTACTTCGCGATGGTGACGATGGCGCTGGCGCAATGCGTCTACTACCTGTTCTATCAGGCGGTGGACTGGACCGGCGGAGAGAACGGCCTGCGCGGCATCAACGTGCACAACATCAATATCTTCGGCATGGAGTTCGACTTCCTCAATCCGCTGACGCGCTATTACGTCATCGCCGCCTTCGTGATTTTGGCGCTGTTCGCGCTGTCGCGAATTCTGGCGTCGCCGTTCGGCGCGGTGATCGAGGCGGTGCGCGAGAACGAGGCGAGGGCGCGCGCGTCGGGCTATAACGTCACGCTGACGCGCCTCATCACCTTCATCCTGTCGGGCGCGTTCTGCGGCCTCGCCGGCGCGCTGGCGGCGCTGCAACTGTCGATCGTGCCGATCGAGATGCTGTATTACGAAACGTCGGGCATGGCGGTGATGATGTCGCTGCTCGGCGGCATGGGAACCTTCTTCGGTCCATTCGTCGGCGCCGCCGTTTTCCTCCTGCTGGAAAACCTGGTGTCGCTGTGGACCATCCATTGGCAGTTGATCGTCGGAGCGGTGTTCGTGGTCTGCGTGTTGTTCTTCCCCGCCGGAATCTGGGGCACGATCCTGAAGAGGATCAAGCCATGAGCACGCTCGATAACTCGCAGGTGATCCTGCGCACCCACGGCGTCAGCAAGATGTTCGGCAAGTTCCGGGCGCTGAGCAACATTTCGGCGGCGTTCCCGCGCGGCGCCATCACCTCGATCATCGGGCCGAACGGCGCCGGCAAGAGCACCTATTTCAACCTGCTGTCGGGCGCGTTTCCGCCGTCGGAGGGCAAGGTGGAATTCGAGGGACGCGACGTCACCAATGTCGCCCAGCACGAATTCGCCCATATGGGCATCGCCAAGTCGTTCCAGATCACCAACGTGTTCCCGCAATTGACGACGCGCGAGAACGTCCGCGTCGCATTGCAGGCGCTGGTGTCGCGTTACGACATCTGGCGGCCGCGCGCCAGGTTGCCCGGTCTCGCCGAGAAGGCCGACGCGCTGCTGTCGCAGGTCGGTCTGTGGCATTGCCGCGACCGCGTCGCCAAGACGCTGGCGCACGGCGAACAGCGCGCGCTCGAAATCGGCATGGCGCTGGCGAGCAATCCGCGCCTGCTGCTGCTTGACGAGCCGACCGCCGGCATGAGCCCGGAAGAAACCCGGGTGATGATGGATCTGATCGTCAAGCTCGCCAAGGAGCGCACGGTCATTCTGGTCGAACACAAGATGAAACTGGTGATGGGCATCAGCGACCGCGTGCTGGTTCTGCATCACGGCGAGTTGCTGGCGGACGGCACGCCCACCGAGGTGCGGCAGGACCAGCAGGTCAAGCGCGTCTATCTCGGCCAGCGGGAGCACTGACGGATGTTGAGCGTTTCCAATCTCAATGCCTGGTACGGCGCGAGCCATGTGCTTCAGGACGTGGCGCTCGAGGTCAACAAGGGCGAGATCGTCTGCCTGATCGGCCGCAACGGCGCCGGCAAGACCACGACCCTGAAATCGATCATCGGCCTGCTCGACAAGACGCGCGGCCATGTCAATTTCAAGGGCGAGGACATGCTCGGCCAGCCGGCGCATCGCCGGTTCGCGCGCGGGCTGGCCTACGTGCCGGAAGAGCGCCGCATCGTGCAGGGCCTGTCGGTGCGCGAGAATCTGCGCCTCGGCCTCGTCGCGTCGCCGCTGAAGACGCAGGAAGTCGCACTGATCGAGGAGATCGCCAAGATCTTCCCGCGTCTCGCCGAACGCCTCGACCAGGAAGCCGTCACCATGTCCGGCGGCGAGCAGCAGATGCTGGCGATCGCCCGCGCGATGATCGCCAAGCCCGATCTCATCATGCTGGACGAGCCGTCCGAGGGCATCATGCCGGTGCTGGTCGACGAAATGTTCGAACTGTTCCGCACCATGAAGCAGCAGGGCACCACGATCCTGCTGGTCGAGCAGAACGTCGAACTCGCGCTCGATATTGCCGATCGCGCCTATGTGCTCGATCAGGGTTCAGTGGTTCACCACGCGACCGCCAAGGCGCTTCTCGCCGATGACGAGATCAAGGAACGTTATTGCTCGGTTTGATCTGATGCGGGCTGGGGGCTTCGCACCGATGTGCCGATGAAATTATCAGTCGATAAATAAACAAGGATACCGACCATGAAAGTCAACAGAGCCGCGATCGACGAAGCCTCCAAGAAGCTCTCCAACTGGGGCCGCTGGGGCAAGGACGACCAGATCGGCACGCTGAACAACGTGTCGCCCGAAGACGTCGTCAATGCCGGCAAGCTGATCAAGAAGGGCAAGGTGTTCTCGCTCGGCCTGTCGCTCAAGGAGCCGATCCAGTCCGGCCTGTTCGGCGGCCGGTGGAATCCGATCCACACCATGCTCGCCACCGGCACCGACGCCGCTGCCGGCAATCAGGATACGCCGTCGCCGTACCTGCGTTACGCCGACGACGCCATCAACATGCCGTGTCAGGCGTCGACCCAGTGGGACGCGCTCTGCCACATCTTCTATGGCGACAAGATGTATAACGGCTATGACGCGACGCTGGTCGACGCGCGCGGCGCGAAGAAGCTCGGCATCGAGCATGTCCGCGCCAAGATGGCGGGCCGCGGCGTGCTGCTCGACATCGCGCGCTTCAAGGGCGTCGAGTCGCTCGATGACGGCTATGCAATCACCAACGCCGATCTCGATGCCTGCGCCAAGCAGCAGGGCGTCGAAATCCGCAAGGGCGATTTCGTCATCATCCGCACCGGCCATCAGGAACGCTGCCTGAAGAAGAAGGACTGGGCCGGTTACGGTGGCGGCGACGCGCCGGGCGTGGCGTTCGAGACCTGCTACTGGATCCGCGAGAAGGACATTGCCGCGATCTGCACCGACACCTGGGGCTGCGAAGTTCGGCCGAACGAAACCAACGAGGCCAACCAGCCGTGGCATTGGGTGGTGATCCCGGCGATCGGCATTTCGATGGGCGAGATTTTCTACCTCAAGGAGCTTGCGGAAGACTGCGCGCAGGACAAGGTGTATGAATTCTTCTTCACCGCGCCGCCGCTGCATCTGCCCGGCGCGGCCGGATCGCCGATCAATCCTCAGGCGATCAAGTAAAGCGGAGTTCGATCATGGCTAGACATCTCAAGCGTGGCCGCGATGCCGCCCAGCGCGCCGAGGACGATTCCAAGGTCCGCGCGTCGGTCGAGAGCATCCTCGCCGATATCGAAAAGCGCGGCGACGCCGCCGTGCGCGAACTGTCGCTGAAGTTCGACAACTGGGACCGCAAGGACTATCGGCTCACCGACGCCGAGATCAAGGCATGTCTCGCGCAACTGTCGCAGCGCAATCTCGACGACATCAAGTTCGCGCAGGCGCAGGTGCGCAACTTCGCCCAGAAGCAGCGCGAGTCGATGAAGGACATCGAGGTCGAGACGCTGCCGGGCGTGGTGCTCGGCCACAAGAACCTGCCGGTCAATTCGGTCGGCAGCTATGTGCCGGGCGGCAAGTATCCGATGCTTGCCTCCGCGCATATGTCGGTGATCACCGCGAAGGTGGCGGGCGTGCAGCGCATCGTCACCTGCGCGCCGCCGTTCCAGGGCAAGCCGGCGCCGGCGATCGTCGCCGCGCAGCATCTGGCGGGCGCCGACGAAATCTATTGTCTCGGCGGGATTCAGGCGGTCGGCGCGATGGCGCTCGGAACCGAAACGATGGCGCCAGTCGACATGCTGGTCGGCCCCGGCAATGCGTTCGTCGCCGAAGCCAAGCGGCAACTGTTCGGCCGCGTCGGCATCGACCTGTTCGCCGGGCCGACCGAGACGCTGGTGATCGCGGACGACAGTGTCGATGGCGAGATGTGCGCGACTGACCTCCTGGGTCAGGCCGAGCACGGGCCGAACTCCCCGGCGATCCTGCTGACCAATTCGGAAAAGCTCGCCCGCGAAACCATGGCCGAGATCGAGCGTCTTCTCAAGATTCTGCCGACGGGCGCGATTGCCGCCAAGGCCTGGGAAGATTACGGCGAAGTGATCGTGTGCGACTCCGAGGAGGAGATGGTCAAGGAAGCCGACTTCATCGCTTCCGAGCATGTGCAGGTGATGACCCGCGATCCGGATTATTTCCTGAAGAACATGACCAACTATGGCGCGTTGTTCCTCGGTCCGCGCACCAACGTCGCTTACGGCGACAAGGTGATCGGTACCAACCACACGCTGCCGACCAAGAAAGCGGCGCGCTACACCGGCGGGTTGTGGGTCGGCAAGTTCCTCAAGACCGTGACCTATCAGCGCGTGCTGACCGACGAAGCATCCGCGATGATCGGCGAGTACTGCTCGCGGCTGTGCATGCTCGAAGGGTTCTCGGGTCATGCCGAACAGGCCAACGTCCGCGTCCGCCGCTACGGCGGCCGCAACGTGCCTTACGCGAGCGCCGCCGAATGAGCGGCGAGCCGCTTCCGACAACACCGTCGCTGCGGCTCGATGGCCGCCGCGCGCTGGTCACCGGCGCGGGGCGGGGCATTGGCCTTGCCGCCGCAGCGGCGCTGGCGGAAGCGGGCGCGCATGTCACGTTATGCGCGCGCACCGTGAACGAGATCGAGGAGGCGGCCGCTGCGATCCGCGCGCGCGGGCAGGCAGCGGATACGCTGGCGATCGACGTGACCGATGTCGAAGCGTTCGGTGCCGCGATTGCTGCGCGAGAGGCTTACGACGTTTTCCTGAACAATGCCGGCACCAACCGGCCGAAATCCGTCACCGATGTTTCGGTGGAGGATTTCGACGCGGTGATGAATCTCAACGTCCGCGCGGCGTACTTTGCCGCGCAGGCGGTGGCGCGCCGCCTGATCGCGGCGGGGTTGCCGGGCTCGATCATCAACATGTCGTCGCAGATGGGCCATGTCGGCGGCCCCAACCGTTCGCTCTATTGCGCCTCGAAATGGGCGATGGAGGGTTTCTCCAAGGCGATGGCGCTCGATCTCGCGGGCCATGGCATCCGCGTCAACACGCTGTGCCCGACGTTTATCGAAACGCCGATGACGCGGCCGTTTTTCGAGAATGCCGAATTCAAGGCGAGCGTGGTCGCCAAGATCAAGCTCGGCCGCATCGGCACGGTGGAAGACCTGATGGGCGGGATCGTGTTTCTCGCCAGCGATGCGTCGGCGCTGATGACCGGGTCGTCGCTGGTCATCGACGGTGGCTGGACCGCCGACTGATAGTCAGAATCTTTTTTCGTCATGGCCGGGCTTGTCCCGGCCATCCACGCCTTTTTCTGCTGCAACCTCCCTAAGACGTGGATGGGCGGAATAAATCCGGCCATGACGTGCTGAGGGTCAGTGCCTCAGACGAACGAAATCGTCTCGGTCATATCGAGGATCCGGCGAATGTCGGTCATCGCTTTTTCCAGTTCGGCTTCCGTCGGCGGATGGCCGAGGCACAGCCGCACGCCGAGCGTGCCGCGATCGACCTGTTGCAATGCGCCGGGCGGCGCCAAAGTAATTCCTGCGTGCGCGGCCTGTGTTACCAGCGCCAGCACGGTGCGGCCGGCGGGCAGCGGCATCCAGCGATGAAAGCCCGGCGGCGTGGTCAGCGGCGGCAGCCATTCGCCGAGCACCCGGCTGGTGATCTCGTTGCGGATCGCGGCTTTCTCACGCTTGCGCTTGGCCTGCCGCAGCAGGTCGCCATTGTGGATCAGGCGGCTGACGACCTCCGCCATCACCGGCGTCGCCATCCAGCCGGTGGCGCGGATCGCGTTGTTGCAGCGGTCGCGGAATGAATCCGGCGCGATCATTGCCGCGATGCGCAAACCCGGCGCGAGACATTTCGCGAAGCTGACGAGATAGAAGCTGCGTTCGGGAATTCGCAGCGACACCGGCCGCGGCGGCGCGGTGAACAGAAACGCGTAGGCATCGTCCTCGACCAGGAAGGCATTGTGCTTGCGCACGATGTCCGCGATGACATCGCGGCGCTCTTCCGGCATCACCGATCCCATCGGCGTCTGCAGCGTCGGCATGCAGAACAGCACGCGCGCGCCCGTTTCAGTAAACGCGCGGTCGAGTGCTTCGGGGACGAGGCCGTGCTCGTCGGTCTCGACGCCGTGCAGACGATACTTGTGCTGGGCGGAGAGGGCGATCATGCCCGAATAGGTGAAACGTTCGGTGAGGATCACATCGCCCGGCGCGATGGTGAGGCTGAGCGCGACCGAAATCGCATGCTGCCCGCCATGGGTGATGAACAATTGATCCGGGTCGGCGGTGACGCCGAGCGACGACAGCCACATCACCATTGCTTCGCGATGGCTGCGCATGCCCTGATGGGGCAGGTAGCCGAGAAGGTTCGCCATCTCGCCTTGCGCGGCGATGTCCGCAAGCACCGACGCGATCGCTTCGTCCTCGCCGGTGTAGGGCGGCACGTTCAACGCGAGGTTGATCGTGGTTTCGTTCGCGCCGTAACGCGGCCGCGGTGACGCCTTGCCTTTTTGCACGAAGGTGCCGCGGCCGACCTCGCCGGAAATCAGGCCGCGCCGTTCGGCTTCCGTGTAAGCCTTCGAGATTGTCCCGACGCTGACACCGAGACGCTGCGCCATCTCGCGCTGAGGCAGCAATCGCATCCCGGGTTTGACGTGACCGTTCGCGATGTCCGACTCGAGTTGCTCGACAAAGGCGAGATAGCGCGGGCCGCCATTCGCGGATAGTGTCGGAAGCCACTCATTCATGTGCGGTCACCATTCGGTCAATTTAGCAACATTACGGACGAATTGTCCTATAGGACAATTCGCTGAAAGGTACAATACGGTCGGTTGTCGGCACGTGTTCGCTCGCAGAACGCTCGATTGCACTAGTTTCTCAGCTGCGAGAAGTACAATTGTATGATTGTATCAGTTCAAGGAGTCGGTTTTTAGGCCAATTGCGTCAGTTTTTATTTGACAATGCAGACCCAAAACTTCTTACTCGCCCTCATCGGCAAAACAGAATGATCGCCGAATCCGGGAGAGCGTTTTGGTCTACGAAATCCGTGTTTATGAAGCCGTCGAAGGCCGTGCCGACGCGATGCGCCGCCGCTTCGTCGGTGAAGTCGCGAAGAAGTTTTTCCCCCGCCATGGCATCGAACTCGTCGGCGCATTCAAGGCACCGGAAGAAGATGGCAAGTTCACTTACATGACCCGCTTCGCCAGCGAAGACGCGCGCAAGGCGGCATGGGCTTCCTTTGCCGCCGATGCCGATTGGGTCGCTGTGAAGAAAGCCAGCGAGGTCGATGGTCCGCTGATGAAAGCGCAGACCATCTCGGTGCTCTCGCCCGTCATCGCCGGCCTTCTGCTCGGTTGATGCGATGAAACCCGCGCCCTTCGAATATGTCAGGCCCCGCTCTCTCGCCGAAGTGTGCCAGTTGCTCGCCGGCGATGAAGACGCGCGGGTGATCGCGGGCGGCCAGACGCTCGTTCCGATGCTGGCGATGCGGCTTGCACGCCCCGCCAAGCTCGTCGATATCCTGCGCATTCTCGAACTGTCGGGCATTTGCGAAGACAACGGCGCCATCGTGGTTGGCGCGACGACGCGGCAGGCTCTCGCCGAACGCGATCCGCTCGTGCAGAAGTCGCTTCCGTTGCTTGCCGCCGTGCTGCCGTGGGTCGGCCATCCGCCGACGCGCAATCGCGGCACTGTCGGCGGTTCGATCGCAAACGCGGATCCGTCCGCGGAAATTCCACTGGTCGCCGTAACGCTTGGCGCCGATATCGAGATTACGAGTCCGGATGGGCCGACATCGATGCCGGCCGACGATTTCTTCATCGGTCCGATGTTGACGGCCATCGGGCAGGGCGAATGTATCAGCGCTGTCCGTTTTCCGGTGTGGACGCACAAGCGCATGGGGATCGGCTTTCACGAAATCAGCGCGCGGCGCTCGGATTTCGCATTCGTGTCGGCCGCGGCGCAGGTTGCGCTCGACGATGATGGCCGCTGCATTGAAGTCGCGCTTGGCATCGGCGGTGCAGGCGAACGGCCGCTGAAGCTCGATATGGCGCAGCTTGTCGGCACCGATCTCGATTCCAAATTGCTGTCCGACGCGGTTGCTGCCGCGACCGCCGATCTTGAAACGCTGGACGATCTGCACGCGAGCGCTGCCTATCGCCGCCGCGTGGCGCTGACGCTCGGCAAGCGCGCACTCGAGGATGCGCGTGACCGGGCCGCCGGCCGCAAGCCGCAGGGAGCTGCCCGATGAAAATCGAACTGACGATCAATGGCGTTCGCCGCACCGGAGATGTCGAGCCGCGCAAGACGCTGGTCGATACCCTGCGCGAGGATTTTCTGCTGACCGGAACCCATGCCGGCTGCGAGCATGGTGTTTGCGGCGCCTGCACGGTGTTGCTCAACGGTGAGCCAGTGCGTTCGTGCCTGATGTTCGCTGCGCAGGCCGACGGCTACGAAATCACGACCATCGAAGGCGTCGCACCGGCGCCTGGCGAAATGAGCGTGGTGCAGGATGCATTCTGCGAGACTCACGGCTTGCAATGCGGGTTCTGTACGCCCGGCATGATCCTCAGCGCCCACGCGCTGCTTGAGCGGACGCAGAGCCCAAGCCACGAGGACATTCTCGAGGCCATCTCCGGCAACATCTGCCGTTGCACCGGCTATGGACAGATCGTCGAAGCGATCGAATTCGCGGCCGATCGGTTGCGGAAGTCCAATGCGCCGCGACCGGCTGCCGCTGTGGAAGGGACCGCGAAATGAGCGCCGATTCGTCCGCTTTTCGATTTGTTTCGACCAGCCGCCGCGTCCGTGAGGATCGCCGCTTCGTGGCTGGCCGCGGCAACTACGTGGCCGACATCGTGCCGGAAGGCACGCTGCATGTCGCGGTTCTTCCGTCGCAATATCCGTCGGCACGCATCCTGTCGATCGACTGCGCCGCCGCGCTGGCGATGCCCGGCGTGCATTATGTTCTCACCGGCGAAGAGTTGGCGACGGCGGTGGAACCGCTGATGAACGGTCTCGATACGCCCAACGCCAAGCGCTATCCGCTCGCTGTCGGGCAGACCCGCTATGCCGGCGAGTGGGTCGCGGCTGTGGTCGCGGATACGCGCGCGCAGGCCGAGGACGCCACCGAGAAACTGCGCGTCGCTTATGAGCCGCTGCCTTACGTCATCAGCGCTGAAGAAGCGCTGAAGCCGGACAGCCCGCCGGTCCATCCGGCGCACGGTTCGAACATTCTGCTCGACAAGACGTTCGTCTGGGGCGAAGTCGAAAAGGATTTCGCTGACAGCCCGCGCCATCTGTCGCTCCGCGTCACCTGGGGCCGCAACTCCACGGTACCGGTCGAAACCTTCGGCGTCGTGGCGTCGTGGGATTCATGGCGCGACATGCTCGACGTCTGGGCCTCGATCCAGATGCCGAAGTATCCCGACCAGATTGCCCGCGCGTTGCGGATTCCCGCCAACAACGTCCGCGTCCATCAGGACGTCGATGTCGGCGGCAGCTACGGCGTCAAGCGCGGCATCAAGCACACGGTGCTGGTGTCTCATCTGTCGCGACGTCTCGGCCGCCCGGTGCGGCTGATCGAGGATCGCCTCGAGAACATGCGCAGCGGCGACGCCCACGGCCCCGAGCGCATTTTCGATATCGAGGTTGCTTTCAACGACGACGGTATCGTTCGTTCGATGAAGATGAAGGCGCTGGACAACGCCGGCGGGTATGCCGGCCGCGCGCCGTTCCAGCTCGGCAAGCCGATCGGCGCCATCGTCGGTCCCTACAAGATCAACAGCGTGCAGTATCGCGCGCAATCCGTCACGTCGAACAAGGCGGTGCAGGAAGCGGTGCGTGGTTTCGGCCAGTCGCCGACCAACTATGCCATCGAGACGATGATGGACAAGGTCGCGGTTGCGGTCGGCCTCGATCCGCTCGAACTCAGGCGGCGCAATCTAATCCAGCACGATGAGTTTCCGTATCTGATCCCGAGCGGCACCCGTTACGACAGCGGCAACTATCAGGCCGTTGTCGAGAAAGTCGTCGCTCATGCCGACTATGAAGCCCTCAAGCAGGAGCGCGATCGTCTGCGCGCGTCGGGGATGCTGGCGGGTATCGGCATTGCCACGTGCCTTGAGCCGAGTGGCGGCAATTCTGCGTTCGAGCCGCTTCTGAACGAAAAGAACAAGACCACCACCTGGATGGATTCCTGCCGCATCAATGTGGACGGGGTGGGATTCGTCACGGTTGCGATCCATACGACATCGGCCGGACAGGGGCATGAGACCCTGGTCGCGACGGTGGTCGGCGAAGTTCTCCAGATCAATCCCGACACCATTCGCGTGGTGCGCCCGGATTCGCTGGCGTCGCTGCCGTCGAATACGCCGGTCGGCAGCCGCATGGCGATCATGCTGGGTGGCGCGGCATTCCACGCGGCCCAAAAGCTCAAGGCCAAGCTCGTCAAGATCGCGGCGCACCAGTTCGGCTGCGATGAAGACAGCGTTGAGTATGCGAACGGCGGCGTGTCGGCGACGAAGGGTGAGGGGCGTCTCAATTGGGACGATCTCGTCGGTATTGCCCATCGCAGCTTTCATCTGCTGCCGGCCGGAATGGAGCCGGGTCTCGAAACAACTCATGTGATCCAGGTTCCGACGGGCACCAAGCTGCCGGAAAATGGCCGCGTGCAGATGTATCCATGTCATTCGTTCGAATTCCACATGGTGCTGATCGCGATCGATCCTGATCTCGGCAAGCCGGAGATCCGGCGTTACGTCGTCGGTCATGACTGCGGAACGGTGATCAATCCGCACATCGTGCGGGGCATGACCCTCGGCGGGATCGCGCACGGCATCGGCGCGGCATTGCTGGAAGAGTATGTTTACGACGGCGAGGGCCAGATGCTGACCCAGAGCCTGATGGACTACCTGCTGCCGTCGTCGCACGAGATACCGACGATCGAAATCGTGCATCATTGCACGCCGTCGCCTTACACGGTGCTCGGTCAAAAGGGCGCCGGCGAAAGCGGCTACATGGGTGCCCCGGCGGCTGTTTCGAACGCCGTCAACGACGCGGTGCGCGGTCTCGGGATTTCGGTTTCGAAGCTGCCGATCCGCATTTCCGCGATCAGCGACGCTGTCGCCTCCGCCAAACAAAAATAACTGACAAGGACAACTCCGTGATTATCGATTGCCACGCCCATCTTGTGCCGCCGAGCCTGCTTGAAGCGATCCGTTCGCAGGCGGCGAGTTTCCCGTCGATCCGCCTGATCGAGGACGGCGCCAGCCTCGGCTTCTCATTCGCGGGCGGCAAGCCGACGCGCCCGGTGTCGAAGCTGCTCAGCGATCTGCCAGGACGTTTGCAGTGGATGGATACGCAGAAGGTCGACCGCCAGGTAGTGGCCGGCTGGCTCGACATGTTCGCCTATGAGGTGCCAGCCGATGAAGGCGCACGCTGGTCACGCCTGATCAACACGCACCTCGCGCAGGCGGCACAGGATCAGCCACGCTTCGTTCCGCTGGCGACGGTGCCGCTGCAGAACGGCAAGCTCGCCGCCGAGGTGCTGCGCGAGGCGCACAAGGCTGGCTTCAAGGGCGCGATGATCGGCACCCAGCCGAAAGGCAAGAGCGGTGTGCTCGACGATGCCGATCTCGTGCCGTTCTGGGAAGCCGCGAACGAACTCGGTTCGGTAATTTTCATTCATCCGGTGTTCGAGAGCGGAGACGACCGCGTTCATGATTACGGCATGGCGAATGCCGTTGGCCGTATCACCGATACGCTGATCGCGATGTCGCGCCTGATCTATTCGGGCGCGGTGACTCGCTACGCCAATGCCAAGATCGTGGCCGGCATCGGCGGCGCGGCGCTGCCTTACGTGGTCGGCCGTCTGCGTCGCAACTACTCGCTGGACAAGGAAAAGCTCGGCGATCCCGATGCGGCGCTGGCCGCACTCTATTACGACACCATCGTTCAGGACCCGCGCACCTTGCGCTTCCTCGCCGATGTGGTCGGTGCCGAGCGGATCATGATGGGATCGGACATGCCGTTCCCGATCGGTGATCTTGCACCGCTCAAGATTGTGGCTGAAACATCGTTCTCGGATACAGAGCGCTCCGCCATCAACGGCGGGCTCGCGGCGCGGCTGTTCGGACTGTGAGGTAGGGGATGAAGCTCGATATTGGCGGCTCTGAAATCATCCAGGCTCCGGTGGAAACGCTGTGGGTCGCACTCAACGATCCCGTCGTGCTGACGCGCTGCGTGCCCGGTTGCAAGAGCATGACCGAGATTTCACCTGACACCTACAAGGTCGATATGCAGCTGCGCGTCGCCGCGGTCGGCGGGTCGTTCGAGGGCGAGATCGCACTGTCCGACAAGGAGCCGCCGAAGGCCTGCAGCATCAAGGTGTCAGGCGCAGGGACGCTCGGTCACGGCAATGGCAGCGCGCGTTTCGAACTGACACCGGAAGGACCCAATGCTGCGAAGCTGACCTATCAGGGCGTCGGCGAGATCGGCGGTCTGGTTGCCGGTGTTGGCCAGCGCATTCTCGGCAGCGTGTCGAAGCATCTGGTCGGCAAGTTTTTCACGGCACTGCGGAAGGAATTCGAGGTGCCATCGCAAGGCGCGGCAGAGTAGGACCCACGATGAATATCGCCGTTCGTGATATGCAGTATATCGAAGTCGAGCCCGGCGTCCAGCTCGCTGTCCGCGTTTCCGGCGCGGTCGACAAGCCTGCGATCGTTTTCAGCAATTCGCTGGCGTCGGATACGGGCATGTGGGACGAGGTGGCCGAGCGCCTGGCCGCCGACGCGCGCCTGATCCGTTACGATACGCGGGGGCACGGCCAGTCCGATGCGCCGGATCAGTCTTATTCAATCGAGCGCCTCGGCCGAGACGTCATCGCCATTCTCGATGCTTTGAAAATCGAACGCGCCGTCGTGTGCGGCGTTTCACTGGGCGGTCTCACCTCGATGTGGCTCGGCCTTCATGCGTCCAATCGCATCAGTGGGGTGATTCCGGCGAATACGGCGGCAAACTTTCCACCGGAGACGATGTGGCGCGATCGTGCTGCGACCGTGCGGGCGAACGGCGTCGCGTCTCTGGTGCAAGGTTCTCTCGAGCGCTGGGTGACGGCGGATTATCGCGCGAAGCATCCCGCACGCGTTGCTGAACTCGCGGCCATGATCGAAGGAACGTCGCCGTCGGGATACGCCGGCTGCTGCGATGTGCTGGCGGAAACCAACCTGTTGCCGGCCTTGTCCGGAATCGCCTGCCCGGTACGGGTGATTGCGGGCCGTCACGATCCATCGACGCCGCCATCGCGCGCCGAGGAAATCGTCGCGGCGATCCCGGGCGCGCACCTCGTGACGCTGGAAGCGGCACATATTTCCACCGTCGAGGCGCCGGATGCGTTCGCCGCATCCGTGCGTGAGTTTCTATCGTCGATTGCAAAATCAAACAAAACCTAAAACACAAGGAGGGACGACATGACCATGAAGACAATTCTCGCAAGCCTTGCCTGCGTTTCGGCGCTCGCTTTCACTGCACCTGCCAGCGCGCAGACACCGGCCGAGCTTTCCATCGTTGTGTTCGGCGCGCCGTCACTGGGCGCGTTCCTGCCGCCGATCATCAAGGTGCAGAAGCTCGATGAGAAGAACGGCCTGAACATCAAGTTCGAGGAGCGGACGCCGGACGCCTACACCGCGCAGTTCAACTCCGGCGAGTTCAAGCTCGGTGGCAGCGCGGCACTGCTGACGGTCGGTCTTGCCGATACGCGCGGCGTGAAGGTCACTTACCTGTTCAACCTGTTCGACTTCTGGGGCGCGGTGGTGACGTCGCGGGCCGACATCAAGTCGCTCAAGGATCTGGAAGGCAAGGATCTTGCCGCTGCCAAGGGCACCACGAACTATGTGATGTTCGACTGGTTCGCCCAGCAGCTCGGTGTCGATACCAAGAAGCTCTCGGTAGTGAACACCGCGACGCCGGGCCTCGTCGGCTATGCGCTGGCAGATCGTGCGACCGGGGTTCAGCTCTGGGAACCGGCCTATACGACGCTGCGTTCGAAGAAGCCCGACATCAAAACGCTCGATCTGAAGATCGCCGAGAGCTGGAAGAAGTCCACCGGCAGCACCAACATTCCTTATCTTGGCGTCGCTGCTCATACCGACTGGGCGCAGAAGAATCCTGAACTGGTGGCGAAACTCTTCACCACCTACAAGCAGGCCGCCGAATGGGTTGCCGCGCATCCAGACGAAGCATCGAAGCTGATCGCGACCAAGGGAACGGCCGACGACCAGAAGGCGATTGCAAGCCTGATCCGGGCCAATGACCGTCTTGGCATGAACGTCAAATGGGCGTCCGATGTCGCCAAGGAAATCAAGTCGGTTTACGCCGCAGGCAAGTCGATCGCTTTCCTCGGTGCCGACCCCGCCGATGCGACCATCTATAAAAGGCCGGGACAGTGAGCGAACAAATCCTCAATCCTCAAGACGCGCCGACAGCACGACTGCTGTCGGCGGCGAGGCGTCTGTCATGGGCGGTTTTTCCGTTCGTGGTCGTCGTCGCGCTGTGGCAGTTCGCGGGGCTGTTTTTCCCGCGCTTCCTGTTCCCGTCGCTGATTGATGTGTTCTGGCGATGTCTGGACATTCTGTCCGACGGCAAACTGTTCGCCGACGTTCTGGCGACGGTGTTCCGGATTCTCGCGGGTCTTGCCGGAGCTTTCATCTTCGGCAGCTTGCTTGCGCTGATGATGTCGCGCTCGCAAAGCGTGGAGAGATTTCTGTCGCCGATCCTGTCTCTGTTCCAGGGTATCCCGGCGCTGTCGTGGGTGGTGTTCGCCATCATCTGGTTCCACGGCGTCGAGTTCCGGATTTTCTTCATCATGGTGATGACGACGCTTCCGGCGTTCGCATTCCAGGTGCTCGGTGCATTGCGGGCGATGTCGAAGGACCTGATGGAAATGGTGTTCAGCTTCCGCCCGACGCGAATGAAGCTGTTTCGCGTCATGATCCTGCCGGCGATCCTTCCCGACATTCTCACGGCATGGAAGGTCAACCTCGGCAACGCCTCACGCGTGGTCGTCGTCGCCGAACTCGTCGGCGCCACCGGCGGTGTAGGTTACGAGCTTCTGCAACAACAACAATTGTTCGATATGGCGGGAGCACTCGCATGGACGCTTCAACTGGTATTCTTCGTGCTGATCGCCCAGTCGGTGCTTACGCTGATCGAGAAGGTCGCCTTCCGCTATCGCGCAGTGTCGGAGCGGGCGATATGAGCGGGACACCCACGATCGATACCGCGATCCGGATGTCCGGCGTTTCCAAGGTCTTTGGAAAGCCGGGCACGTCGGCATCGTATCGCGCGGTCGACAATCTCGATCTCGATGTAACCGAGGGCGAGATGCTGGCACTGCTCGGCAAGACCGGCTGCGGCAAGTCGACGATTTTCAACATGATCTCCGGGCTCACCGAACCGAGCACCGGCGAAGTCCGCGTCAGCGGGCGCAATCCGTTCGCGGATTTCGATTCCTTCCGCGGCAAGATCGCGATCGTGTTCCAGAACGATCGTCTTCTGCCGTGGCGAACCGCGATCCAGAATGTCGAGCTTGGCCTGGAGATGCTCGATACGCCGGCCGGCGAACGCCGCGCCACCGCGCAGATGTGGCTGACGAAGCTCGGCCTCAGCGGCCATGAAAACGACTTCCCCCATGCGCTGTCCGGCGGCATGCGCCAGCGCGTTTCGATCGCGCGGGCCTTCGCCACCAATGCCAACATCCTGCTGTGCGATGAACCGTTCTCGGCGCTCGACGAAATGACGGCGGCGCGCTTGCGGGCTGAATTCAAGAAGCTGGTTAAGGAAAATGGTAAAACCGCTGTTTTCATTACCCATTCGATCAGCGAGGCGCTCGAGATCGGGGACCGTATCGTTGTGCTGAAACGGCCTGCCATGATAGCCTATGACGTTCGCTTCACCAGCGAGGCGAACGCCGAGGAACGGCAAACCATTCGTGACCGCATCGGCGAGGTCCTGTCGGCCTGACCGGCCGATGGCGGGGGCATCAGCCTGCCACAATTGAATGGTTACGCCTCCAGGCTGGCAACATGGAGCGTGGCGTTGAGAATCCGGACGGCATATGTCGTGATGGTTCTCGTGTTTGTTGTAACGGCTGCTGTTGCCGCCGCGTTTCTGGCTGGCCATGCGTGGATGGAGCCGGCGCAGGCGGTGCCTGACCGGCACGTGCAGTTTGAAGAGCTGAAATCGAATACGGTTGCGAAGCGGGACAGGCTCACGGTCCGGCGAGTCCAACCTGACTATGAGCTGACGGCGTCGCCGGTTAATCTCAGCTTCGAGACCGCTCTTCAGTATATGGCTGCGCCGCCCTCCGAGATCTGGTCGCAAAAGCCCGCGGGGCCGGCGAAACCATCGACCATCCTGCTCGACGACAAACAGATCGCCAGCATCAAGCAACGGCTGAGGCTCACCAAGACGCAGCTGGAACTCTGGCCTCCGGTCGAGCGGGCACTCAAGGATCTCCTGGAATTGCTGCATGATCGCAGGAAGCAGCCGGCGGAGAAGGTGCTCGCCGCCAACAGTGATGCGGTCAAACGGTTGGCGGATGTCGGCACCCCGTTTTTCGCCAAGCTGCGCCCCGATCAGCGGAACAAGGTGAAATCGCTCGCGCGCATGGTCGGCCTCGCGTCCGAGCTCCCCGATTGACCATTGTTCGCCGCGGAATTTCATCGCTTCTCATTTGCGATAATTCTCGCGCTCGCCCACTCCCGCATTCTTGAAAGGGGTGGCGATTGAATAGTTGTTGCGGGTCGTTGTTTTCGCCGTCATCCTGCAACCTGGAATGATCGCCGTTCAGCACAGCTTTATGACCTTGGCTGGCGATAAGCCCGGACGGCGCGAAATCGCTGTCAGGACATTATGTGTCTGAAAAGGGAGACGGCCATGATCGACAGACGGAGTCTGATCAGGAATTCAGCAGCGACGCTGGCTACTTTGGGAGCAACATCGGTATTCGATACCCTGTCCGCACTTGCCGATACCGTGACGTTGCCGTTCGAAAATGGCGAAAGGCCGCTCGTCAAATATCCGCAAAAGCGCTTGATGATCGGGCAAACCAGCCGCCCGCCGCAGCTTGAAACGCCATTCTCGGTTTTCAACGAAAGCGTCATCACACCGAATGACGCTTTTTTTGTGCGTTATCATCTTGCGGATATTCCGCTCGATATCGATCCGGACAAGTACTCCGTCGAGATCAAGGGCAAGGTCGACAAGCCTCTGAAACTGTCGCTTGCCGATATCAAGAAAATGCCAGCGACTGAAATCGTCGCGGTCAATCAGTGTTCGGGAAACAGCCGCGGCTTTTCCAACCCGCGCGTGGCCGGCGGGCAGTCCGGTAACGGTGCCATGGGCAACGCGCGCTGGAAGGGCGTGTCGCTCAAGGCAGTCCTTGATCGTGCCGGTGTCCAGCAGGGCGCGCGTCAGGTGACATTCAACGGCCTCGACGGCCCGGTCAGCGACAAAACGCCCGACTTCGTCAAGGCGCTCGATATCGATCATGCCCGTGACGGTGAGGTGATGCTGGCCTATGCGATGAACGGCCAGAACCTCCCGATCCTCAATGGGTTTCCGCTGCGCCTTGTCGTGCCCGGTTTCTATGGAACGTACTGGGTGAAGCACCTGAACGAAATCACGGTGATCGACAATGTGTTTGACGGCTTCTGGATGAAGTCTGCCTATCGCATTCCCGACAACGACTGCGCCTGTGTCGAGCCCGGCACTGCCCCCAAGGCGACCGTGCCAATCAACCGCTTCAAGGTGCGATCCTTCATCACCAATGTCGCCAACAACGCGAAGCTGAAGGCCGGGCGGGAAACCCTGCTGAAGGGGATCGCCTTCGATGGCGGCAAGGGCATCAAGGAGGTGTCCGTGTCGAGCGATGGCGGCAAGACCTGGGCCAGCGCGAAACTCGGCAAGGATATCGGAAAGTATTCATTCCGCGAGTGGCGCCTTCCGGTCAAGTTGTCGGCAGGGCCGCACGAACTCAGGGTTCGCGCCACCAGCAACAGTGGCGAAGTGCAGCCGCTGGAGGCCTCGTGGAATCCTGCGGGCTATATGCGCAACGTCGCCGAAACAGTTCACGTCACTGCAGCATAGGGGGCTGACATGAAACGAGTCGCGCTTGTCTCGCTCGCCGGCACGGTTGCGGTTGCGGCGATGCTGTTGGTCGTCATGGATGGCGTCCGCGCCAAGCCGGTGTCCTATACGCTTCCAGATGAGAACGCCGCCTTCAAGCCGGGTCCGAATCTCGAAACCGTGCAGAACAATTGCACGGCGTGTCACTCCGCGGATTACGTGCAGACGCAGCCAAAGGGTCCCAAGTTCAAGAAGGATTTCTGGCAAGCCGAGGTCACGAAAATGATCAAGGTTTATGGTGCGCCGATCGAGGAGGGCGATATTCCGAAGATCGTCGACTATCTCACCCAGACCTATTGAGCCCTTGCCGAGCACGGCTTTGCCCGATCTGGAAATCGACGACAGCGGGCTGGACGCGTCGGTCTATTGCACCTCGCCGCCACCAACGCCGGCGAGTGACAGCACCGTGTGCAGCAGCACATTGGCACCGGCTGCGCAGTCGGCCTGCGTCGCGTCTTCAAGTTCGTTGTGGCTGACGCCGTCCTTGCACGGCACGAAGATCATCGCCGCCGGCATGACGGTGGCAAGATTGCAGGCGTCGTGGCCCGCGCCCGAAGTGATGCGGTGGTGCGCATAGCCGAGCATCTTGGTGGCGTTCTCGACCGCGCCCACAAACCTGTCGTTGAAAACCGTCGGCTCCTTGCGCCAGACCTGATCGACGTCGATCGAGACCTTGCGGCGCTTGGAAATCTCGATAATCGCTTCACGAAAACCAGCGTTGAGCGCTTCCAGCGTTTTAGACTCCGGACTGCGGAATTCCATTGTGAAGGCGAGGTCGCCGGCGATGACGTTGCGCGACGGATTATCGATGATGACCTCGCCGACGGTGCCGACCGCATGCGGTCCGTGCTCCCTGGCGAGCCGTTCGACGGCGAGCACGACTTCGGAGAACGTCGCCAATGCATCGCGGCGCAGCGGCATCGGCGTCGTGCCGGCGTGGCTGGCGAAGCCCGCGATGCGTCCGTCGTACCAGATGATGCCCTGGCCGCGCTCGACCACGCCGATGGTCTTCTCTTCGGCTTCGAGGATCGGCCCTTGCTCGATATGCAACTCGACGAAGCCGCCGAATTTGCGCTGGCCGACTGGCTCAGCGCCGCGATAACCGATAGTGTCGAGCGCTTCCCCGACCGTGACGCCCTCGGCATCGCGGCGGGACAGAATGTCGTCGGTGGTGTAGTCGCCGGCATAGGCGGCCGAGGCCATCATCGCCGGCGCAAAACGTGAGCCTTCCTCATTGGTCCAGTTGACGATGCAGATCGGCGCATCGGTTTCGATGCCGGCATCGTTTAGCGTGCGGATGACTTCGAGCGCGGCGAGGGTGCCGAGCACACCATCGAATTTTCCGCCGGTCGGCTGAGTGTCGAGATGGGAGCCGAGACCGATCGGCGGCTTCGACATGTCGCGACCGCGCCGCAGCGCGTACATGGTGCCGAGTGCGTCGACGCCGACCTCCATTCCGGCCGCTTCGCACGCTGCGCGAAACCAGTCGCGCACCTGCTTGTCCTCGGGGCCGAGGGTGAGGCGGCGAACGCCGCCCTTGGGCGTGGCCCCGAACTTCGCGGTTTCGTGAATCGCGCCCCACAGCCGGGAGGAATCGATCTGGAGATTTGTCCTGGCGTCCGTCATGGCATTCCTTTCACCAGCCGCGCGCGACCTTCCACACGGCTTCCACCTTGCCGTCGCGGCAGGCAATCAGCCAATCATGCAAATTCACGGTGGGGTCGCAATGGCCCGGAATGAGTTTTAGTCTATCGCCGACAGTGACGCGGCCTTCGCCCGATATCTCCAGCGTGCCATGCTCGTCTGAGATTTTTGCATAAACCACGGCGGGCCGGCCATGGACCGCCGGCAATCCGCTGTCGACGCTCGATGCTTTCAGTCCCGCGTCACACACCGCGCGGCCGGGTGCGGCGGCGCTGATGACCGTGGTGAGGATGAATAGCGCGTTGGCGAACGGCTTGTCGGTCTGGTTGCGGCCATAGTCCACATCCATGAAAACGTAAGAGCCGCACTGCAATTCATTATAAACGCCGCTCGCCAGTTCATTCTCGAAGCTGCCGGTGCCGGCACCCGCGATGACCTCGCAGGCGAGTCCGGCGGCCTTGAACAGGGCGACGGTGTCGCGCGTGAGTTGCGCAGCTTTTGTAATGGCGGCGGTGCGTTCTTCCGGTTTGCGGAAATGCTGCGCGGGACCGTGATAGGCTTGCAGACCCGCGAACCGCAGGCCGGATTTCGATGCAACATATTTGGCGAGCGCGACCGCGCGCTCGCCCGGTGGCACGCCGCAGCGGCCAGCGCCGACATCGATTTCGACCAGAACGTCGAGGGTCGATGACTGACTTGTAGCTGCGGCGGACAGCATGTCGACCTGACTCTCGTGATCGACGCAAACCGCGATGCTGGCGGAACGCGCGAGGCGCGCGAGGCGCTCGGACTTGTCCGCGCCGACGATCTCGTTTGACAACAGCACGCGCTTGATGCCCCCGGCCACCATCGCCTCTGCCTCGGCGACATTCTGGCAGCACACACCCTTTGCACCGGCAGCGATCTGCAGTTGCGCAATCTCGACGCACTTGTGGGTCTTGGCATGCGGCATCAGGCGAACGCCGGCCTTGTTCTCCGCGACACGCTTCGCCAGTATCGCAATATTTTCCTCCATCGCCGCCAGATCGACAATCAGCGCCGGCGTCTGGATCTGATCCAGCGTCATGCCGATCTCGGCGGGGCAGTTTGACATCGGTGACGATCCTTCGCTGCGAACGGCGGTTCAGCGCCCTGTGAATACCGGCTTGCGCTTTTCCATGAATGCCTTGCGGCCTTCCTGATAGTCACTGCTGGTGAAGCAGCGCGCCACGATCTCGTCGCAGGCTTCCAGATCGCGCTTGCTCTCATCCTTGAGCAGCTCGCCGACGATGAATTTGATCGAGTCGACGGTCAGCGGCGCGTTGGCCGAGATCGTTGCCGCATAATCCTTCACATAGGATTCGAGTTTGTCATTGGGCACGATGCGATTGACCAGTCCCATGGTCCGCGCTTCCTCGGCGTCGAACTGCCGGGCCGTGTAGAAAATCTCCTTGGTGAAGGAAGGGCCGACCACGTCCATCAGCCGCTTGACGCCGGGATAGCCGTAACCGAGACCAAGCTTGGCTGCGGGCACGGCAAAGCGTGCATTCTCCGCGCAGATGCGCAGATCGCAGCAGCTTGCGAGTCCCATGCCGCCGCCGATGCAATAGCCGCGAATCATGGCAATGGTCGGCTTGGGAAAATCGTGAACCGCCGCATAGCCGCGTTCGACCGCGTCGTTATAGCGCGTCACCGCGGCTTCCGATGAGCGCTCCTCGCCGAACTTCGAAATATCCGCACCGGAGACGAAGGCCTTCTCGCCCGCGCCGGTAATGACTGCGACGCGGACTTCGGGATCTTTGGCGAAACCGTTGAGGATGGTTGCGCAGCTTTCCCACATTTCCAGCGAGACCGCATTGTGGCGTTCGGGATTGTTGAAGATCACATACCCCACGCCGTTTTCCTTGCGGGATAGCATCTTGCTGGTCTGCGTCATGTCGGGTTCCTGGCTCGCGAAGATCAGATCACGTTCTTGGTTTTTAGCTCGGCGATGTCGGCGGCGCTAAAGCCGAATTCCTGTAGCACGTCGGCAGTGTGTTCGCCCGTTTCCGGCGGCCGGGCAGCCATGCGGCTTGGCGTGCGCGACAGGGTAAAGGGTTGGCCGACAAGGCGGACGTGTCGGTCGCCGGTGTCGGGCACGTCCTGCGCGATGCCGAGATGCTGGACCTGCGCATCGTCGAACATCCGGTCGATCGAGTAGATCGGTCCGCAGGGGACGCCGGCGGCATTCAGCGCTTCGACCCATTCGGTGCTGGTGCGTTTCACCGTGCAGACCTCGATTGCGGCATTGAGCGCATCGCGATTGGCCGAGCGCGCCTTGATCGAGCCGTAGGCCTCGTTCTCCAGCAATTCCGGTGCGCCGATCGCGTGTGCGAGCCGCTCCCAGATGATCTGGCCGGTGGTGGCGATGTTGATGTAGCCATCGGAGGTCTTGAAGACGCCGGTCGGAATGCTGGTCGGATGATTGTTGCCGGCCTGCTCGGGCACTTCGCCGTGCATCAGCCAGCGCGCGGCTTGAAAGTCGAGCATGAAAATCTGCGCTTGCAGCAGCGAGGTCTGTACCCACTGGCCTTCGCCCGACTGGTCGCGCTCGAGCAGCGCGGTGAGAATGCCCATCGCGCAGAACAGGCCGGCGGTCAGATCCGCCACCGGAATGCCGACACGCATCGGCCCCTGACCCGGCGCGCCGGTGATCGACATCAAGCCACCCATGCCTTGCGCGATCTGATCGAAGCCCGGGCGTTTATGATACGGGCCATCCTGCCCGAAGCCGGAGATGCTGCCGTAGACGAGGCGGGGGTTGATCTTGCGCAATGTTTCGTAGTCAATGCCGAGGCGCGCCTTCACGTCAGGGCGGAAATTCTCCACCACCACGTCGGCCTTTTCGACCATCCGGGAAAAGACCTTGTAGCCCTCCGGGTCTTTTAGATTGAGCGACATCGCGCGCTTGTTGCGATGAAGATTCTGGAAGTCCGCGCCGTGGCGCGGACCGCCGGGCTGTTCGCCGTCCGCGACATCGGACGGCGCATCGATCTTGATGACGTTCGCGCCCCAGTCCGCGAGCTGGCGAACCGCCGTCGGGCCGGAGCGAATCCGCGTCAGATCCAGCACCGTGAAGCGGGACAGCGCCTCGGAGGCTTTGGGAGACGGCATTCGCGAAACTCCGGCTTGAAAGTCGACGTGAGCGGGATAACGAGACTAGCCTGCGTCCGCCTTCAGTCCAGCGGCCTCGACGCCGGCAATGGCGCAGATTTCGTCATTGTCCGAAGTATCGCCGCTGATGCCAACGGCGCCGACGAGTTCGCCGCCAGCCGTGCGGATCAGCACGCCGCCGGGCACCGGCACCAGCGCACCCTTCGCCAATGTGTTGACGGCGTCGATGAAGAACGCCTGTTCGGCAGCACGCTTGAAGAGGGCGCGAGAACCCATGCCCATCGCCAGCGCGCCGTAGGCCTTGCCATGAGCGACTTCGGCACGCAGCAGGCTGGTGCCGTCCTGAGCAGCGGTGACCTTGACGCAGCCGCGCGTGTCGAGAACCGTCACTACCAGCGGCTTGAGCTTGAGTTCAGCGCTCTTGGCGAGAGCGGCGTCGAGAATTTTGCGAGCGGTGTCGAGCGTCAGCGCGGTCATGGATCGTCCTTATTGGTGTGAAATGAATCTCAGGCGGTTTCAGCATGCGCGTTGGCGTCAATCAAGGGCCGATGACCTCGATCGAGCGACAGCGCAAGGATTTGAGCGACGTGCAGCGCGCCGCGGCCGGTGCCGTCCTTGATCTGATGGCGGCATGACGTGCCATCGGCGACGATGAGCGCATCGGCTGGAGCGGAGCGGACGGCGGGGAGGAGACTGGCTTCGGCCATGGCAATCGACGCGTCATAGGTGTCGGCGCCATAGCCGAATGCGCCGGCCATGCCGCAGCAACTCGTCTCGATGGTCTGGACTTCAAGGCCGGGGATCAGGCGCAGGATCTTCTCGACTGGTTGGAACGCGCCGAACGATTTCTGATGGCAATGGCCGTGGACCATGGCCTTGGGACCGATCGGCCCAAGCGGAAGTTTCAGGCGGCCATTGGACGCTTCGCGCACCAGAAATTCCTCGAACAGCAGTGCATGGGCTGACACAGCTTTGGCGGCATCGTCCGAGCGCAGCGACAGCAGTTCATCGCGCAGGGTCAGGAGACAGCTCGGCTCAAGCCCGACGATCGGCACGCCGCGTTCAACAAATGGCGTCATCGCTGCAACGAGGCGATCCAGTTCGGCACGGGCGTGATCGACAAGGCCGGCCGACAGGAAGGTGCGGCCGCAGCACAGCGGCCGATGCCCTTCGACAGGCTTCGGCAAATGAACGCGATAACCGCCCGCGACCAGCACGCGCAACGCGGCATCGAGGTTTTCGCGTTCATACGTGCCGTTGAACGTATCGGCGAACAGCACGACTTCCGGTCCCGTCTCGGGACCGAATACGGTGCCGCCCGGCGCAAACGTATCGCTGCGCCATGCGGGCAGGTCGCGTTTGGCGCTGATGCCGGCGGCTTTTTCCAGTGCCCAACGCAGCAGTTTGCTTTTGTTGCGGAGGTTCATGAGCGGCGCGAACTTCGACGCCATTCCTGCGTAATGTGGCAGATAGCCGACCAGCCGATCGCGCAACGACAGGCCGTGCTTCGCAGCACGCGCCGCGAGCACCTCGATCTTCATTTTCGCCATGTCGACGCCGGTCGGGCATTCGCGGCGGCAGGCCTTGCAGGACACGCACAGCTTGAGCGTGTCCATCATCTCGTCGGACGACAGCGCGTCGGGGCCGAGCTGGCCGGAGATCGCGAGCCGCAGCGTATTGGCGCGGCCGCGAGTGACGTCTTTCTCGTTGCGTGTGGCGCGATAGGACGGGCACATCACGCCGCCTTCGAGCTTGCGGCAGGCACCGTTATTATTGCACATCTCGATCGCGCCCTGAAAGCCGCCGCCCGCGCCGGGGTAGGACGACCAGTCCAGTGCTGTCTTGCAGTCACGCACCGCATAGCCCGGCGGATAGCGGAACAGCGAGCGGTCATCCATTTTTGGCGGATGCACGATCTTGCCCGGATTGAGCGTGTTGTCCGGATCGAAGCGATGCTTGATCTCTTCGAAATCACGCACGATGCGCGCACCGAACATCTGCTCATGGAATTCGGAGCGCACGAGGCCATCGCCATGCTCGCCCGAGTGTGAGCCCTTGAACTCGCGCACCATCGCGAAGGCTTCCTCCGCGATGGCGCGCATTGCGTTGACGTCCTTCTCCAGCCGCAGGTTCAGTACAGGGCGGACATGCAGGCAACCCTCGGAGGCGTGGGCATACATCGTCGGCCGCGTGCCGTGCTTCTCGAAGATGCGGTTGAGCCGGTCGGTGTATTCGGCGAGATGCTTGAGCGGAACGGCGCAATCCTCGACGAAGGAAACAGGTTTGCCCTCCTGTTTCATCGACATCATGATGTTGAGGCCGGAGGTACGGAAATCAGAAATCGCGGCCTGCATCGCAGGCTCGACGACATCGACCACGCCGCCCCATTTGCGCTTGTCGCGATCCCACCCGAAACCGAGATCGCCCATCAATGCGCCAAGCTCCTTGAGCTTGCGCAGGTTGTCCGCCTGATCTTCCTCGGCGAACTCGACGACCAGCAGCGCCTCGGGCTCGCCGCGCACCACCGCCTCGATGGTCGGGCGAAACATCGCAATGTCGCGGCCGAGCGCGATCATCGTGGAGTCGACCAGCTCGACGGCGATCGGTTTTAGCGTCACCAGATGCTGGGCCGCATCCATCGCCTCATAGAAGCTGCCGAAATGGCAGACGCCAAACACCTTGTTGCGGATCAGCGGCCACAGCTTCAGCTCGACCTTGGTGGTGAAAGCGAGGGTGCCTTCGGAGCCGACCAGGATATGCGCCATGTTGTTGGCGCCATGGCCCGGCACCAGCGCGTCGAGATTGTAGCCGCCGACGCGGCGTTGAACTTTCGGAAAGCGCTCGGCGACTTCTGCCGCTTCGCGCTCGCCGAGCGCCAGCAGGTCACGAAACAGGTCGCGGCCCGGCTCGTCGGCGTTCAGCCAGGCACGGTCGCGCCGCAGCGCGCCGAAATGCAACATGGTGCCGTCGGCCAGTGCGGCATCCATCGAGATCGTGTTGTCGCGCATGGTACCGTAGCGCAACGAGCGGCCGCCGCAGGAATTGTTGCCAGCCATGCCGCCGATGGTGGCGCGCGACGCGGTCGACACGTCGACAGGAAACCACAAGCCATGCCGTTTGAGCTGGCGATTGAGATCGTCGAGCACGATGCCCGGCTCGACGGTGCAGGTCCGGCTCTCGACATCGAGCGAAATGATCTTGTTGAGATATTTCGAGACGTCGACCACGATCCCGCTGTTGACGGTCTGGCCGCATTGCGAAGTGCCGCCGCCGCGCGGGGTTACGATGCGGCCGTCGTCGCGGGCAATCGCGAGAGTGCGCAGCGCGTCGTCGACGGTCCTCGGGGCCACCACGCCGAATGGCATGACCTGATAGAACGACGCGTCGGTTGCGTAGCGGCCGCGGTTGAAAGAATCAAACATCACATCGCCGGCGACGTTTTTCGCCAGGCGTGCGGCGAGGGTACTGCTCGCTTCTGTCGCCTTCATGCTGTCAGATGCCGGTCCGGCCATGTCCCTGTTCCGATTGCGCTGCTTGTTCTTGTTTTTGCCGTGCCGCGCCGATCGCGGAAGATATCAGTCGTCGGAGGCCGCCAGTGATGCCATCTCAGCGGAGGTCTGCGGGTGTTCGCGAAAATACTCGCAGACGGCGTCGCACTTGCTCTGCATGTGATCGTACATCAGCTGCCCGAGTTCATTGGCCGAACGGCGGCGCAGGGCGTCAATCATTGCCTCGTGTTCGCGCATCGCATCGCTGATCCGGTCGCGCCGCACCAGATTGGCCGAATAGCGCAGGGTGCGGACGATCGAGTTGAGGTGCGCGTAGTTCGAACTCAGCAGCGGATTGCCCGCCGCATCGACGATCGCCTGATGGATGCTCTGGTTCAGCCGGAAATACTCGGTCAATTCACGGCGAAGATAATAAGTGTACATCTCCAGATGCATCCGCTCAATATGTGCGATGCCCTCGCTGGAGATGCGTACGCAGGCCAACCGCCCGGCGACGAAATCGAGCCCGGATATCACCTCGAACAGGTTGCGGATGTCGGCTTCGGTGAACTGGCGAATGCGTGCCCCGCGATTGGGTAGCAGATCGATCAGCCCTTCGGAGGCGAGGACTTTCAGCGCTTCGCGCAGCGGTGTGCGCGAGACTTCGAATTTCTCGCACAGCTCGCGTTCCGGCACCCGGCTACCGGGAGGAAGGTTCCCCTCGGTAATGTAATCCCGCAATTGCTCCAGCAGGTCTTGATGGAGCGAAGCCGGCTGGCTCTCCACCAGCTCCAGACTCTTGATCCGCATGAGCTTATTCAAGATCGGTCCTCCCTGTGCGACGCAATGAATTCAAAATTGAGGAATTGCTTCGCTTTGAATGCTCGCCGCACGACGCGCAGCAGTATAATTGTCTACGCAAGTCGGGTTTAGCGTAATTATCTGTTGCAAGGTAGTCCCTTCTGGATACAGTCGGCCCGACTCTGGAAAATTCTCCAGGAATTTTGAATTCAAAAATGGGCGAGGAAGCGAGCCATGGTCGTTCACACGGGACGTCATTTTCTTCAGATCCCAGGCCCGAGCAACGTGCCGGATCGCGTTCTGCGAGCGATGGACATGCCGACCATCGACCATCGGGGGCCGGAGTTTGCCGAGATGGCTTTCGGCATTCTCGAGAACTGCAAGGCTATCTTCCGCACCAAAGGTCCTGTGATCATTTATCCGGCGTCCGGCACCGGCGCGTGGGAGGCGGCGATCGTCAACACGCTGTCGCCCGGCGACAAGGTGCTGATGACGGAAACGGGCCAGTTCTCGACGCTCTGGAAGAACCTTGCCGGCAGGCTTCAGGTCGATGTCGAAGTCATTCCCGGCGACTGGCGGCATGGTGCAAGCGCCACCGAGATCGAGGCGCGGCTGGTTGCCGACAAGCAGCACGCCATCAAGGCCGTAATGGTGGTTCACAATGAGACCTCTACAGGTGTCACGAGCCACATTCCTGAAGTCCGCAAGGCTATCGATCGCGCCAAGCATCCAGCCTTGTTCATGGTCGATACCATTTCGTCGCTCGGCTCGATCGTTTACGAACACGATGCGTGGGGCGTCGACGTTACCGTGGCCGGTTCGCAGAAGGGCCTGATGCTGCCGCCGGGCCTGAGCTTCAACGCGGTCTCCGACAAGGCGCTTGCTGCCACGAAGACCAGCAAGATGCCGCGCGCCTATTGGGGCTGGAGCGAAATCATCGAAGCCAACAAGGCCGGTTCGTGGCCATACACGCCTGCCACCAATCTCCTCTACGGTCTGAAGGAGGCCATCGCGATGCTACAGGAGGAGGGGCTGGACAATGTTTTCGCCCGCCACCTGCGCCATGCGGCGGCAACCCGTGCGGCGGTTCGCGCATGGGGGCTGGAAGTTTTCTGCGCCGATCCTTCCGAGTATTCCGCAGTCACCACCGCTGTGCTGGTTCCCGAGGGGCATGACGCCGATCATTTCCGCAAGGTGACGCTCGAACATTTCGACATGTCGCTCGGCACCGGCCTTGCCAAGCTCAAGGGCAAGGTGTTCCGCATCGGCCATCTCGGTCACTTCAACGATCTGATGCTGATGGGTACGCTCGCCGGTGTGGAGATGGGACTCGATCTCGCCGGGATTCCGCACAAGGCCGGCGGTTTGCTGGCTGCGATGGATGTTCTCAAGGGCAAGGACGTCGTTCCGATGCAGAGATCGGCGGTCGCGTAGCGACTGCGGATGTTGACTTTCCGCAACGTATTCAGCGGGACAAAAGCAAAAAAGCGACGAACAACAATGGCCGGCGATTAGCCGGCCGATCCAACAAGGGAGAGAGTGTATGCGAAACGCAATCAAGGTTGCCGCAGCGGCGGCAATGACAATCTGCGGCGCGACCGGCGCCAGCGCCTGGGAGCCGACCAAGGCCGTCGAAATCGTCGTCGCCGCAGGCGCAGGCGGCGCTTCGGATCAGATGGCGCGCATGATGCAGGCCGCGATTCAGAAGAACAAGCTGATGAAGGCCCCGGTTGTCGTCTCGCTCAAGGGCGGCGCCTCCGGTGCGGAAGCGCTGATCTACATGAAGACGGGCGAGGGCGATCCCAACAAGGTTCTCATTGCGTATTCGCTGATCTACATGCTGCCGTTGTCGGCCAAGATTCCGTTCAACTGGCGCGAGCTTACGCCGGTGTCGATCATTGCATTCGACCAGTTCGTGCTGTGGGACAATGCGGATGGTCCGAAGTCGGTGAAGGACTTCATCGAGGCCGCGAAGAAGTCGGGCACGCCGTTCAAGATGGGCGGCACCGGCTCCAAGCGCGAAGATCACGTGCTGACCGTTTTCATGGAAAAGAAGACCGGCGCCAAGTTCACCTATCTGCCCTACAAGTCGGGCGGCGAGGCGGCGACACAACTCGTCGGCAAGCACACGGAATCCAACGTCAACAATCCTTCGGAAAACCTTGAAGTCTGGCGCGCCGGCCAGGTGAATGCGCTGTGCGTGTTCGACAAGGAGCGTATCTCGTACAAGACCAAGGTCACCGAGACCAAGTCGTGGAACGATATTCCGACCTGCAAGGAATCAGGCCTGGATATGGATTACCTGATGCTGCGCGCCATGTTCCTGCCCGGCAAGGTGACCGCCGAACAGACTGCGTTCTACGAGGACCTGTTCAAGAAGATCACTCAGACCACCGAGTACAAGGAGTACATGGAGAAGCAGGCGCTCAAGCCCGCCTTCATCGTCGGCAAGGACATGGTCAAGTTTCTTGAGCAGGACGACAAGGTCAACAAGGACCTGATGACCGAAGCTGGCTTCGTCGCGAAGTAACGCTTCACTCGATGACGCCGGGCAGGCTGCAATCCGCGGCCTGTCCGGCGCTCTTGCCAGATTATTCCAATTTCCGCCGGTGTCTGCATGACCAACTCTGAAATGGAAATCGTCGTCGAGGATCCGACCGCGCCCGCGGACGATTCTCCAGTCGTCGTCACCACGCGCACCGTCGATATCGTCACGATGCTCGTGTTGATGGCCTTCTCGCTGCTGATGGCTTACGACAACTGGCGCACCGGTATCTCGTGGGCGCCCGATGGGCCGGAGGCCGGCTACTTCCCGTTCTATTTGTCGATGATCATGCTGCTCGCGGCGCTTTACGGCGTGGTCATGTCGCTGTTCGCGCGCCGTGATGCTGGGGGCAACGAGGAGCATGTCTTCGTCACGCGCGACCAGTTGCGCCGCGTGGCGCTGGTGTTCGTGCCGACCGTTGCTTTCTGCATCGCGACGCAGTGGCTCGGTCTTTATGTCGCGAGCTTCCTGCTCGTGACCGGCTTCATGCGGCTGATCGGAAAGATCCCGCTCTGGAAGTCCTTCGTCACCGGTTTCGTGTTCTCGGTCCTCATGTTTGTGACCTTTGAGATTGCGTTCGACGTCATTATGCCGAAGGGGCCGCTCGAAGCCCTGTTCGGCTACTAGGAGCCGGATCGATGGAAGCGTTATCGCTGCTGCTTCACGGCTTTTCCGTTCTGCTGACGTGGAAGCTGCTGTCCCTGATGGTCATCGGCCTCGTGCTCGGCATTTTTGTCGGCGTGCTGCCCGGTCTTGGCGGTCCGAACGGTGTGGCTATCCTGCTGCCGCTGACTTTCACGATGGAGCCGACCTCGGCGATCGTGATGCTGTCGTGCATCTATTGGGGCGCGCTGTTCGGTGGTGCGATCACCTCGATCCTGTTCAATATTCCGGGTGAGGCGTGGTCGGTCGCGACCACGTTCGACGGCTATCCGATGGCCCAGCAGGGCCGGGCAGCAGAAGCGCTGACTGCGGCGTTCACGTCGTCGTTTATCGGTTCGCTGTGCGCAGTGATGCTGATTACGTTTCTCGCGCCCAGTATCGCGACCTTCGCACTGAGATTCGGTCCGCCTGAGTTTTTTGCGGTTTACCTTTTGACCTTCTGTTCGTTCGTGGGCCTCGGCCGCGAGGAGAAGCACAAGACCATCATTTCGATGGCGCTGGGCCTGCTGCTTGCCGGTGTCGGCATGGATACGGTGTCCGGCACATTGCGCATGACGTTCGGGTCGAGCGATCTTCTGCGCGGCATCAACTTCCTGGTCGCGGTGATCGGCCTGTTTGGCATCAGCGAAATCCTGCTGACGATGGAAGAGCGGCTGGCGCTCAAGGGTCATGCCGCCGCGATCAGCCTGCGCGTGGTTCTCAAGGTCTGGACCGAAATGCCGCGTTACTGGGTGACGCTGCTGCGTTCGTCCGCGATCGGCTGCTGGCTCGGTATCACCCCCGGTGGGGCCATCGCCGCGTCGTTCATGGGCTACAATCTCGCCAAGCGGTTCTCGAAGGATAAGGAGAGCTTCGGCAAGGGCCGAATCGAGGGTGTGTTCGCGCCCGAAACTGCCGCTCATGCTTCGGGCACCGCAGCGCTGCTGCCGATGCTTGCGCTCGGAATTCCGGGATCGGGTACTGCCGCAATTCTGCTTGGCGGATTGATGGTGTGGGGTCTCAATCCCGGTCCGTTGCTGTTCGTCGAGCACAAGGATTTCGTCTGGGGTCTGATCGCATCAATGTATCTCGGCAACGTGGTCGGCCTTGTGATCGTGCTGGCGACGGTGCCGGTGTTCGCGGCGATTCTGCGTGTGCCGTTCGCGGCCATCGCGCCGATGATCGTGGTGTCGTGTGCGATCGGCGCGTTCGCGATCCAGAATGCGATGTTCGATATCTGGCTGATGTTGGTGTTCGGCGTGGTCGGCTATGTGTTCAAGAAGATCGGCATTCCGCTGGCCCCGTTCACGCTGGCACTGGTCCTCGGCAACCGGGCGGAGGACGCCTTCCGCCTGTCGATGATCGGGTCAGGCGGCGAGGTGGGCGTGTTTTGGTCGAACTGGCTGGTCGGGTCGATAACCTCGCTGGCCATCGTACTGCTGTTCTGGCCGCTGATTGATCGACTCTTTTCAAGCGCAGGACAGCTGTTGCGGCCTGCCAAGGCATAAGAATACTCAGATACCTCTGCCAGAACTTCAGTTTCAAAGTTCTGGCAGAGCCTCGGAAAAGTTCCTTTTTTGCACTGCAAAATATCGTTGACCTCGTCAAAGTGAGTGCTTACTCATCCCCGGATGAGCACCAAGCGACTGACAGGCGACATGCGCCGGCGCCAGATTCTGGACGCTGCAAAGGGCTGTTTTGCCCGCCATGGTTTTGCCGGAACCACAACTAAGAGTGTCGCGGCTGCGGCGGGAATTTCGGAAGGGTTGCTGTTCAAGCACTTTCCGACCAAGGCGGCGCTTTATGCCGAAATTCTCGCGGAGGCATGCGAGACCGATCCGGCGTTGAATCGGCTGCTTGGTCTTGAGCCGTCGACGGCAACGCTCGTCGTTCTCATCAGGGATATGGTGCGGCATTTTCTCAGTGCCTTCACCACCGCCGATCAGGAGGAGGCGCAGCGGTTCAGGCTGCTGATCTCGAGTTATCTCGACGACGGAGAATTTGCGCGGCTGCTCTTCGAGAAAATCGGAGCTCTGATTGCCCCGGTTTTTACAGCTTCGCTGGATCGCGCGATCGCGGACGGGGATGCCGTGCGCGTCGCCGCAAAGCCACTCGATCTGTTCTGGTTTTCCCATCATCTGGTACAGATGGTGGCTTTGACGAGGCTGCCGCGTGCGCCGTCCTTGCCATACCCGGAGGACGGCGATCTCGAACGGCAGTTGTGTGATTTCATTCTACGGGGAATCGGACTAAGCGGTGCGGCGGTCGCGCTTCACCTTGACCCGAAATCCTTGGATCGCGTGCAAACAAAGATTGCAGAAAGTGCCTGATATGACGATGTCGACCGAGGCTCCAGTCACCGATCGATCGCCCGAGAAAAAGCCGCTTTCCGGCTCCGGCCCCGGCAAAAGCCGCGTGCGGACCAGGCGCTGGTTCATCATCGTGGGTTCGATTCTGCTCGTGGTCGTTGGCCTGTTCTACGGCTTCAACGCCTTTCGGAGCCACATGATCGCGCAGTTCTTCGCGAACAACAAGCCGCCGCCGGTAACGGTCAGTGTTGCCGAGGCCAAGCAGGAGACGTTGCCGCATCTGCTGAAAGGCATCGGCGATCTGGCTGCCGTTCACCAGGTGGATGTGTCGTCGGACGTCAGCGGCCGCGTGACCGAGATCAAGTTCACGGCCGGAACGTCGGTCAAGAAAGGCGATCCGCTGGTTCAGTTGTTCGATGAGCCTGAGCAGGCCGACCTTGCAAGTTACAAGGCGCAGACGGTTGCCACACTGCTTGCGCTCGATCGCGCCAAGACCTTGCTCGCCAAATCGTTTGGCCCGCAGGCGACGGTCGATCAGGCACAATCTGCCTATGATCAGGCTGCCGCCGGCGTCGCCAAGACCGAAGCGGTGATTTCGCAAAAGCTGGTGCGCGCCCCGTTCAACGGCGAACTCGGTGTGCGGAAGGTCGAGGTCGGTCAATATCTCAGTGCCGGCACGCAGATCGTGTCGTTGACGGACTTGTCGAGGGTCTACGTGAATTTCACGGCGACGGAAAAGGATCGTGCGATCCTCAAGGAAGGACAGACAGTCCAGATCGAGGTCGACGCCTATCCCGGCAGGAAGTTCGAGGGCAAGATCACCACCATCGAGCCGCAGATCAGTAGCGACACCCGCAATATCAGGCTGCAGGGCACGATCGACAATCCCGAGAAGCTGCTGAAGCCCGGCATGTTCGCGACCACGGCCGTTGTGCTGCCGCCGGAAGCGCCGGTTGTGACGGTCCCTGAGACCGCGGTTGACTACACGCTGTATGGCGACTCGGTATTCCTCATCAAGGAAACCAAGGGTCAGGACGGCAAGTCGTCGCTGACGGCGGTACGTGAGCCGGTGACTGTCGGAACGCGTCATGATGGACGCGTTGCCATTGTAAAGGGTCTCAAGGCTGGCGATCGCGTTGTCGCCGTCGGACAGTTGAAGTTGCAGTCCGGCGCCGCCGTGGATCTTTCGAAGGACCCCGGTCCTCCGATTCCAGCAACGCCGCCGCGTTACTAAGCCAGTACGGAGCACGCGCAAAATGGCGTTTACCGACATTTTCATCAAGCGGCCGGTGTTGGCACTGGTCGTCAGCCTGCTGATCCTGCTGATCGGCTTCAAGGCGGCGACCAGCCTGCCGATCCGGCAGTATCCGAAGCTGTCGAACACCGTTGTGACCGTCACGACGGTGTATCCGGGCGCGTCTCCCGACCTGATGCAGGGCTTCATCACCCAGCCGATCGAGCAGGCAGTGGCGTCGGCGGAAGGCGTGGACTACATCACGTCATCGTCGGTGCAGGGCACCAGCACGATTACCGTTTACGTCAAACTCAATTTCGACCCGAACCAGGCGTTGACCGAAGTTCTCGCCAAGGTGAATTCGGTCAAATACCTGATCCCGAAGGAAGCGAACGACCCGGTCATCGTGAAATCGACCGGCCAGACTACGGCCGTGATGTATCTCGGCTTCTCGAGCGATCAACTCGGCGGCCCGGCGATTTCCGATTACCTCACCCGCGTCGTGCAGCCGATCCTGTCGACAGTTGAAGGTGTGGCGTCTGCCGATATTCTCGGCGGCCAGACCTTTGCGATGCGTTTGTGGCTCGATCCGGCGCGAATGGCCGGACGCGGCGTCTCTGCCGCGGATATCGCCGCGGCGATCCAGGCCAACAACTATCAGGCCGCGGCCGGACAGACCAAGGGCTACTACATCGTCTCCAACGTGACGACCAATACCGACCTGAACAATGTCGACCAGTTCAAGCGCATGGTGATCAAGGCCAAGGACGGCGGCCTTGTGCGCATGGAAGATGTGGCTACCGTCGATCTGGATGCACAGAGCACCGATGCGAGTGTCGCGCTCAACGGTCAGCATGCCATCTTCATTGGCGTGCAGTCGACGCCGCAAGGCAATCCGCTCAACATCGTCAAGGGCGTGCGGGCCTTGTTCCCGGACATCGAGCGCAATCTGCCGCCCACGCTCAAGATGACCGTCGCTTACGACTCGACCAAATTCATTCAGTCGTCGATCGACGAGGTCGAAAAGACGCTGGGTGAAGCGGTTCTCATCGTTATCGTCGTGATCTTCCTGTTCCTGGCATCCTTCCGGTCCGTCATCATTCCGGTGGTGACGATACCGCTGTCGCTGATCGGTGTTTGCTCGCTGATGCTGGTGATGGGATTCAGCCTCAATCTGCTGACGCTGTTGGCGATGGTGCTGGCCATCGGCTTGGTGGTCGACGACGCGATCGTGGTGGTGGAGAATATCCACCGCCATCTCGAAGAAGGGAAATCACCGGTTCAAGCTTCGCTGCAAGGTGCGCGAGAGATCGTCGGGCCGGTCATTTCGATGACGATCACGCTGGCCGCGGTCTATGCGCCGATCGGGTTCTTAGGTGGATTGACGGGTTCGCTGTTCCGCGAATTTGCGTTTACGCTAGCCGGCGCCGTGATCGTGTCGGGCGTCATCGCGCTGACGCTGTCGCCGATGATGTGCTCGGTTCTGCTCAATCATGTCGAACAGGGCCGGTTCGCGAAGAAAGTCGATACGGTGTTCCGGTCGATGACGCGGGGCTATGGCCGGCTGCTCGACCGCTCGCTCGACTATCGTCCGGTCACCGCGCTGTTTGCCGTGGTGATTCTCGGGCTGGTTGGATTCCTTTACATGAACACCAGCAAGGAATTGGCGCCGGAAGAAGATCAGGGCATCCTGTTCTCGGTGACCAAGTCGCCCAAGTACGCCAACATCGACTACGCCAATTATTACGGTGAGAAGCTCGATCACGCGTTCGCGAAGTTTCCGGAAACCGACCTGAGATTCATCCTCAACGGTGTGCCGACGCCTGGTCAGGGTATCGCGGGCATGATCCTGAAGCCATGGGATGAGCGTACGCGCTCCTCGACGTCGCTAAAACAGGACGTTCAGAACGAACTCAACAAGATCGAAGGCACTCAGGCTTTCGTCTTTAACCTGCCGCCGCTGCCGGGCGGGCCAGGTGGCCTGCCGGTGCAGATGGTCATCAATTCGACCAACGGCTTCCAGCAGGTCTATGAGCAGATGGAGAAGCTGAAGGCTGCCGCGCGCCAAAGCGGCTTGTTCATCGTTTCCGACAGCGACCTCAACTTCAACCAGCCGGTGGTCCGGGTAAAGATCGATCGCGTGAAGGCGAGCGATCTCGGGATCAACATGGCGTCGGTCGGCAACACGCTCGCGTTGATGCTTGGCGGCAATTATATCAACCGCTTCAATCTGCAGGGCCGTTCGTATCAGGTGATCCCGCAGGTGCCGCGCGAATTGCGAATCTCGCCGGAGGCGCTTGAGCGCTTCTATGCTACGACATCGACCGGGCAGCAGGTGCCTCTTTCAACGATCGTGTCGGTGGAAAACGCGACCGATCCGAACGCGCTGACGCATTACAACCAGCTCAACTCCGCAACCTTCCAGGCGGTGCCGATGCCCGGCGTGACTGTCGGCAAGGCTGTCGAGTTCCTGGAGAGCGAGGCCAAGAAGCTGCCAGCGGGATATAGCCACGACTATCTGGCCGACTCCCGGCAATATGTGCAGGAAGGCAATCAGCTTGCAGTCGCGTTCGGGTTTGCGCTCATCATCATCTTCCTGGTGCTGGCGGCGCAGTTCGAAAGTCTGCGCGATCCGCTGGTCATCCTGATCAGCGTGCCGATGGCGATCAGTGGAGCGCTTATTCCGCTGTTCTTCGGGCTGGCGACGATCAACATCTATACCCAGGTCGGATTGCTGACGTTGATCGGGCTGATCAGTAAGCACGGCATCCTGATGGTGGAGTTCGCCAACGAGCTTCAGCTCAAGGAAGGCCTCGATCGCCGCTCCGCCATCGAGCAGGCGGCGCGGGTTCGGCTGCGGCCGATCCTGATGACGACGGCGGCGATGGTCACCGGCCTGCTGCCGCTGTTGACCGCGAGCGGAGCGGGCGCTGCGAGCCGGTTCTCGATCGGTCTCGTCGTCGTTTCCGGCATGTCGATCGGGACGCTGTTCACGCTGTTCGTGCTGCCGGCGGTTTACGTCGCGATCGCAACCGACCATTCGCGCAATGCCCAATCGCAGCGTGCGAAGGACATCGCGGATTTCGAACTCAGCAGGGCATAAGGTTTAATCGGTCAGGCTTTTTCGCCAAGCAACGTCAAAGTGGCCCGCTCGAATTTTTCGAGCGGGCCTTTGTTTTTCAGACTTGTTTGCTTCAGGAGGGTGCGGTGGTCTGCGCCCGCGTCGGCTGCGCGTTGCGCAAGGGCATCGTCTTCGAGCATCCCGACGACGATATCGGATGAAATACGAGTTGCCGGATCGTAGCCGGGAATCGTGCGCCCCAATCCGGCTCGCGCCAGCGCCCGGCCGTTCAACTCCTGCTCGATATGTCCGGCGATGATCAATTGTGGGACGCCGGCGGCGATGGCGTGGGAGGCAACGCCGCTGCCGCCGAGATGGACGGTCAGACGGGCGTGGGATAGCGCATCGGTGAGCGCGAACGGTTGATCATAAATCTGCGCGCCGGACATCGTCAGATCGGTGCGTTCTGCGTCGGACAGTTCAGATGCGTGGATGTGAACACGCGGCGCGAACGGTCGCAGCGCATCGACGATGTCGCGATGGATTGCGACGCCGGGCGCGAGATAGACGAGGATGCGATCGGCATCGGCGCGACGCGGGAGAGGAGGGTGATCGAGAGCCGGGCTATCGACAGGCTCGATCCGCTCCGATGCATAGGGATCGAGGAGAGGGAATGTTTCGACGATGCGCGCGTCGGCTTCGAACAGTTGCGTCAGGCGGCCGAGCCGCTGTGCGCCGACCGATCTGGCTGCATTGTTGACGGCTGCAAGCACGTCGGCCTCATCCCAACGCGGCGGAGCAAGATCGTGCAATGGCGGGAATTTTGCCATCTCGCTCGGCGGCAGGCTGAAGCCATTGCCGATCAGGATCATCGGAATTCGTCCGCGCGCGACCAGTGCCGCCGCAGGAGCATAGTCGCCGATAACGAGATCCGGCCGAACTGCCGCAATGATCTCGCTCCACTGCCGCAGCACCTCGGTGAAGGCGGCCTCGTTCATCAAGCCGCATTCGGCGAGATTGTCACCCATGGTGGCGGAAGACCCGGCCTGACGTTGCGCCGAACTGAGCCAGTCTCCCGGCCATGGTGGGGCCTGGAGGATCGCGACGCCAAGATCGAGCAGACCTTGCGCGGCCACGTAGTTTCTCACCACGGCGATAAGCCGCACGTCGTGACGTCGAAGGCTGGCCGCGTAGCGCCGCAACGCGACGGCATGGCCTGTTCCTGCACCGAGCTCCCAAGCCAGAAGAGCTGTTTTCATAAAGGGAGTATCCGCGCGCGGCTCGCAAAAATCAGATTCGAAAGTGCAACCAATTCCGCCGTCATCACACAAGGCCCGGATGCGATAAAGAACGAGCGGCGATTGTGAAATCGCCCTCTCTCACCAGCGCAGGATGCAGGATTAAGTTTAAGTCCCACAAGTGTTTTTCCGGGCGGCGTTCGCGCTATTCCGCCTTTCGGACGCGCGTGTTGGCTGCATCCACCGAGTGGACAAAGTGTCGCAGTGCACCTGCGAAGCACGCGTTTTCCTGCCGTCGTGTGATAAATCCGCCACGGAATCCGAAAGGGCGACCGTTGAATGGGCGGTATTTTTATGATTGTTGAACCTATTGGCCCTTGGGCGAGACTATTTCATCATGAGTTTGCGTTTACATTTGATGATTGCTGTTCACCGCGCGTTGCGGGCGCGTGGGCTTGTGCCGTTCGTTCTCTCGGCGTTCGTCGGGCTTTGCGCTCAAACCGCGGCCGTCAGCGCACAGGATGCAACAGAGCAGCAGCGGCTGTTCGAGCAGATGGTGCGGCAGCCGTCCAATCATGAACTGACATTTGATTTCGTGCGCGTGGCAACTGCACGCGGCGACTACGAAGCGGCGATCGGCGCACTTGAACGCCTGATGTTCTACAATCCGAAACTGACGCGCGTAAAATACGAGCTGGGCGCGCTGTATTTCCGGCTTGGCTCGTATGAAATGGCCAAGCGTTATTTTCGTGAAGCGCTTGCCAGTCCCGATCTCGATCCGGTGACGCGGGTGCGGATCGAAACGTATCTCCCCGATGCAGAGAAGCAGACCCAGGCGAGCCGCCTGTCCGGTTTCGTCCAGACGGGCATTCGTTCGCAGACCAATGCGAGCTTCGCGCCGAGCACCGGCACGATCCGTCTCGGCGGACAGGATCTTGCGCTGTTGCCGACCGCCCAGAAGAAGAGCGACATCAACTGGTTCGGACTCGCGGGCATCAGTCATGACTACGACCTCGGCAACCAGCGCGGTGACGTTCTTGAAACGCGCTTCGCCGGCTATTTGACGCAGCAGCAGCACTTCGACCAGTTGAGTGTCGGTTTGTTCGACATCAGCTTCGGGCCGCGTCTTGCGCTCGCGCCGGAATATCTCCCGGGCGTGACGATCAAGCCTTACGTTGTCGGCGGCAACACCTGGATCGACGGTGCATCATATATGTCGTCGGTTGGCGCGGGCGTCGCTATCAAGGTGCCGGTCAATGACCGTTTCACGTTCGGGCCGGATTTCGAGTGGCGGCATGCCGATTTCCGGACCGGCGATGTCAATCCGGTATCCGGCTTCAATACCGGCGACTGGTACACGACCGCTCTTGCGACGTCGTTCCGGATTTCGCAAAGCGTCAATCTCGATGCACGCGGCCTCTATCGTCGCGGCGATTCAGCATTCACGTTTCAGTCATTCGATCAGTGGGCCGCGGAAGCCGCGCTGACGTTCGAGTTTGCGCCGCCGTGGGCGATGATTCCGCGTAACTGGAGCGTTTCGCCGTTCGTCAAATTCATTGAGACGAGCTTCGACGCACCCAATCCGTTCCTCGATCCGTTCACGGCCCGCCGTGACCAGCAATGGTCTGTGGGTGCCATGTTCAACGCGCCGATCACCCGAACCTTCGGCGTGTCGGCCGCGATCCAGTACGATCACGTCAATTCGTCGCTGCCGAACTACCGGCTGAATAATTTCTCGGTCATGTTCGGCCCCACGGCCCGATTCTGAGGTAATCGCCATGCATCCGCGCGTGCGTTCCTGCCTGACTCAGTTGCTGACGGTGCTGCTCTCCACCGCCGCGCCGCTCATGCGCGCGGAAGCGCAGATTGTCGGCCGCGTTACGGCCGTTAATCCGGATGCGTCCGGCACGCCGCCGGGCGCCGGTTCGCGTATGCTCGCCATCGGCACCAACGTCATCCACAAGGAGCGGGTCAAGACCTCCACCAACGGGTCGACGCAAATTCTGTTTCCCGATCAATCGACACTGAATGTCGGCCGCAACAGCAACATCGTGATCGACGAGTTCGTCTACGATCCCAACGCCGGCACCGGCAAGATGGTGGCGAGCGTCGGGAAGGGCGTGCTGCGCTTTGTCGGCGGCCAGATCAGCCACACGGCCGGCATCACTATCAAGACGCCGGTCGCGACTCTCGGTATTCGTGGCGGTGTGGCGACGGTGGTCTATCCGGTCACGCCTGACATCGCGTCGTCGATTCCGAACATTGCCAGTGGCAATGGGCAGCTCGTCATCGGGCATGTTGGGACGGTGACGATCCGCAACAACACAGGCTCGGTCACGCTGCGTCCTGGGTTTGCGGCCTACGTCACCGGCCCGAACGACCCAATCCCCGAGCCATTCCGGATTCCGGATTCGGTTCTGCAGATCATCATGGCCAAGCTGACCAGCGGTCCCGGCCAGACCGGCGGTGTGCGGGATTTGCCGACGGATTCGATGGCTGCGCGCGTGGGTTACGGGACGACCAATCTGAATGATCCGGCGCATCCGCCCGGGACTGACCCGCTCGGCTATTTCTCGATTTTCGACGGCGGCAACAGCCTGGCTCAAAACAAGTCGCAATCGAACCAGACCACCCAGACCGTGCCGCCGGCAGCAGCGCCGCCGCCGTCATCGCCTCCGCCGAGCTGCCCGCCGCTCTACGGTTGTGGCGGCATTTAATGGCCGCTTGACGATCAGCGCGGTTGAGCTGCCGATCGCGGATCGATTGGGGTTGTTCCTCGAACGCCGAGAATGTCTTCGAGCATTTTCGCACCGGCGAGCACCTGTGCTTCGCCGCGCGGCGGGCCCACGACCTGAAGACCGACTGGAAGACCTGATGCGGTGAAGCCGCAGGGGAGCGACAGGGCGGGGCAGCACACCAGCGTGATCGCGTACACGATGGCGAGCCATTCGACGTAGTTGTCGAATTTTTTCCCGGCGCATTCGGCGACATAACGCTCTTCGACCGGGAAGGCCGCGACGATGGTCGCGGGCGCCAGCAGCAGGTCGTAGGTCTCGAAGAATTTGAGCGTGCGGGCAGTCATCGCAACGCGCTGCGCTTCGGCGCGTTCGATGTCCCCCATCGTCAGCGCAAGGCCCTTTTCGATATTCCAGATCACCTCGGGCTTGAGAAGATCGCGATGCTCGCGCAGCAATGCGGCCTTGCTGATGGCGAAGTCGAAGGCACGCAGCACCTGGAAGCAATCGTGCGCTTCACGCAGATCGGGGTGCGCTTCCTCGACAATGACGCCCGACGCGGCAAGGCGTTCGGCGGCCTGTTTGGTGATTTTCGCGACCTCGGGATCGACCGGAGTGATGCCAAGGTCAGCCGAGTACGCCACACGCTTGGGCATGGTGCCGGACCGGGCGGCGGACAGGAACGATGTTGGCAATGCGGGCAGCGACAGCGGATCGGCCCGATGCTCACCCGACATCGCGTCGAGCATCAATGCCAGATCCTCGACATTGCGCGCCATCGGTCCCTGAACGCCGAGGGTACGGTCGATCTTGGAGGCCGGGGTGTGCGCCACCCGGCCGAGGCTTGGCCGCATCCCAACAATGCCGCAGAAGCTCGCGGGATTTCGCAGTGAGCCGCCCATGTCCGAGCCGTGGGCCAGCCACGCCGTACCGCTTGCGAGCGCCGCGGCGGCACCGCCGGACGAGCCCGCTGACGAGCGCGACAGATCCCACGGATTTCGCGTTGCGCCGAACACTTCATTGAAGGTGTTGGCTCCGGCTCCGAATTCGGGCGTGTTCGATTTGGCGTAGATCACCGCGCCGTTGGCTTCGAGCTTTTCGACCAGGATGTCGGATTGCTGGGGGACATGGTCCTTGAAGATCGGCGAACCTTGCGTGGTCAGCACACCCGCTACCGCTGTCAGATCCTTGATCGGGACGGGCAGTCCGGCAAGCGGACCACGCTGATCGACTGGCTTCTTCATCAGTTCGGTTGCGTGCGCGCGAGCGCGATCGAAACACAGCGTCGGCAGAGCGTTGACCTTGCCGTCAACTTCGGCGATGCGGGCTTCCAGCGTATCGAGGAGATCGAAGGGAGTGATGTCGCCGCTGCGCAGGCGATCGACGATGGCGCAAGCCGTTGCTTGCAGAAGCTCTCGATTTGGTGTCACCGGATGCCCTTATTGTTCTTGCATGGGCCCCGATCATATTTGGGCTGGTGACGGAAGGCGAGATGAATCGATTTCGCACGTGCAATGTGCGAGGTGACGTGTGGATCGCGATGATGGTCAGCTTTCGGCTGGAGCGTTTGCCGGTGGCCAGGTGCTCATGACGATACCTGCGATCTTGCGCAAATCATCGCGTGTCGCGCCGCCGCAGGCCTGTACTGCCATACCCTGAAGCACGATCGAGACGTAGCGCGCCAGCGCGCCAGCATCCGATTTTGCGTCGAGATCGCCTTCGGCAATTGCACGGGCGAAGCGTTCGCGCAGATCGTTTTCGCCGGCGTTGCGGCGGGCCATCAGTTCCTGCTTGATCGACTCGGACGCATCGCCGCAGGTCAACGCGCCCTGAACGGAAAGACAGCCGGGCGGATTGCATGGGTCGGTGACGGCATCCGCGGCACCATAGAGAAGCTGTTCAACGACACCTCGCGCGGTCGGTTGCGCCAGCGCGATGCGGACATACCCGCCGGGTCCGTTGACGTAACGATCGAGCGCTTTTCTGAACAGCACTTCCTTGTTGCCGAACGCTGCGTAGAGGCTGGGGCGGGTAATACCCATGCTCTCGGTCAGATCGGTCATCGACGCGCCTTCATAGCCCTTGCGCCAGAACACGTGCAGCGCACGATCCAGGGCTTCGTCGATGTCGAATTCGCGGGGGCGACCCATGGCCATTTTATAGCTGTCCTGGAGTTGTTCTAAATTCTGTACCTTTCGTTAGATAAGTCCCTTGACAGTCGTTGTCCATCGTCCATCTATACCGGACGTTACAGATTTGTGCGACGCAGCGTAGGGACAAATGGCGCCCGGATGAGTACGTTCCGCGCCCTTTTCGAGTCGATGACGGTGAGTCTTACAGTTAAGCGACTGTTCTCACGAGTGATTCTCGGCTGCGGCAGCCAATGGAATGAAAGATGGGGCGATGACGAAGTTTTCCTCGAATACCCGGATGTGGATCGCGGCTGTGCTGTTGCTGGTACTTGGTGCCGCTGGGGCGGCGTTTTTTTCGGCCGCGAATGATCGTGCGGTGGCTGAAGCGGCAAATGCGGCGCCCCCGCCGCTGCCGGTGTCGGTCGCGACCGTTGAACAGCGGGAGACCGCGGTTTGGGATGAATTCTCCGGCCGGCTCGAGGCCATCGAGCGGGTTGAGGTTCGCCCCCGGGTCGCCGGCGTTGTCCAGCAGGTTCACTTCCGCGAAGGCGGAATGGTGAAGCAGGGCGATTTGCTGATCCAGATCGATCCGGCCTTGTACGCTGCCGAAGTTGCCAGAACAGAGGGGCAGGTTGCCGCCGCCAAGGCGCGGCTGGTCCTGACCAAGAGCGACTATGAGCGCGGCCAACAGTTGTCTGGCTCGCAGACGATCTCGCAGCGCGATCTCGATACCCGGATCAACGCCTACCGTGAGGCCGACGCCAATCTGCGCGCCGCCGAAGCATCCCTGCAAACCGCAAAGCTCAACCTCAGCTACACGGAAGTCCGTGCACCGGTGTCGGGCCGCGTCGGAAAGCTGGAAATTACGACTGGCAACCTGATCGCCGCAGGACCTGGAGCCCCGATGCTGACCACGATCGTTTCGGTCAATCCGATCTACGCCAGTTTCAATGCGGATGAACAGGTGGTGACCCATGCCCTGAAGGCGCTGGCAGACGAGTCGATGCCGTCGGAGATTGGCCGTATCCCGGTGAAGATGGGAACCTCTGTCAGCGACGGAATGCCGTTCCAAGGGCGAATGCAGCTGATCGACAATCAGGTCGATGCGCGCACCGGCACCGTGCGGGTGCGGGCGATCTTCGACAACAGCGACGAGAGGTTGATCCCCGGTCAGTTCGTGCGGTTGCAGATGGGGATGCCTGGAAAAGAGAAGGCTCTCCTCGTCAGCGAGCGTGCCATCGGCACCGACCAGAACAAGAAGTTCGTGATGGTGGTGAGCGATGACAACAAGGCTCAATATCGCGAGGTCGCTCTCGGTGCATCGATCGATGGCCTGCGCATGGTGACGAGCGGGCTGAAACCCGGCGAGCGCATCGTGGTCAAGGGGCTTCAGCGCCTGCGGCCGGGCGCGACGATCGCGCCGCAAATGGTGGCGATGGACACTCTCTAAACGTCTCATCCGACTTTTCGAATGTCATAACGCCGCTCGCGCGAACGGCTCCTCTTTGTCCGACAGGCGGGACTACGCCATGAATTTCTCAAAATTCTTCATCGATCGTCCGATCTTCGCCGGCGTTTTGTCCGCCCTGATCTTCCTTGCAGGCCTGCTGTCGCTTCCGGCACTTCCGATCTCGGAATATCCGGAAGTCGCACCACCTATTGTTACTGTGCGCGCGCAATATCCCGGCGCCAATCCGAAGGTGATCGCCGAGTCGGTCGCGACACCGATCGAGGAGCAGATCAACGGCGTCGAGAACATGCTCTATATGAGCAGTCAGGCGACCACCGACGGGCAGATGACGCTCAACGTCACCTTCCGCCTCGGCACCGATCCCGATAAAGCCCAGCAGATGGTGCAGAATCGGGTGTCGCAGGCCGAACCGCGATTGCCCGAAGTCACGCGCCAGCTCGGCATCACCACGGTCAAGAGCTCGCCGGACATCACGCTGGTCGTGCATCTGCTGTCGCCGAACGACCGCTACGACATGACCTATCTGCGCAATTACGGCGTGCTGAACGTCAAGGACAGGCTGGCGCGTATTCAGGGCGTCGGTCAGGTCGTGATCTGGGGCGCCGGCGACTACTCGATGCGTGTCTGGCTCGACCCGCAAAAGGTCGCCGAGCGCGGGTTGTCGCCGGGAGACATCGTTCGCGAGATCAGGGCTCAGAACGTCGAGGCCGCGACCGGCACGGTCGGCGCGTCGCCGAGCGCGCCGGATGTCGAATTGCAGTTGCCGATCAACGCGCAGGGCCGGTTGAGCACAGAGGAAGAATTCGGCGACATTGTCGTCAAGACCGGCGAAAACGGCGAGATCACCCGTCTGCGAGATGTCGCTCGCATCGAACTCGGTGCCTCGGAGTATGCGCTGCGTTCGCTGCTGGATAATAAATCCGCCGTCGGCATCGGCGTGTTCCAGGCGCCCGGATCGAACGCTCTCAATATCGCCAACGACGTTCACGCGGTGATGGCGGACATCAAGCAGAACATGCCCGACGGCGTGGATTATCGCATCGCCTACGATCCGACCCGGTTCGTCCGCGCTTCGATCGAGGCGGTGGTCCATACGCTGCTGGAGGCGATCGCGCTGGTGGTGCTTGTCGTCATTCTCTTCCTGCAGACGTGGCGCGCCTCGATTATTCCGCTGGTCGCTGTTCCGATATCGATCATCGGCACCTTCGCCGTGATGTTCCTGTTCGGTTTCTCGATCAATGCACTCAGCCTGTTCGGTCTCGTGCTGGCGATCGGCATCGTTGTCGATGACGCCATCGTCGTGGTCGAGAACGTCGAACGCAATATCGAGGAGGGGCTGTCGCCGCGCGAAGCGACCTATCGCGCGATGCGCGAGGTCTCCGGCCCGATCATTGCCATCGCGCTGGTGCTTGTGGCGGTGTTCGTGCCGCTCGGCTTCATCAGCGGCCTGACCGGCCAGTTCTACAAGCAGTTCGCGATGACGATTGCGATTTCGACCGTGATTTCGGCCGTCAATTCGCTGACATTGTCTCCGGCGCTCGCGGCCTTGCTACTCAAGGGCCATAACGAGCCGAAGGATGCGCTCGGCCGCGGAATGGAAAGAGTCCTCGGCGGGTTTTTCCGGCGGTTCAATTCCGTGTTCCATCGCGGCTCGGAGGCCTATAGCGGTGGCGTCCGGCGCGCGATCTCGCGCAAGGCTGTCGTGATGAGCGTCTATGTCGCGCTGATTGCGGTCACCTTCGGCCTGTTCAAGACAGTGCCCGGCGGTTTCGTGCCAGGGCAGGACAAGCAGTATCTGATCGGTTTCGCTCAGCTTCAGGATGGTGCAACGCTGGATCGCACCGAAGACGTCATCCGGCGCATGACCGAGATCGCCAAGCAGCAGCCGGGCGTGGAGAACGCCGTGGCGTTTCCGGGCCTGTCGATCAACGGCTTCACCAACTCGTCGAGCGCAGGCATCGTGTTTTCGGTGCTGAAGCCGTTCGAGGAGCGAAAGGATCCGTCGTTGAGCGCGGTCAACATCGCGGCCGAACTCAACAAGAAGTATCTCGGCATTCAGGACGCCTTTATAGCCATGCTGCCGCCGCCGCCGGTTAACGGCCTCGGCACCACCGGCGGCTTCAAGCTGCAGATCGAGGATCGCGCAGGCCTTGGTTATGAAGCGCTGGACGCTGCCAAGAAGGCGTTCATGGCGAAGGCCGCGCAGGCACCTGAAATCACGGGGATGTTCTCGAGTTATCAGGTGAACGTGCCGCAGATCTATGCCGATATCGACCGCACCAAGGCGCGGCAGCTCGACGTGCCGATCACCAGTGTGTTTGAGACGATGCAGGTCTATCTCGGCTCGCTCTACGTCAACGACTTCAACAAGTTCGGGCGAACCTATTCCGTGCGTGTGCAGGCCGATGCCAAATACCGCGCGCGGCCGGACGATATCGGCCAGCTGAAGGTCCGCTCCAATTCGGGCGAGATGATTCCGCTGTCGGTGTTGCTAAAGGTGAAGTCCAGCGCGGGGCCGGAAAGTGCGATGCGCTACAACGGCTTCCTCGCCGCCGATATCAATGGCAACACCGCGCAGGGCTATTCGACGGGCCAGTCGCAGGCTGCAGTCGCGCGGATCGCCAAGGAGGTCGTCCCCAAAGGCATCGATTATGAGTGGACCGACCTGACCTATCAGGAGATCATCGCGGGCAACACATCGCTGTACGTGTTTCCCATCGTGCTGTTTTTGGTGTTCCTGGTGCTGGCCGCGCAATACGAGAGTCTCGCGCTGCCGCTGGCCATCATCATGATCGTGCCGATGGGCTTGCTGGCGGCGATGTTCGGTGTCTGGATCACCGGCAGCGACAACAACGTATTCACGCAGATCGGTTTGTTCGTCCTTGTCGGCCTATCGGCGAAGAATGCGATCCTGATCGTGGAGTTCGCGCGCGAACTTGAGTTCGCCGGGCGCACGCCGATCGCGGCCGCGATCGAGGCCAGCCGGCTGCGGCTGCGTCCGATCCTGATGACGTCGATGGCGTTCATCATGGGCGTGGTGCCGCTGGTGACATCGACCGGCGCAGGCGCGGAAATGCGTCACGCCATGGGCGTCGCGGTGTTCTCGGGCATGATTGGGGTGACCGGATTTGGCATCTTCTTCACGCCGGTGTTCTATGTGTTGCTGCGTGCGGTTACCGGCAACAAGCCGCTGGTCCAGCACGGCGAAGGCACGCTGGAACCGGCCCCGGCAGCGGTGCAACACGGCTAGGCCGCCGTGCTCTTGCACGGTGGAGGGGTTCCGCGATACCACATGGACGTGGTTTTTCGGGCGGACACATGAGCGCGTCGGCAATCATTTCAGGCGTTGCCGACACAGCGGTCGGAAAGGTCGTGGGCTCGAGCTGCCTTGGGCTTCATGCCCAGGCGACGACCGCGGCTTTGGCGGATGCAGGGCTCAAGGCCGGCGACATCGACGGCGTGCTGTGCGCGTACTCGATCACCGAGCCGCACATGATGCTGGCGTCGGTTTTCAGCGAGTATTACGGCATCGCCCCGAAATTCAGCGCGGCGATGCAGGCGGGCGGCGCCACGGCGTGCATCATGGTCATTCAGGCGGCGGCGCTGGTGGCGAGCGGGTTCTGCCGTCATGTGCTGTGCGTTACCGGCGATAACCGCCTGACCGGCGGCAGCCGCGACCGTGCCGTCGCGTTTCTGTCCGAGTTTGGTCACGGCCAGTTCGAGCGGCCTTACGGGATCAACATTCCCGCCGCCTATGGTCTGGTCGCGCAGCGCTACATGCACGAATTCGGCGTCACCGAGGAACAGCTTGCCGCTATCGCGGTGACCCACCGCAACCACGCCCGCCGTCATCCGAAGGCGCAGATGCGCGATCCTCTGACCGTCGAGCAGGCGATGACGGCGCGCTTCATCGCCGAACCGCTGCGGTTGTTCGATTGCTGTCAGATTTCCGATGGTGGTGCGGCTGTCATCGTCAGCGCGCCCGACACTCGCCACGATCTCAAGTCGAGGCCGATCGCGATCACCGGCTACGGACAAATGAATACTCACGAGCATATCGTGGCCGCGCCGTCGCTGGTGGATTTCGGCTGCAAGCAGTCGTCGCAGCAGGCGTTCGAGATGGCCGGGATTCTTGCCGGCGATATCGATGTCGCGGAAATCTACGACAGCTTCACCATCACGTTGCTGGTAGAACTTGAATCGATCGGCTTCTTCGCGCGTGGCGAGGCGGGGGAGGCGGCATTGGCCGGCGAACTCGATCTCGGCGGTTGTCTGCCGTGCAACACCCATGGCGGCCTGCTGTCTTATGCCCACTCCGGCGCAGCGGGTGGAATGTTTCATATCGTCGAGGCGGTGCATCAGTTGCGCGGACAGGCGGCGGCGCGTCAGGTCGAGGATGCGAGTCTCGCCTATGTTCACGGCGACGGCGGCGTTCTCTCCGCCCACGGGTCGCTTGTGCTGGCAAGGGCCTAGCCGATGACTGAGACAATTCAGAAACCGCAGCCACGACCGACGGCAGACACCAAGATGTTCTGGGATTCGTGCGCCAAAGGGCAGCTTGTCTATCAGTCATGCCAGAAGTGCGGGCGCGCGCAGTTTCCGCCGCGCGGACATTGCGCGGTGTGCGGCAGCGACCGGATCGTCTGGAAGAAGTCCGCGGGCCGCGGGAAAATTCATAGCTTCACGGTCGTGCATCGCCCGCCAACCCCAGCCTTCAAAGAAGATGTGCCCTACGTCATCGCGCTGGTCGATCTCGACGAACAGTTCCGGATGATGATGAACGTCCGCGACACCGATCCGCATAAGGTCACGATTGACCAGCGTATCGAGGTCTTCTTCGAGCCAATGGACGACGGGATATTCCTGCCGCAGGCACGGCCCGCGCGTTAGGGCGCCGATTCCGCCGCAACTTGAGCGATCTTCGGCTTGCCGGATTTCAGGTTCAGCAGGTTGCCGAACAGGATCAGCGCGGTGCCGACCGCAGTTAGCATGTCGATGCTCTCTGAATAGACCAGCCAGCCGATCATCGCAGTCAGTGGCACGCGCAGGAAATCCATCGGCACCACCACGGTGGCATCCGCATAGAGCATCGCCCGCGTCATGCAGTAATGTGAGAACGTGCCACAGAACGCGATCGGAAAGATCCAGAACCAGACATAGGCCGACGGCCACTGCCACACATGCAGCGCGGGCCACAGGCCGATGATGGACTGGATCACCAGCATCCAGAAAATGATGGCGACTGTGCTTTCCGTGCGCGTCAGGGATTTGACCATGGCAATGGAGGCGCCGAAGCCGACTGCGGTGACCACCATGATGATCTGGCCGTGGTTGATCTCGCTGACGCCGGGACGGACGATGATCAGAACGCCGGCGAGCCCGAACGCAATCGCAAGGTTCTTCCACGGAGTCATTTTCTCGCCGAGAAAGGCGACGGCGAAAATCGCGGTCCAGATCGGCATGGTGAATTCGATCGAGACGACCTGCGCGATCGGAATCAGCGTCAGGGCTGCGAACCATCCGTATTGCGAGCCGTAATGGACCGTATTGCGGGCTATGTGCATCAGGGGGCGAGAGGTCTTCATCGCCCGGAAACCGCCGCTGAGATGGATCAGCGGATAGAGCATCAGAAGGCCCAGCACCGAGCGCATTTCCATCACCTGAAACACAGTGATTTCGCGCGTCGTCTCGCGGCCGGCCACGATCAGGACCAGCATAGCGGCAAGCCATCCGGCCATCCACAAGGCGGCCTTGAGATTCGACGGTTGAGCGTTCATGCCCTGTGTGTAGCACGGCTGGTCATGGAGAAAAGTTCACCGAAAGACCATGTCCCATGGCCTATTGTCATGCCTCGGCGCCGCGCCTTTGCTCGGTTGACGGCGCAGGCGGTCCGGCTCACGATGGCTGGAGAATTAGGCTCAGAGGTGTGTCTCGTGACGGAATTGACCAATCGCCAGTCGGATATCCTGAATATCGCCCGGTCGTCGGGACGGGTGACGGTTGAAGATCTGGCCCGCCGCTTCGAGGTTTCGGCGCAAACCATTCGCAAAGACCTTAACGACCTTTGCGACCGCCGTTCGATGACCCGTGTCCACGGCGGCGCGATTATCGCGTCGGGCGTGGAGAACCTTGCCTATGAGGCGCGCCGGTTTGTCGCCGCCGAAGAGAAAAAGGCGATCGGGGCGGCCGCGGCGGCGCAGATTCCCAACGGCTGTTCGCTGTTCATCAACATCGGCACAACCACGGAAGAGGTCGCCGGGGCGCTGACCGGACACGAAGACCTGCTGGTGATCACCAACAATCTCAACGTCGCCATGCTGCTCTATCGGCACCCGCGCATCGAGGTCATCGTCGCGGGCGGTACGGTGCGCCGTGCCGACGGCGCGGTGATCGGCTCGACCGCCAATAGCCTGATTACCCAGTTCAAGGTCGACTACGCAATCATCGGTGCGTCGGCAATTGACGAGGAGGGCGCGTTGCTCGATTTCGACTATCGTGAGGTTCAGGCGGCTCAGGCGATCATCGCCAACGCGCGCAGCGTCATGCTGGTCGCCGACAGCACCAAGCTCCAGCGCAGCGCCCCGGTTCGGATCGCGCATCTCGGCCAGATCCAGACGTTTGTCACCGACATGCCGCTGCCGGCCGGCCTTCAAAACATCTGTACGGCGCGCGGTATTTCGGTGATCGCGGCGATGGCCGGCAAAACGGCTGACATGGGCGAAACCGGCTCCTCACCGGACTCCACGCCTACAAACTGATTCCTCCGCCAATCCAGTGAATGTCCTGCCGCCGGCCGGGTGTCGGCCGCAGTTTTTTCGATTGTCTTCCACAGGCGATTCTTGATTGTTTTCTTTCGGTTTTTGATGTGATGTACTCATATCGAAACTATAAGCGCTGAAATTGAAGAGAATTGGCGCAAGGGGTGCGATTTGGGCCAGCGTTACGACCTTGCGATCATCGGTGGCGGCGTGAACGGCTGCGGCATTGCGCGTGACGCCGCGGGGCGTGGAAATTCTGTTTTTCTCTGTGAAATGAATGATTTGGCGAGCGGCACATCGTCATGGTCGAGCAAACTGATCCACGGTGGCCTGCGTTATCTTGAGTACTACGAGTTCCGGCTGGTCCGCGAAGCGCTGATCGAGCGAGAGGTGCTGTGGCAGATCGCCCCTCACATCATCCGGCCGCTGCGGTTCGTGCTGCCCCATCACAGCGGTTTGCGGCCGGCCTGGCTGCTCCGGCTCGGCCTGTTTCTGTATGACCATCTTGGCGGCCGTCATCTGCTGCCGCCGGCCCGGTCGGTTGACCTGCGACATGATGAGGTCGGGCGTTCGTTGATTCCGGGGAAATTCATCCGCGGCTTCGAGTATTCCGATTGCTTCGTCGATGACGCCCGGCTGGTGGCGCTCAATGCGCGCGACGCGGCGGATCGCGGCGCCGTGATCCGTACCCGGACCCGTGCGGTAGCAGCGACGCCGATCGATGGCGGCTGGCAGGTCGCGCTGGAAAACACCATTACCGGCGAACGCAGCAGCATCGAAGCGCGCATGCTGGTGAATGCGGCCGGGCCATGGGTCGAGGAAGTGGCGTCGCGCCGCGCCGGGATCAACGCCAAGGCGAAAGTCCGGCTGGTGCAGGGATCGCACATCGTGGTCCCGAAACTCTACGACCACGACCGCGCCTATACCTTCCAGAACGCCGATGGACGGGTCGTTTTCGTTATTCCCTATCAGGACGATTTCACGCTGATCGGCACCACCGATCGCGATTACGATGGCGACCCGTCGAAGGTCGCCGCGACGCCCGAGGAAATCGCCTATCTGTGCCAATCGGTCAGCGATTATCTGGCCAAGCCGGTCAAGCCGGAGGATGTGGTGTGGGCCTATGCCGGCGTTCGCCCGCTCTATGACGACGGCGCCAGCGAAGCCCGCGCCGCGACGCGCGACTATGTGTTCGAGCTCGATACGCCCGGCGGCTCGCCACTGCTGTCGATTTTCGGCGGCAAGATCACCACCTATCGCCGCCTCGCCGAAGAAGCACTGGAACGGCTGTCGCCTTATCTGCGCGGAACCAAGGCGGCTGAAGGCTGGACCGCGACAGCGCCGCTGCCCGGCGGCGATCTCGATGTGTCGGCGATCCCGGCGCTGACCGCCGAATTGCTGCGCGATTATCCCTTCCTGACACCGGCCCATGCCAATCGTCTGTCCCATGCCTATGGCAGCCGTGTTGCAAAACTGCTTGGCAGCGCCAAATCCGCTGCCGACCTTGGACAGTCGTTTGGCGACACGCTCACCGAACGCGAGGTGAGATACCTTATGGCCAACGAATTTGCCCGCACCGCTGAAGATGTCGCATGGCGCCGTTCAAAACTCGGCTTGCGGCTGTCGAAAGAGGAGATCAGTGTACTCGATGACTGGATGGCCGCCTGTCGCGGGGAATCCAGGCATTCGCTCCATGATCCGGGAGTTCGTGCATGAGTGTGACTCTCGACCACGTGTCTCGCGAGGTCAACGGAGTCGCCACCATTCGCGATGTATCGCTTACGCTTGAACGCGGCACGCTGAGCGTTCTGCTCGGCCCGACGCTCGCGGGCAAGACCTCGATTATGCGGCTGCTGGCGGGGCTCGATAAGCCGACGTCAGGTCGTGTCCTGGTCGGGGGCAAGGACGTCACCGGTTTCGACGTGCGCAAGCGCTCGGTGGCCATGGTCTATCAGCAGTTCATCAACTATCCGTCGCTGACGGTGTTCGAGAACATTGCCTCGCCGTTGCGCGTGCAGGGCAGGCCGCGTGCCGAGATCGAGAGTCGCGTCCGCGATGCGGCCAGGCTGCTGAAGCTCGAACCGTATCTCGATCGCACGCCGCTGCAATTGTCCGGCGGCCAGCAGCAGCGCGCGGCGATTGCTCGCGCGCTGGTGAAAGGCTCCGATCTGGTGCTGCTGGACGAGCCGCTCGCCAATCTCGACTACAAGCTGCGCGAAGAGTTGCGCACCGAATTGCCGCGTATCTTCGAGGCGTCCGGCGCGATTTTCGTTTACGCCACAACTGAGCCGTCCGAGGCGTTGTTGCTAGGCGGCCAGACCGTCTGCATGTGGGAAGGTCAGGCGTTGCAAATCGGCAAGACGCCGACCGTCTATCGCAGGCCGGAATCGATGCGCGTGGCGGAGGTGTTCTCCGATCCGCCGCTCAACAAGGTGGCCATCGAAAAGAAGAACGGTTCGGTGACCTACGATGGCGGCACGGTGGCGCGTGCAACCGGGCTTTACCAGAATCTGCCAGATGGCCACTACCGGATCGGATTTCGCGCGCATCAGCTTGCAATTGCGAACAATGGTGCCGGCCGGCACGCTTTTCCGGCAACCGTTACCGTGACGGAGATCACCGGCTCGGAAAGTTTTGTTCATCTTAGGCAAGGGGACTCGAACTGGGTCTCGGTGCTGCCCGGCATTCACGAGTTCGAGCCCGGACGTCGGCTCGAGGCGGCGATCGATCCTGACGACGTGTTCGTGTTCGACACCGGTGATCGCCTCGTCGCCGCACCTTCACCGGCTGGAGGGGCATGACATGGCACGGATCGATCTTGTCGACCTGGCTCATTCCTACGGTGGCGAGAATGCTGCGCCGGAGAGCTATGCGCTGAAACCGATGTCGATGACGTGGCGGCAGGGCGGGGCGTATGCGCTGCTCGGACCTTCGGGCTGCGGCAAGACGACGTTGTTGAACATTATCTCGGGCATCGTCACGCCGTCCCGCGGCAAAATTCTGTTCGATGGTGTCGACATGACGCCGCTGTCGACCCAGAGGCGCAACATCGCGCAGGTTTTCCAGTTTCCGGTCATCTACGACACCATGACGGTGGGACAAAATCTGGCGTTTCCGTTGAAGAACCGTGGTGTTCCGCGGAAGGAGATCGACGCGCGCGTGGCCGAGATCGCCAAGCTGCTCGATCTTGCGCCTTATCTCAATCGCAGGGCGACGCGGCTGACCGCCGACGCCAAGCAGAAAATATCGCTCGGCCGCGGGCTGGTCCGTTCCGATGTCGCCGCCGTGCTGTTTGACGAGCCGCTGACGGTGATCGATCCGCACCTCAAATGGGAACTGAGATCGAAGCTCAAGGCGCTGCACCAGGCGCTCAACCTGACCATGATCTACGTCACCCACGACCAGACCGAGGCGCTGACCTTCGCAGATACCGTTGTCGTCATGCACGACGGTGGCGTGGTGCAAAGCGGAACGCCGCAGGAATTGTTCGACAAGCCGGCGCATACGTTCGTTGGCTATTTCATCGGCTCGCCAGGCATGAATATCTTGCCGGCGCGGGTGTTGGGTCGCGAAGCGCAGATCAACGGGCACACCATCAAGCTCAATGTGGCTTATGACAATCTTCCGAAAGATGCGCGGATTGAGATCGGCGTCCGGCCCGAATTCGTCAATGTCGCAGCACCGGGACCGGGGCTGTTGTCAGCGAACATCGATCGTATCGACGACCTTGGACGCGTTCGTTTCGCTCAGATGCGGCTCGGCAGCATCAAGTTTGCCGCCCGCGTCCCGCCCGGATTTTCGATTCAAGGCAATCAGGCCGGCCTGATTTTCAACCCCGCCCGGGTTCACGTTTATGCGGATAGTCGTCTCGTCGAGGGGAGGGCTTGATGGACAAGACGTTCGACAACAAGGCCTGGCTTCTGGTTCTCCCGGTGTTCCTGATCGTTGCGTTCTCCGCGATCCTGCCCCTGATGACGGTGGTCAACTATTCGGTTCAAGACACGTTCGGCAACAATCACTTCTTCTGGAACGGCGTGGGATGGTTCAAGGAACTGCTCGATCCGTCGAGCGATCTAGGCGGCCGTTTTCTGGAATCGCTGTGGCGCAATCTTCTGTTCTCGGCGATCATTCTCGCGATCGAAGTGCCGCTCGGAATCCTCGTCGCACTGTCGATGCCGCGCCAGGGCTGGAGTGTGGCCGTGTGCCTGGTGATCCTCGCACTGCCGCTGCTCATTCCATGGAACGTGGTCGGTACTATCTGGCAGATTTTCGGTCGCCCCGACATCGGCCTGCTGGGTTACACCCTTAATTGGCTTGGCTTCGATTACAACTACGTCTCGAATGTATTCGACGCCTGGGCCACGATCGTCGTCATGGATGTCTGGCATTGGACCAGTCTCGTCGCGCTGCTGTGCTATGCCGGCCTCAAGTCTATTCCCGACGCTTACTATCAGGCGGCGCAGATCGATGGCGCGTCGCGGTGGGCGGTATTCGCGGCGATCCAGCTGCCGAAGATGAAACGCGTGCTGCTGATTGCGGTTCTGTTGCGCTTCATGGACAGCTTCATGATCTATACCGAGCCGTTCGTTTTGACGGGAGGAGGGCCGGGAAATTCGACCACCTTTGTTTCGATCGAGTTGGTGAAGATCGCGCTCGGCCAGTTCGATCTCGGCAAGGCTGCCGCGCTGTCGCTCGTCTACAACCTGATCATCCTGATCGTGTGCTGGATATTTTACACCGTGATGGTCAACGCGGACGCTGACCGTCCGCCAACCGCGGGAGCTGCGTGATGCATTCAGTTCCGGGACGTCGCATCATTCTCGGCGTATTTCTGATCTTCCTGCTGTTGCCGATCTACTGGCTCGTCAACATGAGCTTCAAGACCAACACGGAAATCGTCACCACAATGACGCTGTGGCCGAACGATCCTACGCTGATGCACTATCGCCGGATTTTCACGGATTCGAGCTGGTACTCGGGCTACATCAACTCGCTACAATACGTCATTATCAACACCGTCATCTCGGTCTCGTTCGCACTGCCGGCGGCCTATGCGTTCTCGCGCTATCGCTTCCTCGGCGACAAGCATCTGTTCTTCTGGCTGCTGTCGAACCGGATGGCGCCGGCGGCGGTGTTTGCTCTGCCGTTTTTCAATCTCTATTCCGCGATCAACCTATTCGATACGCCGTGGGCGGTGGCGCTCGCTCATTGCCTGTTCAACGTGCCGCTGGCGGTGTGGATTCTCGAAGGCTTCATCTCCAGTGTGCCACGCGAGATCGACGAAACCGCCTTCCTCGACGGTTATTCTTTCCCGCGCTTCTTCGTGAAGATTCTCATGCCGCTGATCTCCAGCGGCATCGGTGTCGCGGCTTTCTTCTGCTTCATGTTCTCGTGGGTGGAGTTGTTGCTGGCGCGCACGTTGACATCGGTCAACGCCAAGCCGATCGCGGCGACGATGACGCGCACCATTTCCGCGTCCGGGATGGACTGGGGATTGCTGGCTGCGGCCGGAGTGCTGACCATCATCCCCGGCGCGCTGGTGATCTGGTTCGTTCGCAACTACATCGCGCGCGGTTTCGCGCTGGGAAGGGTGTGAACCATGGGCAGCATCGCATGGATGGCCTGGACTCCACCGACCGCAATCTTCTTCGGCTGCATCGTGTTGATGCTGTCCGTCATGACATGGCTCGCGCTCCGCTATCCGGAAATGGAGCGGGTCGGCGTGCTGAGAATTCCGACGACACGCGGCGATCGGCTGTTCATTTCGCTGATTCTCGCGGCCGTCATCCATCTTCTATGGATCGGATTCGTCGGAGTGCAACCGATCGCAACGCTGCCGATCGGAGAGGGGATCGAGATTCCGAGCCTCTGGCTCGCAACAGTGATTTCGTTCGGCGTAGCCGTTGCGGTGTTCCGCAACGTCTAGCCCGCGAAAGCGCAGAACCGGGATCAACCCGGGATTCAGGTAACTTTGTTCTTCAACGGAGGAAGCCATGCGAGTGACGAGAAGCCGTTTTCTGACAATGGCGAGCGCCGCCGCGCTGATCGCAGCATCCGCTGCGATCGCCGCGCCCGCGTTTGCCGACGAGGCTGCCGCAAAAAAGTGGATCGATAGCGAATTCCAGCCATCGACCCTGTCCAAGGAAGACCAGATGAAGGAGATGCAGTGGCTTATCAAGGCTGCTGAACCCTTCAAGGGAATGGAGATCAATGTCGTTTCCGAAACGATCGCGACACACGAATATGAAGCCGGCACGTTGGCGAAAGCCTTCAGCGAGATTACCGGAATCAAGCTTAAGCACGATCTGATTCAGGAGGGCGATGTCGTCGAAAAACTGCAGACCCAGATGCAGTCCGGCAAGAACGTGTATGACGGCTGGATCAACGATTCCGATCTGATCGGCACGCACTTCCGCTATGGTCAGACCATTGCGCTGTCGGATTACATGGCGGGCGAGGGCAAGGACGTGACCGACCCGATGCTCGATGTCGACGATTTCATCGGCAAGTCGTTCACCACGGCACCGGACGGCAAGCTTTACCAACTGCCCGACCAGCAGTTCGCGAACCTGTATTGGTTCCGCTACGACTGGTTCACCAATCCGGAATACAAGGCCAAGTTCAAAGCTAAATACGGTTACGACCTTGGCGTGCCGGTGAACTGGTCCGCCTACGAGGACATCGCCGAGTTCTTCACCAACGACATCAAGGAAATCAACGGCGTCAAGGTCTATGGCCACATGGACTACGGCAAGAAGGACCCGTCGCTCGGATGGCGGTTCACCGATGCCTGGCTGTCGATGGCCGGCAACGGTGACAAGGGCATTCCGAACGGCAAGCCTGTCGACGAATGGGGCATCCGCATGGAAGGCTGCCGCCCGGTCGGCTCATCGGTTGAGCGCGGCGGCGACACCAATGGCCCGGCGGCGGTCTATTCGATCGTGAAGTATCTCGACTGGCTGAAGAAGTACGCTCCGCCGCAGGCACAAGGCATGACCTTCTCCGAAGCAGGCCCGGTTCCGGCGCAGGGCAATATCGCCCAGCAGATCTTCTGGTACACCGCCTTCACCGCGGACATGGTGAAGCCGGGTCCGGTGGTGAATGCCGATGGCACGCCGAAGTGGCGGATGGCGCCGTCGCCGCATGGATCCTACTGGAAGGAAGGCATGAAGCTCGGCTATCAGGACGCCGGTTCGCTGACGTTGCTGAAATCGACGCCGCCGGATCGCCGCAAGGCAGCCTGGCTTTATCTGCAGTTCATCGTCTCCAAGACGGTGAGCCTCAAGAAGAGCCATGTCGGTCTTACCTTCATCCGTGAATCCGACATCTGGGATAAATCATTCACCGAGCGTGCGCCCAAGCTCGGCGGTTTGATCGAGTTCTACCGCTCGCCGGCGCGCGTGCAGTGGACCCCGACCGGCAACAACGTGCCGGACTATCCGAAGCTGGCGCAGCTGTGGTGGCAGAACATCGGCGATGCGTCGTCCGGTGCTAAATCCGCCCAGGATGCGATGAACTCGCTGGCCGCGGCACAGGATTCGGTTCTTGAACGTCTCGAGAAATCGGGCGTTCAGGGCGCCTGCGGGCCGAAGTTGAACAAGAAGGAGACCGCCGAGTTCTGGTTCGCCAAGTCGGAGAAAGACGGCAACGTCGCCCCGCAGCGCAAGCTGGCGAATGAAAAGCCGAAGGGCGAGACCATCGACTACGACACCTTGATCAAGTCGTGGCCGGCATCGCCTCCGAAGCGCGCGGAAGCCAAGTAAGCGTCATCTCCGTGATGATAATAAAGGGCCGGGAGCGATCCCGGCCCTTTTCTTGTGGTTGGTTTGGCCGCGGCTCAGGTCTTCCGGCGCAGCCGCCCGACGATTCCAGCCGGAAAGAAGTAGACGCTGGCGATGAACAGCAGGCCGAGCCACAGCAACCAGCGGTCTGGATGTAGCAGGTTCGGCAGAAGCGGGATGCCGATATCGGCCGCGGCGCTGGATGCTGCGCCCATCAGTGTCTGCAGATAATTCTGGGCCAGAATGAAGATCGTCGCCCCGATAATCGCGCCATACATCGTGCCCATGCCGCCGATCACCACCATCAGCAGAATGTCGATCATGATCGCGAAACTAAGCGAGGTTTCAGGCCCGGCGTAGCGCAGCCAGAGCGCGTTCAAGATGCCGGCGGCGGCGGCAACCAGCGCAGCCAGACAGTTTACCCATGTGAGATGAAAGACGGTGCGATAGCCCAGCGCCTCAGCGCGGAAACGGTTCTCGCGGATTGCCTGCAGCACGCGGCCGAACGGGGAGTTCACGATGCGCAACAGCGCCAGGATCATCGCGCCAGATGACAGGAACACAATGTAGTAGCTCAAGATGCGGCCGTTGATTTCGAAGCCGAGCACACTCTTGGCCAAAATCACGGTGCCGGGGTGCAGCAGTTCCGGAATCCGGAAGCTGCGGCCGTCGTCTCCGCCGGTCAGCCATGATAATTGCGAGGCCAGCACCAGAAAGGCCGATGCGACCGCCAGCGTGATCATCGCGAAGAAGATCGCCTGCACCCGCAAAGAGAACAGCCCGATGCCGAGCGCCAGCAAGGCCGCAAGCGGCAGGCCAATGACAATGCCGGTCGCCACCGCGCTCCATGTCGGGCCCATCATGTAGAGCGCGATGGCGATGGCATAGGAGCCGATGCCATAAAACATCGTATGGGCGAACGACACCGTTCCGGAATAGCCGAGCAGCAGGTCGTAGGATGCGACCAGCGCGGCGAAGATGCAGATCTTGCTGGCGACGTTCATGGCCCGCGCGCCGGGGAACAGGAACGGCGCCAGCGCTAGCGCTGCCACGATCACGATCAGGATCGCGGCAAGGGCGCGGCTGCGCGGCGGGTCGCCGGAAAGGAGCATCATCGGTTCGTCACCGCATAGAGCCCGCGCGGCCGCCACATCAGGATCGCGACCATCAGCAGGATGTTGGAAACCAGCGCCAGCTTCGGGATCAGGAAGCCGCCGTAGTTGGCGACCATGGCGACCAGCAACGCGCCGATGAAACAGCCGCCGATCGAACCAAGCCCGCCGATAATAATGACGATGAACACCAGGATCATCATGTCGGCGCCCATCGAGGCGTGGACCTCCTCGCGGTAGAGCGCCCACATGATGCCGCCGAGGCCTGCGAGCGCCGAGCCCACCATGAACACGCCGAGAAACAGGCGCTTGATACGATAACCCAGCGCCTCGACCATTTCCCGATTCTCGACGCCGGCGCGGATCAGAAGTCCGATCTTGGTGCGATTGAGCACCAGCAGCGCGCCGAGGAAAACGACAGCGCCGACGATCATCGCCAAGAGACGATATTTGGCGATGGCGATATCGCCGATAATGAACGACCCGCGCAGCGAGGTCGGCAGCGGCAATGGAATTCGCACCGGCCCCCACAGCGCGTAGAGCGCCTGTTCGGTCACGATCAGGCCGCCCATGGTGATCAGGATCTGCTTGAGGTGATTGCCGTAGACCGGCAGGATCAGCACCCGCTCGAACACCAGACCGAGCGCGCCGGACACCGCCATCGCCAACAGTGCGGCCGGGGCGAGGGCGGCGAGGTTGAGCCAAAGCGAATCCGCCTGCACCCATCCGGCCATCGGCCCCAGCACCAGCGTGGCGACATAGGCCCCAACCGCGATGAATGCGCCGTGCCCGAAATTCAGCACATCCATCAGGCCGAACACCAGCGTCAGGCCGGACGCCATGATGAAGATAAGCATGCCCATCGCAAGGCTCGCGACGGTGAGCGTTGCCCAGGTGCTGGTCGATCCGATCAGCGGGATCATCGCCAGCGCCAGCACGACCGGCAGCAGCAGCGGGACGATATCGCGAGCCTCTTTCGGTAAAGCGCTGGTGGCCGATACGTCGGTCATTGATGCGCCTCCAGGCTCAATCCGAGCAGGCGTTCCTGCAGCGCGACATCCGTCGCCAGTTCGGCCATCGCACCGCGATGGATGATCTTGCCGTTGTCCATCACGAACACGCTGTCGCCGACCTCCTGCGCCACGCGGAAGTTCTGCTCGACGAGGAGAATGGTCGCGCCGCGCCGCTTGATCTCGGCGAAACATTCGATCAACGCTACCACGATGGCGGGCGCGAGGCCCTTGGTCGGCTCGTCGATCAACAACAGCTTGCGCGGCTCTGCGATCGCGCGGGCGATCGACAGCATCTGCTTCTGCCCGCCGGACAGGCCGCCGGCGCGCGACAGCCAGAACCGCTTGAGCGCCGGGAAGAAGCTGAAAATCCATTCAAGACGCGTGTCGTCGAGCGGACCTTCGCGCGCGGCGAGGATCATGTTTTCCTTCACCGTGAGATCGGAAAACACCGACATCGTTTCCGGCACATAGCCGACGCCGAGACCAGCGATATCCGGCGTCGCCTTCTTCTCGATGCGGGTGCCGGCCAGCGTGATGGTGCCGGACGAGGGCGGCGACAGGCCCATGATGGTGCGCAGCGTGGTGGTCTTGCCGGCGCCGTTGCGGCCGAGCAGCATTGTCGTTTCGCCTTCGGGAACGGCGAGATCGACGCCATGCAGGATGTGGTAGCGTCCGATGTGGGTTTGAACGGCATCGAGCGTCAGTATGTCGGTCATGCGGCGGTCTTTCCCGGTGCGATGCCGAGATAGGCTTCCTGCACGATCGGCGAGGCGATCACCTCGGCGGGCTTTCCGTCGGCGACCAGTTCGCCGTTATGCAGCACGATGATGCGGTCGGCGAGCGAGCGGACGACGTCCATCTTGTGCTCGACCAGCAGGATGATCTTGCTGGTATCCTTCTTCAGTTCGGCGATCAGGTTGAGCACTACGGGGACCTCGTCGACACTCATGCCGGCGGTCGGCTCGTCGAACATGAACACTTTCGGTTCCAGTGCCATCATCAGCGCGACCTCAAGCTTGCGCTGATCGCCGTGCGACAGAACGGTGGCTGCGACGTCGCGTCGGCTGCCGAGCGCGACGCTGTCGAGAATGGCGTCGGCGCGTTCGATCAGATCGCGGCGTTTCACCCATGGCCGCAGCATATCGTAGTGCACGCCCGCCTGCGCCTGAACGGCGAGGCGGACGTTCTCCTCGACACTGAGATTGGGAAACAGGTTGGTGAGCTGGAAGGCGCGGCCGAGACCGGCACGCGTCCGCAGCGGCGCGGACAGATGGGTGATGTCGGCGCTGTCGAGCAGGACGTTGCCTGCGCTGGGCCGCAACTGTCCGGAGATCAGATTGAAGTAGGTGGTCTTGCCGGCGCCGTTGGGCCCGACAATGGCGGTCAGCTCACCGGGGCGGAACGTGCAGCTCACCTTGCTGACGGCGACATGGCCACCGAAGCGGATGGTCAGGTCGCGGGTTTCGAGGGTGAGGGGCATGGGATTTTCACAAGGTGAGTTCGTAGGTCAGGGCTGAACAATTTCGGATGGTCGTCCCGGCGGAGGCCGGGACACATACTCCCTGAGTACGGGGTTTTATCGTGGCCTTAACAGCATCCTGTGGTGATGGGTCCCGGCCTTCGCTGGGACGACGTGGAGTTTGTGCAGGCTGTATCCCGGATCAGCGCTGCGGCAAGAAGGATGCCGCATCGCGTCCGGGACAGGTACTCGGTTGTTGCGGTGGCTTACCGCTTGTTCTTGATCGGGATGGCCATGTCCTCGATCTTCAACTCGCGCACTGGCTCGTTGACCGCCCACGGCAGGTTGGGATCGACCTTGACCTTGAAGTGATACATGCTTTGCAGCGCCTGATGGTCTTCCTTGCGGAAGATCATCTTGCCCTTCGGCGTATCGAACTCCATGCCTTCCATGGCGGCGATCAGCTTCTCGGTGTCGGTGGATTTCGCCTTCTGCACGGCGGTCACCGCCGCCATCGCGGCCGCGAAGCCGCCGGCGGTGAAGAAGTCCGGCGGTGACTTGAAGCGCTTCTCGTGCTCGCTCACCAGCCAGTCGTTCACCGGGTTCTTCGGGATGCCGTAGTAATAATAAGTTGCGCCTTCCATGCCCGGCAGCCGCTTATAGGCGGCGAGGGCGGGGAGGATGTTGCCGCCGGTGGACAGTTCGATGCCATAGCGCTTCGGGTCCATGTCCTGCAGCTTGGTCAGCGGATCGCCGCCGCCCGCCCAGATCACCCAGATGATCTTGCGGCCCGGCTTGTCCTTCAGCGCGTCGAACAGGCGCTGCCCAGCGGCGGTGAAATCGGTGGTCGCCGGCGGCACATATTCTTCGGTTGCGAGAGTCGCTCCGGTTTTCGCCAGTGCGTCCTTGAACGCGCCGACACCGTCCCGGCCGAAGGCGTTGTCCTGGCCCAGCGTGGCGATGGTCACGCCCTTCTGGCCGATGGCGACCGCATTGGAGATTGCGTCCTGCGACGAGTTGCGGCTGGTGCGGAAGATGTACCGATTCCACTTCTCACCGGTGATGGCGTCGGCCACCGCCGGTTCGACGATCAGGATTTTCTTGTTTTCCTCGGCGATCGGCAGCATGGCCAGTGCGGCGCCGGATGCGGTGGTGCCGATGGCGATGTCAACCTTGTCGTCCTGATAGGCTTCCGCCAGCGCGGCTTTCGCGAGGTCCGGCTTGCCCTGATCGTCCTTGGTGATGATCACGATCTTGCGGCCGTCGACCGTCATCGTATTCTTGGTGGCGTATTCCAGCCCCATCCGCAGGCCGGTTTCGGTCTGCTTGGCATAGGCCTCGAGCGGGCCGGTCTTGCCATAAATGAGAGCAATTTTGAGATCGTCGGCATGCGCGGCGGATGCTGCCAGCGCGAGCGTGACTGCCGCGAGAATTACATGTTTACGCATCGAGTCCTCCTCTAGATCACTTCGGACCTTACATAGGGCCGCAAAAAATACCAATTGTTTCGCGGACGATTCACGGGATGATGAAAGACGGAAAACGAGGCTGTAAATTTTATGACAAAGCAAACAGGCGGCATGACGCAGCGTCCATTTGGGATGACCCAACGTCCGGTTCCAGTGATCGGTCAAGGCACCTGGTATATCGACCACGGTGATCGTGCGGCGGCGGTCGCGGCGCTCCGCAAGGGAATCGATCTCGGGATGACTCATATCGACACTGCCGAGATGTATGGTGATGCCGAGCTGGTGGTCGCCGATGCTGTCGACAGCCGGCGCGATCAAACCTTTATCGTGTCGAAGGTGTTACCGAGCAATGCCTCGCGGCGCGGCACGATCACGGCGTGCGAACGGTCGCTAAAGCGGTTGCGCACCGACCGGCTCGATTGCTACCTGCTGCACTGGCGTGGGCAATATTCGCTGACGGAAACGGTCGCGGCGTTCGAGGAGCTTGTGACGGCAGGAAAAATCCTGTCATGGGGCGTCAGCAACTTCGACGCGGACGATCTCGACGAATTGCTTGGCGTGGCGGGAGCGGGGCGCATCGCCTGCAATCAGGTGCTCTATCATCTGCAGGAGCGTGCCATCGAGCATTCGGTGATCCCGTGGTGCGAGGCGCATGGCGTTGCTGTCGTTGCGTACTCGCCGTTCGGTCACAATGAGTTTCCGCAGCCCGGCAGTGCGGGTGGTCGGGTGCTGGAGACGATTGCGAGAGCGCACGGCGCAACGCCGCGTCAGGTGGCTCTGGCTTTTCTGACACGGCGCGCATCGGTGTTCGCGATCCCGAAGGCGTCGTCAGCCGGTCATGCGGCGGATAATGCGGCGGCGGGCCATCTCACGCTGACGAAAGACGACATCGCGGCGCTCGAGAAGGCGTTTCCGCGCGGTAAGGAGCCGCGCAGCCTGCCGATGCTTTGATGGCAGGCATCGCGCTATTTGATTACGCCGAACACGCGGGGCAGCCACAGTGTCAGTTCGGGGATCATGGTGATCGCGATCAGTGACGCCAGCAGCGGCAGCAGCCACGGCACAATCGCCATGGTGGTGCGCTCAATCGAGAGTTTGGCGATCCGCGACAAGACGAACAGCACCATGCCGAGCGGCGGGTGCAGCAGCCCGATCATCAGGTTCAGCGTCATCATCACCCCGAAATGCACCGGGTCGATGCCGACCTTGGCGATGACCGGCATCAGCACCGGAACGAGAATGCTGATCGCGGCGATCGGCTCGAGGAAACACCCGACGATCAGCAGCAGCACGTTGATCAGGAGCAGAATGATGTAACGGTTGTCGGTGAGGCTGAGCAGCGCCTCGGCGCCGGCTTCCGTCAGCCGTGTCGTGGTCAGAACCCAGCCGAACAACGATGCCGCGGCGACGATCAGTAGAACGCCAGCGGTGGTCTCGATGGTGTCCATCGTGACCTTGTAAAACTGCTTGAGGGACAGCGACCGGTAGAGAAATACGCCGAGGATCAGCGCCCACGTGCAGGCCGCGACCGCAGCTTCAGTGGGCGTGAACCAGCCGAAGGTCATGCCGCCGACGATCAGGGTCGGTGTCAGCAGCGCCGGCAGCGCTGCAATGAATGTGCGTCCGAGCACGCCCCATTTGAAAGCCTGGTCGGAGCCCATATTGTATTTGCGCGCGCAATAGTAAACGTAGCTCATCATGAAGATCGTCATGACGAGGCCGGGGATGCAGCCGCCGAGGAACAACGCGCCGATCGAGACGTTCGCCATCATGCCGTAGATGACGAAGGGGAGCGACGGCGGGATGATCGGTCCGAGCGTCGCCGAAGCCGCCGTGACGCCGACGGAGAACTCGATGTCGTAGCCGTGGTCCTGCATCGCCTTGATCTCGATGGTGCCGAGACCGGCGGCATCGGCAATCGCGGTGCCGGACATGCCTGCGAAGATTACCGAGCCGAAAATGTTCACCTGAGCGAGGCCGCCGCGCATCCAGCCGCAGGTCGCAACCGCGAAATCGTAGATGCGGTTGGTGATCCCGGCAGAGTTCATCAGGTTGCCGGCGAGAATGAAAAACGGCACTGCCAGCAGCGGAAAGCTGTCGATGCCGCCGGCCATGCGATGAAGGATGACGAAATCGGGAATGTTCGCAATGAAGTGGGTGTAGAGCAGGGCCGAGCCTGCCAGTGCGATGAAGACGGGAATGCCTGCCAGCAGCACGAGGAAGAAAATGAAAACGACGATGGCCATCGATCTGCTCTTTTCTCAATCCGCGTGAATCTGTTCGATCATGTCATGTGGCTTGCGCCAGCCTTGCCGTCCGTTGCCCCACACCGTCACCGCTTCCCGAATGAACATCAGGAAGCAGCCGACAGCCACGCCGCCGTAGACATAGCTCATGGGAAGATCGAATACGGTCATGCGCTGGTCATGCATCCGTTCGACGATCGGGATTGAGAACCAGCACAGCAGGCCGAGAAAGCCGAGGGTGACGAAATCGACCAGCGCGAGGAGGGCAGACCGCAATGGTCCCGGCTTCATCAGGTTCGACAGCAATTCGACCGCGATATGACTTTTCTTTCGCGTCACGACTGCGCCGCCGATGAATGTCAGCCACATCAGTCCGTAGCGGGCGATTTCCTCGGTCCAGGCCAGGCTGTCGTTGAGGATGTAGCGGGTAAAAAACTGCAGGAACACGATCAGCGCCAGAGCCCAGAACAGGACAAAAGCGAGCCAGTCTTCCGGATGATACTCGATCGTGACGTCTTCATCCTGCGCGACGATCAGATGAACATCGTCAGTCGCTGCGTCTGGCACAGCCGGTTTATGAGATGTGGTCATACGAGCCCCCGAACCGTCCGATCGCGAAGCCGCGATCCGGTCATCGCAAACGGCGCGGCGGCGCGGACGTCGCCGCGCCGCCAGATAGCCTAGAGCGCCTGCAAGGCGTCGTATTCGGCCTTCGACCATCCGGCTCCGGCGGCCGGGTCGTTGTGCAGCGGGATCGCCGCCTTGCGGAAGGCCTCACGGTCGGGGACGATCACGGTCTTGCCGAGCTTCTTGAACTCGTCGGCCAGTGTCAGCTCCGACGCATGGATCGTCTCGGATGTTTTCGACGCGGCTTCTTTCAGCACATCCTCGAAGATCTTGCGTTCATCCGGCGTCAGCTTGGCCCAGACGTGATTCCCGACCACGGTGACCAGCGATTCCGTGATGTGGCCGGTCAGGATGATATGACTCTGCACTTCGTAGAATTTCTTGGCCATGATCGTCGGCAGCGGGTTTTCCTGACCGTCGACCGTTCCCTGCTGAAGCGCGAGATAGACTTCGGCGAAGGCGATCGGGGTCGCGTTGGCACCGACCGATTTGGTGAACATCAAAAACAGCGGTGCCGGGGGCACGCGCAGTTTCATGCCCTTCATGTCTTCCGGCTTGTTGATTGGCTTGTTGGCGGTGACGTGGCGCTGGCCGTAGTAATTCAGGGCAACGATCTTGTGCTTGGTCTTGTCCTCGTAGCCCTTGGCGATGTCGCTGAAAAGCTTGCTATCGCGATAGGCCTTCCAGTGGTTGTAGTCGCGCAGGATGAACGGCGCGTTGGTGATCGCCAGCGGCTTGTGTATCGAGCCGGCGAAGGCGACGCCGGTATAGATCATGTCGAGCGTGCCGAGACCGAGGCCTTCATTGATCTGGTTTTCGTTGCCGAGCTGCGAGGCCGGGAAAACTTGTATCTCGTACTTGCCGTTGGTGCGTTTCTTGATTTCATCCGCCGCCCAGAGGGCGTTTACATGATAAGGCTCCGCCACCTCATAGACGTGCGCCCATTTCAGTTTGGTTTGGGCGGAGGCGGGCGCGACGATAACGGCACTTGCCGCGACAAGCGTCGCGGCGATACAAAGACTGCGTATCCAGTTGGACATGGGATCCTCCCGCAAAGCTGTTTATCCGGAGCCTCATTGGTCGGGCCCGTTGCCCCGCGATCGGAACGGGGTTGCTTCCCGTATCGATGCAGTGTTAGCAAATTTGTACGATGACCGTACAAAACAGGTCAAGGTGATTAGCGCCATGAAGACGTCCTCCGCTTCGCGGCCGAGATTGTTGCGCCCACTCAGCCCGGTCCGCCGCCGGACCGAGGAAGTGGTCGAGCGCATTGCAGCGCAAATCCAAGCTGGCCGATTGCCGGTCGGCGCCAAATTGCCGACCGAGCAGGAAATGATGGCGGCGATGGGCGTCAGCCGCACCGTGGTCCGCGAGGCAATTTCCGCCCTGCGCGCGCGTGGATTGGTCATGACCCGGCAAGGAGCGGGGGCTTTCGTCAGCGCCGACAGCGATACGCGGCCATACATGATCAATCCGGAGGGATTGGGCTCTCTCAGCAGCGTGGTCGAAGTTCTGGAATTGCGCACTGCGGTCGAGATCGAGGCCGCGGCGATCGCCAGCGAGCGGGCGACCGCGACGCAGATCAGGGCCATCGCCAAGGCGTTGTCGGTGTTCAGCCGCGCTATTTCGCGTGGAGATCGCGCTGTGAAGGAGGATTTCGATTTCCACCTGTCGATCGCAGTTGCGACCGGCAATCCAAGATTTACCGGCTTTCTCGATTTTCTCGGCGGCCTCATTATTCCGCGCCAGAGTATCTGGACGTTCGAGGGCAAGCCGGAACAGCTGCAAATCTATCTGAAACAGGTCGAAACCGAGCATGAGGCCGTTCTCGAGGCGATCCGCGCGCGCACGCCGGACAAGGCGCGTGAGGTAATGCGGTTTCATCTGGTCAGCGGGCAGGAGCGATACCGTCAGCTGGTTGAAGCCGAGGCAGGCTAGGCGCGCACCCTTCGGTCATCGCGCAGGGTAATGACATGCGGAAAGTTCTTCTGACGGGCGCAAGCGGCGGCATCGGGACGCGTCTGCGCAAGCTGTTGCGGCCGCTCTATCCCGAACTGATCCTCAGTGATCTCATGATACCCGCCGATCTTCTGCCCGGCGAAACGTTCGTCCCTGCCGATCTGGCGGATTTCGGCGCAGTCCGCCGCGCAGTCGAAGGTGTCGAGGGTATCATCCATCTCGGCGGTCATTCGGTGGAAGGGCCGTGGGACACCATCCTGAATGCCAACATCATCGGCACTTATCATCTGTTCGAGGCCGCCCATCAGGCCGGTGTGAAGCGCGCGGTGTTCGCATCGTCGAACCATGCCGTGGGATTCTATCCGCGCGCAGAGACGATTGGCGTGAATGAAATGGTGCGGCCGGACTCGCGCTACGGCGTCAGCAAGGCGTTCGGCGAGGCGCTGGCCGCGTTCTATGCTTTCAAGCACGGCATCGGATCGTTCTGCATCCGCATCGGCAATATGGACGATCGTCCGGTCGACCAGCGGCGGCTGTCGATCTGGCTCAGCCCTGACGATCTGGTCGCCCTTATCCGCATCGGGCTGGAGATGCCGGGCCTTGTTCATGAGATCGTCTACGGCATGTCGGACAATGAACGGGCGTGGTGGAACAACGAGCGTGCGCACGAGCTCGGCTACCGGCCACGGGATCGCGCGGAAGATCATGCTGCTGAAGCACTGGCCGCGCAGGCGAAGCTGCCGCCCGATCCGGTCGGCGACATCTTTCAGGGCGGGGCATTTTGCTCGGCTGAATTCTCAGGCTTGCTGGAGCAGATCAAAAAGGCGTAGCGCGGCGCGTTTACGCGGCCTCGTCGATGACGCTGTTGCGCAGCAGGCCGATGTTCTCCGCTTCGACCTCGATCATGTCGCCGGGTTTGAGAAAGCGTGGCGGATCGAACCGCGCGCCGGCCCCGGTCGGCGTTCCGGTAACGATGACGTCCCCCGGCACCAGGGTGGCGAAGGTCGAGATGTAATTGATGAGATAACGGAACGGGAAGATCATCCGGCTGGTGCGGTCGTCCTGGCGCAGTTCGCCGTTGACCCTGGTGGTGAGGCGGATGTCCGCGATCTGCGCTTCATCGGTGAATGGCACGAGCCACGGCCCGAGGCTTCCGGTGGAATCGAAGTTCTTGCCCTGCGTGACGTTGAACTTGGCGTGGCGCACCCAGTCACGGATCGTTCCCTCATTGCAGAGGGTAATGCCGGCGACGTGATCCAGCGCATCGCGCTCAGCGATGTGGCGTCCGGCCTTGCCGACCACCAGAACCACTTCGCCTTCGTAGTCGAGTTGCTGCGAGACGCGCGGCCGGACCAGCGGCGCGCCATGGCCGACGAAAGAGCGCGGCGCGCGCATGAACATGCTGGGATACCTCGGTGCGGCCTGTTCGTCCTTGTATTCCTCGTTGCGGTCGGGATAGTTCACGCCGATGCAGATGATCTTTTCCGGAAACGGAATCGGCGGCAACAGCGGCACGCCGTCCAGCGCATGGTCGGGTGAGTGTCTTGCGGCTTCGTCGGCAAGGCGAGATAGCGCGCCTTTTGCGATGGCGTCGCGCAGCGTCGGAAATTCACTGCCGATGCGCTCGGAAAGATCGACGATCCCGCGATCGGTGGCCGCGCCGTAACGGTCCTGACCGTCGATGGAGAATGAAACGAAGCGCGCTGTCTTCATGAGTTGGCTCTCCCGCCTCAGTCGGCGATCGTGACCTTGGCGGCGAATTTGGGTTCGCGCACGGGCACAGCGGGGAAGGGTGAGCCTTCCTCGAACCATGAGCGTGGCGCGGCCGCGCCCCAAAGTGTCTGTCGCCGCGGATCGTTTAGCGACCAGCGCATCGGCTCGTGGTCGGGGTCCATGGTGTTGTAGTCGCTGGTGTAGATTTCGAGGCGGTGGCCATCGGGGTCGCGGACATAAAGAAAGAAGGCGTTGGAGATGCCGTGCCGTCCCGGTCCGCGCTCGATATTGCGCAGATATCCCGCGCTCGCCATCACGTCGCACAGATGCAGGATGTTCATCGCGGTCGGCACCCAATAGGCGAAGTGATGCAGGCGCGGGCCGCGGCCGTTGGTGATCGCGAAATCGTGGACGTTGCCCTTGCGGTGCATCCAAGCGGCGGCGATGCGGCCGTTCTCGCCATCCTCCTCGGCGTATTCCGTCAGCCGGAAGCCGAGGCGGGCGTAAAAATCCATCGTGTCCTGCACTTCGGGGGCGAACACGTTGAAATGATCGAGCCGCTGCGGGTGGCAGCCCTTATAGAGATCATAGCGCCGCAGCAGATGCGGGCGCTTGTCCATCGCGGCGTAGAGTTCGATCTGGAAGCCGAAGGGATCGGTCAGTTGTAGCGTCCGTCCCTGAAACGGCTGTTCTACAAAGTTGTGAGACAAACCGTTACCCGCGCAGAACGCTGCCGCCTTGTCGAGATCGTCGTCCGTCGCGACACGAAATCCGATGCGGTTGCAGGCTGCGGTGGCCGATTTTCGGAGCACCAGCGAGTGATGCTGACGTTCTTCACTGCCGCGCAGATAGATCGCGTCGCCGGTGCTGTCCTCGACATGGAGGCCGATCATCGATTCGTAAAATTCGCGGCTGGCATCGAGATTGGTGACGTCGAGTACCGCGTGGCTGCAACGGATAATGTTGAACGGCGGATCGAAAACGTGTTGCGGCACCGGCATGGTCGTATCCTCGTGTTCGCGCTCCCGGTATTCGCTCAGGCGCCAAGACGCTGAATTTTGTGAGTCCCCTTGGCGAGGGAGACATGTTTGGTTTCCATATAGAAGTCAAACGAGTAATCGCCGCCGTCTCGACCGATCCCCGATGCCTTCATGCCGCCGAACGGGGTCGGCAGATGGCGGACGTTTTCAGAATTGAGCCAGATCATCCCGGCTTCGAGCGCGTCGGCGACGCGCAGCCCACGGCCCATGTCGCCGGTCCAGACGTAGCCGGTCAGGCCGTATTGCACCGAGTTGGCGATCTCGATGGCGTCGGCTTCGTCCCGGAACGGGATCACGGTCAGGAACGGTCCGAACACTTCCTCCTGTGCAACCCGCATGGTCGAGTGCGCGCCTGTCACCAATGTCGGTTCGATATAATGGCCGCCGCCGGGGCCGTCGAACGGCTTGCCGCCGACGGCGATGGTCGCGCCATCCTGCCGCGCGATGTCGAAATAGGAACAGACCTTTTCGAGATGGGTTTCGTGAATCAGCGGACCGACTTCGGTGGCCGGATCGAGCGGGTGGCCGATCTTCAGCGTCTTGACACGGGCAGCGAGGCGCTCGTTGAATTTGTCGGCGATGCTCTCCTGGATCAGCAACCGGCTTGATGACGTGCAGCGTTCACCGTTCAGCGAGTAGATCATGAACACCACGGCATCCAGCGCGCGGTCGAGATCGGCGTCGTCGAACACAATGACCGGGTTCTTGCCGCCGAGTTCGAAGTGGACGCGCTTCAGCGTCGGTGCGCCCTGCGCCATGATCGCCGCACCAGTGGCGCTTTCGCCGACGAAGGCGATCGCCTTGATCGCAGGATGCTGCGTCAGCGCCTTGCCGGCTTCCTCACCGTAGCCGTGAACGGTGTTGAGCACGCCGTCCGGAACGCCAGCATCCTTGACGATTTTCGCCAGCAGATCGGCGGTCACCGGTGACCATTCCGCTGGCTTGTGAACGACAGTGCAGCCAGCGGCGAGGGCAGGCGCAATCTTCCAGGTTGAAAGCATGAACGGCGTGTTCCACGGCGTGATGACGCCGACCGGGCCAATGGGTACCCGGGTCGATACGTTCCAGTGCTCATCGCTCGGCGTGTTGAGGCCGTCCCGCGCTTTGGTGGCGCGGTCGGCAAAGAAGCGAAAATTTTCCGCGGCACGGATCGCGGCCCTCGCCATGAAACGATGGGCCTGTCCGGTATCGATGCACTCGAGCACGGCAATGTCGTCGGCCCGCGCCACGATAGCATCTGCCACCTTGTGCAGGAGTTTCTTGCGGGCAGTCGCCGGCATGTCGCGCCATGGCTTGAATGCGCGCTGCGCGGCTTGCGCTGCGAGGTCGATATCGGCGGCGTCACCGCGCGCGACGAAAGCAAGCGAGTTGCCGCTGATCGGAGAATGCGTCTCGAACACTTCGCCGTTGCTCGCCGCGACCGTTCCACCGCCGATCATATGGCCAATGCCGTCGGCGCGCAGCTTGGCGAGCAGAGGTGCGGCCCGATCCTGATTGGCCTTGAAGATCGCGGCGCTGTCGCCGGAAGCCCTGGTCATGTTATTTTGCCTCGGATGAAAGAAGATCGTGAATGTTGTTGCGCTTCCAGCTTGTGTCCTTGTCGTTGATCTGCATGTCGAACGACAGGGCGAATTTGCTTGCGGCAAAAACCGGATCGAGATGGCGCGACAGCGCATCGAAGATTTTTTCGCCGGCAGCCTGGCGGGTGGCGAGATCGCGGCCTTCGCCAAGGCGCAGCACCATGTCGAGAAAGCCGAGGCCGGGGCGGCCGTCCGCGATCGCATAGTGTTCGCAGCGCACAGCGCGAACGCGGATGCCGCCGAGCGGGAAAATCCCGGTCTCGACAGCGGCCTTGCGAACCACCTCGACGGTCGCCTGCATATCGATCAGGCCGTCGAGATTGGACGAGTATTCGATGGTGAAATGCGGCATCGGTTCGACGCTCAACGTGTTTTGAAAAAGACGGCAACAGCCAGGAAATCAAGAGCCTCTGGTCGGATCGAGCCGGAAGCTTGCCTGCAATATATTTAACATGTTAAATTGGTGCAATCGGTGCGGCTCACGCCGGGCATACTCCATCCGTGGTATTGCGCCGCGTTTCACTTTCCCGTGTTGGGATATCTTGAAATCCGGAAGCATCAGCGACGATGACCAAACGCGCGCAGTCAGGTTCCGGTGTGAAGCGGCTGCCGATGCGGGGTTTCTCCCGTTCCTTGCCGATGGCGCTGTTGCGCGCGCGCGAAGCGGTGATGCGGGAGTTCCGTCCGGTATTGCGCGATCATGGGATCACCGAACAGCAATGGCGCATCCTGCGGGCGCTCTCCGCTGGCGCGGAGATGGAGATCGCGGAACTGGCGAACGCGACTTTTCTGTTGGGACCCAGTCTGTCGCGAATCTTGCGCGATCTCGAAGCTCGCCGGCTGGTCACACGTCGCGCATCGGACGACGATCTGCGTCGCGGTTTCGTCTCGATTGCGCCGGCAGGGGTCGCATTGATTGCCAAGGTTGCGCCGTTTTCAGAGGCGACTTATGCCGGGCTGGCGCGGCGCTACGGCGCCACGAAACTTAAGCTTCTGCACGAGATGCTCAGCGATCTGGAAAATGCTGCGCCAAGCCGTGCTGGCAAGCGCCGCAAGTGAACTTGTCCTTTCGCGGCGTCAACCTTGTGCAAGATCGACCGCAAGCCCCGCCACCATCTCGACCGCGAGCGTATCGGGAGCCGCGAGCCAGCTCGCCGAGAAGGTCAATGTCGGCACCTGCAGATCGGTGGACAGCAACTGCAGGCGGCCTTCCTTGAGTTCGTGCTCGACGATGGCGGTCGGGATCACCGCGACGCCGAGGCCTTCGATTGCCATGTGGATCACGGTGGCGAGCGACGCACTGGCATGAAGCCGGGTATGCGGCACGCCGGGGCGGTTGAACAGCGAGCGGATGATTTCATAGGGCTGTGTCTTGCGCGGGAAGGTGATGATCGGAAAGCGCGCAAGATCGTGCACGGTGAGCATGCCAGTCCCAAGGCCGAGCGACGGGCTGGCGACGAATGCGATCGGATAATCGCACAGCACCCGGTTCCTGATTGTTGAAATAGATAGCGGACCGAGCAGGAACGCCAGGTCGATTTCCTGCGCGAGCAGACGCGCCCGCAGGTTGGGCGTGATGTCGACTTCGATCTCGAGCGAGAGATTGGGGTGGGCGCTGTTCACGCTGGCGATCAGACGCGGCAGCCAGGTGTGCACGATCGTTTCCGAAACGCCGAGGCGCAGCACGCCGCGCATTGCCGAACGATCCCGCACCGCCGCCAGCATTTCGGCCCGCAGCCCGATCAGCTTTTCCGCATACAGCATCATCTGCCGGCCGCTCGGCGTCAGCGACGCCGCCCGCCTGTCGCGCTGCAACAGCTTTACGCCCATCTCCTCCTCGAGCTGGGCGATGCGCTGCGAGATCGCGGGCTGGGTCGTGTTCAATTTCTGTGCTGCACCGCGAAAACTGCCGAGCGTCGCAACCCACAGAAATGTCTCGATCGTCTTGAAATCCACCATCGCGAACCGCCAGCTTACGATTAGCAGAATTTATCCTTCTGCATCAGAAATGACGATTAGACATTATCGAACAGCAATGGTCCAGTTCGCATCGACGAAACGGGATGTGTGCGATGGACACCGAATTCAAGCGGGCAGGCTCAACTTCCGATCGTGAAGGGTCGGGATCGGCCAGTCACGATGCGCGGCTGGCGTGCCGTTCGGGATGGGATGGGGTGACCGCGGGCGTCGCCCCCGGGTACGTCCAGGGCAACCTTGCCATTCTTCCGGAGAAGCTCGCCGCATCGTTTCACCGCTTCTGCCAGCTCAACCCCAAGCCGTGCCCGATCATCGGAATGTCCGAAGTCGGCAATCCGCGGATTCCGGAATTGGGGATAGATCTCGATATCCGCACCGATCTGCCGCGCTATCGCGTCTGGCGAGACGGCGAACTGGTCGAGGAACCGATCGACATCATGGCGCACTGGCGCAAGGATCTCGTCGCGTTCGTGCTCGGCTGTTCTTATTCGTTCGAGGAAGCGTTGATGGCGGACGGGCTCGGCATCCGCCATATCGAGGAAAAGCGCAACGTCCCGATGTATCGCACGTCGATCGCGTGCACGCCTGCCGGGCCCTTCGCCGGCCGGATGGTGGTGTCGATGCGGCCGTTCAAGCCCGCCGAAGCCATTCGCGCGATCCAGATCACCACCCGCTTTCCGGCGGTACACGGCGCGCCGGTTCATTTCGACAAGCCGGAGATGATCGGCATCAAGGACATTGCCAGACCGGACTATGGCGATTCCGTCAGCATTGCGCCTGATGAAGTGCCGGTCTTTTGGGCATGCGGCGTTACTCCGCAGTCGATCATTCTGGAGTCGAAGCCTGATTTCGCTATTACCCATGCACCTGGGTGCATGCTGGTCACGGATTTGCACAACAATAAACTATCGGTTTGAGGACACGCTTTGGGATCGCCGGCTCGCGCCGGCAAACAGAGGAGGGGATTAAAATGAATCGTCGCGAAGTACTTATGAGCGGTGCCGTTCTGTCGTTGCTGGGAACGCGGGCATTTGCCCAAGGGGCAAAAGAGGTTGCGATCGGCGCGATCTGGCCGTTGACCGGCGCGAGCGCGCAGGTCGGCGTCGACGCCAAACACGCGCTGGAAACCGCGGTCGAGATCGTCAACGGCTCCTTCGACATCAATTTGCCGACCGCGAAAAATGCCGGCATTGCCGGTCTTGGCGGCGCCAAGATCAAGCTGATCTTCGCCGACCATCAGGGCGATCCGCAAAAAGGCCGGGCCGAGGCCGAACGCCTGATCACCCAGGACAAGGTTTGCGCCATTCTCGGCGCGTTTCATTCTTCGGTGTCGTCGACCGTCAGTGCCTCATGCGAGCGCTATGGCATCCCGTATCTCGCGGCCGATTCCTCGTCGCCGAGCCTGCATCGCCGCAACCTGAAATTCTTCTTCCGCGCCGCTGCCCATGACGAGATGTTCTCCAAGGGCATGTTCGACTTCCTCGATCAGGAAAAGAAGAACGGCAAGAAGATCGACACCGTCGGCCTGTTCTTCGAGGACACGATCTTCGGCACCGATTCCTCCAACACGCAGCGCAAGCTCGCAGCGGAACGCGGCTACAAGGTTGTCGCCGACATCAAGTATCGCTCGAATTCACCGTCGCTGACGTCCGAAGTGCAACAGCTCAAGACCGCCAATCCGGACGTGCTGCTGCCGTCGAGCTACACCACGGACTCGATCCTGCTGGTCAAGACCATGGACGAACTCGGCTACAAGCCGAAGAACCTTCTGGCGCAAGCTGCAGGTTTCGCCGACAAGGCGACATTCGATGCCGTCGGCGACAAGCTCGATGGCCTGATCTCGCGTGCCAGCTTCTCGATCGACATGGCGGCCAAGCGCCCGAGCATTGCGGCGGTCAACGATCTGTTCAAGAAGCGCGCCGGCCGCGATCTCAACGACAACACCTCGCGCCAGTTGACGGCGGTGCTGATCATTGCCGACGCCATTGATCGCGCGAAGTCCACCGACGGTGAAAAGATCCGCGCCGCGCTCGCCGCCACCAACACGCCGGGCGATCAGACCATCATGCCGTGGAAGAGTGTGCACTTCGGTGCCGACGGTCAGAACCCGGACGCCGATCCGGTGCTGATCCAGTACATCGGCGGCAAGTTCGTGACGATCTATCCCGAGTCCGTCGCGATTGCCAAGGCGAAGTGGCCGATGAACGCCTGATCGGTACGCGGATATTGTGGAGAAGGACGACGCTGTTCCGGCAGCGAATCCTTCTCCCTGTCCGATCCGCCTTTAGCTGATATTGTCGCAGGGACATCTTGCGTCCCGATCTCTCATGGGGACATCCGCGTCCCCCACGGACTGGTGCAATGATCACCGCACAGGGATTTCTTCAGGTTTTGGCGAGCGGCCTCTTGATGGGGCTGATTTATGCGCTGATCGCAGTCGGCCTGTCGCTGATCTTCGGGTTGATGGACGTTGTCAACTTTGCACACGGCGAATTCCTGATGGTCGCGATGTATGCGGCTTTCGGGCTGGTGTTCCTGACGGCGCTCGATCCGATCGTACTGACGCCGATCATTGTCGCTGTGATGTTCGCGCTCGGCGTGCTGGTTTACGTCGGCGTGATCCGTTACGCGATGCGCGCCAAGATCAATCAGGGCATGGTGCAGATCTTCGCGACTTTTGGGCTCGGCCTGCTGATCCAGGGGCTGGCGCAGTATTTCTTCACGCCGGACTACCGGACCATCAGCCACACCTGGCTCGGCGGCAAGACGCTCGATCTCGCCGGTGTGTTTCTGCCGTGGCCGCAGATTTACGGAGGCGCGGTGTCGCTTGCGGTGTTCGGCGGGTTGTTCTGGCTGATCACGCGCACCGATTTTGGCAAGGCGCTGGAAGCAACCCGCGAGGATCAGGGCGCGGTGGCGCTGGTCGGCATCGACCGCAACCGGATTTTCGCGCTCGGCTGGGGGCTGGGCGCGGCGCTGGTCGGTCTTGCCGGTGCAGTGCTCGCGATCTTCTACTACATCCACCCGCAGGTCGGCGCGACCTTCGCCCTGATCGCCTATGTCGTTGTCGCACTTGGCGGCTTCGGCAGCATCTTCGGCGCATTGGTCGCCGGGTTGATCGTCGGTGTGGTCGAGGCGATGACCGCCATGATCCTGCCGCCGGCGCTGAAATCGGTCGGTGTCTACGCGATCTATCTTGCCGTGCTGTTCATCAGGCCGCGCGGCCTGTTCGGGAGGCTGTGATGACTGCCATTACAACTCCCTCGACCACCGCCGCCTTTATCACCAGGCGTCGCCGCGAACTGATCACCGCCATCGTCGTGTTCGCCGTCATCGCGCTGGTGCCGCTTGCGGTGAGCGATGTCTACATGATGAACATCCTGATCCTGACGCTGTTGTATGCGGCGCTGTCGCAGAGCTGGAATTTGCTCGGCGGCTATTGCGGGCAGGTGTCGCTCGGCCATGCGTTGTACTTCGGCATCGGCGCTTATGCGACCAGCATCCTCTATGTGAATTTCGGCATCATCCCATGGGGCGGCATGGTGGTCGGCGGCATCATCGCCGCGCTTGTCGCGCTGGCCCTGGGCTACCCGTGCTTCCGGCTGGCCGGGCATTATTTCTCGATTGCCACTCTTGTGATTGCCGAAATCGGTCTGTTGCTGGTTCATAACTGGGACTACGCCGGCGCGGCGCTCGGCATCCAGTGGCCGTTCGTGCCCGACAACTGGCTGACGATGCAGTTCGCCCGCAGCAAGGATGAGTATTTCTACATCGCGCTCGGCCTGTTCGCGATCACCTGGCTCGTGACCTTCGGCATCGTGGAGTCGCGGTGGGGCTATTCGTGGCGGGCAGTGAAGGATTCGCCGGAAGCTGCGGAAAGCCTTGGCGTGACCATCTTCAACTCCAAGATGGGCGCCGCCGCGATCTCCGCGTTCTTCACTGCGGTCGGCGGCAGCTTCTACGCTGCGTTTGTGTCTTACATAGATCCGGAAAGCGTCATGAGTTTCCGCTTCTCGCTGCTGATGGCGCTGCCTGCGGTGCTCGGCGGGATCGGATCGCTGTGGGGGCCTGCGGTGGGCGCGCTGATCCTCATTCCGCTCGCTGAACTGACCCGCTCCTATCTCGGCGGCTCAGGATCGGGCATGGACCTCATCATCTACGGCACACTCATCATGATCGTGTCACTGACTCGCCCCGAAGGACTGCTCGGTATTTTCAGCAGAAGCCGCACCAAGGGGGCCGCATGACCGCGCAACCGATTATCGTCTGCAAGGATGTTACGCGCCGGTTCGGTGGCCTCGTTGCCAACGATTCCGTCAATCTGGAGGTCCGCCGTGGTGAAATCCTCGGCTTGATCGGTCCGAACGGCGCGGGCAAGTCGACGCTGTTCAACCTGATCGCAGGATCATTTCCGGTGTCGTCGGGGGTGATCGAGTTCAATGGACAGAATATTGCCAGTCTGCCTGCGGCGCGCCGCTGCCAGCTTGGCATTGCCCGCACGTATCAGGTGCCGCGGTCATTCGACTCGATGTCGGTGGTCGAAAACGTTACGGTCGGTGCTTTCGTTCGCTATCCTCGTATGCTGGACGCGCTCAACAAGGCGCATGAGGTGCTCGACTATGTCGGCTTGACGGCGAGCGCCGAAGCTTCGGCATCGGAACTCACCCCGCCGCAGAAACGGCGCCTTGAGGTTGCCAGGGCGCTCGCGACCGAACCGAAGCTGTTGCTGCTCGACGAGGTGCTGACCGGCCTGACGCCGAGCGAAGCGAGGGCGGGCGTCGAACTGATCCGCAAGATCCGCGAAACCGGCATCACCGTTGTCATGGTCGAGCATGTGATGGAGGTGGTGATGCCGCTGGTCGATCGCGCCGTCGTGCTGCATCTCGGCAAGGTGCTGGCCGAGGGCAAGCCCGCCGATGTCGTGCGGAACGACGATGTCATCACCGCATATCTCGGGGAGCGCCACCGTGCTGCTTGAGGTCTCCAACATCACCACAGCCTATCGCGGACTGGTCGCCATCTCGGACGTGTCGATCGGTGTCGGCGAGAATGAGATCGTGACCGTCGCAGGCGCCAACGGCGCCGGAAAATCGACGCTGCTGAAATCGATCGCAGGCATGGAACGTGCGCGCTCCGGCGAGGTCCGTTTCGGCGGCGAACGCATCGATAACATTCCGGCTCATCTCATCACCGCCCGTGGTCTGGCCTATGTGCCGGAGAACAAGCGGCTGTTCCCGCGCCTCAGCGTCGCGGACAATCTTCGGCTCGGTTCATACCTGCATCGCAAATCGCCGGATCGCGATGCGCCGCTGGAGATCGTGTTCAAGCTGTTTCCGCGTTTGCAGGAGCGATTGACGCAACGCGCGGCGACGCTATCCGGCGGCGAGCAGCAGATGCTGGCGATTGCCCGCGCGCTGATGACGCGGCCGAAGCTCTTGATGCTTGATGAACCCTCACAGGGCATCATGCCGAAACTGGTCGACGAAATCTTCGCGGCGGTGAAGAAGATTCGCGAAACCGGCGTGACGGTCCTGATCGTCGAGCAGCGGCTGTCGGAGTGTTTGGAGATTTCAGATCGCGCTTACGTCCTGCAAACCGGCCGTGTCGTGATGAGCGGCAGCGCAGCTGACGTACGCGCCAACCCGGAGGTGAGGCGGGCTTATCTCGGTATGTAGGGATTCGGCCTGCCGCTGAGACGGCACAACAACATTCAGGAATGCCCAACGCCGTGCAGTGTGCTGTACGCGACCGGTGTTCTGTTGTTCATTCGGGACGATGGAGAAAGACGAGATGTCGCGGTGGAATTTCTGGGTGGATCGGGGTGGCACGTTCACCGATATCATCGGGCGCGATCCGCAGGGCGGCCTTCATGCGCGCAAGTTGCTGTCGGAAAACCCCGGCGCTTATCGCGACGCTGCCGTCGCCGGCATCCGCGCACATCTCGGATTAGCGCCAGCCGATCCCATCCCCGCCAATGTGATCGACGAGGTGCGGATGGGGACGACAGTCGCCACCAACGCGCTTCTGGAGCGCAAGGGCGACCGTACCTTGTTCGTGACCACGCGCGGGTTCCGCGATGTACTCGAACTCGGTTATCAGGATCGCCGCAAGATCTTCGCCCGCAATATCATCAAGCCGGACCAGCTCTACGAGCGTGTGTTGGAAGCCGATGAGCGCGTTCGTGCCGATGGCACAATCGAGCAGGCGCTCGACCCGGCAACGATCGAAGCACCGATGCGCGCGGCCTTCGCCGACGGCATCCGCGCTGTCGCGATCGCGCTGGTCCATGGCTATCGCTATCCGGAGCATGAAAAGGTGCTCGCCACGCTGGCGACAAAAATCGGCTTCACGCAGGTCTCCGCAAGCCATGATGTCTCACCGCTGATCAAGATCGTCGGCCGTGGCGATACCACGGTGGTGGATGCCTATCTGTCGCCGATCCTGCGGCGTTACGTGGCGCAGGTGTCGGATGAACTCGACATCGAGCGAACCGGCATCCGCCTGATGTTCATGATGTCGTCCGGTGGATTGACCGCGGCGCAGATGTTCCAGGGCCGCGATGCGATTTTGTCAGGACCGGCCGGCGGCGTGGTCGGGCTGGCGCGCACCGGGCATGCGGCTCATTTCTCCAAGGTCATCGGTTTCGACATGGGCGGCACGTCGACTGATGTCGCGCATTTCAACGGCGAGTACGAGCGCGCTTTCGAGACCGAGGTCGCGGGGGTGCGGATTCGTGCGCCGATGATGCTGATCCACACCGTCGCGGCCGGCGGCGGATCGCTGCTCCAGTTCGACGGTTCGCGGTTTCGCGTCGGGCCCGAATCCGCCGGCGCCAATCCCGGCCCGGCCTGCTACCGGCGCGGGGGGCCGCTGGCGGTGACCGATGCCAACGTCATGATCGGCAAGCTGATCCCGGATTTCTTTCCGCCGATCTTCGGGCTGAAACAGGATCAGCCGCTCGATGCGGAGATCGTGCGCGACAAGTTCGCGGAACTGGCGCGCACGATCGGCGACGGGCGGACGCCTGAGGAAGTCGCGGACGGCTTCATCAAGATCGCGGTCGCCAATATGGCGGAAGCAATCAAGAAGATTTCGGTACAGCGCGGTTATGATGTCACCGCCTATGCGCTGAATTGCTTCGGCGGCGCGGGCGGGCAGCACGCCTGCCTCGTCGCCGATGCGCTCGGGATGAAGAAAGTGCTGCTGCATCCGATGTCCGGATTGCTGTCGGCCTATGGAATGGGCCTCGCCGACATTCGCGCCACGCGCGTGCAGGCGCTTGATCTTCCGCTGGATGAGGCACTCGCGCCACTAAAGGATATCGGCACGCGCTTGGGGCAGACCTGCGCGTCGGAACTGACGCTTCAGGGCGTTCGCGCCGATGCCATCGCCGTCAAGGTAGCTGCGCATATCCGTTACGCCGGTACCGATACGGCGCTGGAAATTCTGGCGCTCGACTATCGGATCAGCGGCGGCGAGGTGAGCGACCATCGTGCCGGATTGCGCGATGCGTTTCTCAAGGCTCACAAGGCGCGGTTCGGCTTCGTTGATCCGACGAAACCGCTGGTAATCGAGGCGGTCTCCGTCGAAGCGATCGGCGGCGCTGCGCAGTTCGAGGAATACGAGACATCTGAAATAGCGACCGGTTCACCGGCCGCCGCGCGCTGGACACGAATGTTCAGTCAGGGATGCTGGCACGACGCCCGCGTTTATCTCCGCGAAGCGCTGCGGCCCGGCCACAAGGTGCCAGGACCGGCGATCATCATCGAACCCAACCAAACCGTGGTGATCGAGGACGGCTGGGAAGCTCATCTCACGGTGCGCGATCATCTGGTGCTGTCGCGGGCAGTAGCAATGCGGGCGCAAGCGGCCGTCGGCACCAGCGCCGATCCGGTGATGCTGGAAATCTTCAACAACCTGTTCATGTCGATCGCCGAGCAGATGGGCGTCACGCTGCAGAACACGGCGTACTCGGTGAACATCAAGGAGCGGCTGGATTTCTCCTGCGCGATTTTCGATTCGGCCGGCGCGCTGGTGGCGAATGCGCCGCACATGCCGGTGCATCTCGGCTCGATGGACAAGTCGGTCGAGACCGTGATCGCGCAAAACGCGCAGATCAATCCGGGCGATGTGTTTGCGATCAACGCGCCGTACAACGGCGGCACTCATCTTCCGGACATTACGGTCTGCACGCCGGTTTTCGATGAAGCCAACGCCAGCATCCTGTTCTGGATCGCCAGTCGCGGTCATCACGCCGATATCGGCGGCATTGCGCCGGGATCGATGACGCCGACTGCGACGACGATCGAGGAGGAGGGCGTCTATATCGACAATTTCAAGCTGATCGATCGCGGCCGGTTCTGCGAGCAGGAGTTGCATGATCTTCTGACCAAGGCGAAATACCCGGTCCGCAACGCCGTGCAGAACATCAACGACCTCAAAGCGCAGGTCGCCGCTAACGAGAAGGGCGTCGCCGAGCTGCGCAAGATGATCGCTTACCACGGCATTGACGTCGTGACCGCCTATATGGGCCACGTGCAGGATAACGCCGAGGAGAGCGTGCGGCGGGTGCTCGATCAGCTCGCGGACGGGGAGTTTACTTACGAGATCGATCAGGGCTCGGTCATCAAGGTGAAGATCACGGTCGACAAGGCGAAGCGCGAAGCGACGGTGGATTTCACCGGCACCAGCCCTCAGCGGCCGGACAATTTCAACGCACCGGCGCCGGTGACGCGTGCCGCCGTGCTCTATGTCTTTCGCGTCATGGTCGATGACGACATCCCGATGAATGCGGGATGTCTGCGGCCGATCAACCTGATCGTGCCGGAAGGCTCGATGCTGGCGCCACGCTATCCGGCGGCAGTGGTCGCGGGCAATGTCGAGGTCAGCCAGGAGGTGACCAACTGCATGTTCGGGGCGCTCGGGACGCTCGGCAGCGCGCAGGGCACCATGAACAACCTGACCTTCGGCAATGATCGCTACCAGTACTATGAGACGATCTGCTCCGGCGCGCCCGCCGGTCCCGGTTTCGACGGCGCGTCGGGCGTTCACACCCACATGACCAATTCGCGCCTGACTGATCCGGAAATCCTGGAAACCCGGTTTCCGGTCGTGCTCGAGGAGTTCACCATCTGCCGCGGCTCGGGCGGCAAGGGCCGCCACAACGCCGGCGACGGCACGCGACGGACCATCCGTTTTCTCACCACAATGGAGTGCGCAATTCTGTCCGGCCACCGCCGCGTCCGGCCGTTCGGCCTGTCCGGCGGAGAACCGGGCGAGGCCGGTCAAAACCTCGTGCGCCGGGGCGGCAAGGTCGAGCAGCTCGCAGGCTGTGCCAGCACGGTACTCGATCCCGGCGATGCGGTGACGATCGTGACGCCGACCGGCGGCGGATTCGGCCCGGTGAAGGAACGCCGCGGCTGACGGCGGATTGATGTGCGTACAACGAGGGAAACTATGACAGTCTATAGCGGCCCGGTTTTCGAGATGGCGGTGAACCAGTTCGGGGTGATCGCCGATCATCTGTCGATCCCGCACGATGAACGCGCGCGTCTTCTGATGCCGAAGCGATCGGTCACCGTCTCGTGCCCGATCCATCGCGACGACGGCACCATCGCGGTGTTCGAGGGATATCGCGTTCAGCATCACCTGACACTCGGGCCGACAAAGGGCGGCACGCGCTTTGCGACCAGCGTCGATCTCGGGGAGGTGGCGGCGCTGGCGATCTGGATGAGCTGGAAGTGCGCGCTGGTCGGCTTGCCCTATGGCGGCGCGAAGGGCGGTGTCCATGTCGATCCCACCAGCCTGTCGCGCACAGAGCTGGAAGGGCTGTCGCGCCGCTACATGCAGGAGATGATTCCGTTCGTCGGCCCGCATACCGACGTGATGGCGCCGGACATGGGCACCAACGAGCAGGTGATGGCGTGGTTCATGGACACTTATTCCATGTATCAGGGCAAGACCGTTACCGAGATCGTTACCGGCAAGCCGGTCGCATCCGGCGGCACGCTCGGGCGGCGCGAAGCGACGGGCAGGGGCGTGGCTTATCTGGCGCGGCGCGTGCTCGGCCTGAAGTCGATCAATTTCAACGATGCCACTGCGGTCATTCAGGGGTTTGGCAATGTCGGCTCCTACACCGCGATCGAACTGGCGAGCTTCGGCGTGAAGATCATCGCGGTCAGCGACCACACCGGTGCGCTGTACGATGCCAAGGGACTGGATGTCGCGGCGCTGGTCGCGCATGTCGGAAAGCATGGCAGCCTCGCCGGTTACTCCAACGAGCTCCAATACGATCCGGTCGGGATGCTGACACTGCCGTGCGATGTGCTGGTGCCGGCGGCCACCGAGCGTGTGATCGATGCGAAAGTCGCGGCGCAGCTCCAATGCCGTATTCTGGCGGAAGGCGCCAACGGGCCGACCACGCCGGATGCCGATCTGGTGCTCGAACAACGTCAGGACGCGATTTTCGTGATCCCCGATATCCTATGCAATTCAGGCGGCGTGGTGGTCAGCTATTTCGAGTGGGTGCAGGACCTGCAGCAGTTGTTCTGGGAAGAGGAAGAAGTGATGCACCGCGAGTATAAGATCCTCGATCGCGCCTTCGACCAGATGGTGGCGCGGGCGAAACGCGACAAGGTCTCGCATCGCACGGCCGCGATGGCGATCGGCGTGGAGAAGGTCCGCGCCGCCAAAACGACGCGGGGACTGTTTCCATAAGGTCGAAACGAAAAACGAGGCGAACCGGTCCGGTCCGCCTCGCCAAAAGTCACGTCATGCTGGCGTCAGTGACGATGATCGCCGCCGGTTTCGCCGTCGATGACGTCACCGAACAGCTCCCACCGTTCGCCCTTGAAGCGCATCAGGCGCAACTGCTCGATTGGGGAGAAGTCGGTAGCGCTGGTCTTGATCAGCACGCCGGGGAGGAGGCCGCCTTGTTGCAGGCCCTTGATCGACGCCGCCTGCTTCATGACGTTGGCGCGGGTCAGGTCGTCGCCGCATTGCTTGAGTACCGCTGCCATGGTCTGCGCCATGTTGTAGCCGGTGACCGCCGAGCTGTCGGCAACGTTGACCTCAGGCACATACTTGGCGAGAAACGCCTTGTAGTCCTTCATGCCCGGATCGTCATTCCACTGCGGGTCTGAGGTATCCTTGGCGTAGGCGGCCGAAATGACGCCCTGCGCGTTCTCGAACCCGGCCGGCTTCATCACCGTCGCAGTCGAGGCACTGACGTTGGTCATGATGATGGTCGGCTTCCAGTTGAGTTCGCCGACTTTCTTGATGGTCTGCGCGCCAAACTTCGGCGTGGTGAAGACCAAGAGAACGTCGGGGTTGAGCGACTTCAGCTTGACGATGTGGGAATCCACCGTCGGCTCGGACAGCTCGTAGCTTTCCTCGGCGATGATCATGGATTTCTTGGTGCCGAGGCCGTCCTGAAGCCCCTTGACGTAGTCCTTGCCGAAATCGTCGTTCTGATAGAACACCGCAATCTTGGCGTCGGGCTTTTCTTTCAGGATGTACTTCGCATAGATGCGCGCCTCACTCTGGTAGCTCGGCAGCCAGCCCATGGTCCACGGGAAGTGCTTGGGGTCATTCCACTTGGTGGCGCCGGTGGCGAGGAAAAGTTGCGGCACCTTCTTGGCGTTCATGTATTTCTGGATTGCAGTATTCGACGGCGTGCCGAGTGCGCCGAACAGAAGCAGGACTTCGTCGCCTTCGACCAGCTTGCGGGTCTGCTCGACCGCCTTCGGCGGGCTGTAGGCGTCATCATAGGAAATGAAATTGATCTTCCGGCCGTTGATCCCGCCTTCGTCGTTGATCTTCTTGAAGTAGCCGGCCATCGCCTTGCCAACCGACCCGTAGGCTGACGCCGGGCCGCTGTAAGGAATGATGTTGCCGATCTTGATTTCGGTGTCGGTCGCGCCGGTATCGTATTTCTTTTGCGCCCAGGCGCCGCTGGTGGCGGCAAGTACGAGGCCTCCGGCGGCGACAGCCGCAACGATCGATTTCACAAAACGCATCAAGTCTGCTCCTTTTGGTTTTCCCTGTTGCCGTTTCTTGTTCAGGCGAAGGTGAGGTTGCACGCTTCGCCTTGTCCTTTTCGTTCTGCGCCTTGATGGCGTCGCGCGCGGCATTCCAGTCCGCATCGCTCCAGTCGCGCAGATTGTAGAAGTTGCCGCCCGACGCCAGCGCCTGCGCGCCGTCCATGGCGATGGTCTCGCCGTTGATCCAGTCGCAACCGCCGGAGATCAGAAACACTGCGAGGTTCTGCAGTTCCTCCATGGTGCCGACCCGGCCCATCGGATTGGTGGCGATGGTCTTGGCGCCAGCCTCGTCGCCGGGCTTGATCCGCTTGCTCATGCCTTCGGTGGGAATTTCGCCAGGCGCGATGGCGTTGAGGCGAATGCCGTAGCGGCCCCATTCGGTCGCAAGCGACATGGTCATGGCATGGATGGCCGCCTTGCTCATCGCGGAGGGTACGACATAGGGACTGCCGTTGCGCACCCACGTCACGACGATCGACACCACGTTGCCGCGATGCTTGCCTGCGACCCAGCGCTTGCCGACGGCCTGGGTGACGTAGAACGTGCCGTGCATCACGATATTGGCGACCGCGTCGAAGCCGCGCGGCGACAGATCCTCGGTGCGGGAGATGAAATTGCCGGCGGCGTTGTTGACGAGGTCGGTCAGCGGCCCGTCGGCGAAGATTGCTTCGATCATGGCGTCGACGGCCGCGGCATCACGAATATCGACGCCGTGGCTTGTCACCTTGCCGCCGTGGGCCTTCATCAGTTCGGCGGCCGTGTCGTCGCAGACGCTCTTGCGGCGGCCGCAGATGTGGACTTCGGCGCCGAGTTGAAGAAAACGGGCGGCCATGGATTTGCCGAGGCCGGTGCCGCCGCCGGTGACGAGAATGCGCCTGCCGGCGAGAAGACGGTCCGTGTACATCGCTGTTCCTCCCGGAAATTAGTTAGTTGATTAATCAAATCAGGACGCTTTATCTCTGTAAAGGCACAAACGGCCACGCGCGGAGGATGCGGCACATGGATGATCGGGTTTCGGTTTCGATTTCGGATGGCGTCGCCGACGTGCGGCTGGTCCGTGCGGACAAGGTGAATGCTCTCGACGCGGCGATGTTCGAGGCGCTGGTCGACACTTCCGCGCGTCTCGCCACCGAAAAGGGTGTGCGCGCCGTGGTGTTGTCAGGTGAGGGCCGGGCGTTTTGCGCCGGTCTCGACATGGGGCGTTTCGCCGCAATGGGCGACAAGGGCGGCGCGGCGGGTCTGCGCGACCTCGCAGCGCGCACGCATGGTCTGGCCAATCATTCCCAGCAGGCGGTGTGGGGCTGGCGGCAGTTGCCGGTGCCGGTGATCGCCGCCGTTCATGGCGTTGCTTTCGGCGGCGGGTTCCAGCTCGCGCTCGGTGCCGACATGCGCTTTGTCGCGCCGGATGCGCGGATTTCGATCATGGAGATCAAATGGGGGCTGGTGCCTGACATGGCCGGAACGCCGATTCTCGCCAGCCTGGTGCGCGATGACATTTTGCGGGAACTGACTTTCACCGGGCGCATCTTCTCGGCGCAGGAAGCGCTGGGCTACGGTCTCGCGACGCAGATCTGCGACGATCCGCGCACCGTGGCGCTGGCGGTGGCGCGCGAGATCGCCAACAAAAGTCCGGACGCGGTCCGCGCCTGCAAGCGGATGCTGAACAATCTGTCTGTCGATCCCGGTCCGGCGCTGCTGGCGGAATCAGTCGAGCAGATGAAGCTGATGGGATCGCCCAACCAGACGGAAGCCGTACGCGCCAATCTGGAAAAGCGCGCGCCGCGTTTTACGGATGTGTGAGTGCTGCGTTTTTCTGATGCACGATAGCGCTACTGGCGAAATTTTGTTCCTCACGATGAGGGGCGCGAAAGCGCCGTCTCGAACCATGAGGCCATGATCTATCGTCAGCGCGGCCTCATCCTTCCAGGCGCCGCCAAGCGTGAGATCGAGTGCGAGTCATTCTCTCTCCCGTAAAGGGGGAGAAGTGACAGCTCAGTATGGTTCCGGACCTTCCGCAGTTTGAACCAGTTCAAGGCTCTTCTCGATCGTGGTCAGCGCGGCCGCGAATTGTTTGCGCTGGTCTGCCGTGAGGCACGACATGATGTCGCGATCCTTGCGCAACAAATGCGGCACCAGCTCGTCATAGAGCGCGCGGCCCTTGGCGGTGAAGCCGATGGCGAAGGCGCGGCCGTCGTTTTCGTGCGCGATGCGCGCGATCAGCTTCCGCTTCATCAGTGATGTGACCGCGCGGCTGATAGTCGACTTGTGGGTGCGGGTGCAATGCGAGATATATTGCGCGGTGCAGGGCGCGTCGCGGGCGCCGAGCGTCGCCAGCACCCGCCATTCGGGAACGTCGAGCCCGTAGCGTTCGCGGTACTCACTCGCCAGCGCCGCGCTGACCTCGGCGGCGAGCCGGTTGAGCCGGAACGGGGTGAAACGGAACAGGTCGAGACGGTCCAAAGGGTATCCAAAACGGGTTGACGACCAGAGGCCAGCGGCGTTTAGATAGTTGCAAATGAAACTATATCAGCCGCGCCCGGCGGGCAACCGCTTCGGGTGAAGGCGTCCCGGGAATCGACAAAGGAATGGGCTGTCAGATGCCGCAGGTGCAGGCGCAGTTCAGCTATCGCCGCCATCCCGATCAGGATGTTCCGGGCAAGGAGCCCGCGCGTCATCCGGTGATCGTGGTCGGTGCAGGGCCGATCGGCCTGTCGCTGGCGATCGATCTCGCGCAGCGCGGACAGCGTGTCATCGTGCTCGACGATTCCGACCGCATCGGTGACGGCTCGCGCGCGATCTGTTTCTCCAAGCGTTCGCTCGAAGTGTGGGATCGCCTCGGCGTCGGCGAGCGCATGGTGGAGAAGGGCGTGGTGTGGAAGGTCGGCAAGATCTTCCTTGGCGACGCCATGGTCTATCAGTTCGATCTTCTGCCAGAAGCCGGCCACAAGATGCCGGCCTTCATCAACCTGCAGCAGTATTACGCCGAAGCCTATCTGGTCGATCGCGTCCACGAATTGCCGGAGATCGACCTGCGCTGGCGTAACAAGGTCACCGGCGTGGCGCAGCACAACGATCATGTTGTGCTGACCATCGAGACGCCGGACGGGCCTTATCGCGTCGCCGCTGAATTCGTGGTGGCGTGCGATGGCGCGCGCTCGGCGCTGCGTGGCCTGGTCGGCGCGGAATTTTCCGGCGAGATCTTCGAGGACCAGTTCCTGATCGCCGACGTCAAGATGACGGCGGAATTTCCGACCGAACGCTGGTTCTGGTTCGATCCGCCGTTTCATTCCGGCCAGTCGGCGTTACTGCATCGCCAGCCGGATGATGTCTGGCGCATCGATCTGCAACTGGGCCCTGACGCCGATCCAACGGTCGAGCGGCGGCCGGAGAATGTCCGGCCACGGATCGAGCGGATGCTCGGTCATAGCCAGTTCGATTTCGAATGGATCTCGATCTACAAGTTCCAATGCCGGCGGATGCAGCGCTTTCTGCATGAGCGTGTGATCTTTGCAGGTGACGCGGCTCATCAGGTGTCGCCGTTCGGCGCGCGGGGCGCCAATTCCGGTCTCGAGGACGGCGAGAATCTGGCGTGGAAACTCGATCTCGTTTTGCGCGGCGTCGCGCCGGGTTCGCTGCTGGAGAGTTACAACATCGAGCGCAGTGCGGCGGCGGACGAGAACATTCAGGCTTCGACGCGCTCGACCGATTTCATAGCGCCGCATTCACGACAGGAACGCCGGATGCGTCAGGTAGCGCTGCAGCTTGCGAAGGATACCGATTTCGCCAAGCGGATGGTCAATGGCGGGCGGTTGTCGGTGCCGTCGGTTTATCGCACGCCGCTGTCGACCGCCGATTGCGATCAGTGGTCGGCTGGACCGCTGCCGGGTGCGCACATGACTGACGCACCGTTGCATGGCGGTGACGGATCGACGTTCCTGACCGAGCAATTCATGCGCGCCGGGCAGGGCTTTACGGTGCTAGAGGCGGCCAACGGCGCGGCGCTCGACGTACCGGAAGGCGTCGGCAGCATCCGTGTTGGCGGGGGCTCGCCGCTGGCCGATGAAACGGGACTGTTCGCCAAACGTTATGACATGACGCCAGGCGCGGCCTATCTGCTGCGGCCGGATGGTTACGTCGCCGCGCGCTTCAGGAAACCGGATCGTGCCGCGATCGCAGCGGCAATCGCGCGGGCCAGCGGCCGGACTCAAGGTTAGACCATGACACTCTCGACCACATCGAATTTCGCCGATCCCGATACGGCGTATCGCGCCCTCGTCGAGGCCCATCGCGGCCTGAACGACGAGGCCAGCGCCGCGCTCGACACCGCGCTGGTGCTGATCCTCGCCAACCATATCGGTGATATCGGGATTCTGCGCGAGGCCATTCAACTCGCGAAACGCCATCTTCCCGCCAATCAGACCACCGAAGGATAAAGAATGACCACCAAGGGCTTTGCATCGACCAGCGATCTTTCGGAAAAGAAGGTCACATTCTCGGAGATCGGTCCTGATCTCTATGCGATGACCGCGGAGGGCGACCCGAATTCCGGCATCATCGTCGGCGACGATGGCTGCATCGTATTCGACGCACAGGCGACACCCGCGATGGCGAAGGACGTCATCGCACGCACGCGAGCGGTCACCGACAAGCCGATCAAGTACGTGGTGTTGTCGCATTATCACGCGGTGCGCGTGCTGGGCGCATCGGCCTATCAGGCGGAGGGCATTATTGCCTCGCAGGAAACCCGTCGTCTGGTCGAGGAACGCGGCCAGCAGGACTGGGATTCCGAGTTCGGGCGCTTTCCGCGCCTGTTCCGCGACGCCGAAAGCATTCCCGGGCTGACCTGGCCGACATTGACGTTCGAGACCGAGATGACGATCTATCTCGGCAAACGCGAGGTGCGGCTGATGCATCTCGGCGCCGGGCACACCTCGGGCGATATCGTCGCCTGGGTGCCGGACGCCGAAGTGATGTTTTCGGGCGACCTGATCGAATATCACTCCGCCTGCTATTGCGGGGACGCGATGCTGCGCGAATGGCCGATCACGCTCAACGAAATCCGCGCTTTCAACCCCAAGGCGATCGCGCCGGGGCGCGGCGATGCGCTGAAGGGCCTTTCGACCACGCGTGATGCCATTGCCATGACCCGTGATTTCGTCACCTCGCTCTACGGCACGGCGGAAACCTCGGTGGCGCGGGGGCGGGGACTGAAAGAGACCATGGCAGCGACACGCGAGGTGATGGATCCGAAATTCTCGTCGTTCGCGATCTATGAGCACTGCCTGCCGTTCAATGTGTCGCGCGCGTTCGACGAGGCGTCGGGCATCGACGATCCGGTGATCTGGACCGCCGAGCGCGACCGCGAGATGTGGGCAACCCTCCAGGGAGCATGACCATGAACATCAATTCGTCTCCGGATACGATGAATGCTGCTCGCGTCGGCATCACGCCCGGTTATATGTCGGGCTTCGGCAACAGCTTCGAGACCGAGGCGCTGCCCGGCGCGCTGCCCATCGGCCGTAACTCGCCGCAGCAATGCGCTTACGGGCTTTACGCCGAGCAACTCTCCGGCTCGCCCTTCACCGCGCCACGCGGCGCCAATGAGCGCTCGTGGCTCTATCGCATCCGCCCGTCGGTGCTGCATTCCGGTCACTTTACCAAGGCCGACATCGGGCTGTGGCGCACCGCGCCGTGCCTCGAACACGACATGCCGATCAGCCAGTTGCGCTGGGACCCGATGCCGATTCCATCTGGGCCGGTGACGTTCCTGGAAGGCATTCACACCATCACCACGGCGGGCGATGCCGCGACGCAGGCGGGCATGGCCGGGCACGTTTATCTCATCACTGCGTCGATGGTCGATCAGCATTTCTACAATGCCGATGGCGAGATGCTGTTCGTGCCGCAGCAGGGCTCGCTGCGCTTCGTCACCGAGTTCGGCGTCATCGATATCGGACCGCAGGAAATCGCGGTGATTCCGCGCGGCGTGAAATTCCGGCTGGAAGTGCCGGCCGGTCCCGCGCGCGGCTACATGTGCGAGAACTACGGTGGCGCGCTGACGCTGCCCGAGCGCGGACCGATCGGCGCCAACTGTCTGGCCAATTCACGCGATTTCCTGACGCCGGTCGCGGCCTATGAGGACAGGGACACGCCGACCGAACTGTTCGTCAAATGGGGCGGGCAGTTGTATTCCACCAAACTCGGGCATTCGCCGATCGACGTGGTGGCGTGGCACGGCAACTACGCGCCGTACAAATACGATCTGCGGACATTCTCGCCTGTCGGCGCGATTGCCTTCGATCATCCCGATCCGTCGATCTTCACGGTGCTGACATCGCCGTCAGAAACCGCGGGCACGGCGAACATCGATTTTGTGATCTTCCCCGAACGCTGGGCGGTGGCGGAAAACACCTTCCGCCCGCCGTGGTACCATATGAATATCATGTCCGAGTTCATGGGTCTGATCTGCGGCGTCTATGACGCGCGGCCGCAGGGTTTCACGCCCGGCGGCATTAGCCTGCACAATTGCATGCTGCCACACGGCCCGGACCGGCAGGCGTTCGATCATGCGAGCTTCGGCGAGCAGAAGCCGGTGAAGATGACCGGCTCGATGGCCTTCATGTTCGAGACGCGTTTTCCGCAGCGGGTGACCAAACACGGCGCGACCACGCCGGCGCTGCAGATCGACTACGCCGATTGCTGGAACGGGCTGGAGAAGCGGTTCGATCCGAACCGGCCCTGATCACGCGCGCAGCGGCAGGCGGCGTGAGGTTTTCAGGCGATCGAGCACGATCGACGAGCGCACATGCGCAACGCTTTCGTGCGGCATCAGCACATTGTTGACGATGTCCGACAGGCTCTTCAGGTCGCGCAGCGCGATCTTGAGCAGGTAGTCCGCGTCGCCGGTCAGCGAATAAGCTTCCTGAATATCATCGACGCGGGTGACCAGATCGCGGAAGTGTTTCGCGTTGTCCGGCGAGTGAGTAGCGAGCGTGATGTGCACGAACGCGATCACGTTGAAGCCGAGCGCCTCGCCATCGAGATCGGCATGATAGCCCGCGATCACCTGTTCTTCCTCCAGCCGCATTCGCCGCCGCGAGCACTGGGAGGCGGACAGGCCGACTGCATCGGCGAGCTGCTGATTGGTCAGCCGTCCATCGTCCTGCAAGGCGGCGAGGATTTTGAGGTCGAAGCCATCCAGCGAAATCATGCGAAAATCCCAATCTTTATGCGTAGATTATGCATACAATTGTCTAAATCGGTTAATTTTGCACGATTTTTGCGTGAATTTCGGCGGACAATTCACAAATAAAGGATTCTCGCACCAGCCGTCAGGAGAGCCGCCATGGGTCCGTTTCCGCACGATGCGCCGCCGGCCACGATTTCCGAGCACAATCCGATGGGCACCGACGGTTTTGAGTTCGTCGAGTACGCAAACCTCGAGCCGGAAAAGCTCCATGTGCTGTTTCGCCTGATGGGTTTCGTGCCGGTCGCCAAGCATAAGGCCAAAAAGATCACGGTCTATCGTCAGGGCGACATCAATTATCTCGTCAACGAACAGCCCGATACGCACGGGTTCGATTTCGTCGCCAGGCACGGGCCGTGTGCGCCATCCATGGCGTTCCGCATCGTCGATGCCAAGCAGGCCTATGAGCGCGCGCTGGCGCTCGGCGCCGAGGCGGCGGACGTGACATCCGCACAGAAGACCCTCGATGTGCCGGCGATCAAGGGCATCGGCGGCAGCCTGTTGTATTTTGTCGATCGCTACGGGGCGAAAGGCTCGGCCTATGATTCCGAGTTCGAATGGCTGGGCGAAACAAATCCGCGTCCCGAAGGCGCGGGGCTGTTCTATCTCGATCATCTCACGCACAACGTCCATCGCGGCCGCATGGATGTGTGGACCGGCTTCTACGAGAAGCTGTTCAACTTCCGTCAGATAAGATTCTTCGACATCGAAGGCCGGGCGTCAGGCCTGTTCTCGCGCGCGCTCACCAGCCCTGACGGGAAGATCCGGATTCCGATCAACGAGGACGCCGGCGAAGCAGGGCAGATCGAGGAATATCTCAAGATCTATCGCGGCGAGGGCATCCAGCATATCGCCTGCGGCGTGAAGGATATCTATCGCACCATCGAGAAGCTGCGCGCGGACGGCCTGCCGTTCATGCCGTCGCCGCCCGATACTTATTTTGAGCGCATCGACGCGCGCCTGCCCGGCCACGGCGAGAACATCGCGCGGCTGCAGAGCAACGGCATCCTGATCGACGGCGAGGGTGTGGTCGATGGCGGCATGACCAAGGTGCTGCTGCAGATTTTCTCCGCCAACGCGATCGGGCCGATCTTCTTCGAGTTCATCCAGCGCAAGGGCGACGACGGCTTCGGCGAGGGCAACTTCAAGGCGCTGTTCGAGTCGATCGAGGAAGATCAGATTCGCCGTGGCGTGTTGCAGGTGCCGAAAAGCGCGGCGTAAGGGGAAGAGGATCGCGCTTCGCACTCTCGGATCGTCATCACCGGGCTTGTGCCGGTGATCCACGCCTTTACGTCCTACGTGGTATGAGAAGACGTGGATGGCCGGGTCAAGCCCCGCCATCACGCATCATAATATGCAGCGACATGCGATACGCCCTCGCATCTCGGTCGTCATGGCCGGACGTGCCCACCTCAGCGGGATCACCGGCACAAGGCTGGTGATGACAATAGAGCAAGTGGTCACAGCAAGAGAACAAAGGTAAGTTCAACTACGATGCATCATGCGTGGGCCTGGCCCGCGCATTCATCATTTTCGTACGAAACTGATGGGATGGATGACCGCGTCAATGCGCAAAGTAGCGTGAGTACGCGATCACAATAATGACCATCGCGATGATGGTTGAAATCGCTACTCGCCACATGATCGGCCGCTCCAGGGTCGGATATTCCGCAAGCTGTCATCTTAGTAGCCGGTGGGACGATGACCAAGGATTGATTGGGGCGGTTCGCCACATCGCAGAACTGTCGTCACGCCGGCTTTGCGGCCAGTTGCAGGCTGACCAGGAGAATGTCCGAATTCTCTGGATCGGGCGTGATGGTGAACCCGAGTTGCTGGCACATCGCCAGCATGGTGGTGTTCTGGCTCAGGACTTCGCCGCGCACGGCGCGGACGCCCTCGGCGCGGGCATATTCCAGCATCATCTGCATCAATTGCCAGCCGAGGCCCATGCCCTTGAGATCGGAGCGCACCAGCACGGCATATTCGGCGCTTTCGAAATCGGCGGCGGTGTGAAGGCGGACGACGCCGATCATCTTGCCGGTGGATTTCTCGATGGCGATGAAAGCCATCGCGCGCGCGTAGTCGAGTTGCGTCAGACGCGCGATGAAGGCGTGCGTCAATTCCTTCATCGCCGAGAAGAAGCGCAGGCGAACGTCTTCGGCTGTGACGTGGGTGAAGAATTCGGGATAGAGATGCTCATCCTCCGGCCGCACCGGCCGCAGCAGAATGACACTGCCATCCCTCAGCGTCGTCTCGCGCTCCCATTCCTTCGGATAGGGCCGGATCGCGAAACGATAATGGCTTGAGCCCCGGCGCTGATCGCTCAGACTCTCAATGGAGGCTTGCGCATCGACAGCGATCACGCCGTCGGTGTCGGCGAGCAGGGGGTTGATGTCGAGTTCCCGGATTTCCGGCAGGTCGGCGGCCATCTGCGCAAGCTTGACCAGAAGCAGGGCGACGGCGTTCTCGTCGGCAGCCGGCACATCGCGGTAGCCTTTGAGAATTCGCGATACGCGGGTGCGCGCGATCAGCCCGCGCGCAAGATTGAGATCGAGCGGCGGCAGGGCCAGCGCCTTGTCATTGATGACTTCAACAGCGGTGCCGCCACGGCCGAACACGACCACGGGACCGAAGGTCGGATCGTCGGCAAGGCCCGCGATCAGTTCGCGCGCCTTGGCCCGCAGGATCATCGGATGCACGGTGACGCCGTGGATGCGCGCGCGCGGCTGCATCAGCCTCGCGCGTTGCAGGATGTCCGCGGTGGCATCGCGAACCGCGCGTTCGCTGGTGAGGTTCAGCCGCACGCCGCCGACGTCGGATTTATTGAGAATGTCCGGCGAGCTGATCTTGACGACGACGGTGCGGCCGTCGGCGAGCAGCGGCTCCGCGGCGCGGGCAGCCTCATCGGGATCGCGTGCCAGCGTCGCCGAGGCAATCGGGATCTGGTAGGCGGCGAACAGTTGTGTGATTTCGACCGGATTGAGCCAGTTGCGGCCATCCTTCAGCGCATGTTCGATAATCACCCGCGCGGCCGGCGCATCGGGAATGAAATCCTCCGGCAGGCTCGGTGGCGTTCGGGTCGCAAGTTCAAGGCCGTCACGATAGCGGACCAGATGCATGAAGCCGCGAACCGCATCGGCTTCGCTTGCGTAGTGAGGAATTCCTGCCGCACCGAACGCGGTGGCTGCTGCCCCGGTATCGCCGATCCATGCCGCGAACACCGGCTTGCGGGACAGTTTGGTGCGGCGTTGTTTCTGCACCTGATCGGCGACAGCCTTGGCCGAGTCAGCCGGTGCGGCCAGCGTGTTCGGCGCGTTCAAGGCAAGCAGTGCATCGTTCTTGGGATCGTCGAGCAATTCCGCGCAGGCGGCGGCGTAACGTTCACCATCGGCGTCGCCCAGGATGTCGACCGGGTCGGCGCGCGACCACCCCGGTGGGAGAATTTTGTCGAGCGCATCACGGGTGGAGTCGGACAGGGCGGCGACTTCGCCGCCAAGGTCGATGAGACGATCCACCGCCAGCACGCCGAGGCCGCCGCCATTGGTCAGGATTGCAAGCCGGTTGCCTTGTGCCGACTGCAGATGGCCGAGCGTCTCGGCGGCGGAAAACAGTTCGTCGGTGTCCAGCACGCGCAGCAGGCCGGCGCGGCGGAACGCGGCATCGTAGACTGCATCGGAACCGGCGAGAGCGCCGGTGTGTGTTGCTGCGGCCCGCGCGCCCTGAGAGTGGCGGCCGGATTTGATGACGACCACCGGTTTGACCCGCGCCGCAGCCCGCGCCGCCGACATGAACTTCCGGGCATCGTCGACGGACTCAATGTAGAGCAGGATGGCGCGGGTGCCGTTATCAAGAGCAAAGTAATCGAGCAGGTCGCCGAAATCGACGTCGAGCCTCTCGCTCATCGAGACAATCACCGAAAAGCCGACGTCGCGGCTGTCGGCCCATTCCACCATCGACGACGCGATGGCGCCGGATTGCGAGATCAGCGCAAGGTCGCCGGGCTTGGGAAGACGCGCGGCGAAACTGGCATTCAGTTTGGCGCGCGGCACGAGAATGCCGAGCGATGGTCCCATCAGCCGCAATCCGGCCTTGCGGGCGGTTTGCGCCGCCGCCTCGGAGAATGATCCGGCACCTTGTCCCAACCCGGCGGTGAGGACCATCGCCGCCGGGCATCCTCGCGCCGCAGCTCTCCTAACCACGCCCGGCACGGCAGAGGGCGGGGTGCAGATGATCGTCAGATCAGGCGCCGCGGCGATGGCGTCGAAATCTCTGACGGTCTTGATGCCCTCGATCTCGGAGTACTTGCGGTTGATGACATGGATTTGGCCAGCGAACCCGCCCGCGCGCAGGTTGCGAATGGTCGCCCCGCCGACCGAGGTCGGCCGGGGGCTGGCGCCGACCAGCGCGATCGAGCGCGGTTCAAAGAAATGATCGAGACGATAGGTACTCATCGATTGTCCGGGTGATTTGCGGCAGGTTAGCTCAGTTGAGTGACGAAATCCGTGCGCCATTTCGACATTTCACAGGCGTAATCCCGCATACGGGTGTCCGGTGCGTCGGCTTGGCGGCATCGCGCGGTTGATCGTTATGGTGCAGGGCAGCAATTTCACTCGATGATGGATTAGCGCGGGTCCCCGGCGGGGCGGTTCGCATGACGCTGGACATGCTCGAATTTTCCCTCGACACTTGGAGGTCCGCATCCGGCGGTGACGCCGGGTTGCCAGTCAAAAGGAAGCGCGGACATGAAGACGTCGCTGATTGATGGAGGCTCTGATGCCAACGACTTTCAGTGAACTTCATCCAGGCGGTCGCCTTCGTCCCCCAGGCCTTGGCCTGTTTCTCGCCGAAGGCCGTGGCCTGTTCGAACTGAATGCCACATTGCTGTTGTCGCCTGCGCTGCTGACCGCGCCGCGCGGAGATGGCCATCCCGTGCTGGTGCTGCCCGGCTTGCTCGCCAGCGATGTTTCGACGCTGATCCTGCGGCGCTACCTCGATTTGCTCGGGTTCTCCACTCATCCGTGGGGACTTGGGCGGAACACCGGCGGCGTTTACGGGATGCGGGAGAAGCTGCGGAAACTTCTGGCCAGTGTTCACGCCGCGACCGGCCGCAAGGTCAGCCTGGTCGGATGGAGTCTAGGCGGCATCTATGCGCGGGATCTCGCGCTGCATATGCCGGAGATGGTGCGTTACGTCGTCACCATGGGCAGCCCGTTCGCCGGTGACATCACCGCCACCAACGCCAAGCGCGTCTATGAGATGGTGTCCGGCGAATCGATAGAGGATTCCGACATCAAGGATATTCAGGCGTTGTCCGGCGATCTGCCGGTGCCGACGACCTCGCTGTTCACGCGCAGCGACGGTATCGTCAACTGGCGGACCTGTCTGGTGCGTGAATCCGACACTGCGGAAAACATCGAGGTGGCGCTCGCCAGCCACATCGGGCTTGGCGTCAACGCGGCTGTCCTGTGGGCAGTAGCGGATCGTCTGGCCCAGGCGGAAGGTCAGTTCAAAAAATTCAACCGAGCGGGACCGTTCGCGCTTGCCTATTGCGCAAAGGAGACCGCCGACGCCTGACAAGATTTCTGCCGGTAAGAAGCGCCATCAAGGCGACGGTGAGTTTGTTCGACGGAGGATCGCAATGAGCCACGCTGCCAAGAAGCTGTCCTCGATGGACGCATCGTTCCTATATCTCGAGACGCCCGAGATGCCGATGCACGTCGGCAGCATGGCGATCTTCAAGCTCACGGACGGCTACGACGGAAATTTCTTCGAGGACTTCAAGGCGATGATCGCCTCGCGGCTGCATCTTGCGCCGATCCTCAAATCTCGTTTGCAGAAAACCCCGATCGACATCGATCACCCGAGCTGGGTCGAGGATGAGCAGTTCGACATCAACCGGCACATCTTTCGCGCCAGCCTGCCGGCGCCGGCGAACCGCGTCATCCTCGAACAGACAGTCGGCTGGATGCACGCCAAGCTGCTCAACCGGGCGCGTCCGTTGTGGGAGTTCTATGTCTTCGAAGGCATGAAAGACAACGAGATCGGGCTTTACTCGAAAATCCATCACGCGTGCATCGACGGCGGTGCAGGAGCCGCGCTGACCAGCATGGTCTATGACATTTCGCCGATCCCGCGCGAGGTCCCGGCGCCGACGGCGCGTCTCAAGCCCGCCAACGAGCCGCGCGATATCGCCGCGCAATTGATGGATTCCTACGGACAGTTGTGGCGCCAGCCGCTCGATTCATCGAAAGCCAAGACTTTCGACTTGCCGCGGAGCGGCAAGAGCGACCTCGGCTCCATCCTGTTCGACAACGCAATGTTCCAGCTTGAGAGCGGAATCAAGTTTATCGGTGGCATTCCCGAGATGGCCAAGAGCGTGTCGGATATGGTCGCAAAGATTTCCGATCCCAAGGCGCGGGACAATATCGCGCAACTGATCTCGCCATCGACTGTACTGAACAAGTCGATCTCGTCCGAGCGCAGTTTCGCCGGTGTTTCGGTGTCGCTGACGCAGGCCAAGGCAATCGCCAAGCAATCCGGCGGAAAACTCAACGACGTGGTAATGGCGCTGTCGAGCGGCGTGCTGCGGCGTTACCTGATCGGACACGGGGCTTTGCCGAACCGGTCGCTGACGGCGGCGGTGCCGATCTCATTGCGCGAGGAGGGTAACACCGAAGCCAACAATCAGGTGTTCGGCATGGTGTGCTCTCTGGCGTCGAACATCGAGGACCCCAAGGCGCGGCTTGAGGCGATCATCGCGCAGTCGGTGAAATCGAAGGAGATGTCGCATCCGTTGCGGGCGCTGATGCCTTCCGTCTCCAACATCTCGATGCTGGGTGCGCCGATGGTCGTTCAGGTGCTGGCGTTACTCTACAGCCGCTCGAACTTGTCCGATGTCCTGCCTCCGGCGGCGAATGTCACGATCTCGAATGTTCCCGGTCCGCGTCAGACGCTTTATGCTGTCGGCGCGGAACTGCTGCATATCTATCCGGTGTCGATCGCGACCCATGGTCTTGTGCTGAATATCACCGTGCAGAGCTATCGCGACCAACTCGATTTCGGGTTTATCGCCGGCGCGAACATCATTCCCAATGTGCAGGAGTTGGCGGATATGCTGCCGGAGGAACTGGCGACGCTGTCGGCCGCTTATGCTCCGCCGGATGTGCGGACCAGCGCAGCAAGCTAAGGTGCAGACGACCCATGATTGAGATGCCGCCGCTTCAGTTCGCCACGACCAATGGCATTCGCATGGGGTACTATGAAGCCGGAGCCGGAAGCAGCGGTGTGCCTGTTGTGCTATGTCACGGCTGGCCGGAGATGGCGTTCTCCTGGCGGCATCAGATCAAGGCGCTGGGCGAGGCCGGCATCCGGGTGATCGCTCCCGACCAGCGCGGCTATGCGTCGACCGACCGGCCCGAGAGCGTTGAGGCCTATGATATCGAAAACCTGACCGCTGACCTGATCGGGCTGCTTGATCATCTGTCGATCGACAAAGCGATCTTCGTCGGCCACGACTGGGGCGGATTCATTGTCTGGCAGATGCCGCTGCGCTATCCCTCGCGCGTCGCCGGTGTCATCGGCGTCAATACGCCGCACACGCCACGCGCTCCCGCCGAGCCGATTTCGATTTTGCGCAAGCGTTTCGGCGACCATTTCTATATTGCCCAGTTTCAGGATCGGGCCCGGACCGCCGACAAGATTTTCGATAGCCGCGTGGCGCAGGCGTTCGATTTTTTCATGCGCAAGCCGATGCGGCGAAAGGAGCGGCCTGCAGAACAGGCAGGAGAGGGGCCACCTGTCGCCGGCGTCGGCGCGTCGCCCAAGCTCAATATGGCGTTTCCGCAGATGGTCGCGGCTTACGATCCGAAACTCGACCCGCGCGAGAAAATCCTGTCACCGGATGAAATGCAGATCTTTGTCGATGCCTTTACGAAGTCCGGGTTCACTGGCGGCATCAACTGGTATCGCAACATGACGCGCAACTGGGAGCGTTCCGCCGAACTCGATCATACGGTCCGGGTGCCGTCGCTGATGATCATGGCCGAGAACGACGAGGTACTGCCCCCGTCGGCAACGGAGGGCATGGAAAAGCTGGTGCCTGATCTGGAAAAATACCTCGTCCGCAACAGCGGGCACTGGACCCAGCAGGAACAGCCGGCGGAAGTAAGTGCCAAGATCATCGAGTGGCGCAACCGGCGTTTTGGTTAGTCCGCGCGCGGCGCCAATGCGGTCCCCCTTTGCAAAAACCCGGCCGCGAAGTAGCCTGATCGCAAGTTCGGCGCGCGTTCGGACAAGCAAAGCGGATGGCTGACACACGACCAAGGACAGGGTTGACCGACATGGCTTCCAGTAACGCGCTCAGCCCGATTCCGCATCCGCCGAAAAAGCCGGTGGTCGGCAACATGCTGTCGGTGGATTCCACCGCGCCGGTGCAGGATCTCGCGCGCATGAGCAAGGAGCTCGGGCCGATCTTCTGGCTCGACATGATGGGCACGCCGATGGTGATCGTGTCCGGTCACGATCTGGTCGAAGAGCTTTGCGACGAGAGGCGGTTCGACAAGGCGGTGCGCGGTCCGCTGCGCCGGATTCGCGCCATTGCCGGGGATGGCCTGTTCACCGCCGATACCAGGGAGCCGAACTGGGGCAAGGCGCATAACATCCTGCTGACGCCGTTCGGCGGCCGCGCGATGCAGTCCTACCATCCGATGATGGTCGATATTGCCGAACAGCTCGTCAAGAAATGGGAACGCCTCAACGCCGACGAGGAAATCGACGTCGTCCACGACATGACGGCGTTGACGCTCGACACCATCGGCCTGTGCGGCTTCGATTATCGGTTCAATTCGTTCTACCGCCGTGACTATCACCCGTTCGTCGAAGCGCTGGTGCGCTCGCTCGAAACCGTGATGATGACGCGCGGTCTGCCGCTCGAAAACCTGTTCAATCGCGGGCGCCGCGCCGACATGGCCGCCGACATCGCGTTCATGAACAACATGGTTGACGAGATCGTCGCCGAGCGCCGCAAGGGCGGGGATGTCGCTGAGAGCAAGAAGGACATGCTCGGCGCAATGATGACCGGGGTTGACAAGGCGACCGGCACGCAGCTCGACGACGTCAACATCCGATACCAGATCAATACGTTTCTGATCGCAGGCCATGAGACTACCAGCGGCCTGCTGGCTTGCTCGCTCTATGCGATGCTGAAACACCCGGACGTCCTCAAGAAAGCCTATGACGAGGTCGATCGGGTGCTTGGGCCGGACGTCAATGCCAAACCGACTTATCAGCAGGTGACGCAGCTCACCTACATTTCGCAAATCCTGAAAGAGGCACTGCGGATGTGGCCGCCTGCGCCGGCGTTCGGTCTCAGCCCGCTAAAGGACGAGACTATCGGCGGTAAATACAAGCTGAAGAAAGGCACGTTCGTCACGGTGCTGGCGCTGGCGCTGCATCGGGACCCGTCGGTGTGGGGCCCGAACGCGGATGTGTTCAACCCCGATAATTTCAGCCGCGAGGCGGAATCCAAACGTCCGGCCAATGCCTGGAAGCCGTTCGGCAATGGACAGCGTGCCTGTATCGGCCGCGGTTTCGCGATGCATGAGGCTGCACTTGCGATCGGCATGATCTTGCAACGCTTCAAGCTGATTGATCACAATCGCTATCAGATGCATCTCAAGGAAACGCTGACGATCAAGCCGGATGGTTTCAAGATCAAGGTCCGTGCGCGGACCGACAAGGACCGCACCATCGACCCGGCTCGCATTGGCACCACACCGGCGGCAGCAGTGCCTGTGATCGGGGCGGCGGCGGGACGGGTACGACCGGGCCATAACACGCCGTTGCTCATTCTCTATGGTTCGAATCTCGGAACGGCAGAGGATCTGGCGCATCGCGTTGCGGATCTCGCCGAGGTCAACGGCTTCGCTACCAAGCTCGGTCCGCTGGACGATTATGTCGATAACCTGAAAGGTCAGGGCGGCGTCATCATTTTCTGCGCGTCCTACAATGGAGCGCCGGCGGACAACGCTGCCAAGTTCGTCAAATGGCTTGGAAGCGATCTGCCGCAGGATGCCTTTGCCGATGTTCGTTACGCCGTATTCGGCTGCGGCAACAGCGATTGGGCGGCGACCTATCAGTCGGTGCCGCGTTTCATCGACGAGCAACTCACCGCCCGTGGCGCGACGGCGGCCTGTCCGCGCGGTGAGGGCGATGCCCGCGACGATCTCGACGGTCAGTTCGAGTACTGGTTCGCATCGTTGCGCGAAATCGCGGTCAAGGAGTTCGGCCTGAACACCGGGTTTGCCCGCACCGCCGAGGATGAGCCGCTGTACAAGGTCGAGCCGGTGGCGCCGACCGCGGTCAACACTCTCATCGCGGCCGGCGGCGCGATACCGGTAAAGATACTTGCCAATGATGAATTGCAGAATCATGCCGGGACAAATCCATCGGGGCGTTCGACGCGTCATATCGAGGTGCAGTTGCCAGAGAACACGACCTATCGCGTCGGCGACCATCTCAGCGTCGTGCCGCGCAACGATCCGATGCTGGTCGATCAGGTCGCGCGCCGGTTCGGCTTCCTTCCTGCTGATCAGGTGAAATTGCAGGTGGCGACGGGCCGCCGCGCGCAGCTTCCGGTGGGCGAGCCGGTGTCGGTGGGGCGGCTGCTCACCGAGTTCGTGGAATTGCAGCAGGTCGCAACCCGCAAGCAGATACAGATCATGTCGGAGCATACGCGTTGCCCGATGACCAAGCCGAAGCTCGAAGCGCTGGTCGGGGAAGATGCGGCATCGACCGAGCTTTACCGCGCGGAAATTCTCGGCAAGCGGAAGTCGGTGTTCAACCTGCTCGAGGAATACCCGGCCTGCGAACTGCCGTTCCACACCTATCTCGAAATGCTGTCGCTACTGGCGCCGCGTTATTACTCGATCTCATCATCGCCTTCCGCGCTGGGTGCTTCGAAATGCAGCGTTACCGTCGCGGTGGTGGGGGGCGAAGCGCTCTCCGGGCGCGGTATATATAAAGGTGTCAGTTCGAATTATCTGTCCGGCCGCCGTGCCGGCGATATCGTCCACGCCACCGTTCGCGAAACCAAGGCCGGTTTCCGGCTGCCGGACGATGCTGCCACGCCGATCATCATGGTCGGTCCGGGGACCGGTCTTGCTCCATTCCGCGGTTTCCTTCAGGAACGGGCGGCGATGAAAGCCAAGGGCGTGGCGCTCGGAGCATCAATGTTGTTCTTTGGTTGCCGGCACCCCGAGCAGGATTTTCTCTACGAGAAGGAACTGAAGGATTTCGCATCGCAAGGCCTGACCGAACTGCACGTGGCTTTCTCGCGCGCGGGCACCCCGAAAAGCTATGTGCAGGACATGATCGCGGCGCAGAAGGATCGCGTCTGGAGTCTGATCGAGCAGGGCGCCGTCATCTATGTCTGCGGTGACGGCGGCAAAATGGAGCCGGACGTCAAGCGCGCGCTGACGGCGATTTACCGCGAGCAGGCGAATGCGGATGAAGCTGCTGCGGCGCACTGGATCGATGACATGGGCACGGAGAACCGTTACGTGCTTGACGTCTGGGCGGGCGGCTGATCAGACGCGCGCTGTCGCCGCCTTGGCGTGATCCGCGATCGCGCCGATGATCGTCGGCCACATCGGGATCGGCAAAGCGTGTCCCATGCCTTCGATCAGCAGCAGCTTCGCACCGGGAACGCTGGCGGCGGTGTCCTTGCCGGCTTCCGGTCGGACCAGCGGATCGATGGTGCCGTGGATGACCAGCGTCGGCGCTTTTACTTGGGCGAGCCGCTCCTTGCGGCTGCCTGAGGCGAGGATGGCGCGGAGCTGCCGCCCGACACCGGCGGGATTGAGCCCGCGTTCATAGGTACGCTCGGCGCGGGCGCGATCCTTGGCTTCGTCGAGCGGGAAGCTTCCGCCACGGAGGATTTTCCAGTTCGCTGCAAACCGGGCGAAGTATTCGTCCCTGGTTTTGGGTGCAGGCGCCAGCAGCATGGCCATCGCCTCGCGGGTCGGCTGCGGCAGTTTGGGATTTCCAGTGGTCGCCATGATTGAGGTCAGTGACAGTGCTCGCTCGGGATGGGCGATCGCGATTTCCTGGGCGATTGCGCCACCCATCGACGCTCCGACGATGTGAGCTGCCTTGATGCCCAGCGCATCCAACAGGCCGATCGCGTCGTTCGCCATGTCCCACAATTTGTAGGGAGCTTCGGGAGGTATGGCGAAGAACCGCAGCTTCAGCAGCTCGATCGGCCGAAGCGGTTTGCCGCCGGTCATGTGTGCCGATTTGCCGATGTCGCGATTGTCGAACCGGATAACCCGGAAGCCGCGCGATGCCAGCTCGGTGCAGAATTCGTCGTCCCAGTGGATCATCTGGGCGCCGAGCCCCATGACCAGGAGAAGTGGTTCCGCGTCCGGGGCTCCGAAAATCTCGTAACAAATTTCCAGGCCGTTTGCCCGGACCATTTGTGGCGGCTGGTGCTGAAGCGCGGTCACGCAGCGTCCCTTAAATTGGCTGGCGTCGTAATGAACAGCTCGGTCAACTTCTGACAGGAGACGCGAGAAATTCGTCCGGCGCAAACAAAAAGTCGCGCGATTGTTGACCACAATGTCGCAACGGTATGGAATGGTGAAAAAGAACGGGGTCTGTCAGGCACCTGTGAGAAGACGCGGAGGGACTGATATGGCCGACAAGAGCAACGACCCCGTTGCGGTGTGGCACAACATGCTCGCCGAGATGGAAAAGGGCTTCAATGCCTTTGCGACCCAGACGATGGGGTCGGAGCAGTTCAGCCAGGCCGTGCACAAGGTGACAGGCGCGTCGGTCGGCGCACAGAAGACCGTCGGCGACCTGATGGAGCGCTATCTTGTCGCGATGAATCTGCCGAGCCGCGCCCAGATGGTCGGCATCAGCGAGCGCCTGCAATCCATCGAAAGTCAGTTGAACGAAATCCGGGCCGCTATCCACCGCATGGAAGGCGGCAGTGCCGCCAGCGGCGGCAGCTTCGCGCCGAAGCCGCCGCGGACAAAGTTGCCGCCATCTGCGACGGGGGGCTCGACATGAATGCCACCGCGCAAATCGACATCACGCAGATTGGCGATCGCATCCAGTCGGAGGTCAATCGTGCGATCCAGCGCAGCATCAAAGGCGTGGAGTATTTCTCGACGTCGGGGCCGACGCTGGGTCTGACTCCGAAGGACATCATTCATTCGCGCGGCACGATGAATCTCTATCACTACCGGCCGCAGGCCGATGAGATTTATCGCGTGCCGATCCTGATCGTGATGGCGACGACCAATCGCGGTTACATTCTCGACATGGTGCCGGGCCAGAGCTTCATCGAGTTTCTGCTCAAGAAGGGCTTTGACGTCTACATGCTCGACTGGGTGGCGCCGCGTCCGGACGAGAGACGATTGCGCATGGAGGACTACGTTCTCGATTTCATTCCTGATTGTATTCGCCGGGTGCAGCAGGATTCGGGTGAGACTGATGTCAGCGTCATTGGCTACTGCTTCGGCGGCGTGCTGTCGCTGCTTTACGGTTCGATCTTTCCCGATGGCCCGATGAAGAATCTGGTGTGCTTCACGACGCCAATCGACTTTCGGGAAATGAAGCTCTTTCAGAATTTTTCCGACCGCCGCTATTTCGACGTCGATCATCTTGTCGATAGTGCGGGCAACGTTCCGCCCGAGATGATTCTGTCATCATTCGAGATGCTGCGGCCGGCGGGGCGAACTGTCAGCCAGATTCAGTTGTGGGAAAATATGTGGAACGACGAGTACGTGAAGTCGTACCGAATGTTCGATCGCTGGGCGATGGATACGCTGCCGCTGGCCGGCGAGTATTTCCGGCAGATCACCAAGGACCTGATGTGGGACAACAAGCTCTATAACGACACGATGTCGGTCGGCGGGCGCGCGGCCGATATTTCGAAGATCACAGTGCCGGTGCTCCATGCGGTCGCCGAGCACGATCACATTGTTCCTTATGACGCGGCGAAGCACCTGATTACGAAAATAGGCTCCACCGACAAGACTGAAGTCATGCTCAAGGGTGGGCATGTCAGCCTCGTCGCTGGTGCCAACGCGATCAAGCGCCTATGGCCGAAACTGGACTCCTGGCTGAGTGAGCGATCGATATGACCATGAATGAACTTCGCGCCTATCCGCGCCGCGTGGCGACCGAATTCGGCGAAATCGAATTCCGCCACATGACGCCGGCGGACGAAGCGGCGGTATTGGCGTTTGCCCGTAAGCTGCCGGTCCACGATCTTCTGTTCCTGCCGCGCAACATCAGCGAGCCGAAAGTCCTGGCGGCATGGATCAAGGAAACCGAACGGGGCAGTATTATCAGCCTGCTCGCAGTGAAAGACGGAGTCGTGGTCGGCTGCGGCACCGTCGTGCGCGACGCGCTGTCGTGGTCACCCCATGTTGGCGAAATCCGCATGGTGGTTTCGACCGATGTGCGCGGGCAGGGCGTCGGCCGCGCGCTGTCCCATGAGACGTTTGCGCTGGCGCTCGGTGCCGGGCTTGAAAAGATCGTGGCGCAAATGACGGTGGACCAGACCGGCGCCATCGCGCTGTTCGAAAGCCTCGGCTTCAAGGCGGAAGCGCTGCTGCGCGAGCACGTCCGCGATCTCGACGGCCGCAAGCACGACATCGTCGTTCTTGGCCACAATGTCGCGCAGGTCCGGGCGCAGCTGGAAGCTTACGGGCTCCCCGATGCCGTTCAATAGATAAAAATCGTCATATAATCAGCATCTTATGGTAGTCACAAGTTTGTGATACCGCATCGCAACATGAATGTTGCGATGCATCATAGCGTGTGCCATAACAATCGCACCCCGGGCCATTTGGACGGGGCGAGCCCCATAGCTCAAACCCGAGGATGGAGACGACCATGACCAATTCTTTCGACACCAATTCCGTGCTGAACAGCGTCAAGGATGCATTCACGCCGGTCACCGATGCGCTCAAGAACCTGCAGAACGTTCAGGTTCCGGAAGCTGCCCGTGACTTCGTCAAGCGCGCCGCCGGCACCGCCAAGGAGCGTGCTGCTGAAATCCACACCGGTTCTGAAAAGGTCACCTCGGTGATCGAGACCGCTGTCGCCGGTTCGGTTGCTGAAACCGCGAAGATCAGCCGCAACATCCAGCAGGCGTTCTATCAGGATGCAGAGGCGCTGTTTGCCGGCATCGACAAGCTCGCTTCCGCGAAGTCGCTCAGCGAGGCGTTTCAGATCCAGACCGATCTGGTCCGTGCTCAGGGTGAAGTCGTTGCGTCGCGTGCCCGCGCCACCACCGAATATCTCGGCAAGCTCGTCGCCGACGGTGCGAAGACTGCCCAGGATAACTTCTCTAAGGTTGCTTCCTACGCCAAATCGGCGTGATTTTTCGGCCTGAAATACATTTGCACAGACGACCTCCCAAGTGACTCGAAGGCCCGCGCAAGCGGGCCTTCTTTTTGACCTGTCGCCCATTCGGGACCATGGTTCTGAACGAACGGATCAGAATATGGCGGACAGCGATTTCATTGAATTAGGCGCGGAGCAGGGCGACGACGCCCGTGCGGCGGAGTTGCGCCGCATCAAAGCGCTGGCCACGCTCGTGCTGGCCGCCTGTCTTGCGACACTGATCGTCGCGAAATTCCTGCAGGAGCGCTATCCGGCTTTCGGATTCGTTGCGGCTTTCGCCGAAGCGGCCGCGATCGGCGGGCTGGCGGACTGGTATGCGGTCGTTGCGCTGTTCCGCAGGCCGCTGGGCCTGCCGATCCCCCACACCGCAATCATCCAGAAGAACCAGCACCGCATTGCCGACAAGCTCGGCGAGTTCATCGAAACCCATTTTCTCAGTGCGTCGCCGGTCGAAGCCAAGCTGCGCGAGGTGGATTTCGCATCCTTCATTGCCGACTGGCTGAGGGATCGCAAACGCAGTTCCGATCTGGCGCGATTCGTGCTGCGGTTATTGCCGGAGGCTCTCAATGCCGCGGAATCCTCCGGGCTGAAAACCTATCTCGCGCGCCGGATCGCGTCGCAGATCAACGCCATCAATCTCGCGCCGCTCGCCGCCGGGACGCTGCGCTCCTTCATCAAGGAACGGCGTCACCAGGGTTTGCTCGACGATCTGCTGCTCGCGCTGCATGAGACGTTGAACAGGCCCGATACAATGACAGCGATGCGCGAAAAAATTCGCGACGAACTACCGACGTTGCTGAAGCTCTATCGCGCCGACAAGTTTCTGCTGAAGAAGATTGCGGCCTCGGCGACTTCGTTCCTGGACGACGTGCGGGCCGACCCCGATCATCCGTTTCGCGGCGAGTTCGACCGCGCCCTTCTGTCGCTGGCCGACCGGCTGACGACGGAGCCCGTTTATGCCGCGCGGCTCGACGATCTGAAACGAGACTTCCTGGCGCGCCCCGAGCTCGCAGATCTTGCAGGGCGGATCTGGTCGAACGTTCAGGCGTTCATTGAAGCCAACGCGCGAGGGGATCTCGACGTTCTGCGTCATCACCTTACCAACATGTTCGTCGAGGCGGGCTCACAGCTTGCGGACGACACGGATATGCGCGCAGAAATCAACGGCGGTATTGTCGTGGTGCTGCGCAGCTTCATTGCCGATCAGAAGAGCGGCGTGACGCGCTTTATCGCCGACCAGGTCAAGGCATGGGATATGGGCCAGTTGATCAAGCTGATCGAGATCAATATCGGCCGGGACCTCCAGTACATCCGCTTTAACGGCACCCTGATCGGCGGGCTCGCCGGGCTTGCCCTGTACACGTTGGAAGTCGTCATACGAGCCCTGTAAGGCGGGTGTTGCCGAGGCGCCCATGCTGGCAAATATCGGGCCAATTGGCCTGTGCATGCGCTTGTAATGCCGAAAACCATATCCTAGCTTTTTAAGAGTGCAGTCATTGATCGGCCGTTGAGTCGCTTACTCTCACATCAACGACTGAGGAAACGAATGACAGCTGCCGCACAGACACTTCATCCGCCCTCGAGAACATTGATGTTTCTCGAAGGCCGCGCGATCCACGAATTCGGCGCCTTCCTTGGGGCGTTGCCGTTGCTGAGCCTTGCTCCGCGAGGGGACGGCCATCCGGTGTTGGTGCTGCCTGGCCTTGTTACCAGCGATATCGCGACGCGGCCATTGCGGTCCTTTCTCAAGGGGCGCGGTTATGCCGTGAGCGGCTGGGGCCTTGGTCGCAACTACGGTCTGCGCGACGGCGTTCAGGAAAGGATGATCAGCCTTGTGCAGGAACTGAATGAGGCGCACGGCCGCAAGGTGAGTCTCGTCGGCTGGAGTCTCGGAGGACTATATGCGCGCCAGCTCGCGAAGATGATGCCGGACCGCGTGCGCTCGGTGATCACGCTGGGCTCGCCGTTCGCGGGAAGCCCGAAGGCGACCAACGCATGGCGCGTCTATGAGGCGGTGAGCGGCCAGCCTGCCGACCATTCGAATCCGGCCTTCGGCGGCGACATGGCCGAGACACCGCCGGTGCCGACGACTGCGATCTTCAGCCGGACCGACGGGATCTGCGCCTGGCAAGGTTGCGTCGAAAAGCCGGGCACGATGGTCGAGAACATCGAGGTGCAGGGCAGTCATTGCGGAATGGGACATCACCCCGCAGTTGTTTACGCGGTCGCTGACAGGCTCGCGCAAGCAGAAGGCGAGTGGGCGCCGTTCGACCGGTCGGGCTGGCGCAGCCTTGTCTATCCTGATCCGTCGCGCTGATCGTATCGCCGCAAAAACAACCCAGTAAAATTCATCCGTGAGTTGGCCCGGCAAATGTTTTTTGCCGGGCCAACGTTTTCATGGCTATATGCTGCGAATGCCGTGTCAGGCATGGCGGGCAAGAACAAAAACCGACGGGAGAAATGCATGAAGAGTTTCAGGGTCACCGAATTCAATGGACCGTTGGCCGAGGTCGATGCGCCCACGCCGCAGCCGTCCGGCACGCAAGTTCTGATCAAGGTGAAAGCTGCCGGCGTCTGCCACAGCGATCTGCACATATGGGAAGGCGGATATAATCTCGGCCATGGCCGCAAGCCGCTGTCGCTGAAAGATCGCGGCGTGTCGCTCCCTTTGACCATGGGCCACGAGACGGTCGGCGAAGTGATCGCGATCGGTCCAGAAGCGCAGGGGCAGGGCGTTTCGGTCGGTGATGTGCGGCTGGTCTATCCGTGGATCGGCTGCGGCAAATGCGACGTGTGTCTCGCCGGCGAAGAGAACATGTGCCTGAAGCCGCGTTCGCTCGGCGTCTATTGCGACGGCGGCTATGCCGATCATATGACAGTGCCGCATCCGCGCTATCTCATCGACCTGAAAGGTCTCGATCCGGTGACCGCTGCACCTTACGCCTGCTCCGGCGTGACGACCTACAGCGCGATCAAGAAGGTCGAAGACGTTTTCGACACGCCGATCGTGATTTTTGGTGCTGGCGGTCTCGGCCTGATGGCGTTGACGCTGCTCAAGGCGATGGGCGGCAAGGGGGCGATCGTCGTTGATATCGATCCGCTCAAGCGTGAAGCCGCCGAGAAAGCCGGCGCGCTCGCGACCGTGGATGGCGGCGCGGAGGATGCGCTGGCGCAACTGGCGGCGAAGGCCGGCGGTCCGATCCGCGCGGCGATCGATCTGGTCGGCAATGCCCAGACCGCGCAACTCGGGTTCGATTGTCTCACCAAGGGCGGAAAGCTCCTGATCGTCGGGCTGTTCGGCGGTGGGGCACCTTGGGCGTTGCCGCTGATTCCGATCAAGGCCATCACGATCCAGGGCAGCTACGTCGGCAATTTGCGTGAGACGCAGGAACTGGTCGATCTGGTTCGCGAGAAGAAGATCGCGCCAATTCCGGTCAGCACGCGGCCGCTCGCCAAGGCCAACGAGGCTCTGGTTCAGTTGCAGCAGGGCAAGCTGGTCGGCCGCGCTGTGTTGACGCCGTAACGACGAAGCTCCTCGACGTCACGCGCCGGAATAATCGGCGCGTGATGCCGAGTGGTGTTGTCTCAATAGTGAGGCGGCGGCTCGTTTGCCGGAGCAGTGGTGATGCTATTCTCGGCCGCCTGAACACGATCGTTCAGGCGCGCGATCTCGTGTGTCAGCGCATCGATCTGCTTCCACTGCGCCGTTACCGTCTGGTTGAGCGTCTCGATGGTTGCATCCTGATGGGCGACGCGCATTTCGAGCGCGTCGATGCGGGATTTCTGCGATCGTTCGCTATTCATCGGCGGTTTCACTGACGAGTTGTTCGGAAACGGGCGTCCGCTCGATTAATCCATGACCAAGCGCAACACGCTTATCGAACACGAAGCACTCGCCGCGCCAGCGGCTCTCGGCTTCCGGGATCGTCTCGAGATATTTCAGGATGCCGCCCTTGAGGTGATAAACCTCCTCGAAGCCGCGTGAGAGCAGATACGAACTTGCCTTCTCGCAACGAATGCCGCCGGTGCAGAACATCGCGATCTTCTTGTGGGTCGTCGGATCGAGCGAGCGGTCGGCGTATTCCCGAAAGCCGCCGAAACTTTTGAGCTGCGGATCAATCGCTCCAGCGAACGTCCCCATCTCGACTTCGAACTGGTTGCGGGTGTCGAGCAGCACGACGTCGGGGTCGTTCAGCAGTGCGTTCCAGTCCGCGGCATCGACATAGGTGCCGACGCGTTCGTTCGGATCGTTGTCGGGGTCGCCGAGCGTGACGATTTCCTTCTTGAGCCGGACTTTCATGCGCTTGAACGGCATGTCCGACGCGGCGGAAAATTTCAGCTCCAGATTATCGAGCCGACCACCGAACAGCGCGCCGTTCCTGAACTGGTTGATGAGGGCGTCGAGCGCGACTTCGCTGCCGGCGACAGTGCCGTTGATGCCCTCGGCGGCGAGGAGCACGATTCCCTTGATACCGAGGGCTGCGCACATATTGCGCAACGGTTCGCGCAGTGCCTCGAAATCAGGCAACTCGACGAACTGATAGAAAGCAGCGACCTTGTAGGACATCGCCACACTATAAAGTGACGCCGCCGGACGATCAAACCGTCCAAAGAGATCACCGTCGATAAATCATGTCATACGATGTATTCTCGCAAGTCGAATTCCTAATTCACTTTGAAATACAACACGTTACATTCCGATTGTGGCGCAATCAAACGATTGTTTCACTTGGCGGTGGACAACGCCGAATTTCAAACGTCTAATCCCTCCCAATAGTCGGCAGCAAACGTCCGGCTAACCTGGGAGAAGAATATGAAACTGACGAGACGTGATTTCTCCGTGGCGCTCGCCGCGGGGCTTGCCGCCCCCTCACTGATTCGCACTTCTTTTGCACAAGGCGCCGCGATCAAGATCGGCATGGTTCTGCCGGTGACAGGATCGGCTGCGGAACAGGGAAAGTACGCCCTCAACGGGGCGAAGCTCGCGCTGGCAGCCGTCAACAAGGCCGGCGGCGTTCTGGGCAAGAAAGTCGAACTCATTACCGAAGACGACCAGACCACCAATCCCGGCGTTGTCCTCGCATTCTCGAAGCTCGCATCACAATCTGATATCGTGGGCTTCCTCGGCTCGATCCGGTCGACGCAGGTCCACGCGATGGCGCCGGACGTGTTGAAGCTCGGCAAGCCGGTGATGATTGGCGGCACCGATCCGAACCTCACTCACATGGGCAACAAGTGGCTGTTCCGCTGCCGTCCGAACGACAGCTACTCGGGCAGCGTCATCGCTGACTACGGCGTCAAGACGCTCGGCAAGAAGAAGTGGGCGGTGGTCCATTCGACCGACGCTTTCGGAACAGCAGGCGGCAAGGCGCTGACCTCGGCCCTGCAGAAGCTCGGTGCCCCTCCGGTGCTCGATCAGGGCTATGCCAACCAGAGCCAGGACTTCACGCCTGTCGTTCTGGCGATCAAACAGTCGGGTGCGGACGTGATCGGCTCGTACTTCACGTTCGAGAACGACCTCGGCATCTTCGCGCGTCAGCTGCGGCAGCTCGGCGTCACGATTCCGTGGGTCGGCTCGCCGTCCATCGTCAACGTGTCGGCGACCCGGCTTGCCGGACCGGCGCTCTACGGCACGTTCGGTGTTGCCGACTATGCTGAAGATTCGAGCGAGGCGTCGAAGGCATTCGGCAAGGAGTATCGCGACGCCTACAAGGTTGCTCCCGACAACCAGAGCTCGTGGACCTACGACGCGATCAGCATCCTGTGCAAGGCGATGAACACCGCCAAATCCACGGAGCCCGAAAAGATCCGCGAGGCGATCCTCGCGATCAAGAAGTACCCTGGTGCCGAAGGCGAATACAATTTCGACCAGAACGGCGACGGTCTGCACGGTTACAACATCGTGAAGAACGAAAAGGGGAAGATCGTCTTCGACAAGCACATCGAGTCCGCTGACTGATCGCTTGGCGGCTTTCCTCTATCGCGAGGAAAGCCGCCGGCGTTCGTCCGGCAGGGCGATGATGTGAGCTTGGCCGAGGCGTGCCGGATCCGTTGACCGGCGAGCCGTTCCAGCCCCGCAATTGTCGGCGTCGCCTGCAGAGGCGGGCACTCGCGAAAGATCGAGGTTCATGGATCAGTTTTTTCAGTTGCTCTTCACCGGGGTTGGAATCGGCTCGGTGTATGCGCTGGTTGCGCTCGGCTTTGTGCTGATTTTCCGCGCCACCAACGTCGTCAACTTCGCGCAGGGCGAGTTCTCGATGGTTGCCGCCTATCTCATGGTGGTGTTTGCCGTCGATCTGGGATGGCCTTACTGGCTGTCGTTCCTGATCGCGATGGCGGGCATGGCGCTGCTCGGCGTCGTTTTCAATCTTGGGGTTTACTACCCGCTTCGTCACCGCTCGTTCCTGCCGGTCATCATCGCCACCATCGGCGCGTCGATCCTGCTGGCGAACTCGGTGCTGGCGATCTACGGGCCGCAGCCGCAGGTGCTCGAAAGCTGGTTCGAGACCCAGGGCTTCCAATTGGGCGGCGTCTATCTCGATAACCAGTATCTGCTGATCATCGGGGTGACCATCGCGATGGTGGCGCTGCAGTACTGGTTCTTCGAGCATACGCTACTCGGCAAGAAGATGCAGGCGACATCGCAGGACAAGGAGATGGCGTCGCTGCTCGGCATTCCCGTGTCGCAGATGATCATGATCACCTTCGTTTACTCGGCGATGCTCGGCGGCATCGCAGGCATTCTGGTTGCGCCGCTGCTGTTCGTCTCGATCCAGATGGGTTCGACCATTGCGCTCAAGGCCTTTGCGGCCACCATCATCGGCGGCTTTGGCGATGTTGCCGGCGCCATCATCGGCGGATTGGCGCTCGGCGTGATCGAAACATTCGGAGCTGCCTATATCTCGGTGCCGTACAAGGATGCTTTCGCGTTCTTCGTGCTGGTGCTGTTTCTGGTATTCCGGCCGCAAGGCATCTTCGGCGAACGTGTTGCGGAGAAAGCATGAGCGCTCAGGGCGAACAGGTTTCCGCACCGCGGACCACGGCGATGTCGCCGGTTATCCGCCATCTGCCGTATTTCGTCGCCGCCGCGATTGCCGTGGCTGTGGTCGCGACGATTCAGCTCGATGGCTACATCCTCAACATCATGATGCAGGCGACGACGTTCGCTATCGCCGTCTTTGGATTGACGGTGGTACTCGGCCTGTGCGGACAGATCAATCTGGCACAGGCGGTGTTCTTCGGGTTCGGCGCCTATGCCGTTGGCCTCGGCACCACCGACCTCGGTCTTAATTTCTGGCTCTGTCTGATGGGCGGTTCGATCATCGCGCTTCTCGCGGGCGCGCTGCTCGGCATGACCACGCTGAAGCTCGGCGGGCACTATCTGGCCATGGTCACGATCTCGTTCCAGCAGATCGTGACGCTGTTCATGATCAACGCGATCGGCATCACCCACGGCCCGGATGGCGTGTCCAGGATTGGACGTCCCGGTCTGTTTCAATCGTCGCAGTCGTTTCTGGCGTTGTGTGTCGCCGCGCTGGCACTGATCGGTTACATCGTCTGGCATCTGCCGGATACCCGGCTCGGGCGGGCGATGAGGGCCGTGCGTGACAACGAACTGGCCGCGGGTGTTGCAGGCATCGACGTCTATCGTACCAAGGTTGCCGCGTTCGCGCTGTCCGCGTTGCTCGGCGGTATCGGCGGCGGGCTGTTCGCCGGCGGGTTTTCCTATGTCAGCCCGGATCAATTCTCCTTCGCGGAATCGATCGTATTCCTCACGATGGCATTGCTCGGCGGCGCCGCGTCACCGATCGGCGCGGCTATCGGCACGGGCCTGCTGATTATCATTCCGGAATGGTTGCGCTTCCTCAAGAGCGTGCCGGGATTGTATCTCGCGATCTACGGCCTGTTCGTCATCCTCATCATGCGGTTCATGCCGGACGGCATCTGGGGCTTCGTCCAGTTCACGCTCGACCGATGGCGAGCCAAGGTGAGGTCGGAGCCGACCACGCAGGTGCTGCAACTCGCGCCGGCGAGCAGCGGCGGCGACGTGGTGCTTGAGGTGAGCGGACTGTCCAAACACTTCGGTGGCCTGAAGGCTGTCGACAATGTCGATATTTCGGTCAGGCGCGGCAGCGTTCACGCGCTGATCGGACCCAACGGATCGGGCAAGACCACCACGCTCAATATGCTATCCGGCCTTTACAAGACCACGGCCGGCCGCATCGTTCTCGATGGCGTCGATATCACCGACATGCCGGCGCATATGCGCACCTCGTCCGGGCTGGGACGCACGTTCCAGAATATTCGGCTGTTCCGGTCGATGACGGCGCTCGAAAACGTCATCATCGGCGCGGAGCGGCCCGGCAACGACCTGATCGGAGCGGGCACTCATGTGTTGCTGACCGAGCGGGCCATGAAGGCCCTGACGTTCGTGGGGCTGGGCACTCGCGCCAACGAGTTGGTGTCGAGCTTTTCCTACGGTCACCAGCGGTTGATCGAAATTGCCCGCGCGCTGGCGGGCAATCCGACATTACTGCTGCTCGACGAGCCCGCCGCGGGCCTCAACTCCAGCGAGAAGGTCGAGTTGCACGGGCTGCTGAAACGCATCGCCGCGCAGGGTCTCACCATTCTCATCATCGATCACGACATGACCCTGGTGCGCGAGGCAGCGCAGCATATCACGGTGCTCAATTTCGGCCGCCGGATCGCGGATGGCGAATCGCTGTCGGTGCTGCAGCAGCCGGACGTCATCTCGGCATATCTGGGGACCGAATAGCCATGGCGCTTCTCGAGATCAACGATCTAATTGTGCTGTATGGCGAAATCGAAGCGCTGCGCGGCGTCTCGCTGAAGGTCGAGGAGGGGCAGGTGGTGACACTGCTGGGCTCCAACGGCGCCGGGAAATCGACGACGTTGCGCGCCATCTCGGGGCTCGCGAAGCCTGCGGCCGGCGAAATCCTGTTCGACGGCAAGTCGATTTCAGGTCTCGGCCCGGAGCAGATCGTCCGTCTGGGCATTTCGCACGTTCCCGAAGGGCGGCGGGTGTTTCCCGGCCTCACCGTGAAGGAAAACATCATGCTCGGTGCGTCCAATCGCCGGGCAGCGAAGTCGGAAATTTCGCGCGAAGCCGATGCGATGTTCGACCTGTTTCCCGACATCCGGGTGTTCGCCGACAAGCTTGGCTGGACGCTGTCTGGCGGCCAGTTGCAGATGGTCGCGGTGGCGCGCGGATTGATGGCCAAGCCGCGGCTGTTGCTGCTGGATGAGCCGTCGCTGGGGCTGGCACCGGTTATCGTTCAGGCGGTCTTCCGTATCATCGAGGAAATTCGTCGCGAGACAACCGTTCTGCTGGTTGAACAGAACGCCCGGATGGGCTTGTCTGTGGCTGACTATGGGTATGTTCTGGAGACGGGCCGCCTTGCGCTCGGCGGCAAACCGGACGATCTGTGGAGCGATGAAGCAATAAGAGCCGCCTACCTTGGCGGCCACAACAAGGTAACCGCCTGACTATGATAGCCATACAAGCGAAGAAGCTTTCTGATTTCGTTGCGTCGGTCTTTTCACGTGCTGGTTCGTCCGCTGCCGAAGCTGACCGCATTGCGAACTACCTCGTCACCGCAAACCTCACCGGACATGACAGCCACGGCGTGATCCGCGTGCCGCAGTATGTGCGCTGGAAGAACGAGGGCGTCATCGTTCCGGACCAGAAGATCAAACTGCTGGTGGATACGCCCTCGCTGGCCGTTGTCGACGGCGGGTTCGGCTATGGCCAGACCGTGGCGCCGCAGGCGGTCGCGGTCGGCATCGAGAAGTGCAAGGCGAACGGTCTTGCCGCGGTGACGCTGCGCAACTCCGGGCACATCGGACGGGTCGGCGACTGGGCGGAAATGGCGGCGGCCGAAGGGCTGATCTCGATTCACTTCGTCAACGCCGCGGGCTCGGTGCTTGTCGCGCCATTCGGTGGCGTCGAGCGCAAGTTCTCGACCGCACCTTATTGCGTCGGCATTCCGCGCCCGGGCAAGGGGCCGGTGGTGCTCGATCTGGCGACGTCGCTGGTTGCCGAAGGCAAGGTGATGGTGGCGAGTCGTGGCGGCAAGAAACTGCCGAAGGGCGCGCTCATCAGCCCGGATGGTCAGTTGAGCGAAGACCCGACCGAATTGTACGGCCCGCATACGCCGGACGGACCGCGCAATCACGCCCAGGGCAAGGGCGCCATCCGTGCGTTTGGTGACCACAAGGGTTCGGGCCTGGCGCTGGTCTGCGAATTGCTTGGCGGTGCATTGAGCGGCAACGGCGCAACCGAGACCGACCGGCGGTTCTCCAACGGTATGCTGTCGATCTACATCGATCCGGCCCGTGTCGATATCGATCATTTCTTCGACGGCGAGGTGGCGCGCTACATCGCCTACGTCAAGGACAGCAAGCTCGCGGTCGGCCATGATGAGGTTTTGATCCCCGGCGAACCCGAAGCGAAAATGCGGGCCGAACGCGGCGCGAATGGCATCCCGCTGACAGAGGATACCTGGAGTTCGATCGTCACCACCGCCAAATCGGTCGGGATCGACGAGGCAGCTATCGCAAAGGCGGCCGGATAGCAGTTTGCTTGATCGGGTTTCCTGAGGTTAACGTTCGGAACAAGCAACAATAGGAACGCCGCCAATGGCAAACAACGTCAAGAAAATCTGGGCATCCGGCAAGGTCGTCGTCAACGCGTGGCTCGCGATCCCGTCAGGCTTTTCCGCCGAGGTCATGGCGCAATGCGGCTTCGACAGCGTCACCGTCGATATGCAGCATGGCGTTCAGGATTATCAATCGATGATCCAGTGCTTCCAGGCGATGCAGACGCATCCGGTGACGCCGATGGTGCGTGTGCCATGGAACGAGCCCGGGATCATCGGCAAGGTGCTGGACGGCGGCGCTTACGGCGTGATCTGCCCGATGATCAATACCAAGGAGGAAGCTGAAGCCTTCGTTTCCTACTGCAAATACCCGCCGCGCGGGTCGCGCAGCAATGGGCCGATCCGCGCCATGATGTATGGCGAGGCCGGGACCTACCAGACCACAGCCAACGCTGAAACCCTGTGCATTCCGATGCTCGAAACCCGCAAGGCGGTCGAGAACATGGAATCCATTCTCGACGTCGAGGGCATCGCGGGCGTCTATGTCGGCCCGTCCGACCTTGGCTTCTCCTACGGTCTCGTGCCGAAGCTCGACCGTGAAGAGCCGGAGATCATCAAGATCTACGAGAAACTGATCAAGGAATGCGACAAGCGCGGAATTGCGCCCGGCATCCATTGCAGCGGGTGGGAAGGCGCGGTCCGCAATATCAATATGGGCTTCCGTCTCGTGACGCTGATGAATGACAGTGGTCTGCTCGCGATGTCGGCCAAGAGCCATATTGCCCAGACCAGAAAAGGGTCCGGCGGCAAAGCCTGACCGGTAACCTGTTGGAGACGCCCATGACACCCGCACCGGTCATCCGCCTCAATCCTGACGATAGCGTCGTGATTGCGCGCGCGGCGCTTCTGCCCGGTGCAATAATAAGTGAGGGCGTTACGGCTGCGGAGCGGATTCCCGCAGGGCATAAGGTTGCCGTCCGTCCAATCGCGGTCGGCGAGCCGGTCAAGCGCTATGGCCAGATCATCGGATTTGCCACCAAGGCGATCGCGCCGGGCCAGCACGTCCATGTCCAGAACATCGGCATGGGCGATTTTGCCAAGGACTACGCCTGGGGTGTCGATGCCAAACCGACGCCGAACTTCGACCTGCCCGCGACGTTTCAGGGTATTCGCCGCCCCGATGGACGGGTCGCGACGCGCAACTACATCGGTATCCTGACTTCGGTGAATTGCAGCGCGCATGTCGCGGGCATGGTGGCGGACGTGTTCAAGAAAAATCCGTTCACCGGTCATGACCCGCTGGCGAATTTCCCCAACGTCGATGGCGTGGTGGCACTGACGCACAAGACCGGCTGCGGCATGACGCAACTCGAACCGCTGACGGTTTTGCGCCGAACCCTCGGCGGCTATGCGCGTCACGTGAATTTCTCGCACGTCATCATTCTCGGTCTTGGCTGTGAGATGAATCAAATTGGCGGCTTCCTCGAGGAGCAGAGGCTGGCGGGCCGGCTGCGCTCGCTGGACATTCAGGATGTTGGCGGCTCGCGCAAGACGGTGGAGAAGGCGGTGGCCTTCGTTCACGAAGTGCTGGCTGAATCCAACAATGTGAAACGCGAACCGTGTTCGGCTAGCGAATTGATGGTCGCACTGCAGTGCGGCGGCTCGGATGGATATTCCGGAGTCTCGGCCAATCCCGCGCTCGGTGCGGCGAGCGATATTCTGGTCCGGCATGGTGGATCGGTGATCCTGTCCGAAACACCGGAGACCTACGGCGCCGAACATCTGCTGACGCGCCGTGCGGTTAGCCGCGAAGTCGGCGAGAAGCTCGTTGCCCTGATGCGATGGTGGGAAGATTACACCCAGCGCAACGGCGCGGAGATGGATTCCAATCCAAGCCCGGGGAACAAGGCCGGTGGTCTGACGACCATCCTTGAAAAATCCCTCGGAGCGATGGCGAAAGCCGGCAGCACGAACCTTGTCGATGTGGTGGGATATGCCGAGCCGGTGACCAAGAAGGGCTTCACCTTCATGGATACGCCCGGGTTCGATCCGGTGGCGGCGACAGGGCAGGTGGCGGGGGGCGCCAATCTGGTTTGCTTCACGACGGGGCGCGGCAGCGTGTTCGGCTGCAAGCCGTCGCCCTCGATCAAGCTCGCGACCAACACGCCGATGTACCGTCGCATGGAAGACGACATGGATGTCAATTGCGGCACCATTCTCGATGGCGACGAAACCGTGCAGGAGTGCGGCCAACGGATCTTCGATCTGATCCTCAAGGTGGCGTCCGGCGAGCCGACCAAAAGCGAGGCGTTTGATTTCGGCGCTGCTGAATTCGCGCCGTGGGTGCTCGGCGCAACCATGTAGGACTAAGGGTTCGTCGCCGAGACGATCCAGATCGAACCTGCCAATGGTACTTTCTCATCTTTGAGGAAGGGGCGAAGCGCCTCGCGTATTGACGCGACGGCGGCCGTGCGGAGATGCTCAGGCTGACCATCGAGCGCGCGGCTTGCCGGCCCGATCTCCAGAGTGCCCTGGACCGCGGCTTCCAGTCCACGTCCGACTGCAATATCCAGATGAAGGTCATGGGCTTCCATCGCGACCGACGTGAAGCCGGCGGATGTCAGGATATGTTGAACCCATTCTTCCTGTGCGAAGGCAAACGGTCCCGGATCCTGCCGGGCCATTTCCGGAAGTTTCGGAACATGCTTGTAGGCGGCCTTCAGCGGCAGCATCAGCCACTGATTGTAACGAGGCTCGCGCCAGCATGCGAAGACCACGCGGCCGCCACGCTTCAGGGCCGTTCGCAGGTTCGAGAATGAGGCGACCGGGTCGGCGAAGAACATGACGCCAAATCGAGACACCAGCAGATCGAAGGATTCCGGCTCGAACCTGTGAACCGTTGCGTCCGCGAGAATAAATTCGACAGGTGCATTCTTCGGCGTAAGCTCGCGCGCCCTTGCCAGCATCGGCGCGGAAATGTCGAGACCAAGCACATGGCCTGCCGGCCCTAACTGCTTTCCGATCTCGATGGTCGTGGCCCCGCAGCCGCATCCCACGTCAATGACGCGGACGTCTTGAGTTATTTTGGCCTGATCGATCAAGATTCGCGAGACGGGGGCCAGGATAAGGTCCTGGATCTGCTGGCGGTCGGTCCAATATTGTCCCGCCGGTCCGTTCCAGTAAGCCGCCTGATCGGCGTTTCGATCGTCGATCTGCGAGACGTTCATCACTCTTCTCCGTTTTCACGAGAACGTCGCGATCGTTCCTCAGTAAGTCGCGCGGCCGCCTGAAATGTCGAACACCGCCCCGGTGGTGTAGAGACATTCTTCCGACGCCATCCAGGAAACCAGCGAGGCCAGTTCCTCCACTTTAAGGAAACGCCCGCGTGGAATCTTCGACAGCATGAAGTCGATGTGCTGCTGCGTCATCTGGTCGAAGATCGCGGTTTTGGCGGCGGCAGGGGTGACAGCGTTGACCGCAACATCTGTGCCCGCCAGTTCCTTGCCGAGCGACTTGGTCAGGGCAATCACGCCGGCTTTCGAAGCCGAATAGTGCGAGGCGTTCGGATTGCCTTCCTTGCCGGCGATCGAGGCGATGTTGACGATGCGGCCGTAGTTTTGCTTGGCCATGCCGGGCACGACAGCCTTGCAGCAGATGAACGGGCCGTCGAGGTTGATCTTCATGACCTGCCGCCACTCATCGTAACTGAGATCGGCGACCGGTTTGTTGACGCCGGCGATACCGGCGTTGTTGACCAGAATGTCGATCCGGCCGAACGCCTTGATCGTCGCGTCCTTCGCTGCTTCGACGGCGGCAGGGTCGGTAACGTCGACCTTGAGCGGGATCACAGCCGCGCCGATTTCCTTGGCGGTTTTTTCGCTCAGCGCCCGATCGAAATCCCAGATTGCGACCTTGGCTCCCGACGCGACAAAACGCTCGGTGATCGCGCGGCCGAAGCCCTGCGCGCCGCCGGTCACGACGGCGAATCGTCCGCTCAAATCGATCTTGTTCACGATGTTTCTCCCATTGTTCCAATCGCGATCCTCATGGTGAGGAGCGCCACTTGTGTGGCGGGTCTCGAACCATGAGGCCATTGCGCCTCATCCTCCTTTGAGACGCGACCAAGAGGTCGCTCCTCAGGATGAGGAAACAAAGAATTTACAGCGTCCAGCCGCCGTCGATGATGTACGCAACACCGGTGGTGAACGCGCTTTCGTCGCTGGCGAGATAGACAACGAGCGATGCAATTTCCTCCGCCGTGCCCAGCCGTCCCATCGGCTGGCGGGCGATGAACATGTCGCGTCCGCCGGGGCCTGCCGCCGCGGCGCGCCCAAGCATCGAGGGCGTCTCGATGGTGCCGGGGCAGATGGCGTTGCAGCGGATGCCCTTGCCGATGAAATCGATTGCCACCGAGCGGGTGAGGGCGGCCACTGCGGCTTTCGTCGCACTGTAGACGTAGCGATTGGGCGCCGCCTTGTAGACGCCGGCCGCCGAGGAGATGTTGACGATCGAGCCGCCGCCGTTGTCCAGCATTCCGGGGAGGAAGGCGCGGATCGTGCGGTGCATGGATTTGACGTTCAGATCGAACGAGAAATCCCAGTCGTCTTCGGAACATTCCAGAACAGTGCCGTGATGGACGAAGCCTGCGGCATTGAGCAGGATGTCGACAGTTCCGACGCGCTTGGCCATGGCGTTGACAGCGGCGGTGTCGCGCACGTCGAGCTTGGCAGTTTCCGCAATGCCGTCTTTTGTGAGCAGGGCCACACCCTTTTCATCGATATCGGTCGCGAACACGGTGGCGCCTTCGCGCGCGAAAGCGAGCGCACAGGCGCGGCCAATGCCGACCGCTCCTGCGGTCACGAATGCGCGTTTGCCTTTCAGCCGATCAGACATGTGTCGTCCTTGTGATTTTTGTTCGGGCGTTGTCGAAATCCGGAAAGCGACGCTCGCTTTCCGGATCCAAGGTTCAGTGGTTGTCGCGGGCGACGCCGATCGTGCCGGCGATGTTGCGATAGCGCGTCGCCAGTTCGAGGCAGGCTCCGGTAGCGTGCTGACCCACGGTGTCGCGATAAAGCTCCTGCCATGGCGTCTGGCTCTTGGGATGGGGGAAACCGCCCTTGGCCTTGAGATCGGCGTGGCGTGCTTTCACCTCCTCATCCGAGATCAGGATGTTGGCTTCGCCCTTGTTGAGGTCGATGCGAACGCGATCGCCTGTTGTCAGGATTGCGAGGCCGCCGTTGGCGGCGGCCTCCGGCGAGGCGTTGAGGATCGACGGCGATCCCGATGTTCCCGACTGGCGGCCGTCGCCGATGCACGGCAGCGACGTAATGCCCTTCTTGAGGAGCGCTGCGGGCGGCTGCATGTTCACGACTTCGGCGCCGCCGGGGTAGCCGATCGGTCCGACTCCACGCACGAACAGCATGCAGTGTTCATCGATATTCAGCGACGGGTCGTCGATCCGGTGGTGATAGTCCTCCGGGCCTTCGAACACGATGGCGCGGCCCTCGAACGCGTTCGGGTTCTTCGGGTCGGACAAATAGCGGTCGCGGAACTCTTTCGAGATCACACTGGTCTTCATGATCGCCGAATCGAACAGGTTGCCGCGCAGCACGACAAAGCCGGCATCCTTCACCAGCGGCTTGTCGTAGGTCCAGATCACGTCGTTGTCGGGGGCCGGGGCGCTCCGGCAATTGTCGCCCATCGTGCGGCCGTTGACGGTGATGGCATCTTCATGAATGCGCTTGTGTTTCATAAGCTCGGCGACCACCGACGGCACGCCGCCGGCACGGTGATATTCTTCTCCGAGGTAGAAACCGGCCGGCTGCATGTTGACCAGCAGCGGCACGTCGTGACCGAATTTCTGCCAGTCGTCGATCGACAGATCGACGCCGATATGCCGAGCCAGCGCGTTGATGTGGATCGGCGCGTTGGTCGAGCCGCCAATCGCCGAATTGACGACGATGCAGTTCTCGAAAGCCTTGCGGGTGAGAATGTCGGATGGCTTGAGATCTTCCCACACCATTTCGACGGCGCGCTTGCCTGTTTCATAGGCAATCTGGCCGCGCTCGCGGTAGGGAGCAGGGATGGCCGCGCATCCGGGCAGCGAAAAGCCGAGCGCTTCCGCCAGCGAGTTCATGGTCGAGGCGGTGCCCATGGTATTGCAGTGGCCGACGGACGGGGCGGAGGACGCCACAATGTCCATGAACTCTTCGTAATCGATCTTGCCGGCCGCCATGTCCTCGCGTGCTTTCCAGACCACGGTGCCGGAACCAGTACGCTCGCCCTTGAACCAGCCGTTCAGCATGGGCCCGCCGGACAGCACGATTGCGGGAATGTTCACGGTCGCGGCGGCCATCATGCAGGCGGGCGTGGTCTTGTCGCAGCCCGTGGTGAGAACGACGCCGTCCAGCGGGTAGCCGAACAGAATCTCGACGAGGCTGAGATAGGCCAGATTGCGGTCGAGCGCCGCAGTCGGCCGCTTGCCGGTTTCCTGGATCGGATGGGTCGGAAACTCCATCGCGATGCCGCCGGCTTCGCGAATGCCCTCGCGCACGCGGTGAGCGAGCTCGATATGGTGACGGTTGCAGGGAGACAGATCGTTGCCGGTCTGGGCGATGCCGATAATCGGCTTGCCGGACTGCAGCTCGTGGCGGGTCAACCCGTAGTTGAGATACCTCTCGAGATAGAGGGCGGTCATTCCCGGGTTGTCAGGATTGTCGAACCAGAGCTGAGAGCGGAGTTTGCGTTTGGCTTTTTCGGGGGTGGCGGTCTCGGTATCGCTCGTTTTCACAATTTTTTCTCCCGCACTGCACACTGCTCATTCGTGCGCTTCGTGCACTGTAATGTTCGCATGTCAACCTTCTAGGTGCAACTTCACCGGTCATGTCATCCTACAACTTTCATCGAAGGTTGTTGCAGCGCGAACCCTGGTATGGTTTTCTGTTCTCGGTGGCCGGCACGAGAATCCTCGTGACCTACGGCAAATAATCCAAGAGCAGCGACGACGCTCGTCGGACGTGGCCGGATCTAGGGGAGTGTATGTATGGCGTCGGTGCAGATTCACGACGTGCGCAAGTCGTTTGGTGGTTTTGAAGTCCTGCACGGCGTGACGATCCCGATCGAGGATGGCGCTTTCGTCGTTCTGGTAGGCCCTTCGGGTTGTGGCAAATCGACGTTGCTGCGAATGCTGGCCGGGTTGGAAAACATTACATCGGGGACGATTTCGATCGGTGACCGGGTGGTCAACGACGTTCAACCCAAGGAACGGGACATCGCCATGGTGTTCCAGAACTATGCCCTCTATCCGCATATGACGGTGGGGCAGAACATGGGTTTCTCGCTCAAGTTGCGCGATGTCCAGCAGGATGAGATCAACAAGCTGGTCAACCGGGCGGCCGATATTCTCGGCCTGAAGGAACTGCTGGATCGTTTTCCGAGGCAGCTGTCGGGTGGCCAGCGTCAGCGCGTCGCGATGGGCCGCGCGATCGTGCGCGATCCGCAGGTCTTCCTGTTCGACGAACCGCTCTCCAATCTGGATGCCAAGCTGCGCGTCGCAATGCGCACCGAGATCAAGGAACTGCACCAGCGGCTGAAAACCACGACCGTCTATGTCACGCACGACCAGATCGAGGCGATGACCATGGCTGACAAGATCGTTGTGATGCATGACGGTATCGTCGAGCAGATGGGCTCGCCGCTTGAGCTTTACGATCACCCCGACAATCGCTTCGTCGCCGGGTTCATCGGCTCACCGGCGATGAATTTCCTTGATGGCAAGCTCACCGGAGGCGATCGACCTTGCGTAGAAACCGCAAACGGTAGCCGTTTGCCGCTGATTGCCTCTCGCGTCGGGCTCGAAGGCAAGCCGGTGGTTTACGGAATCCGGCCTGAGCACCTCGAATTCGCCGACGACGGCGTCGAAGCGGAAGTGGTCGTAGTCGAGCCGACCGGATCGGAAACCCAGATCGTCGCGCGGATCGGCACCCAGGACATCATTGTCGTGATCCGCGATCGCCGTCCGGTCAAACCTGGAGACAAGATCAAGCTAAGGCCGGTCGCGGCCTCCGCGCATGTCTTCGACAAGGAAACCGGCAAGCGCCTGATCAACTGAGATTGATCGGGAACTCCCGGTCGGTGCCGTTACAACGACTTATAAGCAATCATAGCGAATTAGCCGGTCACATCATTAAGAACCGGCGAAACAGGGAGAAGGCATACCATGAAGAATTTTACGCCAAACCGTCGCTCGTTGTTGAAGGGTGGCGCCGCTGCGCTCGCGGGCGCGGCGACAATGACGACGGATCAATTGTTCGGCTTTGCCAAAGCCTGGGCCCAGACCTCGAAATGGAAACCGGAGGCTGGCGCCAAGATCAACCTGCTGCGCTGGAAGCGCTTCGTCGAAGCCGAGGATCAAGCCTTCATGGCGATGATTCAGGCCTTTACGAAGGCCACCGGCGTTGAAGTCAACGTCTCGAACGAATCCTACGACGATCTCCAGCCCAAGGCTTCGGTTGCCGCCAACACCGGGCAGGGGCTCGACATGGTGTGGGGCCTCTATTCGCTGCCGCATCTCTTCCCCGAAAAGTGCACTGACGTCACCGACGTCGCTGACTATCTCGGCGGCAAGTATGGCGGCTGGGCGCCTTCGGCTCCATTATACGGCAAGAAGGGGGACAAGTGGATCGGCATTCCGGTCGCCTGTACCGGCGCGCTGATCAACTATCGTATCAGCTCGATGGAGAAGGCGGGCTTCAAGGAATTCCCGAAGGACACCGCGGGTTTCCTCGAACTGTGCAAGGGGCTCCAGAAGAACAACACGCCGGCCGGCATGGCGGTGGGTCACGCTTCGGGCGACGCCAACACCTGGCTGCACTGGGCGCTGTGGACCCACAACGCTTACCTTGTCGACAAGGACAACAAGGTCATCATCAACTCGCCGGAAACCGTGAAGGCGCTGGAGTACATCAAGGCGCTCTATGGCACCTTCATTCCGGGCACCGCGTCCTGGAACGACAGCTCGAACAACAAGGCGTTTCTGGCTGGTCAGCTCCACTGCACCGTGAACGGTATTTCGGTTTACGTCGCCGCACAGAAAGAAAACAAGGCGATCGCCGAGGACATGAACCACGCCTACATGCCGATCGGTCCGGCCGGCAAGCCGACCGAACTGCATCTGCCCTTCACCATGCTGACCTTCACCTTCACGAAGTATCCGCAGGCGTGTAAGGCGCTGACCGCGTTCATGCTGGAAGCCGATCAGTTCAATCCGTGGGTTTCGGCCGCGCAGGGTTATCTGTCGCACTTCCTCAATGCCTACGATGCAAATCCGATCTGGACTTCGGATCCGAAGCGCACCGTGTATCGCGACGTTGCCAAGCGCACGTTGACCCCGGCGGGTCTCGGTACGCTCGGTGAAAACGCCGCCGCGGCGATCGCCGACTTCATCGTCGTCGACCTGTTCGCGAATTATTGCACCGGCCGCGAAGACGCGAAGGGTGCGATCGCAAACGCCGAGCGGCAGGCGAAGCGCCTCTATCGTTCGTAAGCGACATCATCGCCGACGCGGCAGGTCGCTGCGCCGGCGACTTTTATTCCCTCAGAAGGTTCGGCCCATGAGCACGATACCGGCTTCGATGCCCGCACCGCAGCCCTATGTCAGTTCGCTAACGTTCCGGCAGCGGCTCGCCGCGAACCGCAACTGGATCGCGTTCTGGTTCATGCTGCCGGCTGGAGCGTTCCTGATCCTGTTCCTGGCCTATCCGCTCGGTCTCGGCGTCTGGATGAGCTTCACCGACATGAGGATCGGCCGCCCGGGCAATTTCATTGGCCTTGAGAATTATCAATGGCTATGGGACGACAGCGTGTTCTGGCTGTCGGTGGTTAACACGCTGCTCTATACGGCTGTCGCCAGTGCTATCAAATTCGCACTCGGGCTTTATCTGGCCCTGCTGCTCAACCGCAACATGCCGTTGAAGGCGCTGATCCGCGCCGCCGTGCTGATTCCGTTCATCGTGCCCACGGTATTGTCGGCGATTGCCTTCTGGTGGATCTACGATTCGCAGTTCTCGATCATCTCGTGGTCGCTCATCAAAATGGGGCTGATCGAACAGAACATCAATTTCCTCGGCGATACGACGTGGGCGCGCACCAGCGTGATCATCGCCAATATCTGGCGCGGTGTGCCGTTCGTCGCCATCACGCTTCTCGCGGGGCTGCAGACGGTGTCACCCTCGCTCTACGAGGCGGCTACGCTCGACGGCGCGACGAACTGGCAACGCTTCCGCTTCATTACCTATCCGCTGCTGACGCCGATTATCGCGGTCGTCATGACCTTCTCGGTGCTGTTCACGTTCACCGACTTCCAGCTCATCTGGGCCCTGACCCGCGGCGGCCCGGTCAACTCCACCCATCTGATGGCGACGCTGAGTTACCAGCGCGGTATCCTGAGCGGGCGGCTCGGGGAGGGCGCGGCGATCGCAACTGCGATGATCCCGTTCCTGCTCGCCGCCATCACCATCTCATGGTTTGGTATGCAACGGCGCAAGTGGCAGCAAGGATCCGAGAATGACTGATCATATCGCCCAGCCGCCTGCGATACTTTCGGCCAGCGACAATACCGAGGGCATGAGCTACCTCGAGACGCCGCTGAACCGTTTTGTCACGCTCTACATTCCGCTGTTCATTATGGTCGTCGTCCTGCTGTTTCCGTTCTACTGGATGGCGCTGACCTCGATCAAACCGGATGAACAGTTGATCGACATGAACACGTACAACCCCTTCTGGGTTGTGCATCCGACATTCAAGCACATCCAGAAGCTGCTGTTCGAGACACAGTATCCGCGCTGGTTGTGGAACACGATGTACGTGGCGACTGCGGCGACGTTCCTGTCGATCATCGCGAGTGTGCTGGCGGCTTACGCGCTGGTGAGGCTGCGATTCAAGGGCGCGCAGACGGTCGGCGCCCTGATCTTCCTGGCTTACCTGGTGCCGCCGTCGATCCTGTTCATCCCGCTGGCATCGGTGATCCAGGCCTATGGATTGTTCGATTCGCCGCTGGCGCTGATCCTGGTCTATCCGACGCTGCTGATCCCGTTCTCGACCTGGCTGCTGATGGGATATTTCAAGACGATTCCTTATGAGCTGGAGGAATGTGCCCTGATCGACGGCGCGTCGCGATGGCAGATCCTGGTCAAGATCATCTTGCCGCTGGCGGTGCCGGGGTTGATCTCGGCGTTCATCTTTTCGTTCACGCTGTGCTGGAACGAATTCATCTACGCACTGACGTTCCTGCAATCGACCGCGAACAAGACCGTGCCGGTCGCGATCGTCAATGAGTTCGTCGACGGCGATATCTACAAATGGGGATCGCTGATGGCGGGCGCGCTGGTCGGCTCGCTGCCGCTGGTTATCCTCTACGCGTTCTTCGTCGAGCACTACGTGTCCGCGATGACCGGCGCGGTGAAGGAATAGAAGCGTCACTCAGGCGACGAAAAGGAAGGGCGGTATCTTGCATATTCTTGTTCTCGGTGCGGCCGGCATGGTCGGGCGCAAGCTGGTCGACAGACTGTTGAAAGACGGCAAACTCGGCAAGCGCGATATTTCCCGAATGACCCTGCAGGATGTCGTCGCCCCGAAGAAGCCGGACAATGCGTCGATCCCCATCGAGATCGTGACCTCGGACTTTGCCGAACAGGCCGCGACGACCAAGCTGGTTGCATCGAAACCAGATGTGATTTTTCATCTCGCCGCTATCGTCTCGGGCGAAGCCGAAGCTGAATTCGACAAAGGCTACCGGATCAATCTCGACGGCACCCGCTACCTGATCGACGCGATCCGCGCCATCGGCGGTGGCTACAAGCCGCGGCTGGTGTTCACATCGTCGATCGCGGTGTTCGGCGCGCCGTTCCCCGACAAGATCGGCGACGAGTTCTTCAACACACCGTTGACCAGTTACGGCACGCAAAAGGCAATCGGCGAATTGCTGATCTCGGATTACACCCGCAAGGGTCTGCTCGATGGCGTCAGCATCCGCTTGCCGACGATCTGCGTGCGCCCCGGCCTGCCGAACAAGGCGGCATCTGGATTTTTCTCCAACATTATCCGCGAACCGCTGGCGGGCAAGGAAGCCGTTTTGCCGGTGTCCGAGGACGTGCGGCACTGGCACGCGTCGCCGCGGTCGGCTGTCGGGTTCCTGATTCACGCCGGCACAATGGACACCGAAACCATCGGGCCGCGTCGCGCGCTCAGTATGCCGGGATTGTCGGCCACCGTCGGCGAGCAGATCGCCGCGCTGACACGGGTCGCTGGTCCTAAGGTCGCCGCGCGGATCAAGCGCGAACCGGATCCCACCATTGTCGGCATCGTCGCTGGATGGCCGCGTGATTTTGTCACCGACCGCGCGCTCAAGCTCGGCTTCACCACGGCCGAAAAGACCTTCGACGACATCATCCGCATTCATATCGAAGACGAATTGGGCGGCAATTTCGCTAACTGACGATCGCCGGTGCAGCAATGACCACGATTGCCTGTATCGGCGAATGCATGATCGAGTTGACGGAGGGCGCGAATAACGGGCTGTCGCGAGGTTATGGCGGCGATACTCTCAACACCGCGATCTATCTGTCGCGGCTGGGCGCGAAGGTGGACTATATCACCGCACTGGGTGACGATCCGTTCAGCGACGAGATGATTGCAGGCTGGCGGTCCGAAGGTGTCGGAACAGAGCGTGTGGTGCGGATCGCCGGCAAGCTGCCGGGCCTCTATGCCATTCGTACGTCGGAGGCCGGTGAGCGGTCGTTCTATTACTGGCGCGAAAGTGCTGCGGCACGGATGCTGCTAGACCTGCCTGAGACAGGCGCTCTTCTTGATGCGCTGGCAAGCTACGATCTCATCTATCTCTCGGGAATCACCCTGTCGCTCTACGGTGAAGCTGGCCGCAGCCGTCTGGTCGCCGCTCTGGCCCGCGCCCACGCGGGGAAAACCCGAGTGGCCTTCGATACCAACTTTCGCGCACGGGGCTGGCCGGTACTCGAAATCGCGAGGAACGCTTATCGAGACGTGTTGGATGTTGCCGACATCGCGCTGGCTTCCGTCGATGACCTTAGTCCGCTCTACGGCGCGCAGCCGAGCGTTGATACGATGGATCGTTTGGCGACCGGCGAGATCGTCCTGAAATTATCCGAGCCGGCCTGCATCGTCAGGGCGAGCGGAACCGACGTTCGCATCGCCGCCCGACCTGTCGCAAACGTCGTCGATACCACTGCCGCAGGCGACAGCTTCTCGGCAGCCTATCTCGCTGCGCGGCTCGAAGGGGCGGCGCCGGTTGAAGCCGCGCAGGCGGGGCATCGTCTGGCCGGCGCAGTGGTGGGTTATCGCGGCGCGATCATCCCGCGCGATGCAATGCCACTGGATATTCTTCCCGGCGAGACTCCAACGGAGCGATCGTGATGACTGGAAAGCCGATTTCACGGAAAGACGACGTCATCAACGGACTGCTGACAGCGGCGCGGGTTGTCCCGGTGCTGACGATCGAGCGCGTCGAGGATGGTGTGCCTCTGGCGCGTGCGCTGGTGGCCGGCGGCGTGCGCACGCTGGAAATCACGTTACGCACCGATGCAGCGATCGCAGCCGCACGTGCGATCATTTCAGAGGTGCCGGATGCGATTGTCGGGATCGGCACGGTTCTGACGCCTGACGATCTTGCACAGGTCAAATCGTTGGGTGGGCGCTTTGCCGTCAGTCCCGGTGCGACCCCTGAATTGCTCGATGCCGCAGCCCGAAGCGACCTGCCATTTCTACCCGGCATCGCGACGGCATCAGACCTGATGCAGGCGCAAGCGCGCGGCTTTAGTACGCTGAAATTTTTCCCTGCAGAGCAATCCGGCGGCATTGCCATGTTGCGTGCGCTGGCGGGGCCGTTTCCGAAAATCCGGCTCTGTCCGACCGGTGGCATCGGTGCGGCCAACGCAGCAACCTGGCTTTCCGAGCCGAACGTTCTCGCGGTCGGCGGGTCGTGGCTGTGCCCCGCAGCGGAGATCAGGTCCGGCAACTGGGATGCCATCACGGCGCGGTGCCGCGAGGCGATGAAAAGCCTGCCGCAAAAGCAGTCCTAGAACCCCATTGCCGCGCCGTCGCTGCGCGGATCGGTGGCGCCCTCGAACATCCCGTCGGCATGGCGGACCACCGCGCCGGCGTGGCCCATGGTCGAAGTGAAATCCGGCAGCATCTCGATCTCGTGGCCGGCGTCGCGCATCGCCTGAACGACCTTTGGATCGAACCTGCTTTCCAGCTTCAGCGTCACGGTAGCGTCGCCCCAGGTCTTGCCAAGCAGCCAGCGCGGCGCGGTGACGGCGGCCTGCAATCCCTGACCGTACATCGCATAGCGCGAGAACACCGCTGATTGGCTCTGCGGCTGGCCTTCGCCACCCATGTTGCCGTAGACCATGCGTCGGCCGTCGTCGAACAAGGCCATCGCCGGGTTGAGGGTGTGGAACGGCTTCTTGCCGGGCCGGAGTGCGCGCGGACCGTCACCATCGAGTACGAAACTCGAGCCGCGGTTCTGCCAGAGGATGCCGGAATTCTCGAGCACGCAGCCGGAGCCGAATTCGAAATAGATACTCTGGATAAAGCTGACGGCAGTGCCGTCCTTATCGATCGCGCCAAGCCAGACGGTATCGCCGGGATTGGTCGGATAGGGCCATGGCAATGCGCGCTTGCGGTCGATCCTGGCCGCCAGTTCATCAAGTTTAGCGGACTGCAAGTAGTCCTCCGCCTTCTCGATCATGTGCTCCGGATCGCCAATGATGCGGTCGCGCACCAAAAACGCTTGCTTGGTCGCCTCAACGATACTGTGCAGATAATCGAAGCTCTCACATTCCTTGACGCCGAGCCGCTCGAACAGAGCAAGGATCATAAGCGAGGCGAGGCCTTGGGTCGGCGCGGGGAAGTTATAGAGTGTTGCACCTGATGCGCGCACGCTCAAAGCTTCGCGTCGCTGCGCCTTCTGCGCAGTGAGATCGTCCAGCGTAACCGGCGAGCCGCAGCGCGCAAGATCGGCAGCTATCTCTTTCGCCATGTCACCGTGATAGAAGTCCATCGGCCCGCTCTTGCCGAGGCGGCGAAGCGTGCTGCCGAGCGCCGGCAGCTTCATCAACTGTCCCTCGCGCGGCAGCTTGCCGTCGAGCAGGAACGTCGCGACGAAACCGGGACTGTCCTTGAGTTCGGCAAACTTGGTTTCGGTCAACTCCTGCTGCGTGGCCGTCACGGCAAAGCCGTTTTCGGCCGACCACACCGCATCTTCCACAAGACGCGACAGCGGCCGTTTGCCACCGTGTTCGATGTTGATGGCGAGCACTTCCGCCCATCCGGATAACGTGCCTGCAACGGTGTTAGCGGCGAGGCGCCCACGCGATGGAATCGCGGACAATCCCTTGGCCTTGTAGAATTCCACTGTCGCGGCTTGCGCAGCGGCGCCGCAGCCATCCACTGCGATTGGCGGTTTGCCGCCTGTCGAGATTAGCCAAAAGCCGTCGCCGCCGATCGAGTTCATATGCGGATAGACCACCGGCAGGCTTGCGGCCATCGCCAGCGTGGCTTCGATCGCGTTGCCGCCCTCGCGGAGTATGCGCAGGCCGGCTTCACTGGCGAGATGGTGGGGCGAAGTGACCATGCCACGGCGGGAGCGAGGGGTATTGAGCATCGGCTAATTCCGGTTATTGCACCTGCGGGATGGCAGACGATATGAAATTTATTGAACTCTGTTTAGGCGAAATCGTGCGGGCGGCAAAACGCAAAAATGCCCGGCCGGGCCGGGCATTTCAGCACGTCAGCGAGGTAATCCGATCAGACCTTCACCATCCGTTTGCCGCGGTTCTCTCCGGCAAGAAGGCCGATTAGCGCCTGCGGCGTATTCTCGAGGCCGTTGATAATGTCCTCCTGAACTTTCAGTTGTCCGGATTTCACCCAGCGCTGCAGGTCGGCCATCGCCTGTTCGCGCTGATCTTCGAAGTCCATAACGATGAATCCTTGCATAGTAAGGCGCTTGACGACGATCAAGCCGGGAACGCCACGCGGGCCTGTCGGCGACGGTGCACCGTCATATTGTGAGATGGCGCCGCAACAGGCGATGCGGCCATGCAAATTCATCTGCGGCAGGCACGCTTCGAGGATGTCACCGCCGACATTGTCGAAATAGACATCGATGCCTTTCGGCGCTGCGGCTTTCAATGCCTTGAAAACAGGTTCGGCCTTGTAGTCGACGGCAGCGTCGAAGCCGAGTTCCGAAGTCAGCCAGTTGCACTTGTCCTTGCCGCCGGCGATGCCGACGACGCGGCATCCCTTGATCTTGGCGATCTGTCCGACGATCGATCCGACCGATCCGGCGGCAGCCGAGACCACAACCGTTTCGCCGGATTTCGGCTTGCCGACATTCAGCAGACCGAAATATGCGGTGAGGCCGGCAATGCCGAACACGCTAAGCAGATGCGTCATCGGTTCGAGATGTGGCACTTTGACCAGATACCTGCCGGGAACGGCAGCATACTCCTGCCAGCCGGTGTCGCCGAATACCAAGTCGCCCTTCGCGAGGCCGGGCGCTTTCGACGAAACCACTTCGGCGATTCCGCCGCCCGCCATCACCGTGTTGGCTTCGACCGCCGAGCGATAGGTCGCGCCGTGCATCCAGGCGCGATTGGCCGCGTCGAGCGAAATGTAGCGCACGCGCAGCAGGACCTCGCCGTCCTTCGGTTCGGGCATCTTGCCGTCCACCATTTTGAAGTTCTGCGGTGCAAGCTTGCCGGTGGGCTTTTCCACCAGCAGAATCTGGCGGTTGACGTTGTCGGTCATGGCGTCCTCCCGTTCCTTTGTTGCCCGGAGGATTGTCGAACTCCGGTTCGCGGTCAACTGGTGCGCCGTGCGGGCGAGCGCAAGAAAGCACGAATGTTTGCGAACAGGGTCGTTTCAAACAGCGGCAAAGTGGGATAATCGGGGTCATGGCCTATCGCCAGACCATCGGGCGGAATTCCTTCGTATTCGAAAGCCTGCGCGACCTGCTCGCCAAGGCCAGTCCGCCGCGCGCCGGTGACCGGCTCGCCGGCATTGCTGCCGGAACGTCCGAGGAAATGGCCGCAGCACGAATGGCGTTGGCTGATGTGCCGTTGCGTCAGTTTCTGAACGACGCCGTTATTCCTTATGAGGACGATGAGGTCACGCGTCTCATCGTCGATAGCCATGATGCGGGCGCATTCACTGCGGTCTCAACGCTGACCGTCGGCGCGTTTCGCGACTGGCTGTTATCGCCCGGCGCGACCATGGAGACGCTGCGGCAACTTGCAGGAGGGCTGACGCCCGAGATGATTGCGGCGGTATCGAAACTGATGCGCAATCAGGATTTGATTCTGGCCGCGAAGAAATGCGAGGTCGTGACGCGATTTCGCAACACCATCGGTTTACCGGGGCGAATGAGCGTACGGTTGCAGCCCAATCATCCGTTCGACGATCCAAAGGGAATTACCGCATCGATCGTCGACGGTCTCCTGCTGGGCGCGGGAGATGCCTGTATCGGGATCAACCCGGCCAGTGACGATCCGGCGGGGATCGGCGAATTGCTGCATCTTCTTGATAATATCATCACGCGGCTGCGGATGCCGGCGCAAGGTTGTGTGCTGACCCACGTGACGACGACGCTCGATCTCATCAACAAGGGCCTGCCGGTCGATCTGGTGTTTCAGTCGATTGCGGGCACTGAGGCGGCCAATCGTAGTTTCGGTATCAACCTTGCTGTTCTGAAAGAGGCCCATCAGGCGGGGTTGTCGTTGCGGCGCGGCACCGTCGGCAACAATGTGATGTATTTCGAGACCGGGCAGGGGTCCGCGCTGTCCGCCGGCGCACATCATGGCGTCGACCAGCAGACCTGCGAAGCGCGCGCCTACGGCGTGGCCCGCGCGTTCGATCCGTTGCTGGTCAACAGTGTGGTTGGTTTTATCGGCCCGGAGTATCTTTATGACGGCAAGGAGATCATCCGCGCCGGGCTCGAGGATCATTTCTGCGGCAAGTTGCTTGGCCTGCCGATCGGTGTCGACGTCTGTTACACCAATCATGCCGAGGCCGATCAGGATGACATGGACAATTTACTGACGCTGCTCGCGGCGGCTGGCGTCACCTTCATCATGGGCGTCCCCGGTGCCGATGATGTGATGCTCAACTATCAGTCCACGTCGTTTCATGACGCGCTGTATGTCCGGGAACTCTTCGGCTTGCGCCGCGCGCCTGAATTCGAGGACTGGCTGATTCATGCTGGCCTCGCGGAGCCGGATTTGTCTCTCCGGCGGAACGATGTCCCCCTTCCAGAGTTGCTTTCAAGACTTAATCTCGAATTGCCGCCATAGCCGACGAACGTCGGGCGGTATGTGGGCGATCTCGCCCTATTCTGACCGAAATCATGGCCCGATCTATGTATCTGCGTGGTTCGGAAGCAGGGGGGCTGATGAGAGAAGATATTCGTCTTGCATCACGGCGTGTTCTTTGCGTTTTCCCGAAATACTCGCCTTCGTTTGGTACTTTCGAATATGCCTATCCGCTGACTAACGGCGTACAGGCGTTCATGCCGCCGCAGGGATTGCTGCTGATCGCGGCCTCGCTTCCACAAAACTGGGATGTTCGCTTTATCGACGAGAATATTGCTCCGGCCTCGCCCGACGATTTTCGTTGGGCCGATGCGGTGTTCGTCAGCGGCATGCATATCCAGCGCCGGCAGATGAACGATATCTGCAGGCGTGCGCATGAGCACGACCTGCCGGTTGCGCTTGGCGGCCCTTCCGTCAGCGCATGTCCTGAAAATTATCCCGATTTCGACTATCTGCACGTTGGCGAACTGGGCGACGCGACTGACGATCTGTTTCGGCGCATCGCGAACGATCCGTCCCGACCGGAGAGCCAGATCGTCCTCACAACGCAGGAGCGTCGTGAGATGTCGGAGTTTCCACTGCCGGCCTATGAGCTGATCCCGCTGCGCAAGTATTTCCTCGGTAGTATCCAGTTCTCAAGCGGCTGTCCCTATCAGTGCGAGTTCTGCGATATCCCCGCGCTGTACGGCCGCAATCCGCGCCTGAAAACGCCGGAGCAGGTTCTTGCGGAACTGGACAAGATGGTCGCCTGCGGTCTGTCAGGATCAGTGTATTTTGTTGACGATAATTTCATTGGAAACCGCCGCGCAGCGCTCGAGTTGCTGCCGCACCTGGTCGAGTGGCAAAAGCGAAACGGCTTCGCGCTGCATTTCGCATGCGAGGCGACCCTGAACATCGCCAAGCGTCCCGAAATCCTGACGCTGATGCGCGATGCCTATTTTACGACGGTGTTCTGCGGCATCGAGACGCCGGATCCCGCGGCTCTCAAGGCGATGTCGAAACAGCACAATATGGTGGTGCCGATTCTCGAGGGCGTGCGGACGCTCAACAGCTATGGCCTTGAGGTGGTGTCGGGCATCATCCTGGGTCTTGATACCGACACCATGGATTCGGGGGAGGGCATTCTCGAATTCATCGATCAATCGCAGATCCCGTTGTTGACCATCAACCTGCTTCAGGCGTTGCCGCGCACGCCGTTGTGGGATCGGCTGAAACGCGAGAACAGGCTGAACGAGGACGAAGATCGCGATTCGAATGTCGAATTCTTCCTGCCTTACGATCACGTCGTGGCGACGTGGCGCGAGTGTATGGGGCGTGCCTATACGCCGGAGAAGCTGTTCGCTCGCTTCGAGCATCAGGTTCGAGAAACCTATTGCAACCGCATAGCGGTCCCGAACAGCAAGCAGCGGTTGTCCTGGTACAATATCAAGCGTGCGCTGGTGATGTTCAGCCATATCGTCTGGCAGGTTGGCGTCAAAAGCGATTACCGGCGCGAGTTCTGGCGGTTCGCTTGGCCTCGGCTGAAGAGCGGCGATATCGAGCGCATCCTCCAGGTTGGCCTTGTCGCGCATCATTTGATATTGTTTGCACGTGGTGCCTCGGGCGGTCAGCAGACTGCGTCGTACTATTCGGCACGCGTGCCTGAAATGTCGGTTGCAGCGGAATGATGCGGCATGAAATCGCCTGCGATTACTTCCTCGCGTGATCTTCGTTATCTGACGCCGGCCCGTGTCGGACTTGGCCGCAGCGGCGCCAGTTTGCCGACGCAAGCACTGCTTGATTTTACCCTCGATCATGCCCGAGCCCGTGATGCGGTACATACGCCGTTCGATGCGGCTCGGATGGTTCGTGACCTGGAGAGCGCAGGTCTTGCGGTGGTGGCCGTCGCAAGCGAGTCGGAGGACCGGCGGACCTACTTGCGACGCCCCGATTTGGGGCGAAAACTTTGTGCCGAGTCAGTGGGTTTTCTCGATAAGCACGCCGCCGATTCATGCGATCTGGCGATTGTGTTGGGTGACGGCCTGTCCGCGGCGGCCGTTCACCGCCATGCAGGGCCGGTGGTCCGCAACCTCCTTGCAAGACTTGCGGGGCTCAGGATCGGCCTGGCCGTGGTCGCGACCGGCGCGCGGGTGGCGCTCAGTGATGACATCGGCTCACGGCTGAACGCACGAATGATCGCCATGTTCATTGGCGAGAGGCCGGGATTGTCCGCACCCGATAGCCTTGGATGTTATATCACCCATCGCCCCAGCCCGGGCCTGACCGATGCCGACCGCAACTGTGTGTCGAACATCCACGCCGCGGGTCTGAGCTACGACGAGGCCGGATTCAGGATCGCCTGGCTGGTCCGGGAAGGGCTGGCACGCGGTGTGTCGGGCGTCGCCCTGAAGGACGAGAGCGGCCAACAGCCGATGCTGCTTATCCGCGATTCCGGCCCAGTCTGAACAGGCAGTTTGATGCTGGCGGACGGCGCTTTTCGTCGTCTTGCAACCGGTCGGGGACTGTGGAATGAGCAAGCCGACCTGCTAAACTGCATGGTCCGCTTCCGGCCGTCCCCGGTATCAATTCTCGCCTTTTGTCATGACCCTTGCTCTTGCCCTTCTCGCTCTTGCGATCTGGATTTATCTTGTTGCCGGACACGGCGACTTCTGGCGCACCTTCAAATACGACGATCTGGCATCGCAGCCGGCGGCGCCAGTATGGCCACCTATCGTTGCGGTGGTACCGGCGCGTGACGAGGCAGCCAGCATTGGCGATTGCATCACCTCGATCCTGCAGCAGCCATATCCTGGCGAGCTTTCCGTAATCCTTGTCGACGACCAGAGTAGGGATGGCACCGGCCAACTCGCGCGAGACGCCGCATCCGCGATCGGCGCGGTGGATCGTCTGACCGTCGTCGACGGGCGTGATTTGCCGCCGGGCTGGACCGGCAAGTTGTGGGCGGTGAAGAACGGACTCGATCTTGTCGAAAGCCGTGCGTCGCAACCGACCTATATCCTGCTGACTGATGCCGACATCGTTTATTCGGGAGATGTCATCATGCGGCTGGTGGCGCGCGCGCAGGAGCGGCGGCTGGTGATGGTCTCGATCATGGCGAAGCTGCGCTGCGAAAGTTTCGCCGAACGCTTTCTGATCCCGTCCTTCATTTTTTTCTTCGGAATGTTCTATCCGTTCTCTTGGGTTGGCGACGGCGCGCGGCGGACCGCTGCCGCGGCAGGCGGTTGCATTCTGGCGCGGTGGGATGCGTTGCAGGCGATCGGCGGAATCCAGTCGATCCGCGGAGCGCTGATCGACGATTGCGCGCTTGGTGCCAAGCTGAAGACGCAAGGGCCGATCTGGCTCGGGTTTTCCCCGCACGTCAGGAGTGTTCGTCCTTCCGAAGACGTTGCCACCGTCGGGCGCATGATTTCGCGAACCGCCTTTGCCCAGTTGCGCTACTCGATCCTGATCGTGATCGGAACCGTCCTGATTATGGCGCTGGCTTTTCCGGCTCCGGTGGCGATCGCGCTGTTTGGTCACGGCTGGAGCCGTGTTCTTGCCGGCCTTTCGTGGCTATTGATGGCACTCGCCTTCCAGCCGACCCTGCGGTATTATGGCCGAAGCCCGATTTGGGGCTTATTTCTCCCTGCAATTGCAATGGCTTATATGGTGTTCACGATCAACTCCGCATATCAGCATGTCCGCGGCCGTGGCGGATTGTGGAAGGGCCGGGCACAAGCTCAGGTGTCGCGCACGCAATGACCACCGCAGGTGAGTTGCGCTCCGGCAAGGGCCACAAGGACGAGAATTTCCCGGTTGCGTCGCGGATCATTCACCCGCGCCACCGCGCGCTGATTCTTGCCTTCTATAATTTCGTACGCACCGCGGATGACATCGCCGATCATGCGTCGCTCACGGACCAGGACAAGCTCGGCCAACTCGATCACCTCGAAGCCGATTTGACCGGGAACGGTGGCGGCCAGCCGGAAGCGCTTGCGCTGCGCACGGCGCTGGCGGAGCGCGGGATGTCGCCGCGTCACGCGCTCGATGTGCTTATTGCGTTCCGCCTCGACGTCACCAAGAAGCGCTATCAGAATTGGGATGAACTGATCGACTACTGCAGATATTCGGCAATGCCGGTCGGCCGCTTCATGCTCGATGTTCATGAGGAAGACCGCGCGACCTGGGCTGCGTCGGATATTCTGTGTGCCGCGCTGCAGATCAACAATCACCTGCAGGACTGCGGCAAGGATTATCGCGATCTGAACCGCGTCTATATTCCGCTCGACGCCATGGCGGAGTCCGGCGCGTCGATCGAGTCGCTCGGCGGCGCGGAAGCTTCGGCCCCGTTGCTGGATTGTCTGCACAAACTTGCCGCGCGGAATGAGACACTGCTTGAACAATGCAAGTCGTTCAGCGGGCACGTGAAGGACGCACGTCTCGGTGCGGAGATTTCCGTCATCCAGTCCTTCGCCGAAAAGATCGTCCGGCTTCTGAAAGTGCGCGATCCGTTGAGCGAGCGTGTCCATCTGTCGAAATCCGCGATGCTCGGCCTGGCCGCCTTTGGCGTCGGCGGGGAAATCTTGCGCCGCACCACCGGGCAGAAGCCGGTGTCGCGCATGTCAACCGGCGCGTGATCGTCCCATGACCTCAGCCGATACAACGCCGGCCGGCTCGGCCTCTGGCAGTTCGTTCTACGCGGCGATGCGGATATTGCCGCGTGCGCAGCGCGAGGCGATGTTCCAGATCTACAGCTTCTGCCGTCAGGTCGACGACATCGCCGACTCCGACGGTCCGCGCGAGACCCGTCTCGCCGAGATCGATCAATGGCGGCGCGACATCGACGCGCTGTACGCAGGCCATCCGCCCGCCCGGGTCAAAGACTATGCAGCGTCAGTGCAGCAGTTCGGCCTGAAGCGTGAGGACTTCATTGCAATCATCGACGGTATGGAAATGGATATTCCAGCCGACATCCGCGCGCCAGACGGGATAACTCTCGATCTGTATTGCGACCGCGTCGCCAGCGCGGTGGGGCGGCTGTCGGTGCGCGTGTTCGGCTTGCCGGAAAACGACGGGATCCTGCTGGCGCATCATCTCGGCCGTGCCCTGCAGTTGACCAACATCCTGCGTGACATCGACGAGGATGCCGGAATCGGACGTCTTTATCTGCCGCGCGAAGCGCTCGACGCTGCCGGCATTTCATCAAGCGATCCCAAAGTCGTGGCGGCGGATTCGAATATTCCGAGGGCTTGCGCGCCGCTGATCGCGCGGGCGCGCGACCATTTCGCGAAATCCGATGAGATCATGGCTCGCAATTCCCGCCGTGCGGTGCGCGCGCCCCGGATCATGTCGAAATATTATCATACGATCCTCGACAAACTGGTGGCGCGCGGGTTCGCGCCGCCGCGCCACCCTGTCAAACTAAGCAAGGCCGCCAAGATGTCGATCCTCCTGCGATACGCCGTGATCTGATGCCGAAAACAGCTCACATTATCGGCGCTGGTCTCTCTGGCCTGTCAGCAGCGGTTCGTCTCGCCAGCAATGGTTGGCAAATTCACGTCCATGAGGCGACGCAGAACGCCGGTGGCCGCTGCCGCTCGTATTTCGATTCCGCGACCGATCTGACGATCGATAACGGCAATCATCTCGTGCTGTCGGGTAATCGCCATGCGCTGGCTTATGCGCGATCGATCGGCAGCGAAGCCGGACTGGTCGGACCGGAGCGCGCGCAGTTTCATTTCATCGATCTGGAGAACGGCAAGTCCTGGCTGCTCGATCTCGGACAAAGCCGCTTTCCGTTCTGGCTGTTCGATGCGAGCCGCCGCGTGCCGGATACATCGATCGGGGACTATCTCGCGTTGTCGCCGCTGGTGTGGGCCGGCACGGACAAGCTGATTGGCGATACGATCAAATGTGATGGTGCTTTGTATCATCGCCTGATCGAGCCGCTGATGCTGGCAGCGCTCAACGTCGATCCGCCGCACGGCTCTGCCGGCCTTGCGGGCGCGATTGTCCGGGAGACGTTGATGGCCGGCGGACAGGCCTGTCGGCCGCTGATTGCGCGCGAGGGTCTGAGCGCGGTGCTGGTCGAGCCAGCCGTTGAACAGCTGCGCGCAAGAGGTGCGACGGTGAATTTCTCCCATGAGCTGCGGCACTTCGAGATGACGGGCGGCAAAATCGCCGCGCTTGATTTCGGTGACGATAAGATCGTGCTCGGCGAGGGCGATGCGGTAGTGCTGGCCGTGCCGGCGCGGCCGGCTGCCGGTCTTGTTCCTGGCCTCAGCAGCCCGAACAAGTTCCGCGCCATCGTCAACGCTCACTTCCGCTACGACCCGCCGAAAGGCATGCCGCCGATGATAGGTGTGGTAGGCGGGCTGGTCGAATGGCTGTTCGCGTTCCCGCAGCGGCTGTCAGTGACCATCAGCGATGCCGACCGTCTGGTGAACATGCCCCGCGAGGAACTCGCCCGGATGATCTGGCGCGATGTCTGCAAGGCTGCGGGTATCAGCAGCGAGATCGCGGAAGGCCCGTTGCCGCCGTGGCAGATCGTGCGCGAACGCCGCGCCACATTTGAGGCGACGCCGGAACAAAACGCGCTGCGTCCAGGCCCGGCGACAGCGTGGAAAAACCTGTTCCTCGCCGGCGACTGGACTGATACGGGATTGCCGGCAACCATCGAAGGATCGATCCGCTCCGGCGACCGTGCCGCCGATCTGGTCCTGAAAATGCCTTGATTCCATTGGCTTTGAGGTACCCCGACCATCATGATCATCGACCAATCCACCGCCAGTGCTCCCGCAGCCGAGACTCTTGAAAAGAGTATTTCCTCGGCCAGCCGTGCCTTGCGTGATTTCCGGAAGGGCGATGGTCACTGGGTGTTCGAGCTGGAAGCCGACGCGACGATCCCGGCCGAATACGTTCTGCTCCGTCACTATCTTGCCGAGCCGGTCGATGCCGTACTCGAGGCCAAGATCGCAATGTATCTGCGCCGCATTCAGAACGACAATGGCGGCTGGTCGCTGTTTTACGGCCACGAGTTCGACATGAGCGCCAGCGTCAAGGCATACTTTGCGCTGAAGATGATCGGCGATTCCGTCGATGCTCCGCACATGGTGAAGGCGCGCGAGACGATACTGGCGCGCGGCGGCGCAGCCAAGAGCAACGTGTTCACGCGCATCATGATGGCGCTGTTCGGCGTGCTGACATGGCGCGCGGTGCCGATGATGCCGGTGGAGATCATGCTGCTGCCGCGCTGGTTTCCGTTCCACCTCACCAAGATTTCGTACTGGGCGCGGGTCGTGATCGTGCCGCTGCTGGTGCTGATGACGTTCAAGCCGCGTGCGCGCAATCCGCTCGGCGTCGGCATCGACGAGCTGTTTCACGAGGATCCCAAAACCGTAGGCCCGACGCCGAAGGCGCCGCACCAGAGCCAGCTCTGGTTCACCGGCTTCAACATCCTCGACAGGGTTTTGCGCGTCGTCGATCCGCTTTTCCCGAAAAAAACGCGCGAACGCTCCGTCCAGAAGGCGGTGGCGTTCGTCACCGAACGGCTCAATGGAGTCGACGGACTCGGCGCGATTTTCCCGGCGATGGCCAACAGCGTGATGATGTTCGATCTGCTCGGCTATCCGAAGGATCATCCGCATTACATGCTGGCGCGGGCGTCCGTCGAGAAGCTTCTCGTCATCAAGGACGATGAAGCCTATTGCCAGCCTTGCGTCTCGCCGGTGTGGGACACTGCGCTGACCGCGCATGCAATGATCGAGTCAGGCAGTGAAACTGAGGTTGCCTCGGCAAAGGATGCGCTCGAATGGCTCGCGCCGCTGCAGGTCCTCGATGTCGAGGGTGACTGGATCGAGAAGCGGCCCGGTGTGCGGCCTGGCGGCTGGGCGTTCCAGTACAACAACGCTCACTATCCCGATCTCGACGACACGGCCGTCGTTGTCATGGCGATGGATCGTGCGCGCGGACTTGGCGTCGGCACCAAATATGACGAGGCGATCGCGCGCGGGCGAGAATGGATTCTCGGCCTGCAGAGCGTCGATGGCGGCTGGGCTGCGTTCGATGCCGACAATCTCGAGTACTACCTGAACAACATTCCGTTCTCGGATCACGGCGCGCTGCTCGACCCGCCGACCGACGACGTGACGGCGCGCTGCGTGTCGATGCTGGCGCAACTCGGCGACACCGTGGACAACAGCCCGGCGCTGGCGCGGGGCATCGACTATCTGCGCCGCACGCAACTGGCTGATGGTTCCTGGTTCGGCCGCTGGGGCGTCAACTACATTTACGGCACGTGGTCGGTGCTGTGCGCGCTGAACGCCGCGGGGGTTCCCCACGATGACCCGGCGGTCCGTAAGGCAGTCGATTGGCTGGCTGCGATCCAGAACGCCGACGGCGGCTGGGGCGAGGACGGCAATAGTTACAAGTTGAACTATCAAGGCTATCAGCGGTCGGAGACCACGGCGTCACAGACGGCCTGGGCCACGCTCGCCCTAATGGCGGCCGGGCAGGTCGACCACCCCGCAACACAGCGGGGAATCAGGTATTTAGTGGACTCGCAGGGAGATAACGGTCTGTGGCATGAGCGCCATTACACCGGCGGGGGTTTCCCGCGCGTGTTCTATCTGCGATATCACGGCTATTCCAAGTTCTTCCCGCTGTGGGCACTGGCGCGCTATCGGAATTTGCGCAAGACAAACAGCAAGTTCGTAGGGGTCGGAATGTGATTATCGGAGCCGGCGGGGACGCCGCCCACGACGGATTGCCGGTTCTGATCGTGACCGGCTTGAAGCAGGAAGCGCAGATCGCCGCGGGCCCCGGCCTGACGGTCGTTTGCAGCAGCAGCAATCCCATCCAGTTGCGCGAGCTGATGACCACGTTCGATCCATCGAGCGTGCGCGGCATCGTCTCTTTTGGCGTGGCGGGAGGTCTCGACCCGGCGCTGCGGTCGGGTGACATCATGATCGCGACGGAAGTGGTGGCCGCTGAAGAGCGCTGGCTGACCGTTGCCGGTCTCAGCGACAAGCTGGTGGCGGTGCCGCAGCTGGGACGGCACCGGATCGTGTCGGGTGTTCTGGCAGGCGTCGAGGAAGTCGTCCTCGGTCAGGTCGGGAAGGCTGCGCTGCGCGCCACGACCGGGGCTGCGGCGGTTGATATGGAAAGCCATATCGCCGCGCGCTACGCCGCCCGGCATGATCTGCCGTTTGCGGCTGTCCGCGTCATCAGTGATCCAGCACACCGCGCGTTGCCTGAACTTGCCGCCGCCGCACTGAAGCCTGACGGCAATATCGATCTCTGGAAGGTGATGCGCGGCATCGCGCGCAAGCCGTCAGACATCCGCGCGCTGGTCTCCAGCGGTCGCGATTTCAACCGCGCCTTGCGTAGTCTGCGCGGCGTTCGCGGTCTGCTGGACGGTAGCGGCGAGTTCGCCCCAGCTGACGCCTGAGCGCCGTCCTCTCCATCAGCATTGCAATAAAAAATGCGCGACCGAGGTCGCGCCTTTTTGTTTTGAATGGTGGACGATCAGGCGGCCGTGGTGGCGCTCTGAGCGTTGGCCTTTGTCGCAGCCTTGGCAGCCTTCTCGCGCGCTTCATCGGAGCGGATCTCCGACAGCCGCTTCTGCACTTCGGACGAAAACACGTACTGCGCCGGGCGCTGCTTTGTCAGGTCGATCTCCGGTGCCATCGGGCCGGAGGTCTTGATGCCGCGCATCGCGACCCACAGCGCCTTGAACGGGTTGCTGATCGCTGCATTCGCTGCCGTAGGCTCATAGCCGCAATGGGCCATACAGTCGGCGCACTTCTCGTACTTGCCGGTGCCGTAGGTGTCCCAATCGGTGGTTTCCATCAGCTCCTTGAAGGTCTTGGTGTAGCCTTCGCCGAGCAGATAGCAGGGCTTCTGCCAGCCAAAGATATTGCGCGCGGGCATGCCCCACGGCTCGCAGTGGAAATTCTGGTTGCCGGCGAGGAAGTCGAGGAACAGCCCGGAGTGCATGAAATTCCACTTCTTGCCCTTGCCGAGCTCGAACACCTTGCGGAACAGCTCCTTCGTCTTGCGACGGTTGAGGAAGTGCTCCTGGTCGGGCGCGCGCTCATAGGCATAACCCGGCGACATCGAGACGCCCACGCCAAGCTCATTGGTGAAGTCGAGGAATTTCGCGATCTCTTCGGCCGGATGGCCGTCGAAAATGGTCGCGTTGACGTTGACGGTGAAACCACGTGCCTTCGCAGCCTTGATCGCGGAGACGGCGCGATCGAACACGCCGACCTGCGACACGGCCTTGTCGTGATGATCCTTCAACCCATCGAGATGGATCGAGAAGAACAGGTAGGGCGACGGCTCGAACAGATCGAGCTTCTTTTCCAGCAGCAGCGCGTTGGTGCACAGCGAGACGAACTTCTTGCGCGCCACGAGGCCACGCACGATCTCGCCGATCTCCTTGTGGATCAGCGGCTCGCCGCCCGGGATCGCGACCATCGGTGCGCCGCATTCCTCGGCGGCATCCCAGCATTCCTGCGCCGACATGCGGCGGTTCAGGATCGCGTCCGGATAATCGATCTTGCCGCAGCCGACGCAAGCGAGGTTGCAGCGGAAAAGCGGCTCGAGCATCAGCACCAGCGGATACCGTTTCCGGCCGAGCAGCTTCTGCTTCACCAGGTAGGAGCCGATCTTGATTTCTTTGAAAAATGGTATGGCCATGAACGAGCGACTTTCTGGATCAAAGGTGTAACGCGGGTCTGACCGATGTCAGCTCCGCTGGCAGCCTGAATTCGATATTCTCCTCGCGGCCGGGCAGCACCGATACGGTGACCGGCCCGATTCGACGCAAAGCGTCAATGACATCGTCGACAAGTACTTCCGGCGCGGACGCGCCCGCGGTGATGCCAACCGTTTTCGCGCCCTTCAACCATTCGGGATTGAGCTGGCTGCCATCAGCGATGAGGTAGCTGGCAACGCCCACTTCGGTGCCGATTTCCCGCAGCCGGTTGGAGTTCGAGCTGTTGGTCGCTCCAACCACGAGGATGACATCGACGAGCTTGGAGAGGTCTCGTACCGAAGACTGGCGATTTTGTGTCGCGTAGCAGATATCGCGGGTATCCGGGCCCTCAATATCCGGAAAACGGTCCTCAAGGGCGGCGATTATGTCCCTGGTATCGTCGACGCTCAGGGTGGTCTGGGTGATGTAGGCCATCGGGGCGTCGGTCGGGAAATCGAGCGCGGCCACATCCTCGACGCTCTGCACCAGCACGACAGGGCCGGGCACCTGTCCCATAGTACCTACGACTTCAGGATGGCCCTCGTGGCCGATCAGAACCAGCGTCCGCCCCTTGGAGACGTAGCGCTTGCCCTGATTGTGAACCTTGGTGACCAGCGGGCAGGTTGCGTTCAGGACCGGCAGGCCGCGCTTGGCCGCTTCTTCCTCGACGCTGCGCGCAACGCCGTGGGCGCTGAAGACCGTAATGGCCTTGGCCGGCACCTCGTGCAGGTCCTCGACGAAAACCGCGCCCTTGGCCTTGAGGCTTTCGACCACGTACTTGTTGTGCACGATCTCGTGACGCACATAGACCGGCGGACCATACTTCTCCAGTGCGCGCTCTACGATCTCGATGGCGCGCACGACGCCCGCGCAAAAGCCTCTCGGCTGCGCGAGCAGGATTTTCATGGGTGTCTGGTCAAGCAAGTTGCACCGCGCTGATGCTCGCGTCGCGGCCGAGGGCCTCAAACACGCGGGTGACGATACCCTTGGCGTCGAGGCCGGCTTTGGCATACATCGCGGCAGGGCTGTCCTGGTCGATGAACGCATCGGGCAGGACCATCGAGCGGACCTTCAGTCCCTTGTCGAGTGCGCCGTTCTCGGCAAGCGTGTGCAGGACCTGCGCACCGAAGCCGCCGATCGAGCCTTCCTCCACCGTAATCAGCACTTCGTGTTCGCGGGCCAGCCGCAGGATCATGTCGGTATCGATAGGCTTGGCAAAACGCGCATCCGCAACGGTCGTCGTAAGACCGTGGGCCTTGAGCATGTCCGCCGCCTTGAGACATTCGGCGAGCCGGGTGCCGAGCGAAACCAGCGCCACCGAGGTGCCCTCGCGGACGATCCGGCCCTTGCCGATTTCAAGCGGAATGCCCACCGCCGGCAGATCGACGCCGACGCCATCGCCACGAGGAAACCGGAACGCCGACGGCCTGTCATCGATCGCGACGGCGGTTGCCACCATATGCGTTAGTTCCGCCTCGTCTGCGGCGGCCATCAGCACGAAGTTTGGCAGGCAGCCGAGATAGGCCAGATCGAAAGAGCCGGCGTGGGTCGGGCCGTCAGCACCAACCAGACCAGCACGATCGATCACGAAGCGGACCGGCAGTTTCTGGATGGCGACGTCATGGACCACCTGGTCGTAGGCGCGCTGCAAGAACGTGGAATAGATCGCCACGAACGGCTTGATGCCTTCGGTCGCGAGACCGGCGGCAAATGTCACCGCATGCTGTTCGGCGATGCCGACATCGAAGGTGCGGTTCGGAAATGCCTTGCCGAAGATGTCGATGCCGGTACCCGACGGCATTGCCGCGGTGATGCCGACGATCTTGTTGTCCTTTTCGGCTTCCTTGACGAGGCTGTTGCCGAACACCTTGGTGTAGGCTGGCGCATTGGCCTGAGCCTTGGCCTGCTTGCCGGTCGCGACGTCGAACTTGACGACGCCATGGTATTTGTCGGCGGCAGCTTCGGCGTGGGTGTAGCCCTTACCCTTCTCGGTTACGACATGGACCAGGATCGGGCCTTCCTTGGAATCGCGCACGTTCTTGAGAACCGGCAGCAGGTGATCGAGGTTATGGCCGTCGATCGGGCCGACATAGTAGAAGCCGAGTTCCTCGAACAGCGTACCGCCCGACAGGAACCCGCGCGCGTACTCTTCGGCGCGCTGAGCGCCTTTTTCCATGAACTTCGGCAACCGCTTGGCGACCTGCTTGCCGATTTCGCGCAGCGAGCGATAGGTGCGGCCGGACAGCAGGCGAGCGAGGTAAGCCGACATGGCGCCGACCGGCGGCGCGATCGACATCTCGTTGTCGTTGAGAATGACGATCAGGCGCGAATCCATCGCGCCAGCATTGTTCATCGCCTCATAGGCCATGCCCGCGGACATCGCGCCGTCGCCGATCACGGCGACAATGTTGCGCTGCTCGCCGGCGAGATCACGCGCCACGGCCATGCCGAGGCCGGCGGAGATCGAGGTTGAGGAATGGGCCGCGCCAAAACAATCGTATTCGCTCTCGGCGCGCTTGGTGAAGCCGGACAGTCCGCCGCCCTGACGCAGGGTGCGGATGCGGTCGCGCCTGTTGGTCAGAATCTTGTGAGGGTACGCCTGATGGCCGACATCCCAGATCACGCGGTCGGACGGCGTATTAAAAACATGATGTAACGCCACGGTCAGTTCGACGACGCCAAGGCCGGAACCCAGATGTCCACCAGTGACCGCGACGGCATTAATCGTCTCGGCACGCAGTTCTGCTGCGACTTGCGGCAAATCGCTCTCTTTGAGGGTACGAAGATCGGAGGGAGATTTGATTTTGTCGAGCAATGGGGTCGATGAGGTCATACGAGGTCTTCCAGTGCGACATTAGAACAAGACATGAACATTCCATAGTGTAGCATTATGGCCGCTATTGAGCAGTAATTCTGAGCAACCACTAGCCTTATGCCACTATTGTGTGACTTAAGGGCACCGCTTGTGATGCTCAGAGTTAACTCCTGAAACGTCAAAACGGCCAAATTTTCCCGCGCCGACCGCTTCAAATAGAAAGAAAAACTGTGCTGACAAGGACCATTGTTTCCCTGGTTAGAACCTGTACGCGCTTTGCATGGCTGACGGTGGCCGTTGGATTGATATTGGCGGTTCTGGCGGGTGTTTATTCTGCGCGGCATTTTGCGATCAACACTGACGTCGCGACCCTGATTTCCCCGAATATCGAATGGCGTCAGCGCGAAATCGCCTATGAAAAGGCCTTTCCGGGCAGTCACGACCTGATTCTGGCGGTGGTTGAGGCTCCGACACCGGAATTCGCCTATCTGGCGGGCATTGCGCTCGAAAAGAAGCTGGTTCCCCAGACCGACAAGTTCCTCTGGGTGCGGCGGCCGGCTGGCGGCCCGTTCTTCGAAAATAACGGACTTTTGTTCCTTCCGACTGACGAGGTGGCCAAGCAGGTTGGTCAGATGACGCAGGCCGCGCCGTTTTTCGACATTCTGGTCGACGACCCCAGCATCCGGGGTCTGACCGGAATTCTGGAATTCAGCCTCTCGGCCGCGGACAAGGGGCGCTTCTCGCGCGACGCCATGACGCGCCCGCTCAATCAGGTCGCGGACAGCGTCGAGCAGGTCCTCACCACTGGAGCGGGAACCTTTTCCTGGCGGGCGCTGACGAGCCCTGAGCCGCTTAGCGCGGCGGACAAGCGAACCCTGATCACGGTCCGCCCGATTCTGGATTTCAATGCCCTTGAACCGGGCAAGGTCGCGACCGACGCCATACGGCAGGCGGCGCTCGATGCCGACCTCGCCGGTAAATTCGGTGCACGGGTACGGCTGACCGGGCCGGTTCCCATCGCGAACGACGAGTTCGCGACCGTGAAGGAGGGCGCCGTCCTCAATGGCATCATCACGGTCCTGATCGTTCTCGGGATCCTCTGGCTGGCACTGAAGTCGCCGAAGATCATCACGTCGGTGTTCATCACCCTGGCGATCGGTCTGTCGATCACGACCGCCGTCGCATTGATGATCGTCGGTGCATTCAACCTGATCTCGATCGCATTCTTCGTGCTTTTTGTGGGGCTCGGCGTCGACTTCGGAATTCAGTACAGCGTGCGGTACAGATCGGAACGTCACAGCAATGGAGACTTGCAGCCTGCGCTCAATAAGGCCGCGGAATACTCCGCGGTACCGCTGACGCTTGCTGCCGTCGCCACGGCGGCAGGCTTCCTGTCGTTCCTGCCGACTGCCTACAAGGGCGTGTCAGAGCTCGGCAAGATTGCCGGCGCAGGCATGATTCTCGCATTTATTGCCGCGATCACCGTACTTCCGGCATTGCTGAAACTGTTCAATCCGCCGGGAGAGCAGGAGCCCCTCGGCTATGCGTTCCTTGCGCCGGTCGACCGGTTCCTTGAACGGCGCCGCGTTCCGATCATCGCCGCGACGCTCGGCCTGGCGACGCTCGGGCTGCCGCTGCTTTACTTCCTCCATTTCGACTTCAACCCGATGAATTTGCGCAGTCCGAAAGTTGAATCGGTGGCGACATATCTCGATCTGCGCCGCGATCCCAACACGGGGACCAACGCGGTGAGCGTCATTGCGCCATCGCTCACGGAAGCAAAGGCCGTTCAGGAGCGATTGTCGAAGGTGCCGGAGGTTGCGCGAACGATCTCGCTTGAGAATTTCGTTCCGGAAGACCAGCCGGCCAAGCTCGCGATCATCAAGAAGGCCGCCGCGACGCTCGATCCTATTTTCAAGACCAAGCCCGGGGAGCCGGCTGCCGATGCGGACAATGTGGTGGCTTTGACCCATGCCTCCGAATCGCTGTTTCGGGCGGCGGCGAAGTCCAACGCGGAAACCGCGGCGGCGATGAACCGGCTGGCGTCAGCGCTCATGAAACTTGCGCAGTCCGACAAATCGCTGCGCGACAAGGTTGCCTCGGTCTTCCTGTCGCCGATGCACGTGCTTTTCGAACAGATCAGGGACTCGCTGAAGGCGCAGACGATCACCGAGAAGAATCTGCCGCCGGACCTTGCGAGTGACTGGATCACCCCCGACGGGCGATCTCGCGTCGAAGCTCAACCCAAGGGCGATCCGAACGACAATGAAACGCTGCGCAAGTTCGCCGCGGCCGTCCAGAAGGTTGAACCTCAGGCCACCGGTGGCCCGATTTCGATTCTGGAATCCGGCCGGACCATCGTCCTTGCCTTCATTCAGGCTGGCGGCTGGGCGCTGTTGTCGATCTCGATCCTGCTCTACATCGTGCTGCGGCGGATCGGTGACGTGCTGCTGACTCTGGTGCCGCTCATTCTTGCAGGCGTCGTGACGCTGGAAATCTGCGTGCTGATCGGGATGCCGCTGAACTTCGCGAACATTATTGCGTTGCCGCTACTGCTCGGCATCGGCGTCGCGTTCAAGATCTATTACGTCACCGCCTGGCGGGCGGGGCAGACCGATCTGCTGCAATCCAGCCTGACCCGCGCGATCTTCTTCAGTGCAATGACCACCGCCACGGCGTTCGGCAGCCTTTGGCTGTCGAGCCATCCGGGCACGTCGAGCATGGGCAAGCTGATGGCGCTGTCGCTCGTGACGACACTGGCGGCAGCAGTACTGTTTCAGCCCGCGTTAATGGGACGTCCCCGCGACCTCGGGGAGTAAGCAGACTTCCGAAACTGCGGTTTCGGAAGCGGTCGCGGTTGCGGTCGCAGATCCAGGCTTCTTCGGCGCCATCTTGGAGCCAACCGTCTTGGGTGGTGCCTTCGGCGCGACTGACGAGGTCGCCTTTGGCCCAGGCGGCGGCGTCTCGGCGACGCGAGTCCATGTCTGGCCGCCGCACAGCGGCCACACATAGCAGCCCTCGACGCGGAGCGAGTTCGGGGATTTCAGGGTGATCGAGGCCTTATAGGTTTCACCGTCCTTGGCATTGTAAATTTTGCCGTCCCAGCGATTCTTTTCCTCGGTCGATTTGGTCATGTTGAGCAACACCGGAATCCCCAGCGTCGGGCGATTCCGCTTGGTGACATCCGGATTTTTGATGTCGGTGCCCCCCGGCTTGACTTCCGAGGCGACGACGCCCCACAGGTGTCCGTCGCAATCCACGATCTTGATCGTGGCGACCCTCTCCTCGACCTGCCATTCGCCGATCGCGTCCGCAGCATGGGCGGAGCCGAGAGCGACAAGCAGGAATATTCCAGAATAGGCTATTTTCCGCATGAATCCTCGCGTGCAGCGCAACGTCATTAAATCACATATACCGCCAGATGTTCCTGCACTGGACAAAACGCCACAGTGTTTTTTAGGTTGACTAGCAGCCCGCCAAACGAACTATGTAGCTTATGGTGAAGCCAAATCTAGACATTTCCGAGATGTTCGCTGACAGGGAATTTCAGCGTAACGCCCTCCATACCCGCTATTTGAACGAGCAACTCGTCCGCGTTCTGAAGACAATCGGCTATGATGTCGGTTTTCAGCGCGGGCAGGGTCCGTATTTGTTCGACCGCCATGGCGACAAATATCTCGATCTTTTGAGCGGTTTCGGCGTGTTTGCGGTGGGGCGGAACCACCCGGTGATTCGGGATTCCCTGAAATCCGTCCTCGACAGCGAACTGCCCAATCTCGTGCAACTCGACCTGTCGACCTTAGCCGGGATTCTGGCGGAACGCCTGATCGCTCACGTGCCATATCTGGACAAGGTGTTTTTCGCCAATTCCGGAACTGAGTGCGTCGAGGCGGCAATCAAGTTTGCGCGCGGCGCGACCGGTCGTACGGGCATTGTCTATTGCGACCACGCTTACCATGGCCTGTCTTATGGTTCGCTGTCGCTCACCGACGACGCCAATTTCCGTGGCGGATTCGGGCCGCTGTTGCCCGACTGTTCCGTGATTCCGTTCAATGATATGGCGGCGCTGGAAAAGGCGCTGATGTCGCGGCAGGTCGCAGCCTTTATCGTCGAGCCGATTCAAGGCAAGGGCGTCAACATCCCGTCGGATGATTTCCTGCCGGGCGCAGCAGCGCTATGCAAACGTTACGGCACGCTGTTCATCGCCGATGAGATCCAGACCGGCATGGGCCGCACCGGACGCTTCCTTGCGGTCGAGCACTGGAACGTCGAACCGGACATGGTGCTGTTGTCCAAGTCATTGTCGGGAGGACATGTCCCGGTTGGTGCGGTACTGACGCGCAAGGCGATTTTCGACAAGATATTCGACCGGATGGATCGCGCCGTGGTGCACGGCTCGACATTCGCCAAGAACGATCTTGCGATGGCGGCGGGTATCGCGACGCTCGAAGTCCTCAAATCCGAGAAGCTGATCGAGAATGCCGCGGCATGCGGTGAACGACTCAAGTCGGCACTGGAAGCGATGATTCCGCGCTATGAACTTTTGAAAAAGGTTCGCGGCAAGGGCCTGATGATCGGGGTCGAGTTCGGCCCGCCGAAATCGCTGGCCCTCAGGGCGTCGTGGAATGTGCTGGAAGCGGCAAGCAAGGGATTGTTCTGCCAGCTCATCACCATTCCGTTGTTCAAGGAACACAAGATCCTCACCCAGGTGGCGGGCCATGCCAGTCACACCATCAAGCTGCTGCCGCCGCTGGTGATCAACAATGAAGATTGCGCCTGGATCGAGTCGTCGTTCGATTCCGTCATCGCGGCCAGCCATCGTGTGCCCGGTGCTGTCTGGTCACTCGGCAAGACGTTGATGGACAACGCCGTACGCAAATCGGCCTGAGTGTTCGCCGTTGGCGCTGCGCCAACCGGGTTAGATCTTTCCACCTCAACAAAAATCCGCCGCATCAGGGATGCGGCGGAGCTCTTATCCGGACGGTTGTGGCTTATTGACCGTGGCTCGCCAGTACCGCGTCGCAGGCCTTGCTGATCTTCGCGCGGTGCTGTTGCAGGCACGACAGGATAACGAGATCTGCTTCGTTCATCACGGTTCGGCAATAGCGAGAGACATCCTTCGAGCACGCTTTCTGCTCCTGCGCGGTGCCGCTGCGGTTGGATGCCTGGGCCAACGCGCCAGTGGCAGCTGAAGCAAACAAAGTGGCGATGGCAATCGTTCTGAGCATTGTGGTCCTTTATGTGGGCTCTGCATTGAACTGGCACAAACTATAGGCACCTGCCGCAGGAATACCAGTCGGTTAGCATTCCTCCACGAATGCATGCGAAAAAATTGGAGCGACTGTGTCATCGCGGCGGAACCGCAGCTGCTTCAGCGCACCGCTGACTCGAATTAGCCACAATTAGTGACGCGGAACCTGCGCTTGGTTGCTACGCAGCCGCCGGCGTTTTCCGGCCGCGGACCAGGAGCAGGCCGATCGCTACGGTCGGCACCAGAAGCGCGAACCCGAGCGATGTAATCTGGAATTGCGACAACGGATTGATCCCGCCGCCGGGCGTGGCCACGATGAACCCTCCGATCACCAGAAGGATTCGTAACGGCCATTCCAACATACCGGCCTTGCTCAGATTGCCGACACCGACCTGATAGCCCTGAATCCCGCCGCATATGAACAGCGTGCCGAAGGCTGCAAGCCCGAGCAGACCGAGCGCCTCCAGATAAGGGTTCGGCCCCTGAAGCACCAGAGCAGGGTTGAGCACGAAGAAGAACGGAATGAAGTAGATGATGCTGCCGACCCACATCGATTCCCATCCGGTCTTCATCGCCGGCGACCCGGCAATGCCGGCGGCGGCGAAAGACGCGATCGCTACCGGGGGGGTGATCGACGACAGCATGCCCCAATAGAAGATGAACATGTGGACTGCCATCCGGTTGAGGCCGAGCTTTTCGAGCGCCGGGGCAACAAGAATGGCAAGGAAGATGTAGCAGGCGGTGGTGGTCAGGCCGAGGCCGAGCACGAGGCTGGTGAAGGCACACATGACCAGCAGCAGGAACGCGTCGTCGCCGGCGATTCGCAGCAGATCGTTGGCAAGGCTGGAGACCACGCCGGTCATCGAGAATGCGCCGATCAGCAGGCCGCAACCGGCGAGGATGCCGATAAGTTCGACGAAGGTGCGGCCGTTGACTTCAAGGAATTTGTTGATGGTCGCGAACGTCCAGCGCGTGTCCTTCGAAAAGAGCTGGTTCAGGACCAGGAGCAGGGCGGTGGCGTAGAACGGCGCATGGCTCTCGCGCTTGAAGTAGAGCAGCATGACGATCAGCAGCGCGATGACGAAGATGTAGTACCAGCCGTCCTTGATCGTATCCCATATTTTCGGCAATTCGGACCGTGGAATGCCTTCGAGGCCATGGCGTGCGGCGTAGGAGTCGACCTGCATGAACAGGCCGAGATAATACAGCGCGGCCGGAATGATCGCAGCCATTGCGACCTCGGCGTAACTGATGTTCAGGAATTGCGCGATCACGAAAGCGGTCGCGCCCATGACCGGCGGTGCAAGGACGGCGCCAGTCGAGGCGCAGGCTTCGATCGCCGCGGCATATGACGCGCGGAAGCCGCTCTTCTTCATTACCGGAATGGTCATGGTACCGGCGGTCAGCACGTTCGAGATGATCGAGCCTGACATCATGCCGAGCAGGCCGCTGGCAAAAATGCAGACCTTGGCAGCGCCGCCGCGGAACGTGCCGCACAGCGCGAACGCGATGTTGATGAAAAACTTGCCCGCGCCCGTCATCATCAGAGCGGTGCCGAACACCAGGAAGCCGATCACAGTATCCGCGAAGGCCTGGATCGGGATGCCGAGCAGACTTTCGCCCGACAGAACGTGGTAGGCGGTTGCCTGTTCAAGTGTCGATTGCGTTCCCCGGAACGGGCCTAGCCAACTGGATTCCGCGAACAGCGGATAAACAGTAAAGGGAAACACGCTGAGCAGCAGGCTCCAGCCGCCGGTGCGCCGAAGTGCCTCGAGCAGCATGAGCCACATCACGAGGCCGGCCGCGATCACGTTCTGCGGTGCGCCACCGAATTCCCAACCGAGTTGCGCCGCATCGCGGATGTTCATCATCAGCCAGATCGAGGCGAGAAATGTCATTACTGCGAGCAGAATGTCGTACCAGGGGATGCGCTCGAGCGGTGCGTTGCTCGTCCCGGGAAAGATGAGGAACGTGAACGGCAGCATCAGCGCGATTAGAAGATAGAAATACTCCGTGTTGAGCTGCGTGTAGTCGACGAAGAAGCGCAGCGCGAACTGCTGGTTGATGCACAGGAAGATGGTTGCTGCCGTCGCGGCGACCAGCGCGACGCGCCAGCCGCCGGTCAGAGACCGGACGCGTGTCACCTCCGCTTCCTGCATGCCCGCGTGCGGATCCTCGAATTCGATCCTGCGCGGATCCGAGGCGAGGGCGGCATCCGCAGAGGAGGCGGATGCCGATAGCGGTGCGTTATCGGACGAGGCTGACGCCATGAATCACCCGTGACTTGTTGCTGCGTCCGAGACTGGCCGGCGAGACGATGTTAGTGGTCGAACCCGTTCGGCATATTGGCCTTGGCAAGGGCATCCTTGCGTGCAGCCATCCAGCCTTTCAGATGTTCGGCCTTGTCGTCCGATGGATTGGAAGCCTCGTAGGCCTTCCACGCAGCAGCAAGCACGCCTTGACGCTTGATCAGGACGTCATTGTGCGCCTGATCCTCGGCGGTCCACACGCCGGATTCCTTCAGAGCCTTTATGGCGCCCGGATGGAACGGAATGACCCACTGCCGGATTTGCTGTTTGACGTCGAGACCGCTGGCGCCGGGGGCGGAGTCCTTGTAGCCCGGATAGGTTTCGATCATGGCCTTGGTCAATGCATAGACCTCAGCCTCTGGCTGCGTGCCGTACACGGTGGCAATTGGATACGGATAGGTGGCGAGTTGCAGAGGTGCGGATGCCTTGATGTTCGCGCCGCAAGTGGTCTTGTGGGGTGTGAAGAACGCGCCGACTTGCTTCACGCGCTCCCATGCAGCCTTGTCGCCGGGCGGCAGTTCGGGCCAGACGATTCCGCGCGGTGAGGTTTCCAGTTCCTTGGCGGGGCCGGTGACGGTCGAACCGAACGCCGCGTCGGCGTCGTTGTTGATCACGCCCTTCCACATTGCCCCATAGCTCGCGAACTCGACAACCTTGACGTCTTTCTGCGTCAGGCCGGCATAGGCGATGATGGCGAGCGCATTCTGGTTGAGAGCAGGGGAGCCGACGACGAAGCCCAGGCGCTTGCCGCGGAAATCCTTCCACTCCTTGACGCCGGCATCGGCCGCGACGCCGACCGACAAGCCGTTACAATCGATCGTCGACAGCGTCATCTGCAGTGCTTGCGGGCCCCATTCCTTGGCACCGAAGTCAAAGACGCCTTCCTGCGCGAAATAGACGCCGGTTCCCATCCACGACAGAACGGCGCGTTTGGCGCGCAGCGGCGCCAGGCGGGCAACGTCGTTGCCGGCTGGAAGAACGCGCACGTCGGAGCCGTATTTGTCCTTCAATGCTTTTCCAACGCCGACGCCGATGTTAAATCCGGATGTCCCGGTATCATAGGCGGTGAAAGTCAGCGTCGAGGGCAGCTTGACGTCTGCGTGCGCCGGGGTCAGTGCCACGAACGCGACGCCAGCGAGCGCCAATGTTGCGAAGGACTTGGCTCCAAACGAAATATGTTTTTGGCTTTTGTTCATTAAGGTTCCCTCCTTGGTGTCTTCGATTTTGCGAATGACGTTTTTCTGGATCTTGTCATCGTGACGTGTACGGCGCAATCGACCTCCGGTACTAGACAGATTGTCGCGCTCCGCTGCAAGTGAAAGCGCCGACGGCATCGTCTGCGATATAGCGTTTCTAGGCTTCGACGATGGCGACGGCCTGATCTTCGGTGACCACGTCGTCGATCTTGACCAGAAGCGATTTCAGTTTTCCGGATGCAGTGGACGGCACCGGTATCTCCATCTTCATCGCTTCGACGAATGCGATCTCGTCGCCGTTGTTGATGGTGCTGCCTTCGCTAAGCGGAAGTGCACAAATGCGTCCCGCGACTTCGGTCATGATCTTGATGTCTGCCATTCACTCCCCCAGCCATGTCCTGCAAGCCTATGGCGCCTGCAAGCGCGGCTTATTGTTGTGACGAAAGATCGCCTGCGCTAGCGTGTTCTGCAAGAGGAAATTTAATTCTGCTGTGCGGAACATGACGTTGCGTCATGACAGCGGCCGCCCGACCTTCTGTGCCCCTGGTTCCGCCGAAATCCATCAAGCAGATGATGAACTTCCTGCCAGCACATCGCTGTGTCGGTGAGTGTGAGAGATGCTCGTATTGAGATGACGAGAGCAAGAACAGGGGAGTGGGAATGAACTGGAAGCCTGAACTGGATGAGCTTGCGCGGCGTGAGGCCTTCGCGAAGGAGATGGGCGGAGCCGACAAGGTCAAGCGACAGCATGATCAGGGGCGGCTGACAGTTCGCGAGCGCATTGACGGATTGCTCGATGCGAAAACCTTTCATGAAGTCGGAGCGGTGTCCGGCATCGCCGAATATGAAGTCAACGGCGACCTGAAATCGCTGACGCCGGCGAACTGTGTGTTCGGGCGCGGCAAGATCGACGGCAGACCGGTGGTTGTCGTCGGAGACGATTTCACAGTGCGCGGCGGATCGGCCGATGCGTCGATCTCCGCGAAGCCGTTGATGGCGGAAGAAATGGCGCACGATTTTCGGCTGCCGATCGTTCGCGTCATTGAAGGATCGGGTGGCGGCGGTTCAGTGAAGACCATTGAAACCCGCAGTGCCGCGAATCTCCCCGGCGGGGTGGGCGGCACGCGCTGGTACTCATTTACGACGGGCAATCTGGCGCATGTGCCGGTGGTCGGGCTGGGGCTTGGCTCGGTTGCGGGCCTTGGCGCCGCGCGGTTGGCCGCGAGCCATTATTCGGTGATGACCAAAAATTCCGCGATGTTTGTCGCTGGCCCGCCGGTGGTCGCGCGACTCGGACAGTCGCTCGACAAGCACGAGCTTGGTGGCTGGCAAATCCAGACCAAGGCCGGTGGCGTTGATCACGCCGTCGATACCGAGGAGGAGGCCTTTGCGTGCGCGCGGCGGTTCCTGTCGTATCTGCCGTCGTCCGTCTACGATCTGCCACCTACGATCAAGTCCGACGATGATCCCGAGCGCGCCGACGAAGCATTGATGAATGTCGTACCGCGCAGCCGCAGGCAGATCTACAAGATGCGGCCGATCATCGAGTCGGTGGTGGACAAGGGATCGTTCTTCGAGATGAGCCAGAATTACGGGCGCTCAGTGATTGCCGGATTTGCGCGCCTCGAAGGGCGGGCTGTCCTGTTGTTGGCGAGCGATCCTTATATCTACGGCGGATCATGGACCGCTGACGCCTGCCAGAAGGTCATCAAGTACGTCGATCTCGCGGAAACCTTCCATCTGCCGGTGGTCTATTTGATGGATTGCCCGGGGTTCATGATCGGGCTCGATGCCGAAAAGGCTGCGACCATCAAATACGGCGTGCGGGCGATGGCCGCCGTGAACCAGAGCACGGTGCCGTGGTGTACGGTTATCGTGCGCAATGCGTTCGGTGTTGCCGGTGTCGTCCATCAACCCGCCAATAAATATTCGATGCGTTATGCATGGCCATCGGCTTACTGGGGATCGCTGCCGCTCGAGGGCGGCATCGAGGCGGCTTACCGCGCCGATATCGATGCGGCGGATGATCCGAAAGCGAAGATGGCGGAAATCGAAGAACGGCTGAATCGCCTGCGCTCGCCGTTCCGTTCGGCGGAAAAATTCTGGGTCGAGGAAATCATCGATCCGCGCAAGACGCGCTCGCTGCTGTGCGAATTCGCGCGTCTCGCCGAGCCCCTACGCACACCAGGACCGACGCGGCTGGCGATGCGGCCCTGACGCGGGCTTTTTGCCGAGAAAGCCAGCCCTCATGGTGAGGAGCGAGGCCAATCCTCGCGTCTCGAACCATGAGGCGCATGAATCAAAACCTCATCCTTCGAGCCGCGCGCAAGAGCGCGCTCCTCAGGATGAGGTCAAGCATCGATTTTCAGCGCGCGTCCTCAATGATCATCGCCGAGCCTTTCTCGGAGATCATTGCGGTCGGCGTGTTGGTGTTGCCGGACGTAATCGTCGGCATGATCGATGCGTCGACAACGCGCAGCCGCTCGATGCCGTGGAAGCGCAGGCGCTCATCAACTACCGCGAAGGGGTCGCTCGCGGTCCCCATCTTTGCGGTGCCCACCGGGTGGAAAATCGTGGTGCCGATGTCGCCTGCTGCTTTTGCAAGCGACGCATCGTCATCGCCGACGGACGGACCGGGGAGGTATTCCTGCGGGCGATAAGGAGCGAGCGCAGGTTGTTTCATCAGGCGTCGCGTGACGCGGATTGCATCGGCAGCCACCTGACGGTCTTCTTCGGTCGTCAGATAGTGCGGGGCGATAAAAGGTTTCTCGTCCGGTGTCGCAGACCGAACGCGGACCTCGCCGCGCGATGTCGGCTGCAGGTTGCAGGCACTGATCGTGATCGCCGGGAAACGATGCAACGGATCGCCGAATTTGTCGAGCGACAGCGGCTGGGCGTGGAACTGGATGTTCGCGCGGTCGCGGCGTGGATCGGATCGTGTGAAGATTCCGAGCTGGGACGGCGCCATGGTCAGCGGGCCGCGCCGCCGCAGCGCGTAGTCGACGCCCATCCAGCCGCGCTTGAACAGGTTGTAGTACGTCTCGTTCAGCGTCCGCACGCCTTCGACCTTGAAGATCGCGCGCTGCTGCAGATGATCCTGCAGGTTGCGGCCAACGCCGGGCTTATCAAGGATGGTTTCAATGCCCGCCTGTGACAGCCATTTCTGCGGACCGATGCCGGACCGATGCAGCACCTGCGTCGAACCGATCGATCCCGCACACAGGATGACTTCGCCACCGGCGCGCGCCTCGATCGCTTCTCCGCCTTGACTGAAGCGGATGCCGACGGCGCGGCCGTTTTGGATGATCAGCCGGTCCACCAGCACATTGGTTTCGAGACGCAGGTTGGAGCGTGACAACACCGGCTTGAGGAAGCCGCGCGCCGACGACCAGCGGCGGCCGCGCTTCTGATTGACGTGAAAATAGCCGACGCCTTCATTGTTGCCGGTATTGAAGTCCGGCGTCTTGCGAATTCCCATTTCGGCTGCGGCATCGGCGACCGCGTCGAGGACTTTCCATGACAGGCGCGGGGCCTCGATCCGCCAGCCACCGCCGGTGCCGTGAATGTCGCTGGCGCCGAGAAAGTGGTCCTCGAGCCTCTTGAAGGCGGGAAGTACATCGTCCCAGCCCCAGCCGGTCAGGCCGAGTTGCCGCCAGTGATCGTAGTCGGCTGCCTGGCCGCGCATCGAGATCATGGCATTGATCGCCGAGGAGCCGCCGATCACCTTGCCGCGCGGATAGGACAGGGCGCGGCCATTCAGGCCCGGCTCAGGTTCGGTCTTGAACATCCAGTCGGAGCGGGGATTGCCGATGGCGAACAGGTACCCGACCGGAATGTGAAACCAGATCCAGTTGTCGCGGCCTCCGGCCTCGAGGAGCAGGACCCGCTTGCGCGGGTCGGCGGACAGCCGGTTCGCCATGATACAGCCGGCAGTCCCGGCGCCTACAATAATGTAGTCGAATTCTCCCTCGAGGCGTTTTGCCATCTGCTTCCAGTCCCTTGAGTCTTTATTCCCACGGGCGTTATGGCCCTGGCCCACGACCGCTGTACAGACCGTTACGCGCACTTTGCTTGTGCGGCGATGTTGGGTCCGTGGCAGGACCATGCTACTTTCGTCATATCGCTTCCCGCCGTGAGTTTTCCCATGCCCATCGTCAATCGCGTGTCCGATCTGCACCCCGACATCACAGCCTGGCGTCGTGATCTCCATGCGCATCCCGAACTGATGTACGACGTTCACCGCACTGCGGCATTCGTGGCGGACCGGCTGCGGGAATTCGGCTGCGACGAGGTTGCCACCGGACTCGGCAAGGCCGGCGTCGTTGGGGTCATCAAGGGACGCAAGCCGGTGAAGGGGCGCGGCCTGAAGGGTATAGGACTGCGCGCCGACATGGATGCGCTGCCGATCGAAGAGGAAACCGGCGTCGCATACAGCTCAACCGTTCCGGGCAAGATGCACGCCTGCGGCCACGACGGCCATACCGCGATGCTGCTTGGTGCGGCACGCTACCTTGCCGAGACCCGCAATTTTGCCGGCGACGCGGTGGTGATTTTCCAGCCTGCGGAGGAAGGCGGCGCCGGAGCCGCCGCGATGATCAAGGATGGGTTATTCGACCGTTTCCAGATCGATCAAGTCTACGGGATGCACAACAGCCCCGGTATGGCGATCGGAGCTTTCGCAACGCGGCCTGGTCCGACGATGGCCGCGACCGATCACATCAAGATCAAGATCGAGGGCATCGGAGGTCATGCCGCGCGGCCTCATAAAAGCGTGGACACGGTTCTGGCCGGCGCGCAACTGGTGACGGCGCTGCAGTCGATCGTTTCGCGCAGCGTCGATCCGTTGGAATCCGCCGTCGTATCGATGTGCGAGTTCCATGCCGGACATACCAACAACGTTCTGCCGCAAACAGCGACGCTGACCGGTACCGTGCGGACATTGACAGCCGAAATCCGGGAACTCGCGGAAAAGCGGGTGCGTGAGGTGGTTGCCGGCGTGGCTCTACTGTCTGGAACAAAGATTTCGCTCGACTACGTGCGCGGCTACCCGGTGCTGGTCAATCACGAAGCCCAGGTCGATACCGCGGCGCAGGTCGCCGCTGAGGTTGCAGGAGAGGCGAATATTTCGACCGACATTCCCCCGATGATGGGTGCGGAAGACTTCGCCTATATGCTCGAAGCGCGGCCGGGCGCCTTTATCTTCATCGGCAATGGTGACAGCGCCGGGCTTCACCACCCATCCTACAACTTCAACGACGACGCCATCGTCTATGGTTCGTCCTACTGGATCAGGCTGGTCGAGACGCAGCTCGCAAGTTAAACGTCGGATGGCGGACACAGGAACGATGTCGGTCAGGTCGCGTTGAGAGGGTGGTTATCACCCCCATCAACGGAGACACACATGACCGCGACCAAAGACAAGGATCTCCACGACCTGTTTCTCGATACGCTGAAGGACATCTACTTCGCGGAAAAGCATATTCTGAAGGCTTTGCCGAAGATGGCGAAGGCTGCGCAGTCTCCGGACCTGCGCGCCGCTTTCGAGAAGCACCTGCATGAGACCGAAGGGCAGGTGGACCGGTTGGAGAAAATCTTCGACCTGCTTGACAAGCCGGCCCGCGGCAAGACCTGCGATGCGATCCTTGGCATCCTCGACGAGGGCAAGGAGATCATGGACGAATACAAGGGCTGCGAAGCGCTCGATGCTGGACTACTCGCAGCGGCGCAGGCCGTCGAACACTACGAAATCTCGCGGTACGGAACTCTCAAGGCATGGGCGACCAAGCTCGGCATGACCGAGGCTGCGCAATTGCTCGATGAGACGCTGAAGCAGGAGCACAAGACCGACGAAGCGCTGACGAAAATTGCGACGTCAGTCGTAAACTCCGAGGCGCTCGCGGCCTGAGTTCCGGACGAACCGGCTTCACCGGCGGCGAAGCGCCCGCCGGTGAAGCCGCCTTCAGGCGGCGCGATGCAGTTGATGCAAAAGTGCAGCGGCGATCTTCATATCCCTGACGAAGTTTTCATATTCGCGCACCCTGGCCTCTTCGCCGGGAAGGCGAAGAAGATAAGATGGATGAACCGTCACAAGCGCCTTTGTCGATTCATCGAGATCGATCAGGTGTCCGCGGTTTTTGCCAATCGGGGTGATTTTTCCGAACACGCTCTGCGCGGCCGTCGCGCCCATTGCCACCACCAGTGCAGGCTTGATGGCGGCGAGTTCGCGCTCGTACCAGGGGCGGCACGCCCTGATTTCCGGCGTGTTGGGTTTCTGATGCAGGCGGATCTTGCCGCGCGGCATGAATTTGAAGTGCTTGACCGCGTTGGTGACGTAAACCGTGTTGCGTGCAATCCCGGCTTCTTCCAGCGCCCGATCGAGCATCTGACCGGCCGGCCCGACGAACGGCTTGCCGGCAAGGTCCTCCTTGTCGCCCGGCTGCTCGCCGACCAGCATGATCGGCGCGTGTTTCGGACCTTCGCCGAATACGGTCTGCGTGGCGTCCTTCCAGAGATGACAGGCGCGGCAACCGGCGGCCTCTTCACGCAAAGCCGACAAGGACAAAGACGCAGACCGCCCGCGTTTCATGGATTTCCTCACGGTTTGGAGGTTTAAGCATCGGCGTGCCTGAGTGTTCCGTCTATCGTACTGATTTCATTTTGGAAAAATGAACAAAGAGTCCGGTTGACTCACAAGGGTCTGTTAGCTTTATATAGAACATATCATGAACGAATGACGTCGTCATTGGTTCAACCTTCGGACAAAATAACCCGCAAACTCCAGGAGCGGCGCATGACCGGCGCGCGCATGAGTACGCTTGTATCCCTGCGGGGCGCGATCAGCCGTCTTGAGGCGACTGGGGTGTCGCAAAACCTCGACCGCGTCATGCTCGGCCATGCGGCTGTCGATGCGACGCTGCAGGGCGGCCTGATGCGCGGCGCGCTGCACGAGATTTTTGCGCTGGAAAGCCGTCACACCTCGTCCGCAACCGGATTCGTTGCCGGCCTGGCCGGTCGGCTGGCGCGACGACGGCCGCTACTCTGGGTTCGTCAGGACTTTATCGAAACCGAAGCGGGGATGGTGTCGATGAACGGCCTCAGCGAACTCGGCCTCAATCCGCAGCGGGTGGTGACGGTGCGCGCGGCGGATGCAGAGACCGCGCTGCGTGTCACGGCTGATGCACTGGCCTGCGATGCGCTCGGTGCCGTGGTGCTCGACCTGTGGGGCAAGGTGAGGACATTCGATCTTGTCGCCAGCCGCAAGCTCACTCTGGCGGCGCAGGCTTCCGGCGTGACCTGTCTGATGTTGCGCACATCGGCGATGCCGGCGGCCAGCACCGCCGAAACACGATGGATCGTCCGTGCGACGCCCTCGCTGCCGACTGCCGACTGGGGCGCGCCGATGCTCGACGTTCAACTTGTTCGCAACCGTCATGGCCAGACCGGCCAATGGATCATGGAGTGGAAGTGTGATGAGTGCCTCTTCCGTGAACCGGCGGCGTCTTCTCAGCCTATGGCTGCCGCGCCTGCCGACCGACCGCTTGCAGCGCCTGTTGTGGCGCGACAGCGCCGCGCCGGGTAGTGGTGCGCTAAAAAACGACACGCCCGGGATTGTTGTCGCGAAGCTGAACAACACGCTGCAGATTTCCGCGGTCAACGATGCTGCGGCGCGCATCGGTCTCGAGCCGGGACTGCCCCTCGCCAATGCGCGCGCTATCTGTCCCGATGTCCATGTCTTCGATGCGGACGACGTGGCCGATGCAAAGCTGCTCGACGCCATCGCCGACTGGTGCGACCGCTTCACGCCGCTGGTGGCGCTCGATCCGCCGCACGGATTGTGCCTCGACATTACTGGCTGCGCGCATTTGTTCGGCGGTGAGACCGCGCTGATGCAGACGCTTTGCGATGCGTTGCGCGCGCAGGGCTTTGCGGTCAGTGCCGCGATCGCGGGTACGTCGGTTTGCGCCCGGACGCTCAAGCGATATGAGCACGGCCGCATCGTCCGGGACGGTGAAGAAGCCGACGCGGTGACGCCGCTTCCGCTGTTTGCGCTCGGTGCCGATGAGGCGATCACGCGTGGACTGCGCCGGGCGGGTCTCAAAACCATCGGCGACGTCGCCTCGCGCGAACCATATGAGATCACCGCGCGTTTCGGTGCGGCCTTCACAGCACTGGTGCAGCAGGCGCTGGGGCAGGGTGATACGCCGATTTCTCCGCGCAAGCCGGTGCCGGATTACATGGTTGAGCGGCGATTTGCCGAGCCGGTCGCGACCGATAGCGTGATCGCGGAAACATTGTCGAAGCTCGCGCAGATGCTGGTCGCTGCGATGGACAAGCATGGCAAGGGCGCGCGGCGGCTGGAGGCGACGTTCTTCCGCACCGACGGCGCGGTGCGCGCAATCACGGTAGAAGCAGGACAGCCGGTGACGCTCGCCGATTTCGTCGACCGGCTATTCCGCGAGAAGCTCGATGCGCTAGCCGACCCGCTCGATCCCGGCTTCGGTTTCGATCTCATTCGTCTTGCCGCCAGCCGGGTCGAGCTCGTGGTGCAGGAGCAGCGCGATTTCGACACCCGCGCGCAGGACAACGACGAGGTTGCCGCGCTGATCGACCGCATCGCGGCGCGTATCGGCGGACGGCGTATCGTCGTCCATCTGCCGCAGGATACGCATGTTCCGGAGCGCGCCATGGTCAGTGTACCCGCGCAACAGAACCTCGCGCTCGCCGCACAGGCGACGTGGCCTGAACGGATCGAAGCCGAGCCGCCGCTGCGGCCATTGCGGATATTGGACAGGCCGGAGGAGGTCACGACTATCGCTGCCGAAGTACCGGATGGGCCGCCCGCAAAATTTATCTGGCGGCGCGCCTCTCATACCGTGGTGCGCGCGGAAGGACCGGAGCGCATCGCGATGGAGTGGTGGCGCTCCGACAACCACATGCCGACCCGTGATTATTTCCGCGTTGAGGACGAGACGGGCTTGCGCTTCTGGCTTTATCGCGATGGGCTCTATGATCGCGAAGGTGAGAGGTCGCAGCCCAACTGGTTCATGCATGGGATGTTCGCATGAATGATCCAGCCTATGCCGAAATCGGCATCACGACGAATTTCTCCTTTCTGCGCGGCGGCTCGCAGCCGCAGGAATATGTCCATCAGGCAAGCACGCTGCGAATTCCCGCTATCGGGATTGCCGACCGCAATACGCTGGCGGGTGTTGTGCGGGCCTACAAGGAGCTCGAAAACCACGAAGTCACCTGCAAACCGAAACTGCTGATCGGGTCACGGCTGGTTTTTCTCGACGGAACACCGGACATCCTGGTCTATCCACCCGACCGTGCGGCCTATGGCCGGCTTTGCCAGTTGCTCACGCGCGGCAAGCGCGCGGCGGAGAAGGGCGAGTGTCATTTAAGATTTGATGACCTGCTGGATTTCGCCGAGGGTCAGCTTCTGGTGCTGACGCTGCCGCATCGCTTTGACGTAGCGAAAGCGCGCGAAACTCTCGATCGGTTGAACCGCAGTGGTGCGGAAGGAGTCTGGCTCGCAGCGAGCTTGCTCTATCGCGGTGACGACAAGCGGCGCCTCGCGCGCTTGCAACAACTGGCGTTCGCCGCCCGCGTGCCGCTGCTCGCAACCAATGAGGTGCTGTATCACGATCCTGCACGCCGTCCTCTGCAGGATGTGCTGACATGTATTCGGGACAAGACGACAATCGAGACGGCGGGCCGGCGGCTCGAAGCCAATGCCGAACGGCATCTGAAACCCGCTCACGAGATGGCGAGATTGTTTCGCGGCTATCCCGACGCCATCGTGGAGACGATGCGTTTTGCAAACCGGATCACCTTTACGCTCGACGAGTTGAGGTACCAATATCCCGACGAGCCGGTGCCGCCGGGGAAGACAGCACAGCAGCATCTTGAGGGTCTGACCTGGCAGGGTGTCGATGAATATTTTCCGAACGACATCGACGACAAATTACGCGCGACGCTGCACAAAGAACTGAAGCTGATCGAAAAGCTCGGTTACGCGCATTACTTCCTGACCGTCCACGATATCGTTCGCTATGCGAGGTCGCAGGGTATTTTGTGTCAGGGCCGGGGGTCGGCGGCGAATTCTGCGGTCTGTTATGTGCTCGGCGTGACGTCCGTGAACCCGGCGGAAGTCAATCTGCTGTTCGAGCGGTTTATTTCCAGGGAACGGCTGGAGCCGCCGGATATCGACGTCGACTTCGAGCATTCGCGGCGCGAGGAGGTGATGCAGTACGTATTCAATCGCTACGGCCGTCACCGCGCGGCGATTGTCGCGACTGTTATTCATTACCGACCGCGCAGCGCGATCCGTGATGTCGGCAAGGCGCTGGGACTAACCGAAGACGTGACGTCAGCGCTGGCCGATACGGTATGGGGAAGCTGGGGCAAGGACGTCAGCGACATGCAGATCAGGCAGGCGGGGTTTGATCCGGAAAACCGGATGATCCGCCGTGCTGTTGAGCTTGCGACCGAGTTGATCGAATTTCCTCGTCATTTGTCGCAGCATGTCGGCGGCTTTGTGCTGACCCAGGATCGGCTCGACACCTATGTGCCGATCGGCAACGCCGCGATGGATGACCGTACATTCATCGAATGGGACAAGGACGACATCGACGCACTGAAGATGATGAAGGTCGATGTGCTGGCGCTCGGGATGCTGACCTGCATCCGCAAATGTTTCGATCTGATCTCGGATCATAAAGGCCAGCACTATGAGCTGGCGGACATCAAAGCGGAAAGCGACGACAGCGATAAAGTCTTCGACATGCTGTGCAGGGGCGAATCCCTCGGTGTATTTCAGGTCGAAAGCCGGGCGCAGATGAACATGCTGCCGCGCCTCAAGCCGCGCACGTTCTACGATCTGGTGATCGAGGTTGCCATCGTTCGGCCCGGCCCAATTCAAGGCAACATGGTGCATCCGTATCTGAAGCGCCGGAAAATGAAGCCGGAAGATATCGAATATCCTTACCCCAAGGGCGGCAATAAAAACGAACTGAGAGACGTGCTCGAAAAGACGCTGGGCGTGCCGCTGTTTCAGGAACAAGCCATGCGTATTGCGATGCAGGCTGCGGAGTTTACCTCCGAAGAGGCGAATGGGTTGCGCCGCGCGATGGCGACATTTCGCAATGTCGGCACCATGCACACCTTTGAAGAGAGGATGGTGAGCCGGATGATCGTGCGGGGCTACGATCCCGAATTTGCGCGCAACTGTTTCGACCAGATCAAGGGGTTCGGCAGTTATGGTTTCCCCGAAAGCCATGCTGCGGCTTTTGCCCAGCTTGTCTATGTCTCATCATGGCTCAAGCATTATCATCCTGATGCCTTCGCCTGCGGGCTGCTGAATTCGCAGTCCATGGGCTTCTATGCGCCGGCGCAGATCGTTGGCGACGCACGCCAGAACGGCGTTACGGTGCGCGAGATCGACGTGTCGTTCAGCCATGGGCAGAACTCGCTTGAGGAACGGAGCGGGCAATATCACGCGCTGCGGCTCGGTTTCCGTCAGATCGACGGCTTTCGGGTGCGCGATATCGATGACAGGCTGGCTGCGGCGAAGGAGAACGAGGTGGGTGAAGCCGGGGATTATTGGGATGACCGGATTATCGCAGCGCGCGAACACGGGCCTTTCACGTCGCTGGAAGGTTTCTCGCGCCAAACAGGGTTGCCAAAACGCGCGCTGATCCTGCTCGCGGATGCCGATGCTTTTCGCTCGCTCGGACTCGATCGCCGTGCGGCACTGTGGGCCGTGCGCCGCCTGCCGGACGATGTGGCGCTGCCGCTGTTTGATGCGGCCACTGCGCGTGAACAGCCGGACGAGTCCGTACGGCCGTTACCGGCGATGGCGCTGTCCGAGCACGTCGTCGCCGACTACCAGACGGTGCGGCTGTCGCTCAAAGGTCATCCCATGGAATTCCTGCGCGCAAGCTTTGGCAAAGAAGGCGTGCTGCCCTGCTCCGAAGCAACGCGGCAACGCGATGGGCGGCTCGTCAAATGCGCCGGGGTTGTTTTGGTGCGGCAGCGGCCGGGCAGCGCCAAAGGCGTGGTGTTCATGACCATCGAGGATGAAACCGGCATTGCCAATATCGTGGTATGGCCGAAAGTGATGGAAATATTTCGCAAGGAGGTGATGGGCGCGCGTCTGGTGCTGATCGAGGGCCGGATTCAGAGCAGCGAGGGCGTGGTGCATTTGGTCGCGGAACGGCTTCATGACCGCTCGCACGATCTGACATATCTCGCCAACGATTCGCTGTTTCGCAAACAGGCCTTGCCGTCGGGCGCCACGCTGGCCGTGCCACTCAATCAGGAAAGCGCCGTCTCGGACATGCCGGCCCAGAAACATCGGCATCCGCGCAATGTCCGAATTCTCCCGCGCTCGCGCGATTTTCACTGATCTGGCATGCTCGTCGATTTATGAATTGCCTTTCGGTGCATGATCCGGCCAATAGTTCTGTTATTCCGGGGATCAGGGTATGAAAACAAGCCGAGAAATTCTGTCGCACATCTGGGCGGCAAGCGGTGGTGATCCCGCATTGCTGGACGCCGTAACGCTGACTGGCACCGAACCGGTGTTGCCGTCATCGTTTCGTGTTGGCACCGCAGCACAGGTCGCCGTTGCCGCCGCAGGGCTCGCTGCGGCGCAAATCTGGCAGATGCGGACCGGCGAGACCCAGAACGTTGCGGTGGACATGCGCCATGCGGCCATCGAATGTCGCAGCGAGCGCTATCTGCGCGTCGACGACAAGCCGCCGCCTCCGGCATGGGATGCTATCGCCGGTGTCTACAAGACCGGCGATGGGCGTTTCGTGCGCCTTCACACCAACTTCCCGCATCACCGTGACAATGTCTGCAAGGTGCTGGGCTGCAAGCCGGAGCGCGATGACGTTCAGCGCGCGCTGATGCAATGGAAGGCAGAGAATTTTGAGACGACGGCTTATGCCGGAGGCTGCGTGGTGTCGATGATGCGCAGCCGCGACGAATGGATGGCGCATCCGCAGGCGCAAGCCCTGGAGAAGCTGCCGCTGGTTCAGATCGACAGAATCGGTGACGCCGAGCCGCGGCCATGGCCGGCTGGCGATCGTCCGCTTGCGGGGCTGCGCGTGCTTGATTTGTCGCGGGTGATCGCAGGCCCGGTCGCGGGACGGACACTTGCGGCGCATGGCGCCAACGTGATGCTGATTGCCAGCCCGAATCTGCCTGCGATTCCGTGGCTCACCATCGACACCGGGCGCGGCAAACTGTCGAGTTTCGCCGATCTCGCGACCGAGGAGGGGCGAGCGGCATTGCGGGGTCTGATCGCAAAAGCCGATATCTTTTCGCAGGGCTATCGTCCGCAAGGTCTCGCGGAGCTGGGCTTTTCGCCGCTGGAGGCGGCGCGCCTCAGCCCTGGTATCGTTTACGTCTGTTTGTCGGCTTATGGTTCATCCGGTCCATGGGCGGGGCGCCGTGGTTTCGATTCACTGGTGCAGACCTCGACCGGATTTAATCACGCCGAAGGGCAGGCCGCCGGTGTCGAAGGACCGAAGGAATTGCCGATGCAGATTCTCGATCACGTCACCGGCTATCTGATGGCATACGGCGCGATGATAGCGCGGGCGCGGCAAGCGCGCGAAGGCGGAAGCTGGCATGTGCAGGTCTCGCTGGCGCGGACCGGGCAGTGGCTGTGGAATCTTGGGCGGCTCCCAAATGGCCTTGCCACGACGGACGTCAACCGCGCAGAGATCATATCCCTGCTCGAAGAAAGCGAATCAGGTTTTGGGAAGCTGTCCGTCGTTCGCCATTCCGCGATCCTGTCGAAAACCCCGGCGTTCTGGGCGCGTCCGTCTGTGCCGCTCGGGGCCCATCCACCGCAATGGCCCTAGCGCGGTATGTTCTTGACCGATCGGCGGCCAGTGGCGACATTGGTCGTGCGCGATCGGACAGACCAGAATTCAACTGCGCCATCGAGACGGCATGTGCCGATGCCGTGATCCAACCGAGTGCCGATGCCGAAAATCTTCGCAGATCCCGAAGCGATCGTGGACGACATCATCCGGGATTGCGGAAAGAAGCTTGTGGTCGGGCTTCCGCTCGGCCTCGGGAAAGCCAATCACATCATTAATGCGCTTTTCGCGCGGGCCGTCGCGGACCCGTCAATCAGCCTGACGATATTTTCAGCGCTGACGTTGGAAAAGCCGGTGCCCTCGACCGATCTCGAACGGCGGTTCATCGCCCCCGTCATCGACCGGCTGTTCGGTGGTTATCCCGATTTGACGTATGCAGCACGCCTGCGCGCCGGTACGTTGTCGCCGAATATCGAAGTCATCGAGTTCTTTTTTCTGGCGGGCCGCTGGCTGCACAAGCCCTATGCGCAGCAGCACTACATTTCCGCGAATTATACCCACGCCGCGTCCTATCTACTGACGCGCGGCGTCAATGTGATTGCGCAACTGGTAGCGAAGCGTGTGGTCGATGGTCAGGCCCGCTACAGCCTGAGCTGCAACACCGACACCACGCTCGATCTGATGAAGGCGCGCGCCGAAGGGCGGACGGCGTTCAAGATCATAGGGCAGGTGAATTCGGAGCTGCCGTTCATGCCGGGGCAGGGCGACCTTGCTGGCGACGAATTCCATGCCATTCTGGAAAGTCCGGAAACCGATTTTCCGCTGTTCGCGCCCCCATCCGAGCCGATCTCCGATACCAAATACGCTATCGGCCTTCATGCAGCGGGCCTGATCCGCGACGGCGGCAGTCTGCAGATCGGGATTGGGCAGGTCGGTGATGCGCTGGCGCAGGGATTGATCGTACGTCATCGCGACAACGATCAATTCCGGCAGATCCTGTCTCGACTCGCGCCGGCGCAAGCGCCGCGCGAGACCGAACCGTTCACGACCGGCCTCTATGGCGTCAGCGAAATGTTCTTTGAAGCATTTCTCGGGTTGATCAAGGCCGGCATCGTCAAGCGCGAGATCGAGGGCGTATTGCTCCACGCGGCGTTCTTCCTCGGGCCCAGATCGTTCTACCGGGCGCTGCGCGAGATGGCGCCTGCGCAGCTTGCGAAGATCCAGATGACGCCGGTGTCGTTCACCAACCAGATTTACGGTGGCGAGGACGCCAAGCGTGCCGCGCGCGTCGATGCACGGTTCGTCAACAATGCGATGATGGCGACGCTGATGGGCGCCGCTGTGTCCGATGGTTTGGAAAACGGTCAGGTGGTGTCGGGCGTCGGCGGTCAGTACAATTTCGTCGCGCAGGCTTTTGCTCTCGAAGGCGCTCGCTCGATCCTGACACTGGAGTCGACCCGCGGAGCGGGCAAGCGGACGGCATCAAATATCCGCTGGTCTTATGGGCACACCACGATCCCGCGGCATCTGCGCGACATCGTCGTAACGGAATACGGCGTTGCCGATCTCCGTGGAAAATCGGATGCCGATGTTATCGCGTCGATGCTGGCGGTGACCGACTCGCGGTTTCAGCTTGAACTGATGCAGGAGGCGAAGGAGGCGGGAAAGCTGCCGAGATCGTACGCGATTCCGGTCGCACATCGGCACAACACGCCCGAGCGCATTGCCGAAGCGCTCAAGCCGGCGCGAAGTGCGGGGCTATTGTCGGCGTTTCCATTCGGGACCGATTTTACCGAAACCGAGCAACGCCTGATCCCCGCGCTGCAATCGATCAAGGAGGCTTCAGCCCAGCCTATCAATCTGCTCGGATTGATGTTGCGGGGCATCTTCGCCGACAAGACCCGGGCGGATGTGCGCGAGGGCTTGTCGCGGCTTCGCCTCGATAAGCCGGTGACGCTGCCGGAGCATCTTTATCGAGCGCTGGTCAGCGCCGCGCTCGCGCGGACTAGCGGTTTTTGAAGTTCGGCGGGCGCTTTTCGATGAAAGCGGCCATACCTTCGGAGCGATCCTCAAGCGCGAAGGTGCCGTGAAAGAGATCGCCCTCCAACTCCATGCCTTCGGCAAGCGACGTTTCCAGCGCACGATTGACCGCAGCCTTGGCCATGGTCGAAACCGGGCGCGACATCGAGGCGATCTTGGTGGCGATGGCGAGAACTTCCTCCATCAACTTGTCGACCGGAAATATCCGGCTCACCAGCCCGGAGCGCTCGGCTTCGGCGGCATCCATCATCCTGCCAGTGAGGCAAAGGTCCATCGCCTTCGATTTGCCGACGGCGCGGGTCAGGCGCTGCGTTCCGCCGAGCCCCGGAATGGTGCCGAGCGTGATTTCGGGCTGTCCGAACTTCGCGGTGTCGGAGGCAATGATGATGTCGCACATCATCGCCAGTTCGCAGCCGCCGCCCAGCGCATATCCGCTGACGGCAGCGATGGTCGGCTTCTTGCACTTCGTGACGCGGTCGCCGCCGATGTCCATGAAATCCTGCGAGAACATGTCGATGAATTTCTTCGGCTGCATTTCCTTGATGTCGGCGCCGGCGGCAAAGGCCTTTTCGTTACCCGTAATCACAATGCAACCGATGGCGTCGTCGGCTTCGAGGTCGTCGACGGCAGCGGCAATCTCGCCAAAAACGCCGAACGAAAGGGCATTGAGGATTTTCGGTCGGTTGATCCGGATGAGGCCGACTGGACCCTTGTTCTCAACGATGATGTGCTCAAATGCCGTCATGATCCGTTCCTGAATGCGTCCCTGAGGGGTTGCGGAGGCGCAGCTGATGCGCCGTTGCAGCCACTGTGCCTGCTGGCTGCGGTGTTCGCAAGACCGGTTCCCGATACGGCATGATACTTCTGGATACATCGCATCGCGCGGCGTGACTGGCGACGCGGCGAGAAGTTGAGGCTGTCTGACGATTGTTCGAGCGACTACGCGGCTACGCCATGAACATCCGGGCAGCCGAAGCGAGCGTGAGCAGTCCACCGAATGCGACGAAGATTTTTCCGATCAGCGACGTCTGGCCCCAGGTGTCGCCGGCATCGTCATGGCTGCTGGCAATCTGGTCTGACATGGGGGCTGCAACGGGCGCTGCGGCTGCGGTCGTGGTGGTCGCGACAACCGGAGCAGGAGCGGCCACGCTGATGGCTGAGGCGGCATTGGCCGCCTTGTCGAGATCGTTCAACTCATCCGATGCGCTGATCTGCGTGCCACTCGCGTTGGCGTTTTCATGCCGTGATGGAGTATAGAACTTCAAGGCGGCCGCCATATCGGAGGCCCGCTGATCGCTTGTGTTGAGCTCAGCGCGGGCATTCGCAACCGCGGACAATTCTTCAGCAGCCTTCCTGACCGATGCGGTCTTGGCGCTGTCCTTGATGTCCTTCTTAGTCGCTGCCGTTCTTTCCGTAGATTTACGGGACACGCTCGATTTCTTGGCGGTTTTCTTGCTCACGTGGCGCGAATGGCGGGTCGCCTTCTTTTTCGCGTGGCGCGACCGGTGTTTGACATATTTACCAAGCGCCAGCGGCTTCCCGGCCTCAGCCTGCGTCGCGGCACGGGACGTCTGTGCCTGCGCCGTTCCGCCAAAAAAAATTGCAATCGCTGCAGCGGCGATCAATGAACGCCAGAAGGCCTTGAGTTGCATAGCAATCTCCCCATGCCTGCCCCGTACCTTCAGAAAAACTCCCCTCGTGACCGCAGAGCGGCGAAAAGTAGGAATTTTTTGACGGAAAGGGCAAAACCAAGGCAGATCCCGATCAAAATCCCGATTCTCACGATTCCGTGATCGCGATATCCCGCCGTAACACCTTAGGAACAGGCACGTAATGCCTGATGGGAGCGCTCGTGCGCGAACGTGAAACGGAGTGGACCGAATTGATGCGGTCCGCCAATGCCGGCGACAAGAGCGCCTATCATCGTTTGCTCAGGTCCGTCACGCCGGTCCTGAGAGCGGCCGCGCGCCGTGGCCTCGTCAGGGCCGGACAACCGGCAGATCAGTCCGAGGATATCGTGCAGGACATCTTGCTCGCAGTGCATCTGAAGCGACACACGTGGCGGCCGGACGCGCTGTTCGCGCCGTGGTTGTTCGCGATTGCCCGCAACAAGCTGATCGATGCCTTGCGCCGCCGTGGCCGGCGCGTCTTCGTCAATATCGATGATTTTTCCGAAACGCTGCCCGGCGAGCAGCCCGAGGAAACAGTTCCCGCGGGTGAAGTCGCAACGCATCTTGCGGGATTGCCGGCCCGGCAGCGTGAGGTGCTGCAGTCCATCGCTGTCGATGGCGCTTCGATCAAGGACACCGCCGCCAAATTTGCGATGACGGAGGTTGCGGTGCGCGTCGCCCTGCATCGCGGCCTGTCCAACCTTTCATCGCGCCTGCGCAAGGAATGAAGATGAAAACCGACGATCTCATTTCCGGCCTCACCAGCGATCATGACTGGCGCATGCAACCGGTCTGGGTCTGGTTCCTCGCCGCACTGGTTGCGGCGCTGCCGGTGTCCGTCGCGATGTTCATGATGTCGCTTGGCATGCGTTCGGATGTGATGACGGCGATGCACAACCCGTTCTTCGATCTGAAGTTCATCGTCACCATTACGCTCGCGTCGGCGGCGATTGCCGTCAGCTTGCATCTGTCGCGGCCAGAGGCATCGTTAGGAAAGTGGGTATGGCTGCTGGCTGTGCCCCTTGGGTTGCTTGGCATCGGTATTGCCAGCGATCTCGCGGTCAATGAGCGCGCGGGATGGAGCACGCGATTGATCGGCAAGAATTCGATGACTTGCATGATAGCGATCCCGCTGCTGGCGCTGCCGTTCCTGATCGGGGCGCTGTTGACACTGCGCCGCGGCGCTCCGGCCCGCCCGGCGTTGACCGGTGCGTTTGCCGGTCTGCTGTCGGCGGGGCTTGCGGCAACGCTGTATGCAAGTCATTGCACCGACGACTCGCCGCTGTTCGTTACGGCCTGGTACACGATCGCGGCGCTTGTAACGGCGGCGGTTGGCGCCATGGCTGGCGCACGCATTCTGAAAATGTAATTGAAATCCGGCGGCCGTTCAGGCCGCAGGTTCGGCCTGCTCGGTTGTCTGCCGCATACGGTGAAACCGCAGGACCTGCTGCGCAGTCGAAGCGCGCAGCATGTCGTAGTTCTCCTGATACTCGTCAAGATCGGCGACCGGCTCGTACCCGGCGAGTTTGTCGCGCATCGCCATGACTGTCCGCAATGTCGGCCAGGACAGGCCGATCACCTTCGCCAGCACCAGCAGGCCCTCGGATCCAGCCTCGGTCATCATGCTCTCGACGCTTGAAATGGGCATGTTGGTCAGTGCCGCAATCGCGGCGATGGTTTCATCGAAACGTCCGGCGTTGGCGAACGCGGCGATCTGGGATTCGTTAAGCCGGCCGTCGTTGTGGAGAGATCTGACGAGATTTTGCGCCTGCGTAGTTTCCTCGCTGATAGCGTCCGTATCCGTGCTTGCACGACGGGCAACTTCGCTGACGGCGGAGGAAACGTCGCTCGCCATCTGCGGGTTGGCGGCTTCCAGTCTCGCCCTGACCGAAGCCGACGCCCTTGCTATTAGCTTCAGATAAACATGCCGCGGGACCGATTTCCGCAATCCGACGCGGGCTGCGAGGCCGTCATTGCCATCGGCGCGCGACAGCAGCCGGTCGAAACCCTGCTCGGAGAATTGCGCTCCCGGATTGTCCACGGTGCTTCCCACGACCTCATCATTGCCTCGTTCGACAAGAATGTCGGTGACCGCGCCGCTCAGAACCTTTCGTTTTGAAATCGCAAGCAAATGCTCCTGGCTCTTTTCGCGGGCGCTCTCAACCAGGGCATCGTCGTCGAGACGATCGGACATCGATAGCACCGGTGCGGCGACCTCGATCAGGTCGTCGAACGCAAGCGTATACATCAGTTGCGGCGGAGCTTTCGAGATCGGCGCCAGCCGGTTTGCAAGCAGCGCCTTCGCCGATGTTTCGATGCGCTGGATCAGATAATGGAACACGTCATCGAAGATCGCGATCTGGTCGTCGGAATAGTAGCTTGCAGACAGCACGAACAAGTCGGTCACACGGCGAAGGGTTTCGACCCGCCGGGCCACATTGCCATTGCGAAGCGCGTCCTGCAGCTCGCCGAGCAGCGTGGTGGAGAAACTGGAAGGTTTCGAAATCATGACTTCTGTCCTGAAATATTCGATCGTCAACGGCAGCGTGTGTTCTTCGCTGCCCCGCCGCGCGCTATCCCTTAATAATTCTGTTTCGGCCCATGTCCTTTGCGCGGTAAAGCGCGGCGTCGGCTCGGGCAAGCACGCTGTCCGGCGTCTCATTCGGTTGCAGCGCCACGACGCCCGCTGAAATGGTTACGGTCATGCTGTGGGAGAACGTACTCCAGTCGAGATCGGCGATGATCGCGCGCAGGCGATCCAGCGTGCGTTCCGCAGCCTGATCAGTGGTCTCGGGCAGGATCAGAAGAAATTCTTCGCCGCCGTAACGGCCGAATTTGTCGATGCCGCGAATATTCGCGAACATTGTGATCGCGAATGTCCGCAGGACTTCGTCGCCTGTCGGGTGGCCAAACAGGTCGTTGATCTTCTTGAACCAGTCGAGATCGATCAGCGCGACGGAGCAGGGCATGTTGGTGTGGTGCGCCCTGGCAACCTCATCGTCGAGCGAGCGCATGATGCTGCGCCGGTTGAACGAGCCGGTGAGTTCGTCGAGCTCGGCGAGTTCTTCGATCCGCTTGTAGGCTTCCCTGAGCTCAATGCCCCTCTTGTAGAGGGATTCACGAAGCGAGCTGCTGAAGATGCCGACGAACATGCAGCGTCCAATCGTCATGACAAACACCATCAGCGTCGCCAGACGCTCGATATAGGTGTTGTTCGGCATGTCGATCGGCTTGTCGGTCATCAGGAACAGCGCTGCCAGACCGAACGTCATCACCGTCCACAGGACCGCGGTCTGCTGCGGTGTCGATCGCAGGGAGCCGAATGCGAAGATCACGAACAGCGAACACAGAAACACGCAGCCTACTTCCGGCGCGATGTAGAGAAACATCAGCATGATGACCAGGCTGACGCTTGACTGCTGTACGACGAAGTAATGATCCTTGAAGCGGTCGTTCAGCCGTGTCTCGGACAACGCCCAGAACGAACTGACGGACAGCAGGCCACAGATGACATAAGCGGGCGCGGTCGATAGCGGGGTTGAGCCGGCATACGCGTAGATCAAGAGGATCAGCCCGTCGACGACATAGCTCAACGCCACCATGCCGAGCATCTGCCGGCGTTGCCTCGCACGTCGCGCCAGAAGGTCCGGCGTCAAATCGCCGTCGGCGGCATCCGGGCCGGCAATGCTCGTCAGGGAAGGCGCGGCGGTCTGCATGTGCGTCTTTCGGGTTCCAGCCGGAATCTACGGGAAAAACCGTTTAGGTTTGGTATCAGCGGGCGTCGAGCGACAGTGACCAGCTTGATTAAAAAAGGAAATTCCGCGTGTCGGGCCGCTGATCGGAGGTGGGCGAGGAAGGGCCTGCTATCCGCATTCGGCTCGCGATGGACCGGAGGATGTGACCCTGTATTATAATACCATCTAACTCATATCCCTCCATCGTCTTGCTCTTGTTTACGATTCAAGGGCATTTTGCTCTTCAACCGCCGATTGGGGACGTTCCGGCGAGCCTCAATGTTTTTACGGCTGGATCGAACCCCTTCACGACTCCGTGCGACCAACCTTGTGAGACGGCCATTGAGTGCAACACACGCGGTTTCGGACGAAACTCTGATCGCGCGCATCGCCCAAGGTGACCGGCTTGCGATGCAGGTGCTTTACGGAAGGCACCATGTTCGGGTGTTTCGCTTTGCGTTGCGGCTGGTCCGCAACGAGTCGATCGCGGAAGATCTCATCAGCGAGGTCTTTCTCGATGTCTGGCGTCAGGCCGGCAAGTTCGAAGGCCGTTCCGCCGTATCGACCTGGCTGCTGGCGATCACGAGATTCAAGGCTCTGTCCGCCCTCCGCAAAAGGAAGGAGGCGGAGCTGGACGACGATGCGGCTGCTGCGATCGAGGATACGTCCGACAATCCGGAAACCGTCGTCGCCAAGAAGGATACGGGTAACGCGTTGCGAAATTGCCTGACCGCACTTTCGCCGGAACATCGGGAGATTGTCGATCTTGTCTACTACCACGAGAAGTCCGTGGAGGAGGTGGCAGAGATCGTCGGTATCCCCGAGAACACGGTCAAGACGCGCCTGTTCTATGCGCGAAAGAAACTGGCCGAGCTGCTGAGGGCAGCCGGGATCGAGCGAGGTTGGCCATGATGGCGCAGAGCAAGGATGCGGTGGATCGGACGCCCTCGGAGATCGAGGAGTTGTTGCCGTTCCATGCCGCTGGCACGCTGAACGCGCGCGATGCACAGCGCGTTGAAGAAGCGATGGCGAAGGATCCCGATCTGGCCCGGCAGTATGCCGAGATCCAGGACGAATACGCCGAGACCATCCTGCTCAACGAAAGTCTCGGCGCGCCGTCGGCGCGGGCGCTGCAGAAGCTGTTCGACGCGATCGACGCCGAGCCTGCCCGCACCGCGTCATCATCGCTCAATTCGATGTCACGGATCGCGGGATTTTTTGCCAGCCTGTCACCGCGGACGCTCGCCTATTCGGCGGTTGTCGGGGCACTGGCGCTGTTGCTGCAGGCCGGGGTGATAGGAACCCTCGTCAAGGATCGCGGCGGCTCGTTCCAGACGGCATCTGTTGAAGGACAGTCCAGGGCAGGGACCGTGGCGCTGGTGCGTTTTGCGCCCGATGCGCGGCTGGCCGATATCACGCAGTTCCTCGACAGCTACAATGCCTCGATCGTTTCCGGACCCAAGGCCGGCATGTTCCGCATCCGGTTCGGCGACAAGGCGCTGCCCAAGCAGGAAGCCGACCAGTTGATGGCGCGCGTGCAGGGCGAGAAGATCGTGACGCAGGCGTTGCCGGCTGAGTAACGCACTTCTGCGTTGGCCGCGAACCGCGAGGACGCAAGATGACTGACCATCGCAAAAACAGCCGAAATCCAGGGTTTTCCGACAGATCGTCGAAATGGATGCGCCTTCTCGGGATCGCTGCACTCGCGGTGATCTGTGCGACCCCGCAAGCCTTTGCCCAGTTCGCGACTGTCGGGCGCGGCCCCAGTATCGGACCCAGCGTTGGGCCGAACATCAATGCGGGTCCACGGATTTCTATCAACCCGCATGTCCGCTATTCGCCCAATCTCGACTATCAGGACATCCACCGGCCTCGTCGCCGGCCACGGCCGTATGTCCAGGAGTTCGATGGGCCACCGGATTACAACGGGCCGCCGAAGACGGTTCGCAAGGATCCGCCGCGCCGCAGACGGGCCAATACGCCAACGGTTGCCGACAACAGCTACGTCGCGAAAGAGGTGGTGATCGAACTCGAAGGCAATCCGAACGAGACCGCAGTCAATAACATCGCGCGCCGCCATCGCCTGACGCGGGTGGAATCGCAAAATATCCCAACCCTCGGCAGCACGTTCTTCCGCTGGCGGATTTCGGATAAGCGCACCGTCGATCAGGTCGTTCGTGAACTGGTGGCGGATGGCGGCGTCAGGTCGGCCCAGCGCAACAACATCTTCCGTCTGCAGCAGGCGTCATCCGCCGAGCCGGCAAAATCCGCGGACGGTCCTGAGGGCTATGCATCCGGGAAGCTGCGGCTGCCGGCGGCTCACGCCTTGTCGGCTGGCGCCGACGTTCGCATCGCGGTGATCGATTCCGGGGTCGATGCCAATCATCCGGAATTGGCGGGCTCGATCGTCGAGACGTTCGACGCGCTGGCGAGCAAGGAAGGCGCCCATGCTCACGGCACGACGATCGCCAGCATCATCGCCGGGCACGGGCGGCTGACCGGGACCGCGCCGTCGGCGCGTCTGCTCGCGATCCGCGCGTTCGGTGAGAAGAAGTCGGGCGCCGAAAGCTCGACCTTCGTGATCCTGAAGAGCCTCGATTATGCCGTGTCCCATCAGGCACAGGTCATCAACATGAGCTTCGCCGGTCCGCATGATCCGATCCTGGAGCGCGGCCTCGCAGCCGCCGCGGCGAAGAAGATCGTGCTGATTGCGGCAGCCGGCAACGCCGGGCCGAAGTCTCCGCCGCTGTATCCCGGCGCCGATCGCAACGTGATCGCGGTGACTGCAACCGATTCATCGGACCGCCTGTTCAGCGGCGCCAACCAGGGCGCCTATGTCGCGCTGGCGGCCCCCGGCGTCGACATTCTGGCGGCGGTACCTGACAGCAAATACCGCATCTCGTCCGGCACGTCCTTGTCGGCGGCATTCGTCAGCGGACTGGCAGCGCTGATGATCGCCCGCAATCCCGAACTGTCGCCCGGCGATCTGCGTCTCGCGCTGGAATCTTCGGCACGCGATCTCGGCCCCAAGGGCCGTGATACCCAGTTCGGCGCGGGGGAGGTCGATGCCTACGCCGCCGTCTCGGCGGTCGCGGCACCGGTGGCGACCGCATCGGGGCGAGCGGCCGGACAGTAGGGGATGCAGTATTTCGCGCCAGCGGCGAAAGAATCAGTCAGACTGCTCGCGGCTGTAGGGGTATAGGTCCGCGTATTTTCCGCTGTTGGTTCGCGGGAACGGAGCCAGTTGATTACAAGTCAGTGATGTTGCTTGGCGGTCCATGACACATGGGCCGTAACGAGTCCTGTATTTGTTCAGGTCGAGTGCACCGCGTTTGCATCAGCATTTTTCATGGATATCGCGCCATGGCGCATTCACCCGACACGCTGCTTGGACGCAACATCGTTGTCCGCTGGCGGATGCTGGCCGAGCGGCGCCTTGATCATCTCATCGAACTTTATCAAACCGGCCGGTGGAAACGCTATCACGGCGAGGTCAAATTTCTCGAGATGGTCCAGGAAGCCCGATCAGCGCTCAAGGTGTGGCAGCAGCTCGCGCCGCCGGACCCGCTTAACGACAAGCCGGTCGAGGTCTCTCTCGATCAGGTGTTTATCGGGTTGGAGGATGCGCCGCCGCGATCGTTCGCTGTATTAGCGGACGGCGTTGGAGCCAATCACGATCTGGGGAAATCGTGACGTCCCTTCCTTGATCAGATCACCGGTCACCGGCTTTTCGTGATCGAGGCCGACGATCGCGCCCCGCGCGGTGCTGGAAATCATGTTGTCGTTGACGAGCACCGATCCCGCGCCCGGCACAACCGAGACGCCGATACCGACATTGGCATTGCGGACGACGTTGCCGGTGATAGCGACGTCGCGCAGATACTTGCCCCATCCGGCGACGATGCCGAATGATGGCGCGTTCTCGATGACGTTGCCGCTGACGGTGGAATCCGCTTCGACGTAAATGCCGACGCCGCCATCGTCGTCGGGTGCGGTGCCGATCGGGCGCTTGGGCAGGATGTTGCGCAGGATGTTGCCCTGCACGACGGCGATGCGGCCGCCTTCGTTGAAATTGCAGACCGAGACGCCGGTGGCGCACAGATCGACGCTGTTGTTGGCAATGATCGCGCCCTCGAATGCAAACTCCGAGTAAAGGGCCACCTCGCGCACGTCGCTGATGCTGTTACCGAGAATCTGGATGTTGGATGCCGAGTTGCCGCGCACGCCGGAATAGTCGCAGTTGCGGATCCGGTTGCCGCGCACGATCACGTTGCCGGCGCGGAATGCGTTGATCGCGTTGCCGTGCTGGCCGGAGCCGCCGGGGCCCGCCTTGATGTCCTCGATGCGGTTATCGATCACCATGGTGCCATCGTCGCCGATGGCGGTGCGCAGGATTTCGATGCCGTTGTCGGAGGTGTCCTGAATGGTGTTCTGGCCGACGATCAGCCCGAGCGCGTCGAACGAGACGATCGCGGTGGTCTGGACGGCGCGGATGGTGTTGCCGCGGATTTCGCCGGCGACGTTCTCGAACCAGACGCCGTTGCCGCCGCTGCCGACAATGTCGCAATCGACGATGTGAATGCCGGTGCCGCTCACGCAATGAACCAGTCCGCGCCGTTCGGGCAGGCGCAGGCCGCCGCCATCCACTGTGAGATTGGAAAGGACGATGTTGCCGGCGCCTTCGCTCGCGAACATCGAAGCGCCGCCGCTAAAACGCAGGCGGGTGGCGCCGCGTACGCCGGTGAGTTGAGCGCCGTTCGGCAGTTTCAGGGCGCCGGTGCGGTAATCGCCTGGCGGCAGCGCCAGCGGGATGCGGTCTCGCGCAGCCTCGTCGATGGCGCGCTGCAGGGCGACGGTCTGATTGGAGGAACTGTCCGATCTTACGCCATAGTACGTGACGTCGCGGCCAAGCGTTGCGGTCAGCGGCGCGGCTCGCGCGGGCTCCGCTGTGATTGCGGCGGCACCGGCGGTTGCTCCGGCAACGTTGAGAAGATGGCGACGGCTGATATCCATGATGAAACTCCCGCACATAACCTAGTGCGGGAATGGTTCATATCATGCGGATGCGGCAGGAAACGTCGCTGGTTCCTGCGGTAGGGTTAATGAAATCCGCGCCGCTTCAGATCGGTTTATTGTGCGGGACAAACAGCCGGCCTCGTTCGACCACCATCACAATGACAAGCGCGGTGAGGGCGGAGAGGAAGGCGCCGGTGGCAAGAGGCACCAGAGTGCCGTTGTACAACTGCCCGATCGCGTAGCCGACGACGATTCCGATCAGCGTCGTCATCGAGCCGAACAACGAGGAGGCCGTTCCCGCGATATGGCCCTGCGGCTCCATTGCGAGCGCGGTAAAGTTCGAGAACATCAGCCCGAAGGTGAACAGGTTGAGGATCGACAGGACCATGAACAACGGCAGCGGCAGATGGCCGAGATCGGCCGCAACAAGCATGGCGATGGCCGCGGCCAGTTGACCGATCAGTGCGGCATGGGAAATCACGCGCATGCCGAACCGCCCGACAATCCGCGAGTTCAGGAAGCCGGCGATGGCGACGCCGATGGCGACCGCAGCGAAGGCCAGCGGGAAATAATGGCCGAGGCCGTAGATGCCGGTGAAAATCTGCTGCGACGAAAAGACGTAGCCGAACAGCGTGCCCTGTACGCAGCCCGCGGCAAGTGCATAGCCGAAGGTCTGACGGTTCGTGACCGTTTGCCGGTAGTTGTCGAGAACGTCACGGATGGCGAGGGATTTTCGTTCGGACGGCGGCAGTGTTTCCGGCAGACGCACGGCGCACCAGATCAGCGCCAGCACACCATACACCATCAGGACGAGGAAGATGCCGCGCCACTGCGACGCCAGCATGATTGCTTGCCCAAGCGAGGGAGCAAGCACCGGCACCGAGATAAAGATCATCATCGCCAGCGACATCACGCTCGCCATGCGGCGTCCGCTGTAGCAGTCGCGCACAATGGACGTGGCGATCACGCGCGTCGCCGAAGTCCCAAGGCCTTGCAGCGCTCGCGCGACCAGCAGCATTTCGAACGAATGTGCGGCCACCGCAGCCACGCTCGCCAGCGTGTACAGGACCATGCCGCCGATCAGAATTCGCCGGCGTCCGTATCGGTCTGTCAGCGGCCCGATGATGAACTGCCCAAGGCCAAAGCCGGTCATGAAGACAGACAGCACCGCTTGCAGGCGGTTGGCGTTGTCGATTCCGAAGTTCGCGCCGACATCCGGCAGCGCCGGGAGCATCAGATCCATCGCCATCGGGTTCAGCGCCATAATGGCGGCAACCATCACGACGAATTCGGGAAAGCCCATAGGGCGATGGGTTGCTGGCACCCATCCATCAGCATTGGTGTCGGATATGTCAGGAATCTCAATGGTTTAGATTGAGATAGCGGCTTATATTGCGCTGCACAACCGGTCGTGCGGTATGGCTGCCAGACGTAAACGGTAGTCCGGGGTTCACATTTTCTTCGTCGTTGCTCGCGCGAGCCGTGCGGTTTCCACGAGCAATGCTTCGCCGGTGTCGACCAGTTCCTCGAAAGTCATGGCGTGCGCCGCTGTTCGGGAATGGACTGGGTCGCGCGGCATAAGCGGCACGTGGACAAAGGCGGCGAGGCGAGGCCCGTTGGCTGTTCGTGTTGCTTCGATCGCGCGCCAGCTCAGATAATTGCACAGATAAAATCCGGCGCTCAGCGAGGGTCTCGCGTCGATGCCGGTGTCGTGAGCCGCGCGCAGCAGCTTCCCGCTGTGCGGACCGAAGCTCAGTGTGGACATCGCACCGTGGGCAATGCTCCGGCTGTCGACCCGCGCGTGGTCGGCGTCAGGCCACAGTTGAGTGACGATGTTGCGGGCACGGGTTTCGATCCGCAGGTGAGCGGTTCGCGCAGCAAGCCCGAACATCAAAAGCGCATCGGGACGGTGTGTGGCGATCAGCATCGGCAGGTCGCGATCGACCGCGATGTAGCTGACCGGGAAAACATGGCCGATCCGCTCGACATTCGCGAGCAGTGGCCGCCGCAGGCGCACCAGCCGGTCGACGAGCTTTTCGGTCGGGTTGTAGGGTGCGCCGGGAAACGGACGGAATCCGGTGATGAGTATACGCAGCCTGTTCGTCATCTCAGCAACGCGGAGATCGTATCGGCGGCGACCCCCGGCGTCATGCGGCCATCGGCGACGGCGGTTTCGGTCTGTTTGACTTTCGCCCGCATGGCCGGATCGGCACGCAGCCGTGCCTTCAGCCTGTCCTCGAGCATCGCCCACATCCACTTGACCTGCTGCTCGCGGCGTCGCGCGGCGAAATCGCCCGAGGCGTTGGTCGCCGTGCGGTGATCGAGAATCTTCTGCCACAGGCCGTCGATGCCGTCGCCGGTTACGGCCGAATAGGTCATCACCGGCGGGTGCCAGTGTTCGGATCGCGGCTTGAGAATGCGAAGCGCGCTGCGATATTCGGCGGCGGCGGTTTTCGCCCGCTTGATGTTATCGCCATCAGCCTTGTTGACCGCGATCATGTCCGCGAGTTCGACCAGGCCTTTCTTGATGCCCTGCAATTCGTCGCCGGCTCCCGGCAGCATCAGGGCGAGAAAGAAATCGGTCATGTCGCAGACGGCGGTTTCGGATTGGCCGATGCCGACGGTTTCCACCAGTATCACATCGAAGCCAGCGGCCTCGCACAACAGCATCGCCTCGCGGGTCTTGGCGGCGACGCCGCCCAGCGTGCCGGATGACGGCGAGGGCCGGATGAAGGCGTTGTCTTCGGCGGAAAGCCGCGCCATCCGGGTCTTGTCGCCGAGGATCGAGCCGCCGGTGCGCGCCGATGACGGATCGACGGCCAGCACCGCGACCTTGTGGCTCTTGGCGATCAGCGCCATGCCGAGCGCATCGATAGTGGTGGATTTGCCGACGCCGGGCGAGCCGGTGATGCCGACACGGATCGCCTTGCCCGTCGCCGGAAGAAGTGCCTGCACCAGCTCGCGCGCGGCGGCCTGATGGTCCGCACGGCGGCTTTCGATCAGGGTGATGGCGCGGGCCAGCGCCGCGCGGTCGCCATCGCGAACGCGGGCAGCAAGGGTCTTGATATCGGGATTGGCGGCGGGCGCGGACGGAACCATGGTGTCCGTTTACAACGATTGGGCGTCAGGGGCGAGGGTTCGCCGCTATCATCCCGGCGATGTCGACAGGATACGTTCGCCGCACCGCGCGTCATTTTCCCGCCGGTGCGGGGCGAGCCGCGATTCTGCCTTTGGTTGACCGTCGCCAGATCCAGATCAGAATCGGCCAGACCAGCGCCCCGATCGCCATCGCGGCAAGAATCAGCGACACCGGCCGCTCGAAGAACGGCAGGATGCTGCCGTCCGACTTGATCAGCGAGGTAACGAAGCTCTGCTCGACCATCGTCCCCATCACGATGCCGAGCACCATCGCCGCGACGGGATAGCCATTGGCTTCCATGACATAACCGATGATGCCGAATGCCGCCACCGTCAGCACCGCGAACAGGCTGTTGCCGGTCGCGAAGGTTCCGAGCGCGCAGCACAGCAGGATGATCGGCATCACCGATGAGCGCGGCGCCCGCAACACGTGGCTTGCAAGCCGGATCATCACGATGCCGAGCGGGATCATGATGATGTTCGCGATAATGAAGATGATGTAGATCGCGTACATGCTCGACGCTTTTTCAGTGAACAGCGTCGGCCCCGGATTAAGGCCTTTCATGTACAGGACGCCGATGGCGATCGCGGTGATGGTGTCGCCCGGCACGCCGAACAACAGGGCAGGCACCCAGCCGCTGGCGAGGCTCGCATTGTTGCTCGCTCCGGCTTCGACCAGGCCCTCGACGTGGCCGGTGCCGAACTTCTCTTTTTCCTTCGAGAAGCGCTTCGACATCGCGTAGCTCACCCACGCCGCCATGTCGGCGCCGGCGCCCGGCAGCACGCCGATGATGATGCCGACGATATTGCCGCGGGTCATCGGCCACCAGTATTTGCCGGTCAGATGAAGTTGTCCGGCGAGGATGCTGCCGAATTTGCGCTTGGGCAATTGCGGCGGCTCGGGGGAGGCCATCGCCCGCATTACTTCGGCCACGGCGAACACGCCGACCAGCGCCGGGATCACCTCGATGCCGCCAAGCAGATCGGTCAGCCCGAAGGTGAAACGCGGGATGCCGCCGGGATTTTCCATGCCGACGCAGGCGATCAGGAGGCCCAGCAACATGCTGGCGATTGCCTTCACCGGCGAACTGCGCGCAACGAGCGTCGCGCACATCAGGCCGAGGAAGGCGAGCCAGAAATACTCGAAGGTCGAGAAGCTCAATGCGATGTCGGCCAAAGGCGGCGCCAGCGCCATCAGCGAGATCGTGCCGGCGATGCCGCCGATGGCGCTGAACCAAAGGCCGGCGCCGAGCGCCAGTTCGGCCTGGCCCTTGCGGGTCATGGCGTAGGCTTCGTCGGTGTAGGCGGCGGACGCCGGTGTGCCGGGGATACGCAGCAGCGCGCCCGGAATGTCGCCGGAGAAAATAGCCATGGCTGAAGCCGATACGATCGCTGCGATCGCGGCGATCGGCGACAGATAGAACGTGACCGGCACCAGCAGCGCGGTCGCCATCGTGGCCGACAAGCCGGGCAGCGAACCGACCGCAAGGCCATAAATGGATGATAGTGCAATAGCGATTAGGACTTCAGGCGCAAGAACGAGCCGGAACGCTTCAATAAACGTTTCCATCGATCACCATGGCATCGGCAGAAAGCCGTCGGGCAACGGCACACGAAGGAGCTTGGCGAAAATCAAATAACCGCCGATCGGAGCGAGCAGGGCGACCGGGATCGCGAGCTGCAGCCGTGCGCCCAATGTTTTGGCGATGGTGAAAGCCATGATCGCCGCTGTCAGCAGAAAGCCCAGGCGATCGACAGCGAGAACGTAGAAAACGAGCAGCGCCGGCGGGATCAGCACCCGCAAGCCGGCGAATGGGCTTTTCGTTTCCGGTTCAGGGGGCGGTCCTTCGATCGCGAGAAGTTCGGCCTCGGCGTCTTCCTCGAACTTGTGACCGATCCCCAGCGCGATCATGGTGCCGCATGCGGCAAGTCCAAGGCCGATGACCATCGGAAACACGTTGGGGCCGACTTCCTGGCCGGGGACAGGCGGCAGGAGCGAGCCGCCATAGGCGGCAGCACATCCCAACCCGGCGATGAAAAGGCCGGTGACCTTGTCAGACAGGCGCATCGCAGATCTCCGATCTGTGTCGGCTCTTTGTTATTTGCGGTCGCGAGGATCGGTTCAGGTCTTGGCGATTCCTGCCGCCTTCATCGCTTCGCCCTTCTGCTTGTCGCTGGCGTCCATGAAGGTCGCGAAACCAGCGGCATCATCCCAAACGACTCCGAAGCCGCGCGACGACATGAAGTCGTTGTATTCCTTGGAGGCGTAGATTTTCTTCATCGCGGCGGTGAGCTTGGCGGCGATCGGTTCCGGCAGTCCCTTCGGTCCGGCAAAGCCGCGCCAGGCGCCGGTCGAGTAATCGATGTTCATCGCTTCCTTGAGCGTCGGCACATCGGGGAAGGTCGCGGCGCGCTTCGGCGCCATGATCGCGAGGCTCTTCACCTTTCCGGCGTCGATCATCGCGCGTGCTTCCGGCACCGAGCATGTGACAACGTCGAGGCCGCCTGCCGCAAGATCCTGCACCGCGGGCGCGGCCCCGTTCGAGGGCACCCACGCAACCTGGTTCGGCGGCAGGCCCATCGCCTGCATCCAGCCGACCAGCGCGAGATGCCAGATGCCGCCCTGGCCGGTGCCGGATGCCTTGAACTTGCCGGGAGGTGCCGCCTTGATGGCGGCCGCGAGATCCTGGACTGTCTTGTAGGGAGAATCGGATTTCACCTGGATGCCCGGCGGATCTTCATTCATCAGCGCCAGCGGGGTGAAATCCTTTGGCGTCAACTGGGTGAGGCCGGCCCAGTGCATCATCGAAATTTCGACGGTGATGATGCCGATGGTGTAGCCGTCCGGATTTGCGGTGGAGATCGCGGAGTGGCCGACCACACCCGATCCGCCGGTGCGATTGACCACGTTGACCGGCTGGCCGAATTCCTTTTCGAGCAGGCCGCCGACGATGCGCGCGGTGGCATCGGTGCCGCCGCCCGCGCCCCACGGGCAGATCAACTGGATCGGCCGGCTCGGGTAATTCGCCTGTGCGAAGGAAGGTTTCAGTCCGAGGCCGGCACTGGCAGCTACAGCCGCCGCCGACACCGCGAAATCGCGGCGCGTGATCGAAGACATGACGTTTCTCCCCATGGCGCCAGTGAACCCGGCGCTCGTACGACAACATACTAGGCATCTTTGCCGCATCCTCGCAAGCGCGTGAATGATTGCGGCGCAACACGTCATGCAAGGGTGCGGAACGCGGCGTAGCGATCTGCGTGAGGAAAATTCACGGCAGAACTATCCCTGTCGCTGATGCGGAACGGGTGGCGGTTCGTTCTATTTTCTTGACGTATTCTTTTCAGCCGGGCGGCTGCCGCCGAAGAGCGCATTGCCTTCGGGGGTGAGATACGGCTTCAACACGTCCCACGGCACGAATGCTTCATACGAGCCCTCGGCATAGGAGCCGACGGCGTAAGGCGAATAGTTGAACACCAGCCCGGCGCTCTTGCCGGCCTCCGTTGACGAGGCAAGTTCGACTGCGCCGATCCTGAGCAGCTTCGGCTCAACGCCATTGGTCCAGCTGTCGTCGGGTTCGTCGATGCCGCGCTCCTTCTTCTCGGCCTTCAGCGATGCGATGATCGCGCGACGCATTGCCGTGAGGGTGGGGCCGTTGTCGGCCAGTTCCTTGAAGAACGGGCGGATGCTGATCGGCTTCTTCGCGGTATCGTCCCACAGGATCGTGTTCAGATCGGTGTTGGGATGCGCGCCGCCGGTATAGATGAACATCGTGCGCAATACGCTGACATAGCGTCCGGCGATGATCGATTGCACCGTGTAGTCGCGCTCGAAGGTCCACGCGCGTCCGTCGCGGAACAGTTCCGGTGAGGATTTATATTCCTTTGCGGCGTCGGCGCGGTTGCTTTCCGCCCAGCGTTTGCTGTCCGCAAGCAGGTTGGCGGCAAGCGCAGCGTTCTGCCGGATCGTATTGTCGAGCGTCACCTTGATCTCGACCGCCTTGGTCTTGATCGCGATGTCGGGCTTCTGCTCGGCGGCGACAACAACGGCTTGCGGCAAAACGAGCGCTGCCGCGAGGGTGAGGTTTGCCGCGAGCCGCAATGTCATTCCGCCGCCGCGCTCGGGTGGCCGAGCCGGACCGTGAGCTTCCGGAGCAGTTCTTCGGCAGCATCCGCGATCACCGTGCCGGGCGGGAAGATCGCTTCCGCGCCGGCCTTGTAGAGCGCGTCGTAATCCTGCGGCGGCACCACGCCGCCGATGATGATCATGATGTCATCGCGCCCGCGCTTATGCAGCGCTGCCTTCACCTCGGGCACGGCGGTCAGGTGTGCCGCCGCCAGCGACGACAGGCCGAGAATGTGGACGTCGTTTTCGACCGCCTGCCGCGCCGCTTCGTCGGCGGTGGCGAACAGCGGCCCGATATCGACGTCGAAGCCGACGTCGGCGAACGCCGATGCGATCACCTTCTGGCCGCGGTCGTGGCCGTCCTGTCCGATCTTGGCGACGAGAATGCGTGGCCTGCGTCCCTCGGCATCCTCGAAGGCATCGATCAGCGTCTGCAATTTCTCGACCCGGTCGGACATGGTGGCGGCCTCGCGTTTATAGACGCCGGTGATGGATTTGATCTCGGCACGATGGCGGCCGAAGACCTTTTCCATGGCGTCCGAAATTTCGCCGACGGTTGCTTTCGCGCGCGCCGCGTCGATGGCGAGCGCCAGCAGATTGCCTTGTCCGTCCTGTGCGCTGCGGGAGAGAGCGGCGAGCGCAGCATCGACGTCCGCCTGCTTGCGTTCGCTCCTGAGGCGCGACAGCTTGTCGATCTGCAGGCGCCGCACGGTGGAGTTCTCGACCTTCAGCACGTCGATGGAGGCTTCGTTCTGCGGCTTGTACTTGTTGACGCCGATCACCGACTGCCGTCCGGCGTCGATCCGCGCCTGGGTTTTCGCCGAAGCCTCTTCGATGCGCAATTTCGGCACGCCGGCCTCGATGGCCTTGGCCATGCCGCCGAGTTCCTCGACTTCCTGAATGTGCGCCCAGGCCTTGGCGGCGAGATCGTGCGTGAGGCGCTCGACGTAATACGAGCCGCCCCACGGATCCACGATCCGCGTAGTGCCGCTTTCCTGCTGCAGGAACAATTGCGTGTTGCGGGCAATGCGTGCCGAGAAATCGGTCGGCAGCGCCAGCGCTTCGTCGAGTGCATTGGTGTGGAGCGACTGGGTGTGCCCCTGGGTCGCCGCCATCGCCTCGATATTGGTGCGGATGACGTTGTTGAACACGTCCTGCGCGGTCAATGACCACCCCGACGTCTGGCAATGGGTGCGCAGCGACAGCGAGCGCACATCCTTCGGGTTGAACTCTTTCATCAGCTTGGCCCACAGCAGGCGGGCGGCGCGCATCTTGGCTACTTCCATGAAGAAGTTCATGCCGATCGCCCAGAAGAACGACAGGCGTGGCGCAAATTTGTCGATATCTAGGCCTGCGGCCATACCGGCGCGGACATATTCGACACCGTCGGCCAGCGTGTAGGCGAGTTCGAGGTCCTGCGTCGCACCGGCTTCCTGCATGTGGTAGCCGGAGATCGAGATCGAATTGAACTTCGGCATTTTCTGCGAGGTGTAAGCGAAGATGTCCGAGATGATCCGCATCGAGGGCAACGGCGGGTAGATGTAGGTGTTGCGCACCATGAATTCTTTCAGGATGTCGTTCTGGATCGTTCCTGAAAGCTTCTCCGGCGGCACGCCCTGTTCTTCGGCGGCGACGACAAACAGCGCGAGAATCGGCAGCACAGCGCCATTCATGGTCATCGACACGCTCATCTGGTCGAGCGGGATGCCCGCGAACAGCGTGCGCATATCGTAGATCGAGTCGATCGCAACACCGGCCATGCCGACGTCGCCGGACACACGCGGATGATCGCTGTCGTAGCCGCGGTGGGTGGCGAGATCGAACGCCACCGACAGGCCCTTCTGGCCGGCGGCGAGGTTGCGCCGGTAGAAGGCGTTGGAATCTTCCGCCGTCGAGAAGCCGGCATACTGGCGCACGGTCCACGGCTGATTGACGTACATGGTCGGGTAGGGGCCGCGCAGATACGGCGCGATGCCGGGCCAGGTGTCGAGGAAGTCGATGCCCTTGAGGTCGGCTTCGCCGTAGCTCGACTTGACCTCGATGCCTTCCGGCGTCAGCCACGGTTTCGCATTGCTGTCGTTGTCGGCGGGCGGCGTACCCGGCTTGAATGCGAGATCAGCAAAATTCGGAATACGGGTCATAGTCTCACCATTCTAACACAAAACGCCCGGAGCATCGAAGGGGTCATGGCAGGGGCTTTCAGTCGTGATCGGGATGCTGGCGGCTGACAATCGCGTCCAGCCTGTCACGGCCGTAATTTTCAAGCGTGGTTTTACCGGGCATGCTCGCAATCCCCGCGACCCAGCCGAGCTGTGACTCAGTTCCGAACTGCAAATCGGGAACAACGGCGTCTGGCCTGTCGAACGCGCCGGTCATGATCTCGATGTTCGGCCCGCCGATGCGGCGATAGCTCAGCGGCGTGCCGCAGTCCGCGCAGAAATCGCGTTCGGCGATCGATGACGACTGAAATGACGATGGCGTGCCGCGCGTCCAGCGGAAATCTTCATGCCGGATGTCGGCCAGTGACGCGAACGGACCGCCCGACGCCTTCTGGCACATCCGGCAATGGCAGATGCTGACGCGCACTGGCGCAGCCGTGATCGCAAAGCGGATCGCGCCGCACTGGCAGCCTCCAGTCAGGTCTGTTGTCGCGGATGTCATCATCAACCTATCCGGTTGTATGCTTCGCTCAACATCGTCAATGCGTTGCCGCCGGCGAACACAAAGTCATTCACGCCGGCCGCGCGCAGGGCCGTCTCAAGCTCGCCGGGGCGGCCTGCCAGATAGATATACCTGGCTCCTGCGCCGTGAAGGGCTTTGGCTGCCGGTTCCGCTTGCGCGGCATATACTTTGTCCGACGAGCACAAGCAGGCGAGGGATGCACCGGAGGCTTTGAAAGCGGCCGCCAGCACGGCAGGATCGGTAAAGCCTTCGGAGTCGACGGCCTCGATGCCGCCGGTCTCGAAGAAGCTCTTGGCAAACGTCGCGCGCGCCGTGAAGTCGACAGCGCTGCCGAGATTGGCGAGAAAGACTTTCGGCCGCGCACCGGACTTTTCGAGAATTTCGTCGGAGGCGTCGCGCAATGTCTCGAATGGCTGCGCGAGGCGGATAGGCGCCAGCGCATCGAACCTGACTTTTGCCTCGCCGTCCGGCGGCAGTGTGACAGGTGTGGCTTCCAGCACGGAGGCTGCCGCTTCATAGAGGTTCGGAAATTCGCTGGCTCCCGTCAGCACCTCTTTGCGCTTGGCGAGGTTGGCGTCGCGCGCGGCTCTCACGGTCGCGACTTTCTTCTGGATGATGTTCTGTTCCAGTGCAGCGAACGCACCGCCGGCCCGTTCGATCTCCTGAAACTGCGCCCAGACAGCTTCGCACAGATGGTCGGTCAGGTCCTCGATGCCGCCGGAGCCGGCCGCGGGATCGGACACCTTCTCGAGATTGGACTCCTCAAGCAGAATCAACTGGGTGTTGCGGGCAATGCGCCGCGCCAACATATCCGGCAGACCGAGAGCCAGCGTGTGCGGCAGCACGGTGATGCTGTTGGCGCCGCCGAGTCCGGCGGCAAAGGTGGCGATCGTCGCGCGCAACATGTTCACGTAAGGGTCGCGCTGCGTCAGCATCCGCCACGACGTTTCCGCCGCGACGAACAGCGGCTCGGGCGCGAGACCGCAGCTTTGCTCGATACCGGCCCAAAGGCGGCGCAGGGCGCGAAACTTCGCCAGAGTCATGAACTGGTCTGCGTCGGCGCTCATCCGCGCGTAGATCATGCGCCGGGCGTCGTCGAGCGCCACGCCTGCGTCTTCGAGCGCGCGCAGATAGGCGACGGCAGTGGCTAGCACGAAGGCCAGTTCCTGTGCTTCCGAGCCGCCCGCATTGTGGATCACGCGGCCATCGGCCGCCGCGAAGGGCCCGCGGAAGCCGAGCTTTGCGAGGCTCGTGATTTTCTCACCGAAGACCTTGGCCGTGCTCTCCCATGTTCCCTGGTTGCCGCCGCGCACCGCACTGCCGCCGATCGGATCCAGTCCGAAACGCACGTCCACAGTTTCAGGAGCGATCTTCCGCGCGGCAAGCAGGTCGGCGAAATGCCGGCCGATGTCGCGCGAATGCAAGCCGATCTGGAATTCGATTCCGATTCCGGCATCGAGATAGATGCCGTCGAGCGCACGGGCGAGGGCGGCAGGTGTCGACTCCAGCCCATGGCCATAAGCGCCGTTGGCACCGGCGAACACCAGCGTCAGGCCATTCGCACCGTTCTCGAGATCGTGCAGCGCCTGCTTGTTGGCAGCCGCGGCATCCGGATGATCGACACGCTGAATGATCTGCCATGGCGTCGCCGCCGGACGTCCGGGGACCGCGCTCGCGTTATGCGCACGCTGGTAGATCGGCTCGATGCTGAGGCCGTCATAGGTCTTGGCGATCAGCTTCTCGAACGGTCCGCCCTTGAGGACGCCATCGACCAGTTTACGCCAGTCCTCCCGAGTAGCGGGGTTGAAGTCGGCGGCGAGTTGCAGATGATCTGTTTCCGTGGACATTCAGCGGGTTAACTCCGGCGCGGGCTTATCGTTGGCCGAAAATGCCATGCGGCGGCGCACAAGCCAAATGGTTGTTTGGGCTGCTACGCGATATCCGGCAGCCGCTCGATGCCGTCTTTGGCGAGCGGGATCAGCGCGTCGCGCGGGGTTTTCCCGGCAATGCTCCGGTCAGGGGTGATTTCCGCCAGCGGAACCAGCACGAAGGCCCGCTCGAACAACCGGGGATGCGGCAATGTCAGCTCGGGTTTCTGCAGGCCGACATCGTCATAGGCGATGATATCGAGGTCGAGGGTGCGGGGGCCCCATCGCCGCTCATTGGCGCGATCGCGACCGAACTTCTTTTCGATCTTGTGCAGTGTGAACAGCAGCGCGTGGGGATCGAGGCTGGTTTCGATCTCGATACAGGCGTTGACGAAAGGCGCTTGCTGCTCGTCGCCCCATGGCGGTGTCGTATAATCCGAAGATCGAGCCACCAGCACGGCCTGCGTCATGCCGCAGATGTTGGCGATTGCTTTTTTGAATGTCGCGCGGACGTCGCCGACATTGCCGCCCAGCGCGATCAGAACACTGGCCATCGCCCTTATGACCTGCTGCGGGTGATGATGACACCAACGTCGTCGAAGATCGCCGGAATCGGGGCGTGCGGTTTGTGGACCGTGACCTGAATGGCGCTGACACGCTCGAACGTAGCGAGAATGGCGTCGGCGACAGCGCCGGCGGCACGCTCCAGCAGGTAGTAGTTGGTATCCTTGAAGGCTGCGGTCGCCGTTGCCACCACGCTGGAATAGGAGACCGTATCGGCCAGCTTATCGGTGCGGGATGATTCCGACAGGTCGATGAAGAGTTCGAGGTCGATGACAAAACGCTGACCGACCTGTGCCTCGTGGTCCATGACGCCGTGACGGGCATGGACCAGCAGGCCCTTGACGAAAATAATATCGCTCATCGTTTGTCCTCGATAGCCGCGTTCACACGCAGCGCCTGTACGGTTTCAGCGACATCGTGAGCGCGGATGATCCGTGCGCCGCTGTTTGCCGCGATTAGATGAGCCGCGAGCGAGCCGCCGAGCCGCTGCTGCGGCTCCGATGGCGTTACGCTCGCAATAAAGCGCTTGCGGGATGCGCCGACCAGGATCGGGCATCCAAACTGCCGCAGATCATCGAGGCGGGCCAGCGCCGTCATGCTCTGTTCCGGCGTCTTGCCGAAGCCGATACCGGGATCGAGCACGATGTGCGACGCCGGAATGCCGGCCTTCGCGGCGATGTCGAGCGACCGCGAGAAGAACACCGCGAGATCGGCCATGATGTCGACGGCGGGATCGGCGCTGTCGCGGTTGTGCATCACGATCACCGGCGCGCCGTGGGCGGCGACGACGGACGCCATCTCCGGGTCGCGCTGCAAACCCCAGACGTCGTTGGCGATCACCGCGCCCTGATCAAGCGCCCATGCCGCGACCTTGGCTTTCATGGTGTCGATCGAGACCGGAATTCCGAGGGCTACGACCTGGGCGAGGATCGGCCGCAACCGTTCCATTTCGTCGTCTGCCGACACAGGCATCGCGGAGCCATAAGGCCGGGTCGATTCCGCACCGATGTCGAGAATGTCGGCGCCTTCCGCGATCATGCGTCTGGCCTGTGCCAGCGCCAGATCGGGGTCGAGGAATTTGCCGCCATCGGAAAACGAATCCGGAGTGACATTGAGGATGCCCATGACGGCCGGGACGGGGTGCGCGAGCAGCGGCTGCAGCACCGGATGCTGCGTGGGAAAGGCCTGGTGCTGGCGCCGGACATCCACCTCGATCATGCGGTGGCTTTGCGCGGTCTATGGGTGGGAGTCAAGGCGTTTGGAACCGGCCGGATCGGTGCGCTAAACGGCTGGCCGCCCGCAGCTTTCCATGCCGTCAGTAGGAAATCTTCAGCGGCAGTTTGCGTGCGCGCGCGATCAACTGCTCGACCGATTTCTCGGACGGCAGGACGCTCACCAGTTTGCGTTTGGTATTGGCTTCCGCCATCGCTTTTGCCAGCCGGCCCGGGTTGCGCTGGACGAATTCCCGCACCGTTGGCACGCCTGCCGCGCGGACCAGCTCGGCCTTGCGCTTTCCCATGCCCGGAACGCGCATATAGTCGGCCATATTGGCCCATTCGAGCAGTTGCTGTTCGCTGATGCCGGTCGCCGCCGCCAACTTCTTACGGCCCTTCAGCGTGCTGGCCTTTTCAAGCAATGCATCCGTCGTGCGGATGCCCTGAGCCTTGAGCTTCGACACTGCGAGCAGCCCAAGTCCGTCAATCTGTGAAATCGGATATGTCATTGCACTCGGAAAACTGAAATGTTCAAGCGGCGTCTTGCAGACTGTCGCGCGACTAAGAAGAGTCTACGGAGAGAGGAGCGCGTTTCGTCTGTCGTCGCGGAACCGCTCATGCCGAAGCAACTGGAGCATCATCATGCAGGAATATCGGCCCGGCCCGGCATGATTGCCTATCGCAGGTTTCTCAAGGCTGGCATTTGAAGCCTGCCCGTCCATCCGTTTGTTCATTGGCGCCCCACTGCTCCGGTTGAGTGCCGGATCCTTGATTGCGATTTTATCTTGAGCGGGTGTTGCGCCAATTACAAGTGATGACTGCACTTGAACCGGCATTTAGCCGTCATCTCGGCGGCAACTGTTGCAACGATGCAAGAGATCGGAACAGTTTCGCTCCATAATGCCGCAGCAGAGAACATGTTTTTGATCTGGAAGGCTTCAAACGACGAAAGCAGCCGATCCAATCCCGGAAAATTGGCCGCGCATATCGGCAAGGGCTGTTGACCCGTTCTAATCTGGCTGCAAGATGTTGCGTGCAGCCCATACCGATTTGTTCGACAGCGCGGCGACATACTGCAACAAGAGGCGCGACGATGGCCAAGGCGAAAAGCAAGACAACCAGCACGACCGCTGCGAAAGCGACCGCCGCGGCGACCACGACAACCAAATCGGCCGATACCGACAAAGCCATCTTTATCGGGAAGGAAGGCGATCAAACAGCCTTCCTGACGCTTGCACTCGCGAACCGGCATGGGCTCGCGACCGGCGCCACCGGTACGGGAAAAACCGTATCCTTGCAGGTGATGGCCGAGGGGTTTGCCCGCGCCGGCGTTCCGGTTTTCGCAGCCGATATCAAGGGCGACCTTTCGGGTATCGCTGAAACGGGTGAGGCCAAGGATTTCATCCTCAGCCGCGCCAAGGCTATGGCGCTCGACTTCAAACCCGATCAGTTCTCGACGGTATTTTGGGATGTGTTCGGCGAACAGGGCCATCCGGTGCGCGCGACCGTCTCGGAAATGGGTCCGGTACTGCTGTCGCGCATGATGGATTTGAACGACGTGCAGGAAGGTGTGCTGAATATCGCCTTTCGCGTCGCCGACGAGCAGGGCCTGCTGTTGCTCGACATGAAGGATCTGCGCGGCATCCTGTCCTTTATCGCTGAACACGCCGATGAACTGACCACGCAGTACGGCAACGTCTCCAAACAGACGGTCGGTACCATGCAGCGCCAGCTTCTGGTGCTCGAAAACCAGGGCGCCGACAAGTTTTTCGGCGAGCCGGCGCTGCAATTGAAGGACTTCATGCGGACCGACGCCAACGGTCGCGGCATGGTCAATATCCTTGTCGCCGACAAGCTGATGCAGAGCCCGAAACTGTACGCGACCTTCCTGCTCTGGATGCTGTCCGAACTGTTCGAAGAACTTCCCGAGGTCGGCGATCCGCCGCAGCCCAAGCTGGTGTTCTTCTTCGATGAAGCGCACCTGCTGTTCAACGATGCGCCGAAGCCACTGATGGACAAGATCGAGCAAGTGGTGCGCCTGATCCGCTCAAAGGGCGTCGGAGTCTATTTCGTTACCCAGAATCCGATCGACGTGCCGGACAAGGTTCTCGCCCAGTTGGGCAACCGCATTCAGCACGCGCTGCGCGCCTTCACGCCACGCGACCAGAAGGCGGTGCAGGCTGCGGCGCAGACCTTCCGGCCCAATCCCAAGCTCGATACCGCGCAGGTCATCACCGAACTCGGCAAGGGCGAAGCGCTGGTCTCGTTCCTCGAAGGCAACGGCACACCGGCGATCGTCGAGCGCGTCATGATCCGCCCGCCGACCGGCCGGATCGGGCCGATTACGCCGGAGGAGCGCAAGGCGATCATGGCCGCAAGCCCGGTGAAGGGAAAATACGACACCACGATCGATTCCGAGTCCGCTTATGAGGTGCTGCAAAAGCGTGTGTCGGCAACGGCAGCGCCAGCTGAAGGCGGCGGTGTTCTGGGACAGGTTGGCTCCATTGTCGGCTCCATTTTTGGCACCAACACTCCGCGCGGGCGCCTCAGCACAGGGCAGGTGGTTGCGCGCAGCGTGACGCGCTCGGTCACCAACAAGGTCGCGGGAGATGTTGCGGCGAGTCTCGGCAAATCCGTCGCCGGTTCGCTCGGCGGCTCGATCGGCCGTTCGATCGTACGCAACGTTTTAGGCAGCCTGCTGCGACGCTAGTCGCTTCAGGCATCCGGAGAAGAAACATCATGACGATAACGAATGCGCTGCCGGCGGTTCTCGACCGCATCGATGCCGATTTCGACAAGAGCCTCGAGCGGCTGTTCACCCTGCTGCGGATCAAGTCGATCTCGGCCGATCCGGCCTTCACCGGGGATTGCAGGAAGGCGGCCGATCATCTGGCGGCGGACGTCGCCAGCATCGGTTTCGCGACTGAAGTGAGGCCCACGGCCGGACATCCGGCCATTGTCGGCAAGAGCAACGGCACCGGCCCGGGCAAGCGCGCACATGTGCTGTTCTATGGCCATTATGATGTGCAGCCGGTCGATCCGCTCGATCTCTGGCATCGTCCGCCGTTCGAGCCGGTGGTGACCGACCATGCGGACGGCCGCAAGATCATCGTCGCGCGCGGCGCCGAGGACGACAAGGGTCAGCTCATGACCTTCGTCGAGGCTTGCCGCGCCTGGAAGAGCGTCACCGGCTCGCTGCCGCTCGATATCACCATCCTGATCGAGGGCGAGGAGGAGATCGGCTCGAAGAATTTCGGACCGTTCCTCGACGAGCACAAGAAAGACCTCGCCGCCGATTTCGCGCTGGTCTGTGATACCGGGATGTGGGACCCGAACACGCCGGCGATCACCACGTCGTTGCGCGGGCTCGTCTACGAAGAGGTGCGTATCAAGGCAGCGAACCGCGATCTGCATTCCGGCATTTTCGGTGGCGGCGCGCAGAACCCGATCCGCGTGCTGACCCGCATCCTCGGCGGTATCCATGACGACAATGGCCGCATCACCATTCCCGGCTTCTACGACGGCGTGAAGGATTTGCCGGCGGATATCCTTGCGCAGTGGAAGGCGCTCAATCTGTCGTCGGAGTCGTTCCTCAAGCCGATCGGTCTTTCGGTCCCGGCGGGCGAGAAGGATCGCCTGCTGATCGAGCAGGTGTCGTCGCGCCCGACCTGCGACATCAACGGGATCGTCGGCGGTTACACCGGCGAAGGATCGAAGACCGTCATTCCGGCAGAGGCTTCGGCAAAAGTGTCCTTCCGGCTGGTGGAAGGGCAGGAGCCTGCGAAAATCCGCAAGGCATTTCGCGATTACGTCACGTCGCGGGTGCCAGCGGACTGCAAGGTCGAATTCCTCGATCATGCCGGTGCGCCGGCGATCGCGCTCGATTGGGGCATGAAGCCGCTGGCGGCGGCGAAGCGGGCGCTGACCGATGAATGGGGCAAGGAGGCGCTGCTGATTGGATCGGGCGCGTCGATCCCGATCGTAGCCGATTTCAAGAAGACGCTCGGCCTCGATACCGTGCTGATCGGCTTCGGCCTGGAAGACGACAACATCCATTCGCCCAACGAGAAGTACGACCTCAAGAGCTTCCACAAGGGCATCCGCTCATGGGCGCGAATTCTCGCGGCGCTGGCGGACGCGCCGCGCTGAGGTCTTAAGCGATCTCTTCTCCGGTCGTCCCCGCGAAAGCGGGGACCCATACTCCCTGAGTTCTCGATTGGAGGGGAGAAACCTTCTCGCCATGACCACAAGGTTCGGTGGTGATGGTTCCCCGCTTTCGCGGGGACGACATCGAATATGTGGCTTGGCGAGTCATGCCAGATCAGCCCAAACGTAAAAACGCCGCCCGGAATTGGGCGGCGTTTTTATTTGCCGTGTAGAGGTTGATGGATCAATTCTTGTAGCTGGGATCGATCCTGTCAAGCTTGCGCAGAAGTGGCGGCCACACCAGCTTGGTCGAACGCAAGTCGGAGCGATCCGGATCGCTGACCAGCTTTTCGTTCTTCTCGATCACCAGCTTCTTAACCGGGTAGGCGGTGGGCCCGAGCATCCGGGTGCGGACCTGCATCGTGCAGGCGCGCTCCAGATGATACATCCGCTCGAAGGCGGAGGCGACCGAGCGGCCGACCGTCAGCGTGCCGTGATTGCGCAGCAGCAGATGGTTCTTGGTGCCGAGGTCTTTCTGGATGCGCGGGCGTTCGTCGTGATCGAGCGCGATCCCTTCATAGTCGTGGTAGGCAAGGTCGCCGGTGACGAGTTGCGCGGTCTGGTTCAGCGGCAGCAGGCCTTCCATGCAGCTCGCAACCGCGGTGCCGTCCGGCGTATGCAGATGCATCACGCAGCCGGCGTCCTCGCGCACTTCGTGAACCGCCGAATGAATGGTGAAGCCGGCGGGATTGATCTTGTAGGCGCTCTCGGTGAGCTGGTTGCCGTCGAGATCGACCTTGACCAGGCTCGATGCGGTAATTTCGTCGAACATCAGGCCGTACGGGTTGATCAGGAAGTGGTGCTCCGGCCCCGGAACCCGCGCCGAGATATGGGTGTCGACGAGATCGTCCCAGCCATACAGCGCAACGAGACGATAGGCTGCGGCGAGATTGACCCGCTGCGACCATTCCGCTTCGCTCATATGCGAGGGGACTTCCTTGAGGCGTGCTTCGGCTGGTGACATCGGCGCTTGCTCCGGTGGCTCATTGTTGATTGCTGTGGAGCGTAAGCCCGGCATCGGGGCCCGGCAACAGCAGATGCGCCGCATCGCCATCGCGTGCGGTATGGCTGCCCGTCGAAACTGGCGGGTTACGGCGCGGGGATCGACAGCAGGCTGGCGATGCTCAATCCGCGGATATCGTAGACTCGCGCGAACACCACGCCATCGCGGATGATTTCCGCATAGACCGGGGCGGACAGACCCTTGCAGTAGAACTCGCCGAGTGTGATCGCAAAGTCTGCCGCCTGACTATCCCAGCCGATGGTGAAGTCCGGGCCGAGTGCAACCTGCGCGGGGCGTTGCGGTCCGCACACCGCGACTTTCCATTTGCGATCCTGCGGTGGAACTTCCTGACGCTCGATCAATTCGGTGCGCAGGGCTTCCGAGGCCTGCTTGAGCGCAAGGCCCCAGTAATCGAGCATGAACGAGTATTCGGCCTTCCGCACGGTTCCGGCGGCTTCGTTGAAATACGTGTACTGATACGGATGCAGCCGGATCATTTCCACGAACGGCAGCGTCAGTCCGAACACGAACAGCGATACGGCAAAACTCTGCGCGGCGCGGCCGCGAATCTGCAGGCGGTCGATGATCCACGAGAAGCCGATGCCCGCCATGACTGCCATGGGCGGAATGACAAAGATGAAATGGCGGATGCCATTGTAGAGAGCAGGGCGCTTCAACATCGCGACCGCGAGCGGCAACAGCGCCGCCAGCGTGAGCATCGCAAGAACGGATTTTCGCCGCGGATCTTCGGTTGCACGAAACACCATCACGGCGGTGCCGCCCACGCCGACCGAGAGAAGGCCGATCAGGATTTCGGGCATTTGCAGCGCGAACAGCGTCGGCAGATACGACCACGGCATGTCGGGCACGGAAATGATCGCGCCGTCGAACAACTCTTTCCACGGCTTCTCGAAAAATTTCGAGAAGTAGGTGAGCGCATGGAGAGGATTGCCAGGCTCGATGATCGACCAGGGCCAGATCAGCCCCATCACAAGATAGCCGAGCAGCAGGCCCGGCAGCATCACATATCCGGTGTGGCCAAGCCGGTGGACGGCTTCGCGCCAGCCGCGCGCGCGAATGTCGGCGTGCCAGATCGGGATGAATCCGATCACCGCGTAAACCAGTGCGAGGCCGCCGAGAATACGCGAACCGATCGAGAGACCCGCGCCGAGTCCGAGGATCAATATCGTATGAGGCGAGGGAGATGGATATTCATCGGCAAGCCGCACCAAGCCGAGCATCAGGATCACCATCGCCACGGCGAACGGCGCGTCCTTGGGATTCATGAACATGTGGCCGTAGAACGTCGGGCACAGCGCCAGCAGCAGAACCGTGGCGAGGCCGGCGAGCGGTCCGCCGACGCGGCGCGCAAGCCGCCAGCTTACGGCGAGGCCGATGACGCCGACGATCGCGCCGAGCAGGCGGCGGGTCTCGAACAGTTCGAGCGGAATGATTTTGTGCAGCAGGGCCGCGGCCATGTCGAAGCCGCCGCCGTACATATAGAGATTTGCGAACGACAGTGCGTCGGTGTCTCTGAAGCCGGACCCGAACATCTTCAGCAACAGGTCGGCATATTCCGCGTGAGTGTAATCGTCCCAGCCGAGACCGTAATCGCGGAAGGTGAGGCCGGCGATCAGCGCGACGACGGCGAGCGTCGCGTACGCGAGATTGTCGCAGGCCTGCTCGGTCGAACGCCGCGCAGGCGTTTCGAGGATGGAAGTCGTGGATGGCATGATAGCTCGTGAGCCCGGCGCCCTCAGTGACCCCGCGTGTTCGCTTTAGGGCCGTTGTCCGCGGCGCCACGGTAGCGATAATTCTTGTCCAAGTAATTGGGAATTGTGGCTTATTTGATCTAACCGAGCGCAAAAGCAGGGGCGCGGTAAAGATTTATGCGCCGCGGCGGGAAGTAAATCGGCTCTCGCGCGTTATGTTCCCGAGGACGGCCCGGCTGTTAAGCATGTCCTTGATCTTTCGAGCAAAGGAGCCGGGCGGGCGCGAATTACACTTTTGTAATGCAGCTAATTTGACAGTATTATGGCTTGAATTCTGCCCCAATAAACCGGCGGCAGGCGTGGAGTTGGTGGATGGCGGGTTTGTTGATCATCGGGGCCCTGGTGTTTTGCGGCGGTGTTCTGACCGTGGTGTGGGGAGTCCCGATCAAGGACTTCAGTTTCGGCAATACACTGATCCTGGTCGGGGCCGTGGTGTCCTGTACGGGACTGCTTCTGATCGGGTTGTCGCTCATCATTCGCGAACTGAAAAACCTGTCGCGTGAGTTGGCGGAGCGGAGTCCGGCGGCCGTCGTGCGGGACGAGGCGAGCGTCCTCTCGCCGCGCAGCTCAAGTCTGGTGCCGTCGCTCGAACTGCCGAAGGTCGCGCGTCCGGTGCCGCCGCGTCCCGCGCCGAGCGGAGGATTTCTGTTTCCGCGCGACCAGCCGCACGGCGCGGATGTCGCTGGCGATGAGGAACGGCCAGCGTCGGCCGCGGCCAGCGCGGCTGAACGCGATGCGGATGAGGCCTCGTCGATTCCGCCGTGGCGCAGTCAGCCGTCCGAGCGCGCCCGCACCACATCGCCGCTGTCTCCCAAGCCGGCTGCTGAGGCTTCCGAACCCGCCGCCGATGCACCCGCCGAGCGGCCGCGCCGCAATTTCCTGTTCTCATCGCGCCGCCGTCCGGCGACGTCCACCGAGCCGCCGCAGGATGCGACACTGGCTGCCGGCGAGTTGCCGGACCTCAATGCCGTGCGCGCGGCGACCGATCAGGCTGAACAGCCGGACCGGTTCGACACTGCCTGGCCGCAGGCCGAGCGGCCGCGACCGGACGCAGACCAGGGCAGCACCCCGCGCTCCAACGGCGCCGGCCGCTTCCAGCCGTTCCGCCGCAGCGAGGAGCCGTCGGCACCGTCGGTCACCGTGGTGAAATCCGGCGTCGTCGATGCGATGGCCTATTCGCTGTATTCGGACGGCTCGATCGAGGCGCAGATGCCGGAAGGCATGGTGCGGTTCGAGTCGATCGACGAACTGCGCGCACATCTCGGCCAGCGCGAGTAACGCGCGGGCCACGAGGACAGGTCCAAGAGCAGCCCATGCCATGGGGCTATGACCGCTGCTGGTCCGCCGACGCCCGGCCAATCACCTTCTTTTCATCTGTTGCAGACTATTTCTGCGCCGCATGATGCGTTTTACTTGTCACGACAGCTCCGTTTCCTTCATAATCTGTGAATACTTGAGCGCGCACCGATCAAGGATGCGGGAAGTGCGGACGGCGCAACGGTTCATCGCCCGGCGGGCGAATGCCGGCCGATCCGGTGCCGCCGTTCATTCACGAGTGGTTTTGGACACGATTGATTTCAGGCGAACCTGATTTCGGACAACTGGCAGAAAGACGCTCCGCATGAACGACACCGCGAGCAAGGGTTTCATCGAACTGACAGCGAGCATCGTGTCGGCCTATGTCAGCAACAATGCGACGGCGGCTTCGGAGATTCCGGCGCTGATCGCGCAGATCCACAGCGCGCTGCAGCGCGTCTCCACCGGCGGCACGGAAGCCGCACCCGAGCCGACCAAGCCTGCGGTGTCGGTGAAAAAATCGATGACACCGGATTATCTGGTCTGCCTCGAGGACGGCAAGCGCTTCAAATCGCTCAAGCGCCATCTGCGCAGCCAGTACAACATGTCTCCGGAGCAATACCGCGAGAAGTGGAATCTGCCGGCCGATTATCCGATGGTTGCGCCGAATTACGCGGTCGCGCGGTCGCAACTGGCGAAGAAGATGGGCCTCGGCCAGCAGCGCCGCCGCGCCAAGCGGTAAGTCGTTACATCCTCGCGAGTTTTGAGGTACGGAAAGTTTTTCGGGGATAGCTATCCCCGGTGACACGGCAGGCATTACGATGTAGGTATATATTCCTAATAGGTATACATTCCTAATGAGAGTGCCTGCGATGTCCGAAACCAGCCTGTCCGCCGCCACCGGGTCCGTGGCCCGGCCTTCCGTCCGCAAATCCGATCCGAAAGCCGTATGCCGCCGCGTCGGCGTCTGCGTGATGCGCGACTTCGGTCTCGACGTTGGCTGCCTGCTCGCGCCGTCGCGCGGCTCGCCGCGCGTCTCGCTGGCGCGGCAGGTCGCGATGTATCTGTTCCATGTCGCATTTGCGATGAGTTTCGAGGCGATCGGCCGGGCGTTCGGCCGCGACCGCACCACGGTGGCTCATGCCTGCCGGGTGATCGAGGACCGCCGCGACGACATCTGGTTCGATTGCCGGATCGCGACGCTGGAGCGTGTCTGCGGCGCAGGCGACAAGGAGTGCGCCCGATGATCAAGCGCGATCACTCCCGCCGCGCTCGCAGCGGACGCCGTCACCACGCTGACGGCGCGACGACGGCGGACCACATCGATGGCTTTCGCGCGCAGCATCTGTCGCTGTCGGAGCGCGAGATCATGGCCGAGGACGGCATCGCGCGGGTCATGGTCAACGACAGCGAAAGTCCGCTGGCGTGGCTGGCGCGCCGCAAGGGCCGCGACGGCCGCGCGATGATCGACGGCAACCAGTTCATCGCCGGCGAAAAGCTGCGCGCCGATTTTACCCGCGGGCATTTGACGCCGCGTGTGACGTCGAGCTGGTCGGGCCTTGCGCAGGCGCGGGGCTCGGGCGGCGGTGCCGGCGAGATGACCGATCTGATCGTGGCGTCGCGCCAGCGTGTGCGTCTGGCCCTTGCCGCCTGCGGGCCGGAATTCGCCGGCGTGCTGATGGATGTCTGCTGTTTTCTGCGTGGCCTCGAGGATGTCGAGCGCGAGCGCGGCTGGCCGTCGCGCTCCGCCAAGGTGGTGCTGCAACTGGCGCTCGATCGCCTTGCCCGGCACTACGGCCTGCGGGTCGCCGCGCGCGGCGATGCCGCGCGCATCCGCACATGGCTGGCGGAGGACGTGACGTTCACGAGTTGAGGTGGATGTGGGCGATAAGAAGCCTACTCCAGCTTCGATGTCATCACCGGGCCGTAGCCGTTCGAAGAACGGCGTCGCTTCCGCTCGCCTATGTCCCGGTGATCTCGCTTAGGTGGGTATGGTGCGTCCCTGATCGGGATGGCCGGGACAAGCCCGGCCATGACGACTGAGAATGTTCCTACGACGCCGCCGCCAGCGTTTCGCTGGCGTCGCGGCGGACGCGCTCGACCATCGAACGCAAGCCGTTGGAGCGCTGCGGCGTCAGATGCTCGCGGAAGCCGAACTCGTCGAACAGCGCCAGCGCGTCGGTGTCGAGGATCTGCTTCGCGGTCTTGTCCGAATAGAGCGTCAGCAGGATCGCAACCAGCCCGCGCACGATATGGGCGTCGCTGTCGCCGACATAATGCAGCACCGGCTCGTTGTCCGCGCCGCGATCGACCTTGCGGGCGAGCCAGACCTGGCTGGTGCAGCCCTGAACCTTGTTCTCCGGCGAGTGCTCTTCCTCGGACATCGGCTCCAGCGTGCGGCCAAGCTCGATGACATAGCGATAGCGGTCGTCCCACTCGTCGAGCAGCGCGAAGTTGTCCCTGATTTCGTCGATCGTCGTCATGAAGCCATATCCCGTCCGTCCACGCTTATATGAGGGCGCGGACCCGCGAAAGCGATAACCCGATTGCGGATTTATCGCAATTTGAAGGTTCCGGGGGCATTGTGGTTTTAGGGTCGTGCCCCGGACGCGGTGCGGCGTTTTTCATGCCGCTCCGTTGAACCGGGGCCGTTCCAGATTCGGAGTTTGCGACGGTCCCGGTTCTGCGAGGCAGCGTTGCACGCTGCATCGCGCCTCGGGACAAATGCGGAGTCCGACATATTCGATGTCGTCCCCGCCTGCGCAGGGACGACGATGGAGATCGTATCGGGCAAAGACTACAACGTTGGGGTCTGCCATTCGATCGCGAGGTCGTCCGGCGTCAGGGCGTCGCTGCGCGCGGCCTCGGTCACATTGTCCATGGCGTCGATCGAGCCGGTGTGATCCGGTGCACGGCGGTCGCGGCGGTCGCTCTGCTTGCCCGCGTTTTTCGCCGCTGCGTCGTGCGGCTTCTTCTCGATCTTGTCGGCCTTCTCGGCCTTGTCCTTTTCCGGCTTGTCGCCGGCGTCGGCCTTTTCGTTTTTCTCGGTGATGAACTGATAGACCTTCTTCGCGCCGGCCTGTGCGCGCGCGCCGATCACGCTCGCGGCCTGGCCGCCCACGGTGCACGCCGCCGGCTGACGCTCGCAGAACTGCGCCATGTCGGACACCGCGGCGCTCGCGGCGGAAATCGCGTCGGATGCCGCGACCTCCGGCTGCGTGCCCGCATCCGGTGCCTTGTCCGTCGGCAGCAGCACGAGCACGAGCCCGAGCCAGAATGCCATGCGCAGAAGGAAGAACATCGAAGAACCCCGTCGTCTCGTCCCGTTGCGATTGAACTCGCAATCTGCATTTTCTCTAGCAGCAGCCGCTAAACCTCTCGTATTTTGGGTGCGCTAAATTTGCGTAAAATTGGAATCAATTCGTTTGGTGTAAATTTTCGATTGATGCCCGCGAAGGGATGATTCCAGCCGTGGCGGCGCGTGATCGCCGGATATCCACCATTTCGAAACCATAATCTCCGCCGCGCTGAAACTTCTGGTTCACCATCCCGCGCAAATCGGCCCTGGATTACGCCTCAAAACGCCGTTCACGCCGTTGCCTGCGGTTGCCGCATCGCCGCCTTAGCGTTCGCTTAAGGCGCGTCTGACACGATCCCGCAACGATAAAAGGGGGCGTTCCGGCGCGTCCGTTCACGGACACGCCAAACGCGAGAACAACGTGACACTGTTCGAAACCATTCGCGATCATCTCGACTCGCTGGTGCATCCATCAGCGCGTCAGGACGCCATGACATGGGCGCGCCATCGCGCCTTCATCGCGCCGCGCATGGTCGGATGCCTGGTCGCGCTGGCGTCGCTGCCGCTTTATCTCGCCGTGCGCGGTGCGCCGGCCGAAGTCGAGGTCATGATCCTGGCGTGGCTGATCACGCCGATCGTCGTCTCTTATTATCTGTCGCGCACCGGCCGCTTCGAGAGCGCCCATGTGCTGTCGTCACTGGCGCTCGCCGCCGTGGTGTTCGCGATCTCGATCAATACCGGCGGCATTTCATCGTTCGCCGCGATCTGGCTGGTCGCGGTGCCGCTTGAAGCCGCACTGTCGGCGTCGCGCCGCGTGGTCGCGTTCGCGGTGGTGCTGGCACTCGGATGCGCGCTGACACTGGTGATGTGCGAGGCGCTCGGCGCGCTGCCGCCGTCCGGCGTCGCCGCCAACGTCAGTCCGCTGTTCGAGGCGCTCGGAATTGCGACCGCGACGATCTACGCCGCGAGCCTCGCGTTCGGCGCCGAATCGCTGGCGCGGACCAGCAAGCATCTGCTCGACACCGAGGAAGACCGCTATCGCCTGCTGGCGCGCAACATCAGCGACGTGATCGCGCGCCACAGCCGCAACGGTGCGGTCAGCTTCATCTCGCCGGCGGCGGAAGCCCTGCTGGGAATCCCGTCGGCGCGGCTGCTCGGCCACGGCCTGTTCGACCGCGTCCATGTCGCCGACCGTCCGGCCTATCTCAAGGCGCTGTCGGACGCGGCGCGCGGCCATGAATCGGCCAGCGTCGAATTCCGTCTCAAGCGCGACCATCCGTCGGACTTCCTCTGGATCGAGATGCGCTGCCGTCCGATCGAGATTCCGGCCGCGAGCGGCGCCGATCATGACACCGAAGTGGTGTCGGTGATGCGCGACGTGACCGAACGCAAGGCCCAGGAACATGCGCTGGAATCCGCGCGGCTCGCTGCCGAGCAGGCCGACGCCTCGAAATCGCGTTTCCTCGCCACCATGAGCCATGAGTTGCGCACGCCCCTCAACGCCATCATCGGCTTCTCCGAGATGATCGCGCGCGAGGAAGAGATGATGCTCGACGCCGCCAGGCGCAAGGAATACGCGACGCTGATCAACGAATCCGGATTGCATCTGCTGTCGGTGGTCAACGGCATTCTCGACATTTCGAAAATGGAAAGCGGCAACTTCGAGATCCTGCCGGAGCCGTTCGCGCCGCGCGATGCGCTGGTCAGTTGCAGCAACCTGATGGTGCTGAAAGCGCGTGAAAACGGCATCGATCTGACGACCCGTGCGCCGGGCGACCTGCCGCAGATGATCGGCGATCCCCGCGCCTTCAAGCAGATCCTGCTCAACCTGATATCGAACGCGATCAAGTTCACCGAGCGCGGCGGCGCCGTCACCGTTACCGCTGCGGTCGATGGATCGCGCCTGATGCTGCGGGTCATCGACACCGGCGTCGGCATCAGCGCCGACGACATCAAGCGCCTCGGCGAGCCGTTCTTCCAGGCCGGCAAGACCTATCAGCGCCGCCACGAAGGCACCGGCCTCGGCCTGTCGATCGTGAAAAGCCTTGCCGAACTGCACGGCGGCGAGATGACCATTCTCAGCAGGATCGACGAGGGGACCACGGTCTGCGTCGCCCTGCCTCTGACCTACAGCCCGGCGGATCCCAAGCCGTCGAGCAATGTCGCCACGCTGTCGCTTGCGCCGCGCGCGGAAGCCAAAGACCATCAGGTGAAGAAACGTGCCTAGGAAGACTGCCTCCAAATCCAGCCGCCGCGTTGCGGCCGTCGCCGTCGAACGCGATCCCAATCCGTTGATGCGCGTGCTGCTGCACAGCCCGAAGGACACGCTGGCGGGCGCGGTGGCGTTTGCCGCGGTGATGGCGATCATCGTCAACGCGACCTTTTTGCAGGCCGGCCGTCATCCGTATCCGATGTTCGGCTCGGCGCTGACGTCGCCCGCGTCCGTCACCATCATGCCGGTGATGCCGCGCGCGCGCCCGGCTGAAGCGAGCTCGCGCGAGGTAATCCGGCCGCTCGATCCGAAGCCTGCGGTTGCCGCACCGGCGCCGGTGCCGGCCAAGGCTGCACCCGCTGCTGCGTCGCCTGCGCCCGCGCACAACGATCCGCTCGGCGATCTGATCGCCTCCAACCGCCGGGTGTCGGCGGTGCAGCGCGCGCTGACCGAATACGGCTACGGCCAGTTGAAGCCGGACGGCGCGGTCGGCCCTGATACCCAGGCGGCGATCCGCAAGTTCGAGACCGACCGCAAGAAAGCGCCGACCGGCAAGATGTCGGACTGGCTGGTGCATCAGGTCGTGATCCTGACCGGGCGGCCGATCGACTGAGGGTCGCTATGCGGGGGCGCCTTTGCGCTCGCGGCCGCGCTGGCCTATCGTCGATTCCATGCGAATAAAGTCAAACATCTGGGTGGCGGCCTATCTGCTCCGCTGCCAGACCGAAAACGTGTTCGGCGCGGTGCGCCGCAGGGGTTCGGAGGAGGCGGGCGCGGTGTTCGTCAAGCTCGCGCTGCTCGACGGCAACGCGCTGCTGTTCACGCCGGCGCCGCAAAGCACCTACGACGAAGACCGTCCGTCCGAACGCAATTTCGTCCAATGGCCGACTGAGCCAGTGGCCGAGCAGAAAATCGAGGAGCGGCTGGTCAAGGAAATGTCGTTCGATCCCGACGTCTGGATCGTCGAGATCGAGGACCGCGCCGGGCGGCACTTTCTCGATCTCGCGAAGGGGTGAGGGCGACGATATCGAATGCAAGGCCTGTCCCTCAGGACAAGCTTCGCGCCTGTGACGGAAGATCAACGACCGCATCGCCGGGCTGCACGGACGGCCGCGCCTGCGGTGTCGCGGCGCGGGCGCGCTGGCGCTCGTCGTCGTACAGGGCGGGGCGGTATTTTGCGCGGGTCTGCGCGATCGACGCGCCGCGCCACGCCGCCAGCATCACCAGTGCTGCGCGCTCGCTGAGCACGTCGTAGAGGCGGGCAAGGCGATAGACGTCCATCACCGAACTGCCGATCGCGGGATTGAGGAACAGCAGCACGCGCTGGAACATGTCGCTGGGCATGGTCAGCGCCCGCATCGCACAGGCCAGCGGCTCGCCGAGCGGATCGTTGACCACTTTGGCGGCGATGCTGACCGGCAGGATCAGCGCGTCGCCGAGTTCGGCGGTGAAGGCCGCGACATCGGCGGTCATGGCATATTGCTCGAGGCTCGCCACCGCGCGCGCCGCGCGGCGGGGATCGACCCGCACCGAGGGCTTGAGCGGCGCGATGTCGAGATTGCGCAGGATCGCGGAGCGTTCTTTCGAGCTCGCCTTCTCGAACATCTCGTGAAGCGCGGCGGCGTCGGCCGGCTGCATCGACAGGGTCGGCAGCGGGCGCGCGGGCGGCGTTTCGTGCACTTCTTCGTTCGGAGCGGCCGCGGCGTCGTGGGCTTCGGCCGCAATCTCCGGTGCCGGTTCAGTGACCTGCGGCTCCAGTCCGAGCTGGCGGAGAATGGGGCGCGGCGTATGCGGGTAGATCGACAGCTTGCCGCGCACGGCGGCGCGGGTGGCGTCGTCGACGGCGTCGATCAGGCGCGTCGCCAGTTCGACAAACTGGGCTTCCTCGTCATGGCTGTGGGCGGCAGCCTGCACATACAGATCCGTCAGCACCCGCAACAGCGTCGGGCGAATGTCGACGCCCTCCCGCTGGGAGAGGCTGAGGAGACCATCAAGGCCTTGCAACATCGGTGGTGCGATCATGCCGGATACGAACGAGAGTTGAGTCGTCCGAAATTATCCAGTGCGCTTTAATGTCCGGTTAAGGAAAACGGTTCGTTAACCGGCTTGCCGATCGGCGACGAGTCCGCCGGACTGGCGTGCCGGGGCGGCCACCCTGACCGTCGCCAGCGCCGCGCCGAGCAGGAACCAGAAGGTGCGCTGGTACAGCAGTTCGTGAAACAGCGACATCGCCGACAGGGCGGCGATAATCAGCACGATCAGATGGCCGGCATTGTCGTTGCCGCGAAACCATGCCGCTTCGTTGACGAACAGGCGGAAGACCGGAATCAGGAAGATCGCGGCGCCGACGATGCCGAACTCCGCCAGCAGCCAGATTGTCGTCGAATGAATCACCACCGGAAGCTGTCCCGGCCAGTTGTGGATGAATACGCCCAGTCCGGCACCGAAGATCGGGTGCTCCTTGAACATCCGCAGCCCGGCCACGACGCTGATCCAGTGCTCGTTGTCGGACGACGCCCGCTCGGCGATGAGCCGATTGGCGCCGACGATTTGAGACAGGACGTTGACCGGCAGAGCGTGTTTTGCCGATGTGCCAAGTTTCCCCAGCAGGGCAGGCAGCATCGGCGTGAGGATGATCACCCCCACGATACAGGCAAAACCGGCCACGCCCTTCGCAATGGGCTTCCACGAGCCGGGAATGAAAACCAGCGCCGTGACAAGGACGACACACCCCGCGCCGATCGCGGCTCGCGATCCGGTCAGGAAAATCCCTGTCAGGGCGAGTGCGATCAGGATCGAACGCGCGCGCGCTTGCGCAAGCGCGACCGCCAGCAGCATCAGGCACTGGAAGCCGAACGCATTGGCGTTTTGCGCGAAGCCTGAAGCATACGGGTCAGGCGGGAGCACCTTGAGCACGTTGAGATAGACAACGGCAATCTGTATTGCGACCACGATGCCGCCGGCGACGGCGAACGTATCGAGCAGTTTCCGCAGAGACAGCTTCGCGCCGAGCGCGCCGGTGGCGGCGAAGGCAAGCAGCACGAACCAGCCGGCAAATTTGTTGGTGAGCGCCCACTGGGTCCAGCCGATCCGGCTGGCGCCGATCAGCAGCGCCACGGTGATCGCCAGCGTACACAGCACGACGTGAAGGTTCACGCCGGACAGCCGCCAGCGCGGCGCACCGTGCCGCGCCGCCAGCAGCAGCATGACGCCGCCGACGATGGCGAGCGGATCGGCGAGGTTGACGTTGATCGCGCCGGATTGCGTCGGCAGGTGAAGCTGGAAGAAGACGAACATCGCGGCCAGCGCCGGCACGATCGTGCTTAGCAGCACATCCGGCCGGGAGACCGCTCCGGTCTTGCCGGACGGCTTTGCAGCCACGGGAGGCGCGATGCGGTTGTGCCGCGCGGTCAATGCGCCAAGCAGTCCGGCGCAGATCAGCGACAGCACGCCGACCATCACCGCGACGGTGAGCGACGCGGCTCCCGGCATGCCGACGGCCCCGAGTGCCGCCACCGCGCTCATCTCGCGCACGCCCCAGCCGGCAAAGCTGATCGGAATACTGGCGGCGAACATCACGAGCGCCGACGCGGCTGCCAGATCGGCCAGTGCGATCGACGGGGCCAGCGTACGGCCGAGCACGACATAGGCCGCCATGGTGGCGAACTGGATCGCCAGCGAATAACCGATGGCGTGGGTGGCGCGGGCCACGTCATTTACGGTGATGCGGGCGGCGAATGCCGCGACCTCGCGCCGCCACAGCCACAGCACCCCGGCCGCCGTCAACGCCACGCCGATCACGATACGGATCAATCCGCCACCGCGGGTGAGGTCGAACGTCAGATGGCCGAACAGGTAAAATGCCCCGCCGATGGCGAGGGTGAATGAGACCAGCGCGGCGGCGATCCGCTCTAGCGTGGTCATCAGCACCGTGCCGGCGAAGGGAATGTTGCGGCGGCTGAGGTAGGAGCTGCGTGCTGCGACCTGCCCGAAAATCTGGAAGAACAGCGCGCCGCCGATCTGGCCGAGGCTCACGGTCGCGACCGCGTCGCGAACCGACAGATGATAACCAAAGCCGGCGGCGATCGAGCGGACGCGGAGGCCGGCGAACAGCGAGCTGAGAACAATGGCAACCGTTGCGCCGATAAGTGGAACAGGACTGAGCGCCGTCAGCGACACGCCGATCCCGTTGCCTTCGAAGCCCCGATAGACCAGCCACAGGGCCGCGAGCAGCAGAAGCGGTGAAAGCGTGATCCGTAGATATTTCAGCAATGCATCTTAAGTCCCGGCCGGATGTCCCACCCAATAAGCAGATTCGATCCGACTCACACCATACCCCTCGCTATGCAAATATGAGGGTACTCATGCACCCCCAGAACAAATCACCTTCATCCTTTAGACCGTCGGCCTCATCCACTGCCACCACCACCCCGAGCGGGTGTTGTCGTTATTAAGGCCCCATTAACCATGCCTGCTCTTAATAACCGGGTGCCGAAGGCCGTGAGCCGGGCGGCGAGGAGGGGCAAAATGGGCACCGTTATTGAGTTTCCCACGGATGCGGCGTCGCGGCGCACGGACCAGACGCCGCGCGAGGGCACAGCCACCGTCATGATCCTCCCCGTGATCCGGATCGAGCGTTATGGCGAAGCCAGCGACGGGCACGGACCTGAAGAAGGAACCGCAGGCCGCCGCCGCCGCCGCCGGGCGCGCTCCTGACCGTCGACACGTTCGCCGCGCATCGCGCGCCGAAACTGCGTTCTGAATATTTTCGCGGATCAACCGCAACCGGCTGAAACCGATTCCATCATGTGCAACGCGCTGATCCTGCTGCCCATCATCGCCGGCCTCGGCTGCAACGGCGGCGACTTCGGGCGGACGCGCGACACCTTCTATCATCAGGACATGCACAAATGGGTCGGCGCGGAGGCGACTGAAAGCCTCGGCGGCCGGCCGTCTCAATTTCAGCTCACCGATCTCGAGCGCCAGTTGCGCGACCTCGCTTACTATTTCATCCAGCCGCCCCATTCGCGCCCGGCGTGGAAGGCGGTGTTCGGCGACTATCAGGTGATCCCGTCGCCATGGCGGCAGACAGTGGTGTTCGATCCCACCGCCTATGGCCGCCGCATGATCAACGAGCCGCATCGCTCGCAGGCGTCGGCCTATGGCGGGCTGATCGAGGACGTGCGCAACGACTTCACCATGCTCGACCAGTTCGTTCCTGTGGCGATGAAGGTCAACGATCTCGACATCAAGCGTCAGGAAGCGATGAAATATGTCTCCGCCCTGTCGCCGCGCGAGTATGACGACGCCCAGGCGCGAATGCGCGAGAACGTGCTGGTTGTGCAATGGACGCAGCAGGTGCTGGAACAGCGCGTCGCGTCGTATCGCTGGGCGCTGGAGCGTCTGGCCATTCACGCGCCTGATCCGATGGCGGCCGACGCCGATCGCCTGATCCGCGAACTGGCGTCGCGTGCGGCCTCCGCATGGACCTCCGCACCGCCTGTCGTCGGCAAGGTGCTGCGGGTCGGCGGGTAAATTCGCCATCATCACGGGATGCGTCTTCACCTCTCCCGCAGGAGGGAGGGAGAAGCTGGGCGGCGCACCGAACAGGTTCCATGATTACGAATGCGCGAGTCGCAAGGTAGCCGGTGCCTGATGCGGCGGAACGTCACGTTGTGCCGACGCGCCATCGGGTGTTTCGCTTTCAAGCCTGATCGTAATCGTGCGGCGAGGCGGGTTCCATGATGAATGGCTTTTCGTTCGGCAAATTCAGTCCCACGAAATCATTCAGCATCCTGGTGCTGCTGAGTGTCGCCATCGGCGTGCCCGCGTTGATCATCGTGCGCGCGCTCGATCCCGATCTGGTGCTTGCGGCGCTCAGCGTGCTGTTGTTTACGGGCGCTGCGGTTTCTGCGGGACTCGCGTTCATGGTCAGGACCGAGCCGGCGTCGCAGGATCTGAATTTGTGGGATGTCGCCGGAGGCCTGGTTCTGACCGGGTGTGCCGCATCGGTGTTCGGCGAGCCTGAAAACGTCGCGCTGTTGTTCGAGCATCTGTTCGAACGCCAGCAGACCTCGCAGTAAAGAAAAGAAGGAGACGAGACCAGTCATTGAAATCGCGCACGATCTCATCGATCGCGCGCCAGACGACCAGGCCGGGCCCCTCTGGCAGCCAAGTGGCTGTGATGTCGGACTGGAATTCAGTTGGAGTGGCCCTTTTTCGATCGACGACGCCGGGTGCACGGCGCATTTTGGTGTCATCATGCTTGATGCCGCGTGCACACGTTTCGGTGCCGGATCATTTGCCTGATGCGAAAGGCCGCTCCCTTCAACAAAAGGGAAGCCCGGTTTTATGTTTGACCTCATCACACATGAAGTTCTTACTGCACTCGTTCAAGTCATCATCATCGATCTCGTTCTCGCCGGCGACAACGCCGTCGTGATCGGTCTTGCCGCTGCCGGTCTGCCCAAAGAGCAGCGCGGCAAGGCAATCCTGATCGGCATCATCGCGGCGACCGTGCTGCGCATCGTATTCGCCGGTCTCACCACGCAATTGCTGCAGATCGTCGGCCTGCTGCTCGCGGGCGGCCTGCTGCTGCTGTGGGTTTGCTGGAAGATGTGGCGCGAACTGCGCGCCAACCACCATGACAGCGGCGAGATCGATCCGGGCAAGCTGGACGGCGCGCCGCGCAAGACGCTGTCGCAGGCGACGTGGCAGATCATCGTCGCCGACGTCTCGATGTCGCTCGACAACGTGCTCGCGGTGGCGGGCGCCGCGCGCGAGCATCCGTATGTTCTGGTGATCGGGCTTGCGCTGTCGATCGCGATGATGGGCGTCGCGGCGACGTTCATCGCCAGGCTGCTGCACAACCACCGCTGGATCGCCTATGTCGGCCTCGCGGTTATTCTGTATGTCGCGGGCGACATGATCTATCGCGGCACGCTGGAGGTGTGGCCGCAACTCGCGTCATTGGCGGCGACTGCGCAGGACTAAGGAGCTTGTGCCCCGGACGCGGTGCGGCGTTGTTCACGCCGCTCCGCTGATCCGGGGCCGTTTCATATTCCGAATCTGGAATGGTCCGGGGTCTGCAAAGCAGCGTTGCACGCTGCATTGCGCCCTGGATACGGAAATCGCAGCAGCAAAGCCTACCGCTTCACCTGCGGGGCGGGAGCGTCGGGCGGCTGCACCTTGCAGCTTGACGCCTGCAGCGAGGCGCGGGCTTGCGCCATCAGGCTCGGCTCGGCGGCGAGCGCCTTCATCACGATCAGCCCGGTGTCGGTCGGGGAATCGATAATCAGCCGGTCGGCGGAGGTGATATCCTCGTCCTCCGGCACAGCGGCGTGCTGCGCCTCGGTCATCAGATCGAGTTCGATCACCTTGCGCCCGGCGGAACGGTCGTTGATCGCGTAATAGGCGATCTCGCCGCGGGTATAGAACGACACCGACGTATAGGCCTGGCTGACCGGCACCCGCAGCTTGAGCGATCCGCCGCTCAGGTCGTATTTGCACACCGCGACGGCGAACGCCGGATCCATGAATGGTATCGGCGCGGTGTTCGGCTCGGCGGCCGGCAGTTGCGTCACCGCGTTGAGCTGCGTGATCGGATCGAGCCGCGAATAGGCGTCCTGCGAGGCGATGCGCGGCAACGCCAGCACGCTGACGAGGTGGACAACGCCGCCGAGCAGGATTCCGCCGAGGATTGCGAACAGCCAGCGGATCATGGACAGCCCACCGTGGTGATCGCCGGCATCGGCGCGTCTTTCTGGGTGCGCGTCGCCGCGCCGACCGGCGTGTCGTAGAAGCGCAGCGCGAGCTGATAGCGGTCGATGCCGCCGGTCGGCAGCCAGTTGCCGGCGCGGGCGCGGGCGGCGATCCGCACTTCGAACGAGCCGTTCGAGCCGCGCACCACTTCCTCGCTGGTGAAGCCGTAGCGCTGCAGCGAGTTGGCGACCAGTCGGCCCTTCATGTCGTAGACGGTCAGTGTCCAGAACCGCGCGGCGGGCGTGACGCCGCTCACCGTGACGTCGCAATTGCCGTCGAGGCGCTTGCCGGTGGCGTCAGCCTTGGCGAGGAAGGTCACGCCGTCGCCGGTGCCGATCGGAAGTTCGCCGGAGCGCGCGATCGCCGCGCGCGAATAGGGATCGATGTCGCTGGTGCCGGATTTCGGCCGCGCCGTCCACGCGCCGATGGTAACGGTGCCGACATCGACGCCGCGCGTTGCCGTCATCCATGTCGTGCCGAGGCCGACCACGGTCGCGATCACCAGAACGAGGACGCAGACGCCGATCAATCGCACGAGACAACCGCCATCATCATTGCGCGGACCGCTTCGCGTCCGCTGCTTCGCCGGGCGTCGCCGCCGCGAAGCTGTCGGGGAAGGTCAGCGCCGTCGAAGCCGACGCGCCGGCCGGTTTTGCCGACGTCGTCTTGCCGTTGGGGCCGGCCGGAGGCGGGGCCGCACCCGCGGTCTTCGCGGCTTCGTCCAGCATCTTCTCGACGCGAACCAGGATGTTGGCGCCGCGCCGTGTCAGGATCGGCGGTGGTCCGGGATTGATCTCGGCGCCGTTCGCGCCAGCCTTGGAAGAGGCGACCTGCGGCAGCGGCTTGCCGGGACCGACGCCCGGGATGTCTTTGATCTCGACGCCCTGATGCGCGACCACCATGATTTCGTGCCAGGTCTTCGCCGGCAGCGAGCCGCCGGTCATGCGGTTGGTCGGCGAGTAGTCGTCGTTGCCGTACCAGACGCCGCCGACGAAATTGCCGGTGTAGCCGACGAACCATGCGTCGCGATAATTGTTGGTGGTGCCGGTCTTGCCCGCCGCCGGAATGCCGTCGAGCTGCGCGCGGCGCGCGGTGCCCTCGGACACGACGTGGCTCATCATCATTGCCATGTCGGAGGCGACGGAAGCCGGGATTGCCTGACGCGGTTTCACGCCGTCGCGGTCCCAGCGCCACACCAGATCGCCGGCGCCGGTGCGGATTTCGAGAATGGAGTGCGGCGCCACCGCCTTGCCCTTGTTGGGGAAGGTGGCATAGGCGACGGTGTGTTCGACATTGGTCACTTCGTCGGCGCCGATCGGCAGTGATGGCGTGTCGGGCAGGGGAGCCTTGATGCCGAACTTGCGCGCGGTCTCGACGATCTTGGCGCGGCCCGCTTTCGGCCCGGCCTTGCCGCCGAGCGCGATCGACAGCTTCACCGGCACGACGTTGATCGAGCGCGTCAGCGCCTGCGTCAGCGTGATCGTGCCGGAATAGGAGTGGCCGTAGTTCTGCGGGCACCAGTTGCCGATGCACACCGGGCCGTCGACGATGGTGGAGGTCGGCTTGAAGCCGTTGAGCAGCGCGGTGGTGTAGACATACGGCTTGAACGACGAGCCGGGCTGGCGCATGGCGTCGGTGGCGCGGTTGAACTGGCTCGCGCCGTAGTCGCGGCCGCCGACCATGGCGCGCACGCCGCCATCGAGATCGGCGATCACGACAGACGCCTGCGTCGCGTGATAGTCGCGGCCGAACTGGCGCAACTGGTCCTCGACCGCCGCTTCCGCCGCGCGCTGCACGTTCATGTCGATCGCGGTGCGGACCACGAACACGCGCTCGGTGTAGGATTTCGGGAAGGTCTGCACGACCCTGCGCACTTCGTCGAAGGCCCAGTCGAGATAGTAGTTCGGCGAATTCTCGTCGCGCCGGTCGACTGCGACGGCCGGATTGCGCCGCGCGCCGAACACCTGGCCCTCGGTGAGGAAACCGGCCTCGACCATGTTGTCGAGCACGACGTTGGCGCGGGCGCGGGCGGCGGGCAGGTTGATGTGCGGGGCGTATTTGGTCGGCGCCTTGAACAGGCCGGCGAGCATCGCGGATTCGGCGAGGTTCACGTCGCGCACCGACTTGTTGAAGTAGAAATGCGCCGCGCCGTCGACGCCGAAGGTGCCGCCGCCCATGTAGGCGCGGTCGAGATAGAGTTTCAGGATCTCGTTCTTGGTCAGCCGCGTTTCGAGCCAGATCGCGAGGAACGCCTCGTTGACCTTGCGCTCGATGGTGCGCTCGTTCGACAGGAACAGGTTTTTCGCCAGCTGCTGGGTGATCGACGAGCCGCCCTGGCGGACGCCGCCGGCCTGCGCGTTGGTGACCAGCGCGCGGGCGGTGCCAGCGAGATCGATGCCGAAATGATCGTAGAAACGGCGGTCCTCGGTGGCGAGCGTCGCCTTGATCAGGTTGTCGGGAAATTCTTCCAGCGGGATCGAGTCGTTATGCTTGATGCCGCGGCTGCCGATCGGATTGTTGTAACGGTCGAGGAACGTCACCGCGAGATCGGACTTCTTCAGCCAGTCCTCGTCGGCGGTTTCGCGGAAGGCGGGAACCGCGAGCGCCAGCATCAGGATCAGGCCGACGAGACCGATGGTGGCGGCCTCCGAAAGGGGTTCGATGAACACCCACCGTTTCCAGCGGCCGACATAGAAGCGGTCCATGAAGGTGGAGTAGCGCTCGTAGAGTTCCCGCAGGCCGACGGCGGAGGAAAACAGCGTGGAATCGATGCGCGCGTCGAGGTCCAGCAGGAAGTGCCGGAACCGCGTTTTCCACTTCTCTGGCACGATCTGGCGCACCGCAATTCCTGCCTAAAAATTCGCGTCCGAAACCTTGAAACCTGCCGGTCTGCCGCGACGTTGAAACGACACGTTCAAGCGCCGGTCAAACATGCGAGCTTCTTGCGGCAACCCCAAGGCAAATGGCTGGTCATTCGGGCCGCGCCGCCAATGGAGAATCCGCAGTCTTCTAGCCGAGCGGGACTTATAAACCAATGGTCTCGCTGGTATTTCGATGATGGCGGTGAATTTGCCCCCGGTGACCCGTGATCAGTGCCGGTGCCGCTTGCGCCATGACCGCCAACGCTCCTAGAACCCTCATGATGCACCACAGACCTTTTCGCTTACGGACCAGTTAAAGGCCAAGGAACGGTTCATGACAGCTCCGCCCCGGCGGCCCTCGACCCAGAGCAAATCTTTCTGGAAAACCAAGACGTTGGAGGAGATGTCCGACAGCGAATGGGAAAGCCTGTGCGACGGCTGCGCGCGCTGCTGCCTCGAAAAGCTCGAGGACGAGGACACCGGCAAGATCTACTTCACCCACATCTCCTGCACCTTGCTCGATGCCGGGCTGTGCGCCTGCAAGGATTATCCCAACCGCTCCGCGAAAGTTCACGACTGCGTGCGTCTGACGCCCGAGAACGTCCGGACCCTGAACTGGCTGCCGCCGAGCTGCGGCTACAAGCTCGTTGCCGAGGGGCGGGACCTGTACTGGTGGCACCCGCTGATCTCCGGCGATCCCAACACGGTGCATGAAGCCGGCGTGTCGGTGCAGGGCCGGGTGTGGGGCAGCGAGGACGATGTCGAGGACGCCGATCTCGAGGACCACATCGTGCGCTGGCCGGGCCTGCTGCCGAAACGCGCCAAGCTCAAGACGCGGCCGAAGTAGGGGGTGGGATTTCGGGCGATGACCTTTTGTGGATGAGGCAAACGCGCCAGGATGCACACTCGGCGTCGTCCCCGCCTGCGCGGGGACGACTCTGAATTTGGCGCTCGGCCCACCCCAATCACAATTCCGTTCCCTGCTGCGCTTCATGCGCGGCGCACCCATGCGCGCAAGTGTCTTATGAATCACGGCAAAACCCGCTAAGTCAGTGGTACTCCGTTTCATATGTGCGGTCGCCGCTTCAAGGCGGAAGGCCCTGACGAAGTTTGCATGAACAAGATCGATCGACCGGGCCACGGGATGGCTCACGGGCAACCTGTGTCCAATCCTGACGACATCACAGACCTGACGACCGCCGCCACCGAAGTGATCGAGGTGAGCGACGCGCCGCCGGTCGCGCCACCGGCGCCGCTCTCCAAGAGCGAGGTTCACACCATCATCCTGAGCCTGATGCTCACGATGTTCCTGACCGCGCTCGACCAGACCATCGTCGCCACCGCGTTGCCGACCATCGGCCGCCAGTTCGGCGACGTCTCCGACCTGTCGTGGATCATCACGGCGTATCTGCTGTCATCGACGGCGGTCGCGCCGGTCTACGGCACGCTGAGCGACATCTACGGCCGCCGCGCCATGATCATCGTGTCGCTGACATTGTTCCTCGTCGGCTCGGTTTGGTGCGCGCTGGCGCCGAACCTGCTGACGCTCATTCTTGCCCGCGCGCTGCAGGGCATCGGCGGCGGCGGCATCCTGCCGATCGTGCAGACGGTGATTTCCGATATCGTGACGCCGCGCGAGCGCGGCCAGTATCAGGCTTATTTCAGCGCGGTGTGGGTATCGGCCGGCATCGGCGGTCCGGTCCTCGGCGGCGTGTTCGCGGAGCATTTGCACTGGTCGGTGATCTTCTGGATCAACCTGCCGCTCGGCCTCCTGTCGCTCGCGCTGCTGTTGCCGAAGATGGGCAAGATCCCGACCTTCCATCGCCACCGCAAGATCGACTGGATCGGCGGCCTCCTGCTGATGACGTCCGCGGTGGTGTTCATGCTGGTGCTGACATGGGGCGGCAGCCGCTTTGCGTGGGCGTCGCCGACGATTCTGGCGATGTTCGGCTCGGCCGTTGCGATGGCGTTCGCCTTCGTCTGGCACGCCCGCAATACCGACGAGCCGTTCCTGCCGATCCCGCTGCTCGGCGGATCGGTGGTTCCGTATGCGATGGCGGCCGGCGCCTGCGCCATCGGCACCATGATCGGGCTGACGGTTCACATGCCGCTCTATTACGAGGTGGTTTATCATCTGTCGGCCAGCGAGGCGGGGTTGGCGCTGATCCCGATCGTCGCGATGTCGGTGCCGGGCGCGTGGATCGCCGGCCGGGCCATGATGCACACCAAACACTACAAGTGGGCCGCGATCATCGGCAGCGGTTGCGCGACGGCTGCCGCGGTCGCGATAGCGGTCCTGTTGCCGATGCCGCTATGGGCGCTGCTGGCGCTGCTGTCACTGCTGGCGCTTGGGCTCGGCAGCTGTTTCCCGGTCAGTGTGGTCTCGATCCAGAACGCCGTGTCACGCGCACAGGTCGGCACCGCCACCGGCGCGATGAACTTCTTCCGCTCGCTGATGGCGTCGTTCGCCGTCGCGATGTTCACCACCATCCTGCTGATGGCACTCGGCGGCAACCTCACCATCGGTGCCGAGCAAAACGTCAGCGGCGGGCACGGCATCGCCGCCGCCGATATGGTGTCCGCGTTCCGCTATGTGTTCGTCGCGGCTGCGGTGCTGCTGGCGTCGGCGCTGACCTTCCTGCTGATCATGGAAGAACGCCCGCTGGCCGGACCGGCCAAACCCGCGGTCACCGAGTTTTCGGAATAGAATTCCGCGCGTCCCGGTTGCGCTCCACGCCCAACGATGCTGCACTCCTGTTCGGGAGCAGGGCGATGTGGAAGACCGGATTGCTGATCGTGCATCTGTTCGCGGCGGGGGCACCTGCGCCCGAGCCGGTCGCGCGCGTCGATGTCGGCCCCGGCGGCGTCAGTTGCACCTATCAGCGCTGCATGACGAAATGCGCGAAACTAAGCGGCCCGGTGTGCCACAGCTATTGCGAAAGCAAACTGACGGAACGCCGCGCTGTCGGGATCTGCCCGGCACGCGGGTGAGGCGGTGCCCTCGGATTTCTAAATTGTCATGCCCGGCCTTGTGCCGGGCATCCACGTCTTAAGCAGCCATCACGAGACGTGGATAGCCGGAACAAGTCCGTGACATCTCGTAGTTTGAGAATCGTCACCGCTCCCACTTTATCCCGCCAAGCCGCGGATCGTTCGCGAACGCCGTGCGCGCGTATTCGATCGACAGGCGCGGGGCATCGCAGATCGCGCGGGCGCCGTAAGCGCCGAGATGCAGCTTCCAGCTTTGCCGCGCCACCGGCTCCGCCTTGGTGAATGCTGCGCAGGTCAGCAGCGCGATGTTGGCGCCGTGGCCGGGGTCGCGCAACGAGTGATAGCGGATCGCCTCACAGCCCGCCGCGCGCGCCGTCTCGGCAAACGCCTGGGTCGCGGTGTAATCGGACAGGGCGGTAAGACCGGCATCAGTGGCGTAAGGTTTCCGCGTAATGTCGGCGGCGCGTTTCGTGCGGAACGCGCAGGCGAAGGCGGTGTATTCGCCGGGATTGGCGGGCCACGGCGTCGCCGGCGACTCGGCATAGAACAGCGTGCGATGAAACGCCGTCTCGGCCATCGCCGTCGCCGGATGCTCTGCGGCGTAGAACACGCCGTGCTCGGCGAACGGCTTGCGAAAGCGCGAGCCGAACGGATTGGTCGCGCTGTAGCGGAACGGCGTCAGCAACAGGAAATGCAGATGTGCGCAGCCGCGCGGGACCGGCGGCTTGGTTTCCTCGAGCAGGTCTTCGAGCAAGGTCTGCTCGGCCAGCGTGTCGGTGATTTTCATCGTCGACACCTGATGCTGCGCTTCGACCACGCGCCAGCAGCGGCCGTCGAGCGCAGTGGCGCTAGATCGGAGCGCGTCTTGCGTCCAGGTACTGGATGACATGGAGCAAACCCTGGACTTTCTGGATCAGGTCGATCGGGCGATTTTGGAGCGCGGTGTTGTCGTTCTTCAGCCACGCGCGGGCGACGCTCTCGTCGCCGTCGACGATGGCGTCGAGCGAGCGATAAAGCCGGATGAAGAGGGCGGCGAGTTCGAACGGCTTGCCGCTGGCGCGCTCGATGGTGAAGGTGCCCTTGCGCATCCGCGACACCACCGGTTCCGACACGCCGATCACGGCGGCGAGAATTTTCTGCGACACACCGAGCCGGTCGGCGGCGCGGATCATCGCCTTGGTGAGTACCGCGCCTTCATTGACGGAGGCACTGTCGGTTTTGGGTGGCAGGGTCATCTCGTTTCCCTTGAAAGATAATAATAAGAAAATTTCACTGGAAATCAAGTGGCGCTGATAATGCACGATATTTCATAGAGAGTATTATCCTAGGAATAAAAGCCTTGACACCGTGACGCTCCCGCAGTAGGTTTGCGACATGCTCCACAATTGGGTTCTGCGGAACGGCATCGCCATCCCGGCGTTGCTCTTGGGAACAGTTGCGCGATGCGATCGCGCCAAATTCCGGAGAGCGCTCATGCCGACCAAAGAGCACGGACAAATCGTCGAAACGCCGACCGAGGCGCGGCAGGGTGAACCTGGGCCGTCGATGCTCGCGGTTCTCACCATCAGCACGATCGCGCTGATCTTCGTGTTCGCTATCGTCTGGTTCCTGTTCTTCCGCACCTGATGAAGTGACCGGCTGCCGCGCCGCCGCGGCCATGGGGGACATCTGACACCATGATCGCGACAAAACCTGCCAGCCGGATCAAGGCTGCCGCGGGCCGCAAAGGCGTGCGCGTAACGAAGACGGTTCGCAAGCCGGCCGTTCGCAAGACAACTGCGCGCCCCACGACGGCAAAGACGGCGCCGCGCAAGACGGCGGCAAAACCGGCGGTGAAAAAAACGGTTGTGAAGAAAGTTGCCGCGAGGAAAGCCGTCGCAAAGAAAACGACAAAGCCGAAAGCCTTGCCGCTGGAAACGCGCTTCGAGAAGGCGACGGCGTTCGATGCCGCGCCGACGAAACGATACAGCCCGAAGGCCGGTGAACTCGTCGCCGATCCCACGGACGAGGTTGCGGCGGCCCGGATCGCGGAAGCGAACAGGCGCCCGGCCAAACGGCGCGCGCGCAACGCCATTGCGAACCACAAGCGCAGCGCGGTGGAACGCCTCGACGATCCGCCGCCCGCGCCGGTCGGGGTGATGCTCGGCCGCGTCAGTATCGCCATCGAGCGCGAACTGACGCAGATCGAACGCATCGTCGGCGGTACGCGCGTCAAATCGGAGCTGCGCACCGAGGCCGAACGCCGCGCCCGCACGCTGGCGTCGCTGGCGCGCACCTTGCGCGAGGTGATGCAACTGCGGAGCGGCGAGGAGAAAAAGCAGGATGACGACGCCGTCCCCCGCGACATCAACGAATTTCGACGGCGGCTCGCGCGACGCCTGGAACAGCTTGCTGCCGAGGCAAAGGCAGCACATCCTGGAGAGGCTGACGGAGGTTGAGGCGGAGTTTATCACCGCCGACTGGTCGCTGTTCGCGCAGCCGCATCAGATTCCGCCGTCGCTCACAGCCCATGGCGAACGGTGGCTGACCTGGCTGCTGATCGGCGGGCGCGGGGCGGGCAAGACGCGCGCCGGTGCCGAATGGATTCGCGCACAGGCGCTGGGACTGCCGCCGCTCGCGGATGAGGCGGTCGGCAACATCGCGCTGGTTGGTAAACTCACGCTCGAATGTGCCGCTCTCTGCACCGTGCTGGTCCACGAACTTTGGACCGGCGATATCAAGACCATCGACACCATGGCCAGCTCCGCCACGCTGCTGGTGACCTATTGGGGTTTCAGATTCGGCGTGTTAGGCGTTTATTTCAGTGGCCGGACGCGGGAAAAAGTCTGCCGGGCGACGGGCCAGGACGCACCGGGACTGGTAGACAGGCTGGTGAAGGCCGTCGTGACAAAAAAGTAAGGTTGGCCGGACGCGCCGTTCACGCAGCATTCACCCGTTTCCAGTTCATCTTGACGCGCCGATCAGGAAATTGCGGAGACCATCTTGCGCCTTCTTGTTGTCGAAGACGATCCCGACCTCAACCGCCAGCTCACGACGGCGCTGTCCGATGCCGGCTACGTCGTCGACCGTGCGTTCGACGGCGAGGAGGGTCACTTCCTCGGCGACAGCGAACCTTATGACGCCGTCGTGCTCGACATCGGTTTGCCGAAAATGGATGGCATCTCAGTGCTGGAGGCTTGGCGGCGCAACGGCCGCGCCATGCCGGTGCTGATCCTGACCGCACGGGATCGCTGGAGCGACAAGGTGCAGGGCTTCGACGCCGGTGCCGACGACTATGTCGCCAAGCCGTTCCATCTCGAGGAGGTACTGGCGCGCATCCGGGCGCTGCTGCGCCGCACCGCGGGGCACGCCCAATCCGAACTGACCTGCGGCCCCGTGATGCTCGACACCCGGACCGGGCGCGTGAGCGTCGGCGGCAATCCGATCAAGATGACGTCGCACGAATACCGTCTGCTGGCTTATCTGATGCACCATGCCGGCCGCGTGGTGTCGCGCACCGAACTGGTCGAGCATCTCTACGATCAGGATTTTGATCGCGACTCCAACACCATCGAGGTGTTCGTCGGGCGCATCCGCAAGAAGCTCGACGTCGACATCATCCAGACCGTGCGCGGGCTCGGCTATCTGCTCGCGTCGCCGCCGCCATCCGATGCGCGCTAATTCGCTTGCGACGCGGCTCTTCCTGTCCGCGACCGCGTGGGTTGTGGCGATCCTTCTGATCACCGGCGTCGCGCTGTCGTCGGTCTATCAGAAGTCGGTCGAGCGGGCGTTCGATCGCCGGCTCAATCTCTATCTGCGCACGCTGATCGCGGAAGTTACGACGCCCGACGATCCCAACGATAAATCCGATGACAAGACCGATGAGAAGCTCGCCCAGGCATTGGGCGAACCACTGTTCGAATTGCCGCTGTCGGGCTGGTATTGGCGGATCGCTACGGTCAACAAGGCAAAGCCGGAAATCCGGTCGTCGCGCTCGTTGTGGGATGCGGCACTTCCCGATCTTGAGAACAAGGGCATCGATCTCAGCCCGCTGGGTGTCCGAGTCGGTTACGTTCCCGGCCCTGAAAACCAGCGGCTACGCATGGTGGAACGGCCGGTCGATCTCGGCACCGACGGCAAATTTCTCGTCACCGTCGCCGGTGATGCCACCGAGATCAGCGATGAGACGCGGGCGTTCGACTATTATCTCGCCGGCACCTTCGTTGCGCTCGCCATCGGGCTGCTGCTGACGACGATCTTCCAGGTTCGTTTCGGCCTCGCGCCGCTCAAGCGCATCACACGTTCGCTGGCCGACATCCGGTCCGGCAAGGCCGAGCGGCTGGAGGGCAAATTTCCCGTCGAGATCGCGCCGCTGGCGCGCGAGACCAACGCGCTGCTTGACGCCAACCGCGCCATCGTCGAGCGCTCCCGCACCCATGTCGGCAATCTGGCCCATGCGATCAAGACGCCGCTGTCGGTGATCGTCAATGAAGCCGCGACCCACGGCTCCGATCCGTTCGTCAAGAAGGTGCTGGAGCAGGCCGAGGTGATGCGCGATCAGGTCGCGCACCATCTTGAGCGCGCGCGGATTGCCGCGCGGCTGACGGTGGTTGCGACCATCACCGACGTAAAGCCGGTGATCGAGGCCTTGGCGCGCACGATGGAGAAAATTCATCGCGAACGCGACCTGGTCATCGACCTCGACATTCGCGGCACGCCGCGGTTTCGCGGCGAGCGTCAGGATCTGGAGGAGATGGTCGGAAATCTCCTCGACAACGCTTGCAAGTGGACCGATCAGCGCATCCAGATCGAGGTCACCGCCGAGCACGATAGTAAGACCGATATCGAGATGACCCTCCACGTTTTCGTCGACGATGACGGGCGCGGCCTGTCGCCGACCGAGCGCGCCCAGGTGGCACAGCGCGGCCAGCGGCTCGACGAGTCCAAGCCCGGTTCGGGCCTTGGCCTGTCGATCGTGTCGGATCTTGCCGCGCTTTATGGCGGCAGCCTGCGGCTCGGCACCGCCCCGATCGGCGGTCTGCGAGCGGAACTGATCCTGCCGGGGGTGGTGACGTGAGGGCGCTCCGAACCCCTCTGGCCGCCTCAACCCGAAATTAACGGCGATCAGGCTATCAAACCCGGTGGGCCTCGGTTTCAGGGGCTCTTTGGGGTGAGCGTCCGGGCCGATGAGCCAAACGTCGATCGAGCGGCTAAGGGACTATCTCGCGCAGCTTCCGCCGAAAGCGCAGGCGCTGCTGATGCGGGAGTTCGAGCGCGCCATCGAACGCGGCGAGGACGTTGCCGTTGCCACTTTCGTGCTGGAGCAGCTCAGGGCGGTGGTCCGCCAATCGGATGACATCACGCCCCGTACCGATGACCCGGCACGGCTGGTGTTTCATCCGCTGGAATCGTTCCTGATCGACAGCGCCCCGGCGGCGCGGCCGGGCCTCATTCGCCGCTCGTCGCTGGCGCCGGTGTGGCTGTGGCTGAGCCGGGAAGGGATCCCGGACGCGGTTCAGACGTTCGAGGCGGCACTGGCCAGCGAACAGGCCACCGCATCGGAGATCGATCGCGCCGTCCGTACCATCCAGGCTGCCGCAGGCGAGGCCATCGCCACCATCGCCGGGCAGGCCGCCGGAGCAGACCGGCAACGGCTGCTGAGCCGGATCGGCGGGCCCAATGTCGTCGAGGACATCGCCTCGATCGGCGCGGCATTGCAGGCCCGCGAGGCGCTTGATGCGCTGAGTGTCCGGCTACCCGCCAGATTCCGTCAATTCGGCGATTCCCAGATCGCTTCGGTCATCGGTGCGCTCAATCTTCCCTCGCTCCAGACCCCTCAGGTGCTGCCGTTCGCACTGTCGTTGGTGATGCAGCGGTTGACCGCGCCCTGGCAGATCATTCGGCTTGGCGTTAGCGTTGCTGGTTCCGACGATGAAATCCGCGTCGCCGGCACGCCCTATGGCGTTGCCGTGACGATGGCGATTCAGGATCTGTCTTACGCGGCCGCCGAACTGCGCGTCGATATCCGGCGCGGGCAGTTCACTAATACGTCGAACTATCTCAAGAAACTCCATGACGGCGTTCGCGGATTGCGCACCGAGCTCGACATCCGCAGCGATTCCGCGTGGGGCCGGCAACTGGCCTCGATCCGGGTCGAGATTTCCGACTCGCTCAAATCCGAGATTGAAAGCGTGCCGGGCCGGGTCCGCCGCCTGCTGCGCCAGCGGCCGGACAAGGACATCACCGCCAACAGCCGGATCGACGCCTCCGAGGTCGACGAGACGGTGGCCCTGATTGATTTCGTCGCGGTCTGTCGCACCTATGCGGGCGAACTGGCGATCAATGAGGTTACCCTGCGGGCCTACAGCGACCTCCAGCACTACGTCGAGAAGGCCACCGAGGCGCTGGTGGAGTCGCTGCGCGCCGGCGACGCCAAGGTGAGGGCGTTCCGGCAGATGCAGGTGGCGGCGGCGATCCGATTCTGCGACCTGCTGTTCGGCCCCGATTATGCCTCGCTGATGAGCCGGTCGGCGGAAATGGCCCGCACCGGTGAGCGCAAGCAGCCCCGCGCGAGCTGATTTCGCTGTTTTTCCGGCCGTTTGCGCCAGTTTTTATGCCGCATTTGTCAATTGCACACACCCGCCCGTCATGGTGTAAACCGGCCCCAACGGCGCGGGCCGTCCAGCCTTCGGAGCCGCGTCATTCCGACGGAACTTTGGTGAATGGCCCTCTGGTTTGTGTTCGCGCTGATGACGGTTGCGGCGGTGTTCGCGGTGCTGTGGCCGCTTGGGCGCACGCCCCGGGCCGACCGCGATGGCCGTGAAACCGCCGTCTACAAGGACCAGCTTGCAGAGGTTGAACGCGACAAGGCTGCCGGTCTGATCGGGCCGCGTGAAGCCGAGGCGGCGCGTGTCGAGATCAGCCGCCGCCTGCTGGCCGCGTCCGAGGCCGAAGCCGGCACGACGTCGGTCAGCCTGCCGTTCCGGCGTTTCGTGGCGGTGGTCGCGCTCGCCGGATTGCCGCTGATTGCCGCCGGATTCTATTTGGAACTCGGCTCGCCGACGCTGGGCGATTTTCCGCTGGCCGAGCGCACCCGTTCGGTGGCGGCCACCGACCGGCTCGACAAGCTGGTCGCCCAGGTCGAAGCCCATCTGGAAAAGAACCCCGCCGACGGGCGTGGTTGGGATGTTCTGGCGCCGGTGCTGCTGAAACTCGGCCGTTTCGACGATGCCGTCCGCGCCTACCGGAATGCCGTGACCTACAACGGCGAGAAGGCGTCGCGCCACGCCGATTTCGGCGAGGCGCTTGCGGCGGCGGCGGGCGGCGTGGTCACCGCCGATGCCAAGAACGAGTTCGAGCGCGCCATCGCACTCGATCCGGAGGAGGCCAAGGCGCGTTATTTTGTCGGTCTCGCCGCCGAGCAGGACGGCCGCAAGGACGAAGCAGCGACGATCTGGCGCGGGATGCTCGACAAGGCGCCGCGGGATGCGCCGTGGCGAGAGTTGGTGCAGAGCGCACTGTTGCGCGTCGGTGGTCCGGCGATGCCGAAACTGTCAGAGGAGACGATCGCCGCCGCCAAGGACATGAACGCCGGCGACCGCGACACCATGATCCGCGGCATGGTCGACCGCCTTGCGACGCGGCTGAAGGAAAATGGCGACGATGTCGAGGGGTGGTTGAAGCTGGTGCGTGCCTATATGGTTCTCGGCGACACCGACAAGGCGAAAACCGCGCTCGCCGACGCCCGCCACGCGGTCAAGGACCCAGAACGTTTGCGCCAGCTCAATGACGGCCTCAAGAATCTCGGGCTCGATGGATGAGCAAGGACACGGAATTCGCATGACTCGGAAGCAGCGGCGTTTGACGATGATCGGAGGTGCGCTCGCGGTGCTGGCGATTGCGGCTGCGCTGGTGCTCAACGCGCTGCGCGATTCCATCGTGTTCTTCACGACACCGGCGCACATTGCCGAGAAAAACATCGTGCCAGGTCAGCGCTTCCGGCTTGGCGGCCTGGTGCAGCCCGGCTCGCTGGTGCGCGGCGACAAGCTTCACGTGAAATTCGAGGTCACCGACGGCAAGGCCGCGGTGCCGGTGGCATTTCAGGGGATACTGCCCGATCTGTTCCGCGAAGGTCAGGGCGTGATTTCGGAAGGTGCGCTCGACGCCGGCGGCGTGTTTCGCGCCGACACCGTGCTTGCCAAGCATGATGAAACTTACATGCCGAAAGCGGTGGCCGACGAACTGAAGAAGGACGGCCACTGGAAGGATGATTACGGCAAGAAGGCGACCGAGCTTCAGGGAGCCGCGAAATGATCGCGGAGGCTGGTCATTATGCGCTGGTTCTGGCGCTGGCGCTGGCGCTGATCCAGTCGTTCGTGCCGATCGTCGGGGCGCGGATGCGCGATCCTGCGCTGATGGGTGTCGCGCGCTCGACCGCGCTCGCACAATGTCTGTTCGTGGCGGTTTCGTTCACGGCTTTGGTGACGTTGCACGTCACGTCAGATTTCTCGGTGGTCAACGTCTACGAGAACTCCCATTCGCTGAAGCCGCTGCTCTACAAGATCACCGGCGTGTGGGGAAACCACGAAGGCTCGATGCTGCTGTGGGTGCTGATCCTTGCGCTATTCGGCGGGCTGGTCGCGGCGTTCGGCAACAATCTGCCGCTGTCGCTGCGGGCGCATGTGCTGGCGGTGCAGGGGTGGGTCGGGACCGCATTCTATCTGTTCATCCTCCTGACCTCGAACCCGTTCCTGCGTATCGCCAATCCGCCGATCGAGGGCCGTGATCTCAATCCGGTGTTGCAGGACATCGGCCTCGCGGTGCATCCGCCGATGCTCTATCTCGGCTATGTCGGATTCTCGATCTCGTTCTCGTTCGCCGTGGCGGCGCTGATCGAAGGCCGGATCGATCCGGCGTGGGCGCGGTGGGTGCGGCCGTGGACGCTGGTGGCGTGGATATTCCTGACCCTCGGCATCGCGATGGGCTCGTACTGGGCCTATTACGAACTCGGCTGGGGCGGCTGGTGGTTCTGGGACCCGGTCGAAAACGCATCGCTGATGCCGTGGCTTGCCGGCACCGCGCTGCTCCATTCGGCGCTGGTGATGGAGAAGCGCGACGCGCTCAAGGTCTGGACCATCCTGCTGTCGATCCTGACGTTCTCGCTGTCGCTGCTCGGCACCTTTCTTGTTCGCTCCGGCGTGCTCACATCTGTCCATGCCTTCGCGACCGATCCGACGCGCGGCGTTTTCATCCTGCTGATCCTGTGCATCTTCATCGGCGGCAGCCTGTCGCTCTATGCGTGGCGCGCATCGGCGCTGAAGCAGGGTGGCCTGTTCGCGCCGATTTCGCGCGAAGGCGCGCTGGTGCTGAACAATCTGCTGCTGACGACGGCTTGCGCCACCGTGTTCGTCGGCACGCTGTATCCGCTCGCGCTCGAAGTCGTGACCGGCGACAAGATTTCGGTCGGCGCGCCGTTCTTCAATCTGACGTTTGCGCCATTGTTCCTGCCGTTGCTGCTCGCGGTGCCGTTCGGTCCGCTGCTGGCGTGGAAGCGCGGAGACATCCTTGGCGCGGCGCAGCGCCTGACCATGGCCGGCATCGTGGCGCTGGTGACGATTGCGCTGATCTGGGCGTGGATGCGCGGCGGCAGCGCTCTGGCGCCGCTGATGATCGGCCTTGCCGTGTTCGTGATTCTCGGCGCGTTGAGCGATCTCGCCGAGCGGACCAATCTTTTCCGCGCGCCGCCGTCGATCTCATTCCGCCGCGCGCGCGGCCTGCCGCGTTCGACATGGGGCACAATGTTCGCCCATCTCGGCCTCGGCGTCGCGCTGATCGGCGTTGTCTGCGAAACCACATGGAACAGCGAGAGCATCGCCAACATGTCGGCGGGCGACAGTGCCCGGGTCGGCGCCTATACCGCGACGCTGAAAGGCGTCACCCAGCAGCAGGGACCGAATTTCCGCGAGCAGATCGCGACGTTCGCCATCGACCGTGACGGCAAGCCGGTCGGCGTGATGGCGCCATCGAAGCGCAGCTTCACCACGCGCGGGACGTCGACCACCGAAGCCGCACTGATGACGCGCGGCGCGAGCCAGCTTTATATCTCGCTCGGCGATAGCCACACCGATGGCTCGATTGCGGTTCGTATCTACTACAAGCCGCTGGTGCTGTTGATCTGGTTCGGGCCGGTGTTGATGGCATTCGGCGGCGTACTGTCGCTGTCCGATCGCCGCCTGCGCGTTGGCGCGCCGAAGCCAGCGAAGGCGCCGCGCGCCTTGCAGCCGGCGGAATAGGACGATGAACAATCTTTTCGCCGCCTTGTTCTTCGCGATGTTGGCGTTAGGGCCATCCGTTGCGTTTGCCGTGCAGCCGGACGAGATCATGACCGATCCGGCGCAGGAGGCGCGGGCGCGGGCGCTGTCGCGCGAATTGCGCTGCATGGTCTGCCAGAATCAATCGATCGACGATTCCGATGCCCCACTGGCGCGCGACCTGCGCCTGCTGGTGCGTGAGCAGATCGCGGCCGGCAAGAACGATCAGCAGGTGATGGATTTTCTCGTCGCGCGCTACGGCGAATTCGTGCTGCTGAAGCCACGCCTCGAAGGCCACACGCTGATTCTGTGGCTGGTGTCGCCGTTGCTTCTAATCGGAGGCGGCGCAGCACTATGGTGGCTCAATCGGCGGCGATCAAAGGCCGGTGCCGAAACACTGGATAAGGTTCCGGGGCTGTCGCCTGAGGAAGAAGCACGGCTGGAAAAGCTGATTTCCGCCGAACCGGGTGCGGAAAAGCCGGTGTGAGCGATTTTCCACGCGGTATCATTATTACAAAACATTAATTCCCCGGCCAGCGCGCCGTAAGGCCGCAAACTCCATCTTCGGCGTTGAAGGTGCATGACCGTGCACTAACGAGATTCACGCCCCGGAGATGTTTCATGACTGACCGCCCCACCAACTCCACCTCCCAGCCGTCACGCCGGATATTCTCGGCCCGCAAATTCGCATTGATGGCTTCGGTCGTCGCCGGCCTTGGCGCTGCGACCTATGGCTTCGCTCCCATCTTCAGCACTGACGTGCTGACCACTCCCGCACATGCGCAGGTCAACAAGGACGTCCGGCAGGTCCAGCAGCCGGTCGGCTTCGCTGACATCGTCGAGCGCGTAAAGCCCTCGGTGATTTCGGTTCGCGTCAAGATTCCCGAGAAGACCTCGGATAACGAAAGCTTCGATAACGATATGCCGTTCCCGCCCGGCTCGCCGATGGAGCGTTTCTTCCGTCGCTTCGGCGGTCCGGATGGATTCCCGGGACGTCGCGGTCATGGCCGCCATGGCGGTCCGATCGTCACCGGACAGGGGTCGGGCTTCTTCATTTCGCCTGACGGTTATGCGGTGACCAACAACCACGTGGTCGATGGCGCCGACAAGGTCGAGGTCACCACCGACGACGGCAAGACCTACAAGGCCAAAGTAATCGGCACCGACAAGCGTACCGACCTCGCTCTGATCAAGGTCGATGGCCGGACTGACTTTGCGTTCGCCAAGCTGTCCGACGATCTCCCGCGCATCGGTGACTGGGTGCTTGCGGTTGGCAATCCGTTCGGTCTCGGCGGCACCGTGACGGCGGGTATCGTATCCGCGCGCGGTCGCGATATCGGCAACGGTCCATATGATGATTTCATCCAGATCGACGCGCCGGTGAACAAGGGCAACTCCGGTGGTCCCGCTTTCAGCACCAATGGTGACGTCGTCGGCGTCAACACGGCGATCTATTCGCCGTCCGGTGGCAGCGTCGGCATCGCATTCTCCATTCCGTCCTCGACGGTGAAGAGCGTTGTCGCCCAGCTCAAGGACAAGGGCACTGTCAGCCGCGGCTGGATCGGCGTCCAGATTCAGTCGATCACGCCGGACATCGCCGACAGCCTCGGCCTGAAAAAGGTTGAAGGCGCGCTGGTTGCCGAACCACAGGCCGGTGGCCCGGCTTCCAAGGCGGGTATCGAGTCCGGCGACGTCATCAAGCAGGTGAACGGCAATCCGGTGAAAGATGCACGCGAGCTGGCGCGGACCATCGGCACCATGGCGCCGGGCGCCACGATCAAGCTCGACGTGCTCCACAAGGGCGTCGACAAGACGATCAACCTGACGCTCGGCGAGCTGCCGAACACTCAGCAGGCCAAGGCCGATTCCGACTCGGGCGACAACGGCCAGTCCGGGCAGGGTGATGAAGTTCCGAATCTCGGCCTGACGCTGGCACCGTCGAAATCGGTCGCCGGTGCCGGCAAGGATGGCGTCGTCGTGATGCAGGTTGATCCGCAGAGTGCTTCGGCCGAGCGCGGCTTCAAGGAAGGTGATGTCATTCTCGAGGTCGCCGGAAAGTCTGTTGCCAGTCCTGCCCAGGTTCGCGAAGCGATTGCGTCCGCGAAAGCCGACAAGAAGAATAGCGTGCTGATCCGGGTCCGCTCCGGCGACTCGTCGCGCTTCGTGGCCGTGCCGGTCGCGAAGGGTTGATCTCGCGCTGAAAGGATGGGGAGTGTCGCCGGTATCAATCGCCCCCGCCGACGGCTCCTTCCCGGGGGACGGGCCGCAAGCTCGTCCCCTCCAATTCTTCTCTTCGATGGAATTCGCCCCCCTCCGTCGAAGAGCGCATGGTTCGCCCAGTTGCTTGTTCATTGGCGGATTGTGCGAGCGGGCGGTGAGGTCTCCCCAGCCTCGCCGCCCGTTTCTGTCCCGGGTGGCATTTCACCGCCTTGCAAGAAAATGGTCCCGGCGTCATGGTTATGAAAAGCGAAGCTGTCCCGACCTCAGACGAATCACAGATGCGATTGCTCATCGTTGAAGACGACCGCGAATCCGCCGATTACCTCGTTAAGGCGTTTCGCGAGGTCGGTCATGTCGCCGATCTTGCCAGCGATGGCGAGGAGGGGCTGGTGCTCGCCGAATCCGGCGATTACGACGTCCTTGTGGTCGATCGCATGCTGCCGAAGCGCGACGGCCTGTCCCTGATCGGGACACTGCGCGATAAGGGCGACAGGACGCCGGCCCTCATTCTGTCCGCACTCGGTCAGGTTGACGATCGTATCAAGGGATTGCGCGCCGGCGGCGACGATTATCTGCCGAAGCCTTATTCATTCGCTGAATTGCTGGCGCGGGTCGAGGTGCTGTCGCGGCGTCATGGCGGCCCGTCCGAGGAGACGAGCTATCGTGTCGGCGACCTTGAACTCGATCGTTTGTCCCATCGTGTCGCCCGCGGCAACGACGAGATCACGCTGCAGCCTCGCGAATTCCGCCTGCTTGAATATCTGATGAAGCACGCCGGTCAGGTGGTGACCCGCACCATGCTGCTCGAGAACGTCTGGGATTATCATTTCGACCCGCAGACCAATGTGATCGACGTCCACATCTCACGTTTGCGCTCGAAGATCGACAAAGGCTACGCGCAGCCTCTGCTGCATACCATTCGCGGCGCCGGATACATGATTCGTGACGGCATTCGGTAAACTTGTCCGCACGACTGCGTTCCGGTTGACGCTGGCCTATCTTTTTTTGTTTGCATTATTTGCGTTTTCGCTGCTGGGCTATTTTGCCTGGAACACGCGGCGCATGATCACCGAACAAATCACTGAAACGGTGAACGGTGAACTGGTCGAATTGCAAAACCAGTACACCCGGGGCGGCATTCGCGCGCTGGTATTCGCCGTCGAAAATCGCGCGTTGCGGCCGGGCGCCAATCTCTATCTCGTCACGACAGCGCAAGGGCAGGCGGTCGCCGGTAATGTCGGCTCGCTGCAACCGGGAGTGATGGATACGCCCGGCTGGGCGGAGGCGTCTTATCGCCGGCTCGACGAAACTGATGCACGAACCCATTTCGCTCTGGTGCGTGTTGCCCAGTTGTCCGGCGGATTCCGTCTCCTGATTGGCCGCGATCTGGAAGAGCGGCGGCGGCTGTTCGGCATCGTCGCGAAGGCGGGGCAATGGTCGGTCCTGATCGTATTCGTCCTTGGTCTCGCCGGCGGCATTTTTGTCGCCCGCCGTGTGTTGCACCGGATCGATGCGATGACCGGGACGACACAGCGGATCATGGCGGGCGATCTCAGCGAGCGTCTGCCGGTGGGCCGGAGTGGCGACGAAATTGATCGTCTCGCGGAAAATCTCAACGCCATGCTGGAGCGAATCGAGGCCTTGATGGCGGGCCTCAAGGAGGTGTCCGATAACATCGCCCACGATCTCAAGACGCCGCTGACACGACTGAGAAACCGGGCCGAGGACGCGCTGGCGAAAGCCGGAAATGAGGGCGAATATCGTGCGGCGCTGGAACGGACGATCGATGAATCCGACGGCCTGATCCGTACCTTCAACGCCCTCCTGATGATCGCGCGCGCCGAGTCCGGGCAGGCGCGGGACAATATGATCGATTTCGACGCGTCCGAAGTTGCCCACAGCATCCAGGAACTTTACGAGCCGCTGGCTGAGGACAAGGGCTTGACGCTCGCTGTCAAAGCCGACACCGCGACCATCCACGGCAACCGCGAATTGATCAGTCAGGCTCTGGCCAATCTGGTTGAAAATGCGATCAAGTACGGCGAACCGGTTCATGCCGCCGCGAAGGACAGCAACAAGCCCGAGCCGGAATCCGCGATCAAATCCAGCCTGGGACCGGCAGATATTCTGATCGAGGCCCGGCGCATCGATCACGGCATCGAATTCAGTGTCACCGACCATGGCCCCGGTATTCCGGACGCCGACCGCCAGCGTGCGGTGGAGCGGTTCGTTCGCCTCGAAGCAAGCCGTACCCAGCCCGGCTCAGGGCTGGGCTTAAGTCTGGCGTCGGCCGTTGCGACATTGCATGGTGGCGACCTGCGACTCAGCGATGCCCATCCGGGGCTGCGCGCGACGCTTGCCATCCCAAGGCGGGACGTGGAACAAAAGACCGTATGAAACTACCCGCGAATGGCGACGCGGACCGATTCACCCTGGCCGCGCGCTTCGTGACCGGACCGCAATTGTCTGCTCCGGCGGAGGCGCAGGAACGCGTCGCCGGCTGGCTCGCGGACATCGATCCCCCGCAGGCCGAGACCCTCAGAGCAATCCTGGACCGGTATCCGCACGCGAAAGCGATTTTTGAGGGGATCGCCGAGGCTTCTCCCTATCTGTTCGATTTGCTGCGCTTCGATCCTTCGCGGGGCGCGCGGCTGCTGTCGTGCGATCCCGACGCTTGCTTGGAAGAATTGATCGCGCGGGCGAGGGCAGGCGTGGCGGCGTCGGACAACGATGCCGACGTCATGCAGCATCTCAGGCGCCTGAAATCCGAAGCCGCGCTGCTGATCGCGCTGTGCGATATCGGCGGGGTCTGGCCGGTGATGCGCGTGACGAAGGCGCTGACCGACCTCGCGATATCGTCGATCCAGAGTGCGGTTCGCTATCTGCTGACACAGGAAGCCGAGCGTGGCCGGTTCAAGCCACGCGACCCCGAGCGTCCCGAGGACGGCAGCGGTCTCATCATCGTTGCCATGGGCAAGATGGGCGCGGGCGAGTTGAATTACTCCAGCGACATCGATCTGATCGTGTTTTACGAACGCGAGCGCCCTGCACTCGGTGAGGATGTCGAGCCGACGCCGTTCTTCGTCAAGATCGCGCAGGGCATGTCACGCCTGTTGTCCCAGCGCACGGGCGACGGCTATGTGTTTCGGGTCGATCTCCGGCTGCGGCCGGATCCGGCCTCGACACCCGTTGCGATTTCGACCGAAGCCGCATTGAATTATTACGAACGGGAAGGGCGGACCTGGGAACGCGCGGCGATGATCAAGGCGCTTCCGTGCGCCGGCGATATCGAAGCCGGTAACGCGCTGCTGGCCGAAATCGCGCCGTTCGTCTGGCGCAAGCATCTCGATTTTGCGGCGCTTGCCGATGTCCACGACATGAAGCGGCAGATGCAGACGTTTCGCGGGCAGAGCGAAATCTCGGTCGAGGGTCACAACGTCAAGGTCGGCCGCGGCGGCATCCGCGAAATCGAATTCTTCGCACAGACCCAGCAATTGATTGCTGGCGGGCGGCACCCCGAATTGCGTATTCGACCGACGCTGGAGACGCTCGCCGTTCTGGCCGAGAACAGCTGGATCACGGCTGAGGCACGCGACCAACTGACCATCGCTTACGAGTTTCTGCGGCGGGTCGAGCATCGCATTCAGATGATCGCCGACGAGCAGACTCACAGCCTTCCCGAGCGGGCCGAAGACGTCGAGCGTTTCGCGCGCTTCTTCGGTTACGATAGCCGCGATGCCTTCGCCGCCGATCTGCTCGCACATCTCAAATGCGTCCAGAACCACTATGAGCGATTGTTCGAGGGCGACCCGGCCGGAACCGAAAAGCTTCCAGACATCGATTACAATGCCGGCCCCGACGATCTGCGTTTGCAGGATCATCTGCTCAAGCTCGGGTTCAAGACGCCGAAGATGGTCGCCGAAACCGTGAAGACCTGGATGACGGGCGATTATCGCGTCTTCCGGGTGGATGCCACGCGTGAAGCGTTCCAGCAGTTCGTGCCCGACCTGATCCGCGGACTGGCGCGCGCCGAAGAGCCCGACGCCGCAGTCAACGCATTCGACCGTTTCCTGCAGGCGCTGACCCGCGGTGGGCGGCTGATCTCGCTGCTCAGCCAGAACAAGGACATCGTTGCGCTGGTGGCGCTCATTCTGGGCGCCGCGCCCCGCCTCGGCGACATGCTCGCCCGCCATCCCCAAACGATGGATGGCCTGGTCGATCCGCGCTTTTTCGGCGCGATGCCGGATCAGGGCGAGTTGTCCGCGCGGCTTGCGGCCACGCTCGCCGATGCGGATTCATATGAAGAGTTTCTCGATCGCTTGCGCCTGTTCGGTCAGGAAAGTCTATTCCTCATCGGTACACGGATTCTTTCCGGTACAGTCTCGGCCCAGCATGCCAGCGTCGCCTTTGCCGACGTGGCTGAAGGCGTCGTGCGCACGGTGCACGGGCTGGTCAGCGAGCAGTTCGTCGCGCAGCACGGGCACATCAAGGGGCAGGAGACCGCCATCCTTGCTATGGGCAAGCTTGGCAGCCGTGAGATGACGGCGTCGTCCGATCTCGATTTGATCCTGATCTACGACTTCGACCACGACAATCCGGACTCCGACGGCGCGCGCTCACTCCATGGCGCGCAATATTTCGCGCGCTATACCCAGCGGTTGATCAGCGCCTTCACGACGCGGACCAATTACGGCGTGCTGTACGAAGTCGATATGCGGTTGCGACCGTCAGGCCGTGCGGGACCGGTCGCAACGCGGATCGATTCCTTTGCCGAGTATCAGGATCATGAAGCCTGGACCTGGGAGCACATGGCGCTGACGCGGGCGCGGGTGATTTCGTCCTCGCCGGGCTTCAAGGAGAAGATCGAGTATGTCATTCGCGAGGTGCTGACGCGCCGCCGCGACATGACGATCATCGCCAACGATGTTCTGGAGATGCGTCAGGCGATCGCCGACGAGAAGGGCGACAAAGACATCTGGGATCTGAAATATGCCGCCGGCGGCATGATCGATATCGAGTTTCTGGCGCAGTATCTCCAGTTGGTCCACGCTGCGGACAAGCCGGACATCCTCAGCGTCAGGACGCTTCAGGTTCTGGACAACGCGGTCAGGCTCGGTGTCCTGCCGTCGTCGGACGCGGATGTGTTGCGCCCGGCGGCGCGGCTCTATCACGACCTGACGCAAATCCTGCGGCTCTGCGTCAGCTCCGGGTTCAAGCCGGAAACCGCGGGAGAGGATCTGCTGCGCGTGATGACGCGAGCCGGCGACGCGCCTGATTTTTCGGCGCTTGAAGCCCAGGTTCGGGAGACACAAGCCGAAGTTCGCGCGATTTTCTTGAGGAACCTCGAGGCGCGGCCGCCGGAGCGGGGATGATTTCGGCGGCGATTTCGCTGCGGGGGTCGCACGGCAGCGTCACATAGACGACGGTTCCAACGCCGAGTTTCGAGCGCAACTTCATCGAGCCGTCGTGCAAATGAACCAGCGACTTGGCGATGGCGAGGCCAAGCCCCGAACCGTGATAACTTTTGGTGAGCTGGCTTTCGACCTGCTCGAATGGACGGCCGAGGCGCGCAAGCGATTGCTGCGCAATGCCAATGCCGGTGTCGGCGATCATCAGCCGTACGGTGTCACCGACCACGCGGCTGCGGACGATGACGCGGCCGTTGTCCGGGGTGAACTTGACCGCGTTCGACAGCAGATTGACGACGATCTGTTTCATCGCGCGGCGATCGGCGATCACCGGGACGGCGTCTTCGATGTCGGCCTCTAGGCTGAGGTTCTTGTTCTCGGCGCGGCCGGAGACGACACGCAGCGATTCCGTCAGCGTTTGCGCCAGATCGAGACGTTCGAGATCGAACTTCATCCGGCCGGCTTCGATCTTCGACATGTCGAGGATGTCGTTGATGACCTCCAGCAGGTAGTTTCCGCTGGTCAGGATGTCGTGGCAGTATTCCTGATATTTTTCCGAGCCGAGCGCACCGAACATGCCGCTACCCATCACTTCCGAGAAACCGATGATGGCGTTGAGCGGCGTACGCAGCTCGTGGCTCATGTTGGCGAGGAACTTGGACTTGGTCTGATTGGCTTCCTCGGCCCGCTGTTTTTCCTCGGCATACTTCTGCGCCAGATCAGCGAGTTCGCTGGCCTGCCGCTCGAGCGCCGTTTGCGAGCGTTTGAGATCGATGACACTGGCGGTCAGCCGCATGTCGTTTTCGACCAGCTTCTGTTCGTGAAGCTTGATCTGGGTGATGTCGGTGCCGACGGAGACGTAGCCGCCGTCCTTGGTGCGCCGCTCGCTGATATGGAGCCAGCTCCCGTCGTCAAGCTGAGCCTCGAAGGTGCGGGTGCCCGGCGCCCGGGAGACGGCTTCGGGCAGCCGCGCACGGACTTCCGGCATCCGCCCGACTTCGATCACCGTCTCATAGGACGTACCCGGCATCACTGCTGAATCGGGGAGCTTGTGCAGGCGCTTGAAATGGGAGTTGCACAGCACGAGGCGGTTGTCGGCATCCCACAGCACGAACGCTTCGGGAATGGTCTCGATGGCGTCGCGCAGCCGCAGATCGGCTTCGACGGTCTTCTCGGCGAGATTCTTTTGCTCGGTCATGTCGACGGCAATGCCGATCAGGTGGATGCCATCGTCGCCACTGGTGCCGTGGCTCAATTCGCACCGCACCCGGAGCCAGATCCAGTGACCCTGGGCATGCCGCATCCTGAAGGTCTGGTCGATCTGGGTGATCGTGCCCGACATGAGTTGTTCGGCGATGTCGAGGAGAGCGATATCTTCCGGATTCACCAGCGCGTTGACTTCGCCAAACGCCAGCAGATCGTTGCGGTTCTCAAGCCCGAGCAGCGTGAACATCGATTGCGACCAGAAGATCCGGCCCCGCGACAGATCCCAATCCCACAGGCCGCAGCGGCCGCGGTTCAGGGCCGTGTCGATCCGGCCGCGTACGGCGTCGTTGATCAGGTCGCCCTCGCGGGCGCGGGTCGATTGCCAATGGAAAGCAAAACCGAGGATCAGCACCACGAAGCCGGTGGTTGCCGACAGCGTGATCTGCAGTGCGGTATCGGAACGCCATAGCGACTCGGCCTGCTCCTGAACGACCACGATCTGGCCGGGAAGCCACTTCACGGCGCGCTGGGTTGTCAGCGCCGCATTGCCGTTCGGCAGGGTAAGTTCGATGACGGTATTCTCGGTCGCCTGCGCGGCGACAGCCTGCACGGTGCCGAGCAGATCGACGAGAGCCTTGTCGTTGCCGGCCTCGTCAGCTGGCAGGCTCGCCAGAATACGTTGTTCGATGCCGCCGATGATGATGCGGCGGCCGGGGGCGTTGCCCCATGCGGGGATCAGTGACGGCAGCAGGTCCTGCAGACGTTCCGCAGTGGCGGCACGATCGTAACGGATGGTGCCGCTGCGGTTGAGGCGCTCGGCGAGAACATCCGCCAATGCCGCCAGGTCGCGTTTGACCGAGGCTTGCTTGTGCCGGGTCTGGTCAAGCACCTGGACGAAGGCGCCGATGCAGATCGTGACCAGAAACGCGATGATGAGAATCGGGACGGCGCGGCGCAACGCAGGCTCGGCAATGAGCAGACGATGATACGCGGGCTTCGCGATCGACTCGGCCAATCCCTTTATCGAATCGGATTGGACACACGTGCTCGCTGTGTGCGCACGCGCCATGCCTTCGCCCCCTTGGATCGTCTTTCCGCACCCCGTCCAGAAGGATGAGATGCCCTTCCGAATCGAAGGCGATTTGAATCCAGATTCGGCGCCCTGTCGAGAGTCAACGAATCGTTAATGCGAAATAAATGTTGTCCCAAGAAGAATTCTGACTCGATCACGCGACAATTTGAGTCCGAAACGCGAACGCGCTGCGTCGTCGCGCTTTGTGGCGATACAAAATATAGAAACGCATCGCGCCGGCGCTGCATCGTCTCTGCGTCGCGATCCCGGCGGTGCACGCTTCTCGGCCGGCGTCGCTCGCGAGAACACTTGCCGAAGCCTGAAAGCCTACCTAATCAGGAGGCAGGCAAACGCTGCGGGAGAAAACAAAAATGGATCGGCTGAAGGGAAAGACCGCCATCGTCGTTGGCGCGGGTTCGATCGGGCCGGGCTGGGGCAACGGCAAGGCCACTGCAGTCACGTTCGCGCGCGAGGGCGCGCAAGTGTTCTGCGTCGACCGCAACGTCAAGGCCGCCGAGGAGACTGCTAAAATCATCGCCGGCGAGGGCGGCAAGGCGGAAGCTTTCGCGGCCGATGCGGCGAAGGAAAGCGATATTCAGGCGATGGTGGCGGCGTGCCTCAAGGCGTTCGGGCGCATCGATATCCTGGACAACAATGTCGGCATCGCCGAGGTCGGCAGCGTCGTCGAGGTGGAGGAAGCCGACTGGGACCGCGTCTTCGCGATCAACCTGAAAAGTGCCTATCTCGCGATGAAGCACGTCATCCCGGTGATGGTGAAGCAGGGTGGCGGCTCGATCGTGAATATTTCTTCGATTGCATCGATCCGGCATCTCGGCGTGTCCTACATAACCTACGCAACCACCAAGGCGGCGATGAACCAGATGACGCGCTCCACTGCGGTTCAGTATGCGCCGCAGAACGTCCGGGTGAACGCGGTACTGCCGGGATTGATGAAGACGCCGATGGTCGAGCATTCGGCCGGGCTGGCGGCGAGCTATGCCAAGGGCGACGTCGAGGCGATGTGGCGGGCGCGTGATGCGCAGGTGCCTATGGGGCACATGGGCGAGGCGTGGGATGTTGCCAACGCCGCACTGTTCCTGGCGTCGGATGAATCGCGCTACGTGACCGGCATCGAACTGGTGGTCGATGGCGGCATCACCCTGAAGGTCAGCTAAAACAGTTTCGCCGAACTGGATCGCTAGCGTTCCGGTTCGGCGTGGCTGATGACCCGCTTGACGGTGGGATAGGCGCGCCGCAGGGCGCGCTCGATCTCGTCGACATTGTTGTGGACGTCGATCACCGTCATCGACGGTGTCGCACGGCAATGGAAATTGACGATCTCGCCAGCTTCGGTGTTACGCACCCGGACGTTATGGATGTCGTGGATCGCGCCATCGCGGGCAGCAAGGTGCGCCAGTTCTTGAGCAATTTCGATGACGCGCCCGGAATCGGCATCGGTGCCGTGCGGCAATTCCGGCTCAAGCGGCTCGATGTGGGTGTCGACCTCGACATCGGAGCCGAATTCACTGCGGATCGCGCTCTCCAGTTCTCGCGTGACTTCATGGGCGTCGACCAACGGCATGTTGGCATCGATCTCAAGGTCGATGCTGACGATCAGTTTGCCGCCGAGGTCATGGACGGTGACATGATGGATCGCTAGACCGCTGTTGCGGGAGATCACCATGATCCGCTCGCGAACGCTTTCATTGTCGCGGGCGACCGGGATGGCGGTGAATGTCAGGTCGGCATCGCCCAGCGCCTTGACCGTCGCATTCTGCGCTTTGCGCTTGATCTCGTCGATGCGATCGATTGGATAGGTGCGGGGGACGTGGACGGCAGCATCGATGAAGTGGGTCGGGCCGACCATGCGGACGCGCAGCCGCTCGATGTCGATCACGCCGTCGACTGACAGGATCGCTCGGTTAGCGATCTCCGCAACGCCTTTAGGGGCTTGATCGAGCAGTGTCTCGATGGTCTCGCGGCCAAGGCGCAAACCGAGCAGGGAGATCAACACCGCTACGGCGATGGCCGCCGCGGCATCGCCCCAGTCGTAACCGAGCCAGATCAGGATCAGGCCGAAAATGACTGCGCTCGAGCCGAGCACGTCGGATGCAAAGTGCAGCGCATCCGCTGCCAGCGCCTGGCTGTTGGTTTCGCGGGCAGTACTGTGCAGCACGCGTGCGCGCCAAACGTTGACGAAGATATCGATGATCAGAACAACGAAAGGAATGGCCGACAGGGTGGGCGGTATCGCGCCTTCCTGCAGCCGGCCGTAAGCCTCCACAACAATGCCGCCGGCAAGGATGTAGAGCAGGGCAATGATGCCGAGCGCCGACAGGCTTTCCAGCTTGCCATGGCCGTAATGATGTTCGGCGTCGGCAGGCTTGTCGGCAACCCCGACCACGATCCAGGTAATAACGGTGGCAATCAGATCGACCGTGCTGTGCAGCGCCTCAGAGATCATCGCCACGCTGCCGATGGCAATGCCGACAGCAAACTTCGCCGCCGCCATGCTGCCGCTGGCGACGATCGAAATGGCAGCAACCTTTCGCTTGGCACTCATGACGGGTCCCGGTTGACCCGCCTCATGTCACGATCAGGGCGTGGGCGTCAATTGATCCGATACTGTCTGCATTGCGTCTCATTCGCAGCAGGCGTCTCGCTCCGTGTAGCCGTCACAATTTCAGTACAATTTTCCCGAAGTGCTTGTTTGTCGACATGTGGTCGACGGCCTGCGCAATGTCGGCGAATGGAAATACCTTGTCGATTGGCAGTTTCAGTTTGCCCGCTTCCAATGCCGGCCAGAGATCGGCCTTGACCTGTGCGAAGATGTCGCGGATTTCCTCGATCGACCGGGTGCGGAACGTCACGCCGATATAGCTGATGCGGCGAGCGGCATGGAGATCGAAGTCGAAGTCGGCGTGGGTGCCGCCGAGGCGGCCGACATTGACGATGCGACCGAGCACCTTGGTCGCCGCGAGGTTCTGGTTGACGAGCTTGCCCGAGACCTGATCGATGATCAGGTCGACGCCCTTGCCGCCGGTTGCTTTCAGAATTTCGTCGACCCATTTTGGATCGCTGGAGTCGATCGCGAGATCGGCGCCGCATTCCTTCAACCGGGCGCGGCGGGCTGCATCGGTCGATGAACCCGCGACAAGTTTCGCGCCTTTGAGCTTCGCGATCTGCATCGCCATCAGGCCGACGCCGGCGCTGGCGCCTTGCACCAGCACGCTCTGTCCGGGGTGAAGGCCACCGATGGTGACCACCGCGTTGTGCATCGTGGTCAGCGCCAGAGTGAGCGTCGCCGCGGTCTCGTAACCCATCGATGCCGGGATCGGAAACACGCGGCCACAATCGGTCACCGCGTATTCGGCATAAGCGCCGCCGCCCGAACCCATCACCCGGTCTCCGATCTTCAAGCCCTTGGCATCCGGTCCGAGCGCCGCGATCTCCCCCGCAAACTCCATTCCGAGCACGGTGCCGGCACCACCCGCCGCGCCATGCACGTGTCCTTTGATCATGCCGAGGTCGGCGCGATTCATGCCGCAGGTGTGAACCTTGACCAGTACCTGCGAGCCCCTTGGCTCGGGCTTCGCAATGTCGGTGATGGCTGCGCCGCTGGCGCCGTAGACATAGGCTTTCATTGGACGTTTCTCTTTGAGTGATGTTCTTGAAATTTATTCCGCGGCCATGCGCCGGCTCGCCATCATGCTGTCGAGTCGCGCCGCAATGATATCCTCTGCCTCGCGAACGATCCGCGCAACCAGTTCGGCGCAGGTCGGAATGTCGTGGATCAAGCCCTGGATCTGGCCGGCCGACCACACGCCTGCTTCCGGGTCGCCATTCTCGTAAACGCCGCGCCCGCGCGCACCCGCCACCAGATCGCGAACCTGATCGAAGGTCGTGCCTTCCTTTTCCAGTTCGACGACCTTGGTGCTGACGCTGTTCTTGGCGACACGCGACGTATTGCGCATGGTGCGGAAGATCAATTCGGTGGCGCGTTCGTCATTGGCGACGATTTGCTCCTTCACCCGCTGATGGATCGGACTTTCCTTGGTGCACATGAATCGCGTGCCCATGTTGATGCCCTCGGCGCCGAGCGCCAGCGCCGCCACCAGGCCGCGACCGTCGCCAAAGCCGCCCGAAGCGATCATCGGGATTTTCACCTTGTCAGCCGCGGCGGGAATGAGGATCAGGCCCGGGGTATCGTCTTCGCCTGGATGACCGGCGCATTCGAAGCCGTCGATCGAGATCGCATCGACACCCATCCGCTCCGCTGACAGCGCGTGACGGACGCTGGTGCATTTGTGCACGACCACAATGCCGTGCTTCTTGAATTCGGTGACATGCTCCTGCGGCTTGTTGCCGGCGGTCTCGACGACCTTGATGCCGCTTTCGATGATCGCCTGCCGGTACTCCGCATAGGGCGGCGGCTTGATCGTCGGCAGGATGGTGAGGTTCACGCCGAACGGCTTGTCGGTCATCTCACGGCAGCGAGCGATTTCCTTGCGCAGGTCTTCCGGGGTCGGTTGCGTCAGCGCTGTGATGAAGCCGAGCGCCCCGGCGTTGGCGACCGCTGCGACCAGTTCCGCGCGCCCGACCCACTGCATCCCGCCCTGAACGATCGGATGTTCGACACCTACCAGTTCGGTGAACCTCGTCTTGATCATCGAGAACCTCTGAACATTTCCGCTTGATTGTTGTCATGGCCGGGTTGTGCTGCCCGACCTTGGCGCCACCTAAGAAGATTGTCGGCCGGGAGTAAATCGCCGTAGGCGAGTGATGCCTATGACGAGGGCGGGGCAGCGCAAAAAGGCCGATTTGAGCCGTTGCGGCAGCTCAAATCTTCTGGTATTTAGTATACCAAGTCGTTTGTATCTCCGAACCCGAGCGCCCGAACGGGCTCAGTGTCGCCAGAACACGCGGTTTCGGCCCAATAGAGCGTCGACCGGGAGGTGCCAGATGAACTTGCACGAATTTCAGGCCAAAGAACTGCTGGCCGGTTACGGATTGCCGTCACCGGGCGGGCGCGTCGCCATTACCCCTCAACAGGCGGAAGCGATTGCCGTCGACCTCGGGCCGTCCGCCATCGTCGTCAAGGCGCAAGTCCATGCCGGCGGCCGGGCGAGGGCCGGCGGCATCCATATCGTCAATTCACCGGTTGAGGCGAAGGCGGCCGCAGCCAAGTTGCTCGGTAAAAAGCTGGTCACGGCGCAGACCGGGCCGGAAGGCCGCATCGTCAAGCGGATCTATGTCGAGGTCGGCGTGCAGAGCGTCCACGAACTGCACCTCGCGCTGCTGGTTGACGGCAAATCCGGCCAGGTGATGCTCATCGGCAGTGCGCGCGGTGGTGATGACATCGAGGAGCGCGCCGCGCGCGGCGAACTGCGCCTCGAAAAGCTCGGCCTCGGCGATGGCAAGACCCGCCAGGCGGACGCAGTCGCTGCATTTGCTCATAACATCCGGATCGACAACCGCCTGATCCCGGCATTCGAGACCATCGTCGATGGCCTGCGCCGAGCGTTCGTCGAACTCGACGCCAGCCTGATCGAGATCAATCCGCTGGCGATCACGCGCGACGGCTTCCAGGCGCTCGACGTCAAGATGGCGCTCGATGACAACGCGCTGTTTCGTCATCCCGAACTCGCGGCGCTGCGAGACGAAGGCGAGATCGATCGCCGTGAGCATGAAGCGCAGAATCATCAGCTCAACTATGTCAGCATGGACGGCGATATCGGGCTCGTCGCCAACGGCGCAGGGCTCGGGCTCGCGACGGTGGACATGGTGTGCCAGGCAAAGGGCCGCCCGGCGAACTTCATGGACATCCGCACCACAGCGACCACACGCGATGTGGCTTATGGCTTCGGCCTGCTGCTCGACAATCCGGCCACCAGGGCCATTCTCGTCAACGTCCATGGCGGCGGCATGCAACCGTGCGACACCATCGCCGAAGGGCTCGGCATCGCGATGCGTCGCACCGGCCGGTCGCTTCCGGTCATCGCGCGGCTTGCCGGCAACAATGCGGAATTCGCGCGGTCGCGCTTTGTGAATTTCGGCTGCCCGATAATCGAATGTCCGGACATGTGGACGGCCGCGACCCGCGCCGTCGAAATCGCGCGCAAGGGAGCTTGAGCCATGGCAATCCTCGTGGACAGAGATACGCGCGTGCTGTGCCAGGGCATGACCGGCTGGGCCGGCACCCATCACACCTCGCGGATGATGGAATACGGCACGTCGGTGGTGGCCGGCGTGACGCCGGGCAAGGGCGGCCGTTCGCATCTCAACCTGCCGGTTTACGACACCGTGGCGAAAGCGGCGGCCGAGACCGGCGCCAACGCCAGCATGATCTTCGTGCCTCCGGCGCAGGCCGCGGGCGCAATGATCGAGGCGATCGAAGCGGAGATTCCATTGATCGTAGCCGTCACTGAACGAGTGCCCGCGCTTGACATGGTGCGTGTGCGTCAGGCGCTCAACGGCTCGCGGACGCGGCTGGTTGGCCCGAATTCGCAGGGTATTCTCGCGCCGGGCGTGTGCATGATCGGCGTGATGGCGACCGGTAGCGCGCGTGAAGGTTCGATCGGCATCGTGTCGCGCTCAGCGTCGCTGACCAGCGAAGTTGTGGCGCAGGTCAGCGCCGAAAAGCTCGGTCAATCGACCACGGTGGGCGTCGGCGGCGATCCGATCCACGGCATCGGCATGGTGGACTGCCTCGATCTGTTTCTTGCCGACCCCGAAACCGACGGTATCATCCTGATTGGCGAAATCGGGGGCAGCGAAGAGCAGGACGTCGCAGAATACCTGCAGGGCCGAAAGATGACGAAGCCGATCGTTGCGTTCGTCGCCGGCCAGCACGCACCGCCCGAGCGCCGTATGGGCCACGCCGGAACGCTGACGCTGTATGGACGAGGGGACACCAACAGCAAGATCGCCGCGCTGGAAAAGGCCGGTGTACGAATCGCACGCAGTGCCCATCTCGTCGGCGCGACGATGCGACAGGCGCTGATCCCGACGCACTAACTTTCAGTTCCTGCGCGTCAGCGCGCCTCCGATCGAGGCGGTGATCTGATCGGCGGCACGCATCACCAGCGGACCCAGCTCGCTGAGGCGCTGCGGTGTGATCCGCACCGAAGGTCCCGACATCGAGATTGCCGCGATGGTTTCGCCATGCTCGTTGAAAATCGGCGCCGCGACACAGCGCATTCCCAGCGTGCGCTCCTCATCGTCCACTGCCCAGCCGCGTCGCCTGCTTTCGGCAAGCTCTGCCAGCAGCGCCGCAGGATCGATGAGCGTTCTGTCAGTGAAGCGAGGCATCCCTTTCACCGACGCTATCTGCCGCACGCGCTGTTCGGTCATCCCCGACAGCAACGCCTTGCCGACACCGGAAGCGTGCATCACGCTGCGCGAGCCGGCACGGAAGAAGGCGCGCAGGGTGTTGTGGCTTTCCATTTGCGAGATGAACACGACTTCGCCGCCGTCCTCGATCCCGAGATTCACCGTCTCGCCGGTTTGCTCCATTAACTGGCGCATCGCGTCGCGGCCGATGCCGGCGAGGCGGCGGTTGCGCAGGAACGCTGTCCCGATCTGGAAGGCATCGACCCCGACCTGCCACAACCCGCGCTCGTCATCGTGAACGACGAAACGATGCGCCTCGAGCGTGAACAACAGCCGATGAACAGTGGAGGGGGCGAGGTTGGAGCGCTGCGCGAGATCTGTGAGCGTCAGGCCATCCGCTTCGGCGACGATACGCAACAGCGCGAGACCACGATCCAGCGCCTGGATCGCGCCTGCCTTGCTTTGCGGTTTGAACGATCGCGGACGCCCGCGCTTTCGGCTTTGCTCGATGATGGTCATAAGTGGGTTTCCTCGAGGTCAACAGAATATTTTTCCGATCCATATTCCACTAAAGACGATAGAAAATTCCAAGCATCTGTTATTATTTGAATAATCGCCTAAAATCAGAAATGGAAAAATATTCTGGAATAAATTGACGATCGAGTCAATTTGGCATTTCGTACACCAACCGTTTTGGTAGGGAGGTGCCTATGGCCCGCATGAGAGCAATCGATGCCGCCGTTCTTGTCCTAGAAAAGGAAGGCGTGACGCAGGCGTTCGGCGTTCCGGGCGCGGCGATCAATCCGCTGTATTCGGCGCTCAAGAAGAGCGGCTCGATCGGTCACATCCTCGCTCGCCACGTCGAGGGCGCTTCGCACATGGCCGAAGGTTACACGCGCGCCAAGGCCGGCAACATCGGCGTATGCATCGGCACTTCGGGGCCTGCTGGCACCGACATGATCACCGGGCTTTATTCAGCGATCGCGGATTCGATTCCGATCCTGTGCATCACCGGGCAGGCGCCACGCGCGCGCATGTACAAGGAAGACTTCCAGGCGGTCGATATTGAATCGATCGCGAAGCCCGTCACCAAGTGGGCTGTCACCGTGCGTGAACCGGCGCTGGTGCCGCGCGTGTTTCAGCAGGCCTTTCATGTGATGCGCTCGGGCCGCCCGGGGCCGGTGCTGATCGACCTGCCGATCGATGTGCAAGTCGCTGAAATCGAATTCGACGCCGATACCTACGAGGCCCTGCCGGTCTACAAGCCCGTCGCTAATCGCAAGCAGATCGAGAAGGCCCTTGAGATGCTCAACGCCGCCGAGCAGCCGCTGATTGTCGCAGGCGGCGGCATTATCAATGCCGATGCATCGGACTTGCTGGTCGCCTTCGCCGAAACCGTCAACGTGCCGGTGGTGCCGACGCTGATGGGCTGGGGTGCGATCCCGGACGATCATCCGCTGATGGCCGGCATGGTCGGCCTGCAAACCAGCCACCGTTACGGCAATGCGACGATGCTGGAGTCCGATTTTGTGCTCGGCATCGGCAATCGCTGGGCCAACAGGCACACTGGCTCGATCGAGACCTACACCACGGGCCGCAAGTTCGTGCACGTCGACATCGAGCCGACGCAGATCGGGCGCGTGTTCGATCCCGATCTCGGCATCGTGTCGGACGCGAAGGCCGCGCTCGAACTGTTCGTCACTGTTGCCAGGGAATGGCGCAAGGCGGGCAAGCTGAAGGAGCGCCAGGCATGGCCCGCGGCCTGTCAGGACCGCAAACGCTCGATGCTGCGGAAAAGCCACTTCGACAACATTCCGATCAAGCCGCAGCGCGTTTACGAGGAAATGAGCAAGGCGTTCGGCCGCGACACTTGCTACGTCAGCGTGATCGGCCTGTCGCAGATTGCCGGCGGACAATTTCTCGGCGTGTACAAGCCGCGACACTGGATCAACGCGGGGCAGGCGGGACCGTTGGGTTGGACGCTGCCGGCCGCGCTCGGTGTACGCGCCGCCGATCCGACACGCGAGATCGTCGCACTCTCGGGCGATTATGATTTCCAGTTCCTGATCGAGGAATTGGCGGTGGGCGCGCAGTTCAAGCTGCCCTACATCCACGTCGTCGTGAACAACTCGTATCTGGGTCTCATCCGTCAGGCACAGCGCGGCTTCGACATGGACTATCACGTCCAGCTCTCGTTCGAGAACATCAACGCGCCGGAGATCGGTGCCTACGGCGTCGATCACGTCACGGTTGCTGAGGGCCTCGGCTGCAAGGCGATCCGTGTCACCGATCCGAAGGATGCGCAGGCGGCATTCGCGAGCGCGCGAAAATTGATGGCGGAATTCAGCGTGCCGGTGGTGGTCGAGTTCATTCTCGAGCGCGTCACCAACATCGCGATGGGCACCGAGATCGACAACATCGTCGAGTTCGAGGAGGTGCTTGATCTTCCGCTCGACGACACGCCCGCCACGGCCACTGCGCCGCGCACCTTGCAGCCGGTCTGAAATCGGACCGGTTGAGACAACCAGATACGCGAAAGAGGACGACCGTGCCGCGCTTTGCAGCCAACCTGACGATGCTTTTCAACGAAGTGGATTTTCTCGCCCGCCTCGAGGCCGCCGCGCGTGCCGGGTTTTCCGGTGTCGAGTATCTGTTTCCCTACGCATTTTCAGCCGATGAACTGGCGAAGCAACTCAGGGCTCACAAGCTCACGCAGGTGCTTCATAATCTGCCGGCGGGCAACTGGGACAAGGGCGAGCGTGGCATTGCGATCCTGCCGGATCGCGTCGATGAATTCCGTGCGGGCGTGAAGATCGCGATCGGCTATGCCAAAGCGCTCGACTGCCCGCAGGTGAATTGTCTGGCTGGCCTGGTGCCGGATGGAGTGGACGCCAAGGCTCTCAAGGATACGTTCGTCGATAACCTGAAGTTCGCAGCGAGCGCGCTGAAGGCCGAAGGCATCAAACTGTTGATCGAACCGATCAACACCCGCGACATCCCGAAATTCTATCTCACCAATACGGCTCAGGCGGTCGCGCTCATCGATGCGGTTGGATCGGACAATTTGTTTGTCCAATACGATATTTATCACATGCAGATCATGGAGGGCGATCTCGCGCCGACCATTGAGTCAAACCTGCGTCACATCGCTCATATACAGCTTGCCGACACGCCCGGCCGCCACGAGCCGGGCACCGGCGAAATCAACTATCCGTTCCTTTTTCGATATCTCGACAAGATCGGATACGACGGCTGGATCGGCTGCGAATACAAGCCTGAAAAAACCACATCCGACGGTCTCGGGTGGTTTGCACCCTATGCCACTCCTGTGAAATAGGTACGTGGCAACTCAAAAACATAGGGAGAAACCCGTGGCAAATATCGGATTTATTGGTTTGGGCATCATGGGCGCGCCAATGGCGGGCCACCTGATTGCGGGCGGCAACAAGGTTTTCACCTCGGCCCATCGCAAGCCCGCGCCGTCGGAGCTCGTGTCCAAGGGGCTGGAGTCGAAAGGCTCGCCCAAGGAAGTCGCCGAGGCTGCCGACATCGTTATCATCATGGTGCCGGATACGCCGCAGGTCGAGGAAGTGCTGTTTGCGGACGATGGCGTGGCGAAAGGCCTGTCGAAAGGCAAGATCGTCATCGACATGAGTTCGATCTCGCCGATCGCAACCAAGGAGTTCGCGGCGAAGATCAACAAGCTCGGTTGCGAGTATCTCGATGCACCGGTGTCCGGCGGCCAAGTCGGCGCCAAGGCGGCAAGCCTCACCATCATGGTCGGCGGATCGGATGCGACCTTCAACAAGGTCAAGCCGGTGTTCGATTTGATGGGCAAGAACGTGACGCTGGTCGGCGGCAACGGCGACGGCCAGACCACCAAGGTTGCCAACCAGATCATCGTGGCGCTGACCATCGAGGCGGTGGCGGAAGGCTTGCTGTTCGCATCCAAGGCGGGCGCCGATCCGGTCAAGGTGCGGCAGGCGTTGATGGGCGGCCTTGCCACCTCGCGGATTCTCGAACTGCACGGCGAGCGCATGATCAAGCGCACGTTCAATCCGGGTTTCCGGATCGAACTGCATCAGAAGGACCTCAATCTCGCACTGCAGGGCGCGAAATCGCTCGGCGTATCGCTGCCGAATACCGCGACAGCACAGGAATTGTTCAACGCTTGCGCCGCCAATGGCGGCAAGGCGTGGGACCATTCCGGCATGGTGCGTGCGCTTGAACTGATGGCCAATCACCAGGTTGCGCCAGATCCGAGTTGAACAACCGGCCGCCGTCCGGATCAATTGATCCGGGCGGCGGCCACTTTGCTTGAGGGGACCAGATGAAGGTTTGTATCTTCGGCGCCGGCGCGATCGGCGGTTACATGGCAGTTCTGCTCAAGCAGGGTGGTGTTGACGTCTCGCTGGTGGCGCGCGGCGCGCATCTTGCAGCGATCCGGAAGCATGGGCTCAAGCTCCTGATCGGCGACCAGGAACGGGTGGCGGAAATGCCGGCGTCGAGTGACCCGAAGGACCTCGGACCACAGGATTACGTCATCGTCGCATTGAAGGCTCATCAGGCGTGGGAATCCGCCGAGCAGATGAAGCCGCTGCTAGGGCCGAACACGGCGGTGGTCACGGCCCAGAACGGCGTCCCGTGGTGGTATTTCTACGGCCTCGACGACGAGTTTGCGTCGCTCCGCCTGCAGAGCGTCGATCCGGACAACCGGCAGTGGAACGCGATCGGCCCGGAGCGGGTGATCGGCGCGACCGTCTATCCGGCAACCGAAATCATCGAACCCGGCGTGATCAAGCATATCTATGGCGACACGTTCGGTCTCGGTGAGCCGAACCGCAAACCGAGCGATCGTCTGGCCCAGTTCGCGGATGCGCTCACCAGGGGCGGGCTCAAGCCGCGTCTATACGACGACATCCGCGATGACATCTGGATCAAGCTGTGGGGCAACCTCTGCTTCAATCCGTTGTCGGCGCTGACCCATGCGACGCTCGATGTGATCGCAACCGATTCGGGCACCCGCGAAGTGGCGCGCAACATGATGGTCGAGGCGCAAAAGATAGGTGAACATTTCGGCGCGCGTTTCCGCGTCGATGTCGAGCGCCGCATCAACGGCGCAGCCGGCGTCGGCGCGCATCGCACTTCGATGCTGCAGGATCTTGACAAGGGGCGGCCGCTGGAGGTCGATGCGCTGCTTACTGCGGTGCAGGAGATGGGCAGGCTCGCGCATGTCAACACGCCTTATATCGACAGCGTATTGGCACTGGTGCAGCAGATGGCGCGGGTGAAGGGCGTGTATCCGACATTCCCAGAAGCCGCGCCGTTGCTGGAGATCGAGGCCAGGGCGTCGTAAGATGTCCTGAAGGCGCATCGCAGGGCCTTCGCGCTGCCCGCAGGCGGTGTGTTTCAGCAATCCCTCGAGTGAAGAAGGGCAGGATCATGAGTCGCAATCGGCGCGCGAAAATCGTTGCAACGCTGGGGCCGTCCAGTTCGTCCCCTGAAATGATCCGGCAGCTCTATGATGCCGGCGTCGACATGTTCCGGCTGAATTTCAGCCACGGCAGCCATGACGACCATCGTGCTCGTTATGATGCCATTCGTGCCGTGGAGCGCGATGTCGGCGCGCCGATCGCCGTTCTTCAGGATCTGCAGGGACCCAAGATTCGTCTTGGCGCACTGGAGGGTGGCAAGCAAACGCTTGCGACCGGGGACACCGTCAAATTCGTGCTGGCGTCGACCTCGCCCGACGGAAAAACCCTGCCGCTTCCGCACAAGGAGGTGTTCGAGGCGATCATGCCCGGCCAGCAGCTTCTCATTGACGATGGCAAGGTCCGGCTGTCGGTGAGCGGATTAGGCGATCACACGATCGAGGCAAAGGTCATCGCCGGGGGGGTGGTCAGCGATCGCAAGGGCGTCAATCTGCCGGACACGTTGCTGGCGCTGTCGCCAATCACAGAAAAGGATCGACGCGATCTCCAGTTCGGTCTCGCACTTGGAGTGGACTGGGTTGCGTTCTCGTTCGTGCAGCGCGCCTCGGATATCATCGAAGCACACCAGCTTGTCGGCGGACGGGCAGGTGTAATGGCGAAGATCGAGAAGCCGGCGGCTTTGTCTGGGATTGCGGATATCGTGTCGCTGTCGGATTCGATCATGGTTGCGCGCGGCGATCTCGGCGTCGAGATTCCGCCGGAAGACGTTCCAGGCGCGCAGAAGGATCTGGTCAGGCTGTGCCGCCTGGCAGGCAAGCCCGTCATCATCGCCACCCAGATGCTGGAATCGATGATCTTAACGCCAACGCCGACCCGCGCCGAGGCATCCGACGTCGCCACTGCAATCTACGACGGTGCGGACGCGGTGATGCTGTCGGCTGAATCCGCGTCGGGGCAGTATCCGGTCGAAGCGGTCGCGACGATGGATCGCATTATCGCGCGGACTGAGCGCCACAAGGATTATGCGCAGATCATCGCTGCGCTGCATCCGGAAACTGATCCGCTGCCACAGCATGCGATTTCAGCCGCCGCGGCGACTGTCGCCAGTGACATCGGTGCGGCCTGCATCGTCGCGTTCACGTTCAGCGGCACCACGGCTTGCCGCATTGCCCGACAGCGATCGCGTACGCCGATCCTCAGCGTTACGCCGCATGAATCGATCGCGCGGCGGCTCGTACTGGTTTGGGGTTCGCGCAGCATCCACTCCGATGACATCGCGACCTATGATGAGATGGTCGAGCAGGCGGTGCATCACGCGCGTGAGAGCGGCTTGGCCCAGCCCGGTGAAAACATCGTTGTCGTCGCAGGCGTCCCGTTCGGGATGTCGGGCTCAACCAATAATTTGCGCGTCGTCACTGTCTGAGCGGTTCGACCCGGATTTTTTCATGAGAGGACCTATGGCTCACTGGATGCGATACAGCGCGCATGGCGTCACCGGATTCGGGGCGCTCGACGGCGATACCGTCAGCGAATATTCCGGCGACATGTTCGATGCGCCGAAAGCCACCGGTCGCAAGCTGGCGCTTTCAGATGTTCAGGTATTGCCGCCGTCGGAACCAACGAAGGTGATCGCGCTATGGAATAATTTCCACGCGCTAGCTGCCAAGCTCAATGTCGCGGAGCCGCCGGATCCGCTGTATCTGATGAAAGCCAACACCAGCATCACCGCCCCCGGTGCGACGATCCCACGGCCGGCGTCCTATTCCGGCAAGGTTGTCTATGAGGGCGAACTGGGCATTGTCGTCGGCAAGCGCTGTACCAACGGCTCGGAGCAGGAAGCTGCGAACGCTGTCTTCGGCTACACCTGTGTCAACGACGTGACTGCGGCGGACATCATCTCGAAAGATCCAACCTTTGCGCAATGGGTCCGCGCCAAGAGCTTCGATGGCTTCGGCCCGTTCGGGCCGGTGATCGCGACCGGGCTGGATTCCTCGAAGCTCGTGGTGCGCACGATCTTGAACGGGCAGGAGCGGCAGAACTATCCGATCGCCGATATGATTTTCTCAAGCGCGCAACTCGTCAGCCGCATCTCGCATGATATGACGCTGTTGCCGGGCGATCTGATCTGCTGCGGCACGTCATTGGGTGTCGGCACGATGAAGGATGCATCGAATGCCATCGAAGTCGTGATCGATGGCATTGGTACGCTGCGCAATCAATTCACGCAATAGAACTCAGCAGGCAGCGAGGAGGGCGCGGCGCGTGTTACTCGAGGATGCCTTCGCTGTGGGCCTCGACGTATGCCGCAAGGCCGAGCGTGTGATCGCGCGATAGTTTCATCGCGCGTTCGGTGTCGCGCTTTTCGATCGCATCGATGATCGCGAGATGATCGATCATCGAGCGCGTGGCGCGATCGTCGCGGCCGATGGTGATCTGACGGATGCCGCGGACGTGCAGCAGAATCTGCTCGGTCATGTCGACCAGCACCTGCGAGCCGGAGAGTTTCACGATCGTCTGGTGAAACTGGAGATTGGCGGATGAATATTCGCTGAGGTGGTCGGAAGGCTTGTGACCTTCGTTGAACCCTTGAAACAGCGTGCGCAGACCCGCGATGTCGGCGTCGCTGGCGTTCAGCGTCGCCAGCCGCGCGGCCATGCTCTCGAGCGCGGCCCACGCCTGAATCATGTCGATCACTTCGCGCTTGGTTTTCTTGAGAACCATCACGCCCTTGCGCGGAACCGATTTCACCAGTCCTTCGTGCTCGAGCATCACGATCGCTTCGCGCACCGGTGTGCGGCTGACGCCGAGCTGCTCGGACAACTGACGCTCGTCGATCCAGGTCGGCTCGGGGGAGGCGTAGATTTCCATGCCGAGGATTGCCTGCTTCAGCGCCTCGTAAGCCCGGGTCTTGAAAGTCTGCTCGGGAGCAAATCGTTCAACGACAAGTTCGGGGCTGGCTTTGGTGGCTGCGGCCCGTTGGGTACGTGGTTTCACGGGGCAATCTCTCTTTCTGGTCAATGCGGCGCGATTCAACTGCAATCTTGTATCAGTTATTTGATCCACCACAGCCCAGAAGTCGAGGGCGGATAACGTCGCCGCCGATGAAATAATGGGCCCCCGGGGCCAACTAAGACCCTGGAAAATCTCGCCTTTTAAGCCGTTCGCCGTTCGGCGTGGCCGCCCTTTAGAATGTCGACAAGAGTTGTGCCGAGTCTTGCGGGGGACGGGGAGACGATGATGCCGGCGGCTTCCATGGCGGTGATCTTGGACTCGGCGTCGCCCTTTCCGCCG
>NZ_LMDP01000005.1 GCF_001425835.1 Afipia sp. Root123D2
TGATCGTCAGCCATGACGGCAGCGAAGCCGACGATGGCATATGTCAGCGCGTTTCGGATCTGGGTTATCGCGTCGCGCAAGTCGACGCGGCGGGAAGCAGCAATCATCGCCAGCAGCAAGCCAATGACGAAGCGTCCTCCCCCGAGGACGGTCACTCCCACCTTCATGAGCACACCTCCAGCGGCGGGGCGTGGTGGCGGACCCGCAAGGGCATCCTGACGATCGCTTCCGGAATGGCATTGGCAGTGGCCTACGTGCTTGGTAAGGCCGTACCGACGACGGAGCATTGGGCATTCCTGCTCGCCATGCTGGTTGGTCTGGTTCCAATTGCGCGTCGCGCGGTCTCCGCCGCGCGTGTCGGCACGCCGTTCTCGATCGAGATGCTGATGTCGGTTGCCGCGATCGGTGCGGTCGTGATCGGTGCAACCGAAGAGGCCGCCACGGTGGTCTTCTTGTTCCTGATCGGCGAACTGCTCGAAGGCGTCGCCGCCAGCCGTGCCCGGGCCAGCATTCAGGATCTTACCAGACTTGTTCCGAAGACCGCCCGGGTCGAGGAGGATGGGCAGGTACGCGAAGTACAGGCAGAAACTCTTGCCGTCGGGGCGCTGATTCAAGTCCGGCCCGGCGATCGAATCCCCGCCGATGGCATGATCGTTTCCGGACAGAGCGCGATCGACGAAGCGCCCGTGACGGGCGAGAGCACGCCGGTCCGGAAGGGGCCTGATGACACTCTGTTCGCCGGCACCGTCAACGGCGATGGGCTGCTGCGGGTGCGGGTGACCGCCGCTGCGGCGGACAATACCATCGCGCGGGTCGTGCGCCTTGTCGAGGAAGCCCAAGAATCCAAGGCGCCTACCGAACGGTTCATCGACCGATTCTCGCGGTTCTACACGCCGGGTGTGGTCGCAGTGGCAATACTGGTAGCTGTCGTGCCGCCGCTGCTGTTCGGTGGCGTTTGGAGCAACTGGATCTACAAGGGTCTGGCGATCTTGCTGATCGGCTGTCCCTGCGCCCTGGTCATTTCGACGCCTGCGGCGATCGCCGCCAGCCTCTCCGCAGGCGCGCGCCGGGGCCTGTTACTGAAGGGTGGTGCCGTTCTCGAACAAGTCGGCAAGGTGACGATGGCTTGTTTCGACAAGACCGGCACGTTGACGGCGGGCAAACCCCAAGTCACGGACGTCATCGGGCTCGCGCGCAGCGAGAACGACGTACTCGGTTTTGCCGCCGCGCTCGAGGCCGGATCGAGCCACCCACTAGCTACCGCAATTCTGGCCGAGGCGCACAAGCGCGACATTCCAATTCCGGCGACTTCGGAATCCGAGGCGGTCGGCGGAAAGGGGATTCGCGCAAGGGTCGACGGACTCCACGTCTTTCTTGGATCGCCGTCGGCCGCAGCCGAAATCGTTTCTCTGAAACCCGACGATGAACTTCGCTTCGCAGGACTCACCGACGAAGGCAAGACGGTTTCGGTTCTGGTGATCGGTCAGCTTTTGGCCGGCGCTATAGCGATGCGCGATGAACCGCGTCCGGATGCCGTGAAAGGCCTGAAACTGCTTAACGAGGCGGGCATCAAAACGGTCATGCTGACTGGCGATAACCAGCGGACAGCGGCCGCGGTCGGCAAGCAACTCGGGATCGAGGTTCAGGCCGGGCTTTTGCCGCAGGACAAGCAGCGTATCGTCGCCCAATTCAGGAACGCGGGATGGACGGTGGCCAAGATCGGCGATGGCATCAACGACGCTCCGGCGCTGGCGGCCGCGGACGTCGGCATCGCCATGGGAGGCGGGACCGACGTCGCGCTGGAGACCGCCGACGCGGCGGTGCTTCACGGTCGGGTCTCCGATGTCGCGGCGATGGTCGATCTGTCGAAACGGACCATGGTCAATATCCGCCAAAACATCGCAGTCGCGCTCGGTCTGAAGGCGGTCTTCCTGGTCACCACGATAGTCGGCCTGACAGGGTTGTGGCCGGCCATCCTTGCCGACACTGGCGCGACGGTGCTGGTCACGCTCAACGCGCTGCGGCTGCTGGCGCCGCCCGGCGCCGACCAGGCGGATGAAAAGTAACCCCCCAAAACATTGGACTTCAAACCAAGGAGAATTCCATGGGCTTCGACCAGTATCACGAACCGCCGGACGAACTGTCGCAGGACATCCGGACTTTTGCGCGGATGATCACCTCGCTGATCGAGGAGGCGGAAGCGATCAGTTGGTACGAACAGCGGATGTCCGTCGAAAAGGACAAGGTGGCCAAGGCAATCATGGCGAATGCGCAGAAGGAGGAATTCAAGCACTTCGGCATGAACCTGGAATTCCTGTTACGCAAGAAGAAGGCATGGCGAACCGAGCTTGAGGGGATCCTCTTCAGGGACGGCGACATCGTCGCACTTGCGGAGAAAGCGGAGAAGAAGGCCGATTGAAGGGAGGGAGGGCGTCGCGGAGGAGCGCCGACGGAAGAGGCGGAGTAGGGTGGTCAAGGCGGGCACGATCTCGTTCGGCGGGGCGACGATACCCTGCGTCGTGCGCAATCTCAGCACGGTTGGCGCGCTGCTCATTGTCGAAAGTCCGCTCGGCATTCCGAGACGCTTCACGCTACTGGTCCGCCTCGGACTCGTTTGCGAAGGAGTGTCGCGTGATCTGGATCACGGTGTCTCTTTCTGAGCAGCCGAACGACGGCGGTGTGAGGCATCGCGCGTCGGAACCTGAATGACCGCGACCGCGACCGACCGCTTTCGGCGCGGCTGAGCGCAAGGAGGACACAGATGCACAGGATCCGTAAGAAATGGGTGCGATCGGCGACAACAGGGCTGATTTTCCTGCTTGCCGCACTAATCGATATTCATGCTGTGGCTGCAGCGCGCGGCAGCTCCGCGTCGGAAAACCCCTTGGCTGCCGAACACATCGATGCCCTGCCGCCCGATCTCCACCGTGTGGTCGTCAACCGTGCGCGCGCCTGCGGCAATAAGGCGGCGGCCGCGCACTATTTCTCGGTTTCAATCGAAGCCGAAGGCTTCCGCTTCGTCTCGTTGCATTTCGAGGACTTCGCGTGCGCGAACCGCGCCGCCGTCTGCATCGCCGATCGCTGTCTCCACGAGGTGTACCTGGAATCGCACGGGCGGCACCGCCTCGTCTTCACCACGCACGCCCGTGATCTGAAACTCACCAACGATGGCGCTGCTGGAATCGAGGTGACTGATGGCACATCGATACGAGTTTTTCGCTGGAATGGATGGCGGTTTGTGTCCGTCCGTACGATCAAGAATGGTTGGTAACGCGTGACATCGTCGATCATTGGACATCTCCATTTTGGAGGTGCGGACCTTAGCTTCCGCAAGAAGTTCCGCCTGTTCTTCACGGTCGCGGCGGTCGTGCTGCTGCTCGGCGGCATCAAGGCCGCCGTGCACTTTTTCGGCTTCGAGTTTCTCGAACTCAACAGGTTGCTGACGAGCGGCATCGGCGGCGCCATCTTCATCATCGGATTTCTGTTGTCGAGCATTCTTGCCGACTACAAGGAAGCGGAACGCATCCCGGCGGACATCCGCACGTCCATTGAAGCCATCGACGGCGATCTGGAATCGTTTGCCGTTATCAACAAGGACTTCGATTTGATTGCGAGCCGCCGCGTCCTGATCGACACGATCGATAAACTGCGGACCGGTCTTGGCCACGCCAGCGATCACAAGGATATTCCACCGGTTCTTGAGGAGATCGGCAAGTTGACGCCGATTTTCGGACACCTGGAGGGAATGGGGATGGCGGCCAACTTCGTCGTCCGCCTCCGCTCAACGCAGGATGTGATCCGCAGAGCCGTGCTCCGAATCTACCAGATTCAGCGCGTGGAGTTCGTGCCATCGGTCCACGTTCTGGTGCAGACGCTGGTCGCCGCTATTGTCATGATGATGCTCTTTCTCAAGACCGAGGGCGATCCGGCATCGGCAATCATGTTTGGCTTCATTTCCTACATGTTCGTCTACGCGCTGTACCTCGTCCGTCTTCTCGAGCAGCCATTCGCCAAAGGACACGATTCAGTTGATGACGTCAGTTTCTTTCTGCTGGACGAACTCGAAGTAAAATTGCGCGGATCGATCGGCGAAAGCGCTTCGAATCCAATGCTTAAACCGGAGAACTGACGATGCATGGTGGAGGTCCCGCCGGGACGGCGGCCGCGCGACACGCAGGCCGACTTGCATGGGCGCTTGCCCTGACGGCGACATACATGTTTGCCGAAATTGCTGGCGGCCTGATCACGGGCAGCCTGGCGCTCCTGGCTGACGCCGCACACATGCTGACCGACGTCGGCGGACTGGCGCTGGCGCTGCTCGCGATCCGCTTTGCCGCCCGAGAGGCCACACCACAGCGGACCTTCGGCTACCTCCGTATGGAGGTGCTTTCCGCGCTGACGAATGCCGTCGTGCTGCTGCTGCTTACGGTCTACATTCTCTATGAAGCATACCAGCGTTTCCTCGCCCCGCCGGACATCCTGAGCGGACCAATGTTGATCGTGGCGTGCGTCGGTCTGATCGTGAATTTGGTCAGTATGTGGCTGCTGGCGGGCGGTTCGTCGGAGAGCCTGAATGTCAAGGGCGCCTATTTCGAGGTGCTGAGCGACATGCTGGGGTCCATCGGCGTCATCATCGCCGCGCTGCTCATGATGTGGAAAGGATGGGTGCTGGCCGATCCTATCATCGGCGCGGGCATCGGGCTGTTCATCGTGCCGCGGACGTGGATCCTACTCAAACAGGTCACGCACATCCTTATGGAAGGCACGCCTCCGGACGTCGATCTCGGTCTTCTCGAGCGCCAACTATCGACCATCGAAGGTGTGAAGACGGTCCACGATCTCCACGTCTGGACGATTACGTCCGGCTTCGACGCCATGAGCTGCCACCTGGTGGTTAACGACATGTCGGTCGCCAGTACGATTCTGCAGGAAGCCCGCCGCCGCATGAAGGACGGTTTCAAGATCGACCATGTCACAATTCAGATCGAGGACGAGGCGTTACGCAACGAGGAAGGCGTGCTGCATGTCTAAGCACGAACAACCATGAGCATGTCGGACATCGCGAAGGTCCGGATGATTGCGCGGGGCGGTAATCCATGCGCTGGCCGGCTTCGAGGACGTTTGTGATCGGCGCAACGGCGCGACTTCCTTCGGGCTTTAAAAAATAAGCGCGAGCGCGCTTATTTTAGCGCTGGGCGTCATCGGAGAACCGCGCGCGCGATGACCGAGAACCGGGTTCGGCGTCGTTCGCCCGTCAACACGCCACTGTCGGACCCATTTGATCGCACTGCTGGCGCTTACCGAAAATACCTTTGGCAACGCAGATGCACGCGGAATGGCTGGTCTTTCGGACCGGCAGAGTGTTGCGATGAGGCGTCTATGGCGGAGTAACCCTATGGGCGCGGTCCGTTGGTGCACGAAATGAGGTTACTGGCGGCGAACTATCATCTCACTGCGACAATCGTTCGCGACGCGCTTCGGCGAGGGCCTTCGCACACCCGTCCATATCACCTTTGGCGTTAGCCATACGCGCGCGTTGCAGCGCCGCGCGATCGTGGCGCTCATCGACTCCCGCCTTCTCCTTGCCTCGCCTGACCGAATTTGGAGTCGGTTGATGGTGTAGGTTTGCGGCATGCGATTGATGAGCAGAACCGCTCCCCTGATTTGAAGCCAACGCGTCCATGGCCGTCTCCACTTGCGCGATGTCGGATGCACACGGGCCAGCGAGGACCGTCTGGCTTGGAAAAATCGACGTACCGAAGAAACAGACTGCGGCGATCGCCTGGACTCGGTGGATCGGTTTTTTCAACAATCAATCCTCCTGCCAAATTAGAGCTGCAGTGGAAGTTACAAGATGTCACGGACGCTAGCTGACGAAAACGCCGCCCTTTCGTCCGGTTTGAACTGCCTTCGCACGCGGAGAAGAGCAGCGGTTCTTCATGCAGCGGCTGTGAAAGTGCGACAACAACCGCAAGATCTTCTGACGCCGATCCTATGATCGCTAGAACCTCGAACGGTCTCCGTCGCCCCCGTCCTACAAGGACGGAAACTGCCGGGATACGTTGCAGCACGCAATTTGCTACCGCACTCGAACGATGTCCATAGTAGTTTAAGCCGTCCGACGAAAACACAAAATTTACGTTGGTTCCGGAATAATGCCATTAGCACGCGAAAGTCTCTGCCGTCTTTGTGAAATTGGTATAGAATCTCTTTTGCGGGTGTAGCTCGAGGGTTGAGCAACAGTTTCCAAACTGGAGGCGTGGGTTCGATTCCCTCCATCCGCTCCAAATTTTCGATGTTCGTGAGCCGATTGTTAATGTCAATTTTGCTTTTAGGCTCTGACCTGCGGGAGGCCGGAAGCAAGATAAATCGATCAGGCATACAAGTCGCAATCGCACCGGTGCTTGTAGCAGAAATCGCGGCGCCTGAGGCCATCGCATAAATTGGGCTTATCGTGGTTTAGGTGGCAAGTCTTCTGAGTAATTCCTAAAAGGAAATTGGTGCGACCAGAATTTCAGCGAAATTGTCGTGCTAAAGTTTAGGAGTTATAGCTGAGATAATCCAAGCATGAGCCGTCAAGTCTGACATCAACTGGAGCCGACTACTCAATCGACTCTACAATTATGAGGAGAAGATCGAGGTCTTCCTGCGCGGCGTCGTCGATGGGCAATATTCGTTCGTCGATTGAGCGAAAAGTACGCCATGTTTGCCAGGCTGTGTTGAAACCCCGCCGCGACGAACAGCGACACGGCAAGGAACACGGGGACGAACCTGTCGATGATCGTCCGCCCATGGTGGCGAAGAACGCTGCCAACCCACGAGCCAGTTTGCGAGCATCCCGGACAGGACGGTTTGGATCCATCCATTGATACCGCTGGTTTCGCGATATGCCATTTCAGACTGGTTCCCAAAACAAGTTGACATCCAGATGCATCTGGAGCGGATCAGGGCCCGGAATAAGAACTCTTGAGGTTGGATCATCCTCGAACTCAGCGGGCGCTCAATCACAGCCCCGCTGAGTTCGAACAGCGCTTTCAGTCCGACACCTCACAAGTTCACAGTCTTCAATCGTAGCGCATTGCCCACGACGCTGACTGAAGATAGCGCCATCGCCGCTGCAGCGATGATGGGTGACAGCAGCAATCCGAACGTCGGATAGAGCACACCGGCCGCGATCGGAATGCCGGCAGCGTTATAGATGAACGCGAAGAACAGGTTCTGCCGGATGTTGCTCATCGTCGCTTCGGAGAGACGGCGGGCACGAACGATTCCCATCAAGTCGCCCTTGAGAAGAGTGACTCCCGCGCTTTCCATCGCGACGTCGGTCCCGGTGCCCATCGCGATTCCAACGTCCGAGGTCGCCAAGGCAGGGGCGTCGTTGACGCCATCTCCGGCCATTGCAACGATCCGCCCCGCCTTCTGCAACTTGCTGACGACGGCGCTCTTCTGGTCCGGAAGCACTTCTGCCTCCACATCGGAGATGCCGAGCCGTTTCGCGACCGCATTTGCCGTGGTTCTATTGTCGCCGGTCAGCATAATGACCTTGATGCCTTCTGCCGCCAGCGCCTTCAAGGCGTCAGGCGTCGATTGCTTCACTGGATCGGCGATTGCAAAGAGTCCCACCAACTTTCCATCGAGTGCGATATTGATAACGGTTGCACCTTCACCGCGCAGGTTTTCGGCTTGTGGCTCCAACGTTTGTGTCTGGACACCTAACGATTTCAGATAGGCCGCATTGCCCAGCAGGATAGTCTTGCCTTCGACCTTTCCGGTCACGCCTTTGCCCGTCGGCGAATCGAATTCCTCCACGTTCGCCAGTGTCAGATCGCGCTCTTTGGCTGCGCGAACGATGGCGTCCGCCAGCGGATGTTCGCTCGATCGCTCGACGCTTGCCGCGAGACGCAGCAGGACGTCCTCCTGAAAGCCGGAAGAAGCCACAATGGAGACGACCTTCGGCTTGCCTTCGGTTAGCGTCCCCGTTTTGTCGACCACCAAGGTGTCTACCTTCTCTAGACGCTCAAGCGCTTCGGCGTTCTTGATCAGCACGCCGGCGTGAGCGCCGCGTCCCACGCCGACCATGATCGACATAGGTGTGGCGAGGCCAAGTGCGCAAGGGCAAGCAATGATCAGCACGCTCACGGCCGCCACCAGGCCGAACGCCAAACGAGGCTCAGGACCGACCATGGCCCAGACCACGAAGGCAACGAGCGCGGCCACGATCACCGCGGGCACGAACCAGCCCGCGACCTGGTCGGCGAGACGCTGAATCGGCGCCCGCGACCGTTGCGCTTGCGCAACCATCTGAACGATCTGGGACAACACCGTATCGCGGCCGACCTTTTCGGCCCGCATCACGAAGCTTCCGGATTGATTGAGGGTCCCGGCAATCACCTTGGCTCCGGTTTCCTTGGTGACGGGCATGGACTCTCCTGTCACAAGCGATTCATCGACCGATGAACGCCCCTCGAGAATGACGCCGTCGACCGGTACCTTTTCGCCGGGACGGACGCGCAGCCGGTCGTCGACGTTCAGACCATCGAGCGGGACTTCATGATCGGTACCATCCTCCGCAACGAGGCGTGCCGTCTTCGGGGCGAGATCGAGCAGCGCCTTGATCGCTCCCGACGTTGCCTCGCGGGCTCGCAATTCGAGGACCTGGCCCAGCAATACCAGAACGGTGATCACTGCCGCCGCTTCAAAATAGACGGCAACGGCATCATCGTGTCCGCGGAACGCGGGAGGGAAGACGTGTGGGGCGACGGTGGCGACGAGGCTGTAGACGTAAGCCACACCGGTCCCCATCGCGATCAAGGTGAACATATTGAGGTTGCGGGTTAACAGCGATTGCCAGCCGCGCACGAAAAAAGGCCAACCCGCCCAGATTACGACCGGGGTCGCAAAGACGAGTTGAATCCAGTTCGACAGGGTCTGGTCGACCCAGCCGTGGCCACCGACCAGGTGTCCGCCCATCTCGAGAACGACAGCGGGCAACGCGAGCACGAGACCGATCCAGAACCGCCGGGTCATGTCCGCCAGTTCGGGATTGGGTGGCGCATCCAGTGTCGCCACCTCCGGCTCGAGCGCCATTCCGCAGATGGGACAGCTGCCGGGTCCTATCTGCCTGATCTCCGGATGCATCGGACACGTGTAAACGGTGCCTTCCGGAACGGTCGCCTTCATCGCCGAGGCCTGCGACTTGTCGAGGTACTGCTCCGGAGCGGTGGCAAACTTGGCGCGGCAGCCGGCCGAGCAAAAATGGTAGGTGCGGCCGTGGTAATCGAACCGGTGCTTGCTTGTCGCCGGATCGACGGTCATCCCGCAGACCGGGTCCACCACCCTTCCGTCTCCGGAGACGGGTTGGTGGTGATGGTCATGAGCGTCCTCACGATGATCACCGTGACCGCCGCCGCAACACGCCGCCTTGTTTTCGGGGCTCGGCGCTGCCATCGCCATCGAGGAGTAGCCGCATTCGCCTGTGGAACTTGCCTTTTCTGGATCGGTCATCTAAATCTCCTGCACGGCTTGCGACCCATACCCAGTAGGGGTATATAGAGCAAATGCGAAAAGACATCAAGACGTCCTGCCAAAAGCGCCTGAGTCGGATCGAGGGACAGGTGCGCGGCCTCGCCAAGATGGTGGAAGAGGACCGGTACTGCATCGATATCGTAACGCAGATCTCCGCTGTTCGTGCCGCGCTGCGGCGCGTGGAGGAAGAGATCCTCAAAGATCATGTCTCGCACTGCGTCGAGCATGCGATCGCGAGCGGCGACAAGGCGGACCAGCGTCGCAAGATCGCGGAATTGATGGCGGTGGTCGGGCGTGCGGAACGATGACCGTCTCGTTGCGTCAGGTTCCGTCTTGGCGGTACGAGGATTCCCGACTATGATTCCAAGTTCGAACACGGCAAATCTAAAGCATTGACCCGTTTATGTTGACCGGACTTACCAGTACGCAGCGGCAGGGAGCAGGGTGGTTCATCGCCTTGACATATCTGTTTTGCGTGCTGGCCCCGACGCTTTCCTTCGCCTTGCCGGGCAGTCAGTCCACTCCCTACTGCCTGACCGACGAAGGTCACGTGCCGGGCATGGTCCACGTGCATCACGAAGGCATGATGCACGTCCACAAGGATGGACATGCCCATCACCATTCCGGCGTCCAGACTCACGCTGATTCATCTGCGGGTCACGACGCGAAACCCGTCGCGTTGAAGAGCGACTCCGGCCCGGCAAAACCACCGCATTCGGCGGATGGAAAGTGCTGCGGCCTGATGTGCGTTACCGCGCTTCCCGCGCCGTTCGTCGCGGTGGCTAAACCCGCGGTGCCGAAGGCCGTCCGGATCTCCCATGATTATCGGAAGCTGACCGACAACGCGCCTCCACAGCGCTATCGCCCCCCCATTTCCTGACCTGACAAAAGCATGACGCGGTGCTGCGCCCGTTCGGGGGCACGCGCACCTGTGGTCCATCGTCAGTTCAGGAAAGTCTTATGTCAGCGCAAATTGGGGCGACTGCCGCCGCCGTTGGTTCGGTGGTGCGCGGAATATTCGGAATCAGATTCGGGACATTCGCAGGGGTGGCTGTTGCGGCCCTGATCTTGGGAGGCTGCGCGGTGCCGACGGCGTCGCTCGTCGGCCCGGACCCCGCGGATCCCGGAACAAAGGTTGCGGGCGTCGGCTATCGGTCGACCATCGCCCCTTACGCCAGCCTTCGTCCGACGACGCCTTCCGGCTGGAAGGAACAGAACCGGAGCGTCACGCCGTCACCGAAGTCCGGACACGAGCACTAGGAGCACGTCATGAAAATCATCCGTGGCGTGCTGCCGCATCAGAGCGTTCTCCGAAATAATCGGTTGGCGTTGGCGCTGGCCGTTTCCCTTCTCCTTTCCGGTTGCGCAACGTTTTCGCCGGATCGAGGAATGGGCGTCGTCGCCGATATCGCCGACAACACCATCAAGAAGGACGTGGTCGCGATCCGCTCCGTGGATGATGCGCAACGCACGGACGATGCCGTCAAGCCGCTGCTGCGCCGGACGCTCAACGTCGAAACCACAGTCCAGGTCGCGTTGCTCAACAACCGGGGACTGCAAGCCGCCTACAACGAATTGGCGTTGGCGGAAACCGACCTCGTCCAGGAAAGCCTTCCGCCCAATCCGACATTCTCGATTTCGCGAATATCGGGCGGCGGCGCCGTCGAAATCGAACGTCAGGTGGTCGGGGACATTCTTGCGTTGGCGACGCTGCCGTTCCGTTCCGAGATCGCCAAGAGGCGATTCCACCAGGCGCAATTGCGGGCAGCATTGGAGACCTTGAGGCTCGCGTCCGATGTGCGGCGATCCTACTACCGCGCCGTCGGCGCTAACGAGATGGTCGGCCTTCTCACAGATGCCAAGTCCACGGCGGAGGCGACCGCCAAGCTGGCCTCGAAGCTGGGTGAAACCGGTTCGCTCAACAAGCTCGATCAGGCCCGCGAGCAGGTCTTCTACGCGGAGACGACAGCCGATCTCGCTTCGGCACGTCAGGAGGCGACCAGTTCGCGTGAACGTCTCGCACGACTGATGGGGCTTTGGGACGGCGAACTTACGTTCCGCCTGCCCAAGACGCTTCCGCCATTGCCACGACGTCCTTCCGCTCTGCCGTCGATCGAAGTGGATGCAGTGACGCACCGGATCGACCTGCAGATCGCACGCATCGAACTGGATGCGCTGGCGAAATCGCTCAATCTCACGGAAGCGAGTCGTTTCGTCACGCTGCTCGATGTTGCAGGAATCGCGAAGACCACCAGGGATCCCGATGGCTCCCGGTTCCGTGAACGCGGCTTCGACATCCAGTTCCAGATCCCCATCTTCGATGGCGGCGAAGTCCGGGTGCGACAAGCGAGCGAGACCTACAATCAGGCCTTCAATCGCCTGACCGAGAAGGCGATCAACGTGCGCTCGGAAGCACGAGACGCGTACCGGACGTATCGATCGAGCTACGAGATCGCCCGGCAGTATGAGCGCGAGGTGCTGCCGCTCCGGAAGATCATCACCGAAGAAATGCAGCTGCGCTTCTCGAGCATGCAGGTCGATGTGTTCGCGCTGCTGACGGAAGCGCGCCAGCGCATCGCGTCGCTGCGGGCCGGAATCGATGCCAAGCGCAGCTTCTGGCTCGCCCAATCTGATCTGCAGACCGCCGTCAACGGCGGCGGCTCGGGAGAAACACAAATAGAGTCCCGTCCGACGACCACCGCCCAGGCTGGCGGCGGCGGCGGTCATTGATGGAGGCCAACATGCTATCGCGAAGAGGATTTCTGGGAACGGCGGCGCTGGTCGGCGCCAGCGCCGTCAGCGGCCGCGTGCAGGCGGCCAACATTCCGGAAGCGCCGATCATGGACAAGGTGACGATGCAGCCGCCGCTGCATCCGACCAGCGGTCCGGATTACCGTCCGGTCGTCACGCTCAACGGCTGGTCGCTTCCCTGGCGAATGAACGGCGACTGGAAGGAGTTTCATCTCGTCGCTGAACCTGTCGTCCGCGAATTCGCGCCCGGCATGAAAGCCAACCTCTGGGGCTACAACGGTCAGGCACCGGGGCCGACGATCGAGGCGGTCGAGGGCGACAAGGTCCGCATCTTCGTCACCAACAAATTGCCGGAACACACGACCGTGCATTGGCACGGCATGATCGTGCCGAACGGCATGGACGGCGTCGGCGGACTCAATCAGCCGCATATCAAGCCCGGCAAGACCTTCGTCTACGAGTTCGAGATGAAGAACAGCGGGACGTTCATGTACCACCCGCACTCCGACGAAATGGTCCAGATGGCGATGGGCATGATGGGGATGTTCATCGTGCATCCGCGCGACCCGTCCTTCCGCCCGGTCGATCGCGACTTCGTCTTTATCATGAGCACCTACGACATCGATCCCGGCACCTACCTGCCGAAGGTCAACGAGATGACCGACTTCAACATGTGGACATTCAACAGCCGGGTGTTTCCGGGCATCGACCCGCTGCCGGTGCGGCTCGGCGACAAGGTACGAGTGCGGATCGGCAATCTCACCATGACCAACCATCCGATCCACCTGCACGGACACCATTTCGCGGTGACCTGCACGGACGGCGGCTGGGTTCCCGAAAGCGCGCAATGGCCGGAGACGACGACCGACGTACCTGTCGGCGCGGTTCGTGCGTTCGACGTCGTCGCCGACAATCCCGGGGACTGGGCGTTTCACTGCCACAAGTCGCACCACACCATGAACGCCATGGGCCACGACATGCGCAACATGATCGGCGTCTCAAAGAAGGACTTGGCGAAAGCGGTCGGCAAGCTGGCGCCCGACGCTATGGTGATGGGGTCGACGGGCATGGCGATGGGCGAGATGGAGATGCCCGCGCCGGACAACACGCTGCCGATGATGACAGGCTCCGGACAATTCGGGCCGATCGAAATGGGCGGCATGTTCACGGTGATGAAGATCCGCGAAGGCATGGCAAGTGACGACTATCGCGATCCAGGGCCGTACAAGAACCCTGAGCGTACGGTTGCTTACGAGGTCGATGCGACAGGAGCCCCAGTCCCCGCGTCGTCAAAACCGAAGGCGATGCCTGACGACATGAAGGGCATGAAAGGAATGAACATGAAGGGAATGAATGGCATGAAGGGGATGTAGTTGGCTGCGATCTCTCCACGCTGAGCGGGTAGGATCGGAAAGTCCGACCGCAGGCGGCACCAACACGTACTCTCGAACATCAATTATAGCTGCGTCCGAAGCATGACGCATGGAGACCTATCGATGAAGCGAATAATACTCGGGGCCAGCCTTTTCGGCTTGATGGTACTGTTCGGAGGCGGTGCATTCATCGTCTCTGGAGCTTACGAAATTGGCGCTGATGTTCCGCATTGGAATATTACCAGCAAAGTGCTGGAAGCCGCACGCGATCGGGCGATCGCGGTTCGCGCACGCGATATCAAGGTGCCCGATTTGGCCGACGAACAATTGATTCTGAAGGGAGCGGGGCAGTACGCCGCGATGTGCGTGGGCTGCCATCTTGCGCCCGGCAAAAGCGATTCGGAGATCCGGCCCGGCCTGTATCCGCAGCCGCCCAATCTCTCGCAAACGAAGCTCGATCCAAGGACCGTCTTTTGGGTGACGAAGCACGGCTTGAAGATGACGGCGATGCCCGCATGGGGATTAGGTCATGATGACGATACGATCTGGAGCATCGTTGCTTTTGTCCAAAAATTGCCGGGTATGTCGCCGCAGGACTACAAGGACATCGTTGCCAAGGCGCCGCCCGACGAAGAAATGGGGTCTATGGATCAAGGTGGCGGCGGCAATCAACATCAACACGGTAGCGAACCACATCAGCACGGCACAAAGCCTGAGCCCTCAAAAGGTGTAGGACAACAGCCATGATCAATTATCCGTATCACTTGCACGGCCACCACTTCGCGGTGACACGGACGGCGGCTGGGTGCTGGGATCGCGACGATGGATGTTCCTATCGAGCCGCTTTCAACATCGCCGACAATCCCGGCGGCTGGGCGTTCGCCTACCGCGAGCCGGCGGTTCGCTTCACTCCGACCGTGCCGATCATTCCCGCTTCGCGATGACCGAGAGTCGGATAGGAATGTTCGAACAAGCCGCGCGATATTTGTCATGCAGGGTGATGTTATGAACGAACGCCAGATCGACTGCGTGCCGGACGACGGATGGCACGCGGCGATGGGGACGTTCGCCGACGTCCACTACGAGCAGACGGCAATCTACGGCTCCGGACAACGGGGCGAACGATCGAGCCATATTCTGCTGCGGCGCGAGAGCACTCCCGTCGCAGGTGCCCGGATCGGATTGTATCTCGTGCCTTATCTCGGCCGCGGCATGGCGCTCGTGCGCTTCGCGCCGTTCTGGCGCCCCTTTGACGTTGCTCCCGACCCGGAGCACTACCGGACTGTGGTGGGAGCGTTGGTGGACGAATATTGTCGGCGGCGAAAGCTTTACCTCGTCCTCCGTCCGCGTCCCCATCCGGACTTCTATCCGATCGAAGCGCAAATTCTGACCGAAATGGGTCTTACGGACTCCAAGTCATCGATGCTTGACCGCTATTTCGTCGATGCGTCGCTCGACGAGGCGGAGCAGCAGAAAAGCCTGGATCAGCGATGGCGCTATAATCTCCGCAAGGGTCTTGCGCACGGCCTTGACGTTCGTATCGGTGACGCTCCGGCCGACATCAAGACCTTCCAGGAGATCTATGCCGAGATGGTTCGGCGCAAGAACCTGAACTATCCGGGCGTCGATTTGCCCGCATCCATTCCGGACCTGATGCGGCTTCCGGAACGAATGAAGATGCGCATTGCCTTGGCGTATCACGATGGAAAGCCGATCGGCGGGATCGCTTTCAGCGTCGTGGGCGATCTCGCCTACTACGTCTTCGGGGCGACCAGCGACGAGGCGACCGCACTGAACGCCGGATACGTCCTGCAATGGCACGTCATGCGCTGGCTGCGGGAAAACACGAAGGTGCGCTGGTACGAACTCGGCGGTCCCGGTGATCCGGGAATCCGGCAATTCAAAAAGGGACTCGCGGGCAAACGAGGCGTTCTGCTTGCCGTCCGTGAATTTCACTACTGCCCCGATGTGACCGCGCGCGTGGTCGTGGGAGGACTGTTCGCCCTCCGTGACGCACGTAACAGGATCCAGCGCTGGCAGCGTGAAAGAAGGCCTTCCGAGGGAAGGCGAAGTAACTGAAGAGGAGTGAAAATGAAAACACGCAACTTCATCGCGGGAATTGTCGCGATCTCTTTCGCTTTGTCGTCAGCCGCTGTAATGGCGCAGGCCGACATGGCCAAGGGCGAAGTCAAGAAGATCGACGAGTCCGCCGGCAAGATCACCTTGAAGCACGGGCCGATTAAGAACCTCGACATGGACGAGGACGGCATGACGATGGTGTTCCGCGTTCAGGACCCGGCGATGCTCAAACAGGTCAAGGTCGGCGACAAGGTGCAATTCCAGGCCGAACGGGCAACGGCTGGCATCACCGTCACCAAGATCGAGAAGCAGAAATAGCACCCGGCTTTTCGACGCCGTCGGCCTCAGGTTCGGCGGCGTCGAATGCGGCGGAGCAGGAGTTTTAGGATGGAGGGATCGTTGCGTCGTAACAATGGGGCCGATGCAGAGTTTTTCTACGACCGCCAGAGCGGCAACCTAAGTGGGGCAAGCCTGGTCGACCAAATGGCGGTCTACGCACTGCAGATCGGCTCCGTCGTTACGCGGCCGTTCGGTCACCGCGGTTACGGATGGGGGTGCGACGTGGTTTCCAGCGCCGTCGCGCAACGCGACATCGTCGTTGGATTGAATGCAGATGCAAGATTTGCGATTCCGTTTTGTGATCGATACTGGAGCCGAATCCTCAACGATCGGTACGACTACGAAGAAGAGATCGAGGTGTTTCTGAAGAGCGTCGCCGACATCAGGTACACCTTCGTCGATTGCGGGGCCAATTTCGGCTATTGGTCGGTTCTCGCATCGAGCGAACCGTTCGGCCGCCAGACCGTCCTGGCGATCGAAGCCTCACCCGATAACGCCGCGCGGCTCGCATTGAATGCTGGATTGAATGGCAACCGGTATCGCTGCGTGAACGCGGCCATCGGCGGCAGCACAGGCGGATTCGTGCGTGTCGCGGGACGACGACATGAGGCATTTTCGACTTATGCGGTTGCGGATGACGATCACGGAGCGGTGAGACGAGTCTCGCTCGACGGCCTACTTGGCAGCGTCCTCGATGCACAGGCGCCGACGGTCATCAAGCTGGATGTCGAAGGGGTAGAGATCGAAGCAATCGAAGGCGCAAAGAACTTGTTGTCCGGAGATTCGCTTTTGATCTGCGAGGATCACGGCTCGGATCGGGCGCACGGTGTTTCGTATCATTTGATGAATGAGGCCGCGTTGAGGCTCTACATCTTCGACCCCGCCGATTGTCATTTCGTTCGCGTCGAAGGTCCGGCGGTGCTGGATCGCGTGAAGCGATATCGTTGGGTCGGCTACAACGTATTCGCCACGCGAAGCTCGGTTTGGGAAGACCGATTGCAGTCTGCGCAATGGATTTGCCGATGACCGAGGGCGACATGCGGTGCGCACCGAATGCAGGTTCGCCTAGCGGAGGCACGGTCGAAGGCCATGGAGTACGCAGATCATCATCCTTGGGGCGCGACTTGCGGCTGGATCTGTTCCGCGGACTGGCGAACTGGGCGATCTTCCTTGATCACATTCCGAACAATACGGTGGCATGGGTGACCACGCGAAACTACGGCTTCAGCGATGCCGCGGACGTTTTCGTGTTCATTTCCGGTTACACCGCGGCGTTCATCTACGCACGCAGGATGGCCGCGCAGGGATATCTCGCGGGGACGGCCTTGCTGATCCGCCGGGTGTGGCAGCTCTATGTGGCGCATGTCCTATTGTTCGTGTTCTACGCCGCGGCGATCGGCTACGTCGCGCAGGACTACGGACATTCCCACTTGCTGGATGAGTTCAACGTGGCCGGGCTGATAGAGCGACCGGTGGCGACGCTCACACACGGCCTCCTTCTCCAGTTCAAGCCGCTTAATCTGGACGTCCTGCCCTTATATATCGTGTTGATGGCGGGCTTTGCCCCGTTGCTGATGCTGATGATGCGGACTCCGAATACGGCGCTGGCTGCCGCAATCGCGGTCTATTTGCTGGCCCGCCATTTCGGCTGGAATTTTCCGGCCTATCCCGCGGGCGGCTGGTACTTCAATCCATTCACATGGCAGCTTCCGTTCACGATGGGAGCATGGGCGGCGTTGGGCGGCGCCGCCCGGGCGCAAGCGTTGGCTCGGACCCGAACAGTCCTGATCGCGAGCATTGCATTCGTGGTTTTCGCATTCGTCGTAACAGTTGGTGCTCGCCTTGATGTATCGACGTTGTCACCCCTGTTCGATGTTCTCAGTGAGAAAACCAATCTTGCACCCTACAGGATTGTTCATTTTCTGGCGCTTGCGGTGATCGTGGTTCACCTCGTTCCGCGAGACTGGAACGGCCTTCGTTCGAGCCTGGTTCGTCCGATCATCGTATGTGGTCAGAGGTCGCTGGAGGTTTTCTGCATCGGGATTTTTCTGTCGTTCGTCGGACATTTCATTCTGGAGATGTATTCGGACCGTATGCTTACCCAGATCGGGGTGAGCGTCGGCGGACTTCTGCTGATGACGGCCGTCGCGCTCTATCGGACCTGGTCCCGAACGCTTGATGTCCGCGCACCCAAACTATCGGTAACGCCCGCCGCAATCGGGCCCAAAGGAGGGAATGAATGACGAACCAAAGGACTTTCGCGTTTTGCGGCGCAGGCGACATAGCTGCGAAGAACGATACGACGTCTCGGACGTTTAAAGGACAACCGGTAACCAGCCTACGGTCGATGCGAATCAATACGCGCAGCGACTGGGCTTAAGCGAGGTCTCTATGATTGCGCTTCCTTATGATTATTTCCTGATCGCATGGTTCGTCATCGCGGTTGCCTCCGCCGCGTACGTCGCCTTCGACCAGTTCAACGGCAATCCTGAGCCGACGGTGATGAAGTGGGGCTTCATCCTCGTCACGCTCTACATGGGACCGTTCGGTCTGCTACTTTACGTGCTGGCGGACAAAGAGCCGCATCCCGGCGAGCATGAGCGGTTCACCTCTCCGCTGTGGAAGCAGGGGATTGGAAGCACCATCCATTGCGTCGCCGGCGATGCCACTGGGATCATCCTCGCGGCCACAATAACGGCGCTCCTGGGCCTTCCGATGTGGATCGACCTGATTGTCGAGTACGTTGCCGGGTTCACGTTCGGCCTCTTCATCTTCCAGTCCCTGTTCATGAAGAAGATGATGGGCGGAACGTACTGGGAGAACGTGCGCAAGAGCTTCATGCCCGAGTTCATCAGCATGAACGCCATGATGGCGGGAATGGCGCCGACGATGAGCCTGCTGATGATGGGCCGTGACATGCGCGCCATGGACCCGCTCGAACTGGTCTTCTGGGGCGTGATGTCGCTCGGCGTCATGGTCGGGTTTGCGACGGCGTACCCGTTCAACGTCTGGATGGTGAAGAAGAAGATCAAACATGGTCTGATGACCGTGCGGGCAGAGGGCGGGGCGTCGCAGCCGCGTCAGGAAGCATATGGGAAACAGAGCGAAGCCGGACACCATGGCGGAATGCAGCATGGGGGCGGTCACCGGATGGGCAGCGAGGCCACGGTCCCGCAGTTGGTCGCGTTGGCCGGGGTAACTTCGTTTCTTCTGATCTCCGGAATGGTGGTGCCGGGATTTTCTGTGAACCTGGGTCTGAGCGTCCGCGACGTAGACGGCGCCATCATGCCTCCGGGCATGATCAACACCTTCGATCTTCCGGGCGAGGCGATGAAGGACATGGCGGCGGTCAAGCCAAGGCAGGTCGTCTATAAGGCGCCGCCCGATGCCAAGGGCGACCGCGTGCTCGAACCGCGCGTCGAGAACGGGGTCAAGGTATTCGATATCGAAGCTTCCATCATCCAATGGAACATTCTGCCGGACGTTGCGGTCGAAGCCTACGCCTACAACCGCCAGGTGCCCGGACCGCGGTTGCAGTTGACCGAGGGCGATCACGTCCGCATCAATTTCCACAACGCGCTTCCGGAAACCACGACCGTTCATTGGCACGGGCTGATCGTCCCGAACGAGATGGATGGTCCGGCGAAGATCACCCAGAAACCGGTGCCGCCCGGCGGATCCTACACCTACGAATTCACGGTCGGGCAAAGCGGCACGTATTTCTATCACAGCCACGACCATCCGGATCGCCAGCAGGCGCTGGGACTCTACGGCGCGTTGCTGATCGCGCCCAAGGACCCCGGTGCCGAAGTCAAAGCCGACCTCGATTACACGATCCAGCTGCAGGAATGGCTCAAACGCGAGTGGTTGACCTATCCGGCCATGCTGATGGAGGGAGCGTTCCCGAACTATTTCACCATTAACGGCAAGGCCTATCCCTCGACCGATACCGTTGCCATGAAGGTCGGTCAAACCATCAAGTTGCGATTCATCGGCACCAACAATAATTTCGTGCATCCTATGCATGTTCACGGCGGACCGTTCGAGGTCGTTGCCGTCGATGGCGTAACCCTGAACGAAGGTGCCAGATATCAGGCGGACACCGTCAATGTCGGACCCGGCCAGCGTTATGACGTTATCTGGACAGCGCGCAAACCCGGCAAATGGCTGGTGCATTGCCACATCCCGCATCACACGGCGAACAACAATGTCGAGCAGCAGGGCGGCGGAGGCCTGATGCTCGTTCTCGACGTGAAATGAGCTTCCGCTTCACCGCAAACAGGAAAACAAATGTCGAAGGCTTCAACGATCGCCATTGCATTGATCGCAGCAATCTTTTCAGGCGGAGCAGCCGTTGCTCATCCGCAACTCGAGACCTCCGAACCCGCCGCTGGCGCGACGACGTCGTCGCCCAAGCAGATCAGGATCACCTTCAATGAAGTGGTGATACCGAAATTCTCCGGAATCGAAATCAAGGACAAAGCGGGCCGAACGATTGCGACCGGGAAATCCCAGGCAGACCCGGCCGACAAGAAGCGGCTGGTGGTCCCGGTGAAGGAGGAATTGTCTCCCGGCGAGTACAAGGTCGATTGGCACGCCGTCTCGGACGACACCCATCGCGTCAAGGGCACCTATTCGTTCAGCGTGACCCGCTGATGATCGAAGCCGGACTCATCATCGCGCGGTTCTTGCACTATCTGGCGACAACGGCCCTCGCGGGGCTGTCGTTGTTTCCGCTCTATGCCTACGCGGGAGCCGAACCGGGCGTCTTGGGCCGCTGGCGGCAACGCTGGATTTTGTGGATCGCCGTTGCAGCACTGTTCAGCGGCCTATGCTGGTTTGCGTTTGCGGCCGCGAATATGAGCGGCAGCATGGCTGATCTCCTCGATGCGGAGACGCTGTGGGCGGTCGTCCACGACACGGGTTTTGGTACTGTTTGGACTCTGCGCATGCTCCTTGCGACCCTCATGGTTGGCGTGGCGGCCCGGGGTCTCCGTTCGAAGGGGACGGCGTATCATCAGAATTGGATGATGCCACTCCTGGCCGCAATCCTTTTGGCATCGTTGGCGGGGACGGGTCACGCCCAGATTGAGGAAGGCTGGGCTGGCGTCATGCACATTGTTGCCGATGCCGTACATCTTCTTGCCGCCGGAGTCTGGCTCGGCGGCCTCATTCCATTGGCGTTGATCCTGCATCGCTACCTCGGAACGGACCTGAACGTCGGACCGAAGGACATGGATCGAATTCTGATGCGGTTCTCCGGCATGGGATATCTTGCAGTCGCCGCGTTGATCGGGTCCGGCTTCGTCAATAGCTGGTTTCTGGTCGGATCGCTGTCCGGATTGCTGAACACGCCGTACGGCCAAATCCTTCTCGGGAAGCTTGCCCTGTTCGGTGGAATGCTCGCGCTTGCGATTGCGAACCGATTCTGGCTCGTTCCGTCGATGGGCAGGATTCGAAAGGATGCGGCCGAGGGATTGACGAGGTCGTCCGCCAGGCTGCGCAACCACGTGCTTGGAGAGCAGTTCTTGGGATGGATGGTTCTCCTGGCGGTCAGCATTCTCGGCACGATGCAGCCGGCCGCCGGGTAGTGACAATGGGATTATGTAAAGGATGATCCGCTTGGAAGGAGGCTCAAGATGAACACAGGTAACTTATCGCGGCGGAGCGCACTGGGAATTGTCGCGGTGGCATTGATCGCTCCGGCGGTTTCCGACGCTGCACAGAGCACCATTATCCGTGTTCACAAGGATCCGAGTTGCGGTTGCTGCTCAGGCTGGGTGCGGCATCTGGAATCTGCGGGGTTCAGCGTCGCGGTTCAAGAAGAGAGAAACCTTCAGGGCATCCGAAAGCACTTGAGCGTCCCGACCGATCTCGCCGCATGCCATACGGCCGAGGCGGGCGGGTACGTCATCGAGGGACATGTTCCGGCGGCGGCTATTCAGCGCCTATTGAAAGAGCGCCCCGTTGCGACAGGCGTGGCGGTCCCGGGAATGCCAGTGGGGTCGCCCGGTATGGAGGGCGGCACGCCCGAACGATATGCCGTTGTTCTGTTCGGGCCGGGCGGTCGACGCGCGTACATGGAATTCGAAGGCGTGCGTCCCGTTGGGTGAAGTGGTGCGAGCAGCCAAATATTTAGCTGGACCTACTTGTCGGTAATTGGCTGCATCGACCTTGTATGTTGTGCCGTCTCATCCATGGGTTTTGATATTAATCGCTGACGCAGACGGTCAATGCGTACTTCAATTGAAGTCGAGATGGTTCTGCGCGCGCGCATAGCAGGTCGCTCGATTAACAGCCACGATGGAAGTGCGACAGCCATGGCCAACATCAGCGAAAGCAGTGTTAGCAACCAAACGCTGATGCTTGGCTGCACCAACATCAATGTTTGTGTGATTGGCCAGCCGAATATGTAAATGCCATAGGAAAGATCGATGCGATTGGTGAGGCTGCGCAGACGACCGATGGGCAGTTTTCCAAGCCAGACAATTGCGTACCCTGTCGCAAAAAGCGAAACGATGCGCTCAAGAGGAGATCCAATCGTAAGCCAAAACAAAACGGATACTGCGCCCACCCCGAAGGCAGACAAAACGATCTGGCTCCGGAAAACATAAAATCCGATGCCTAGAGAAAAACACAACCAAAAGCGCGCCGCCTGATCGAGAGGGGTTGTGTCGTGTCCGAAACGAACGAACAGAACTCCTCCCGCAATAGCCCACGAGAGGCCGAGCAGCCAAGCAAACCGCCGTTTGGTCAGAAACCCAAGCCATCCGACAAATGCGAGCAACAAATAGCACGCCGCTTCATACTTCAGCGTCCAGATCGATGCATTCATGACGGAAGGATGTGGGTTCTCGCCGAAAACGCCGGGCAAACCTGTGGCCGCGGAACCCAGAAGCAGGGTGCTCAAGCCGTACCGCCAAACACGGGTGTCCGACAGGAATTGCGTCGGTGTGCAAGTCGTAACGATTGCTCCTACGAGGACCAGGAGCAGTGCGCAGACCCCGAGTGCAGGAAATATTCTGAGGCCGCGCGCAATCGTAAACTCAGTGATAGAGGGCGATTTAGCGAAACTTCCGGCAACCGTTAAGCCGGACAGAACGAAAAACACATTGACGGCATGATCACCCAGATTGAAGTAGGTGATGCTCGAAAGGATTTCATCGGCCTTGTGACCAGAGTGTAAGAAAACTGCATGAGAAATGACCACGGCCGAGGCGGCCAGTAGACGTAACAGGGTAAAGTTGTTCTGTTTCGGATCAAGAATGTCTCCGACACGGGTTAGTGCCATCTTCCCACCTATTTGAACGGCGTGATGTGCCGGATCGTTACGACATGAACCGCCGCTTCAATCATCAGCAAGAAGTGCGCCAACGGTATGAATCTACGAGGACGCGAGCGAGCTGAGAGACTTGATCGGAAGCGGGTCGCCGACCTCTCTCATCGGAAAGGCGACGACCGAGCGCCCCTGAAATCTTAACCGACAGGCATTTCTGAAAGGTTGAATTGAAGGCACGCCTGTCCAGGCAGTCATTTGCCAAATATTCACTTTGGGTTTTCCAGCTCCAGCGTCGTTCCTGGCTTCGTGCGACTGTTACAATTGCTGCCCCTAATCGAAACAGGTTTTCGACAACCGCGGCCATGGCCGCAGTTCTCGAATACGACTCGTTCGCGGCCAGGGCTTGTGCGATCCGATTCCGTCCGCCGCGTGCGTCAAGGCGCCGGCGTGATCGACTGGACGGTATAGGTGCCGCCGGAGCCGCTCAGGGTGAAATTGACCTTGTCGCCGGTCTTCACCTTTGCGAGATCGACCGACGGTGCAACCGCGAACTCCATCGTCATGGCGGGCCAGTTGATGGCGGGAATCGGACCGTGATCGAAGGTGATCTTGTGATCCGCGGCGTTTAGCGCCGTGACCGTACCGGTGGCGGTCGCGCTCTTTGCGGCCTTCGCGTCGCTCATCGGCGCCATCTTCTTCATGTCAGACATGCCCGTGCCGCCTTGCGCGGACGCGGAGCCTATCTGCAGCGTCAGGGTTGCGCTGATTAGCGCGGCGGCAAGAACCCCGGGACGCGAGGTCCAGCGATGGTTGTCGACGAAGTACATAGATATTCTCCTGTTTGGCTTGATGATTGGCAGAGACCACGAGGGCGTGGGTTGCTGGTGATGAACGATTGAACGGGAGCCGCTAGGACCGTCTTCGCGTCCATTGCCGCCGTTTCCGACGCGCAATTCTGTGAGGCCGCTCTTCCATCATTGCACGTTCTCCGCACGATGCAGGTCTAGCGTCGGCGTCAAATTCCGATGTCCACCGTCTTTCTCTTCGCCGTGCCACGGCGAGGCTGGCAACCCGTATCCCTTGACGATCGCAAAGATGGCGGGAATGACCACGAGGGTCAGCACGGTCGACGAAACCATGCCGCCAATCATCGGCACGGCAATGCGCTGCATGACCTCCGAGCCGGTCCCCGTGCTCCAGAGAATCGGCACCAGGCCCGCCATGATAGCGACGACCGTCATCATCTTGGGCCGCACCCGGTCCACCGCGCCGACCATGATCGCGTCGTACAGATCGACGCGCGTGAAAGGCTCGCAGGTAGCCGCGCGTTCCGCCTTCAATTCGGCCATGGCCTGTTCGAGGTAGATCAGCATGACGACGCCGGTCTCGGCCGCGACGCCGGCCAACGCGATGAAGCCAACGGCGACGGCGACCGACATGTTGAATCCCAGCCACCACATCAACCAGATGCCGCCGACCAGCGAGAACGGCAGCGACAACATCACGATAAGGGTGTCGGCCAGTTTCCGGAAATTAAGATAGAGCAGCAGGAAGATGATCAGCAATGTCACCGGCACGACGATCTTTAGCCGCGCTTCCGCGCGCTCCAGATATTCAAATTGCCCGCTCCAAGAGACATAATAGCCCGGCGGAAACTTGACCTTCTGCGCGACCGCCTGCTGCGCCTCCGCGACGTAGCCGCCCAGATCGCGACCGGTAATGTCGACGTAGATGTAAACCGCGAGTTGACCGTTCTCGGTGCGAATGGACGTGGCGCCGCGGGTCAATTTCACGCTGGCGACCTGGCCGAGCGGAACGCTTCCGCCGGCCGCCAGCGGCACCTGGACATCGGTGCTGATCGTTTGCGGGCTGGAGCGCAACGCGCGCGGGTACCGGATGTTGACGGCATAACGCTCCCGGCCTTCGACCGTCGTGGTGACAGTTTCACCGCCGAGTGCCGTGGAGATCACGTCCTGGATATCACTGATCGTCAGCCCGTAGCGACCCAACGCCAAACGATCGGGGATGATCTCCAAATAGTATCCGCCGATCACGCGCTCCGCGTAGGCGCTTGAGGTACCGGGCACCGATCTGACCACCCCTTCGACTTCGCGGGCGATCTTCTCCATTTCTCCAAGATCCTTGCCGAAAATCTTGATCCCGACGGGGGTGCGGATTCCGGTCGACAGCATGTCGATGCGAGCGCGGATCGGCATTGTCCAAGCATTCGACACCCCAGGAAACTGGAGCGCCTTGTCCATCTCGGCCTTGAGACTGTCGATCGTCACGCCGGGCCGCCATTCCGATTTCGGCTTCAAATTGATGATGGTCTCGAACATCTCGGTCGGCGCCGGATCGGTCGCGGTCGAGGCGCGGCCCGCTTTGCCATAGACGGACGCGACTTCGGGAAACGACTTGATGATGCGATCCTGAGTCTGCAACAGCTCCGCCGCCTTGGTGATGGACAGACCGGGCAGCGTCGTCGGCATGTACATCAACGTGCCTTCATTGAGGCTCGGCATGAACTCGCTGCCGAGTTGGCGGGCAGGCCAAATCGTCACCGCAAGCGCCACCAGCGCAAACACGATCGTCAATGTCTTGGCGTTGAGAACCCACCGGATCACCGGTCGGTACACCCAGATCAGGAACCTGTTCACCGGATTCTTGTGTTCCGAGATGATGCGCCCGCGGACGAAGATGACCATCAGGGCAGGCACCAGCGTGATCGAGAGCAGGGCGGCCGCGGCCATCGAAAATGTTTTAGTGTAGGCGAGCGGCCCGAACATGCGTCCTTCCTGCGCCTCCAGGGTAAAGATCGGCAGGAACGAGACGGTGATCACCAGCAAACTGAAGAACAGCGATGGTCCGACCTCGCTCGCCGCATTGATTAAGATCTGCGTCCGCGGCGTTCCGGGCTCCGCGCGCTCCAGGTGCTTGTGTGCATTTTCGATCATGACGATCGCTGCGTCGATCATGGCGCCGACCGCGATAGCGATGCCGCCAAGGCTCATGATGTTGGCGCCGAGCCCCATGAATTTCATGGCGGCGAAGGCCATCAGGATGCCGACGGGGAGCATCAGAATGGCCACGAGGGCGCTGCGCAGGTGAAGCAGGAAAATGAAGCAAACGAAGGCAACGATGATGCTCTCTTCGAGCAGCGTGCCCTTGAGGGTCTCGATGGCCGCCTTGATCAGTTCGGAGCGATCATAGACCGAGATGATCTCGACGCCCTTGGGCAGGCTTGAAGCGATCTCGGCGAGGCGCGCCTTCACGTTGTCGATGACTGTGAGGGCGTTGGCGCCGAACCGCTGCAACGCGATGCCGCTGACAACCTCTCCGTCGCCGTTGAGTTCGGTAATTCCTCGCCGCTCGTCCGGACCGAGTTCGACGCGAGCAACGTCCCGCAATCGAAGCGGAGCCCCCGCGTCGGTCTTCAGCACGATGTTCTCGATGTCCTCGATGCCCCTGAGGTAGCCGCGGCCGCGGACGACGAATTCAAACTCCGACAGTTCCACGGTGCGACCGCCAACATCCATGTTGCTCGCCCGGACGGCACTGCGGAGCTTGTCCAGCGAGATGCCCTGGGCGCGCAATTTCTGCGGATCGACGACGATGTTGTATTGCTTGACGAAGCCGCCGACGCTGGCCACTTCCGCAACGCCTTCGGCATTGGAAATGCCATACCGAACGATCCAGTCCTGGACCGACCGCAGTTCGGCGAGGGTCATGTTCTTGGCCACGACGGCGTACTGGTAGACCCAGCCCACGCCGGTTGCGTCGGGCCCAAGAGTGGGTGTCACGCCGGCAGGAAGCCGGCGCGCTACGGTGTTGAGATATTCCAACACGCGCGAGCGTGCCCAGTAGGGATCCGTGCCGTCCTCGAAGATGACGTAGACAAAGGACACGCCGAAAAACGAGAAGCCCCGCACCACCTTCGATTTCGGCACCGTCAGCATCGCGGTGGTCAATGGATAGGTCACCTGATCCTCGACGACCTGCGGCGCTTGCCCGGGATATTCGGTGTAGACGATCACCTGCACGTCGGAGAGATCGGGGATGGCATCGAGCGGCAGGGTGCGCAGCGCATAGATGCCCGCCATGACTGCGAATACCGTCCCGATCAGGACGAGCATGAGATTCCGCGCCGACCAGGCGATCAGGCGGGCGATCATTTCGATTTCTCTCCGTCTGTAAATGCCTGCAAGGCGGATTTCAGGTTGCTTTCGGCATCGATCAGGAAGTTGGCGGCAACGACAACGCGATCGCCTTCGCCGACCCCTTCGCGGATCTCAGTGTAGTCCTCGCCGTGCGTGCCGACCTTGACTTCACGCGGCTCGAAACGGCCTTCGCCTTTGTCGATGAAAACGATCTGCCGCGCTCCGGTATCGATCACCGCGCCGTTGGGTACCGCGATCACGGGCTTTTCCGCACCGAACGCGATTTCAACATCGGCGAACATGTCGGGAAGAAGCACGTCGTCCGGATTGGGTAGTTCGATACGCACCTTGGTGGTGCGCGTCTCGGTGTTGACCTGGGGATAGATCAAGGCGACGGATCCCTTGAATTCACGTCCCGGCAGGCTGCGGAGCTTGATGGTTGCCGCCGAGCCGATCTTCACGGCATCGATATCCTGTTCGGCGACGTCGGCGATCACCCAGATCACGGAGGTGTCGGCCAGCCGAAACAGCACGTCGCCCGGCATCGCCCGCATGCCTTCGACCGCCGTTCGTTCCAGAATCACGCCATCGCGGGGGGCCGTCCAGGTAATGGTCAGCGGCACCGTTTTGGTGCGTTCGATGTCGGCGATCACGTCGGCGGGCACGGCAAGGTTTTCGAGTCGCCGCCGCGCGCCCTCGACCAGTTGCTTGCGCCCCGCGAGATTGGCTGTTCCAGCACTGTCCCCGACGATGGAGAGATATTGGGCGCCGGCGGATGCCACATCCGGGGAATAAAGTTTCAGAAGGGGCTGTCCCTTGGTGACATGATCGCCTGTCGTAACGTTCTCGACGCTTTCGATGAACGACTGCGCCCGCAACGAAATGACGGCCACGCGCCGCTCATCGAGCTTGATCGTTCCGGGGGCGCGGATGGGCCTCGTCACGGTGCGCAGAGCGGCGGGCTCGGAGCGCACGCCGGTGCGCTGCAGCTTGCCCGGTGAAATCTGGATCGTGGAGGCGTCGTTCTCACCCTCGTAGACGGCGATGTAGTCCATTCCCATCGAATCCTTTTTCGGGACGGGAGAGGTGTCGGGAAGACCCATTGGATTGCGATAGAAGAGAATTCGCTTGGCTCCGGAGTTGGCGTCCTGGGTTGGCGCTGCGGTTTCCCGAGGATTGTCGAAGCTGACGTCTTCGCTGGTATGAACGGCGATATACGATCGCCCGTCCGGCGTCGTCCTGGCATCCTTGGAATAGAGCGCCTTGCCGTCGGGGTCGCGGTAGTAAATGACCGGACCTGAGCCTGCGGGTTGGCTGGGGTGGGATCCGAGCATGGCTGCGATGCGTGGCGGGATCCAGTCGGGCAACGCCGGATCGGAGTGGCCGAGACGATAGCCAAGTCCCAGCGTTGCGGCGAGGGCGCTGATCGCGAACACCATGAGCACGATCCGTTTCGCGGTCGATCTTCCGGCTCGGGCGCGGCGCGTCATATGTCCATCTTCGAATGGATGGTAATCAGTCAACTTGTCCATCAATAGTGTGCCCCTGATGCGGCTTGCGCGGAAGAATGCAATTGAACCCTCTGGCGACCGCTCGACGTTCGGAAGGAGATCGCGAGCCGTCCCCCCCGCCCGGGATGATCTGACGATCCTTCAATCCCCACGAACCATTGCCCGGACCCGAGGCGGTTCGTCGGCAAGGCAAGACGAGCTTGCAGACGAACCACCTGTTAGTTCGCGCCGCATACCGAACCGGTTACAGATTCACGACGACGTGAAAGCTTCGCCCAAGTGGTCCTTCGTGCTGCGAAACAATAGGGCGGCGATGAACGGTCCACCGCGGCTGGTTTCATCCGCGGCCGTCTTTTTGTTCCGGCGTATTCTGCTTGTCGTGACGCTCGTTGCTGGATTTCATCATATGATTGCAGCTTTCCATCATTTGCTGCATTTGGCCCATCATGTTCATCATTCCCTGTGAGCCGTTGCCCATCATGGGTTGATTGTTTTCCGTCGGTTTCTTCGGCGGCGTCGACGTCTCGTCCGCCCGGACGGCTGCGGAAGCCGCCAAGGACGCAATCAATGTGAGCGGGATGAGCGTGGTGATCTTCATCTTGTTGCCTTTCCTAAAGTTTGGACTCGCGTCACTGGTCAACGCGAGTTGCGGTGCGGTTTGGTGCAGACTGCGACGCTTCGCGTCGGTCGCATCCCGAGGCATTGCCACGAGAACACAGGTGCAGGGCGCACATCGCCAGACAGGGGAGTGCGGGCAGCAGGAACGGTCCGATGCCCGACGCAACGAGCCAAGGCCAGCCGAGCGCGGCTCCGGCAAGCAACGCCGACGTGGCCAGAATCAGCCACAACGTGCGGCTGCGGAAGCCAAACGTGCCGGGCATCCGACGGCGCAGATCTCGCCTATCCAACGCCGACGTCAACCACGTCATGGTCGCGTCTCCTGTCATGGTCTCCTGTCATGCACGACAATTGCACTTTGGGCGCCCGCTTCAGAGGGCGAGCGTCATCTATTAGTTCGCGAAGGGGCGCACGCCGGTTACATGCTCACGCCTTCGTGAGATCGACCGGATGAGCGGTTTTCTCGGCACGGACAAACAGGTGATATGCCGTCTTCCATCGTGGCTGCACTCATCGCCGCCGCCGCGACCTTCAGCATTCATGTTGGTGTAGACGAAGTAAGAATTTGGTCTTTCCACCGCGCAATGCCCGGGCGCGCCCAATGCCAGCCTACCAACGCAGCAGTTTGGGGCCGAGCACGGCGCCGGCGACCGTGCACAACACGATCGTGCCCCCATACCAGAGCGCAATGAAGGGAAGCAGGTCATCCATGCAATGCAAAGCATAAGCGGTCGCGCTGACGCCGCCGGCGACCAGCCCGGCGAGCGCACCGGTGTGGACCAAATCCGTCGGGGCCGCGAGGCGGACCGCCGCCATGATTGCGGCGAACGGTACGACCGCCACCGTGGGGATGGCGATCAGGCATTCGAGCCAGTAACTGCCGAACACCATGGTCTCCCAGTGCGACCGCGGTGCCGTGGCAAGACTGATGGCTGCGATGATCATGGACGCGAGAAACGGCAGGACCGTGACGGCAAACCGGACCCCAAATTCGCCGCCAGGACGGATGTATTTGACAAGGTAATGCGAGGCCAAGATCACGATTGACAAACTGAAGGTCAGTTTTGCGAGTAGGAAGATTTTGGCGTGCATCTCTCTGAGGTCGGCGCGAACGCCGAGGACGAAGACCACCGCCAGCAGGGATGCCGCGGCTCCTATCAAGATTGCATTCCGGACGTTCCGGACGACCTCCCGCGTGTCGACCGGGTCGACCTGCGAACTGAGCATGGAAATCAATTCGTTGGTTTTCACGCTTTGGTCTCCCGTGCAATCAATGCCGTGAGGATCTTCAGCCCACGGTGAATGTTGACCTTGACGGCGGATGGCGACATCCCGCTACGATCGGCGGCTTCGGTCACGCTCAAGCCGTCGAGCTTCACGTATTGGAGCGAAAGTCTCATTCGTTCCGGTAACCTTTCAAAGAGCTTGGCGAGATCGAGCTGGCTTTCGGCGGCGGCGTTGTCGTTGGATGCCAGGATGTATTCGGCGTTTTCCAAGGGTACGTGCGCCGTCGTGGTCCTGGTGCGTCGCAAATGGTCGATAAGCTTGTAGCGGGCAATAGCGTACACCCACGGCGTCAGCGGCTGCTCCGGATCGTAGGTGTGACGTTGCATATGGATGACGATCAATGCCTCCTGCACGAGATCTTCAGTTTCTTCGGCCGCGCGTCCGGATCGCAAAAGTCTGCTCTTGTAGTAGCTTCGCAGATGTCCGCTCAAAGCCGTCAGCAGCGATCGATGCGCATTGGAATCGCCTTCGAGGCTCGCCGTCATGAGTGCTTTGAGCTCGGACTCCTTTGTCATCTCTCCCTCATTTGATTCGAACGGAGAATGCCCGCGGTTACACGCTCACGGGATCGTGAGTGCAGTGACCGCGACAGGCGGAGGTCAGGAGAGATCACAAAAAGATAGCACATCGGCATGGTTCCTCGATCAGACCGTTCAACGCTTCGATCCGACCGAGGATTATAGCGTGCTTTTGACGAGGGCAAGCTGCGGCGCCGCAACGAATTCCTCGGCCATCGAACAGTTCTGCGAGTGGTTCTGGATGAAGACGGCGCTTGTGGCGACAGAGCTGGCTTTCGACGTTAACCGGCCGAGCGGCCCGGGGGGATCGGAACTGAGGAATATGGGAGGTTTGCACGAAGGGCACGTCTCGGTCGCCGCGTCTGCCCGACTCCAAAGTATGCGGTCGCGCTCACATCGTCGTGACCTGTAACCCGCCCGATCTCTCGCTCGAACTCATCTACATGCGATCCATTCAGGATCTGACGATCAAGCCGAGCCGGGAGACGAAAATGGGCAAATCAAGCCTGGTTGCATTTCTGCCGCTGTTGCTGATCGCTGCCGCGTCGCCAAGCTTTGCGCACACGAACGGGATCGAAATGGGTTCGGCTCTCCGAACCAAGCCTGCGGAGCGGGCGGCTTCCGTAGTCTCGCGCGACGGCTGGGTCGGTACCCTGCGTTCGCTTCCGAAAACTTGCAGCTATCGCGGCGGACCGAAAACAGGCATGTGGTCGTGCGTACTAAACGTACGACGTTATGAACGGCGGAAGCCTTCGTTGAACTGATTTCCGGGTGTGCCCATCGCCTAGCATGACGGCATCCCTCAGGAACGAACCCACATCATGAATCTTTCATGCGGGATGGCGATTCAGTATCCAAAGCTCGATTAGATCCCAATAGCGGGCCATTTCAACTGCGTGGTCATGAGAGAATAAAAAGAGAATATTGGCGATCTGACAGGAGCATGCTGAAGTCGTTACGGTTGATTCCAGGACCGATGCAGAACGACGTCGTTGCTCAACCTGAGCGATGTTAATTTTCACTGCACTAGGCGTTGACCGCGCGCATTCTGGGAACGCAACCTTGGTTTTCACGACGGACACAAGCATGACGGACCGCAGAAGGATATCCCGGCGAATATGCCCGCAAGAATGTTAGGCGATCGGGCGGCCGTGATCTTTTGCATTTCCTGGTGAGATCGGAAGGTTCTGTCCTGCCGAGATGCAGGAGGTTATGGTTTCTTGGTGTCCCTGGAGCGCGTGATCGCGACTTTACGCTCTGCGAGTTTGTTTGGCCGATTCTTTCCTCTCGCTGTAACGATCTGTGAAATATCCGGTTACGCGGCATGTCAACAACGTGAACTTTATAGGCTCTTCCCTGAGGACGACGGCTTCATCGACCCGGCGGCATCGAATTGTTCATAGGCGTTTGCGACCGATCACTGGTTGGGAAATCGCGATCGTCCGCATCCATCGGCCGAGGACACGGATTGATTGACAGCATTGAACGATTGGAGAACCGCCGCACGCCTGCATGACGGCCAGCATCTTGTGCGTCGGCAGCACCGCGCCGTACGACAGAAATTAATCCCGTCCGAAGGCCCGTCCCATTGAGCGTGACGCCGGCTTCCAGATGGCCGGTTACCGTGACGGTATCCCACGAAGATGGCAACGCTTTGGGGCCTTACCATATCCGCCGCCAACGCGGCAGCGGAAGAGACCCAACGCGACCAGTCCTAGTAGCACGGCATTCTTCATTGCAGCTCCGCCCACGGCAACGCTAGCCTCAACATTCGCTTTCACTGGAATGCTGCCACGAAAAGCATCATATCCTTTGATGTGGCGAGCTGTGATGCAGAGCCCAGAGTTCGACAACGGCAATTGTTGCGACGATGATTCCCACCACGAGATGAACCTGCATCGCCATGGCATCGTCGTGGAAGCTGAGAACCCAAGGGCAGACCGCCAACCACGCGCCGATAGTGAGGTTGATCCATTCCTCCTGTTCGAAGAACATCGGAATCGAGACCGGCTTGAGGAGGTCGGCAATCGAAAAAATAGCGACGATGCCGATGGCGGCACCGGCCATCCAAGACGTATGCCATCCGAGCCGAGAGCTGAAGCCGAATATCCAGGGCGATAGAAACAGAAACCCGCCCAGGGCGAGATTGGCGACGTCTATAATAGCTTCGGTTTTCCAGCTTTGCTTGAGCATAGCGACCTCGCTTTGTGAAGGCCACACGATGTAGTTACAATGACACTATAGCCCCTTTAACCTGGAATTTTCCAAGGATTTTCGGACCGGTCACGTTGGGCAGCGGGCGTCGCTGTTCGATGCGATCGTCGCCAGGGCCGGCCCCGCCCCGAAATCGCGGCGGCCAGACAGCCGTGGCCAGCAGAAATCCCGCTCTCGCCTTCATCTCGTGTAACCGGGCGGTCGCTTGACCCGAACTTATTTGAGAAGCGCATGCAAAGCGCAATGGAAAAGCGCAAGGACCGCAACTGCCCTAACCCACGAGGGATGGCGATACCCGAGGAGCTGCGGTCGATTCATTGGTGCGCGCCGCACGCTTCTGTTTCACCGGCCGCCGGCAAACTATCTGCAGCGCGAGAACGAGAAAATCGCGATCGCGCTCTAGCACAAAGGGGCCAACCGACGGCGGTCAAGCTGTCGACTGCAAACACTACGGGAGGTCGCATCGCCGGGGAAAATCCGCGACGGCGTGCGAATCATTGAGTATCGACGACGGAGGCAGATGGATGCATGCAAACATATTCTGGGGAGGCATAGCGATCTCGATCGTCGTCGTGTCATGGTTTTTCTATCGTCTTGTCGTGCCGAGCAACTGGCGTGAATGGAGCCGGGCGGGACTCGTGCAAGCATTCATCATTGCGTTTTATGCCGAGATGTATGGATTTCCCGTTACGATCTATCTACTGACGCGGATTTTCGGTCTGGACGTCGCCGGCAACTTTTGGGACGAGAATCTCTGGGTTTATCTAACCGGCGACTGGTGGGTGATGCCGGTTTCGATGGCGATTGGCTACACGGTTGTATTTTCGGGGATCACGCTGCTGATCGCAGGTTGGCGTGAGGTTTATCGAGCGACTGCAAAAAGACGGCTCGCCTCCGAGGGGCCTTACGCTTTTGTGCGCCATCCGCAATATAGCGGCATTTTCCTCGCCCTTTTTGGTGAAGGCGTCGTGCATTGGCCGACAATATTTTCACTTGCGGCCTTTCCTATCATCGTCATCGCCTACCAGCGTCTGGCTCGAAAGGAGGAGAGGCAGATGCTCATACGGTTCGGCGATGAATATCAGAACTATCAAAAGCGCGTACCGATGTTCTTGCCGGATCGTTGCTGTTGGCGTGCAGCTCTTGGTGACCGGCCGTCTCGAGAGAAGCAATAGCAGGAGCGACGACAAAAAGAAATTTTAGCAGTGTATTTGGACATGCGATAGAGCGTCGCGCGCAAAATTGCGAAAGCTCTTTGCGGAATGGAGCAAGGGGACCGGAGGTCAAGGAAAGCGAAAGGGACTGGTCAATGACCGCCGCGGGCTCGTCGATGAGCATTCGATTACCTTGATCGACGCCGCCGCAGTAGAAAACTCAACGAAATAGCTAGCCCAGAACGAGCGTCCGCGCTTCCTGATGTCGCCGTTTTCTACCGTTCGTGAGAGAAGCCGATTCGGCCCAACCAAGTCGGACGGTTGGTCGATGTTTCAGTATCATCGCTGTTGGCAGCATTACTCGCATCTTTTCCAGTGCGTCCCGCTAGGAAAAGCGGTCGTGGTATATCCAATGTTTTGGACCAAGACACAAAGTACGCAACTGCAGTCATCAGCGAAAGCCCAGCTACGCTGACGAGGATTTCTGTCCACACTGTGCGTGAGCCGGTCTCCAATATGAAATGGGCCAAAAATGATAGAAGAACTCCCGAACAAAAGACGTTTAATGATTGCTCACCGCATTTGATTAGAGGCTGAAGAATGCGAGATTTCAAACCGCGCCAGTTCCTCGGCAGAAATCTTGTGACAAAGAGTGCAAAGAATACGAAGTGGACCACGCGGTAAGGGGCGAGATTGGTCTTGTCGTTAGGATTGAATGCGTCAAAAAGCCATTTTGGGAGTTCGTTTGCCAGATATGGGATATGAACTGTCATCGTCATCACAAGCGAAAACAGCAGATAGGCGGCTCCAACGTAACGAAGGGCTCGCGAATTGGTGAGGGGACGCAATCGGATTGCAGCTACGGTATACCACGCACCAAGGACAAACAGTAGTTGCCATGCAAAAGGATTAAAATACCACGCCCCCCGGGGGTAGGAGGATAAATTCCAGCCGAGATCTCGTGCAACGAAGTATATGCACAATGATCCTAGCATCGTAGCGTTGGGCAATCGCAACATAAGCCATAGAATTGGCGGCATACCTGCCAAAAGCACGATGTAAAGGGGGAGCACATCCATGTTGAGGGGTTTGAAACGGAGGAGCAAGCCCTGGGTAAGGACATCGAACGGGTTGTGCAGCAACCCGGCTATATTGAATTCATTTATGAGCTCGGGATTAGCGTAGCTTTGTGCGACATGGCCGATCACGGCTACATACAACACAAACAAGAAAATGTGTGCAACGTAGAGCCGCCAGACGCGCCTCATCAACCAAGACGTTCCCGCAACAAAACCGCGCTGAATCATGATGTTCGCGCAGACCAGAGATGTCATATAGCCTGACATAAATATGAAGAGTTCCGCTGCATCGCTGAAGCCATAGTTTCTGGTCGTGATCCACGCGACAACGTTGTTTGGTATATGGTCAAGGAAGATCGCCCAGTTAGCAATGCCGCGGAAGAGATCAAGGCGAAGGTCGCGTCCGCTCATTGGAGGGGTGGCATTAATGCGCATGCGTATCGTCTTTTATTTTCTAAACGCTTGCTTGACGCGGGTCTGTTTGCGATCGCAGGGATTTTCGAAGAAGCGGAACACGATTGGAAAACCCCGTACCGGGGATTGGGTACGTTGTGGGTGGATTGTTTGCGTCTCAGTCGATGTACGCGATGAGAATCGTTTTCGTGCGACGACCATGGCCCCCGAGTCCAGCGCTAACTTGTTCGCCTACATTTAAGGTCACCGCTCACAAGCGGTCTCGTGACGCCGGCTGTTAGCGTTCCTCACAATAAGTTCGGAGATATCGCTATGTCGGTTACAGGTTCACGCTGACGTGAGAGGCTAGGCGCCGCTTCTCGCTATGGTGATCATAACCGCGGTTAAGTCTTGAGTGGCTTGCACGACAGCGTCTGCACGATGCGCATTAGGTGCTGTTCCACTGGCTGGTCCATTGGGCACTACAAACCCGGCCAATTCTTTTCAGTGTCACCTATCCGTGAACGTGTAACCTGTCCGGAGCGCTTTGCGAAGTTATCATCAAGATCTCACTTCGTGGCGCGTCGACCGCGTGGCGGGACGCTGGTTTGTTGCGAATATGACAGTTGCTACCTTTCAATGACGGGAAGGTCACAGTTCTTTTTCGTATCTTGGCGTCACAGCATTAGGAGAGAAGATGATGGGACCGAATGAAAAATCGACAGGTACACGGCCTGACTCTTCTGCGACTGTAAAGTGGGATAAATGGCTCGGTGGATGGGGCTGGATGGTGGTCTGCGTGCTCGTCATCGTCGGCGCCATTCTGGCTGTCAGCGGCGAGCTCGATGGCAAGCTGCCTGCTGGCGCCTTGTTACCCCTTTTGTTTGTACTGCCATGCGCGCTCATGATGTTTATGTGCATGAAGAACATGGGCGGCAATCAAAGCGGAGCGCACAGGTCAATTTCAAGAGCCGATGGACGTCGAAGATCAGCTGTGATTACATCCACGAGTTCCCACCGGGTCATTACGTGGTCTGGAGCGGCGGCCAGTAGGAATATCTCGAGCGTGCCATCGCGCGCCTCGAGATCGTCGTACCGGTGACGCTGATCATCATCTTCCTCTTGCTCTTCCTCAATTTCCGCAAGCTCACGGAAACGCTCATCGTGGAGGTAAGGGAAGAACGTGTCCGGCAGGGCAGGCCGTTTACCCGGATGGACCTGCACTAGGCCATCATGCGCGGAGCTGTGGAGCGCGTGCGGCCGAAGATGATGACGGTTGTTCCCATCATGGCGGGCCTGGTGCTGATCCTCTGGAGCACCGGCACCGGCTCGGAGGTGGTGCAGCGTATCGCGGTGCCGATGATTGGCGGAATGATGTCGTCGACTATGCTCACCTTGGTGGTAATTCCGGCGATCTACGGTCTCATCAAGGTATGGCGGCTACCGACGAAGTATGCCTCAATCTCGGAGGACGGGATGGAATCCGTACTTCTTCGGGAGGCTGCCGAGTGAGCGGAGGAAATGATGATGCAGGATATGATGGGCGGCGGGATGATGTGGGGTATGGGTCTTTTCGGCGTTGTCGCACTCGTCGTGTTGGTGCTGATCGGCGCGGCCCTCGTAAAATACTTGTTCTTCAGATGAGAAATCTTATCGCCTCATTGTGCCAACTCTGCCGTTTCGGTGTTCCATGCTGCCAGAAATTGTTTTCGGCATACTTTAGTGCGAGCATTCAATGTCATGAAACGCTGGTCGATCCGACGGCTTGTAGCACTCACGGTGTTTGTCACCGTGGGCATGAGCGGCGCGCTCATTTCACAAAAAGTTTAGAACCAACGGTCATCTGAGGTGGCGCACCTCTGGTAATCCATTGTGGAAACCGGTATCTCTAGAAGATCATGACTGGTGTGTTTCGCCAATTTTCTGCCGTGGTTCTTATCCTCTCCTTGGTGTTGGGGACGGTGGGAGTTGGCGTGCGCGCCTCGTCGATGAATGGGAAGATGGCATCAATTGCCCTGAGCGACATGTCCGGGCAAGGCAGTTGCAATGGTTGCGCCGGAAGCAAAAGTGGCGTTCCAGTCAACCTCTGCTCCGTGTATTGCATTGGCGTGGCTGCGGTATTCCCCGAAGTAGCGACGATTGACGGTGTCGCTGGCGAAAGCCGTCAATATTTGACGCCGCGTCTTTTGGTCGGGCACGATGTGTCCCCCGATCCTTATCCCCCTCGATCTGTTGTCTTGAGCTAATTTGCACCCATTGCGGGTGCAATTCGCAATGAGCATCGACGCGTTGTGGCGTGTCGTGTGTGTCTAATCGTGGCCTGCGTCTGGCTGAAAGGCTGCGGCACGATTCAAAGCGGCATCAAGGACGGATCTTCATGCACTCGATTCGATGGCCTGGCATTGACCGGCGGTCGCTTTTCGTCGGCGGCGCAAGTTTGGCGGCAGCGGCTCTATTTCCGCGCGGCAGTCGTGGTGGTACTGCTGCGCCTGTTCGAGAATTTACGCTCGTAGCTGCGCCAAGCCGCGTATCGCTGGTTGGTCCGCCTCACCCTGATACGGCTGTCTGGTCCTACAACGCCAACATCCCTGGTTCGGAGATTCGAGTTCGCCAAGGCGAGCGCTTGCGAATCCTGGTTGAGAACCAATTATCTCAGGCAACGACAGTGCATTGGCATGGCGTGCGGGTGCCGAATGCAATGGATGGCGTGCCGTTTCTGACCCAGAAGCCGATCGCCCCCGGGGAGACATTTACCTACGAATTCGATGTTCCGGATGCTGGCACCTATTGGTACCACCCGCATCACCACAGTGCCGAGCAGGTTGGCCGAGGTTTGGCTGGAGCGTTGATCGTCGAGGAGAGCGAACCGCTTGTCGTGAATCGCGACCTTGTCTGGGTTCTTCGCGATTGGCGCTTGGCGCGTGATGCGTCGATTGTCAACGACTTCGGTGATCGCATGGAAGTGACGATGGCCGGGCGCATTGGCAATGTTGTTACCATCAACGGCCATGTGCCCGAGAAAATCTCCGTTCTCGCCGGAGAACGGCTGCGTTTGCGATTGATCAATGCCGCACCAGCGCGGATTTTCGGACTCGAGTTCAGGGATCTTCGGCCGTTGATTGTTGCGCTCGATGGGCAACCAGTCGAGCCGCGCGAGCCATCAGATAACCGCGTTGTATTGGGACCGGCGATGCGCGCCGACGTTCTGCTCGACATGAGCGGAACGCCCGGCGCAACCGCGAGCGTGGTCGATACATTCTATCGTGATTTCTACAAGCTGGTCGAACTCGAATACGGCAAGGAGCCGCTGCTGCGAGCGCAGCCACTCCATGCGCCCTCACGAATACGCTCCAACACCATGCCGGAGCCAGATATCGACAACGCCGAAAAGCACACCGCAGTCCTGGGGGGCGGGATGATGAGTGGCCGCGGCATGATGATGGGCATGAGCGGCAACGGCATGGGATGGTCGATTAATAACGTTGCTGGAACGAGTCACGATATGACGCCGATGATCACGTTGTCCCGTGGACGTTCCTGCGTCATCAGCATCCGCAATGAAACCGCCTGGTTTCATCCGATACACCTACACGGGCATTCGTTCCGGGTGATTGCACGCAACGGCCAACCAACGCGCGACCGCGAGTGGCTGGACACCGTGCTGATTCCACCGCGGGAGACTGCCGACATCGCTTTCGTCGCCGATAATCCAGGTGACTGGATGTTCCACTGTCACATTCTCGATCATCAGGACGGCGGCATGACGGCCGTCATCCGTGTAGCCTGAGGCGGAGCTATTCGATGAAAATGAAAGCGTATCTTGTTTTCTGTACGGCACTTGTATTCTTCGCATCTCATGCGGCTTACGCCGATGGCGATCCAAAACGCGGTGCAAGGATCTATGGCGCCTGTGCGGCTTGCCACTCGCTCGAGCCCAATTTGCATCTGACCGGACCCAGCCTTGACGGGCTGTGGGGCAAGAAGGCCGCGTCGGTCACGGACTTCGTGAGATATTCCAGCGCACTCAAGGAGCAGGGCTTTCAGTGGGATGAGACGTCGCTGAATGCCTGGCTTACCGATCCGAAGGCATTCGTGCCTGGCACTTACATGACCTTTCGCGGGATCAAGGATGGAAAAGTGCGCAGCGATCTCATCGCCTTTCTCAAGATCGCAATGATACCTGGCGGCGCCAAGACCGTTGTAGCGCAGGGACTGATCGACGCTGAAACCGCACGCGGTCAGGCGCCAGAACCGTTAGCCGCCGCCCCTCCGGAACAACAGGTGACGGGCCTCCGATTTTGCCACGAGACATTTTTCGTCGCGACGGCGGACGGAAAACAGCGTCCGTTCTGGGAGATGAATCTGCGCCTAAAAATCGATTCCAGCGCGAACGGCCCAAAAGTGGGAAAGCCTGTGCTTGTGCATGGCGGGATGCAGGGGGATCGCGCGTCGGTCGTATTTTCAAATCTGGATGAAATCGGAAGTTTGGTCGAGAAAAAATGTTGAACGCACTACGCCAAGGGAGCGAGATCGCCGATGCTAGGACATGACCGCATTGCATTGGATCGATAAACGCTGACAACGCTGGTCGACACGTGAAGAGCATCGCCTATGCCAAAGACAGAGAACGATCATTCGACATCCTCAAGGAGGTCGCAATCGCGACTAGCAAAAGGACAATATCATGTCTGACATTGATTCATCTAAAGGTCGGCTGCTTCGCCGCCGCTCATTTCTTGCCACGGTTGCGAGCATTGCAGCGACCTTGACGTTGACCCGTCGTGGCTACAGTGACGAAGCGCTTGCCGCTAACGTTGGAAGCGATAAGTCACGTGTTTCTCGAGAGAACCTGAAGCCTACCTCCCGCGCTCCAGCGGCGGCGACCATGGATTTGAGAACGCTCGGCCCGGAACATCAGGTCGTCTCAATCAGTAACCTCGGCGACACTTATCGCGTTGTTACGGCTTCCGGGAAAGTGGTCTCGTACTCGGAATTCGACCTGCGTTTCAAGACTGATGCCAGCAATCGTGGACCAGCCGAACACACCCCGGTTTTGATGCCCACCAGTAGCGACCGGGCGTTCGTCGTGTTCGCCGCCCCGCGCGAAATCAGTTCTTTCATCGGTTGAGCAGCACCACGCTAGATCTACCTATCGAAAAGAAGAAATATTCAATTCGGAGACGGAAAATGAGAATGATCAAACTACTGTTTGCATTGCTTTTGTTGGGATCGGTGACAGTCCAAGCTGTCGCGCAAGAGAAGACAAAAGTCACGCTGTACAGAAATCCGAACTGCAGCTGTTGCCTGGATTATGCTGAGTATTTGCGCGGTGCAGGTTTCGAAGTCACGGTCGACTCGAAGCAGGATCTGGCGGTCGTCCGGAAGCAGTTGCACGTTCCCGAACAGTTTGAAGGCTGCCATGTATCGGTCATCGACAAGTATGCAGTCGAAGGCCATGTGTCTGCGGGTGCCATCAAGAAGCTACTCGCCGAACGTCCGACCATCGCTGGCATTTCGATTCCGGGGATGCCCGCGGGGACGCCGGGAATGACCGGCCACAAGACAGGACCGCTTCCGGTCTATGAAATCGGGAACGATACTGTGCCCGGGAAGGTCTTTGCGACCGAGTAGAGCGGAGCATCTACGATGCTGGCCATGGGTGAATCCGAGTTAGGTTGGGAGGCCACTTTACTGGCGATCACCGCAGCGGGCTTACTCCTCGTATCGGCCATCTTGGCCGGTATCGTGCTCCTGTTGCGACGCTACTGGCGCTGGCCGTCGACAGTATTTGGAATGGAAACAGGCGCCCAGCCGGTTCTTGCCACACCCGGCCTTGTTGGTGGCGGTGCGCATGCGGGAATCCGACGAATTATCCTTCTCGGCCCTCTCACGATTTTTCTGGGACTCGCAGTCGTACTTGCCTGGGGGATGACCCGTAACCCAAGCACGATCCCGTCGGCGCTGATCGGGAAGCCGGTACCACAGTTCGCGCTGCCGCCGGTCAAAGGCCGCGCGCTTGGTCTGGCCAGTATCGATCTCATCGGCGAAGTATCGTTGGTCAATGTCTTTGCCTCGTGGTGCACCGCATGCCGGGAAGAGCATCCGGTATTCATGCAGTTGAAGGCCGAGGGGATCGTTGCCATTCACGGACTTAATTACAAGGACCAGCCTGATGACGCCGCGCGATGGCTCAACGCGATGGGCGATCCTTATGCCCGCACCGGTGCCGATCGCAACGGACGCGTGGCAATTGATTGGGGCGTTTACGGCGTGCCTGAAACGTTCGTCATCACCAAGGATGGCCGTGTTGCTTACAAACACATCGGAGCGGTGACGCCAAAGGTGCTCGAAGACACGATTCTTCCACTGATCCGAAAGCTGCGGCAACCATGATGTCCGTGAAACGATTGCTTGTACGTGGTGTGGGTCTCTGCTTCGCGGCAACCGTCCTCGTTGTTGCGACATGGACAATTGCGGCGGCGCAGGAGCCGAGCAGGCATCTCACTGTCAACGAGAGACCCAAGCCGCTTGCGGCGATCCAGTTCGAGGACGCCAATGGTCAGTCGCGAAGTTTGGCTGATTTCCACGGCAAGGTCGTGCTCCTCAATATCTGGGCGACCTGGTGCGTACCGTGCCGCAAGGAGATGCCGACACTCGACCGGCTGCAATCTGCGTTGGGGGGAACCGACTTCGAGGTGGTGGCGCTGTCGATTGACCGCCGCATGGATGCGGTGCGCAAGTTCTTTGCCGAGATCGGAATCCGAAAGCTTGCGATATACCTCGACAGTTCGGCGAAGGCGACGCGCGACCTGGGAGCGGTAGGCCTTCCGACATCGCTGCTGATCGATCGCGAGGGTCGGGAGATCGGCAGGCTTATCGGACCTGCCGAGTGGGATGCGCCAGAGATCACTGAAGTCATTAGTTGCGTGATTGCGAGAGACGCCGCGGCGCCGTTCTCGAAAGAATCAAAATTAGCCGCAACGCCACCCTGCGGCAAACGCAGCGTTGGCATCCCAGCCGGTGGCACCGATAGCAACAGGCAACCATGAAGGAGAAGATCGCATGACGTTACCACGAACCACCGCGACGGCTGATCCGCCGCTCGGGCGGGATGTACTCAACGCGGCACGATACTATCTCGGCAATCGATGGGCTCTTCTGGCGCTCGGCAGTCTCGCCGTGATTGCCGGACTGTCATTCGGAGGCTGGGGGTGGTTGGTGGCAGCCGGCCTTGCGCCGGTCATTCTCAGTACGCTGCCTTGCCTGGTGATGTGCGGATTTGGCGTGTGCGCGATGTGCCGGTCCAACAAAGCGCAATCGACAGTATCAGGCGATGCGACGAACTCTGCGACATCGTCCGGCGTGCTTGGGGCTGCCAAGATGGACCAGCCAACGGCGAGCGGCTCAAGTTGTTGCCACGGCGTGGTTGATCAACCTCAGTCATCGCAAGTCAAAAAGCTTCAGGCACTCAACGAAAGGACAGACTCCCATGCGTAAGATCACAACACCGCTCTTGCTCGCGTTCATTGTTGCCGCGAGCGCTTCAACCGCGTCGCCCCTCTACGCCGAGGAAGGGGCGATGCAGAACGAACACTGCGACATGATGCAAGGCGAGCACGGCGGGATGATGCAAGACCGTCAGGGTGGCATGATGGGTCGGGGCGGAATGATGGGAGGTGGCCAAGGCGGCATGATGGGTCAAGGACGTATGATGGGAGGCGGTCACGGTGGCATGATGGGTCAAGGCGGCATGATGCAAGGCGGTCACGGCATGATGGGTCGAGGCGAAATGTCGCAAGGCAGCCAGGACGCAATGGTCGGCATGATGAAGCAAATGAGCCAAATGATGAAACAGATGAGCCAAATGATGGAGCAGCACAACAACATGATGAGCAACAACCAGCCGAAAGACCAGGAAAAGAAGAATGTGCCTGCTGAGCCAGAGAAGAAGTGATGCCGATAAAGGCTGGGCGGCGGTCCCGATCGGTACTCAGCCCTCTACTGTGCTGCGACTGAAGCCCATGAGGGATTGCAATGAGACGGCTTAATGGTTTTGTACGCGACTTGGGTGCCGCGGCGCTGGTGATTGTGCTCATTCTCGGGGCCGGGGCAATCCGAACTGCCGGAGCAAATCAGCAAGATGCCGCTGCCGTTGCTCTGGCCTATGACCGCGGCACTGATGCGCTATTGAAATCGGACGGCCGAACACTTTATCAGAGCGCCGACGGCGGACGAAGCTGGAAAGCGATCCGGATTCCCGCTTCCGAGAACGGCCAGATAGCCAGCATCGCACCATCCCCAGCCGCCAAGGGTGTTACCTACGTGGTGGGAAAGGGATTGGGTGTACTGCGAACCGAGGACGGCGGTAAGAGCTGGATCGAGCGCAACGACGGACTCCCCAGCCGAGATGTTGTCGCTGTCGCAGCACATACCACCGAACCGGAGACCGTCTACGTTGTCGTATCGGATCACGGCGTGTACCGCAGTCAAGACGCCGGAAGGAACTGGCGTTTGATGGACCGTGGCTCTCAGGGTGGCATCCGTCAGTTGATCCACTCCGATATGACCGGAAGTATGCAAACTGGCTGGCTGTTCGCTGCGACCGCCAAAGGCGTTCGGCGGACGATGGATTGCTTCTGCCTTTGGCAGGATGCCGGAAAGCTCGGGACCGAGGCCCGTAGCGTTGCTTACGACCCGAGCCATCCCGATCACTTTTATGCCGTCACCGACAAAGGGCTTTTTCGCAGCAAGGATGGCGGAGAAAATTGGAGTCAGATGGTTTGGCCGAACGCCAATGCGATTACAGTCACGTTTGCTCCTTCCAATATCCTCTACGTGATCGACGGGAACGGCGCTTTGTTCCGGAGCACGGATGACGGTAACACCTGGACTCGGGTCGATGCGTAGGGTCGCGATGGGTGTGATGCTTATCGTGGCCGGTCAGACCGTCGTCGCACGTGCGAATGGTGAAACGCCGGTGCCCGACGTCGACTCGATCAATTCAGGGCGGGCGATCTACGAACAACATTGCGCGTCGTGTCATGGCGCCAACGCTGAGGGGGCGCCAAATTGGCAGGAACGCGATGCGCTTGGCGAGCTTCCAGCGCCGCCGCACAATGCAGAAGGTCACACCTGGCGGCACTCCGATGCCGCTCTGTACGAGATGGTGAGCAAGGGTTGGCGCGATCCGTTCAACAAGTCTAAACGAATGACCATGCCAGCCTTCAGCGATGCGCTCACGCCGGAGCAGATCCGCGCGGTGATTAGCTATCTGAGGACGCTGTGGACTCCCGAGCAACGCCAGTTTCAATCGGACGAGACCCGCGATCATCCCGCGCCGAGCCGGATGCCCTAGCCCTCGATTATCGCAAGGACAATCGATTCTTATGAGAAGCCTACGCAAATTTCTGATTATCGTCGCTCTCGCTATCGCAACGTCTGTTGCGATAGCTTGGGCGTGGCGGACCATTAGCCCGGTGACGCCATCGTTACCAAAACCAACAACGTCCGGTACCCCTCTCATTGGCGGCCCGTTCACGCTCGTTGCAACGAATGGCGAAGTCGTCAGCGAGAAAACCTATCTGGGCAAGTGGGCCCTCATTTTCTTCGGTTACACATTTTGCCCGGATGTTTGTCCGACGACGCTCAACAACATGACCGTGGCGCTCGAGAAGCTCGGTTCGGATGCGGTCAAGATCCAGCCCATGTTCATTACCATCGATCCCGCGCGCGATACGCGGGACGTCTTGAGCGAGTACCTAAAATCGTTTGACTCACGGATCCTCGGGTTGACGGGCACTCAGGCGCAGATCGATCGCGTCGTCAAGGAATACCGTATCTACGTCGCGCAACAGAAGTCAGGGACCGATGACAGGGATTATCTCGTCTCGCACAGCGGTTACCTCTATCTGATGAGTCCCACGGGAAAATTCGTGAGCGTCATCCAGGGCAGCGAGGATGGCGAAGCGATCGCCAGCTGGCTGCGCAAGGAAATATCACGTTCAAGACAGTAACGGAGAAATGAGATGAAGCTCACATACAAACTGATTGGTGCGTTGGCGGTTGCGTTGTCCGTCAGCGGTCAGGTGGAAGCGCAAACGGCGGACGCCAATACGATTGCTGTCGAGCACGTGTGGGCGCGCGCGACACCGGCAGGAGCGAAGGCTGGCGCGGTGTACATGACTGTGGTCAACAAAAGTGCGATCCCGGATCGCCTGCTAGGTGCGACAACGCCAGTGGCAGACAAGGTCCAGTTTCACAGCGTTAGCGAGGCAAACGGTGTTTCCAGTATGCGTGAGCTGCCTGCGATGGATATTCCACCCGGCGCGAAAGTCATCCTAAAGCCCGGTGATACGCATGCGATGCTGGTCGGACTGAAACAACCGTTGAAGGAAGGCCAGACTATCCCGCTGACCCTGGATTTCGAAAAGGCCGGCAAAGTCAACGTGGCAGCTTCCGTTGCGAAGGTTGGCGCCATGCAAGGCGGGAGTATGGGATCGATGGCGCACGGGGCTGACAAGCCGATGAAGAAATGAGCGACGATCGAGCAGCGAAAGTATCGATGATGAATCTCACGCGACGGAGAAATTTGAGGGTCGTTGTGCCGGCCATTGGCGTCATCGGCATCATGCTTGGCGTCGTTGCATATTCGCCAACGCTTTACCGACTGTTCTGTGCAGCAACCGGCTATGGGGGCACGACGCAAAGGGTTGACTCCGACATGAACGCTATCTCAGGTCGTGTCATTACCGTGCGGTTCGATAGCAATGTTGCGCCAGGCCTGCCCTGGCGTTTTGAGCCGGTGCAGCGCGAAGTGAAAGTCCGTCTCGGGGAGCAGCAGCTTGTATCCTTCACAGCCGAAAATCTCACGGATCAGGCTATCGTTGGGCATGCCACGTTTAACGTAACGCCTCAGACTACGGGTATCTACTTCAATAAGATCCAATGTTTCTGCTTTGACGAGGAGCGTCTCAACGCACATCAGAAGGTCGATATGCCCGTCGTCTTCTTCGTCGACCCGGCGTTAGCCAGCGATCCCGATACGCGCGATGTCGATGCCATTACGCTGTCATATACGTTCTTTCGCTCTGTCAAGCCGGAGAACGCCAAAGATCTTTCGCGCTTCGTTGCCAGTGCCGAACCTGACCCAGTTCGCGGGCAGGCGCTCTTCAGCGAAAGGTGCGCTTCGTGCCATGCACTTGGCGCCAACAAGACAGGACCGATGCTTGGCGGCGTGTTTGAACGCAAGGCCGGCTCTGCTGCCGGTTATAAATATTCGCCTGCGCTGGCCAATACCAGTCTTAGCTGGTCCGCTGACAATCTCGATCGCTGGCTGACCGATCCTCGCAAATTCATCGCTGGCGTGAGAATGCCGGCGCGCGTTGTAGATGCGGCGTCCCGGAGAGACATCATTGCCTACCTGGAAAAGGCAACCCGCGAGACGAGTGCCCGATCACAATCGAGATCGGTTGCGCAGGGTTCAACAGATCAGCATCGGAAAGAATGACGAGGGGTTCGGATGACACAAAGATTTTGGACAGGGCGCCGTGTCGCTTGGTTGGTTTTGCCGCTTGTTCTGGTGAGTGCGGCCGCTGCATGGCTTGCTTTCGATCCCGGATTCCGCCGACAGCAGACCGCGAATCTCTCGACAGGCGCGCCGAACGACGAATTTGAACGTCGCGTGCATGACTATCTGATGGCTCACCCTGACGTTATCATGCAGTCTGTCAATCAACTTGAGGCGCGTCAACGCGCCAAAGACGAGACCGAAGTTCAGGCGATTGTCAAAAGCCGCGCAGACGAGATTTTTCGTGATGCGGCCACCCCGGTGAGCGGGAATGTCGATGGGGACATCACTCTTGTGGAATTCTTTGACTATAACTGCCCCTATTGTCGCCAGGTCGCGTCAGTCGTGACCAAGGCCGAGGAATCCGATCCAAAACTGCGCGTGGCTTACAAGGAGTTCCCGATTCTGGGGCCAAACTCGATCGTTGCTGCCAAAGCGGCACTCGCGGCCAACAAACAAGGCAAGTATGTTGCGTTCCATAGGGCGCTCTATGAGGTGCACGGCGCGGTTGATTCAGGAAAGGTCAAGGAGGTCGCCGCCGCGGTGGGACTGGATATGGATCGTCTCAACGCCGACATGAAAGACCCTGCAATTGAGGCGCTGATTGCCAAGAACTTTGCATTGGCTCAGGCGCTCCGCATCAACGGCACGCCAGGCTTTGTTGTAGGTGATCAGATTCTGCGCGGTGCGACCGATCTGAAGACCCTACAGACGATGATTCGTACAGCGCGAGAGCATCGGCAATGACGAGGACGAAACCCGACGGTTTTGACAAGTGATGGAAAGTTCGGTTGCTGCGACTTCAGCCGTCTTTATTGCGGGCGTCATTTCGTTCTTGTCGCCTTGCGTCCTGCCGTTGGTGCCCGGTTACGTGTCGTACATTGCCGGGCAATCGATGCCGGATTCGAGCGCGTCGCGAGCGCTGGTCGTGCGAGCACGTGCGCTTGCCCTGAGTACCTGCTTTGTGCTGGGATTCGCGACAATTTTCGTAATCCTAGGTGCAAGCGCAACGGCTCTCGGCCAAGCGCTCATCTCTTATCGCTACGAGCTGAATCTGATTGGCGGGCTGGTCGTGATTGGCTTTGGCCTTTTTGCGACCGGACTGCTGCGTCCTTTCTGGCTTCAGCGTGATTTCAGGTTTGATATTGTGCTTCCGGGCGGCCGCCCGGTCGCCGCCTATCTCCTAGGAATGGCATTCGCGTTTGGCTGGACTCCCTGCATTGGTCCCATGCTTGGCGCGATCCTCACGGTAAGTGCAGCCTCGGCCACGGTTGCCGAAGGGGTGAAGCTTCTTGCTGTGTATTCGCTCGGGCTTGGTCTGCCGTTTTTATTGGTGGCCTTGTTTACGGGCGGGCTGTTGGCAAGGCTCAAGTCGATCGGTCGTGTCGGCCGGATCCTTCAGATTGTCGCGGGAAGCATCATGGTCCTCATGGGCGTGGCGATTATAACCGGCCAGCTTTCGACGTTTTCATTCTGGCTGTTGGAAACCTTTCCGCTGTTGTCCACCATAGGATGAGCGACAAGTTTTCAACAGGGTCGCGATGCTTCGAGTTGTTTGATCTTGCCAAGGTTGCAAGCCGACTGGGTCGGTATCGTTGACGGAATTGTGCATCGCACTCGCGTCCGGCCTTGCCACCTCGTCAACGCCAATTAGGTGGCGCTCAGCCGAGCGTTTTTGCTATCCTATCGATATGGAAGCCATCGTACGTTCGTTGTCCTTGCTGTTGCTAGCCATGGCATTGATGCTGCCTACGGTCGGGCAGACGAGTGCGCGCCCAGAAGCCCCGATTGTGACCCAAGCCACCCTTGTTCAATCTGCAATTCCTCGTCAAGCAAGTCGCATGTCGATGAAATGCGGCCGATGCTTCGGAAAGGCTTGCGACGCGTGTGCAGTTGCTTGCGGTACCGGTTGCAGTACGGCAAGTGCCCTCGCTCCACTTGTGATTGTTCTGGCATTGGTCAGCCTCCCGGCAGCAACGCCATCCGTTTTTGAAGCCGCTCTCGATCACGGCCGCGCACCTGATCCACCTCCGCCGAGACTTATCGTCATCAGTTGAGATGGCCGCACCCGCGGGCATCGCAGGTTCGTGTGCATCAGGTCAACATCAAGCCTGAAGGCTTCCTCGAACAATTCATTTCGGTGGTTAATCGTTCGGATTGCTGGCGGACGATAATCTCAATGCGCGGCGCCTGAGATCAGCAGTCAACAGCCGAACCGTTATCCCATTGGTTGGCATTGCGACAACGCAATGACCGGGAGGACGAAATGATAACCTCACAAACTTTGGCCGTACTGGGAAGCCTTGTCGTTTTGCTTCCCGTTGCATTTACTGCGTTACCCTCGGGCTTCAATCCGCATTCAGCAGGCCAGCGCGACGATGCATGGTATAGCGGCTCTGAGATCGACCATCATCAGATCGTCGATGCAAGCTTGGCGCCTTATTCGGCGATCGGAAAATTCAAAGGAACAATGACGTGTACAGCAGCGATCGTGCTCAATCCAAGGATCATCATTACGGCAGGTCATTGCGTCGCTGAAAGAGACGGCACGACAAGAAAATCCAATTTTTCGTTCCATCTGGCCTATCAAGCGGGAGCTGATCTTGGACCCTTCCAGGCAACAGTCTGGGCCGTCGGATCGAAGCAGAGCCTTACGCACGAATCTGTCCGGGATGCTTCGAGAGATTGGGCTATACTTGTTCTTAATCGCGCGCCTACGGACGTCCAGCCGCTTCTTCTGAGCCATCGTTCGTTGAGGACCGAAGAGTTGTCTGAACGGCAAATCCTCTTGCCGGCGTATTCGAACGATATCGGCAACGCCGAAGTCCTTAGCGTCGATCCGGTCTGCAGTGTTCGCGATCTGGTATGGGATACACTCCTTCACACCTGTGTGGCGCGGCCTGGTTCTTCTGGAGCCCCGCTACTGCTGCGAGACGGGTCAGGTTACGCCCTCATCGGCATCCACACCGCTTCGATCTTTGCGAGCGACGCGGATGGCCACGTTGGAAAATTTGTCGGCAACCAGGCCGTCGCTTCCTGGATGTTCTCGGATGCGGCGTTCACACTCTCCAGGCAACTGGACAACGGTCCCGTCCAAACCGTTAATTCCGGGAACTACTGATCGCTGCTACGAGGAATCGATATAGCTATTGGCGCGAGAAAGGAAGGCCATGACAACCGATCAGCTGATTGAATTACTCGCCGCGGACCTCACGCCGGTGGGGCGGCGGCGTATCATGTGGACGATGATCCTCGCCGTCGCGCTCGGCACAGCGGCAGCTTTCGGCGCGATGCTCCTGCTTTTTAATCCTCGCATTGAATTTCCGAGTGGAAGAACCCTGGGCACCCTGTTGATCAAGATCTTCTTTGCGTCAGGCGTTGTTGCAACTGCGGCGGTATTCCTGCCTCAGCTAACACGTCCTGAAGCGCGGATGTACAGTCTTCCCAAGCTCGTCTTCATTCCATTCGCTACGGTCGCAGTATCAGCTACCGTGGCTCTCGCTTTGTCTCATTGGTCTAGCTGGGCCGGCATGATCGTCGGGCGGGATTGGACGACATGTCGCGATTCCGGTGCTCGCGGTCTTGCCTTTCGCGTGCATTATCTGGGGCCTGCGCGTGGGGGCGTCAACCGATCCAATGCGCGCCGGCGAAATCGCCGGTCTCGTGGCAGGCGGCCTTGCCGCATTGGCGTGCGCCTTCCCTTGTGTGGATGGGGCGCTTCCATCGATCGCACTTTGGTACAGCTTCCCGATCGTCATCTGTGCCGTCGTGGGGAGCAAGCTCGGCCCGGGCCTGCTGCAGTGGTGATTTGCTTGATGTCGGCGTCGTACGTCTTGGTCGACGAACAGTTGCTATGCTGCGCCACACGGACAGGTCCGTTGGCGGCCCGTACACCAACTTAACGCCGGCGGAGACGAACGGTGATCAAGTCATCTATCAAGCAAGGTTCGCCAGGACTATTAGTCCGGTACCGATTTTGGGTTGCTAAACTGTTTTATAATCTTTCGTTTGCCATCTTGGCTCGCGATGCAAGCTGGCAGGAAGAACTCGTCGCTTCTCTTAAGCCCAAGGCAGGTGATCGGATACTCAATTTTGGGCCGCACAGTTCCTCCACGGCGATTTCGCTCGCGCTTCGATATCCCGAAGCAACTTTCGTCATTGTGGACCCAAACTCAAAGGCTGCCGAAAGGATGCGGCTTAGTGCTGCTCGGAAACAGCTCGGGAACATTACTGTTGTTCATGCGTCTCTTCTGGGCAAGCTTCCGCTGAACGCGGGTTCGTTCGATGCGGTTATTTGTACGCTTGCGCTCCATGACAATCCTCCGGAGGCAAAGCTTGGCATTATTAAAGAGATGGGCCGGGTTCTACGGCATGGTGGGACGTTACGAGCAGTCGATTTCGACAAGCCGGAAAATGCTAAAGAACGGCGGATTCTCGAGCTAGCGGGACGCATCTCAGGAGTCGCTGCGGTAACGCCACACTTCGACGGTAGTTGGGTTGATTTTCTAGCGAAAGCTGGCCTCGCAGGCGCGTCACGGATGTCATCTCATTCATTCGAGTCAGGACGGATTTCGATCGTGAAAGCACGAAAGCGCTAAGTTTTGTTCGAGACCGTGATCAACCTCAAGCCGAAGCGGCAATGGCGCCCCGGCGCGACGATCGATAGCCTCACCGCCGAAATGGACAAGGCGTTGCAATTCCCGGGCGTCTCCAATGCCTGGACCATGCCAATCAAGGCCCGCATCGACATGTTGTCGACCGGAATCCGGACACCGGTCGGCGTCACGGTGATCGGCCCCGATCTGGATGGGATCGACAAGCTGGCGAAACAAGTCGAGCGGGTTCTGAAGGCGGTGCCGGGCACATCGTCGGCTTATGCCGAGCGCGGCATCGGCGGATACTATCTCGAGATCACGCCCGATCGGATGGCGCTGGCGCGTTACGGCATTATGATCCAGGACGTGCAGGACGTGATCGCCACCGCACTGGGGGGCAGACGGTGACCACGACCGTTGAGGGTCGCCAGCGCTTCACCGTCAATACCAGCATCGCGTTTCCACCGGGCTACTACGTGGTCTGGAGCGGCCAGTACGAGTATCTCGAGCGGGCCACCGCACGGTTGAAAATCGTAGTGCCGGTGACGCTGCTGATCATCTTTCTGCTGCTGTACCTCAACTTCCGCTCCATCCCCGAAACCATGATCGTCATGCTGTCGCTGCCGTTTGCCCTGGTTGGTGGCCTGTGGCTGATGTGGTTGTTGAACTTCAACCTGTCCGTCGCCGTCGCCGTCGGATTCATCGCACTGGCAGGCGTCGCCGCCGAAACCGGGGTGGTTATGCTGATCTATCTCAATCAGGCCTTTGATGAGGTCAAATTGCGATGCACACTCAAGGACCGGAAGGTTACGCGTCGAGACCTTTATGATGCGATCATGGAAGGCGCGGTCGAGCGGGTGCGGCCGAAGATGATGACGGTCGTCGCCATCATGGCGGGCCTGCTGCCGATCATGTGGAGCACCGGCACCGGTTCCGAAATCATGCAGAGGATCGCGGTGCCGATGATCGGTGGCATGATCTCGTCGACGTTGCTGACGCTGATCGTGATCCCGGCGATCTTCGGCTTGGTCAAGGGATACCGACTTCCGAACGGCGGCAGCGATCAATCTGCAACGCCTTCGGCTCCTGTAAAGAGAGTGACACAGCATATTCCGGAACCAGCCAAATGAGGTGAGCCATGATGGACGGAATGATGATGCCCGGGATGATGTGGGGCGTGGCGCTGGTCGGGCTGCTGGTCATCGTCGTGCTGATCCTGACCGCGGCGGCGCTCGTCAAGTATCTGTTGTCCGGACGCAAAGGAGACCGACCATGAGAATATTCGGGATCGCGGCACTGTTCGCCGGCGCATTGCTGACGCCGGCTCTCGCCGAGCAGGGCGATGCCGCACGCGGTCAGCGCGACTTCAGAGCCTGCGCGCCGTGCCACTCGCTCGAACCCGGCCGCAACATGACAGGACCAAGTCTGGCCAACCTGTGGGGACGGAAGGCCGGGTCGCTGCCGAGTTTCGACCGTTATTCCGATGCGCTTAAGTCATCGGGAATTATCTGGGACGATCGTGCGCTCGACGGATGGTTGACTGATCCAAAGCGGATGGTGCCGGACAACGACATGCCGTTCGACGGCATCGAGGACCCCGGCGCCCGCGCAGACCTGTTGGCGTTCCTCAAGGAGGCCACCAAGCCGGGAGCCGCACCCACGCAATCCGCGCAGACGCAGATGAAAGGCATGGGCGGAATGATGGGCGGAGGCCGCGACCCAAATCTGAAGAAGATTGAGCCCGCCAAGCAGGTAAAGGCGATCACCTATTGCCGTGATACTTATCGGGTTGCTACCGCCGACGGAAAGACGCGTGCGTTCTGGGAACGCAATCTTCGCTTCATGACCGATTCAAGCAACGACGGGCCAGAGAAAGGTGCGCCCGCAATTATGCCTGCGGGAATGATGGGGGATCGTGCGGCGGTGATCTTCGCTGCACCTAATGAAATCGGGAGATTCATCGAGAAAAAATGCTAGGAATGTCCGGTTTCGGAGCGTCGGCTAGAGCGCCGTGCCGAGACTCATGCGCTCTGAAATGCGTTCGACCGTTTCCTTGCGCTCGCTGTAACGATCCGTGAGATAACCGGATACGCCACGCGTCAGCAACGTGAACTTCATAAGCTCTTCCATGACGTCGACGATCCGATCATAGTAGGGCGACGGCTTCATGCGCCCGGCCTCATCGAATTGTTCATAGGCCTTGGCGACCGACGACTGGTTCGGGATCGTGATCATGCGCATCCATCGGCCGAGGACGCGAAGCTGGTTGACGGCATTGAACGATTGAGAACCGCCGCAGACCTGCATGACGGCCAGCGTTTTGCCTTGCGTCGGTCGCACCGCGCCGATCGATAACGGAATCCAGTCAATTTGCGCCTTCATGATGCCGGTCATCGCACCGTGGCGCTCCGGACTGCACCAGACCTGGCCTTCCGACCAAGCAGACAACTCACGAAGTTCCTGAACCTTCTTGTGCGTTGCCGGGACGTCGTCCGGGAGAGGAAGGCCGGAGGGATCGAAGATCCTGGTCTCCGCGCCGAAGGTTTGAAGAAGGCGCGCCGCTTCAACCGTGGCGAAACGGCTGAATGACCGCTCGCGCAACGATCCGTACAGGAGAAGAATGCGCGGGCGGTGCGTCGGCATTGGGCGATGCAGCGATCCGGGATCGGGATGGACGAAGGCTTCGTCGTTGATGTTCGGCAAATCTTGCATTTCAGTCCGCATTGATGATTTCACCGTCTTCCTTTACGAACCGTCCGATGTTCGGTTTCGGGAGAATGGACAGCACTTCTTCGGAAGGACGACACAGCGTGACGCCCTTGGATGTCACGACGATAGGGCGATTGATCAGAATCGGATGAGTAACCATGAAGTCGATCAAATCGTCGTCGCTTCACTTTGAATCCGCCAGTCCGAGAGCGTCGTACGGCGTACCCTTTATTCGGAGCAGGTCACGAGGATAGATACCCATTTGGGTAATCAACTCGACCAGTTTTTCGCGTGACGGCGGTTGCTTCAAATATTCGATGATTTCCGGTTCGACGCCGCTTTGACGGATCATTGCCAAAGTGTTGCGGGACGTCCCGCAATCCGGATTGTGATAGATGGTGACGCTCATGAGCGAACCTCGGCGCTTTTGATCTGTTCGGGTGGGCGCGATTCGTACCAACCGCGAGACATCCGCACGATCTTCACGACCGAAAGCATTACGGGCACTTCGACGAGCACGCCAACGACGGTGGCGAGCGCCGCTCCGGAATTGACCCCGAACAGGCTGATGGCCGCCGCCACGGCGAGTTCGAAGAAATTGCTGGCGCCGATCAGCGCGGCGGGTGCGGCCACGCACCACGCCACTCCGAAATGCCGACTGAGCAAATAGGCGAGACCCGCATTGAAGTAGACTTGAATCAGGATCGGGATTGCGAGAATGACGATGACGGCGGGCTGCGCGACAATCTGTTCGCCCTGGAATGCAAACAGCAGGATCAGGGTGGCGAGGAGGGCAATCAGGGATAGCGGCTGGAGCCGACTTAGGGTCCGGGTGAATGCGGCCGAACCGATGTTGAGCAAGGCGCGACGCCATACCTGCGCGATGACGACCGGAACCACGATGTAGAGGACAACGGATAGCAACAGTGTTTCCCATGGCACGGTGATGGAAGCCACGCCGAGGAGCAGGCCGACCAGTGGCGCGAACAGGAACACCATCAGCACGTCGTTGAGCGCCACTTGGCCCAGCGTGTAGTGGGGTTCGCCGCCCACGAGATTGGACCAAACGAAGACCATCGCCGTGCAGGGCGCTGCCGCCAGCAAGATCAAACCGGCGATGTAGGACTGGGTTTGGTCAGCCGGGAGCATCGGCGCAAACAAATGACCGATCAACAGCGTCCCCAGCAATGCCATCGAGAACGGTTTGACCGCCCAGTTGATGAAGAGGGTCACGCCGACGCCGCGCGCGTGCTCCGTGACTTTCCCCATGGCGGCGAAGTCGATCTTCAGCAACATCGGGATGATCATGAGCCAGATCAGCACGGCGATCGGCAGGTTGACCTTCGCGATTTCAGCGCCTGAAACCGCGGCAAAGAAACCTGGCACCAGTTGGCCGAGGCCGATGCCCACGACGATGCAAAGGGCGACCCATAGAGACAGATATCGTTCGAACGTATTCATGATCAGGCCACCTGAGGTCGGTCCGACGTCGAGCCCTCGGAGTTTCCGATGTCATGAAGTTTGGTGCCGAGCGCCATTCTGTCGATCGAAGCAAGCCGAAGAGCGGTGAATAGCGAAATGCGATTCTTCATGTAGCGAAGTGCGGCAACGAACGCGGCTTCCTTCTGGATGTCGATTCCTTCCACGGCCGCGGGGTCTTCGATGCCCCAATGCGCCGTCATCGGCTGCCCCGGCCAGACAGGGCAACTTTCCCCGGCGGCGCCGTCGCAAACCGTAAAGACGAAGTCCATCACGGGCGCATCCGGAGCGGCGAATTCTTGCCAGCTCTTCGAACGCAAACCGTCCGTGGGATAGTCGAGGCTGGCCAGTACGCGCAATGCAACCGGATTGACCGCTCCCTTCGGTTGGCTACCTGCGGAGAATGAGCGGAAGCGGTCGCTTCCGTCCTTGCGCAGGATGGATTCGGCCAGAATTGAGCGGGCGGAATTGCCCGTGCAGAGAAACAGGACGTTATAGACGCGGTCAGGCACGAGATTTCTCCTTCTTCGGAGGCGGACAGCAAGGGACGAGACTTTCGAAAATGGGCGCGCAAATTTCCTGTCGACCGCCGCAGCAGTCCTGCAACAGGAAGACGGTGATCGCCTGGAAGGTTGTGAGGTTCGCCCGATACACGATCGAACGGCTGTGCCGCTCGGACGTCACGAGATCGGCCCGGGTCAGCACGGAGAGGTGGGCCGAAAGCGTGTTCTGCGGCACCTCAAGCAATCGCGCGAGATCGCCGGCGGCCAATCCATCGGGTTCATGTTGTACCAGGACCCGGAAGGCCTGGAGGCGGGTTTGCTGAGCGAGGGCGCCGAGCGCCAGAATGGCTTGTTCGATTTCCATATATCCAGACTTATGGAAATATTCGATTTTGTCAACCTGTTTCGAGGAAATCGGAGGTACTTATATTTCGAATATTCTAGAAATATGGTTTGACTCCAGAAAGCTTCCCGCTCAGTATTCTGGCATGAAACTCATCGACGCAGCATCGCGCCTCGAAGCCCTCGGCAATCCGACGAGGCTCCGGATTTATCGGACGCTCGTGCGGGCGGGGCAGTCCGGAATGCCCGTTGGCCGTTTGCAGGAAAAATTGAAGGTCGCTCCGTCCACCTTGTCCCATCACGTCAAGTCGCTGGTGAGCGTCGGCCTGATCCGGCAAGTCCGGGAAGGGACGACGCTCGTGTGTCATGCCGAGTACGACACGATGCGTGGGCTGGTGGATTTCCTCGTGGCTGAATGCTGTGCCGACGAAGCCACCGGATGTAACGAGACAAAGACCGCTGCCTAAGTCTTTCGGACCTTAAATTTCGGTCATTCTAGAAATATGGAGAATGGAAAATGACATCGAAAACCGTAGCCGTCATCGGCGGGGATCCCGTCGGTCTTGCCGCCGCCGCTCACTTGATGGAACGCGGCATGACACCGATCGTGCTGGAGGCTGGAGAGCGGACCGGTCACGCGGTCAGGCAGTGGCGGCACGTTCAACTGTTCTCGCCTTGGAAGTACAACATCGACGGCGCGGCGGCTCGCCTGCTGGCTTCAACGGGGTGGAATCCCCCGATCCGGAAGTCTATCCTACGGGCGGCGAGTTGCTCGACCACTATCTCGATCCCCTTGGGACCAAGACGCCGCTGAAGGATGTCATCCGGACATCCAGTCGCGTGACGGCGATCAGCCGCGTCGGATTCGACAAGGCAAAGACGAGAGGCCGTGAGAACGCGCCGTTCGAAATCCGGTTTCAGAACGGCAAGGGGCCTTAGGTCTTGCGGGCCGACGCCGTGATCGACGTGTCTGGAACGTGGTCGTCTCCCAATCCCGCGGGCGCGAACGGGCTTCCTGCAATCGGGGAACGGGACTGTGCAAGCCGGATCATCTATGGAATGCCTGACGTCTCCGGAAACGATCGGGAGCGGTACAAGGGCAAAACCGTTGCTGTGCTCGGCGCAGGCCATTCCGCCATCGGTACGTTGACCGATCTGGCGCGCCTTCGCGATGAGGCCCCGACAACGGAGGTCATCTGGCTTCTCCGCGGCACCGATCCGTCGAAAGCATTCGGCGGAGGTGCCAACGACAAGTTGGTCGCCCGTGGCGAATTGGGCGCGGTATTTGCTGGCCTCGTTGCCAACGGCAGGATCAAGGTGGAATGGTTTCGGCGTCACGCACGTTTCCGCGTTGGGAGAACGGTTACGCATCGGGGCAGGGTTAGCCTGCTGCGGCCGCCACGTCGTCGTCGATGAGTTGATCGTGGCGACGGGATTCCGGCCCGATCTCTCGTTTCTGGGCGAAATGCGGTTGCGCCTGGATTCCGCGATCGAGGCCCCGGTCGATCTAGCGCCCTTGATCGATCCAAACGAACACAGTTGCGGGACGGTGCGCCCCCGAACTCCGGCAGGATGAACCGGGGCTGTATCTCGCCGGCATGAAGTCCTATGGGCGGGCGCCGACGTTCCTGATGATCACGGGGTGTGAACATCTACCGCGCATCGTCGAGGCGTTCGGTGCCACACCGGGGCAGGCCGTCTTTGCGGGGATGATGATCGGTCCGGCCCAGGTCGCGGCGCATGTCCTTGAAGCGAGTACGCTTGGCAGATTCCATCCATTGCTTTCGACGCGGCTTGCCTGCATCACGCATCCGATCGATGCCTGCGTGATCGGGATATTCGGAGGGCCTGCGGCCGCGGCATTTGCTTTGCTTCACGGCGCAGGCAACGGCCTGCTCACGATCGCTCGGGGAACGTTGCCGCTGGCGATCTTCGGCCCCGAAAACTATGGCTATCGGCTTGGATTATTGGGCGCACCTTCGCGCGTTTGTCAGGCATTGGCTCCGTTGGGATTCAGCCTGCTGATTGATCCACTATGGGGAGGGGTTCTGGTTGTATTGTCGTTACTGAGTCTTGTCGCATTCGCTGCGCTGTTATTGGTGCCAAGGCATGCAACCAAGAACACCGTGGCCGAAGAGGCGAAAAGCTGATGGCATTGCGATCCCACCGTTAATAACATCGGCCGCTGTTAAGCAGGTTAGAAATTTGATTCGCATAATATAGATTATGGAACATAAGTAATTGAAATAGTTGAAGAAATAAGAGATTTCACAGCAATGGATAGGCACTCCTTATGGCAGAAACAAGTCGTCCATCCGACCTTGCTAGCTGCGACGTATGTCACACGAGGCGACCCTTCTGAAATCAACCCATCTCATCCTCCCCATTAGTAAGGGCGCAAAGGGTTCTCAAGCACCCGGCAGCCGCCCGATGCTAGCGGGATCGCCGCAAAGCACGTATCAATTTTACTCAATTTTATTCGGCGACCTGCATACGCCGCCGCTTGGAGATTCCCCTTGCAGTTCACGGTCATACCGTATTCGCGCAGTTCGCGCGTGGAGCGCGACATTGCCGGTGGCCGGCAATGTTTTCTCGTAACCGATAATTGGGACGACTATTCCTATAAAACGGCGTTCTCGCTTATCTATTTGGACGGCGATGGTACCCGTCATGACATCGGCGCTGTTAAGATTATGCAACGCAACATGCGCCACGGATACACCCAGGTCGAAGACGGCTTTGCCGCCCTCGGGCCGGAATATGCATCACTTGGACAAAGCCAAGAATATTACGAAAATCTAATTGCGGTCGATGAAGAGGATCGCATCGCGATTTTCGAAGCACTGCAGGACGTGGTCTGGAATGATGATATTTTCGCCGCCGTCCAGAACGAAACCGCGTTCGAGACGTCGTTGCTCCGGTCTGTTTCGGCACGAGAGTTGACCAAACTCAGAACCATTGCACACGAGCAGGCGATGCTGACGCCGTTCCATTTCCGGTACAAGTTTCCCGAATCGGACGATGCCGTCATCGAAGTTCAGGTGACCCCCGACGCGGTTCCGCCGACAAATATTCATGCCATTATCGGCCGCAACGGCGTCGGAAAAACAACACTTCTTCGTTCGATCAGTACCCTACTGCGGGTCGGGCGGAAACGATCGCTCGGACGCCTGACCTTCATCACCGACGACGATGAGCTCAATGGTGAGGAAGGCTTCGCAAACCTTGTCACCGTGGCCTTCAGCGCGTTCGATGAATTTGACCCCGCCATACCCAATGATGGGACCGCCACAGGCCTGCAATACGCCTATATTGGCCTGAAGAAGAACGTGCGCCTGAAGAGCGGTAGGCATGAGGCACGAAATAAGACGACAGCTGATCTGCGCACTGACTTTGTCGCGAGTACCCTCAAATGCCTGCGCAGCTCGCGAAAGCCGCGATGGCGGTCTGCCATGCGCATCCTGGAAAGCGATCCGCTTTTTGCCGCACTGCGATTAGAACGACTTGCCGACTTGCCGCAAGACGACTTCGAGAACACTGCAGTTCAATTGTTTGACGCGGCAAGCTCCGGCCACAAGATTGTGTTGCTCACCATGACGCGGTTAGTCGAGCTGGTCAGCGAGCGAACGCTGGTTCTGATCGACGAGCCGGAAGCCCATCTTCATCCCCCGCTCGCGGCATCGTTCGTCCGTGCGCTCTCGGGTCTATTGGCGCAACGCAACGGCGTGGCCATTCTGGCCACTCACTCACCCGTCATTGCTCAGGAAGTACCCAGCAATTGTGTGTCGCTGTTTTTCCGTGACGGAGCAAGCATTGGGATCGAGCGTCCAGAGGTCGAAACCTTTGCTGAGAATGTCGGGCTGCTGACACGCGAGATTTTTCGGGTTGAATTCACCGCAAGCGGATATCACGCGCTGATCTCGGACGTCGTTTCAAGATCAAACACTGTCGACCAGGCACTGGCGACCTTCGAGGACCATATAGGTGCCGAGGGCCGCGCACTAGTTCGCGCGCTCTGGGAGGAGCGCTGAGCCGTGATTGCGATTTCGTGTCCAACGGATGATGCAGAGGTGGTGTTTCGCGGATTGGCAGCGCGCACCCGAGACCCAAAACTTCGCAGTGCGCTTCTTGCCCTGTCCGAACGGATCGGGGAGCGCGCGACCGAATATCTGGAATTGGCGACTCGCACAGAACTCTTCCAGCTGATGGCTGAAGATCCCGACGGTGTCAGCAAGGAAGATCTTTCTAACGTCTATGATCGCGTTCTCGTCCGTGGCAAAGGGCGCCCGGTCTATGACCGCCTGCGGGCGGGCGCGAAGTATCGACGCTGCCCGCTCTGTGGCGCGCGGGACGTCAAAACGCTCGATCACTATCTGCCGCAATCAGGGTATCCCGAGTTTGCCGTCTTTCCAGCCAACCTGGTGCCGAGCTGTTCGGATTGTAACAAAGTCAAACAGGAACATGCGCCTCGCGCACACGCCGAACAGACATTTCATCCGTATTTTGACGACTGGAGTTCGCACCGGATTCTCCGAGCAACGATCGGTATTACCAACACCGTGCAGGTCAGTTTTTCCATCGACCCCGTCGCCGGAGTGCCGGCGGCGCGTATAGCCAGAGCGCGGCGACATTTTGAGCTGTTCGAACTCGGGTCATTGTACGCGGGGAGTGCCGCAGTCGAATTGGTCGAATGCAAGGACACGTTTCGGCGCAATTTTACCGGCGGTGCAGACATCCTTCGATCGGAACTAAAGCACACCGCGCGCAGCCGCCAGCGCGGCAATTTGAATGCGTGGCGCGCGGCGCTCTATTGGGGCCTTGCGGCAAGCGATGAGTTTTGCAACGGCGGGTTCAAGCTGATCGAGGAAAGCTGATTTACCTGAAAATAGGGTCGGTTCTCCTGGGACGCGCGATCAATCGTGGCGAGATCGTCGCTGCCCGCCTCACCCCGCGGATCGTGCTGCTTCCGACGGACCTTGCGCGCCATGAGATTCTGATGACGTTCGAGCCTCTGTCAGACAAAGCCATCAACGAGATCGTCGACGAAGTCTTCTTACCGCTGGTGGATTCGGGGACTTCTTCGTAGGTGATCAACGCGGGGATACGGCTGGCGCCGAGCAAGGTGTGGCGTGACCCAGGATTGGCGACCTGGGCTGTTCGCAACGAGAAGGGATGATGCGCATCTCGAGAAAATAAAGTCCGCACTTCTCGCACGTGTCGCGCCGGCGCGGCGTTCGTGCTCACTGGCAGGCACTTAGCAGATCAAAGGGTCAGATCGGTGGCGCGGCTCGTGATATAGGATACCGGAAGCCCGGGTAGACGAAGGACCGGCTGATCGTGTTGCAGTCCGCTTCCGAGAGCCCCTCCCGCCGTACGACCTCATACCACTTGCTTCGAACCTGCTCTTCCATGTCCGACACGATCTTTTCGGCCACGTCTTTTTCAAGCAGGAAGCGCATGCTTTGCGAGACAATGTTCTCGGCATTGGCATAGCGGCCCGCGTCGCCGCAGATCATGGCGAGATCGCGCCGCTCCTCACTGATCAAGGGTCCCGGCGTGAGATCGTAGGCTGGCGATAGGTTCCAGTCAGGAGTCATTGCCATGACCGCATGATTGCGCGGGTGATCGTCGGTGTTCGAAATCAATGCGTTGAAGCACATCCTGCGAAACAGTTCGGCAGCATCACCCCGGGGGTTGGCCGAAACTCGCCGCAGCTCTTCGACCAGCAGCACATAGGACCATCGATCGCGCGTGTCATGCCCCTCTTCGGCGCGAAGCAGCGTCAGACCGCTAAGCATGCGGGCGCGCAGATAACCACCGTCGGCCCGCTCGCGATCAAAGCGTTTGACCATGAGGACGTCACGACCGCCGACGACGATCACCTTGCTTTCCGCCGTCGTGATACCGCATGCCCGTGCGAGCATGAGCATGGCGTGTTCAGCGCGCGCGTTGTTCCATTTGTCGTCCTTCCTGTTGAACTTGGCGATCCATAGCCCATCGGTGTCCTCGACCACGGCCTTCGGCCGCGCACCGCCCATTGACGTGCCGACCAGCAGCAGTTCTTCGACCTGAGCGACTTCGGCGTCATCGGGGCGATCTTCTTCATCGACGATTGCATCGGCGATCTTCTGCAGCCGAGCGAGGCTGAGGGTCTTGTTGAAATCCCGCTTGGGCGCCGGAGGCTGCTGATTCAGTCCGAAGCCGAGGGCGCCCGCCCGATCATCAGGTGAGTGCAGCAGGTAATCCATCTCGTTGAGCTGGGCAGCACCGAGATGCCTTTCGATAAGGCGGCGGCCCCAGTAGTCCGGCCCTGCATCACGCAGCGCGCCGAACAAGCCTTTCATGCTGACGGTTCCATAGGTCTGATTAGCAAGCCTGAGTTCGATCGGATCGATCGGCACGGCCTCGGCGCGGGCGAGATAGGTGCGGCCATAGACCAGTCTGCCGATCGCAATGTCGCGCCTGTCTTTGGTAAGCTCAAACCGCGCCGCCGTAACCGGCGCGGTTTGACCGGGCAAAGTAACGTAGACGAAGCATTCTGTTGGCGTGACGTTAGAACTCATTGTCCAATCCCTTCGGGCTGCGGGCGTGGACACGATCCCCAATCAAGGCGAGGCGCTGGCCCTCTTCATCGAATCGCGGATCGGCTGCGTCACTGAAGCGGTCGACGAGGCCGTAGGCCCACAGCAGGCCCGCATAGACCCCGATCTGCGTCGAGATCTTGCCCTTCTCGGCATCCAGGATGGCACGACGGCCGGTCCCGATCTTGGCGGCAGTGGCCTCGACGGTCAGGTTGCGTCGCAGGCGTGCCGTGCGCAGATCGGCACCAAGCTTTTTCAAGGCTCGATCGACCTCGAAGGGCGGCGCCTGGACTAAGTTGTTCTTAGCGGTCATATGCTCTTAAGGGCTCCAAATCCCGGTTTTGAGGCTCTTAAGAGCATATAGGCAAAAACATCCTAACAGCAAGTGTATCGTGCTCTTGAGAGCACAATAAGACAGATTTGGTGCTCTTAAGAGCATACTATCGGTCTTTTGGGGAGGCCCGATCTGCGTGGTGGCTCACACACGATCGCACTCAACGCTGAAGTTCGCTGCACGCGGATGACCGGATTTTCACATCCCGCCTTCTTCCGCCGTGGCGAGACGGGCAGCCATATGTCTACTTGTCGTCATCTCCGAACAAACGATGCAGGCCTTCCAATGTTCTTGCGGCCTCAGTCACAGGCCCCGCCTCGGCTTGATGAGATTTCAAGACACCCATCATCGTATCGAAGACTTCATCCTGCCGTTCCCCGGCCAAGGCGAGAATATCGCAAAGGTCACAGCTTTCGCCAACCGGCGCGGGCGCCACGCCCAAGGACAGCTCCTTGCGGCTCGGCTTTGAAGCCGTCTGGCGTGGCGTCAGAACCAGCCGCGTAATTGGTCCGTTGGCGGTTTGCTCCGGCTTCCTCCCGGTCTTCGCTTTGGCGGTTTTTGGCGCGGGCGTTCGTTTGGCGGCCAACTTGCGCGCCGACGCCGGCGCCTCCTCGACCCTCTCTTCGACCGCGGCTGCGATCTCGGCAGAGGCCGGGCTGATCGCGCCGCCCAGCACCTCGTCCTGCCACTGCCGAAGTGCAGGAAGGGACGGAGGCGAGCCCTTCGCCTTTTCATAGAAGGCGCGATACGGCTTATCGAGATAGTGCCGGATCTTCGTGAGTTCGAACGAGCGCGAGTTCTTCACCATCAGGATTGACAGCCGCGCCGACATCTCCCGAAGTTCGAGCGGATTGCGGAGCGGCCGCGGCGTGTAGTGGGGCGCCCAGACGCGCGGCGCGAAGATACCCTGCCCCGGCCGCTGGATCGGCGTCTTGTAAACTTGCGTCGTCTCGCCCAGCATTTCGGAGACGAACTCCGATGTTTCGAGATCGTTGATCTGAATGAACAGCTTGATCTGCGAGCCCGACACCGTGGTGATGCGGGTGTTCCTACCATAGAGCTCGTCGAGTTGCGCGATGTCCTGCATGACGATGGCCATGCGGAAGCCGTAGCCAGCGCTGATCGTGATCTTCGAGATCAGCGAATCCATCCGCCCGACATGGTAGAATTCGTCGAGCATCAGCAGCACCTGATGCGGCTCGTCGTCGCCCGGAATCTTCACCATCATCAGATCGTGGATCTGCTGAAAAAGAATTCGGATCAGCGGCCGGAAAATCGACAGCTCCGCGATGGTGCAGCCGATGAAGATCGTCATCTGTTTGCGGCGCAGTTCGCGAATATCGAAGTCCGACGTCTCCGTTGCCGCCGAGATCAACCCATTGTTCCACAGCGACATCGCCATGTTGACATTGAAGACAGCGCTGTTGCGCGTCTCCGGCTCGAGCGCGATGTACTGGTTGAAGCTGTCGATGACCCAGGTCGGCAAATGCTGGCGTTCGGTCCGCACGATCGCACGCAGCACCGAGGAGATGTCCTTGCCGGTCGTCGTCATCCGCGCGACGGTGCGCATGTGTTGCGCGCCGGCAATCAAAGGCGACGACAGCACGTAGCCGATCAGCGCCGACAGCAAGAGACGGCCCGCGCCAGCCCAGGTGTCGTCCGCTTTCTCGGGAATCACGAACGAAGCCACCACCAAACAGTCGGTCGCCATGCGCTCGTCGCGCCGCACGAAATCCAGCGGATTATAGCGATGGGTGTCATTCGAGCCTGGCGAGAACATGAAGACCTTGTTGCCCATCGCTTGCCGATGATTGGCCAACGCGTCGAAATTCTCGCGCTTGGGATCGAAGAACACCGCCGATCCCCGCCAGGAGTAGCCGTTCGGGAGGACGAAGCCGGTGCCTTTGCCCGACCGCGAGGGCCCGACGACCAGGATATGAGCGGGTTCGTCGGAGCGGATCGTTGCCCCACTGAGCGTTCCGAGCACGATGCCCTGCCTGGCGGTGAGGCCCTGCTTGGCGGCCTCCATCACCGTGCCGAAGCGAGCGGCGCCATAAGGCATTTGCCGGCGGTTGATAAACGCAAAGAGCGCGCCAGCCAGGCCCAGCGTCACGACCGCCGCCGCGGCGTAGAGGCCGCGGATGAGCGCCTCGGTGCGGGTCGGCGCAAAGACAAGGCGGTCATAGAAATGACGCCAGGCGACAAGGAAAAAGTCGGCCGAGCGGTCGGCATTCTGCATCCGGAAGAGCGCCCAGCGGCTGGCGCCTTCGCTGGGAAATCGCGTCGGCGCCCAGCGCTGCGCCACGACCACCTCATAGGCCATGCTCCACAACAGCCAGAAGGCGAGGAGAAGAAGGATAGCGATGCCGATCCTATAGGCGACGACGCGTGCCATGGCGGCCTTTCCCCCCTGCCCGTTCCTGTCGCCACTCGGCAACCCGCGAGAAATAGACGGCCGAGGTGCCACGCCATCCGCCAACCTTGGTCTGCTGGATCACGATCGGCAGCACCGATTTGATGTATCCGACAATCTCGTCGCGCCGCAGCCCGAGGCCGGCCTGCATCACCATGAGCGCGAGCTGCTCAAACGCGCCCGCCGGGCTGTCGGCATGCACCGTGGTGATGCTGCCCGGATGGCCGGTGTTGATCGCGCGCAGAAACGAATAAGCCTCGGCGCCGCGAATCTCGCCGAGGAAGATGCGGTCGGGCCGCAGACGCATTGAGGCTTGCAGCAGCGTTTCAACCGTGACGCGCGCCTCGCCCTGATCGCCCTTGGAGGCGACAAGCGGCAGGTAGTTCTTCTGGATCGGGTTGACCTCCCGCGTGTCCTCGATGGTGATGATGCGCTCGTCGACCGGCACGTCCTTAAGGATCGCATTGAGGAACGTGGTCTTGCCCGAACTTGTCCCGCCCGAAAGAAGAATCGAGTAGCGGTTGACGACGGCAAGGCGGATGAACTCCTCGATCCGGCCGGAGTCGAGATGTTCGCACAGATGCCGATCAGTCTCCGACAGCGTGCCGTCGCTTGCCGTCGTCACCTTGTCGAACGATCCGAGCTTGCGATAATCATCGAGCCGCATCTCCTTGATGACCTGCTTGCGGATCGCGAAGGCGCCTCCGGCCGTCGTCGCCGGCGGCATCACGCCCTGAAACCGCTCCCCTGTCGGCAGCGCGGCCGAGAGCAGCGGGTGCTCCTCATTGACGCTCTGGCCCGAGTGTCCGGCGACGCGTTCGGCCAGGTGACGGATCGCATGCTCGGTCAGGCTTGGCACCTCGTGACGCTCCATCGCCGATTGTCCGAAGCGCTCGACCCACACTTCCCCAGGCCCGTTCGCGCAGATCTCAACGACCTGGTCGTCCTCGAGCCACGGCCGAACGGGATCGAGCGCGCGGTCAATGAAGACTGTCAGACTTCGTGCCAGCGCGTTCACGCTTGAGCTCCCTCAAGGCTTCCTTGACCGGATCGGGATAGAGCGCCGAGAAGTCGAGATCGCGCCGTACGAAGACGATGATCCGCGTGCCCTGGTCGAGGTAGATGGTCGGCGGAATGTTGATCGAGTTGCGCAGCGCCTCCTGGGCGATGTTGGTCAGTGTTTGCGATACGTTCTGCGCCGCAATCTGACGGGCCTGCAGCGACAACTGGTTCTGGTTCACGCCTGTCTGCGTCTGCGTCACCGCGCCCGTCACCGGGTCGGTCGTGGTGATGATCGTGCCGTTGCCATAGCCGTTGGTGTTCTGTCCGTAAGCGCTCAGGAACTGTGCCGCGCCGCCCACGATGGAGAGCATGATCGCCGAGCCAAACCGCTCGAGGTAGTGGTTATCGACAAAGCCGGCATTGCCGGCACGGCCGAGTTCGTCCGTGCCGTTCGATCCGAGCTGGACCGAGACGCCATCCGACCGCAGCATGCGCGTCCAGACGACAAATACGCGCGTCTGCCCTTGGGCGATCCCCGATTTGTATTCCCCGACAAGGCGGCTTCCAGCCGGGATCAGGACTCGCCGTCCATCGAACGACCAGACGTTCTCGGTCACGACCGCGCGCACCATGCCCGGCAGGTCGCTTTGAACGGCCGTCTCAAGCACGCCGCGAACCGTCGTGCCCTGCGCCACCAGCGCGTCGATCCGGTTGTTCTTGGTGGCGCGCGTGACCTCGACGCCGGCGGCCGACACCGACGCCAGAAAGCGACGATTGGGATCGTCCTCCGGGCCTGCGGCGGTCCTCGCGCTGTCATCCGGATTTGCAGCGTTCGCCGTCGCCGATGCATTGTCGGCGATTACCTGGGGCGCCCGCAGGCGCTCCCATTTCCGCCGCTCTTCCTCCTGGCGCTGACGTTCAAGCTCCGCGAGACGCCGCGCTTCGTCGTCGTTCGGTACAGCTGCGGCCAGCGGCGGTTCAGGCGGCGGCGGTGCCGGAAGCGCCAAGGGAGGAGCTACCGGAGGCGGCGGCAGGACCGGTTCGGCCGGCGCCGGCGGGATGACGATCGTTCCCTGGTTGGTTTGCGTCCGCCGCGCAGATAGCGAGGGAGCCGGAAACTGCGTAGTGGTGAATTCCTCCTTGTCAGGCGTCGTCAGCAGAGGCGAACGCCGCACCACGGAGCCGTAGATCATCCAGGCCGCCACCACGAGAGCGCCGATCGGCACCCCGTATTTCAGGAAACTGCCGAGCGCCGTGCGACCGCGCGCGACGGAGGTGGCGGCCGCGGCTTCAAGTTCAAACGAGCGATAGTCGTCGGGGCTGGGCATCGCGCGTCAACCTCCCAAAGCCGCGGTCGCTCCCGCGCGCTGCGGCGCGTAGGGCTCAAGTCCGTTCGGCTCATGCACGTTGGTCAGACGTCGGTTGAAGATGCAGGTCGACTCCTGACCGTTGCGCAACGTCCATTGCGGCGACACCTTGTCGACGATGACGTAAGGCCCTTCGGTCCGGAAATTGACGAGGCTTTCATTGCGCTCGGCATCGACGATGTAGATCGCCGGCGTCTCGCCCTGAAACCGAAACCAGGTCTTCGTCCCGTCGTCGAACACGGCGACCGGCTTGTTCACCGACGAGCCCTTGTAGCCGTAGTCGCTGTTGGCGTTGGCGATGTTCAGATCCTTGAGGTTCGGGTTGGCGGCGCGCTCCTTGGCTTCGGCCAGAAGCCGGGCGCTCGCCTCATCATCCGGAAACCGAAACCGCACCGCATAGATCTGCCCGCCGGGCGGCCGCGTGTTCGAGCGCAGCAGGAACGAATAGATACGCTTGTCGGTGACGACGTTGAGGTTCGATATCGCATTCTTGTCGACCGGCTTGACGAAGATGATGTCGCCTTTGCGGTTCGGCTCGACCTTCCACGCGATCGAGTCGCCGAGCGCCAGGGTTTCGATCTTCTCGTCCGGCTGCAGCTCGATCATCGTCGACGTGCCGTAGCTGGCGTCGATCGCGGTGACGTTGTCCTTATTGTAGACGACGTCGCGTACCCGCGCATCCACCCGTCCCGGTCGCGGCAACGCTTCCGGAAAGGCAGCGCCAGACGCGATGCACAGAATGAAAATGGAGGCGACGCAACATTTGATCATGGCTGCGCACCTGCAGTTCCCGGCGAGGGCGCCGTCTCCTGATCGCGGCGATACTCGAGCACCTGGAAGCCGAGCGGATTGTCAAACCGCCATTCATTGCGCATCGGTGCGGACGTATAGCGGAAGCGAACCAGCGACACCCAGTTGCGGGTGATGATGTTGGTCGGCGACTTCTCTTCGGTGGAAAAACGCGCCAGCGCGGTGCGATTGTTCGGGAACGTGACCGACTTGATGGTGACGGCGACCACGGTATTGGAACCGTAGACTTTCACGGGGTTACTGGGATTGGCCGGCGAGTAGATCTCGGTGAGCTCGCGCGCGGCGTCAGCGGTCGCGAGCAATTGCGCCAGATCGAAATTGTCCTTCAGGGCCTTCGGATCATAGGTCTCGCGCGCCTTGATGTAGCGCACGACGTTAAATGTCGTGATGGCCTCGTCCTGCGTCAGTGACCCCTCGGCCATGGGCCGCTTCACCTCGACGAAGCCGGTTGTCTTGTCGACCACGACCATGTAGGGCTCGTAGGTCTTGAGCGGCACCAGCAAAGCCAGGGTGCCGAGCGTGCCGACGGCCACGATGGTCATCACCGCAGCGACGATCCAGGCGAGCGCCCGCGAATTGCGGTTGCGGCGCGCGATATCCTGCTCCCACGTCAGGCCATCGGCGTAATAGCGCGGATCGACCCGTGCCGGCTCCGGGGCTGTCGTTTCGGTCATGGCCGCCCTCCCCCACTGGACGCCGGTGGGACGCCGGGATTGCGAAGCTGATCAGCCAGACGACGAAATTCAGCGGACTGCGCCCAGGACGCCGCGCGCAAACCGACACGCGCCCGTTGACGCGAGACAAGCTCCTCGCGCCGCGACATCGACGCGGGATCGAGCGGATTACGGAATGCAAGGCGCGCCCGGTTGGCCGTTGCGCCGAGCCGATAGCCGGTGGCAGTGGCAATGACCGATCCGATGCGCGGCGCAAATATAGGGACGCCGCCGGCGATCGCCGCCGCCACGTTGTTGATCTGGCTCAGCAGCAGGATTCCGATGATGGCAAGCAGCACGACCGGGCCGATCGTTGCCCAGGTGGCGGATTTGGAATTGGCAACGCCGTTCAGCGTATCGATCGTCTGCTGGATCAGCGAGACATAGAACGCAAGAAACGCATAGACGAGCACCTGGACCAGGAAATACTGAACCAGTGAACTCATCCAGCCGCTGAAGAACCGCGTCGTAACGCCGAACAGCAGCAGGATGATGAACAGCGGCGCCAATGCCAGCAGCAGCCACATGAACATCTTCGACAGCACGATCAGGAAGATTGCGAAGCCGATCAGGATCGCCATCACCACATAGAACACCGCGGCGAAGATATAGGGCCCCCAATTGGTGATGCCGGCATTCTGCAGAAACGCCTCGGTCGCGCTGTTGGTGGTGTCCCACATGTTCTGCAACGCCGACTGCACGCCGTTGACCGAGTTGAGATTTGCAGACGTTCCGGTGTTGTTGGCGGTCGTGACGGCGCTGAGCAGGGCGTTGCCGATGGCGGAGGGGCCGTCGTTGAGGAGGTTGTACGCCAACGTCTGGAAGTCGCCCCACTTCGTGGCCATGGCGTAGATCAGCATCGCGCGGAACAGCCGGAATGCATGGTCGGCGGGGCCGCCGGTCGCGGTGCCTTGCCAGATGCCCACACCCCAAAAAATCACATAGAGCGTGAGCAGCAGACCGGCGACGCCGGTGGCGCCGCCCGACGTCGCCGCGGTCGCCAGAGCTTGATAGGCGGTCGAGACATAGTTCTGACCGAGCTGGTCGACCGACTGCAGCAACGTGGTGATGTTGAAGGTGTTGGCCATCGCCCCTCTCAGATCGACCGCATCGGGCCGCAACGATCGAGGCGCCGGAAAGCCTCCGGAACGGCCGGCGTTGTCAGATCCGAATAAGCGAGCGGCGTCCCGCCCTCATCGGGAGAGCATGGCGCTTTCAACGGCTTGTAGGCGCAGCCGCCGAGCACGGCAGCCATCACCGCAACGATGGCGAATGTGGTGATGATCTTCACGGCGCCGGCGCCTTGGGTTGGGTGAATGTCATGGCGCGCGACGCGGCGTTTGCCGCGGCATCTTGAGCGCCTCTCGTCCCGGCGCTGACGGCTGGCGCTCGAGCTGGCCCAAGCACGTAACGGCCGATTGCGATGCCGGCAACGAGCACAAGGAGTACGATAAGGATCAGAGTACGCCTGGACACGAGTCCTCCAACACGACTGTTACTGCTGCGTGAATTTCATTGCGCGGGCCGCCGATGACTCGGCGGCGATCCGATCGAGGTTTGCCTGGTTGGCGGCGGCCGCGGCGTTGTTCACAACGCCATTGAGCTCGTTGATGGTCTGACCGGTCTGAATCTGAACCTGCGTGTTCTGGTCGACGCTGCCTTTGAGATCCTGCGCCTTGCCGATTTGCTGTCCGCCCTGCGTGAAGGCCGACGATCGCTGCTGCACGGCGCCTTGGGTTGAGTTGATCAATCCCGACAGGGTGGCTGCTACGTTGACCGAGTTCTTGTAGGCGGTATCCGCCGGATGGGTCTGGCCGCTGATGAGACCGGTGATGGTCTGCACGAGCTGCAGACCGTTGATCAGGGTCGAGACGATGTTCTGCGACGCCGATCCCATGCCGGCGAATGACAAAGCCCCGCCCGAGATCACCGAACCGAGCGAAGGCGCCTGCGCCATCGAGAAACCGCCGCCGAGTGCCATCTGGGCCAGCGTCCCCTGTGCTTGCGAGGATCGATCGCCGGTGACGGCCTGCAAGGTCTTTTGCGTGAACTGAAGGATTTGCTGATCGGCGTTCAGGATTTGCTGGGTACTGGTCGCGATCTGCTGCGCCTTGGCGAGATTGGCGCTGTCGATCACAGGCACCTGCGCCATTGCCGGCGCAGCGCCGGCAACCGCCAGAGACAGCATGGCGAGCAAGACAATCAAGCGCATCGGAGCCTCCCTATCGACTGTTTGCAGAAATCGCGCCAAGCGCCGCAGTCACGTCAGCGACGCTCAGTGCCGCGGTCGCGCCGGCGTTGGCGCCGGTCGCCGCCGTCTGGGCTTGCGCGAGGTAAAAGATGACGTTGCCGTTGCTGTCGACATAGCGCGCACTGACGCACGATGGGTCGGGCGATGATCCGGGTGGTGTGGTCGAGCAGGCCGTGGGCGGCCGGCAGGGATTGGCGGCCGTTCCCGCGCCGATCATGCCGACGGGGCATGCCGGTCCGGTCGCGGGCTGGGTGCTGGTCACGGTCGCCCGCATCCCGAGTGCGGCCTGGCTCATGTCGCTGTTGAGAGCAAGATTAAGCGCGTTCAGCGCCGTGACCCACAGATTGGCCGAACCGATCGCGCCGTTCCAAACCAGATTGTTCTGAAGACGCGCCGCACTGTTCATGTCGATCGCGGCCATCACCGTCGGCGCGGTCCCGACCTGCTGTGCGGAGGCTTGGAATGCCGACTGCGCCGCCGTCATCGTCTGACGGCTTGCATCGAGACCGGCGACGACATCGCCGCTCAACTTGAACAGCGTCTGGCTGTTCAGCGTCGCGCCCTGGGCGCCCGGATCGGGGGTCACAGGCAAATCCGGGCCGTAGGACTGGATCGCCTGGGCGCCGGCGCCGCTCTGCGGCTGCACGGTCGGATCGGTGACGTTGGCCTTCTTCCCCGTCGTCACCGCACATTTGACGCTGCTATTGGCGTCTTGGCGCTGCGTCGTGACCGGCACGAGCTTCACGGTCGTGCCGGCTGTCTGCGAACGCTGCGTCAATTGCGCCGCATCGTTGACCGGAATATCCGCCAGCGCGGGCGGCACACTGAACAGGAGTGCTGTTGCTATGATCGCGATCTGGAGCTTCATGCCTGGCTCCTTCCCATAAAGATCGGCAGCCACACCGCCGGGTCGTCACCAACACGCGCGCGCAGCGCGTCGAGTTCGGCAACCGTCTCGGTGCGCCCGGACAAGACCTTGATCAGATCGGGCATGCTGGCGAGATTGAGCCGCGCCACCACGCTGTCGCGGCCGTGCTTGATCAGGAAGGATCGGCTTTCCGGCGCCGTGCTGCGGATCCATGCAACCTCGCGCCCCGAGAGGCGGAAGGCTTTCTGGTAACTCTCGTCATCCGCTTTTGGATTGGGGAAGAAGATGTTGGTGCTGGTCTGTTCGATCAGCGTATTCGATGCTTTGGATCGCACAATGTCCGCGGCCGACTGGGTGCCGAAGCCGACGATGCCGTTCTGCTTGCGGATCGTCTTGAGCTTGTCCCGAATGAAGAATGCAAACACGTCATCATCGAGCAGGCGCCAGCCCTCATCGAGGAAAATCATCACCGGATCGCCGGTCAGCAACTCCGCCGTCCTGTGGAAAATGTACATGAGGGCTGCAGTGCGGATCACCGGATCATCGAGCACCCGCGTCATGTCGAAACCGAACACGCTCGACAGCGAGAACTGATCCTGCTCATTGTTGAACAGCCAGCCGCGCTGGTCGGAACGCATCCAGCTTTCGAGCCGCGCCAGCAGATCACCCTCGCCGGCGCGGATCCGTCCGCGCAGCAACGTCGAGAACGCCTTCAGCGTTCGACCCGCTGGCCCGCCGATGAGGGCGGCTGCGATCGCGTTGCGGATCACCTGCTCTTCCGACGCGCTCAGATCCGAACCGTTCGCGGGGCGCAACATGAAGGCAAAGAGCTGATACAGAAACTCGCGGTTGGGCGCGTTGTCCGGCAGCGACAGAGGATTAAATCCGGTGGGTTCACCCGGCACCAGCGTCTCGTATTGTCCGCCGAGCGCTCGGATGAAGATCTCAGCGCCGCGATCCTTGTCGACAAACAACAGCTTGGGTCGCGGCTGCACGCGCTGCGTCTGCGCCGCGATGAAAGACAGGAACACCGTTTTGCCCGAGCCGGTTGGCCCGACCACCGTGAAATTGCCGATGTCGCGGACGTGATGATTATAATAGTAGGCGGTCTGCGACGTCGTCTCGAACACCGAGATAGCCGGACCCCAATGATTGCCGTTCGGCCGTCCGCTCGGATAATTGTGCAATGAGGTGAAGCCGGCGAAGTTCTTCGAGGAGATCACGCCCTTGCGCGCGATGTACTGGAAATTCCCCGGAAGCTGCGCCCAGAACGCCGGCTCGCAATTGAGGTCCTCGCGCGTCCAGATCACAGACCGATCGGTCAGCGCCGCGCCGACTGCCGTGACCGCGGCTCCCACCTCCGGCAGACTCCGGCCGAGGCACATCACCGTCATGTGGTGCTCGCCATAGATCGCCTCCGACGCGAGCAGCTCGTCGCGCGCGTCGTCGAGATGCTCGGCGACGATGGAGCCGGCCTCGTCCGACATATCGACCTGTCGCGATACCCGGTCGATCTGCTTGGCGGCCTCGGGGCGGTCGACGATGGCAAAGGTCTGCGTGGCGATGAACTCGTGGGGAACACGCAAGAGGTTGTCGAACGAGCCGGGTCCCGTCTGCGCCGGGTATTCGCGGATCGAGACCATGGCGCCGAAGCGGGTATCGTCAGGTCCGGCGCCGCGCATTTCGATCGCGTTGCGACCGAAAAAGAGCCGCTTCATCGACAGCGCATCTGCGATGTCCATGCGCGGAAGGTGCATCGGGCGCGGAATGCCGCCATTGAGCAATTGCACCAGAAACTCGAGCGGTTCGGAAAACCACACGCCCTCGCGGCGCACGACGCCGAGCTGACGCGCGCCGTAGCCGGCGAGATTCTCGCGCACTGCGGTGGCGGCATCGCGCAACTCAGTTAAGGCGGTCTGCATCGCGACCGACTCGCCGGCTTCGTCCTTGCGGCCGAGCAGCTTGGTCAGCATGACGTCGAACGTCCCGGCCTGACCCTGCAACGGACGCCGCACGATGGTCAGGTAAATGTCGTTGACGAACATGCGCCGCTGCGACAGTGCCGCGTCGTAGCGCTCGTCGAGCTCGCGGCACAACGGATTGTCGAAAGTCGAGTCGATCCGTGGCTGCACCTCGCGGCGGATGATGTGGCTGACGAGCGCGAACCGCGAATTGGCCAGCGTGCGGACGACATCGTTGCGTCCCAGCAGGCGGGCATTAACCTCGCTCATGTCGGAGGTCTCGAAGGAATACCCGTCGAGCTTCAGAACGGTCAGCACCAGGCCGTCGCGGGTCTTCATGATGTTATCGTCGACGTGGCGTGTATAGCACACGTGCGAGGCGACTGGCCGCTCGCGCCGTGAGACCGCGCCGAAGGTCAGTTCATCGAGCAGGGCACGCGCGACCATCGCCAACCCTCACGCTGAGTAGCTGTCCGCGGCCCAGAAGGCGCGCGAGCGAGGCGGGCATTTGGTGGATTTGACGAAAAGAATTTCGAAGATCCGATCGTCGCGCAGCGTCATGACGAAGCCGAACAGATGCAGCGGGATCGCCACCAGCAGCATGAAGAGATTGTGCGTGACGAGGAAGCAGACGCTCGAAACCACGCCGTTGAACATGAAGTACATGTAGGGCACCCCCATCAGCGTCGGCGCGCGCGTCAATGCCTTGACGAGCGGCGTGATGAGGGGATCCTCAAGCTCGTTCTCTGTCATTGTCCGACCGCCGACTGGAAAAACTGCACGATCTGCGCCGAGCCGAACACGAGCACGATGCCGAAGATGACGCTGCCCGCAATGCCCCAGGTCAGCCGCCCGGACCAGGCGAAAAATCCGCAAGCGATCACGGCGAGCGTTGCCAGCGCTGTGGCGATCGGCCCGGTGAGGGCCGACACCAATTGCGTCAGCGTGGATTGAACAGGTTGAAGCGTGCCGCCGGTCTGCGCGGCCGCGTCCGCGATGCTCGCCGTCAGGAGCGCTCCCGCAAGGGTCCAGCGCGGTATCGATTTTTTCATCCAATCCTCCGGTTCAGTCGACATGCATAACGAATCCGTCGCTCCAGCCCTTTTGAGGCGTTGCTTTTGGTGCGGGAGGCGAAGCGGAGGGCGGGGTTTCGGGCTCGATCAGGTCGAGACTGCTCATCCGGTTGCGCGGCTCGGCGTGAGCGCGGCCGCCCGGCGCGGGCCAGACGTAGAAGTCGTTGATCACCTTGGCGACGAAACGCACCGTCTCGGGAAACGGAGGGACACCATGGCTGTCCTCTACGGCCCCCTCGCCCGCGTTGTAGGCCGCGAGGATGAAGAGCGGATTGCGGTACTTGTCATGAAGCGCGCGCAGAAAGCGAACGCCGCCGCGGACGTTGTCTGCGGGGTCGCAGAGATCAACCTTGAAACGCCGCGCCGTCTCCGGCTTCAACTGCATCAAACCGAATGCGCCCTTGTCGGACAGCGCGACAGAATTGAAGTCACTCTCAGCCTTGGCGACTGACTGCACAAAATCCGGATAGAAATTCTCCTCCGTGGCGATACGCACGACCAGAGCGCGTGCCGCTTCCGGCGCCATCGCCTTGGCATCAAGGCAGGGAACGGTTGCGGCAAAAGCGATATCGATCCGCTCGATCGCGGCCGGAGGCGTATTCAGCGGCAGAATCCGACCCGTCGCATCGATGGCCGCCAGCCTGGGCGGCGGAGATGAATCCTGCGCGCTTGCGGTCGCGAACATGGCCAGGACGCCCAATCCGAGCGCTGCGATGCGAATAGACATGCCACCCCGCCTCCACTTTCCAATAGACAATATATTGAATGTTGATACTTTGGCAACTGGATTAAGCCAAGCGTCCCCTGCGCGCACTCCCGGAGGATGGATGAAACGCGGTGCAGTTCTGTGGATGGCCGTCGGCCTGTGTTGCGCGTCCGGCATCGGCGGGACGGCGCGCGCACAGGATGCGTCGTTCGGATGCAAGGTGCTGCTCTGCGCGGCCGCGAGCGTGCCAGGCTGGTCGGGCATCCCTTATTGCGTGCCAGTGATGCAGACGTTGTTTCGGCAGTTGGCAAAAGGCGGCGGCTGGCCGTCGTGTCCCGAGGGGAACGCCAGTGGGGTCGGTTACGAGCCTTATCAGGCCTGTCCCGCCGGGTTGACGCCCGTTCAATCAGCGCCGGACGGTGTCCTCGGTCTGTCCGCAGCGCCGAACGGCGATCTCTGTGCGGACCTGTCGAAGCCGCAACAAGTTTGTGCGGATGGCGACGGCGGTTGCAGCACCACCTATCCCACGACGGCGCGAGACCCGCGGAGCGATCCTTATTACGTCGACATCAGTTCGGCGAATGGCAGCCAGCGGTTCTACTTTTCCTTGCGGGGTTACTGACATGGCAAGAGCTGAGGTTTTCGCCGCAGTCGTGGTTCCGGTGCTGGCATTCAACGCGGCAATCGCAGACCCGGCCGCATCACGATGGTTTCCGGTCCCGGCGAATGCGCTCTATCTGACGGGCGACAGCTGGTCCGACAATGGTGTCACCTATCGCCTCTATGGCGTCCAATCCTGCCTGCGCGGAACGAACTTCACCAACGCGCACGGTCTCCAGCGCGATTGCGGCGAGGCCTCCCTTGCCATGCTGGTGGCGCTCACGCGCGACCTGCGACCGCAATGCTATGACGCTGCCGAGCAACCCAAGACCAAGACAATTTTCGTGTTTTGCGTCTCAAGCCGCACCACTGGTGCGGGCGCGGGATCCCGCATCGATCTCGGCACGGCGCTGGTCGCGACGGGCTTTGCGTTCGCGGCCCTGAAGCCGGATGGTCAGCCGGTGCACGCGCCTTATTTCGTCGCCCAGCTCGTGGCGCAACGCGCCAAGGCCGGCCTATGGGCGTTTCCCGATCTGCCCGACCCGAACGCCATTATCCTGCGTGCGCTGCGCGAGCAAGCGCCGCCAGCTTCGTCTCTTTCGACGACGTCATCCCCGCAAACCACAACACCCTGACATCCAAGCAGCTACCCAAGAGGAGGAAGTATCATGAGAACGACAAACCTGTTCATCCTGCGCGGTCGCGTCGGCCAGGCTCCGAAAGCCTTCAACAAGGCCGCCAAGATCAACGTCGCGACCGATCGGGCCTGGACCGATGGTAAAGGCGAGCGTCGCGAAGAAACCGATTGGGTGACCGTCACCATCCTCAACGAAAAGGTGGCGGAATGGGCGATCGCCAACGTCGCCAAAGGCGACGCGGTCTATGCGGAATGCCGGGTCGCGGATGGGTCTTACAAGAAGGATGGGGAAACCATCTATACGACCGACATCATCGCCAGCGTCTTCCACAAACTCGATCTCGGATCACGCGACGATGCCGCGGCCTAAACTCGTTGTGGGTGTGTTGTCAGGTCTGGCTATCTTCGGCGCCCAGACAAGCCTCGCACAAACGCCCGAGCCGCCACCCGGCATCTATTCGCCGAAGGCTGCGGTCCAGTCGCCGCCGCTGCGCGTCGAGGTGGTCGACGGCACACGCTTTCGCGATATCGAGACCCATGCGGTCTATCGGCTTTATGGAATCGAGACCTGCGCGCCCGAACAAACCGCGCGCCTTGGTCGCCAGCCCTGGCCGTGTGGAACGATGGCGACGGCTTGGCTTGTGAAGGTGACGCTCAACGTCTGGCTGGCCTGCAGAACCCTGCGCGACGAGGCCGGTGAGCATCTGGCGCGATGCGCCTCGGCCGGTCATCCCGACATCGCGGCGGACATGGTGCGCGAGGGCGTTGCCGTTGCTCGTCCGCCGTCGCCGGATGATCCCCGCATTCGCGCTTATGCGCTCGCCGAGCAGGACGCCCGCAAGGCCTATCGCGGTCTGTGGGCGAGCACCTTCCAAATGCCGTGGGACTGGCGCGCCAATCATGATCCCAAGCGGCAGGCTGCCGCGCAGGGCGAGGCCACGCCGTGATCCGTGCATCTCATATCCTGTTTGCGCCGCTGTTGATCGTTCTGGCGGGTTGCGCCGCGCCGGCGGCATCTGTCGCCGACCTGGGACCGCCGGCGCCCGAAGCGCTCTTTAGTCCCGAACGGGTCAAGCCGGGCCGCCTTGAATATGCGCCGGACCGCTCGACCTTCGCGCCGCTGCTGACCGAACGCTTCCCCTATCCCACGCAGCCGGAGGCGAACGCCGCCTATCGTCGCCTGATCGCCGCCGCGCCATCGGACCGTTCCTACGCGTCGTCGATCTGGCTGTTCGGATGCAAGCCCGGGGCCCTCGACGAGCAGACCGCGCGGGTGACGCGCTATCGCGGCCCTGTGGTGCATTGCGCGACGGATTTCCTGGATGCTTCCGGGAGACGGCTGCGCCGTGAGACCGCAAATTTCTACTATTACGGCGCCATCTGGAACATGCAGCCAGTGTACCCGCCGCGCGTCGCAGCGCCGTGGCGCAATCGCGAGCGCTCCCCCCAGGACGTCTGGTGGTGGGTCCCCGGCCGCCCCCGCTACGAATAAGGAACCCGGTTGTGCCGATCGGACAAAGACAATATATTAGATGTTATCCGCGTCCGAAGAGACGTCAGCTAAAACGGAATGGCGCGCGCGCCCTTGGCGCGGTGGTGATGATAGTCAGCCTTACCACCGGTGCTCACACGCAATCGCTGACGCTCGACCCAGGATCTTGGCGGCCGATGTCGTACGCAAACCTCCAGAATTCCTCCCCGGGGACTGCGACCTATCGGGACATTTGGAAAGACGCCATCGACATCAACAATCGCGCCTATCAGGCGCGTGGCGACCAGAGATTCAACGACGGTAACGCCCCCGCCACGGAGGCGCACTTCGTGATCTGGAGTCCTAAGAAATCCGTCGTACTCTCGATCCTTAACACGGTCACCGGCTGCACGCTCAAAGAACTGCGCGCGGCCGCCGGTGCGACCGTCAAACTTTGCCCGTTGAGGATCGCCATCTACGAGGGAATCCAGGTCCGGACTCTCGATGGCGGCTATGCCTGCTTTCTCGAACTTGCTGCGGCCGTCGCCGGCGGCAGCAGCGACGTACAGGCTGCTTCCTACGCTTCCTACGATGTCGCCACCAAGACCGTGAAAACCGGCCTCATCATCGATCACCAGCCCGTCGACGGCTGCTCACAAAACATCGCGCTGAATTCCCAATGAAACGCTGCCCGCCCGCCCAACGTGGTGCCACGCCCGCTGAGGGCGCCGTCAAGGCGACCCCTACGGGGCGCGCTGGCGCGCGGCCTGGACGGCGCTCGCAGCCGTGCCATGCTGGTTGGCGATCTCAGCATCAGGAGGATTCGATGCGATTCCGGTTCACCCTTCCGTTTCTCGCGCTGCTTGCGATGTCAGGCATCGCCGCCGCGCAGGATCAAGCTGCCGATGGCTGGCAGGCTATGAACTATTACAGTTTCCAGACCCCGTCGGCGACCGACCCGTTGCAGACGCTGGTGTGGCCCGACGTGATCCGCGAGGCCAACGCCTATGTGACGACCGAGCTCAAGCGGTCTCTCGACGGCAAGAACGCGCTTGTCACCGCGCTCGCCTCGACCTATCGCGACGGCAACCGCACCATCATCGTGAGCACGGCGCTATCGCGCGCGTGCGATAGCGGCGCCAATGATAAGGGGGCCGCGATCGAGCCGTCGACCTGCCCTGTGCGCATCGTCACGATCGAAAACGGGAAGGTGATATCCATCAAGTCGGACACCGGCTGCTACACGGACCATGCCGATCCCGATCTGCCCGCGAAGAACCGCAACGATATTTCCTACACGCGCTACGACGCGACGGCCGGCACCATCAGCTTCCGCACGTCGATCGGCGGAAGCGACGTGCCGAGCTGCGAACGGGTCTATTCGCTCAAGTAAGATTCGGGAATTAGGAGGGATTTCATGTGCATGCGGTTTGGAAGCCTTGTGCTTTTCCTGGTCCTGTGCGTGATCACTCAATGGCTGGGAAGCAGGCAGGCCGTTGCTGCACAATATTGCGAGCGCACGAATTACTCAGCCCAACAGATCACCGATGCGGTGAGGAGCTCTCCGCTGCGGGATGACCTTAAGGGAACGTCCTGCTCGCTTGGCGGCCTGGGACGCTTCGAGTCTAGCGGCAACAAAGGCAATTACAATGGCAGCTGCTGCACCGGAGTTTTTCAGCTCAACAACGCCAACGTCCAGAAATACGCTGCGACCGACCGGGCGGGCTATGGCTGCATGTCGCTGCAGGACCAGGTCGACGCCTGGGCGAAGCTCACTAACGACGGCTACAACTCACCCGCTGTCAGGCAGCTGGCCTCGATGTCGACCTTCGACGGCCAGAAGGTGGACGCCAGTTTTATTGCCGCCTGCATTCAGCTCGGCACCGGCAACTGCCAGAAAATGTTGAATTCCGGCTCGTGCTCCGGCTTCTCCGACATCAACGGGACGACCATCTGCAAGATGTCGAACAATGCGCGCGCGCTCGCGGACCCGAACTGCAAAGATGGGCAAGCCGTGTGCGGGCCCTCAGGGCCGGGCGATTTTCCGACGACAACGGGCGTCGCCGCCAACCCCCCGACCGCGTCGAGCGCGTCGATCGTTGTCAGTCCGACCGACGTTTAACGATCGTGACCTCAGTTCACCTCTGACGGATCGCGGATGATGAAGTCGGCGAAGGCGTGCAACTGCTGCTCCGTGGTCGAACATAAATTCCCACCGCGATAGTGCGCGTGCACGAGGGCCCAGAAAACGACCTCGTCGGACCGCCCGGCGAAGAGCGCCTTCTGTAGCGTGCGACCGATGATTGTAACAGCACGGATGTGGTCGTAGCGCGTATGAAGTTCCTGGGCGACGATCTTCGTGTCTGCACTGCGGATCACCACGCGACCTCCTCTCTTGTAGATGACTCACTCACGCAGCCGAAGGCAGCCTGGTGTCGGGAAGCACGCGGTCCTCGCAGCCGCGGGCCTGCTGGAGCGCGGCGAGCGTCTCCCGGTTGAACGACATACGCAGAGCGACCACCTCGTCGCGGCCGATGCGTTTCGGAAATCCGAGGGGACGGACAAAGAAGCGAAGCTGCATCGCGATCACCATCAATCGCCAGTCGATCGCGACCGTGACAGTGTCGACCTTGCTCGCCATGCCCCACTCGACAACGCCCTGCGCGAGCTCCAGAAAGGGACTGTCGCCGCGCGGACGCATCTCGCGATGGCCGGGCGCGACGCAAAAACGGGTCCACTCGACCACGCGCGGCCCGCGCGGCGGGCGCTTACGGCACAGGTCCGACAGCACTTCGGTGAGCAGGTGCGGACGCGTCGTCGGCAGCAGGCGCTGGTAGCCCACGATCTCGTCGCCGCGCAGGCAGATATGATGAGTTGCATGTGCGTCGTCGAACCGATCGCGCTCAAGACCGTCTGGCTGGCGCAAGTCCTCCCAGCCCTTCTCCTCGACGAACACCGCGTGGCGGAAACGGAAGGCCCGATCCATCAGCACAGCATGGCGGCTGATGTCCGAGCCAGGGATGACCATAAGCATAGGCGACTCCTCGGCTTGTTGAATGAGCCGAGTTGGCCACGCATGGCGTCGCGCCGGTATGGTCACAAATGACCATTGCCGCGACGAGTTGTGGAGTCAGTTGATGCGCCGCTGTTGCGGCGGCGCCCAAAGATTCGGAGCCGACCAGTGTCATTGTAGCCGCAGGCGACGACGCGGTGATGACGCTGTAATTGGCGGGACGCCAAATATCACGTCACCCGGCGCGGGGCTGCGAGGGGCAATGAACGGCCGGCAGGGCGATCCCGTGACCGACGGGGACGTAGCCGAGCTCGTCGCACAGGTCGCGAAAGAAAACGCGCCGGCGCTCCTTCTCGGCCTCCGCGGAGGAACAGCGAAGAATGTGCTCGCACTCCATGGTGCCGTCGGGGCGGCAGGCCGGGCAATTCGCGATGTGGACCGTGCGCTCCAATTCCGCCAGCGCCTCAACATAGGCGCGCTGGGCCGCGACCGCCCGCGCCTCGAGCGAAGTTTCACGTCGCTCCCTCGCCACTTAACTCTCCCGGCGGGCAGTGTCTGCGGTGCGCCCCCGCAAACGAACCCTCGCTGACTCTTGGTGATCGGGGAGTTGGAAACCGTGCTAGACGGCCCTATGGCCTTTAGTTCGGGTGAACCTGTTGCATACGCCACAGGCCCCCCGACCATAAGGTCAAGGAGTGCGGCGCCGTAACGGCCGGCACCAAACCGCTAGCGGGGTTTCCACGCCCCAGGGCAGCGCGTACTGCCCCGCACGACTCATAACCCCTCGCGACGCGCTGTTCCAGATGGATTCGCAGGGCAATCGCCAGCGGGCTGAAGCAAATACTTGAGCGGACGGAAGAATTTAGAGAAAGCCGCCGCGGGGCATGCCGGGCAAGGCTGCAGGATGCCTCGGCGTATGCCTTGGCTGAAGTGTTTGGGCGTCACCCCTGCGGGGTCGGGCTGGCGGCTGCGCTGAAGCCCCGCATCGCGGGTCTTCCCCCGGCGGGCTGCCATCCCTGACGCGGCGCGCTCGAGCCTGCCGATTGGATTCTTCGACCTGGCGTGCCGACGCTACTTACCAGGGGAATAGGCCGAACTGGCGGCGGCCTCGCGGTGTGCGCCGCTTCCGCCGCCACGCGAACCCGCCAGCACCCGCTTGTCGACACAGAGGAGCGACGCGCGCGCGACACCGCGCGAGCCAGACGGCGGCGATCGTCTGGTCGACACCGCGACGACCGGGCCCCAAGCGTCCGGGGAACGACCCACCCCGCTCTCAAATGGGCTTTCCTTGGTCCCAGCCACGGCCTTCCACGATCAACCCGCGAGGGGTTCGCTACGCAAGCGTGCGACCTCTGCGGCTTCGCCTGCGAGGTGACCGCGGCCGCGCCCGGACACGTCGGCGCCTGTCGAGCGGGGATGGTCCCTGCCCAAAGACGGGAGCCCACGATGTCGCAGAACCTAAACCTCGCCCAGGAGAACGCCTTCAACCTCGCCCGCACCCTGATGGTGCCTGTTGTGCTCTTCCAGGTCGACGACGCCTTCGGCGTGATGGTTTCGAGCGAATACGACGGCGAAGAAGACACCATCGTTCACGATTATGATCCGTGGGAGATTATGGACAGTTGAGGAGTTTTGCTTAGCGCTCGGCCGAAGCAACAGCGGCGGTCGAGCGCGCGTGTTTCGACACGAAACCGCTCCGCCATTCTCCCGACGAACCGGCTTGTGCTCAAGACCGGAGGATGATCGTTCTAGACCTGGCATCCGCAGAACGCGAACCAGATCAGGTTTCGTGAATGATTTTTCCGATATCGCTTATGTCGTACCCACCGATGCTCTTAAATTCATTCTGAAACTTCGATGATCGCAATATCTCGAACATCGTCTTGATTTCCGGCGTGTCGACGCGCTCCGTCTTTACGACAAGGTCATACCGCTCTTTCTTCATTGGAACGAAGTCTATGTTCTCGACTTGCCGGGCTATCTTCTCAGTTCCTACCGCGACGTCCGCTTCGCCACGTCCTACAGCGCTTGCCACCGCCAAATGTGATTGGTTTTCGTCGTCGTATCCAGCGACCTGGCTGCCGTAGAGATTAAGCAATTTCAAGTTCTCATCAAGGAGGACACGCGAGCCAGCGCCCTTCTCGCGGTTGATCATCCGAATATCTTTGCGGGCGAAGTCCCTCCACGAGCGGATGTTCTTCGGATTGCCCTTGGCGACATAGAGCCCTTGCGTCCGATAGGTGATGTTGGCGATCGTGCAACGGATACCCGGAAGCAGAGTGCGAACGTGAGAGACATTGTAGTCATCGCTCGAACTATCCCATAGATGAGCCGTCGCAACGCTGACCCTGTCATGGTAGAGCGAAACCAAGCTGTCGTAGCTGCCGATATAGGCTCTCAGAGCCATCACGCCGTGCATGCGCATAAAGTTCGACAGGATGTCGAGGATGAGATCCTGTCCGCAGATGATGAAACCCTCACCGCCATGTCGGCCCATTGAGAGGTCGAAATACTTGTTCTCGTCGAGAGCGGGGGAGCCGTTGCGTTCTGGCCGGCGCGGCTCTCGTCCGGAACGATTGATGTAGTCTCTGACATGAGCGTCGGTGAAGCGGATCTTACGCCCTACCTTGTACGAGCCGATGTCCCCGTTCTTGATCAGGGCGTAAATGCCGCTCCGACTGACATTGAGCAAAGCGGCCACATCTTCGACCGTGAGCGCGTCCCGCGTCGTCATGAAGGCCTTCCGAATCAAATTTCGTTCATTTTCGTATTAATAGACGCATTCCATGGAGAGATGCCACCCATTTTCGTACATTTTCGCTTTACAGGCGAACGATCCTACGCTTTGTAAGGACGAGACAGGCTGGTGGGGGCCATACCGCTCGCTCTCATCCATTTTCGTTTAGGCCGGCACGGAGCGCCCCCTGATTTGGACTCGGCGGAGCTACCGCTACGAAAGGGAGAACACCTCGTGCCTAATAGCGTCGACCGTATACGTGCCTGGACACGCCGCAGCGTTGTAGTTGCGAGCTTTGGTTTCGCGTTGCTTGGCGCATCGATGTCGAATTTAAAGGCCCAACAGTCGCCGCCTCCGAATGTCGCCGCTGCTGCCGACCTCAAGTTTGCGCTCGACGAGGTCGGCGCGGCCTTCACCCGCGACACGGGAAAGACGGTCGCCCTGACTTACGGGTCCTCGGGGAATTTCCTTCGCCAGATCCAGCAGGGCGCGCCGTTCCAGATGTTCCTCTCCGCGGATGAGGGCTTTGTCCGCCAGCTTGCCGACGCTGGGAAAACAATCGACGGCGGCACCCTCTACGCGATCGGGCGCATCGTGCTGTTCGCGCCCAAGAACGCTCCGTTCAAGGTCGATCCGGAGCTGAAGGACTTCCGTGCCGCCTTGGCCGATGGCCGAGTCCAGAAGTTCGCCATCGCCAATCCCGAGCATGCGCCGTATGGCGTAGCGGCCGAGCAGGCGTTGCGTTCTCGCGGTCTATGGGATGCCGTGCAGCCCAAATTGGTGATGGGCGAGAACGTGGCGCAGGCCGCCCAATTCGCCTCCTCCGGATCCACGCAAGGCGGCATATTTGCGTATTCGCTCGCCCTCTCGCAGCATGTCGGCGATCTCGGCACCTTTGTGCTGTTGCCCGCCGAATCGCATGAACCTCTTCGGCAACGCATGGTGCTGCTCAAAGGCGCGGACGAGACCACACGCGCATTTTACGCATATGTCCAGAAGCCTGCAGCCCGAGCAATTTTCCGCAAATATGGCTTTGTGTTACCGGGCGAAGGCTCCTGATCGGCGAGGCGGCCCATGGACTGGTCGGCGCTCGCATTGTCCCTTCGCCTCGGTGGCTTCACCGTCTTGGTTTTGCTTCCGATCGGCATAGCGATCGGTCGGTTGCTCGCCTACGTGCCGTTTCCAGGTAGAAGCTGGGCCGAAGCCGCCATCGCTTTACCTCTCGTTCTGCCGCCGACCGTCATCGGCTATTATCTCCTCGTCGGCTTCGGCGGGGCCTCAAGCTTCGGTCAAATCTACCAGTCGCTGTTCGGGCACTCGCTGGTGTTCAGCTTTGACGGCCTATTAGCCGCTTCCATCTTGATCAATCTCCCTTTCGCGATCCAGCCGACACAACGAGCGTTCGAGGCAATCCCGCCTGAAGTGCGAGACGCTGGCGCTTGTTCGGGCATGTCGCCATGGCGGGTGCTCACGCAAATCGAAATACCCCTCGCGTGGCCTGGGATTGTCACCGGCCTTGTTCTCACGTTCGCGCACACGCTGGGGGAGTTTGGCGTCGTGCTGATGGTAGGTGGGAGCATCCCCGGCCAGACTAAGACCATGGCAATCGCCATCTATGATCGTGTGCAAGCGTTCGACAACGCTGCGGCGGGAGCAATGTCGGCGTTACTTCTGGTCCTGTCGCTGATCGCGCTTGGAATCACCTTCATGCTCTCGCGGCGCATTGGTCGCCGCTATGTCTGAAGGCTTGCGCGTGATTGTCGAGCAATCGGGACCAATTCCGTTGGCCGCCGAGCTGGTCTGCGCGCCGGGCAAGTTGCTGGCGCTCGTGGGCCCGTCCGGCAGCGGAAAATCAACTATTCTCAGGGCGATTGCGGGTCTCTACCGGCCAGGACACGGGCGCATCGCCTGCAACGGCGCCGTCTGGTTCGACGCCGAGAAGGGAATCGATCTGCCGCCGCATCGCAGATCGGTCGGACTGGTCTTTCAGAGCTACGCGCTCTTTCCGCACATGACAGCCCTCGGCAATGTGGTCGCCGCTCTCGGTCATCTCCCGCCGGACGCACGCATTGAACGCGGACGGGAGCTATTGCGTCTCGTTCACCTTGATGGCCTCGAAGAACGCCGACCGTCGGCCTTGTCGGGTGGGCAGCAGCAGCGCGTGGCGGTTGCGCGGGCGCTCGCTCGAGATCCGGACGTCTTGCTTCTGGATGAACCTTTTTCGGCAGTCGACCGACGCACGCGGCGCCGTCTGCACAGTGAGCTGCAGGAGCTGCGCGCGGCCGTGTCGATGCCGATCGTCATGGTCACCCACGACCTAGATGAAGCGGCGGCTCTCGCTGACGTCTTATGCGTGCTGGATCAAGGGGAGACCCTTCAAACGGGTCGGCCGAGTGATGTTCTATCGCGTCCTACCAGCGAACGCGTGCGCGAAGCGTTGGACCTCCGTTCGGAGGTTGAACATGAGCGGGTCTGAGGCGCGCGCCTTTCCGGTTCTCGTGCGGGGCATCGGGGACGTTGGTTCTGCGGTTAGCGTCCTTCTTTTTCGTGCCGGCTATCCCGTCGCGTTGCACGATGATCCCGAGCCGGCAACATCGCGACGCGGCATGGCATTCACCGATGCGGTGTTTGATGGGACCGTTACCCTCGAGGGCATCACTGCACGGCGCATCGATACGCCCGCCATGTTGCGAGAGGCCTTCGTTGCGCGCGACGCGGTGCCTATCAGCGTAGCGCCCTTTGAAGAAGTACTTGAGGCGGCGAGCTGGTCTGTTCTTGTCGACGCGCGATTGCGCAAGCGCGCCATTCCCGAACGCCAACGGGGTTTAGCTCCGCTCACCCTTGGACTCGGGCCGAACTTCGTCGCGGGTGAAACTGTCGACTTGGCAATCGAAACCGCTTGGGGTGAGCACCTGGGCGAGATCATTCGGTTGGGCGCTACATTGCCGTTCGGCGGGGAGCCTCGATCGCTCGGTGGCGCCGGACGGGCGCGGTTCGTTTACGCACCCGTGGCAGGTCGCTTTGAGACGACAGCCCGGATTGGGAATCGCGTCGAGTCTAGAGAAGTCGTGGCAACGATCGGTACGGCTGCTCTGACAGCACCGCTTTCCGGCGTGATCCGAGGCCTGACTCGCCGCGGCGTGTCTGTCGGGGTTGCCGCAAAGGTGATCGAGGTCGACCCGCGCGGAGATCCGTCGAGCGCCTTTGGCCTGGGAGAACGACCCAGACGCATTGCTGAGGGTGTCTGCCGGGCGTTGGCGGAGAACTTGACGGGGACGTCCATGGTAAGTGGCGGAGCGTAGTTATGACAGTGGTTGATACGAGACCTCGTAATCCTGCTTCCGCGTTTGGCGGTGGCGCGATCATCGGCGCGCTTGGCGGACTCATCGGGCTTGGTGGCGCTGAGTTTCGACTGCCGCTGCTGATCGGCATGTTCCGTTTTGTGGCTCTAGAGGCTGTCATCCTCAATAAGGCAATGAGCTTGGTCGTCGTCGCTTCGGCGTTACCGTTTCGGGCAACAAACGTGCCGTGGGGCGCCGTCGCGTCGCACTGGATGGTGATTGTCAACCTGCTCGCAGGCAGCCTAGCAGGTGCGTGGTTCGGAGCGGGATGGGCGACACGGCTCCGGTCGGAAACACTCTATCGGATCATCGCGGTGCTGCTGGTGATGATTGCCGTGGTGCTCGTGGTCGGCCACTATGCACATGATGGCGGCCATCCGCTGTTGACTGGAACAGCTCAAATTGTAGCCGGTGTGATGGCTGGCGTCGTCATCGGTGTTGTGGCCGCGCTCCTTGGCGTGGCCGGAGGCGAGTTGCTGATCCCCACGCTCGTCCTGCTGTTCGGGTGCGACATCAGGCTGGCTGGCAGCCTCTCGCTAGCCGTCAGCCTGCCGACGATGCTGATGGGCTTCACGCGGTACAGCCGCGACAGTAGTTTTTCTGTGCTCGGCCACAACAAGGCGTTCGTGCTGATCATGGCCATAGGCTCGATCGTTGGCACTTTCATTGGCGCACAGCTTCTCGGCGTTGTGCCCAGTTCCGTGCTGTTACCGCTTCTAGCAGTCATCTTGCTCCTCAGCGCCGTCAAAGTCTGGCGCCATAAGTAGCCACCGTCGTCCCATCCCTGCCGACCGAACCTGAGCGGGACACATCTACCGTTGAACTGCGCACAATCCCGAGCACTGCTTAACCTCCCTACAACGGAGATTGAGCATGGCCATGACGTTTCAGGGCGAGTTCACCCGCTTCTTCGGATCCCGGCGGCCAATCGGAATGATCTCCAACGGCAGAGCGCCAAACGCGACCCGGCGCCAGTCAATCGGCCTGGAGCTCTTTCGCACGCATCGACCACGAGCCTTCGTCGACTCAATAAGAAGACCACCGAGCAGCTTGATTTCGCGTAGCGGCCACGGCGGCAAGCATCCGCCGTCGAGACTGCGACGTTCGGCGCGCCATGCATCCGGGGAAGGACCATCCCGCTCTCGAATGGGCTTTCCTTGGTTCGGCCGCGGCCTTCCACGATCAACCCGCAAGGGGTTCGCTACGCAAGCGTGCGACCTCTTCGGCTTCGCCTGCGAGGTGACCGCGGCCGCGCCCGAACACGTCGGCGCCTGTCGAGCGGGGATGGTCCCCGCCCCAAGACGGGAGCCTCACGATGTCGCAGAATCTCACCCTCGCTCAGGATCACGCCCTCGATCTCGCCCGCACGTTGATGGTGCCGGTGGTTCTCTTTCAGGTCGACGACGAATTCGGCGTCATGGTTTCCAGCGAATACGACGGCGAAGAAGAAGCCATCATGCATGATTATGATCCGTGGGAGATTATGGAGAGCTCGGACTAAACACGCCCGGATTCGCACAGCCCCGCGCAAAGCCGGGCTGTACATAATCGCAACCACACAAGGGCTATCAGTCGGTCCACACGAAGAGAGTGTGGACGCTTTCCTTTGCGGCGAAGGCAGACAGAAAAGTCAGATGGCACGCTAATTCACGCATGGATGCTTTGCTCATCGATGGCGTTTCGATAGATCAGCACCATGAAAACAATCGATAACAACAGGCCGACCTTTATTAAAGAGAACATCCGCTGGCTTTCTGGCGGATTTCTGCTCACGCTTTTTTCGTCGTTTGGTCAGACCTTTTTCATCGGCCTGTCGGGCAATGACTTGCGCGCGACCTTTCACCTCTCAGGCGGCGCGTTCGGCGGCATTTACATGCTGGCAACGCTCGCCAGCGCAGCGACGTTGCCGTGGCTGGGTCGTACGCTCGACCTGATGCCGGGCTGGAAGGTAATTCGTTTCACCATGCCGGCGCTTGCGACTGCCTGTGTGCTGATCGCGATCGCACCCAACATCCTCGTGCTGACACTCGCCATCTACCTCCTGCGCCTTTTCGGACAGGGTATGATGACTGAAACAGCGTTTACCGAGATCGGCCGATGGTTTGTCGCCAACCGGGGCCGAGCGATGGCGCTGATCGTGCCCGGTCAACAGGCTGGCTCGGCGGTCCTGCCGGCGACCGTCGTGCTGATCGAGCGGATGAGCGGGAACTGGCGGACGGCCTGGTTTGCTTCGGCGGCGGTGCTCATGGTCGTCGGCCTGCCAATCATCATTGCTTTGATGAGGATCGAGCGGGTGCCCAAATCGCATGAGGCGAATTCGCAGAGCGCGCGCACAGCGCGAGACTGGACCCGTGGCGAAGTCGTGCGGGACCCGGTCCTCTACATGCTGCTGGCGGGAACACTGGCCCCGTCCTTTATCGGCACCGTGATCTTCTTTCATCAGGGCTATCTGATCGCGCTGCGCGGCTACGATCCACTGATCTTCGCCGGAGCCTTTTCCGTCATGTCGGTAACGACGATCGTTTTCGGCCTCGTTTGCGGCTTTCTCATCGACCGGTTCGGTGCGCTCAGATTGCTGCCCTTTTTCCTAGCGCCGCTCGCCGTCGCATCCGTGGCCGTCGCGCTGATCATACCGGTCTGGGGCATCTATGCCTTCATGTTGCTGCTCGGTATCAGCAACGGTTTCACCTCTACATTGCTCGGGGCCCTGTGGCCGGAGGTCTACGGGCTGGCCAATCTTGGAGGCATTCGCGCGATCACTGTCTCGGGGATGGTGCTGGCGTCGGCCCTCGGCCCCGGCATCACCGGGGCTCTGATCGATATGGGGATTCCTCTACCCACGCAGATGCTGTGGATGGCCGCATGGTGCGTTCTCGCCTCGCTCGCGCTCGCCGTGGCTGCGAACAAAGTTCGAGCGCGCGAAATGCGGCGGAAATTGAGCCCTTCGCACTTGCAGCAACCCTGAATCTACGTTAAGCGACAAGCATATTAGTCGGACCCGGCTCGCCGGGTGGCTCCGCCCGGCGCCTATCCCCGGGACAACCTTCAAGCATCGCGGCTGAGGCCGCTCGCTCGCCAGCGTGCCTAACATGGCGCGTGGCGGATGCTTCATGCACGTTGCTGAATTCCATATGCCAAGTCTCGCCTCTATCCGACGCGATTGGTTCGCCAGTCCGCGCGCCGATATCCTTGCAGGCATCGTCGTCGCTCTGGCGCTGATTCCAGAAGCGATCGGGTTTTCCGTCATTGCCGGCGTCGATCCGCGCGTCGGGCTTTACGCCTCCTTTTCGATTGCCGTTATCATCGCCTTCACCGGTGGCCGGCCGGGCATGATCTCGGCCGCAACCGCCTCAGTCGCCGTCGTCATTATCCCGCTCGTTCGCGAACATGGCGTCGAGTATCTGTTTGCCGCAACTGTCCTGATGGGCGTTCTGCAGCTGGTTGCGGGGCTGCTGCGTCTTGATCTGCTGATGCAGTATGTCTCGCGCTCGGTCATTACCGGCTTCGTCAATGCACTCGCCATTATGATCTTCTTGGCGCAGATGCCGCAGCTCGTACACGTGCCGCCGGTCACTTATGCCCTGATCGCCGCCGGCCTAGCGATCATCTATCTGTTCCCGTATCTCACGAAGGCCATCCCGTCTCCGCTAGTCGCCATCGTCGTCCTGACGATCGTCACAATCTATGGCGGCATACACGTCAATACCGTCGGTGATATGGGCAAGCTGCCGACTTCTCTTCCGGTTTTCGCTCTGCCGAACGTGCCGTTCAACCTGGACACCCTTAGGATCATCTTGCCCTATTCGCTGACGATGGCGGCGGTTGGTCTGCTCGAATCGATGCTGACGGCGCAGATCGTCGACGACTTTACCGACACGTCGTCGAACAAGGCGCGCGAGATGCGCGGCCAGGGCATCGCCAATTTCGTCACCGGGTTCTTCGGGGCGATGGGCGGCTGCGCGATGATCGGCCAATCGGTGATCAACGTGAAGTCAGGTGGCTCGACGCGGCTGTCGACATTGATCGCGGGTGTATTTCTGTTGTTCCTCCTCGTCGTGCTCAATCCGCTGGTCGCCCGCATTCCGATGCCGAGCCTTGTCGCGGTGATGATCATGGTCTCAATCGGCACCTTTTCCTGGCGGTCTGTGAAGGATGTCCGCCATCATCCCTGGCAGTCTTCGCTGGTCATGGCGGCGACGGTGGTGATCGTTGTGTGGAGCGACAATCTCGCCGCAGGCGTCGTGGTGGGCGTGGTTCTTTCCGGTCTGTTCTTCGCCTCCAAGGTGCGGCGCATGTTCACCGTGTCCTCCGACATTTCGGAGGATGGCCGCACACGCACCTACCGGGTTTCCGGCGAAATATTCTTCGCCTCGGCCGAGCGCTTCGCCGACGCCTTCGATTTCAAGGAGGTGCTCGATGACGTGGTGATCGATCTCACCGACGCCCATTTCTGGGACATCACCGGTGTGGGAACCCTCGACAAGACGGTAATCCGATTCCGGCGTGAAGGAACGGCGGTCGAGGTGGTGGGCCTCAACGAGGCGAGCGCGGCGATGGTCGAGCGTTTCGGCGTCCACGACAAACCGGACGCCGAAAAGCTGCTGGCGGCGCATTGAGGAGGAAGAGACCATGCAGAACATTCTCGCCTGTATCGATGCTTCCAGCTACGCCACGTCGGTCTGCGATCTCGCCGCTTGGGCCTCGAGGAAGTTGGAATTACCCGTGGAACTACTCCACGTGGTCCAGCGGAAGGATGCGGTTGCCGAACGGCACGACCTATCGGGAGCAATCGGGCTCGGTGTGAAGTCACAGTTGCTCGAGGAATTGACCCAACTCGAGGCAGCCGATGCCCGCCTTCAGGTCGAACGCGGTCGCGTATTGCTTGCGGCTGGCGAAGAGCGGTTGAAGACGGCCGGGGCCATTGGAATGAAGACGCTCCATCGCCACGGCGGTATCGTCGAGACGATCCTGGAGCGCGAGACCGAGGCGCGCGTCGTCGTGATCGGCAAGCGTGGCGCCAGTCACGAGTTTGCGCAGGATCACGTTGGTTCCAAAGTCGAGCGCGTTGTCCGTGCGAGCAGCAAGCCTATCCTGATTGCTTCCCGCAGTATCGAGCCGCCGCTCGCCGCCGTGCTGGCCTATGACGGCAGTCCTGCAGCTGGCCGAGCGCTTGAGCGGTGTGTCGACTCACCGTTGTTTCGCGAGTTGCCTGTCCATATCGTCGTCGCCGGCGCTGATGATGAGCGGCATCGTCGGCTACTTGAGGACGCGCGTGCCAAACTCGACGGTCGCGAGGTGGCGACGACGCTGAAGCAAGGCAAGCCGGAGGACGTGATATCTTCAGTGGTTGGTGCAACCCCCGGTGCGATCCTGCTGATGGGCGCCTATGGTCACTCGCCGTTCAGAACCCTGATCGTCGGCAGCACGACCACAACCATGATACGCACCGTGCGCGTGCCGGTTCTCCTTATGCGCTAAGGACGGCCCACTTAGCTTCCGATGCAGACGGCGACTTCGATCTACGTTCCGGGACCCGCGCCACGCACTCTTAACGCACAGACGCGTGTTTGGACACGATGCCCAACAAAATGTGTGATGCGACGCGTCCGGTTTGGATGGAAAGTCGGCGCCAACCCCTTTAGTCTCACGGCCTTGGCGTGTGCTGCGTGCGCCTCCGCTTCACCACAACGGAGATCAAACGACCTTATTACGAGGGACGCAGACGCATGTTTTCAAATCATCCTAACGCGCCGCTCAAGGGCCGCATCAATTCCACACTTCGCCGCTTTCTGAACAACGAAGCCTCAGGTGGCCTTCTTCTGATGGTCATCGCGTTGCTCGCGATCATTACCGCTAATTCCTCGCTCGCCCATGTCTACTTTTCTGCCCTGCACGCTGATTTGGGGCCGTTAAGCCTGCAGCACTGGATCAATGATGCACTGATGGCAGTGTTCTTCCTGATGGTGGGGCTGGAGATCAAACGCGAGATGATAGACGGTCAACTGTCGAGCTGGACACGCCGGCTCTTGCCCGGTGTGGCGGCCGCCGGAGGAATGCTGATCCCAGCGCTCATCTACATCACTTTCAATCACGCGGATTCAAAGGCGATTCACGGTTGGGCAATTCCGTCTGCCACCGATATAGCCTTCGCTCTCGGGGTGATCTCGTTGCTTGGGTCACGTGTGCCGACCTCGCTCAAGGTGTTTTTGGCGGCGCTCGCGATCATCGACGATCTTGGCGCCGTCATCATCATTGCATCGTTCTACACCAGCGGGCTCTCACTGCCGAATCTTGCCGGCGCAGCGGGCGTAGTGGCGATACTGCTCGTTCTCAACAAACGTGGGGTGAATTCCCTCATCCCCTATCTGCTGCTCGGCGCCGTGCTCTGGGTTCTGGTGTTTCGTTCGGGAATCCATGCGACGATCGCCGGCGTCGTTTTAGCGCTAACCATCCCGATTAAGTTGACACCCGGCACACCGGAAGCTTCGCCAGATATTTCACCGTTACACAGGCTTGAGCACATGCTTCACGCCCCCGTGGCCTATCTGGTCGTTCCGATCTTCGGATTCGCCAACGCCGGTGTTTCGTTTGCCGGAGTGACTCCCGCAGTTCTTTTTGAGCCACTCTCTCTTGGCGTGGCTGGAGGCCTCGTGCTCGGAAAGCTGATCGGCGTGTTCGGTGCGGTTTTCTTCATGGTGCGGACGGGATTGGCTGACCTTCCGGCCGCCGCAAGCTGGGGCCAAGTGTTTGGCGTTGCCCTTCTATGCGGTATCGGTTTCACCATGAGCCTATTTATTGGATTACTTGCCTTCGATGACGCTGCACTCCAAGACAGGGTGAAGTTTGGTATTCTGGCCGGTTCGTTGATCGCCGGCATCTCAGGTTACATCGTGCTGCGGATAGCCCACCGAAGGAAGCCTCAGGCTCAGGCTCAGGCTCAGGCTTAGTAGTGGGCGCGGCTCGCGAAAGCAGGCCGGGTCAGATGGCGGCCAGCTTAACTCGCGCGGCGAGCTTCTCCGCAGCCTCCTTGCGCTCGCTATAGCGGCCGGTGAGGTAGGCAGAGGGGCCGCGCGTCAGAAGAGTGAACTTCACCAACTCCTCCACGACGTCGACGACGCGATCGTAATAGGGCGACGGCTTCATCCGGCCGTCCTCATCGAACTGCTCATAGGCCTTGGCGACCGAGGACTGGTTCGGGATGGTGATCATGCGCATCCAGCGGCCGAGGACACGCATCTGGTTGACGGCGTTGAAGGACTGCGATCCGCCGCTCACCTGCATGACCGCGAGCGTCTTGCCCTGGGTGGGCCTGACCGCCCCGAGGGACAGCGGTATCCAGTCGATCTGCACCTTCATGATGCCCGTCATGGCCCCGTGGCGCTCCGGGCTGCACCAGACTTGTCCCTCCGACCAGGCCGATAGGTCACGCAATTCCTGAACCTTGGGGTGATCGACGGGTGCATCATCCGGAAGCGGCAAGCCGCTGGGGTTGAAGATGCGGGTCTCGGCCCCGAAGGCTTCAAGAAGACGAGCGGCTTCCTGGGCCTGGAACTGGCTGAACGATCGCTCGCGCAGGGAGCCGTACAGCAGCAGGATGCGCGGTGGGTGCGTCGGCGGCTCTGGGATCAGCGCAACCGTCGTCGGACGTTCGAACGCATCGGCATCGATGTTCGGCAAATCCGTCAAATCGGGCGCCTGCATCAGCGCGCCTCTTTGACGACGCGCGGCGCTGTCTGGCCGCGGTCGTACCAGCCCTTAGATCGGTTCACGATCCAAACAACGGTTAGCATGACCGGCACTTCGATCAGCACGCCGACCACGGTGGCCAGTGCCGCACCGGACTGGAAACCGAACAGGCTGATCGCGGCGGCGACCGCCAGCTCGAAGAAATTGGAGGCGCCTATCAGGGCGGAGGGGCCTGCGACGCAATGTTGCTCGCCGGAAATCCGGTTCAGCACATAGGCGAGCCCCGCGTTGAAATAGACCTGGATCAGGATCGGCACGGCGAGCAGCGCGATGACGAGCGGTTGCGCCAGGATCTGCTCACCCTGAAAGCCGAACAGCAGCACCAGCGTCGCCAGCAGGGCGATGAGCGAGACGGGCTGCAGCCGGTCGAGACAGGCCTTCAATCTCGGCTCCCCGCCGCTTGCGAGGAGGCGCTGGCGCAGGAGCTGTGCGGCGATCACGGGCACAATGATGTAGAGGGCAACCGACAGGACGAGCGTGTTCCAGGGCACCGTGATGGCCGAGAGTCCAAGCAGCAAGCCGACGATCGGCGCGAAAGCGAACACCATGATGGAGTCGTTGAGCGCGACCTGGCTCAGCGTGAAATGCGGCTCGCCCTTGGTGAGGTTCGACCAGACGAACACCATTGCCGTGCAGGGTGCGGCAGCGAGGATGATGAGGCCCGCGATATAGCTGTCGATCTGAGCGGCCGGCAGATACGGCCGGAACAGATACCCGACGAAGAGCCAGCCGAGCGCCGCCATCGAGAACGGCTTCACGGCCCAGTTGACGAACAACGTGACGCCGATGCCGCGCCAATGCTCCTTCACCTGACCGAGCGCGGCAAAGTCGATCTTGATCAGCATCGGCACGATCATCAGCCAGATCAGCGCCGCTACCGGCAGATTGACCTTGGCAATCTCGGCGACGCCGATCGCATGGAACACGCCCGGCATGAAATGGCCGAGCGCGACACCGGCCACGATGCAGAGTGCGACCCAGAGGGTGAGATAGCGTTCAAAGGTGGACATGGGGCTGCCTTACGCTGTCGCCACGCGGCGGCCGTGTTCGTCCACCACGCGCTCACCGTCTTCCTTGACGAACTCGCCGCGCTGCGGCGGCAATAGATCGAGCACGTCCTCGGAAGGACGGCAGAGCCGGACCCCTTTGGGTGTCACGACGATTGGCCGATTCATCAGGATCGGATGCGCCTGCATGGCGTCGAGAAGCTGGTCATCGGTCAGGCTTGGATCGCCAAGGCTAAGCTCGGCATAGGGCGTGCCCTTCTCGCGCAGGAGCGCGCGAACGGGAGTGCCCATGCGCGCGATGAGCTGCTTGAGCATCGTCCGCGAGGGCGGTGTCTTCAGATACTCGATGACGTGAGGTTCGACGCCGGTATTGCGGATCATTGCATAAGTGTTGCGCGAGGTCCCGCAGTCGGGATTGTGGTAGATGATGATGTCCATGGCTTGCCTCACGCCGCGTTTGGACGATGCGATGTCGAACCTTCGCTTTGGCCGATCTCACGCAGCTTCGTGCCGAGCGCCATCTTGTCGAGGCTCTTCAGCGGCAGCGCCGTGAACAGCCCGATGCGGGTCTTCAGGTGGCGAAACGCAGCGACGAAGGCGGCTTCCTTCTGGATGTCGGAGCCCTCAACCGAGGCCGGGTCCTCGATGCCCCAATGGGCCGTCATCGGCTGGCCCGGCCAAACGGGGCAGGTCTCGCCGGCGGCGCTGTCGCAGACCGTGAACACGAAATCCATGACAGGCGCGCCTGGCTCCGCGAACTCCTCCCAGCTCTTCGAGCGGAAGCCATCGGCCGGGTAATCGAAGCTGTCGAGCACCTTCAACGCGAAGGGGTTGACCCGTCCCTTCGGGTGACTGCCGGCTGAGAAGGCGTGGAAATGGCCCGCGCCGTCCTTGCGCAAAATACTTTCGGCCAAAATCGAGCGAGCCGAATTGCCGGTGCAAAGGAACAGCACGTTGTAGATACGGTCAGCCATGGGCGACCTCCTTGGACGATGGCTTTTGTGGCGAACAACAGGGTGACAGGTCGGCGATCAGCGGCGCGCACAGCTCCGGTCGGCCGCCGCAGCAGTCCTTGACGAGGAAGCCAGTGAGCCCCCGCACCGCCTCAAGCTGGGCGCGGTAAACGATGGACCGGCTCTGGCGCTCGGCCTCGATCAGTCCGGCGCGGGTCAGTATCGCAAGATGCGTCGACATGGTGTTGTGGGGCACGTCCATGCGGCGCGCGACCTCGCCGGCCGGCAGCCCGTCAGGTTCGTGCTCCATCAGGAGCCGAAACACCTCCAGCCGGGTGGGCTGGGCAAGCGCCGAGAAGGCGAGAATGGCTTGATCTGCGTCCATATGTCGAGAATATTCGACGTATGGAGATAATGCAAGCTGCCATCGACTGTACGCGGAGAGAGGCCCCGTCCAGGCTATCGTTGAACTGCACATAATCCGGAGGCCTGCTCGAATCCCCACAATGGAGATCGAGCATGCCGACACCCTTTCGCCTTCAGCTCAGGATCGAAGATCCAGATAATGTTCTCTGGCCCATCATGGGCTTCTACACCGACTATCTCGTGCGCAGCCGTTATGAAGCTAAGCGCCGTCGCCGATATACGGCCTCAGCTCTTCACTTTGGCGACTGGCTACATAGCCAGGGCGCTGGACCAGGCGACATCGACGAGACTCGAATAGGCCGGTTCCTCACGGGTCACCTGCCTACCTGTTCATGCGATCATCCGACCCCGCACGGACTTATCCTCAACAGAGCGGCGCTCAACAACCTTCTCCGCGTGCTGCGCAGGCACAATATCGCTGTTACACCTGCGCCTGACGCAATCGAGCTGGAGCTCGCCCGGTTCGATGCCAAGATGAACGATGTCTGGGGGCTGACGCAGGGCACGCGAGATCATCGTCGCCGCATCATCCGACGGCTTCTCCGGGAACAGCTTGGCACGGGTCCGATCGAGCTTGGTGAGATTAAGCCCAATGCTGTTCGCACTTTCGTGCTGGGCGACGCTGGCCGAAGCACCAGCACGATCCGTGTCATGGCTGGCGCGGTCCGTTGCTATCTCCGTTATCGTGCGCTCATCGGTGACGATGTTGCTCTTCTCCGCAAAGCCGTGCCGCGGCCCGCATTCTGGCGGGATGCAGAACTGCCGGAAGCTCTGTCGGCAGCAGATGTCGAGCGATTGTTCTCTGCCTTCGAAAAGCCCTGTCCGTCGCGCCGGCGAGGCTACGCCATCGTGCGTTGTCTAGCCGATCTCGGCCTGCGTTCGAGCGAAGTAATTCGGTTGACCCTCGATGACATCGATTGGACGGAAGGCATCGTGAGAGTGCCCGCCGGGAAAGCTCGGCGTTCGGACATCCTTCCGCTCTCGCCAGCAACCGGCGAAGCGATTGTCGACTATATCCTCAATGAGCGACCCGCGACCGCTCGCCGTGAGGTGTTCGTCCGCCACGTCGCACCGCTCGGCGAGCCGGTTGGGAGGCGTGTCGTGCAGAAGACGCTGCATGCCGCCTACGCTCGGCTCGGCTGGGACCGAAGTCGTGTCCACATCCTCCGACACACGCTCGCAACCCGGCTGATCAACTCCGGTGTACCGATGAAGCAGATTGCTGACGTCTTGCGCCACCGGAGCATCGTCACTTCCGCCACATATGCGCGGGTCGACGTCGCACGGCTGGCGTCTGTCGCACTGCCGTGGCCGGGAGCAATGGCATGAGTGCCCCGGTCACAATGCTCGCGCGCGCCGAGGCTTACCTTGCCGAGCGTCGTCAACTCGGATTCGCGCTGGATCGGTCCGGTAGTCTCACATTGGCCTTCGCCCGCTTCGCCGATGCAAGCGGCCACGAAGGTCCGCTCGGCTCCGCCATAGTGCTACGCTGGGTAAAGGAGCAGGCGGTGTGTGCCGATCCCTTCACCTGGGCGCAGCGCCTCAACGTGCTCCGGCCGTTCGCGCGTCATCTGGTGGACGCAGAATCGGGAACCAGCTTCCCGGAGGGCGCGCCGTTCGGACGCTCGAAGCGCCGGATCGCGCCACACATCTTCACACCGGCCGAGGTGAACGCGCTCATGACGGCCGCGCGTACTCTTCCGCCTGTGTTTGGCGCCGGCCCGACCACGTTCCCGACGCTTCTCGGCCTCCTTGCTTCAACGGGCCTGCGCATCTCCGAAGCGCTGCGGCTTCGATGCGGCGACCTTGACGAGGCTTTCACCAGCATCACGGCGAAACACTCCAAGTTCAAGAGAACGCGCATTGTCCCGTTACACCCAACCGCGACGGTGGCTTTGCGAGATTACATGCGGACCCGCGCAAGGCTCAACACGACCGACCGCTCTGCGCCACTCTTCCTCGACGAACGAAGCGGCGAGATTCTACGTTACGGCGCCGTGCGTCGAGCATGGCTTCGGCTGACGAAAAACCTCGGCATCGTGCCGCGCGGCGGACATCAGTTCATCCGCATCCACGATTTGCGGCATACCTTCATCTGTTGTCGGCTGATGCTCTGGCAAGCCGAGGGTACAGACATCGACAATGCAATGCTGGCGCTCTCGACCTATGTCGGCCACGTCAATCTCGGCGACACATACTGGTACATGCAGGCTGTCCCCGAACTCATGGCGCTGGCCGGAGACCGCTTCGAGACACTTGCATTGCACTTCGGGGAGGCGCGCCATGATTGAGGCAAACCCTTCGTTCCCGATGCTCCTCCAGCGCTTCTTCGCTGATTATCTTCGTCAGCAACGCGCTGTCAGCTCCAACACAGTCGCGGCTTACCGCGACACGTTCAAGTTGCTGCTTGTCTTCGCGCAAAAAACGATCCGCAAAGCACCGACGGACCTCGTCCTGGCCGACCTGAACGCCACGCTGATACTCGCCTTCCTCGACCATCTCGAGAGCGAGCGGAAGAATACCGTTCGGAGCCGCAATGCGCGCCTGTCCGCCATCCGCTCGTTCCTGAAGTATGCCGCCCACGAGGATCTAACTGCGCTCGCGGTCATCGAGCGCAGCCTTGCCGTCCCGCAGAAGCGTCATGACAGAGCCGTGCTCGGCTTCTTATCCCGATCCGAAATGGAGGCGATCATCGCAGCGCCGGACTGCGCGACGTGGGCGGGCCGGCGCGATCAAGCGCTGTTCACGCTCCTGTACAATACTGGTGCCAGGGTCTCCGAGGCGATCAACCTCAAGGTCGGTGACGTGGTACTGGATATCTCGCCAGTCGCTCACCTCCACGGCAAGGGGAGAAAGCGCCGGAGTGTTCCGCTCTGGAAGGCGACCGCCGCGACACTCCGACGATGGCTTCGCCACCTGCCAGATGCGAGCCCACACGGGTATCTGTTCCCAAGCGGCGCGGGTCGACGGTTGTCGCGATCGAGCGTGACTCAGCGACTCGGCCAGGCCGTTGCCCAAGCGGCGTGCGAACTTCCGGCTCTTGCTGACCGGGCGACCTCGCCTCACACGATCCGCCACACCACAGCGATGCACCTGCTGCAATCGGGCGTGGACATCACCGTTATCGCGTTGTGGCTCGGCCATGAGCACCCGAGCACGACGCATATGTATTTGGAGGCGGACCTCGCCATGAAGGAGGAGGCGTTGAGTCACCTCCAGCCAATTGCCACTACGCCCGTCCGGTATCGCCCACCGGACCAACTCATGGCCTTCCTCCAGTCGCTGTGATTATGCGCAGCCCGACTCTGCGCCGGGCTGCGCAATTGCCACACTCTTCAGTCCGAGCTTTCCATAATTTCCCACGGATCATAATCATGCTTATGCGCAGGTGGGCATAAGCATGAATACGACCCGTGGTCCCCGGCTCACTGAGCCGGGCGACCGGTGCCGCTGGCGCTGCGCCAGATGCAAGGGAGGCTGCGCCGCGGATAAACGAAACCATCGTAACGACTTGCCAGCGCGCCCTTGCATCCGGCACGCTTCGCGGCAGGCGGACGGCGTCTCGTTGGTGTGTCGACGGGCGTCAACCGAAGAAAGGATCGGGCCGGAGCCCGAGTAGTGAAGCCATGGAGAAGAGCGAAATCGAAGAATTGAGAGACAGGGTCGGCTGTGCCGCCTTGTTGGAAGACGACGGCTGGAAAGTCGACGTGAAGGAGAGCACCCGACGCGCGGTGAAGTACCGCCGCGATGCGAAGATCGTCATCGTGATCCACGACGGTCGCGGCTGGTTCGATCCGTTGTCCGCGGCGAAAGGCGACGTGTTCGACCTCGCCGAGCATCTGGGCGCTCATGGCTTCCCCGAAGCGTCCGCGCGCGTTGCCGCCCTCGTGGGTTTCGTTCCCGCAGCGCCCGCGTGGGAGCGGCAGAGTCGGCCGGCGCCGATCGATTCCGTCACCGACCGCTGGGCGCGTCGCGCCAGGCCTCGGCCCGGCTCGGCGACCTGGCGCTACCTGACGGAAGAGCGCGGTATCCCCGAATCGATCGTGGCGACGGCGGTCCAGCAGGATCTGCTGCGCGAGGGACCGCACGGCAGCATGTGGGCGGCACACCGCAATGGCGACGGTGCCCTTATCGGTTGGGAGGAGCGTGGCCCGCAGTGGCGCGGCTTTGCCACCGGCGGCACCAAGGAGCTTCTCCGGCTTGGTCCATCGGCGGCGCCGCGGATCTGCGTCACCGAGGCCGCAATCGACGCCATGAGTCTCGGGGCAATCCAGGTGTTGCGCCCGGACACACTCTACGTCAGCACGGGTGGCGGCTGGTCGCCCGCAAGCGAGAAGTCTATCCGCCGGCTCGCAGAGCGGCCGGGCACGCGGCTGGTGGCGGCGACCGATAACAACCGACAGGGCGACGTCTACGCCGACCGCATCCGCGCGATCGCGGCCGAGGCCGGCGCCGGCTACGCACGCTCGCGGCCGCGCGCCGGCGACTGGAACGAAGACCTGAAGGCGCTTCTCGCGCGGATCGAGAGCGAGCCGCTGGCAAAAGCGGGGTGACGGCGCCGCGGGAAATCGCTCGCCTTACTTGAGCAGCATCCAGACTGCCATCGCGACCATCATCAGGTTCTCGGTCAGCGAGACGAAGCCAAGCGGAACGTTGCTGTCGCCGCCGACGCACGCGCACTTGAGCTCGCGGCGGTCGATGTAGACCGCCTTGAACACGGAGACAGCGCCGATCGAGCCGATGACGAGCGCGACGGGGATAGCGACCCACAGCAACGCGCCGGCGATCATGAGGATGCCGGCTGCCGCCTCGCCAAAGGGATAGATGTACGCGTAGCGGACCCATCGTTGCGCAAGCAGGTCGTAGCCCAGGAACATGTTCGAGAAGCTGTCGAGGTCGCGCAGCTTCAACATGGCGAGGATGCACATCGATATCGCAATGAACCACTCGCCTGCCCGCACCGTCGCGAGAGTCCCGAACGCGCTCCAGCTCGCGGCGAGCGCGATCAGCGCCGCGATCGCGAAGACGGCAATGACGGGCTGGTATGACGTCGTCTTCGGATCCGCCACTTCCTTGCCGAAGTAGCGAAGCAGGTCTTGGTAGCCCCCGATGCGCTCTCCGCCGATGAACGTCTGCGGTGTCGTCTTGACCCCGTGCTCGGCCATGAATGCGTCGGTCTCGCTGCGCGTCTTCAGCTCGTGGTCGTCGACCTCGTATCCCTCGCGCCCGAGAAGGTCGCGGGACTTCAGCCCGAACGGGCAGATGTGCTGGTCCGTCACCATTCGAAACAGCTGGGCTTGACGCACCGGTGCGCTCACTTGCTCTTCCCTTCCTTGCTAGCGCCTCGCGCGGTCGAAGAGGGCGACGATCTCGTCGACCTTCTCCCTCTGCTCGGCTTTGTCTCCCGTGCTGATCGCGTGGGCGACGCAGTTGGCCGCGTGGTCGCGCAGGACCTCGCCCTCGGCGCGCGCGAGCGCCGTCTTCACCGCCTGGATCTGCTGCAGCACATCAATGCAGTAGCGGCCCTCCTGCACCATCCGCGCGATGCCCTGGACCTGGCCGGCGATACGATTGAAGCGGTTTACCTTCGCCTTCGTCCGAGCGCTCGCCGCATCCACCACAGATACTCCCACTGAGTATGTGTTGAACGCTGCCGGATCGACGTCGTTCCGCCAACCGGCGCGCCGAGCGCCGGCTTTGAGGATGAGGGAGGGGGAAAAACGAGGAAAGGAGGAATGACGTGCCGCATGCCCGGCCGGCGCGTCAAGGGAGGCTTCGCCCGCTACGCGGCCCTTGACCCGCCGGTCCGGAGAGGCGGCCGCGAAGGAGGGGTCAGAAGGGCTGAAGAGGATGGCGGACCGAAGGGTGAGCCGCGCTCCAGCCCGACGAGGCTGAAAGGAGCCCGCCCATGACCCTCTCTCCGATCTGCAAGGTCTTCCAAGGGACCGCCGACCGCCGGCAAATGTTCCGCATGTTCGATCGCCACGCGCAGCGGCCGAACCGCTCGCCGGACGACGGCGCCCTCTACCGCGGCGAGTGGTTTGAGATCGGCGAGGCCGAGTACGACACCATGCTCGACATCCTGCCACCCCTGTGGGTGCGCAGCGACATGTTCGCCATGCGCGAATTCCTCACCGGCAGCGTCACAAGCGTGTTCTTCGCGCTGCCGATCGACAATTGCATCCGCTATTTCCACGGCTACTGCGATCTGTCAGATCGCGCCTCGCCAGGCTGCATGCGTGCCGCGATCGTCGAGCGCGAGTCACGGCCAGTCCGTGCGATGACGCGTGAGGAGCGGCTCGAGCACATCTGGTCGAGCACCCACGACGACTACCGCGGCTACGCCGGTGAGCGTTTCACCGAGCGCCAGCGCGGTATGCGCACAGTGCTCTTCTACGGCGGGCAGCGCGGAACGATGCTCAAGCTGCTGGACGAACTCACCGACGCGGAGATCTCCGCGAAGCTGCCGGTGCATCTGCGCTACCTCCCCGACGCGATGGCAGCGTGAGGAGGCGGCGATGTTCACGTTCTCCGTCACGGCGGTGCGCGCCGTCATCATGCGCGGGCGCATCGACGCCTTTCTGAACGGCGGATTCCGCAATCCGCACTACGGCCTCGCGCCCGGCAAGGACGAGAAGCCGGGCATCTGGCTGGTGGGCGATGAAGGCGTCTACATCATGTCCAACGGCAAGCTTGCCGAGGGACAGCAGCGCCCGCTCGTCGTCTACGCCGAGGAATGCGATCCGAAGACCAATCCCGAATACTGGCACTACAAGCGCCAGTATTTCGGGGGCGACGACGGCATCGATTTCCTCGACGCCGAGATGCTGGTGAAGCTGATCGCGGCAGCACCCGCGGCCACGCACCTCACACTCGCGATGACCGACGACAGCGTCTCGATCACGCCGATCTGCCGCTGACCTCCCCGATCGCACGGCCCACTTCCCCAACCACTCGCGACCATCGATCCCGCTGACATCCGCCGGCGGGCCGCTGGCGCGCGCCTTCATCACAAGGAGATGCTCCAATGGCGCATGACGACCCCTTCACGCTCGACCTCTTCGGAGACACCGCACTCTCATCCGGCCTCGGCCTCGGCGTCACAGCTTTCGGGACTGGCCTCGGCATAGATCCGGACGATGGCGACGACCCCAATCCGTCGTCACCGGCGCCCGCAATTCCGGTCGCGGCAGCCGCGCGTCCGACACCGTCTCTCCGCCGGGCGTGCGGAGCGAATTTCCACCTCGCCGGCGACCGCGCCTTGGCGAAAGGCTGGAAAGACCGCGCGCGAGACAACATCACCGCGATCCGGCTCGCAGCGAGCATCGACGCGAAGGAGCGCGCTGCAACTGTCGAGGAGCAGGAGCAGCTGATCCGCTTCACCGGATTCGGCGCCTCCGAGCTCGCCAACTCCGTCTTCCGCCGCCCTGGCGAGGCCGAGTTTCGGAAGGGCTGGGAGGCGATCGCCGAGAACCTGCAGGACGCGGTCGACGATTTCGACCACGCCTCGCTGGCGCGCTGCACGCAGTATGCGCACTTCACGCCGGAGTTCATCGTTCGCGCGATCTGGGCTGGCTTGCGGCGCCTCGGCTGGCGCGGCGGCCGCGTCCTCGAGCCGGGGATCGGCACCGGGCTGTTTCCAGCGCTGATGCCGGAAGGGCTGCGCGATGTCTCGCACGTCACCGGCATCGAACTCGATCCCGTGACGGCGCGGATCGTCCGCCTGCTGCAGCCCGGCGCGCGCATCATAACCGGGGACTTCGCGCGTACCGAGTTGCCCGCGAGTTTCGACCTCGCCATCGGCAATCCGCCGTTCTCCGACCGCACCGTGCGCTCCGACCGCGCCTACCGTTCCATGGGCCTGCGCCTGCACGACTACTTCATCGCGCGCGCGATCGACCTGTTGAAGCCGGGCGCGCTCGCCGCCTTCGTCACCTCGCACGGCACGATGGACAAGGCGGATTACGCCGCGCGGGAGCGCATCGCGAAGTCGGCTGACCTGATCGCCGCCGTTCGGCTCCCCGAGGGCAGCTTCCGCTTCGCCGCCGGCACCGACGTCGTGGTCGACCTCCTGTTCTTCCGCAAGCGCAAGGTCGGCGATGCCGAGGGCGACCTGTCGTGGTTGGACCTCGAGGAGATCCGGCCCGCGACCGAGGACGAGAGCGCGATCCGCGTGAACCGGTGGTTCGCGCGGCACCCCGACTTCGTGCTCGGCGTGCACGCGCTCGCCTCGGGCCCCTTCGGCGAGGCTTACACGTGCCTGCCGCGTGACGGTGAGGACCTCGCCGCAGCGCTTGCGGCCGCCGTCAATCTCCTTCCGGAAGCAGTCTACGACGGCGAGCCCGAAGCGATTGATTTCGATCTGGAAGATGCGAGCGATTTGGGTGCCGTCGACCTGCCGCCGGATCGCCACGTCCGCGAGGGCAGCTACTTCTTCGACAAGGCGCACGGCCTGATGCAGGTCGTCGACCGCGAGCCCGTTACGGTGAGAGCGCGCAAGGGCCGCGGCGCCGAGGGCATCCCGGAGAAGCACGTGCGCATCGTCCGCAAGCTGATTCCGATCCGCGACGCCGTGCGCGAGGTGCTGAAGGCGCAGGAGCTCGACCGGCCGTGGAAGGACGCGCAGGTCCGCCTGCGCATCGCCTGGTCAAGCTTTGTCCGCGACTTCGGCCCGATCAATTTCACGACCGTCTCCATCGCGGAGGATGACGAGACCGGCGAAACACGCGAGACGCACCGCCGGCCGAACATCCAGCCCTTCCTCGACGACCCCGACTGCTGGCTCGTCGCCTCGATCGAGGATTACGACCTCGAGACCAACACCGCGAAACCCGGGCCGTTGTTCACCGAGCGCGTGATCGCGCCGCCGGTGGCGCCGGTGATCGCGAGCGCGGCCGACGCGCTCGCCGTTGTCCTCAACGAGCGCGGGCACGTCGACGTCGACCACATCGCCGAGCTCCTGCATCGCGACGCGCAGGATGTCGTCGCCGAACTCGGCAGCGCCATCTTCCGCGACCCGTCTGACGGATCGTGGCAGACGGCCGACGCCTACCTCTCCGGCCCTGTCCGCGAGAAGCTGAAAACCGCGGAGGCCGCGGCCGCCCTCGACCCGGAGTACGAACGCAATGTCTCTGCCCTGCAGGGCGTGCAGCCTGCCGACCTCAAGCCGTCCGACATCACGGCGCGTCTCGGCGCACCATGGATTCCGGCCGCCGACGTCGTCGCCTTCGTCAAGGAGACGATGGATGTGGAGATCAAGATCCACCACATGCCGGAGCTCGCGTCGTGGACCGTCGAGGCGCGGCAGCTCGGGTGGACGGCGACAGGCACGTCGGAGTGGGGCACGGACCGCCGACACGCGGGTGAACTGCTCGCCGACGCGCTCAACAGCCGCGTGCCTCAGATCTTCGACACGGTGAAGGAGGAGATGAGCGAGCGGCGCGTGCTCAACGTCGTCGACACCGAGGCGGCGAAGACGAAGCTCTCGAAGATCAAGGACGCGTTCCAGCGCTGGATCTGGTCCGATCCCGACCGCACTGACCGCCTGGCGCGCGTCTACAACGACCGGTTCAACAACATCGCGCCGAGAGCCTTCGACGGTTCCCACCTGAAGCTTCCCGGCGCCTCTGGCGCCTTTTCTCTTTATGGACATCAGAAACGCGGCATCTGGCGCATCGTCTCGGCCGGCTCGACCTACCTCGCGCACGCCGTCGGCGCCGGCAAGACCATGACAATGGCCGCCGCCGTCATGGAGCAGCGCCGCCTCGGCCTGATCGCCAAGGCGATAGTCGTCGTGCCGGGCCACTGCCTGGCGCAGGCCGCACGCGAGTTCCTGGCGCTCTACCCGAACGCGCGCATCCTCGTCGCCGACGAGACGAACTTCACCAAGGATAAGCGGCACCGCTTCCTGTCGCGGGCGGCCACGGCGACCTGGGACGCGATCATCATCACGCACAGCGCGTTCCGCTTTATCGCGGTGCCGTCGGTGTTCGAGCAGCAGATGATCCAGGACGAGCTGGAGCTCTATGAGACGCTGCTGACCAAGGTCGAAAGCGACGATCGCGTCTCGCGCAAGCGTCTCGAGCGGCTGAAGGAGGGGTTGAAGGAGCGGCTGGAGTCGCTGTCGACGCGCAAGGACGACCTGCTGACCATTTCGGAGATCGGAATCGACCAAATCATCGTCGACGAGGCGCAGGAGTTCAGGAAGCTCTCCTTCGCCACCAACATGTCGACGCTCAAGGGCGTCGACCCGAGCGGCTCGCAGCGCGCCTGGGACCTTTATGTGAAGTCCCGTTTCGTCGAGACGAAGAACCCTGGCCGCGCGCTCGTGCTCGCCTCGGGCACGCCGATCACCAACACGCTGGGCGAGATGTTCTCGGTGCAGCGCTACCTTGGCTACGCAGCGCTCAGCGAACGCGGCCTGCACGAGTTCGACGCCTGGGCGTCGACCTTCGGCGATGTCTCGACCGAGCTCGAACTGCAGCCGTCCGGCAAGTACAAGCCGGTGACGCGCTTCGCCACCTTCGTTAACGTGCCGGAGCTGATCGCGATGTTCCGCTCCTTCGCGGACGTCGTGATGCCGCAGGACCTGCGGCAGTACGTGAGGGTGCCGGCGATCTCGACGGGCAAACGGCAGATCCTCACCGCGAAGCCGTCGTCGGCGTTCAAGCGCTACCAAACCCTGCTCGGCGAGCGCATCAAGGCGATCGAGGAGCGCGACCGCGCGCCCGAGCCCGGCGACGACATCCTGTTGTCGGTCATCACCGATGGGCGGCATGCGGCGATCGACCTCCGCCTCGTCGATCCGGACAACGACAACGAGGCCGACAACAAGCTGAACCAGCTCGTCGGCAACGCTTTCCGCATTTGGAGCGAGACGGCCGACAACGCCTACGTCCGCTCCGACGGCAAGCCGTTCGAACTGCCAGGCGCCGCGCAGATGATCTTCTCCGACCTCGGCACGATCAGCGTCGAGAAGTCGCGCGGCTTCTCCGCCTACCGCTGGATCCGCGACGAGCTCGTCCGCATGGGCGTGCCCGCGTCCGAGATCGCCTTCATGCAGGATTACAAGAAGTCCGAGGCGAAGCAGCGCCTGTTCGGCGACGTGCGCGCCGGCAAGGTCCGCTTCCTGATCGGCTCGTCCGAGACGATGGGGACGGGCGTCAATGCCCAGCTCCGCCTCAAGGCCCTGCACCACCTCGACGTGCCGTGGCTGCCGTCGCAGATCGAGCAGCGCGAGGGGCGCATCGTGCGGCAGGGCAACCAGCACGACGAGGTCGACGTCTTCGCCTACGCGACCGAGGGCAGCCTCGACGCGCAGATGTGGCAGAACAACGAGCGCAAGGCGCGTTTCATCGCGGCCGCGCTCTCGGGCGACACCTCGATCCGCCGGCTCGAAGACATGGGCGAGAGCCAGGCCAATCAGTTCGCGATGGCCAAGGCAATCGCGTCGGGCGACCCGCGGCTGATGCTGAAAGCGGGGCTCGAGGCCGACGTCGCTCGGCTTGAGCGCCTGCGGGCTGCGCATATCGACGACCAGCACGCGGTGCGCCGGCAAATCCGCGACGCCGAGCGCGACATCGAGTTCTCCATCCGCCGGCTCAGTGAGATTGGGCAGGACATCGAGCGCCGCATCCCGACTTCGGGCGACGCCTTCGCCATGGTGGTGACCGGAGAGACGTACGCCGAGCGCAAGCTCGCGGGCCGCGCGCTGCTGAAGGAAATCCTGACGCTGGTGCAGCTTCAGCAGGAAGGCGAAACCGTCATCGCCTCGGTCGGCGGCTTCGGCGTCGAATACAGCGGCGAGCGCTTCGGGAAAGACGGCTACCGCTTCACCACGGCGCTGCTGCGCACCGGAGCCGACCACGAAATCGAGTTGCCGGTCACTGTGACGCCGCTCGGCGCCGTCGCCCGGCTTGAGCACGCGCTCGACGACTTCGAAGGCGAGCGCGAGCGCTTCAGCCAGCGCCTGGCGGACGCTCGCAAGCGGCTCGCCTCCTACGAGTCGCGCGACGGCGGCGACTTCGTCTTCGCCGGCGAGCTAGCGCAGAAGCGCCGGCAGCTCACCGAGGTGGAGAAGGCCTTGGCGGAGGACAGCGAGAGCGAAGGCGGCATGGCCGCGGCCGCCTAAAAAACGAAATGGAAAACCGGAGAGATGCCTGCTCGCAGATCGGGCGGGCCGTCGATGCTGGCGCTCAACCGCCGCCTGCGCGATCCCGGCCCGTCGTCCTGCGCAGGGCTGTGGCCCTGCTGGTCCAGCCGGTCAGGGATGCTCGGCCGCAGTTGCACCGGCCCGACCGCTCCGCGGGCCGGGGGGTGTCTTCGGGAAGAAGACGAACAAGGGCTGGCGATGCCGGTCCGCAACCCCAAAAGGAGTGTTCCCCATGCAACTCATCAAGGTCGATCCGCGCGCGCTCGTGGAGAGCCCCGACCATTCGCGCCAGACCAAGTCGTCGCCGCAGGCCGACGCGCTCTTGCTAGCCTCGATCAAGGCTGTCGGCATCGTGCAGCCGCCCGTCGTGTCACAGCAGGCTGACGGCGGCAACGGCTTTCTCATCAACGCCGGCCGGCGCCGCGTGCGCCTCGCCATCGCCGCGGGCCTCGACGAAATCGACGTGCTCGTCGACGATCCGGCGAACGACAACGGCGCCATGCGCTCGATGGTCGAGAATATCGCCCGCGAGGCATTGAACCCGGTCGACCAGTGGCGTGCGATCGAGCGCCTGGTCGCACTCGGCTGGACCGAGGAGGCGATCGGCGTCGCGCTCGCCCTGCCGGTGCGTCAGATCAGGAAGCTGCGCCTGCTCGCCAACGTGCTGTCGGCGATGCTCGACCACATGGCCAAGGGCGACATGCCCGACGAGCGGCAGCTGCGCACCATCGCGGCAGCGTCGCTCGACGAGCAGAAGGAAGTCTGGAAGAAGCACAAGCCGTCGAAGGCCGACCCGCAGGTCTCGTGGTGGAGCGTCGCGCAGGCGCTGCAGAAGACGCGCATGTACGCGCGGCACGCAAGCTTCGGCGACGAGCTCGCGCAAGCCTACGGCATTGCGTGGGTCGAGGACCTGTTCGCGCCGGCGGACGAGGACAGCCGCTACACCACGGACGTCGAGGCCTTCCTCGGCGCGCAGCAGGAGTGGATGACGGCGAACCTGCCGAAGAAGGGCGTCATCGCCGAGACCACGAACTACGGCGAGGTGAAGCTGCCGCCGAAGGCCGAGCGCGTCTACGGCAAGCCGACGAAGTCGGACTGCACCGCGATGTATCTCGACCGCGACGGCCGCGTGCAGACCGTGCACTACCGCATGCCGGCGGCGACGAAGCCGAAGGGCAAAAGCGCGGCCGGTCCGGACAACGCAGCGGACGACGTCGGCGAGGTGTCGAAGCCGCGTCCCGACGTGACCCGCAAGGGCGTCGAGATCATCGGCGACCTCCGCACCGACGCGCTGCGCGAAGCGCTCCGCCGCGCGCCGATCGAGGACGACACGCTGATGGCGTTGCTGATCCTCGCCTTCGCCGGGCAGAACGTTTCGGTGACGACGGGAAACGGTGGCGCCACTTACGGCCACAGCCGCCTGGCGAAGAACGCAATGGTGCTGTTCGACGCCGACGGCAAGCTCGCCTTCGACATGGACACGCTGCGCGTCGCGGCCCGCACCATGCTGGTCGACGTGTTCTCGTGCCGGGAGAACGCCACCAACAGCGGCGTCGTCGCCCGCGTGGCCGGCGAGGTCGTCGGCGCGGACGCCTTCCTGCCGAACATGGGCACGGAGGACTTCCTCACCTGCCTCTCGCGCGGGGCACTTGAGGCGTCGTGCAGGGACACGCCGGTCTTGCCGCGCCAGCGCGTGAAGGACACGCGCGCCGCGCTCGTCGAGCACTTCAAGGAGGGGCACTTCGTCCACCCGTCCGCGCTCTTCGCGCCCGACCCGGCGAAGCTCTCCGACTTCCTGTCGTCGTGCGCGACCGCGGCAGACGACGACGAGACCGAAGAGGACGCCGACAGCACCGTCGATGACTCCTCCGACGAAGCGACCGAAGCGTTCCAGGAGGCCGCCGAATAGCCGCGGCGCGCTTCCGTTCCGAACGATCCACCGCCGCCGGCCATGCCGGCGGCGGTTTCGTTTCCACACGCGCACAACAAGGAGGACACCATGTCCGCGCACACCATCATCGACAATGCTCCCATCGGCTCGATCGTCGCTTGGTCCGACGGGACGCCACAGCCGCCGGCGCGCTTCAACAAAAAACGGGCTGCCTGGCGGACCAGCAACAGTCGCGGCCGGCTTGTCCGGAAGCAGGGCGTGCGCGGCGTCGGCAATCTCTCGCTGTCGGCGTGTTTCACCCTGCACGAGGCCGACTACGGCGCTGGCGGCGTCATCGCCATCCGTGTCCACCGAACGTTCTCGGTGGAGTCGAAACTCCACTTCACCATCGTCGAGCGTCCGGCGATCGGATCGGTCCGCGTGTTCGACCGCGCCGGCGACGACGCCGAGCTCGTCTATCTCGCAACGAACGAGGTCGACGCGCGAAAATGGCTCACGCGCCACGGCTATCCGCGCGCGGTGCTTCAAGACGTCACGGCCGACCAGGTCGGCGCCGATATCATCGAGGGGAGGACCGCGGCATGAACGCGCCCTCCCCTGCTCGCCCTCAAACCCAGACCCCCGGATTTCCGGGGGTTTCTTTCGGCACCAGTGCCGACGGCATGCCTGTCGCGCTGGTCGGCGACACCGCCTTCGCCATGGCGAACGCGCGCGACAACCGTCACTATCGCGTCACCGCCTGGCGCCTCGCGCGACCGATGGGCGAGTGGACGCGCGGCGATTTCTACGGGCACTCGGGCGAGCTCGTCGACGAGGCGGCGTTTCGGGCACGCGTGCTCGAAAATGCCGAGCACCAGCGCGAGAAGCGCGCGCTCGGTCGTCACGAGATTTGCTCGCGCGCCGGCACGCCGTGGGGCGCCTCGCAAGGCGCGAGCGTCTACGCCGAAGGTGTCACAGCGCATTCGACGGCGGGTCACGGCGGCTTCAAGCTCTCGGCCGAGCGCAACCGCAACGTCCATCCCATGCTCCGCTCACCAGGCGGTTGGTACGAAGAGGATGCCGCGTGGGCGATCGTCGCGATCACCTTTCCGCACCTCTTCACGGCGTTTGAGCGTCGCTGCGCCGAGCGCACGATCAAGGACTCGTGGCCGGATGCCTGGGAGGCGATCTTCGGCACCGTGCTGCAGCCGGGCGAGTCCCACGAGAAGGACCGGCGTGCGTTCGAGCGCGAGCACGCCGGCCATTGGATCGTCACCTCGGCCATTACGTCGAAGCACGAGCCCGGCTTCGTCGAGGTCGTTGCCACGCTCGGCGGCAAGCGCGGCCCGGGGACCGAGGAGCGCCGCTTCCTCGTCCCGTGCGCGGAATACAGCATCGGTCGCTTCGGCTTCGTGATCGACGAGGCACGCCACCAGATCTACGGCGGCCCCTCCGACTTCGCCGGATGGAGGTGACCCATGCCCTGGCGCCTCATTGCCAAAGCCTTCGGCTGGCGAACCGCGAACGACGAGGACGGCGAAACGCCGCTCCTCGTCGTCTGGCACCCGCGCCTCAAGCGGCACTTCACCGGCTCCGACGCCTGGAGACGCGCCGTGCGCGTCTCCGTCCGCGCGCCGGAGCCTTACCCAACCGATACGGCCAGAGAGGAGGTCCGGTCATGAAAGCGTACCTCGTCGCCGTGAACCTCCTGGTTCACGCGCACCACAATCCCGAGAGCGCCATCGCTGACGCGCTCGACGGCATCCTGACGCCTGATATGCGCAAGCACGCCGGGGCCAACTCGGCGCTGATCGACTGGGCGGTCGCCGGCGACGATCTCTCTTCATCCATCGCGGGTGTCTCCCTCGCCGATGACTACACGGCGGACGTGTCCGCTTTTGCCTTGTGGCCGGTGGGGACGGTGCGATGAACGGGCCACCGGACCGCCGCTTCGCGCTCGCGCGCATGGAGGTCGCGCAGGCCGAGACGCAACGCCATCTCGGCGTCATCGAGCGCCAGATCGCGGCACGCGCAGAGCGGCTGACGGTCACCGATCGGGCGAAGCGACGGCGGCACGTCCGGAGCGCTTCGAGCTGGACGAACGCTGACGAGCGTCTGTTTCAGCAGCACCTCGCAGAGCTGGTCCTCGCCCGCCGCGGCGAGATCGACGCACTCACACGCAAGCTCGACCGGCAGGAGACGGCGATCGCCGAGTTTCGGAGTCGCAATCGCGTTTACGCCGCGGACCAGGGAGAGATCAGGCACTTCAACATTGCGACCGAGAGCGAAGAGACCTGACGCGTGCCGGCGGCGTCGTGTGTCGTACGGCCTGCCGTGACCTCCCGGTTTCGACGGCGGGTGCCCCTTTGCCGTCACTCCCTCGGTTTGTGCTGCGGTCTGAACCGTCCGCGGTCCGCTTCAAGGGCAAGTCGCGAAGCGATCGGCGGCCGCCGTCTCGCGATGGGGGGCCGCGTCCTTCGCAGGCCTGTAGGCCTGCTTGTCCGCAACCCGCCCATGCTCGCCCTGGCAGCCGCCGCCCCCTGAAGCGGCCCGCTGGGGCCGGTTCTGGTCGACCGCACCCGAGGGAGCGACGGCAAAGGCCCGATCGCATCCCAGGTGAAACCGAGAAAGGATCACACCATGACCAAGACCGCCCACTCTCCTCGCTCCGCAGCCCGCGTCATCCCGCTCCGCCGCGGCACGACCCTCGAAATGGTCCGCCTCGTCTGCCCCGACTCGGCGCAGACCCTGCGCATATCCGAGAGCTTCGGGCTCGCTGTCCTCGACAGCGACGGCATCCGCGACCTGCACGAGCGGTTCGTCGTCGAGACCGCCGACGCTCTCAAAGAGGGGCTCAGCGACCGCGCGATGGAAATCCACCTCCAGCGCATCGTCGGCTCCTACGTCGGCTCCGCCCACGGTGCCGGCCAGTTCTACTCCCGCGCCGTGACCGAGGCACGCGAGGTCACTGCCAAACTTGCCAACGATGCCCGCGACGAGGACCTCGACGGCCCCGTCGGCTTCGACAGCCAGGCGCAGCGCAAACGCGAGTTCGCGGCCGACATGGGACTGCAGGCGCACGCACTCCGCATGGCGGCCGAGGGGGCCGTCGCCGCCTACGAGCAGGTCATCGGCGAAGCCTGGAAGCCCTTCGAACGGCAGGTCGAGCACGCCGGCGAAACCGTCTCGAAGAAGGCAGCCGCAGTCCAGATGTCGGCCTTCGAATAAGCCTCAGGCCGGGGCTTCGGCCCCGCCTTTCACTTCGCTCTCTCTAAGGGCCGGTTGCGAGACCGGCCCTTCTTTCGTGTCGCCGACAAAACCAAGACACGACCAATGAGAATGAAAGGAGCGGCGCTCCGCGCCAGCGGCCCCTCCCGGTTCGTGGTCCATGCGGCGGATGCCACGCAGGCGCAACGGCTGCGCCGTCCTCCGCTCCGCTGCGGCCCGGTGGGTGCGCGAGCGCGAGATGCCGCCGCCGCGGACCCCGTGAGGGGCCGCGACAGGCGCGGCCTCCGAATCGGAGGTTATTGAAATGAGCAGGATGGAAGAGAAGCCGCGCGCTGACGTCTACGCGCGCATCACGGATCGCATCGTCGCCGACCTGGAGCGCGGGGTGCGGCCGTGGGTGAGGCCGTGGAGCACAGCAAATGCCGCCGGCCGCATCACCCGGCCGCTACGCCACAACGGGATGCCGTATCAGGGCATCAACGTCGTGCTGCTCTGGTCCGAAGCCGTCGCGCGCGGCTTCGCGTCGTCGACGTGGATGACATTCAAGCAATCACTCGAGCTCGGCGGCCACATTCGCAAGGGCGAGAGCGGAACGATGGTTGTCTACGCCAACAAGGTCACCAAGACCGAGACGGACGACAACGGCGACGACGTCGAGCGGACGGTGCCGTTCCTGCGCGCCTACACGGTGTTCTGCGTCGACCAGATCGACGGGCTCCCCGAGCAGTACTACAAGTCCACGGCGGCTCCGGCGCCGCTGCCGGCGCCGCGTATTGCGCACGCCGATTCCTTCTTCGCCCACACCGGCGCGGCGATCCGGCACGGCGGCGACAAGGCGTATTTCGCGCCATCGCTCGATCTCATCCAGATGCCGCCGTTCGAGAGCTTCCGCGACGCGGAGAGCTACACGGCAACGCTGGCGCACGAGTGCGTGCACTGGACGGCGCCGGCGCACCGCGTCAACCGCGATCTCAGCCGCTACGCCAAGGACCGCAGCGAGCGCGCCCGCGAGGAGTTGATCGCGGAGCTCGGCGCCTGCTTCCTCAGCGCGGACCTCGGGATCGTGCCTGAGCTCGAGCCGCGCGCGGACCATGCGAGCTATCTCGCATCGTGGCTGGAGGTGCTCTCCAACGACAAGCGGTTCATCTTTTCTGCCGCCGCGCACGCGCAGCGCGCAGTCACGTACTTGCACGGCCTCCAGCCGAAAGCGGCAGAGGTCGACGAGGCGGCATGAGCGCAAGGACATTGCGCTCGGACTTCTTGTCGTCCACCGGTCGCCTTTCGCGAGCTCACCAAGGCCTCGCCTCGTGGCGGGGCCTTCGCATGTGAACCGCTGTGCGTATTCTGCGTCCGGGAATGGCGAGGCTTTCTCGCCACCTCATCCGGAGGCGTGGCTGGCAGTGCGGCGACAGGGTCGTCACTGTCAGCTCAGGGTGATCGGGTCTGCCTGGATCGGCGTCTTCCGGAGACGGCGACAGCTTGGCGAACCGCGAAGTGCGTTCGGAGGCATTGCCGGTGCATCGCTCGCTCGGGATGTACCTCAGGTGGAAGGCTCGTTTCATCGTCGGCACGCCGGCCGCCGCAGTGGTGAGGTGCCCGTCGCCAGTCACATCCTCCCGGTCGGCTAGCCGCGCCCAGTGCGTCCTCGATTTGGCATGTCTAACCGAAGGCCGTCGTCGCTGCGCTCCGCCTCGATTCCAAGACCGCAACGGCCGGTCTCCGCTTTCTTCCCCTGGCCGCTGCGCGCCCATTCCTCGCGGGCCAAGAAAGCCTCGCCCTGGCCGCCCTCTACTGCGTGGCGTCCCTAAGGACCACCCCATTGCGCAAGCGCAACGGGGACCCCGGTGGGTGCGGTCCAATCGCCTCCGGTCAACGACAGCCATCGAGGCCGCGGTGGTCGCGGCCCGAGAACCGAAAGAGGATACGAACATGGCTACCATCGGCAACTTCACCGTCAACGGCAACGGCTTCGTCGGCTCCGTCAAGACTCTCGCCCTCGGCACCGTGAAAGCCAAGATCGTCCCGGCCGACCGCACGTCGGACAAAGCCCCGGACTACCGCATCTTCGCCGGCACCATCGAGTTCGGCGCCGCCTGGAAGAAGAAGTCGCAGGAGCAGAACCGCGACTACCTCTCGGTCAAGCTGGACGACCCGAGCTTCGCGGCTCCGATCTACGCCACGCTGGTCGAGGTGGAGGGCGAGGAAGGCCACTCGCTCATCTGGTCCCGCCCGAACCGCGACTGAGGTTCGGCGATGAAGGCCCCGCCGCGAGGCGGGGCTTTCGAGCGTGTGCAGAAAGGAGAACGCAAATGTGCAAAGTGTTGAATGCGCGGAAGGTAGGCAAACGCTCGGACGGATCGCGGGTCTACATCGGGCGGCCCAGCAAGTGGGGCAATCCGTTCGCGATCGGGCGCGACGGCTCCCGCGCGGACGTCATCGCGAAGTACCGCGCCTGGATCGTGGCGCAGCCCGATCTGATGGGTGCGCTCGAGGAGCTGCGCGGCCGCGACCTCGTCTGCTGGTGCGCGCCGCTCGCCTGTCACGGCGACGTGCTCGCCGACCTTGCGAACCGGCGCTGAGCGGTCTCCGCTAGATGAACGGCTTGCCGCCCGTCACCGCGACCGTCGTTCCCGACGTGTAGCTGGAGAGCGGGTCGGCAAGCATGACGTAGGCAGTCGCCAATTCAGCCGGCTGCCCGGGGCGCTTCATCGGTACCTGCTTCCCGAACGACTTCACCGCGTCCTCGGGCATTGTCGAAGGAATGAGCGGCGTCCAGATCGGGCCCGGCGCGACCGCGTTCACGCGGATGCCTTTCTCCGCCAGCATCTGCGCGAGGCCGCTGGTGAAATTCTGGATGGCGCCTTTGGTCGTCGCGTAGGCGAGCAGGATCGGGTTCGGCATGTCGGAATTCACCGACGCCGTGTTGACGATCGCGCTGCCCGGCTTCATGCGCGGGACGGCAGCCTTCGCGAGGTAGAACATCGCGTGGATGTTGACGTCGAACGTCGTCTGCCACTCCTCGTCGCTGATGTCGCCGATGTCCTTGAACGTGGCCTGGTGCGCGGCGTTGTTGACGAGGATGTCGACGCCGCCGAGTTCCTCGACGGCGCGCTTGACGATCGCCCTGCAGTGCGCGGGATCGCGGACGTCGCCTGCGACGAGAATCGCCTTGCGTCCCTCTTTCTCCACCAGCGCCTTCACCTCCTGCGCGTCGTCGTTTTCGCACAGGTACGCGATCAGGACATCCGCGCCCTCGCGCGCGTAGGCGATCGCGACAGCGCGGCCGATGCCACTGTCTCCGCCGGTGATGATGGCCTTCAGGCCCTTCAGCCTGCCCGACCCCTTGTAGCTCTCTTCCCCGTGGTCAGGACGAGGGTCCATCTTCTCAGTCGAGCCCGGCATCGGCTGCTTCTGCGACGGGAACGGTGGCTTCGGGTGGTCGGACGGCATTGCAGATCACTCCCGTTTCTTGGTTCGCCAACTTGGCGCTGCCGCTATTCGACGGTGAGCACGACCTTGCCCACCGAGTGGCCCTTCTCGACGTCGCTCAGCGCATCGGATGCTTGTTCGAGAGGAAATGTTTTGGCGACGTGCGGCTTCACCTTCCCGGCCACCACCAACTCTGCGATCTCCGCGAGCTCGGCGCCGTCGGCCTCGACCGTGTAGCGCATCGCTCGCACGCCGTGCTCTTTCGCCTTGTCTTGCGAAGGATCGGTCAGCGTCGACACGAGCACCCCTTCCCGCTTGAGCAGCGCCCCGGAGCGCTCGCGCGTCTCGCCGTCGATCAGGTCGAAGACCATACGCCCAGGCGCAACGCCAGCACATCGAGGGCCCGTCGAAGATGACGAAGCGGCAGCTCGAGAACGCGCTCGGCGTTCACTGACCGCGGGATTGCCGCTGCGGGTCGGCGTCGATGAGCGCGATGCCGAGCTCGGGGCGCTTACGCCGCCGCAGCCTCGCCGGCGTTTCCGTGAGCACGACCTCGAGCGTCGGGTGAACCGTGCCCTTGAGCAGGTGTCCGCCGCGCGTCGACCCATCGGACAGGCCGAGCACGACGTGGACGTGTAGGCTCGCCTTGCCGTCGTCGCCGACCGCGACGTCGCCGATGGCGCTAAGCACCTCGCACTGCTCGTCGACGGCGATCTCCTTGTAGGACTTGCCGGCGAAGTCAAACCACCCGACGGTGGCACGCGAGAACGCGCCGATCGCCGTGAGCGAAGCACCGGACATGCCTTCCTTCCGAGCGAACTCCTGCAAGGCGGAGAACGCCTCCTCGCCGTCGTCAAGCACCACGATAAGCGTCTCGCCCCTGCCCTCTTCTGCTATCCGCTGGCTTCTCATGGCTGCCTCACGCCGCCATCGCGCTGCAAGAGTCAGCGCAGGCGCGGCAAGCGGCGACGCAGTCCTCCATCCCGTCGAGCCGCTCGCAATCCTTGGCGCACTCGGTGCAGATTTCCGCGCACTCCCGGCAGGTCTGCTTGTGGTGCGGCGAGGAGATCAGCATGAAGTGCGCCGAGGTCCGGCACATCTCCGCGCAGGCCATCATCAGTCGGAAATGCGGCGGCGCAACGTGCTCGCCGCCGGCCTCCAGGCAGTGGTTCATCGCCATGCCGAGACACGTCTTGTAGCAGTCCAGGCAGGCGTCGATGCACTTTTGCATTTCCGGGGACAGGGCCATTTCACACCTCGCACGAGTTTCCAAAGCAACGCGACGCAACCCAGCTCGTTCCCCGGTTGGGATCGGCCGGCGCGTTTGGGAGGAACCGGCCGGCGTGGCGGGCTCTGAACGGGATCACTGATGCCGGCGCGTCCGCGAATCTTTTCTGATAGAAATCGGTGCCGCTGCCGGTTCACGGTAGGCTGGAGCGCCTGAATGCTTGAGCAAGTGCATGACGCGCTGTGGATCGCCGAAGGCGAGAACGTCAGCTTCTATGGCGCGCCCTACCCGACGCGCTCCGTCATCGCACGATTGGAAAACGGCGATCTGTGGGTCTGGTCGCCCGTTAGATTCACTGCGGATCTGCGCGCCGATGTTGACCGCCTGGGACCAGTCCGCCACCTCGTTAGCCCCAACAAACTCCACCATCTTTATCTGAAGCAATGGAAGACGGCCTATCCCGAGGCGGCGCTGTGGGGACCGCAGTCGACGATCAAGAAGCGTTCCGACTTATCGTTCCGCGCGCCGCTTACTGACAACCCGCCGCAAGACTGGCTTTTCGACATCGACCAAGCCTGGTTTCGCGGCTCGTTCGCCATGGACGAGGTCGTGTTCTTTCACCGGCCGTCCGGTACGGCTATCGTCGCCGACTTGGTCCAGACTTTCAGCGATCGCTTTCTCCGCAAGCACTGGGGTTGGTTTCGCTTCCTCGCGCGTCTCGACGGCCTCACGCAGGACCAGGCCGGCGCGCCACGCGAATGGAGACTATCGTTTATCAATCGCGGGCCGGCACGGCGGGCGCGAGCGAAGGTACTCAGCTGGAATTGTCAGCGTGTCATCATGGCGCACGGTGAGTGGGTGCGAACTAATGGGCACGCCCTTCTTGAGAAGTCATTTCGCTGGCTCGGCGCTTGATGGCGCCTTTTTCATCGGAAGGTGCGAGCGGCTGCGGCGTGGTCCAGAAGTTGATCCCTGGTGGCTGCAGACTTTAGCTTGCGCCGGCAGAAGGTGTTGTGACCACGCTTTGCTAACCGGCTTGCTGATCCAGTCGCGCCAGACGCTCGGGCATGTCGAGCAACTTCATCGCCGCGGCCGCGATCGCCTCGCCGATGCTCGGATAGGTTTCGTCAGAGCTGATGGAGACGCCGTCGGGAAATGTCACGGTCGCTTGGTAGCCATTGCCTTTGGGCGTTGCTGAAAGCTGGATGGTAGGCATTTAACGGATCCTCCTTGGTCGTTGCCAATGTCCGCTCTCGGCCGACCGTTCTACGTCGATTGCCCAGCGGAAATTTCCTGAAGGGATCTAGCCAATATCATCTCCTGCGCGTTGTGCGTGACAGTCGCCGCTTGGACACATCACTCGAAGCGGCCGCCATGAGTTCGTTCCACGTGTCAGGAGGATTCCCGCGGTCCAGCATCTTTCTGAACACGGCGTAGGCGTCGGTCGCGCTCCCGTAGGCGCGCAGCGTCGCGTCGTCATTCACCCATGCGAGGACGATGACCTTGGCGTCCTCCGATTGATGGTAGCGAAAGAAGAGCCGGAACTGCTGCAGGAATTTGGCGCGAAACCAATGCTTGTAATCGTCGCCGAGCGTGCTCCCCTGGCGATAGACGTCACGCGTCGGGTCGCTTGGAATGTTCTCGAACGCGACCTTCAAAACGGCCGCGAGAAGCTTCGCCGCGCGCTTCTTTTTGTATTTCTTCGGATCCTTCTTCCGGGCCTTTTCGACCGCTTCGATCATCGCCTCCAACTGGTCGAGAAACAACGGGTGCGCGTAAATCGTCCACCCGTTGATCTCAACGATCTCTTCACTCACGCGTCGTCGTCCGGGAGGGCCGCATCAAGGTCGACCTTGACGCCCTTGACCAACGCCTTGCCTCGCGCGAGCAGAGACTTCGGCACAGGTCGAATCCGTCCTGGCTCGTCGGTCATGTCTCGCGCCAGGAATGCGAGAAACTTCCCAATCAAGGGATCGCCCTCCTCCGCGCGCGTTTCTTTTTTCGAGATCATGACCGTGCCGTCTGCGAGCCCGTGAAACACGACCTGGTCGCGCTTCCCCAGGGCGAGCATCTTGCGGATGGCCGCTGGCACCGTAGTCTGTCCGCGATCCGTGATGGTTGCGGGGATCTCGAGGATTTCAGCTCCCTTCGCCATTGCCGGCTCCTTGCATCGTAGAGCATTGCATGTAATGCATTTGCATTGTAAGGTCAATGCCAATGCCTGGTCACTGGAGAGCTCGGCGCGTCCATGCCGAGGTGGACGGAATGGAAATCTGGAATGGCTACTGCCGTCGCCCCGGCCAGGGAAGCACGTCGAAGCGCGACAAATGTGGCAAGTACTAGCCACGCCGCTTCGGCAGGACGGCTCAGGGGGGCGTGGATGGAGGGGGAGTTCGATGTTCAGCTGGAGGGCGAGCGACCTTGGCAAGCTGATTTGTGCCAGTTCTTTACGCGTGAGTCAGTGGCGGAGCTATGTCTACGCCACGTAGCTTTTCCTGAAAATATCCTCACAATGAAATTGCTTGAGCCGGCTGCCGGCCAAGGCGCTTTTTTTCTGCCGTTGCTGCCCCGTTTAGTTGAAGCATGTTACGCGCAAGGGAAGAAGTTTGATATCCTCGGGCCTGTTATCCGCGCCTACGAAATTGATCCCGAGGTCGCAGCGAGCCTTCGCGCCAAGTGCGCTGGTAAGCTTGAGGACCTCGGGATATCACGGGCTAAAGCAAAAGAGATCGCCCAGTCGTGGATCAAGCACGAAGACTTTCTTGAGGCGCGCCCGAGCAAGCGCTTCACGCACATCGTCTCCAATCCACCCTACATTCGCTGGGATGCCATCCCGGCTCGGCTACGCGACGTTTACAAAGCGCGATTTAAATCGTTCAAACAGCGAGCCGACCTCTACGTCGCGTTTATCGAGCATGCGCTCGGGCTGCTGGAGCCCCATGGTCAGCTCGCCTTTTTGTGCCCTGGGACCTGGACGCGAAATGTCTACGGCAACTCCATTCGGGAGGCTCTTACGTCGCAGGGACAGTTGAAAAGTATCATCGACTTTAGCGATGTCGACAGCTTTGAGACCTCGGCCGACGCTTATCCGCATTTCTTCGTGTTCCAGAGAGACATCTCGGGCCCTACAAAGATCTCGTCGGTCAAAGAATTCGACAAAATCGAAAGATCGGGTGACGAGATCGTTAGAGCTTTTTTGCCTTCAGCTTCACCTCTTCTTCTCACACGCGACTCCGCTGCTGAAAATGCGGTCAATGCGGCTCGCCAACGCTTTCCAAAACTAGAAGATGTAGGCTGCACCATTCGCGTTGGCTCTGCTACCGGATGTAATGATGTATTCTTGGGACAAGCGAAAGAGATCGCGATCGAGCGCTCTAGGTTGTTACCATTCGTGAATGCGAGGTCGATCCACGATGGTAAAGTGCGCTGGGCTGGCACGCACATCGTCAACGTATTCGATAGGAATGGGAAGGTCGTGGAACTCTCGAAGTTTCCACGGATGGCCGCCTATCTACGGAAGAATAAGAAGGCCCTCCAATCGCGCGCGAAAGCGAGCCAATCAAAAATCTGGTGGCGGACGATCGATAGCCTTCATCCGGATTGGCACGCGTCGCCAAAATTGCTCATTGTCGATGTGTCGGCTGCGCCGGTAATCGGAATTGACCTCCACGGCTACTGCGCTGGCAGCGGGGTCTATCAGATCAAGAGCGACCATTGGCCCCTCGCTGATCTTTTGACCTTTCTATCCGCGGGCGTCCTCGGTCTTTTCGTGGCGAGCTTGTCCGCAGGGTCAAAGGCGGGATTTCATCGGTTCCAGAAAAGCCAGATCGCAGCTGTTCATATGCCGCAATGGGCGGATTTGTCGCCGGACTGGCGGGTGAAGTTCAAAGATGCGCGAAAGGCGAAAGACGGTCGCGCCGTCCTCAACTTGGTCGCCGAATTGTATGAATGCGACGCGAGCTTGCTGGAAAACCACGTAGCCCGCGATTGGGACGCCTTCTGCTCCAAACGGCCGAGACAGTAGGAGCATCGGATGGCCCAGCTTTCTTGGTCTGAACGGTTAGCAGAGGCTACGGCATCCAAACGCGAACGAACGAAGTTGCTGGTCGAGAAACTTCGGACGCGGCCGACAAGCGAAGCGCCGGACGAGGCGGCTGCCATCGAGCAGAAAGGCGCAACTGCGCCGGTGCTTGAGCACGCCTCTTCGAAAGATCGCGACCTGACTGTGGCGACCGTCGAGCCAAACGAAGACCTCGCACACTTCGTTGATCTCATCGACGATGTGCTTGCAAGTGAAGACATTGTTCACGCGGCTTTGTTTTGGCCGCATATTCCCCCGCGTGCGATTCTTCCCTGGATGCTGCGTGAAGTAAGCCGGGGGCGAGTTGAAAAACCTATCCGGACCCTGTTTTTGAATATGGGGCGCCCGGCCATGCAAGCCGTGGCTGACATTGGCGCACGGACGGCCAAGCTTCATGAACGGGGGCTCTTTCGGAGCGGTGTGGTCGGCGAACGGGTGTCGGGAGCGATCAGTTCCGATGCGCTGTTTTATATGTTTCTGGGGGACCGACAGACCAAGATCGAGTCCGTCCCGCTCGTTTCGATCGTGCCGCACACCGTCGCGCTCAATGATGGCACTTACTGGCGGGACTTCGATGAAAAGACGCTGAAAGGATTCAAGCGTCTGTACCCTGCCGGGCGGCTCGACTCCGTTCGCTCGCACCTCAACCTCTTGGGCTCTGCCGCGCGCAGTCCGGGTTTCGCATTCTTGCTGCCGTCTCATTTTCCCGATGCCGATCGAAAACGGGCACTGCGCTCATTGCCAGGATCGCTCGACCTCGCCGTCATCGATATGACGAAACACGCGCTTCGCGGACGCGACGCGAGCGCCCTGATAAGGACGCTTATCTCCGAATTGTCGGAGACCTTGCGGCAGCCGCCAAAACGGGTGCTGATTCTGGCCGATTGTCCCTTGAGGTATTCGTTTATCCGACGGTCGTTACGAACCTACCGTGGCGCCGGTGTTCTCGGATCAAAATCAGAAGCCCACCGCCTCGTTTGGGCGACGCGCGATCGCGGCTTCGAAGCGCCGGGTGTCCGCGATAGCGCCAGACAGCCCATCGTTGAGACAATCGGCTCGCGAGAGTGCGTTGTCGCCACGCGACTTTGGCATCATGCAAAACAGCTGGACGATGGAAACCCTCTCGCTTCGGTCCTCGAGCAAGGCGCGGTTGCGTTGAAGGGCATGGCGCTGACGGCGTCCGGAGCGGACGCGATCCTCTCGCCTTACACCGATGTTCACGATGTCTACCATCGCGTGAAGCGTGAGCGGCATTCGTTCGAGCCGCATTACAACAAGGCTATGGCCGGGATTGCCGACGGTCACGCGGGTCCGTGGCGAGACTCAATCCAATCGGATCTGGCTGAGGGCTTGGGCTTGGCTGAGGCCTTGCGTGCCGAAACCCCATTGATGCGATATCTGAAGCGCGTGTTGACGGAGATCGATCCAGAAAACGATGTTGTGGTTGTCTTGCGCCATCCGGAAGACGCGCAGCAAGCGAGCGACCGGCTCTTGGATTTTCTGACAACGCCTGGCTCGTTCAAGGCTGGCGTTCCGGAACTTCGGATGACGACGCCTCACCATTATCCCGCCGAGGTGGAGCAAAAAAAACCGACCGTTGTGATCTGGGCCGCCTCAACGGATTTGGGGGCGCGAAGCTTTATCGGCGATGCATTCTGTCCGGCGCAATTCAGGCTCGTCGTTGCAGGGCACGATGCCTTGACGTTGAGCCGCGTTCTCGATGCAGCGGTCGCCGATGAATACGCGGCCTACGCGGGCAGAGCCGCCTTGCTTCGGGCTGCATTGCCGTGGGTCGCCAAAGAATACGGTGGTTTGTCGGTCGCTCATGGTCTGGACTCGGATCGCTCGCGGGTCGCGCTACCATTCGTCGGGCAGGGCTATTTGGTGTTGGACGGCTATGGGAAGATTGCGGCTGGCCCCGGTTCGCAATTTTACGTGCTTGATCCTGCCTCGCATCAATTGGCGCCGAAGGAAGCCCGCGCGCTAGATATCGGCGATGCGGTCTTCGTCATGCCCGATGCGATACGCGAGGAGTTGGAAGCCGCGTTGCGAGAGAAGGACGATAAAGGCCGCACGCTCGAACAGGCTCTGGTCGACCAATACAAGGCCACGGTGAAAAAAGGTATTGAGTCGCTGACGGCTCAATTTGGAGCCAAAGGCCTAACAGCTCGGGTCCGTGACATGCTCTTTGAGCAGAACCCAAGTCTCCCGTCGATCAGCAAGCCAGCCGTGGAATACTGGCTGCGGGCAGCTGAGCGGTCAGAGGTTGATACGCCGCACGCGGCTATCAATCCCCTTCACATCGAGGCGTTCTTGCGTCTGATGGGCGCTGGCGTATTGGCGCGTCCGTTGACCGATGCCGTCCGGATTGTGCGGACGGACCTCCGTCGCGACGGTCATGCAAGCCGCGGCTTGTTCGATCGGCTTCTGCTGGATGCCGACAGCGTCATCCAAGGGCCGCTGTCATCGTTTTCCAAGTTACAGGATGTGCGGCGCGCCGCGATGGAGAGCGTTTTCCCGGTGCTTGAGATGAACCTTGAGAACGTCACTGCGGCGAATGGAAATGAACAGCCCTTTCAGGTGGCGGCGCAATGACCGATCTTCTCTTTCCGAATGCCAATGACGTAAGCCACACGACGAAGGAGGCCGTGGCCTCCGCGATCCTGCAACAAACCTACGATCGGCTCAGGGGCGCTGGGCCGACCGGGCGCGTCATTTACCGGGAAAAGCCTTCGCGGGTAATTCACACCCAACATCTTCTTCCCCGAAGACAACCGTCGTCGGTCGCCGTAACCTATGCCGAGAAAGACGACGTCACGTCGCCAGTTCACGTGGGGACTACAGGCCTCACGTTCCAAATTGCCGATCGGACGCATGCGACGATCACGGTCGGCCTGAAGGCCTGCATCTATCTTCGCATGCTGCCTTCCGCGGCAGACCTATCGGCCGCGAAGGTTGTGTTTAGGCTTTCCAAGAACGCGCGGTCGGTCATCCTCCGCCATCGGCGGGAAGCACTGAAAGAAGCCGAAGACGAAAACCGCGCGATTCTAGGTGAGGACGGTCGAAAGAGCCCCAAGTGGTTCGACATTAAAAACCGGGTGACCGAGCAAGCCGAAGCGAGCGCGCTTTTGGAACTGGGGATCACGGGCGCAATCCTGCAATCGCCTGCGCGGCAAGACGTGCTTGTCTCGATCCTTGCCGAAGGTGACGAAGAGCCAACTACCGACGATCCAGCGGTCGAAGAAGAAGCGAGTGCAGCGACCGATGCGGGCGGGCAGCTTGTGGACGGTTTGTCGGATACCGCCCTTGATGCGGACGACCAGACGGTTCAAACGGCGGCGGCTGGAGACGGAGACACGTTGAGAGCGTTCGAATTTGCCGTAGCCCCCGGCGATGCGAACGCGCCGCCCGACGCCCTCATTGAGCGCGAACAAATCCCGCAAAAGTGGCTTCGCGTGCCCGTGGATCTCGGAGCGTTTCGAATTGAGCTTTCACGCAGCGCCGCCGAAATCGATCGCGATTTGGCGGATTTTAACGCGGAGATGTTGCGGCGTGTCGAGGCCGTGATTGACGCTTGGCAGCAAGACGCGGATCCAGAGATCGGCGGGATGACGTGGGGCTTTCCGGGTGGCCGCGGCACGCAATCGCGAACTATAACACCGGCTGACGTGGTCGCGTGGGAGCAAACGCTCGCGGTGCTCCGAACGAACCGGCGTTTGGCGCGGCCTACGATCATTCCCGTTTTAGAATACGAAAATCTGGAAGACCCGCTTCGTCCGGACGAGCGTACTGTTCGGATTATTCTCGCGAATGAATCCGACCTTCTGGACGCGAAGCTGGCTTTGGCGCGGGAGACCGATTCCACGCTTTATCAGGTCGAGATGTCGGTCGCGTTTGATGCCGGCGTTCACCGGGCCATCCTCCTTGACCGCATCGCGCCGTCGTATCGATACAATCGCTATCTCGAGCATGACGCTCTCGGGATTAATTGCGGCGTGAGACGGCGCGGGCTCACCGACCCGATGGTTCTCGAAACAACCTCGTTGCCGGTTTACTTCCAGCCGCTCATCCGACAGTTCGATCTCCCAACGTCGCCAAATTTCGACGCGCTTGGGTCGAAGGATGGCGGGCTCGATGTTGTGAAGGGCCTGCTCGGCGCGTTCGACGACTGGCTGGCGGATGTTGAGGCGTCGAAGCCGTATGGCCGATCGCTCGATCCTGTCGTCGACGCGGCGGATTACGCGCGTGAAAAGGCGCAGTTTGAATCGATCGATCTGCGCGGTTGGTCGGGAGAGCGTGACGCCATCGCGCGCGGTGTCGCCATACTTGAGAAAGCATTCGCGGCGCAGACGGCCGGGAAAGGCGTATCCGATCCGGAAGTCATCCCCTTGACCGCATGGCGTTTCATGAACCAGGCCTTCGGCCAGTTCTGGAAGGAAAAGAACGCAAGCGTTGAAGGGTGGCGCTTGTTCCAAATCGCGTTCATTCTATCGCAAATCCCGGCGATCGTTTCGCGGATCGAATGTTGGAAGGACAACGCTGCGATCACAGCCAAGGATGATCGGGAGGCGTCGCTCCTCTACTTCTCGACGGGCGGCGGAAAATCGGAAAGCTTCTTCGGACTGCTTGTGTTTTGCCTGGCCTTCGATCGACTTCGTGGCAAGCACCATGGCGTGACGGCGCTCGTTCGTTATCCCTTACGCCTCTTAACGAGCCAGCAAGCGCAGCGTCTTTCGCAGGTATTGGCCGCCGCTCACAAAGTGAGGTGGGTGTGGCAACGTGAGGGGCTGGACCTTAAAGGCGCAGACTTCGATATCGGATTTTGGGTGGGTGGCGGAAATACGCCGAATAACAGAAGCGTCCGCGGCTTTTCGGAAATCCCGACACTCGCCAAGGACGACTGGGACGAAATGTCACGCCGGCGCGGTGACTACAGCATCTACCTGAAGAAATGGGTGCGCTTGTCGAGCTGCCCCTATTGTTCGGGCGCACTGACAGGCGCGGACGGTAAGAAGACATCGACGATCGGCCTGCGACGTTTCCGCGAAGGGCCGCCGCCGGAAGAACGTCTTGCGCACTGCTGCTTCAACCGGGAATGCGCTTGGAACCGGCGGCACAGCGCGAGCGACGCGCCTCATCCGCTTCCGATTCACATTATGGATTCCGACATCTATGCTTATGCGCCTGCCGTCCTGTTAGGCACGGTCGACAAGCTGGCGTTGATAGGCCAGAGCGCGAGGACGCTCATCCGCGTGCTTGGCATGTTCGGCTTTGCGGCGTGGCAGCATCGTGACTCCGGACGGCTAGTCTCGCCGTGGCAACGCGATCAATTCCAGCGCGGGCCCGACGCGTCGGGTTGCCAGGGCGTGTTTCCATTTTATGCCGATGGCAAAAAGCTCTTCTTCGATCCGTATCCCGTCTTGGAAATCCAAGACGAAGCCCACTTGTTGGATGAGTCTCTTGGTACGTTCTCGGGATTGTTCGAGACGACCTTTCTTCATGCGCTGAGAACGCTTTCGCCGTTGCTGGCAGATCAAGTCGTTAAAGAAAATGGCGTTGCGCGCCCGCCAAGAATTGTGGCTGCCTCGGCCACGGTTTCGGACCCTGCGCGTCAGATCGATCAAATCTATCAGCGGCAGGTCGTTCTGTTTCCTCAACCCGGGCCAGACTTGTACGAGAGTTTCTACGCGCGGCTACGCGAACCGAGCAGCGGCGACGCGGCGCGGGATGCCAGCGACAATGCGGAGCATCGGACGCCAACGCGCCGCCGGTATGTGTCGCTTATGACCAATGGGCGCACGCACACCTCGGCTACAGTGGCGATCCTATCCGCCTTCCATCTTACGATCACGCAAGTGCTCAAAGCGCTGATTGAGGGAGATGATGCCGCACGCTGGAACGTGCGTGAAGCGCTCGCTGCGGCTTTGCCATCCGATATCTTTAGGGACGGCCACCGTGCCGCGCTGCTCGACCGTACCGTGAGCCATTCGGAAATCGCTTACGCCGTCGACCTTGATCGAATCGCGCTTCTTTATGTGACGAACAAAAAGGGCGGCGACAATGTGAAAGCGGCGCTCCAGGACGTCATCCGCCGTGATCATAAGCTTGCGGGAATTGACGACATTCCAGGGGTCCGCACTGCTTTAATCACCGGCGCTATCGATGCCGGATTGATAAATGCAATTGTTGCGGAGGCCGGACAGAAACCGAAGGTGGGATCGCCGTTCAAATCGGAGGTTCTCAAGGATTCACTCCGCGGCGTGATCGCAACATCGGCAATCTCTCATGGCGTCGATGTCGATGAATTCAATATGATGTTCTTTGCCGGCCAGCCGTCCGACATCGCCGAATATATCCAGGCCTCGTCGCGGGTAGGGCGAACGCATGTTGGCACGAGTATTTTGATTCCGACCCCGCAGCAACGCCGTGACCGGTATATTGTTGAAATTCACGACATCTTCCATCGTTTCCTGGAGCGAATGATTGATGCCGCGCCCGTGGAGCGTTGGGCGGAGAACGCGATCACGCGAACGCTTGCGTCGTTCCTGCAATTGAAGATTTGCGGCGTTGATTATATCCGCGACATGAGCCGCGCCCGGACGAACACGGACAAGGCGGCGCTGGCCGAGCCCGATAACGTCGGCGAGATTGGCGAGCGATCACGAACCGACCACATCAACCTTCTTGATGAGCTCTGTGAGTTTGTCGTGGATGGTATCGGTCTGGAGCACGACACTTCGCCGCTTAACAAGGACTTCTATCGGAAGCGCATCAATCAGCTCTTTCATGACGCGACGACGGCGATGGAGCAATCCAATTGGAGAACAGAGAACCTCGACAGCTTCTTCAAGCAGCCGGGAGCGCCTCTCAACCGGCCGATGACGAGCTTGCGCGATGTCAACGAAGCAGGATCGATCGAGGGAGGTCTCGGGACCGGCTCAGACAGCATCCGCAGAAGCGATCTTGGGCGTGTTATGTCGGCCCTGATGCGAGGCAACAATAGCTGGACGGCCGGGGAGACCGGGGAATGAGGACTTATGGCTAGACCACCCGCCGATACTGCCCGCGAAGCGGATGCTAAGGGCCCGTCCATGAGCCGATCGCAGGCGCAGATCGCCATGAGTTACGCGCCAGGGCAGCATTTTACGTTTGAGGGGGCTGCGGGCGCTTGTCAGGCCATGCCGTCTCCGAATGCGACGCCTGCGCGGCCAGAACAAACGACAAAAGTTCAAATCGAAATGCGCATCGACGAGGTTGCGCGTGCCTGGTTTGATAAAGCGATGGCCTGTCGGCAAAACGAGGCCGATGTTCCAGCGCCGTTACCGGAATTTTGCGTGGACGTTTCCCTTTTGGATACATCACGCACGCAATACAGCTTTAGGCCGACGGCGTTCGTCTATTTGAAGCCCGACCGGATGGGTTACCTCCCGCGCCCGACAACGCTGATATGCAGCGAGTGCGGTTTGATCGAAGCGACGGCAAATCCGAAGCAGATGGGACAGCGCCTCTCGGAACTCAGCGAGGCATGCGCGCATCCGAAGCGTCTCAACGATCCGTCGAACTGCTCGTGGGGTCAGCTCGACGTCATCTTCGCTCACTGGTCCGGCTCGTGGAAACCGGCAAGCCCCAACATGACAGTCTACGATCAGGCGACCCGTCGTCCGATCAAGCGATTTGCGGTTTGCGGCAAATGCGGAAGTCGTCAGTTCGTCCTCAACAAGGATCAGGTGGCGCTTTCGAATTGGTCCTTCTCGTGCGCGAACTGCGGGACAAAAAATCCCGATCCATGGGTTGAGAAGTGCGACGAGACGCTTGGACGGATCGCATCATCGATCGGGCCCGGCGGAAATATCGTCGGCGAAGCGTCCATGGAGAAGATCAATTACGCTGCGTCTTCGGCTTATTTTGTAAAATCCGATACGTTCATCACGTTTCCCGAAGGGTCAGGGATCGAAGCGCTGGAGCCGGGTCAGGCGCGACTGCTCGCGGGTGTGATCGAAAGGCTTGTCGGACTGGAGGGGCCAGCGCTGGACGACGCCGAGGTGACGGCGCAGCTGTTGGCGAAAGAGCGTAAAGCAGAAGCCAAGGAGTTCGACGAACTCCTGCAAGGCTTGAAGTTGGCCACCGACAACAATAACCAGGTGGTGGCGGACTTCATGATGAAGATGAGAACCGAGCGGCTTGCCAATTGGCAGCAAGCTGGATGGCTCCAGCGCAACGCCGCGTTACCGCTTGCTATAACGATGAAGCTTCAACAGCGGCACGAGTGGACGGGAAAGTACGATCCGTTCCGGCTTCTAGTCGAACATTCGGCGCTGACGAAGACGAAGCTTCGCGGAGAGATTGTCGGTGGCAGGGCGAGCTATGTCGACTTCACCAATCCAGATGAGTGGCTTGTGCCGCCGTATTCACCACAACGCACAACGATGGTGCAGAACGCCGAAGGGGCGATGCGCTTTCTGGGAGTCCGGCGCGCTGGCCTGATCAGCAAGTTCGATCTCTGCAAGTTCAGCTATGGATACTCTCGAGTGGGCAACACGCCCAAAATACTCAAGCACGGTCGCATGATGCCGGTCCGTTTGAATCTCTTTCCGAAGGTTCAGACGGCGCAAGAGTCGCGCCACCCGGTTTACGTGCTCGAGCAATCGAACGAAGCGTTCTATTTTCAACTCGAAGAAGCTCTCGTGCGGGCGTGGCTGTTGCAGCCGCAGCTGGGGTGCGCCGATGCCACTTTGCTGAGTGATTACCCCGACAATTTCGCGGCGGCTTTGCTGAGTTCAGCAGAAATCATGTCAGGCTATCTCGAAGAGCATGATCGCAAGTCAAACCCGACAATCTATAAAATGACCTATGCGTTGCTGCATTCTTACTCGCATTACATCATGCAGGGGATACAGCAGTTCTCGGGTCTTGATCTAGGATCGATCGGCGAATATCTGTTTCCGGCCGATCTCGGGTTTGTAGTCTACCGCAACGGGATGACGCTTGATCTCGGCGATCTATCGGCGCTGTGGCGCAATCACCATGAGGCGTTTCTCTCTTACCTCCGCAACTTCCCGACATCACTGGGTTGCAATCTCGGAAATCTCTGCATGACGAAGGGCGGAGCCTGTCCCGACTGCATCATGATCCCGGAAGTGATTTGCTTGACGGCGAACAAATACCTCAGTCGCTCAACGCTCATTGGCCGCGGCCGACCCGACTTTATCGTCGGTGAAGAACGCATAAAGGGTTATCTCCAATTCGCGCTTGAAAATGCCAGAGCTGCTCAATGATCGTCGTTTCGATGCGCTGATCGGCGAGCTTTATCCGCTCGCCACGCAGGCCGCGCGGATCATCGCGCATTTAGCCGACAGCACGGATGCGATCGGCCGTTCGGATCGTGATCTATCATCTCGGTTGCGAGGCGTTTCGGCTGAGCACGTTGCCATCGTTCGTCGGGCGCTGATCGAGAATGGCCTTGCCACGCGGTCGAGCTTTGCCACCCGACTGCACTCAGAGCCTTCTGTGCTTGTTGCATTGGCTGAGCACCTCCAAGGCGTCGCCGCCTACCTTCGTGTCCATAAAGATCGGGACGAGGTCCGGTTGGTGCTCACGGAGCCCGGCTTGAAGAGTGCGCTTCGCCGGGCCATCGATGACGCGCAAGCGCTCTGGCCGACTGTCTTTCAGACGACCGATGCGTTTTTCAACCTGGCGCGCGGTGCCAAGCAGGAATTGGTTGTCCTCTCCCCGTTTTTGGACCCTCAAGGAGTGGAGCTGTTGCTGGAGCTATTCACACTTTGCCGGCCCGAGGTACTCCGTCTTCTGATTTCAAGGCCCTTGGCAGAAGCGCAATGTGGGGACGCGTTCAATCCACGCGCTGCCGATTTCCGCCGCCTGAATGTATCAGTGATCGAATATGCGTTGCCTTCATCGCTGCCATCCGGTCGCGAGACGTTCCACGCGAAAGTCGTATTGGCCGATGATTCGGAATTCTACGTCGGCTCCAGCAATTTTATGGGTTCGGCGCTCGAACGGTCATTTGAGTGTGGCGTGTTCGTCCGAGGCGAGACAGCAAGGCAAATGCGGTCGGTTCTCCTCGCCGTTCGCGCGGTAGGTGTTCCGGTTCTCGACTATTTATGACGGCGTTGACGGGGCCGAACAGCCGACCGACAACCCTTTCTCTCGGAACATCATCAGGGCCCCCTTGGATTCAGGGCTTTACGAACCGCATCGTGCTGAGACGTCTCTTGGAGAAAGTGTTGGAATCCACCGGACCAGATCGCGGCCGTTTTGTCAGATGAGACGAGCCAGTCGCCGACCGTCGCCGGCGGCGGCACTCCGCTGCCGCCGATATGGATACGCAGTGCGTGGAACATCTCGATCGATTTACGATCAGGTGGAGCATGCGGATCAAAGCCACCGTTCCACCAGTCAACAAATAGCAAAGGCGCAGGATTCGGTCTCGACCGAGCCTCCGCGAGCAAAGTATTAAGATGAAGATCTCCAAGGCCTGCCCCGACCACATAAATCACGTCTGCTTCCATGACATCGCGCGTGAGCGCGGCGTAGAAATATGGCAGCGGACGTTGCTGCAGTCGCGACAGCTTATCGAGGCCGGTCACAATCGGCGTCCGCAAGACTCCCGATCCGTCCATCCGGCGCAAGTCGCTGCCGAAGAAGTTCGCTGATTTACGCGCCTCCTTGGGATCATCAAACCATACTAGGTCGGCGAAAGGGCCAGCCGCGGGATGGTGTGAATAGCTCATGTGCACCGAGCCGTGTAGGTAAAACAGGCTCGGATCGCTCCAGCGATCCCAGAACCCATCGACGTCGAACACTGTTTCTCTTGCGCCCTTCCGATCATAGCCGGTGTAGAGCGTTGGAAGGGCCTGGAGCGCGAAGTCATCGTAGTTTGTGGTGTAGAGACGTGGGATGCTTGCCGCCTCCAAACCGGTCAGGAATGCTTTGAATGAATGGACCGGGCAAGCCGGTGCGGCACTCCGTGCTGCAACCTCGTCGTAAATGACCTCGGTCATCTTGCTGACCAAAGCTCGCAATCCGTCGTTGGTCGTCTTTGAGGTGTCCTTCAGAAATGGGACGAGGATAGGACGAAACTCGTCGACCGCGCCTGCATTGGGTCGCTGCAGGTAGATGAGTTCGTGTGCGCAATGATAGATTTGCTCAAAGTGAACGATTCCCGGATTGTGTAGGTAACGCTTCAGCCGGCGTTTGATTGTCTTGAAGGCCACGTCGCCTTTTTGGCTCTGCACCCATGGATCAGACATCACCGCCCCTTCGATGATGTCGGTGAATTTGATCGTTGCCGGGATGCCGTATTCGATCGATGCGCCTGCTCCCAAGATGATGAGCGCGCGTTCCTTAGCCTTCGACATGCATTGTACTCGTGTAGTCCACTTCGAATGTCATGTCTCGACCGCGGTCTGGACGGTGAGCGATGTTTCGACCGGCGTGAAGATATCGACGTTGATGCCTGGTGTTCGAATGGTCACGACTAAAGCGTATCGCGCCAGCGCGTCGAAGCGTTCTAGATAGGGCTTTTCCTTCCACCAGCCGCCGACAGGAAACACGCCGACCGCGTCGCGCTCGGCCAGGTCGGCTGCGCTCCCGGACCAGAAATCGGCATGGAGAGATCCGCGATCGCGGAACGTGCCCAGGAGCCAGTCCTCGCCGCCGCCGCCTGGCGCACCCTCTTCTTCATCCCGAGCGGCTTGATTGATGCGGGCTCGGAATTCGTCGACGCTTTCGGTCGCCAGCTTCATCCGAAAACGCAAGCCGTGCGAAGCGTATCGGTGCCGGCGTGTCCAACCGCGCTCGCCGGGATTGGGCTCGATGAAATATGACAGTGTCACGCGCAGCTCAACCTGCGCATCTCCAAGACCCGCAAGTTCGTCTTTCGGCCACGGCAACCGGTGCAACTTCATGTCGCGCGTCTTCGCCGCGGCCGTGCCCTCGCGCTGGAAGGGCTGCAATTCATCCTCGACGATCAAGGTCAGATCGTTGCGCGTCGACAGCAATGCCCGCCCGAGATCAGGTACGCCGTAGCCGTAGCGACGGACGAGGGACTGGATCTGCGTCTTCGCTCCGTGACAGGCATCGATCCGCGCCCGCATCGCTGGACTCCACTCGGCCGAATGCACAATCAGGGCACGGATTGTTTCAGGCCAGAAATTCGGCCGCGCCGCCAGGATTGCGCCGGCCATGCCGGCAGCGTAAGCGGTTGCGGCGCTGGTGTCGCCGATCGTCGTGAAGTGGCGGTTCTCCGGGCGGAAATAGGTGGTCAGGATTTGAAGGTCGTCGATCGGCTCTCCTGGCGAGGCGCCGTCATGGGCGAGATTGCCGCCTTCGAAAACGACATCCGGCTTGACCGGCCATTGCCGATCCCAAGTCACCGACGTTCGGCTGCGTGGCGACAGCTCACCGGCCGGCGCGACCGGCGCGTATCCGACGAAGTCCGGATCAATGATGTCGACCCTGTCGGTGAAGGCGCCGACCGTCAATGCGTTCCAAGCCTGCGCCGGATCGTCAACCGGTTCGAGGTCGTTTTTCGTCAAATGATCCGCGGGCGTCAGCTCGTCCGCAATATTGCCCGCCGACAGGATGATCAGGCGGCGGATTGCTTCCTCGAAACACAATTGGTCGACAGCCGCCGACCACGACGTCGGCCGTCCGCGCGCCGGGTTCGCGCTCGTGACGGCCATCGCAATCACCCGCCGCCGCTGCGGGGCCTGAATCTCAGCGCGCGCGATGGCTTCGCCTGTGATCGCCCCGTAGAGCTCGGGATCATTCGCCGGTCCCGACGTCGGCGGCAGGATGCGTACGCTCTCGAGGCGATACGCCGGCGCTATCGGATCGCTCCCTGCGAGCACCGGGACGAGATCGCCGTAGAGGCTGACACCTGCCATGCGCGTGCCGTGGCCTTGCCAGGCTGGCGTGTCGTCTGCGCCCCATGTTGGGTTGATCGTGTGCCAGTCGGCTTCTGCGAGTGACGGTTCGATCAGCGGGTGGGTGCGGCGCACCCCGCTGTCGAGCAGACACACTGCGACGCTCTCTTCCGCGGGTGCCGCAAGCCGAGCGAGCAACTCGTCGCTCCACGCTCTCTGCTCCGCGCCGCCAAGCCCCATGAAGAATGCGGGGGTGTCCTTTGCTCGGCGCAGTTCGGCAACGACGTCGCTGTGGGCCACGAGTCGATCGAGCGCCGCGGCATCCGACAACGCCAATACCACCTCGCGCTCCGGAAAGCGTACGGCGTGAGCCCGGAGCGTGATGTTCAGGGCCTGCGCCACGCGCTCGAAATTTTCTCGGTACCCGTCGCGCAGCCACACCTCCCACCACACACGCTCATTTGCTTGGTTGGGAAAAAGGCGTTCTTCGTCGGTGAACAGCGAGCGCGCCGTTGCTAGGCGAACAGTGTCGATGCGCGAGACCAGCGGTTCGTTTCGGGGGCGCCCTGACTGCGTGTCCGTCGTGCGATAGGCTTCGATTTTGCGAAGGTAGAAGTTTTCAGCGCGCGCGGGCACGAACACCGATGCGCGCAATGGATCGCCTGGCTGTTCCGGTTCGCGCACGGCGACGACTTCCATATGCTGCCGGCGGTCAGCCAAGAGATCGAGGCCTGCGCGCTCTGAACCGGGCAACTGAATCTCGAGATAGAAGCCGGGCGTGCCGACAGCGACGCCTGCGTCTCGCTCCGCCATTTGGTGGCGGGCGGCATCGAGCGCCTGTCCAACGGTTTGAGCGAGCGCGTGTGCATGGGCCGCGCGCTCGCGATCGGGCAGCGCTGGGGGTGTAATGATTTGGTTCGGCCGCCGGTAGGCCTCCCGCACACCGTTGTTGCGCAGAAGGAGGTGCGGCCGATCGCGCGGAAAATCGTCTGCCATGTGCGCGCTGCTAGCCCGTCAACGAGGCGCGCCGACGCTCCGTTAACGCTTCTTGCAGCGTTTCCGATGTGATCCGCTTGCCGTTTCGCAAAAGAGTGGACTTTGCTGCATCGTCGGCGGCCCGAACGATCTCTGCCTGCGACAGGTCGACCGCCTGTTGTGCGGCCTCCGTCCAGGAGAGTCCGCGGGTGTCGAAGCGGCCGAGCCTCGCCCTCAGCAGCGCTTCGGCCAAGCCGGCGTTCGGCACGGCATACTCGATCACGTCGTCGAAGCGTCGAAACAGCGCCTTGTCCAAGAGCTCGGGGTGGTTGGTCGCGGCAATGACAAGACCATGGCTTTCGTCCTGTTCCAGAAACTGCAGAAACGAGTTCAACACACGGCGGATCTCGCCGACGTCCTGTCGTTCGCTGCGTCGCGCGCCAATCGCGTCGAACTCGTCAAAGAAATAGACCCCGCGGGTCGCCTGCATGGCGTCGAACACCAAACGCAGTTTGGCGGCGGTCTCGCCCATGAACTTCGTGATCAGTCCATCGAGCACGATCGTGAACAAGGGCAGATGCAACTCGCCCGCCAGCACGGCAGCGGTCATTGTCTTGCCCGAACCGGGCGGGCCGACCAGCAGCAGCTTGCGCCGCGGGTGAAGGCCATGATCGCGCAGGTTCTGCTGTTGGCGCTGTTCGCTCAGCACACGGCCGAGGCGGACGCGGAGCGCCTCCGGCAGAATCATGTCCCCAAGCCGGAGGTCCGGATAGCGCGCATTCAGGAGTACGGCGAGTTCCCCTTTGGGTTGGACCAGCGGAACAGGTCGCGCCTCCCGCCCGATCGCTGGTTCTTTCGTTTTCGCCGCATCCACCAATTCCTTGAGCTCCTGGGCCAGCTTGCCGTGACCTTGCCGGGCTTCGTGCGCGGCAAGTTGCATCGCGGTGGCGAGGAAACGGTCCTTGTCACCGTCGATGTGGCTCTTCAGCAAGGTCACGATGTGGCGGGCGGTGGTCATCGTCGTTTCTCTTCGGCTCTCCGTGCGCAGCGCACGAAACGTTAACTTTTCGATTGTGATTTGTATCGCGGAATCGTGTCTTTTCCCTTGTCACTTCCGTCCGGTCGCGATCTCATAGAATTCCCCACGCCCGGTAACGCCCTCGCCCCGTCGCCTCCCGCAGTCCGAGCTCGGCGACGAGGTCTTGCGCCGCGCGCGGCGTGATTTTCAATTCTTCCGCGATCATGCCGGCCGAGACGATCGGCCGGGTCAGGACGTAGTCGAGCAACGCCGGCAATCGGGAGGTGGAGCGGCGGCCGGCGAGCTTGCGGGCGAGCAGCGTGCGGGCGGTCTGCCAGCGATCGTGAGCCTTCAGCCCGGTGTCGGCCGCCGCGGCGATTGCCTCGAGCTGCACGGCAAGCCGGGAGGCCGCGTCGCGCGGCCGCCGCCGCTCGCGCGGGATCGCTTTGAGCCCGTCATGGAGACAAGGCAGATGCCAACGCGTCTTGCCGCGCTGGCGCAACAGCGCGGCGGCGAGCAGCCTTCCGAGCCATGGCGTGTGCTGCAGCGGCTCGATCGCGGCCCAGGCGTCGGCGGCGATCGCCGCCGCGAGAGCCGGAGGAAGGCTGCGCGTCTGACCGACGACGGCGCGCCAGTCATCGAGCCGTTCGTCCTCGTCCCAATCGAGGTCGTAGACCAGCGGGTCGCGCTCGGGCGCTCGCTTCGCCTGGCTGGCGATCTCGCCGGCGAGGGTCTGGTCGGTTTTGGCGATCGCGGCGTCGAGCGCTGCATAAGCGTCAGCCAGCCGATCGTCGGGCGCTGCCACCTCGAGCGACACATCCAGTTCAGCCTCACCATCGGCATCGTCTGGATCGGCCTTCACTCCGCTTTCCCCCTTTCGGCTGCCATCTTCTTCTTCCCGGTCGCCCTGACCGCCCCGGCCCCGCAGTCCGGCGAGCCCGGCGGCCGACAGCGCCCAATCCGGCTTGGCGTCGGCGATGCGCCGTCGCGCGCGCAATACGGCATGTGCGCGGGTCAGCTCGTGGGTCGGCGCGCGGACGTCCATGCCGGCGTCGTGGAGAACGAGATCCTCGAGGTGGACGAGCTCGCCCTCGAGCCACAGAGTGGCGCAGGCATCGGTGAAGTGAGTCCGCGCGGCCCAGCCGGCGCGGATCGGGCTTTTGGCGAGACGCTCGTCGAGGCGCGCGACCGCGTCTTCGGCGGCCGCCAGCGGCCCGGCGATCTGGCTCCAGGGCAGCGGATCGGGGATTTGATAGCCAGTTGGCAAGGCTTTGATAACCCTAACAGGAATCGATTAAACGGAAGCTATCACGCCTTTCACTTCCGTCATAGCGATGCCTTTTCGCGCACCCCTCTCACTATCGATAACTAGCCCTTATCGATAGTGTTGGACGGCACGGCGCAAATCAGCGATTCTGAGCGCCCGCAGCCGGGAAAATCATCCCCCGCCGGGCCTGCCGACGAGAGAAGGCATCCCGTGCCAGCGCCCTCCCTTCTTCCGGAAGAGACTGTCCCCTACCCTCCCGGTCGATTTCGGCGCCGGCTATTTGCCTGTGGGCGCGATCGCGGTCAGGAATCGTCGAACAGGCTGTCGCGAAAGGCCTTGTCGGCCGGCCGACCCTCAGTCTTCCCGCCGCGCTGTCCGAGTTCTCGGCCGAAGCGCACGCCCTGCTCGACCAGGGAGGCCGGCTCCGGCTCAAGCTCGGCATCGAGGTGCTCAAAGCCGGGCGTTATCTCCGAGACCTTGATCGCGGCAATGTCCTCCTCAGTCAGATCGACGGTCCGAACGGCCCGACGATCGAGCCTGGTCGCACTGGCTTCGTCGGCCGGCGCCGGCCGCGGCTGGTTTTGTTTCGCGTGACCGCCCATGACGCTTCCGTCCGTTCGCCCCGATACTAGCGCAAGGGTGTCTTTCCCGCACGGTGGCCGTTGAAAGTCGGCGCGATCTTCCTTATAGTCACGATGGTCATTATGGTCATAGGAGCGGATCATGACAGCCCCCCGAAAAACCCAGACCCTCGAATCGGATCATTGGACCGTCGCCGGCGCCAAGGCGCGCCTCTCCGAGGTGATCGAGCGCGCCCAAAGCGGCCCGCAGATCATCACCCGCCACGGCAAGCCGAGCGTCGTCATCGTCTCGGCCGAGGAATGGGCGCGCAAGACCGTCCGCAAGGGCACGCTGGCCGAGTTCCTGATGGCCTCGCCCCTGCGCGACGCCGATCTCGACCTCGATCGGGCCCGCGACCAACCGCGCGACCTCGATCTATGAACGTCCTGCTCGACACCAATGTTCTCTCGGAGGTGCGCCGGCCGACGCCGGACCCCAAGGTGCTCGCCTGGCTCGATACGGTCGACGAGGACCGGGCCTTCATCAGCGTGGCGTCGATCGCCGAGCTCCGGCGCGGCATCGCCCTGATGGACGATGGCCGCCGTCGTGAGGCGCTGAGCGTCTGGCTCGCGGAGGATCTGCCGGCGCGCTTCGCCGGTCGGATCCTGCCGATCGATCCCGCGATCGCCGAACGCTGGGGCGACCTGATGGCGCAAGCCCGCCAGAGCGGCTTTGCGCTCTCGGTCATGGACGGGTTTTTTGCGGCCACGGCACTGGACCGCGAGCTGGTGCTCGCGACCCGCAATACCAAGGATTTTGCGGCGCTGGGCGTGCCGCTGTTGAACCCCTGGACCGATAAAGGTGCGCCGGCATGACCACCCCTGCCCGCCTCCCGGACGCCGCCTCGCTCGAAACCGTCCTGGCCGGGCTCGATCCAGCCTCGGTCGACGCCGACCTCATCCCTGCGCTGGCCGCCGCGTTTCCGGGCTTTGCCTTTGGCGTCGCGCCGATCGACGACGATTACTGGCGCGACACCAGGTCGGTCCTCCGGCCCGACGGCACGCGGATTGGTGAATTGCGGCCATGGATGGCGGCCGAGATCGCCAAGGACAGCGGCGACATCAAGGCGGTCTGGTTGCGCCTGAAAGAGACCGATCTGCAGATCACCGAATGGCGCGGCACCGGTGCCTTCGTGTCGGCGCCGACCGGGCCCGGCGCGGCCGACTATCTTCAGATTGCGCTCGGACGGGAGACCGAATGGCGCGCCGGCCCGATCGTCAACCCGGACTATCGACCCCGGGGAGAATCGGAACTACTCGATCCGAGCTGGCCTCGCACCGATCAGATTCTGGACTCCGATCGCCTGTCCGGCCCGGTCTATCGGCTCCTCGGCCGCGCCGGCGGCGCGGTGATCCATGTCCGCAGCTTCCTCGATCGCTGCGGTCGCGTCGAACGCGAGAAGCGGGAGGCCAAGCGGCCCGAACTGGAACGGCGTGTCATTCGCGAGAGCGGGCCGGGCGGAACGCGCGAGACGCCGTTCCTCGACGCGGTCGCGGACTATTTTGATTTTGTCCCGCGCGAGCTGCGGTTCTTTCAGGACTGGGAGGAATCGAGCGCCAGACCGCAGCGCGTCTTCGCCCATTGGGCGCTCGACGCCCGCGATTACACCCACCAGGGCGAGCGCGAGGTCGGCTTTATCCCGCGGCCGCTGCAGCCGCCAAAGGAGCGGCTGCTCATGACGCCGGAGGCTTCGGTTCACCTTCTGATGGACCGGGTCGAGGCTGTGGACCGAGAGATCGGCCTGCCCTTCGGCTGGTTCTTCCTGATGACCCACGGCCACTGGGTCGACCCCGATGTCGGACGCACCATCGCTGAGGGCCTGATGGCCCAGCGCGTCCGCCTTCCCGACCCCGACGCCTGCGTGCTGCTGCGCTGGGCGGATCGAAGCTACGGCTTCTGACGGAGCGCTGCCGATGGACGACATCACCTCCCGCGCGCTGATCTCTGACCCCGAAACCCGGCGGGCTCTGCAGCTCGACGCGTTCTCGGCGATCCTGCCGATGGAACGGCGCGATCGGCTCGCCGAACTCCTCACCGACGACGACGTTGCGACCCTAAAACATCTCGCTCGCGAAGGCATGGGCGAGAACACGCTGCGGGCACTCGCCTCCGATCTCGCTTACCTTGAGGGCTGGGCGAAAGCCGCGACCGGCGCGCCACTGCCGTGGCCGGCGCCGGAAAGCCTGGCCCTGAAATACGTCGCGCATCACCTGTGGGATCCAGCCGAGCGCGAAACCGATCCGCAACACGGCATGCCGGCCAAGGTCGCGACGGAGCTGCGAGAGGCCTTACTGCTTCGGACCGATGGGCCGCATGCGCCGTCGACGGTCAAACGCCGGCTGGCGAACTGGGGCACGCTGCATCGCTGGAAAGGGCAGGAGGGTCCGTTCCACGCCCCCAGTCTTCGTGCGGCCTTGCGGCTCGCGGTCCGGGCCAGCGTCCGGCCGCGCCAGCGCAAGAGCAAGCGGGCAGTGACTCGCGACGTGCTTGACCGGCTGCTCGCGACCTGCCGCTCCGACCGGCTCGTCGACACCCGGGATCTCGCGATCCTGCTCCTCGCCTTCGCCTCCGGCGGCCGGCGCCGCAGCGAGGTGGCGCGGCTTCGCGTCGAGCAGATCAGCGACGAGCCCGCCGTGCCGCTCGACCCCAAAGACCCCCATTCGCCAACCTTGCCATGCGTAACGATCCAGCTCGGCCGGACCAAGACCGGGGTCGCGGACGAGGGGGGCGGGGTGCTTTTGATCGGGCCGCCAGTCGACGCGCTGCGGGAATGGCTTGAGCGCGCCGACATCGCCAAAGGACCGGTGTTCCGCGCCATCGACCGCTGGGAGGCGATCGAGGAACGGACGCTGACGCCGCAGTCGATCAACCTGATCGTCAAGCGGCGTTGCGCCATGGCCGGCCTGGAGCCGCGGGAGTTTTCGGCGCATGGGCTGAGGTCGGGGTATCTGACGGAGGCGGCGCGCCAGGGCGTCGCGTTGCCCGAGGCGATGCAGCAGTCGCAGCATCGGTCGGTGCAACAAGCCGCCAGCTATTACAATGAGGCAGAACGATCGTTGGGACGGGCAGCGCGCTTGATTCTCTGATGCACCATGGGCCCCGACCAGCGGCAGGCCTTGCCCGCACATGGCAGTTCTCAGCTGAGAACTGCCAGCGGCGAGTTGAAGTTCTCAGCTGAGAACACTTCGGCTGGGCCAAGTGGTTAATTTCCGTTAACCCTTATTTGCTTGACCGACTCGGAGAAGTCGCCGAATTTACGCTCAACGTGGAAAATTTGGATACCGAGCGTATATGACGGCTCTAGCAGCAAATGATGCCAGCCACCGAACCGGCAAGAAAGTCCGCTCTCTAACGCGGCTTGTGGAGTCGGATGCCGATCTTCTTAGCGCCCAGCTCAAGGAGTTGCGGCTCCGCGCGTTTCCACCGTCGTCTCTGAAAGAGCTCCGCAAATTCACCTCCGGCGAAGCAGCAAAGCTGATCGGCGTTACCGACGCCTATATTCGCCATCTCTCACTTGCCGGCGACGCCCCTGAGGCAGAAAAGACGGCTCGTGGGCGCCGCCTATTTTCATTGGAGCAAGTGCACGAAATCCGACGCACGCTTGCGAAGACCAAACAGAGCTACGCCCCGAACCGTCGCGAGGGTGAGCATCTCCAGGTCATCGCTGTCACGAATTTCAAGGGCGGCTCTGGCAAAACCACGACCGCCGCTCACGTGGCGCAACACTTCGCGATGAGGGGCTATCGCACTCTGGCGATTGATCTTGATCCTCAAGCATCGCTCTCTGCCTTATTCGGCCTCCAGCCAGAATTTGATCTCCAAGAAAACGAAACGCTGTATGGCGCAATCCGCTACGATGACGCTCGCCGACCGTTGTCCGAGATTATCCGGAAAACCTATTTCTCGGGCCTCGATATCGTTCCGGGCAATCTCGAGCTCCAGGAGTTCGAGCACGATACGCCAAAAGTCCTGGCCGAACGCAACCGCGGCTCCGAGCGCATGTTTTTCTCGCGCATCGCAAGTGCACTCGCGTCAGTTGAAGACAACTATGACGTCGTCATTCTCGACTGCCCGCCATCTCTAGGTTTTCTCACGCTCTCCGCGCTATGTGCCGCTCGCAGTGTTTTGGTGACGATCCATCCTCAGATGCTCGACGTCGCGTCGATGTCGCAGTTCTTGCACATGACTGCGAGTCTTCTCGATGTGGTCGAGCAAGCCGGCGGCGACGCCGATTACGATTTCTTTCGTTACGTGATTACGCGTTTTGAGCCCACCGATGGTCCCCAGGGCCAAATCGTTGGGCTCATGCGCAGCCTGTTCGGCGAGCGTGTCCTTACGACCGCAATTTTGAAGTCAACGGCTATCTCAGACGCGGGGTTGACCAAACAAACGCTGTACGAAGTCGGCCGCGAGAATTTCGTTCGAAGCACCTACGACCGCGCTCTTGAATCCCTCGATGGCGCGCATGCCGAGATCGAGAATCTTGTCAAAGAGGCATGGGGGAGGGCGGTGTGAACAAGCGACGTGACGCGCTCAAAGCCATGATGGCCCCAATCACCGCGCAGCCATCATCCGATGACCGGCAAACTCGCACCCCGGTCAAATCGGGATCGCTTAAGGCTATGGGACTCTCTCTGCAGAGCCTATCGCAGGATGCCGACGAAGCGAGAGCCCTACGTGAGCAACTCGCTGGTGGAGATCACGTGGTGGAGCTCGATCCCGCGCTGATCGATCCATCCTTTATTCGCGACCGGTTGGACGATGCGAAGGCTGCGGAGTTTGAGGCCTTTCAGGCCAGCATTGCTGAACATGGGCAACAAGTCCCGATTCTGGTGAGACCGAGCCCTCAAACGGAGGGTCGATATCAAGTTGCGTATGGGCATCGGCGACTAGAAGCGCTGCAGCGCCTTGGCCGACCAGTTAAGGCCATTGTCAAACACCTGAGCGACGAGCAACTCGTGGTGGCCCAGGGCCGAGAGAATCTCGAAAGGCGCGATCTCTCTTTCATCGAGCGCGCGCTCTTCGCAGCGCGGCTTGAGGATCACGGGTTCGCTCGGTCAGCGTTGACGGCGGCCTTGGCGGTCCACAAGGGCAATCTGTCGACCATGATCACGGTCGCGCGCAGCGTCCCAGAAGAGCTCATCGTCGCCATCGGTCCGGCCCCAAAGGTTGGCCGGCCTCGGTGGGAACAGTTGGCAGAACTTCTCCCAAAGACCGGCGACAGATGGCGCCAAGCGATCGTGTCACCTGGCTTCGATGCTCTTGAAAGCGACTCGCGCTTCGCCCGGGCCCTCAAGGCACTGTCACCTCGTCAGGCCAAAAAGACCAAACAGGTCATCAAGTCAGATACTGGCGCCCCCCTCGTGCAGATCGTGCAGGGAAAAGATCGCCTTCAATTCACGATCGAAGAGAAATCAGCGCCCGCTTTCGGATCTTACCTGATTGAACAGCTACCCGAAATCTACGCGGCGTTTCGACGCCGCGCCGATGTGTAAGCCGCGTTCCCGCAATACGAAGAAGGATTCATAGCGGCAAAAGAAAAGGCCCCCAAACGTTTCCGTCCGGAAGCCCTCTCTCGTCTGTTTGGCGACTGACAGAGAATCACTTCCGCGAATCGCAGTCAAGTGTCTCGTGAGAGACGGCGTCGTTTTGGCGAGCCGATTTCCTTTGCCCTGAAGAGGCAAAGACATGCAGTCACACGCTCCAACGACGCCCTTTGGGCGGCGATCACTGACGCTTGCCCACGTGGCAAGCCAAATGGTGGCCACCACGCGGCCACCCGAGAAGGTCGTACACAAATGGAAGATCTTTCACGCCATCTGCACGGCGCGGCCGCGGCTGGGTGTGTCCGAGCGTTCGCTCTCGGTTTTGAACGCGCTTCTCACCTTCCATCCTGAGACCGCGCTCACGGGAGAGGACGATCTGATCGTCTTCCCGTCGAATTATCAGTTGTCGCTGCGGGCGCATGGGATGCCGGCATCGACATTGCGGCGTCACCTTGCTGTACTCGTCGATGCTGGCTTGGTCGTTCGGCGCGATAGTCCAAACGGCAAGCGCTATGCTCGCAAGGGCAGCGCCGGCGAGATCGAGCTGGCCTTCGGCTTCGATATCTCGCCACTGGTTGTCCGATCGGAGGAATTCGAGAGCCTGGCGGCGGACATTGAGGCAGAAGCGCGGGCGCTAAAGCTCGTCCGTGAGCGGATCACGCTGTGCCGGCGCGATATAGGCAAGATGATCGCAACCGGTATCGAGGAAGGCGTCCCGACCCGTAGGGGAGGGCAGGGGCCGGCCGATTGGCAGGAGGTCCACGCCGCCTTCCGCTCGATCATCGACCAGATTCCGCGCACGGCAACGCGGCAAGAACTCGAGCCGATCGCCGAAGAGCTGTCACAGCTTGCCGATGATGTGCTCAATCTTCTGGAAACACATATCAAAACCAAGAATCCTAGCGCCAATGAGTCCCATTCTGAGCGCCACATACAGAATTCAAATACAGACCCCCTTATTGATCTTGAACCTAGCCTTCGAGAAGGCAGGGCGGCGAGGGCTGAGCCAACACCCCAAGCACCGAGGGTGGCGGAAGGGACCTATCCGTTGGGAATGGTGCTGAGCGCCTGCCCCGATATTGTCGATTACGCCAAGGGCGGGATTTCGAACTGGCGGGATTTCCTCGCCACCGCCGCCGTGGTTCGATCGATGCTCGGAATTAGTCCGAGTGCCTGGGAGGAGGCGCAAACGATCCTCGGTGAGACGCCGGCTGCGATTGTTGTCGCGTGCATTCTGCAGCGTGGCACGGCGATCAGGTCCGCCGGCGGTTACCTGCGCGGTTTGACTCGAAAAGCGGAGGCCGGAGAGTTCTCGCTCGGCCCGATTTTGATGTCGCAGATCAATTCGCACCTCAACGAAAAGCGGCGGGCGTGACGTAATGGTCGACCTCATCTTCACCTCCTCGCTTTGCCTGGCATTCTTGAGCTTTAGCCATGGACGCACTTGGCTGCGAGCAGGTGATCGAGCGCCCCGGGGGTCGCGGAAAACTGAAACTGCGCGGCCGTTCCGCAGTGCTCGGTCTCTCCGCGCGGGCCGCACGCATCCTGGGAATCGCCAAGACGATCGTACTCGTCAGGACAGGTCGGCGCTTCCGAAATGTCGTCCGTCGGCAAATGTGCGAAACGCCGCAACGATCACATGGCCGTCCCTTTTGATCCGTCCGCCGAAGATCCGGGCGCTGGCGACGATCGCAGATCTTTCCCCTGTTCGGGCTGTCGCTCCCGGTTGCATGGCTGGATTCCTATGGCCGTCGACGGCACGTCGGCCCCTGGAGCCAAGAATTTTCCCCTGCCGGTTTCCCCCGCAAGCGGGGACCCCGACCAGCATTCCTCGCGCATGCGCCTGCAGCGCCAAAATTCGTGGCTCCGGCCGGGGCGCAGCGCTGCGCTTGCCCTCCGCTCGCCTCTGGCGGCTCCGGCTCTGTTTCGTCTTCCCGGCCATGAACGGATCGCCATCGCAACGGGGCACAGCCCCACAAGATGGAGAAAGATAATGCGCAATATCGCCGAATTCACTCTCATCGGTCGGGTCGGAACCATCAAGCAGGTCGGCAAGACTGTTCGCGTCAGCATCTGCGCCAACTACCCGTTCAAGGACGACAAAGGTCAGTGGAAGGACGACGCGCACTGGAACGAGGTCACAATCTTCACAAAGGCGATCCAGTCTTACGTGAACGAGCACATCAGCAAGGGAGACTTGGTCCACGTCCGCGGGCGACTTCGGCAGAACAGCTTTGAGCGCGACGGCCAGCGGGTTTACACCGTCGATCTCATCGGTCTGGAGTTGGGCCGGCTGGCGCAAGCCAGCGAGCGCGTCGCCGCATAGCGGATCGGCGGGGAGGTTTTGGCCTCCCCGCCGCTTTCCGCCTTCCGGTTGTGCTAATTTCAGTATGGCAATTTGCGTGATCGCGTCTGACGCGCAAGGCTACGCTCGGCTTGATTTTTCTTTTCGATTGCGGAAACCAACTCATCGTAATCGATACCGCTTTTATTCAGCGCACGACGGGCATCGGTATCGTTGAAGCCAAGCAATTCGAATACACTCATATTGAGGCTCGATGCGATGCGTTCGATGGTTCGGAGCGTCGGATTTCCTCTACCACGCACCATCGTGTAGTAGGTGCCGCGCGCAAGGCCTAGCTTTCGCTGGAAGCGTTCCGTCCCACCGTTCTCGATTTCGAGTTGCTGGAGCCGGGCTGCAAGCATTTCACTCAGAACAGAATGATCGGTCGCCTGGGGTTTGCGGACTGGTGACATGGTAGGTTGGCTTTCGGGTCCACCGGGAGAAACGCCGGGGAACATACACCAAGCCCGAGGTCCAGTATATTGGACGTTGGAGAATTTTACAGGCAAATCTTTGAAACGACTCATCTTGCCGCCCGAGTATCCCTGATGTCCGCGCGGCGTCCGGCCGTGGGGCTAACCTGCCGGTGAAGCAATCTCAGCGGGTCGATACCCGCCCGCTCGGCTATGAGCTCGATGTAATCGAGGCTGGGATTGGCTGCCGATGTCATCAAGTGGAAATAACTCGATCGCGGAATGCCAAGCCGCTCCGCGAATTCCCGCCGGCTCAGCCCCGATTCCAGCCTGAGCGCTTCCAATCCTGCGTGGAACGCACTCCGCAAGGTGCTGCCTTGCGCTGCGTGAGCTGCCTTTCGGCGGCAACACTTCTCACCCATCGCTGATTCCTCGCAGTTCCAAACGCAAACGGTTCCGCCGCTCCGCCGGTCAAGCCTCCATGTTGGACGGCCGGTCAACATTCAATATAATAGACGGATTCGATTCAACCAAGAGAGGTGCGTTCGGACAAAGAAAAACCCGGCAGAGCCGGGTCTCTCATGAGGATGAACGGGCTGGCGACGCCAATCGCCAACAATGCCCCTATCGCATAGAGGCATTTTAGCCCGCGCCATCCGACAGTTCAAGGGGACTCGCGTTTTTACGCCACGGTCTTTGTTTGCCCGCGCTCTCGCTAACGAGAGGACGCGAATGGAGATGCTTGACCAAAATCCGATTACGCCGTTTGGGCGGCGACCGCTGTCGCTCAGTACCGTCGAGGCGCAACGCGGCGTGAGAGAATTCCCCGAGGGCAAGCCCGCGCACAAATGGCAGGTGTTCCGAAACATCTGTGAGGCGCGGGCATCGCTCGCCATCTCCGATCGCGCGCTTATGGTTTTGAACGCACTGCTCTCGTTTCATCCCGACACAGTATTGACTGCCGGCGCGACCGATCTGGTCGTGTTTCCCTCAAATCGGCTTCTTGCCTTGCGCGCGCATGGGATGGCAGCCTCGACCTTGCGCCGCCATCTTGCGGCGCTTGTCGATCACGGACTCGTTCTCCGAAGGGATAGTCCGAATGGCAAACGCTACGCACGCAAGACGCCTTCCGGCGATATCGAACAGGCGTTTGGCTTCGATCTCGGACCGATCGTGGCCCGATCCGACGAATTCGCTGCCGCGGCCGAAGCCGCCATCGCCAAGCGCCAGGCGCTCGGCATTCTTCGCGAACGGATGACCTTGGCGCGGCGTGACATCGCCAAGATGATTGCGACTGGTGTGGAGCAGGGTGTCGCCGCCGATTGGGCCTCCTATCATCGGACGTTCCGAGAGATCCTGACCCGGCTTCCTCGCGTCCCGAAATGTGAGATTCTTGAGCCCATCGTTGTCGAACTAGTGAGCTTGGCAAAAGCGATCGTCAAAGCTCTCGAACAACACCTTGATCCGATCGAGCCCGTCCCGCCAATTTCATCGGCCGATCGGACTCAGAACTCAGGCCCGGAGGAGCCTAGTTCATCCGAACCTGACCCGGCACCGGGCGCCCATGAGATGGCTGACCCCAGCAACGCTCGAACGGCCAGCGCAATCCCTATTCGCATGGTGGTCGAACTCTGTCCCGACATCGTCGACTATGCGCGCAGTGGCATCCGCACGCCGCAGGATCTCATTACGACCGCATCCACCGTTCGTTCCATGCTCGGCATTAGTCCAAGCGCCTGGGAGGAAGCCCGCATCGCAATGGGCGATGGACAAGCCAGTGTAGTGCTCTCGGCCATTCTGCAACGGGGCAACGCCATCAAGAATCCAGGAGGCTATCTCCGAATCCTGGCCCGGCGCGCCGCAGCGGGCAAATTCTCAGTCTGGCCGATGCTGATGGCGCTTCGGCGGCAAGGGCAAGCTGCCCGTGACAGAGACCCACCCTCATCTTCCTTCCCGGACGACTTTTCGTAAAGGTGATCCTGCTTGTGTCGCTTCCCTCATTTGGTGCGTCGCGTGGCCGCGAACATGCGGCCTCAGCGCGGACATCTCTGTCAGGTTTCGTGCGACGGCGGCAGCCGGCCGATCCGTTTGAGGTGGTCGTAAACTATGCGGTCGATGATTCGAAGCGGCTGTGTTCGCTCCTCGGCGGCCATTTGACGGACCACAAGGTCGATCGCATCGGGGAAGCGCAACGCGTAAGGCCGAGATGAGGATCGTTCGCCGTAGACATCGAATGGATTTCGATCGCGGGCTTTCTGAGGGCGTGATGGCTTGCGGGTCGACGCGCTTTCCGTCGAGGTCGGATGTGCTGCTGGCGCAGCGACCTGATCTTCATAGGCGGGTGTTACCACGACCGGCTTTGCCGCGGGGGTATCGATCGGCGCCGTGTTCACGCGATGAGCGCGGAAGGCGTCGCGGGGCAGGGCGGGGCGATCCGGTTTCTGTGCAGAGTCGGGATCCGTCATGCGGCGTCGCCCTGGTCGGCACCTTGGCTTGCAGCGAGCAATTCGCGGACGACCTGATCGGCGTTGTAACGGGCCTTGCGGACCGATTCGTCCTTGTCGCTCATCTGGTACAACGTGCCGTGTCCGCTTGTCATGGTGCGATAGGTGACGCGCCGGTACAGCGCGTTGGCGCAAACGGGAACTTTTTCTGCATCGAGATAGGCGACGACCTCCTTCAGGGGCCGGGTGTTGCGGTCGAGGCTGTCGTATTCGTTGAACAGAACACGATGCTGGCTCATCGGCAGCTTTGAGCTGGCAGCATGCTGTTCGAGATTGCGGATGGTGCGCACGACCTGGGAAGCGTCGAAGGTGTGAACCTTGCAAGGAAGGACAACGAGGTCGGCGCGGAGCGCCGACTGGATCAAGACATCGCCATAATAGCCGGGGGTGTCGACGACGACGACGTCATAGCCGTCCAGCCGATCGATCGCCTGGGCGAGAGCCTTTTCATCAGGCGCGCGCACGAGGTCGACGCCCTGCGGGCTCAAGCCCCGCGCGACCGATGACGCATGCCATTGGTAAGAGGATCCCTGCGGATCGGCATCGACAATGGCGACCGAGTAACCGTGCTTGGCGAACTCGCCGGCGAGGATGATCGCGACGGTCGTCTTGCCGCTTCCGCCTTTCGGGTTTGCCACGGCGAAGATGCTCGGCACTTGGTCCTCCTTAGGCGGTGAGCTCCGTCGGCGGAATGACAACATACAACATAATGAACTTGCGGCAATCACGCAATATCTCTTTTCGGTAGATCGTGATTGCGGTTTTGTCGCAATGCACTGGTTCGTTAATCGGTGATTTTGCGAATGCGGTGATGCCGCGTTGCCGGGATGTCGGATGAGGTTGTTACGGTGTTGAGGCATTCCCGTTCTCCGGCGTTACCGTCTTGCCGAATTGCGGTCTTGCCGCAATCAGGAGCTTGTGGATGGCACTGCGCGCCAGAAGGTTGGAGAGTTCATTCGGACAGCTTTTTTGGACGCAAGCGCCTTCATGCGCTGAGTGTCTAACATTCAGTGTATTAGATATTGGTTGACAAGATACCGGTTTGTGGGCCAAACCGGGAAACGGCTGCTGAGCGCAGCCGAGGGCACTGACGCGCGACGCCGGCGTCCTGACGGAACGCCCGGCGTATTCGGCTTCGGTCTGACGACCGACGAGCCGCTCAACCGGAAAGAGTGTGGGGACGCGGATGGCTGGCTCTGCATCACTGAGACGCAAGCCGAGACTTCGGACCGAGCTCTCCGAGACAGATGAGCAGCGTCTGCAGGAGGCCGTCGCGTTGTTTGGCTTGCCGAAAGCCGAGGTGGTGCGTCGGCTGATCCGCGCCTCCGTCCAAGCAGGCCCCGCATTGTCGGCCGAAAACACGCGCGCTGTTGTGGAGTTGGCGAGCCAGGTGCGCATGGTCGGCCGCAATCTCGCGCAAGTCGTCAAGGCGATTCATCGCGGCCAAGCCGTTCGCATCGAAGACACCGAGCCGGTATGGCGAGGGCTGCACGAGGTCATCGCGGCGATCAACGACGAGCTGACTGAGATGACGGTCGCCTACGGGTCGAAACTACGTCGCGAGGCCAAGCTCGCGCTGTCGGCGGAGATCTCAGGCGAGGAATTGACGTGAGCCGTGCCGCACAGATCGTCTGGTGGCTTGAACAGGTCGAGGCGGCGCGTCGGGCAGTCGTGGAGGCGCGCGCGGAACGTCGGCGGCCGCGTCGGCCGGGCGATAACGTCCGCGCACGGCAAGTACACGTCGCGCCGCTTCCCAAGATGCCGCCGGCACAAGATATCATTCGCGGCGCGACAATTACGGGCGAGCGTGATGAGGAGCGGGCTCGCGCGATCCCGGCCGCGAGCGGAGGTGCCGGCGCAGGCCCTGGGGCCTCACCTTCGCGTGGGGCGCGGGGCTCGATCTCCGGAGGCATCAGCGCCGGTGCTGGAGCCGGAGTGAACTCGACCGGGGGAGGGCAGGGCGGTCCTCTTGGTCGAGCCCGGCAGCTCGCTGCCGGCTACCAGCCTGCCGTCATCAAGGTGGTTTCTTATGCGCGCGGTGCCGCGCGCGCCACGGCGACCGGCCAGTATGTGCAGCGCGAGGATGTTACGCTTGAGACCCATGACGGGCGGCTGTTGACGGACCGGGAGGCCGTGGCCGAGGAGATGAAGGCTTGGTCGACCGACTTTTCGAAGCGCGCGGAAAGCCAAGACGTCGGCGCATTCCGTCTCAAGGTTGCAGGTGTTGCAGATAACGCCGAAGGCCGAGCGTTTTGCGAGAAGGCGATCGCGTCCGCGTTCTCCGGACATCGTCACGCGACCCGCATCGATGTCGACGATAACGGACAGCTCGAAGCGCACGTTGTCGCGGCCATGGCCGGGAGCGGCAAGGAGCGATTCCGCATTCGAGAGGCTCAGGCCGCCGATCAGGAATACGACGCCAGACCACGCCGTCTCGATTCCGTTTCGGATGCCGCGGTTCGTGCCAGGATCGCAGCGGCCACAGGCATTGATGCGGAGACTGTGGTCATTCGGCCCGGGGCGACGAGCCATGGCCGCGATGGCGTCACCTACAGGCTCAACAAGCTGATTGAGCGGGGTCCGGCGACCGACGATCGCGGGAAGAGCCTGTCCAACGTGGCGGATGCGCGGATTTCCGCCCGCGAATGGGGGCCGTCGCTTCGATCGCAATCCGCGCGCGATACCATGCACATGATCATTTCGGCGAAGGCCGGAACCGGTGTGACGGCCTTGGCCGACGCGGCGCGCGCCTTCCTGCACGACCGCTTCGCCGATCACAAATTCATGTTTGGCGTTCACACGGATAAGGAATCGGCCGGGCATATTCACGCTCACGCCGTCATCACGGTGAAGAATGAATCCGGCCAGAAGATCCATCCTAATCCAGAGACTTTCCGGGAGTGGCGCGAGGCTTACGCGCAGCATGCCCAGGCGCAAGGCCTGAAGATCGTCGCAACCTCGGCGAAGGAGCGGGCCTCTTCGCAAAGCTATGGTCCGAAGGATAAGGCAATCGTCGAGGCGGCGGATCGGCCGCGTCCTGCGCGAGAAGCCCGCGATCGTGCCTATGCCGCCGATCCCGGCAATCAACGTCTTATCGACAATGCCCGGCAGCGGATCCGGGTGGCGAAAACAAACCCCATCCGCCTGCCGATGTCGGCGCCGGATCGCAAAGTCGTGAACGAGGGCATCGTCGCCTGGAGGACCGTTGCGGCGGAGCAGCCTTCAAACGGCGTAGCAAAGGATATGCTCGAGCGGCTGTTGATGGCGCAGACCGTCGGTGGCATCCTGCACACGATTGGCAAACGTGTGGAGTATTTGGTTAAGGAGGGCGAGATGCCAATTACATCGGAGCAGATGGTCCAGGATTTACGCATCATGAATGATGCGGTCTCCCGGACTAGCGATCTCTTAGATGGAGAGACGAAGCAGCAATTTCGCGAAACGTCGGGGCGCTACCTGGAAACGCTCGCCAATCGGATTGATCTGCAACGCCTGCAGGAGCGTGGCGTACAGCAACTCAGCCCGGCGGACGTCGAGGCTGTAGTTGGCACGAACGCCGATCGGCTCATCGAGAACGCCCAGGAAATCCGCGTCAAGGAAGAACGGGAAGCGACATCTGCGGAGCGTCTCGCGAATCGTGCAATCGACGTCGAGCGGCGGCAGGAGGCGCGAGGGAGTATTGATCCTACTTCGCAAGAGGAATTGAAAGCGGAAAGGGCCATCGTTGTTGGCTCGCAACAATCCGCGGCGCGTGAAGCTCGAGAGGCGGCCGCGGCGGTCGAGGCAGCGCAGGCGATCGCGGAACATCCGGCGCAGCCGCTGCCAATATCCCTGATCCAGACCGATGCCTTGGCGAAGCTTCGCGCGGAGCAGGAAAAAATCGTGCGTGAGCTCGAAGCCGAAAAGCCAAGCTTGCAATCAATCAAAGGCCAAAGGCGCAGTTGAGGGGGAATATTACCAGCGATCTCTAAAAGGAATCGCAAATATGATTGCTACGCGTTTGAACGCGCTCGCTAAGGGTGATTGAAATGTTCCTGGAGTTTGCTACGGAGATCCTAGCCCAAAATCTTTAGACGCATGGCGATTGCGATCGCATGTGTCTTGTTAACAGCATCAAGTTTCTCGCGAGCGGAAGCGATGTGTTTCGCTACCGTCGGTCGAGAAATGCCGAGAATGACCGAGATTTCCCAATCGGTTTTTCCCTCCCCAGCCCAGAGAAGACAGTCAAATTCACGAGGTGAAAGCTTATTGCTGCGCGTTGATCTCGGACGACGTAAACACAACCAATGCCCGATGGCAAAATTTGCAAGAAACGTAAGGGCTGATCGGTCGTTACTGCTGAGATCGTCCTTTGCTCCGCCGAAGGACAATGCCGCTGACCGCTGATCAAGCGTCGTGACCGGGATCACGAAGCCTTCGACTAACCCAAAGTCGGCAGCTTCCCCTCCGATTATCCGCGCGTTGTCTGGCTCCGAACACGACTTGTAACTTTCAGCCCAGGAAAAGGCATTTCGATCCTTTTGAAGGCGACCAACGATCGGGTCGCGCGGAAGATAATTTTGAGCGACGTATCTGGTCGCCCAGGCTTTGGGAAAATGTTGCACCATAGAGCGGGTTCGTATCTCGGTCCTTGAATTTTGCATATCAGCTGGTGGTACGATTCCACCAAATACTGAAGCAAACCCGTAACTATTGGCGATGCTTATAAGACAATCTTGAAGGGCGCTTTGGTCGACCGCTTGCTCTATCAGCGAGATAACTTCCCAGGTGCTCCAAAATAAGTCTGTCATTCTCAGGCCCCCGCGACTGATCATGTTCCGAGTAGATCCGTCTCGCAAAAGGCGGATGAGAGGGTCTCCCGCGACGCGCGAGATTCTAAGTGCAGAAGTGGTTCGGTATAGCGGTCGGGCGGCGCCATTATCAAACCAAGAAAAATGTTACTAGAATTCGGCGAAAGAGGAGTGTGATATTTTGTGTTTATCGCCAGCTATAGAACCTGGTTCTCGTGTGTACGGTGCCTGTAGGTTCGGGGTTTAGCGATGCGCGTTCTGCTTTTGGAAGATGATGCGATGATCGGCGAGGGCCTTTCCCGGACGCTTGCGGAGGAAGGCATGTCGGTGGATTGGGTGCGCGCCGGCGGAGAGGCGGAAGCCGCGCTCGCCGATAGCGGACATGCGATTGTGCTGCTCGACCTCGGGCTGCCTGGCGCTGAAGGTTTCGATCTTTTGAAGGCGGCGCGGAGCCGGGGGTTCGATACACCTGTGCTGATCATCACGGCGCGCGACGGGCTCGACCATCGGGTGGCCGGGCTCGATCTCGGCGCGGACGATTATCTCGTCAAACCCTTCGAGACACGGGAGTTGCTCGCCAGAATGCGCGCAGTCCTCCGCCGCCGGGCGGGCAGGGCGACATCGTACCTGGTGGCGGGCGCGATTGAGCTCAATACCGAGACGCATGAGTTGTCGCATGCTGATATCGTGCAGGTGTTGCCCGCCCGCGAGTACGCTTTAATGCACGCCTTGATGGAGCGCCCGGGTCGTATTCTTTCCCGCGCACAGGTGGAGGAGCGTATTTACGGCTGGGGAGAAGAGGTGGAAAGCAACGCGGTCGATGCCCTGATCTACTCGATACGACGCAAATTCGGGAAGGACATCATCTTCAATGTGAGGGGGGCGGGCTGGATGGTACAAAAATCATGACGACGGTATCGCTCCGGCGAGCAACCCTTGTCTCGATGACCGTTCTTCTGACCTTGGTCGGCGCCGCCGCGATGTTGCTCGCCTACAAGCTTGCGCGTGACGAAGCCGCTGATTTTCTTGACGGACAGTTACGCCAGGTTGCACTCAACGCCGGTTTGGGTCTTCCCGATGCTGACGCGCCGCCGGCCAGCGATCAGGATCCGGAAGATCAGATTGCGGTAACGATCTGGAAGGGTGGCGTCGTTGCCCACACCACGCTTCGCGGTCTCGATATCGCGCGGCCGAGCAAGCCCGGCTTTGAAAATGTCGTCATCGTAGGCGAGCCCTGGCGGGTCTATTCGACGGACAACGACACCTGGACCGTGCAGGTCGCGCAGCGCGACAAGGTTCGTCAGGAATTTGCTCGAAGCGCCGCCGTGGGAGCCGCAGCTCCCATCCTGATCGTGATACCGCTGTCCTGGCTCGTCGTTGGTTGGGCGCTGAACCGGATGCTTGGACGGCTGGACACTCTGGCGCGGGATATTGCGAATCGAAGCGCGGTGGCGGCCGCAGCCATTCCCCTCACCGGAATTCCGGTCGAAGTGGCGCCCTTGGTCGAAAGCATGAACGGCCTGATCGTGCGCCTGCGCGCCGCCGTGGAAGCGCAGAAGCGATTTCTCTCCGACGCGGCGCATGAACTCCGCACCCCGCTCGCCGCGATGCAAATCCAGGTGGATAACCTCAAGATCAACAGCTCCGGTTCGGTCGGAGCGGAATTCGAGGCTGGCAAGGCGGCACTTGCGCAGGGCGTGAAGCGCGCGAGCGCCCTTGTCGGTCAACTGCTGCGGCTGGCGCGCCTCGACGAGCCCGTAGCACCCCTCAGCGAAACGGTTGAGGTGGGTCCGCTGCTGCTCGACTGCGTCGGCGATCATGTCGTGCTGGCCGAACACAAGGGCATCGATCTCGGGGCCCGGATGGAGACGTCCGCGACGCTGCATGGTTCGGTCGAGGAATTGCGCGTTCTGTTCGCAAATCTGATCGATAACGCCGTGCGGTACACGCCATCCGGCGGGCAGGTGGACATTTCCCTGACTCTGCGCGACGGGCGAAGCGTTGTCGAGGTTCTGGATACGGGTACCGGTCTGCCGCCCGGCGCCATTTCCCGCATCTTCGATCGGTTCTATCGCGCGTCGCCGCCGGACGTCGAGGGAACCGGTCTGGGGCTGGCGATCGCGCGGCGAATTGCCGAGCGCAATGGTCTTGTCCTGACCGTCGAGAACCGCCCCGACGGGGCAGCCGGCGTTCTCGCGCGCGTCACATTACCGGCATAGCGCACTTTTCTCTTCTCGCCGCACCCATGCTCATTCTGTCCTCAGTCTCCGGGGCCATGGTCACCTCATCGGAGCGGGCCGTCGCCGACGCGCCGCGCATCCGTTCGCAAGCGGGGGCGAATTGGAGAGACACATGATCAGGACTACCCCGTACCGCCTGGGCGCCTTGGGCGCCGCAGGTATCTTGCTGGCGCTCATGGTGCCGGCGCTGGCCTACACCGGTCAAAAGCTTGCCGGTCAAGCGAAGGTCACCATCACGCAGGCCCGGGAAACCGCTCTCAAGGCCCATCCCGGCAAGATCACGGACGAAGAGCTTGAGCGCGAATCCGGAGGCAGTGGCCTGCGTTATTCGTTCGACATCAAGAACGGCTCGCGGACGCAGGAAGTCGGCGTCGATGCCGCGAGCGGCAAGGTACTCGAAAACAAGACAGAAGGTCCCCATCCGGACTGACCGCAGCATGTCCCACGAACAAACCCGGTGCGTCCTCGCACGCGCCGGGTGGCCGGCTACATAACGGAAATGCAATCATGACCCCAGCCCAGAAATTCGCATTGAGCAAAGTCCCTGAAGTTACGCTCGGCTTCTGGATCATCAAAATTCTTGCCACAACGCTCGGCGAGACTGGCGGTGATACCGTCACCATGACGCTGAATTGGGGTTATTTGGCGGGGACAGCCTTGTTCGCGGTGCTGCTCATCGCGTTCGTGATCGCACAGATCGTCGCGAAGCGCTTTCATCCGTTTCTCTACTGGGCGACCATCGTGGCCTCGACCACCTTTGGCACCACGATGGCCGACTTCGCCGACCGATCGCTCGGGATCGGTTATACCGGAGGCTCATCGCTGCTGTTTCTCTGCCTCGTGAGCGTCCTCGGGCTTTGGTACTGGTCGGAGGGGACGGTATCGGTCAACACCGTCTCTACGCCGAAGGTCGAGGCATTTTACTGGGGAGCGATCACGTTCTCGCAAACCCTCGGCACTGCGCTCGGCGACTGGCTGGCCGACACCGGCGGCCTTGGTTATGAAGGGGGCGCTCTCGTCTTTGCGGCCGGGCTGGCCGTCGTTGTCGCACTCTATTATCGCACAAACGTGTCGCGGGTGCTGCTGTTCTGGGCGGCCTTCATTCTGACCCGTCCGCTCGGCGCGACGGTCGGCGACTTCCTCGATAAACCGGTCGCTGCCGGGGGTCTCAGTCTCAGCAGGCCGCTCGCATCGGCCGTGATCGCAGCCTTCATCCTTGCGTGCCTGATCCTGTTGCCGCAGCGCGCGGGCAAGCATCCGGCGTGACGCTACTGCGTCGGCAAGCGATGGCGATCCTCATGAGCGTTCGCAAATTTTCAAGCGTGGCGCGTCGAGCGATGCAGAATCCGTAGCCGTCGGAGAGCGGCTCCCATGTTCAATTTGTCAATTTGTCGTTCAATCAGCAATCGTTGTTCGGAGAAAGCCGCATGGACAGAATCGTCAGCACGGAAGCCAGCAAGGTGCCGGCAATCACGCTCGGATTCTGGGTCATCAAGATATTCGCGACCACCCTGGGCGAGGTAGGCGGCAACGCGGTGACGTTGACGTTGGGTCTCGGCTATCTGATCGGCACCGCGATCTTTGCCACCGTATTGATTGCGGCCGTGAGTGCTCAGATAAGGGCGAAGCGATTTCAGCCCTTCCTGTACTGGGCCGCCATCACCGCGACCACGCTCGCCGGAACGACGCTTGCCGACTTGGTCGATCGTTCGCTCGGCATTGGCTATCTCGGCGGCTCCCTGTCGCTCTTCACGATGGTCATGGCGACACTGGGCTTGTGGTACTGGTTGCTCGGCTCCGTCTCCGTCGAAACCGTTACGTCGCCCAAAGTCGAAGCGTTCTACTGGGCGACCATCATGTTCTCGCAGACCCTCGGCACGGCGCTCGGCGACTGGATGGCAGATGACACCGGGCTCGGTTACAACGGCAGCGCGCTTGTGATTGCCCTCGTCTTGGCAATCGTCGCCGTTCTTTACTTCTTCACGAAAATGTCCCGCACCACATTGTTCTGGGCGGCTTTCATCCTGACGCGTCCGCTGGGCGCCACAATTGCCAACTCGCTTGACAAGCCGGTCGCCGCCGGGGGGCTTGCCGTTGGCGACTTTTCCGTCTCGGCAGCCCTCATCGTCGTCATTACCGTTTGCATTCTCGTTATTCCGCAGCGGCCGGGGCGGCATCCCGGCGCATATTCGCGAGTCTCCGAACTTCGCGGACTCGATTGATCGCGGAATAGACTCCCGACATCACCATGGAGTTCTCAAATGGAGGAGCATCGTTCCACACCGCGCCGCCGGGTCTTGAAGGCTGCAACGATCGCGTTTGGTGGAGGCGCAATCAGTTGCACGGTTCGGAATCTTTCCGAGTACGGCGCCTCGCTAGATGTGACATCACCGATCGGAATTCCCGACGTCTTTTCGCTGCTGATGGATAGCGGCTCGCAGCATTGCCGGCTGATCTGGCGCAAGGAGAGACGTATAGGTGTTCGCTTCACTGGGGCGAATAGCGAAAACTAGGAACGACAATGTATACTCGATCGCGGCGCGACGTCCCCGAAAGGCTTTCATCAGGTGGTCGATATAGGCAATCATGTCGCGAGGAGATCCAGCTAAGCCCGATGCCGCCAGACACTCTCGGCGAGAATCACGGCAAGACCGACGAAAAGGGCCGCGCCGCCCCAGGCCGAACCGGCTGTCAGCCATGGCAGCACAAGCCACGCGATGCCAAGCCACGCAACGATTGTGATCGCGAAGCTGCCGTCATCCACGAACAAGCCGAAAAGCTCTCGAATGATCGTCCTGAACCAGCGCATGCGGAACTCCTATCGTTTCGCGGCGTCGCGCGCGCTCAACCGGGCCCGGCGAAACGGGGTTGCGATCAATGCGATGATCAGGAAGCCAGCGATGAGACCAAGGATAGACCAATCTTGACCTGGCCATCGAAGTCCCATGCCTTCGCCAACCCAGAAAGCCCCAAAGGCGGAGAGCAATACACCGACCATGAACTTCAAGGTATTCTCCGGAATGGACGCCAAAGGCTTGTGAACGACAAAGCCAAGCAGCACGACGACAAGCAGCGCGGCCAGCGCCCCAACGCTCGCCGGAACAAGCAAGCCCACGCCGCCGGAACCGACAGCGATAACAATGAAGACCACCTCTGTGCCCTCAAGCATCGTGATTTTGAAAGCTGTTGCGATGGCAACTTTGTCCCATCCCCGCCCACGCTGCCCGAGCTTGCGCAGCGATTCCGTTTGCCTGGAATAGATCGCGTCCTCGTCATGCAAAGGAATAACGCCGGCCGAACGCAGGATTGCCTTGCGCAGCCATCGCATTCCGAAGAGGAGCAAAAGCGCTCCGACCGCGAGTTGGACGACATCCAGCGGGATGCGCGCGAGCGCCGGACCGATAGCCACGACGATGGCCAGCAGCACGCCAAGCGCGGCCCCACTTCCGATCAATGCACCGCTCCAGCCGCGGACCGCGCCGACGGCCAGAACAACGGTCAGAGCCTCGACGAACTCGACGAGTGAGGCCAGAAATGCGGCAATTGCCGTCGGCCAAGCATGCGCCCAATTAACGATCATATTACTTCTTCCGATGAGAATTTGAGGACAGCGCACTGACGTGATCCGGTGATGCAAGACGAATAGATTGCTGAGAGAACGATGGAAACCTGGAATACCGCACTTTTTATAGCCCTCAATGCCCCGGCTTCAGCGAACGCCGTAACGATAGGGCTCGCCAAGGTAGCCGCGGAATATCTCGTGTATGTGGCTGCCGTTCTGGCAGTATGCTTGTGGGTGCGGGGTTCGCGTGATGAACGCGATGCGTTGACTTCGATCGGGGTCGGGCTCCTGATCGCGTTTGCACTGAGCTGGACCATCGGGCTTCTGTGGTATCATCCTCGCCCCTTCGTTATTGGCTTGGGTCGTACTTTACTGGCTCACTCGCCCGACAGCTCGTTTCCGAGCGATCACACGACATTCCTTTGGACCTTCGGCTTCGGTCTCCTCGCCACGCGAGAACAACGCGGGTGGGGGTGGGTACTGTTCCTCGCTGGTCTTGCGACGGCCTGGGCTCGAATCTACGTGGGCGTTCACTTTCCCCTCGATATGGCCGGGTCCGCCGTTGTCGCGGCCACAGGTGCTGCTGTGACATGGGCTGTTCATCTTCACGTTGCAGCTCATCTCCTGCCGCTGATCGAGCGACCTTACGAAGCCTCGCTACATGTCTTCCATTTGCCCAAGGCGATTTTCCCCCGCCGCATCTCTGATCGATGAAGCGGCTCGAGGTGATGCACAAATGCGTACCAGCCGGTTCGTAATCTCGATCTTAGCATCATCTTGCTTCGCTTTATGCTTTCTGCCTCGGCCCTTACATCACTCAGGTTTCGGTAAGCCACCGGCCGAAAGCCGCCGGTATGTTCGGTCCATGGCGATCGACCGGCTTCCGAGCCACGGAAAATGACCGTAGCGGAACGAGATTTGATGAGCTGCAATATCGGCAGGGCGCCTTTCGACAAACCGTTCAAACAAGGCTGCCGCCAGTCCAGTCCGATCGGAGCCGCTTTGACAGTGGATCAATATCGGTCGTGGCGCGGTACGCATCGTCTCCATCAGTTTGGCAATCGTCCCAACCGCCGGATCCTGTAGGGCCGACATTCGAACATCCAGGTGAGAAGCTCCATGCGCGGTCGTAACCGCCACTTCATTGTCGTACCACCAAGACCCGCTGTTTTCGCCGCGCAGATTGATCACCGATTTGATGCCGTAAGCGTCCATCACATCGGCCAACTTCTGCCCGTTCAACTGTGCGGAGCGGTAAAGCACTCCGGATTCGACGACGTGGACATTCCCGACCAGTTGCAGGCCGATGGCCCACCCGCCGGCAAGACCAACGCAGATGAGAAGCGCATTTGTCGTATACATCACGGCGCGGCCAATCGGATGAGACGTCAAAAACCGGTTCGTCGTCGCAAAGAAAGCGAGACAGGACCTCCCGACATTTGATTGGCGACCTCGGTCGTTCGCCGCGCGCTCGGTCATCGAGAGTTTCCGATATACGCCATCGGAGGCGCCGCGCGGTCGAACTCGGCCTCCTGACTACGAAACCATGTGACGGCATCGAGTCGCCGGCCGCTAACGGGCGCGCTCTTCTCGATTGCATCGAGAGCGAAGCATTGGATCGGTATTGTCGGTACGAACGTGGGAAATGTCATATTTCACCTGATGCCAGCGAGACTTGCCTTTGCGCGACGGTCGTATCGGCAGCGAGGCGATAAAGATGAATATCGCCCGTCGCGAACTCGACCGAGGTGACAGATTCGGGCGATAACCTGTCGAGAACCATGACCAGCGAGCGCAGGCTGTTTCCATGGGCGACAACTAACGTCCTGTCGCCACGCATGACTGCGGGCAAGATCTTTTGGATGAAGAATGGCAATATTCGTGCGGACGTATCCTTCAGGCTCTCTCCGCCCGGCGGCGCCACATCATAGGAGCGGCGCCACAGTTGAACTTGATCGTCGCCCCAACGCGTTCGAGCCTCATCCTTGTTCAGACCGGTGAGATCGCCGTAGTCTCGCTCGTTGAGTGCGGCATTGCGACACTGCCGGACATCGGCTTGCCCCATGTTCTCCAGGATGATCGAACACGATTGCCATGCCCGTCGAAGCCTTGAGGTGAAGCCGATATCGAACCGAACATCCAACGCTTGCAACCGTTGCGCAACGCCGCTGGCTTCGGCAATTCCCTGCTCCGTCAGAGCGAGATCGCGCCAGCCCGTGAAGATGTTCTTGAGATTTCCCTCGCTCTGGCCGTGCCGGACGAGGACGAGACGCCGGTCGATCGATTGCTGCGTAGCAGGATTGTCAAAGGACATGCGTCCTCCTTTGCGTTGGCCAAACGGCGTCCCTCGCGACATGCCTTTGCGGATGTAACCCTTTCAAGAGATGAAAATCCGCGTCGCCCAGAGTCCGATGAACAACGCCGTGGCAGACGCCAACACCGAAGCCAGAACGTAAAAGGCGAGGACCACCAGCTCGCCGCGCTCATAAAGCAGGGCGACGTCGAGCGAGAACGATGAAAAGGTGGTGAAGCCGCCAAGAATGCCCGTCGCGAGAAACAACCGCCAGTGCTGGGAGGCGCTTCCTCTCGCCATAAAATAGCCGGCGATCAAACCCATCGCCAGCGACCCCACGATGTTGACGATCAATGTGCGGTAGGGGAAATTCAGACCGAAGACGCGAGCCGACCAGACGTTGACTCCATGTCGGAACGCACCGCCGATGCCGGCGCCAAGGAAGACGATCAGATACGCTTGCATCGCGCTATCTTTGATTCTTCGCGCGCGACCGCGCTTCGAAGATGGCGGTGACTAGTCCGAGGACGAGCAGGCCGCCGACGAGGTCGTAGGCCGCGCCCAATCCGAACGCGAGAAAACAGATTACGCCAACGGCAGCAAGAATTGACGCGGCAAAGCTATCGCCTGCGATCAATTTAAGCCATTCGCGCAATTGCCTGGTGAGAATGTCCATGCGGCTGCCCTTGCAATCATCGAAGGGCAACAAAAAACCCGCCTATGGCGGGTTAAACAACGCTCCCGCCATGACGGAGCTTTGCAGCCCCATCCCAGCAGGAGTCATCAGCCCACGACGGGCGGGTATCGGGGGACTCCATCCCCATCTGTAACTCAACAGTAATCGCTTCGAGCAAATTGGTCAACGGATCGATCCGCGTTCGATGCTCGACGCGCCGCCCGGCCATCGTCCCAGTGAAAGCGTGAAATTCCTAGAAGAGAGCGGTGACGGTCCACGCCGACGTCGCACGGGTTTGCGAAGGGTCGGAGGATGAGTGTGATGACCGAAATGCGACCTCGTCCGGATCGCGTGTCGATATTGTCGTTGTATTCAGAGGATGGGTAGCCGCCGGAATGTTTGGCCTTTTCATCCGGCTCGACGTGGCTCGACAATGCATCGATCGCGTTCATTGCGGGATCGAGAGCACCAGATGGCCGATGAGTTCGCTCGTTCCGGAAACATTCGGCTGCGGGTACTGGTAAGATATTAGCTCGAGTTTTGCTTCGCCAATTCAGGCGAACCGCCGCCGAGTTCATCGACGGCCGACTCGAACCGCCCGAAGCGCAGGGCTAGGGCGGGTAAGACAAGCAAATTCAGGGCCATCGAGGTCAGCAGGCCCCCCAGGATCACGAGCGCCATGGGGCCTTCGATCTCACGGCCTGGATCTCCCATTCCGATCGCGAGGGGCAGGAGACCGAGCGCAGTCACGAGCGAGGTCATCAGGATCGGCGTCAGCCGGTCGCCGGCGCCTTTGATCGCAGCTTCGAGGCCCCAAGGCATACCGTCAGTTTCGACCAGGTGCTCGTAATGCGAGATCATCATGATCGAGTTGCGCAGCGTGATTCCGAACAGCGTCACGAAGCCGACCATCGAACCGAGTGAGAGTACGCCTCCGGTCGCAAATACCGCCAGCACGCCGCCGACGAGCGCGAACGGCAGATTGACAAGGACGAGCAGCAGGTTTCGCCAGTTACGCGTTACGATCGACAGCAGCAGCACGACCCCGATTGCTGCGATCGACGAATGGATCAGCAGGTCCCGCCGGGATTGCGCCTGCGCCTGCGCCGAGCCGGCGAATTCCACGTAGACGCCGCTCGGGAGTTCTACGTTGGCAGAGACCGCGGCCTGAGCATCCCGCACGAACGAGGCGACGTCACGGCCGGCCACGTTCGCCGTCACCGTTTGGAGACGTCGGCCGCCGAGGTGAGACACCTGATAGCGCCCGGCGGTTTCGTATATGTCCGCGATTTGCTTGAGAAGCACATAGCTGCCGCTCGGGGCGCGTAGCGCAAGGTCACCCACCTTGGTGATGCTGTTGCGACTCTCGGCGTCGAGTACCGTGATGACGTTGAAAACCCGGTTGCCATCATAGCTCTGGCCGACAACATCGCCCTGATAGGCGGTGCGGACCAAATCGAGGACGTCCACCGCATCGAAGCCCCAGCGCTCCACGTCCTTTTTCCGGAGTCGAATGGTCAACTGCGGCATACCAGGCGGCGATTGCAATTGCACGTCCGTCGCACCCTGGATACCCCCAACGGTACGCGCGACGTCCCGTGCCGCGCGATCGAGCGTGTCGAGATCGTCGCCGAAGATGTTGACGACGACAGCAGCCGTGTAGCCTGACAAGGTTTCCTCTACGCGCTCGGTCAGAAATGGTGTGACCGCGAAATTGACTCCCGCGAACCCTCGGAGCGCCTTGCGTACGTCGGCCTGCGCTCCTTCCGTCTGGTCGCCCGATAATCCGGATTTGAGGTCGACTTCGAACTCGCTTTCATGCGTGCCCGCGGTGTCGTCGGCTTTCTCGGCGCGGCCGATGTGCTGGGCGACCGAGCGCACCACCGGCAGAGCGATCAGGGCCTTGGTGACGAGAGCGCCGAGGCGCTCGGATTCGGCAATCGAGGTGCCGGGCACAGCCGACATGTGAAGAATGAAATGCCCTTCCTGGAGTTCGGGCAGGAAGGCGCTACCGAAGAACGGAAGGGCGGCACAGCCGGCCACGGTAAAAACCAGAGTGGCAGCGATCGCCGTACGCGGATGGATGGCGATGCCGCGCAAAATTCGCTCATAACGCCCGCGCGTCCAGCGAACGACGGGCGGCTCTCTATCATGCGCGACCGCACCCGCGCCTTCGCCTCGTCGTCCACGGCCGGCGAGCAGCAGCATCGAGAGCGCCGGCGTCACCGTCAGCGCCACAACAAGTGATGCGAGAATGGCGAATATATAGGCCATGCCGAGCGGCGCAAAGAACCGGCCGGCGAGACCCGGTAACGTCAGCACGGGCAAGAAAACAAGAATAACCGCGAAGGTCGCATAAATGACAGCGCCGCGCACTTCGAGCGAGGCGTCGAGGACGACCCGGCCCACTGGCCGAGGTTCCGGCAAACGCCTGTTCTCGCGTAAACGCCGGACGATGTTCTCAACGCCGATCACCGCATCATCAACGACTTCGCCGATGGCGATCGCGAGCCCGCCCAAGGTCATTGTGTTCAGGCTCTGGCCCAAAGCGTCGAGGATAATGACGGCGGCAAGCAGTGACAGCGGGATCGCCGTGCAGGCGATCGCCGCCGTGCGTAGATCGAACAGGAACAGAAACAGGACCACAATGACGAGGATACCGCCGAGGAGCAGCGAGTTCCGGACATTGTTGGTGGCCGTATTGATGAAGTTGGCGGGACGAAAAAGATCGCCGTGAAATTTGATACCGGCCTTTTCCAGTCCCGGCCGCAAGCTCGCCAGCGCCTCTTCGACGTGCTGGGTCACCTCGACCGTATTGGCGCCGTATTGCCCCGAGACATTCAACATTACGCCAGGCTTGCCCATAATCGTCGCGCCGCCGATCGGCGGCTCCGGCGCATAGACCACCTCGGCGACGTCACCGAGAAGCACGCTCGAAGCGCCTTGGTTCAGCAGAACAGTGTGAGCAACATCCTCCGCCTGGAGCGACTGGCCCTCGGTCTGGAAGACGATGCGCTGATTGGCGGTGTCGATAAAGCCCGCGCCGCGCACGCCGGTGGCTTTCTTCGCCACGGTCAAAACGTCGTTGAGGGTGAGATTATAGCGAATGAGCTGGTCCGAATGGACCTGAACCTGAAGCGAACGGAGATCGCCGCCGAACACCGCGACCTTGGCGACGCCCGGCACGGCGAGAAGCCGCAGGCGCAGCGTCCAATCGGCGATAGTGCGTAAATCCATCAGCGAGTGCGTGTCGGAGGTGAGCCCGGCGACAAGGATGGTACTCGTCGAAGAGGTCAGCGGCGTCATTCCCGGCGGCCCCGTCTCCGCCGGGAGTTGTTGTGCGGCGACCGCCAGGCGCTCGGCCACCACTTGCCGATCCCGATAGATGTCACTTCCGGGCGCGAAGATAACCGTGATGACGGAGAGCCCCTGGATCGAGGTGGACCGCAACGATTGCACGCCGGGGACACCATTGATGGCATTCTCGATCGGCTGGGTGACGAGGACCTCGATCTGTTCTGGCGTAAGGCCGGGCGCCTCGGTCTGGATGCCGACCTGGGGCGGTGCGAACTCCGGGAAAACGTCGTAGTTGGCGCCAGCAACCGAGAGGACGCCGTAGCCGAGCAGCACCAAGGCCATAGCCACGACGATGCCGCGGAAGCGGATCGCGAAACCGATGACATTCGCTTGCAAGCCGAATGGTGTTGAATGATCAGGGTTTGCCGACGTCATTTCTTGTCCTCGCCGACCTGGATCTGTGACCGGAACTCCTCGGACAGCAAGATCTGCGCGCCCTGCGCCACAATCTCCGGGTCGGGGTATGGGAGGCTCTTGACCGAAACGATGAAACCGCCTCCGGGCGCGGGCACATCGGTTGGAATTTCGTGGCGCGTGAACGTGTCCGCGCCAGTGCGCAGATAGACCCATGCCCGCCCCGTCCACCACACGACCGCCGAGGCTGGAATTTCAATTCCATCGATGGGAGCACCGGACGGCAGGAACGCAAGGACGTTCATTCCCGGCAACAGATTGCTCGCGGCATCGGCCGCATAATAAAAACTCAGGCCTTGGATCTTCGGGTCCGTTTGCGTGGCGGCCGAGACAAAATCCACTTGATGGTGCGAGGCGCTTGCGCCGAATTGAACCGTCGCGGTCGACGGCGGCGTCATGGATGTTCCAGGCGGCAGTGTGATCTGGAGGAGGAAAGTCTGGCGCTCGATCAGATGCGTCACCAAAGGCCCACTCTCGACGAGCGCCTTGCCGATGACCGTTCCCCACTCCTGCAGCGCCGTTGCTTTTAGCGTTTTGACCTGGGCTTCTGCCGTTGCGACGCCGGCTTTATCCGCACCGAATGTGGCCTGGGCCGTCTGTAGCTGCGCCACAGTCGTGATGTTGTCCTTGGAAAGGGCCTGCGCGCGCTCGAAAGCCGCCTTCGATGCAACGATCTTAGCCTGAGCGCTCTGAAGCTGGGCGACGGCAGTTACATAATTGTTGTCCAGCGTAACCAGCTTGTCGAGGTCAAGCACTGTTCCGTAGGCGCGGACTTGCTCCTGGTACTGCGTCGACTTTGGTTTGGTAACATCGACTCCGCTCTGCCTACGCGTTGCTGCGTCGAGGGTCACGACGGGCTGCCCTCGGCCGTCAGTCGACACGCGTAAGGGCGCTTTGACCGGACGTTCTCGCTCGGCTTCCATCGTTGCCTCGCCGCGTCCGGCAAGGAAACCCCAGACGACAAGCACGCCAAGACCTCCGATCGCCGCCAGAATAACCAGAAGCCGAACGATTCGACGCCCAGGTCCACCAGGATTCTTGTGCTCACTACCGGACATGCTCACATCCATCGACAGTTTCCGATTGCTCTAAGCTGATGAGGTGTTGTCTGATCGGAATTGCTTTCGTAGAGCGAGCAGGCCGGCCAAAGCGATGGCGGTGAAAGCCGCGCCGGCCAGGAAGGTCGCGTTCGGGCCGTAGACATCCCAGAGCGCTCCGGCGACCACGCTGGCGACAAGCATGGCCACCCCGCTCGCGAGGTTGAACACTCCAAACGCGGTTCCGCGCAGATCGGCAGGCGCGGTGTCCGCCACCAGCGTTGCAAGCAGCCCTTGGGTCAGGCCCATGTGCAGGCCCCAAAACACCGCACCGAACAAAAGAATGGGCACTGACGTCGTGAGTGCCAGGAGCAGATCGGCGACCACGAGTGTAGCGACGCCGACGATCAGGACGCCCTGACGCCCGAACCAATCAGACAGCATGCCGGCCGGGTAAGCTGCGAGTGCGTAAGCAATGTTCATAACGACCATGACGACGGGTACGATCGCAATCGCGAGACCTACATTCTGAGCCCGCAGAACCAGAAAGGCTTCGCTGAACCGAGCCAGCGTCAGCACCACCGCAACTGCTACCACGGCCCAGAATGGCCCTGAGAGCCGCCAGACATCGGCGAACTGCGGCTTGGGTCTTGCCGTAGCGTCAATGGCGCGTTCCGGCTCCGTCACCCCGAACGCCATCAGGCCGAACGCGATGAACGCCGGGATGACCGCGATCCAGAACACCGCGGCGTAATTGTCGCCGGTGAAAAGCATAAGCCCGATTGCGGCAAGCGGGCCGAGGAAGGCCCCGATCGTGTCGAGGGATTGTCTTAAACCAAAGCTTGCTCCTCGCAGCGGAGCGGGGGCGAGATCGGCCACCAGCGCGTCGCGCGGTGCGCCGCGAATACCCTTTCCCGCCCGGTCAAGGAATCGGGCGGTCACCACCCATTCAAGCGTCGTCGCGAGCGGGAAGATCGGTTTGGTGAGGGCAGCAAGACCGTAGCCGATAACGGCCAGCAGCTTGCGGCGACCCAACCAATCAGACAGCGCGCCGGAGAAAATTTTAGTGATCATCGCCGTCGATTCGGCGACACCCTCGATGAGTCCGACCGTGAGTGTCGAGGCTCCAAGCACGGCGACGAGGTAGATCGGCAGGAGAGCGTGGATCATCTCGGATGAGAGATCCATGAACATCGATACGAACCCAAGCGTCCAGATTCCGCGCGGCAGGTTTCGAAGCGCCGTCGAGGCGGCAAGAACCTGGTCAGCCATCCCGCAGTCTCCCTCGCTTCTTGAGCGGGGAATTCGGAGTCGCGGTATCCGACGAACCAGCGCTGTCATCAGCCGCGTCTACAACACCCTCTTGCGTATAGACCGCGCCGGCGAAGGTTCGCAAAGCGGCGCCAGAGGTCTCGAGCGTTTCGTTCGCCACTTGCATTCGAGCGTTGGGGAAAAAGTCGCGCGCCTTGATCTTGGCGAGCCAGGCAGAAAGCTTGTCGAGGTCGTCCTCGATCTCTTCAAGTTCTGCAAATGTGAATTTCCGGCGCCGGGTCTCCTTTTCGATCTCGGCGAGAAATTCGCCGGAGCGCTCGGCGAACTCGTCGTATTCGCGTGCTCGGTCCGCCTGAAACCGAGCAATAATGGCTTGCTCTTCTTCCTCGCTGGTCGCAGTCGTCGAGAAGACGGTGGCGCTGCCGCCTTGCGCGCGAACCATCTCGACAAGCTGCGCATAGAGCAGTTTGTGCTCGTCCGTAACTGTTAAAATCCACGCCCCATTCAGCACGCTGGCAGCTCCGGCGGCACGAAGACGCCGCCACAGCGCCACGCGCCCGCTGGAGGGGGCAGCCGGAAGCTGCGCCAAGAACAGAAGCCACTGACCGGTAATGTGTTCTCTCCGACCTCCGAAACAGGTGTTGCATTACCGGGGTTCTCAGACGGATGCAACACCTGTTTCATTGCTATTGCAAAGATGCAGGGCATCCGCCAGTTGTTGCATTCCACGCCGAACATTGACCTCCCAAGCCCTGTTGCAAGCGACTTGGCGGCAGGGATCAGTTGTGATCCGCCTTAATTGCCTTCGGCAGCGTCTAAAAATTACAAAGCAGTTTCAATCACGTAAGATTTCAAAATGTTATTCTGAATGGCGCGCCACGTTCACAAGAGCCTTCCTAATTTATTCGCCTATTTGACGATCGGTTATCCGTCGGCGCGCACTGACCCTACAGGCGGTTTAATGAAGGAGGCCGTCTCTCGTTTTATATACTGACCGAAACCTTTGCTGCCGATCAGTTCGCCATCCTTAACGATACATTGGCCGCGCACCATCGTCAGTTCAGGCCATCCTGTGACGTTGAGGCCCTCATACGGCGTGTAATCCGAGCCATCCTTCAGAAGCGCGTGGGTGAGTGTCACCTTTTTCTTCGGATCCCAGATAGCAATATCTGCATCGGATCCCACTGCGATCGTGCCTTTGCGCGGGTAGAGGCCGTAGGTTTTGGCATGATTGGTCGAGGTCAGCGCGACGAAGCGATTCAGGTCAATGCGGCCTCTGTTGACGCCTTCCGAAAACAGGATGGGCAAGCGTGTTGCCACTCCCGGAATGCCATTCGGCACCCAGCGAAAACTTGTTCTGCCTTTTGCGGTCAACTTGCCCTGTGAATCGTTATAACGAAACGGGCAATGGTCTGAGGAAAAAACCGAGAACACGCCAGTCTGGATACCCTCCCAGCACGCCGCTTGGCTGGCCTCGTCGCGTGGTGGCGGCGAGCAGACGTATTTGGCGCCTTCCATATTGAGTCCGTCGAGGTCCTTCTCCGTCAGCATGAGGTATTGCGGGCAGGTTTCGCCGGATACGCTCAAGCCCTTGGCTTGAGCACGGCGGATTTCCTCCATCGACTCGCGATTTGAAACATGAACGATCATCACGTTCACGCCGATGAGTTCCGCCAGCGAGATTGCGCGGTGCGTTGCTTCGCGCTCGACCACGATTGGCCGGGAAGTCGCATGATAACGCGGCGAGGTTTTCCCCGCGAGCTCAAGCCGGTCGGTGAGGAAGCGGATGGCGTCATAGTTCTCGGCATGAACCATGACAAGCGCGCCCGTTTCGCGCGCGACGCTCATGACTTCCAATATTTCCCTATCGGCGAGCGCGAGGCCTTCGTAGGTCATGAAGACCTTGAACGAGGTATACCCATCGGCAACAAGCCCCGGCAACTCCTGCCCGAGCATCTGCTCGGTGGGGTCGGAAATGATGAGATGGAAGGAGGTGTCGATATGGCAATTGCCTTCAGCGAGAGCGTGATAATCCTTCAATGCCTGGCGCAGCGATTGTCCTTTCTCCTGCAAGCAAAAAGGCAGAATTGTTGTATTGCCGCCGAATGCAGCCGATCGCGTTGCGCTCTCGAAGTCATCCGCCATGACGACATCGGGGCCCGACGGTTGCGATATATGAACATGGCTGTCGATGCCGCCGGGCAGCACCAGCCTGCCGGTGGCGTCAATGAACTGGTCGGCAGTACCAAGGTCATGTCCGAGGGCAGCGATGCGTCCGTCGCGGATGCCGATATCGCAGGAAAAGATGTCCGACGCGGTCGCGATCGTGCCGGCTCGAATGATGGTGTCGAATTTTGCCATGGTGCCCTCCTCACTGCGGGCCGGTGTGATACAACATCCTCGACACCGACGTCATGGTTGAGCCGAAAGCCGGGCATCCTGGAACAGGCTGCCCCAGCCCTTGACCCGCCGAGGGTCGGCGCTGGCCAGAACAAGGCTCTTCCAAACGGCCGTCGCGATCGAGTCATAGACCGGAATGCCGAGTTTTGCTTCCAGCAATTGAGCAAGCGGAGCTCCGCGCATGTTCGTGCACACGATCGCGACTGCCTCGCATCCCGCTTTTTCAACCGAACCGATCATCTCTGCTATGGTGTGCTCGCTGACTTCCGCGAACGAAAAATTATCGCGGAGACCGCTATGCCGTTCTGCCGAGCAGATAATGCCGGCGGATTTCCAGTTCGCGATGATCTTCGCCTGAACGTCGTCGGTATAGGGGGTCACAAGACCGATCCGCCTCACACGTGTTCGCTCAAATATTTCCCGAAATGCCAATACGGATGTGCAGGCGGCAATACCGGTCGAGGAGGTGATGCGTTCGCAAAGTCGCTCATCGCGGTCGAAACCAAGCCAGCTCGCGGATGTGCCGTTCCAGGAAATCACATCGACCTTGGCATGGGCGAGAAGTTCCGCCGCGCGCAATATCTCGGTGTCGTCGAACTGCTTCAACGCCTGATCCGACAATGCGATTTCGGTTACCTTGAAGCGGCCAAAATGAACGCTGACCTCCGGAAGTCCCGCGACCATCTGCGTGCTGATGGGCTCGAGGACGGTGTTGGACGAGGGGGTCAACATTCCGAGACGCAGGCGCGTGTTCATGAAGTTCTCCGGAGAGCATTGCGAAAGCTCGAATAATGGTCAGGTAGCTTCGCTAATGCGAATGGTCATCCGACGCCGTCGGTCTGCGTCGATGACCGGATGATACTGGATGATTCGGAGTGATGAGCCTCGCATTCACGAGCGAGGCTCATCGAGTCCGATCTAAACCGGAAGTTTCCGGCTGTAGTCGATTGCAGTCGAGCAAACGAGCAGCGCTACGCCCGCGGCGGCGAAGAACATCAAAGCGAGGTAGTAGGATCCCGTGAACTGAACAATGAAACCTACGATAATCGGGACAGTGACGCCGGCGATGTTACCGCCGAGATTCATGCAACCGCCCAAAAATCCCGCCCGATTTCGCGTGGCAAGAATGGATGGGATGGCCCAATACATTCCGCACCAGCGCAGGAAGAACAGCGTCGAAGATAGCAGCGCAACGACGATTACGGCGTCCTTCACGTAGGCAACCGAGAAGATTGAGATGGTTGCGACGATTGCAGCGATGCCGAACAGAGTTCTAAAGACGGTGTTGGGTTGACCGCCACGTTCCCGCCAAACGTCGGCAATCTGTCCCCCGACGAGTTCCCCAATGAATCCGGCGAAAAACATGATGAACAGAGCCCCGCCCAGCTGCTTGATGTCGAGGCCGTGAACCTTGAAGAGGTAGGTCGGCATCCACGTCAGCAGTCCGTAAAACACGGTGTTGAAGAACATCCATCCCAAACACATGCACCAGACAGACTTGTACGCGAAGTAGGCGCCAATCCCGCGGCCAGACGACACCGGATCATTCAAATCCTCCAATGCGTGGGCGGTTTCAATATGCTTCGCCTCGGCTTCATTGACGGACGGGTGCTCGCTTGGACTATTGCGAATGTACCACCAGGCAAGGGCGCCGCAGAGAACCGTACCGATTCCAGCGACCGCAAAAGAAATCCGCCAGGAATCGAACGCGGCGATAAGGCCGGCAATGACAAGTGCGCCCAGCGCCGCGCCAAGCGGCGCGCCACCATCAAGCAGCGTGGCGCCACGCGCGCGCTCGTTTGGCGTCATCCACATCGCATTGAGCTTGCCGCCGGCGGGATAGATCGGCGCTTCCGCCGCCCCGAGTCCCAAGCGGGTTAAGATAAGCATGAACGAACTTGTTGAGGCGGCTGCGATCGCCTGAAAGAAACCCCAACCAATCGTCGCTGCTGCAATGACGATGCGCGGCTTGTATCGGTCCGCCAGCATGCCGCCGGGGATTTGCATCAGGGCATAAGTCCAGAAGAACGAGCTCAGAATAAATCCCTGAGCTGCGGCATCGAGACCAAACTCCTTGGAAATGAGCGGCATCGCAACGGAGAGGGAGGCACGATCGATGTAATTGATCGTGATCAGAAACAACATCAAAACGAAAATCTTCCAGCGTACGCCGGTCTTTTGCTGCGAGCCTTCCGCTGAGATCACATCGCCTTGCGCAGTCATTTGTTCCTCCAATGTTGAGTCATCTAAGCCATGCGGCCTCCTCTTGATTGAGAGACCTGCATGCGACCGTGCCCGAACCGTCAGAAATCCCGATAGCCGCTGCAAAGCTGCAGCACAAACGGGCAGAACACAACATTTTTTGTATTCTGCATACAATTTTTTTGAGGAATATATTCCGAATGACATGAAGACGATGTGGCTCGTTAGCGGTTTGCGTCTCTGACAGGACTTGTTGGTTGGTGAATATTCCTGCGGGAACGTAGTTCCTTGTTGACCGTTCGGCCGGTATGCAAGACGTGTTGCGTCAACGCACGGGCCGCGGCAGCGCCGTCGCGCTTCTTGAGCGCTTTTAAAATTTCCCGATGCTCCATGACGGAATCATCCCAGCGCGAGCGAGACGACAAAGCGAAGTAGCGTGCACGCTCAGCGCGGGCAAGGAGCCCGTCGTGCGTCGATTTCAAGACCGCATTTTTGGCACACGCAACAATGTAGCTGTGGATCTCCTGATTGATTTTGAAGTAATCATCCAGCCGGCCATCTTCGTGATGGGTCTCCATCCGATCCTGGAGCTGTGTCAGCCGCCGCAACTCTGCAGATGTCATGCGTGATGCCGCGAGTTCAGCGGCAATGCCTTCAAGAGCGCTGATGACCTCGAAGATTTCGTCGATCTCGACCGGTCGTAATGGTGCGATTTGCGCGCTCCGGTTGGATCTCAACTCGAGCAACCCTTCTGCCGCCAGTAGCTTGAGTGCCTCGCGAAGGGGAGTCCGGGAAATTCCGAGCTCTTCGCTGAGCTTGGTTTCGAGGATTGCCACGCCGGGAGCGAGATCGCCGCGGACAATCAATGTGCGCAGCCGCGCCAGAGCCTGTTCATGGAGCGCAACCCGTTCAGGCAGTTTCCGGGCGGCGGCGCGAACTTCTTTGACTCGTGTTACAGCAGTCCGAGGTGTCATTCACCACTCCATCCAACCTGCACTGTGTCTGAAACAATATAGAGGCGTTCTCAATCCATTTGTATACTGCATACAAAAATTTGTTTGCAGATCGTGTGTTCTTAGGTATTTGCTCTGACAGACGGACCGTGACAGCTCCCGTGCCGGAAGCTGCGGCAGATCGATCGGACTAAAGGACTTCGTCCCGCATGCGCATCATGGTGCTTAATCCCAATACCAGTGAATCTATCACTGCGCGCCTTGCCGCTGCCGCCGAGAAGGCTGCGGCGCCGGGTACCGTTATTGTTCCGTTGACCGCGCCCCGCGGCGTTCCCTACATCGCGACGCGCGCCGAAGCCCAGATCGGCGGCGCCATCGCTCTGGAAATGCTTGCGGAACGGCATCGGGATGTAGATGCCGTAATTATTGCGGCTTTTGGTGATCCGGGTCTTTTTGGCGCACGTGAACTGTTCGATCTGCCCGTCGTCGGCATGGCTGAAGCCTCGATGCTGACCGCGTGCATGCTCGGACGTCGCTTTGCCATTGTGACTTTCGCCCGGGCCCTCGGTGCTTGGTATCAGGATTGCGTCGACATGCATGGCTTGGGCGGGCGTTGCGCCGGCATCCGCATGCTCGATGGTTCCTTTGCGTCGGTTTCGGAGGTGCAGGAAGAAAAGGAAGAACTGCTGGTTGAGCTTGCCAACCGAGCAGTGACCGAGGACGAGGCGGACGTCATTATTCTCGGTGGGGCGCCACTCGCCGGCCTCGCCGAGAAGGTCAAGGGTCGAATTCCGGTGCCGGTCGTGGATCAGATGGCAGCGGCGGTGAAACAGGCCGAAGCGTTGACTGTGTTGGGTGCTCGCAAGGCCACCGCCGGCACGTTCCGCCGTCCCGAGGCTAAACCGACGATTGGACTTGCCGACGCATTGGCCCGCAGGATTGAGCATCGCGACAAGTCGCTCTGAGTGAGCGCGGCGCTAGGCGTCCTCATGTACGCCACCGCAAATGGCTGTTTCGAACATTTCCGAAGGTCGGCATTTGCGTGGTGGCGAAATGATCGGGCTGCTGTGTTTGGTTCTGGCCGTCCGACCTCGCCATTCAAGTCGACGTTGCGGCTTGAAGCCGAGAACGTAGCGCTTCGGCATCAGTTGGTCATCTTACTGCGCGCACGGAGATTGCTGCTGGCGCGATCGCGATGGGGCTGGGAGATTACCTCGCCGCGCGCACAGACGCTCAGCAAAGCGTCGGAACGATCGCGGGAGGGATCCGAAATCGGTACCAAGCGGGCATTTGAAGTCGCTGAGGTTCGCGCAATACGGGCTGGCCGACGCGGACGCCTTAGCGGTGCTGCTCGGCGTTGAGCCCGAGGATGTCGGCAATGTGCGGGCGGGAATGCCCGCGACGCTGAAGTCGGCGTTCGACAATAATGCATCCTGCGACTCCCGGTCTCTCTGTTCCCGCACGTGAGCTTCCCGCGCATCGCGGTCAGCGTCGACGCAGGCGTCCGGCGGGACTTTACTGAAGGCCGACTTTTCGATCTCATTCATCGTGTTCTCTGGGGTAAACAGGTGTTTGCGGACGGGGTTACTGGGTATTTGACAGCAGCAGGCTAACTTGTCTTTTGGAACGCGACTCCGATCAGGTTTTCCTTTTTCCAGGCCATCCGACAGCTTTTTATGATGTTGTCTGGATGCACAACCAACTCGAATGTGTCGGGAATGCCGAGCGGGCTTTCGACCTGAAGAGTGGCGCCACCGGCTGACAAATTCCTGATGGTGCAATCGATTGCGGAGCGACCGCCGTTAAATACTATTTTCCCTCCCTTCAGCACTCGCCTGCGTTCATGCTCTCGTTTGTCTTCCATGGCCATATCCGATGCAGCTTGTTGCGGCGACGGCGGCGCGGTTGTGTCAAACAACAAAGCCAAACGCTTGCCCACGATAGGTCGTTGATCGAACGAGACTGGCGGCTTAGCGTGAGGTCTTACCGCTCATACCGTCCATTACCGCGAGAAGATCAGCCAGCGCCTGCTTGCAAGCCGCAGGATCAGGTACACTCGCACGCAAGGCTTGGAGCGCACGGTCGATGGCCTTATCGAGTACGTGCCAATCAGCCGCCGCGCGCGACTTAAGCCCGCCCTCCGCCTCATCCCATGTCATTTCGAGATCCTTGATGCGTGTCTTTGCCCCCGCCAGATCGCCCTTGTCCGCAAGCGCCTTGGTGTCAGCCGCGATCGTTTGGAATTTCGAGAGGTCCCCGAGCTTCGAGGCCGCGGCGGCCTCGGCCTTCGTAGTGGCGAAGAGGCTCACGGGGATCCGACCTCCTCCCGCCAGAGCGGCGGCGCCTACTATCATTAGCATGATTGCCATACCCGCTTGTCTATGCGTGGTCATCGCTGATCTTCTGATTTTGTGGAAACGTTGATTGCGATTGATCCTGCCCGGCGGGGACGATTCGCCATGTACGGGCTCACACCTTGTCTTCGGCCAGCATTGGATCTGCAGGCTTCCCGGCTTCCACGCTCAGGAAGATCACGAGCCCGACGATAACGACGAGAAAGGCCATGCTGGTATACACGGTGCCAAGTCCAAGCCCGCCGTACTCCCGCGACTGGGACAGAAGGTCGCCCAGCGACGCTCCAAGCGGGCGCGTCAAGATGTAAGCCAGCCAGAAGGTGAGAACCGGATTGGCACCGAAACGATACGCCAGTGTAATGGCCGCGATCAGCGCGCCGAAGGCTACCACCCCCAGATTAAAGCCAAGACCGAGCGCTTCGGTCGCAAGGTCGCCGGCCGCCGTGCCCAGCGCAAAAGTGAAGAGGATCGCGAGCCAATAGAATAGCTCGCGTCGCGTCGTCACGATTGTATGGATCGACAGCGTTCTTTCAAATCCGTACCACACCGCGAAGGTTGCGGCCAAAGCGGTTGCGAATGCGAAGGTGCTGACATACAGGCGGACGCCGAGCTTGTCGGTCAACAGGTCTGTGATCTGCGTACCGACGACGCTGACGAGCACAACCGTCAGCCAATAGATCCACGGCACATATCGGTGCATCCGGACTTGCAACACCAGCGCGGCAAGCAGCAGCGCGGCCATGATCCCGCCGGTGAGGGCGGTGCCAAGCCCTACGTGAACCGCCAGGTAATCCGCGCCGGTCTCCCCGACCGTCGTCGACATGATCTTGATGAGCCAGAAAAAGAGAGTCACCTCTGGAACTTTGTTCAGCATCATCCTGACAATGCTTCCGCGTTTCGACAGTTCTGAGGTCATGAGGTTTTCCGTCCAATCGGAGAGCTGCGGCGACAATCGGCGACCGCCCGTCACACCCATAAGCGCCCATGGGGATTGGAACGGCATTCCCGGATGTATACGGATCGGTAATCTGCGCCCTTTTGGGCCAGTTTCGAGCGCGCGCTGGCCAATCAGTCCTGGCGCCACCGTGGTCCAGGTAGGCTCAAGTTCTAGGAGACGCGGCTGGAGCTTGGGAATCGCACGACGGCACGAAGGCCCGGCGCATTGTCGATAATCTCGAGCGTCCCGTGGTGGAGCGCGGCAATTGCGCTCGCCATGCTCAGGCCAAGACCGCTGCCGGGGGTCGATCGGCTGCGTTCGAGTCGGTAGAAGCGCCGAAGCACGTTTGAGCGTTCCTCTGCGGGGATCCCCGATCCGTTGTCCGCGATTTCGGCAATCACGGTTGTCGAAATTTCAGACAATTGCGCGACGACGATGGTTCCCTGCGGCGTATGATGGAGTGCGTTCTCCACGAGATTGGAGAAGAGCTGAACGAGAAGGTCGCGGTCGCCATTGATTGTTACGCCGCCCGCAATGTCTATCCGCAACGTGCGTCCGCTTTCCTCGGCAGTCGGCGCATAGGCGTCTGCGACCGTTTGCATGACCTCCGACAGGTCAACCGACCGAAACGCCGAACACCGGACGCCTGCCTCGATCTGCGCTATGCGCAACAGGGCGGAGAAGGTGTCGAGGATAGCGTCGGCTTCCTCCATCGCGTGTTCGACGACGCCGCGATAGTCGGCCGCGGTCAGCTCGCGCCATCGTGCTTCCTCCAGGCCTTGGCGAAGGCGGGAAAGGGGCGTCCGCAAGTCGTGAGCGATATCAGTCGAGACTTGGCGGAGATTTTCCATCAGTCCGCTTATCCGGTCCAACATTGCGTTCAGCGTCGCCGATAACCGGTCGAAATCATCTCCGGACCCGTTGCGCTCGATCCGCCGCGAAATGTCGCCTGCGATTATGGCATCGGCAGTGCGCGTGATGGTCTCGACGCGACGAAGAAACCCAGCGCTGAGAAGAAGGCCGCCTCCGATGCCGAGCAACAAAACAACGCTGAGGGCCGACGCGAAGGCGGTCAGGAAGGTGTCCTCGATCTCGCGCACCTGCTCGAGATCTTCGCCAACACCCAGCCTGTAACCTCCCTGCAGCTCCGAAACGAGGGCCTCGATGCGTTCGGATTCCGTACGTTCCTTTCCGTCTGCATCACGACCGCTTTTCGTGCGAACCCAGCCGACGCTGCCGGAAACCATCGGCAGGTCTCCGGCGAGGCGTTTACCCGCAGGATCCAAGACGAAATAATCGAGATTGGACGGCGTTCGCGTTCGTTCCTGCACCGTCGCGACTAGGTGATCAATTCCATCGCTTCTAAACTCTTCCTGCAGGAAGCTCATCTCGGCCTCGATCCTGCGCCGGAGCTGATCTTCCAGTGCCGCGCGCGTGCTCCAGAAGGTCACTGCGCCCAGGAGAAGCACGGATATGCCGAACAGCAAGGCATAAAGCAATGCAAGCCGAAAGCTCGCTGTGCGCAGAAGCCTACGCTGGAACACGAAGGATATATCCGGAGCCTCGTACGGTTTCGAGCAGCTCCGTCTCGAAGCCCTTGTCGATCTTGGCGCGCAACCGGCTCATATGTGTCTCCACAATGTTGGTCTTGGGATCGAAGTGGAATTCCCAGACATTTTCAAGCAGCATTGTGCGCGTGAGAACGCGGCCGGCATTGCGCATCATATATTCAAGCAGCCGGAACTCGCGCGGCTGAAGGGCAATGTCCTGGCCGGTGCGTTTCACCTTTCGGCCAATCAGGTCCATTTCGAGGTCGGCCACCCGGATAATCGTCAAGACCTCTGTCATGGGCGGGCGACGAGCCAACGCGTTGATTCGCGCTAGAAGTTCTGCGAAGGCAAACGGCTTTACCAGATAGTCGTCGCCGCCAGCCTCAAGGCCCTCCACGCGGTCGCCGATCCCCGCCATCGTGGTCAGAAACAGGATTGGCGTTTTCACCCCGGCGCCGCGTACTGTTTTCACTACGCCTAGCCCGTCGAGGCCGGGCAGCATGCGATCGACAATCATAACGTCATAGGTCTCCCCAGCGGCGAGAAACAGGCCATCCCGACCGTTAGGAGCCAAGTCGACCACATGCCCGTGTTCCTCCAGGCCCTTGCGGACGTACGCTCCCATCCGGCGATCGTCTTCAATGACGAGAATCTTCATGGCCTCTATTCCTGCTGCGGTTCTCACCGGGGTCGGCGCTCTCATACCCATGACGCAGCTCCAGGTCGGACCAAAGCGACGTTGCATTATAGTAATGAGCACCCGCCCCCATTTACATCTCCCTTAGCCGCTGAACGGCCGGGATCCGCGTCTCGTGTTGCGCTCCGATCACCGCCGCCGCCATTGAGGCGAAAGCAGCACAGATCAGGACAAAGATATAGATCCACGGAATCGACAGCTGATCGGGAGGGGGATCGAAGACGCCGGTCAGCAGCTTGACGAGCATCCATGCCATGCCGAAGCCGCCGGCGACGCCAATTGCGCCTCCGACGGTAAAGATCAGCATCCCTTCACTCCAAAGAAAAGCACTGAGTTGGCGCGGTTTCGCTCCCAGCGCCGAGAGGATGGCGAAGCCGCGCCGCCGGTCGGCCAGTCCCAGCGCCAGAACGAGCCCAGCCGCGCCGGCCACCATGATCACGGCGAACACCAGTTCGATCCGGGTCAAACCGACGAGATCGACAGCCGTCAAACTCGAGCCAATGAGATGCTGCGTGGTTCCGATGTCGCGAACCTTCAAGCCCGGAAGCGAACTCACGACCTGCTCTGCCAGCTTAGCGACGGCAGCTGGATTGCCGCGCGTGCGCAGCAGGACGACCTCAGCCGAGTCGGAGCCGGTCACCTTAGCGATGTACGTAGCATTGGCGACGAGAAAGGAATCCTTCGGCGCCGTCGGGAATTCGCGGACGATACCAATGAAGCGGAACGGAACGACGTGGTACTGGTGATCGGTCGCCGATTGAAGGCGCAAATTGATCGGATCGCCCAGCGCAAGCTGATAGTCATTGACGGTCTCCTGCGAGACGAGGACGCCGTCGGGCGTCTTGGCAAGCTCGGCCAGGGTGGCCTCCGCATTCCGGTTCGCAAAATAAGCGTCAGAGACATCGGTGGCCTTGCCCAGATTAATCGGATCGATTCCGTAGATGTCCTGCAGATCCGTCCCGACATAGGCAAAGCGATGCTGCATGGGCTGTGCCGCCACGACGCCCGGCAAAGCCGCGAGCTTGTCCATGACGTTGGAGGCCGGTGCGGTGCTGGTACCAGTGACGGCGACGTCGGCTCCGTTAGTGAGTTCCGCGTCAACGCGAGCCTGCGCGTTGTACGTCGTGTTGAAGACGGCCGTCGAAGTCGCGAACGCAAGGGCGAGGGCGCTCATAGCGATCCCGCTCGTCAGCCGCCCGCGCTGTCGCCCCATCGTAGCCGCCACAAGGTCCGAGAGAGGTCCGGCGACAGGCCGCAGGACGGCCGTGAGCCAGCGGCGGCCCTGCGCGAGCCCCACTGTCGAAAGGCGGACGGTCAACAGGCCGACGCCGGCCCACATCAGCAGGGGAGCGAGAAACGTCGCATAGTCAACCGAAGCTGCCGCCACGCCTTCCGGCGCGAGCACCACCTGGTAACCGGAGCTCGCCGTCTTCCAGAAGACCAAAGCGCCGATGGCAATGAGCACCAAGTCTACGAAAGCTCTCCGCCACAACGGCACGTGATCCGAACCGAGCACCATGCGCGCCGCTGCAACCGTGAGCCGACGCGCCTCGGACCAAGCTGGTAGCAGAACGGCCAAGAGGGCGAGGGCGAGCCCCGCGATCACGGCAGCCCCGAGCCAGGGCCAAAGGCCGGTGATGGTGAGCACTGCACCGAAAGTAAGGTGCGCCGCGAGAACTGCGACGGCGAGGCCCAGGACCGCCCCGCCCGCAGCGACGAGGGCCGCCTCGACAGCGGACAACGTCAGGATCCGGCGCGTCGACGCTCCCCGCAATCGCAGCAGCGACTGATCCCGGCGTCGCCGGTCCGCGCCCGAGCGAGCACAGGCGACAGTCAGCAGTGCCGCGAGAGCTGCTCCCGGCGCTCCGAGAAACAGGAAGAGCACCTTGGCGTAAAGCGCGTCCCCGCGGGTGGCATCCAGGCGCGCCGCAAGGTTGTTGGCGAGAACCGCGGTCCCTGCCACTCGCGCCTCGAGGTTATGACCGGAAGCAGTCGCGGCGATATAGGCTGCTCCGGGATCGCTGGATAACTGCGCGCGGTCGATGCCGATATGCAGTTGTTGGCGCACGCTATCCGGCCGGACGTTCTTCTGTGGCAAGAAGAGCTCGCGCCAAAGCGGGGCGGGAAGGACAAGCACGTTGTCGGGCGGAGCCTGCGGTGCGAGGCCTTTCGGGGCGCCGACCGCCTGGAAGAGCGAGTCGGCGTTCGGGAGATCGATCACTCCGCCCACTTTGACCGCGGAGTTCGACAGCCCCGGCCGGTGAATCATCACCATGTCTCCGAGACCGACGTGCAGATTGGCTGCCGTCTGCTGGGCGACGAGAACGCCGTCTAACGACCCAAGAAGAAGCCGGATCTCGCCGGGGAACGAGGCAGTATAGGAGGGGTCGAGGCCAAGGACCTGTCCAGCTCCCGTCGTCTGCACCGTGCCGTCGGTCGAGGACTCGAAGCCGTCGACAGATGCGTAGTCGACCGTCTGCACCTTCGCGAGCGGGTTTGCCTTCGAGGCTGCTTCCTTTATGGCCTCGAGTGAGGCGCCGAAAGCCAATTGGATCTGCCAATCGACAGGCACGGTGGCGATCGCCCGGGTCGTCATGCTCGCAGAGCTGGCCCGAAGAAATATGCCGAGGACGGCGATAAGAGCCACCACGCACGCGACCCCTGCGACGGCACCGATCAAGCGTCCCGAGCGCGCCCGGACGAGTCCGGAGATCCATGGCCCTATCATCGCTCATCTCCCGCCGCGGAACACATTTGGCCGTGGTCCATGTGCCAGATCCGCTCCATGCGTTCGGCAATGGCGAGATCATGCGTGGCGATCACCAGCGCGGTCGGAGAGCCTGCCAGCCAATTCAAGAGACCATCGATCAATGCGAGCCCGGTCGCCTGATCAAGCTGCCCCGTAGGCTCGTCCGCCAAAAGGAGCTGCGGGCGCGCCGCGATCGCGCGAGCCATGGCCACGCGCTGTCCCTGCCCGCCGGACAGTTCCTCGGGCAACTTATTTGCCAGATCGGCAAGGCCGACGCGCTTGAGTGCTTCCATAGCGGTGGCGCGCGCGTCGTCCCGCCCGTCCTTCAAAATAAGGGGAAGCTCGACGTTCTCGATGACGCTCAGCGGCGCCATGAGGCTAGGCGATTGAAAAACCATGGCGACCTTGCCGGGCAGCAGACCATCCCGGCGTCCCAGAAGCGGCCAGCGCATTTCGCCCGCGCTCGGGATGTCGAGACCCGCCATAAGGTGCAGGAGGGTGGATTTTCCGCTTCCCGAGGGTCCCAGTAAAGCGATCCGATCCCCCGCTCTGACCCGACACGTCGTCGGAGCGAGCGCTGCCACGGTCTTGCCGCCGCGCTGGAAGGAGCGGGCCGCTCCGAACGCTTCGACGAGATCAATCATGGACAATCCGCCCGTCTTTGATCCGCAGAATGCGGTCGGCGCATTGCGCCAGGGACGCGCTATGGGTCGCGACCAGAATGGCGCAGCCCGCGCGCCGCCTCTCGTCGAGGAACTCGAGAATGCGATGCTCGGTGTCGGCGTCGACCTCGGCCGTCGGCTCGTCGCAGATCAGGATGTCCGGATCGGCTGCGAGCGCGACGGCAAGGCCGGCTCGCGCGGCCTCGCCGCCGGAGAGCTGCGATGGCATTGCATCGCCATGCTCGCCGATGCCGAGCCGCTGCAGCAGCGAACCCTGCTCGCCCTTGCCCGACAGCTCGATTTGCAGCGCGATGTTGGAGGACACCGTCAAGTGGTCGAACAGGTTGTTGGACTGCATCAACATGCCGATATGGCGAGCGCGCAGACGAGCCCGTGTTGCTTCGGGCCGCCGCGACAGGCGCTCTCCCATGACGTCCACATGACCGCCATCGGGCTCGTCCAGACCGGCGAGGCAGGCGAGGAGCGTCGACTTGCCACTCCCGGACGGGCCGACCAGGGCGACCATCTCGCCGGCGTCGAGCTGCACATCGATGCCTCTCAGCGCCGGCGTCTCATCGTCGCCCACGTGGAAGAACCGATACAGCTCGTGGCCGCGGAGCACGCTCATGTCACTGCCAATGGAAAGAGTTCGACATCAGCCGCCACTGATCCACATTGTCGGCGCCGAGTGGCGCGGACAGATCGAGCGTGACCAAGGTGCCGTTCCTGAACATCAGATAACGGTCATGCTCGAGCCGGATCTGCTTGCCGGTGACGGCGTTAGGGGCGGAGTTCGAGGCATAAGAAACAAGGACAGCAGGGCCCGACTTGAGCTTGACGTCCTTGACCGTTTTTATCGCGACAGCATGGCCGCCCTTCTGCAATTCGGCTGCTTCGCGTGTTTTCGCGATCGTCGCATTGGGCGCCTGGTCAGCCTTCGAAACAGCCAGATCGATGATGTTGTATTTGTCCGAAAAGCGAGCGCCGTCCGCGCGATCGGCGCGAGCCCAGCCCTCGGGGACTTTCATGGCGAAGCCAAACGGCGATTTGTATTCAACGAAGACCTGGCTGTCCGGGATATCCCCCGGTGGATTCTTCTCCGGCGCGACGGCCGTCTCCCGAGCGAGGGCAGGCGCGGCGGCGATCGGCACGGCCATCGAAGCTGCCAGCGCAAACGCCAGCGATGATGCGATGAGGTGACTTCTTGATCGGGTTTTCATGTTGGCCTCTTGAAGGGTCGTTGCGGCTTGGCTGTCATGGCGACGGCTGGCCCACGGATCGAGAGCGAGAGAGGGAGCAATAGGAGGCGGCTCACAGCGAGCGCGAGCCGCCCAAAATGACGAGCGTCAGTTGTCGTCGCCCTCGTGGCCGTTCTCATTCTGCTCATCGTCGGCCATGGCTGTCTTCACAACCTGACCGCTTTGAGTGTCGACAAGTACCTTGTGCTTCCGGCCGTCTTGAGGTGACGATGTCGCAAGCGATCACGACCGCGGAGAGCCAAGAGAATGCGCTCGCGACGATCACAGGCGTTCGACCGCGACTATACAATTTGCCAATGTTGGCCATCGCGCGTGGACAGGAACTAGCGCGCGTGAGATTGCTCTCACATGTATGTTTTTCGAAGCGCGCCGACACTCCTTGTGGCAATGGCTCACCACTTCTGTTACGCGACAGGAGATTTGTCCGCTCCTGTCATTCTTGGCGTTGCCGCTCTTTTCCTCGCGTTCGGACTCCTCGCCGCGGATGTGGCGGAGGGTGACACCACGGCCTTTGATAACGCGATTCTCGTGTTCTTCCGACAGTCCGGAGACATGGCGAACACAATCGGACCCCTATGGCTCAAAGAGGCTGCCCGAGACCTAACGGCGCTCGGCAGTACGGTCGTACTCGGTCTCGTCTTTGTAGCTGTGCTGGGCTATCTCATTATGCTGCGCAAGCGTGCCGCCGCCTTACTAATCCTTGGAGCAGTGTCGGCGGTCAATTAATCAGCATCCTACTGAAGTTGAGTTTCGAGCGCGCGCGACCCGACCTCGTTCCAAATGCCCCGCATGTGTTCACGGCGAGCTTCCCCTCAGGCCACACAATGCTCTCGGCTACTACGTACCCACGTTGGGCGAGCTCATCGCACGCGTTGGGCCACGCCCCTCCGTAAGGAACAGCTGCGCGGCCAGCTTGGCGAGCATACGTAGAGCATTTCTAATGTTCGCGCCGGGAGGCAGCTTGACGTCGACTGGGCGGCTGCTCACAAACGTCGCATGTGCGACTGCCCGCATCCGCCTCCCGAATTGCTGCTCGGCAACGCCCCGCGGGGCTTTGCCGGCACCGTCGTGGTGCTAAAATCGGCAACGTACGGGGCGGTTGCAGCCGAGCGCGAGCAGCAACTGATCGAAATGGGGTTCATCGAAGGCGCGCGGGTCGAAATCCTGCACGAGGGGGCCATCGCCCGCGATCCGATCGCTGTGCGCGTTGACAATATCACGATCGCATTGCGGCGGCGCGAAGCTATGGCTGTCGTGGTGCGATGATCGGTTTCGATCGATGACGGCGGCTTCCCTGCACATCGCGCTGGTGGGTGCCCCTAACAGTGGCAAGACTTCGCTGTTCAACGCGCTAACCGGCAGCCGTCAGAAGGTCGCCAACTATCCCGGCGTCACCGTCGAGCGCAAGACTGGCTCGTTCGTGACGCCCGAGCGCCGCACCATGTCGCTGGTCGATCTGCCCTGCACCTATTCATTGCGTGGCCGCAGCCCTGACGAGGAGATCACCCGCGACGTCGTGCTCGGCCGCTATGCCAACGAGGATCCGCCTGACATCGTGCTATGCGTCGCGGACGCGACCAACCTGCGCCTGACTTTCCGCCTGGTGCTGGAATTGAAACGCACCGGTCGCCCGCTGCTGGTGATCCTCAACATGTTCGACATCGCCCAACGGCGTGGAGTGAGATCGATATCGACAAGATGTCGGCGGCACTCGGCGTCACTGTCGTCACCTCGATCGCGGTGCGCAAGGGCGGCATCGCCGAACTGCTGCGGCGCACCGACGAATTCGCGGCGCATCTCGGCGAGAACAAACGCGACAACACCTGGATGCCGCTGAGTATCGCCGAACTGAAAGCCACCCAGCGCGAGGCCGACCGCATCATCCGCGAGACCGTGACGATGCCGTCGAAGCCTGACACGCTGACCACGCGCGTCGATGCCGTAGTGCTGCATCCGGTGTTCGGCCTGGTCATCCTTGGACTTATCCTGCCTACACAGGTCAGAACCTTGCAGGTCACGCCAAGGTGACTCCACGCAGGCCCGCCAGTTCGCCCTCAAGGCTCATCCCGGGAAAATCACCGACGAGGAGCTTGGGCGCGAGGCCGGTGGTAGCGGGTTGCGCTATTCGTTCGACATCAGGACGGGCTCGCGGACCCAGGAAGTCGGGATTGATGCCGCCACTGGCAAGGTGCTTGAAAACAAGACCGAGGGGCCGCATCCGGATTGATGTGATCGCCCATCGGATTGATCAAAGGAGTTACATCGTCTTGCGCAACTTTGATCTTGTTGATCGCTGGGTGGTGCTTCCTGCCACAATTCCGCTCTAAATTGCGCCCCGATTTCGAATCTCAGGTCGTGAAAACGGAAGACATGGTCGCGCGTAATTGATTGAGCCTCCTCGGTCGCTCGGGCCGGAAGGAAAGTATGAAACAAGCTGGTGCTGACACACAGGGGGTGGAGGACGTGAAATGAAGAATAATCTCTCGCTTTTGCTTTGCAGTACCGCTGCGCTGCTGACCTGTAGCACTCCCGGTCAAGCGGCAACCCCCGCTCAAGACCCTCGCCCTAACCTGCAGGTTCAGTCTTACGCCGAGCTACTCGAGCCTATCCCCGATGCGGTCGCAATGTTGAGAGCGGACGACGCAGCTCGCACTAGCGAGACGCCACTTGTCCAACTTGCACAGTATCATCACCACCATCATCATTTTTACCATCACCATCACCATCACCACGGATATTACTCCGATGACCCCGCTGCAGGTATAATTGGCGGAATCATCGGTGGAATGGTAGCTGCGCCACGATACGCGCCGGATTGCTATTGGACTCAGGGAAGGCCGTATTGGGACGGCTATAGCTGGGTGCGGCGCCGAGTCCGGGTCTGCGAATAGATGTCGATCGTGAATCGGCGCGCTCGGGTAGCTTTCCATGACCTGCTGTGTATTGCACGCGGCATATTCTTATTGCTTCGCCCAGCAGCGCCACGTCTGTCGGGAGGCGGCGGGTACCGGATATAACCGGAGCCGCAAGCTCGGGCTCGCTCCCATCTAGTTCAACTTGGAACTTGCGGTGCGGGGGAACGTTACAAGGTGCCAGCATCCGTTGGCTAAGATTCTCAGGAGGCGTGAATGGACAAGAAGATCGCCGGACTTATAGGAGCCGTGGCGACGCTCGGAGCCTGCAATGTCGCGGAGGCAGCACCCCCCGTAGTAAATCCCGCGCCAACTGACGTTCTCCAGGCAAACTCGTATGCCGATCTGCTACAGCCAATTCCGAACGCGCTGACCACTCTTCAGGCCATTGACGCTGCTTCATCACCTTCGGCTGATGGCCAAATCGAATTGGCCCAGTTTTATTATCATCATCATCATCATCATCACCATCATCACCATCGATGGCACCGCGCGCCTCGGATCGTTGTGGTTCCACCGCGATGGCACCATCATCACCATCACCATCACTTTTACCACCACCATCACCATCATCATTTTTATCGCGACGACGACTAAGCGAATCGATCAAAAGGGCCGTCAGGCCCCTTTTGATCAAGCCGCTATTGATTGCGGGCTCGATCCTTGGCCGCCCGATGCAGATGGCGATAAGTGCCGTCGAATACGGTATCTGTCGATGACGTCCACTCGGTACCTTCCGCCAGCTTCGGACGATTGGCAAATATCCGGCGCGATTGCAGCTCACGTTCGGCGGCCTCCTCGTCGTTCATCTCCTCAAGTTCAAAGGCCGCCTCTTCCGGGATAACGATGATTTGCACGAACGGCTCATTAGGCCGGAAAATGTGAGTTCGTCCTTCGGCGGGGGACTTGAACACCATGAAGAACAACATCGGCCACCAGTTTCGTATCAGCGCGGGCACCGCCACCGGCACGGTATCGGTGCGGTCGGTGTAGAAACGCGGGTGCGGTTCGGTCCTGATAGCGAATCCTTGCTCGACCTTAAGATCGAGGAGGAGTTGATAGGTGTAGTAGCTGTCGCCAAAGTTCCGGAACGGCGGCCATTGCACTCCGGACTCTGGCGGGGGTCCAAAATCTCCGTCGAGAACGAGCTTGCCATCTTTTGTGCTCACGCGAAGCTCGTTGTCGTAGGGATAAAACAATTCGATCCCGTACTGGGCGCCTTCCGAAAAGGGCACACAATGCCAGACCTGTTCGCGCGAACCATTCGCGCGAGGCTGGCGCTCACCCGCCCATCCAGGTAGCTCCAGCTTGGTCCGTCGCGGCGCCAGCCGCGAGTTGATCAGACGATATTTGACCTTCTGCATTTTCGCCCTCGCTCGCGGCCCACCGCGTTGATCGTTCTCAGAATGGCAACGCGATTCTGGGCTTGACCTGTCGCCGCAGCATCCTTAATTGATTTAGAATTATTCTAAACTATGGCGTCGGGGCTTCCAATGAAGAATTTTGCGGACCTGACCGAAAGGGAGGTGCTTGCCGTCGCGATCTCGGGCGAAGAGGAGGACAGCCGAATCTACATGAGCTTTGCGGAGGATCTGATGAGCAGATATCCCGACTCCGCCAAGATTTTCGAGCGGATGGCCGAGGAAGAAAAGAATCATCGCCACATGCTTCTCGAATTGTACGAACAACGGTTCGGTCCCAATCTGCCGCCGATCCGCCGCGAAAACGTCAAGGGATTCCTGCGCCGCCGTCCGATCTGGCTGACCAAAAATCTCTCCCTAGATACTATCCGCAAAGAAGCCGAAACGATGGAGTTCGAGGCTGAGCGTTTTTATACGAAAGCCGCCGAACAGAGCCGCGACATTGGAGTCCGCAAGTTGCTTGGCGATCTTGCCGAGATGGAGAAAGATCACGAAAGCTTCGCTGCGAGACTGACTGGCAACCTCAGCCCTGACGTCCGCGAGGAGGAGGACAAAACCCGCAAGCGAATGTTCGTGCTGCAATACGTTCAACCGGGCCTCGCCGGATTGATGGACGGCTCGGTGTCGACGCTTGCACCGCTCTTCGCCGCGGCATTCGCGACCCATCAAAACTGGCAGACGTTTCTGGTCGGCCTCGCCGCATCGATCGGCGCCGGCATTAGCATGGGCTTTGCAGAAGCGCTGTCCGACGACGGATCGATGACCGGGCGCGGTTCGCCTTGGTTGCGCGGAGCCATCTGCGGCCTGATGACGACGTTGGGTGGCCTCGGCCACACCATGCCTTACCTTGTCCCCGATTCCTGGCCCAACGCGTTCTGGATTGCGACGACGATCGCCGGTGGCGTCGTCTTTCTTGAACTGTGGGCGATCGCCTACATTCGTACGCGGTACATGGACACGCCATTCCTGCAGGCGGTGTTCCAGATTGTGCTTGGAGGTGCGATCGTGCTGGCGGTCGGCATCCTGATCGGAGCGGCATAGTCATGCACCAGCAATTGCACTACGGAACCACGGCGAAAGTCTTTCATTGGCTCATTGTTGCGCTGCTGGTGGTGCAGTACCCGATCGGTTGGTTCATGCCGGACATTCACCGTGGCGCGCAGCCGGGCAGCGCCATGGTGTTTCACGTTTCCTTCGGGCTCACCATCCTCGCGTTGATCGTTCTTCGTTTCGGGTGGCGCATCACGCATCCGGTTGCGCCGGAAGTCTCGCTTCCTCCCTGGCAACGCCTGACATCCGAAGCTGTCCACTGGCTGCTTTATGCGCTTGTGTTGGCAACGACCATAACCGGCTGGCTGTTCGCCTCGTTTCGCGGATGGAGTCTGTCGTATTTCTTCCTGATCCGTTTGCCGATGCTGGCCTCCGAAAGCGCCTCCGGCGTTCGTGCGATCGACGGCTGGCATCAAATTATGGAATGGTCGTTACTCGTCGCAATCGGCGTTCACGTTGCGGCGGCAATGGCACACCTCTTAATCCATCGTGATCGTGTGATGCAGCGAATGCTGCCGTGGTGATTCCGGAGGCGCGCTCGCTATTCGTATCAATGGGAGACGCTAGAGCGTTTCACGAGTTTATTGAATCGGGAGGGATTCCGGTTTTGGCGCGAATATGATTCAAGATGCTGGCTGGACTGGAGGCCAGCATCCGATGGTCAGACCTCTTTCCATTGACTTGCGCCAGCGGGCGGTCGCTGCGGTATCGAAGGGTGAGAGTTGCCGGGCTGCGGCGGCGCGGTTTGGCGTTGCGGTGTCTTCGGTGGTGAAGTGGTCGCAGCGCGCTACCGGGCGACGGGTTCGGTCAGGCCCGGCAAGATGGGCGGTCACTGCAAGTCGGTGCTGGAGCCGCATGGCGGCTTCATCAAGGAGCGGATCAGGCAGACCTCACAGCTGACGCTGCACGCCCTGAAGGAAGAACTGGCGGGACGCGGAGTTCGCGTCTCGCATAATGCGGTGTGGCTGTTCATGCGCCGCGAAGGACTGCGATTCAAAAAAACGCTGTTCGCTCTTGAACAAGGCCGCTCCGATGTGGCCCGCCGGCGGCGGCGCTGGCTATCGTGGCAGGCCGGCCTCGATCCGCAGCGTCTGGTCTTTATCGACGAGACCTGGATCAAGTCCAACATGGCGCCGCTGCGCGGATGGGGCTTGAGGGGCGAGCGCGTGCGGGGCTTCGCACCATATGGCCGCTGGCGTACGATGACCTTCCTCGGCGCACTGCGCTGCGACGCCCTCACAGCTCCCTGCCTGTTTGACGGCCCGATCAACGGCGAGTGCTTCCGCGCCTATGTCGAACAACAGCTCGTGCCGTGTCTGAGGCCCGGCGATATCGTCATCATGGACAATCTCGGAAGCCACAAGCCGGCCGCGCTGCGCCGCCTGATCAAGGCCGCAGGTACCAGGCTATGGTATCTGCCGCCATACTCACCCGACCTCAACCCGATCGAGCAGGCCTTCGCCAAGATCAAGCACTGGATGCGCGCCGCCCAGAAACGCACCCTCGATGAAATCTGCCGAAATCTCGGCAGCCTCATCGCAACCATCCAGCCCGCAGAATGCGCCAACTACTTCGCAAACGCAGGATACGCTTCAATCAAAACGTGAAACGCTCTAGGTTCGCGCTTGCAATAGAGCTTTATTCGGCCGCCCGGTTCGGAACGAACGCGCGGCCGGGCTTCGTCTGGCTTTCGATAGATGCGAAGTAGGAATAAAGCGCGGGTAAGACCAGCAAGGTGAGCAGCGTCGCGCTCAACAGGCCACCGATCACCACGGTCGCCAGCGGCTTCTGCACTTCTGCTCCCGTCCCCGTCGCAAGCGCCATCGGCACGAAGCCGAGCGAGGCGACCAGCGCGGTCATGATGACCGGACGAAACCGCGTCAGAGCGCCTTGGCTGATGGCCACGCGGGTATCCACACCTTCCGAAACCAATCTTCGAATCTGGCTCAACATCACCAATCCATTCAGGACGGCGACTCCGGAGAGTGCGATGAAGCCGACCGCGGCCGAGATCGAGAACGGCATGCCCCGCAGCCACAGTGCGGCAATGCCGCCGGTAAGCGCGAGGGGCACCGCGCTGAAGACCAGAAGCGCGTCCCGCGCGGAACCAAGGGCACCGAACAGCAGCAGGAATATCAAGAGGAAACAGCCGGGGACCACGAACATCAGACGCTGCCGGGCGACGGAGAAATTCTCGAACTGCCCACCCCAGGAGAGCCAGGTCCCCGGTGCCAGCTTGACCTTCTCTCCGACGATCGCTTGCGCCTCGGCGACCAATGATCCGATATCCCGCCCACGCACTTCAGCCGTCGCGACGACGCGCCGCTTGCCGTTCTCACGACTGATCTGGTTTGCGCCCTCGGTTTGCTCGAATGTCGCCAGAGCGCGAAGGGGGACGGATGCCACCGCGGCATTTGCGGTCAGTCGCGGCAGTTGGACCGGCAGGTTTTCCAGCGCCGCGATATCGTTGCGCAATGCGTCGTTCAGCCTGACGATGATCTGGAAACGTCGATCACCCTCGAAGACCAGTCCGGCGACCCGACCGCCGATTGCGGCCTCGATCACGTCCTGAACCGCGAGCAAACTGAGTCCTCGTCGTGCGATTTCGGCCTTGTCGATCTTGATCTCGAGGAACGGAAGACCGGCAGTCTGCTCCATCTTCACATTCTGGGCGCCGTCAATGCGGCGCAGCGTATTGGCGATGCTACCGGCGGCCCGCTGCATCTGCTCGAAATCATCGCCGAACACCTTGACCGCCAGATCCTCGCGCACGCCGGCGATCAGCTCATTGAACCGCATTTCGATGGGCTGGGAAAAGCCGAGTTTGTTCCCCGGCAGTTTCGAGGCTTCCGCTTCGATCTGCTTGATGAGATCGTCCTTGGTCATCGATGGATCAGGCCACTCGGCCTGCGGCTTGACGATAATGTAGGTGTCGGACGCGTTCGGCGGCATCGGGTCTGCGGCGAGGTCCGGGGTTCCGGTACGGGAGAACACAAACGCCACCTGCGGAAACTTGCTGACGACACTCTCGATCTGGAGTTGCATGGCTTGCGATTGGGTTATCGACGTACTCGGGATACGCTTGACCTCCATCACGATGTTCTTCTCATCCAGCGTCGGCGTGAACTCCTGCCCCAGCCGGGTGAACAGCAAACCCGCCGCGATGAACAGAACCGAAGCAATCCCGATAGCCGGCAGCGGCGACGCGATCACCCGCGTCAACAGCGGCGCATAGCCCGCCTTCAGCTTGCGGATGATGGCGTTTTCCTGCTCGTTGACAGGCTTGGTGACGGTCAGTGCAACCATGGCCGGGACGAACGTCAGCGAGACGACGAAGGCCGCAACGAGCGCGATGATGACCGTCAGCGCCATCGGCTCGAACGTCTTGCCCTCGACGCCCGTGAACGTCAGCAGCGGCACGTAGACGAGAATGATGATAAGCTGGCCGTAGACTGTAGGCCGGATCATTTCGATGGCGGATTCCTTGACGGTCTGCAGCCGTTCGTCCAACGCCAGCACTCGCCCGAACTCGCGCTGGCGTTCGGCGAGGTGGCGCAGACTGTTTTCCGCGATGATCACGGCGCCGTCCACGATCAGTCCGAAATCCAGCGCGCCCAGGCTCATGAGATTGGCGCTGATCTTGCCCTGCAGCATGCCGGTTGCGGTCAGCATCATGGTGACCGGGATGACGCACGCGGTCACTACCGCGGCCCGCAGGTTGCCTAGCAGGAGGAAGAGTACGACGATGACGAGCAGAGCGCCTTCGGCCAGGTTGGTGGCGACAGTCTTGATCGTGGCATCGACCAATTGCGTCCGGTTGAGCACGGTGTGGGCATAGATGCCGGGCGGAAGCGCCCGGCTGATCTCCTTGATCTTCGCATCCGCCGCAGCCGCGACCGTGCGGCTGTTGCCTCCGATCAGCATGAGCGCCGTTCCAAGGACGACTTCGCGGCCGTTGACGCTGGCGCTGCCGGTCCGCAACTCCTTGCCGATCACGACGTCGGCGACATCCTTGACGCGCACCGGCACGCCGGCCCGCGTGGCCACGACGATTTGCAAGATGTCTTCTATGTTTTCGACGCGGCCACTGGCGCGGACCACGTAACCTTCACCATTTTGTTCGATGTAGTTGGCGCCGCGGCTGACATTATTGGCCTCGATGGCCTCGATGACCTGATTGAGAGATAGTCCAAAGCTGATCAGCCGTGCTGGGTCGGGTTGCACCTGGAACTGCTTGACGAAACCACCGATAGCATCGGCGCCAGCCACCCCGGGGACCGTCTTCATCTGCGGACGGATGATCCAGTCCTGCACGGTGCGCAGATACACCGTCCGCTGAAAATCATCGGTCAGGCGCTCACCTTCGGGCGTCAGGTATGTCCCGTCCGACTGCCAGCCGGGCTGCCCATCGCGCACCGGCGCAATAGCGCCTGGCTTGGCGTATTCGACCGCCCACCAGTAGATCTCGCCAAGTCCCGTCGAAATCGGCCCCAGCTTGATGTCCACGCTGGGCGGCAGATTGGCCTTGGCCTCGTTGATGCGCTCCGAGACCTGCTGGCGCGCAAAGTAGATATTGGTGCGATCGGTGAACACGGCCGTGATCTGGGCAAAACCGTTTCGCGAAAAGGACCGCGTCGATTCCAAGCCGGGCGTGCCAGCCAGCACCGTTTCCAGCGCCACGGTGACCTGCTTCTCGATTTCGACCGGCGTCAGCGCCGGAGCCACGGCATTGACCTGGACCTGGACATTGGTGACGTCCGGAACCGCATCGATCGGAAGCTTGGTCAGCGACCAGAAGCCCGACACGACTGCCGCCAGCGTGATCAGCAAGACGAGCCATCGGCGCCGGACCGAAAAATCGATGATGCGTTCGATCATCGCTCAGTCCTCGTCCCGAGGCTTCGACAACTCGGCCTTGAGCGGAAACGTGTTCGTCGCTGCGATGGCCTCGCCGGGCGTCAGGCCGGACACGATCTCGACGGTCTGATCCTCCCTCTCGCCCAGCACGACGTCGCGCTTCTCGAAACCGTCTTTGGTCCGGACGAATACGATCGGTTGGCCGTCCAGCTTCTGAATTGCGGTCGCCGGCACGACGAGGGGCACGGTCCGCTCGTTGAGGGCGATCGCCGCCGTGACGAACGAGCCCGGACGCCACATCCGGTCAGGATTCTGCATTTCGGCGACGACGCGCGCCGTGCGCGTATCCTTGTCGACCAGCGGACTCACGAAGACAATCTTGCCAGTGGCCGTCTCGGTGAGGCCTCGCGCGGAAATTTTGACCTGCTGGCCTTCCTTGATCAGAGGAAGGTCGGAAGAGGCAACAGACAATTCCACCCAGACACGGCTAAGGTCGACCACGACGAACAGTTCGGTCTCCAGACTGTCGCGGCCGACCGCCGTTCCCAACTCGACCTTGCGTTCGGCCACCCGCCCGGAGATCGGTGAGCGTACATCCTGGCGTCGAAGCGAAGCCTCCGGGGCTTTGGGCACCGCAGTGATTTCCTTTTCGCCTAGGCCCAGCGCGAGCAACTTCTGCCGCGCGATCTTCAAGCGCATTTCGGTCTGCGCCGCGGCGTTGCGCGACCGCAGGTATTGCTGCTCGGTGCCTACACGGCTGTCCCAGAGCGTCTTGTCGCGGGTGGACAAATCCTGTTGCAGATCGTTTGTAAGTCCGGCTGCCAGATATTCGCTCTTGGCATCCGCGACCTCGCGGCTTTCGAGGACGGCGATCACTTCATCCCTTGCGACATCTTCACCGATATTCTTACGCAGCTCCGCGACCGTCCCCGATAGCTTGACCGAGACATGTGCGATCCGGTCCGCGTCGGGAACAACCGAACCCGGAACAACGAGACGCTTGGCGATTGCTGCCGGTCCTACGTCGACCAGATCGATCTGCGCGAGCTTGATCTGCTCATCACTCATAGACAGAAGGCTGGAGATCAGCTCCGGTGCCGACGGCTTGGGCAATATTGCCGTCTTGGCCGGCGGTCCCATCCCGATTGCCCGTTGAAGGGTCGTCGACAGCCCCAGCGCGAAAATCGCGGCTCCTGCCGCGAACGCAAGCACAACGATTGTCGAGCGACTCATCATGATACTCTTCCGACGTGGAGCCAGCGCGCCACCGTCACAGATATTTGGAAATCGCCTTGAATTCATCGACGACGGTTCTTGTCGATTTGCTGGGTCCGCTCACGGCGCGATCGAGGCAATGGTCGACGTGGTCGTGGATCAATGTGCGCTTCGCCTCGCCGATGGCCTTCTCGACGGCATGAAGCTGCTGAGCCAGATCCAGGCACGACCGGCCTTCGTCGAACATGTCGATGACACGACGGAGGTGACCCTCGGCGCGCCGGAGCCGCCTGACGATATTGGGATGAGTTTCGTGAACGTGAACTTTTGCCATCCGCGGAACCTATCCTCCCTGGGGGGATATGCCAACCCGAAAGTTACAAGCTTGAAAAGGATAGGGGGGTAGGCTATATTGTCGCATGAGCCACACCGTCCGCGAGAAAAAGAAGCTGCTTGCGCGCGTTCGCCGCATCCGCGGTCAGTTTGAAGCCATCGAGCGTGCCTTAAGCGAAGAAGCCGGGTGCGAGCGCATCATGCACATGATTGCCGGCATCCGTGGAAGTGTCGCAGGTCTGATGGCCGAGGTCGTGGAGGATCACATCCGCACCCATCTGGTTGACCCCCAGAAGAATCCTGGCGCGCTCAATGCGGATGCGGCGGATCAACTGATCGAAGTCGTTCACACCTACCTGAAGTAAGGACACCCCATGACCGCCGACCGAACGTTCGATCCTCTTGCCGCGCATGATCACGTTTTTCTGGGCGAAGATCACGACAAGGCCGCGCGCCGGACCTGGGGGGTCATCGTGCTGTGTGGCGCGATGATGATAGCGGAGATCGTCGGCGGTGCACTGTTCGGATCGTTGGCCCTGATCGCAGACGGTCTGCATATGTCGACGCACGCCGGCGCGCTTCTGTTGGCGGCTTTGGCCTATACGTATGCGCGCCGACATGCCCACGACCGGAATTTCACCTTCGGCACCGGAAAGTTCGGGGATTTGGCCGGATACAGTAGCGCAATCATATTGGCGATGGTCGCGTTGCTGATCGGTTATGAGGCGGTATCGCGTTTTCTGTCCCCCGTCGCCATCAGTTTCAATGAGGCCATTCCGATTGCCGTGCTCGGTCTCGCGGTCAATCTGGTGAGTGCGTGGTTGCTGTCCGGCGGTCATCATGGGCACCATGGGCACAGTCATGGCCATGGTCATTCACACGGCCCCGAACATCCTCACGATCATGGTGAGGATGTTCGCCGGATCGACCTGGGAGCCGGCGTCATCGAGCTTGAGATTTTTGAAAATGGTGTGCCGCCTCGCTTCCGATTGCGGCTTCCGGATGGTTTGCAGTTGCATGCTTCGCACGCCGCCATTGAAACCATAAGACCTGCGGGCGGCAGACAGACATTCACATTCGCGGATCGCGGAGGATATCTGGAATCGCTCGACGAGATTCCGGAACCGCATGAGTTCGTGGCCAAGGTCCGCGTGAGACAGGGCGATCGGTTCGAGGAATTTGAAGAAAGATTCGAAGAGCACGATCACGATGCGCCAGCGGGCGCTCATCATCGTGACAACAACATGCGTGCCGCGGTCGTTCACGTGGCGGCCGACGCCGCCGTTTCGGTGCTGGTGATTGTCGGACTTCTCCTCGCGCGCACCTTCGGATGGCTCTGGATGGATCCGCTCGCCGGCCTTATCGGCGCCGTCGTCATCGCAAACTGGTCGTTCGGACTTTTACGCGATACCGGCGGCATATTGCTGGACCGCAATCCGGACCCGCGGATGGCGGAAAAGGTCAGACAGACGATCGAGCGCGACGGAGATCGGGTGACCGACCTGCACCTTTGGCGGCTGGGACCCGGACACCTTGGAGCAATCGTCGCCATCGCCACCGAGAAACGCCGCGAAGCCGAATATTATCGCCGCATGCTTGGCAAGTTCGGCGATTTGTCCCACGTTACAATCGAGGTCAGTGATCAGGCGACGCGGCTAGTGCGACGGGATCAATAAAAACTGCACTGGCACGGCCCCATGAGGATGGGCCTAACCTGCTTCAGTAATAACCGTGTCCGGGGCAGGACGAAGACCTATACCAGCGTCGATGGCAGGTTCGGACCCTTTCAGCACCGCGAGACGCTAAATGGCAGAACACTTGGCCCAGCAATGGTCAAAGTCCTTGCCTTTTCGATGCAACCAACAAAAAAGCTCCGCCGTGTGGGGCGGGGGAAAGTAGGCGCAGCATTATTGCTGCGCTGACAGTCTAGCCAAAGGCGTCACGGCATCAAACTTAAACTTTGACGGCTTGTTCGAAGCGAGTCTCGGTATTCAAGGTAGCATATGACAGACAATTTAAGGAGATCGATGAGTTTGTTTGCATCTTTGGCGAGCGCGACTGCAATTGCTTACGTCGCAGACTACGCGGCGCATTTTGAGTGGCACTTCTCTCGGGTTGTGGTCAGGAGGGACGCTCTCGTCGCAGCCGTTCTTCTCGGGGTTGTGGTCGGCGCCAAATTGATATTTCAAAGGCGGCGTAAGAGCGGTCCGTTGGCCTCGCGGCTTTCGCGAGCCTCCAATTCTTCTCATTCAAACAATTTCCCTAAGCCCCAACAGCAGAGGCATATCAATGAGGCCGCGTGCGAAGCATTACGCACATGGTCGACCGCATCTGAGGAGGGCGTGCACTTGGCTGCTCAAGCAAGGTCCTGACTACATCGACACTTCCCAACTATTGTACCGGGCAGGATAGACTCTGGGAAACGCCCGTTCAGGTCGGCGAGTGTAATATTGTTGCGGATCGACACGGACTAACTTCAGGTGATAGGCTCGTTGGGATCAAGGAGAGTGAGTTCCATTTGACGTTCGCGTCTGACCCGTCTGGAAAACGTCGCTTGCGCAGCCCGCGCGGCATTGCGGCTGTGTTCCTGATGGTTGCCTATTTGTTGGCCGGGACGCTGCATAGCCTCTACGATATCGACGTAACGAACCCCGCCGGCAGTTCGATCGTTGCAACGCAGATGAACAAGGACGTCGACCTTTCCGGCAAGGGCTTGGCGGTCGAACACCATTGCCATGGGTGTTTTTCTGTGTCCGTCCCGATCCCTGTCATTTTAGCGACGCCGCTTGAACCAACATCCAAGTTGATTCTGGCGCGATTGACGCATGATTCCGGTCTGGCACCGGGACTCGATCCGCCCCCACCACGGCATCTGACCTGAAAATCGTCGCCGGGGCGCTCTGCGCCCTGAATTGTCGTTTTCGAGGTCATTTTTATGTTTTCCAAATGTGCTCCGGCGCGCCTCTTGTGCGTGTCGCTGATCCTATTCGGGCTGCCCTCGAGCATTGCCTGGGCCGCGTCGCGGCCAATGACGCTTCAGCATGCGTTACAGCGAGCGCTTGCAGCCAATCCGCGTCTCACCGCCTCCGAGCGGGATGTCGGCATTGCAACCGGCCAGCGAATCCAGGCCGGGGCGCTTTTCAATCCCGACCTGTCTTACGAACAGGACAATTCGCTCGGCTCGGGGCCCTACCGCGGCACGTGGTCGGCCGAGACGACCGTGCAGATCAGCCAACTGTTCGAGCTGTTCGGCAAACGCGACGCGCGCATCGCGGCGGGAGCGGCCGGGCTCAACGTCGCCGTCATCCAGCGCAAGGCTGTTCGACTGGAGGTCCTGTCGGAAACGGCGGTGGCCTTCCTGACGGTGCTCGGCGCGCAACGGCGCGTCCAGATTTTGAACGATCAGGTGGCCGCCATCGATCGCCTGACCCCCTTGCTGCAACGGCGCGTCGAGGCTGGCGCGTCGTCGCCGGCTGAAACGGGACGGGCTCAGGTCGCCTCGGACCTTGTCAAGGCCGACCGTGAACGCGTCAAAGCCTCGCTGTCGAGTGCGCGGCGCGACCTTGCAGTACTCATGGGCGACACCTCTCCGCGATTTTCGACCGTAACCGGGCGCTTTGAAGCGGTCGGCCGCCCGCCATCCTTTAAATCCGTCATCGCCGCCATCGATGCAAATCCGCAATTGGTGCGATGGACGGCAGTCTACGCGCAGCGGAATGCCGAGTTGTTGGTGGCGCGACTCAAGCCTTATCCCGACGTGCGAGTGAGCGCGGGCTGGCGGCACTTCAATGAAACCGGCGACAATGCCGTGCGGCTGGGAATCTCTATTCCGATCCCGGTGTTCGACCAGAACCAGGGCAACATCCTCTCCGCACAGGAAAGCTTGGCAAAAGCGGCCGCCGAAAGAGCGGCGAACAAGGCCACGCTCGTTGTGCTGGCGGGGCGGGCCTATGACTCTCTGGAAGGATCGCTGCGCGAGCTAGCGATCCTCAGGAAGTCCGCAATCCCGAAGGCGGAGGCGGCGGCGGAGGCAATCGTCGATGGCTACGGCCAGGGACGGTTCACATTGCTCGAAGTCCTCGATGCGCAAGCCACGCTCGCCCAGGCTCGGCTGCGCGAGCAGGAAGCGTTGCAGAATTTCCATATTGCCGTGGCGACGATCGAAGGTCTTGTCGGCAACCCGTTTTCGCTCACACATCAGAGTTCAAGATGATCAAGGCAATTGTTCGCTACTCCGTGTTCATTCTGGTCGCCGTCGCGCTGGGCTACGGCGGCTATCGCATGCTGATGCCAGCAAGCTCGAAAGTCACACCCACCGAAAAAACGGACAAGGACGAGCACTCAGAGAGCATTATCCTGAGCGACGCCAAGGTCGAGGCTTCGGAGATCGAACTCGTGAAAGCCTCATCCGGCGTGCTGCGCGAAAGCCTTTTCCTCAACGGCATTGTCCAACCGAACCAGGAATCGCTGGTCCAGGTTACACCCCGCTTCCCGGGGATCGTCCGCGACGTGCGCAAGCGGATCGGCAACGCCGTCCAGAAGGGTGACGTCCTTGCAGTCATCGAGAGCAACCAAAGCCTAACCCAGTACGAATTAAAGGCCTCGTTGGCCGGAACGGTGATCGATCGCCAGATCACGTTGGGCGAGTACGCTTCCGAGCAGAAGCCCGCTTTCGTGGTCGCGGATTTGTCGACCGTATGGGTCGATTTCTCGGTCTATCGGCGCGATCTCAAGCGGGTCAGTGTCGGTGACCAAGTGTTCATCGATCCAGCGGACGGCGGCGCGCCAATCGATGCGAAAATTTCCTATCTCTCCCCGGTTGGCAGCAGTGACACCCAGAGTGCGATCGCTAGGGCAATGGTACCGAACGCCGGACAACGGCTTCGCCCGGGACTCTTCGTCACCGGTCGTTTGATGCTCACCGCGAAAAAGGTCGGCGTCGCGGTGAAATCATCGGCGCTGCAGACCGTGGAAAACCGCACGATCGTCTTCGTTCGCAACGGCGAAAAGTTCGAGGCACGAAACGTTGTAATCGGTGAACGCGATCCGCAGCTCGTCGAGATCACCGACGGCGTTCTGGACGGCGACGTCTATGCGGCCAAGAACAGCTTCATCGTAAAGGCTGAGATGACGAAAGGAGCGGGCGGTGATGAACACTGAGAACGACATGATTTTGATCACCGCGTTGATCAGACCTCACATGGAGGGCCATGTGGTCCGCGCCCTTCATGATCTCACGAATTTTCCAGGTTTTACCTTCGACGAGGTGCGCGGCCAGGGCCGCGGCCGGGGACAGGGCGGGTCGTATGTCGCGAGCGATGAGGACATCACCTACCACCAGTTTCTGGAACTGAGGCTTGTCTGCCGGTCGGACCAAGCGGCGCCGATCTGCGAACGCATTGCAGCGGCCGCTTGGACCGGTCGGAAAGGCGATGGCGTGATCTACACAACGTCCGTGCATTCGTTCGGACGCATCCGGGAGATCGGCGAGCATCAGGAGCAGCGTCATGATTGATGGAATTCTGTCGTTCGCCATCCGGCAGCGATGGCTGGTCATGATCGGCATTCTCATCATGGCGGCCCTCGGCGCCTGGAATTTCACCCGGCTGCCGATCGACGCGGTGCCCGACATCACCAACGTCCAGGTCCAGATCAACAGCAGCGCGCCTGGCTATTCGCCGCTGGAGGTCGAGCAGCGGATCACGTTTCCGATCGAGACCGCCATGGGCGGGCTGCCGCATCTCGACAGCACGCGCTCACAGTCACGTTACGGCTTGAGCCAGGTCACGATCATCTTCAAGGATGGGACCGACATCTATTTCGCCAGGCAGTTGGTCAACGAGCGCATCCAGCAGGTCAAGGACCAACTGCCCGCCGGCGTCGAGACCGCGATGGGACCGATCTCGACAGGACTCGGCGAAATCTATTTGTTCACGGTCGAAGCGAAGCCCGGCGCCCGTAAAGAGGGCGGCGGCGATTATACGCCGAGCGATCTGCGGACGATCCAGGACTGGATCATCAAACCACAGTTGCGCAACGTCCCGGGCGTCATCGAGGTCAACACCATCGGAGGCTTCGAGAAGCAATTTCATGTGCTGCCGGACCCGGCGCAACTGATGGCCTACAAGCTCAGCTTCCGCGACGTGATGACGGCGCTGGCGTCGAACAACGCCAATGTGGGTGCAGGCTATATCGAGCGGAATGGCGAGCAATATCTGGTTCGGACGCCGGGCCAGGTGGCGAACGTCGAGGAAATCAAGGAAATTGTGATTGGCTCTCACAATGGCGTTCCGGTTCGAATCGGAGACGTCGCCGAGGTGAGGGAAGGCAAGGATCTGCGGACCGGCGCGGCCACCGTGAACGGCAAGGAAACCGTTCTCGGAACCGCAATGCTGCTGATCGGCGAGAACAGTCGCGCTGTCGCGCAGCGGGTTGCCGCCAAACTCAAGGAGATCGGCCGATCGTTGCCGGATGGCGTGATCGCGCGCGCGGTATATGACCGAACGCACCTTGTCGAGGCGACGGTTGCGACCGTGGAAAAAAACCTGGTCGAAGGTGCGCTGCTCGTTATCGTGATTCTCTTCATGATCTTGGGAAATTTCAAAGCGGCGATCGCGACCGCATGCGTGATTCCTCTAGCCATGCTGTTCACGATCACCGGCATGGTGGAGAACAAGGTCAGCGCCAACCTGATGAGCCTCGGCGCCATTGACTTCGGCATCATCATCGACGGCGCAGTCATCATCGTCGAGAACTGCCTGCGGCTATTGGCGGAAGAACAGCATCGGCAGGGCCGATTGCTCAATCGTCAGGAACGGTTCGAGACCATTCTCGCCGGGTCGAGGGAGGTGATCGGTCCCAGTTTGTTCGGAACCTTGATCATCGGCGTGGTCTACCTGCCCATCCTCACGCTGACTGGCGTCGAAGGCAAGATGTTCACGCCGATGGCCTTGACGGTCCTGATGGCGCTCACCGGCGCCAGCATCCTGTCGCTCACCTTCGTGCCGGCGGCGGTTGCCCTCTTGGTGACCGGAAAGGTCTCCGAACACGAAAACTTCTTCATGCGCGGCGCGCGAAAGCTCTACACGCCGTTGCTGTCCGCCTCGATTCGCAACCGTTTCGGTGTCGCCGCCGTCGCCGCGTTGCTGGTCATCGTCTGCGGCATCGCCGCGACGCGCATGGGCGGTGAATTCATTCCCAGCCTCGACGAGGGGGATGTCGCGCTGCAGGCGATCCGGATCCCGGGAACGAGCCTGACCCAGTCGCTGGAAATGCAGGCGATGCTCGAAAAGCGGCTGCTGAAGATTCCCGAGGTCAAGGAGGCCTTCGCACGGACCGGCACCGCAGAAGTCGCAACCGATCTGATGCCACCGTCGACTTCGGATGGTTACGTAATGTTGAAGCCGCGCAAGGAATGGCCTGATCCGGAGAAGAGCAAGGCCGCGGTGGTTCGTGAAATCCAGGAAGCCGCCAAAGACGTTCCGGGCAGCGTGTACGAGATATCGCAGCCGATCGAAATGCGCTTCAACGAATTAATCTCCGGGGTCCGCAGCGACGTCGGTGTCAAGATTTTTGGCGACGATCTCGACACGCTGGTCCAATCGGCAGCAAAGGTGCAAGCCGTGTTGCAGAATGTTCAAGGCGCGGCCGACGTCAAGACCGAACAAGCCTCCGGCTTGCCGGTGTTGACGGTGAAGCTCAATAGACAGGCCTTGTCACGATACGGAATCAATGTGTCGGACGTCCAGAATTTGATCGAAATCGCCGTTGGGGGAAAACCCTCCGGCCTTGTCTTTGAGGGAGACCGGCGCTTCAAGATCGTGGTTAGGCTTCCGGAGTATCTGCGATCTGACATTCAGGCGGTCCGGGCGCTGCCGGTGCCATTGCCTCCTCTGGAGAACGACGCCAAGGCAAAGCCAGCGGTTTGGAACAATTCGCCGCTTGCTCAAATCCGGTACGTGCCGCTTTCCGAACTTGCCGAAATCGACGTTGCGTTGGGTCCCAATCAGATCAGCCGCGAAAACGGCAAGCGGCGCATCGTGGTTACCGCCAACGTGCGCGGCCGTGATCTCGGGTCATTCGTTGCCGACGCACAGAAACAGGTCGAGGAGAAAGTGAAATTGCCGGCGGGCTACTGGATCGGATGGGGCGGCCAATTCGAACAGCTTGTTTCCGCCACGCAACGATTGACGATCGTCGTGCCGATCGCGCTTTTGCTGATCCTTTTGCTCCTTTTTATGAGCCTGGGATCAATGGCCGATGCGTTGCTGGTGTTCAGTGGGGTGCCGCTCGCACTGACGGGCGGCATCGTGGCACTCTTGCTGCGCGGCATCCCATTGTCGATCAGCGCGGGGATCGGCTTCATCGCGTTGTCCGGCGTAGCGGTGCTCAATGGTCTGGTCATCATCACCTTCATTGAGCGCCTGAGGCGAGAAGGACATGCCCTTGTCGATGCGGTCCGCGAAGGTGCGCTGACCCGGCTGCGACCCGTGTTGATGACGGCGCTGGTCGCCTCGCTCGGCTTCGTGCCGATGGCGGTTGCCACCGGTGCGGGCGCCGAGGTGCAGCGACCACTGGCGACCGTGGTGATCGGCGGAATCATCTCCTCGACGATCTTGACGTTGCTGGTGTTGCCCGCGCTCTACGTCCTGTTCAGACGGGAAGATCCGGAGAATGGCGGCTCGAACTCGCCCGCTGTGGAGGGAGTAAACCCATGAGGTGTCTCGCCGCGGGGATCATCGTCCCTGTTCTGAATGGGGATTAACGATGACCAACAACGGAGCTCCAGGCAGAAGTGACGGCCAGGACGGAGCGAACGCTCGCGTGAGTCATACGGGCGGTTGGTGCAGGCGATGGCTTCTGGTCCTGGCGCTATCGTCCGGTCCATTGCTTGCGACCGCCGGATGGCAGGTGCTGCAGGCGGAATCGCAGAAGGCCAAGATTGTCGGTCTGGGCGCTACGACGTGCCAACGCTTCAGTGATGACGTCAAAGCGAATCCGGTGCTCCGGAGAGATTACCTCGCTTGGGCACAAGGCTTCATGAGCGGAATCATCCTCAGCAGGCCACCAGGCGTGGACGAGGGGCTCGATCTCGCCCCGGTAACGTTCGATCTTGTCGGCCAATTGCATTTCCTTGAGGACCATTGCGCTCAGAATGCGGCGCTGGATTTTTCCGATGCTGTCGAGGCGCTCTACAAGCGCTTGCGCAAGGAGGGTAGGACATGAGTTCGAACGAGGACGTTCGCAGCAAGTTCCTTAGGGGACGATCGTGAGCGACATTGCGCAGCCCACGAAAATCCGGCTCCGTGTCGAGGGTATGGACTGCGCCTCCTGCGCCACGAAGATCGAGAACGCCCTGCAACGGCTGCCCGGCGTCCAGGACGTGGTCGTCTCGGTCCCCGCAGGTACCGTGATCGTCAGCCATGACGGCAGCGAAGCCGACGATGGCATATGTCAGCGCGTTTCGGATCTGGGTTATCGCGTCGCGCAAGTCGACGCGGCGGGAAGCA
>NZ_LMDP01000006.1 GCF_001425835.1 Afipia sp. Root123D2
ACCACCAACATCGCGACCAACGCTGGTCTCGGCGCCCTGTCCTACAAGGACGATCTCCACACTGTGAAGGTCGGCGTGAACTATCACTTCAACTGGGGCGGCCCGGCCAACTACTGAGCAACCGCTCTGACCACATTGAAGGCCCCGGTTTTCCGGGGCCTTTTTTGTTGCGCGGCCTTGAACGGTATCGGCACGTGACAACCGCAACAGCGAAATACGCAGCGGCATTCATCGCCCACCCGGGCCGTGCTATATTCCAGCCATGACCCGTTCGCCCATCACCCTTTCGACGGCCGATACGATCGCCACCGCAACGCTGACGGTGCCGACCCGAGGCCACGGTTTTTTCGACATCACCGGCGAGGTGAAAGATTTCCTGCGCGACAGCGGCGGCGCCACTGGCGCCATTGACCTGTTTATCCGACACACCTCGGCATCCCTGACGATTCAGGAAAACGCCGATCCAGATGTCCGCGCCGATCTGCTCACCGCCCTTGAGCGTCTCGCACCGGAGAATGCCGGCTGGCTGCACGACACCGAAGGCGCGGACGACATGCCCGCGCATATCAAGACCATGCTGACCGCGACCGGCCTGCGGATTCCGGTCATCGATGGCAAGCTCGCCTTGGGCACGTGGCAGGGAATTTATCTGATCGAGCATCGCGCGCAGCCGCACCGCCGCGACATCGTGATGCAGTTCTGCGGCAGCGTCAGTCGGTGATGACCATGGCCCAGAACATCCGATAGGGCGAACGCGGATTGCTGACCGACGCGATACCGACCTTGCGCGCACCCGGCATCAGCAAATTCTCGCGATGGCCGGGGCTGTTTTCCCACTGCTTCAACGTTTCGCGGAAGGTCACTTCACCCGCGGCGAGATTTTCCGCGGCCTTGCCGTCGCGCAGTTTGCCGATCCGTGAGACGAAACTGCCGGCGATGAAATGACTGAGCTTGCCGGCCGCCGCCATCGCCTTCGCCTGATGCAACGCGATCGCGTTAAGATGCGAATCCATCCTGACCGTCGACAGGCCGTGGGCGCGGCGATAGGCGCTGATCTGGCTGGCGTAATCGGCAGCACTCACCGGCGCGATCAAGCTAAACAAAAAGCCTGCGATCAAAAGAGCTTTCATCATCGGGATGTTCCTTGTTGGCGCCGCTCGCGCCCGGCCGCCTCATCCAGAAATGCGAGCAAGAGATCGCTCACCTGCTTCGGCTGCTCCTGCTGCACCCAGTGTCCCGCGCCGTCAATCAGGTGACATCCGATCATCTGCGAACAGGCGCTGTCCTGCATCGCCTCGAGCGCACCGGGCTTCTGGTAGATGCCCCAGTCGCTGCGCCCGGCGATGAAACATGAGGGCACATCGATGGTCCGGCCTGAAAACAACTCAAGCTCAGCACCAAGCGTGGCGCTGCTGCCGCATCGGTACCATTGCAGCCCGCCCTGAAATCCGGTGCGGCGATACTCGGTGCTGTAAAAATTCAATTCGTTGTCCGGCAGCCATGCGCAGCGGCTGATCCGTTCCGGCGACGGCATTTCACGTGCGACGGTTTCCGCCATGCCCTTCCCAAGATCCATCACATAGTATTCCGGGAGTCTGGCGAGTTCATCGGCCGACCACCCCGCCAATCGATATGGTGTGTTACCAGCCCAGTCCGCGCTCTTGAAATGATAGTAGGCGCGCAGAAAATCATGGACGCCTTGCGGGCATCGCCACATGTCGTCGTTGGCTTCGCGCGTCGAATAGAACCATTGATAGTGCTTGCGCGGACGCGGCAGCGCCGTGAGTTCGTCGTGAACCGGATCGGCCGCCTTGGTGCGGACATTCCCGGCGGTGTCAAATGGCAGCGCTGGAGGACCGGCGAACGGCGCGCTCATCAGCGTCACCGCGCGAAACACATCGGGCCGCACCAGCGCGCACCATGCCGCGACCGACGAGCCGAAATCATGACCGACAACGGCTGCGACCGAGCGGACACCAATCGCCGACACCAGCGCGAGCACGTCGCGCACCAGATTGAGCAGGCGAAACGAGCCGAGATCGCCGTCGTAATCCGGATCCCATCCGGTGGTGCGGCCATAGCCGCGCTGATCGGGCGCGATCACATGATAACCTGCCTCCGCCAGCGGCAGCATGACCTTGCGCCAGCTAAAGGCCAATTCCGGGAAACCATGCAGCAGCAGAACGCAGGGACGGCCCACCACTCCGGCCTCCAGCACGTGCATGGTCAGGCCGTTGATACCGGGGATCATTCGCGAGCGGATGCCTGCTGGAAGTGGAACGTCGGAAGTTGTCAGCGTCATGTGTGGCTCGGCGATGGATTGGGCACGCCAGCTTGGCACAATCGTCAGATGCGCCGCAACATCGCTCGCACCGGCAACTCAGCCGCAAGATCGGCCAAACATTCAGCTCGCCGCGAGTTCCGCGCTGCTGGCGACAGACACTGGACGTTCGCTTGCGCGCGCCGCGCGCCGGCTGATCGCGGCGGCCAATTCCGGCAAGTTCTCTCTCGCGATAGCCGACTGAAGAGCCATAGCGGCGATGGCCTCGACGTCATCAAGACCGGCCACCGGCAATTTCGACGATACAACAGCGTCGGTCGCGATGCCGACGATCGTCGGATCATCCTGAAACAGCGTCGGCTTGCCGTTGGCCTGACGGTGAATTTCGATTTTCGGATAAGCCTCGGACTTGAAGCCCTCCACGATCACCAGGTCGACATCGGCGAGCTTGGTCAGAAGATCGGGCAGACCGGGCTCCTCTCCGCCGCGCAGCTCACGCATCAAGGCCCAGCGCCGCCCTGACGACACCAGCACCTCGGTCGCGCCCGACTGGCGATGAACCCAGGAATCCTTCCCCGGCGTGTCGAGATCGAAAGCATGATGGGCATGCTTGATCGTCGACACCCGCAGGCCCCTGGCGATCAGCGCGGGCAGCAGTTTCGCGACCAGCGTGGTCTTGCCGGCGCCGCTCCATCCCGCCAGCCCGATAACCTTCATGCGAGGCTCATGCCGCCGGCGTGCGGGATTTCGCCGCAAGGCTTTCAACCGCAGTCCGGACCAGCGGATCGAATCCTCCGCCGCCCGATTCGAGATGGGCGCAAATCTGCTTCCGCATGCGAGGATCCCAAAACTTCCGCAGATGATCCTCGATCGCCGCGGGCGCGTCGGTTTTTTTCTGCGTTGCGAAGAATTTCCCGATCTGGTTCGCGGTGTAAACGAGCTTGTCTGGTGACACGGCGCTCAAGCCTTTCTGATGCGATGGGGGTGCGTGAAAATCTCGAAACCATCCTTGCGCGCGACCGCCGCAAGCGTCAGGCCCGCAGCATCGGCGAGCCGTACCGCAAGCGCAGTAGGGGCCGACACGGCGACAAGAACCGGAAACTGCGCGATCGCCGACTTCTGGATCATCTCGACCGAAACCCGGCTGGTCAGGACACCGATGCCGCCACGACCCAGGCCGCTGCCCGAGCGCGCTAGCGCGCCGGCCAGCTTGTCGAGCGCGTTGTGACGACCGACATCTTCACGGATCGCGACAAGGCCGGTTTCGGCGCGCCAGAACGCGGCGCCATGAACCGCCCGGGTCTGCTGATTGAGCCACTGGCTGTCCGCGACGCTGTCGACCACGGCCATGATCTGGCCGGCGGAGAAACTGCTGTCATCGGAAATCACCGGCGGCACGCGCATCGCCTCCGCCAGCGAGTCGATGCCGCACAGGCCGCACCCCGTCGGTCCGGCCATAAAACGCCGCCGCTCGGTCAACGCACCGGCGCGCGGCTCGCTCAGCCACATCCGCAGTTCGACACCGAGCTCCTGCTCGACGACCTCGAAACTCTCGATCTCGTCCGGAGATTCGATGATCCGCTCGGTCAGGCTGAAGCCGAGGGCAAAGTCCTCGAAGTCGCGCGGCGTCGCCATCATCACGGCGTAGGATGAGCCATTGTAAGACAGCGCCACCGCCATCTCTTCGGGGATCACCCGATCGCCAGCCTCAAGCTCGCTCGCTCGCCAGGCGGTGCGTCGAACATGATGGAACGGGCTTAACACCTCACTCCGCCGCCTCGGTCGGTGCAATGCGCCGGCTCATGTCGCTGAACGCGCTGTAGTCCTCCTGCCATTCCGAACGGCCGTTGGATGGTGACACCTGCACCGCCGTGCACTTGTACTCGGGGCAGCTCGTCGCCCAGTCGGAGTAATCGGTGGTGACGACGTTCGCCTGCGTGTCGGGATGATGGAACGTCGTATAGACGACGCCCGGCGCCACGCGATCGGTGACCCATGCGCGCAGCGTGGTTTCACCCGAGCGGCTGGCAAGTTTGACCCACGAGTCGTTGGTGATGCCGCGCTCTTCGGCATCGTGCGGATGGATCTCGAGCAGATCCTCCTTGTGCCAGACCACATTGTCGGTCCGCCGCGTCTGCGCGCCGACATTGTATTGCGATAGGATGCGGCCGGTCGTCAGAAGCAGCGGATAACGCGGCCCGACACGCTCGTCGGTCGCGAGATATTCGGTGACGACGAAGTTGCCCTTGCCGCGCACGAAGGTCTCAGTGTGCATGATCGGCATACCGGTCGGATACGTGTCGTTGCACGGCCACTGGATCGAGCCCAGTTCATCGATCTTCTTGAAGGAGACGCCGGCGAAGGTCGGAGTCAGTGCCGCGATTTCGTCCATGATCTCGGACGGATGATTGTAGTTCATCGGATAGCCCAGCGCGTTGCTGAGCAGGCAGGTGATCTCCCAATCGGCGTATCCAGCCTTCGGTTCCATCACCTTGCGCACCATCTGAATTCGGCGCTCGGCGTTGATGAAGGTGCCGTCCTTCTCAAGGAAGGTCGAGCCGGGCAGGAAGACATGTGCGTAGTTCGCGGTCTCGTTCAGGAACAGGTCCTGCATCACCACGCATTCCATCGCCGAAAGTCCGGCGGCGACATGCTTCGCATCCGGGTCGGACTGCATGATGTCCTCACCCTGAACGTAGAGGCCCATGAACGAGCCATCGAGCGCCGCGTCCAGCATGTTGTTGATGCGGAGGCCGGGCTCTTTCTCGAGCGCTTTTCCCCACGACCTTTCAAAGAGGCCGCGAACGTCGTCATTGGACACATGACGATAGCCGGAGAATTCGTGCGGGAACGATCCCATGTCGCACGAACCCTGAACATTGTTCTGGCCGCGCAGCGGATTCACGCCGACGCCCGGACGGCCGATATTGCCGGTCGCCATCGCCAGATTGGCAATAGCCATCACGGCGGTCGAACCCTGCGCATGCTCGGTCACGCCGAGGCCGTAGTAAATCGCTCCGTTGCCGCCGGTTGCGAACAGGCGCGCCGCGCCGCGAATGGCACCGGCCGACACGCCGATCGCCTTGGCGAGCGACTCCGGGCTGTTGCGTTCCTCGGAGACGAACGCTGCCCAATCCTGAAAAGCGTCCAACTCGCAGCGTTCGCGCACGAACTTCTCATCGACCAGCCCCTCGGTCACGATGACGTGCGCCAGCGCGGTCAGGATCGCGACGTTGGTGCCGGGCAGCACCGGCAAATGGAACGACGCCTTGACGTGCGGCGTCTTGACCAGCTCGGTGCGACGCGGATCGATCACGATGATCTTCGCGCCTCGACGCAGGCGCTGTTTCATCCGCGAGGCAAACACCGGATGCGCATCGCTCGGATTGGCGCCGATCAGAATCATGACGTCGGTCTGCTCGACCGAATCGAAATCCTGGGTACCGGCCGACGTTCCGAAGGTTTTGCCAAGGCCGTAACCGGTCGGCGAATGGCAGACGCGGGCGCAGGTGTCGACGTTGTTGTTGCCGAAGCCGGCGCGAACCAGCTTCTGGACCAGGAAAGTTTCCTCGTCGGTACAGCGCGACGATGTCAGGCCGCCAATCGCGCCGACGCCGTGCTTGGCCTGAATGCGCTTGAACTCGGAAGCGGTGTAGGCAATCGCCTCCTCCCAGCTCACCTCTTTCCACGGATCGGTGATCTTCTTGCGGATCATCGGGTTTAGGATGCGTTCCTTGTGGTTGGCATATCCCCAGGCAAAGCGGCCCTTGACGCAGGAATGACCGTGATTGGACGGACCTTCCTTGTAAGGCACCATGCGGATGATTTCGTCACCCTTCATTTCCACCTTGAAGGCGCAGCCGACGCCGCAATACGCACAGGTCGTCACCGTCGAATGTTCCGGCTTGCCTTTGGCGATCACGTTCTTTTCGAGCAGCGAGCCGGTCGGACAGGCCTGAACACAGGCGCCGCATGATACGCAATCGGATTCGAGGAAAGACTGGTCGGTGCCCGCCGCCATGACCGAATTGAAGCCACGGCCGGTGATGGTGAGCGCGAAGGTGCCCTGCACGTCCTCGCAGGCCCGCACGCAGCGCGAACAGACGATGCACTTTTCCGGATCGTAGGCGAAATACGGATTGGACTCGTCGAGGCCGGTGCTGCGATGGCGCACGCCGTCGAAACCGTAGCGCACCTCCTTGAGACCGACATCCGCCGCCATGTCGAGCAGATCGACACATTCTTTTTTAGGGTCGAGCGATTGCACAGGATGATCGGAAACGTAAAGCTCCATCACGCCCTTGCGCAGGCGATCGAGCCGTTCGGTCCCTGTGTTGACCACCATGCCGTCCGCGACCGGCGTGGTGCAGGATGCCGGGGTGCCATTGCGGCCTTCGATCTCGACCAGACAGAGCCGGCACGACCCGAACGCGTCGAGCGTGTCGGTGGCGCAGAGCTTGGGAATCTCAGTCCCGATCTCCATCGCGGCGCGCATGATGGAGGTGCCTGCCGGCACCGTGGCGGTGACGCCGTCGATGGTCAGGGTGACGGTCTGCTCCGATTTGGAGCGCGGCGTTCCGTAGTCGATTTCGTGAACGAGCGACATGATGGGCTGTCCTTATTCCGCGGCCTGGCGCTTCGGCGGCGTGGCGCCGAAGTCCTCGGGGAAATGGATGAGCGCGCTCATCACCGGATACGGCGTGAAGCCGCCAAGCGCGCAAAGCGAACCGAACTTCATCGTGTTGCAGAGATCCTGCAGCAACTGGGTGTTACCGACGCGGTTGTCGTTCTGGATGATGCGGTCGATCACCTCGGCGCCGCGCGTCGAACCGACCCGGCACGGCGTGCACTTGCCGCACGATTCGACAGCGCAGAACTCCATCGCGAAGCGCGCCTGCTTCGCCATGTCCACGGTGTCGTCGAAGACCACGATGCCGCCATGGCCGATCAGGCCATCACGGGCTGCAAAAGCTTCGTAGTCGAACGGGGTATCGAACAGATCGCGCGGAAAATACGCACCGAGCGGCCCGCCGACCTGCACCGCGCGGACCGGACGCCCGGAGGCAGTGCCGCCGCCGATGTCCTCGACCAGCTCGCCGAGGGTGACGCCGAACGCCACCTCATACAGCCCGCCATGCTTGACATTGCCGGCAAGCTGGATCGGCATCGTGCCGCGCGATTTGCCCATGCCGAAGTCGCGATAGAACTCCGCTCCCTTGTCCATGATGATCGGCACGGTCGCCAGCGACAGCACGTTGTTGATGACCGTCGGCTGGCCGAACAGGCCCTTGTGCGCCGGCAGCGGCGGCTTGGCGCGAACGACACCACGCTTGCCTTCGAGACTGTCGAGCAGCGAGGTCTCCTCGCCGCAGACGTAGGCACCTGCGCCCATCCGCACTTCGATATCGAAATTGTGCGGCGAGCCGGCAATGCCGCGCCCGAGCATCTTGCCCTTGCGCGCCGCCGTCAGCGCAATGTTCAGCGCAAGGATCGAATGCGGATATTCGGAGCGCGCGTAGATGTAGCCCTGGGTTGCGCCGACCGCGATCGCGGCGATTGTCATGCCTTCGATCAGGACGAACGGATCGCCTTCCATGATCATGCGATCGGCGAAGGTGCCGCTATCGCCTTCGTCGGCGTTGCAAACGATGTATTTCTGATCGGCCGGCGTCGCCGCTACGGTCTGCCATTTGATGCCGGTCGGAAATCCCGCACCGCCGCGCCCGCGCAGGCCGGACTTGGTGACGGTTTCGACCGTCGCCGCAGGGCCTACTTTCAGCGCCTGCGCCAGACCCTGATAGCCGCCATGGGCACGATAGTCCTCGAGCGAAGCCGGATCGACGATGCCGCAGCGGGCGAAGGTCAGCCGCGTCTGCTTCTTCAGAAACGGAAGCTCTTCCAGATTGCCGACCGACAACGGATGCGCCTTGCCGGACACCATCGCGTCGAGAACGCTTTCAACATCGGAGACCTGGACCGGACCGTAGCCGATGCGGCCGTTGTCCGTCGCGACTTCGACGAGCGGCTCAAGCCAGTGCATGCCGCGCGACCCGTTGCGAACGATCTCGATATCGATCTTGCGGCGGCTCGCCGAGGCTTCCACCGCCGCAACCACGGCATCGGCATCGAGAGCGGCGGCAGCGGCATCGCCGGGAATATAAAGGCGCATGGTCATCGCTCCACCTGCGCCAACAGAGTGTCGAGTTTTTTCTCGTCGAGGCGACCGACGATCTTTCCATCCAGCATCGCGGACGGCGCCACCGAACACAGCCCGAGACAATAAACCGCCTGCAGATGCACCCGGCCATCGGCCGTGGTCTCACCGAATTCGAGGCCGAGAGCTGCCGTTGCGCGCGCGGCGAGATCGTCACCGCCCCGCGACTGGCAGGCTTCGGCACGACATAGCTTCAGGCTATGGGCAGCCGGCGCCTGCAGGCGGAAATCGGGATAAAAAGTTACAACACCATGAACTTCGGCCCGCGAGACATTCAAAGTCTCAGCGATCAGCGTTTCCGCTTCCTTGTCGATGTAACCGAATGTCTCTTGCAGTTCGTGAAGAATGGGAAGCATAGCCCCCGGCAGCGCCTTCTTCTCATCGATGATGCGCTGCGCAACGAGGCTGTTCCAAGCCAGTGCTTGAGTCACAGATATTTCCTCCATCAGGCGCTTACGGCGCTCTTGATGGCTCTTGAGGAGCCGTTCTTATTCCTCTTCCAATTTAGAGTTGTTGCAATATGAAAATTTTTTCAGGTGCAGTTGTGCGGCACGCGCATTCTCGCGCTACGACAGTGCAGTCGAATGCCACATCACGTCTAACGCGATTCAGGCGAAGAACTGGCACGCATCGGTCGGCATCGTCTCGACCGTTTTTGATGGCCGCACTCGGGACAGGTGATCGTCGATATCAATTGCATCGATCATGCTTTCCTTGTTCGGCTGCGTCGATGACAGCCGCCAATGACATTGGCGATGTCATTGGGCCCTTCATTCGACAGGCCCCGGAACGAGGGCATGTCCGACTCTCCCGGCGCGGGCAGACGGCTGATGATCGTCACCGTCCTTTAGCCGAAAGCCCTTCACCAGTCCGAAGATCGCCGGGATCACGATCAGTGTCAGCAGCGTCGACGAGATCATGCCGCCAATCATCGGCACGGCAATGCGCTGCATGATTTCGGAGCCCGTGCCGGTGCTCCACATGATCGGCAGCAGGCCGGCCATGATAGCCACCACCGTCATCATCTTGGGCCGCACGCGCTCGACCGCGCCCGCCATGATCGCGTCGTAAAGATCGCGCCGCGAGACCGGCCGGTCCTGCGCCTGCCGCAGCACCTTCACCTCGGTCCAGGCCTGATTTAGATAGATCAGCATGACGACGCCGGTTTCCGCGGCGACACCGGCCAGCGCGATAAAGCCGACGGCGACCGCAACCGAGAGATTGAAGCCGAGCGCCCACATCAGCCAGAGCCCGCCCACCAAGGCGAACGGCAGCGAAAGCATGACGATCATGGTTTCGGTGACCGAGCGGAAGTTGAGATAGAGCAGAAGGAAAATGATCAGGAGTGTCACCGGCACGACGACCTTCAACCGTGCCGTAGCACGTTCGAGATACTCATACTGGCCGCTCCAGGCCACGTAATAGCCGGGCGGAAACTGGATGCTGGCCTGCACCGCGCGTTGCGCATCGGCGACATAGCCGCCGAGATCGCGATCGCGGATATCGACATAGATGTAGGTCGCGAGTTGCCCGTTCTCCGTCCGGATCGAGGTCGGGCCGCGCGCAGGCGTTACGCTCGCAACCTCTCCCAATGGCACGGCCCCACCGCCCGGCATCGGAACGAGAATATCGCTTGCGATCGCCTTCGGATTATCGCGGAGACCGCGCGGATAACGCATGTTGACGGTGAAGCGCTGCCGGCCTTCGACAGTGCTGGTCACGCTCTGGCCGCCCAGTGCGGTCGCGATCGTGTCCTGCACGTCCTGCACCATGATGCCATATCGCGACAGCGCCTCGCGATTCGGCGTGATCTCGAGGTAGTAGCCGCCAAGCGCGCGCTCGGCGTAAGCCGACGATGTCCCCGGGACAGCCTTGAGCACCTGCTCGATCTGCCTGGCGAGTTTGTCGATTCCAGCCAGATCGGTGCCGATGACCTTGACACCAACCGGCGTGCGGATGCCGGTCGAAAGCATGTCGATGCGCGCCCTGATCGGCATGGTCCATGCGTTGGATACGCCGGGAAACTGCAGCGCCTTGTCCATCTCGGCGATCAGGCTGTCGATCGTGACCCCGGAGCGCCATTCCTCGTTCGGCTTGAGCTTGATGATGGTCTCGAACATCTCCATCGGTGCCGGGTCGGTGGCCGTCGTCGCGCGGCCAGCCTTGCCAAAGACCGATGCAACCTCGTGGAAGGAGCGGATGATCCGGTCCTGGGTCTGCATCAGTTCGGCAGCCTTGGTCACCGAGATGCCGGGCAAAGTCGTCGGCATGTACAGCAGCGTACCTTCATTCAGGTTCGGCATGAACTCGGTCCCGAGCTGCCGCGCGGGCCAGACCGAAACCGCGAGGACACAGACGGCAAGCAGGATCACCAGCACCTTCGCGCGCAGCACGCCCTTGATCACCGGCCGATAGACCCAGATCAGGAATCGATTCAGCGGATTCTTGTGCTCCGGGATGATCCGGCCGCGAACGAAAATCACCATCAGCGCCGGAACCAGCGTGATTGACAGCAACGCCGCCGCCGCCATTGCAAAGGTCTTGGTGAAGGCGAGCGGACTGAACAACCGCCCCTCCTGCGATTCAAGCGTGAAGATCGGCATGAACGAGACGGTGATGATCAGAAGGCTGAAGAACAGCGCCGGCCCCACTTCGGACGCCGCATCGATCAGGATCGAGATCCGCGATTGACCGTCCTTGGCTCGCTCGAGATGCTTGTGCGCGTTCTCGATCATGACAATCGCAGCGTCGATCATGGCGCCGATCGCAATCGCGATGCCGCCGAGACTCATGATGTTGGAGCCGATGTTCAGCAGCTTCATCGCGCCGAACGCCATCAGGACGCCGACCGGCAGCATCAGGATGGCGACGAGCGCGCTGCGGACATGCAGCAGGAATGCGATGCACACCAGCGCGACGACAATGCTTTCTTCGATAAGCGTGTGCTTGAGCGTCGCGATCGCCGCATTGATCAGATTCGAGCGGTCGTAGACCGGCACGATCTCGACCGATTTCGGCAGGCTTGTCGCGATCTCCTTGAAGCGCTTCTTGACGTTGTTGATGACGTCGAGCGCGTTCATGCCAAAGCGCTGCAGCACGATGCCGCTCGCCAATTCGCCCTCGCCGTTGAGTTCGGCGATGCCGCGCCGCTCGTCCGGACCAAGTTCGACACGCGCGACGTCGCGCAGGAGCACGGGCGTGCCGTTGTCGGTCTTCAGGACGACGTTTCCGAGATCGTTGATGCTCTTGATATAGCCCTTGCCGCGGATGACGTACTCGAATTCGGAGAGCTCGACGGTGCGGCCGCCGACGTCCGCATTGCTGGCGCGGATCGCATCGCGCATCTTCTGCATGGTGATACCGAGATCGCGCATGCGCTGCGGATCGAGGATGACATTATACTGTTTGACGAACCCGCCGACGCTCGCCACCTCCGCGACACCTTCCGCCTTGGCGAGCGCGAATTTCAGATTCCAGTCCTGAATCGTTCTTGTTTCCGCGAGGTTCAGCTCCTTCGACATGACGGCGTACTGATAGACCCAGCCGACGCCTGTCGCATCCGGGCCGATTGTCGGCGTAACGCCTGCAGGCAGCCGCGAAGCCGCGCTGTTGAGGAATTCAAGCACGCGGGAACGCGCCCAGTAGATGTCGGTGCCGTCTTCGAAAATGACGTAGACGAAGGACACGCCGAAAAACGAGAACCCGCGCACGACCTTCGATTTCGGCACCGTGAGCATGGCCGTGGTCAGGGGATAGGTGACCTGATCCTCGATCACCTGCGGCGCCTGCCCGGAATATTCGGTGTAGACGATCACCTGGGTATCCGAGAGATCCGGAATGGCATCGAGCGGCAGATGGATCAATGCATAGATGCCGGCCGCGACGGCAAATCCGGTGCCGAACAGCACCAGCAGCAGGTTGCGTGCCGACCACGCGATGACGCGGGCGATCATGGCTTGGCCCCCATGGTCTTGTCGTGACCGGAGTGATCGCTGGCCGGCGAATTGCCTGCCTCGGCAAATCCTTTCAGAGCTGCTTTCAGATTGCTTTCGGCGTCGATCAGGAAGTTGGCGGAGGTGACAACCGCTTCCCCTTCGGCAAGACCGTCGCGGATTTCGACATAGCTTTCTCCGCGCCGCCCGAGTTTTACCTCGCGCGGCTCGAACCGTCCCTGCCCTTTGTCGACCAGCACCGCCTGCCGGTTGCCGGTGTCGAGAACCGCGCTTTCGGCCACGGTGAGAACCGGCGCCTGATTCCCGGTGTCGATCTCGGCATCGACATACATGTCGGGCAGCAGCGCTTGATCGGCGTTCTGCAACTCGACACGCACCCGCGCTGTGCGCGTCTCCTTGTTGACCTGCGGATAGACCACGCTGATCCTGCCGTCGAAGTGACGGCCGGGATAACTGCGCGCCCGCACGATGGCTGGCTGGCCAACAGCGATGCTGCCGAGATCACGCTCGGCGACATCCACGATCGCCCACACCAGCGAGATGTCGGCAATACGAAACAGCACGTCGCCGGGCTGGGCGCGCATCCCTTCAATGGCGTTGCGCTGCAGGACAATGCCGTCCCGCGGCGCGGACCACTGGATGGTGGTGGGAACGGTCCGGCTTTTCTCGATCTCCGCGATCGCGGGCTCCGGAACGTCGAGATTGAGGAGTTTCTGGCGCGAGCCGCGGCCATAGGCCCCAATGCTGCTGGTGATCGGCGAATTGATCGTCGAGACATAATCCGCGGCGGCGGAGGCGACGACGGGACTGTAGATGTCCATCAGCGGCTCGCCCTTCGCGACACGGCTGCCGGTCGTCACGTCCGCGACCTTGTGCACATAGCTTTCAGCGCGCATCGCGATGACCGAGACCCGGCGCTCGTCGAGCTGGATCGTGCCGGGGGCTCGCACCAGCACCTTGATCCGTCGTCGCTCGGCAGGCTCGGACGTGACGCCGGTCCGCTGGATCTTGCCCGGCGACAATTTCACCGACCCGTCGTCGCTGTCGTCGCCCTCATAGACGGGAATGTAATCCATCCCCATCGAATCCTTCTTCGGCACGGGCGAGGTGTCCGGAAGCCCCATGGGATTGCGATAGTATTTGATCTTGCGGGCGTCCTTGACGTCGGCCGTATCCGTGGTCGGCGGAGAATCCGGCTCGTCGAAGCCGGCGCCGGCCGGAACCGGGCGATAGTCGCGGCCGTCGTCGGTTTTCTTCGGCGTCAGGGAATAAAGCGGCTTGCCGTCCGGATGCTGGAAATAGGCCGGCGCATCTGTATCCGCTGCGACCGCGGCGGATACGACCGGATAGTCCGCGGGCTGCAGTCGCAGCGCACGTCCGGTAACGAAAGCGACGCCTGCCGCTGCGATGATCGCAACGGCGGTCGTGAAGAGGCCTGAGCGGGTCATTTCTCGGCCGTCACGACCAGCTTGTTTTCGACAGTACCGGTCTCGCCCTGCACTTTTGCGCCGAGCGAAAGCTGCCATCGGCCAGCCATGCTGAAGTTGGCCTTGAACCGATAAGTCCCCGGTTCCTCACCCGGCATCGGAGTGACCTTCGTCGCCATCTCCTTCATGCCGTCCGGCGCCATGTCGAGCCGGGTCGCGAAGATCATCGCATCGGGCACCGGTTTTCCGGTGGTCTTGTCAACCAGCCGCACCGTCACGATCCGATCCGCACCGGCCTGAACGGTCGGCTGCACGAGCTTGAATTCGTAGTTCTTGATGTCGGCGTGAGCGGGCACGGCGATGCCCGTCAATGCAGCGCCGAATAGCGCGGCCGCAGCGGCACGCGTAAAATGGAACGTCTTCATGATTTCAGATCCTCGATATGTCTGACTTGCCGCCACGGCGGCATACAACGATGCGCGCGCCATTCGGCACGCGAGCAATCACGCGCTTGCGCGCGGGTCAGACGTTCGTTCGAGGAGGATGGTCGGGTGGCTTGGCGCCAAGACCGTCGACCAGAAGATCGTCGGTCGGAAGAAGAGCCTTACGCACGGGATGGCGCTCGATCAGCGAAGCCAGGCCGGACGGGCTGGGAAGAGAAACCGTCAGCATGCACAGCCCCACGAACGGACATCCGTCGCAGGTCTTGCTTTTGGTCTGGTCGGGACAGCAGGGCATGTCGTCGGACATTCCCTGCATATGGGACATGGCCTGCATGTGGCCCTGCATCTGGCTGTCCGCCGCCATTGCCGGCGCGCCCAATATCGGTACCGCCAGCGGCGCGAGCAGGAGCCCGGCCCCGACGAAAAGCACAATCCAGAAATTGGCCAGCCGCTTCAGATGCATGCCTCTTTTTCGCATGTCCGGCTTGGACCTGCAAACAGGCGAAGTATCACGATTGCGGCAGAAAGTCTGGGAATGGACCCACCGATCATTTCATGGGGCGAGCTTGGCCGTTAAGCCGGCAGCGCCCTGCCGGTCGCTGTCCGCGATGACCTGGCAACCATGACGCGACGTTCAACTGAAATGCCATGATCGGTCGAACATAGCCGCCTGTCGTCTGAGCCTCGAACACCATATGGGCCAAGTTCAGCGCCGGTTTCCGCGTGGGTGTTGGTTGAAGTATGCGTCGGAGCAATGCTATATCGCGCTATCTCAATTCGGTCACAGATCGCGAGATCAAATGCCGGCTTTAAAGGCCAATAGAAAGCGGGCGCGCTCTATCGAGGCGAGAATCTCGACAACCAGTTCAGATGAGCTCAGCGATGCTGTTCTGCAAAACCTGTCTGGATCTTGATGGTGTCGAGAGCAGCGCTGTGATCGAGACGGATGTGACGAACGAGGTCACTGGAGCTCAGTTTCCAGCATTCGTCTGCGAACGATGCAATTCACAAGACCGCATAACGCGGGCAACCTGTAAGAATTTCGCCCCAACAACCAGCCCGAAAAGCTAAGGCCAATTTCAAGACCCGCTCAGCTAGAAGTCGCGTTTCGGTGTTGTTGGTTCCAGCTTCGCCGCATTTCTCAGTGCAGCTAAAGAAGCTCGGCAACCAAGATTTATGTCGTCGCTGTAGGTTGAAGCACCAAAAGTACGAGCCAGTTCGGTTAAATTCGCCAACTGGCGAGCCCGTCCTCCAGCTGCTTTCCAGGCCTCGTCCTTCTTCGCCTTGGACAAAGGGCTTTCGTCTTCGATCTTGCGGATAAGTGCCTTCGCGTTCGCAATCTCCTCGTCGCTGATCATCTGAACCAGGTAACCGTTTCGCATTTCATAGCAAGCTTTCACCGCGACGTAGCTCTCGTAGGCTTGTCGGAGCAGTAAGTTCGTCGATCGGCGAAACTGCGGCTGGAGAAATGGCGATCTTTTTTGGCAGTTCAAGCATCTCGAACTCTTTGCGGGCGACCTCGCTACCTTTCGCTATTGCCTCACGATACCAATCAGCCGCCTTATGAGTGTCTGCTCGAACAGCGATACCCCTTGCATACATATAGCCTAGAGCTCGATAGGCATTGAGATTACCTTGATTGGCCGATCGATGGACCCATTCCAAACCATGAATTTGGTCTTTGGAGACGCCTCGGCCCGTGATCAATCCAAGACCTAACATCAGCTGTGCGTCAGCATTTCCCTGCTCGGCAGCCTGTCGGTACCACTCGGCCTCACCTTTCAGTGCGGGGTTCATGACCATGTAGAAGCCCTTGGCTTCATCCTTTGGTACGCCAGTCCCGGAGACATAACGATCTCCCAGGATCCGTAGCTGCATCGCGCGTCTTCTTGTTCGGCAGCCTTAGTCAACCACTTTACGGCTTCAACTTCATCGCGAGCAATCCCGCGTCCCGCGGCGTATATGAAGCCGAGCCTAGATTGTGCCGGAGCAAAGCCTCGCTCAGCGGCGATCCGAAACCAAGAATAAGCAGCATCGCTATTGATCGTGAATGGAGACCGGCCTTCGGCATAAATGATGCCAATGTTGTAAGCAGCTACCGCATTGCCTTGCTTGGAGGCCATCTGAAGAGCTTCCATCTTCTTATGCGGTTGACGGCCTTTCCCGTAAGCGCGCCAGCTGCAGCCAATACCGAGAATTCAGTGGATGTTTTTGGACCGCCGCCTTGCACGCTGGGGTCGCCATATCGGGCGTGAGCTGTTCGATGGGAATGGCCTTCCGACCATCATCGCTATCGCCACTAGCGTATGTTCACCCGTAGCTAAGCCGCGTTTCGCACGCAGGTGTAAATGTCTACTTCTAACCCAAAGCGGACGTACTTGCTGCGAGTCCAATCAATTCGGAAGTAGGAAAAGGCTTGCAGAAGCAGCACCACGCTGCCGTCCTCGTATTCTCAATCCATCCTATAGAACAAGGCACCATTTCGATTGAGCTCCCGCTTAAAGGCCACGCTGTCGCACCGTCTCGATAGCGCGCGTATTTCGATCTCTGGTCGCCTCCGCTATTGGCATTAAGCGGACCTGACACGTCGAGCTATATCAGTCACTGAGCAAAGCGGACCTCGCTGTTGCGCGCTTCAAGGAAATGCCATCGCGGACGAAGCCAGATGCGTAAGCATGCTTTACTCATTCTAAGTTATTTCATATCTGGCATTGGGCGGCCGCGTCCAAGAACCTTGTTACTGTCAGCGACATGGACTAGCGTCGTTGTTCTGATGCTTCCCTTCCGGCTATTTCCGCAGAGAGAAGGTGATGATGCGTCTTTTCCTTGCTCCGACATCTTCGTACTTCGCTATCATAGGATAATTGCCTCACCGCTATCGAAGCGGAGATGTCTGTTCGCGCTCGCCGTTGAGGTTCCGAATGGAGGAGGTCTCTAATGAAACTATCGATCGCGTTATCGTCGTTGCTGCTAACCGGGTTCGTGGTTGCGGGCAGCGAGCCGGCCAGTGCCGTCGTGTACTGCCAATACGTCTCCTATCCCGCCGGCTGCATTGTGAGGCCCGGCGTTGTGCTGCGGCCCCGCCCGGTCGCGCGAGCCGTGGTGACCCCCGGCGTCGGTGCGAGAGGCGTTGGAGTTCGGCCAGGAACGCCGATGAATCGCGGCGGCCCAGTTAATAGGGTCGGCAGACGCTGAGGGCGGTTAGCCCATGAAGATGCGTAATGTCATGTTGTCGCTTATCGTTCCGGCGGCAGCCATGGGCGCTTTGATCACGTATGGGCTCGTCGCGGTCGCTGTCGAGGTGCCAAAAGCAGATATCGGAAGCTGTGCGGCCTATTCCGGACTGCCCTCCGGAAACCATGACACCGCGGGGATGATGTTCATCCAGGCTGGCGCCTTTACCATGGGCTCCGAGCGCCATCAGCCCGAGGAGCGCTTCACTCATGTCGTGACGGTTGATGGCTTCTGGATCGACCGTCATGAGGTGACAAATGCGCAATTCAAGCAGTTCGTCGACGCGACCGGTTACACCACGCTGGCCGAGCGCGGGCTGGACCCCAAGACAAATCCAGGATTGCCAAAAGAGCTTCTGACTCCAGGATCGGTGGTATTTGCCCAGCCAAGCAACGGCCCTGGCCGCAAAATCTCGCAATGGTGGCAATATGTTTCCGGTTCCAACTGGCGGCAGCCGGTCAGCCCCGGCAGTTCCATCGCCGGAAAGGAAAATCACCCCGTCGTTCACGTTGCCTATGAGGATGCGCTTGCTTATGCGCACTGGCGCGGCCGCAGCCTGCCGACCGAGGCACAGTGGGAATTTGCCGGGCGCGGCGGCCGGGATGGCGAAGACGACTGGTCGAGCGCGTTCGACGCCGACGGCAAGCCGATTGCCAACACGTGGCAAGGCATCTTTCCAATACTGAACACCCAAGATGATGGGTACGCCGGCACGGCGCCGGTCGGGTGCTTCAGGCCGAACGGCTACGGCCTCTACGACATGATCGGCAATGTTTGGGAGTTGACCAGCGATTGGTATCGGGCCGGACAATCACGCGAAGCAGCGACCAATCCCCCCGGGCCAGAGCTTGTGTCTCTCCGTGTTGCTGAAGGGCAAACCGCGAGCCGCGTGATCAAGGGCGGCTCGTATTTGTGTTCCTCCAACTATTGCTCGCGCTATCGGCCCGCCGCGCGCCAACCCCAGGAAACAAACCTCAGTGCGGCGCATGTGGGATTCCGCACTGTGTTGAATAGGCCACTCGTGACATCACCCTAGCTTCGCCGGACCCTAGCTCATTTCAATTGGTCAGTTCGTCGGACAGGAGAACGCCATGAAAACGACGTCAGGTTCGCTGAGATCGAAATGGACGTTGCGTGTCACATGCGCCGTCCTCGTGGGGGCGCTGCCCCTCGCTGGAGCGTTGGCGCAGGAGCGGCTCGATCGCACAGTCCTGCCAATCCAGGAGCCCCCGCGACCGACGTATAGCGAACTCGACGCGCGCAACGTCAAGGCCCCGCCGCCGTTCCAGGTCAAGGCGCCTCAGGGAGCGCCGAATGTCGTGATCGTGCTGATTGACGACATCGGCTTTGGCGGGCCGAGCACATTCGGTGGTCCGATTCGCACGCCAACAATGGATCAGCTTGCCCAGGGCGGCTTACGCTTCAACAACTTCCACACCACGGCGCTGTGCTCGCCAACGCGGATCGCACTCAAGTCGGGCCGCAACCACCACACCGCGAATGCGGGCTCAATCATGGAAAGCTCGACAGCGTACCCCGGCAATACCGGACAGATTCCGAACAGCGTTGCGCCCTTAGCAGAAATGCTGCGGCTTAACGGCTACAGCACCGGCGCCTTCGGCAAATGGCACGAAACCGCCGCCTGGGAAACCAGCGTGTCGGGCCCGTTTGACCGGTGGCCCACCCATCAGGGTTTCGACAAATTCTATGGCTTTATCGGCGGTGAGACCGACCAATGGTATCCGCTCATCTACGACGGCGTGATCAAGGTCGATCCTCCGAGGATGAAGGACTATCACTTCACCGTCGACATGACGAACCAGGCCATTAACTGGGTGAAGGCGCAGCAGTCGATGACGCCTGACAAGCCGTTCTTCGTCTACTACGCGACCGGCGCGGTCCATGCACCCCACCACGTGCCGAAGGAATGGGCCGACAAGTACAAGGGCCAGTTCGACAAGGGTTGGGACCAAGTTCGCGATGAAACGGTCGAACGGCAGAAGAGGCTGGGAGTAATCCCCTCAAACACTCAGTTGACGGAACGTCCGAGTGACATCAAGGCTTGGGACTCTTTGCCGGCGGATCAGCGTCGTCTGTTCACGCGCCAGGCAGAGGTCTTCGCCGGGTTTCTCGAACACACCGATAACGAAATCGGGCGTTTGAAGAAGGCACTTGAGGACATTGGTGCGCTCGACAACACTCTGTTCATCTACATTTCCGGTGACAACGGCACGAGCGCTGAAGGCGGCTTTGTTGGCATGTACAACGAGATGACGTATTTCAACAGCGTGACCGAGAAGGTAGAGGATCTCATCCCGCTGATCGACAAATGGGGCGGTCCGGAAACCTTCCCTCACATGGCGGCAGGCTGGGCCGTGGCCTTCGACGCGCCCTTCAAGTGGACCAAGCAGGTGGCGTCCGACTTCGGCGGCACCCGCAACGGCGCTGTCATTCACTGGCCGAAGGGCATCACCGACAAGGGCGGCCTGCGCAGCCAGTTCTCGCACGTCATCGACATAGCCCCCACGATTCTGGAAGTCGCCGGTTTACCGCAGCCCAAGATTGTCAACGGCACGCCGCAGACGCCGATTGAGGGCACCAGCCTGGTCTACGCCTTCGATAATGCGACGGCGCCGGAGCAGCACACGACGCAGTATTTCGAGATGTTCGGCAATCGCGCGATCTATCGCGATGGCTGGCTCGCCCGGACGATCCACCGCGCGCCATGGCAGACAACGAACCTGCCGCCGCTGACGTCCGATGTCTGGGAGCTTTACCACGCGAAGAACGATTTCAGCTTGACCACGAACCTGGCCGCCGAGCAGCCCGCGAAGCTGAAGGAGTTGCAGGCGCTCTTCATGACGGAAGCTCAGAAATACAATGTGCTGCCCATCGACGACCGGGTTATCGAGCGCATGAATCCGGCCATCGCGGGTCGGCCGGATGTCCTGGGTGACCGTACCTCGCTCACGCTCTACGAGGGAATGCAGGGGATGCTCGAAAACGCCTTCATGAACGTGAAGAACCGGTCAATGAAGATCATCGCTGAACTCGACATTCCGGCTGGCGGCGCCAATGGCGCGATTCTGTCGCAAGGCGGGCGCTTTGGCGGCTGGTCGCTGTTCATGAAGGATGGCAAGCCGACCTATACCTACAACTTCCTCGGCCTCGCGCGTTACACCGTCGCCGCACCACAGGCATTGCCGAGCGGACCCGCGACGGTCGTCCTCGACTTCGCTTATGACGGTGGCGGAATCGGCAAGGGTGGCAAGGCGGTCCTCTCCTTGAACGGAAAATCCGTCGCCGAGGGGCGCGTCGAGAAGACCCAACCCAATGTCTTTTCGGCGGACGAAACCGCTGACGTTGGCATCGACAATCAAACACCGGTCGTTGAGGGGATCGGCATCGGTCCGGAGACTCGGTTTACCGGAAAGATCAACAAGATCACCCTTGAAGTAAGTCCGTCGAAATAGCGTATACGCCAAATTTGTCGGGGCCGCCTAGCCGGAATGAGGAGCGGAGGTTGAAGATTGCAAGTGGGATCAACGCTCTCGAATACCACCACCGACGAAGTACGCGAATGCATCGTGTTACGGCAATTCGTGGGCAAGCCACCCCTGACAGGTCCGGATCTGCCGTGTCTAGCGAAGGATGCCGTCGAGATTGTCTGGCCGTAGCGAGCTGTTTGCTAGCCTACGGGCCACGGTAAACGTCCGTCGCAAGATCGATACAAAGGTCGTGCAATCTTCCCAGCAAGCGCTAGAGAAGAATTTCGCGGATATTCCATCGATAAGTTGGCGTTTCCATTTCGATTTGAACTGGCTGGAAGCCCGAACTACCTTGATCGCGGATGGGGAATATATTTGTAAAGGGTTGAATCGGAGACGCCTAACTGTGCAGCGATCTCGATGATCGTCAGCGAGCCATCCTTTATAAGTGCTTTTGCGACACCGATGCTTTGCTCTGACAGGGTCGGAGGACGGCCACCGCGCCGACCGCGGGCTTTAGCTGCAGCGAGTCCTGCGAAATCCCTGAACTTCACTGCTCTACCGAAGACTGAAACCGACCCCAAGCTTGAGCGGCGGGCCCGGACTATCACGCGCCTAGAAGAGCAGAAGGTGCTTCTCAGCAATCCAAGTTACGTACGCAAAGTCCGATCCTTCGCAACAGTTGAAGGCGTCCGCAAGTCAGTCGAGAGCGATCAACGCGTTTCGCCGTGGTGGCGCAAGAGCGTCGATGGTTCCTACCTGCGGCGCGGAGTGTCGCATCACGGGCAAACGATGAGGGACCGAGGCCGCGCGCATTGGCGGCAATGACAACGGCAGCGCGCTCGTCGGGCGTCAGTCTGATCGTCGTGGTCGATGTCTTCCTCCGCGTCTCCGATCCCATCGCCGCTTCCACCTTGGGGGTTCACGGGGGCAGCGCCCCCTGACCAGCGGCCCAATGCGGTAGCATCAGGCCATTGCTGGCTTACCTCAGTGTGAGATCACTGGCGCGAAAGTCGCAAACTTTGGACCTGCTGCGCCGGCAGACATCATTGTCGTCCTCATCAACGACAGAGGGAGACCACACATGAACGACGGGATTCAAATCGATCGCGCCGGCGGCGATCATCGCAGAGGATTCCGGAATGACGGCTGTGCCGGCCGGCGGCGGAAACGAAAAAGGCCCCGAGTGCTCGGGGCCTTTTTCGTTTCGCGAATTCGTCGGGGAATTGCACGGCGAACACTCATGGAGGGGCTGAAAACCGCAACGCCGTGTCAACAATGAGAGGTCTGAGACCCTTATGCGGCTCCTTTTCTGATTCCTCGACGGCGCGCATCGCGCCCCAAAGCACCCCCACGGCGCGACTAGCTTCGTTAGCCAAGTCGGCAAGCTCCCTCCCATAAGGATGCCCGGCATAACCGAGTTCGGCGAAGCCGCCTGCGGCTTCCTTCAACTCCGCGATCAAATGTTCGTATCGATCCATGTTGAAGGGGTGCTTGCTCGTCGGGATAACAGAGAGTTTCGTGTAGCGTGCCATGCTGTACCTCCTATTTTGTTGCAAATGTTCACGTGGCGACAAAGTCGATTCGACCAGTGCGGAAACTTCTGGTCACGAATGCGGTGGCGGCCGCGATGGCAGCCGAAAGAGTGTATTCGAATGCACCCTCGATACCGCCGGCGTTCTCGACCTCCCAGCGCCACTGGTCGCCGCCGATAAGGCGTTCGGCCGAAGCGTAGAACCATCCGGCGTTCGCCTCGAAGTCAGCGGTTGCGCACACGATGCGCTCGTCTTCCTGGTGCGTCTGGATGCGGGCGCCCGCCATGTACTCGTCGATGAGAAAGTGCCAACCTTCTCGTTGAAAACCTTCGAAGCCCGGCATTCTAGTCACATCAACCATCGCAAAATTCCTTTCACTCGTTGCGGCGGCGATGACTGAAGCGGAAACCGGTGGGGCTGTCCAGGCGACCTCAGACGACGAAAAAATCAAAAGGTGCCTGTGCCGCCGGCACTTCCAAGGACTCAAAGGATTCGTTTTTTCTCGAAAAAAATTCGCGGCAAGGATTCGCCAAAGGACTCGTGAAGGATTCAATCGGTGCGGTGTGTTGTCGCATCGGCGGTTATGCGGCCTGCGCGGCTTCGCGTTCGCGTGCTTCGCGATCAAGGCGCGCGATCTCTGCGACGATACCGGATGGCGTCGGCAGGGCTGCTTCCGGATGGCCTTCGTTGCGCAAGGTCTCGATGTGGTGCGCGATGACCTCGTGGACCTTGCCAAGCGCCTGCGCGCTCCGGATTCGGCGGGCGACGTTGCGAGTGAGCATGATCTGTGTTGCGGCGTGGCCAGTGGCCTCATCGGCGGCGGATTTCTGAATCTTCGCGGCGCGTTTGAGCGTCATGATGCCTTCGGCTTTGTCGGCTTCCTTAAGTGTCTCGTCGACGATTTCGTCGAATACTGTTTCAAAGATGTTTGGCTTGCCCTTATCGTCCACCGCTTCGATTCGTGACAGGAACGTCCCGGCGAGCTTTGTTTTGAGAAAGCGATGCCAGAAATCTGATCGCAGGCGGCCGACAACCGCGCCGTCGTTATCGAAATTCTGCGTTCCGGATTCGTCGTCGTCATCCTCAACGTCTCCGAAAAGCCCGAGATTATCCTTGAGTTTTTGCGTGATGACGCATGACCTGGTGCCGGGCATGACCTCGGAGTATTCGAGGAAAAGGGCAAAGGAATCGATGTCACCTATGTCTGCATCCTCCACAATCTGCCAGATCGTCAGTCCCTTAACCTCGTCTTTATGGGCGGTGCCGCCGGTTAGCTCCCAGCTGACACCCTTGGCGATGTAGTCAGCGGCCGCTTCGCCGGTGGCAGCGATCTGGACGCCTTGTCCCTCCTCGATAGTGCGACCACCACGTTTTGCGACCTGTCGGCGAAAATTATCGATGAGGATTTTTCCGGCGTGTTCCGCTGCTTCCAGCATGGATTCTTCGGCGGCTTTCTTCTCTTCCGGCGTGAGCTCAGCAGTAGTGTCCCACGTCGGAAGGCATGGCAGGCCAAAATGGATGTGGAAGTGCCAACCATTGCGGCCATACGTCACCTCTGGAGCAACAAGGACTCCGGCAATGCCTGCGGCCTTCTCGGCGGCCGCCCAATTTTTCTGCCTACGGGCAGCGGCAAAGGACTCCGCCACCATTTTCTTGACCTTCGACAATCGGTCTTTTTTTGTGTGAGACACGGTGACGAGCCCCATCAGAAACACGCCTTTCTTCCCGGTCGTTTTTTCAACGACGGTTTGAACGGATTGTTGGCGCTGACGCGCTACGGCCGGCGCACACGTCGGGCAAAGCCATCCGCTTTTACAACGATAGACTCCGGACACCCATGCTCGATTCTGGCCGTTGCGATGGACCGTCACCTCTGGCCGTTTTCCGCCGAACTCAAGATCGGTCGCGGCGAAACCGCAACCGCAGACGGAATGAGACCGTTCGTCTTCTCTGAGGCCGTTGCGGAGCATCCTGACAACGGCGTGTTTTAAATCATATCGACGCCGGGTCTCAGAGACCTCAACAGTTTCATTGGAGTCGGATTCCTCGGTTGCCTTGCAGTCGGATTCCTCGGTTTTTGTCGAACTGGAATAAGTGGGAGAATGATTGGGTTTTCGCGGCTCCGCGAATGTATCTCCTCCGCTGGCAAGGCCGCGACCTTCGGCGCGGCTGTGGGTGTCGCTCCACAGGCCGATGACGGCGGTCGTGCCGGCCGGCATCTGGACCAACGGACGATCGGATTCGTTGAATGAGACGTCCGGATCGAATCCCAACTCTGCCGCCGATCGTTTTCGTCGGCGTGTGAGTTTGACACCTGCTGCGTTCGTTGAGACCATCAGATTGCTCCTTGATGACCCCGGCGAGCGGCTGCGAACCGCGAAGACCCGGGGTTTGTCATTCAAGGCTGATGGCAATCCGCGCATGGAGCAAACGCGCCTGACGCCGCCGATGCACTCAACGCAAAAAACTCCGACAAAGCCTGAGAAATAAGAATTCCGGGAAGTGGCTGCCGTCGATGACGCCCGCCGACAGTATATGACGAAGATCATATCATGATGATCGGCTTTCCGGAGTGATCGCGAAAGCCAGCATTTCCAAGCATTTTCACGATTCTAAGAAATCGGCTGCGGATCCCCCCCGGCCTATTATTTTTCGCTCCGGCCCCCCAAGGGGCCTCACGCGCCTCCGCGGGGCGTTGTCGGTGGCGGCCGCCTCGGCCTGTTGGCCTCGACGTCCGCGAGATTTGGGATTGATACCGATCACAGGGATTTTGGAAATCTCGCGATACTGAGGCTTTGGCTTCCGTTCTCCGTATCTTCTCCCGACCGTCGCGGGCGCGTGCCCAAGAATGTAATCCATCGTGGATTCTTTCATGTCCACATCATCGGCCACGGTCACGAATCGATGCCGCCATGCATGATTGGGACTGACGTTCTTATCCGTGATTCCAACTTCCTTGCGAATCCACTTCGCAATTCGCTCGCCAACCTTTTTGTAAGTTGGGTTCTGGTCTGATCCCTGTCGCGGTGATTTTTTCGCGCAAAATAGCGGCCCCGTCGATTGCGATACGAAGTCGATAAAACCTTGGCGAATAAGCTCAGGATGAATCGCAATCTCCCGCTGCTCGTTCGTTTTAACAGACCCAGCCTCCGGTGTGATCCGCAACATCCAAACACCATCGACCTTGCGGATATCTTGCTTGCGGAGCTGCGCCATCTCGCCAACGCGGGCACCGGTGTATGCACACAACGACGGAATCCACCGACGCGCTACTCGTTGCTCAGCTCCTCTTCGCGACGACATCGGCTCAAGCGATGCGCGCAAAATCTTCGCTGCTTCGGCGTCAGTGTACCCGCGTTTGCTCGTCCCCTTGGGAACCTTGATCTTAATCCGTAACGCTGGATTTTCGCTCATGCGGCCATTGCTCACAGCCCATTCGCAAGTTGAACGAATCGATGCGATGTAAGTCTCTTTGACAGACTTCGGTACTATTCCGCGCGCAACGTGGCGGTCTTTCCAAGTGATACACCATTCTCGCGTCAGGTTTCGGATGTCGGGTACCTCGGCCGCAACCTGCATTAAGATAGGGCGCCATTTTTTGATCGTCGTCGGCGCGAGCTTTGCCTCGGCAGCATAGTCATCGAACACTCGAAGCACAGAAAACTTGTCTTTCGAGAGTTTTGGTTGTGTTTCCAGTTTCGGGAATCGGTCGGCGTCTGGATCTGGCCGATAGTCGCCCTTGCCCATCCGATACAGTTGCTCACGGACTTGCAAGATGGCTTTGTCGACGGCTTTATCGACAAGGCTACGGCTCTCTGGGGAGAGAATCCAACCGCGCATTGCCAACCATGCGTCGATGTGTTTGGCATTTCGAGAGGTTCTGTGCTTCTCGATGAATGCCAACGAGCGCTCTCGAGCGGTGCCAACTCCAACAGGAACAATTTTGCCCCTGCTTTCGCCTTCGACAAAGACCCTGTCGATCCATAGCGAGCTAACGCTAGCCCTGTCTGGATTGTCGGCGTGCTCCGCGACCATCGCTCGATAGATTTCGCCGGCGACGGCTTCAGCCTGCCGATGGGACAAATCTTGAGCCCCTGCCGTCAATCGGTGCCATCGTTCCTCGATCTCGGCTGACACGCGCGCGTGTGCGATCTTGGCTTCGGCCGGATCGCGTGTCCGAAGCGAAACCTTCTGCTCGCGCTTGCCCACGAGTGAGCGGAGTGCGTCTGGAACACGCTTCCGATACCAATAGATTCCAGTCTGGGGATGACGAAAGGGTCGAGCCATATAAAGGACCATCTGTGTACCGCCCGTGTGTACCAATCGGCGGTTTAGAAGTCCTTGCCACTCAATAGCTTGAGCGTTTTCAGTTGCTTAGAGTGTTGCTGGCGGAGAGGGAGGGATTCGAACCCCCGATAGGCTTGCACCTATGCCGCATTTCGAGTGCGGTGCATTCGACCACTCTGCCACCTCTCCGGGCACAAACGACAGTTTCCCGTCGGGTCGCGGCCGAGTTCTAAGCGAGGTTCGGCGGATAAACAAGGCACCGTTGCGCAGCCGATCAGGCTCCGGAAAGCGCATTCCGCCGATTTGCCGCCGAAAAGGGCCGATGGCAGCCGTTGATCCGACGGTTGGCTCTGCTCACAGCTCGCTTGCCCTTGAAACAAAAGCACTTTTCGCCGGCCCGCGCGGTCATGCCAGCGTTTTGGTCCCTGACGAAGCACCTGCCGCCAAGCGTCTCCGTGACAGCATCAGAGGAAGAGGCATCGTCGCTTTTTACCGGCGACCCTCGCGCCGACGGCGTTGCCGCCACATGTCGGATCACGGCAACGGCGATGGTTCTGCAAAGCCAGCGTGCCAGCAATCTGGGCGGGCACCGCTCGACCCCCGAGATACTCCGGGCGAGCCGCATCCTTCTTAATTCTTGTCCTTGTTGTCCTTCTCTTTGTCCTTGTCCTTCTTCTTCTCTTTGGGTGCGCGCATCGTGAAGCGGGCATTGCCGAGCCCGGTGCCGATGGTGAGGATGCCCCAGCGTTTGCGGTCCTGCATGAAAGGAATTTCACTCAGTCCCTGCACCACGCCGTCATTATGCATCAGCACCACGGTGTCATGCTCGCCGATCGAAGGGATTGCCTCCACCAGACTGTTCGGCAGATTGAACTTGCTGCTCTCCCAGTTGCCGGGAAGATTCTGTGCGCCCTTCTCGATCGAGCCGTCGGCATCGATCACACCGGGACACGATACGCCGATGAACGGCGCGAGCTTGAGTCCCTCGGCGCCCGCCTCCTTGATGAAATCCTTCAGCATGGAAGCAAGTTTTTTCACGGCACTTTCGCGGCTCGGATCGTCATCGGCGTGGCGCCACAACTTCGACTTCCAGACCTGCGCCTTCGATAGATCGGACGCCTTTTTCTGGCGGGTTTCCACCACGCCGCAACGGATATTGGTGCCACCGATATCGACTGCCAGCAGGCTGTCATGAGCCGCGAAAATCCACGACGGCGCAAGATGCGCGCAGCCGATCAGCCCCGCCTCGTCGGGATGAAAGCGGATCGGCACCATGTCGATCTTGAAGCCTTCGGCCTTGAGGATGATGTCGGCGCGAGCAATCGACAACTCGCCGATCCGGCTCTGGCGAAAGCCGCCGCCGACCACGATCGCCTCGGTCTTGTCCCAGGCCTTGGTCTTGAGAAAGCGCCGCGTGACATACGCAAGCTCCTGCGCGAATTCCTCGATGGCGCTGTGGACCACCGCTGAGGCCTCGACATCGTCGCCGACCAGCATCTCGTCGAGCGTCTTTTTGCTGATGTCTTCAGACGCCTCGCCGCCGAACGGATCGTCGCCATTCTTGCGCAGCAACTTGCGCCATTTGTCGAGAATGTTCTGGAACGCGCCCTTGCTGGCACGGTCGCCGAGGAAGCCGTCGTCGTCCTTGATCTCGATGTTGTAACTGTCGATATCGACCGACGGCAGACGGGATGCCCCGTGATTCCCGATTCCGGCGGTCGTCAGCGTGTCCTCGGCCATGTCTGGGCTGCCCCCTGTCTGAGATGTCGGATTTGCCTCGGGGGACAACGGCTGGGGAACCGCTTGGTTGCATCGCCAAATGGCCGCATCGGGCGGTCCTGACGGCCCGAAAAACCGCGATTTTCCGCGATTTAGGCCCGCTTTGCCTTGACTCGACACCTTGGGCGGCTATAAGTCCTGCACCCGGCGCGGGATTATCTCGCGCCGTTTGTTTTTGCGTGACCACGGCCTCGATGCCGGAGCCGCACAGACATTGAACCCATAGCGACTGAACAAGAAGCCGGCCCGGACTTAACGTTCGAGCGCCGGGATCGAACACGAAGGAATAAAACGATGTTCGCAGTCATCAAAACCGGCGGCCGGCAGTTCCGCGTCGTTCCGGATGATGTGCTCGAGATTGGCAAGATCGCCGGCGACGTCGGCTCGATCGTGCAGCTTGGTGAAGTGATGGTGGTGGGCGGCGACACGCCGGTCCTCGGTGCGCCGTTTGTTTCGGGTGCGTCGGTGGCGGCTGAAGTGCTCGACCACAAGCGCGGCCCGAAGGTGATTTCCTTCAAGAAGCGCCGCCGCAAGAATTCGAAGCGCAAGCGCGGCTATCGTGACGAAATCACGGTGATCCGCGTGACCGAGATCCTGACCGACGGCAAGTCGCCGAGCGTCGGACCGCGGCCGAAGCGGGAAAAGAAGGTCGAGGCCGCGCCAGTAGATGGCGATGCTCCGGCCAAGAAAGCTCCCGCCAAGAAGCCGGCAGCCAAGAAGGCCGATACCGCGGCCAAGGCTCCAGCCAAAAAGGCGCCCGCCAAGACCGCGGCAAAGAAAGCCGCGCCGAAAGCGAAAAGCGACAAAAAGTGAAATGATTCCGTCAGGGAATCGGGTTAGAGATTAGTCGAAGACTGGAGACGGGCTATGGCTCACAAAAAAGCAGGCGGTTCATCGCGCAACGGGCGCGACTCGGCAGGCAAACGCCTTGGAATCAAGGCGTTCGGCGGCGAGCACGTGATTCCGGGCAACATCATTGCGCGTCAGCGCGGCACCACCTGGCATCCCGGCCTCAATGTCGGCATGGGCACGGATCATACTCTTTTCGCCAAGGTCGAAGGCCATGTCGAATTCCGCGCCAAAGCCAACGGCCGCACCTTTATTTCCGTCATTCCGATGGCGGCAGCGGCTGAATAGACGGTAGACACATTTCAAGTCTGCCGGTCCCTGTTGAACCGGCAGAGCACGAGAAGGCTCTCAAGGGGAGACGGGAAACCGGCCTCCCCTTTTGTTTTGCGCGTTCGTTGCTTCGGGACGAAATGCGAGAAGGAGCCTTCGATGTTACAGGACATTCCCACCCAGAGCTTCCATGGCGGCAGTACCGTCGTCCTCGAGACCAAGCGACTGACCCTGCGTCAGCCGACCCTCGCGGACGTAAAAGACATCGCCGCCATCGTCAGCGACAAGCGCGTGTCCATCAATCTGCGCCGCGTGCCGCATCCTTATTCGCTCGACGATGCTGTCGCATTCGTCACCACCTTCGCCAATGTCGGCCGCAGGAGTTCATTTCTGGTCGAGCGTGACCGCACGCCGATCGGCATGGCGAGCCTCGATTGGGAAAGCGGCAACGACGCGCCCGAGCTTGGCTATTGCTTCGGCGTCGATCACTGGGGCAAGGGCTTCGCGACCGAGACGGCGCGCGCGCTGATCGATTATGCGTTCGAGGAATTCACCATCGACTGCATCCATTCCGGCGCGCGGGTGCTGAACCCGGCATCGCGTCATGTGCTGGAGAAGTGCGGATTCCAGTGGACCGGCGTCGAACTGCATCGCTTCCTGGCGCTCGGCTCATCGACACCCGTTGATCGCTTCAAGCTGGAGCGCGGCGTGTGGTCGTCACTGAAGAGCTGGAGCAACGCGACACGTCGCGGAGCGTAACTTCTCTGCGCGCTGACTCTTCCTTCCGTCATGCCCGGCCAAAACAGCCGCAGACTGCATAAACTTGTCTGCGTGCCGGGCATCCACGTTTTTGAAGCGAGGCAAGACGTGAATGGCCGGCAATCCCGGCACGATCGCACCCGCGATCGTCAGGCTCAGGCCGGCGGAGGCACCACCGGCTGCTCGCTGCGCAGAACCGCCCGTTCGCGCAGGAAGATATAGAAGCCCGCACCGATGATGATCGCGGCGCCGATCAGCGTCGCCAGCGACGGAACATCGCCGAACACCACGTAGCCGAATATCACGGCCCAGATGATCATCGAATACTGGTAGGGCACGACGACACTGGCGGGCGCGAGGATCAGCGAGCGATTGACGCTCAATAGCGCGCCGATCGAGATGCAGCCGGCCAGCATGAACAGGCCCAGATCCTGCGGCGCGGGCGTGATCCAGCCAAATGGTGTCAGCATCGCGCCGAGCACCAGCGTGCTGGCGAACTGGCTCGAAGCCAGCACCACATCAGGCGTGCGGCGAAGCGAGCGCGTGATCAGCATCAGCGCCGCGAACGAGGCGCTGCCGGCGAGCGCGATCAGCGCCGGCCAGCTCAGCGATTGCGACGAGGGCTGCAGCGCGATGAGCACGCCGCAGAACCCGACGCCCACCGCCGTCCAGCGCCGCCAGCCGACCTGTTCTTTCAGGAAGATCGCGGACCCGGCGGTCACGAAGATCGGCGATGCCAGATAGAAGGTAATGATATCGGCCAGCGGCAGATAGACCGAGGCCCAGAAGAATGCCGCGACCTCCATGCTCGATACGGTGACGCGGACGAGCTGAAGCCATGGCCGCTCCAATTGATGGAACGAGGCGCGGTTGCGCCAGATCGAGGGGCCCATCAGCGACAGCGAGGCGATCGAGCGCAACAGCAGCAGCTGGCCGACGGCGTAGGTCGCGACCAGATGTTTGCCGAGTGCATCGCCGAACGAAAACAACCAGACGCCGAGCAGCATCAGCCCGATGCCAGCCAGCCGGGCCGAGGTGTTGTTCGCATCGGCGGAAAGTTTCGCAAACATGGTTATCGCTGAGCGCCTCAGTGGTCGCGAATTCGACGAAATCGGCGATCAAGTCATCGTTTAAGCGGTGCGGCACGGTTCAGCAACCGCCGCAAATGCGGCCTTTCCTCGCTCCTGACGCATGAATCGGTTGCCGCCCCGACCCCCCTACGATACGGATAACCCATGAAATTCCTCGATGAAGCAAAGGTCTACATCCGCTCCGGCGACGGCGGAAACGGCTGCGTGGCATTTCGCCGCGAGAAGTTCATCGAGTATGGCGGACCGAATGGCGGCAATGGCGGCCGCGGCGGCGACGTCATCGTCGAAGCGGTCGACGGCCTCAACACGCTGATCGACTATCGCTACCAGCAGCACTTCAAGGCGCCGAAGGGCGTTCACGGCATGGGCAGCGACCGCCATGGCGCCAACGGCAAGAACATCGTGCTGAAGGTGCCGGTCGGCACCCAGATTTTCGACGAGGATCGTGAAACGCTGCTGCACGACTTCACCAAACTCGGCGAAACCTTCGTGCTCGCCAAGGGCGGCAATGGCGGCTTCGGCAACGCGCATTTCAAGAGCTCGACCAACCGCGCGCCGCGTCATGCCAATCCCGGCCAGCCCGGTGAAGAGCGCTGGATCTGGCTGCGCATGAAGCTGATCGCCGATGCCGGTCTGATCGGCCTGCCGAACGCCGGCAAGTCCACCTTCCTGTCGGTGGTCAGCGCGGCGAAACCGAAAATCGCCGACTACCCATTCACCACGCTTCATCCGCAGCTCGGCGTCGTCGCCATCGACGGCCGCGAATTCGTGCTGGCCGATATTCCGGGATTGATCGAAGGCGCGCATGAAGGCGCCGGACTCGGCGACCGCTTCCTCGGTCATGTCGAACGTTGCCGCGTTCTGCTGCATCTGGTCGATGCGACCTGCGAGCATGCCGGCAAAGCCTACAAGACCGTGCGCCACGAGCTCGAAGCCTATGACTCACACCTCGCCGAAAAAATCGAGATCGTCGCGCTCAACAAGATCGACGCGGTGTCGCCCGAGCACCTCAAGGACCAGAAGGCCCGGCTGAAGCGCGCGGCGAAGAAAACACCGCTGCTGCTGTCCGGCGTGTCAGGCGAAGGCGTCACCGAAGCATTGCGCGCGCTGGCCGAGGTCGTCGACGAAGCGCCAGTGTCCGCCAAGGCAAAGAAGGCCTCGCCGGACGATCCCGGGCCGGAGCAGCATGCGCCAGCCTGGTCACCGCTTGGAAACTGACCGCAGCTTTATTTTTCTTTCTCTTTCAGCTTTTCGTTCTCATGTCTCATCCCAAGCTCAACGATTTTCGCCGCATCGTCGTCAAGGTCGGCTCATCGCTCCTGATCGACGCCGCCGCAGGCGAAGTGAAGGCGGCGTGGCTCGACGCGCTGGCCGCCGACATCGCCGCGCTCCACAAGCAGGGCAAGGATGTCCTGATCGTCTCCTCCGGATCGATCGCGCTGGGACGCAGCCGCCTCAAGCTGCCGAGCGGCACACTCAAGCTCGAGGAAAGCCAGGCCGCCGCCGCCGTCGGCCAGATCGAACTGGCACGGATCTGGGCCAAGACACTCGAACAATACGACATCGGCGCGGGCCAGATTCTGGTCACACTGCAGGATACCGAAGAGCGCCGCCGCTATCTCAACGCGCGCTCGACCATCGCCAAGCTGCTCGAATGGCGCGCGGTACCGGTGATCAACGAGAATGACACGGTTGCGACCAACGAGATCCGCTACGGCGACAACGACCGCCTCGCCGCGCGCGTCGCCACCATGACCAGCGCCGATCTCCTGATCCTGTTGTCGGACATCGACGGTCTCTACACAGCGCCGCCCGGCGCCAATCCGAACGCGAAACTGATTCCGGTGGTCGACCGCGTCACCGCCGACATCGAGGCGATGGCGGGCGCCGCCGAATCCGAACTGTCGCGCGGCGGCATGCGCACAAAAATCGAAGCGGCGAAGATCGCGACGTCGTCCGGCACCCACATGCTGATCGCATCGGGCAAGATCGAGCATCCGCTCAAGGCGATCGCCGACGGCGGGCGCTGCACCTGGTTCCTGACGCCGGCCAATCCGGTCACGGCGCGCAAGCGCTGGATCGCCGGCTCGCTCGAGCCGAAGGGCACGCTCACCATCGATACCGGTGCGGTGAAGGCGCTGCGAGCGGGCAAGAGCCTGCTGCCGGCCGGCGTGGTCCGGGTCGACGGCCAGTTCGCGCGCGGAGACGCCGTCGTGGTGCGCGGCCCGGACGGCCATGAGATCGGCCGCGGCCTCGTCGCCTACGACGCCGACAACGCCGACAAGATCAAGGGCCGCTCGTCCTCCGATGCCGCCACCCTTCTCGGCGTCAGCGGCCGGGCCGAAATGATCCACCGCGACGACCTCGTGGTCGGCGGCCCGCGCAGCGACGGGACCGGCAAATAGACCTCGTTCACTGGCCCACCCTCCTGGCCGCTCGGCCAATGGCTGACCGGACGCGCCGGACAGCCATGTTCCGCAAGCCTCGTCGCAGCGGGATATCTGTGCTAGGGCATGGCTTTAGAGATCCCAAACCACCAGATCTGATAGATGACCGCCCCCCTCAAGGCCGTTGACGGCACGCCGGACCTCCCGGCCCTGATGACCGAACTGGCTGCCGGTGCCCGCCGCGCCGCCCGCGCGCTGGCGATCGCTCCGACCGAGCAGAAGAACGCCGCACTGGCTGCGATGGCGGCTGCCATCCGCGCCTCGGTGCCGGCGATTCTGGCGGCCAATGCCGAGGACGTTGCCGAGGCCAAGGCCTCAGGCGCGACCACGGCGTTTGTCGATCGCCTCGCGCTGAACGAAGCGCGCGTCGCCGCGATGGCCGACGGCATCGACGTGGTGCGCGGCATTACCGATCCGGTCGGCAAGGTCACCGAAAAATGGCAGCGCCCGAACGGCATGACCATCGAGCGCGTGCGTGTGCCGCTCGGCGTCGTTGCCGTGATTTTCGAAAGCCGCCCCAACGTGCTCGCCGACGCCGGTGCGCTGTGCCTGAAGTCCGGCAATGCCGTGATCCTGCGCGGCGGCTCCGACAGTTTCAGATCCTGCCGCGCGATTCACGCGTGCCTCGTGCAAGGTCTCAATGAAGCCGGCCTGCCTGCCGAAGCCATTACGCTAGTGCCGACGCGCGACCGCGATGCGGTCGGCTTGCTGCTGACCGGCCTCCATGGCGGCGTCGATGTCATCGTGCCGCGCGGCGGCAAGAGCCTCGTCGCGCGCGTCGAAGCCGAGGCGCGCGTCCCGGTGTTCGCGCATCTCGAAGGCGTCAATCACGTTTATGTCGACAAGGCCGCGAAGCCCGACATGGCAAAGACCATCGTGCTCAACGCCAAGATGCGCCGCCCTGGCGTCTGCGGTGCCGCCGAAACCCTGCTGGTCGACAGGAGCGCCGCCGACACCCAACTCAAGCCGCTGGTGACGATGCTGCTCGACGCCGGCTGTGAAGTGCGCGGCGACGCCGAGGTGCAGCGTGCCGATGCGCGTGTGAAGCCCGCGACGGATGAAGACTGGGCCACCGAATACGAAGACGCGATCATCGCCGCCAAGGTGGTGAACGGCGTCGACGATGCCATCGCCCATATCGAGAAGTACGGCTCGCACCATACCGACGCCGTGGTTACCGAGGACGACAGCGTGGCCCGCAAGTTTCTCAGCGAAGTCGATTCCGCGATCGTGCTGCATAATGCCTCGACCCAGTTCGCCGACGGCGGCGAGTTCGGCTTCGGCGCCGAGATCGGCATCGCCACCGGCAAATTTCACGCGCGTGGTCCGGTCGGCGTCGATCAGCTGACCAGCTTCAAGTATCGCGTTCACGGCACAGGACAGACCCGTCCGTGACCCCTGCCGCGGCGTCGCCTCACGCCATCCCATTTCATACCGACGGCATGCGCATCGGGCTGCTCGGCGGCTCGTTCAACCCGCCGCATGAAGCGCATCGCGCCATCAGCCTGTTCGCGATGAAGCGTCTGAAGCTCGACCGCATCTGGTGGCTGGTGACGCCGGGCAATCCGCTGAAGCAGGGCCGCGCGCTTCATACGCTCGACGAGCGGATGGCAGCGGCGCGCAAGGTGGCCAATCACCCGCGCATCGACGTGAGCTGTCTCGAATACGTCATCGGCACCCGCTACACTTACGACACCATCGGTTATCTCCGCCGCCGCTGTGCCGGCGCGCGTTTCGTGTGGATCATGGGCGCCGACAATCTCGCGCAGTTCCATCGCTGGGAAAACTGGCAGGGCATCGCTTCCCTGATGCCGATTGCGGTGATCGACCGCCCGCCGGACAGTTTTCGCGCCCTCGCCTCACCGGCCGCTCAGACGCTGGCGCGCTATCGGCTCGACGAACGCGATGCCGGGCGCCTTGCGGCACGGCGTCCCCCGGCATGGGCCTTCCTCACCGGTATGAAATCCGATCTGTCGTCGACCCGGTTGAGGAACCCGGACGGGAGCTGGACGATTTGACGGAACTGCACTGGAACATTGAAACAGTTAACCCCACATGCGTATTATCATCGACGGGCGCCAAGGATTCGGCGCTCGCGATACAGTGAAAGGAGTGGTCCCTGACCGCATCTGTATTGTCCCGGGCCGGAGAAACCTCCACGCCCATCGCGGCCTTGAAGGCGCGTCCTGACGCCGACGAGACGCTGAACCTGATCCTCTCCCGCCTTGACGACATGAAGGCGGAAGAAACGGTCACCATCGACCTTCGCGGCAAATCCTCGATCACCGACTACATGGTCGTCACCTCCGGGCGAGCGAACCGTCACGTCGGCGCGATCGCGGAGAACGTCGCCAAAGGCCTGAAGGAGAGCGGGATCGCAAGTCCACACGTTGAAGGCCTGCCCAACTGCGATTGGGTGCTGATCGATTCGGGCGACGTGATCGTTCACGTCTTCAGGCCCGAAGTTCGCGAGTTCTACAATCTCGAAAAGATGTGGACCTCGGAGAAGCCGGCAGCGAAAAAGCGCTGACCGGCACTAACGCCATGGCCTGACGGCGGCGCGTATCAAACCGCGCGCCGACGTGATAGATGGCTTGTCATGCGCCTTTCCGTGATCGCCATCGGCCGTTTGAAGCAAGGCCCCGAACGCGAACTTGCCGAACGCTACCGCGAGCGGTTCGACGACATCGGCCGCAAGCTCGGTTTCCGCGGCCTCGAGATTCATGAAATTCCCGAAAGCCGCAGCCGCGATGCCGCAACCCGGATCACCGAGGAAGCCGCCGCGATCGCGGCGCTGATCCCCGATAAATCCGCGCTGGTCGCGCTCGACGAGCGCGGCGACAATATCGACAGCGCGGGTTTTGCGCGGCATCTTGGCCGGTGGCGGGACGAATCGGTGCCGTGCGCGGTCTTCACCATCGGCGGAGCAGACGGACTTTCGCCGGAATTGCGGCGTAGGGCCAAGCTGGGTGTCGCATTCGGCAAGGCGACGTGGCCGCACCAGATGGTCCGCGTGATGCTTCTCGAACAGATTTACCGCGCCGCGACCATTTTGTCGGGGCATCCCTATCATCGTGTATAGAGCGCGTCGTACAGGCCCGAATCTTCAAGGCACAGAGCCGCTATCACCGTGATCAAAGCGACACAGACATCCTGCGCAACCGTGCGCGGCCTCGGACGGGCCGGTGCCTTGGCGATCGTGATGTCGCTGTCATGCGCCGGCGGCTTCCCTCGTGAAGTACTCGCGCAGGCGCCGCCGCCCGCGACCCCGGCCAGCGCGCCCGATCAGGATGCCATCAAGCAACGCGAGCAGGAGCTGGAAGCCGCTCGCGCTCTGCAGCAGAAGGCCCTTGAGACGCAGAACAAGCTCAAGGCCGAGATCGCCGCCATCGGCCAGGATCGCACCAAACTCAATCAGCAATTGATCGACAGCGCCAAGCGCGTGCGCGACATCGAAGACAAGATCACAGACACCGAGGGCCGCCTGCGCCCGCTCGATGCCCGCGAGATGCAGATTCGCGTGTCACTCGATTCACGGCGTGACGAAATCTCCGAAGTGCTGGCGGCGCTGCAGCGGGCCGGACGACGCGCCCCGCCGGCGCTGCTGGTGCGCCCCGAGGATGCGTTGCAATCGCTGCGCACGGCGATGCTGCTGGGCGCCGCGGTGCCCGACATGCGGGCCCGGGCGCGCAAGCTGGCGAGCGATCTCGGCGAACTGATCACCTTGCGCAAGAACATCTCCGAGCAGCGCAACCAGCTCGCTCAGGATCGCGACCGCCTCAACGAGGACCAGACGCGGCTCGCAGCACTGATCCAGGAGCGGCAGAAGAATCAAAGCGACGCCGAACGAGACATGGAGGCCGAGCGGCAACGCGCGGTGACGCTATCGCGTCAGGTCGACAGCCTTCAGGGCCTGATCGCCAAGATGGAAGCTGACCTCAAAAGCGCCGCAAAAGCAGCGGCAGCTGCGGAGGCAACGGGCGCGCCGGACGGGAAGCCGGATCTGCGGGCTCTCAAGGATCCCGGACGGCTCAGCCCCGCCATCGCTTTCGCTTCCGCGAAGCGGCTGCTGCCACTCCCGGTTAACGGCACGACGATTCGCAACTTTGGCGGTTCCGACGGTAATGGAGGCCAGGAAAAGGGCATTTCGATCGCCACCAGGCCCGGGGCACAGGTCACAACCCCGTGTGATGGCTGGGTTGTTTATGCCGGTCCGTTCCGTAGTTACGGACAACTCTTGATCCTCAACGCAGGCGGCGGGTATCATGTCCTCATCGCCGGGATGGAACGTATTTCGGTCAACATTGGCCAGTTCGTTCTGACGGGAGAGCCGGTCGCGACAATGGGAACACAATCCCAGGTGGCCTCAATTCTGGCGGCACCTTCGAGCCAGCCCGTGTTGTATGTCGAGTTTCGTAAGGACGGGACTCCAATCGATCCAGGTCCATGGTGGGCCGCAGGTAAAGGCGAAAAGGTTCGCGGATGATGCGCAAGACTTCTCTGATTCTTCTGAGCGCAGCGGCGGGTGCCGCGTTGACACTGTTTATGACGCAGCCGCGCGCCACGCTGATGGGATCGACCGCGCGGGCCGCCGCCGCCGATACCTATCGCCAACTCAATCTGTTCGGCGACGTATTCGACCGGGTTCGCAGCGACTACGTCGAAAAGCCGGACGACAAGAAGCTCGTCGAATCGGCAATCAGCGGAATGCTGACCGGCCTCGATCCGCACTCGAGCTACATGGACGCGAAAAGCTTCAAGGACATGCAGGTGCAGACCCGCGGCGAATTCGGCGGTCTCGGCATCGAAGTCACCATGGAAGACGGCCTGATCAAGGTCGTGTCGCCGATCGACGACACTCCGGCGTCCAAGGCCGGCATCATGGCCAACGACATCATCACCAATCTGGACGATGAAGCAGTTCAGGGTCTGACGCTCAATCAGGCCGTTGAAAAGATGCGTGGCCCGATCAACACCAAGATCAGGCTGAAGATCATCCGCAAGGGTCAGGACAAGCCGATCGAGGTCACGCTGACCCGCGACAACATCCGCGTCCGCGCGGTACGCGCGCGCGTCGAGAGCGGCGACATCGCCTATATCCGCATCACTTCTTTCAACGAGCAGACCACCGAAGGACTGAAGCGCGAGATGGCCAATCTCACGCAGCAGATCGGCCCCGACAAGATCAAGGGCTACATCCTCGACCTGCGCAACAATCCGGGCGGTCTGCTTGAGGAAGCCGTGTCGGTGTCCGACGCGTTCCTCGATCGCGGCGAGATCGTCTCAACCCGCGGCCGCAACGCCGAGGAAACCCAGCGCCGCACCGCCAAATCCGGCGATCTCGCCAAGGGCAAACCGGTGATCGTGCTGATCAACGGCGGTTCGGCGTCGGCATCCGAAATTGTCGCCGGCGCATTGCAGGACCACAAGCGCGCGACGCTGGTCGGCACGCGCTCGTTCGGCAAGGGCTCGGTGCAGACCATCATCCCGCTCGGATCGGGCAACGGCGCGCTGCGCCTGACCACCGCGCGTTACTTCACGCCGTCCGGCAAGTCGATCCAGGCCAAGGGCATCACGCCGGACATTGAGGTCCTGCAGGACGTGCCCGAGGAGCTGAAGTCGCGCACCGACACCAAGGGGGAAGCCTCGCTGCGCGGCCACCTCAAGGCCGAAGGGCAGGAAGAAACCGGCTCGCAGTCCTACGTGCCGCCCGATGCCAAGGACGACAAGGCGCTGAAGACCGCTGACGACCTGCTGCACGGGATCAAGCACAACGCCTCGAACACGACTCCGGCCGCGACAGACAAGAACAAGGCGAAGGCCAACTGAGCGATCGGTTCGATTTCATTTATCCACGACCAGGGCGGCCCAATGGGCCGCCCTTTTCGTTGCGCGCTGACCTGATCGAGAACGCCTTTCGGCCGGAAGCCTTGACCCGCCGTGGTAGGATTCAGCCGATTGATTCGCGAGGTTCCCGGCAGTGACCACCGACGATCTCAGCGCACCGCTAGGGCAGGACCGCCCCCGCAAGCGACGGGCCCGACTTCCGTTCACGGCGCCGCAAGCGATTGCGGCGCTGCTCGGCCTGTTTCTGCTGACATTCGCCGGTTTCGCATTGTTCAACCATGATCCGCTCGGCGGCGAGCCGCTGGCGAAGGTCGCCTACGACCCGGCGACACTGCCATCCGAGAAACCCGCCAAACCTTCGACCGGCGCGCCAGCATCCGCCTCCCCGTCGACCATGACCGACACCAGCCACGGCCAACGCACCGTGACCATCATCGACGGTTCCAGCGGCCAGCGTCATGACATGGTGATCGGCGGCGGCGCGGCGGCAATGCCCGGCGCCGCGGCACCCGCTTCGCCGGCGCTATCGTCAACCGGCATCAATCCAAAGCTGCTGGAAAAATCCCGCTACGGCATGATTCCGGTCATCGCCGGCGGACTGAAACCGTCGCAGGCCTATGCGGCGGGAACCGATCTTGAACGCGCCCGCGCGGCAACGATGCCGAGCGTCGCCATCGTCATCACCGGCCTCGGCGTCGGCGCCGCCAAGACCACCGAGGCAATCACGAAATTACCCGGCGCCGTGACGCTGGCCTTCACGCCATATGGCTCCGAGCCCAACATGCTGGTGGAACGCGCCCGCGCGCAGAAGCACGAGGTGTTGCTACAGGTCCCGATGGAGCCGTTCAACTATCCCGACAACGATCCCGGACCGCAGACGCTGCTGACGACGCAGACGCCGGAACAGAACATCGATCGCCTGACGTGGCACATGAGCCGGTTTCAGGGCTATGTCGGTCTGGCGAATTTTATGGGATCGCGCTTCGTCGTGACCGACGACGCCATGCAACCGATCATCAAGGAAGCCGCCAAACGCGGGCTCGTTTATCTCGACGACGGTGCGGCGCCGCGCAGTGTCGCCGGTCCGCTGGCGGAGGCGCAGACCGTTCCGTTCGCAACCGCCGACGCCATCATCGATTCCGTGCCGACCGCGGCGGAAATCGACAAGGCACTGGCGAAGCTGGAAAGCATCGCCCGCGAGCGCGGCAAGGCAGTCGGCGTGGCGTCGGCGCTGCCGGTATCGATCGAGCACATCGCAGCATGGGCGAAGGGGCTGGAGAGCCGCGGCCTCCTGCTGGTGCCGTTGACAACGGCGATGACAAAATCAAAATCGAGCTGAGAGCCGGTCCCTTCCGACTCACACAGCCGCTCACGTGACCCGGGCCACGACGCCGATACAGTCACATACGGGCCGGAACAAGGTTTGGATCGAATGACGCGTTACGAAGAACTGCCCTATCGGACCTGCGTCGGGATGATGCTGCTGAACTCCGAGGGACTGGTCTTCATCGGCCGCCGTGCCGGCGGGATCGAACATGTCGACGAGACTCACGTCTGGCAGATGCCGCAAGGCGGCGTCGATTCCGGCGAGGACACCTGGAGCGCGGCGAAGCGAGAACTCTACGAGGAAACCAACGCCCGTTCGGTTGAGAAGCTTGCCGAAGTCCCCGAATGGCTGACCTACGACATTCCCCGCACCGTCGCCGGACGCGCCTGGAAGGGCCGCTATCGCGGGCAGAAGCAAAAATGGTACGCGGTGCGCTTCACCGGCGACGACAGCGAGATCAACATCGTCTCGCCGGCCGGGCATAAACCCGAATTCGTCAAATGGCGCTGGGAGCCGATGAAGAACCTGCCCGGACTGGTGGTGCCGTTCAAACGTCCGGTCTATGAGCGGGTGGTCGAGGAATTCTCGCGCTTCGCCAGGAAATAGCGTTGTGCGCTGACCTTCGGAAAGCAAAAGCCCCGCACTGGCGGGGCTTTTTTTAATCCGTATGGATCGCGGGATCAGTGCATCGCCGTCGAGACGACGTAACTCTGGATCGCCTTGAAGTGGTCGAGGCGGGTGATGGCGCGGTCGAGCGCGCTGCCGGGCTCCTCGTCCTTCAACTGCTCTTCCATTTCCTCGATCCGACTTGCGAACGCTTCGCGATCGAGTTCGGCGAGCGAGGTCGCGGTGTCGGCAAGGACCGTCAAGCCCTTCTCGGACACTTCGGCAAGACCGCCGAGCACGATGATCTTCTCGTGCTTGCCGCCGACCGTCACTGTCATGATGCCGGGGCGCACGCTCGCGACCAGCGGCGAGTGTCCGGCAAGCACGCCGAAATCACCCTCGATGCCAGGAACGTCTACCTGCTCGACTTCACCTGAGAAGGCGATCTTTTCCGGCGACACAAGATCGAAGTGAAAGGTAGCCATGTTCGATTACGCCGCTTCCGCCGCGAGCTTCTTGCCCTTCTCGACGGCTTCCTCGATCGTTCCGACCATGTAGAACGCCGCTTCCGGCAGGTGATCGTACTTGCCTTCGCAAAGGCCCTTGAAGCCCTTGATGGTGTCGGCGAGGTCGACGAACTTGCCCGGCGAGCCGGTGAAGATTTCAGCGACGTGGAACGGCTGCGACAGGAAGCGCTCGATCTTGCGAGCGCGTGCCACCGTCAGCTTGTCCTCTTCGGACAGTTCGTCCATGCCGAGAATGGCGATGATGTCCTGCAGCGACTTGTAGCGCTGCAGCACCTGCTGAACCTGACGCGCGGTCTGGTAGTGCTCCTCGCCGACAACCAGCGGCGACAGCATGCGCGAGGTCGAGTCGAGCGGGTCCACCGCCGGATAGATGCCCTTTTCCGAGATCGCGCGGTTGAGCACCGTGGTTGCGTCCAAGTGAGCGAACGAGGTCGCAGGCGCCGGGTCGGTCAAGTCGTCGGCCGGCACGTAGATCGCCTGCACCGAGGTGATCGAGCCCTTGGTCGTGGTGGTGATGCGCTCCTGCAGCGCGCCCATGTCGGTGGCGAGCGTCGGCTGATAGCCGACCGCCGAAGGAATACGGCCGAGCAGCGCCGACACTTCCGAACCCGCCTGGGTGAAGCGGAAGATGTTGTCGACGAAGAACAGCACGTCCTGGCCCTGATCGCGGAACTGTTCGGCGACGGTCAGGCCGGTGAGGCCGACGCGGGCGCGCGCGCCCGGCGGCTCGTTCATCTGGCCGTACACCAGCGCGCACTTCGAACCTTCGCCGCCGCCCTTCTTGTTGACGCCGGATTCGATGAACTCGTGATAGAGGTCGTTGCCTTCGCGGGTACGCTCGCCGACGCCGGCGAACACCGAGTAACCGCCGTGGGCCTTTGCGACGTTGTTGATCAGTTCCTGAATGAGCACCGTCTTGCCGACGCCGGCGCCGCCGAACAGGCCGATCTTGCCGCCCTTGGCGTAAGGCGCGAGCAGATCGACGACCTTGATGCCGGTGACGAGAATTTCCGCTTCCGTCGACTGTTCGGTGTAGCTCGGCGCTTCCTGATGGATCGCGCGAGTGGCTTCAGCCTTGATCGGCCCGCCTTCGTCGACCGGCTCGCCGACGACGTTCATGATGCGACCGAGCGTTCCGGCGCCGACCGGCACCGTGATCGGGGCACCGGTGTCGTTGACCTCCTGGCCGCGCACCAGACCCTCGGTGGTGTCCATCGCGATGGCACGGACGGTCGATTCACCAAGATGCTGGGCGACTTCGAGAACGAGGCGGTTGCCCTGGTTCTTGGTTTCGATCGCATTCAGAATCGCGGGAAGATACCCGTCGAACTTCACGTCAACGACCGCGCCGATGACCTGCGTGATGCGTCCGACCTGGTTGGCTGGTTGGGCCATGGAAACTCTCTCCTTCGTAAACTTTAGACGGCGGTCAGCTTGACGGGGACATTCCCCTTCGTCGCCTTGGAATAGGGGCAAATGGTGTGAGCGTCTTCGATCAGGGCCTGAAGCTTGGCCTTGTCGGCACCCGGCAGCGCCACCTTGAGTTCGGCTGCGAGCGAGAAGGCGCCGTCATTGATGTTGAGCGTAACTTCGCAGGTCACCTTGGCGGCCTGACCGTCAAGACCGTGCTTCTTGGCGAGAACCAGAATCGCCTGACCAAAACAAGATGACCAGCCGAGCGCAAACAGCTGCTCCGGATTGTGGCCGTCGCCGGCCCCGCCGAGATCCTTCGGCAACGCCATCGCGAGCGCGAGGCCGCCGTTTTCGAGAACAGCGCGCCCGTTGCGTCCACCGGAAGTCGTAGCCTTGGTCACATATGCCATGGATCGCCCCTCAGATTGCCTCGGCACCGGAGATGATTTCGATCAGTTCCTTCGTAATCATCGCCTGGCGAGTACGGTTGTAGATCAGCGTCTGCTTGCGGATCATGTCGCCCGCGTTGCGGGTCGCGTTGTCCATCGCGCTCATCTGCGCGCCGTAGAATGATGCATTGTTTTCGAGCAGCGCACGGAACACCTGCATGGCAAGATTGCGCGGCAGCAAGTCCGCAAGAATCTCGTTTTCCTCGGGCTCGTAGTCGTACACCGCGGATGCACCCGCGGCCTGATCGTTCTTCTGCTCGATCACCAGCGGGATGATCTGCTGCGCGGTCGGAACCTGCGCGATCACCGACTTGAAGCGCGCATAGAACAGCGTGCAGACGTCGAATTCGCCGGCGTTGAACCGCGCGACCACTTTCTTGGCGATCTGTTCGGCATTCTTGAAGCCGAGCTGCTTCACCGAGCGCAGTTCGACATGCTCGACGATCTGCTTGTCGAACTGGCGGCGGAGCTGCTCGTAGCCCTTGCGGCCGACGCAGAAAAACTTGACCTCTTTGCCCTGATTCATCAGCGCCAGCGCGCGTTCGCGCGCAAGGCGGACGATCGACGAGTTGAACGCGCCGGACAGGCCACGCTCGCCGGTGCAGACCAGCAGCAGATGAACCCGGTCATTGCCGGTGCCGGCCAGCAACACCGGGGCGCTGTCGGAACCGGCCGTCGCAGTGGCGATGTTGCTGATCACCGCGTCCATGCGCTCGGCATAGGGGCGCGCGGCTTCGGCCGCAGTCTGCGCACGGCGCAGCTTCGACGCCGCGACCATCTGCATGGCCTTGGTGATCTTTTGCGTCGCCTTGGTCGAGGCGATGCGGACGCGCATGTCCTTGAGAGAAGCCATGTCCTAATCAGCCGCTTTCGATCTAACCTGTGTCTCTATCCTGTCATGCCCGGCGTTGCGCCGGGCATCTCGCTGATGTGCGACCTGTCGAAATGGCCGGAACGGGTCCGGCCATGACGGCAATCAGGCAAACGTCTTGGTGTAACCCTCGACGACGCTCTTGAGCTTGCCGGCAACATCGTCGGCAAGATCGCGGGTGTCGCGAATGGTGTTGAGAATATCGGCGTGCTTGCCGCGGAACAGCGACAGCAGCCCATCTTCGAACGCACGCACCTTGTTGACCGGAAGACCGTCGAGATAGCCGTTAACGCCGGCGTAAATCACCACGACCTGCTCTTCCATCTTCAGCGGCGAGAACTGCGGCTGCTTCAGAAGCTCGGTGAGGCGCGAACCGCGCGCCAGCAGGCGCTGGGTGGAAGCGTCGAGGTCGGAGCCGAACTGCGCGAACGCCGCCATTTCGCGGTACTGCGCGAGCTCGCCCTTGATCTTGCCAGCGACCTTTTTCATCGCCTTGGTCTGCGCCGCGGATCCGACGCGCGACACCGACAGGCCGACGTTCACCGCCGGGCGGATGCCCTGGAAGAACAGATCGGTTTCAAGGAAGATCTGGCCGTCGGTGATCGAAATCACGTTGGTCGGAATGTAGGCCGACACGTCGTTGGCCTGGGTTTCGATGATCGGCAATGCGGTCAGCGACCCGTTGCCGTGATCGTCGTTCAGCTTCGCGGCGCGCTCGAGCAGGCGCGAATGCAGATAGAACACGTCGCCGGGATAAGCTTCGCGGCCCGGCGGGCGGCGCAGCAGCAGCGACATCTGGCGATAGGCCACGGCCTGCTTCGACAAATCGTCATAGATGATGACGGCGTGCATGCCGTTGTCGCGGAAATATTCACCCATGGTGCAGCCGGTGAACGGAGCGAGGTACTGCATCGGCGCCGGATCGGACGCGGTAGCCGCGACGACGATCGAATATTCCAGCGCGCCCTGCTCTTCGAGCACCTTCACGAACTGCGCGACGGTGGACCGCTTCTGGCCGATCGCGACGTACACGCAATAGAGCTTCTGGCCCTCTGGCGCGCCGGCAACGTTAAGAGGCTTCTGGTTGAGAATGGTGTCGAGCGCGATCGCGGTCTTGCCGGTCTGGCGGTCACCGATGATCAATTCGCGCTGGCCGCGGCCGACCGGGATCAGCGCATCGATCGCCTTCATGCCGGTCGCCATAGGCTCGTTGACCGACTTACGTGGAATAATGCCGGGCGCCTTGACGTCGACACGCTTGCGCTCAGCGCCCTGGATCGGGCCCTTGCCGTCGATCGGATTGCCGAGCGCGTCGACGACGCGGCCCAGAAGACCCTTGCCGACCGGCGTATCGACGATGGCGCGGGTGCGCTTGACGGTCTGGCCTTCCTTGATCTCACGGTCGGCGCCGAAGATCACGATGCCGACGTTGTCGGTTTCGAGGTTCAGCGCCATGCCGCGCGTACCGTTCTCGAACTCGACCATTTCGCCCGCCTGGACGTTGTCGAGGCCGTAGACGCGGGCAATGCCGTCGCCGACGGAGAGAACCTGACCGACTTCGGAGACTTCGGCTTCCTGGCCGAAATTCTTGATCTGGTCCTTGAGGATTGCGGAAATTTCCGCGGCGCGGATGTCCATCAGCCTGCCTCTTTCATCGCGTGCTTAATCGAATTGAGTTTGGTGCGAAGCGAACTGTCGACCATGCGGCTGCCGAGCTTGACGATAAGCCCGCCGATGATCGATGGATCGATCTTCACGTTGAGATCGACTTCCTTGCCGGACACTGATTTCAGCGCGGCCTTGAGAGCGTCGAGATTCTTGTCGCTGAGCTGTTCGGCGACGGTGACTTCAGCCGTGGCCTCGCCGCGGAATTTCGCGACCAGCGCACGGAAAGCCCTGATGACATCGCTGACCGCAAACAGACGGCGGTTGGCAGTCAGGACCTGAAGGAATTTGGCGGTGATACCGCCGATACCGGCCTTGGCGAGGATGGCGGCAAGCGCCTTGCCCTGCATGTCGGCGGTGAAAACCGGGCTGCGGACCAGCCGCAGCAGGTCCGGGCTGTCGGCGAGAAGCGCGGAGAACTTATCGAGGTCGGCCTTGACCGCATCGATGGACTTCTCGTCACGCGCGAGATCGAAAAGGGCCGTCGCATAACGGCCGGACACCCCAGAAACGGACGAATCTTCAGCTGCCACGAAAACGCTCTCTGCTGTCGACAATCCAAGGGAAAAGACATCGCCCCAAAGCGGCACCACGCACGGCGCCAAGCGATCCCTAAGTCCTTGGAATTCAAGCTGGACTTCGATTTTCGGCCGGACCGATGGATCCAGCGCGTTAAAATCGTCGGTTTGCTAACATAGCGAGCGCGCAGGTGCAACATGACGACGCGTGCCAATGCATCTTCACAGACGCCTGTTTGTCGCAGGCTTCGAGATCAGAGCAACGAAGCTGAGACGAAGGTCGCAGATCGGGTCGCCGTGTCTCCGGCGGGAAGCCCGGGTCGACTTCCCCGGAACGAATCCGGGCGGCCGCCCCGGTCATCGGCTGACGCCCGTACGCGATATCCCGCCTGCGAGCCGCCCGCCTCAAGCATAGAGCCATGCCTAAATCGCATTTCTCGCCACTGAACCGATGCCGTTTTTTTACTTGCTGGACCCCAGCCAAATCTTCGAACATCGGTAATCAAAAGTATAGGTCGATAAATACCAAGTTATTTTCCAATATTATGGAAGATATAAAGATTAATTGGCGAGCCGGTAATATATTTCCCGACTTCTGGAACCAAATACCGTGCCGTGCTTACGCCTTATTATTGAATGATCCGTCCCGCTCGGTATGCGGCGGCACCCATTAGCCAGCCGCCGGACGAATCTACGATTATGAGGGACAGATATATGATTAATACTGCGAAGAGGCTGATGCCGCGATCCTCCGGGATTCGGAACGCCTCCGCGATTGCCGCTGCCGCCGGGATGATCGTCCTGAGTGCTTCGGCAAGTGATGCCGGGCAACGCAAGCACCACTGGCGCAATGCCAACGCTTCGATGAGCTCGGGCCACAGCTTTTCCGGCAAGGCCTCCTTTTACGGCAACGAGTCCGGCAGCAAGACTGCCTCAGGCCAGCGCTTCAATCAGAACGCCATGACCGCCGCTCATCGCTCCTTGCCGTTCGGCACCAAGCTCAAGGTTACCCACGGCGGCCGCAGCGTGGTCGTCACCATCAATGACCGTGGCCCCTTCATCCGTGGCCGCGTTCTCGACCTGTCGAAAGGCGCCGCCCGCGCCATCGGCCTCACCAGCCGCGGTGTCGGCCAGGTGGTTGCAGAAGTTCAGTAAGCGTAGCGTACAGGCGCGGTTCGATCGATCGCGCCTGAGTTGAGTTCGCGTTGAGTTGCGTAAACGTCGAGTCGCGTGAAAAAGCCGGCACCGGTTGTGCCGGCTTTTTTCTTTGATCGCTGCAGGCGCGCCTACAGGAAGCTCTGCGGATCGACATCGATCTCGAGTTTCAGATTGCCCTTCGGCTTCGGCCCCACCGCGATCCAGTCGCGCAGATAGTGCGACAGATCGACATTGCGTGCCGACTTCACCAGAATGCGGAAGCGATAGCGGCCCTTGATCACGGCGAGCGGCGCTTCCGCCGGTCCCAGCACCTGAATGCGCTCGTCGCGTGGTGCCATCGCCACCAGCTTGCGTGCGAACCCCTCGGCGGTGGGACGATCTCCCGCCGAGATGATGAGGCTGGCGAGCCGCCCGAACGGCGGATACATCGTGCGCTCGCGCGCCTCGATCTCGCTGTCGTAAAAAGCCTCACGGTCGCACGCGACCAGTGCCTTCATCACCGGATGTTCCGGCTGATGGGTCTGCAGGTAGCCGACGCCGCGGCCCTGCTCGCGCCCGGCGCGCCCGATCACCTGATTGAGCAACTGGAACGTGCGCTCGGCGGCGCGTGGATCGCCGTTGCCGAGCCCGAGATCGGCATCGACCACACCGACCAGGTTGAGGCGCGGGAAATTATGTCCCTTCGCCACCAGTTGCGTTCCGATAATGATATCGACGCGGCCCTCGGCGATCTCGTTGAGTTCCGTGCGCATGGTTTCGATCGAGGTGATCAGATCGCTCGACAGCACCATGGTGCGGGCATCCGGGAACAGTGACGCCGCTTCCTCCTGCAACCGCTCGACGCCGGGACCGATCGCGGCGAGCGATTCCTCGGCCCCGCATTGCGGGCATTGATGCGGGCGCGGCATCGAGAAGCCGCAGTGATGACAAACGAGACGCTGACGAAACCGGTGATCAACCAGCCAGGCGTCGCAGATCGTACAGGCGAAGCGATGACCGCAGGCACGGCACAGTGTGAGCGGCGCATAGCCGCGCCGGTTGAGAAACAGCAGCGCCTGTTCCTTGCGCTCCACCGCGTGTCCGATCGCTTCCGCCAGCGGCGGAGAAATGAACCGGCCGCGCTGCGGCCCTTCGCGCCGCAGGTCGATCGTGTCGATCTGCGGCATGTGCTGACCGCCGAACCGCGCCGGGAGCGCCACGCGCCGGTAACGCCCCTTGCGCGCGTTGACCTCGCTCTCGACCGACGGCGTCGCCGACGCCAGCACCACCGGAATTTTCGCGATGTGCGCGCGCACCACAGCCATGTCGCGGGCATGATAATGCGCGCCGTCGCTCTGCTTGTAGGCCTGATCGTGTTCCTCATCGACCACGATCAGGCCGAGATCGGCGTAAGGCAGAAACAGCGCCGAGCGTGCGCCGACCACAACCTGCGCCTCGCCCGCCGCTACCGCCGCCCAATTGCGCGCGCGGGTACGCGGCGACAGTTCCGAATGCCATTCCAGCGGACGCACACCGAAGCGTTGCGCGAAGCGATCGAGGAACTGTCCGGTGAGCGCGATCTCCGGCATCAGGATCAGCGTCTGCTTGCCGCGCCGGATGATTTCGGCGACCGCCTCGAAATAAACTTCGGTCTTGCCCGAACCGGTCACGCCGTCGAGCAGCGCCACCTGAAATTCATCGCCCGCTGCGAGTGCCTGCAACGCTGCAGCGGCGGTCTTCTGGTCGGGAGAAAAATCCGCGACCGCGAAATCGGGATCGGACTTTTGCATCGCCGCCTCACGCGGCATCGGCTCGGTTACGAGTGTGCCTTCATCGACGAGACCGTCGATCACCGATGCACTGACGCCGGCTTCGCGCGCGACATCCGATTTTCCGTGCAGCAATCCATCCGACAGACACGACATCAAACGATGACGCGCCGAGGTCATGCGCTGCGGCGGCGATCCGACCAGACGCACGCCCATGCGCACGCGCTCCGGCCCGAGATGTTCGCCCATGCGCAGCGTCATCCGCAGCACCATGCCGCGCGCCGACAATGTGTAGGATGCAACCCAGTCGACGAAACTGCGCAACTCCTCCTTCAGCGGCGGCACATCGAGCCGCTCGCTGACATCCTTGAGGCGATTGTGCAGGCGCGGATCGGGATTGTGATTCTCCGCCCAGACCACGGCGGTGACCTCACGCGATCCGAGCGGCACCGACACCACGTCGCCCGGCTTGAGGTCCGTTCCGTCCGGAATCCGGTACGAATAGGCCTGATCGACGGCCACCGGCACGAGAACATCGACGACGCGCCTAGCCATGCCGTGCAGGATCCAGTGGGATTAAGAGGAGCATAACGAAAAGGGTGCGATAAACCGATTCCTGTCAAGCACCGGACGCAGAATGACCAGGGCCGCCAGCACATCGGAGACGGAAAGCGATCCGCGCCTGTCCTGCGCCGCGCCGGACATCCAGACCGAGATCGCGCACTGGCTGGCGCATTTGCGCAGCGAGCGGCGGTTGTCGCCGAAAACGCTTGAGGCCTATGAGCGCGACCTGCGCCAATGTCTCGTGTTCCTCAGCGACCATTGGGGCGGGGTTGTGTCACTGAAACAATTCGCCGCCGTCGAGACATCCGACGTGCGCGCCTTCATGTCGGCGCGCCGCGCCCATGACATCGGCGGCCGCTCGCTGATGCGCGCGCTGGCCGGATTGCGCTCGTTCGGCAAGTTCCTTGAGCGCGAAGGCAAGGGCAAGGTCGGGGCGCTGGCCGCGATCCGCGCGCCGAAGATCGGCAAGAGCCTGCCGAAGCCGATCCAGATGCAATCCGCCAAGCAGATGACCGACGCAGACATCCGCGCCGGGGAAAGTCGCGAGCCCTGGATCTGGGCCCGCGATGCCGCCGTGATGGCTTTACTCTATGGATCAGGCCTGCGCATTTCCGAAGCGCTCGGCCTCAAGCGCCGCGACATCCCAACGCCGGGGGAAGGCGATGTCATCACCGTTACCGGCAAGGGCAACAAGACCCGCATGGTGCCCGTTCTGAAAACCGTGCTCGATCTCGTGCAGGACTACATCGCGGTGTGTCCTCATGCGCTTTCCGCAGACAGGCCGGTGTTTGTCGGTGCACGCGGCGGCCCGCTGTCACCGCGCATTATCCAGCTGACCATGGAGCGGCTGCGCGGCGCGCTCGGCCTGCCGGACAGCGCCACGCCGCACGCGCTGCGCCACTCTTTTGCCACCCACCTGCTGTCGCGCGGCGGCGACCTGCGCGCGATCCAGGAACTGCTCGGCCATGCCTCGCTCTCGACGACGCAGATTTACACCGGCGTCGATGCCGAACGCCTGATGGACGTTTACAAGACCGCCCATCCCCGCGCCTGACAAAAAATTTCTCATGTGACGACACCGCGCGGCCCTTGCGCGGCCATAAGCGTTCGGACAATCGTAAGTCACCCTGCGGAGGACTTAACTCATATGAGCGCCCACGAAAGCATGGAGCACGCCGAACATGCGGAACATGCGTCCGGCTCCAACAAGAAGATCGCGCTGCTGATCGCGATCATCGCGCTATGCCTCGCGTTCTCGGAAACTCTCGGCAAGGACGCCCAGACCGAATCGATCAGCAAGAATGTCGAAGCCGCCAACCTGTGGGCGTTCTTCCAGGCCAAGAGCATCCGCCGCACGGTGGTGCAGTCGGCCGCCGAGAACGCCAAACTCAGCATCGGTCTGACCGGCGATGACGCCGCCAAGGCCGCGCTGGCCAAGCAGGTCGACGCCTGGCAGAAAACCGCGGCACGTTATCGCTCCGAACCGGAAACCGGAGAGGGCCAGGACCAGCTCGCCGAACGCGCCAAGCACGCCGAGCACGCCCGTGATCTCGCGATGGCGAAGTATCACCACTTCGAACTTGCCTCGGCAGCCTTCCAGATCGCCATCGTGCTGGCGTCGGCGACCATCATCACCGGCATGCTCGCGCTGGCGTGGGCATCGGGATTGCTGGCGGTGGTGGGCGTCGCTTTCACCGCGATCGGGGTGTTCGCGCCGCACGCCGTTCACCTGATGTAACGACGCTTTACCTCGTCGACTGGGCCCGGCGGCGCAGCCGCTGGATCAGCCGCGACGGCGCGCCCGTGCCGAAGCGTTCCCGAAGCCGGCTCAATGCCAGCTTGACCGGCGCGATCTGCTGCCGGGCCCATTCGCGAATGGCGAGAATCGTCCGGTACAGCCACGCGAACCAGCCCATCTGCAGAAGCTTGGAACGGGTGACGTCGAACACGAATGCCATGATGCCGACGCCCAGCAACTTGGCGAAAATAAACACCAGCGCGGCGCTGATGAAATATTCGTGGGCGAGCAGCCACACGCCGGTGATCTTGAGTGGGAACAACGGCAGCGCCGGCACGGCAAAGACGATCAGCGTCGCGGCGGGCGACAGACGAGCGACCCGCGCGGCCAGCCACGCCTTGAATGCCGGTAGCGGAAGGAGATTGACGACACGCGCAACGACAGGCTCAAGGCGATCCCAGAGCCACGCTTCGGCCAGAAAAATCAGAGCCAGCAGAACCCACAGAGGGTGGAGCACACGGCGCATTGTCGTCTTTCGCCCGGTGCTTTCAGCGCGGAGATCGCCTGAAAGACCGGGCCGGACTCACATATGGATAGCGCGCTTTCCGACCGCAAGCGCGGCTTCCTTGACGGCCTCCGAACGCGTCGGATGCGCGTGGCAGGTCCGTGCCAGATCCTCGGCGGAACCGCCGAATTCCATCAGCACCGCCGCTTCGTGAATCATCTCGCCCGCTTCCGCGCCGATGATATGCGCGCCGAGCACGCGATCGGTCTTGGCATCGGCGAGAATCTTGACGAAGCCATCCGTGGTCTGGTTGACCTTGGTGCGGCCGTTGGCAGTGAACGGAAACTTGCCGACATTGTAGGCGATGCCGGCCTGCTTCAGCTCTTCTTCGGTCTTACCGACGCTCGCGACTTCCGGGGAGGTGTAGACCACACCCGGAATCACATCGTAGTTGGTGTGGCCCGCCTGCCCGGCGAGAATTTCGGCCACCGCAACACCTTCGTCCTCGGCCTTGTGCGCCAGCATCGGACCGGCGATGACGTCGCCGATCGCATAGATGCCCTTCACGTTGGTGGCGAAGTGCTCGTCAGTCTTGATGCGGCCGCGCTGATCGAGGTCGACGCCGACTTCCTTGAGTCCAAGACCTTCGGTGTAGGGCATGCGTCCGATCGCCACCAGCACCGCGTCGGCCTCAACGGTTTCCGCCTTGCCGCCGGCAGCCGCCTCGATTTGCACCTTGAGACGCTTGCCCGACGTATCGACACCCGTGACCTTGGTGCCAAGCTTGAAGGTCATGCCCTGCTTTTCGAGAAGCCGCTGGAACGACTTGGCGATCTCGCCATCCATGCCCGGCAGGATGCGGTCAAGAAATTCCACCACGGTGACTTCCGCGCCGAGGCGGCGCCATACCGAGCCGAGTTCGAGGCCGATCACGCCGGCGCCGATCACCAGCAGCTTCTCCGGCACCTTGTCGAGCGTCAGCGCGCCGGTTGACGACACGATGCGCTTCTCGTCGATGTCGACGCCCTTGAGCTTCGCCACATCGGAGCCGGTGGCGATGACGATGTTCTTCGCCTCCAGCGTTTCCGCCTTGCCGTCCGCGCTCTTCACTTCAACCTTGCCGGCCGAGACGATACGTCCGGTGCCGACATAGGTATCGATCTTGTTCTTCTTGAACAGGAAGCTGACGCCCTTGACGTTGCCGTCGACGCCGTCGTCCTTGAACTTCATCATGGTCGGCAGGTCGAGCTTCGGCTTGCCGACGCCGATGCCCATTTTGGGCAGCATGTGGGTGACTTCTTCGTAACGCTCGGACGCATGAAGCAGCGCCTTCGACGGAATGCAGCCGACATTGAGACAGGTTCCGCCGAAGGTCGGCCACTTCTCGACCACGGCAACCTTCATCCCGAGTTGTGCCGCGCGAATAGCGCAAACATAACCGCCGGGGCCGGTGCCGATTACAACGAGATCATATGAAGCCATTGCTCTGTCCTGTCTTGAATTTAACTCATCCTGCGGAAACCGTTATCAACGGCCTCCGGACACATCCATCGTCGTCGCCGTGACATATGACGCCTCGTCCGACATGAGCCAGACGATGGCGTTGGCGACCTCTTCCGGGGTTCCGACACGTTTCATCGGCACGGTGTGCGCGAGGCGATGAGCGCGATCCGGTTCGCCGCCGCTGGCATGAATGTCGGTATCGATCAGGCCAGGACGAATCCCGGCGACACGAATTCCTTCCGCGCTCACCTCACGGCCAAGGCCGAGCGTGAGCGTATCGATCGCGCCTTTCGACGCGGCATAATCGACATACTGCGAAGGCGAGCCCAGCGTGGCCGCGACCGACGACAGGTTGACAATCACGCCACCCTTGCCGCCGTGTTTTGTCGAGAGGCGCTTCACCGCCTCGCGCGCGCACAGGATACTGCCGACCACGTTGACGTTCATCATCCGGGTCAACCGTTCCGCCGACATCTCATCGACACGCGACGTCGCATCGACCACGCCGGCGTTGTTGACCAGCGCATGCAGTGATCCGAACGTATCAGCCTGCTTGAACAGGTTGAGGATATCCGCTTCCGAGCCAACATCGCATTTCACCGCGATGGCCTTGCCGTTGCTCGCCTCGATCTTGCCGACGACCTCGTCGGCCGCGGCCTTGTTGCTGGCATAGCCGACCACGACCTTGTAGCCGCGCGCGGCTGCGGCAAACGCAGCAGCGCGGCCGATGCCGCGGCTTCCTCCGGTGATGAGGACAACCTGGCCGGTCATGCTGCGCCTCCCTCAAGCGGCGCATTGAACGCCAAGCTATACGTCCCGACAGGCCGACGACTGGATCCGATTGCCACAGCTAACCTTGCTCAGAGATCCAGCACGAGGCGCGCGGGATCCTCGAGATTTTCCTTCACACGGACCAGGAACGTCACCGCTTCCTTGCCGTCGATGACGCGGTGATCGTAGGACAGCGCCAGATACATCATCGGGCGAATCTCGACCTTGCCGCCGACCACGATCGGGCGCTCCTGAATCTTGTGCATGCCGAGAATTCCGGACTGCGGCGCATTGAGGATCGGCGTCGACATCAGCGAGCCGTAAACGCCGCCGTTCGAGATCGTGAAGGTGCCACCCTGCATCTCCTCGATCTTGAGCTGGCCGTCACGGGCGCGCTTGCCGAACTCGGCGATGTTTTTCTCGATCTCGGCAATCGACTTGTGATCGCAATCGCGCAACACCGGGACCACAAGACCCTTGTCGGTGCCGACCGCGACGCCGATGTGGTAATAGTTCTTGTAGATCAGGTCAGTGCCGTCGATCTCGGCGTTGGCGACGGGAACCTCCTTCAGCGCCTGCACGCAGGCCTTCACGAAGAAGCCCATGAAGCCGAGCTTCACGCCATGCTTCTTCTCAAACAGTTCCTTGTAGTGGCCGCGCATCGCCATCAGGTTCGACATGTCGACCTCGTTGAAGGTCGTCAGCATCGCGGCGGTGTTCTGCACATCCTTGAGGCGGCGCGCGATGGTCTGGCGCAGCCGCGTCATCTTCACGCGCTCTTCGCGCGCGGCGTCATCGGCCGGCGAGGTCGCCCGCACCTGGATTGAAGCCGCTGGAACGGCGGTCGGCGTCGACGCGGCTTTCTCGATCGCGGCCAGCATGTCGCCCTTGGTGACGCGGCCATCCTTGCCGGAGCCCGGCACGGTGGAAGCGTCGATGCCGCTTTCGGCCGAAAGCTTGCGTACCGACGGGGCTTGCGGCGCATCGGCGGGAGGCGACTTCTGCGCAGGCGCGGGTGCAGCCGCGGCGGGCTCCGCAGCCTTCGGCGCGGCGGCGTCCTGCGGCGCCTTCGCGGGCGCAGCCGGCTTGGCGCCGCCGGCGCCTTCGCTGATCTGGCCAAGCAGCGCGCCGACCGCAACGGTCTCGCCATCCTTGGCGACGATTTCCTCGAGCGTCCCTGCGAACGGCGCCGGAACCTCGATCGTCACCTTGTCGGTTTCAAGTTCGACGAGCGGTTCATCGACAGCCACGGCATCGCCGGCCTTCTTGAACCATCGGCCAATGGTTGCCTCGGTTACCGATTCGCCGAGGGTTGGAACGCGAATTTCAGCCATATGTTGCTTCCTTTTGCATCATTGCGGGCGGGCCCCGCGATCGACGCTGATTCTCACCTTGAAGAAAAACATGCGCCGCTGGCGCGACGCATGTGAAATCGGATTGTTGTCAGCCAAGCGCCTCATCAAGAAACGCCTTGAGCTGCGCGAGGTGTTTCGACATCAGACCGGTGGCCGTGGCGGCCGCCGCGGCGCGGCCGGCATAGCGCGGACGCTTGCTCGGACCGCCGACCTGATTGAGAACCCATTCGAGATAAGGTTCGATGAAGTGCCACGCACCCATGTTGCGCGGCTCTTCCTGGCACCACACCACTTCGGCCTTCTTGAAACGTTCGAGCACCTGCACCAGCGTTTTCAGCGGGACCGGATACAGCTGTTCGACGCGCAGCAGATAAATGTCGTCGACGCCTCTCTTCTCGCGTTCCTCGAGCAGGTCGTAATAGACCTTGCCGGAGCACAGCACGACACGGCGGATCTTGTTGTCGGCGACGAGCTTGATCTCGCCGCCGGTCTCGGCATCGTCGAGCAGCACGCGATGGAACGAGGTCTCGGCCCCGAATTCAGCCAGCGACGATACCGCCCGCTTGTGGCGCAGCAGCGACTTCGGCGTCATCAGGATCAGCGGCTTGCGGATCTCGCGCTTCAACTGGCGGCGCAGCACGTGGAAATAGTTCGCCGGCGTCGTCGGGTTGGCGACCTGCATGTTGTCTTCCGCGCACATCTGCAGGAAACGCTCGAGACGAGCGGACGAATGCTCCGGACCCTGCCCTTCATAGCCATGCGGCAGCAGACAGACGAGGCCGGACATGCGCAGCCATTTGCGTTCGCCCGACGAGATGAACTGGTCGAACAGAACCTGCGCGCCGTTGGCGAAGTCGCCGAACTGCGCTTCCCAGATCGTCAGCGCCTTCGGTTCGGCCAGCGAGTAGCCATACTCGAAGCCAAGCACGGCCTCTTCCGACAGCAGCGAGTTGATGACCTCGTAGTGGCCCCGGACGGACTCGTATTCGCCCTGCGCGCCGCCCAGATGGTTGAACGGCGTGTAGCGGCTCTCGTCCTCCTGATCGAACAGCACCGAATGACGTTGCGAGAAAGTGCCGCGCTCGCTGTCTTGTCCGGACAGACGGACGTTGTGCCCCTCATTCATCAATGTGCAGAAAGCCAGCGCCTCGCCGGTCGCCCAGTCGATGTTTTCGCCGGTGTCGATCGCCTTCATCCGGCTGTCGAGGAAACGCTGAACCGTGCGGTGAACATGGAATCCGTCGGGCACCTTGGTGATCTGGCGCCCGATCTCCTTCAACTCGTCGACCGCGACACCGGTGTTGCCGCGGCGGGGATCCTCGCCGAGATCGGCCGATTTGAACCCGGCCCACTTGCCGTCGAGCCAGTCGGCCTTGTTCGGCTTGTAGCCCGTGCCGGCCTCGAGCTCGGCATCGAGCCGCGCGCGCCAATCGGCCTTGGCCTTGTCGATTTCACCCTGAGTCATCACGCCGTCGGCGACCAGGCGCTTGGCGTAAATATCGAGCGTCGACGGATGCGACGCGATCTTCTTGTACATCACCGGGTTGGTGAAGCTCGGCTCGTCGCCCTCGTTATGACCGTGGCGCCGATAGCAGAACATGTCGATGACGACGGGCTTGTGGAATTTCTGCCGGTACTCGATCGCCACCTTGGCGGCGAACACCACCGCTTCCGGGTCGTCGCCGTTCACGTGGAAAATTGGCGCGTCGATCATCTTGGCGACGTCCGACGGATAAGGCGACGAGCGCGAATAGCGCGGGTAGGTCGTGAAGCCGATCTGGTTGTTGACGATGAAATGCAGCGAACCGCCGGTGCGATAGCCCTTCAGGTCCGACAGCGCGAAACATTCCGCGACGACGCCCTGCCCGGCGAATGCTGCGTCGCCATGCATCAGGAGCGGCAGCACGGAAATGCGCTGGTCCGGCGGATCGCCGTACTGGTCCTGTTTGGCGCGCACCTTGCCGAGCACGATCGGATCGACGATTTCCAGATGCGACGGGTTCGCGGTCAGCGACAAATGGATCTTGTTGCCATCGAATTCACGATCCGACGATGCGCCGAGATGATACTTCACATCGCCCGAACCTTCGACTTCGTCGGGCGTGGCCGAACCGCCCTTGAATTCGTGGAATAGCGCGCGGTGCGGCTTTCCCATCACCTGCGTCAGCACGTTGAGGCGGCCGCGATGCGGCATCCCGACGACGATGTCCTGCACGCCGAGATTGCCGCCGCGCTTGATGATCTGCTCGAGCGCGGGGATCAGCGATTCGCCGCCGTCGAGGCCGAACCGCTTGGTGCCGGTGAACTTGATGTCGCAGAACTTCTCGAAACCTTCGGTCTCGATCAGCTTCATCATGATCGCCCGGCGGCCTTCGCGGGTGAACGAGATTTCCTTGTCCGGCCCTTCGATGCGCTCCTGAATCCAGGCCTTCTGCTGCGGATTCGAGATGTGCATGAATTCGACGCCGAGCGTCTGGCAGTAAGTGCGCTGGCAGATCGCGACAATTTCACGCAGCGTACCGAATTCGAGACCGAGGACGTGGTCGAGGAAAATTTTGCGGTCCCAGTCGGCGTCGGTGAAGCCGTAGGAGCGCGGATCGAGTTCCTCGTGATCCTTCTGGCCCTCGATGCCGAGCGGATCCAGATTGGCATGGAAGTGGCCGCGCATGCGGTAGGCGCGGATCAGCATCAGGGCGCGGACCGAATCGCGCGTCGCCTGCTGGACATCATCGGAACTCAATGCCGCGCCGGGCGCCTGCGCCTTGGCGGCGAGCTTGGTGCCGACCGCCTTTTCGACCTGCGCCCAGTTGCCGTCGAGCGCTGAGGTCAGGTCGTCGTTGGGGGTCTGGGGCCAGTTCGGCTTCTCCCAGGAGGGACCCTTGGCGTTCTTTTCAACGTCGGCCGGCTGGTCTTTCAGGCTTTTGAAAAATTCCTGCCACTCCTGGTCCACCGAGGAGGGATTGGCCTCGTACCGCGCGTACATGTCGTCGATGTAGGTGGCATTGGCGCCGTCGAGGAAGGAAGTGAGGGCGAAATTGGCGTTCGCGGCCTGGCGAGACATATCGCGTCCTGATTTTTGATATTACGCGGAAAACCGGGCCAAATTGCCCGGTCTTGGTGGCATCATGTTGATACGCCACCCTTTACCCTATTTAGGTCGAAAATTCGCGCCCAAAATACCCAAAAATTGAATCAGGACTTCAATTTTTCGACAAGAGTTGTGCCGAGTCTTGCGGGGGACGGGGAGACGATGATGCCGGCGGCTTCCATGGCGGTGATCTTGGACTCGGCGTCGCCCTTTCCGCCG
>NZ_LMDP01000007.1 GCF_001425835.1 Afipia sp. Root123D2
AGATTTCTGTTTCATCTTCGCTCCTTGCGGCTACGATGAACCAGAAATCCTCCCTTCGTGAAGTCCCTCAATTTGTCTCAGGGGTGCTGACGGGAAACACTCTTTTACCTGAGGAACCGGAGCTACCGGAGAACGTTTGATATAGATCAACGCCGCCGATCCTCCGTGGTGTTGAATGCATAGCTATCTGCAGTTTCAATCGTGCGGCGCGTAGTGACGTGGCGAAGTACGAAATTTCTTGCAGCCCATTCGCGGTGATATGCGATGATCAAATTTAACGTTGTCAAAGAGCAGCATGGCTGGGCCATCCGGATAGATGAGCGCATGATTACGCCTTTCTGGTCGAGAGAGTTGGCGATCCGTGAGGCGAACTGTTTAGCCCGCGCCATCCGCTGCCATGGCGAGTGCGCGGAAGTAATTGTCGAGGATGCCGTCCCGAGCGAGCCGCTTTCGAAATCTACGGACCCAAGATTCGCCGAGGCTTGAGGCGCTCCCGAAGGATGGTGGGAGCGTGGGATGCTGGCGGGGCCAGCGGCCAGGCCCACGTTGAAGGTGCCTCAAGACCATGCTTTTCGATATCGACGACTTCGCGGGCCGACGCAGACCGCGCCTCAAAAGTGCGCTGAGCTTTCGGTTTCGGCCATGGCTGGAGCCACGTGGACCATCTCCGCCGTGGGGCGACGAAGCTCCGATCCGGGCTGAGCTGTTTAGTGTCGAGCGGCTTGAAGAACACGCGCGCAGCCTTGCCACCGCGCAAGCTTTGATGCCCGACCACGTGAAGGGCCCCTCATTGACGGCGAGGCTTGCAGGTAATGAGGCTGTGCTTCTGGTCGCCTACCGCGACATCGCCAAGGCTGTCGATTCGGGGGCGGCCATCACTCCCACGGCCGAGTGGCTGATCGACAATTTTCATGTGGTGGAGAAGCAGATCCGAGAGGTCCGGGTCGATCTACCACTTGGCTACTATCGCCAACTGCCCAAGCTCGGCAGCGGACCCTTTGCGGGGTATCCTCGCGTGCTCGGCGTGGCCTGGGCCTATGTGGCCCACACCGACAGCCTGTTCGACCCGGAGCTACTGCGTCGCTACCTGCGCGCCTATCAGGAAGTGCAGCCGCTGCGCATTGGCGAACTGTGGGCGGTGGCGACCACCCTGCGCATCGTGCTCGTCGAGAACCTCAGGCGGATCGCCGAGCGCGTCGTCGACAGCCGAGCCGGACGCGGCGCCGCTGACGTCGTAGCGGATCGGTTGCTGGGGATTGGCGGGCGCGTCGTCGAGCCAGCCGACGCCGTCCTTCCGCCGCATCCACAGACAACGCTCCCAGACAGTTTTCTCATGCAGTTGGTCCATCGCTTGCGCGATCAGGATCCCAGCATTGCGCCGGCGTTGGAGTGGCTCGACAAGCAACTGGCCCGGCAGGGAACGACTGCCGAAGCCGTCGTTCGCGGCGTGCACCAGAGGCAGGTCGCCGGCGCCGTTACAGTACGTAATATCATCACCAGCATGCGGCTCATCACCGACGTCGATTGGACAGAGCTGTTCGAGCGCGTCAGCCTGGTCGATGACGTTTTCAAGGCCGGCAGCGCCTTCGAACGCATGGATTTCCCGTCGCGCAATCTTTATCGCAGCGCAGTCGAACACCTCGCTCGCGGCTGTAAACTCAGCGAATTGGAGATTGCCCACGCGGCAGTGGAGACGGCGAGGCGCGCGATCGAGGCGAGTACCGATGACGGCAACGTCCGCCTGACAGATCCCGGTTACTACTTGATCGCGGGCGGGCGAGCCGGGTTCGAAGCGGCGATCGGATTCAGGCCGTCTCCGCTGGGCTGGCCGCGACTGGCCTATCGCGCACTGGGAATCGGCGGCTATGTCAGCTCCGGTGCGGTGATCGCAGCCGGCCTGCTGGCCATTCCGTTGTCTGTCGTCGCATCGGGTGGTCTGGAGTGGAGATGGCTGCTGCTGCTCGGTATTCTCGGGTTAATCCCGGCGATCGACTTGGCTGTTGCGGTCGTTAACTACCTTGTCACCCGAGGTTTCCGCGCCACCTTGCTGCCGGCACTCGAACTGCGTGGCTGTATCCCTGCGGACCTGCGCACTCTTGTCGCAGTGCCGACGCTGCTGACCTCGCTCAAAGAAATCGAAGAGCAGATCGGCCGGCTTGAGATCCACTACCTGGCAAGCGCTCAGGGCGATCTTCATTTCGCGCTGCTGTCCGATTGGCGCGATGCGCCAAGCGAGCACAAAGACGGCGACGATGAGTTGCTGGCCGCCGCGAAAGACGGCATCGCAAGGCTGAACCAACTCTACGGACCTGCACCGGGCGGCGACCGTTTCCTGCTGCTGCATCGGCGGCGCGTATGGAACGAATGCGAAGGCTGCTGTATGGGGTGGGAACGAAAGCGCGGGAAGCTCTGCGAGCTCAATCAGCTCCTGCGGGGCGCCAAGGACACCACATTCCTGGCACCCCCCCCTGTGCCTAACAATGTGCGCTACGTCGTTACGCTCGATGCGGACACGCGGCTCCCGCGCGAGACGGTCGGACGGCTGATCGGCAAGATGGCGCATCCTCTGAACCGGCCGCGCTTTGACGCAGACCTTGGGCGAGTCGTCGAAGGCTACGGTATCTTGCAGCCGAGGGTCACGCCTGTACTGCCGGTGGGGCGCGAAGGCTCGCTTTTTCTGCGCGTGTTCTCCCGCGCAACCGGCATAGATCCCTACGCCGCAGCGGTTTCGGACGTGTACCAAGACCTCTTCGGTGAAGGCTCCTATACGGGCAAAGGTATCTACGACGTGGATGCCTTTGAGGCGGCGCTACAAGGACGCGTGCCCGAGTCAACGCTCCTCAGCCACGATCTGTTCGAGGGAGTATTCGCTCGCGCCGGCTTGGCCTCCGATGTCGAGGTGGTAGAGGATTTTCCTCCTCGCTATGACGTTGCCGCTCTTCGCCACCACCGCTGGGCGCGAGGCGACTGGCAACTGCTACCTTGGATCTTGGGACGCGGGCCCAGACAGGCCGATCATCGGTCGCTGTCGGGGGTGCCCGCGATCGGCCGCTGGAAGATGCTCGATAACCTGCGGCGGTCGCTTGCTGCACCGGCGGTTGTTGCGGCCCTGATCGCTGGATGGGCCATGCCGCTCGAAGCAGCGGCGGTCTGGACCGGTTTCATTCTATCGATGATCGTCCTGCCTCCACTTATTCCAGTGATCGCTGAGATCGTGCCGCGCCGCCCTGACGTGACACTGCGCAGTCATGTCCGGGCTCTGGGCGCGGAGATACGCATTGCGCTTATCCAGTCTTGCCTGATGATCGTTTTCCTGGCTCACCAGGCTTGGCTGATGGGTGACGCAATCCTTCGCACCTTGGTGCGGCTCACGGTTACACACCGCAACCTTCTCGAATGGGTCCCTGCGGCCCACGCGGCGTTCGGGCCGCGTCCACGCGCGTTGGGTTTCTACCGCCGAATGTCAGGAGCCTTGGTTATCGGCGCCGTGGCCATGGGCGTGGCGTGGTTCTGGGGAGGACAAACGTGGCCCTTGGCCGCCGTGTTCGCGGGCGCCTGGTTCGCCTCTCCGACCGTCGCACTTTGGGCGAGCCTGTCGCCTCGAGTCTTGGGCCGGCGTCCGCTGGCCGAGGCCGACGCACATAGTTTACGCCGTATAGCCCGAAGGACATGGCGCTTCTTCGAAGCATCAGTCGCACCGACCGACAACATGCTTCCGCCCGACAATTTGCAGGAAGCTCCAGAGTTCGTGGTAGCCCATCGCACATCCCCGACCAATATCGGCCTCTATTTGTTGTCGGTGGCGTGTGCGCGGGACTTCGGATGGATCGGGACCCTCGAGGCTGTGGAGCGGCTCGAGGCGACACTCGCGACCATGGATCGGCTGACGAGGCACCGGGGTCACTTCTTCAATTGGTACGACACACGTGACCTGCGTCCGCTCGATCCGCAGTACGTGTCCTCGGTCGACAGCGGGAACCTTGCTGGGCACCTGATCGCACTCGCCAACGCATGCCGTGAATGGAGCACCTTGGCCACGGCGGAGCGGCAGCGCATCCAGGGCGTGGCGGACGTTCTCGACCTGGTCCGGGACGAGGCTCACCGGTTGCGCGCCCTGCGCAAGTCCCGGGCGGTGTCATGGCGGCGGCTCGATGATGAGATCGGGCGGCTGGCGTCTAGCCTGGTTCAGACGAGCGCCCGCGCCATTGGCATCGAACAGTGGCTCGCGGACCTTTCCGAACAGGCGGCGACCCTGGCCGACGCCGCCCATCAGACCGTTCTCGAAGAAAGCGACCAGGCGGGCGCGGACCTCCAGTTCTGGGCGGATGCAGTAGGTGTCTGCATAGAAAGTCACCGGCGCGATCTCAGCGCGGCTCGCGCAGCCTCTTTGGATGCGCGGCTGAAGTCGCTGGAAGAAGCCGCGCGGTCGACGGCGCTGTCGATGGAGTTTGACTTTCTGCTCGACCCCGACCGGCTGCTGCTCTCGATTGGATATAGGGTGCCTGAGAGCGAGCTCGATCCGCGCTGTTATGACCTTCTCGCCTCGGAGGCGAGGCTGGCAAGCTTCCTGGCCATCGCCAAGAGGGATGCACCGGCGCGGCATTGGTTCCGGCTGGGCCGTGCGGTGACTGCGGTAGCAAATGGCGCAGCACTGATCTCGTGGTCGGGCTCGATGTTCGAGTACCTGATGCCTTCCATCGTCATGAGGGCACCGGCCGAGAGCTTGATCGAGCAGACCAACCGGCTGATTGTCCACCGCCAGATCGAGTATGGAACGACGATGCGGGCGCCATGGGGCGTCTCTGAGTCCGCATACAACGCGCAAGATCTGGAGTTCACCTACCAATACTCCAACTTCGGCATTCCAGGTCTCGGCCTGAAGCGAGGTCTCGCGGACAATGCCGTGGTCGCTCCCTACGCCACCGCCCTTGCGAGCATGGTCGACCCCCGGGCCGCCGTGGAGAACTTCGAGCGGCTCGAGGCTCTCGGCGCCCGCGGCCGTTACGGTTTCTACGAGGCGCTGGACTTCACGCGAGCCCGGGTCCCGGACGGGGCTCGCGTGGCCATTGTGCGCGCTTTCATGGCCCACCATCAGGGCATGACGATCACCGCGATCGCCGATGCCCTGCTGGACGGGTTGATGCGAAAGCGCTTCCATGCCGAACCGATCGTTCAAGCGACAGAGTTGCTCCTGCAGGAGCGCGTGCCACGCGAGGTCACGGCGACCCCGCCTTTGGTCTCGGATGCGATGTCGGCGGCCAGGATCCGCGAGATCGAAGGACCCGGCACTTGGCGAAAGGCCAGCCCGTACACCGCTACGCCGGCCACGCAGCTGCTGTCGAACGGTCGCTACTCGGTGATGCTCACGGCGGCCGGGTCCGGCTATAGCACCTGGCGCGACCTGACTGTGACCCGCTGGCGAGAGGACGCCACCTGCGACGATTGGGGCTCATACGTCTTCTTGAGGGACATCGCGAGCGGCAAAGTCTGGTCGGCAACCTACCAGCCGACTGATACCGAGCCTGAGGCGTGCGAGGTCACCTTCAACGAGGATCGCGCTGAGTTCACGCGTCGAGACGGGACGCTGACGACCAACATGGAGGTGCTGGTTTCCGCCGAAGACGATGCGGAAGTGCGCCGCGTGACCATCTCCAACCTCGGCGACCATCTGCGCGAGATTGAGGTGACTTCCTATGTCGAACTGGTTCTGGCGTCACAGGCTTCAGACGTGGCACACCCCGCGTTCTCGAAACTGTTCATCGAGACCGAGCATCTCGCTGGTCTTGGCGCCATATTGGCGACGAGGCGGCGGCGGACGCCCACGGAGCCGCAGGTCTGGGCTGCGCACCTGGCGGTTGTCGACGGAATAGCGGCGGGCAAGCGCGAGTTCGAGACGGATCGCGCGCGGTTCCTGGGTCGCGGCGGCAGTATTCGCGCACCGGGCGCAGTCATGGGCGGCCGGCCTCTCTCCCGTTCGACTGGTGCGGTGCTCGATCCAATATTTGCCCTTCGCCGCCGGGTGCGGATCGCGCCCGGCGCGACGGCACGGATCGACTTCTGGACGATGGTCGCTTCCTCACGCCAGGAGATCCTTGATCTTGCCGACAAGCACCACGATGTCGGCGCCTTCGAGCGCGCCGCCGCACTCGCCTGGACGCAAGCCCAAGTGCAATTGTATCACCTCGGCATTACTCGCGGCGAGGCCGGACAGTACCAGCGTCTGGCGGGTCACCTCGTCTACGCGGCGCCCGTGCTGCGCCCACCGTCGGAAACCATCGAAAGCGGAAGTGGCGGGCAGCCGGGTTTGTGGGGCATGGGCATATCTGGCGATCTGCCGATCATCCTGGTCCGCATCTCCGACATCGACCAACTCAATGTGGCGCGCGAGGCGCTCCAGGCGGTGGAATATTGGCGGATGAAACGGCTTGCGGTGGATTTGGTTATCGTCAACGATTTGGCCTCCTCCTACGTTCAGGATCTCCAGATCGCGCTGGAGACCCTGGTCAGGGCCAGCCAGTCCCGGCCCCAGATTGGAGAAGATGGGCCACCCGGGCACACCTTCATGCTGCGCGCTGACCTGACCTCGCCGGAGGCGCTGGGCCTTCTTGCGTCCGTCGCGCGTGTTATCCTGATGGGAGCGCGCGGACGGCTTGCCGATCAGCTTGAGCGCGCGCCCGTAGCCAGGCCCTTGCCCCGGACCACGGCACAGCGTGCATTGCCTGCTTCCGAACTTCAGATCTCGCGACGACCGCCTGGCGTGGAGTTCTTCAATAGTCTGGGTGGCTTCGCCGAGGGTGGCCGCGAGTATGTGACGATTCTCGGCCCTGGCCAATCGACGCCAGTGCCGTGGATCAACGTGATCGCCAATCCGGCCTTTGGCTTTTTGGTGTCCGCGCAAGGCGGCGGTTACGCTTGGTCCGTGAACAGCCGCGAGCATCAGCTGACGCCTTGGTCCAACGATCCAGTAACTGATCAACCGGGCCAGGCTTTCTATCTTCGGGATGAGGAGACCGGCCGTCTCTGGTGCCCCACGGCGCTGCCGATCAGGGACGAAGCGGCCACCTATTCGGCGCGCCATGGATGGGGTTACAGCCGTTTCGAGCACACCTCGCACGGCATCGCTGCGGAGCTGCTTGAGTTTGTGCCGCTCGCCGATCCGCTGAAGATCTCGCGCTTGAGAATGCGTAATCTTTCCGGCCGCACCAGACGGCTGTCGGTGACGGGTTACGTGGAATGGGTTCTCGGCGCGTCCCGCGGTGCGGCGGCGCCATCGATAATCACACGTATCGATCCGAGAAGCGGAGCGATACTTGCAAAAAACCTGTGGAATCCGGCCTTCGCGAGGCGCTCCGCTTTTGCAGACTTGGCCGGGCGCCAAACGAGCTGGACAGGCGATCGGCGAGAATTTATCGGCCGTAATGGCGCGCTCGCCTGGCCGGCGGCGCTGATCAACGGGGCTCAGCTGTCAGGGCGGGTCGGCTCCGGACTCGATCCCTGCGCCGCGCTCCAGACCATGGTCGAGATCGAGCCGAACGGTGTTGCCGAAGTTGTCTTCTTCCTCGGCGACGCCGAGGACGAGGCGGAGGCGCAGTCGCTGATCGCGCGCTACCGTCAGGCGGACCTGGACGCCGTGCTCGCCGAGATTCGTGGATTTTGGGATGAGATCGTCGGCGCAGTCCAGGTCAAGACGCCGGACCGGTCGATGGACATCATGCTCAACGGCTGGCTCGTCTACCAAACGCTCGCCTGCCGCGTCTGGGCGCGATCGGGTTTCTACCAAGCCAGTGGCGCCTATGGCTTCCGGGACCAGTTGCAGGACTGCATGGCGCTCGCCACGATCCGCCCATCGATCACCCGCGAACATCTGCTCAGCACCGCAAGCCGCCAGTTTATCGAAGGCGATGTCCAGCACTGGTGGCTTCCGCACTCAGGCCAGGGAGTGCGCACGCGCATATCGGACGACCGCGTCTGGCTCGCCTACGCCGTCGCGCACTATGTGAGGGTTACCGCCGACGCCCTCGTGCTCGATGAAGTCGTCCCCTTCCTGACGGGCCAGGCGCTGCAGCCAGGTGAGAGCGACAGCTTCTTCCAGCCGACCGTCTCGGGCGAGACCGCCTGCCTCTACGAGCATTGTGCCCTTGCGCTGGACGCGAGCCTGGCGATCGGCAACCACGGCCTTCCGCTAATTGGCGGCGGCGATTGGAACGACGGCATGAACCGCGTCGGCGAAGGCGGCCGGGGCGAGAGCGTCTGGCTTGGCTGGCTGTTGCACGCCGCTCTCGACGCCTTCGTAACCATTGCCGATGCACGCGGTGACGTGACGCGGGCGGCGAACTGGCGCGAGCATATGCAAGCGCTGAAGACTGCCTTGGAAAGCGAAGCCTGGGACGGCGACTGGTATCGGCGGGCTTGGTTCGACGATGGCACTCCGCTCGGCTCGGCAACGAACGAAGAGTGCCGCATCGACTCAATTTCACAATCCTGGGCCGTGATCTCCGGCGCGGCGCGGCCCGACCGCGCGGCCCAAGGTATGAGGGCCGTCGACCGCGAGTTGATTCTGCACCACGACGGGTTGGCATTGCTGTTCACGCCGCCGTTCGACCGCTCGCCGCTCGACCCTGGTTACATCAAGGGCTATCCGCCGGGCATCCGCGAGAATGGCGGCCAGTACACCCATGCCGCCCTCTGGTCCGTGATGGCTTTTGCAGGCCTCGGAGATGGCGACAAGGCAGCAGCGCTGTTCTGGATGCTCAATCCGATCAACCACGCCCGAACGCGCATCGACATGCACCGCTATAAGGTGGAGCCCTATGTCGTCGCCGCCGACGTCTACGCAGCATCCGGCCATGTCGGGCGCGGTGGCTGGACCTGGTACACGGGCTCGGCTGGCTGGATGCAGCGCGCAGGCGTCGAGTGCATCCTTGGACTTCGCATCGAAGGCAATGTTCTGCATCTTGACCCCTGCATTCCCAGGTCCTGGCCCCGTTTCGAGATCACACTCCGCCACGGCGCGTCACGGTACGAGATCGTGGTCGAGAACCCGCAAAGCGTGCAGCGAGGCGTCGTGGCGGCGGAGCTAGATGGCGCGAAGATCGCCGCGCGGCCGCTCGCCTTTCCACTCAAAGACGATGGCGGCATCCATCAGCTGCAAGTCCGGCTGGGATAACCCTGCTACGCTTCCGGTTGGCATCAACGGCCTGCACCTTCCTGACGGACCTCAACAGCGGATATCCGTTGCGAGCGTCGACAATACGGCGCCTTCGCGGATGGCACGCTGCAATGAATGGAAGAAGCTCGCCGACAACGCCAAGCCGTTCTATGCAAGCTGAGATGAGCAACAGAAGTGACGGTTTGCCGAGCGTCTGTTTGATGGCGATCGTGAGCGCGAACACGATTTGAACTAGCGTGAAGAAAATACCGCACAGCGAATGTGGCGTTGCCGTTTGTCGGCACTCGTGTCTGGCATGAATCAAGAGACTAGTGATCGCCTGCGCTTTTTACGGCGCGCTCCCTGCATTTGATCGATATCAAAAACTGCTGGTGCCGCGCGATGTAACCTTCCACCAAGGATGACCATTATGTTGATCTACAATTCATCAAAGGGATACGGCGCGATACCGCAGGCAGCACACTGGTTGACGGTCATTCTTGTCGTAATTGCCTGGACTCTCGGGATTTTCGGCGATGATTTGCCCAAAGGACCGCAGCGTGATGCTGGGCTCTTTGTTCATATATCCGCGGGACTCGCTGTTTTAATCCTGCTTGTCGTTCGGTTAGCATGGAATGTGTTCAACCCACCGCCGTCTGCCGGGCCGACAACGCTTGGTGCCTGGTCCGTCCGTTTAGGGAAGGCGGCTCACTACCTGCTCTATGCGCTGCTGATCGCGGTACCTGTCGCCGGGATCGTGCTGCAGTTCGCGCGCGGCGAACCCATTCCGATATTTGGATTGGCCGAAATTGCATCGCCTTGGGTTAAGGACCGAGCATTCTCGGGGAGCGTCAAAGAAGTACACGAGATCCTTGCCCATACGCTAGTGATTGTCGCAGGCTTTCATGCCGCAGCGGCCCTTTTTCATCACTGGGTTCTTCGCGATCGGACACTCGCAAAAATGCTCCCTCATTTCGATGAATAGCTGAGTTTTGATCCGAAAAATATACGCGACGACTTGAGCGTACTGTCAAGATGCGAACAATTTAGGAAAGCACATGAAACATATTCGGGCTTTCTGCCTTATGGCAATCGTTGGATTGGTCGTCGGCATTGGCGATGCATCGTCCCAAACGCCGGATCCAGTGGCCAAACGTATTGCAGAGCAATCAACTGTCGTGGAGAAGTCTTCCATCCTATCCAAGGTTAAAGTCTGGACACGCGCACGTTGGGAGGCCGAGAGGCAGCATTGGGTGTGAGATAATGCCAAATTCTACGCCCGCAGCAACAAGTGGTGAGAGCAAACAAGCGGCCGAAAATATTCTCTCCATGATCAGCGATAATTTCTCTTTCAATGCATGAACAATGCGAATTCAGCTCAGCTTGGTGAGCCGTCGGCATTAGCAAGGGCTCGATCTGAACCCGGGAGCGTTGGGCAGCAGGAAGGGTGCGCTGGGTTCGCGATCACCGAAAATTCTACGAGTACCGCGACAAATTACTTGAAGAGTCGCGCCTTCTACGATTTTCCGCGTATGATGGAAGAGGTCGCTTTTTTCGATGCCTGAATGATTTTTTCATAGTCGCATAGACTTCGCTGCCTCGCTGTTTTGAATTTTCCAAAATTTCCGCAGTGCGGCGAGATGGACCCCGCGCGCTTGTTGTCGAGCGCTTCGACAAGGTGATTTCCATGGCTAACCGAGGTTCGAATGGCCATGGATATTAGCACTGTGCAGCCAACGCGGCTCAAGCGACGGCTGGATCTGCCCTTGCTCGTGCTTTACGGTGCCGGGATCGCCATTGGCGCGGGTATCTATGTCCTGATCGGCGCGGTGGCTGGCCACGCTGGCGTTTATGCGCCATGGTCGTTCCTGCTTGCGGCCGCGGTTATGGGGTTTACCGTTGCCTCCTACATCGAGCTATCCACACGCTATCCGGTCAGTGCAGGTGAGGCTGCTTACGTAAGAGCGGCCTTCCAATCGCGGGTGCTCTCGACGTTGACCGGTCTACTGACGGTTGTCATTGCGATCGTGTCTTCTGCTGCCGTCGCGCTAGGATCAGCCGGGTATATTCAGCAATTTGTCGATCTCCCGCGAAGCCTCATTGTCATAATTCTGGTCGTCGGGCTCGGCGCCGTTGCCGCTTGGGGGATTCTGGAATCGGTGATTATCGCGAGCGTATTTACGCTGATCGAGGCCGGAGGATTGATCGCGATTATCATTGTCGCCGTTCATACTGACGTCCCGATCGTTGCTGCATTGGTGAATGCTCCGCCTATTGAGGACGTTGCTGCGCCACTTTCCTCGATGCCGGTTCGATCGAGAACCTGCCGTGTCACATGATCGAGATCACCGAAGCGATCCGCCTGCAAGCGATACGCAACGATGGCAACCAGTAGATGCCGTGGGAGGTGTGCCGGAGCCGACCCACCAAATACGCTCTGCCATCGTGCACGCAATCCCCTGAGATCGAGACCGCGCAAATGCGCGATCTCATCCTCGACAGATGTTTTAGTCGCGATACTACTCGCCCGACGCTTGCCGCGCATCGAGTCACGCCGCCTGCTTGACGCGATCCGCCTGAACGGACGCTGCTTTACCGTCCTTGATGCGATAGACGCGGCCCTTGTCGCTCTGTTCGGACACCAGATTGAGACCGAGCTTCTTGCGAACGACGCCGGCCAGAAATCCGCGCACTGAATGTTGCTGCCAATCCGTCACTGTCATGATCGCAGCGATCGTCGTTCCCGCAGGCGACCGCAACATTCCAAGGACGCGCGCGTGCTTGGTGTCGGGGCGCGTTACTGGTTTAGTTAAAGCGGATGCGGGCTGCGCGCGCGAATTGGAAGCTGGGCGAGCTGAGGCACCTTTACGCGCTTTGGGTTTTGGAGCCTTGCGAGCAATAGCCCGTGCTGCGGTTTTGGCTTTCGATTTGAGTTTGATCATGGGATCCTCTGAAGTCTGCGCGACGCCATCCGTCGCACCACCTCAGCCCCGCCTGGCATCTCGGCCGGCAGGGCAGGATCCCGGGCGCGCCTCAACGCGCTCGGGACACCCACAGCAACGCTCCATTCCCAACCGAATGCCAGTCTATTCCGAGCAACAAGATTGCTCATTGTCGTGAATTTGCTGGGGCTCCAAGTGCCAGCTTTCGACCTAAAGTGGCTCCTGGAACATCAAGCTCATAACCTGAAGGTCATAGGTTCAAATCCTATCCCCGCAACCAGTCAACAAGCCCTTGAGAAAATGATGTTTTCAAGGGCTCTTTGTTGTCCGGATTTTGAACCGAAATTTCGTTCGTGGAAGCGTCGTGAAAGCGGCAGGACGAAAGTCGCAGCGCGAAATCGACGGAGTCCGGCGTGACGTGATGACTCAATTGTGATCAGCTGGTCACCCGCCTCTAGTCGATCCGGGCAGCTTTGATCCGCCAAGGCAACTACGAGTCGCCAACTTTGCTCGCAAAACGGGGTCACTTCGGGGACTGATAAGAAAATGAGAAAAAGCTTATCAGTCTGCGACTGGATAGATTTCTAACAAAACCTATACAAGCGTTCGCGGCCCGTGCACCCGCGCAAGCCGTAAAGAATTTCGGCGACGGCACCGACGCAGCTTAGATCGTCGGACAAGGCAAGCCAGCGGGCCGATACCGGATCGGGCGTCAAAAAATATCCGGCCCCAGCACGGGGGATGCTGAGGCCGTTATTCATCGGACACCATGGGTGATGGCATCCGGTAGTGCATCGACAAGTTAACTAGCCGGCCTTGGTTCCACCGCATGTCGGCATTTCTTTCATCGGAGTGAGCAATATTGATCACCCACTCGGCAGCAAGAAGTGCGTGTTTGTCGCTCCGGATACACGGAAGGTCGCTACAGCGGTCAACTGCTGGCACCAACGCAAGGTAGCTTACCTGACTAGGTCTTCCCGCGCTGCTGATCGTTACGATCATTCGGGTCCGCCTCGGGAACCGATCTCCTTCGAGCCTGTTCGTAGGTAGTGCTTGTGATGTAAGGTAGTAAGTCGATAGCGGCTCGTGGGTCGGGTCAACCATGCGCGCTCGGGGGGTCAAATGGATCGCTTCATCCACCACGAAAACCTCGCGCATTTTCGACGGCTATTGGCTGAGACCGACGTGGCGACTGATCAGGTCCGGCACAAAGAACTGAAGCGGCTATTGGCTGCGGAAATAGCTAAAGGCGGGGTGCCTCCCCTTGCGGATGGTTAGCTTCTACCGCCGCCGTTTGCCCGACTTATTATCGAGGAGGCTGCAATGGATATTTTCGTACACAGACAGAATATATCGCGGTTTAGAGATTTGCTTCTCAGAGTAACGGATGATCAGCGCCAGCAAATTCGTCGATTGCTAGCAGAGGAGGAAGCCGAAGCCCTCCCTCGAAAATTGGGGCCACCCCTCGAATGACGAAATCAAACATTGGTTTACAGCAGGACCAGATCAAACCCGCGCGGAACGCTATGCGTTGGATGAAGTTTGTATTCGTTGGAGCCGCTGCAATTTTTGTAGGACAGTATCCGGTCCTTGCTCAGCCTCTTCGTGGCGATCCTGCATCTGGACGCCAGACCGCGACCACACAATGCGGTTCATGTCATCGCGTTCTGCCGATGCGATTTCCCGACAGAGGTGAGCCTTCGCCTGCCGACAAGGATGGACCCCCCAGCTTCCAGAGTGTCGCTGACCTACCATCGACGACCGGGCTTTCGCTGAAAGTATTCCTCCGTTCCAATCACAAGAATATGCCGAACCTCATTATTTCCGAGGCGGAAGCAGATGACATAATCGCGTATATATTGAGTCTCAAAAAGAAACAGGATTTGGACGCTCCTGTCCCGCGACCACACGATAAATAGGCCAGTACAATGCCCCCATCATATCTGACGCGCGATGGTATAAGAGGTGCCTGTTTGTTTCCCGTCAGCACCCCTGAGACAAATTGAGGGACTTCACGAAGGGAGGATTTCTGGTTCATCGTAGCCGCAAGGAGCGAAGATGAAACAGAAATCT